>CAVXFS010000006.1:0-74747 GCA_963761115.1 uncultured beta proteobacterium | reverse complement strand
TTTGTTATGCCCTGTTGCTTGGTTCAGTTAGTGCTATCCGACAACAGTACAGTATCCATCAATTCTGGATTGAACTGTGTTTCTAATAAATTATTAATACGTGTAACTTTAACTGAGAGTGGAATGGCTTGTAGAATTTGTGAGATAGCAATTCCAGCAGAGGGAACCACATGAAGGTGAAAGTGCGAGATACATGCAGATGAACCAGTTCCGCAATCGCTGACTACATGATCAAAAATAAAGTATCCGTTGTTGAACACCTTGTGGTTAGTTAACAAATCAAGCAACTCTTTAAGAGATGAAAGTTCACGCTCGCCGAAGTTAGTCTTCGAAGTTACGTGCCTTCTACTAATTATAAGAACGTATCCTGCTACCAATGCGCCTAGCGCTGGTACACAGACGAAGTGCTCATTGGCAAAGAGGATGGTATCTTCGATTTGACGATGCTTCGGTGTGAGCACATTATCGCAAAATCGGCAATCGTCCATTTATTTTATAGTCCTTATTATTAAGTCCAGTTTTCTCATTATATTTCTAGTTTACTTGCATATAAATTTTACGGAACTGTGCGAGGTCAGGTCTTGCATTAACGCATCTGAAACTATTGATATAGTCTCCAATGTGCAGGAGCCGAGTAAAGAAAGGCAAAGAGGCTGGCGCATGTTATTCCCCTAAATAACAAACTTGCTGATTAGTCGTTCGGGCAGAGGGTGGCTTGATTCCAAGCTTCTACCCTCACCCTAGCCCTCTCCCTGCAAGGGAGAGGGGACTACATCTGCGCCAGCCTCCGGTTCTGATTAGCCGCCGTGTCTGCGCCTTACGTTGAGGCGCGGTTTTGTTGCGGCGGTTGCGCGAGTGGGGGGAACTTTAAACGAGGTGGGGGGAAGATGCAACGGGGGGTAGTGGGGGCGTAAATTGGGGTGCTAAGTCTCTAAGGTACAAGGGTAGGGTCTTGCCTATGCTTTGCGCTGCATGGTGACGTGGTGTGATGCAAAACGCAAAACTTAGCCCAGTCGCTGTGGGAGTCTACGGAGTTATTCAACAAAGCTGTGCGCCACCGTTCGGGATTGTGCAGGTTTAGACGCTGATTGAACGAGGCCGCATTGGTCTTGTGGTTATAATGCGCAGAAGCTATCTTCTGCAGGGGAGCGGTATGGCAGGCAAGAGACAACAAAAAAGAACGCATCAGGGGATGATGCACATCTTCTCAGTTATCGTCATTCGGACAAGCGCAAGAACAATCCCGAGGTCGGGATGGTGCAGCCGGAGAACGACCCGGATGGCCGCAAGACCCGCTGGGCCTACGATCCCGCATATCGACCCGGCGCTGCAATTCGACTCGGTCGCGCGCAGATCGAGAAACTGATCGACGATGCACTGGCCAGTGGCGATGCCGAGACCATGCGCGACGCGCTGGACGAGCTGAAGCGGCTGCAGGCGCCTTATCTCAACTGGACCGGCAAGGCCGAGCGCACCAGCTTCGAGATCGACACCGTCTCCCTGCATGTCCACGAGCGCATCGACCCGGCGAGCATCCTGTCGGCCGTGCAGCAAGCGCATGGAGAGAGGCAAGGGCTGTGCCGAGGCGGAGCAGCCCGGAGCTGTTCGCCGCGCCTTCGAGGACCTGCCGCTGCGCCAGGCGCTCGACTTCTACACGCATGAAAAGGGCTGGGCGAACCGGCTGATCGCGGGCGATCAGCCTGCTGGTGATGAACTCGCTGATGCAGAAGGAGAGCATGGCCGGCCAGGTGCAGATGATCTACATCGACCCGCCCTACGGCATCAAGTACGGCTCCAACTTCCAGCCCTTCGTCAACAAGCGCGACGTGAAGGACCGCAAGGACGAAGACCTGACCCAGGAGCCGGAGATGATCAAGGCCTTCCGCGACACCTGGGAGCTGGGCATCCACTCCTACCTGACCTATCTGCGCGACCGGCTGCTGCTGGCGCGGGAGTTGCTGACGAGAGCGGGAGCGTGTTTGTGCAGATTTCGGATGAAAACGTGCATCATGTTCGAGAAATTATGGATGAGATTTTCGGAGCCGAAAATTTCGTTTCGCTGATTTCCTTTACAACAAGACCGCTGCGTCTAACGGCAAGTCATGCTTGAGACTAGTTTGCGATTACATTGTTGTGGTATGCAAAGGATAGAGAAGAAGCTAAAGTATCAGTCAACTGTTTCGCGATAAAGAAGCTGAAGATGACAGCTTCAGGCGAATCCGGTACGCACGAACTGCCGACTGGAGACGATGAGCGACTCAAAGCCAGCGGAGCCTACTGGTCACAGACGTTCTGTGTGCCAAGAGTACTGTCTATGACAACCGGGCAACATGGACTCCAGGTGAAATCCACAGTTTGAATTTCACGGGTGGGATCTCTCGGCAAAGGCTGGAAGACTAGTGACAATCGGCTTGGCAGCTTAGAAAAGCGCATCGCGCATCAGCTTGCGACGAACTCGCTGAGTATATCAGATTTCTTGATGACTTTCCAGTGTCAGCCATTGACAACATTTGGGATGATACAGGTACTGGTAGCTTTACAGAGGAAAAGATCTATGTCGTTCAAACAAGCGGCGAAGGTCATCGAACGCTGCCTGCTGATGACCACCGACCCCGGCGACCTGGTGCTCGATCCCGACCTGCGGCTCGGGCACCACCGCCTTCGTCGCCGAGAAATGGGGGCGGCGCTGGATCACCTGCGACACCTCTCGCGTGGCGGTGACGCTGGCCAAGCAGCGGCTGATGACCGCCAGCTTCGACTATTACGATCTGCGCTATCCGCATGAGGGGCTGAAGGGCGGCTTCATCTACAAGACCGTGCCGCACGTCACGCTGAAGTCGATCGCCAACAACCCGGAGATCGACGACATCTATGAGAGCGCATGCATCCGGCGATCGGACAAGCGCTGACCGAGCTGAACGCCGCGCTGCGCCTATCGCCGCAGCCGCAAGGCCAGTGGATGCGCAACGGCGAAGCGCTACTTCGCCAAGGGCGAGACCCTGCCAGGAATGGGAAGTGCCCTTCGACTTGCCCGAGGACTGGCCGGAAGCTGCGCGCACCGCCTTCGACGCCTTCCATGCCGCCCGCCAGGCGATGCAGGCGCAGATGGATGCACTCCATCGCCGCCCATGCCGAGCAGGAAACCCTCTACGACCAGCCCGAGGTCGACAAGAACAAGCTGCGCATCACCGGCCCGTTCACGGTCGAGGCGGTGCCGTCCCGACCGTGCTGGCGCTCGACGAAGCCGCACCCGCCAGAGAGGCCGATGCCAGCCATCGCCCGCTCGGGCGAGATCTCGCGCCAGCACCATGGCGCGACGAACTGCTGAAGACCGGCATCCGCGGCAAGGGCGGCGCAGATGTCTGAGAGTTCGCCGAACTGGAGACGCTGCCGGGCGCTCGCAATCTCCATGCCAGCGGCACCTGGCGACAGCGGCGAGCGGGTGGTGGTCAGCTTCGGCCCCGAGCACGCGGCGCTGGAGCAGCGCCAGGTGGCAGCTGGCGCTGACCGAGGCCGAGAAGCTGCGCCCGGCGCCGAAGTTCATCGTCTTCTGCGCCTTCACCTTCGACCCGGAGGCGGCCAAGGACATCGACGAGACTCAATGGCCGGGCGTCACCGCTGCTCAAGGCCCAGATGAACACCGACCTGCTGACCGAGGACCTGAAGAAGGGCGCGCTCCAGCAACCAGAGCTTCTGGCTGATGGGCCAGCCGGATGTGGAGGTGCGCAAGCGCAAGGACGGGAAGTGGGAGGTCGAGGTCAACGGCTTCGACTATTTCGACACCAAGGCGGGCGAACTGGTCTCCGGCGGCAAGAGCAAGATCGCCATGTGGTCGCTCGACACCGACTACGACGAGCGCTCGCTGTTGCCGCACCAGGTGTTCTTCCCCATGGCCGGCGCCAAGGACGGCTGGAACCGGCTGAAGAAGACCATCCGCGCGGAACTGGACGAAGACCTGCTGGAGCAGTTCCACGGCACCGTGTCGCTGCCCTTCGAGGCGGGCGAGAACCGCCAGGTCGCGGTGAAGATCGTCGACGACCGGGGCATCGAGTCGCTGAAGATCATGGCGCTGGATTGAGGTGCGCCGACATGTCCAGCCTGATCATCAACTCGCCCTTCGTCCGCCCGGCGCAGCACTGGCGCCGAGGCGCGAGGGCGGCAACGCTGGAGATCATGCCCGAGCGCCGCCCGGCCGGCTACGAGATCTTCGACACGCGCAACAACACCCGGCGGACCGAGCGTGCTCGACCTGGTGAACACGATCCGCGAGCGGGTCGATGCATGGCGCGAGGCCGGCTAGCCCGGCGTGACCAGCGTCACCCGCGAGCTGCTGGAGCACTGGCACGACCGCGCGGCGCGCCAATATCCGTTCTATTTCTGCCAGCTCGAGGCGATCGAGACGCTGATCTGGTGGGTCGAGGGCGCCGCGGAGTACAAGCAGGGCATCGACGATCCCCGGCGACGGCGGGCCGTGGGAGCGGCTGTGCAACAAGATGGCCACCGGCGCGGGCAAGACCACGGTGATGGCGATGATCATCACCTGGCAGGTGCTGAACGCGCTGACCTATCCGAAGCGCAACAAGGATTTCTCGCCGCGCCGTCTTCATCGTGGCGCCCGGGTCTGACCGTGAAGGAACGGCTGCAGGTGCTGCTGCCCGGCGAGCCGGACAACTACTACGACGAGTTCGATCTGTGCCCCTCCGAGGCGCTGCGCCAGAAGCTCAACCAGGCCGAGGTGCTGATCGAGAACTGGCACACGCTGATGCCGCTGAAGGAACCGGACCGCTCGGTGGTCAAGAAGGGCACGGAGAGCGATGAGGCCTTTACCCGGCGGGTGCTGGGCAAGCTGGCCGGTCACAAGGATATCGTCGTCATCAACGACGAGGCGCACCACGCCTACCGCATGCCGCGCCGAGGTCAAGATCAGCAAGAAGGAGGCGGCCGAGCTGGGCATCGACCTGGATGAGGCGACGCGCTGGATCGAGGGGCTGGACCGCATCCACAAGACCCGCCGCATCCAGCGCTGCTTCGATCTCTCCGCGACGCCCTTTGCGCCGACCGGCAAGGCGAGCACCGACGACGGCGACTGTTCGGCTGGATCGTCTCCGACTTCGGGCTGAACGACGCCATCGAGGCGGGGCTGGTGAAGACGCCGCGGGTGGTGGTGCGCGACGATGCACTTCCGGACGCCAAGACGCTACCGCTCGAAGCTCTATCACCTCTATCGCGACCATCGGATGTTTCCGAGGACCTCAACCGCAAGGCGGAGCCGCACGAAGCCCTTGCCGAAACTGGTGCAGGACGCCTACACGCTGCTGGGCGCGGACTGGCGGGAAGCACGGGAAGATTGGCAGGAGGCCGGGCATCACTTCGCCGCCGGTGATGCTGACGGTCTGCAACCGCACCGAGACGGCGGCCCGCATCGAGCACTACTTCAGCAAGGGCGATGCGCACTGGCCGGAGTTGCACGACGCCGAGACCGCACGCTTGCGGGTCGATTCGAAGGTGCTGGAAAAGGCCGAGATCGGCGAGACCGCGACCGCCGACAAGGACTATGAGGCAGCGCCTTGCGGAAGATCGTTGATGCGGCAGACTTCCCGAAACGCGCAAGACCGCAATTGCTGGCACTGAAGAAGGAAGAGCTGCTGCGCGAGATCGTGGACAACGTCGGCAAGCGCGGCGAGCGCCGGGCAGGATCTGCAGAACGTGATCTCGGTGGCCATGCTCTCGGAAGGCTGGGACGCCAAGAACGTCACCCACATCATGGGCCTGCGCGCCTTCACCAGCCAGTTGCTCTGCGAGCAGGTGATCGGGCGCGGTCTGCGGCGGGTTTCCTACGACACGGACGAGGACGGCTTGTTTCTGCCCGAATACGTCAACGTCTTCGGCGTGCCGCTTTCGATCTTTCAGGATGTCGGTGAAGGCGGCGAGGCGCCGCCACCGCCGAAGCCGAGCATCGCAGATCGAAGTCACTCCCGGACCGCAATGCACTTTGAGATTCGCTGGCCGAATGTGCTGCGTGTGGACAGCGTCGTCAAGCCGCAACTGGTGCTGGACTGGGACCAGGTTGGAGCCGCTGACGCTCGACCCGGCGCAGACGCCGATCAGCGCCGAACTGGCCCCGCGTTCGGTGGCGCAACCGACATGAGCAAGGTGCACGAGATCGATCTGGAGAAGCTGCCGGAGGAATTTCGCCTGCAGCGACTGATCTTCCAGGCTGCGCGCAAGGCCTTCGAGGATATCCACGGGCGGTTCAAGGGTAACCGCGATTATCTGGTGTCGCAGTTGATCAGGCTCGTCGAGCAGTTCTTCGAGTCCGACAGAGTTGTACATCCCGTCCCTGTTTCACCAGGATCCGCTCGCAAGCGTATCCTGTTCGCGCTGAATATCGACATGGTCGTCCAGCATCTGCTGCAGTCCATCAGCGAACAGAACCTGGAACATCTGGAGCCGGTCTTCGACGAGGACATGCCGATCGGTTCAACGCGGTACATGCGCACCTGGTACACGACCAAGCATTGCATGCCCACGCCGCAAGTCACAGATCAGTCATGTCGTGGCGGATGGAAGCTGGGAGCAATATACCGCGGATGTGCTGGAAAAGAGCGAGCATGTCGCTGCATACGCCAAGAACGATCATCTGGGATTCCAGGTGTATTACCTGTGGAAGGGCAGCAAGAAACGTTTTATTCCGGACTATCTGATCAAGCTTTCGAACGGCAAGACACTGGTACTGGAGATCAAGGGCCAGGATTCGCAACAGAACCAGGCAAAACGTGCGGCGCTGGATTTATGGGTGAAGGGTGTCAATGCCAAGGGTGGGTTTGGTGTCTGGTGCTGGGATGTGGCGTTCCAGCCTGCGCAGATTCAGGATATTTTAGCGAAGCATAGTTAGATTGCATCTCATATCACAATCTCATGCCGACTGATAACATTATAAAAATTTTGGCTAAAGCTAAAAGGCTAGCTCAAAGATATCGAAATCTAACTGGCAAACCACTTGGCATAACTGGTGAAGTGGCTGAATATGAAGCTGCACGCCTCCTTGGACTCGAACTGACATCTGCACGGCAAGCTGGATATGACGCGACAGAAATCATTAATGGGAAAACTCGAAAGTTGCAAATTAAAGGTCGATGCATTCTTACAGGAAGTAAGAAAGGTCAGCGTATGGGATCGATAGACATGAAAAAGAGTTCGATGCTGTGCTCCTTGTTCTCCTGGATGAAAATTATGTAGGCCACAATGATTTATGAAGCATCAAGAAAAGCGGTTATTGATGCGCTAGTGAAACCTGGTTCAAAGTCCAGAAATGATCGAGGTGCTTTAGGCATAGCCAAATTCAAATCAATTGGGCATGTTAGATGGCCAGCGTGAAGTGAACTCGTATTAATGAAAAACATATTTCTTCTCTACATCCCTCCCGCGAACCATGAGGCAGTGGTTCATTACGAGGATACGAATTCGCAGAAAGGTTTCTCCGGATCGTATATATCGTTACATAGATCAAAATTTGCGTCGGCAACTGGATTATTGTTTGTGGGCGATCTATAGCTGTCTGGGGCTCAAGGGATTCGCCAGCTAACCACACAAATTCGAACGTATGGTGCCAGGTGATGAGATACTCATTGTCGAAGGCGATACTATTAAATTGCTAGGTAAGATCGCAGCTACAACTGTTAATCGTGACTTGTTGAAGGAGCTATGGCAGAACCTCCAAGGTAATGCGGTAGAGGGATGGGATCTGATTTATTTTATTGCAACCCGGTTGAAATCAACTTGCCGTTCAAAGAGTTTTGTCGGCTTTTGGGTTATGCAGAAAATTACCAGTTACGTGGGTTCAGTATTGTAGGTCCTGATAAACTGGATGCTTTTTACAGCAAATATGATGATTTATACGCGGTGCTCATTCAACTTCAACAAGGCCACGTAGTATACGAGAAGCCCGTGGAAGATTTAATTGGAAGGACAGCTCCGAAGTTTGAAGATGGAGCTGTTCAGTTAGATAAGACGGATGTTGAAATCATTCTCAGCAATGGTGAGTTATCAGACCACGTAAAGATGCAATGGAAGCTGATCGGTCTTGGGCTTAAATGTGGCAGCAAGGTTTGGATACCCGCCAACGATCAAAAGAAGATTCGCGATCAATACCAATTCGAAGGGTTTGAGACAAACTTTGCCGCCGGTCTTGATACCCAAACGCGCTATGTGGAAAACATCGACGTGGTTTGGAAGGAGGAGTTTCGAATTGATGCTGCTTTTGAGATTGAAAACTCCACTGCAATCTATTTTGGATTATTGCGCTTTGCCGATCTAGCGTTGGTTGCACCTAATACGATCTATCCATTTTTTATTGTTGCTCCACAAGAAAAGCGTAATCGTCTCATCGAGCAGCTTAAACGCCCAACATCCAAACATCTGCACTTGGATCGAAAGGTGCGCTATCTCTCCTATGAGGCCGTAAACGAAATCGACGATTTCGCACGAAATGTGGAAAGTGGGTTGAATGTGAGGACTTTTATTACCGGCAAGGCTGACTATTCAAGTTAGTTAATTCGATTAGTGTGTTTGACTTGAATCATTTTCCGCAACTAAAGCATATCGTCCATTCCATATTTATGGATTCGTGATTATCATTGTGGGAAATAATATTTCGAAATGAATTCATTCTGGTTCATCCTCTCACTTTCTGTAACTTATCTGGCGCTATTGCTTCTGCCCATGGGTGTGGCTCTTCTGTGGCGAAAGAGACTTAAGGCCAAACGCCGTTCTCCGCTTACTCAAATGCTATTGCGTGCGCCGGGTGAAACTTTGCGCAACAAACTGGAGGATACGCGCAATGAATTGATGATGGTATCTGATCATGCTTCCTGTAATACCGCTGTTTCTCTATGCGATCCATATCTCACAGTCGTATTTCGGCGGGGTGCAGGAATCGATTACGCGAATCACCATAAGTGGTTTGTTTGCGGTTGGGTCGATCGGCTACATAGTTTTAATCATAGAATATTTAGGCAGATAACTATATTGAGGCTTGGTTATGATGGCGAGGTAGCTGTCGCGCAGGAGTTGAACCTTCTTATGCACGATGGCGCATACGTTTTTCATGATGTGCCTGCTGAGGGTTTTAACATCGACCATGTAATTGTCGGGCGCAGAGAGGGGTGTATGCAGTTGAGCACAGTCCGAGTGAAGCCCAATTGGGATCGCGGCGATGAAGATGCCAAAGTAATTTACGATGGCCAGCAGTTGAAATTTCCGCACCGGACTGAAACAGCACCACTGAAACAGGCAAAACGGCAAGCAGTATGGCTTGAAAAGTGGCTTGGTAGTGCTGTCGGGGAGAGCGTTAGGGTTAAGCCGGCATTGGCTTTGCCGGGTTGGAATATTGAATTGGCTGGCAAAGGTGATGTCATCGTGGTGAGTGGCCGTAATTCCGCCGATGCTTTCAGGAAGTTGTTTCATGCCGATCTAAGCGTGGAAATGACCAAACGTATCGCGCATCAATTAGAGCAACGTTGCCGTGATGTTAAGCATATATCAGAAACGATAGTGAAATTAAATCACACTGCTATATATACATAAACTCAAGCATTAAAAGATAACGCTGATCCATGTAACAAAAACTTCCTGACTGACGTGGCATTTGGAATATGATAATGAATTAAAAATAACAATATTGTTCAAATGGCACTGTTATGATTTTGATCAGCAAACGAAATGGGGACGACGAAATCCGTTCTTCAACCACATGCGTGAAGTATCGCCAGGTGACCTGATTCTTTCCTTTTCAGATACGTTTATTCCTGCTGTTGGCGTTGCAAAATCCTATTGTTATGAATGCCCAAAACCTACTGAGTTTGGGAAGGCCGGGGCTTATTGGGAACAGATAGGTTGGAAGGTTGATGTGTATTACCGCGCGTTGAATCATAAGATTCGACCCAGTGAACATATGGAGCGCCTTCGTCCGACATTGCCGGAGAAGTATTCACCATTGCAGGCGAATGGAAATGGCAATCAAGGCGTTTATCTTGCCGAAATATCTTCAGTATTTATGGCTGCGTTGGCGGAGCTTATTGGACAAGAAGTCAAACTTCTTATGAGCGGCAATTATGTCGCTGAACCACAAGCTGACTACCATAAGATGCAAGCCGTAGGTCTGATCGAATGGGAAGAGTACTTGCAGCAGAAACTTCGTGATGACGCCAGGCTTGAAGAAACTGAGAAAGAAGCGATTGTCATGTCTCGGCGTGGACAGGGCAAGTTTAAGCAAAACGTTAGTCTGGTGGAACGTAGATGTCGCATTACACAGGTCGATAGGCCAGAACATCTTCGTGCCAGCCATATCAAACCGTGGCGCGATAGCAGCAATCAAGAGCGGCTTGATGGTGAGAACGGATTTCTGCTTACGCCATCTATTGATCATCTGTTTGATCGGGGGTTTATCTCGTTTGAAGACAGTGGGAGGTTGTTGATATCACCTGTTGCGTATAGGCCGGCATTGGAGCGGATGGGGGTGCCGATAGGGGGAGATTTTAATGTTGGGGGGTTTACGGGGGAGCAGAAGAGGAATTTGGAGTTTCATCGGGGGTTTGTGTTTTTGGAGGGGGGGAGGTAGGGGTTGGGGGATTGAAAGGTTGATTTGGTGTGTTGAGTTTCTACCCCCATCCCGGCCTTCCCCCTGCAAGGGGGAAGGAGCGAAAACCCTGCAAGGGGTAAGGGGCTAAAACCAGCTGCTTGGGTTGCGTTATCCACACCCTGATTTTGGATCTCAAATCGCCAATTGCTCCGGCACGATCCCCAGGGCCTTGGCGATTTTCTCGCGGGTGGATTTTCTGACGGGTTCTTTGGCTTCCTGCTGTGCATAGGCGCTTTGTGAAATGCCGAGGCGGCGAGCAACTTCTGTCTGGGTAAGGCCAAGGTGTTCGCGCCAGGCACGCACGGGTGTCATGTCCCTGTTGATGACCTTGTTGACTACCGCGTTGGGAATCGTTTCTGCGCGCTGTTTGGACAGGCTCAGATATTCCGCGTATGGGATCACGGCGAAGGCTGGTTTGCCTTTCGCGTCTTTCAGGATCTGGATGTTAGTAGGTGCGTTCATTTCGTTTCTCCACTTGCATGATGGTGACGATGATGGGAGTGCCGCTCTGGTCGATTATAAATATCACCCGATGGTCGCCGATGCGAAGCCGGTAATCGTCGCGGCCTTGCAGGCGTTTGATGTCACCCGGACAATCCGGCCAGTGCGAGAGTTGCTGCACCTCGGCGTAGATGCTCTGGCGTTTGCGTTTGTCCGCGATCTTGCGAAGTTGCCGAACTGCCTTGGCTGACCATTCGATGGTGTTCATGACGATAGTATAAGTAAATTATAAGTTATGGCAAGTGGGGGGGGGTTATTCGGTTTTGTCTTGGCCCCCTCGCTTCGCTCGCCCCCTCTGCAAGGGGGAAGGGGCTAGAACCGTGCGAGGGGGAAGCTTGCGACGGGGGAGGACTTTCATTATCCAAGTGGGGTTTTTATCCTTAAGCCTCCGCCTGTGTTTCGCGTTCCAGGATTTCGCTGATGTATTTGTTGAGGCTGATGCCCTGCTTGGCAGCGGCGAGTGCGATGCGCTGGTGCAGGGTGCGTCCGATGCGCACGTTGAAGCTGCCCTTGAAAGGTTGTTCCGGTTCGAGACCTTCTGCTTCACAGGTCGCCAGGTAATCGTCCACGGCTTCCGCGAAGGCGGCGCGCAGGCCTTTGACGTTCGTTCCTTCGTAGGTGACCAGCGAACGGATGTAGAGCAACTTGCCGTGGAATACCTGGTCCTGCTCGCTGTATTCGACAGATCCGAAGTAACCTTTGTGCCGCAATAGATCGCTCATATCAATCCCTCGTTATGCAGAACTTCCAGTACCGCATCCACCGCGTATCCCTTCAGGATGGGAGAAGGGTGGGGCTTGTGCAACCGGATCACATGATGGTCTGGATGCACGAAACGCACAGCCGATCCGCTGGTTTTGCCGGAATTGCTGACGCGGTATCCAAATCCCTTGAGCAAGGCCTCCAGTTCCTGGAACGTAAAATCCTTTGGCCGGGATTTCAGACGCTCAATGAGCTTCTGGTGTTTGGACATACGATGATTTTCTCATGGTAAAAAACCTTGTGCAACTATTTTTAGTTGCACATTTTGGCGGTGGTGGGACGGGGGAGGTTCTACGCCCATTCCAGTTGCTCCTCGCTTCATTTTTTACTCCCTCCCCCTTGCACCCGAGGAGTAGGCCGTGGTTGTAAAGCCGCTAAAGCGGCAACAACCACGCTCCATGGGGAGGGTCGGGGAGGGGGTAGAGATTTGGCATAGCAACTGTCCTACCCCCATCCCAGTTGCCCCCTCGCTTCGCTCTCCCCCACTGCAAGGGGGAAGGGGCTAAACCCGTTGGGTAAATCGAGCCGGGCTTGTTTATTTCACCCTATTCATAACCCGGATGACACTATCAGCCTGGCTAATTACAGGGCACCCTGATTTTTGTTGAAATATGCCGAGAGACATTGCTGATTGGAAATACTTTAAGGTCGCAATTTGCGACCTTAAATGGCTGGGCAATGTAAAAATATTTAGAGATGCCGGCACAATGACCACACCTTCTCTTCTACCACTGGAAACAATTACGAGCCGCATCCTGTTGTTGCGCGGGCAAAAAATATTGCTGGATGCCGATCTGGCTGCGCTTTATGGGGTAGAAACGCGACGCCTTAACGAGCAAGTGCGGCGCAATCTCGAACGATTTCCTGAAGATTTCATTTTTGAAGTGACTGACGAAGAGTTTGTTGACTTGAAGTCGCATTTTGCGACATCAAGTTGGGGCGGTCGGCGTAAACGGCCAATGGCATTCACTGAGCATGGCGCCATTATGGCAGCGACCATACTCAAATCGCCGCGCGCGGTGGAAATGTCCGTCTATGTGGTGCGCGCCTTTGTGCGCCTGCGTGAGGTATTGGCCTCCAGCAAGGAACTGGCGAAACGTCTGGATGATCTGGAGCAGGAAACGGAAGCCCTTTCCTTGCAGCATGATGCCTTTGCTCGAAACACGCGCGCCCAACTCAAGCAAGTGTTCGATGCCATAAGGGAATTGATGACCCCGCCTGAGCCGCAGAAGAAACGGCGTATCGGATTTATAAGCGGAGAGGATAAGTAGAAAATCCTTCTGGATTTTCCGGTCGTCATTGCCTTGCAAAGTTATGTGTAATCTGACTCCATGCCTGTCAAACCACCTGGCTCCCTCCCCCTTGCAGGGGGAGGGTTGGGGAGGGGGTAGAGAGTCGGCATGCCCATAAGCGGTCTGATATATTCAAGGTCCTACCCCCATCCCAGGGCCCCCTCGCTCCGCTCTCCCCCTCTTAAAGGGGGAGGGAGCTAAAACCACTGCATGGTGGAAGAATATTGGTGTGCAAAGTCTCTACCCCCATCCCAGTTGCCCCCTCGCTTCGCTCTCCCCCACTGCAAGGGGGAAGGGGCTAAAACCGGGTTATCGGACTACTCCCCTGATTAATTCGAACCTATCCCGGCATCCCGTCAGCGCGTGGCTTGACCAGGATAGTCGCGTATACCCAGACGAACAATGCAAAGGCGATCACCCATGCCGCCTGTGCCATGCCCAGCCACCACGGGTAATTTGCTCGGAGCGATCATCGGCAACAGTACCCGGGCAACGTAGGCCGCGATCAACAGGATGAATATCGGCGCGAGCAAGCGGCGAGTGTTGCTGGATGTCGCGGCCGGTGTGTCCGAGCGCGATGCGCGACATCATGCCTGCGGTGATCATGCCGATGCCGCCCAGTGCGAATGCATGCAACGCCAGCGAAGGCGATAATGTTGAGAACGGTTCCAGCGCCTTGAGCAGGAATCCGAATGTGGCGCCGCCATAGCCGAGGTATAACACCCACAGCAACGGTTTTTTCCAGATGCCACGGGTGTACCACTCCACCAGTCGAATCATGTGTAGACGCGAACAGCAATCGCGGCGAGTACGGCGGTTGCGGATACATTCTTCCAGAACACATCGGCGACCAGAACAGCACAAACACATAGATGACGGAGTGGTCTATCCATGCCCGATTCTTTAATTGCACGGGATAGCCGACACCGCGTTCGATGAAGAACGGCAACACGCGCCGCGCCATGCTGATAGACCAGCGCAAGCAGGAAATAAAATCCGGCATACAGGCCCCACACGATGCCTTGCTCAAGCACGCCGGTCACGCCGAGATAGAAGCACAGGTTGGCGAGCGTGAGCAGGATGATCTTGGAGGCGATGCCGATCTGGTCATGCTGCTTTGCACGCAGGATCGGGCGAAAGACCGCAACGACAAGCCAGGTATCGAACAGCAGATCAAGCATCATCATCGGCAGTACCTGCCCGGGACTGATCCATCCGGCCACCCGCGCCGCCAGCCACAGCGTTGCCAGGCCTGCCAGCGGGTAACCACGCAGCGTATCGAGATGGGTCCAGTTGCGCACCGCGGTCAACAGGAACCCGGCGGCAACGGCCATGCCGTAACCGAAGATCATTTCATGCGCGTGCCATTGCATCGGCGAGAACGGCAGGCGCGGCATCGGCCAGCCATACACTGCAACGCTACCCCAGATGAATATCGAGACCAGCGAGTACACGCCTGCCAGCAGGAAGAACGGGCGAAAGCCGAGATTGAACAGGGCGAAGGCGGGGACGGGGTGGGTTGGGTCTTGGATTTGCAAAGTTGGCTTTCTGTGTGCGAGCGATGGGGGTAGGTTTAGTTGTGCTGATTGGGGCGTTGGTGGGTGGTTGAGATTCTACCCCCATCCCGGCCTTCCCCCTGCAAGGGGGAAGGGGCTAACACCAGCCGCTTGGGTTGTGAATCCAATTGATTTTGAGTCAGGCAGTTCAAGTACCCGTTTTGCGCAAGGGTTATATAACCCTTAAGGGGTATGGTTATCACCCCTTAAGGGGTATCGCTCCCAAGTGTCTGATGGAATAGCATTCGTCCCACAGTCAGTACAACCATTTCTATAAGGAAATCTCAGAATGGCTTTGGTCAGGCCGCATGGTGGAGGTGAACTCAATCCTTTGTTACTGGAAGGCGAGGCGCTTGCTGCAGAGCGGGAATTGGCGCTTGGGTTGCCGCGCGTCAAGGTGAGTTCGCGCGAGAAGGGCGACTTGATCATGCTCGGCATCGGCGGCTTTACGCCGCTGAACGGTTTCATGAGCCAGGCCGACTGGAAGAGCGTTTGCGCCGGCATGACCATGGTCAATGGGCTGTTCTGGCCGATCCCGATCACGCTTTCCACAGACCGCACCACTGCAGCATCGATCAAGACCGGCAGCAGCATCGCGCTGGTCGACCCGGATGACGATAGCGTGCTGGCGACCATGAAGGTCACCGAGAAATATGCGATCGACAAGGCGCACGAATGCGCGACGGTGTTCGGCACCACCGACATCGAGCATCCCGGCGTCAAGATGGTGATGGAGCAGGGCGATATGAACCTGGCCGGACCGGTCAAGGTTTTATCGCAAGGTGGCTTTCCACAAAAATACGGTTCGCTGTTCATGTCGCCGCGCGAGACGCGCGAGTTCTTCGAGGCGATGGGATGGAGCAAGGTCGCCGCATTCCAGACGCGCAATCCGATGCATCGCTCGCATGAATACCTGGCCAAGGTGGCGATCGAAGTTTGCGATGGCGTACTGATCCATTCCCTGCTGGGCAACCTGAAGCCCGGCGATATCCCTGCCGACGTGCGCACTGCGGCGATCGGCGCGCTGACAGATAACTATTTCGTGAAGAAGACCATCGTCCAGGCCGGCTACCCGCTGGACATGCGCTATGCGGGGCCGCGCGAGGCGTTGCTGCATGCGCTGTTCAGGCAGAACTACGGTTGTTCGCATTTGATCGTCGGGCGCGACCATGCGGGCGTGGGGAATTACTACGGGCCGTTCGATGCACACCACATATTCGACAAGATACCGAAGAACGCGCTGGAGACGCAGGCGCTGAAGATCGACTGGACATTCTGGTGCTACAAGTGCGGCGGCATGGCATCGGCCAGGACTTGTCCGCATGACGAGCAGCATCGATTGCTGTTGTCGGGTACCAAGTTGCGCAAGATGCTGTCGGAAAACAGCGAAGTGCCGGCGGAATTCAGCCGGCCGGAAGTGCTGGAGATTTTGCGTGCTTATTATGGAAGCATTGCCGAGGGCGACAAGGTCGAAGTGAAATTGACCGGGCACTCGGGGAGGTGACGTATTGCTCCTTCCCCCTGGTAGAGGGGGAGAGCGAAGCGAGGGGGCAACCGGGATGGGGGTTGGGAGTTTGATGATCCCACCGTTCTACCCCCACCCTAACCCTCCCCCTGCAAGGGGGAGGGGACAGATGATAATTTTTCGTCTAACATTTTTGAGGAGAACCTGATGTTCACAAGCAACCCCTTTGCCGAACTTTCGGCATCTATATCCCCCGCAATCATGCAGGGGTATATCGTCTTGATGGTTCTGCTGGTCATGGTCGGGACGATACTTGACATGATGCACAAGAAAAGCGCGCAGTACTTTTTCGAGAATGCGAAAAAAGCGCAGAAGAGCGCAAAACGGTCAGTGAGTGGCGGAGAAAAAGCAGCGATTGCCGCTTCAGTGCTGATGAATGAAGTATTGACCTCCGGCGAATTCAGTAATCCAAGACGCAGGCTTTCCCATCTGTTGACCATGTACGGATTCATTATTTTCGCCGTGACTACCGCGATCATGATTTTTGGTTATACATCTCCTGGGTCAGCCACACCTACTATCCTGCCAGCACTTTGGCATATCGGTGCGCTGATGCTGGCGGTGGGTGGATACTGGTTCTGGTTTGCCATCCGCGTTGATGTGGCTGCGGAAGGCCTTCCATGGTTTCGGTTCGAGCGTGCGGATCTGTTTATTCTCTCGCTTCTTGCCACCTCGACTTTCGCATTGATCTGGTCATTTACTGGCGGGGGTGTGGGCATATTCTTTGCCTTGTTCATCCTGTCCAGCACCGTCCTGTTTGGCGGCGTATATTTTTCCAAGTTCGCCCATATGTTCTTCAAGCCTGCTGCGGCCCACCAGAAAAAAATCACCAGGGCCGATGGTTCCCGGGAGAATCTGCCTCCTGACTATGATTTGACGGATCCTGAAGTACAGCAAAAGTTTCCGGATATCCCTATGTATATGGGCAAGAACCCGCCAAAAATGGGGCTTTGTATCAAGGCTGAAAGAGCAAACCACTACTGACACCGACTTGACTGATCATCGATAAGAAATAGAGGAATATATTATGCCAACCTTTGTATATATGACGCGTTGTGATGGTTGTGGGGAATGCGTTGACATCTGCCCGTCCGACATCATGCACATCGACAAGACCCTTCGACGTGCCTACAACATCGAACCCAATATGTGCTGGGAGTGTTACTCCTGTGTAAAGGCCTGCCCGCACCAGGCGATCGATGTACGCGGTTATGCCGACTTTGCACCGCTTGGACACAGTGTCCGGGTGATCCGAGATGAAGACAAAGGCACGATCGCGTGGCGCATCAAGTTCCGCAACGGCAAGAAAGACATGGAACTGCTGGCGCCTATCACAACCAAGCCCTGGGGCTCGGCGACACCCAAACTCGCAGACGTGCCTGCTCCAAGCAAGGAAATGCGTGACAGTGAACTGCTGTTCAACGAGCCTAAATACATCCGCATGGATGAAGGTGGATTACACACACTGAAATCCAATGGCCTGGAAATCAAGGAAGGGGTGCAATACTAATGGCCTACTCGACGATAATTGAAGACGATATCGACATCCTGGTTGCCGGTGCGGGCCTCGGTGGCACCGGTGCTGCATTTGAAGCAAGATATTGGGGCCAGAACAAAAAGATCGTTATTGCAGAAAAAGCAAACATCATGCGTTCTGGTGCGGTAGCCCAGGGCCTGTATGCGATCAACTGCTACATGGGTACACGATTTGGCGAGAACAATCCAGAGGACCACGTTCGCTATGCACGTATCGACCTGATGGGTATGGTGCGCGAAGACCTCGCTTTTGATATGGCCCGTCACGTTGACTCGACTGTGCATAACTTTGAAGAGTGGGGTCTTCCCATCATGCGCAACGAGAAGAAGGGTTCATTCTTGCGTGAGGGGCGTTGGCAGATCATGATCCATGGTGAATCTTACAAGCCTATCGTCGCGGAAGCGGCAAAGAAATCGGCAGACAAGGTATTCAACCGTGTCTGCCTGACCCATCTGCTGATGGATGATTCCAGGGAGAATCGCGTCGCGGGTGCTGTAGGCTTCAATGTACGCACGGGTAACTACCACGTATTCAAGTCCAAGACCGTTATCTGTGGTGCCGGTGGCGCTTCCAACATCTTCAAGCCACGTTCGGTGGGTGAAGGTGCGGGGCGTGTCTGGTACGCGCCATGGTCATCGGGATCTGCGTATGGCCTGATGATCGAAGCAGGCGCGAAGATGACACAGATGGAAAACCGTATCGTACTGGCTCGATTCAAGGATGGTTACGGTCCTGTCGGCGCCTACTTCCTGCATCTCAAGACCTATACCCAGAATGCCTACGGTGAAGAGTACGAGTCCAAGTGGTTCCCGGCACTTCAGGAAATGGTAGGCAAGGAATACCTGGATCCGGAGGTTTCGCACAGGACTCACAGGCCCATTCCGACTTGTCTGCGTAACCACGCGATAATCTCCGAGGTCAATGCCGGTCGCGGTCCGATCCACATGGTCACCATGGAAGCATTCCAGGATCCTCATCTTGAAGAGATCGGCTGGCACAACTTCCTCGGCATGACCGTTGGCCAGGCGGTACTTTGGGCGGCCACGGACGTCGATCCGAAATACGAAAACCCTGAACTGACCACTTCCGAACCTTACGTCATGGGTTCGCACGCAACGGGTTGCGGCGCATGGTGCTCGGGTCCGGAAGACGTATCGCCGCCGGAGTACTACTGGGGCTATAACCGCATGACCACCGTTGAAGGTCTGTTTGGTGCGGGTGATGCCGTAGGTGGTACACCACACGCGTTCTCATCGGGATCGTTCACTGAAGGTCGTCTGGCTGCCAAGGCTGCCTGCAAATATATCGATGATGGCAAGGCAGAAGGCATCCGTGTTTCTGACAAGCAGATAGAAGACCTCAAGACCAAGATCTACAAGCCATTAGAGACATACACTGTATTCAAGAACGAAGTCGTTGCCGGGTCGGTCAATCCGAACTTCATCAATCCGAGACAGGGCCTGGATCGTTTGCAGAAACTGATGGATGAGTATTGCGGTGGCTTTGGTGTCAACTACATGACCAACGATAAGCTGCTGAATATCGGCCTCAAGAAAATGTACCTTCTGGGACAGGATCTGGAAAAAGTCGCCGCTTCAGATATACACGAGTTGTTACGTGCATGGGAGTTGAAACATCGTTTCCTTACATCTGAAAGTGTGTTCCATCATACGCTGTTCCGCAAGGAAACACGTTGGCCGGGATACTACTACCGTGGTGATGCAATGAAGCTTGATGATAAAAACTGGCACGTGCTGACAGTTTCCCGTCGTGATCCCAAGACAGGTGAGTATACGATGGAAAAAGCACCGCTTTACCATCTGGTAGGTGATGAAGAGAAAGCGGCCCCGGAAGGGCACTAAGCAAACAAGGGATAATGACGTTGCTGATCAGGAAATACGTCCGCCATCATCCAGACGTTATTGACATGAGATTAAATGACCGACATCTACCACTTTGCAGACCTGCCTTTCCTGACCAGTCCTGTCGTGCCGGAGATGAGCAAGGGGAACAAGAAGATCAGGTTCCAGTGCCGCAAGGGTATTAATTGCTGGAATGCCTGTTGCAGCAATATAGATATATCGCTCACGCCGTACGACATCCTGCGCCTGAAGCAGCACCTGGATATGTCGTCCGGCGAATTCCTGCAGCAATATACCGTGCCCTACGAGCTGGATCAGGGCGGCGTCGCGGGCGTCAAACTGCGTTCGGTGGAGAACGGCACGGCCTGTCGCTTCATGACGCCGGCAGGATGCAGCGTATACGTAGACCGGCCGAGCGCCTGCCGCCATTATCCGGTAGCGTTGCTGGCGATGCGCCGGCAGGACGAATACATCGACAACAGCCGCTCCTATGCATTGGTGAAAGAGGCGCATTGCCTGGGCCACAACGAGCCGCGCGAACTGACCATAGACGAATATCGCCATGAACAGGGTGTAGAGGAATACGACGAACTGGCGTGCGGCTGGCGTCAGTTGATCCTGAAGACGAAATCCTCCGGACCCGGCATCGGCAAGCTATCGAAAACCAGCCTGCAATTATTCTTCATGGTCTGCTATGACCTCGATCGCTTCCGCGATTTCGTGGTCAGCGATGGCTTCAATGAACTCTATGACCTGAACACCGAGGAGACGGTCGAGATACTGGGGGACGACACTCAACTGATGCTGTTCGGTTTCCGCTTCCTCAAGCAGGTATTGTTCGGCGAAAACTCGATCGAGCTGAAGCATGATGCCGCCACCAGGCGACTTGAACATTATCGGGAGAAGATGCGGAGCATGGAACAGGAAGCAGTGGAGATGCGTCTTGCGGAACGGGACGAGATGTACAAGGCGGATGATTAAGAACTTGCAGGCCCTGGCCACTACCCATGCATAACACATTAGGCTTGATTTATACAAGCCGGGAAATATATTTGTGAAATAAGGACTGACATGTATGGTGTTGGTCCTTTCTTATCTATCCAGGGAGTGGTTTGCCTCGGTATAGATAAAGTTAAATGACCCCCGGCAAAGTCGGTGGCTTATTAGGTGAACCCCACAAAGGGGCCGATAAAACCGTGGGCCACCCATAGTGGCTGGTTTTCGCTCCTTCCCCCTATAAGAGGGGGAGAGCGGAGCGAGGGGGCCCTGGGATGGGGGTAGGAGTTTTAAACGAAGTGGTGAAGTTAAATCTCAACCCCCTCCCCAACCCTCCCCCTACCAGGGGGAGGGAGCAACATTTCCAAAGTAAAATTGGGCTTGTTAACTGACCACCGCATAAGTCAAATTTTTTGAGTCCCCGGCATAGCCGGTGGGTTACCCAATTTAAATATGAAACACTGTGCAGGTGAGATATTTTATGAACATTCTTGAAAAAACAGATGAAGAGATCCTGGAGTTGGCCAACCCGATGTGGGCTGATCTTATCAAGTACTCTAATGAAGGAAACTACGGTGCATTCACGCGTAATTTTTCGGGTTCCTTTATTGCGGGTGCCAATGAGGTTGAAATGGGCAAGCAGTTTGCGAGAAGCGACCTTGCGAAAAACCTGTCAGATGATTATTCGTATCTTGGCATGATACGCCGCGGAGAATATGTCACTGTCTTGTACAAAGTGATAAACAAAAAAAATAAAAGTGAATGGCTGGGCAGACTGGTGCTGGGTTATGAAAGGGACAAGGTGAAGATCTTCGGCGCTACGCTGTTCTAAGACAACTTTATCGTTAACAGGCCTTTCCAGACATGTCAGATACAATTGAAGACGAAAAATTCGTTGAGCTGAATTATAAAGTCATCGATGACAAAACCGGTGACATACTTGTTACTGTTGATTATCCGCTGGCTTATGTTCATGGTGTGAATGATGTGATGTCTGAAGAAGTGACAAAGGAACTGTATGGTAAAAAAGTCGGCGATATCATCGAAGTCCCGATAGACACTACAAAGTTATATGGTGAGCGAGATGAATCACTGGTTTATACCGATCGTATAGAAAATGTCCCGGAAGAATATCGGGAGATCGGTATGACCATCACCATGGAAAATGAAAAGGGTGAGCCGAGAAACTTTATCGTTACCCGATTCGATGACAAGACATTGACTGTCGACGGCAATAACCCCCTTTGCGGCAGGGAAGTCACTTTCATGCTGGAAGTCCTGTCTATACGCGAAGCGACCGAGGAAGAGATCGAGCTTGGCGGAGCGGTCGGCGCCGACCCTGACATCAATGAGATTCTCGGTCAGGCACAATGAAGTTCTCTAATACTTACCTGTTTTACCCCCGCAACAAGGCCCTGGAACGCGCTTTGGCAAATTCTTTAGGCAGGCTTGGCGATGAGTGGGTTGAGGCGGCTGCGCTGGATACCAAGGTTACCGTCGCTGATAATTTTCTTTTCACGCGGGGGAATTTTGAACAGCATCGTTTCAATTCCAATATTCTTGAGCCTGTGCGTGAGGCACTTGAGGGATCGCTGACAGACCAATATCACGAGCAGGAGCCATTGGACTGGGCTGAGACCCAGAATTATCTTGGAAACATCCTGGCGGCACTGGGACAGCAGCGGAGAGATGCTGAATTGTTCGAACAGGCCATCCAGTGTTTCAGCCATGCATTAGGGGAGTTCAGGCAGGAAGACTCACCATTGGAATGGGCCGCTACGCAATATAACCTGGGCACGGCTAACCAGGCGCTTGGTCGGCTACTTGATTCTACAAGGCCGTTAAAGATCGCTGTAGATGCTTATACCAATGCCTTGCTGGTTTGGACGCGAGATGCGTATCCGGAAGACTGGATGTTTACCATGCATCAGCTTGGAGACACTTTCCATACGTACGGGAAACTGCTTAAAGGCAACCGTCAATTTCAAAAGTCCGTTGTTGCCTATAAAAATGCGCTTGCCGTACTCGATGCTGATAATTATGCATTGGAGTTGACCGCTACACATAATAACCGTGCTGCTGCATTGCATCATCTCGGAGAGACTGAAGAAAACCCTGAACGCCTGGCGGAAGCCATAAGATCTTATGAGAAGGCGATAACGGTCAGTATGGAGCAGCAACTTCCCATTCATCTGGCGGTGCTGTGCAGGGTAAACAAGACGACAGCACAGAATGTACTGGCAGAATCAACAAACGATACCGGGCTTGCAGAAGAAGTGGCCGATGAGTTTGAAGTGATTATCGAATGTTTTTCGCATGCCCTTCAGCCACTCTGCTTAAGGCATTGCGAGGAGCAAATGGACAAGGCAAGATCGCTGATGCTTGCCACTAGCGCAAGCCGCTGACAAGGAGATCGAAGATTGTCGGCTGTAGAAAAAACTGAAAAAAGCGGGATCCGAACGATCCATGCCTGTTCTGCAAAGATCCGCGCGGCGTATCGCTGCAGCATGAACTTGCTTACAGTGCGCGTGATACCTACGCGGTCAGCCCGGGCCATACCCTGATCGTACCGCGCCGCCATGTCGCCAGCTTTTTCGACCTGACGCCCGAAGAGGTCAACGCCTGCATGGGGCTGATCACCGAGGAGCGCATACGGCTGGACGAGGAATTCAAGCCTGATGGGTACAATGTCGGCGTTAACGTAGGAAAGGCGGCCGGGCAGAGTATATTCCATGTCCATATCCACCTCATTCCGCGCTACCTGGGTGATGTCGAGAATCCCCAGGGGGGCGTGCGCCATGTGATCCCAAAGAAAGGGCATTACACGCGCTAGAGAGTATAATTCAGTCAGTTAGTGGGAGGGGCTGGCAACCCTGTTGAAATTCCTCCCGTTTTCAACCAGCAAGGAGATAAGATCATGAGTGATGAGAAGAAACAATTTATCCGTCCCAAGGTTCCGGATGGCCACGCATTCCACGTGACAACTCGTCAGAAAGAGATTGTACCGGGACAGTTTTTTGTTGGTTATGAAACTATCTGGGAACCGCACCAGAAAGAGGTTCCATACACCACCCCCAAGAAGCCCTGACAGGAATATTCAGGGTGATCAGCTGCGCGGCACCTTGATAGAGGGTCGAAGGCCGCGCGGATAAGGCTAAACAACTCAAGCCTGGATATGGTTGATGAAAAGCACGCTATAAAAGCGTGCTTTTCTTTTTAAGATAAAGTGATATTTAAAGCTTAAATACGTTCGGAAAGCTGGTAATCCACATTGATAAAAGCGCCAATATCAGCCAGAAAACGAATCGTTCTGGCGCCGAAACCCACATCCGGACAGGTTTCACCTTTAGCAACAGACAGCACCAGTACTACGCCGATCCTGGGCGACAAGTTGTGGCTTTTAATAACTTGCAGGATCTTTTCCTTGGCCGGTTCTATTTTTTTAATGATGATGTCCGTCATTTTATAAACGTCGATATCGTCCGTCATCGTTTCCGTTGATAACTCCCATGAACTGATCACGGGTTTATCCAGGGCACTGTGCGCGCCGGATGCATCGACCGAGGTAGGTTCGATACCAAGCAGATGCGTGATGTCGTCAGGATTGAAATGATAACCGCTGAGTGTGAAGTGGGCGCGTGCTTTATTCGATGCCAAGTTATTACCCTCATCAATTGAATGTAAACAGGACGAGGGATTATAGCGTATAGCGAAAAGGAGGGAGCTTGGTCCCCTCCCCCTTGCAGGGGGAGGGTGGGGGTAGAGCGTTGGCATTCTTACCGTCTATGGCAGTTCCACCGTCCTACCCCCATCCCAGTTGCCCCCTCGCTTCGCTCTCCCCCGCTGCAAGGGGGAAGGAGCGAATCAGCCACCCTGAGTGGCCCACTTTTTATTCGTCACTTTTGTACAACGCACAGAATAAACCACCGGTTTAGACGTGGGTTACTTGCTTTTTCGATCATGTAAAATCAAGACCAGCCAAGCGCTGCCAGGTCTATTCCACGCTCTTCGCGCAGCGGAATCCCAGATCGATCAGCATCATGTTCGGCGCCAGGTGATTGCGGCGGGCAGAACGGAATATCACGCTGATCGAATCATAATGCCCTGAACTGGCCTCGCCTCCGCGAACGACGCGCTGTACCTTGCCATAGTTTTTGATTGCTTTGTCTTCCGGCGCACCCGGATAGGCGTCGTACCAGTCATTGACCCATTCGGCAACGTTGGCCGCCATGTCATAAACGCCATAGACGGATTTGTCTGCGGGATAGGATCCCACGGCAGAATAAGGCGTATCGGGATCATCGGACATGGTGTTGACCTTCTTGGGGTCCCAGTTGTTGCCCCATGGATATTCGTTACCATTGGTACCGCGCGCAGCTTTTTCCCACTCCGCTTCGGTAGGCAAGCGCTTGCCGGCCCAGCTACAGTAATCATTCGCGTCATCCCAGCTGACATACGTGACCGGATACTTGTCGCGTACCGCCTGGATTTTAGCCAGTTCCGCCAGCAGGTCTTCCCGGCTCATTTTGGGGACGTCCATGTCGAGCCTGAAACGGTCGGTCGCCATCCTGCGCAATTCCTCGATTGACATGGCGGCAAGAAATCCATTGCTGAAGTTATATCCATTACGCACCCAGACGGCAGGCACGCGATGCTGGGTGTCGATCGCAAAGTCACGGTACTGGGCATTGGTGACTTCATATTTGTCGATCAGGAAGGCGGGCAGGTTTACCTTGTGCGCCGGTCGTTCATTGACATACAGTCGTTCATTGAATCCGTAAGGATTGAGCGCGTTGGCTTCCTTCCACATGCTGACGTTATCCTCATGGTTGCTGCCCATGGTGAATTCGCCTGCCGGGACCAGGACCATGCCGGTATTGAATTGGTCATCGACGCCCTGGGCGGAAGCGGAGGTCATCGCGCCGCACAGCAGCGACAGGCAAAACATACTTTTCAACACTAGATTAACTCGCATCTTTGGCGCACCTGAATCCGAAACTGGAATTCTTCACATTCTGTTTGAAATAACTGCGGTTAAATACCGGCGCTGAAACCCCGCATTGGTAGAAAGAGCAATCCCACCAGGAGCCCCCTTTAAGGACCTTGTACTGCTCGCCATAATTTTCACTTGGCCACTTGTTGCCGGGATATTGCGTGTACCAGGAGTCCGTCCATTCCCATACGTTTCCGGCCATGTCATACAGACCAAACGGGCTTTTCCCGCCCTCGAATGATCCTGCCGGCGTTGTGTCGCCTTTCACCTTGAGCGACTCCCAGCGCACCGGGTTATTGACCTTGTTCACGTCGAAATCGTCCCCCCAGGGATAATCGCGGTCATCCTTGTCGCCACGGGCAGCTTTTTCCCATTCGATATCAGTTGGTAGCCGTTTGCCGGCCCATTGGCAATAATCATGCGCATCGAACCAGCTGACGAAAGTGACCGGGTGGTCCACCTTGCCCTCAGGATAGGTGCGATTGCGAAAATGGCTGGGCGATTTACGGTGGGTGGCGTCAATGAACTGCTTGTATTGCAGGTTGGTAACTTCGTATTTGTCGATCCAGTATGCCTTGGTTTCTGCCGTGTATTGGGGGCCTTCATCCGGCAGGCGATTGTTCGAGCCACGTATGAACTTGCCGGCGGGGATCAGCACCATCGGATTCGGATCCGCCCCGATACGGGTTTTATCATAGTACATCGGCCCGCTCATACCGGCAGTCATGTCTGCCGGAGCAGTAACCTGGAGTTTGTCGGCATAGGGGTCGTTAAAGTGTTTCTCCGATACACGGACTATCGGGCTGCTTTCGCCGGAGGTATGACATTCTTCGCAATCGTTGGCGATGATGATTTCGGCAGCGCGATCTGTGCGGAGTTTCGAATGGCAGGAGGCACAGGTCTCGGTTGCCTGGATCGCATGCTGATAGGGGATGGTGCCAGTCAAGTCCCCGGCCTGAATGGTGCCGCTTAATGCGATTGCTGAAAATACCAGGAGCCGGGCGAAGAATTTGGAGTGCATTGATTCAATCGTGGAAAGTTGATAACAACGACCATTTTCCCATGAGATGAAAATCCGTTCAAGTCGCAATTACGCTGTTTCCGGGCAATTTCCTTGATAAACAAGGCCGCGAAGCAGAACCGACGCAAGGTTGAAACAAGTCATCGCGCGGTACATTGGAATTGCCGTATGCGTTTATGGCCAGCGATTCCCAGGCAGAATGCAGCCGAAGGGTGACTCGGGCATGGGATATTTCTGCATCGCCGGTATTGGGGAGGGAAACACATCACTACTTGATTCCATTCAGCTTAACCGGAGGATGATAGTTTTCTCTACTATGACAATCCCATTCCCATTTTTGGCTAAAATTCAGCATTTTTCCTGCGTTTGAAGCAGTCTCCATGCACTAGGCTCAAGTAATTGGGCCTTGAGGTATATGGCATCAAATATGCTTACTGATGGTTGAGCAATAACCGCGAAGATAACTTCACGCGCAATTCCTTGTGCGATAAGTCATGCGGCTGGCACTCGAACCTTATCCTATCAATAAAATACAGGCCTCGATTTGCGCCAGTAATAAAAATATTTTACGGATGGGATGCAATCGATTGGCTAATATCTGGGTTATTCATGATAAGAATATTTTCAGCCATTATGTTAACTCTGGTCTTGGTCGGGAATGCTGAAGCCGCTATTGACTCGATGTGTCTCAGTGATTGTATTACGCTTAAAAACCCGAAAGAATTCTGTGTGTCCCGGTGTTCCTACCAGGACAATACGACTCAATCTCATTTAGGCAACCTTGGCATGCAAGCGCCCAAGGTTCCACAAGCCAATTCCCAATGCATGAAAAAATGCGTGGAGGAAGGTTCGCCAAGACAGGCTTGCCGCCGACTTTGCGCGGCTGAGAAAGAAGGTGACTCACAGGAGCCTGACTCGGACGATTGAAGCCCCTTTGGCGCTTCAGGCCTGAAGCGCTCCGGTATGGTGGATCGAGTTGACTGGACGGCAGGAGCTTGCGCACATCGACGATCCCTCGCCAGAAGATCAACGGGTGGATCAGGTCATTTCCCGTTTCCCATAGGTGCCACCTTGAAAATCTCTTCCAGGGTCGTCATACCCGCAGCGACTTTCATTGCTCCGGAAATGCGTAAGGGCTTCATGCCTTCCTTGCAGGATATTTCGTGCATCTCTGCCAGGTCAGCGCCGGCAGTGACACAGTTGCGTAATGCCGGAGTCAGCAGCAGCGACTCGTAAATTCCGATGCGCCCTAGATAACCCGTCATCCGGCACTCCAGGCAGCCGTTCTGGTGATGGATATGTGTTGGTTTTGGGATGTGCCAGGTGGTCGTCAGGCTATCCCACGATTCACTCGCACTGGCATCCATTTCCTGCGCCTGTTTGCAATGTGGACACAGCGTCCTGACCAGTCGTTGCGCCAAGACACCGAGCAGGGTTGAGTTGATCAGATAGGGCGCAACGCCAAGATTGAGCAGGCGCGTGATGGCCGATGGCGCATCATTGGTATGCAAGGTGGATAGAACAAGGTGGCCGGTCAAGGCTGCCTGGATCGCCATCTCGGCTGTTTCCAGGTCTCGAATTTCGCCGACCATGATAATGTCCGGATCCTGGCGCATCAATGTGCGTAATCCGTTGGAGAAGTCTATATCAAGATTGCTCTGAACCTGCATCTGGTTGAAAGCCGGCTCGACCATTTCGATCGGGTCTTCAATGGTGCAGACGTTGACTTCTGATGTGGCAAGTTGTTTGAGCGTTGAATACAGGGTGGTGGTCTTGCCCGAGCCAGTAGGCCCGGTGACCAGGATTATGCCATTGGGTTGCCCCGTCATCTGTTTCCAGCGGATTTGGTCCTCCTGGGAGAATCCAAGGTCGGAAAAATCCCGCACCAGCACATCCGGATCGAATACCCGCATCACCAGTTTTTCACCAAATACGGTCGGCAATGTGGACAGTCGCAGTTCGATTTCCTGCCCATCGGCAGAGCGGGTTTTGATGCGCCCATCCTGGGGACGCCGCTTTTCGACTACATCCATGCGGCCAAGCAATTTGATGCGGCTGGTCATCGCGGTCATCACCGACATCGGAATTTGATAGGCCTGATGCAGGATGCCGTCGATACGGAAGCGAATGATCCCCAGGTCACGCCGGGGTTCGATGTGAATGTCGGAAGCGCGCTGTTCAAATGCATACTGCCATAACCAGTCAACGATCCGGATGATGTGCTGATCATTGGCGTCGAACTGGCGATTGGCTTTTCCCATCTCCACCAGTTGTTCAAATGATGACAACCCGGATTTGTCCTGCAGCTTGATTTGCGCTGCGGTCTTGACCGATCGAGCCAGGCTGTAGAATTCAACCTGATAGCGGTTGATGTCGAGCGGGGTGGCGATAACGCGGCGGATTTTCTTGCGCAGCAAATGTTTGAGGATCTGTTCCCACTCTCGCAGGAAAGGTTCGGCAGTTGCAACGACTACTTCATCGGACGTAACCTGTATCGGCAGGATATCGAAGCGCGTCGCGTAGTCACCAGACATGATTTCAGTGACAGCCGAGAAATCGATTTTCAGGGGGTCGATATGGAGATAACCCAATCCGGTGCGCTTTGCCAGCCATTCGGTCAGTGTTTCCAGATTCAATGATCTGTGTGGGGGGTGCTGTGATTTGAAATTTTGTTCAGCAATGATTACCAGTGGATGCAGGTCACGTCGTTGCAGTGGATGTTCAGTCAGCAGTTCATCAATTTGAACCTGGCCTATCACTCCGTCCGATGCAAGCAGGCGCAACACTTCAGACAGTGTCAACCTGTGTTCAGACGTATCGAGATTTACCATTCCTATCCCTGCTCTTTGTCAATTGTCGAATTCTTGCACAAATCAGAGGAACAACCGGGCAATCGCATATATTTGGTTTGGCCAATTCAAGATTCACGACCTAAAAGTATGACTAAAAAATTCGGGTATTGGCCAGCATTTATTGAAAACATCATACAACCAAGACGTTGTTCCTGCTGATAGTTCGCTATGCGATCAGATATCTGTCAGGGTTATTGCGGCTTGTTATTCGCTGGAGTAGCATCCGGTATTAGATGGCATTCGGGAGTTTGTTGGTTTCCCACCAGTTTTTACAATCATTGAATCCAGCATATTGAATGGAGTTTACAGATGACAACCAGCAAGCTTTGCGTTGTGGTCGTTTCGGGTTCCCTTGAACGCTTGCAGATGGCGGCAATGGTGGCGTCGGTCGGTGCGGTGAGCGGCCAGGACGTGATGGTATTCCTGTCAATGAATGCCTTGCCCTATTTTGCCAAGGGCAACACCGACAAGGCGCCGCACGAGGGTGCAATGGGAGCGTTGATGGCCAGCAAGAATGTTCCCGAGTTCAAGATCCTGTTTGAACAGGCAGTCGAACTGGGCGATGCAAAAATTTATCCGTGTTCGATGGCAATGGATGTACTTGGCATCGAACAGAACGGCCTCGAAGATTACCTGGAAAATGCAACCGGGCTGACCAAGTTTCTTCACGACGCCAACAACGGACAAATCTGGACTTTTTGATCGATGGAGATAATTTAAAATGGCGGAGAAAAAGATCGTTGATGGACGCGGAAGTTTTTGTCCCGGGCCACTGATGGAGTTGATTGCGGCGCTGAAGTCATCCCAGGTCGGCGATGAACTGGAGGTACTGTCAACCGACAAGGGTTCGGCAGCGGACATTCCGGAATGGCTCAACAAGGTCGGGCACGAATATATCGCGACGACCGAGGCGGATGGCGTGTGGCATATCACGATGCGCAAATCAAAGTAGCACAATCGTAGGCTTGTCTGAAACTTAAGGGAGGGGAATCATGAAGATCCTGATCATTGGTGGTGGCATGGGCGGCACGATCCTGGCGAACAACCTGGCGCGGCGCCTGACGAATGAACTGAAGAGCGGCAAGGCGCGCATCACGATGCTGTCGGCTTCCGAAAAGCATATGTACCAACCCGGCTTGCTCTACCTGGCGGTTGGGCGCATCACTCCCGATGAGTTGTATCGCGACCAGGCCGGCCTGCTCGAATCGAGCATCAATTTCCACGTTGACCCGGTCGAGGAATTCATGCTCGACAACAAGCAGGTAAAGACCAAGAGCGGCAAGACCTATGATTACGATCTGCTGGTCATCGCTACCGGTTCGCGCATGTTCCCGGAAGGTGTTCCAGGCATGGTCGAGGGAGCGGAGACCTTCTACACCGAAGAGACTGCACTGAAGATGTTCAAGACACTGCAATCGTTCGAGGGCGGCAAGGTGGTGATCACCGTTGGCGTGCCGCACAAGTGTCCGATGGCGCCGCTGGAAATCACCTTCATGCTGCACGACTATTTCAAGGATCGCGGCATGCTGGACAAGGTGCAACTGCATTACACCTACCCGATCGGCCGTGTGCACAGCCTGGAGAACGTCGCCAAGTGGGCGGCGCCGGAAATGGACCAGCTCGGCATCAAGTACGACACCTTCTTCAACATCAAGGAAGTGGATGCCGGCAACAAGGTGCTGCGCAGCGAAGAGGGCGTCGAGATCAAGTATGACCTGCTGATCACCATCCCTGCGCACAAGGGCATGGAAGTGATCGAGAAGAACGGTCTCGGCCAGAACGGCTGGATCCCGACCAATCGCACCAAGCTGAACATGGAAGGTCGCGACAATGTGTTCGTGCTCGGCGATACCACCAACATTCCGATCAGCAAGGCCGGCTCGACCGCGCACTTCGAGGCCGATGCGCTGGGCGAGAATATTGCTGCGATGGTCAAGATGGGCATGCCGGTACGCGAATACGATGGCAAGGTGTTCTGCTTCATCGAGGCCGGCAAGGACCGCGCGACCTACGCGATGTTCAATTACCAGAATCCGCCGGACCCCAAGGCACCGACCAAGGCAGTGCACTGGTTCAAGATGGCCTACAACAAACTGTACTGGATATCCGCGCGCGGACTCCTGTAAGCGGAGGATGCCATGAATACTGAGACCAAGGATGAAGGGGCTGTGGTGCGGCACGAACTGGACCGGGTGATCTCGGCAGCGCGTGATTCGATGACCGACGAAATGGTCGGCCGCCTCGCCGGCTCTGCAGCCGAAGCGCTCGATCTGGTGGACAAGGCCGGGCGCGCAGGCCTGAGCAAGGCGATCCCGGCGCTGGCAGAAATGGTAAACAACGGCGATCTGGAACGGCTGTCTCAACTCGCCCGTGTCTATCATGCATCGCAGGATGCGCTGACCGACGAAATGGTGGGCCGTCTTACCGAGGCGGTGGGTGGCGGCCTCAGTCTGCTCGACCAGGTGAACCGCTCCGGCCTGGAAAAGGCCTTGCCGATCATTTCGCGCATGGCTGCCGACGGCGACCTGGAACGGTTGTCGCAACTGGCCAGGGTTTACAGTTCGGCCCAGGATGCGTTGACCGATGAGATGGTCGGGCGCCTGGCGGAGACCGTGGGCGAGGGGCTGTCCCTGCTGGACCGGCTCAACCGCGGCGGCGCGGGGCGGCTGGTGGAGATGTTGGAGCATCTCGAATCCACCGGCGCGCTGGAGCGCATCGCCACCACGCTGCCGCAATTGCTGGAACGCATGGAGATGGTGACCGGGATGCTGGGTTGCCTGGAAAGCGCGGCGAGCAAGAGCCAGTCACAACAGGTGGCAGGCGGTATCGGCGGCATGTGGAAGTTATTGACGGACGAAAAGACCGCTCGCTCGCTGCAATTCCTGCTGAACATGAGTGAACAGATGCAGGAACATTGTGCCAAGCAAAAATGACGGGGAATTGTCGTGACCCATTCAAACGGCAGGTTAACCTGCCGTTTTTCTTTGGCAACTATTGCGGGGAAATCACATTCAGTATTGTGCTGGTTGCGGCTATCCTCTATCCTAGCCGCTTAATACCTGACTAAAACAGTTAACATGCCAGTAAGTATCAAATCCCCGCAGGAAATCGAAAAAATGCGTGTTGCCGGCCGTCTGGCCAGTGAGTTGCTGGATTACATCACGCCCTTCGTTCGTCCCGGTATTACAACCGATGAATTGGACAAGTTGTGCCACGATTACACGGTAGATGTTCAGGGAGCCATTTCTGCTCCGCTCCATTACGCGCCCAAGGGACATACACCCTATCCGAAGTCCATTTGCACGTCGATAAACCATCAGGTTTGCCACGGTGTGCCTAGTGACAAGAAACTCAAGAATGGAGACATAGTCAATATTGATGTCACCCCGATCAAGGATGGCTGGCATGGCGATAGCAGCCGCATGTTCTATGTCGGCGAGCCGTCGATCCAGGCCAGGCGCTTGTGTGAGAGTACTTACCAGGCAATGTGGCTGGGTATTCGCGAAGTCAAGGCGGGGGCGCATATGGGTGATATTGGCAATGCGATCCAGCGCTACGCTGAAGGACTTGGTTACAGCGTGGTGCGTGAATTCTGCGGCCACGGCATCGGCATGAATTTTCACGAGGAACCGCAAGTTCTGCATTACGGCAAAGCCGGATACGGCCTGAAACTGGAAACTGGCATGATCTTCACCATCGAGCCGATGATCAATGCCGGCAAATCCGGCATCAAGCAGCTGGGCGATGGTTGGACTATCGTTACCAAGGATCATTCCTTGTCGGCACAATGGGAACACACCGTGCTGGTCACCGACAGCGGTTATGAAGTATTGACCACTTCTGCCGGTTCGCCGCCCCCGCCGGCCATCTAGAACCCGTGATCAGCCCGGCTGAAATCCGCCAGAGTTTGAGCGCGGCAAGACTGGCTCTGGAGCAGGATTTCGTTGCGCATCCGCAACCCAGGCGCCAACTGCATGCCCACACCAGACTGGTGGATGAACATCTACGCATGGTGTGGAATGAACTTGCCATGCCTGCCGGACTGGCACTGGTGGCAGTGGGCGGATACGGGCGCTGTGAACTGTTTCCAAAATCCGATATCGACCTGCTGATCCTTCTACCCAGACAACCGGATGCGGACCTGCAGCAGGAGCTGCAGAAACTTGTTGGCGTGCTGTGGGACATCGGCCTGGAAGTGGGGCACAGCATTCGTACTGTGGAAGATTGTCTGGCTATATCTACAGACGTGACCGTGCAGACCAACCTTCTGGAGGCGCGCCTGATCACCGGGGACCGTGCGCTATTCGACGCGATGCGCGATGCCTTGTCAGGCCAACTGGACCGCCGTGATTTCTATCTGGCCAAGGTACGGGAGCAGGAAAGGCGCCACGCTCGCTTCATCGAGACCGACTACAACCTTGAGCCAAACCTGAAGGACAGTCCCGGGGGGCTGCGCGACCTGCAAACTGTGCTGTGGATCAGCCGAGCCAGTGGCTATGGAAACACCTGGGAACAACTGGCCCGGTCAGGCGTGATAACACACAAGGAAGCCAGAGCCATCGCCCGCCACGAAGCGCTGCTGCAACTGTTGCGCATTCGCCTGCATTACATCGCTCACAGGCGCGAGGATCGTCTGTTGTTTGACTATCAGGATGTTTTGGCGAAACAGATGAATATCCAGGCAACGGCGACACGCCGCGCCAGTGAGCGCCTGATGCAGCGCTATTATCGCACCCGACAGGCGGTGCGCCAGTTCAATGAAGTACTGTTGCGAACCCTGCAGGCGCATCTGTTTGAAGTAAATGCTGCCGCAAAACCGATCAATGAGCGTTTTATCTCGCGTGATGGTTTGCTGGAAGCGCGAGATGAGCTGTTATTCGAACTGGAGCCGACGGCGATACTGGAATGTTTCCTGTTGCTGGAGCAGCATCAGGAGTTGAAAGGATTCTCGGCTATGACGCTGCGCGCGCTCTGGCGTGCATGTTACAGGATAGACAATGCGTTCCGGCGCGATCCACGCAATCGCGAAATGTTCATGCAGATCCTGCGGCAGCCTCAGGGCATTACTCATGCGTTGCGCAGAATGAACCAGAATGGGATTTTGGGGCGATATTTGCCTGTGTTCGGGCGCATCGTGGGTCAAATGCAGCATGACCTGGTCCATGTGCATACGGTGGACGAACATATTCTGATGGTGGTGCGTAATCTGCGCCGCTTCGTGCTTGAAAAGCATGATCATGAGCATCCGTTGTGCAGCAGGTTGATGAAGGATTTTGCTCGTCCGGAAGTATTGTACGTGGCGGGCCTGTTTCACGACATCGCCAAGGGGCGCGGTGGTGATCATTCGATCAAGGGGCGCAGCGATGCCGCCAGGTTTTGCAGACAGCATGGACTGGCAGCCGAAGATACCAATCTGGTCGTATGGTTGGTCGAACATCATCTTGGCATGTCTTCGATCGCTCAAAAGCAGGATTTGTCTGACCAGGATGTGATTGCCTCGTTTGCCGCCGGCATTCCCAATGACCGTTATCTGGTCGCGCTGTATTTGCTTACGGTGGCAGATATTCGCGGCACCAGCCCCAAAATATGGAATGCGTGGAAGGCAAAATTGCTGGAGCAGTTGTTCAATTCGACGCGGCGTTTCATGGCTGACGGCATGTTTGCCGACCGCATTGGCGAAATTCGCATCCGCGCACAAGAGTTGCTTAATCTGTATGCGATCGCTCCCGAGAGTTATGAGCAGCTTTGGGCTCAGTTCGACAATGAATATTTCCTGCGCCATGAGGCGGATGAGATCGCCTGGCATACCCGATTGCTGGCACGTCGCGCCGACAGCTCAACGCCGGTGGTCAAGGCGCGCCTGAGTCGGGTCGGCGAGGGGATGCAGGTGATGGTATACAGTCCGGATCAACCCTTGCTGTTTGCGCGCATCTGCAGTTTTTTTGCGGGAATGCAGTACAACATCATGGAAGCCAGGATACATACCACTCGACCTGGGTATGCACTGGATACTTTTCTGGTGCTGGATGCGGGCAACACCAGGACTCCATACCGCGACGTGATGAATTACATCGAATTCGAACTGACCCAACATATCATTGATGGCAATCCGCTACCGGCCCTGTATGGCGGTCGCATCAGCCGGCAATTGAAACATTTTCCGATTTCACCGGAAGTCTCCTTCCGCATGGATGAAAAAGGGGACTATCAACTTTCAATTGTTGCGGGTGATCGCCCCGGACTGCTGGCGACCATCGCCCGCGTGCTGGCAAATCACCAGGTAAACCTGCTGAATGCAAAAATTAATACGCTGGGCGCTCGGGCAGAGGACACATTCTGGATCAGGGACGCCTCGCTGAAGCAGCCGCAAGCACAGGAATCATTGCGAGCAGACTTGCTCAAACAGATTATTTAACTTGAGATGTTTGCTATAAACATATAAATAATATAGATTTGTCTTGAATAGGAACGCCTGCGCGATATAGACTTATGTTGTCAGGTGCGGAAGCCGGCCCCCGACAGGGTCACGTACTCGGACCATGCTCCGCTATCAGTTTGAATCGCATCCGGTACCGGTTATCGCGTGGATTTTGCCGGCCAAATCCTTTATCATTCGGGCCGTGTCTGCCGTGAACTACCCCGGCTTTCGCATGAGCCACAAGATTCGGCATTGAATTAACAAGATACGGGTGATGCCGAGAATGCATCACCTGCAACAGTTTGGCGGGTCTCCCCGCATTGCAGGGTAGTGAAACTGGTCAGGTCCGGAAGGAAGCAGCCACAGCTAATTACTGCAAGTGCCGGGGGTAAGGCTCGCCTCCTTATTCTGGCGGGGCGTGTGCCCCATTTGGGAAATGAACCTTGTCTGCATCTTCCGTTCTGGCGCGTAAATGGCGTCCCAAGACCTTCGCGCAACTGGCTGGCCAGGAGCACGTCGTGCAGGCGCTGAGCAATGCGCTGGCGCAGAACCGCCTGCATCATGCCTATCTGTTCACCGGCACGCGCGGCGTGGGCAAGACCACCATCGCGCGCATCTTCGCCAAATCCCTGAATTGCGTGAACGGCATCACCGCCACGCCGTGCGGCGTGTGCAGCGCCTGCACCGAGATCGACAGCGGACGTTTCGTCGACCTGATCGAACTGGACGCGGCATCCAATACCCAGGTCGACAATATGCGCGAACTGCTGGAAAGCGCGCTGTATGCGCCGACCAGCGGGCGCTTCAAGGTGTACATCATCGACGAAGTGCACATGCTGTCGAAGTCGGCGTTCAACGCGATGCTGAAGACGCTGGAAGAGCCGCCCGCACATGTCAAGTTCATCCTCGCCACCACCGATCCGCAGAAGATTCCGGTCACCGTGCTGTCGCGCTGCCTGCAGTTCAACCTGAAGCAATTGCCGCCCGCGCTGATCCTGGCCCATTTGCAGTACGTGCTGGAACAGGAGGACGTGTCTTTCGAGCACGGCGCATTGGCGCTGCTGGCTCGCGCTGCCGCCGGCAGCATGCGCGATGCACTGAGCCTGCTGGATCAGGCGATCGCCTATTCTGATGGCAAGGTGGACGAAGCAACGGTGCGCACCATGCTGGGCGCGATCGATCAGGGCTACCTGTTCGATCTGCTGCAAATGCTGCTGGCAAGGGATGGCGTGGGCGCTACTGCGTATCGCCGACGACATGGCGTTGCGCAGCCTGGCGTTCGACCCTGCCTTGCAGGATCTGGCGACGCTGCTGCATCGCATCGCGCTGGCGCAGACGGTGCCGCTCGCCATTGCCGAAGACGAGCCGGAGCGCGACGCGCCTGCTGGAACTGGCACGGCAATTCAGCGGAAGACGTGCAATTGTTCTACCAGATCGCCATTCACGGGCGCAACGAGATCGACCTGGCGCCGGATGAATATGCGGGATTCACCATGACGCTGATGCGCATGCTGGCGTTCATGCCGGCGACTATGTCGGTTACAGCCAGGCCTGCGGGAGAGATGGTGGCTGCGGCGGCGCCACCGGCATCGGCTACACTCAGCCGCAAAGAAGTTTCAGTGCCAAAGCAATCCGACGCGCCTGCGAGCGTGACGGAGTCGCCTGCGCAGTTGGACTGGAGTGTGCTGATGGCGCAATTGAACGTGCAGGGCATGGCGAGGGAACTGGCCAGAAACAGCACGCTGGAAAGCTTTGACCAGGGACGGCTGACGCTGAATCTCTCACCGCAGCAAAAGCATTTGCAGTCCAACAAGATCGCGCACGACAAATTACAGGCGGCGCTGACCAAATATTTCGCCAGGCCGGTGAGTTTGCAGGTAAAGGTTGGCGGCGGCAATGAGATCACGCCCGCCGCCCTTGAGCAATGCGCAAAACAGGCGCACCAGCAGGCGGCGACGAAAGCGATCGCGCAGGATGCGTTCGTGCGCGATGCGCAGGCGCAATTGGGCGCGAAGGTGGTGGAAGAATCGATCAAACCGATAGGTCAGGAGAATGCAAGATGATGAAGGGTGGATTGGCCGGGCTGATGAAGCAGGCGCAGCAGATGCAGGCGAACATGAAGAAGGCCCAGGAAGAACTCGCCACTATCGAGGTGGAAGGACAGTCCGGTTCCGGCATGGTCAAGGTGGTGATGACTTGTGCGCACGAAGTGCGTCGCGTTAGCCTGGACGACAGTGTGCTGGATGACAGGGAGATGCTGGAAGACCTGATCGTGGCGGCGCTGAACGATGCCACCAAAAAGGCCGCGGACATTTCGCAGCAGCGCATGAGCGGATTTTCCGCAGGCATGAACCTGCCGCCGGGAATGACGCTTCCGTTCTGATCAAGACTGATGATTACACCTTCCAGCCTGGAAGAACTGGTCAAGGCGCTACGCTGTCTGCCGGGCGTAGGGTCGAAGTCCGCACAACGCATGGCTTATCATCTGCTGCAACGCGACCGGCCCGGCGCACTGCACCTGGCGCGTTCCCTTGATCACGCGGTGGAGAATGTGCAGCACTGCATCAAGTGCAACAATTTTTCCGAGCAGGAGATATGTGTCTTGTGCCGTTCCTCGCGGCGCGAAACGAATTTGCTTTGCGTGGTGGAGATGCCGGCGGACCTGCTGGTGATGGAGCAGGCACAATGCTATCAGGGCATGTATTACGTGTTGATGGGGAGGCTGTCCCCTATCGACGCCATCGGACCGCGTGAACTTCACCTGGAGAAACTGGTGGCACGCGCTTTGGAACAGCCGTGTGAGGTGATACTTGCCACCAATTTCACCGTCGAAGGCGAGGCCACCGCGCATTATCTGGCTGCCTTGCTGAGTGCTCAGGGAATCAAGGTTACGCGTATCGCGCGAGGACTTCCGGTGGGTGGCGAACTTGAGCATGTGGACAGCGGAACATTGGCTCAAGCAGTGCTGGAACGCCGGGAGATGAGAGAGTGACCCGCACCTGTACAGACGCCATCGATCCGATCTATGGCAACGACGACGAGATGAATCGTGCTCTTTCTGCTGGTACATGTCGGCAATCGATTTGCCGCGAATTCGTCCCCGATCAATGTTAATGGCTTACTGATGACTGAAAAGCAGCAAGGCGAACGGTTGCAAAAGGCACTGGCACAAGCTGGTGTAGGGTCACGTCGGGAAATGGAAACATGGATTGCCGGTGGACGGGTGACGGTCAATGGCGAAGTGGCAACGCTGGGCATGCGCGTGCTGGATGGCGATGAAGTGCGGGTGGACCGGCGTGTCATCCATGTCGATGCAAAGAGCGGCAGCCTGCCCCGTGTTTTGTTGTATCACAAACAGGAGGGCGAGATAGTCAGCCGGGACGATCCGGAGCAGCGCGTCAGCGTGTTCGACAAGCTGCCAAGATTGCGCGGACAGAAATGGATGGCGATCGGGAGGCTGGATTTTAATACCAGCGGCCTGCTGATTTTCACCACTTCCGGAGACCTGGCCAATCGCCTGATGCATCCGCGTTTTGAGGTGGAGCGTGAATACGCTGTGCGCGTGCAAGGCAGCATGACGGAAGATCAGATGCGCCAGATGGTCACACAAGGCCTGGAACTGGATGACGGGCCGGTGACCTTCGTGAAGTTGACCGATGAAGGGGGTGAAGGCTACAACCATTGGTATCGGTTGGTGCTGAAGGAGGGGCGCAACCGCATCGTGCGTCGCACCTTTGAGGCGCTGGGTCTGACGGTGAGTCGCCTGATGCGAGTGCGTTTTGGCCTGGTCAATCTTCCGCCGCGGCTCAAGCGTGGAATGCTGGCAGAACTGGGGCCTGGAGAAGTGACCGCGATACTTGACTGGGCTGGTATGGAAACACAGCTTTCCGGTGCGGGCGTGATGCCCGGGAAGGCCAGGGCAATACCCGGTCAAGGTGTACGGTCCGGGCCGAATGCGAAGCTTTCTCGCGAAGGCACTGATACCAAGACCAAACGCAAAAGTTCAGCAGCATCCCGAGGCAAGGCTGGAAGGTAGTATCGGGTCAGTCTGCGCCCTCTTGACGTACTCGAGATGCGCCGCAATACAGCCAGTTTATCCTGGAGAGGATTTTAGAAATCCTGTCAAACGGAATTTATGGCATTTGTTCGACAAGCTGGGCTAACATTCGCACTGTGTGAATGAATCGGAAACTGAATTTATGCACCATCAACCGAGGGGATAATTGTGTCGAGTATGTGCAGGATGTTGATTGACGCGCTGGCGGCAATGTTCCCGAGCGCTAGTGGCAGCATGCAGACTCTGCTGAGGACGGGCGTTATCTGGATGCAGATATGTCTCGTTGGCAGGAGAGAGTTCACCTATTTCGATTTTCGACTCATGTCATGATCAGCCAATTGGGCAGATATGAAATTCTCGGCGAGATCGGGCAGGGCGCCATGGGTATCGTTTACAAGGCGAAAGACCCATTGATCGGCCGTATCGTTGCAATCAAGACCATCGGTCTTGGCTTGATGAGCGATGACAAGGAAGAATACGAGGGACGCTTTTATCAGGAAGCAAAGGCTGCCGGATGCTTGAGCCATCCCAGCATCGTGACTATCTATGACGTCGGCAAGAGCGACGATATCGCATACATTGCCATGGAATTCCTGGAAGGCAGCGAACTGCGGGACATTCTCAAGGGTGGGCAGATCTTGTCGGAGGACCAGGTGCTGGACATCGTGATCCAGGTCGCCCTTGGTCTGGATTATGCGCATGAGCATGGGATCATCCATCGCGATGTGAAGCCGTCCAATATCATGATAATCCGCGACGGCCATGTGAAGATCACCGACTTCGGCATCGCGCGCATGGCCTCATCCACGGTAAAGACCCAGACCGGCATGGTGCTGGGCTCCCCGAAATACATGTCGCCTGAGCAGGTGATGGGTCAGAACCTCGATTTGCGCTCGGATATCTTTTCGCTGGGCGTCATGACGTATGAGTTGTTGACGCGAAAGACACCATTTAACGGCGAGAATATCAGCGCCATCATGTACCAGACCGTGAATACGGTTCCACCTCCGCCAAGTTCGATCAATTCAGCGGTGCCCCAGATGCTGGATCTCGTTGTGGCGAAGGCGATGGCTAAGAAACTGGATGAGCGCTACCAAAATGCCAAGGAATTGGCCAGTGACTTGCGCGTTTGCCGCAGAGCCATGCAACGCGACATGCCTGCCGAGAATCTGTCGGCGCCACAGTCCCTGCTGCAACCGAACGAAATGCTGGCGGCACGGCGGAAACTTCCGGAGGAAGCGCCAAGGCCGGCTGCAAATGGACGATCCAATGCTTTCGATTCTTCTGTCGCCACCGAGCGCATGGAAGCGATGACGGGTACCGAAGGCGTTGTGAATGACTATTCCAAGACCATCAAGGTGGCGCGAGCAAACAAGGATGAGATCAACCGTTCAGCGACTCCATTACCCCCTCAGCCGAAGCAAATGCCAAGGGCTGCGCTTAATGCGGGCGCCGTTTCGGCAAGTGCAGCCGTTAATGCGAAGGCTGCAGTGCAACCGGCTGCGACTCCGGCCAGACCGGGGAGATGGTTGCTGGCTATCGTACTGATTCTGTTACTGCTGGGGCTGATTCTGATGAACACGTCATTGCACTTCTGATCTGGGCTATGCCTGGCATGGTTCAAACCTTCAGGTTCAAGCCTTCCAGGTATCTGGCGGCGTTGTTGATCATGGTTCACCTGGTTGCAATGATTTCCCTGTTTCCGCTTGTTCTTCCGGTGTGGGCCAAAGCCATGCTGGTGCTGTTGCTGGCAGCCAATCTTGCGTATCTGCTTGCGCGCGATTACCTGTTGGGCATGCCTTCATCCTGTATTGCCCTTGCTGTGGGCAAGCCCGGGGTGGAGATTCATACCCGAAGCGGCGAACTCATGCCGGGCAGAGTAGTGCAGGGTAGCCTGGTTACTCCCGCCATAACCGTGGTAAATGTGCTGCCACAAGGCGCACATTTCGCCCGCAGCGCGGTTATTCTGCCCGATGGATTGGACACCGAATCTTTCAGGCAGTTGCGCGTGTGGCTGAAATGGAGCGCCTAGTTTATCTTCATTGCGGTTCCAATTGGGCAGGTTCAACCGGTTGGCGTCAGGATGGTAGGTATGGCGTGGGCTAATGTTTCCGGGTAGTCCTTGCTGAAATGCAAGCCGCGACTTTCATGGCGCATCATGGCGCTTTGAATGATCAAGTCGGCGCTGAGAACCAGATTGCGCAGTTCCAGCAGATCTGCCGAGATGTGGAAATTGGCGTAGTACTCATTGATTTCTTCGTGCAGCAAATGGATACGGTGGCTGGCACGCTGCAACCGTTTGGTAGTGCGCACGATACCGACGTAGTCCCACATGAAGCGCCGCAGCTCCGCCCAGTTATGCGAGATGACGATCTGCTCGTCTGCGTCGGTGACCCGGCTTTCATCCCATTGTGGCAGCGAAACCGGTTCGCTTTGTATTTGCTCCAGAATATCCAGTGCGGCGGCATCGGCGAATACCAGGCATTCCAGCAGTGAGTTGCTGGCCAGGCGGTTGGCACCATGCAGCCCGGTGCAGGCTGTTTCGCCGATGGCATACAGATTTCCCAGGTCGGTGCGGCCACGCAGGTCGGTCATGATGCCGCCACAACTGTAATGAGCCGCAGGCACCACCGGAATCGGCTGGGATGCGATGTCTATGCCCAGGGACAGGCAACGTGCGTAGATGGTGGGGAAGTGTTCCTTCAGGAATGCCTCGGGTTTGTGCGAGATGTCCAGGTAGACGCAGTCCAGGCCGTGTTTTTTCATCTCGAAGTCGATGGCGCGAGCGACGATATCGCGCGGGGCCAGTTCGGCGCGCGCGTCGTGCCAGGGCATGAAGCGGGTGCCATCCGGCAGCTTCAGGATGCCCCCCTCGCCGCGCACCGCTTCGCTGATCAGGAAGGACTTGGCGTGCGGATGGTACAGGCAGGTAGGGTGGAACTGGATAAATTCCATGTTGGACACGCGGCAGCCGGCGCGCCAGCCCATGGCGATGCCGTCGCCGGTGGCGGTGTCCGGGTTGGTGGTGTACAGATAGACCTTGCCGGCGCCGCCGGTGGCGAGGATGGTATTGCCGGCGGAGATGGTGGCGACCTCGTCGCTCAGGCTGTTGAGCGCATAGGCGCCATGGCAGCGGTTGTCATCATGGCCGAGTTTCCTGCCGGTGATCAGGTCAACCGCGATGTAATGTTCCAGCAGGGTGATGTTGGGATGCGCCCGCGCCCTGGCCGCCATGGTTTCCTGCACCGCCAGACCGGTGGCGTCGGCGGCATGGATGATGCGGCGGTGGCTGTGCCCGCCTTCCTGCATCAGATGGAATCCGTTGCTGCCATCCCGCGTGAATGGCACGCCTTGCGAGATCAGCCAGTCGAGTGCCGGCTTGGCGTGCTCGACGACAAAGCGCGTGGCAGTTTCGTCACACAGCCCCGCACCGGCGGTCAGCGTGTCCTGGATGTGTTCGGCAAGCGTATCGCTGGGCGAAACCACGGTGGCGATACCGCCCTGGGCCCAGCTGCTGGCACCCTCCAGCAGGGATTTCTTGGTGATGACGGCGACCTTGCGCTGGTCGGCAAGCTTGAGTGCCAGTGACAGTCCGGCCAGGCCGCTGCCGATAATCAGGACATCGAATTGCAACACGTGGTTTATCCGTTGAGCGAATTGTCGTCTAGTCTATAGCAAATTCTGTCCTTTTAATGAATGAACTAATTCCACTATAGTGTGTCCACCCCCTAGGAAAGGCAAAGGTGCTGACGCTTCTGGTTCGCCCGGTTATACTAGCACGCTAAATTAGTGCGTTACGATAATTACAAAGTCTGGAAAATCGGGGAATGGGTGACAGGGAGGTCGATCAAAAATTAGTCGAGCGCGCGCAACGCGGTGACAAGCACGCATATGAGTTGCTGGTAACCAAGTATCAGCGCAGGTTGTCTCGACTGATCTCGCGCTTTGTGCGCGATTCGGCGGAGGTTGAGGACGTGACTCAGGAGGCATTTATCAAGGCCTATCGGGCATTGCCGACCTTTCGCGGGGAAAGTGCATTCTATACGTGGCTGTACCGGATCGGCATCAACACCGCAAAAAATTACCTGCTGGCGCTGAAACGGCGCGCGCCTACCAGCACGGCATTTGATGCCGAGGAAGCCGAAGGTTTTGAAGAGGCCGGCCTGTTGCAGGAAGTCAGCACGCCGGAAAATGAATTGATGAGCAAACAGGTTGTCGAAGTAGTAAATTCGTCCTTGCTGCAACTCCCAGACGATTTGCGTACTGCGCTGACCCTTCGTGAGATCGAGGGATTGAGTTACGAAGAAATAGCGGATGTGATGAATTGCCCGATCGGTACCGTGCGGTCCCGGATATTCAGGGCGCGTGAGGCGATTGCAGAAAATTTACGCCCATTGTTGGGTACCAGTGAAGAAAACAGGTGGTGATATGAAACAGAATATTTCGGCAATGATGGATGGCGAATTGTTTGACGACGAGGCGGATGCGTTACTCGACAAGTTAAGACAAAATCCTGATACCTGTGGAGAATGGGATATCTATCACTTGATAGGCGACACGTTGCGCCATCCTGATCATATCCAGGCAAATGTCGGTCAAGTGATGCATGAACGATTGCAGGCCGAGCCGACGGTGCTTGCGCCTCGCGCCAGATCCGGCCAAAGAGCCAGGTTTTACGCTCTATCTGCAGCCGCATCAGTGATGGCCCTGGCTCTGGTCACCTGGTTGTCTGTGAAGATCGGCGTTGAGCCTGCCCCGCAATTGGCCATGCAGCAGCCCGCTGTTGACGTGCGTCCAGCCAGTTTTTCCGGCGGTCGCGTGAATGAATATCTGATGGCACATCAGGAGTATTCTCCAAGTGCGGATGTGCAGGGTGCAGCAACCTATATTTCCAGCATGGCGGGACAATAGTGCATTCAGCAGTGACAATACGGGTGTTGTTGCTTTCGATATTGATGGCACCTGCATTTTCGGCGCTTGCCGACCCGTATCACCAGGAGGATTTGAAATGGCTCCAAACCATGGCGTTTGCTGCTCATCAGACTGATTATACGGGTACCTTTGTCTATCAATATGGCAATCATGTGGAGACCATGCGCATCACCCATATTGCAGATCGGAACGGGGAGCATAGCCGGCTGGAAAATCTCAATGGTCCCAAGCGCGAGATTATTCGCAACAACGACCAGGTAACCAGCTACTTTGGGAATCACGTGATCATAGAGGAGCGGCGTCCGCAAAATAACAGGGAATTCCCCGCCCTGTTGCCGCAACAACTGTCCCTGCTGGACGAAAACTATGTGATCAAGCAGTTGGCTGAAGAAAGGATCGCCGGCCTGGATGCGTTCCCGTTCTTGTTCATGCCCAAGGATAATCTGCGCTATGCGCACAAGATGTGGGCCCACAAGGATTCCGGTTTGCTGCTCAAGACGGCAGTACTGGATCAGCGCGGCAGTGTGATCGAGCAATACGCCTTCACCCAGCTGGAGATAAGCGGCAACATAGACCGCACATGGATAAATATGGGTCTGACGGCCAACAACCAGAATTCAAAATATCCGCATCATCATAATCGGGGTTGGGGTTTTGACAAGCATCACCATGTGCAAATACCAGGCCATGAGGGGGTAGCCAAAGATCTGAGTGGAGACCCTTATCATAACGAAACCGCTCGCGCCGCTCGCATGTTGCATGAAAAAGCCGCGCGTATCCTTACCAGCGGCTGGAAGGTCGATGGGCTGCCGAACGGATTCCAGAAGATTGCAGAAGTGAGTCGATTGCTGCCGGGCAAGGACACGCCGGTGATCCAGATGGTGTTTTCTGATGGATTGGCCGGTATTTCCGTGTTCATTGAAAAATCTGATGTCGACGATGATGATGTTGCCGGCTTGTCCAGCAAGGGCCTGATCCAGGTGTATACCAAGCTGGTTGATGGTCATCTGGTGACGGTGGTCGGCGAAGTGCCGCCACGCACGGTGATACAGGTGGCGGATTCGGTACGCTACAGCGGAAACTGACCATGCTGGAGACCCATGCCGTTATCGTCAAGCTGGATGGCACCGAGGCCCTGGTGGAGGCAGATCAGGCTGGCGGCTGTGGGCAATGCAACAGTGTCAATGGATGCGGCAGCGGCAAGTTGGCAAAACTTTTCTGTGCCCGGCCGCGCCACTTCCGGGTCCATAACCAGATAGGCGCAGAGGTCGGCGATGAAGTACGGGTTTCAGTGGCAGATGGCGAATTGTTTCGCAGTGCCTTCATCGTATACATTTTTCCACTGTTGATGCTGTTTGCCGGTGGTATCCTGGGATCGGTCGTGGCAGGTGCTCACAACCCGGACGTATACGCAGCTGTTGGCGCGCTGGCTGGACTGGCAGCGGGATTCATGCTGGTCAGGATATTTACACCGCAGCAACGTATTCTCATTTCTGCGCTATCTCCGCAACATACTTCATGCGATAACGAATCCGGCAAGCGCTTGCCCGGTACCTTAAAAGCTCAAGACCAGGGAGTGATCAAATGCTGAAAAAATTATTTCCACTGCTGTCGGTTTTGATCATTTCGCAACAGCTGAATGCGGCGGAATTGCCTGACTTTTCCAGTCTGGTGGAAAAGGAGGGGGCGGCGGTGGTCAATATCAGCACGACCCAAATGGTAAATTCCGGGAATATGGCGCAGGGCATTCCAAATTTGCCCAAGAACGACCCTTTCTATGAGTTCTTCAAGCGCTTCGGGCAGCAAATGCCGCGCGAGCATGAATCGCAATCCCTGGGTTCCGGATTCATCATCAGCGCGGACGGTTACATCCTGACCAATGCCCATGTGGTGGGTGGAGCGGATACTGTGAGTGTGCGCATGACCAACAAGCGTGAGTTTGACGCAAAAGTGATCGGGATAGACCAGCGCAGCGATGTTGCACTGATCAAGATCAAAGCGGACACCAGTTTGCCCATAGTGGCCATCGGGGATCCGGATGCGCTCAAGGTTGGGGAATGGGTGCTTGCCATTGGTTCGCCGTTTGGTTTTGACAACAGCGTGACGGCAGGCATTGTGAGCGCCAAGGGGCGGTCCCTGCCGCAGGAGAACTATGTGCCTTTTATCCAGACAGATGCTGCAATCAACCCGGGCAATTCCGGCGGGCCGCTGTTCAACATGAAGGGCGAGGTGATCGGTATCAATTCGCAGATCTACAGCCGTTCCGGCGGGTATATGGGGCTTTCATTCGCCATCCCGATTGATGTTGCCATGGATGTGGCGGATCAATTGCGTGTATCCGGGAAAGTGACGCGCGGACGAATCGGTGTGGTGATCCAGAGTGTCACCCAGGATCTGGCCGAATCATTCGGTCTGGACAAGGCCAGCGGCGCATTGGTCAGCAGCGTGGAAAAAGGCAGCCCTGCCGAAAAAGCCGGAATCCAGGTCAGTGACGTGATACTGGTATTCGATGGCAAGACAGTTGCGGATTCTGCCGACCTGCCGCGCATAGTCGGCGAGACTCGGCCTGGCGCCAAGGTCAATGTCGAGCTATGGCGCAGAGGCGCCCGCAAGGAAGTCAAATTGACAGTGGGCGTGATGCCGGAAGAAAAGCAGGCTGCGCAAGCAGCCACTGCGGTAGCCGGTGAAAGCGAGAAACGTCTTGGGTTGACGCTGGATGAACTGACTGCCGAACAACGGACGCAACTGCAAGTAAAGGGTGGATTGATCGTGCAGGATGCGAAAGGCGCAGCCGATCGTGCCGGATTGCACGCCGGTGACGTGATACTGGCCATCGGCAATGTCGAGGTTTCGACGGTCGAGCAATTCAATGATGTGATTAAGCACACGCCAAAGGGACGCAACGTAGCGTTGCTGGTCAAGCGCGACGACATCATTTCATATGTCGCCGTGAAACTGGACGAAAAACTGGACAAGAATCAGGACAAAGGTCAGGATTAAGCTTAAGGGTTTCCAGCGTATCCCGGCAAAATCGGCTAGAATTCGCACCTTCGAATTTTTGGATGTTTGCGAATCCGGGCCGATTTTGGCGGGATGCGTTTTTCAAGGTACAGATGCAGCATATCCGCAATTTTTCCATCATCGCCCATATAGACCACGGCAAATCCACTCTGGCCGACCGCATCATCCATTTGTGCGGCGGGCTTGTCCGACCGCGAGATGGAGGCGCAGGTGCTCGACTCGATGGACCTTGAACGCGAGCGCGGCATCACCATCAAGGCGCAAACCGCCGCACTGAGCTATAAGGCGCGCGATGGACAGGTCTATAACCTCAACCTGATCGATACGCCGGGACATGTGGATTTTTCCTACGAGGTGTCGCGCTCGTTGTCCGCCTGCGAAGGCGCGTTGCTGGTGGTGGATGCATCGCAGGGCGTGGAAGCGCAGACGGTGGCGAATTGCTATACCGCACTGGACCTGGGAGTTGAAGTGGTGCCGGTGCTGAACAAGATCGACCTGCCATCGGCCAATCCGGAAAACGCCATCGCCGAGATCGAGGACGTGATCGGCATTGATGCGCATGATGCGGTACGCTGCTCGGCCAAGACCGGCGAGGGCCTGGAGGAGGTACTGGATGCGCTGATCGCCAAGGTGCCCCCGCCCAGCGGCGATCCGGATGCGCCGCTGCAGGCGCTGATCATCGATTCCTGGTTCGACAACTATGTGGGCGTGGTGATGCTGGTGCGCATCTTCAACGGCATCCTGCGGCCCAAGGACAAGATCCTGCTGATGGCCAGCGGCGCGCAGCACCTGACCGAACATATCGGCGTATTCACGCCAAAATCACAGAAACGCGAAGTACTCTCCGCAGGCCAGGTTGGCTTCATCATCGCCGGCATCAAGGAATTGAAAGACGCAAAGGTCGGCGACACCGTGACACTGCAGGCCCAGCCCGCGGCGGTGGCGCTGCCGGGTTTCAAGGAAGTGCAGCCGCAGGTGTTTGCCGGGTTGTTCCCGGTCGAGTCCAATCAGTACGAGGCGCTGCGCGACTCGCTGGAAAAGCTGAAGTTGAACGATTCATCCCTGCAATATGAGCCTGAAGTTTCTCAGGCTCTGGGTTTTGGGTTCCGCTGCGGTTTCCTCGGCCTGCTGCATATGGAAATCGTTCAGGAGCGGCTGGAACGCGAGTTCGACATGGACTTGATCACCACCGCTCCGACCGTGATCTACGAAGTGCTGCTGCGCGACGGCACCGAGTTGATGGTGGATAATCCGTCCAAGTTGCCCGATGCTTCCAGGATTGAGGAGATCCGCGAGCCGATCGTGACGGTTAATCTGTACATGCCGCAGGAATACGTCGGCGGCGTGATCACGCTGTGCACGCAAAAGCGCGGCGTGCAGATCGACATGACCTACCACGGCAAGCAGGTGCTGCTCAAATATGAAATGCCGATGGCGGAGATCGTGATGGATTTCTTCGACAAGCTGAAATCGGTGTCACGTGGCTATGCCTCGATGGATTATGAATTCAAGGAGTATCGTCAGGCCGATGTGGTCAAGGTGGACATGCTGATCAACGGCGAGAAGGTGGATGCGCTGTCCATCATCGTGCACCGTGCCAACAGCCAGTACCGTGGACGTGAAGTCGCGGCAAAAATGCGCGAACTGATACCGCGCCAGATGTTCGACGTGGCGATCCAGGCAGCCATCGGCGCCAACATCATCTCGCGCGAGAACGTCAAGGCATTGCGCAAGAATGTGCTGGCGAAGTGCTATGGCGGCGACATCACGCGCAAGAAGAAGCTGCTGGAGAAACAAAAAGCCGGCAAGAAACGCATGAAGCAGGTGGGCAGTGTAGAGATTCCGCAAGAGGCGTTTCTCGCCATCCTGCAAGTGGGTGATAAATGATTCAGCTTGTAGCCAGTAGCTTGTAGCTGGTAGCAAAACCGTGGCTTGGCTACAGGCTACGAGCTACCAGCTACAAGCCCAAAATTAGGAGTAGCAATGGATTTCGCGTTGATAATGTTTGTGCTGCTGGTCATAACTGGCGGCGTGTGGTTGCTGGACATTGTCGTCTTGCGCCCAAAGCGTGCGGCAGAGAGCAAGGAGCCCTGGTGGGTGGAATATTCCAGGAGTTTCTTCCCGGTGATACTGGCTGTGTTCATGCTGCGCTCGTTTCTGGTTGAGCCGTTCAAGATCCCCTCAGGCTCCATGATACCGACCCTCCATGTCGGCGATTTCATCCTCGTCAACAAATACACCTATGGCATCCGCCTTCCCATCATCAGCAAAAAGATCATTCAGATAAGCAATCCCGCGCGCGGCGATGTGATGGTTTTTCACTATCCGGAAAATCCCTCCGTAGATTTCATCAAGCGCGTGGTCGGCATTCCCGGTGATACCATTGAGTATCACAACAAGCAGGTATACGTTAACGGACAGTTGCAGCCACAGACTGCGGATGGCGAGTACAATTATGTTGAAAACGACCTGAAATTCGTACATACCGAACTACATACGGAAAATCTGGGCGGGCATAGCCATAGTCTGCTGATCAACCCGGATATGCCTGACATACACCTTCAGGCTGTTGCTGACTTTCCATATCGGGAGAATTGCAGCTACAGTACCGAGGAATTCCGGTGCAAGGTTCCAGAGGGAAATTATTTCATGATGGGCGATAATCGGGATAACAGTCGAGACAGCCGCTATTGGGGATTTGTGCCTGACAACATGATAGTCGGCAAAGCCTTTCTGATATGGATGAATTTTGGCGACTTGAGTCGCATAGGCATTCCCGTAAAATGACAGCTTCGAGCAAGGAGGAATCGTGAAAATATTGGCTCCCAGGCAGGATGGTTACAGCTTTGTTGGCTTCCTGTTTATAGTGCTGGTAACGATAGTCGTCGTGATAACAGTCTTCAGGGCAGTACCGGCATACATTGAAGATTCGTCGATCAAGCAAGCGTTCAATGCCATCGTTCATGATCCGGAACTGAGGAATGCAAAGGTCAACGATATCCGTATGGCGTACATCAAGCGCGCATAGGTTTCAAATATTACCGCTATCACTCCAGACGATATCGACATGGAAAGCGATGCCGACGGCTGGTCGCTGAGCGCAAGTTATTCGGTCAAGGTCCATCTGATCGGTAACATCAGCCTGTTTCTCGAATTCAGCCCGAGCGCACCGGAATAAATCCTATGGATCGTGACGGTTTGAGCCGCTCACTTGGCTATGTCTTTAAGCAACCGCAATTGTTGCAACGTGCTTTGACCCACCGCAGTTATGGCCAGAGCAACAACGAACGGCTGGAATTCCTCGGCGACAGTATGCTCGATTGCACGATCGCCAAACTCCTTTACAATAATTATCCCCACCTGACAGAAGGCGACTTGTCACGCTTGCGCTCAAATCTGGTCAAGCAACAAACGCTGTCGACCTCGCGCAACAATTCCAGTTGGGCGATTTGATGCTATTGGGCGAGGGCGAACGCAAGAGCGCAGGATTTCGTCGTCCTTCGATACTTGCTGATGCGCTTGAGGCGGTGTTTGGCGCAGTGTTTCTCGATGGTGGTTTTGCTGCAGCCGAGCACGTGGTGCTGGGACAATATGTTCCGTACATGGCAAAAACCGATATCGCAGCGCTTGGCAAGGATGCCAAGACCATGCTGCAGGAATATCTGCAGGCCAGGAAACTGGCGCTGCCGAAATATTCGGTGATTGCGACCCAGGGTGAAGCACATGCTCAATCCTTTCAGGTTGAATGCGAGATTGCGCAAATGCAATTGAAAACTCGTGGCGAGGGGGGCAATCGCCGGGCGGCGGAGCAGGCTGCTGCCGAACTGGCCTATGCGCAACTCAGCACCAAGCCCTGAATTAACCGGTTATGGATTTCGTAGGAAAACCTGAATGATCATGATTAATGTTGATATCTCGCCCGGCATGAGAGTTTCCGGGTGCGATGGACTGGAACACACTCTCTATGTCCACTGCAAATCGAATGCCAATGGCTGAACTGAACGATATCACTGATTTCCGCAGTGGCTTTATAGCTATTGTCGGTCGGCCCAACGTGGGCAAATCCACCCTGCTTAATCACCTGGTCGGGCAGAAGATCAGCATCACCTCGCGCAAGGCGCAGACTACGCGCCATCGCATCACCGGCATCCTGACCGACGAGCATAGCCAGTTCGTGTTCGTCGATACGCCCGGCTTCCAGACTCAAGCACAACAATGCACTGAACCGCGGCATGAACCGGGTGGTTAGCAGCGCCTGCGCGATGTCAGCGTCGTGCTGTTCGTTATGGAGGCGCGCCACTTTGATGAACGCGACCAGCATGTAATGAAACTGTTGCCGAACGACGCGCCGGTGTTCCTGGTCATCAACAAGATGGACTATTTCACCGACAAGAACGAAGTGTTGCCGTTCATCGAAATGCTGGGCAATGAACGCGAGTTCGCTGCCATCGTGCCGGTCAGCGCCAAACTGGATAAGCAACTCGATGTCCTGCTGGAGTCGATTCGCCGACACTTGCCGGAAGGTGGAGCGATCTATGCCGAAGATGAAATCACTGATCGCAACGAACGATTTCTTGCTGCCGAACTGCTGCGGGAAAAAGTTTTCCGCTTTACCGGCGAGGAATTGCCCTATTCGGCCAGCGTGGTGATCGAGCAATTCAAGCTGGAAGGCAAACTGAGGCGCATCCACGCAGCCATTCTGGTGGACAAGGAAGCGCACAAGGCCATGCTGATTGGCAAGGGTGGCGTCAAGCTTAAGGAAATCGCTACCCAGGCACGGCTGGACATGGAAAAAATGTTCGACGGCAAAGTATTCCTTGAAGTATTCGTCAAGGTGAAAAGTGGCTGGGCCGATGATGCGCGGGTATTGAAATCGCTGGGTTATGAATGACCGCACCTAGACAAAGGCTGGAAAACGAGCCTGCCTTTATCCTGCACAGTTATCCATTCCGCGAAACCAGCCTGCTGCTTGAAGTTTTCAGCCGCAACCATGGTCGCCTTCCGGTGGTGGCGCGCGGCGCACGACGACCGCGGTCGCTGCTGCGCGGGTTATTGATGGGATTCCAGCCGTTGCATCTGTCCTGGTTCGGCAAGGGCGAGGTGCGGACGTTGCATAACGCCGAATGGCAAGGTGGGCAGCCGCAGTTGCAGGGCACTGCACTGTTGTGCGGTTTATACCTGAATGAACTGCTGATCAACCTGATGGCGCGAGAAGATGCGCATGAGCAGTTGTTCGATTATTATCGACAAGCCCTGCAGCGGCTGGCGCAAGGGTCTGACCATGCTGCCACGTTGCGTAGTTTCGAGAAGCGCATGCTGCAGGAACTGGGCTATGCGCTGTTGCTGGAGCAGGAGGCCGACAGCGGCAAGCCGATTGATGCTGCAGCCAGTTACACCTATGTGATCGAGCGCGGCGCATTGCCGCAGGGAATGAAGGTGGCGGATGGGCTTGCCGTGAAGGGGAAAACCTTGCTGGACATGGCCGCCGACGATTATCGCGATGGCATCAGTGCACAGCAAAGCAAGCAATTGATGCGCCTGTTGCTGAATCATTATCTGGCAGGAAAAGTATTGCACACGCGCGAACTGATCAAGGACCTGCAGAAGCTATGAGGCTGCAGGAATTTTGTCTGACCACTGGAGTGACATGACAGCTGACGCAACCCCCGTCATCGCCATCGACGGCCCGTCCGCTTCGGGCAAGGGAACGGTGGCGCAACTAGTAGCGGCGCGACTGGGTTATCGCTATCTCGATAGCGGAGCGTTGTACCGCTTGCTTGGGCTGGCGGCGCAGCAGCGGGGTACGGAGCTGGATGACGAAATGGCGCTGGCTCGCCTGGCGCGGAAACTGGATATCCGTTTCGAAGGAGCCGACATCTGGCTGGATGGTGCCAGGGTGAGTGAGGAATTACGCGGCGAGCAATGTGCCGCTGCCGCTTCCAGGGTGGCGGCTCTGCCTGCAGTGCGCGCGGCGCTGCTGGACCGGCAGCACGCCTTTCGCCGGGCGCCGGGTCTGGTGGCGGACGGACGCGACATGGCGTCAGTCGTGTTCCCGGATGCGGTGCTGAAGATATTCCTGACCGCCAGCGCCGAGGCGCGCGCTCAGAGGCGATATAAACAGTTGATGGAAAAAGGAATGAGTGCTAATATAACGGCCCTTTTGCAGGAAATTCGCGCGCGCGACGAGCGGGACAGTCAGCGTAGCGTAGCTCCGATGCAACAGGCGCCGGGAGCAATCCTGCTGGATACGACCAACATGACTATCGAGCAGGCGGTGCAGGAAGTACTGGCACGTTACCGCGCGTTATGAGTCCCAATGGAATCCCTTTCCGTTGGGTTGTTTAACTAACCCCCCCGCCACAAGCGGGTATGTCTTGGAATCTATTAAATGACTGCTACTGTTGTTGAAACCAATCCTGAAAGTTTTGCTTCCCTGTTTGAAGAGAGTCTGACGCGCAAGGAAATGCGCGCGGGCGAGTTGATCACTGCGCAAGTCGTGCGCATCGACCACAATGTTGTGGTCGTCAATGCCGGACTGAAGTCCGAGAGTTTTATCCCGGCCGAGGAGTTTTTCGACGCCCAGGGCGAAATCGAGGTCGCGCCTGGCGATTTTGTCACCGTCGCAATTGAGTCGCTGGAAAACGGCTATGGAGAAACCAAGCTGTCGCGCGAAAAGGCCAAGCGCCTCGCCGCATGGCACGACCTGGAAGTGGCGATGGAAGAAGGTACCATCGTCGAAGGTTTCGTCAGCGGCAAGGTGAAGGGCGGACTGACCGCCATGGTAAATGGCATCCGCGCATTTTTGCCGGGTTCACTGGTGGACATCCGTCCGGTCAAGGACACCACGCCGTATGAAAACAAGACCATGGAATTCAAGATCATCAAGCTGGACCGCAAGCGCAACAACGTGGTGGTGTCGCGGCGTGCCGTGATGGAAGCCAGCATGGGCGCGGATCGCCAGGCCTTGATGGATAACCTGAAGGAAGGTGCCATCGTCAAGGGCATCGTCAAGAACATCACCGATTACGGCGCATTCGTGGATCTGGGCGGTATCGACGGTCTGCTACATATCACCGACCTGGCATGGCGCCGCGTCAAGCATCCGTCCGAGGTGCTGGCTGTGGGCGACGAAGTCGAGGCCAAGATCCTCAAGTTCGACCAGGAGAAGAACCGTGTTTCCCTCGGCGTCAAGCAGATGGGCGACGATCCATGGAATGGCCTGGCACGCCGATATCCGCAGGGTACCCGTTTGTTCGGCAAGGTGACCAACCTGACCGACTATGGTGCGTTCGTGGAGATCGAGCAAGGTATCGAAGGTCTGGTGCACGTGTCCGAGATGGACTGGACCAACAAGAATGTGCATCCTTCCAAGGTAGTGCAATTGGGCGATGAAGTCGAAGTGATGATCCTGGAAATCGACGAACAGCGCCGCCGCATCTCGCTGGGCATGAAGCAATGCCAGGCCAACCCCTGGGACGACTTCGCGCTCAACCACAAGAAGGGCGACCGGGTGAAGGGGCAGGTCAAGTCGATCACCGATTTTGGCGTGTTCATCGGCCTGGATGGCGGTATCGATGGCCTGGTGCACCTGTCCGACCTGTCCTGGGCGGTTCCGGGCGAAGAGGCCGTGCGCAATTACAAGAAAGGCGATGAAGTCGAAGCCCTGGTGCTGGCGATCGACGTGGAGCGCGAGCGCATCTCTCTGGGCATCAAGCAGATGGATGGCGATCCTTTCAATGGTTTCCTTGCCGGCAACGACAAGGGCAGCGTAGTGGAAGGCGTAGTCAAGTCGGTAGATGCCAAGGGTGCGACGATTACCCTGGATGGCGATGTCGAGGGTTACCTGAAGGCTTCTGAAGTTTCAGTTGATCGCGTGGAAGATATCCGCAACTTCCTCAAGGAAGGCGACAAGGTCAAGGCTACGATCATCAACGTGGATCGCAAGAACCGCAACATCAACCTGTCCATCAAGGCGCTGGATAAAGCCGAGGAAAGCGCTGCCATGCAGAAGGTCAATGCGAGCAGTGCGGCGGCGTCAACTGCAGGCACGACAAATCTGGGTGCTTTGCTAAAGGCAAAGCTGGATACCAACAAGGTTGAAACTCAGTAGGAGACCGCAGAATGACTCGTTCAGATCTCATCGCCAAGCTGGCGGAACACTATCCACAACTTCTGGTCAAGGATGTAGAGCTTGCCGTCAGGGTTGTTCTCGATACCATGTCTTCAACCCTGTCGCGTGGCGGCCGCATCGAAATTCGGGGCTTTGGCAGCTTTGCGCTGAACTATCGCCCGCCTCGCACCGGCCGCAATCCGAAATCCGGAGACCGGGTTCAGGTGCCGGCCAAATACGTACCTCATTTCAAGGCAGGAAAGGAACTGCGTGAACGGGTCGATCATCGCCCATCGAGTTGAGGTGCTTTAGTAGTCAATTCATTGGCGGCCTGTCGTAAGATGGTGCCGCCAGTTTTTTGCTGATTTCTCAAGTATTGCGGGTGAATCATGCGAACTCTGACCTGGTTGTTTCGAGCGCTCCTGTTTATTCTCCTGCTCGGTTTTGCAGTGAAAAATGACCAACCTGTCACCTTGCATTATTATTTCGGTTATCAATGGAAGACGTCGCTGGTAGCGGTTTTGCTGGTATTTTTCATGCTTGGAGTGGCAGTGGGGCTGGTCGCCACGCTGATGAGCGTGCTGAAACATCGCCAGGAAATATCCTCGCTCAAGCGTGAACTGCAATTGAAAAGAAAGCTTACCGAGGCAGAAGAGTCCCTTGCTGTTAGCCGGAATAGTGTGGCGGACACGGATTAGAACGAAAATCCCGTATCAGCGAAATTTTCCGAGACAGCTATGGTTCTTCACGAAAATGACATGCAAGAATTTGAACAAATCATAATTTATGGTAATTACGTGTCCAGCCATGGTGCTTTGTTCTTGCCGGATTCCGGACCGATGACTGGATACCCCCCGCATTATGGAATTTGAACCCTGGATGTTGCTGGTATTTCCCCTGTTCTTCGGCATGGGATGGCTGGCAGCTCGTCTTGACATAAAGCAGTTATTGACTGAATCGAGCGCATTGCCGCGTTCGTATTTTCAGGGCTTGAACTTCCTGCTCAATGAGCAGCAGGACAAGGCCATCGAGGCTTTTATCGAAGTCGTCAAGGTCGATCCACAGACGGTGGAATTGCATTTTGCGTTGGGCAGCCTGTTCCGGCGGCGCGGGGAAGTGGATCGTGCTTTGCGCATGCATCTGAATCTGGTAGAACGCGCCGACCTGGATGAGTCAAAGCGTCAGCAGGCATTGTTCGAACTGGCACAGGATTATCTCAAGGCAGGCATACTCGATCGCGCCGAGGAATTGTTCAAGCAGTTCGAGGGTACGTCATATGCCAAGCCCGCACTCGATTTCCTGCTCGAACTGTACCAGAAAGAAAAAGACTGGCTCAAGAGCATAAGTGTGCTGGGGCGCCTGGCAGATATGACCGGCATACCTCGAGCCAAGGAAGAAGCGTTCTTTTATTGCGAATTGGCCGCAACCGAGATCGCGCAAAAGAATCTGGACGTTGCACGCTCACACCTGGATCAGGCGCTGCGGGTTCATGCGCAAGCCGTGCGCGCAACGATGATGCTGGGCGACATGGCAAATGCGGCTCAGGATCATGCAGGCGCCATCGAGATATGGAAGAACATCGAACATCAGGACCCGAAATATTTACCTCTGATTGCGGACAGGTTGCTGGAGGCTTACAGCAAGACCGGAGAGATGAAAACGGGCATCGCCGTGTTGCAGGATTACCTGGCACTGTATCCTTCGCTCGACATGATGAATGTGCTGTTTCAAGCCATTCTGCAGCGTGATGGTGCAGAAGCTGCATACAATCTGGTTCGCGACGAGCTGCAGCGCAATCCGACCCTGCTGGGTCTGGATAAACTGCTGGAGGCACGCTTGCTGGAAATATCGGATGACCGCCGATCCGATATCGAGTTGGTGAAGAATCTGGTGCACCAGCGCACCCGTGCGTTGGCGATGTATCGCTGCCAGAATTGCGGTTTCAAGGCTCGTCATTTTTATTGGCATTGCCCGGCCTGCCACGGCTGGGATACCTATTCGCCGAGAAGAAGCGAAGAAAACGGACTTACCATATGACCGACCCGAAAGTCATCGTCGCACTCGACTATCCAGAGGCTGCGCCGGCACTGGAACTGGTTTCGCGCCTTGAGCCATCGCAGTGCCGCCTCAAGGTCGGCAAGGAGCTGTTTACGGCGACCGGACCGCAACTGCTGGAGCAGTTCATGCACCGTGGTTTCGAGGTCTTTCTTGACCTTAAATTCCATGACATTCCCAACACCGTGGCGCAAGCCTGCAAGGTTGCCGCATCCCTGGGCATATGGATGGTGAACCTGCATGCGCTGGGTGGGCGCAGGATGATGGAAGCAACGCGTGAAGCGCTGGCCCAGGTGGCGCATCCACCAAAACTTGTCGCGGTCACCATACTCACCAGCATGGCGCAGGAAGACCTGGCGGAGATCGGACTGGATGTTGCGCCTGCCGATCTGGTATTGCGCCTGGCATTGCTGGCACTCGACAGCGGACTGGACGGCGTGGTCTGTTCGGCACAGGAAGCAGCCACGCTGCGCCAGCACTGCGGCAGCAAATTCTGTCTGGTCACGCCCGGTATTCGCCCGGCGGAGGCCAATACCGATGACCAATCGCGCATTATGACGCCGAGAGCCGCTCTGGAAGCCGGTTCCAGCTATCTGGTCATCGGCCGGCCGATTACGCGTGCGCACGACCCGTTGCTGGCATTACAGAAGATTTCTGAACAGATAGGAGAGCTGGCATGAGCGGCCTGCCATCATTTGAAAATGCGCGCGTACTGGTGGTAGGTGACGTGATGCTGGACCGGTACTGGTTCGGTGATGTTGACCGTATCTCGCCTGAAGCGCCAGTGCCGGTGCTGAAGGTCGCGCGCATCGAGGAACGTCCCGGCGGTGCAGCCAACGTGGCGCGCAATGTGGCGGCGCTGGGAGCCAGATGTACGCTGCTTTCGGTGGTAGGCAGGGATGAGGCGGGCGATTGCCTGGAAAAGCTGATCACCGAGCAGCATAATGTGGACGCTTTGCTGCACCGCGACACCACCATTTCCACCACCATCAAACTGCGCGCCATCGCGCGCCACCAGCAATTGTTGCGCATCGATTTCGAGACCCAGCCCAGCCACGAGGTATTGCATGCAAAACTGGAGGATTTTCGCGCGCAACTGCCGCAGGCCGACGTGGTGGTGCTGTCCGATTATGGCAAGGGCGGGCTGACGCACATCGCCGAGATGATCCGGCTGGCGCGTGCGGCGGGGAAACTGGTGCTGGTGGACCCCAAGGGCGAGGATTATGCGCGCTATCGCGGCGCAACCCTGCTGACTCCGAATCGCGGTGAGTTCCGGCAGGTCGCGGGCGGCTGGAAGAATGAGGAAGAATTGACCGCCAAGGCACAGAAATTACGCGCCGACCTGCAACTCGATGCGCTGCTGGTGACGCGCAGCGAAGACGGCATGACCCTGTACCGCGAGCAGGAAGTGATACACGAAGCGGCGCATGCGCGCGAGGTATTCGATGTCAGCGGAGCGGGTGATACCGTGATCGCCACTATGGCAACGATGCTGGCCGGCGGCGCTGATTTCAGATCATCGATCCACATCGCCAATCTGGCTGCAGGAATCGTGGTTGGAAAACTGGGGACGGCAATGGTGAGCCGGGAAGAGATCGATCGGGAGATGCAGTAGGGATGGGGAGTAGGGAGTAGGGAGTAGGGGGTTCCCCACTCCCCACTGAGGCGCGCAGCGCCGCTCCACTCCCCACTTTCAAACATACGAAAGGAACAAAATGTATTACGTCGTTACGGGAGCGGCAGGCTTCATCGGTTCCAACCTGGTCAAGGCGCTCAACCAGCGCGGGGAGGCCGATGTCATCGCGGTCGACAACCTGAAGAACGCAGACAAGTTCAGAAACCTGGTGGATTGCGAAATTGCAGACTACCTGGATAAAGCAGAATTTATGGACAAGCTGAAGAACGGATATTTCGACGGTTTGCTGGCTGCCGTGATGCATCAGGGCGCCTGTTCCGACACCATGGAAAGCGACGGTCGCTACATGATGGAAAACAACTACCGCTATTCGCTCGATCTGATGAATTATTGCCAGAACGAGGAAGTGCCGTTCCTGTATGCATCCTCAGCGTCAGTGTATGGAGCAGGCCCGGAATTCACGGAAGAGCGCAACCATGAATCGCCGCTCAATGTGTACGCCTATTCAAAATTCCTGTTCGACCAGGTGGTACGCCGCCGCATGGACAGGCTCACTGCCCAGGTGGTAGGGCTGAGATATTTCAATGTCTACGGCCCGCGCGAACAGCACAAGGCGCGTATGGCTTCTGTGGCATTTCACTTTTTTAACCAGTATCGCGCCGATGGATATGTGAAACTGTTCGAGGGCTGTGATGGCTATGAAAATGGCGGACAGCTACGCGATTTTGTCTCGGTTGAAGACGTGGCCAAAGTCAACATGCACTTTCTCGATCATCCCGATCAATCCGGTATCTTCAACCTCGGCACCGGCCATGCGCAAAGTTTTAATGATGTGGCTGTGGCCACCATAAATGCCTTGCGCGCCGAACAGGGCGAAGCAAAGCTTGCGCTGGAGGAAATGCGCAGCAGCAAGTTGATTCGCTACATTCCATTTCCGGATGCGCTCAAGGGAAAATACCAGAGTTATACGCAGGCCGATATGCAGAAATTACGTGAGCAGGGGTATGCCGAGCCATTCCTGGATGTGGAGCAGGGAGTTGGCCGATACGTCACTTTCCTGCTCAAATCTTCCCGGCTGTAACTTTCGTGCCTGCCGTTGGCCGGAATTACCGGTAGTGGCCGGGGAATCAAGTCCGGATTCAGGATTGCCCGTTGTCGATGACTAGTCGCCCAACAAAAGTGATGCTTGGGAAGACGCGGTTCAGCATCTTGCTGTTGAAGTTGTGCATGGTCATTCCCTCATCAAACTGGATAGCATCGCCCTTTTTTGCCGGAGACGTGGTGGTCGCAAGCCAACGTGTATCGTTGGCCTCCTTCACTTCAAGATAGGTATATTGTGTGACGTTCAGCGTGCTGAGCACTATCCCTTTATGGGTCAACGGCGGTAGTGGGGCGGACTGTCCCATATTGCCGGTTGGCAACGCAGGATGCCCCGGGGGCATCGCGATCGCAGGTGCTGCAGCGGGAGCTTGCGAGATAGGTTGTTCACCGGCAGGTTTCTCGGCAGTCTTGTTTCCGCATGCGGTCAGATAGAGGGCCATCAAGGTTGCGAGCAGTAACGGGCGCTTCATTTTTGTTCCTTCAAGAATATCGATCCACACAATGACCAGAATTCCGGGAACGTGGCTGGTTCCAGAATCTGTGTCCTCACCAAGTGTCATTTTACCAATTTCGTCGAAACATTGCGCACCCGATTCCTGCATCCGGGATATGCGCCAGCAGGGCATTCCAGTTATCATGACGGCCTTTCGAACATGAAGGCAGGACGATGTACAAGACCCTAGAACAGTTCGTCGGCGATACCCCGCTGGTCAAGCTCAAGCGTATTCCCGGCGTCACCTCCAATGTGATACTGGCCAAGCTGGAAGGGAACAACCCCGCCGGTTCGGTGAAGGACAGGCCAGCGCTGTCGATGATCGCACATGCCGAGGCACGCGGCGACATCAAGCCGGGCGCTACCCTGATCGAGGCGACCAGCGGCAACACCGGCATCGCGCTGGCGATGGCGGCAGCGATGCGCGGATACAGGATGATCCTGGTCATGCCGGAGAACCAGAGTTTGGAGCGCTGCCAGACCATGCGCGCATTCGGCGCAGAACTGGTGCTGACGGCGAAGGAGGGCAGCATGGAACTGGCGCGCGACACGGCAGAGAAACTGCGCGACGAAGGACGCGGCATCATCCTCGACCAGTTCGCCAATCCCGACAATCCGCTGGCGCATTACGAAGGCACTGCACCGGAGATCTGGCGCGATACGCAAGGCCGCATCACCCACTTCGTCAGCAGCATGGGCACCACCGGCACCATCATGGGTTGCTCGCGCTATTTCAAGGAAATGAACCCGGAGATCCAGGTCATCGGCGCGCAACCGGAGGAGGGCGCGCAGATTCCCGGCATCCGCAAATGGCAGCAGGAATACCTGCCGAAGATCTACAGCCCGAAGAATGTGGATCGGCTGGAGAACGTCAGCCAGCAGGACGCGGAGGAGCTGACCCGCAGACTGGCACGGGAAGAGGGCATTTTCTGCGGTATCTCATCAGGCGGCGCGCTGGCAGTTGCGTTGCGAATCTCACAGCAGGTCGAGAATGCGACCATCGTATTCATCGTTTGCGACCGCGGGGACCGTTATTTGAGTACGGGCGTATTCCCGGCGTGACGAGGGCGTTTGCCAGGTGACGGACAGGCCGTGGTATTCGTCTAGATCGTCGGGCAGGCGGTCAGTTGTGCGGGGTCGCCACCCAGTTACAATTCTCTGTCGGCCAACTGGATATGGATCAGCTTGCCATAGCGCTTGAACAGTTGGGGGGAGACCAGCTTCTGTTCGGTTTCGGTGAAGTCAGGGGGTGGAGATGCTCATCAAGTCTGCGCCCAGGGCAAGCCTTCATGGCGCCAGCCATTGTGCGAGTTGCGGTGATGCTTGTCATTCAGGTCGCCCTCAAAGCCGTGCAGCACGTTATAGACCTCTGCCAATCCGGCTTTTTCAAGGGCCAGCCCTGCATCAACGGAGCGGCGCCCTGAGCGGCAGATCAGCACCACCGGACGATTGGCGCTGGCAGCCTTTTTGACATGCGCGACAAAATTCGGGTTGATGTCCCAATCCGGACTGTCGACCCAGGGGATCAGCATGGAATTCTCCGGATGGCCGACGAACATGTATTCCATTTCGCTGCGCACGTCGATGAAAACCGCCTCCGGATTGGACTTCAGGAAATCGTAGGCTTGCTTGGGTGTCAGGTGCTGCATGTGATAGCTCCTTGCGTGTTGGCAGGGCTATTATAGTTTTTTTCCGCAGCCGCTGAAATGGGACGGCTGCATCCCATTCTGCAGGCAAAAAGCTCGGTCTGAATGGTTAACATAAAAAACATTGACAGGTTTCATGTCTATAGCCAAATCGGGGGGGAACGTTTATAGCCCATGTGGGGTATGTGATATACTTTACCGCAGTTTCAGGTATGGAATGCAATCGGGCATGCTGCATTGATGGCCCGCCACTGAAGCATAAAATAGCTTGCTAAATGTTCAGCTGGTTGCTGGATGAGTTGCGCATGGATGAATTGGCCGGAATGTTTTGATGCTGGAGATTTGGTAATCCCGAACAGGTATGCAAACTTGTGGTGAACACCTTGAATAATCCACTGTTTCAAGAAGGATCTGGTGGTGAGCGGCTGTTTCCTTTGGAACGGCAGTTCAAGTCTGACCGCACGCCGGATAGCGGTGAGTTTAATGCTGCCTATGGCGAAGAGCTCAAGATGCTGCTGGACGGATTCATTGAAACGATCATCAAGTCGGTAGGCGCACGCGCCGGCGCCATTCGCGTATTGTCCGCGAGTGGACAGCGATTCGAGATCGCGGGTTCCGCAGGTCTGCCACCAGAGATATTCGCGTATGAAAGCCAGGTCGACCTGGATTGCGGTGTTTGCGGCGAAGCCGCCAGTGATGGGGCGATCCACTCGGTCGATAGTGCTGCCTGTGCCAAGCGTTCCGGGCAAAGCTTTTTCGGCGGGGAGTGCGGCACGGTCGTTGCGGTCCCGCTTGATTTTCGCGGCCAACGGGTTGGTGTTTTCAACCTGTTCTTCGCAGCCGGCAAGAAGATCGCCGATGATTCTGCGCCAGTACTGCGTTCATTTGCGGAACTGATCGGTATTTCGCTGGAAAATGCCAGGCTGGCGAGTGAGAACCGGCGCATGAACCAGATGGCCGAGCGCCAGGCGATCGCCAACGAGATACACGACTCCCTGGCGCAAACGCTGGTTTACGGCCGGTTGCGCATGGGCATGCTGGAAGAGGCGATTAATCGGAAGGATGACACGCTTGCGCGCAAATGCGCACAGGATGTTGCCGATGCGCTGGACAGCGGGCAAAAATCGGTGCGCGAGCTGATCACCCATTTCCGTTGCCAGATGGACCCGCTGGGACTTCAGCATGCATTGCAGGTATTGGTCGACGGGTTCAGGGAAAGAACTGAAATAGTGCTGGAATACAGCAACGACGTGTTGAACCCGGGATTGCCGTCAGATCATGAGCTGCAGATTTTTCATATAGTACGGGAAGTGCTCGCAAATATCGCAGCTCATTCGGGTGCGACCCGGGCTCGTTTGCAGGTAGCGCGCTCTGGCGGGCGTTACGTATTTTCAATCGAGGATAACGGAGCGGGAATACCGGCCGATGTCCGGACGGAAGGGCATTATGGGCTGACCATCATGCGCGAACGCGCGCAACGTATCGGAGCGGAGATTGAATTGGAAAGCACGGAAGGAAAAGGCACATGCGTAATACTGAGCTTTTCAGTGCCCTAAGGAGCAGGACATGTCAAAGTCAGATGTAGCCATACGGGTCGCCCTGGTGGATGACCACAGCTTGTGTCGGCGTGGTCTGACCGAGTTGCTCACGCATCGCTACGGCATCGCCGTCGTCGGCTCGACAGACAAGGCAGCTGAACTGGCGGTCATGTTGCGCGAACACAAACCGGATCTGGTGGTCATGGATCTGCGTATGGAACCGTTGGGCGGGTTGCAGATTCTTGAGTTGATGCACAAGGAAGGACTGGACACCCCCGCCATAATATTGACCATGAGCGATGCAGAAGCTGATCTTGCAGATGCGTTGCGGGCAGGCGTGCGCGGTTATTTGCTGAAGGATATGCCGCCGGATGATGTTGCAGATGCGATTCGACGTGTCGTTGGCGGGGAAATGGTCGTGGCACCGGCCATGACGACCAAGATGATCGGCATCCTGCAGAACGGTAAACTGGAGCACGACAACAAGTATTCCCTGAAGTCATTGACCGAGCGGGAAACGCAGATCCTCGAACTGCTGGCTCACGGGGAGAGCAACAAAGGCATCGCCCTGAGCCTCGGGATCAGCAATGACACGGTCAAGCAACATGTCCGCCATATACTGACAAAACTCAATCTGACTTCCAGGGTTGAAGCGGCGGTGATGTTTGCCGTCGAGCATAAAGGCGACGAAGAGCGCTATTCCTCCTCCAATTGACAGGGATGTGCGCCGGTTCCGGATATGGAACCAGCGCGCCGATCTGCACTTCACATCACGTGTAGGATTCACCGCAGCCAGTCGATGTTCGCCAGGTGGATCGCCAGTTCTGCAATCACCCGTTCCGATGGATAGGTGTTTCGTGCCTCGCGGGAAGCGAGGCACCGGGCTATTTGGCTACCTGTTTTTCGCGGATCTCATCCAGGGTCTTGCAATCGATGCATAGCGTGGCGGTCGGCCTGGCTTCAAGCCGGCTGAGCCCGATCTCTATGCCGCAGTTATCGCAGTAGCCATAATCGCCGCTGTCGATCTTGGCCATCATCTCATCGATCTTCTTGATCAGCTTGCGTTCCCGGTCGCGGTTGCGCAGCACCAGGCTGACATCCGATTCCTGGCTCGCGCGATCATTGGGGTCTGCAAATACCGTGGCCTCATCCTGCATGGTATGCACTGTGCGGTCTATGTCTTCGCCCAATCCCAGCTTGATGTTGTTCAGGATGGCGCGGAAATGGTTCAGCTGTTTGGGGTTCATGTAGGTTTCCCCCTTTTTGGCTTTGTATGGTGCTATAGACTTTGGGACTTGAGCCGGCATTTATCTCTCCAGAAACGACAACAAAAAATATGAAACGCGCCTTGATACCAGAATCCATGGCGTACCGCAACAGGAATTATGGCGCACAGCATAGAACGGGATTATTTATGCAATCTGAACGCCCTGATTTTTCAACATATTCACCAGTAATATGAGCGGCAGGCCGACCAGGGCATTGGGATCATCACCTTCCATTTTACTGATCAGGGCGATACCCAGTCCTTCCGATTTTGCACTGCCTGCACAGTGGTAAGGTTGCTCTTTGAGCAGATAGGATTCGATCTCGTCATCGGTCAGGTCGCGGAAACTGACGTGGTTCTCGGCGACCTCGGTCTGCATGTCCCCGGTGCGCGCGTTCAGCAGCGACAGGGCGGTATAGAAGCTCACCCGGTTGCCGCGCATGGCGCGCAGTTGCAGCACGGCATTGTCGTGAGTCAGAGGTTTGCCTATCTGCCGGCCATCCAATAGCGCAACCTGGTCCGACCCGATGATGAGCGCGTCAGGATATTGGATTGCCACCTTGAGTGCCTTTTCCCGCGACAGTCGCCAGCAGGTCGTTTTTGCACTTTCCCCGGGAAACGGGGTTTCGTCCACGTCCGGGGCTGCGGTCAAAAACGGGACTTGCAGGCGCAACAGCAATTCACGCCGGTATGTCGAGGTGGACCCAAGCACAAGCAGCTGAGAATTCAAGAATATTCCTTAATCGTAATTTTGACAGGTGCAACCGAAATATATATCATGCACGCCTCATGTTTGCACGGCATTTCATCGATAGCCTGGAATTTGCCCGACAGGGAAGGGAATTGTGCGGTGAAATTGCTGTTGCCGAAATGCCCAGATTACAGGATTTCCTGGTTAACCCCCAAGGTGTAGTCAACTATACCCTGCGCGGCAGGGTGGGAAGAGATGGCAATTCGGTGCTGGAACTGGTATTGGAGGGTTCGTGCCAGTTACGGTGCCAGCGTTGTCTGGCTGAAATGACCCATCCAGTCAAACTGGCTACGCAGCTGCAATTGGTTCCGGAAGATGAATTCGATGAATTTTCCGGTGATGAAGGCGAAATGGATTGCATCGCAGCGGATACCAATCTGGATGTGCAAGACATGATAGAGGAAGAGATCCTGTTAAGTCTGCCATTTGCACCCAGGCATCCAGCCGGTGTTTGCCAGCTTGCAGCGGAAAAATTGAACAGTACGGAGAAAAATCCATTTATGGTTTTGTCCGGACTGAAAATGAAGAATTATTGATTAGTTGCTTTTGTTAAGGAGTTGACATGGCTGTACAGCAGAACAAGAAATCCCCGTCCAAACGTGGCATGCATCGCGCGCACGATTTTCTGGCGAGCCCGTCTTTGGCAATCGAGCCTTCGACCGGTGAACCGCACTTGCGTCATCACATCAGCCCGAGCGGTTATTATCGCGGCAAAAAAGTCGTCAAGACCAAAGCTGATTGATACTGTGCTTGAAGCACATATGCATCCGGACTGTGAGGCCCGGATGCATGCAGTGTTCCCGGAATTCTTTGATCACGGCGTTGCGAGGGTTGTCCAATGGAAGTCACTATAGCCATTGATGCAATGGGAGGCGACCATGGAACGCATGTCACCATTCCTGCCGCAATCGAGTACCAGCGGCTACATCCCGAAGATACCATCATACTGGTAGGTCTGGCAGACGCGATCGAGGCAGAATTACGCGCCCTTGGCGTCGCCTGTGGTCCACGCCTGCGTGTCCATCCAGCATCCGAGGTGGTGGGCATGGATGAGTCGCCGCAACTGGTGCTGCGCAGCAAGAAAGATTCTTCCATGCGTATCGCTATCGAACTGGTCAAAAACGGCGAAGCGGGAGCTTGTGTCAGTGCCGGCAATACCGGCGCATTGATGGCAACGGCGCGCTATGTTCTGAAAATGCTGAACGGTATAGACCGGCCGGCTATCGCCTCATACCTGCCTACAGCCACCGGCCAGGTGTGCATGCTGGATCTGGGCGCCAATGTCGATTGCAATGCTGAGCATCTGCTGCAATTCGCCCTGATGGGGACTACGCTGGTCAATGCCATCGATCACAAGGAAAATCCCTCGGTAGGTTTGCTCAACATCGGCAGCGAAGCGATCAAGGGCAACGAAGTGGTCAAGCAGGCTGCGGAGTTGTTGCAGCAAAGCGACCTGAATTTTTTCGGCAATGTCGAGGGCAACGACATCTTCAAGGGCGTGACCGATGTGGTGGTCTGCGACGGTTTCGTCGGCAATGTTGCGCTGAAGACAACCGAAGGCCTGGCGCAGATGCTGGGCGGATTCCTGCGCGAGGAATTCGGGCGCAACCTGTTTACCAAACTGGCAGGTCTGGTTGCCTTGCCGGTAATCAATAAATTCAAGAAGCGGGTCGACCCGCGCCGCTATAATGGCGCCAGTTTGCTGGGCTTGAAGGGTATCGTGGTGAAAAGCCACGGTTCCGCTGATGTCCTGGCTTATCGGTGCGCGATCGAGCGCGCTGCAGAAGAAGTGCGCGGCGGCATGTTGCAGCACATCGGCGAACACATTGAAAAGTGGCATCATGCACAACAACAAAAGCTGACGGAGGTTTCCTGATGCATTCGAAGATCATCGGCACCGGCAGCTATTTGCCCGAAAAAGTGTTGACCAATTTCGATCTTGAGAAAGTGACAGATACTTCCCATGATTGGATCGTGAATCGCACCGGCATAGTCGAGCGGCACGTTGCCGCTGAAGGTGAACTGACCAGCGATCTGGCGCTGCATGCCAGCCGCCATGCGATCGAGATGGCTGGGGTCAGTATCGAAGAGATCGACCTGATCATCGTAGCCACCACCACGCCGGACCAGATATTCCCCAGCACGGCCTGCGTATTGCAGGACAAACTGGGCATCAGGCAGGGCGCAGCATTCGACGTGCAGGCGGTGTGCAGTGGGTTCATCTATGCGCTGAACACCGCCGATTTGTACATCCGCAGCGGGCAGGCGAAAACCGCACTGGTGGTGGGTGCGGAGGTGCTGACCCGGTTGCTGGACTGGAACGACCGCTCTACCTGTGTGCTGTTCGGTGACGGCGCCGGCGCTGTTGTGCTGCAGGCCAGTGAGGTGCCGGGGATCCTGGGAGCAAAATTGCATGCAGACGGGCGTTACCGCGAATTACTCAAGGCCGATGCAAGAATCAGCCAGGGGAAGGTGGAGGGTACGCCATTCATGTTCATGGATGGGCAGGGTGTGTTCAAGTTTGCGGTCAAGGTCCTTAGCGAGGTAGTGGAAGAGTTGCTGACTGACCTCGACATGCAGGAATCGGATATAGACTGGCTGGTGCCGCACCAGGCCAACATCCGCATCATCGAAGCCACCGCAAAAAAACTGAAGATGGATATGAGCCGGGTGGTGCTGACAGTGGCTCAGCATGGAAACACTTCTGCCGCATCGATTCCCTTGGCGCTGGACACGGCTGTACGCTCCGGCAAGATCAAGGCCGGAGAAAACCTGCTGCTGGAAGCAGTCGGCGGCGGCTTCGTCTGGGGCGCGATGATGGTTCGCTGGTGAGTGAAAGGCAGTTGCTAGTCGCTAGTCGTTAGTCGCTAGTTAACACCTCCGATCGACCGACAATTAACGACTACCAACTAACGACTAACGACTGCATCTATGACTAAATTCGCTTTCGTATTTCCCGGCCAGGGTTCGCAATCGCGCGGCATGATGAACGGCTATGCCGATCTTGCCGCAGTGCGCGACACGTTCACCGAGGCATCAGAGGTGCTGCAGCAGGACTTGTGGCAACTGGTTGCCGAGGGCAGCGATGCCGAACTCAATGCCACGGTAAATACCCAGCCAGTCATGCTGACCGCCGGCGTGGCGGTGTATCGCGCCTGGCAATCGCTGAACGGTCCGGCACCGGCCTTCATGGCGGGGCACAGCCTGGGCGAATACACTGCGCTGGTGGCGGCTGGTGCACTATCTTTTTCCGATGCGCTGCCGTTGGTGCGCTTCCGGGCCGAATGCATGCAGAGGGCCGTGCCGGAAGGCGTAGGTGGCATCGCCGCGATCCTCGGACTGGATGACGATGCGGTGCGTGCCGTGTGCATCGAGGGCGCGCAAGGTGAGGTGCTGGAAGCGGTGAATTACAACTCGCCCGGACAAGTGGTGATTGCCGGGAATCGCACTGCGGTCGAGCGTGGCATGGAGCTGGCAAAAACCAAAGGCGCAAAGCGCGCGATCATGCTGCCGATGAGCGTGCCATCCCATTGCAGCCTGCTCAAGGGTGCGGCAGAAGAGCTGCGCGCATACCTGGGGCGTGTCGATGTACAGTCACCTGCCATTCCGGTGTTGCATAACGCCGATGTGCAAAGCCATTCGGATACCGAGGCGATCAAGGATGCATTGTCGCAGCAACTGTTCTCACCGGTGCGCTGGGTGGAAACCGTACTGGAATTCAGCAAACAGGGCGTGACGCATAATCTGGAATGTGCACCGGGCAAGGTGCTGGCCGGACTGAACAAGCGCATCGATGCATCGCAGCAATCATTGGCGCTGAATGATGCAGCGGCGATCCAGGCCGCACTCGCGGCATTGGCCTGACCGATACCTCCGGCACCGTCCAAAGGAGGAAACAATGATATTTGGGAGGGGAACATGAATCTGACTGGACAAATCGCCCTGATAACAGGTGCCACGCGGGGCATAGGGCAGGGCATCGCGCTGGAACTGGGCAAGCAGGGAGCGACCGTCATCGGCACCGCAACTTCCGCCAAGGGTGCAAAGGCGATCAGCGATTATGTTGCAGCCGCAGGCCTCAAGGGCTGCGGGATGCCTCTGAATGTGAACGACGTCCAGCAACTAGAGCAGACGCTCGCCGAGATTCGAAAGCAATATGGCGAGATCTCGATACTGGTCAACAATGCAGGGATCACGCGCGACAACCTGCTGGCGCGCATGAGCGACGAGGAATGGGACGATGTGCTGTTAACCAACCTCAAATCGGTGTTCCGCCTCAGTCGCGCCGTGTTGCGTGCCATGATGAAATCGCGTCACGGACGCATCATCAACATTTCCTCGGTGGTGGCCAGCATGGGTAATCCCGGACAGTCCAACTATGCTGCATCCAAAGCGGGAATGTTGGGTTTTACCAAGTCACTCGCGCAGGAGATCGGCAGCCGCAACATCACCGTTAACTGTGTTGCCCCTGGCTTCATCGATACCGACATGACCCAGGCACTGGGTGAAGAGCAGCGCGCCAAGCTCGTCGAACATGTGCCATTGAAGCGGTTGGGACAGGTTGCCGACGTTGCAGCTGCAGTGGCCTTCCTGGCCGGGCCCGGTGCGACTTACATCACCGGAACAACCCTGCATGTGAACGGCGGAATGTATATGGGTTGAACCTGAACATTTGACAATTCGGCGAATTCACATAGAATCCGCCCTTCAGTTTTTTACGGGTCGTTAGCTCAGCTGGTAGAGCAGTGGACTCTTAATCCATTGGTCGAGTGTTCGAATCACTCACGGCCCACCAATAAAACAAAGACTTATATAAATATATGTCTTTTTGTTTTTCGTTAGTAGACCATTAGTAGACCGCTTTTTGAGGAATCTCAATGACATCTTCCGGGCGGTCAATTCCGAGGTATGACCATCAGCAACATGCCAGAAGCGGAAGACTACTCTTGATTATTCCTTGCCTATCCGGTTCGCACACCGTGGACACTACCGGTAGCGTCCACGTATACGTCTAGACACAATGGCTCGTGGGCTTGGTGCGTCAACCGGATAAGCAAGGATTATTCCCCGCCGCAAAGCAGACACTTGCTACATACTTTTTCCCAAACTTGGAAGCTAAGCTCAGACGGAGTCTGTCAGATCAAACCTAGAACACTGCAGATCAATTCTTGTATGGCTCGACGACATCCGCGTTCATCCGGTAACTGGCGCTGCCCATGTCGGTGTTGGAAACAACGGCTTCAAGCTTGCCACTGATCCAGACAGTGTCCATGCTTTGCAAACCCTTCTTCAACGGCTTTGACGGAAACACATGGATGATCTGGTTGCCGGGAGGCGGGGGGACATGGATGCAGGCACCGAAAAATGGGACCAGCAGGAATTCGGTGATCTGGTGCTTGGCCGACTTCCAGCGGCACGATGAATCCGGGAATGCGCACGCTTTCGCCGTCTATCGACGGTTCGATCGGGCGCGTTGCTCCAGGCTTCGCGCAGTTTCAGCATTGCCTCCTGGGCACGCGGGTCTGAATCTTTCAGCTTGCTGAAGTCGAGCTTCTTGAAATCCGTCATCGGATCCCAGTCCTAGGCATCAGGTCATCCCAGAGAACTGGGGACGAAGCCCGATTGCCATCAAGTGTGATCAAGATATCGGGATCCGTCCCCAGTTTGCTTTTCGAGCTTTGCGCACCGGCGCTGACCGAAGCCACGGTGCGCACCGCGCTCAGCCCGGTCAGGGACGCGGAGTTTGATGACTGAGTTTTGTTAGGTCAATAGTTCATTCGGTGCGCTTCCAGAGCAGTACTGCCGTTCCCGCAACAGCCATCGTCCATACGATCGCCGCTCCTGTTGGCAAGTCCATCCATACCGACAGAAGTAGTCCTGCTACATAACCGACAACGCCGACTGCGTATGCGAAGAGTGTGCGCCATCGCTTCAGCCGGTGCGTGGCAAGGGCAGGGACGATCAGGCTGGCGAACACCAGATACACGCCGACCAGTTGCACCGACGCAGTTACCGCCAGCGCGAACAGCGCGTAGAAACCCAAACTTCCGAGGCGCTTGAGGAACACGTGCCATAGAGCAAGCAATGCGGCGGTTAGAATGGCGGTGGCGATGAGTTGGCTGTTGCTGACCCACAGAATCTGCCCGACCAGCAAATCCTTCAGATGCTCGCCCGCATGAACGTCACGGCTCATCAGCAGGATGCCGCCGGTGGCGGCGAGCACGAACAGCAAGCCGATAATGGCTTCCAGCACTTCCGGCAATTTACGCTCGATAAAGGCCAGCAGCCCCGCGCCGAGCAGGGCGCCGGTCGCAGCCACTGCCTGCACTGCAAATGGGTTATCGGTCAATTCCAGCAATCCGGCGATGATCACGCCCAGGCCGGCAACCTGCGCCACGGCGAGGTCGGCGAAGATGATGCCGCGCGCCAGCACGCGCATACCGAGTGGTACGTGGGTGGCCAACACCAGCAAGCCGGTGATGATGACCGGGAACAAGATGGAGAGATCGGAAGCATCCATCATCAGCCCCATGTCATTCCGTCTGCTGCCGAAGAATGCCGCTGCACGGTCAATTGCACCTTCTTGCCATCGACCTCGCAGCTGCCCTTGCCTGGCAGCAGCCCCCGGTAATAGAAATCGCACTGGATTTCCGATCCATCGGCGGCAGCAAGGCTGGCGTATCCATGTTCGAGTTGCGCCGGGTCGTTGCCGGCTTCGTAGGTCACATAGGCATGCAGGCTGAGGCGGCGGCGCGACATCGCCAGCCGATCTTCGTGGACCCTTGCGGCGTGCCACAGCCCCACATACTCCTTGCCGAACATGCTCAGGTGAATAGGAAACGGATAGTTCGCGGTGATTTCCAGCACACCATCGCCGATCACTTCACCGTTCCCATTCATCATGGCTATGTCCTGCCGACAACCTGTCAGGCCCAAGGCGAGCAATACGGCGGATATGCCGATGCGTTGTCTGAATAAGCGAGTCATATATGATCTCCTTGGCAGGGTGAGCCTGCGAACTTGTCGCCAAGACGCACCCTGTGTTTATTCGAGTCATTTCTGGTTCAATCCCGCCAACAGCGCGGGATATCGTGTCATCGAACAGGCCGAACAAGTCCTTTGCACCTTCCGTACCGCCCACGCTGAACGGCAGCACGACGACGGGAATGTGCGCGTGCTCCGACATCCATTCGGCAGGCCGGGCGGCCTGATAGGCGGCGCGTACCACCATCCTTGCCGGTTTGATCTGCAACTGCTCCAGAACCTGCGACATGTGGGAGATGCTTGGCTCCATGCCGGGCTTGGGTTCGAGTTCGGCAACTTCCTGCAGTCCCAGCCAGTCATTGAGATAGGCAAAATTCTTGTGATGCACGATGATCGCCTGACCCCTGAGTGGTGCGGCCTCTTTCTCCCAGCGCGCGATGGCGTCCTGCCACCGTTGCATGAAGGACTGCAAACGATTGCGGTAGAAGGCGGCATTGACAGGATCAAGATCGGCCAGCCGTTGCGATAATGCCTGCGCGATCGGCAGGAAATTGCGCGCGCCGGTCTGGATGTGCGGATTGCCCCCTGGATGGACATCTCCCTCGTCGCGATCCAGCCGGGTCGGCACTTCCAGCATGGACACGTAACGCGTTGCCTCGAAGTTGCCGGGTTTGCCGGGTGCGATGTCGGCATTGCCGGATTCGCGCAGGATCACCGGCAGCCAGCCGATCTCGAGTTCCGAGCCGGTGCATACCAGCAATTGCGCGCGGCGGGCCTTGGCGATCAGGCTGGGACGCGCCTGAATCTGGTGCGGGTCCTGCATCGCAGTGGTGGCGGTATAGATGTCGGCCTTGTCCGCCGCCAACTCCTGCGCCAGTGCAGCCCATTCCGGTTCGCAGGCGAAGATGTTGAGAGCGGCATGGACGTTGCTGCTCAGCAGCAGCAGACAGATGCAGAGGATTTTTTTGGCTATGGCGTAGCGCTCGCGTTTGCAAGCCCCAGCCTGCACCGGAATTTCAAATTGTATCGTTTTCATTTTGTGCTCCTAGAATTGGTGAGCGCCGTGCGCGCCCAGGCTCATGAAATACTGCAGCAACAGCTGGTTGTCGGTCAGTCCCTGGCGTGACCTGTCCTGCGCCGCCTGCAGGCGCAGGCGCGAGAATTCGCTCGGGCTGTAGTCCAGCATCAATGAATTGCGGGAC
>CAVXFS010000005.1:975000-1254981 GCA_963761115.1 uncultured beta proteobacterium | reverse complement strand
TTTCCACAGATTGCCGATGCCTCCCGCTGACGGCTGCGACCGGCTGCTGCTCGCCGCATTTTCCATGCAGGTCAGCATGCCACTCACCATCTCCAGGCGCTCCAGCAATTGCGGCAGCGTGGTGGCGATGCGTTCCAGCGCGCCGGTGGATTCGAGGTGCTCCAGCATCTCCACCAAACGACCGGCTCCACTGCGATTGAGGCGGTCCAGCAGCGACAGCCCTTCGCCCATCGTTTCCGCCAGGCGACCGACCATCTCGTCGGTCAGCGCATCCTGCGCCGAACTGTACACACGTGCAAGCTGAGACAAGCGTTCCAGGTCGCCATCGACAGCCATTCGGGAAATGACCGGCAGCGCTTTCTCCAGGCCGGAACGATTCACCTGGTCGAGCAGGCTGAGCCCGCCTCCGACGGCTTCGCTGATGCGTGCCGACCATCTCATCGGTCAGTGCATCCTGGGCGGCATGAAAGACGCGCGCGAGTTGCGCGAGACGTTCGAGATCGCCGTTGTTCACCATTTCGGCAAGTGGAAGAATCGCCTTGCTTAACCCGGCCCGCCCGGCCTTGTCTATCAGGTCGAGCGATTCTGCGGCAGAAGCGGCAAGACGTCCGACCATTTCGTCGGTAATCGAATCGCGCCCCGCTTCAATCACCCGCTGGATCTCAAAATCCATCACAGCTTTATCATCCTTGGTTTCCGTGTTCATGTCACCCTCCCGCTTACAGGAGTCCGCGCGCGGATATCCAGTAGAGTTTGTTGTATGCCATCTTGAACCAGTGCACCGCCTTGGTCGGCGCCTTGGGATCGGGCGGATTCTGGTAATTGAACATCGCATAGGTCGCGCGATCCTTGCCCGCCTCGATGAAGCAGAACACCTTGCCGTCGTACTCGCGCACCGGCATGCCCATCTTGACTATCGCCGCAATATTCTCGCCCAGCGTGTCGGCCTCGAAGTGCGCGGTCGAACCGGCCTTGCTGATCGGTATGTTGGTGGTGTCGCCAAGGATGTACACGTTGTCGCGGCCTTCCATGTTCAACTTGGTACGGTTGGTCGGGATCCAGCCGCCCTGTCCGAGTCCGTTCTTTTCGATCACTTCCATGCCCTTGTGGGTCGGGATCGTGATCAGCAGGTCATACTTGATCTCTACTCCTTCCTCGCTCTTCAGCAGCTTGTTCTTTGCGTCAACCTCCTTGATGTTGAAGAAGGTCTCGTACTTGATGCCCAGCTTGTCCATTTCCGGTGCTGCCCACTTGGCGACGTTCTCCAGGCTGTGCACGCGCCCGATTGGGTAGGTGTAATGCAGTTGCACCTTGTCGGCCAAGCCGCGATCCTTGAAGTAATCATGCAGCATGAAGGTGATCTCCAGCGGCGCCATCGGGCATTTGTGCGGCACGCCGACTGTGATCACCACTTTGCCGCCCTCGAACGATTGCAGGCGCTTGAACATCTTCAAAGCGGTATCTTCGGTATAGAAGGTTTCCGCACCTTCCACCATGCCGGGAATACCCTCGGGGAACATGCGCGAACCGGTGGCGATCGCCATGATGTCGTATTCGAAGGTCTTGCCGCTTTTGGTCTTCACCTGATTATTGTCAAGTTTGAATTCCTCGACAGGATCGACGTGGAACTGGATACCCGGTTCCAGCAGGCTGGCCTGATCGCGGTACAACTCGTCGGGAGTCATGCGCCCAACCGCCAGGTAAAGCAGGCCGGGCTGGTACATGTGTTTATCGGAGGCAGACAGCATCGTAATGCTGGCCTTGCCGGTCTTGAGTTCATTCGTCAGGCGCCGCGCCAGATTATTCGCCAGGATCGTGCCGCCCATGCCGCCGCCAACAATCAATATCTTTTCATATCTCCTCCCAGTCAGTTATCGCCATACAGTCAAATTGCCAAACGCCCTACTTCGCCTTGCGTATCGTGATATGCCACACGCCGTCCTTTTCAGTCGTCGACACGTGTTCATGTCCGACCTTGTTGACCCATTCCGGTATTTCAGCCGCAGAACCCTTGTCGGTCGACAGCACTTCCAGCTCATCGCCGATCTGCGATGATTTCAGCACCGCAATCATTTCCATCAGCGGGCCGGGACAGAAGCTCCCGCGCCCATCAACGATTGTTTTTGCCATTTCAAATTTCTCCTCTCATCAAAAAATCCAAACCTGCCCATCCTGGCCGTCATGGAGAAACTTGGTCAAACCGGTTGCTTCTTCCATATAGTCTTCCAGATCTTTCTGTTCAACGCCCATTACATCCATCGCCATGGAACAGGGATAAATCTTTGCATCGCCAAGCTCGACCGCCTGCTCGAAAAGGGTCTTGAATGCCGGCACATTCTTGCTCGCAATCAATTTGCCCATTTCGCCTTCGTGCTGGGCTTTGAAACATGTCCCTTGATAAAATACGACAAGGCATTCATCGAAACGAAAACCATCACCTCCCGCCCGCTCACCGCGCCTACCGAGGCCACCATCGCGGCCATCTGTAAACGTTCAAGAGAGTCGGCGATGACCACAACGCAAATCTTGCTGGAAGACATCCACAACTCCATTCAAGGTGTCAGATTTCAACGATTGAAATATACCAGGAAGAAAAACGATTCGATTTCCGGATGCATTGATTATCCTCGGATGCTACTCCAGACAATCGCAGGCCGCAATAACCCATGACAGGCTACAGAACCGTATTTGCACATCAGACCCGCAACAACAATCCCGGCTGCATGAACTTTTCGTGGAAATGACCTACCGATACCCGAATGTTTTTGTCAAATTTTCAGATCATCAAAGCATGAACAACAGATGCAAAAATGCGATTGCAGACTTGAACATCTTGATAGCGCCAGTAACTGCTGCTCATGAGATTGCGCCGAAGAACGCAGGACTTACCAGATTCTTCCGGTTGCATGCGTGACCCTTCAATTCGCAGCACATGCCGCTTGAACGGATGTCCATCTCATGGGAAAATCGCCTTTTCCTCAATACTAGCCATGGCCCAATCAATGCATTCGATATCCCCTCCAAATTCCTGATTTTTTCCGCAATCGCTTTCAGTGGAACGCGCCCTGGCCGGCGACATCACCGGCAATATCCCCTATCAGCACGCCATCCAGGCGAACCGAAAGCTGCGCCTCCTGCCACGCGAAGCTCGCGCAATCAGCACGCTGTTGAACTCGTCATGGCGAACGATTGCGAAGAATGCCACACCTCCGGCGAAAGCAGCCCCATCGTCCGGGTGGCGGACAAACATTTTGCCGACCCCTACGCCGACAAGCTTCAGGTCGCCGCCCCCGGTAGACATGACCGCCGGCATGAGCGGACCGATGTATTACGATGAAACCCAGCATCGGCAAGGATCCGAACCCGATGGTATTGATCCCGGCGGGTCCGTACACACGCGGCTCGAACAACCGCCTGCCGGATGAAGGCCCCCAATACACGGCCGAAACCAAGGCGTTCTGGATAGACAAGTACGAAGTCGACCAATCTCCAGTACAAACAGTTCATCGACGCCACCAACCGGCAAATCGCCCTCGCATTTCCGCAACCGCACCTATCCGGAGGGCAAGATCGATCATCCGGTGACCTTTGTCAGCTGGTTCGATGCGCACGATTATTGCCAGTGGGCGGGCAAACGGCTGCCGACCAGACGTCGAATGGGAAAAAGCGGCGCGCGGCGACAAGGACGACCGCGACTACCCCTGGGGCGACGATTTCGACGTGAACAAGGTCAACAATCCGGTGCGCTGGGAATCGCTCAAGGTGAAAGGCGACACGACACCGGCCGGCTCGTTCGAGGCGGCAAGAGTCCATACGGCATCTATGACATGGCCGGCAACGTATGGGAATGGACCGACTCCTGGTACACGCAATACCCGGGCAACACCTGGGCAAGCGAGAACTATGGCGAGCAATACAAGGTGCTGAAGGGTGGTTCCTGGTGGGATTGCTCGTTCTACCAATGCGGGGTCTCCGCACCCGTGTTCAATCGCAGTTATTTCAAACAGAATGTCAAGAATGCCAGCTTCGGATTCAGGTGCGCCAAAGATGCGAGTTAAATTTGTTGTCAGCAGTCTGTTTTGCCTTTCGCTGATCGGCGGCGCGATCTCCCATGCTTCTGCCCAGGTCGATGACGAGTTCAATTCTGGAATGGTATTGGTCCCGGCGGGTGAATTCACCATGGGAAGCAACCATGAAGATAACGTCAGCATGTGGAAAGATGCCAATGCGCTCAATCCATACGGGTTCAATGAGCGGCTGTATGTCAATGAACGGCCTGCGCACAAGGTGACACTGCCGGCCTTCCTGATCGACAAGTACGAAGTCACCAACGCGCAGTATCGCGACTTTGCCATCGCCACCCAGCATCGCGTCCCGGATATCTGGGTGCGCAATGGATACAATTTCAGCAACGCATTCATTGCAGCCATGCCGTTGAATGAAATACGCAGGATGGCGACAGACCGTTTCAGACTGGACATGGACGTCCCCAATATGAGCCGCGAGGACTTGATGGCAGAGATGGCCAAGGTCCAGGCCGTGCGCGACAAGTATCCGGTGATCGACGTCAGCTGGGATGACGCCAATGATTATTGCACTTGGGCCGGCAAGCGTCTGCCCAGCGAAGCCGAATGGGAAAAAGCCGCGCGCGGACCGGATGGCAATGAATATCCCTGGGGCAACAAATGGGATCCGAAGAAGGTCAACTCCATGTCCGAAGACCCGGATACGCCTTACTCGCAAGTAGGCTCCTATCCCGGAAGACAAGTCCGTCTATGGCGCCTACGACATGGCCTCCAACGTCGCCGAATGGGTCAGCGACTGGTACAACCCTTACCGGCGCACCGGCAGACAAGAACATCAAGAATTACGGGAATGTGCAGAGCGTCATCCGCGGCGGCATGGCCAGTTCCGGACATTACGATTCGATCAGCGTGGTATTCCGTGCCGCGCGCCGCATGCATCTGCCGCCGCAGATGATGCTGAACGATCTGGGATTCCGTTGCGCCAAGAATGTCGAGTAGGCGTTGCTTTAACCGATAAAATTCGGCTCAAGCCCCGCCTGCACTACAACATTGATGTTGATGGAATAATCGGTCAATCGTCCAGAGCTTCGTACTTCTCGTCCTGTTTCCAATCAATTGATCAGGGTAATAACTTGGCTTCGAACAAAGCACGCGCCTACTTCACACTCAGTGGTTATCATTTCGATCCTGATGACATCACGCGTCTGCTTGGCATCGAACCTACCTCGGTTGATGCATCCGGCGCGCGCAGTCCCCTGGATAAACCTGTGATCAGTTCATGGGAGTTATCAACGGAAACGATGACGGACGATATTGACGTTTATAAAATGACGGATATCATCATCAAAAAAATAGAACCGGCCAAGGAAAAAATCCTGCAAGTGATCAAAAGCCACAACTTATCGCCCAGAATCGGCGTAGTCCTGGTGTTGTCGGTTGAAAAAAGTGAAATCGGTCCCGATGTGGGTTCGGCGCCAGAACGATTCGTTTTCTGGCTGATATTGGCGCTTTTATTGATGTGGATTACCAGTTTTCTGAGCGTATCTAAGCTTTTGACTCTGATATGAAAAAGCACGCTATAAAAGCGTGCTTGTCACTACCCAAATCCAGATTTAGTAACCGCGCGGCCTTCCAGGTACTTTATAACTGATTGGTCAGGGCTTCTTGGGAGTGGTGTATGGCACTTCTTTCTGGTGCGGCTCCCATGTCGTTTCATAGCCTACAAAAAACTGCCCCGGCATAATCTCTTTCTGACGGGTTGTCACGTGGAATGCGTGGCCATCCGGAACCTTGGGACGGATAAAAGGCTTCTTGTCATCACTCATGATCATATCTCCTTGCTGGTTGAGAACGGGAGGAATTTCAACAGGGTTGCCAGCCCCTCCCACTTAACTGACTGAATCATACTATCTAGCGCGTGTAATGTCCCTTCTTTGGGATCACATGGCGCACGCCCCCCTGGGGATTCTCGACATCTCCCTGGTAACGCGGAATGAGGTGAATATGGACATGGAATATACTCTGCCCGGCCGCCGCTCCTACGTTAACGCCGATATTGTAACCATCAGGCTTGAATTCCTTGTCCAGTCGCATGCGCTCCTCGGTGATCAGTCCCATGCAGGCATTGACCTCTTCGGGCGTCAGGTCGAAAAAGCTGGCGACATGGCGACGCGGGATGACCAGGGTATGGCCCGGGCTCACCGCGTAGGTATCACGCGCACTGTAGGCAAGTTCATGCTCCAGTGATACGCCACGCGGATCCTTGCAGAACAGGCATGGGTTGTTCGGATCCCGCTTTTTTCCTGTTTTTTCCACAGTCGACAAACTTCGACCTCCTTTCAGCGGCTGGCACTAGTCGCAAGCGCCAGCGATCTTGCCTTATCCATTTGTTCCTCGCAATGCCTTAAACAGAGTGGCTGAAGCGCATGCGAAAAACATTCGATGATTACTTCAAACTCATCGGCCACCTCTTCTGCAAGCCCGGTATCGTTTGTTAATTCTGCCAGTACATTCTGTGCTGTCGCCTTGTTCACCCTGCACAATACCGCCAGGTGAATAGGAAGTTGCTGCTCCATGCTGACTGTTATCGCCTTTTCATAGGATTTGATGGCTTCCTCCAGGCGTTCGGGATTTTCTTCCGACTCGCCGAGATGATGCAATACGGCAGCACGGTTGTTATGTGTAGCGGTCAACTCCAATGCATAATTATCCGCATCGAGTACGGCAAGCGCATTCTTGTAGGCAACAACGGACTTTTGAAATTGACGGTTACCTTTAAGCAGTTTTCCGTACGCGTGGAAAGTATCCCCAAGCTGATGCATCGTGAACATCCAGTCTTCCGGGAGACTCATCTCGCGTCCATACCAGCAAAGCATTGGTATAAGCATCTACAGCGATCTTTGAACGGCTTTGCAGCATCAAGCAGCCGGCCCAGCGCCTGGTTGGCCGTGCCCAGGTTATATTGCGCAGCGGCCCATTCCATAGGCGAGTCTTCCTGCCTGAACTCCTCCAGTGCATGGCTGAAACACTGAATGGACTGTTCGAACAATTCAGCATCCCTGCGCTGCTGTCCCAGTGCAGCCAGAATGTTTCCGAGATCATTTTGTGTCCCGGCCCAGGCCAACGGCTCCTGGTCGCGATATTCGGTCTGTCAGCGAGCCCTCGAGTGCCTCACGCAAATGCTCAAGAATTTGGAACTGAAACGGTGCTGTTCAAAATTCCCGCGCGTGTAAAGAAAATTGTCAGCGACGGTTACCTTGGTGTCCGGCGTAGCCGCCTCGATCCACTCATCGCCCAGCCTGCCCATGGAATTGGCCAAAGCGCGTTCCAGGGCCCTGTTGCCAGGGTAGATCATGTAAGTATCAGAGAACTTCATTTTGCCCGGCCGAGTATCTCATTGATGCCGGGATCGGCGCCGACCGCTCCGCCAAGCTCGATCTCTTCCTCGGTCGCATCACGTATCGACAACACTTCCAGCATGAAAGTGACTTCCCTGCCGCATAGGGGATTATTGCCGTCGACAGTCAATGTCTTGTCATCGAACCGGGTAACGATAAAGTTCCTGGGTTCACCCTTTTCATTTTCCATGGTGATGGACATTCCGATTTCCCGATATTCTTCCGGGACATTTTCTATACGATCGGTAAATACCAGTGATTCATCCCTCTCGCCGTATAACTTTGTCGTGTCTATCGACACTTCGATGATATCGCCGACTTTCTTGCCATACAGTTCCTTGGTCACTTCTTCGGACATGACATCATTCACGCCATGAACATAGCCCAGCGGATAATCCACCGTAACCAGTACGTCACCGGTTTTGTTATCGACGACCTTGTAATTCAGCTCAACGAATTTTTCGTCTGCAATCATATCTGACATGTTTAATATTATCTATAAATTGCGTTCTACCAGGCTGGTGAAAAACGTAGCGAGGATGGCCAGATGCAAGGCGCACGGCGCACAGGAACCGGAATGTACAGGTAGTACATGAGGATTCCGAGCACCGTGCAACGCCGCAGATGGTCACCGCAGTAGTTTTTCAACTAGAACAGGGTGGCGCCAAAGATCTTCACCTTCTCCCTTTCATAACCCAGCACCAGCCTGCCCAGCCATTCACCTTTATTCTTCTTGTTGATCACTTTGTATAAAACGGTGACATATTCTCCGCGGCGTATCATGCCGAGATACGAATAATCATCTGACAGGTTTTTCGCAAGGTCGCTTCTCGCAAACTGCTTGCCCATTTCAACCTCATTCGCACCCGCAATAAAAGAGCTCGAAAAATTACGCGTGAAAGCACCGTAGTTTCCTTCATTGGAGTACTTGATCAGATCGGCCCACATCGGGTTGGCCAACGCCAGGATCTCTTCATCTGTTTTTTCAATGATGTTCATAAAATATCTTACTGCAGCGTTTCATAGTTAAATTGGGTAAACCACCGGCTATGCCGGGGGACTCAAAAAGTTTGACCTATGCAGCGGTCAGTTTTCAAGCCCAATTTCTTTTGGAAATGTTGGTCCCCCCGGCAGGTGGAGGATTGGGGAGGGTAGAAGCTTTGCATTTCCGCTACCGTTCTACCCCCATCCTGACCTTCCCCCTGCAAGGGGGAAGGGACAGTGTCGCATGGCTTGTTTTGAATACTTTACCGGTCGCCTAAAATCCGGAACAACCATGCACCGGATGACGCTCATTCCTCCGCCTTGTACATTTCGTCCTGTTCCGCAAGACGCCTCTCCACCGCTTCCTGTTCCATGCTCTGCATCTTCTCCCGATAGCGTTCGAGTCGCCGGGTGGCGGCATCGTGTTTGAGCGCGATGGTGTTTTCGCCGAACAATACCTGCTTGAGGAAGCGAAAACCGAACAGCATCAGCCTGGTATCGTCCCCCAGTATCTCGATGGTCTCTTCGGTGTTCAGGTCGTATAGCTCATTGAAGCCATCGCTGACCACGAAATCGCGGAAGCGGTCGAGGTCATAGCAGACCATGAAGAACAGCTGCAGGCTGGATTTGGACGGCTTGCCGATGCTGGGGCCGGAGGATTTCTTCTTCAGGATCAGCTGGCGCCAGCCGCGCGCCAGTTCGTCGTATTCCTCCACCCCCTGTTCATGGCGATATTCGTCTATGGTCAGTTCGCGCGGCTCGTTGTGGCCCAGGCAATGCGCCTCTTTCACCAATGCATAGGAGCGGCTGTCGATGTATTCGTCCTGCCGCATCGACAGCAACGCCACCGGGTAATAGCGGCAGGCTGTCGGCCGGTCTTCGTATACGCTGCATCCTTCCGGCGTCATGAAGCGGCAGGCCGTGCCGTTCTCCACCGGACGCAGTTTGACGCCCGCGATGCCGCCCTGATCCAGCTCGCAGGGCACGGTGTATTGCTGCAGGAATTCGCCGGACGACATATCCAGGTGCTGCTTCAGGCGCAGGATGTCGTACGGCGTGAGCGAGATATCTATATTGCTGCAACAGGCATTCCAGCAGTCAATTTCCTTGCGGCACCGGAACCTTATCTTCCTGTTTCCGTCGCCCATCTCCGGCACGACAGGTCTGGTCAGGAAATGCACGTCTGCAGTGTGATAGGTGTCGGTCATTTAACCTCGTGTTAATAACGTCTGGATGATGGCGGACATATTTCCTGATCAGCAACGTCATTATCCCTGTTTGCCTAGTGCGCTTCCGGCGGCGCTTTCTCTACATCACCCACCAAATGGTACAGCGGCGCTTTTTCCATCGTGTACTCGCCCGTCTTGGGATCACGGCGAGAAACGGTCAGTACGTGCCAGTTCTCGTCGTCCAGCTTCATGGCATCACCACGGTAGTAGTAACCGGGCCAGCGGGTTTCCTTACGGAACAAGGTATGATGGAACACGGCTCTCGGAGGTGAGGTAACGGTGCTTCAACTCCCATGCACGAAATAGCTCATGTATGTCCGAAGCGGCGACCTTTTCCAGATCCTCGCCCAGAATGCCATCTTCTTGAGACCGATATTCAGAAGCTTGTCGTTGGTCATGTAGTTCACACCAAACCCACCGCAGTACTCATCCATCAGCTTCTGGAGACGATCCAGCCCCTGTCTCGGATTGATGAAGTTTGGATTGACGGAACCGGCAACGATTTCGTTGCTGATAGACCCGATAAGTCTCCAGAGGCTTGTAGATCTCTTCCCTGCGCCGATTGATCTGCGCCTCCGAAACACGGATACCTTGTGCCTTGCCATCATCAATATACTTACAGGCAGCCTTGGCAGCCAGACGACCTTCTGTGAAAGAACCTGATGAGAAGGCGTGAGGTGTACCACCTACCGCATCACCGGCACCGAACAGGCCTTCCACGGTCGTCATGCGGTTGTAGCCCCAGTAATATTCCGGCGGAGACACATCTTCCGGACCTGAACACCAGGCGCCACAACCAGTTGCGTGTGAACCCATGACGTACGGCTCGGAGGTGGTCAGTTCGGGGTTTTCGTACTTCGGATCGACGTCCGTGGCAGCCCAAAGCACCGCCTGACCAACGGTCATACCCAGGAAGTTGTGCCAACCGATCTCTTCAAGATGCGGATCCTGGAATGCTTCCATGGTGACCATGTGAATCGGGCCACGACCGGCATTGACCTCGTGGATGATCGCGTGGTTGCGCAGACAGGTCGGAATCGGGCGATGGGTTCTGTGCGAAGCCTCCGGATCCAGATATTCCTTGCCGACCATTTTCTGCAGTTCCGGGAACCACTTGGACTCGTACTCTTCGCCGTAGGCATTCTGAGTGTAGGTCTTGAGGTGCAGGAAGTAGGCGCCTACCGGACCGTAACCATCCTTGAATCGAGCCAGAACGATACGGTTCTCCATTTGCGTCATCTTCGCGCCTGCTTCGATCAACAGACCATATGCAGAACCCGATGACCAGGGCGCGTACCAGACACGACCCGCACCTTCACCCACGGAACGCGGCTTGAAGATGTTGGATGCGCCACCGGCACCGCAGATCACGGTCTTGGACTTGAAGACGTGGTAGTTACCCGTGCGCACGTTGAAGCCCACGGCACCGGCAACACGGTTCTCTTTGGCTTCATCCATCAGCAGGTGGGTCACGCAGATGCGGTTGAAAACCTTGTCCGCTGATTTCTTGGCGGCTTCGGCAACGATCGGCTTGTACGATTCGCCGTGAATCATGATCTGCCAACGGCCTTCGCGCAGATACGAACCCTTCTTCTCGTTGCGCATGATGGGAAGGCCCCACTCTTCGAAGTTGATGCACAGTGGAGTCAACGTGACGCGCCATGTCAAAAGCCAGATCTTCACGCACCATGCCCATCAGGTCGATACGGGCATAACGCACGTGATCTTCGGGATTGTTCTCGCCGAAGCGAGTACCCATGTAGCAGTTGATCGCGTACAAGCCCTGCGCTACGGCACCGGAACGCATGATGTTGGCCTTTTCGGCGATGACGATCTTCTTGTCCTTGCCCCAATATCTTGCTTCGAATGCTGCACCCGTACCGCCCAGACCAGCACCAACGACCAAGATGTCGATATCGTCTTCGATAATTGTCTTGTAGCCCATCAGTAGTGCACCCCTTCTTTTAGTTTCCAGGCCATTTGATTTCAGAGTATGTAAACCACCTTCATCCATGCGGATGTATTTAGGCTCGTTGAATAACAGTTCACTGTCGCGCATCTCTTTGTTTGGAGCATGCACGATCGGCGAGCTTCGGTGTCGCCGAGCCCCAAGGCTTGGTGGTGATGGGCGCCACCAGGTCCATGTCCTTCTTACCGTTGCGGAACTTGATGCGCCAGGAAATGTGCCTTTTTCCTCATCACGTATCACACGCACCTAGTGACCCAGCGGAGCAAAATCGGCATAACCGCGCACGTCAATGGCGTTTTGGGGACAAGCCTTCACGCAGGAATAGCATTCCCAGCACATGTTGGGCTCGATGTTGTAAGCACGACGCAGCTTCTTGTCGATGTGCATGATGTCTGACGGGCAGATATCCACGCATTGACCACAACCATCACAACGAGTCATATATACAAAGGTAGGCATAACATCCTCTATTTCTCTATGAATCGGTTAATTCAGCTTAGTAATGGTTCGCTCTTTCAGCCTGATACAAAGCCCCATGTTTGGCGGGTTCTTGCCCATGTATTTCGGAATATCCGGAAACTTGCGCTGAACCGCAGGATCCGTCAGATCATAGTCAGGCAGGCAGATTCTCCCGGGAACCTTCGGCCACGGTGATGCTTTTTCTGATAAGCCGCAGCGGGCTTGAAGAACATGTGCGCAAACTTCGACCACGGCACGCCGCCAAACAGCACCGTGCTGCGAAAATGAACAAGACAAAGAACAGCGACAATCCGCCGCCGGTAAACGACCAGATCAACGCGAAAGTCGAGGTTGCCAGCAGAGAAAGAATGAACAGATCGGCGCGCTCGAACGCGGTACCATGGAAGGCCTTCCGCAGCCACATCGACGCGGATAGCCGAACCAGAACCAGTATCCACCAACGGCCAGCATCAGCGCACCGATGTGCCAGAGCTGCGGCAGGATGCCAGGGTGGACGGGCCAGCGTCGGAAGCCGTAGACCATAATCGCGGTCATCACCAGGAAAGATGATGGTTCCCTACATGGTCAACAGATGGGAAAGCATGCGACGTGGATTGCTGAATTCGCCGGAGGTCAGCACTTCCTTCGCCAGCACTGACGGCGATCGCGGCCTTTTCTCCACCACTCACTGACCGTTTTGCGCTCTTCTGCGCTTTTTCCGCATTCTCGAAAAAGTACTGCGCGCTTTTCTTGTGCATCATGTCGAGTATCGTCCCGCCATGACCAGCAGGACCATCAAGACGATATACCCCTGCATGTAGATGGTTGGAATTGATGCCGAAAGTTCGGCAAAGGGGTTGCTTGTGAACATCAGGTTCTCCTCAAAATAATACGAAAAGTCATCATTGAATCGGTTGCCATCGAATATGGAAAAAGTCACACCCCACAAAAATTCTTCACTCTACTCTCCCTGCACGGGGAAGGAATCAACCATCCTCACTTCGCCGAGTGCCCCACCAACTTCACTTCAACTTTGACCAGTCCCCCTCTGACCGTCCCTCCCAGTCTGACTGTCTCCTCCCCATCTGACCGTCCCCTCCCCCTTTAAGGGGGAGGGTTAGGGTGGGGGTAGGACGCTCGCATTACCAATCTCCCAACCCCCATCCCATCCTTCCCCCTACCAGGGGGAAGGAGTGAATCTCCGCACCATTTTCCCTGCACGGGGGAAGGAGAAACCCTTCAACGCCCCGAATGCCCGACCAATTTCACTTCGACCTTGTCGCCCTCGGCGATGCTGCCGTAATAAGCGCGCAGTATCTCCAGCACTTCCGGCCGGCTGAATTCGGCCGGCACTTCGCTGCCTTCCGACAGCATCTTGCGCAGCTTGGTCCCCGACAGCAGCAGCCGATGCTGCCTCTTCATGCGGACAGGTGCGCGCCGAAGCCATGCCGCCGCACTTGTAGCACCAGAACGTCCAGTCGATCTTCAGCGCCTGGGTCTCCAGCGCGCCCTTGGGGATCTTGTCGAATATGTGGTGCGCATCGAACGGCCCGTAGTAATTGCCCACGCCCGCATGATCGCGCCCGACGATCAGGTGCGAGCAGCCGTAGTTCTGGCGGAACAACGCATGCAGCAACGCCTCGCGCGGCCCCGCATAGCGCATGTCCAGCGGATAACCGGCCTGCACGATGGTCTTCTTGACGAAATAATTCTCGGTCAGCGCGGCGATCGCCGCAGTGCGCACGTCGGCAGGAATATCGCCGGGCTTCAGGTTGCCCAGCAGGGAATGGATCAGCACGCCGTCGCACACTTCGATCGCCACCTTGGCCAGGTATTCATGCGAACGATGCATCGGATTGCGCGTCTGGAACGCGGCGACCTTGCTCCAGCCCATCGCCTCGAATAACTCGCGCGTCTCGCGCGGCGACATGAACAGCGAACCGTATTTTTGCGGGAATCCGCCTTGCGATAAAACCTTGACCGGGCCGGCCAGATTGACATCGCCCTGCTCCATCACCATCTTGACGCCGGGATGTTCGATATCGGTGGTGCCGAACACCGTCGCGCATTCATGCGCCTTGTCGATCGAATATTTCTCGGTGACCGTCATCGTCGCCAACACGCTGTCGTCTTCCGGATCGATCAGCGCGATGTCGCCACCGGTTTTGATCGCAGCCGCAGTCGCGCGGTCAGTGGAAAGCGTGATCGGGATCGGCCAGAACAAACCGTTGACCATGGCCATGCCGGCGCACACGCCCTTCCAGTCAGCCTGGCTCATGAAGCCATTCAGCGGCGTGAAGCCGCCGATGCCCAGCATGATCAGGTCGCCCTTCTCGCGCGAACTCACCCTGACACGCGGCAACCCCAACGCCTGTCCCCTCTCCGCAGCAAGCGCCTCGCCTTCCAGCAACAAAGGATTGAGTTCGCCTCCACCATGCGGCCTGACCAGCGCCATTCTGAAATTTCCTTGTAGAAAAAGTTGTACCGACTGTGGGAGGAATGCTAGACCATCAGGCATTTCGGAGCGATACCCCTTAAGGGGTGATAACCATAACTCTAATGGGTTATATAACCTTTGCACCTTACGGGTACTTGAACTGCCTGACTCAAAATCAACAGGATTCGAGCACAGAGCTAAAACCAAGCGGCTGGTTTTTTGCTCCCTCCCCCTGCAAGGGGGAGGGAGCGTTGAGATGGCTGTCTCCCCACACATACAACACCAACAAGATCAATCCAACACCCACGCTCCACAGTAAAATGCCAAAGATGAACCCCTTAACCGTCGCGGCGATGTACAAATTCGTCACCCTTTCCGATTACGTCGCCCTGCGCGAACCCCTGCTGGCCAGGCAATGCGACAGGGCATCAAAGGCACGCTGCTGATCGCCGAAGAAGGCATCAACGGCACGGTCTCCGGTACGCGCGAAGGCATCGACGGCTTGATGGCCTGGCTGAGGAACGACCCGCGCATGGTCGACATCGACCACAAGGAATCCGTACCGCGACCAGCCGCCGTTCTATCGCACCAAGGTCAAACTGAAAAAAGAGATCGTGACCCTGGGCGTGCCGGGCGTCGACCCGAACGAACGGCCGGCCACTACGTCGATCCGCAAGACTGGAACGCGCTGATCAGCGACCCGGAAGTGCTGCTGATCGACACGCGCAACGATTACGAAGTGGCGATCGGCACCTTCGAAGGCGCGATCGATCCGCAACACCACCTTCCGCGAATTTCCCGACTACGTCAAAAGCCATTTCGACCCGGACAAGCAGCCGCAGGTCGCGATGTTCTGCACCGGCGGCATCCGCTGCGAAAAAGCCTCGGCCTACATGCTGCAACAGGGTTCGACGAGGTCTATCACCTGAAGGGCGGCATCCTGAAATACCTGGAAGACGTCCGGAGGAACAGAGCCTTTGGCAAGGCGAATGCTTCGTGTTCGACCAGCGCGTCGCGGTCGGCCAAGGCCTCGCGCCCGGACACTATGAACTATGCTACGGCTGCTCGCGCCCGATCACCGCAGAAGAAAAAGCCTCGCCCAAATACGAAGCCGGCGTCTCCTGCCCGAACTGCTACGACAGCCTCACCCCCGAAAAACGCGCCGCCTCCCTGGAGCGGCAAAAACAGGTCGAACTGGCCAGGCAGCGCGGCGAGAGACATATAGGCAGGCAGCGAAACAAAACTGCGTAGATGGTTTCGCGCCTTCCCCCTTGCAGAGGGGGAGAGCGAAGCGAGGGGGCAACTGGGATGGGGGTAGAGACTTTGCACACCAAATTGCGTTCCCACTTGCATGCCTTCCACTGCAACTCCAAACAACCATAACCTGCAACGTCACGGGTTATTTCTCATGGCCACGCACTGCTTGACCATGGAACTTGCAAGGCTACAATGCACCATGATCAAAAGATTGAACACAAAGGGCTTGAGCGGCTGTTTATCAAAGGCAGTGCCAGCGGCGTACAGGCGGATCATGCGCCGCGCATAACCCTGATACTTGATGCGATCGATGCGGCGGAACAGGTAAAGGAACTGGACTTGCCCGGCTTGCGCCTGCACCGGTTAAAAGGCGAAAGGCGCAACCTGTGGAGCATGAGAGTATCGGCAAATTGGCGCATCACGTTCGAGTTTGATAATGGCGATGCTTATATTCTGGACCTGGAGGATTATCACTGATGGATACCTTACGAAACAAAAATCGCGCACCCACTCACCCCGGCGCATTGTTGCGCGAAGTGGTGTTGCCTGAATTGGGAATCACGCAAGCCGAGTTTGCCGACCGGCTGGAAGTATCGCGCCGCACCGTGTCCGAGATACTGCACGAACGCCGTCCGATCACTCCAGACATGGCCATCCGTTTAGGCAAGCTTTTGGGCAATGGTGCTGGTCTGTGGCTGCGGATGCAACAGGCTGTGGACGTATGGACACTGGAACAGCAAGGCGACTACACGCACATCCGGCAACTCAAAGCTGCATAGCGGGCCAAAGGCACTCGGGTGGTCGCCCCTTCCCCCTGCAAGGGGGAGGGAGCCAGATGGAGTTTTCAAAACGAAGCCCGATTACACATATCTATGCAAGGTAATAACGTCCGGCAAAGCCAGAAGGATTTTCTATTTATCTTCCCCGCTTATAAATCCGATACGCCGTTTTTTCTGCGCCTCCGGCGGGGTCATCAATTCCCGTATGGCATCGAATACCTGCTTGAGTTGGGCGCGCGCGTTTCGGGCAAAGGCATCATGCTGCAAGGAAAGGGCTTCCGTTGCCTGCTCCAGATCATCCAGTCGCTTCGCCAGTTCCTTGTTGGAAGCCAATACCTCGCGCAAACGCACGAAGGCGCGCACCACATAGACGGACATTTCCACCGCGCGCGGCGATTTGAGTATGGTCGCTGCCATAATGGCGCCATGCTCCGTAAAGGCGAAGGGAGTAAAGCGTGGATCGCGGTGTTTCTGCGAACCTGTCGCAAATTGCGACCGGTTCTGAGATTCTGTCTCCTCAATCGTCAGCCGAAAAATGAAATCCTCAGGGAATCGGTCGCTGTTGCGCCGCACTTGCTCGTTAAGGCGTCGCGTTTCCACCCCATAAAGCGCAGCCAGGTCGGCATCCAGCAATATTTTTTGCCCGCGCAACAACAGGATGCGGCTCGTAATTGTTTCCAGTGGTAGCAGAGAAGGTGTGGTCATTGTGCCGGCATCTCTAAATATTTTTACATTGCCCAGCCATTTAAGGTCGCAAATTGCGACCTTAAAGATTTCCAATCAGCAATGTCTCTCGGCATATTTCAACAAAAATCAGGGTGCCCTGTAATTAGCCAGGCTGATAGTGTCATCCGGGTTATGAATGGGGTGAAATAAACAAGCCCGGCTCGATCTACCCAACGGTTTTAGCCCCTTCCCCCTTTAAGGGGGAAGGTTGGGATGGGGGTAGGACGGTTGCTTTGCCAAATCTCTACCCCCTCCCCGACCCTCCCCCTGCAAGGGGGAGGGAGTAAAAAATGAAGCGAGGAGCAACTGAAATGGGCGTAGATCCTCCCCTGTCCCACCACCGCCAAAATGTGCAACTAAATATAGTTGCACAAGGTTTTTTACCATGAGAAAATCATCGTATGTCCAAACACCAGAAGCTCATTGAGCGTCTGAAACCCCGGCCAAAGGATTTTACGTTCCAGGAACTGGAGGCCTTGCTCAAGGGATTTGGATACCGCACCAGCAATTCCGGGAAAACCAGCGGATCGGCTGTGCGTTTCGTGCATCCAGACCATCATGTGATCCGGTTGCACAAGCCCCACCCTTCTCCCATCCTGAAGGGATACGCGGTGGATGCGGTACTGGAAGTTTTGCATAACGAGGGGTTGATATGAGCGATTTATTGCGGCACAAAGGTTACTTCGGATCTGTCGAATACAGCGAGCAGGACCAGGTATTCCACGGCAAGTTGCTCTACATCCGCTCGCTGGTCACCTACGAAGGAACGAACGTCAAAGGCCTGCGCAGCGCTTTCGAAGAAGCCGTGGACGACTACCTAGCGGCCTGTGAAGCAGAAGGTCTCGAACCGGAACAACCTTTCAAGGGCAGCTTCAACGTGCGCATCGGACGCACCCTGCACCAGCGCATCGCTCTCGCCGCTGCCAAGCAGGGCATCAGCCTCAACAAATACATCAGCGAAATCCTGGAACGCGAGACACAGGAGCAGGTTTGAGGACAAATAATCAACTTGGATAATGAAAGCCTCCCTCCTCGCTTCTCTTTCCCACAGGGAGAGAACCAGAGTGAGGATGGAGTAAAAATCCTTGAACATACCCAAAATGGGTAGCAAGATGCCCAATATGGGTATGAAAGCAAAATCCACTTCCGCCGTGCCGTGCACCAGTCTCGCTGCGGCGCTGTTTTCCAACACGCAGCAGCGCGTGCTGGCGTACCTGTTCGGGCAGCCTGAGCGCAGCTTCTTCGCCACCGAGTTGATCGGGCTGGCTGGCGGCGGATCCGGGGCGGTGCAACGCGAACTGGCGCGGCTGGCGCAAAGCGGGCTGGTGACGGTGACGCGCATGGGCAACCAGAAACATTATCAGGCAAACCCGCAGTCGCCGGTTTTCGCGGAACTGTGCGGCATCGTGCAGAAGACTGTGGGACTGGCGGAGCCGCTGCGCGAAGCCCTGTTGCCGTTCGCGGACGACATCGCGGCGGCATTCGTATTCGGCTCGGTAGCCAAGCGCAGTGACACTGCGGGAAGCGACATCGACCTGATGGTGGTGAGCGATAGCCTGAGTTATGCCGACCTGTTCGGCGCGCTGGAAAAGGCCGCGACGCGGCTGGGACGCACGGTAAACCCGAGCATTTATACCCGGCAGGAATTGGCCAGGCGCATCAAGCAAAAGAACGCCTTCGTGACGCGCGTGCTGGCGCAGCCCAAGGTCTGGCTGATCGGAACCGAAGATGAACTCGCTGCTCGCTAACCTGAGCGGCCCCGGCTGATGGAACACCTGGTTGAACTGCTAGCCATCTTGAAGGGAGTTAGACAATTAAAACTCGCGTAAAATGAGCATATGCGAATCATTTCAAAAAGACCGCTGAGGGAGTTCTGGCAACTTCATCCAGAATCCCGGCTCATACTGAGCGAATGGTTCAGAAAGGCGAGTCAGATTACGGCGCGTTCTTTTACCGCATTGCGCGAGACATTTGGTTCGGCTGACTATGTAGATGGTTTTACAATATTCGACGTGGGCGGAAACCGCTACCGTATCGCGGCGGTTATTCACTACGACAAGCAACGGATGTATATTCGCCGGGTCATGACTCATGCAGAGTACGACCGTAACGATTGGAGGATAAAATGAATACAGTGATTGATTTTCAGCGGCTGCTTCCTGCCTGGCAAAATCTCCAGTCACTTGCGCCCGTTTCACACATCGAATCCGAGGCCAGCTACGAGCAGGCGACAGCTTTGCTGAACAGCCTTCTCGATATTGTCCGCGACGACACGAACCACCCGCTTTATTCGCTTGTCGCCGTCGTCGGCGACTTGATCGAGGCTTATGAGATTGACCATGAGCCTTCTCAATAGTTAATCAGGTGTAAGGTCACAAACTGTGACCTTACACCTTTTCCTGACTGGAAATTCAAGCCATGAGACTAAGTTATGACGCAGCAACCGACTCCCTGTACATCCACCTGAACGACACACCGTCAGTAGACTCCGACGAAGTAGTCGAAGGCGTGGTGCTGGATTATGCAGCCGATGGCGCGCTGGTCGGCATTGACGTACAACACGCCAGCACCAAGGCCGACATTCGCCACCTGGCGATAAGCCATCTGCCTTTATCTGAGTTAGCAGCGGCCTGAGCTTCGCATAGGTTCGCCTCTTCCCCCTTGCAGTGGTTTAATTAGGATGCCCTCGATATTATCTGATCATGCAAATCTTCTTCGATTTTGATGGGGACGCGAACAAGGCGCGCAGCAATTTTAGAAGCATGGAGTATCATTCCGACTGGCAACCACGGTGTTTCGTGATCCGCTGGCACTCACGATATTCGACAACGAACACAGCGACGATGAAGACCGGTGGGTTACGCTGGGCAATGCGGAGGATGGTCACCTGCTGGTGGTGGTACATACCAGCGATGAAGTGAGCGAAACGGAACTGCGCATTCGAATCATTTCGGCACGCCGAGCCGAGCGCGAAGAAATACGCGATTACGAACAGACGCCGCGTTAGCGGCCAGAGGTGACAGCCATGAAAGAAAGATACGATTTCAGCAAGGGCGTACGCGGCAAGTTTTATCAACCCGACGCGGCCTTCCGTTTACCGGTGTATCTCGACGAAAAAGTGCAGACCTACCTCGCCGCCAGGGCAGATGCCAAAGGCATGGACTTGTCGGAACTGGTCAATGACCTGCTGAAAAAAGACATCGAACTCATCGAAGCGGAAAAGTAACGGCTACTCATCCCGTTTGGGCGGGCATATGCATCGGCATTGCAGTTGAAGCATTTCACGGATCGTTTAGAGTTCCTCCACTTGCGTAGCGGAAGGGTGGCCAGCCGCCGGGAACCCACCGGCGTACACCTTACGGGTGCATCCGCCACATCTATACCGCGTTTATCGTAAGGCGCAAACAGCAGCCAGCCAGAACATCAAACTGGTGCACTACTTCCCTTGAACGGTTTTCGCCCCTTCCCCCTTGAACGGTTTTAGCCCCTTCCCCCTTGCAGGGGGAAGGCTGGGATGGGGGTAGAACCTTCAATTTCCCGAAAACCTACCGCCTAGCCTCCAAAAACACAAACCCCCGATGAAACTCCAAATTCCTCTTCTGCTCCCCCGTAAACCCCCCAACATTAAAGTCTCCCCCTATCGGCACCCCCATCCGCTCCAATGCCGGCCTATACGCAACAGGTGATATCAACAACCTCCCACTATCTTCAAACGAGATAAACCCACGATCAAAAAGATGATCAATAGATGGCGTAAGCAGAAATCCGTTCTCACCATCAAGCCGCTCCTGATTGCTGCTATCGCGCCACGGTTTGATATGGCTGGCACGAAGATGTTCTGGCCTATCGACCTGTGTAATGCGACATCTACGTTCCAACAGACTTACGTTTTGCTTAAACTTGCCCTGTCCACGCCGAGACATGACAATCGCTTCTTTCTCAGTTTCTTCAAGCTTGGCGTCATCACGAAGTTTCTGCTGCAAGTACTCTTCCCATTCGATAAGCCCTACGGCTTGCATCTTATGGTAGTCAGCTTGCGGCTCAGCGCCCCAGCTCCTTCCCCTCGCACGGTTTTAGCCCCTTCCCCCTTGCAGGGGGAAGGCTGGGATGGGGGTAGAAACTTCGCACATCCACTGTCATATCCACATCACCCCCAACACCCCCATAAATCCTGAAGATATTTCGCCAAGACAAACGCCTTGATCACCATTTCCATTCCCCCGCAATGGCAAATACTTCTCCGGTAATATTGAACAAAGCCGCTCCATATGTTCACTGGGTCGAATCTTATGATTCAACGCGCGGAAATACACATCAACCTGCCAACCTATCTGCTCCCAATAACCCCAGCCTCCCCAACCTCACCAGGCTTCGGCCATTCATAACAATAGGATTTTGCAACGCCAACAGCAGGAATAAATGTATCTGAAAAGGAGAGAATCAGGTCACCTGGCGATACTTCACGCATGAACTCATAAAATGGATTACGGCTACCATCCGCTTTACGCTTGGGCGACCATAGATAGCCACCCGCTATCTCGTGGGCGAATGTCTGGTTCTGATTTACCCACCAATATCTCATATGCCCACTGACACAGCTCTGCAAAACCTTTGCGTATTCAATAAGCCTGCACGCCATACTTGAGCAATAATCTGGGCAGGTGATCGTCAAGGTTCTGAACTTCCTTATCGGTAAGCTCGATCAGATTGAAACCATATTTATTGTAAATCTCGATCTTCTGCTTCTTTCTGGCAAGGTACTTGGCATCGTTCTCCAATCCCCAATATTCCAGATAGACCTTGCCCGTGGGAATGTAAAAATCCGAGTACACATCCTCCTCAATGGGCAGCTTGCGCTCATAGGCATGAACGATCTCGGCCATATACAGCCAGTTGTCGATCAACATTTCCGCTTTCGACCTGACAAAATGCCCATCGGCAGAGCGGTGCTTGGCCTCGAACTTTTCGCGAAATCCGATTTCCTCACTGACCTTCCCGGCTTCTTCCGCTTTCTTTTCCGGGAGCTTGCCGGTTATTTGCGCCATCGACTCCAGCAAAGCTTTTGAGTTAACGATGGTTTCCGGCCAGCGCACAAAGGGTATGCCTGATTTCTTGTCTTCATCCTGCACACCACCCAGTTTTGCGCCCTGATTGGTCAGCTCCCAACCCTTAAGGCCTTTCTTAATCCAGCCAAGCTCGGAAAGAATGTAGTTGGCTTTGATCGCACTCAAGTCGAAATGCTTGCCAATGGCAGTCGCTGTAATGAGCGCTTCATTGATGGTCAGATTCAGATCTACGTTGCTGGGCCAAGCGATATACGGGCCGTATTGCTTGCTGTCTTTGACAATGCCGCCCTTCTTCCTGCCTTCCTCGGACAACTCCCAGGCGCCATCTTTTTGCCTGATCAGCCCGAGCGTCGCCAGTTGAGCGAAAAGCTCTTTGGGCTGCATGGCAAATTTCTCTGCAAGTTTTGTAGTTGATAGATATGTGGCTTCTTGCATACAACCTCCCTGAGTATGTTTTAGTACAGGCACAACAAAGAAACCACTTGCAGCCTCTCCATACGATTCAACAGAGAAAATGAGACAAAGTGAGCCGATCCTTTAATTGTGATATTTACCGCTGACAAAGTACTTCGCATTGTTTCGTGAATTGGCTATCGCTGTGGTACGTAACCAGCATGCTTTCCGTCGAGCGTGTCATGGCGACATAGAGCAGTTTCGCCTCTTCTTCGGGTGTCGCTTTCGTGTACGGCATACAGCCCAAGTCAGGTATTGCAACACTGTTGAATTCCAGCCCCTTGCTGGAGTGCATGGTTAAAATCTTAACGGTGTCTGTTGCGGGATCAAATGCCTTGGTACGCTTGTCATCGAATTGATCCATATCCACTGCTATCCCCTTCCGGATCAGCCCATCACGCATCTTGTCTACTTGATAATTGAACCGGCACAGCACAGCCATTTGGCGGAAAGGAACGCCAGCTTCGGCGCGTTTTATCAGCCATGCGGCCAGGTAATCCAGTTCCTGCGTATTACCGGGCAGGCGTTGAACCTCCGGCTTTGCCCCGTTTCTGCCGCCGAATTCAGGATGCACCAGCGGAATTTCCTCAGTGCCGCCGGATTGATCCAGATAAGCTGAAGCAAACCGATAGGCGAAATCGAGCGCTTCAACGGTATTTCGGTAATTCACCTTCAGAATGGTGCTGCGCCCTATTGCATTGATACCAACGCTGGACCAGGTGAAAACTTGACGCTTGCTTCCCCCATAAATGTTCTGTGCATCGTCATACATCAGCAGAAGCGAATTGGTTTCCGGATCGATCATCTGCACCAGCAGCTTGAACCACGCCGGCTGAAAGTCATGGCCTTCGTCAATCAATACCGCCGCGTACTGGGTGGGCGGAACGCGGCCTTTTTCACAACCTGCAATTACAGCAAGCACTTGTCGCTCATAGATCGGTTGCTTCTCATCGCCGGGCAAATCCAACTGATAGAGGTTGCACATATCCCTGCACCAGCCGTGAAAATGGCGCACATGCACCCGATCTCCCGCACCTCGTTCCGCCAGCAACAGCTTCAGCTTTGCCGCCAGGGTTTTGTTGAAGCAGAGCACCAGAACAGGTTTTGCCAGACCGAGCTTGTCCAGATACATCGCGCGATAAGCCAGAATCAATGTCTTGCCGGAACCTGCCACACCATGAATGATGCGGTGCCCCTCACCCAGATTGCGGGCAAGCTTCTCCTGCTCCAGGTCCATGACTTTGACAATATCGGGCAGCGCCTTGGCAATGGATTGTTGCGGGTCTGCCCCGTCACTGGCCGCATCGAACAAGCTGCCCTGTTGAATCCGGATTTCAGGGAACAGATGCCAGCGCACCCGATCAATCCGGGCCAGAGAAAGCACACCGCCGAAGCTGTAGTGAAACATTCCCCACATGCGCTTTTGAAACGCCTCGGCATCGACTGACTCAGTCATTTCATCCTTGCAAATCACCTTGTCACCGGGAATAGCCTGATCCAGTTCTGCCGACTCAAACTGCTTGCGCGTAATATTGGCTGAGAACCACGCCGTAGCCCCATGGCAATAACAAATTCCCGTGATAACGCCCCTGCTCCTGCTGCACCAGCAGCGGGTCACGCTCCAGCAGCGCCGTGATCTCTACAGCATATGCCCGCGCCTGCTCAATCGGATTGACCACTGTCTTTAAACCGCGATCCGTATGTATTTCGGCAGTATGCCTATCCATCTTCTGAATGGTAGTCAGCTGCCAGTCTTTCACCTCCAGCACCAGGATTCCTCTGCCGGGATGAAGCACAATGAAATCGGGCCGGCGCTGCTTGGGCCCCACTGGCACATCGACCCAGCAGTGGTAGTCATCCTCCAGATTGCGCAGCAGGCTAGTGCCAAATCGTCGCTCACCCGGCGTGAGCCTCAGATTTTTAGAATGTAGTGCTGGAAGAATGATAGCCATAGTTATGGGATAAATAACCTGGGTTAATTACACGGGTTGGTGTATTTTATTTATGGATGGAATATTTTCTGCTAGCCGCATCCCAATCATTGTAATGATAGCCAAGCACCATGTTGCTTGCGAGTATTTAAATTCAGGGCGAATCGGCCACATTTTTCGCGAATCAATCGAATCTGACCTATCGATTCGTTTAACTATTGATTGTAAATTGGAGCATGCCTTTGGTAACTCCGAATTGGAGTTTTATAAATATGGCAATGGATAACCGAGATACTGATCTCTTTTACCAGCCGGGACGTGGGCGTTTTCGAATACGTTGAAGGGTTACATTTTAAGAAGTCATAAATTATTCATTGTCACTTGAAAATAGCCAAGTCTCCGCCCTAAATAACTTCCCTCAGTAATTTAGTCTGGATGCGAATAGTCAGGAGTACCAATTCGACTGAAGTAAGAGCCCAGCCGTTCCACAAGAGACGGCAAAAATTCAGATGTTACGGTTGCTATACGTCGCTTAGGTTTCTGCAGTTCCTCTGCCTCACTTGAAGATCTGGCTACGGAACGTATTTTGTCGAAATGAATATAAAATGGCCCAATTTCTGAACCCTCAGTAATTTTCATCCTAGGCAGAAAATGGAATGTCGTACAGTTAGAGTGTTGCGTGTAACGCCTCAAAGCTTCCTTTGCTGCTGCTAGAGTTTCTTCAAGCTTTCGTATTCCCTTATCATTTTCCGGCAGTTTATGATTTTGGAGAGCCGCTTTCGCATCCGCAATTTTTTTACAACGCTTTCCCCACTCTTCAGATACATCCATACAAATTGCCAACTGGATTGTTTCGTTTTTGTCATCGCGTTGTAGGTCGCAGCGCGGCGTTATAACAATCTCAACTGTACCGTCATCTAGACGAATCAAATCACCTGTACCTATTTTGTCCTGAAGAGGAGGAACAAAATACCACTCTTCAGGATGCACGCCGTGCCGCCCATCTGCAAGCAATGTTGCATAAATATGCGATGTTATGTGCCGTGTAATTGCAGTTGGGATGAAGTCTTCAGATTCACCAGGATTCAGAACCCAGTTGCTCCAGCGTGGCCAAATTGAACGGCAAAAGACTTTTGCCATTTCTCGCTTAATGGTTTGCTGCGCTGCCTTCACTTGTTTCATCATTGGCGCTTGAGAGCATAACCATTTCATAACGGCCGGCGTACCTTCGTTTTCACCGCCACCTTTTGTAAAAACTTTAATATTAATTCTCGTATCAGCTGGCGTAGCAGCTAGCGCTGATTCACCAGTAAACAATGCAACGACAGCCATTTCTGACTCTAAAATCGTCTCGAGGACTAAATTCCCGTCAGTGTTTGGCCCAACATGACCACCGGCCTGCTTCAATCGGACATCTACTACTGCCGCATCATAATTTCGAGAGGCAATTAATTTATTCGCATCGTCTAAGCTTTGCGCAAATTCAGGTGAAATTTCGAAACCATACTCCTCGAAATTTGCATTGTGCATTTCAATAACCTGCTTCCAAACTTCTTGTTCTTTGGGATCATCCTCAACAATTAATAAATCTATCATTAAATCAATCTCCCTTAAGATTAATCTGCAATCGGAAATTCAATTACGAATGTGGTGTCGAGTTTGTCTGAAGCAAATATCAAATCACCTTTGCTTGCGCGACAAGCTTCTCTGGCAATAGCCAAGCCGAGACCAGTTCCATCTGATTTCAGACTGAAGCCTGCGTGAAAAAGTCTTGGGAGAAAACCGGGGTCTAATAGGGGTCCGTCGTTGCTTACATTCAATCTAAAAATCTTTCCTCGTAATTCACTTGAAATACTGATATTGCGCGAAACCTGATCTGACGAAGATAGCCAGTAAATCGCATTCTCAATAATATTCAGTAGCGCCGCTTGGAAATCCTCAACGTAACCATACGCTTTTGCATCAGGCGACAAATCAATATGCAGCGAAATATTTCCATCTGCTATTGCGGATTCAAACAAGGCTAGTGCAGACGACACCGCATCATTTATAACAAAGATTGATGGTTTGCCGCGCCGCCTGCCAGAGACAGGGTCAAGCCTCTTGAAAAGTCGGCTCAAACTCTTCGTCCCATCACCTAATGTTGTTGCATGCTCAGAAAATTGTTTTCTTGCCACTTCGCCACGTTTACTTTGCTCGAGCAACCAAGCTTTGTGATCAACTAAGGATTTTGCTGCAGTTGACATTGGATTCAGAATGCGTCGACCTTCATGTATTACCTGTGCAACAACCAAACCAAGAGCCGATCTCGATTGAAGCAACTTTTGGAATGCATCGATTTCATCAAGTGAAGTGGCAAGCGCGGCCGATTCTTTCTCTATCGCTTTCCGAATAGGTTCCTGCAATGAGACTGGCAACTTTGCAACGGCCTTGCTAACTTGCTGTAAAGATGCCAAGGCCTTAACTTGAGCAACATCGCCAGATGCTTTTCGGCTAAGCCCGGCTTTTTCCCTGAAAGCAACGCGTTTATCTTCAATATAAGTTAATACCCCTTCAATCAGGCGCTTCAGTCGATCAAAAGCGCCATTGTGCTCTAATCCTTCTCTACTGCTTCGCTCAACCAAGAGCGATTTTTCTTCGTTTTCAACTTCTACTCGACCTGAGACTTGAGATAAACCCAATTTCTTACTTGGATTCTGGACACGCTTTCTTTCAAGCTCTAGCCAATCAAACTCGGGCTCACCATATGGTCGAATTCTAAAACCATTTCTGAATATGGCGATGCCAGCATTTTCATTAAGAATCTTGCGCGCTGACCGGATTCCAATTTTCTCGAAATTTAGGCCCATCCGTGTGAAAAGATCAGTAACGGACTCCGTTTCTAAGTCATACACATTGATGTAAAGGTTTATTGCGCCACAACTAACCTCATCCTGTTCAATTTTCAATGCAGGGACATTTATTTGCTGTGGAATGCCGTCTCCTTTACAGTTAACAAATGTGCCACTAAATGCCCCCATAACATCAAATTTCCCCTCTAATTTGTAATCGGCATGCTCTTGCACCCTGAAAGGAACAATTATTGTTGGATCAGAGATTTCGGGCGCATCGGACGTGATATCAGTATTAAGCAATTGAAGCACTTCAGCGCCCTCAAACCCGGAATTTTTAACCGTGAATTCGGTAATATCCAAGTGGATTACAAAGTTATCTCCAGCCTCGTTTGGTGATGCCAAGCGACGCAATTCTCTAACTAAGCTTTCAATACGCTTGCGTGTCCAAGTATCGCGCAGATCTGAAATTCGTAGCTCAACTCCGGTTCTTGTCTTGCTATCCAGAACGAGATGATGCTCAACAGGCACATCTATATCTTCAAGATATTTTTCCGAAGTAAAGTCATTCCAATCAACATCAACATTAACCTCTTCAAATTGTGTTCCCTCCAAACAAGCAACCGAATGAACTTGAGTTTTAGTACCGAGACGTGAAGCCGCAAAGCGGCCAATCCCTTTTGCGCCAAGCATCAATCTATTTCCGGGGCTGAATCGGCGTTTTTGTTTTTCGTCAGTGGCGGGTTCAAACCATCGTTCTATCACGTCTACATGCGTCATGCCGTGTCCACGATCCTGCACAATTATTAACCCTTCCGGACTATTTGTGCTTCTCGGTACGATTTTAATTTTCACATATGGTGAATCGGCATCAAACGCATTTTTCACAAGTTCAATCAGGGCTGCATCAGGGCCGCTGATGAGCTGATCGCCGATAGTTCGAATAATTCTTGCGCGAGGGCGAAGCTTTGCCATAGATAATCTGTATTAAATTTGAATTAATCTTTTTGTATTAAATAACAAATACATCCCTTATAGAGCCGTAATGCTACTACATAGTACGCATGAGCCATGACACAATAATTTGTATGGTCTATTTGCAAGCTTGTTTGCGTGACAGAGGTGCTGCAATCACGTACTGCGCGTCATTTCTGTCACACATAACGTATCTATATCATTGTCACGTCTACTTGTTCCATTTTCAAATACAGCGATGACAAATCTCCAGATTTAACCCGAAACTGGCTACGCCGTTTAGTGGTGGGTTTTGCACTCGATGCATTTTCCAGCTTGATTCCAGGATCATAATAAATCTTGCCCTTAAACATGGCCTTTAACACCAACAGGAAATCCGCCCCCTCTCCCAGCCGAACCATGTTGCCATAACTATACTGACGAACAGGATCAGTATGCTTCATGGACGGGATGTAAGCCGTTCGTGCATGTTTGTGATTCCAGTGATTCATCAAGTCCGCATAGGTCCATGTGGCGGCCTCTTCTCCGGCATCCGTTAGCAATGAGATGCCTGCAGATTTGGTGAGTATTTTGCCATCTGTGGCGTCGAACCCGACAAGGGTTAGTGTGAGGCCGGTGGTTGCATGTTTTTCGCCCACCCTGTGGACACCGCCAAAGTTAAGCCGATCCTCGCGTCCCATCTTGTCAGGATAACCAAACTTGCGAATAAAACTCTCTACACCTTTCGTCTTGTAATGCCCGCCAGTTGGCTCTGGCGTCATCAGTGTGATCACAGAGCTGTTAACAAGATCAAACCTGTCCACCGCATATTGCTTTAATTCCCAACCTTTGAAATCTGGTGCCGCATCACCATTCGGCGAAATCCCGAACTCTGCCTCAAGGGTATATCCACCGCACTGTGGAGCATTGCAAGGAAGTATATTGCCGCTGTTATCCAGTCGCCTGGAATCAATCCACCCTTTTTCGTGAATAGCCTTCAGTCGATCCAGAAGCTCCCTGCGGCTATCACCTGCAACGGGTATCTCGTAGAAGATGCGTATTTTATTGAGATGTGTAGCCTGCTCTATTTCCTGCCGGATGGGATGAGTGTGCGGTAACAATGCTCCAATGATTCGGCCATCAGGATGCACACCCAGAAACAATAAACGTCCGGCAACACAGGTTGCCTCATCAAGCAATCCTGACGGGCCATTATCGCAACCATCAAGGAAGCCTGAAAAGCGCACTTCGGGATACTGCGGGTAAAAGATGAGTTGTGATCCAGGTGCTTTGTATAGCTCCCCGGCGTCCATCATCCACCAGAAGTTGAGCCTGGCCTTGAAGATCGGATTGTCGCCGCTTGGTTCAGGAAAGATACCCAGGGTAGGCAGCAAAGTCAGAACAGAGAAGCTGGTGCCAAAGTAGATTTGCTGTTTTTTGTTATTGTTCTTCGCGAGAATCTTCATGTACAGACGGGTAACGCCCTTGTCTGCGAACATCCGGGTGAGGCTGTCGAGATTATCTACCCGGAGATTTTTTTCCATGCGGCCGCGCTCCCGGATATTTCCTTGAACGAATAGTTTGACCGTAACAACCAGGTGCAAACTCTGTCTATGGTATTGGGTAGTCTGGTCACTTGATCCTTACCCTTCAGAGCACATTCCCAAATCACCATTACACGCCATCCCGATTTTTTAAGTTCCGCAAGGACCTCAACATCCTTGGCACGATTTCGCTCAACTTTGTTGCGCCAAAAGTCCGGGTTTGAAGCAGGCCACTTGAATAGTTTGCAATTATGCCCATGCCAGAAGCATCCGTGAATAAATATCACGGCGTTATGCTTTCTGAAAACCAGATCGGGTTTCCCTGGTAAAGATGCTTGATTCAATCTGAACCTGAACCCGCGCCGGTGAAGCGCAGACCTGATGAGCCTTTCCGGCTTTGTATTTTTTGATCTGATACCGGACATCATCCGGCTGCGTGTTGCTTTATCTACAACATCAACCATCAGGCTATGGCATAACGAAACGGTAATTCAGGTTCAAGGCTATCAGCAACCAGCATTGGGTGCATCAATTTTGCGACGTGAGACATGACATCAACGACGACTGAATTCCCGAACTGCTTGTACGCTCGCGTATCCGAGACTGGAATCCTGAACGTATCCGGGAAGCCCATCAGACGCGCACATTCGCGTGGTGTCAGGCGGCGTGGATTAGTCCCCTTCCGCTGCTTGACAAGGATTTCCGAACCGTCCTTGTAGTATCGCGCAGACAGGGTGCGGGTAACACTGTCGGGTGTGACCAGTCCGAAACCGAAGCCATTACCCTTCGCGCGGTGCTTTTCTGCGTATCCTTGCAAATACGTCCACAGGTTGTCAGTTAGCGTGTACTTGGGATCAACCTTATTTTTGGCATGCTGGAAAAAGCGATCCCCATCCCATGGCAATAGAGGTTCGCTGCCATCAGTCTTGTGCAATATCTCGCTTAAGGTACGTCTCCCCTTGGCAGGCAATGGCAGGGCATCGAAATCAAAATTTGTGGGTTCGCGAAAACCAACTATCAGAATGCGTTCACGATGTTGAGGCACGAAGTGTGCACCGTCGATCACGCGGCAATGAATGTGATAACCCAGTTCTTCGGAAAGTGTCCGTCGAATGACGTCGAAGGTGCGCCCCTTGTCATGCGAAACCAGGTTCTTCACGTTCTCCAGCAGGAAGGCACGAGGCTTCTTCGCATCGATAATGCGCGCAACATCGAAGAACAGAGTGCCCTGGGTTTCGCATGCGAAGCCATGCGCGCGACCAAGCGCATTTTTCTTGGAGACACCGGCTATCGAAAAAGGCTGGCACGGGAACCCGGCCAGTAGAACGTCGTGATCCGGGATATCCGTTGCATCCACTTGAGTAATATCCCCATTGATTTGGTGGCCACCAGGAAAATTATCGGCATAGGTTTTCTGCGCGTAGCTGTCCCATTCGCTGGTGAACACGCAATGCCCGCCCAGCCCTTCGAAGGCAATGCGGATTCCGCCAATGCCGGCAAAAAGATCAATAAAGGTGAATGATGCATCTTCGGCAAATGGCAACTCTAGAGGCAAGAGTCGTTGCAGTCCGAATGCATAATGCGCAGGCACTGACTGCTCGACCACCCAGCGACGTACAGTTCTGGCATCAACGCCCAAGTGGCGGGCGATCTCAGCTTGTTTGTTTGTTTTGAGCGCAGCGGAAAGATAACGAACTGCCATATCCCGGTCGGGGACCGTGTGAAGGACTGTTACCATGCCGCACTCCATCTCAGGGAATAAATGCGGACATTATGCCCGTATTTATCCCTTTTGCAACATTTATTAATAAGGTAGTTAAATTAGTTAAGTGGCTACGCTATGCAATGATTTATTGGCAATTTCTGCAAAAAATAAATCAGCCCCTCCTTTTTCCGTAGGTCAGCCAACTGTTGAGCAGCTTCTATTTTGCCCGACCCCAGGGGAAGAAGAAATCGAGCGAATCCACCTTCTTCCAATAGTGGTCAGGGCCGCGATGCCTTGCGAGAGCCACCGTTGATACAATCAGCGTTGCCGTCCTCACGGCGTCAGGTCGAAAGCCGTGATTTATGAGACGAGCGCGCGTTTCAGCCATACCGTCGCCCGACATTGTGAAGTCATCGACTACGAGCACCCGACGCTCAGAGTTTGCATACACTGCCTTAGGGATATAAAGCCGCACCTTGCTCGTGTCGATAGTATCGTACGTAGAGAGGTCACCGTGAAATAGGTCTTCCCCCTTCCACTCAACAATGCCAACGAGTACTGGGCTGGTTGGTGCCAGATGTCTCGACATAAAGTGAGCGATAATGCCACCGCGCACTGATGTCGCAAGGAACATCTCGGGCTGGAATCCCGTCTTGGAAATCGAGGCACCCAAGTCATCCGCAGCAACCACGACATCCTCCCAACTCAGCGTTTGCATAGCTCGTTCCAACCGGATGGACTTTCGGCCGAAGTGCAGAGTAAGCGCAAGACCAGCAACACTAGCGAGACCAAATGTCCAAGTCAGAATATCCATCATCCGTTCCGCCCCCTAATCGGTTTCTGGTCTGCCCAACTATTGAGTTGAACGGCATTGACCTGAGTCCCATTTTGCAGCCAATCAGACTGAAAGTTGAACACCAATTTTAGTCCTTTCCGTGCGTACTTGGGACGATATCCGATGGAAACAGGTGTTCGTATCCAGTCTTGCCAATTTAGTGTAGCGCTTCGTTCTTTTTTGGATCTTAAGCGGCTTTTAGCGCGACTTACTCCACGAAACCTGGGACGATTCAGATTACAGCTTACGACACATTTGGTACGTATCACTTAAGGCAAATCAATCCACGTAATTGAGCTACACTTACTCATACTTGCCGCCATAAGCGGAGGTTTAAAGTGCTTGAGGAAAAGCAACGCTCACTAGCTTATAATCATTACCAATAATTTAGTAAATTCGTTCAAGGATAAATAAACTATGGCTGAAGCAGGGGCGAAGGTCCGTGTGGCATTAGTAGGTGTCGGAAACTGTGCTAGCGCTTTTGTTCAGGGACTGAACTATTACAAAGCCACAAAAGGCCACCAGAAATATTCGGCCGCAAGGCGAGTATTAGCTGGTTTTGATCTAGCTGAAATTGAAATAGTCGCGGCATTTGATGTAGATCCATCCAAGATTGGCATTGATCTTTCTGACGCAATCTTTGCTTCGTCAAACTGCTTACCTCGTTTTTCTCCTCCCCCTCTCTGTGGTGTCCTTGTACGTCAGGGTCCTTTGCTCGACGGACTTACTTCCGAAGTTTGTCATCGTCTGGGCGTGACACATATTGCAAGTCACGATGACATAGGTAAGGTGCTCATAGAAAGCCGTGCTGATGTGATGGTGAACCTTCTTCCAAGTGGCGCGAAAGAAGCGACAAATCACTATATCAACGCAGCGTTAGAAGCACATATCGCCATTGTGAATGGAATTCCCGTTCCAGTTGCCAACGATCCTCAGATATGTAAACGTGCTGAGGTGCTTGGTGTGCCAATAATAGGTGACGATATCAAATCACAGATAGGTGCGACCGTTCTACATAAAATAGTTGCTGAGCTATTTCCCATGAGAAGCGCCCTACTTAAACGGACACTCCAGCTGGACTGGGGCGGCGACTCAGATTTTGAGAATCTCGTTTGTCAAGGTCGGTACGAACTAGGAAAGCGATCTTCAAAAACGGAGCCAATTGTCTGGAATCAACCAAACGCTGACGAAGTGGAAATTCGTGTGTCCGCAGTTGATCATGTCCCGTTCTTAGGAAATCAAAAAGAAGCTTTCATTAGATTAGAAGGATTCGTCTTTGCTGACCAACCTGTCAAAATTGAAATCATGCTACAAGCGCCAGACGCGTATAACTCAGCGGGCATTCTTGTCGATGCGGTCAGGGTAGCCAAATGTATGCTTGTTCGCGGTTATGGGGGTGTAATCAAAGAGGCAGCAGCAGTATATTGCAAAAAGCCCCCCATTCAGCAGTCAGAGCAGATTGCCTACCAAAGCCTGGAGAGATTGTTAAAAGGTTCTGAGCAAAACAACGAAAACTCTAACGGCAGCCCGTTCTAAAATTAACTTATCGATATGTCTAACTCCGCACACAATGAAGACAAAACAATATTGGAGGTAAACAACCTAAGGTTTCGATATGGCAATAGAAGCCCTCTCATTCTAGACATAGATAGCCTTCAGCTCTTACGAGGCCGAGCATACAGCCTGTTCGGTCGCAACATGAGCGGGAAAACGACATTAGTCAAACTGCTATCAGGCATACTGGACAGCCCAGATGCTCCGATCCGTATACGATTCGACGGGGTTGACTATGCATTACCGAAGAAACGCCAAGCCTTGCAAGCTGCCGGCCTCCGTGTTTGCCATCAGAATGACCCAATGTTTCCGGAACTATCCATCTGGGAAAATGTATTGCTTGGAGCGCCTGCTCAAATGGGAGGGAGTTCTCACCTCAAAAGTTTTCGGGAAGATGTTTCTCGAATACTTCGCCAATTATCTAATAACGGCACATCCCCACAATTTTCTGATTCTCTCGAAACCCTATCCGGTGGTGGAAAGGCAGTGATCCGTTTGCTACGTAGTGTCTTGTGGTCGTATAAGCTTCTTCTTCTCGATGAGCCCCTAACTAATGTTGATCCTAAAAATCGTGATCTTCTTTTTTCTGTTCTCCGAGAACATACACCAGAACATACTACGGTTTTGCTAATCTCTCACGATGAGCAAGATCATGTATTCTTTCGCAAGTGCTTTCCAGATGGCCGCTATTCGTCCCTTGTTCTCAACCAAGGTAAACTAATGGACCGAAACAGTGATCCATAAGGTAAATGCAATGCGCTCTAGCTTTCTTTTTCTGACCATCATCGTGATTGCTGTCATTACAGGATATGTCAGCGGCTCAGGTGACCCTCTGTCGTCATTATGGTCAATTACTTTGAGGGCTCTTCCACTTGTCCCTCTTGGCTTAGCAGCAGCCATCATCATATCCTGTGGCGACATCGATCTTTCTCCGGCTGGAATGTTCGCTTTTCTTGGCATGCTTACCTTGGGTTTAAGTAACTCAGGACTACCGATTTGGCTGGTTTCTGTTTGTGTTCTCATCGCAGCAATCTCGATTGGCGTCTTCCAAGGGTGGGCAATTGCCTATAGAGGTCTTGCTCCACTGATAACGACATTGGGAATGTCCTTAGCGCTTTTCGGAGCTGCAACTACGATCCAAGTTACTTTGCATGAATCGGCCAGAGGCTCTCATATTGAACGGCAAATAGTGGAACAGGATACCCCAGTAGACGCATCCCAACTTCACCCGGAACGCGTTAAAGAAACTCCAATCGTACAAACCCTCCCCAAAGATCTCCAACCTACCATTTGGAAGAGAAGCCTTCCATGGGTAGCAATTCTGCTAATTTTGGGCACCCTATGGCGACACCGCAGCATGTCTGCACTACGACACCTTGCGGTTGGGTTTGATCGAAATGCAGCGAAACTTGCAAATCTAGACGTGCGGATAATTCGATTTAGAGCCTTTATTGTTGCCTCCATCTTAATATATATATCAACTATGCTCTACATGATCGACTATCAAGGTGGCGGTTGGTCCGCGGCAACTGGACAAGGCCTCGAATTGTTAGCAATCGCCGCAGCGGTAATAGGAGGAACTACCATCACTGGTGGCCGTTTAGATATAATTGGCGTCGCGCTCGGTATAGGGGTCTGGGCAGCTCTAGGTCATTTATGCATAATGGTCCCATTCCTTGATCCAGAACACCAGAAACTTGCGGGTGGTTTGCTGTTGCTTATCGTAGCCTTTGTTGATTCTAAACGGCAAAGGTTATAAGTATTGACCAATATCGAGAGGGGTCAGCATGAAATCAAAGCAAAGTTGGATAGTAACAATCATCTTGGGAATTATTGTCCTTGTGATAGCGGGTTCGTTGTTCTTCTCACCAAGCAAACAGGAGCAAATTCTTGTTGTTTTGCCTACCGCTGACAATCCATTCTGGATAGAGATGCAATCTGGAGCAAAAGATGCGGCGCACGAATTGGGTGAAAAAGTTAAAGTAACAGTTCGAACCGGTAGCGAAGATGCTGACGCTCGTACTCAGATACAGATCCTCAAAGATTTTCATCAAAATGGGGGCGTTTCAGCGTTAGTGCTTGGCCCCGCCTCATCAAGTGAAGTCGTTGAGCCTGTCGCGCAATTCACAAAGGCCGGGATTCCAGTTGTAGTAGTTGACTCGCGGTTGGATGCCAAGGAGCTAAAAGCACGAGGTGGATCCGTTAATGCTTTTTTAGGCTCTAACAATGTACAAGGTGGCGAAATTGCAGCCAAAGAAATTGCGCGTCGTTTAGGGCCCGGACCGCATACGGTACTCCTCATTGAAGGAAGTGCGGGACACGAGACAGCTATTGCTCGGTCCCGCGGATTTTTCGAAGGAGCATCCCCAGAGTGGAAGGTCATACGGAAAGACGGCCGCTGGGAAAGAGCTCGTGCGCGCGAAATCATGGACGGTGCAATTAATACTGGTCTTCCAGATGCCGTATTTGCTTGCAGCGACGAAATGGCCTTGGGCGCAGTTACCGCGCTGGAACAATCCAAAATCAGCAAGTCCAAATGGCCGGTTATAGTGGGATTCGATGCGACTGCTGATGGAGTTGCTGCTGTTGAGGATGGAAGACTTGCAGCGACTATTCGTCAAAACCCGCGGCTTATCGGGAAAGAAGCGGTGATAATTGCACACGAACTCGCAAATGGTGATAGTAGCCACGGAGGGGATCAGCTTCTACCCGTAGAGCTCGTCAAAAAACAATAACATTTCGGAGAATCCATGATGTTCATTGGTAAACAGCAACACCTGTCCCAAGTGAATGATATCCGCGAAGTTCTTCGCTTAAACGAAATAAAGAAATATGACAAGAATTACTTCGACTTTCACTATTGGGCTGAAGATTTGCCGGGGCAATCAGGGAACCGTGGCCTAAGTTACGACGATCCGGATCATTCCAGGAGGTCCGCTTTTCTGTCGAAACTTCTCCTGGAAAATTTCAAATTTGACACCTGTCTGGATGCAGGCTGTGGTCTGGGCGGACTCGTTGCTCAACTTGCCACTAACAATAAAAATGTAATCGGCTGCGAGGTATCGGATTACGCCCTAGAGCGGTGCCGACAACGTGGGATTCAATGCCAATTGGCAGCTTTGCATCACCTTCCATTTAGCAACAAACAGTTTGACCTGGTTTTTTGCAGCGACGTTCTTGAACACTTAATTGTTCTTGATGTTTTCGACGCTGTTTCTGAACTTATTCGCATAACCGAACATGATCTCGTTCTGACCATAAATCTCGATAATCCATATGAATTCCACCCTACAATTCTTTCTAAAGACAACTGGCTTTCACTTTTTTTAGAAGGTGGGCTTGTTATGCGGAATGAACAAAAAGAAGAAACATTACAAAATAGCTCTACAAGTTATCCAGAATACGACTGGTTCTGTTTCACAAAGTTTTGAGGCGAATGGTATTGCACTCAAATTCAATCATAAAGTTGTTCGACTAATAGTTTCATTGACTAATGAGGTCGCGACGCAATGGAACAATCAGAATCCACTTTAAAACGAGGCGATAAAGTACTTGTTGTATCGTCAACTGTTAGGCCGTTCTGTCGTCTTTGTCAAAAGGAAGATCAAGGTAAAGACCCCCACAAAGAAATTGGATTTCTAACACAATCGGGCATCGAAATCGATTTCAAATATCACGAATTTGAAACGCCAGTTATGATGACTAAGGATGGGCACGGCCTAGCATATCTTGGCCACCTTTTTGGGCGATTAGGCATGGAACTTGATGACATAATATTCAGAGATCCGAATAATTTCACAACCGACATGCCTACCGGCCCATACAACGCAATAATTTCCATTGGAAGCCAATTGAGCAATTCCGTTACTGCGAGAATAATGAATAATATTTTGCCTGGAATTCACCCTAACCAACTTGCGTTCGAATTCACTGAATTGGATGCATCGAAATCGACTATGTGGGACAAAATTATTTGTCATTCAAGCGAGCGAACAATAACAATACCTGAGAGGAAAGATCCTGCAAATGATTATGGTGCAATTGTGTACTTCAAGGATCGGCTCACTCATTTCTTCGTGCTTTCAGGTTTAGGGCCCCTAGGGGTCCGATCTGCGTGCAACTACTTCGCGGAGCATTATGTTAAAAGCATACTCCCCCGTTTTCGCAACAGCCCATATTATTTGATAACTAAGGTTAGTAGAAATCTAGAATATGGAGATCAACCTACTGAAGTAGCAGAGGCCAAACTGAATCATGCGCTTTATGATTCAACGAAACGCTTCTCAGTAGCCTTATCATTCCCTGGTGAACACCGCCCGCGTGTCAATGGTATAGCCAATGAGCTTGCCGAAAAGTTGACAAAAGGGCGGGTATTTTTTGACGATTTTCACAAAGCGGATTCAGGCCGCCTAGACTACGATACCTACCTTCAAGATATTTTCCAAAATCATTCCGAGTTAATCGTGTTGTTTCTTTGCACAGCATACAATGATGATGAATGGTGCGGTCTTCAATTACGGGTTATTCGCGAGCTGATTAAAAATCGTAAAAACGACATAATTATGCTCTTCCGAATCGGGGACGGAGACGTGGATGGTATTTTGGATATCGATAACGCAATCGATGCCAATAACTTGAGTTCTGCTGAAGTTTCCAATCTAATATTGAAACGACTAGACTTGCTTCATAGGAAATAAATTTATTGCTACAGGTAGTTGTTAAAGAACAAATCTAGGGAGACCATCATGAAGAAGGGCTTTGAAGTAGCCTTATCCTTCCCTGGTGAATACCGTTCGTATGTCGAAGATATCGCCAATGAGCTTGCCGAAAAATTGACAAAAGCGCGCGTATTTTATGACAATTTTTACGTAGAGGAACTCGCACGCCCGAATCTCGACACCTACCTTCAGAAAATTTACCATGATGACTCAGAGTTAGTCGTGGTGGTGCTTTGCAAAGAGTATGACGTAAAAGAATGGTGTGGGCTTGAATTTCGGGCTATTCGTGATCTCATCAAAAAACGTAAGGACGATGAAATTATGTTTATCCGAGTTGCTGAAGGGGACGTAAAGGGCGTATTTGGCATAGATGGCTATATAAACGCGCAAGGTCGGCCCGCAACCGAAATTGCAACAATTATTCTTCAACGGCTTGCGCTAATCCAATCAAAAAATCCATAGAACTAGAAATGTGCAGCTATTGCTGATAGTTTATTACTGCTTTGACTCCATCCCCCAAACGGGCTATCCCTCCCCCCTCAACACGGCTATGGCTGGCATAGCCCCCATCAGGCATACTTCGCATCCTGACCAGACTATCTGTGCCAAATGCCTTCCATCCCTATCCATAACCCGCTAGCCCCGCCGATCTCCGATGCGACAACCGAGACGCGCACCACCACCTGCTACATGTGCGCGTGCCGCTGCGGCATCCGCGTGCATCTGCGCAATGGCGAGATCCGCTATATCGAGGGCAATCCCGATCATCCGCTGAACGGCGGCGTGATCTGCGCCAAGGGTTCCTCCGGCATCATGAAGCAGTATTCGCCGGCACGGCTGACCAAGCCGTTGCGGCGCAAGCCGGGCACCGAGCGCGGCGCGGGGGATTTCGAGGAGATCAGCTGGGAAGAGACGTTTTCGCTGCTGGCCGAGCGGCTGGGGAAGATTCGCGCCACCGACCCGAAGAAGTTCGCGCTGTTCACCGGGCGCGACCAGATGCAGGCGCTGACCGGCATGTTCGCGCGCCAGTTCGGCACGCCCAACTACGCGGCGCACGGCGGCTTCTGCTCGGTGAACATGGCGGCCGGGATGATCTACACCATCGGCGGTTCGTTCTGGGAATTCGGCGGGCCGGACCTGGAGCGCGCGAAGCTGTTCGTGATGATCGGCACGGCGGAAGACCACCATTCCAATCCGCTGAAGATCGCGATCTCGAAATTCAAGCGCGAGGGCGGCCGCTTCATTTCGATCAACCCGGTGCGCACCGGCTATTCGGCCATCGCCGACGAGTGGGTGCCGATCCGCCCCGGCACTGACGGCGCGCTGCTGCTGGCGCTGATCCACGAGCTGATTGCGCTGGGATTGTATGACCGCGAATTCCTGGTGCGCTACACTAACTCCGGCCAGCTGGTGAATCTCGATGATGAGCATGACGAGTTTGGCATGTTCGTGCGCACCGAGGTGCCGGAAGAGGAAGCCTGCTACGACCCGCAGAACAAATTATGGTGGGACCGCAATACCAACAAGGCGGTGATCACGCATAGCGAAGGCGCCGACCTGTAAGCGAAGCGAGGAGGCAACGGGGATGGGGCCAGGTCAGAGGTCAGTGGGGATGCAAAGTTTCTACCCCCATCCCAACCTTCCCCCTGCAAGGGGGAAGGAGCTTGGTTTCCTCCCCCTTGCAGGGGGAGAGCGAAGTGAGGGGGCAACTGGGATGGGGCTAGGTCAGTGGTCAGTGGGGATGCAAAGTTTCTACCCCCATCCCAACCTTCCCCCTGCAAGGGGGAAGGAGCTTGGTTCCCTTCCCCTTGCAGGGGGGAGAGCGAAGCGAGAATAATATAGGGACGTAGCCCTATTCCGACACAATCAACCCTACACCAGCAGCCCAGCCAACTCCTGGTATTCCGGGAATCGCCCATCAATGCTAACCAGTTGCGCCTGGTGTTCAACAGCCGTGGCGATGATGATGCGATCAACCGGGTCTTTGTGATGTTCGGGCAGCGAGACTGCGCGCTCGGCGATAGCTCTTGATACTGGGATAATCGCCACGCCATTCGCCTCGACCTGATTGAGCCAGTCAGTAACTGGCAGTTTGAGAGCAATCCGCCCGTGTTCCACAAGCCACGCCATTTCTCAACACGTCATTGCCGAAACGCCCAGAGATTCAGCCGTTTCGATGGTGTCTATCTGCCGTTGTCCAAGCTTGTCAGGTGTGCGATTGACCCACCAATAGAGGGCGTGAGTGTCGAGGATGAGCATCAGGACAATGCTTCCCAGTCGCTTTCTGGCGGGCCGCTGAGTATGTCGCCTTTTTCTTCGCCCATTCCTGCCAGCTCTGGCGGCGGCGAGCGGCGTCCGGCTGGTTTGGCTGATTCCCACATCACGATGACGCGAGCGTGCTCGGCATGGGCCGGCAGCGCCGCATCCTGTATGACAAGGCGGTGGTCGTCAATTGATGCCGTCGTTTCAATAGCCAACATGGGCGTGCCTCCTTTGAGTCCAGATTATCCAAGGTGTGGACGGGCCGCTTCGGCAGTCTCATGTCATGCTACATTGACATGTCGGGTTATAACCCGACCTACACACGATAGGCGCTGATTGTACAACATCCTCTGGGTGTGGCGTGCTGGCGAGAATGCCATAGCATAGAGGAGTGAAACGTATTGATTGGCATTGAGGCCATTGCGAATGTGGCTTTCGGCTTGGGTGCCATCCCCCTTATGGGCTATCCCTCCCCCCCATTTCGGCTATGGATGATAAAGTGGTCATTACGCATACTTGATACCCTGACCAGACATCTGTGCCCCATGCCTTCCATCCCTATCCATGATCCGCTGGCGCCGCCGCTGTCCGATGCGACGACCGAGACGCGCACCACCACCTGCTACATGTGCGCGTGCCGGTGCGGCATTCGCGTGCATCTGCGCAATGGCGAGATCCGCTATATCGACGGCAATCCCGATCATCCGCTGAACGGCGGCGTGATCTGCGCCAAGGGATCCTCCGGCATCATGAAGCAGTATTCGCCGGCGCGGCTGACCAAACCGTTGCGGCGCAAGCCGGGCACGGAGCGCGGCGCGGGGGATTTCGAGGAGATCAGCTGGGAAGAGACTTTTCGCTGCTGGCCGAGCGGCTGGCGAAGATTCGCGCCACCGATCCGAAGAAATTCGCGCTGTTCACCGGGCGCGACCAGATGCAGGCGCTGACCGGCATGTTCGCGCGCCAGTTCGGCACGCCCAACTACGCCGCGCACGGCGGCTTCTGCTCGGTGAACATGGCGGCCGGGATGATCTACACCATCGGCGGCTCGTTCTGGGAATTCGGCGGGCCGGACCTGGAGCGCGCGAAGTTGTTCGTGATGATCGGCACGGCGGAAGATCACCATTCCAATCCGCTGAAGGTCGCGATCTCGAAATTCAAGCGCGAGGGCGGCCGCTTCATTTCGATCAATCCGGTGCGCACCGGCTATTCGGCCATAGCCGACGAGTGGGTGCCGATCCGCCCCGGCACCGATGGCGCGCTGATGCTGGCGTTGATCCACGAGCTGATCGCGCTGGGATTGTATGACCGTGAGTTCCTGGTGCGCCACACCAACTCCGGCCAACTGGTGAACCTCGACGATGAACATGACGAGTTCGGCATGTTCGTGCGCACCGAGGTGCCGGAAGAGGAAGCCTGCTACGACCCGCAGAACAAGCTGTGGTGGGATCGCAATACCAACAAGGCGGTGATCACCCACAGCGAAGGCGCCGATCCGTACCTGTTCGGCGATTTCAAGCTGCCCGACGGCACGCCGGTCAAGCCCGCGTTCGAGTTGCTGCACTGAAAAAGGGGCAAGCTCAATTTGCAATATTTGATCTTTTAAAGTGGCCCCTGTTTGCCATTTTTTATCCGGCACGCTGAAGGGGCGGCCAGTGTAAATTTGTTCTCAAAATAATCGTAGGGTGGGCAGACAGTTTTATCGCCTGCCCACGCGGATTGGTAACCGCGTGGGCACAAAAACGTGCCCACCCTACATTTATGGTAATTTTCCAGGAGTTATAAGGAGGCGAGTTCAGATAAATCCGTGTCAGCGCTGCCTAAATCCCTAACCCCACGGGTTGATGACATCCAGTCCGGGGTAAACAAAATCCTTTTGGTTGCGCGTGACCATGCGCAGTTCATGATGCAGAGCGGTGGCTGCCAGCAGGCTGTCTATGCTGGGAACCGGTCGCCCCATCTGCGCAAGAAGCCTGCCCCAACGGTCTGCCACTGGTTTATCTACAGGCAAGACTCTGGCGCCGAACCAGTCGGCCAATTCATGTTCGAGCCACAGCCTGAGCTTTTCGCGGCGCGCGCCGTCCGGCATGTGTTCAACACCTTTGCGAATTTCGCCCAGGGTCAACACGCTTATGTGCAGGGCTTCGGAAGGTATGTTCTCGAACCACGCCAAGACTGCCTTGGCTGGCTTGGGGCGCGCCAGTTCAGAAATGACGTTGGTGTCGAGCAGATAGCTCATAGCTTGATTTTGCGTGTTGGAGTTTGCTCGCGCGCTATATTCAGATTACTGCCAACGAGCGGCGATGTCCGCAACAATTCGACCAGGCTTGGTTTGGGGTGGGTGAGGTTCTGATAGTCACGCAGGGAGATCAGCACGGCGACAGGTTCGCCATGAACGGTGATGTTTTGCGGACCTTGGCTTTGCGCGCGTTTAACGACTTCGCTGAACTTACCCTTAGCTTCCTGTAGTTGCCATGTTTGCATGATGCCCTCCTGATTCTAGTCAGACCGACCAGATTATACCCGACGCGATGTGATTGGTGATGATTTTGTTTAGAGTACCTGCCATTCCGAACGCCTCCAAGTGCCGTTCCGCGAGGGTCTAACTTTATAGCATGATGAATTCGCCAAGCTTCTACCCCCATCCCAGTTGCCCCCTCGCTTCGCTCTCCCCCGCTGCAAGGGGGATAGAACTGTGAGCTTGGCATGGATTCGTAATCTCGCACACTTGCCCAACACCATCCCCCTTATGGGCTATCCCTCCCCCCTCATCTCGGCTATGGATGGTAAAGTGGCCATTACGCATACTTGATATCCTGACCAGACCATCTGTGCCACATGCCTTCCATCCCTATCCATGACCCGCTGGCCCCGCCGATCTCCGATGCGACGACCGAGACGCGCACCACCACCTGCTACATGTGCGCGTGCCGTTGCGGCATCCGCGTGCATCTGCGCAATGGCGAGATCCGCTATATCGACGGCAATCCCGATCATCCGCTGAACGGCGGCGTGATCTGCGCCAAGGGTTCCTCCGGCATCATGAAGCAGTATTCGCCGGCGCGGCTGACCAAGCCGTTGCGGCGCAAGCCGGGCACCGAGCGCGGCGCGGGGGATTTCGAGGAGATCAGTTGGGAAGAGACGTTTTCGCTGCTGGCCGAGCGGCTGGGGAAGATTCGCGCCACCGATCCGAAGAAGTTCGCGCTGTTCACCGGGCGCGACCAGATGCAGGCGCTGACCGGCATGTTCGCGCGCCAGTTCGGCACGCCCAACTATGCGGCGCACGGCGGCTTCTGCTCGGTGAACATGGCGGCCGGGATGATCTACACCATCGGCGGTTCGTTCTGGGAATTCGGCGGGCCGGACCTGGAGCGCGCGAAGCTGTTCGTGATGATCGGCACGGCGGAAGACCACCATTCCAATCCGCTGAAGATCGCGATCTCGAAATTCAAGCGCGAGGGCGGCCGCTTCATTTCGATCAACCCGGTGCGCACCGGCTATTCGGCCATCGCCGACGAGTGGGTGCCGATCCGCCCCGGCACCGATGGCGCGCTGCTGCTGGCGCTGATCCACGAGCTGATCGCGCTGGGATTGTATGACCGCGAATTCCTGGTGCGCTATACCAACTCCGGCCAGCTGGTGAACCTCGACGATGAACATGACGAGTTCGGCATGTTCGTGCGCACCGAGGTGCCGGAAGAGGAAGCCTGCTACGACCCGCAGAACAAGCTGTGGTGGGACCGCAATACCAACAAGGCGGTGATCACGCACAGCGAGGGCGCCGATCCGCGCCTGTTCGGCGAATACAAACTGCCCGACGGCACGCCGGTCAAGCCCGCGTTCCAGTTGCTGCACGAGCGCGTGCAGGACTACACGCCGGAATGGGCCAGCCAGATCACCGGCATCCCGGCCGACGACATCCGCCGCCTCGCGCACGAGATGGGCATCACCGCGCGCGACCAGAAGATCGAATTGCCGATCGCCTGGACCGATTCCTGGGGCAAGGAACACGAGACCGTCACCGGCAACCCGGTGGCGTTCCACGCGATGCGCGGACTGGCGGCGCACTCCAACGGCTTCCACACGATACGCGCGATGTCGATCCTGATGACCCTGCTCGGCACCATCGACCGCCCCGGCGGCTTCCGCCACAAGGCGCCGTTCCCGCGCCCGATCCCGCCCTGCGCGCGCACGCCGAACGACCCGCGCGCAGTCAAGCCCGACACCCCGCTCGACGGCATGCCGCTGGGCTGGCCGTCCGACCCGGACGACCTGTTCGTCAACGACGACGGCAGCCCGGTGCGCATCGACAAGGCGTTCTCGTGGGAATATCCGCTGTCGGTGCACGGCCTGATGCACAACGTCATCACCAACGCCTGGCGCGGCGACCCCTATTCCGATCGACACGCTGCTGATCTTCATGGCCAACATGTCGTGGAACTCGACCATGAACACGGCCGAAGTGCGCAACATGCTCAACGACAAGAAGGAGGATGGCGAATACAAGATCCCCTTCATCGTGGTGTGCGATGCGTTCCATTCGGAGATGACCGCGTTCGCGGATCTGATCCTGCCGGACACGACCTATCTTGAGCGGCACGACGTGATGTCGATGCTGGATCGGCCGATCTCGGAATTCGACGGGCCGGTGGATGCGGTGCGCATCCCGATCATGCCGCCGACGGGCGAGTGCAAGCCGTTCCAGGAGGTGCTGATCGAGCTGGGCACGCGGCTGAAGCTGCCGGCGTTCGTGACCAAGGACGGCGTGCGCAAGTTTCGCGACTATCCGGATTTCATCGTCAATTACGAGACTGCGCCCAACTCCGGCATCGGCTTCCTCGCCGGCTGGCGCGGCAAGGGCGGCGAGAAATTCCTGCACGGCGAACCGAATCCGAAGCAGTGGGAAATGTATGCGAAGAACAACTGCATGTACCACTACAGATTGCCGCGCTCCTACCAGTACATGCGCAACTGGAACAAGGGCTACCTGGAATGGTCGCAGCGCAACCATATCACGCGCTACTCGGAGCCGATATTGATCCATGTGTATTCCGAGGTGCTGCAGAAGTTTCGGCTGGCGGCGCAGGGGCGCGGGATCACCCGGAAACCGCCGGCGAACCTGGCGAAAAGGATCGAGACTTATTTCGACCCGCTGCCGTTCTTCTATGAGCCGCTGGAAGTGCAGACCAGCGACAAGTTCAAGTACCCGCTCGCGGCGGTGACGCAGCGGCCGATGGCGATGTATCACTCGTGGGATTCGCAGAATGCGTGGCTGCGGCAGATCCATGCGCACAATTATCTGCATGTGAATCCGCTGACGGCGAAGGCGGCGGGGATCGCGGATGATGATTGGGTCTGGGTGGAGTCGCAGTGGGGTAAGGTGCGGTGTATGGCGCGGTATTCCGAGGCGGTGGAACCGGGGACGGTGTGGACCTGGAACGCGATCGGCAAGGCGGCCGGGGCGTGGAACCTGACGCCGCAGGCGAATGAATCGCAGAAGGGGTTTTTGCTGAACCATGTGATATCGGAGGAGTTGCCGGTTAATGTGGATGGGCAGAGGCTGTCCAATTCTGATCCGGTGACTGGGCAGGCGGCCTGGTATGACGTTAGGGTTAGGATCTACAAGGCTGGGGCGGATGAGCCCAAGCAGACTTCGCCGCAGTTCGAGGTTTATCAGCCGGTGCCGGGGATGAGCAAACGGCCGGAGTGGTTGGCGTTTTTTGCGGGAAAGAAATGATTGGGGTTGGGCAACATCTGATAGATATTAAGGGTAGTGGGTATGCGAAGTCCCTACCCCCATCCCAGTTCCCCCTCGCTTGTCTCCCCGCAAGGGGGAAGGAGCTCAAGTCCCTTCCCCTTTTAAGGGGGAAGGTTAGGATGGGGGTAGGACGGTGGAAATACCATAGACGGTGGGGTATGCCGAATCTCTACCCCCACCCCAGCCCTCCCCCTGCAAGGGGGAGGGGGTCAGGTTCCTTCCCCCTTTAAGGGGGAAGGTTAGGATGGGGGTAGGACGGTGGGATTATATACGGTGGCGGGAATGCCGAATCTCTACCCCCACCCTAGCCCTCCCCCTGCAAGGGGGAGGGAACTAAACCCTAAGGTGGATAGGTGACTTTTCTCCTCTCCTGTGTAAAGTTTCTGGGGGTTTAGCTCCTTCCCCCTTGCAGGGGGAAGGCTGGGATGGGGGTAGAGATTATGAGTCACTCGACACGGATAAAGGCAGCGACAAAACGTAATGCCCGTCATCTGCGCCATGACATGACCGATGCGGAGAAAGCTGCTCTGGCGGCACCTGCGCATGAAACAGTTTGAAGGTTACAAATTCCGCCGGCAGCATCCGCTCGGAAAATACATTGCGGATTTTGTTAGTCTGGAAGCGAGACTGATACTGGAAGTTGATGGTGGGCAACATATGGAGCGCTCAGATAGCGATGCTGTTAGGACGCAGTGGTTCGAAACAAGAGGATTCAAAGTGATGCGGTTCTGGAACAATGAAGTGATGGAGAATATTGAGGGAGTGAAGTTGGCGATCTGGAATTATTTGTCAGCGCTTCAGCCATCATCCCAATCATCCCCCGCGAAGGTTGCGGACATGGTCCCTTCCCCCTTGCAGGGGGGAGAGCGAAGCGAGGGGGCAATTAGGATGGGGGTAGAGACTATGCATACCACTGGTGATAATTCGAAGCTTCTACCCCCACCCCAGCCCTCCCCCTGCAAGGGGGAGGGAGACACGTTCCTTCCCCCTTTAAGTGGGGGAGAGCGAAGCGAGGGGGCAATTAGGATGGGGGTAGGACGGTGGACATGCCATAGGACGGCGGGTATGCCAAGTCTCAACCCCCATCCCGGCCTTCCCCCTGCCAGGGGGAAGGAGCAAACCGATTGCGCGAGGATGCGTAAATGACCCAATTAGCCCTAGTCATCGATCTCAACGTCTGCGTCGGCTGCCATGCCTGCGTGACCAGTTGCAAGGAGTGGAACACTTCGGGCAGCGCCGGGCCGTTGTATCGACGAACGTCCTTACGACGCCGACCCGACCGGCACCTTCTTCAATCGCGTGCAGACCTTCGAGGTCGGCCAGTTCCCCAACACCGAGACCGTGCATTTCCCCAAGTCCTGCCTGCATTGCGAGGATCCGCCCTGCGTGCCGGTGTGCCCGACCGGCGCGTCCTACAAGCGCAAGGAAGACGGCATCGTGCTGGTGGATTACGACAAGTGCATCGGCTGCAAGTATTGCTCGTGGGCCTGCCCGTATGGCGCGCGCGAGATCGACGAGAAGCAGAAGGTGATGAAGAAATGCACGCTGTGCGTGGATCGCATCTACGACAAGACGCTGGACGAGCGCGACCGCAAGCCGTCCTGCGTCAAGGCCTGCCCGACCAGCGCGCGGCTGTTCGGCGACGTGCACGATCCGGAATCGGAAGTGTCGATCGCGATACGCGAGAGCGGCGGCTATGCGCTGATGCCGGAATGGGGCACGCATCCGGCCAACCATTATTTGCCGCGGCGCAAGACCGCAGATCAAGATCCACCATGACGAGCTCGAGCGTGCCGATAATCCGCTCAAGGTGGATGGCAAGCTGCCGAAGCCGAAGAAGAGCGATCCGACTCTGGATGATGTGACGACATGGTAGATATTTTATTGGGGCGTGAGCACTATGAGTCCCCTCCCCCTTGCAGGGGGAGGGCTAGGGTGGGGGTAGAGATTTTGCATACCCGCCGTCTATGGCCTAGCCACCGTCCTACCCCCATCCTAACCTTCCCCCTTAAAGGGGGAAGGGACTCGGATTCTTTAAGGTTGTACAAATGAAACCCGCCTTTTCCGTCATCTTCCTCACCACCCTGATCGGCGCCGGCCAGGGGTTGTTCCTCGCCCTGTTCACGCAGCAATCCTATGCGCTGTTCGATCTGCTGCCGATGCAGGACGACCGGTTCTACGGCTACGGCAGCCTGCTCGCACTGGTGTTGCTGATCGGCGGACTGGCCGCTTCGTTCTTCCACCTCGGCCATCCCGAGCGCGCCTGGCGCACGGCGGCGATGTGGCGCACGTCGTGGCTGTCGCGCGAGGTGATCGCCCTGCCCGCTTTCATGGGCGTCGTGTTCCTGTATGGCGTCGCGCATTTGCTTGACTGGAAACCGGTGCTGATCACCTTGCCCAGCGGCCTGCCGATCGACCTTACCGTCGTGCTGGGCTACATCGGCACCTTCCTCGCCTTCGTGCTGTTCGTCTGCACCGCGATGATCTATGCCTGCCTGCGCTTCCTGCGCGAGTGGCACTCGCCGCTGACGGTGATCAATTACATCCTGCTCGGCGGCGCTTCCGGTTTCACGCTGGCCGCGTTCTATGCCGCAGTCGCCGCGCCTTCGCAGGCGCGGATTCTTCGCCGGCTGGGCGCTGATCATCACCGTGCTCGGACTGGTCGGCCGCAGCGCCTCGCTGTGGCGCAATGCACGGCTGCGTCCCACCTCCACCATACAGACCGCGATCGGCATCAAGCATCCGCATATCGTGCAGAAATCGCAGGGCGCGATGGGCGGGTCGTTCAACACGCGCGAGTTCTTCCACGGCAAGAGCGCCGAGTTCATGCGCACCATCAAGCCGTCGTTTTTGTTGCTTGCTTTCGGGGCGCCGATACTGCTTCTCGTCGTGGCACTGTCGCAGCCGTCAGCGGGTATTCTGGGCATGGCTTTCATTCTGCAATATATCGGGCTGCTGGCCGAGCGCTGGTTCTTTTTCGCCCAGGCCAACCATCCGCAGAATCTTTATTATCAGGGGATTTCATGAGACCGGACGCAGGTGAAGCAAACCTGAATATTCCGTTAGCCCCCAAGTCCTGCCCCCTCGCAGGCTCTCCCCCACTGCAAGGGGGAAGGAACTTTGTCCGCTGGTGCGATATGCTGTTCTGGCTGCTGCCCGCCGTGCTGCTGCTGTCTGCACTTCCCGGCCGAGGCAGCGGATGCCGTTACGTCCGGCGCCGACGCCATCGCCTGGTGGGTATGGCCGCTGGCCTTGTTCGTGGTGTGTTTCTTTCTCGGCATGATCGCGGTGCCGGCGGGTGTCGGCGGCGGCGTGCTGTTCGTGCCGATCGTCGGCAGCTTTCTTCCCGTTCCACCTCGATTACGTGCGCGGCGCGGGACTGCTGGTGGCGATGGCCAGCGCGCTGGCGGCCGGGCCCTCGCTGCTCAGGAACGGCATGGCCAACCTGCGCCTGGCGATGCCGCTCGCGCTGGCCGCTTCGATCACCTCGATAGCCGGCGCGATGCTGGGGCTGGCGTTGCCCGCGAACATCGTGCAGACCGCGCTCGGCGTGACCATCCTCGGCATCGCGGCGTTGATGGTCTCGGCCAAGAAATCCGAGTTCCCGCATGTGCCCAAGCCCGATGCGCTGTCCCAGGCGCTGGGTATCCACGGCGTGTTCCGCGATGGCATATCCGGCAAGGACATCCCCTGGCAGGTGCACCGCACGCCGGCCGGGCTGGTGCTGTTCCTGATCATCGGATTCCTCGGCGGCCTGTTCGGCGTCGGCGCGGGCTGGGCCAACGTGCCGGGACTGAACCTGCTGATGGGCGTGCCGCTCAAGGTGGCCGCGGGCACCTCCAGCATGATCCTGGCGATGGCCAGTTCCTCCGCCACCTGGTATTACCTCGACAACGGCGCGATCCTGCCGATCATCGCCGTGCCCTCGGTGATCGGCATGATGATAGGCGCGCGCATCGGCGCGCACCTGCTGACCATCCTCAAGGCGTCGGTGATCCGTAACCTGGTCATCGGCATCCTGCTGTTCGCCGGCATACGCACCCTGCTCAAGGGCCTCGGCATCTGGATCTAGGAGCGATATGGAACCCGAACGCCAACCCCCTTCCGAACAGTTGCCTTACGCCGCGGTGCTGCACTGGAGCACGCTGGCCGGCTTCATCGTGCTGATCGTCACTTTCGTCGCCTACATGCTCGGCTGGCTGCCCGGCTCGATCCCGCTGCAACAATTGCCGCACCTGTGGAACCTGTCCACCGCCGAATACCTGAAAGCGACCGGCACGCCGACCGGCTGGAGCTGGCTGATCGATGCTGGGCTATGGAAATTACGCCAGCCTGCTCGGCATCGCGATCCTGTCCGGCTGCTCCATCCTGTGCATCGCGGCGATCATGCCGTTCTATGCCAAGACCCGGAACACCACCTATCTCGTGATCTGCATCCTGGAAATCGCTGTCTTGCTGCTGTCGGCCTCTGGTATCTTTGGCACTCATTGAGAGGGAAAGCATGAACCATCCGTTTGAACGCATCCTGCTGGCCACCGATCATACCGAGTTCGACAGTGGCGCCGAACGTCTCGCTTTTGACATGGCCAAGCGCTGCGGCATCCCGCTCGCGGCGGTGATGCCGGTGGTCAGCAACCCTGAATACGAGATCATCGCACCGCAGCTGGCCCAGCGCGCCGAACAGGAGGCCGCCGCCAGGATCGACCTGCTGCGCCGGGACGCGACCGCCGCCGGCGTGCAGCTCGACGTGGTCGCGCGCCGCGGCGAGGAACCCTACTTCGAGATCGTGCAGGAAGCGACCGAACGCCATTCCGACCTGATCGTCGTGCGCCGCCGCGGCAAGCGCAGTTTCCTGTCCAACCTGATGGTCGGCGAGACGGTCAGCAAGGTCGTGGGCCATGCGCCCTGCAACGTGCTGTTCGTGCCGCGCGCCGCGCAGATGTGGACGCGCGGCATCCTGGCGGCGGTCGACCTGTCCCTGGCCGCGGAACATATCGCCAGGGTCGCTGCGGCGATCGCCGTGCAATGCGACCTGCCGCTTTCCATCATCAGCGTCGCCAGTCACGATACGCCGACGCAGCACACGGAAGCCGAACGGGTCCTGGCCCATGCCACGGACATCGCTTCAGCGATCGGCGCCAGGGTGCAAAACAGCCTTGTCACCGGCAAACCGTTCGAGCAGATACTGGCTGCAGCCAAGGCATTGCCCGCCGACCTGATCATCGTCGGGCGGCATGGCGAGAGCAACCTGATCCACACGCCGTTCGGCGGCACAACGCAAAAGGTGGTGGGACTTGCGGATACGCCGGTGCTGGTGGTGCGCGCATGATCCCTCAGCGCCGGATTACATATAACCCTTGTGGGGTATATGCCCATACCCCATGGAGGCTATAGACTGTAACTGCTTATTTTTACTTAATAGCACTATCAGCCGGGCGTTGCGGCACGGTGATAAATAATCTGATTGGAGGCTTTATAATGAACGCTGACAAAGAACTCGACGCACGCGGACTGAACTGCCCGTTGCCGATCCTGAAAACCAAGAAATCGCTTGCCGACATGGCCTCCGGACAGGTACTTAAGGTCGTTTCCACCGACTCCGGTTCGGTGAAGGACATGCAGGCCTTCGCCAACCAGACCGGAAACGAGTTGGTCTCCTCGACCGAGGAAAACGGTGAATTCGTGTTTATGATGAAGAAAAAATAATGCACGCCGCAAAAGGAGAAACCTCATGAAAAAAATGGCGCTGATTGCCACCAAGGGTACGCTGGATATGGCCTATCCGCCGTTCATCCTCGGCTCCACCGCCGCTGCGCTGGGCTATGAAGTGCAGATATTCTTCACCTTTTACGGGTTGACCCTGCTGCGCAAGGACCTGTCCGACGTGAAGATCAGCCCGCTGGCCAACCCGGCGATGCCGATGCCGGTGCCGATGCCGGTGTTCGTGCAGATGCTGCCGGGCATGGAGAGCATGGCGACCATGATGATGAAGGACAAGATGAAGAAGAAAGGCGTCGCCTCGCTTGAAGAGTTGCGTTCCCTGTGCCTGGAAGCTGACGTAAAATTCGTCGCCTGCCAGATGACCGTGGACCTGTTCGATTTCGAGAAAAGCGATTTCATTGACGGTATCGAATTCGGCGGCGCCGCGACGTTCCTGGAATTTGCAGGCGATACCGATATCTGTCTTTTTGTTTAACTGCTGCAACCTTGACTATTAAAACTACTGGGAGGAATCATGAAACAGCCGAAACTTAAATTGCTTGTGTCGCTGATGCTGGCAACCGGATTTGCAGCACCGATGGCGCATGCCACCAATGGATATTTTGCGCACGGCTATGGCATGAAATCCATAGGCATGGCGGGTGTAGGCATTGCCCTGCCGCAGGATGCGCTGGCTGCCGCGACCAACCCCGCAGGCATGGTCATGGTTGGCGACCGCATCGATTTCGGCCTGAACTACTTCAAGCCGGTGCGGGGCGCAAGCACTAATGGTTATTTTGTTGCTCCTGGCAGCCCACCTTTCCCGATGTTTCCTTCTGCGACTGGTCCAAATACATCAGCGGATTTTTCGGGTAACGGCGATAGCGGATTCTTCATCCCCGAGTTCGGCTACAACCGGATGATCAGTGCCACCTCGTCTATTGGCGTTTCGGTGTACGGCAACGGCGGCATGAATACCAATTACGGTGACATCAATGCCAGAACTGCTGGCCCCGCACCCGGCCTGGGAGTATTCGGCCCAAACGGTGACAAGGCTGGCGTCGATTTATCGCAACTGTTTATTGCACCAACCTATGCCACCATGATCACCCCTGATAATGCGCTCGGCATTTCGCTGAATATCGCGCATCAGGCGATCTCGGTTTACGGCTTCCAGAACTTTGCGGGTGTCTCGAACAATGGCGCAGCAGTCTCGAATCAGGGCTATGACACATCCGATGGCTGGGGCATAAAGCTGGGCTGGATCGGCAAGATCACACCGGACGTGAGCCTTGGCGTGACCTACCAGACAAAAACCAGGATGGGAAAATTCAGCAACTATAGCGGCCTCTTTGCCGAGCAGGGCGGATTTGATATTCCCGAGACCTATGGCATCGGTATTGCCGCCAAGACCTCGCCCGACCTGACGCTTGCTGCAGACATTCAGCAGATCAATTACAGCAAGGTTCCTACTCTGGGCAATTCTGCGAACAACCTTCTCACATGTTCCCGTATATGGGAGGAGCCGATCCAACCACTTGCCTGGGCGGGAGTAACGGTGCCGGTTTCGGCTGGCGTGACATGACGGTATTCAAGTTGGGTGCAAGCTATGCATACAGCCAGGGCCTTACCTTGCGTGGGGGCTTGAGCACCACTCGCCAGCCCATACCGGGCGGCGAAACGCTGTTCAATGTCATGGCGCCCGGCGTGGTTGAGACCCACCTGACTCTAGGTGCCACCTGGACATTGGAGAACAAGGGTGAAGTGACCGTGGGTTATATGCATGCCTTCGAAAAAACTGTCTCCGGCAACAATACCGCGCTTGGTGGCAATGGCGTCGACCTCAAGATGCACCAGGATTCGTTTGGCATAGCTTACGGCTGGAAGATGTAATTCCAGCAGCCAGTCGTACCTGAAAAGGCCCGTGAAGAACGGGCCTTTTTTATTGGCCCGCAACCTACGATCCTACGAGCCGGCGAGGTGTTTCTTCGCTTCTCGCCCGACCGATTCGTCGGCGGGAAAATTCCGCGCCAGTATCTTCCATTCCAGCCGCAGCAGATCGCTGCAACTGAGCCAGAATGAAAACAGCGGCGTATCCCAGCTGGCTCGAGTCAGCGGTTGTTCCAGCAATGAGTCCAACGCCTGCAATTTATCCATCGCATCGCGCGGATCGCCGGCTTGCACGGCCTCGACCGCCACGGCATTGGCACCCTCGACCAGCCGTACGATGATGTTGCGGATCTCCGGGTCGGTCACTGTTTCTGCGATCGCACGCGCCTCGCCATATTGCCCTTGCGACAGACGCTGTTCGACCTCCTGGAACAGCGGTGCGTAATAACCAGGGTAAGACTTCAGCTCGACCCCCATCAGCGTGTCATGATCGCGCCACTCTCGCGGCCTATCCAGCGTCTGCACTATCCAGGGCAGCACGATCATGCCCAGTAGCGCCACGCGCCAAACGACCTTCAAGCGCCACGCCAGCAAAACCAACAATAACAAAAATGGCCACACAGCCAGGAACAGGAATCGGTCCGTCACCAGCGAATGCGTAATATAGGGAGCCAACTGGGTGTAGGGAACGCTGAACAGCGCAAATACCAGCAAAGCGAACCCGTCGAGCGAACGCTTGCGCAACAGCAGCACCAGGCCCGCGATCCCGGCCAGCAATACCGCTGCCCCGATCGCCACCATCGCCGGGAACCATGCGTCCTCGAACACTGGATAGATGTAATGGCGGCTTAGCGGAGTGACCGCCAGTCGCACCATCCAGCCCAGGATCGCCAGTGCGCGCGTGTAGGCTTCTGTGCCGAAATAGGCCGGCAGGCTGACCGTGCTGTGGCCCATGAAGATCGGGGCGATGGCGGCAGCCAGCACGATGACGGCAAGCGGCCACAACAATGACGAGCGACGGCGCAGAATTGCGGGGACATCGAGCCAGAACAATATCCACAGCAGCGCGATGACCGGCGCCACCACGACCGAAGTCACCTTGCTCAACAGTGCAGCCAGCAATGCAACCATCGCCGCCACCGCATATCCCGCTGCGATACCCTGCTCGCGTCTTGCCAGCATGGCCAGCCAGATCGCCAGCAGCGCGAACATGGCGGACAACAGGTCCTTGCGCCCGCTGACCCAGACCACGGCCTCGACATGCGCGGGATGCAGTGCAAATAATGTCGCAACCGTGGCTGCGGCCCAGGCAGCACATGACGCTGCCGCGGGTTTGAAATAGCGCCACAGGCTCGATGTCGCGGCATACACCAGCAGGCAGCAGATGACATACAGCAGCAGGTTATGCAGGCGGAATGCCGCAGGCGACAGGCCGAACAGCGAGATGTCGAGCCAGTAGGAAAGATCACGCAGCGGCAGAAATTCGTATGGATTGTATGGCTCGACCAGCAGTCGCCACAGATCCGCGAAGTGCAGGCCCAGGAGTTTCGCGTTGCCGGAAATATAAAAAGTGTCGTCGGAGATGAACGGGAAATTCAGCGCTTGCAGAAAACTTGCACAGGCGACCAGCACGCCGAGTACAACCATCCCAAGCGGCAACCACTGTCGCCCCTGCATGGCAGTCAGCAACGATCTCATGCGGCCGGCATGGTCCGGAAATAGGCATGGTCAGCCAGCGCCAGCAATTCCCTGTCGCCGCGGCTGTCGCCGTATGCGTACAAGGTATAGCCATCCTTTGCGCCCACGACTGCTTCCAGCCGCCGCACCTTTTCCGCACCAAAACAATTTCCCCCGGAAAACCTGCCGCTGAAGCGCCCGTCTTGCGTTGCTTCCAGATGGGTCGCGATCACCTCGTCGAATCCCACCTTGCGCGCCCACGGTTGCACATACAGATCCATCGAGGCACTGATCACCACGCAGCGATGCCCTTGCCGGCGATGCCAGTGCAGACGCTGCATCGCCTCATCGCGCAGCAAGCCGGGCAACACGGATTCGGCGAAATGCGCGCCCTGCTGCCGCAATGTCTCCATCTCCATCCCGGCCAGGCATCGGGCAAGCACCCGTTCCTTGGCAACATCATTCGGGATCAGTTTCATGCCGTAGCCGATCAGCGTCGGTGACAACACCAGCGCGTGGCGGGCAACCGCCGCCGTACCCAGCGTATGCAACAGGAATGGCAACAGGGTGTCGCGGCGCGTCAGCGTGCCGTCGAAATCGAATGCCGCCACCACCGGCTTGTCGGCTTGTGCTGCGCTCACAGTTTCATCCGTTTGAAGATCGGCTCCGGGATGTGTTTGATGATCAGCATGATGTAGCGCCAGAACCAGGGCAGGTAAACCACATCCGCCGACTTGCCCAGCGCGGCGACGATGCGCTCGCCCACACTTTGCGGCGAAGCCACCAGGAACAATCCAGGCAGGCCGTAAGTCATCGCGGTATCGACGAAGCCCGGCTTGATCGTGATCACGCGCACGCCGGCAGGATAAAGGCGGTTGCGCAATCCCTGCAGGTACAGGCTGAGCGCGCCCTTTGCCGCGCCGTACACATAATTGCTCTGCCTGCCGCGATCCCCCGCCACCGAGGAGATGCCGATGATGAAGCCGCGCTTCAACGGCTCGAAATGATTCGCACACAGGCTGAGGATGGAAGCCGCGCCGGTGAAATTGCTGGCGATGATCTTTGTGCCGACACTTAAATCGCGCGCCGCCAGCTGGTCGCCGAGATAGCCGAATGCCAGCACCACGCCGGACAGGTCCGGCATGACTGCCAGTACAGACTGGAAGAACGCCTCGTGGGTAGCGGTCGCTTCCGCATCGAATGATCCGTAATGCACTTCAACGCCATGACGCAAGTGCAAGTCAGAAGCGATGCGCCGCAACTCATCCACATCGCGCGAAGCCAGGTACAGCTTATCGCCGCGCGCGGCAAAGGCGGCGGCCGTGGCCCGCGCGATAGCAGAGGTGGCGCCGAGGATCAGCACGGATTCACTCATGCCGGGTTGCCCACATTAATTCCAGACCGCTTCAGTTGTTGCATCAATCCGCCCTCTCTCTCCAACATTTCCAACAAACACCGGCTATCGGCACTTGATCATCCGCACCAGAAAATTGTTGCAGTCCCATATTGTATGATCATCTGCCACATAATCGCTCACCCCCCCATTTTACCCATTCACCTGAAGGCAAGGGATTTACCGATCCAAAACAGGAAATTTTAACTGAGCCGCTAAAGCCGGTTGGTTTTAGCTCCTTCCCCCTTTAAGAGAGGGAGAGCGCAGCGAGGGGGCTGTGGGATGTGGGTAGGACGGTGAAAATACCACGGACGGCGGGTATGCCGAATCTCTACCCCCACCCTAACCCTCCCCCTGCAAGGGGGAGGGAACAGTCACTTGTACTTGCGAAACTGCCCCACCACCACGCCGAAGATCTCCAGGTCGCCCTTCGGGCGGATCACCGGATAGGCCGGGTTGGCGGGTTTCAGGATGTATTGCCCTTTCTCCTTGCCGAGCGTCTTCAGCGTGAATTCGTTGTCGACGATGGCGACCACCATGTCACCGACGTTCGCGCTGCTGCGCTTTTCCACGATCACCGTATCGTCGGGCAGGATGCCGGCGTCGATCATCGAATCGCCCTTCACCGTCACCAGCACCGTACTCGAAGGACGTTCGACCAGGTAATCGTCGATGGTCAGCATGTCGTTACGCGTATCCCCCGCCGGGCTGGGAAAGCCCGCGCGCACGCTGTCGAAGATCGGGCGCTCGAAGAAACGGCGCCCCGGTTTCAGGCGCTTGTCCGGCGAGGATTCGAGAAAACCCACCAGCTTCAACCGCGCCACCAGCGCCGCTACCGGCGATTTCGATTTCAGCCCCAGCAGCACCATCACCGTGGCATAGGAAGGCAGCACGCCGTGATCGGCGTAGTAATCGCGCAACCTGCCCAGGTAATGTTCGTCATGTTTTCCCATGGGTGATACGATATGGAACGAACGTTCCATTGTCAAGCGAAAACAAACCTCCGGTCAGGCGCACCCACTCCTGCAGGCACTTCCCGCGCGGAGAAGTTGCAAGCGTAATCAATTAGTTCAGTGATTGACTGCAGAACTCACATCATCATCTTTTCCAGCTTTGCCTTGTCCGCATCGGTCGGATGATGGGCGATGTTGAGGACGATGCTGGCCAGCTCCCGCACCTCGGCAGGCGCAGCAGTATCGTTGATCACCTGATTGAGTTGATCCTTGTCCTTATCGGCCGCGTGATGCTCGATATCGGCAATCGCGGTGGCCAGAATGCGCTCCTGCGCGGTGCTGTCCTTGCTGTCGACGATCTCCTTCAACTGAACTTTTTCCGCATCGCTCGCATAGTGCGCCAGGTGATCCATGATGCCGGCCATCTCTTTTACCGCCGCGCTTGCCGCCAGCGCAGATTGCGCGCCCAGCATCAACCCCGCTATCGATACGAAACACAAAAGCATTCTGCTTTTCATGGCAAACCTCCTTTAGTGAATTGAACGAAAAACGACACACACAGCCCAAGGTGTGAACGATTATTTTAGACCTCTCGGCAAAAAATGGTAGAGGGAATTTGTCGGGATTGAGGTAAATCCTTCCCATGCTGCAGGATGCGGTGAGCCCGCGAAGCGCATCGCTCGCGATCGATGCGTTTCTCTTTGCTCAGCGCATCCTGCAGAACTGCATTCTGCCGCGATTCCGCTTTGCGCGGTACACTATACCCAAGTCATCCAACGGAGTACCACCCATGCTTAAACTCTACTACGTCCCCGGTACCTGTGCACTTTGCCCGCACATCATCCTGCACGAAGCCGACCTCGCCTTCACCCTGGAGAAGGTCGATCGCAACGACAAGAAAACCGAGACCGGCCAGGACTACAACGCCATCAATCCCAAAAGCAGCGTCCCCGCGCTGGAGATGAATGACGGCCAGCTGCTGACCGAAGTGGCGGCGATCGTGCAATACCTCGCCGACCTGGTCCCGGACAAGAAACTCGCCCCGCCCGCCGGCACGCTGGAACGCTACCGCCTGCAGGAATGGCTAAGCTACATCTCGAGCGAGATTCACAAGACCTGCAGCCCGCTGTTCAACCCCAACCTGGCGGACGACGCCAAGGCCATCTTCAAGGAACGCCTGGCCTTGCGCATCAACTTCGCCGCCAAGACACTAACGGAGAATGACTATCTGATGGGCGAAACCTACAGCGTGGCCGACGCTTATCTGTTCGCGGTGCTGCGCTGGTCGCCGCGTCTCGGCTTCGACCTGACTGCCTGGCCAGTTCTGAAAAACTACTTGAAAAATATTGGCGAGCGACCGGCGGTGATGGCGGCGATGAAGGAAGAAGACCTGCTGTGATGATTGAAGAACGTTTAGAAAAAATAGAAACCAAACTCTCCTTCCAGGAAGACCTGATCGAGGAGCTGAACAAAACGGTCTATCAGCAGCAAAAGCAACTGGAACGGCTGCAAGCCATGTGTGAATCACTCGCAAACAACGTCGAATCGCTGGCTGCAGCAAGCGAGGGCAAGCCCGCAAACGAAAGGCCGCCGCATTATTAGCGTACAGTCAAAGTATGATGGTTTTAGCTCCTTCCCCCTTTAAGAGGGGGAGAGCGCAGCGAGGGGGCTGTGGGATGGGGGTAGGACGGCGGCAATACCATAGACGCTGAGAATGCCAACTCACCACCCCCACCCTTGCTCCCCTGGCGCGTGATTGTTGCCACGGATCAATCTATTAAAATGAATCAACCATGCTGAACAAACTAAGTAACTTTCTATCCACAATCATCCCCCCCACCAGTGTCGAGGCCCGTCCCGAACACACCCTGCAACTGGCAACTGCCGTGCTGCTGATCGAGGTCATGCGCTCGGATGCCGAAAGCACGGACGAAGAGCAGGCCACGGTACTGAAGATCCTCAAGCAGCGGTTTCACCTGCCGGATGCGGAAGTGGCGCAACTCTCCGAACTGGGTCATCGAACGGCAATGGCCGCCACCGATATGCATCAGTTCACGTCCCTCATCAACCGCGAGCTGGGATTGATCGAAAAGGTTCGCATCATCGAATACATGTGGCAGGTCGCCTATGCCGACGGGAAGATCAGCGCGCATGAAAACCATTTGATGCGAAGGATCGTCGATCTTCTGCATATTCCTCATGGCGACAATGCAGCGGCCAAATTGCGCGCCAGGACTGCCGATCTGAAATAACGGCGCCTGACGCCCCCGTGACTTCCTGCATTTTATTTTCCATTCGCTTTCTTCGAACCAATGGCAACCTTGCGTTTAGATGTGGCGCGGCGGTATCTGCCAGCGCAGCCGCGATGGGCGGTGTCAGATAATTCTTTTTACTCACTACCGGCTTGCCGCTCTTGGCCTCCAATGCCTTGCGCGCATTTCCCGCAACCGCCCCGCCTTCTTTTGCAGCCTTACGATTATCGGCAAAGCCTTGGGCATCCTTGCGCCGAGCGATTTCCGTGGTACCGGCCTCGCCCAGCATGGTGAAAATCAGCTCCAGATCGGTCATGTGGTCGCGCAGATTGTTACCCGTCTTCACCTTGTCCAGCCCCTTGAGACGGCTGATGCGCGTCAGGTGTCACGCCGAAGGTGGCGCGGGCGATCTCGGCGGTGAGGATGGCATATTCCTTCCCTTCCTCTACCCCGCGCGTCTTCCATTCGTCGGTCAGTTCGCCGCGCACGGCGATGGAACGCAACCGCTTCTCGATCCAATCCTGCGGGTACCCCTTAGCCTCATACAACTCGCGAGCGCGGGCGCTGGCCAGTTCCGGGTTTTCGATCTCCTTCACCCGCTCGTAACCCACCTGGGCCAGCCAGCGCTTGAAGGGCTCGGCGCGGGGCGAGGGGATGGACTGGATCACGCGGAACAGGCCTTCGGTATTGGCGCAATTGACACGCTGCACACCGCCTTCTGTTTCAACCCGAAGGGGGGTGGCAATTCGCCTCCACCCTTTGGCTAACTCTTTGTCGCGTCGCCTTAAATCCTTTACATATCCCTCCGGCTGCACAGAATCGGTGAGCGCAGCAACCACATCCACGATGGCAAACCACCATTCCTCATTGTGCCAGGTACGGCGTATGGCCTTTTCCTGAAAAATGGCGATGCGATTGGCTGGCGCAGTAGTTTTGGTTATCTTGCTCATGTTCTCTGATCCCTTGCTAACTGACTCATTCCCTAGCTCTTATTATATGCATGCGTTCAGGACTTACCACTGACTCAAGAGCTAGTTACATTTTGGAAAAAAATTGGAGCTCTAAGGTCAGCTCTAACATTCATACAAGTCGTTGGAATGATAGAAATCACCCCATACGTCCCCTTCAAAAACCCGAACCCGGCAACCTCAAAAACTCGATCTCCGCCTCAGTCGAAACCCTGCCCAGCACTTCATTCCGGTGCGGATAGCGGCCAAACTTCTCGATGATGGCCTTGTGCTTCAGCTCGAAATCCAGACTACCCTTGATACTGTTGCGCTCGAACAGCTCCACGGCGACCTCATGGATCTTCACCGACTCGCTGTGCATATACGGCATATAGAAAAAACTTCTCTGCACGGCACCAGCGCCTGATCCGCCCCGGCCGACACCGCCTCCTGTGCCAGCGCCAGGGCCAGCGCATCATTCGCGAACGCCAATGGCGAGTCCCGGAACATGTTCCTCGAGAATTGATCCAGATAATGATCTCCGCCAGCCGCCCCTGTGGGGTAGCTCGCCAATCAAACAGCTCGCAGCGGGCGGCGCTGGCATGAATTTTGAAAACCGCTCAATCAACATCCGGTCGAAATCGACGTCCTTCTTCCACCATTGCGATGGTTCGATCTGTTCAAACCAGAATTTCAATATTTCGCTGTGCATGATCTGTCATAAAAATATGTCTGTTGCTGCAGCAACTAACTTTCAACCTGGAATGTGCGCCAGCAGTATCCGCAATAACCTCCTCTTCCACCGATAATTATAAACTCCCTATCAATTCAGATAGGCTCCAAACCCTAGCCAACCCCCAAGCTTTGTGCTAAATTCTGGCCAGACTGACCAGAATTAACGGAGGGCATCATGCACAGCGAATGGCAATTGCAGGAAGCGAAAGGCAACTTCAGCCAACTCATCAAGCGGGCGGCGAGCGGCGATGCTCAAACGGTTACCGTGCACGGCAAACCAACTGCAGTAGTGGTGTCGGCGGAAGAATACGCCCGGCTCACGCGCCGCCGCGGCAAGCTTTCAGATGCGCTGCTGCGCCCCGACCTCGCAGTGGATGACCTGGATATTTCTCGCAGTCGTGACACCGGACGCAACATCGAGCTATGAGTTGGCTGCTCGATACCTGCGCACTGTCCGAATACGCCAGAAAAAACCCTGCCCCAAAAGTCATCGCATGGCTGGATGAGCAGGACGAATCCAGCCTGTTCATCAGCGTAATCACCCTGGGTGAGATCGAAAAAGGCATCCTAAAGCTGCGCAAAACCGACCCGCGCCGTAGCCAGAAACTTACCGCATGGCTGGGCAAGGTGGAACAACGCTTCGCCGAGCGCATCCTGCCACTGGATGCCGCCTCGCTTCACGTCTGGGCGCAAATCGCCGCACACACCGAACTGGCCGGACAACCCCTGCCATTGATGGACGCCATGCTGATGGCCACCGCCCAATGCCACGGCCTCACCATGGTCACCCGCAACGTGCAGGACTTTTCGATTTACCCGCAGGTATTCAATCCGTGGGATCTTTAAATCGCAGCATTGCGGCAGAGATGATGCCGCCCGCCCCTCAAAAACCCGAACCCGGCAACTTCAAAAACTCGATCTCCGCTGCAGTAGAGACCCTGCCCAGCACGTCATTCCGGTGGGGATAGCGGCCAAACTTCTCGATGATGCCTTTGTGCTTCAGCTCGAAATCCAGGCTACCCTGGATACCGTTGCGCTCGAACAGGTCCACGGCGACCTCATGGATCTTCAGCGACTCGCTGTGCATATACGGCATATAGAAAAAACTTCTCTGCACTGGCATCATCGCCTGATCCGCCCCGGCTGACACCGCTTCCTGCGCAAGCGCCAAGGCCAACGAATCATTGGCGAACGCCAGAGGCGAGTCCCTGAACATGTTTCTCGAGAATTGATCCAGGATGATGATTTCCGCCAACCGGCCTTGGGGAGTGGCTCGCCAATCAAACAGCTCGCAACGTGCGGCACTGGCATGAATGCCTGAAAACCGTTCAATCAACATCCGGTCAAAATCGACGTCCTTCTTCCACCATTGCGATGGCTCGATCTCTTCAAACCAGAATTTCAATATCTCGCTGTGCATGGTCTAGCCAACCTCTGAAGCTTCAAACAATCTGCAAAGTTCCGCGACACTTTGGATAATTGCTGCAGCCCCAAAAATCCCTGCCTGCGTTAGCACCCTGCCTCGCAGCTCGCCTGACCATTCTGCTTCCGCAATTAGGGCATGTCGGATCGGAGGTTTCTCTTAATGGTACTTCACGCTTGAGCTTCGCCTCATTCAAGGCTGAAATCGGCTGGATGTTTTTGATCATGGATGCCAATGCAACACCATCGATGAGTTCAATGTTTTTACCCTCAGAGAAATCCATTGCCTCTTGAGTAAAGTTACCGGAAGTCACCACAAACCCGCCAGTTGCGCCTTCTGCCGCCATGACCCCAAACAACTCGCGCAATATTGTCACTCCAACTTTATATGTCTTCCACTGTTTGCATTGAACCAGGAATTTCTCACCATCTTTCTTCAGTACAAGGTCAACACCCCCATCCGCACCTCGACCGCCCGTTTCCGTGACCTCAAATCCCCTGAGCCTGTATGCCTCGCCCACCAGCATTTCAAATTCCTGCCAGCTCATTCCATTCAATGCTCCGACAGAATTGCTTTGTGCCACGTCAGAAAGCAAATTCTTTCGCTTTCTTCGGCCCAGAAATGAAGCCAGCGCACCGAGCATGCAGACTAGCGGCACGACATACTGCCCCGCAGTTGAGAGGGCTCTGAACATACTCTGCTTGACTGCTGCACCAACCTGCCCCGGCTGAACCGATACAGCCATAGGTTCAGCAGCCATGTGATGCAGCCAGAAATATGAGATCAACGCCAGAACAAGCCCAACCCACCAGGGAAACAGTGAGATGAGTTCGACCATGTCATCGAATGGACTTTGCTTCTTATCTCTAGCCATATTCCCTCAATACATGAACTTTCCACCATTAATTGCTGTAGGACACTATCCCAAGACCGCCACCAGTTCCGCTATTACCTTCAAATCTCCCGCATTCTCATTACTCAAAACAATAGGCTCGTAACCAGCCGCTGTTGTATCTGGTTTAAGTGTAATTTTTACATGCTGCCATCCGCCGTCGTCATGACTCGCTTTTTCGCTTTCGTACACTTTTACAGTGTAGTGTCCACCCGTGTCGATATCATCAATATCACGATGCTGCACCAATACAACCTTGCCCTGTCTCGTGCCACCCGGCGCCTGTTTAAATAGACACCATGAACCATTGGGAATCCGCCGATTCATGGATTCACCAACTACTTTTGCGACAAACAATCCGGCCTGCGGCCTAAATGCATCAGGCAGTTCAACCCAATCATACTGTTCGATTGCACCCATATCGCCATTTCCAGGCACTTCATTTACTGCCTGCGAACCACTAAACTGACCTGCGGCAATTGCCAAGTCATAAATGGGCACACAGTTCCGGTATGGCTTCACTTCCTTCGGATTCAATATTTTTAAAGTTAATCCAGGGTAAGTGCTGATCACTTCCTGTGACACGACCGCAAAATTCTGAACGTGAGTAAATTGCTCGAAATCCTCAATATCTTCATGCGCAGAACCGATTAGCTCTTTGAAGTATGCATTGGTCTCAGGGTCTGAACAAAATATGTAACATCCCTTGCTGCCTCGGGTCATCAAGGTTCTATATGTATTCTTGATAATGACTTCAGCTTTAGACTGCGCCTCAACAGGGTTCTTCTTGAATAGTTTCTTGTATCCCCTGACAGATGAATCTGTTTTAGCTCGCTTCTCCGCATTAACAACTGCCCGTCCATCCCGAACAACGAAATCAGGGCCGATGATTACACCTACATAATCCATCTCCAAGCCTTGGCATGTATGGATACACCCGACTTCACTTACCGATTCTGATTTTAGTATCCATAGATTTCCATCGCTAGCCAGATTCCACTTCATTGAAAAGTCGTGTTCCTTGAAAACAATGTCTTTTAGTGACGCATCATTTTTACTTATCCAGTCCCAGCAATAACCCGCTACCAGCCTCGCTTTATTATTGATTCGATTCTTTCTGTAGATTGCATCTCGTAGTTCATTGGGCGAATCAAAAACTCTGAAGTCATAATTAATATCGTCCAGAGTTTCGTTGGCCGTTTCTCTTATTTGTAAAGAATTATCCGCCCAAGCAAGATAACCGTCTGATCCGTTGCAGCGAAACTGTGACTGCAATTCCAAATGATGAACCTGCGCCCCCAATTTGAGGGCCCATTTTTTGATTTCATCGTTTTCACCGATATCCCGCATCGTCACTCTTTGATCTTCATCGAGAAAAAAAACGCTGCATTTAGAAGAAGCGATAATTTCTTTTATTTGGTTTTCTCCCAAGTTCTGAAACATACCGGATTTCTCATTGAGCCTATGCGCCTCATCAACAACAAGAACATCGAATATGTTTGCTTCGCTTTCTGTGTATGAGCCAGAACCTTTGAAGAGATTGTTGATGTGGCTTTTCTTGAAAGAACCTATCAATTTACTGGCGTACACATCTCTGGGTGCTGAATTTTTGGTTACATATTGGGCAAGCAACTGCCTTCTAGTGAACTCCACCAGAAGATTCACTGCCACAACTGATTTTCCGGTGCCAGGCCCGCCTTGAACGATCAGAACATGTTTGTCTCTTACCGTGGATTTGATGGTCAAGTCTATAGCTGTTTCATAGACCAGTTTCTGATCATCAATCATCAGAAACTCTCGATTACCCTTGAGGAGAGACTCAAGCTTGTCGGCAAGGTTCTTGGATGGCCTGATCTTGCCGTTATCAATCCGAAACATGATGTTATCGGCATCGCCATATTTGACATGTTGCTTGATAAATTCAGTGAGCTTCTTCGCATCCTTTCTTAAAAATGCCGGGGCTTTCTTGGTGTGATCAACGTAAAAATTATCATTGATGACATCATCAGATATGCAGTTATGAAGATAAGTGCATGGCTTCAGTAAGATTTTCTCTTCCTGTACAGCTTCGTTAAAATCTTCCAGCAGCGCGGAATATACCCATGCTTGATATGAAGAGTGATTGACTTCACGCTCACCTCTACCAATGAACGTAGAAACAATGCCGTCTTTTGCCGTAGCCTTTGCTTCTGTCCATTGCTTAAGCTCTATGATGATTGCGGTGTTACCTTTATTATTCATCTTACCCAGTTAAGATAAAATCTATTCGCTTAGAGGTCTGAGTAACTTGTATTCAATTAATACCCCTGCATCATTCGAATGCTGCCATCCACAAGTATCTAGCTCATATACATCATAGAGTTTCTCCATGACGTTATTTCACTTTTAGAAGTTGAGTGCCCGAGATAGCGCTTGAAGCGTCCAAATTTTTGTTTCGATGATATTAATCCAACATCATCCATAAATCCTTCTTTTACTATATACCACATCTTACCTATATCTGAGTCTCTTCATTCGTACTCAGTATATTTCTTCGAGCTGCCCCGAACCTTGTCCGCCGGGTATTTCTGCATATTGATCGCAAGCTTCTTCTCGACTGCTGCCATCAAGTCCAACTTCAACCTGTCCGCCATCTCGACGAGGTAAATCTGGATATCGGCCAGTTCAAGCTCGACCTCGGCCAGTTTCTCCGGCGTGAGGTTGGCGCTTTGCTCTTCGGTCAGCCACTGGAAATGTTCGACCAGTTCGGCGGCCTCGGCGATCAGGGCCATGGAGAGATTTTTGGGCGAATGGAACTGGTCCCAGTCGCGCTCGGCATACGAATTGACGCAGTCGCTCTTTTAATTGGTCAAGCGATGCTTCGGACATTTTTCTCTCCGGGGTTCATCAATTGTTATCTATTGTCTCATTGCTTGTTGCGCAATAGGCGAATGATAGCGGTTTTCGATGCTTTCTACCGCCTTCACGCCCGTTCACCCGCAAGGGTTAGGTTGAATACCGCAAAGGTTTGAGGTGAGTTTAAGGTTCTACCCCCATCCCAGTTGCCCCCTCGCTGCGCTCTCCCCCGCTGCAAGGGGGAAGGAGCCAGTCTATTGCAAGGGAAAAGGTGGCAGTCTGCTGCAAGGGGGAAGGAACCGGTTCTCTGCAAAGGTGAGGCAGCCTGCTGCCAAGTGATTGGTCAACGCCAGCGATTCCGGCTGCGGTAACGGATGACCAGGTAAGCGCCTATCATGCCGCCGAGATGGGCGAAATGCGCCACACCCGCTTGGGTCCCGGTTACGCCGAGCGTCAGTTCCAGGGCCGCGTAGAGGAACACGAAGATGCGTGCCGGCAATGGCACGGGCGGGATCAGCAGCACGATCGTCCGGTGCGGGAAGAACATCCCGTACGCGAGCAGCAGCCCGAACACGCCGCCGGATGCGCCCACGGTGGGATAGATGTTGCCGGTCATCGTGGTGACCAGCACCTGCAGGATAGCGGCAGACAGGACGCTGGCGAAATAGAGCCAATAGAACACTTTCTGCCCGAGCAGGGCTTCCAGTTCCCGCCCGAACATCCACAGGCCGTACATGTTGAAGGCGATGTGCATGAGGCTGCCGTGCAGGAAGGCATAGGTGACCAGTTGCCAGGGCATGAATGGACCATTCAGCGGCCACAGTGCAAGGCTGGAGAGCAGATCCTGGCTCACCATGGATTGCAGCATGAAGCAGGCGATGTTGGCGATCAGAAGATTTTGTACGGCTGGGGTCATCGTGGGTTAACCATTCTTCCTGGTTGTGCAAGTGTAGCCGGGCGTGATTGTCAGGCCGCATCGAAATGATGATGCATTGTCCGATATTCCGGCGCATGTGGGAATACATTGGCCCCGGTTCGGGAAGGGTTCATGGCAGACCGGCGCGATCACGCAACAAATAGCATCACTTTTCTTTCCACTGCGCGAATCCGATCGGACGTTTCTTCTTCGAGGCGGGCGGCTTCATCAGTTCGCGGATGGCATGGATCAAGTCAGCGATCGCCTGGTCGTGGCTGGAGACCTTGCGCTCAAGTTCGTCGAGCTTGCCGGAAAGCTCCTTGTGGGTGGAAACCAGTTCGCGCAGACGGACGAAGGTGCGTACCACCAGCAGACTTACCTCGACCGCACGCGTCGATTTAAGCACGTTGCCCAGCATCAGGGCGCCATGTTCGGTGAAGGCAAAAGGTCTATACCTCAACCCACCATGGCCCGTTGCACCACTTGAGGTCACAATTTGTGACCTCAAGTTGGCGAATTCTTCCGGGGTAAGCTGGATCATGAAATCTTCAGGAAATCGATCTGTATTCCGCTTGACTGCCTGATTCAGCACTTTGGTTTCCACTCCGTAAAGTTCTGCCAGGTCGGCATCCAGCATGACTTTCTGCCCGCGAAGATTCAGGATTCTTGCCTCGATATCTTCGATTGCAACAAGTGCTTTCTTGCTTGTCATGATCAGACCCTTTGAAATGAACGTGATTCGCGAATATTACGGAGTCGCTTCCAAGGGCATAACCTGTCAATCAAGACAGATAGAGTATTGCCATTCCCCTGTAAGTGAGAAAGAGTCAAAGTCCCCGCCCCCTGTAAGGGGGAGGGTTAGGGAGGGGGTGGGAGCGTTGAGTAATGCCAAGGTTAGAGGTGAAGTGAAGGTCCTACCCCCATCCCGGCCTTCCCCCTTAAAGGGGGAAGGAGTTTAAGCCCCCTCCCCTTGCAAGATGCAAGAAGTATCAGTCCATCGAATTCTGCAGTAGACTTTCTCCCATGAGCAAATTCCGTCGTTCCCGTACGAAAAAGATCGGCCTGCCGCCAGGCTCGCTGGTGCATGTCGGCGAGGTGAAGACCGCGCATGCGGAGTTTTCGCTGATGCGCTATGACGGTACGCAACTCGTCGAAAAAAGTGCAAGCAATCTTTCCGAGATGGACTTGCACCTGGGAGAGCATGAAACACTGTGGCTGAATCTTTACGGACTGCATGACCCGACGCTGATGACTGAGGTCGGGCGCGCGTTCAACCTGCATCCGTTGGTGCTGGAGGACATCCTCAATACCGACCAGCGTTCCAAGCTGGACAGCTATGAGGGTTATCTGTATTTCGTGGCGCATTGCTTCAGCTACGACAAGGCGACGATGGCGATCAGTTCGGAGCAGATCAGCCTGATACTCGGACACAATTTCGTGCTGACTTTTCAGGAGCGCAAGACCGGTTCGTTCGATCCGGTGCGCGAGCGGCTGCGCGCGGACAAGGGTGTCGCGCGCAAGTTCGGCGCGGATTATCTCGCCTATTCGCTGCTGGACATCATCGTCGACCGTTATTTCATCGTGCTGGAACAGATCGGCGATGACTGCGATGTGCTGGAAGATGATCTATTGCGCAAGCCCACGGCATCGATGTTGCAGGGCATCCACAAACTCAAGCGCGAGACCATGGATCTGCGCCGCGCGATCTGGCCGTTGCGCGAAGTCGTCAACGCGCTGATCCGCAATGATGGCGGCTTCTTCCAGCACGCAACCATTCCCTACCTGCGCGACGTGTACGATCACACCGTGCACCTGGTCGAATCGCTGGAGTCGGTGCGTGACCTGCTGGCCGGCATGCTGGACACCTATCTGTCGAGCATGAGCAACCGGGTCAACATGGAGGTGCGCGCGCTGACTGTGGTGGCGATGCTGTTCATGCCGGCTACGCTGATCGCCGGTATCTTCGGCATGAACTTCAAGGTGATGCCGATGTTGCAGGACGCGGATGGATTCTGGTTCGCGATGGGGATGATGGCGGCGATCGCGATCACGATGGGGTTGATATTCTGGCGGAGGCAGTGGCTGGGGAAGCAGTGATGGGGTAGCTCCTTCCCCCTTGCAGTGGGGGAGAGCGAAGCGAGGGGGCAACTGGGATGGGGGTAGGACTGCAAGTCACTTCAAACCTACACATCACTCGACGTTCCCACCCCCTCCCTAACCCTCCCCCTTACAGGGGGCGGGGACTTTGGCTCCTTCCCCCTTTAAGTGGGGGAGAGCGAAGCGAGGGGGCCGTGGGATGGGGGCAGGACCTTCAATTCACCTCAAGCCTTCGCATTACTCGACGCTCCCACCCCCTCCCTAACCCTCCCCCTTACAGGGGGCGGGGACTTCAACTCCTTCCCCCTTTAAGAGGGGGAGAGCGAAGCGAGGGGGCAACTGGGATGGGGGTAGGACGTTCAAGTCACTTCAAACCTACGCATCACTCGACGCTCCCACCCCCTCCCTAACCCGCCCCCTTACAGGGACCGGGGACTTTGAGGTCATCCGAAGGTGAACGCATACGCTTCCAGCCCCGGATCATCCGAGCGGAGCTCGAGCAGGCTGTTCTTCGGGGTCTGCTGGTCGATCAGTTCGTATAGCGTGTTGCGGCCGATGTTGAGCGTGCCGTTTGGCGCATCCTTGCCGGCGCTGCCGCCGACGGCTTCGCCGTTCAGCGTGAGCGTGACTTCCACCGGCTTGCCGCTGGCGCTGCCGAGCACGAGGAACACCCGGCGCGATTTGAAGTTCAGCCTGAGCGCAGCGCCCTTCTCGCCCGAGATGATCTTTTCCGATTCCACTTTCCATTTGCCTTTCAGCGCCCATTGGTTCTCGGCCAGGAAAGGGGGAAACTCGTAGCTGCTGACTGCATTCTGCGTCACCGCCTTCTTGCCGCCGAAGTGTTCGGCGCGGCCATAGCCGAGGTAGGTCTCCGGCGTCTGGTCGGCGGTGAATGACGGCGCATCGGTCTGCACCATCGCGCCCTGCCCTTGCAAGCCGAGCAGGTAGCGGATGTTGTTTTCGGTCACGTCATACTTGCCTTCGCCGAAGTGGGTGTAGACCACCTTGCCGTCGCGGTCGATCAGGTAGTGCGCGGGCCAGTAGCGGTTCTGGAAATTCACCCAGGTGGAGAGTTTGTTGTCGAGCGCGACCGGATATTCGATGTTGTGCTGCGCGATGGCGGCCTTGACGTTGCCGATGTTCTTCTCGAATTCGAATTCCGGCGCATGCACGCCGACGATGACCAGACCCTTGTCGCGGTACTTGCGGTCCCAGTCGGTGATGTAGGGCAGCGTGCGCACGCAGTTGATGCAGGAATAGGTCCAGAAATCGATCAGCACGACCTTGCCTTTGAGGCTCTGCATGGTCAGCGGCTGCGAGTTGAGCCAGGCTTCGATGCCGGCGAATTGCGGCGCGTCGTAGGGCTTGGACAGGCCGTCTTCCAGTACCAGTTCGTTGCTCGGCGCGGCGGTGTTCTTCGGCGCAGAGAACAGCGATTGCGCGTCGACGCCGGAAGCGATGAAGGCGACGGACGCGAGGATCAACACGCCGAAGGCGCGGCGCACCGCTTCGGCATGGTGTGTGAGGAAGCCCAGCTTGTTCATGATCTTTCTCCCGGTCAAGGCGATGATGAGCATCGGCACGCCTGCGCCGATGGCGAATGAAACGATAACGAGGTTGCCGGCAAAGTCGCTCTCCTGGCGGATCACCTGCACCAGCACGGCGGCCAGGATCGGCCCGGCGCACGGCGTCCACACCAGCCCGATCAACGCGCCGATGGCGATGCCGCTGCCGAGTCCGCTACCACCGGTTCCGGCCAGGCGGTTGCCGTAGTTCGCCAGTCCCTGGGTCATTGCGCTGAATTTGTTCGACAGCCAGCTCGACAGCAACACCAGCCCGAACAAGGCCAGCAACACCAGCGACACGTCCTTGATGATGTCGAGGTCGATACCGAGCAGCGCGACGATCTTGCGCGCCGCGATGGCGAAAATGGCAAAGGCGATAACGAAGCCGATGATGATGCCGTAAGGCCGGCGCTTGCCGCCGTCGACCGAGGCCGCCAGCACCAGCGGCAGCACCGGCAGGATGCAGGGCGAAACGATCAGCGCGAGGCCTTCGAGGAAAGCGAGTCCGATGTCGAGGGTGTTCATGCCTGTTTCCAATCTTCATCAGACCAGAATCGTCGATCGGAAGGCATGTTCCTTCCCCCAGGAGGGGGAAGGTCAGGATGGGGGTGCGGCGGTGGAAAGTGGGTGAAGTCTCTACCCCCACCCTAGCCCTCCCCCTGCAAGGGGGAGGGAACTGGATTGCGACCATGCCACGTCCAGCAATGATGCAGACGTCATCAAGTCTCATGATTACCCCGCATCCGGAATGAAGCGCAGTGCTACACCGTTGTTGCAGTAGCGCAGGCCGGTAGGCTTGGGGCCGTCCTCGAATACGTGACCGTGATGGCCGCCGCAGCGCGCGCAGTGGTATTCGGTGCGCGGGATGAACAGTGATACATCTTTGCGGGTCTCGATGTGGTCGGGCAGGACGTCGAAGAAGCTGGGCCAGCCGGTGCCACTGTCGTACTTGAATTTGGACGGGAACAAGGGCAGCGCACAGGCGACGCAGACGAACATGCCGCTGCGCTTCTCGTGATTGAGCGGGCTGGAGAAAGGGTACTCGGTGCCCTCCTCGCGCAGGATGTTGTATTGCTCGGAGGTGAGCAGTTTTTCCCACTCGGCATTGGTCCGGGTGAGTTTCTCGATGTGCTCGGCCGCGAATGCCGGCAGGGCAATTCCGGGAAACAGCAGGATGCCGGTTCCGCCTGCTGCCAGTTTGATGAATGTGCGTCTGTCCATGTTCGTCCTTCCCGCAAAATTATGAATATTGAAACCATATGACTGCCCTGGTACCAATTGATTCGGGCGGGATAGGAAAATGGTTACATCGGCATAGCATGGGTCCCCTCCCCCATGAGGGGGAGGGTTAGGGAGGGGGTGGGCGGTGGATCGAAGTGGGCATCTCAATCTCACCACCAAGCGCAACGCTCCCACCCCCATCCCAGCCTTCCCCCTTACAGGGGGAAGGAGTTTCATCTCAAAGCTGCGCCCGGTAATACGCCATGAAATCATCCGCCGGCAACGGACGGCTGAAGAAAAAGCCCTGGATCTGGTCGCAACCCATGGATTTGAGCAGTTCGAGTTGTTCGGCGGTCTCGACGCCTTCGGCCACGGTGGTCAGGCCGAGCGACTTTGCCATCGCGACGATGGTGCGGGCGATCGCTACGTCGTCGGCGTTGCCGGGGATGTCCTTGATGAAGGCGCGGTCGATCTTCACGCTGTCGATCGGGAAACGCTTGAGATAGGCCAGCGAGGAATGGCCGGTGCCGAAATCGTCCAGCGACAGGTGGATGCCGAGGTTGCGGATCTTTTCCAGCAGCTTGATCACGCGTTCCGGGTCCTCCATCACCATGCTTTCGGTGATCTCCAGTTCCAGCATGCTGGCAGGAAGGCCGGTTTCAGCAAGCACCACTTCGATCTCGTCCAGCAGCGTGCCGGACCGGAACTGCCGGGCGGAAAGATTGACCGCCACCCGCAGCGGCGGCAGTCCGGCCAGTTGCCATTCCGTATTCTGCCGGCACGCCTCACGCAACACCCAGCGACCGATCGCGACGATCATGCCGGTATCCTCGGCGACCGGGATGAATTCCGCCGGGGAGATCATGCCGCGCTGCGGGTGGATCCAGCGCACCAGCGCTTCCATGCCGGTCGGGCGCCCGCTCGCTGCATCCGTCTTGGGCTGGTAATGCAGGCGCAATTCGTTATTTTCCACCGCGTGCTGCATATCGGTGACCAGGCGCAGTGTCTTCGCGGCGGCAAGACCCATCGCCTCGTCATAGATCGCAAAATCATTGCCGCCCGCGCGGCGCACGCGATTGCAGGCGGATGCGGCCTGCTGCACCTGGGCTTCCGCCATGGCGGCGGCATCGTTTTCGAGATCGACCTCCATCAGCGAAGCACCGATCGACAGCGTGGAGAACAGCTCGCGCCGTTCGACATGCAACGGCTGCTGGGCAGTGCTGAGCAACTGCACGGCGCGCAACTTTGCACCGGCCAGGTCGCCGGGCCAGCACACCAGCACGAAGGCATTGCTGCCGAAGCGGTATAGCGTCTCTTCATCGGCGTTGATGCCGTCACTCAGGCGCGAGGCGACCTTGACCAGCCAGCGTTCGGTCTCGACCGCGCCGAAGCTCTCGAAGATCTCCTGCTCGCGGTCGGCCACGATCATCATCACGGTGCCTACGCGCTGCTGCCGCAGTGCGGTGGTCAATTCTTCGCGCAGGCGGTATTGATTGGGCAGCCTGGTCGCAGGGTCGAAATACGCCTGGTAGGCCAGCTTGTCCTCGGCCTGTTTGCGGTCGGTCACTTCCCTGAGATAGACGTGGAACTCGGAAAAATCCGCCAGGTAAGCGACGGTGCATTCGAGCGCATGGTTGCCATGCACATATTCGAAGCGCGTGCTCGAAGCCGGTGCCGCGCGGGTCAGGTCCAGGTGCTGCTGCATGTCGGCGGGCAGCAATTGCGCGGCCTGCATCGGGCCAAGGTTCAGCTGCGCCAGCAACTCGGCTGTCGCCGGATTGGCAAACAGCACTTCGCCGCTCGCGCCCAGGCGCAACACCGGGTTCGGGTCGCGCTCGGCGAACATCGCCAGGCGGCGCCGCTCCAGTCCCTCGCGGATGATGGCGACGACGTAGTAGCCGACGAAGAATGCGACGCCGAAGATCAGCACCGAAAAGCCGACCACCCACAGCACCATGGTGGAGACGCTGTTCTGCGAATCCTTGCCGAGTTCGTCCACCGCCTGGCGGTTGGCGATGGACATGTCGGACAGCGTCTTCTCGATCTGCCGCACCTTGGGCTTGACCTGCGCCAGCACGGCACGGGCCAGGTCCCAGTTCACGACCTTGCTGCCGAGCGTGGCGGACAACGTATCGGCCAGCTGGTCGAGCTCGGCGAGCCGCGTGCGCAACTCGGCCATCTGCTCGCGCGAGTCGGCATCCTTGTCCAGCTGCCTGACGATGCCATCGAGCAGCGCATGGTTCTGGATGCGTTGCGCCAAGAATGCGTCGCGGGTCGAGGTGTAGGAATAGTATTCGTACAGCAGGCGTTCTTCATCAGCGATGGCGCCGCGCAATTCGCCGATGCGCTGCGACAGCGGCAGCTTTTCGGCGATGAACATCCGGTTCACGGCCTGCACCGAATCGCCGAGGGAAACGATGCGCGCGGACACTGCAACACCCACCGCCAGCACGAGCAGAAACGCCCACCATATCCTGCGTTGAAGCATTACCGGTCCTTCCTGTCGATCGTTATCATTGGTTTCGTGCGCTGCTGCATGACGGAGGCAAAGTATAACTTTACCCCGGATCGATCATTCGACCCAATGCCCCTGCTCCGGTACGGGGAAAGGGCAGATGCGGTGCTGGGGATAGATGCCGGCTAAGTCTTGGCGCCGGATGCGGCGTCATCCTTCGCCGGCTCCAGCGAGCCGCCGACCTTCAGGCAGGTGCCTTGCGGAACCGGGATGAAGTCATTCGGGTCGTTGCTCACTTTCGAATGCCCGGCGCAGGAATGCATGGCCGGATTGCTGTTGCAGGCATTCTCGCCTGCCTTGGCGATGCCGTAACATTTCTCCTCGTCGGCGGCATGGGCGGAGGTTGCTGCCGTGGTGATGCCGAGCAGGAACAGGCTGGTGACGGCAGTTGTAATGAGGGTGCGCTGATTGCTCATGTTATGGATCTCCTGTACGGATAAGTTTATCGGGGACCGATGTTCCGGGATCGGCCCTCACTCCTTGCGCTTGAACGTATGCACCCATACCAGCGCATCTTCATTCCAGTTCATGTTCGCATGCATGGCCAGGATAATGCGCTTGTAGGTTTCCAGGTCGGGGTAACCTTCAGCACGCGCTTCGACATCGGTCATATTCCCCAGGCGCTCGCGCACGACAGCAGTCACCTCGAACGGGATGCCTTCCAGTTCGAAGATCTCGCCCGGATAAGCGTACAGGCCGTCGCGTCGCTGTTGCGTCTTTGAGCCGGCCAGGGTTGCGGCCACCAGTTTTGGATGAGTCACCAGCCGCGTGATCTCACAGGTCTTGTCTGGATATTCAGCAGTCATCAGGGGAAATATTCCGGCGTTATTCGGCTTGCCGGGATGAAATATCGATCGGGTTACCCACGGCAGGTTGTCATTATGCCATGACAGGACCATGCCATAACCCGTCTATGATGACTTGAGCCGTTTTTCCAGCCAGGCATCCGCCGACCACTGCCAGCGGCTGATCATCAGCAGCACGGCGAGCATCAACCCCCAGCATAGATGCTGGTAGCGACCGGCATCGCTCAGGTCAGCGAAGGAAAAGGCCGCCACCGCATTGAGAATGAACAATCCCGATGTAGCGAAACGTCCGAACAGCCCCACCACGATCAGCACCGACATGCCCAGTTCCACTCCGGTGGCCAGGTATGCCGCGACATCGGGCGGCAGCAACGGCACCGAATAGACATCGCTGAACAGGTACAGCGTACTGTCCCAGGTTTGTACCTTGGTCAGGCCGGACTTGAAGAACACGTTGGCCAGGAATAACCGCAGCCCGAGGTCAAGCACGGGGGCCAGATATTCGGGCAGGTGCGAAGCGGTGTAGTAAAAACGGATCAGGCGCAAAAATGGGTTCATGGTATTTTCCTCAGGCTGAAATCGCCCAGTGCTTCCTGCGCGACCAGGTTCAACAAAGCGGCTTGCACGTCAAAATCCGGATGGCGCGCCAGCGTGGCGTCCGTCGCTTCTCCCAGCGGGATCGCGGCTTGCAGGCTCTGCAGCCAGTCTGCATCGGCTGCCGACAATTCGCTGACGCGAACGACGTCATGTTTGCGGCTGACCAGGGCATTGCTGGGACCGCTATCCAGGTCGATTTGAAACTCGCACGGCGTACCGGGCTGGTGGGCATGCCAGATGGCGGCGACCGGATAGCGCGAGCGCACCAGATGACAGGCCGGAAGGAAATGTAATATCAGGTCGGGATAGTGTTCGGGAGAAACCTGCGCCAGCCTGGCCAGGTCGAGCGCGGTGGCATCGTCGGCAAAATAGGCGCAGTGGCAGGTCCATTCCAGCGCCGCAACGTCCGCCAGGTAAGGCAATCCTTGCGCGGGTTCAAAGCCCGCAACCAGCGACGCCATCTGTGCGCCATATAGATGCATGTTGCCGCTGTGCGAATGATGCTGTTCGATGTAATGCCTGGTCAGCAGCCGGAAAAATTCCTTGCCGACGAGTTGCTCGATGACCGGATAGGCGCCTGCCAGCGCATCGTGCAGGTTGCCGCGATAGTTGTTGCGGTAGACCTCGATGGCGACGGCTGGCGGAATAATGGCAGTAGTCCTGGTCTATTTGCGGCGACGGCTCCTGCCGAGCACGATGGCGCTGACAAAGCCGACAGATCGTCAGTCAATGCAGACATGGATATCCTCCATGCGTTGTTGTGCCTTTGCCGCCTCGCCCATCAACACCGGCAACGCCGGGATGTCGCTGTCCCATTCGATCAGCGTCGGACGCAGCCCGATGTGCTGCAAGGCGAACTCGTATAACTCCCACACATCGGCATGGACCGGATGGTCATGGGTATCCACCAGGCAGCCGTCCCGTGTGCTGAATCCGGCCAGGTGATACTCCCCTACTGCTTGCGCCGGAATGGCCTTGATGAACGCTGCGGCATCCACGCCGAGGTTGCGCGTATTCACGTACAGGTTCTCGACATCGAACAGGATGCCGCAGCCGGTGCGACTGACCAGTTCGGACAGGAATTCGCCCTCGCTCATCTCGCTGTTGCCGAACGACAGGTAACTCGACAGGTTTTCCACCAGCAACTGGCGGCCCAGTATTTCCTGCACCTGGTCCACGCGGCTGGCCACATTGGACAAGGCCTCGCGGGTATAGGGGAACGGCAGCAGGTCGTTGATGACCATGTCCGCCGCCGCATTCCAGCACAGGTGTTCCGATACGGCGGCGGGCTGTACCGCCTCACACAGGCGCCGCAAGGCGTTCAGGTGCGCCGGGTCAAGCGGTGTGACCGACGCCAGCCCCATGCCGACGCCGTGCAGGCTGACGGGATAATGTTCGCGCACCTTGAGCAAGGTTCGCATCGGTACGCCGTCGCCAAAAAAATTCTCGCTGTGTACTTCCACCCAGCCAAGCTTGGGTAATTGTTGCAGCACCTCACGATAATGAGGCGCCCGCAAGCCGATACCTGCGATGCACGGCAATGTATCGCCTGCGGGCCGGTTCATTACATTTCCTTCTTCATCATGGCGCCGCCCATGCTGCCTTCCAGCATGCCGCCGGCGATCTTCTCGCAGGTGCCCTTGGGTACCGCGACAAAATCCATCGGGTCATTGTTCTTGGTGGCCTGACCTGCACAGGCATGGGCGCTCTTGTTGCTGGAGCAGTCGTTCATGCCTGCCTTGGCGATGCCAAAACATTTTTCCTTGTCCATCTTGTCGGCGGCGTTCGCATTGCCGCTGGCCAGGCCGAGCACAAGCAAACTTCCGATTGCTGCAGAGAGAATTTGACGATTGTTCATGGTAGATTCCTTTTGGTTGGTTGATATCTTAAAGTCTGTCCCTGGCCGACGGCCGGAGAAAGTCTGATTTCCTTACAGCAAAATGCACGGATTGAAATCCTTCGGCCTTGATGATTCCCGGCCTTTCATCCACGCATCAATTCATTCGGGAAGGTCTGGAAAAAGGTTACAAGTATGTTTTCGAAAGAGATGAAAATGAATACGGGGTGCACTTCTAATCGTTCTGAACTGGCGCCTTCACCGGAATCACGATTGAAAAGGTTGTTCCCTGGTCGACCTCGCTGCTCACCTCGATGGAGCCGCCCAGCACTCCCGTAACGATACTGAAGGCGATGTTGAGCCCCAGCCCGCTGCCGCCCTCGCCCAATTTAGTGGTAAAAAATGGATCGAAGATCCTGGGAAGGTTCTTGCCGGGAATTCCCCGACCGTTGTCCGAGATGGTAATGCTGATCCGTTCAGTATCCTGGTACGCAGCCTTGATGCGCACCGTGCCTGCCGGGATCGCATTAAATCCGTGGATGAGTGAATTAAGCATGAGGTTGGTGATGACCTGACCGAACGGGCCCGGATAACTGTCCAGCTTGATACCGGCCGGTACGTCGATCTCGATCCGGTGGGCTGTGTGTTTGAACTGCGGCTGCAGGGTCAAGACTATTTCATCGACACATTCCTTGAGTTCAAAACTGCGGCGCTGTGAACTGGTCTGGTCCACGGCCACCTGCTTGAAACTCACGATAAGTTCCGAAGCTCGCATGAGATTTCGGGTGATCAACGGGCTGCTGGTGCGAACCATTTCGACATAGTTTTCCAGGCTTGAACGCTTCAGGCCTTTTTCCGACTCAAGCACAAATTCGCGGGTACGGTCTTCAAGGGTAGTCGACATGGTAAGGGCATTGCCCAGGGGAGTATTCAGCTCATGCGCCACTCCTGCCACCAGGGAACCCAGACTCGCCAGCTTCTCCGCCTGGACCAGGGATTGCTGGGTTTGCTTCAGGTCCTCGATGGTATTAGCCAGCGTGTCGTTGACCTCCGACAATTCCCTGGTGCGCTCCGCTACACGCTGTTCCAGGCCCTCGTTCAATTGCGCAATTTCCTTGCGGCCTTCTTCCAGTGCCGTTATCCGATGCCGGATGGATTCGGACATCATATTGAAATGGCGAGCCAGTTGGGCGATTTCGTCCTCGCCCTGCTCCGGGGCCACCTGGCTGTAATCTCCTTCGGAAATCGCCGAACTGGCGTTGATAAGCGTGCCGATGCGGCGGGAAAGCAAGTGGCTCAGGTAAAACATCAGGAATATCCCGGATATCAAACCCAGCCCCATCAAGATCGCCCCCTGACGGATCGACTTTTTGGTTGCCGAGAGCAGCAATTTCGTGGAAAGGCCATACTGTATGAAACCCACGGCGTTGTCTGACAGCAAGAGCGGTTGCCGAACATGCACCACTCCCCGGTCAACCGCTGTACCCAGGTCATCCAACAGGTCGGGTTTCGGCAGCGGCAGCCGTTGATCGGCATGCCCGGTAACCAGCAGAAGGCTGCCATCCTCACGACCGATGGCGAAGTAATCCAGGCCATCGCTGCCGGCAGTGTCGACGATCAGTTCGGAAAGATAGACCTTTAAGGTACCCAGGTCATTCTTGATGGCGAAAGGCGAAGCTGCCAGGTTAAGTATCTGGGAAGTTTGTTTCACCGAGACCCGCACGTCCTCGATCATGGCTTCGTTGATGATACGATACCCGTTGTACATCACGGCGCTGCCAAGCAGGGCCAGCAAGCCAACGAAGGCCAACATCATCCGGAATCGCAGGGACTGGAAATAATTTTTCAAGGCAAGCGCCACTTCCTATCAACAAAAGCAACAACATTCTGCTCAAGCAGCTGAGGTATATATCTAGAATACGAAATCCACATTGAGGGTGGATAAGCGTTGCCTACCGTCTGTACTCTTTTCACGCTTGATAAAATCCATCTGGAACTTGAGGACAGCCTGCATATTCAGCTTATAGGACAAACCAGCCGCCAGGTCGTTGGAATCATAATCGGTCGCATCAACGAGCCCCTTTGCTATGGAATATTCCAGTGACGGGTTAACAGCCTGGTTTTCCTTGCCCAGGGAACTGCTCCAGAGCCTGGTAATGATCGCATATGGCATCCAGTCGCCGAAATGGCGGCCCGCCATCAAATAGGCATCGAACTGGTCACGATAGAACGAGTCAATGGTACGGTACAGATATTCTCCCTGCACAAACCACTGGTTGGTTTCGTAGCGAGCACCCAACCCCAACATGAGGAAACGCTTGTCCTTCAAGGCCAGGCTCGATGCCAGGTCAGTAGCGCCAAGACTGACGAGAGCAGCCAACGCAGCATCGACATCCGGGTTGGTGTACGAGAGCTTGCCGCCAAGCAGGCTGCCTTTGAATAGCCAATCTCCTGTCTCTGACAATATATTCATATAGACGATATTTGCTTTGACAGGAACGGTTGCATCATTGGCAATCGATGCATCGAAATCGGATCTGACCAGGCCGCCCTGCAGGGTCATGACATGATCATGCAATCGCAGCTTGTGGCTCAATTCGATCCCGTCAAAGGCAAAGACCTCAACCAGGTTGTACATCTCTTGCGGGGGCCTTGCCCAGGGTTGGGAATAGTTTACATTCCGATAATCCGAAACAAGCAGCATCGGGTTTTGTATGCGCCCAACCCGCAGGAAATCGTTGTTATCCAATTTAAGGCGCAGGTTTGCCAGGGTCAATTCCGGGACAAAAGTGTTGTCGGCGCGATGATAACTTGTGGCCTGCACCGTACCCTGCAGTCTTTCCGTTAAATCAGTGTCCATCTGGAGTCCCAGCAGGGAATCCAGCCTGGTATCGCAGCGTCGGGATCGCCCTGGCCCGTTCGGGCTTTCATAGCGCAGGACATCATATTTATCGGAACTGTAGCAGGATATGCCCAGCGTACCAAAGCCGCGAAATGCGATACGGTTGTCGTCGATGGGATCACCAGCCATAGCGGGCTGCATGGTCAGGCCCGAGATGCAGGCAAGCATTAACAGGGAGGCAACAAGCTTCATCATTGCACCGTCAGTAAAATCTTGAAACCGTTTGCGTCACTCGTCGGCAGATAAGTTACCAGTCCCGATCGAGAGCGAACCAGTTTCTGCACTTCGGACAAAGGAAATTTGCGTGGCGGACGACCCTGGGCGGAGAAGACCAGCCGCGCCCAATAGGCGTTCACCCGCATTGCGCTCATGCCTGCCACGCCCTGGTAGAAGGCTTCCCGCAACGAGTCGTCATTCACATCCAGTGGAGTCAGATCGCGACCCGCGACCGTGATATTGCGCTTGCCGAGAAAGAGGTCCGCAACCTGACCCCGGCTCAGTGAAGTCACCGGGGTGCCATCCTGAGTCACCACCACCACCGGATCTGCCTGGACAGGAAGTGTCCAGGCGAGCAGCACGACACATACCATGATTGGCCATTTGTGCAAGCAGAGGTATGTTGGTGAGTTCATATGCCTCAATTCAATAATCACAGACCAGGAAACTGCAATGATCATGCTTCATCGAGAGGGCAGTCTATCTCTTCCGGATACCTTATGTCCATTTGAAAATACTGTTACCTGGTGTTTCAAATTCCCCTTCCTTCAAGACGTTATACCAAAATATTTTTTAACTTACCTGTGTTAATATCAGCTTGCGCAGGAATGGTAGTCAGTCGAATTTCAAACACTGAAATTCCAAAATAATATGGACGCCTCAAAAGCCAATGATGCTTTGCATTTTATTGATGAGCAGCCTGACATCAATAGTGAAAGTGTTGATGAGATCTCAGTATGGAAAATACTGGTTGTGGACGACGATGATGATGTCCACATCACCACCGAACATGCACTGAATAATCTGGAACTGCTCGGCCGGATTCCACAATTCCTGCATGCCTACTCGGCGGCCGAGTGTGCCGCCCTTCTGACCGGCGAACCCGATGTTGCAGTCATCCTGCTGGATGTCGTGATGGAAACCCAGGATTCCGGCCTCCAACTTGTTGACAAAATCCGAGGTGAGCTTGGACTGACCATGCCTCGCATCATCCTGCGCACCGGCCAACCCGGTTATGCGCCTGAATTGGACGCGATACGGGATTATGATATCAATGACTACAAGACCAAAAGCGAACTGACCCGCAGCAAACTCTTTACTACCGTGCTGGCTTCTATTCGGTCATATGACCAGATCAGGCGAATGGAGGCCAGCAGGCGTGGATTGGAGCAGATCGTACGGGCCAGCAGTGAGCTGATCGCCATAACCGGGCTGCAATCCTTTGCCAGCGGTGTCATCAAGCAACTTTCTGCAATCCTCAATATCGACCCAGAGGGATTGTTGTGTGCCCAGGCAGACCTGCAAAGCGAGATGCCGGCAGACGACTATATCGTCATAGCAGCATCTGGACGATTCCAGTCACTGATCCAGCATAAGCTTGACGAGATCGACGATCCCAGGATACGGGAAGGACTGCATCGTTGCCTGTCGGAGCAGGGGCATATATTCGAAAAAGACCGGTTGGTACTTCATTTTCCGCTGCGCGGAAACAAACACTTTGCGGTCTTTGTCAGGACGAGCCACCTCCCTTCATCTGTCGACCAGGAATTGCTCAAGGTTTTCTGCAGCAACATTTCGGTATGTGCGGACAACATCAACCTGCTGACCCGGCTCAAGGATTACGCATATTTTGACAAGCTGGTCGGGCTCCCGAACAGGACCGCCTTCATTCAGTCCATCAACCAGTGTTTCAAGGAAGGCCGGGCCAACCAATACAACGTCATCCTGATAGACATTGACCAGTTCACCGAGATCAACAACGCCTTTGGCCATGACTATGGTGATAGTTTATTGATCGAATTAGCTAACCGGCTGAACAAAAAATTTGCCCATGAGTGCATGATCTCACGTGTTTCCGGCGGTGCATTCGGCATGCTTGGTCATGAAGGGACGATCCAGCCCAGCAAGCTGCGGCCCATATTGGAGCTTCCGTTCAATCTGGGCAACATGGAACATACGATCTCGGTCAGCACCGGCATTGTCCGCCTGCGGGACTCTGTTGCCGATGGAGTGACCGTGCTGAAGGATGCAAACATCACACGCAAAATTGCCCGTGAATTCGGCGTCAATAGTGATGCCTATTTCACGCCGGACATGGGTTTCAAGGCCAAGGAGAGGACACACCTGCTGCAACAATTGCAGGGCGCATTCGAACATGATCGATTATTCCCCGTGTTCCAGCCGCAAGTCGAACTGGACAGCGGGCGCCTGATCGGTTTTGAGGCATTGATGCGCTGGCGAACCGATACCGGAGAGTTCGTGCCTCCCGAGCGCTTCATTCCGCTGGCCGAACAATCGGGCCTTATTGTCAGCATGGGCACCTGGATTCTGCGTCTATCCCTCAACTTCCTGCGCAAGCTTGAAATGGCGGGCTGGAATAACCTGCGAATGTCCGTCAACGTGTCTGCGGTACAGTTCCGCATGCCGGATTTTCTGGACATCCTGCATAAGGCGCTGGACGATACTGGCGTGGATCACAGCAAGCTGGAACTTGAAATAACCGAGTCGGTAGCCATGATGGGCATGAAAGCCGTAAAGCAAACCCTCGAGAACATCAGGGAAACCGGCATCGAAGTCGCTATCGACGATTTTGGCACGGGGTTTTCGTCCCTGTCCTATCTGGATAGCCTGCCTCTGGACCGGATCAAGATTGACCAGTCATTTGTTAACACCATGTGTGGTGAATCAGATGGACGCCATATCGCCGACCTCGTGATTCAGCTTGGTCAAAGCCTCGGTTTGCGAGTTATTGCAGAGGGCGTGGAAAACAGGGAGCAGGTCAGGCGTTTGATGGAATTGGGCTGCAATGAGGCACAAGGATATTTCTTCGGTCGGCCCATGCCGGCAGATGAGCTTCAGGATTGGTTGAGCACCAGGCAGGCTTCCCCGTTAACCTGATGCGCCGGCAGGACATCTCTGTCCGGTTAGCGATATAACGAAAACTCAAGCATTCATCACCTGTTTTTTTCTGCATCGTGGAGGTATTCCGGTTTTCCGCTTTTTATCCCCGCACTGCCGCTTCGAGAAAAACGCAAAAAGTTGCCTGAAATCTTCAGGCCGGATGGAAGCCGAGACAAACCGGGCAGCCGGGGCACCCTTTTGCCGAGTTCGTGTCCAGTATGTGGAAAAGTTATGCCAGCGGTGCTTCTGCCTCGATATGCAGGGTTTGCGTCGGGAAGGCGATCTGGGCGCCATGCTGGTCGATGATCCCGGCTACCTTGAGGAGCACGTCCTGCTTCACCTCATGGAAATGGATCCAGTCCGTGGTCTTGGTGAACGTGTAGATGAAGAAGTCCAGCGACGACGGGCCAAAGGTGTTGAAGTTGACGATCAGGGTCATCGCCGCATCGATCTCCGGGTGATTCTGCAGCATGGTCTTCACGTCTGCCACGATCGCGTCCATCGCGCCGATGTCTTCGTAGCGGATGCCGATGGTCTCCTTGATGCGGCGGTGGGTCATGCGCGAGGGATTCTCCACCACGATGGTGGTGAACAGGGCATTCGGGACGTAGATCGGGTTCTTGTTGAAGCCCCGCACCCGCGTGTGACGCCAGCTGATGAATTCCACCGTGCCTTCGATCTCCTTGTCCGGCGAGCGGATCCAGTCGCCGACGCTGAAAGGGCGGTCGAGATAGATGGTGAGGCCGCCGAAAAAATTGGCCAGCAGGTCCTTGGCGGCAAAACCGATGGCGAGGCCGCCGATACCGCCGGCTGCCAACAATCCCGAGACGCTGAAGCCCAGGGTTTGCATCGCGATCAGGATGGTAGCGAGGACCACCGTAAGGCGCGCCAGCTTGGACAGTGCGTCGATGGTGGTACGATCCACCGCCTCGCCTCTTTGTTCGTGGATCATGACGATGTTGGAGGCGACGTTGCGGATCAGGCGCACCATGAACCAGGCAAGGCAGATGACCACGCCCACATTGCGGATGTGCGGCACGGCATCGAAGATGGCTGCGCTGGTCTCCTTGCCCGCGATGCTGGCCGCATAGGTGATGCCTATCAACCAGATCGCGGCCGGTAACGGCCGTTTCGCCGACTGGATCAGGCCATCATCCCAGGGGCTCGAAGTCTCGCTGGCGATCTTCTCCGCTTTGCGCAGCAGATAGTGGGAAATGAAGTTGACCAGCGCGGCCATCATCAATACCAGAATGACTTGAAGAAGCCACGGCTCTGCCAGGGCATGGAGCCCCAGTTTATCTGCTAAAGCATTCATATCCATTGGGGTGGTGGTGATCAGTAGAAAGGTGGCGCTGCATTTTAACAGACCACGCCATCCACCCGGCAGCGCTATGCCGAAAGGCACGCTCCCTTTTTCTTACCGGCACATCACCGTCATGTTCGCGCAAACAGCACGATGGCGAGCGCCAATACCAGGGACACGGCCGAGATCCAGGCCTGGGTGCGGCGGCGCGATGGCGAGACCAGCGCCAGCACCAGGAAAGTCAGGGCGATCAGCGCCACCGGATAGGCCACGATCACCATGGTTCGCACAGCGGCGGTCGTGGCGCCAGCCGATTCCGTGGAATACCAGCCGAAGCAGGCGATGCCCGGGACAGCGATGGCGACGAGAACGCCGATAAAAAGTCTGGAGAGATAGGTCGTGTTCATGGCGGCGTGATGCTGCGGACTGATACACACGGCTGCGATTTCGGCATCACTCTAATGTACTCCAGGCTCACTTGTACAGCGCCGGGAATTTATCCCGCAGATGTGACAGCTTGGGCATGTCGTTGAAGACGATATAGGGCTGGTAGGGATGCAGCGCCAGGTAGTTCTGGTGATGTTCCTCGGCGGGATAGAACTGGCGCAACGGCACCACCTGGGTGACGATGGGTGAGGAATAGACATGCTCGGCGGTGAGCTGGCGGATGGTGTCCTGCGCCTCCCTTTGCTGCTCCGCACTGGTATAGAAGATCGCCGAGCGATATTGGGAGCCGACATCCGGGCCCTGGCGGTTGAGCTCGGTGGGGTCGTGCGCCACGCCGAAAAACACCTGCAGCAATTGCCGGTAAGAAACCTGCGACGGATCGAAATGCACACGCACCGATTCGGCATGCCCGGTATCGCCTTCGCTTACCCGCTCGTATTCAGCCGTGTCCGCAGCGCCGCCGCTGTATCCCGACACCACGTCGGTTACACCCTTGACGTGCTTGAACACCGCATCCACACCCCAGAAGCAGCCACCGGCGAATACCGCCGTTTGCTGGGCCGGGGCGGCGCCGGCGTTCATTGCATTACCCAGTCCGAGCACCAGGCAGATACTGCTGACGAATTTGATGATAGACATGATGTTTACCTCCTGACCATTGATACCCATTGGCGCACCAAGTTCAGCAACCGGTGTAAAGCCGATGCCGAAACCAGTTATCATGCGCCCTGCCTGCCCGGATATTCGGATCGGGCCGATAAAAAGTTACATAAATGATCCACGGAACCCGGTGACAGATACAACCGACAATTTTGCCGCACTGATGCGCCAGTCGCAGGATGGTGACCAGCGCGCTTATGCCGAACTGCTGCGCGAGACCGCGCGCCTGCTTCGGCCATTCCTGTCAAAACGCTTGAGCTTTGATAGTGAAGTTGATGATTTATTGCAGGAAATACTGATATCAATCCACAAGGCGCGGCACACCTACGATGGCCAGCGGCCTTACAAACCCTGGGCCTTCGCCATCGCCAAATTCCGCCTGCAGGATCACCTGCGCATGCACTATGCCGACCAGTTGCGCCATGCGATCGATATTTCCGAAATGGAAGATAATTTGCACGAAGATGTAACCGAATCACCCTTTAACTACGAATCCATCAGTGGGGAAATACAAAAACTTCCCGAGAAGCAGGCCAACATCCTGCGGCTGATGCATCAGGACGGCCATACCGCGAAAGAGGTGGCGGAAATTCTGGGCATGACCGAATCCGCGGTAAAGGTTGCGGCACACCGCGCCTACAAGGTATTGAGACAGAAACTGGAACGCTGATGAAAGACATCGAACAACTGGTAGCAGAGCTTGCCGATGGCGCGACGGCAGTGCAGCCCGCGCCGCATCCCTATTCGCTGGGGCTTAAGTGGATGGGTGCCGCCGCCGTTTACCTGGCTGTGTCGCTGGCGATCTCCGGCCTGCGTCCGGACCTGGCGCAGGCCATGCAGACAACCATGGTATGTCGCAGAGATCGTCGCCTTGCTGCTGATTTTCATTTCCACCACATTCAGCGCCGCATTGCTGGCCTTTCCCGACCTGCACCAGAAGCGCCGCCTGGCTTTGGCGCCGGTTGCGATGTTCGGGCTGTTCCTGCTGGTGTTGCTGCTGGCCTGGCGCGCCGACTATCCGCCCGCCCCGCTACCTGTGCACAGCTTCATGTGCACCTGCAGCATCATCCTGGTTTCGCTGTTGCCGATGGCCTGGATGCTTTATACGCTGCGCAGGTTCGCCAGCACGCATTACCAGCTGGCTGGCGCCATCGCCCTGTTGTCCGCGTTCAGTATCGGTGCGCTGTGGCTGCGGTTGCACGAAGTGAACGATTCCGTCGTGCATGTGCTCGAATGGCATTACCTGCCGATGCTGGCCGTTGGATTGGCGGGCCTGTGGCTGGGCAAACTGCTGCTCAGGTGGTGACAGCCAGAATCGCGCGCGCAGCTTCGGACGCCTCCTGCGCGGATGCATGGCACAAAAGGTAGCCAAGGCACCATGACAGTGCGCGCAGGTCCGGTTTTGAAGCATCCGACATCCTCCGGTTGCCGCATCGCGGTCCAGTCAGCCTGAATACGGCATCCAGCAAGCGGTATTTGCGGGCATAGAACTTGCTGGATTATCCCAATTAATTCACGCACCTGTTACGCACCCATGTCAATCAGCTCGCGCATCAGCCTGAATTCGGGAATCATCGTCGATCCGTCGCGGATCCTGGACACGCTGGTGAACAATCTCGATGGCATGGTCTACCGCTGTGCCCATGACAAGGACTGGACCATGCTGTTCGTCAGCCAGGGATGCATCCAGCTGACCGGCTACCAGCCTGAAGAACTGATCGACAATATCCGCATCTCCTACGAGGAGATCACCCATCCTGAAGACCGCACACGGGTACGCCAGGAAATCATGCGCGCCACCGCTGCGGGACATCGCTTCTCGATCCATTACCGCATCGTTACCCGTCACGGCCAGGTCAAGTGGGTGCACGAGGGCGGTGTGGGCGTACTGGACGAGACCGGCACGCCGGTGATCGAAGGTTTCATCAAGGATGAGACCGCAAACAAGAACATGCTCGAAGCGCTGCAAAATGCAGAGCACTATTACCGCAACCTGGTGGAAAACGCCGCAGTCGGCATCTTCCAGACCACGATGGACGGCCATTACCTTTCCGCCAACCCACGCTGGCGAAGATGTACGGCTACAACTCGTCGGCAGAACTGATCCTTGCCCTCAGCGATATCGGCAGCCAGCTGTATGTGGATGGCAAGCGGCGCCACGAGTTCCGGCGGCTGATGCAGGCGTACGGCGAAGTGGTCAACTTCGAGTCGGAGATCTATTGTCGCGACGGCAACCGCAAATGGATCTCGGAGAGCGCACACGTCGTGAATGACGTGCATGGCAAGTTCGTCTGCTTCGAAGGGACCGTGCACGACATCACCGATCGCAAACATCACCAGAGCCAGCTCGAGCGGCAGGCCAACTATGACCTGCTCACCGGCCTGCTCAACCGCAACATGCTGCACCAACTGCTGGAACAGGGCATCTCCCGCGCCGAACGCATGGGATATTTCCTTGCCGTGGTGTTTGTCGACCTGGATAACTTCAAGCTGATCAACGATAGCCTGGGACACGCGGCAGGCGACGAATTGCTGGTGGAGATCGCCGAGCGCTTGCGCGGATGCCTGCGCGCGAGCGATACCGTGGTGCGCCAGGGCGGCGACGAATTCGTGCTGCTGCTGAACGATCATTATCGTATCAATTCCATCATCATGCTGCTGGAGCGCGTGCTGACCGAGGTGAGCATGCCGGTCATGCTTTCCGGGCGCGAATTCCAGGTTGGCGCCAGCATCGGCTCCGCCTTGTTCCCGCAGGACGGCAACGATGCGCAAACCCTGCTCAGCCATGCCGATGCGGCGATGTATGCCGCCAAGAACAAGGGACGCAACAACTTCCAGTTCTACACCAGCGAACTGAACCGGATGGCGGACGAGCGCCTGAATCTCGAGAATGCGATGCATGTGGGGCTGGTGCAGGACGAATTCGAGGTGCACTTCCAGCCCAAGGTCGACGGTGCGCTGCGCATCGTCGGCATGGAAGCTCTGGCGCGCTGGAACAGCTCGGAATGGGGGCCGATCACGCCGGACCGATTCATCCCGGTCGCGGAGGACACCGGCATGATCATTCCGCTGACCGATGTCATCCTGAGAAAGGCATTCGACGCCGCAGGCCGCTGGAACGCGGAGTGCGGTCCGCTGCAGATCGCGGTGAACCTGTCGCCCAAACTGTTCCTCAGCGACGAGATCGTGCGGCGCATCGCCATGCAGATCGAAGCGTCCGGCCTATCGCCAGCCTGCATCGAACTGGAGATCACCGAAAGCGTGTTCCTCGGCGACAGCGATCGCGCCCTGCGCATCCTGCACGAACTCAAGGAACTCGGCGTCTCCCTTGCCATGGACGACTTTGGCACCGGCTATTCCTCGCTCGGATACCTGCGGCGGTTCCCGCTCGACATCATCAAGATCGATCGATCGCTGGTCACCGACATCGAGCACGGCGGCGAGGTCGCCAAGATCACGCATGCCGTGCTGTCGCTTGGCCAAAGCCTGGGCAAGATCCTGGTTGCGGAAGGCGTCGAAAACCAGGCGCAGTTCGACTTCCTCAACCAGCATGGTTGCCACGAATTCCAGGGCTACCTCATCGCCCGGCCGATGCATGAGGAAGCGATGACCCAGATATTGTGCCAGCAGGAAAATAAATCATACCCCGCAAGCAAGTGAGCAGACTGGCAAGCAACCGATGAAGCCGTGACGTGATATCCTTTTGCATCTGACTGCCCATTGAAGCGAGGCAACGATCATGAATCAACCAGTCAATCCGGAAATCTCCCGTCCGCGCAGCATCGACCGCCTGGTCAACGGGCATGCGACATCGGACGGTGCGGGCGTAAAACTTACCCGTGTGCTGACCCAGGATCTGCAGCAGCGGCTCGATCCTTTCCTGATGCTGGATGCATTTCTCAGCGACGACCCGGATGACTATATCGGCGGCTTTCCCGACCATCCCCATCGCGGCTTCGAGACCGTGACCTACATGATCGCCGGGCGCTTGCGCCACAAGGACAATGCCGGCCACGAGGGCTTGCTGCAGAACGGTGGCGTGCAGTGGATGACTGCAGGTCGCGGCATCATCCATTCCGAGATGCCGGAGCAGGAAGACGGCCTGATGGAAGGATTCCAGTTATGGCTCAACCTGCCCTCCGGGGACAAACTGTGCGAGCCCTGGTATCGCGATATCAGCAGCGCGGAGATTCCCGAATTCACCACCGCAGAAGGCGTGTCGGTGCGCGTGATCGCCGGAGCCAGCCACGGCACCGCGGGCGCGATGCAGCGCGAGGTTACGACGCCGCTGTACCTGGACATACATTTCGGCGCCGACCAGACCTTCACGCAGCCCCTGCCGGACACGCACAATGCCTTCGTCTATGTTTACCGCGGCAAGGTCTCGGTCGGCGGCCAGTCGCTGGGCGAAAGGAAGATGGCCATCCTGTCCAACGACCCGGGTTCGGATGGCGTCATCCTGCACGCCGAAGGTCCGGCGCGCGCGCTGCTGATCGCCGGCATGCCATTGCGCGAGCCGATCGCCCAGTACGGCCCGTTCGTGATGAATACCCAGCAGGAGATCAACCAGGCAGTGGTCGATTATCAGAGCGGTCGCTTCTGAACAGACACAGCCCTGACAGATTCAATTGTGAGTTAACCCACCTGCGGTCAGTCCCTCACTGAACACGCGCGTCCCGGGCAAGCCAAGGTCGAGGAAGAATCGCTGTGCGAGCTCGGTCGCAGCTTCCGGTCCGGCGATATAGACATCGCCTTCCTGCAGTCGCGGATTGTCTTCGACCAGTGTGCGCAGCGTGCCAAGCAGCGCCTCGGCACGCCGCTCGGTGAGCGCGCGCAGGTCATAACCGGTAATCACCGACGAGAAATGGAATTCGTCCAGCGCATCCTCCCACGAACGGCCCAGATTGCGCATATACAAACTGTCCTCGTCCGACGCGATCCAGCACAGGTTGATCGCTTCTGCGGTATCCAGCGACATGGCGTGTTCGATCAGGCTCTTGATCGGCGCGAAGCCGCTGTCAAAGGCGATGAAATAAAGCGGGCGCGCGGTCTTTTCCTGCAGGATGAATTCGCCGCGCGGCCCCTCGATCTCCACCGTGTCGTTCTTCTTGAGGCGGTTGAACAGGTAATCGGCAAACAGGTTACCGGGCATGCGGCGCACATGGAACAGCAAGTTGCGGTCATCACATGGGCAACTGGCGATCGGCAGGTCAGCACTCAGTGATAGCCCCAGACGCAATGCAACCCCCTGCCCGGCAAGAAAACGCAGGCGGCTGGAACGCGGCGTCTGCAGGTGCAGCAGCGCCATGTCCGGCGCCAGCAACTCGATCGACTTTACGCTGGCCACGACCTGTTGAAACGGGATGTCCTGAACACTGCCGGCAACCGGTGCCTCGATCTCCACATCGGTGACGGCAGTGCAGGAACACATCAGGGCATAGCCGCGCTCCTTTTCTGCTTGCGGGATCACGTAATCGTGGTGCCGCACGTTCTTGATCTGGCCGGATGCAACGCGTGCCTTGCACAGGCCACAGTTGCCTCCGCTGCAGCCATAGTTGAGCGGGATGCCCGCGCGCAACGCCGCTTCCAGCAGGGTATCGTTGCCATCAACGAAGAAATCATGCCCACTGGGTCGCAAGGTCACGTGCGCAGACATCACCCGCAGGACATTGTCCTGCACCGCCAGCGGGTTGAGATAATCAGGTTGAGTGGCCGCCACGATCTCGGCTTTGACCCAATTTTTTAAATCACTCATGATCGCCTTGCCCTCCAACTGATAACTGCCCTCGATATCGTTCAACTTGTGCTGCAACCTGTCTAGCAGGGCATTCAAATGCATGATTCTGGTTTGCGCACCGGAGAGTTCCCTGCTCATTTCGGTAATACGTACAGCCAGCACCTCAACATCCGGCATGGCGCGTTCGAACACGCGCTTGCCAAACGCGCGCTCCTTGATGCGGGCGATGCGCGCATATTCGCCGTTATCCTCAAGTTGAACATTCGGATACGATGCGATCAGGTCATCCAGATTCACAAAACCATCAAAAGAAGGCAGCCCACCATCGCGGATTTTCTTCTGCAAGTCATTCCGCGTCACGCCAACCAGGCGTGCAGCTCGAGAAAGGCTGATGGATTGCGTCATGGCATCGACTCACTGCGAATGCTGTAATAGTATCCATGACTATAGCAGTGTGAATTGCCCGCTTCAACGCGAACTTGCAATATTGATTTCTGCGGTGATCGCATCCCTTGTCGCCCCATGACACTTGCCAAAGTCACATGACAGGCCAAAGCCCTTTTATAGCCACTGCCAGACGGTCGATTTGAGGTGACTATCGTAGGGCTTGGCCATGCCGCAACTGGCCACAAACTGGTACAGTAGGCGGACAGACTACAGAACTATTGTTTCGGCATGAGAAATATCGCAAATATAACAGGCATACTGGCTGTCACCGCGTGGGTAGGGGGCATGTGGGGCGTCGGCTTTCTGGCCGTACCAGTGCTGTTCCAGACGTTGCCGGATAAGATGCAGGCGGGCATGCTTGCCGGCAGGATGTTTACCCTGATTGCTTACGTTGGCGTTCTCAGCGCGTGTTATTTTATGCTCTGCCAATTGATCATGAACGGGATGACTGCGCTGAGGCTCACGACTTTTAGAATCGTCAGCGTTATGCTTCTTTTCACACTGGTGAGCCAATTCTGGATCCAGCCGATCATGACTGACCTGAAAGCCAAGGCCTTTCCTGTTGACATCATGCAGAGTGCTTACGCAGAAAAATTTGATACCTTGCATCATGTGGCCAGTTTCCTGTATGTGATTCAAAGCCTGCTGGGAATGGTGCTGGTTGTAAAAATGAAACGCGAGCCGACTTGAATTCCGGTGTCGACGCAGGACATCTGAAATTATAATATGCGGCGAATGCTGTAACTGACCGAATCGCGGAATGACAATGACAGCTTGATGGTATGTACATCAGTTAAATGGAGGCAAACATGAAATCACGCAAATTGATTCCCGTACTGGCGATGCTTCTGGTTCTGGCTGCATGCGACAAGGCAAAAGATCAACAGGATGCGCCCAAGCTGTTCGAAGACCAGCGCGCAATGCTGGACAAGGCAAAAAACATGGATAGCACCCTGCAACAGCAGGCGGATGAACAGAAAAAAGCCATGGACCAGCAAACCCAATGATAATCCCATCCAAATCATGTCCGGATATTCGATGAACATCAATCCACCCCCCCCAGACTCTGCCGAGATCGGCGCTTTATTCCATAACGTCGATCCCGACGTGGTGTGGGGCAAGGCCATGGATATCATCATTCGCATCAGCCCTGATTACGATTTCTCCCAGATCCGCGGCATATTCAATGACGTGATGATCCTGTTCCATGGCGATTATCCCGGTTATTCCGCCATCAAGACGCAGTACCATAATTTGCCACATACGCTGGATGTTTTGCTCTGTTCCTTGAGATTGATGCGCGGCATGCATGTGTCGGGCATTCATTTCAGCGATGATGATATTTCCATGGTCATGATCGCGACCCTGATGCACGATGTCGGATATGCTCAGGGTCATGATGAAATCGAAGGAACCGGCGCCCAGTTCACCAAATTTCACGTTGCCCGCGGAATAGCTTTCATGCACAACTATCTGAACAATATTGATTGCCCGTCCAACTACGCCCCATCCCTGAAATTCATCATGCGCACCACTGATTCAAACTTCCCGTTCGAGAAAATCGCTTTCCCGGATGAACGCACCCGCTTGCTGGGGCAGATAGTCGGGACAGCCGACATCGTCGGCCAGATGGCTGATCGAACTTATCTGGAGAAATTGCAGTACCTTTACCAGGAATTCAAGGAAGCAAATCTTGGCGGGTTTCAAAGCTCCTATGACCTGATGTGCAAGACCAAAAGTTTTTACGAGATCATCCGCGAGAAACTGGATAGCACCTACGATTGCCTGTACAAGAATTTATCGTTTTTTTTCCTGGATACGATGGGAGCAGACAATAACTATTATCTGGAATCCATCGAGAAGAACATAGAGTATCTGTCGAAGGTGGTCGCGCTGGATGAGGAGGAATACCTGACCATGCTCAAGCGTGGCAACAAGGTCTAGCGATATCAAGCATCAGCCTCTTCCAGCAGCAGCAACAATCAAACTTCCCAAACGCATGCAACCCATATCTCACTACGAGCGCATCGGCGGCGAGAAAAAAGTTCGCGATCTGGTGGACCGCTTCTATCAGGTAATGGACGAGATGCCGGAATCGTACGGCATACGTAAACTCCACCCGGCAGACCTGCAAAACTCGGCAGACAAACTGTTCAAGTTCCTCTCCGGCTGGATGGGCGGGCCACAACTGTTCGTGCAGGAACACGGCGAACCGATGTTGCGCAGGCGCCACCTGCCCTTCCCCATCGGCAATAGCGAACGAGAGCAATGGTTGATGTGCATGAACCAGGCACTGGCGGAAGTGGTGGAAGACATCGCGTTGCGCGCCGAACTCTCGGCATCCTTCAGCAAGGTGGCGGATCATATGCGCAACCGCTGACGGGCAACGCCTGATCCGCCCCTGCTGAGGCCTTTTATCTGTTTTCGCCCATCTCCAGCATCAATTGATTCACGCGCTTGACGAAACCTGCCGGATCATCGAGTTGCCCGCCTTCTGCGAGCAAGGCCTGGTCGAATAACACCGCTGCCCAGTCGTCGAAGCGTTGTTCCTCACCCTTCAGGCGCAACACTACCGGATGTTTCGGATTGATCTCGAGGATCGGTTGCGAGTCGGGCGCTTGCTGTCCGGCCGACTTCAACAAACGCGCGAGGTTGCCGCCGATGTCGTGTTCATCCGCCACCAGGCAGGCAGGCGAATCGGTCAGCCGGTGGGTTACGCGCACTTCCTTGACGCGATCGGCAAGGCTGTCCTTGATCCTGCCGGTCAGATCCTTGAATTCGTCCGCCTGCTTTTCCTGCTCCTGTTTTTCCGTTTCGTCTTCCAGTTTGCCCAGGTCCAGGCCGCCCTTGGCTACCGAAACCAGTTGTTTCCCATCGAACTCGGACAGGTTGCCCACCAGCCATTCGTCCACGCGATCGGTCAGCAGCAACACTTCGATGCCTTTCTTGCGGAACACTTCCAGGTGCGGGCTGTTTTTGGCTGCGTTGAAGGTTTCGGCGGTGACGTAGTAGATCTTCTCCTGGCCGTCCTTCATACGACTGATGTAATCCTTCAGCGACACGGTTTCGTCGGCAGTATCGGCCTGGGTCGTGGCAAAACGCAGCAGTGCGGCGATCTTTTCCTTGTTGGCAAAATCCTCACCCACGCCCTCTTTCAGCACCTTGCCGAATTCGCCCCAGAATTTGGCGTACTTCTCCTGTTCGTTCTCGGCCAGGTCGGCCAGCATGCCCAGCACCTTGCCGGTGCAGCCTTTGCGGATGGCCTCGATGTCCTTCGACTCCTGCAATATCTCGCGCGAGATGTTGAGCGGCAGATCGGAAGAGTCCACCACCCCGCGCACGAAGCGCAGGTACATCGGCATCAACTGTTCGGCATCGTCCATGATGAACACGCGGCGAACATAGAGCTTGATGCCGTGGCGCGCATTCCGGTCCCACAGGTCGAATGGCGCGCGTGACGGGATATACAGCAGCTGCGTGTATTCCTGGCGGCCCTCGACGCGCGCATGCGTCCACGTCAGCGGATCGTCATAATCATGGCCGACGTGCTTGTAGAATTCCTTGTACTGCTCATCCGTGATCTCGTTCTTGTTGCGCGCCCACAGCGCGGAGGCCTGGTTGACGGTTTCTTCCTCGTCGAGGATCTCGTTGTTGCCGTCTTTCCACTCCTCTTTCTTCATCAGGATCGGCTGGACGATGTGGTTGGAGTATTTGCGGATGACACCGCGCAGCTTGTGGCCTTCCAGCAGGTCGTCCTGCTCGTCGCGCAGGTGCAGGGTGATCTCGGTACCGCGTCCCGGCTTGTCTGTCATTTCGATGGAGAATTCGCCGCCGCCGTCGGATTCCCAACGTACACCCTGGTCGGCGTTCTCGCCCGCACGCCGAGTCAGCACGGTCACCTTGTCTGCGACAATGAAGGCGGAATAGAAACCGACGCCGAATTGGCCGATCAGGTTTGCATCCTTCTGCTGGTCTCCGGACAATCGGGTGAAGAATTCGCGCGTGCCGGACTTGGCGATGGTGCCGAGATTGGTGATCACCTCGTCGCGGTTCATGCCGATACCGTTGTCGGCGATGGTCAGCGTGCGCGCATCCTTGTCGTAACCGACCCGGATGTTCAACTCGGAATCATCCTCGAACAGGGAATCATTGTGCAACGCCTCGAAGCGCAATTTGTCGCAGGCATCGGAGGCGTTGGAGATCAGTTCGCGCAGGAAAATCTCGCGGTTGGAATACAGTGAATGGATCATCAGTTGCAGCAGCTGCTTGACCTCGGTCTGGAAGCCCAGGGTCTCGCGGTTTTGGGTTGCGGTTTCGGTCATCGGTTTTCTCCGTTATTTTCAGACAGGATGTGCGGCAAATGGGGGTGAAAATCCGGATTTCAAGTAGGCAGTGCAAGGATCTTTTCCAGCACCTCGAAGCGCAGATCCGCCACTTTGGGCAAGCCGAAGCGCGGCTCAGTGGCCGGGAACGGCCTGATCTCGCCGCTGCGCCGGTAACCGCGCCGCTGGTACCAGGCGATCAGTTCATCGCGTAGCGTGATCACCTGTATCTGCATCCGGACGACCTGCCATTCTGACCGGGCCAGTTTCTCCGTTGTCGCCAGAAAACGACTGCCCAATCCGTTCCCCTGCAATACCGGCTTGATGACCAGCATGCCCAGATAAGCCGTTCCCCCCTCTTCCCGCTGCAGATTCACCGAGCCGACGATCTCGCCGCCGCGCAGGCACAGCAGGATCATTGAATCCGCCGACCCGATCAAGTGCAATATCTCCTGCGCATCGGTGCGCTGCCCGCCAAGCAGATCGGCTTCCGTCGTCCAGCCAGCGCGGCTCGACTCGCCGCGATAGGCCGCATTGACCAGCGCCACAACTGCGTCCACATCGTCTGCGGAGGCACGGCGGAAAGACAGGTCACTGCCACCTGTATCCTGCCGCACGGATCCGGAACCTGTACTCATGCGGCCTCGATGAACTCCAGTGCATTACCATCCGGATCGCGGCAGAACAGCGCGCGGCGGCCTGATTTGCTCAGCGTATGGGCAATGCCTGCAGCCAGCAGGCGCTGTACCAGAGAGTCCAGGTCACTCACCGCCAGCGCCACATGGCGGTCGCGTCCGCCATGCAGAGGGCGCTGTAAGCCTGCTTCCGGGTCGGGCAATTGCATCAGGTGGAGTTGCTGGTTCGTACCGATCTCGTACCATACGCCGGCAAAACCCAGGTCTGGTCGTTCCATGCTGGGAACCAGTTCGAGCAATCCTTCGTAGAAAACCCGTGACCGCGCCAGATCAGCGGACAGGAAAGTGGCATGCAGTATTGCGGTGAGTTTCATTTCGGCTCGATTCATGGATATGCCGCATACTATAAGAGCGCAGCCTGACGAAGGCAATTCCGTCGCCGACTCCCGGCACAATTACTTTCGGTGGGCAGAACGGCGTGAAGGAAGTCCGCATCCAGCTTTAATTTGCAGATAACGCGCGGAACCAGCCTCACCTGAACTACTGGGGTGAATAGCAGTGGTGCACAGGCTGCATCCAAATCCGGTTGCTGAGCGCAAGGCAAAAAAATCGGGGCAGTTGCCTGCCCCGAAAAATCTAGGTTTTGCACCTAGGGGGGAGAGAAGTTTGGCGCTCGATCCAATGCGCCAGATAGATCAACGTTCAGCAATAAGAATGTTTGGGTGTCATAAAGTTCAATTGCAATTTACCAAATCCGTGGGCGCAAAGCCAAGACAGCTCATCCGCTTCATCCGCACCGAATCAAAGGTTCAAAAGCTGGATCAACGGTCGGGATCACGGCATGAACGGTTTTGAATCGTCGAGTGCTGACAGTGAGCACTGTAATTGCAGAAGATGAATTTACCCTTAACAAAAATTACCGGGAAACGGGCGCAGAATGATCGCCTGAATTGCAATAGCGTCAATGAATTCGCAGGAACAGAATCCGGATTTATCGAGTACTACAATTTCACCGGAACGATCTTGCCCGCCGCCAGCCGGGCACGCTCCCTTGCCTCATCGGTATCGCTGCCGTTAGCCAGCGCCACACCCATGCGGCGTTTGCTGAAGGATTCCGGTTTGCCGAACAGGCGCAGGTCGCTGCGCGGCACGCGCAGTGCTTCTGCAGCACCGGCAAAGGCAATGCCCTGCTGTTCCAGTTGGCCATAGATCACGGCAGAAGCGCCCGGCTCGCGCAATGACGTGTCCACCGGCAAGCCGAGGATGGCGCGGGCATGTAGCTCGAATTCGCTCTGGCGCTGGCTGCACAGGGTGACCATGCCGGTGTCGTGCGGGCGCGGGCTGACCTCGCTGAACCAGACCTGGTCACCCTTGACGAACAGTTCCACGCCGAAGATGCCGAGACCGCCGAGGTCGTCGGTGACCTTTTTTGCGATATCACGTGCTCGTTGCATAGCCAATGGCGACATGGCTTGCGGTTGCCAGCTCTCGACATAGTCGCCATGCACCTGAACATGGCCGACAGGTTCGCAGAAATGCGTCTCGGTCTTTCCGGTTTCGTCCAGTGCGCGCACCGTGAGTTGGGTGATCTCGTAATCGAACAGGATGATGCCCTCGACGATGACCCGCCCCTGGTTCACGCGCGAGCCGCTGGCGGCATAATTCCATGCGCCTTCCAGCTCGCCAGCATGGTCCACTTTCGACTGCCCCTTGCCGGAAGATGACATCACCGGCTTGACGATGCACGGATAGCCGATGCCACCGTCGATCGCGGCGCGCAGTTGTTCCAGGCTGTCGGCAAATCTGTAGGGCGAGGTCGGCAGCCACAAGATCTCGGCGGCCAGGCGACGGATGCCCTCGCGGTTCATGGTGAGTTGCGCGGCGCGGGCAGTGGGGATCACGCGCGCCAGCCCTTCCTTTTCAATCTCCACCAGCATGTCCGTGGCGATGGCCTCGATCTCCGGCACGATCAGGTGCGGCTGTTCCTGTTCGACCAGCGCGCGCAACGCCGCGCCGTCCGCCATGTTGATGACATGGGCGCGATGCGCGACCTGATGCCCCGGCGCATCGGCGTAGCGGTCCACCGCGATGGTTTCCACGCCCAGACGCTGCAGCGAGATGATGACTTCCTTGCCCAGTTCGCCGCTGCCTAGCAGCATGACCCTGGTGGCGGAAGGACTCAGCGGTGTGCCGATGATCAGATCGTTATTCATGATGCCAGCTTCCCCGGTTCAGTTACTTCGGTTTGTCCATAAAGTTTGCCGGAGAACAGGCTGGCCATCACGATCAGCGCCGCACCGGCATATTCGCGCACGCCCATCTCCTCGCCCGCCAGGAAATACGACGCCGCGGCGGCAACCACCAGTTCGAACATGAACAGCACGATAGCCTGGTTGGCTGGCAACAGAGTCAGGCCATATTGCACGGCGAAACTGGTGGCACACAGAACCAGAGCGACCACCAGGATCAACCACCAGGCAGACGGCGCGACAGCACGAACCTGCCCGGCGACATCACCGCCATACAGTAGCGCGATGGCGGTCAGCATGGACGTGCCGAACCACACGGTGGCGGACTTGAAGTTGATGCTCAAATGCTGCACGCGCCGCACCAGCACATTGGTCGAGGCAAAGCATAATCCGGCAGACAGCCCGATCCATTCGGCCATATTTTGCGGCAACGGCAGGCCCTGTTCCGGTTGCCACAACATGACGAACGCACCGCCCAGCGACAGCGCGATGATGGCATAGCCATAGCGGTTCAGGCGTTCGCCCAGCAGCAGTCGGGACAACAGCACCGTCCACAGCGGCGCCAGGTAGAACAGCAGCAGCACGCGCATCACCTCGCCGCCAAGCATCGCCAGCACATAGCCAAGGTTGGTCCAGCCGGCGCACAGCGTCAGCGCCACGCCCCACCAGCCGGCGATGCGCAATTCGCGCCACAGCGGCCCGGCCAGCAACAGGCCGACGACCAGCGCGATAAAATAGGTCAGGAAGGTCGCCAGTTCGCCGGAAACACCCTGCTGTGCCAGCACCCGATAGGGATACCACATCAAGCCCCATACCGTCGCCGCATTCAGCAAAGTCGCTATCGCCACTACTTTTTGTCTTGATGCCACTCGCCGCGCCTTTATAATCCGGTATTCCCGACAACCCAAATATTGCCACTCCGCGCTCGCGTAAATGACGGATAGACAATGAATCCTGACCTGAATCGTCTCCAGCCCTACCCGTTCCAGAAACTTGCCGCGCTGTTCCGTGAAGTGACGCCGAACGCGTCATTGTCGCCGATCAGCCTGTCGATCGGCGAGCCCAGGCATGCCACGCCGCAGTTCATCAAGGATGCGCTGACCAACGGTCTTGACGGGCTGGCGAATTATCCCACAACCGCTGGCAGCGACGCGCTGCGCGGTGCGATCTCGAACTGGCTGGCACGCCGCTACGGCATCCCCGCGCCGGACATGAAGACCCAGGTGTTGCCGGTCAACGGCAGCCGCGAAGCGCTGTTCGCCTTCGCCCAGGCGGTGGTCGACCGCAGCCGCCCCGACCCGGTGGTGGTCTGCCCCAACCCGTTCTACCAGATCTATGAAGGCGCGGCCTTCCTCGCCGGCGCCACGCCGCATTTCCTCAACACGCTGCCGGAAAACGATTACGCGCTGAATTTTGCGCAACTGCCCGATGACACCTGGCAACGCACCCAGCTTATCTATGTCTGTTCGCCGGGCAATCCCAACGGCCACGTGATGTCGCTGGAAGAATGGCAGGCATTGTTCGAGATGGCCGACCGTCACGGCTTCGTGATCGCCGCCGATGAATGTTATTCGGAGATCTATTTCGAGCGACCCGCCGCTGGGCGCGCTTGCAGGCCGCCCAGCCAGCTCGGGCGCGACGACTACCGCAACCTGGTGGTGTTCTCCAGCCTGTCCAAGCGCTCCAACGTGCCGGGCATGCGCTCCGGTTTCGTCGCCGGCGACGCCGCCGTGCTGGCGAAATTCGCCCTCTACCGCACCTACCACGGCTGCGCGATGAACCCGGCGGTGCAGGCGGCCAGCATCGCCGCCTGGAACGACGAAGCGCACGTGGCCGAAAACCGCCGCCTGTATGCGGAGAAATTCGACCAGCGTCATCGACATCCTGCAACCGGTGCTGCCGGTGTCCCGGCCGGATGCCGGCTTCTACCTGTGGCTGCGCGTGCCGCATTGCCGACACCGCCTTCGCGCAACGGCTGTATCGCGACTATAATGTCGCCGTGCTGCCCGGCAGCTTTCTGGCGCGTGAAGCGCAAGGCGTGAATCCGGGCGAAAATTTCGTGCGCATCGCGCTGGTGGCGGAGGTCGAGGAGACGCTGGAGGCGGCGCGACGCATCGCTGAATTCAGTCGTTAGTCGTTAGTCCTAGTCGTTAGTTGAATCAAAACCCGCGCAGCGGACAATGCCAACTAACGACTAACGACTAACGACTACCAACATCAACAACTAACAGGAACCCACATGCAAGAACTGCAACACACCATCGAATCCGCCTTTGAGCGCCGCGCCGAGATCACGCCGCGCACTGTCGACGCCAAGCTCAAGGAAGCCGTCGCCACGGTCATCGACCAGCTCGACCAGGGCAAGCTGCGCGTCGCCGAGCGACAGGTGTCGGCCAGTGGGTCACCCACCAATGGCTGAAGAAGGCGGTGCTGCTGTCGTTCCGCATGGAAGACAATTTCTTCATCAAGGGCGGGTTCACCAACTACTACGACAAGGTGCCGTCGAAGTTCGCCGACTACAACTCCAAGGAATTCCGCGAAGGCGGCTTCCGCGTGGTGCCGCCAGCCGCAGCACGCAAGGGTGCGTTCATCGCCAAGAACGTGGTGCTGATGCCATCCTATGTCAATATCGGCGGCTATGTGGATGAAGGCACCATGGTCGACACCTGGGCCACGGTCGGCTCCTGCGCGCAGATCGGCAAGAATGTGCACCTGTCGCGGCGGCGTCGGCATCGGCGGCGTGCTCGAACCGGTGCAGGCCAATCCGACCATCATCGAGGATAATTGCTTCATCGGCGCACGCTCGGAGATCGTCGAAGGCGTGATCGTGGAAGAAGGCTCGGTGATCTCGATGGGCGTATACATCGGCCAAAGTACCAAGATCTATGATCGCGAAACCGGCGAAATGCACTACGGCCGGGTTCCGGCCGGTTCGGTGGTGGTCAGCGGCAACCTGCCTGCCAAGGACGGCAGCTACAGTCTGTACTGTGCGGTAATCGTAAAGAAGGTGGATGCCAAGACCCTGTCCAAGGTCGGCATCAATGAATTGTTGAGAGGAATTTGAGTCGTTAGACGTTAGTCGTTAGTTTTGAGAATGCCCGCTGCGCGGATTTGACTTTAACTAGCAACTAACGTCTAACGACTAACAACTGTTTCCAAGGAGATACCATGATCATTACGCCGCTGCTGCAACTTGCCGCCGACAAACAGGCTTCCGACCTGTTCTTTTCCGTTGGCGCGCCGATCAACATCAAGATCGAGGGCGTCGCCATGCCGGTCAATGCGCAGAACCTGGATGCCGAAACCGTCAAGCGCATCGCCTATGAAATGATGTCGCCCGAGCAGATCGCCGATGTTCGACCAGGAACTGGAGATGAATTTCTCATTCCAGCGCGGAGGACGTCGGCAATTTCCGCGTCAACATTTTCCGCCAGCGCAACGAGATCGCCATGGTCATCCGCTACATCAGGAAGCACATCCAGACGGTGCAAGACCTGAACCTGCCGCCGGTACTGAATGAACTGATCATGGAAAAGCGCGGACTGGTGCTGGTGGTCGGCGCGACCGGTTCCGGAAAATCCACCACGCTGGCATCGATGATCGAGCACCGCAACCTCAATCACAGCGGCCACATCCTGACCATCGAGGACCCGATCGAATACATCTTCGAGCACGAGAAATCCATCGTCAACCAGCGCGAAATCGGCGCCGACACCTTGTCCTACGAAACGCGCTGGTCAGTGCCATGCGCGAGGCGCCGGATGTGCTGATGGTGGGCGAAATCCGCGACCGCGAAACACTGAAGCATGCGCTGATCTTTGCCCAGACCGGCCACCTGTGCCTGTCCACGCTGCACGCCAACAACAGCTATCACGCGCTCAACCGCATCGTGAATTTCTTCCCGTACGATTCCCGCCAGGCGCGTGCTTTCCGACCTGTCGCATGTGCTTGCGCGCCGTGATCTCGCAACGCCTGGTGCGCAGCACAGGATGGCAAACTGGTGCCGGCCGTGGAAGTTCTGCTCAATTCCTCGCTGATCGCCGACCTGATCAAGAACGACGAGATCGACAAGATCCGCGATGCCATCGAGCAAAGCGTGTCGCCCGGTTCGCAAACCTTCGAGCAGGCGCTGTACAAGCTGTTCAAGAGCGGCACCATCACGCACGAGGAAGCGATGCGCAACGCCGATTCGGCCAGCAACCTGTCCTCGCTGATCGATTTCTCGCAGACCACGAAGATGAAAGCATACGATCCGAACGACCCGCCTGCCCAAAGAGTCAAGCCACCCTGCACCACCGATTTTGACGGCATCAAGCTCGACGTGGACGAGCCCAAGTCGACCAAATGAAAGTGCCGGTAGATGAAGCTATACGGCATCCCGAACTGCACCACGGTCAAGAAAGCCCGCGCATACCTGGATGACGCATGATGTCCCGTACGAATTCCACGACTTCAAGAAACACGGGCGTCACCGAAGCCATGCTCTCCGGCTGGCTGAAACAGGTCGGCTGGCAAAAGCTGCTCAAGAAAACCGGCCCCACCTGGGGACAATTGCCGGATGCAGTGAAATCCTCGATCAAGGATGACCGCTCCGCCCTGAAACTGATGCTGGAAAAACCCAACGTCATCAAGCGCCCGGTACTGGAACAGAACGGCAAGGTGCTGGCGACCGGTTTCGACGAAGCAGCCTATACAAAAATTTTCAAATCCTGAATCCACACTATGACCGACAACGCTTGAACTCGCCAAACAACTCATTTCGCGCCACTCGCTGACGCCGCATGGATGACCGTTGCCTGGAAATCATCGGCGCGCGCCTGGCCAGGCTCGACTTCAACCTCGAGAACATGCGCCACAGCGAAGTCGACAATCTGTGGGCGCGGCGCGGCCATACCACGCCCGGTGGTCTGTTTTGCCGGGCACACCGATGTGGTGCCGACCGGCCCGGTGCAACAATGGGACAGCGACCCGTTCGCGCCCACCATACGCGACGGCATGCTGTATGGACGCGGCGCGGCCGACATGAAAGGCTCGCTGGCCGCCTTCGTCACCGCCATCGAAAAATTCGTCGCGCGACTATCCGCAGCATCGCGGCTCCATCGCGCTGCTGCTGACCTCGGATGAGGAAGGCGTGGCAGTGGACGGCACGGTGCGCGTGGTCGAAGCCCTGCAGGCGCGCGGCGAAACGCTCGATTACTGCATCGTCGGCGAGCCGACCTCGGTCAGCAAGACCGGCGACACCATCAAGAACGGCCGGCGCGGCTCGCTTTCCGGCACACTGGTCGTCAAGGGCGTACAGGGCCATATCGCCTACCCGCACCTGGTGAAGAACCCGATCCATCTGGCCGCGCCGGCGATCGCCGAACTGGCCGCGACCACATGGGACAACGGCAACGAATATTTCCCGCCGACCTCCTGGCAGATCTCCAACATCCACGGCGGCACCGGCGCGACCAACGTGGTGCCGGGCACGGTCGAGATCCTGTTCAATTTCCGCTTCTCCACCGCCAGTACCGTGGACGGATCTGAAAACGCGCGTGCACGAGATCCTCGACCGCCACGGACTGGAATACGACCTGAACTGGGAGTATGTCCGGCAAGCCTTACCTCACCGCCTCGCGGCAACCTGGTCGATGCGGTCAGCAGCCGCCATCAAGCAGGTGACCGGCATCGATACCGAACTCTCCACCAGCGGCGGCACTTCCGACGGCCGCTTCATCGCCGATATCTGCCCGCAGGTGATCGAATTCGGCCCGCTCAACGCGACCATCCACAAGATCAACGAATGCGTGGCGGTGGCGGACCTCGATACCCTGTCGGAGATCTATTACCTGACACTGGTTCAACCTGCTGGTCGAAATAATGGACATCAACTTATTTTTCCGAGGCCAGCAACACGCTGAATACCGTGCGCGACTGCCTGCGCTTTGCGGTCAGCCGCTTCAACGAAGGCAAGCTGTTCTTCGGCCATGGCAGCGCATCGGCCTTTGATGAAGCCGCCTACCTGATCCTGCATACGCTGCACCTGCCGCTGGATACGCTGGAACCCTTCCTCGATGCCACGCTGACCCAGACGCGAGCGCTACGAAGTGCTGAACATCATCGAGAAACGCGTCGAACAGCGCATCCCTGCCGCCTACCTTACCCACGAAGCCTGGCTGGGCGATTTCTGCTTCTATGTGGATGAGCGCGTCATCGTGCCGCGCTCCTTCATCGCCGAACTGCTGCGCGAACGGCTCTCGCCCTGGATCGCCGATGCCGGATGCCGTCGCTCGGCGTGCTGGATCTGTGCACCGGCAGCGGCTGCCTCGCCATCCTTGCCGCGCTTGCCTTCCCCGATGCGGACGTCGACGCGGTCGACATTTCAGCCGACGCGCTGGAGGTGGCGCAACGCAACGTCAACGACTATCAGCTGCAGGACCGCGTGCACCTGGTCGAGTCGGACCTGTTCACCGATCTCGGCGGCAGGCAGATACGACCTGATCATCAGCAACCCGCCCTATGTGGATGCCGCATCGGTCGCCGCGCTGCCGCAGGAATACCTGCATGAACCCAAACTCGCGCTGGGCAGCGGCGACGACGGCCTGGATGCCACGCGCGCGATCCTCGAGCATGCCGCCGCCCACCTCAACCCCGGCGGCCTGCTGGTCGTCGAGATCGGCCACAACCGCGACGGCGCTGGAAGCCGCCTTATCCCGAGCCTGCCGTTCACCTGGCTGGATGTGGCGGCAGGTGACGAGTTCGTGTTCCTGCTGCACCGCGAAGACCTGACCTCAAAGCTGATGCCCGTCGACCATTACGAAAACTTCCCGGTCGCCTCCATCCTGCTGCCCAAGCGGCTGCGGCGGCCGGTGGAGATCATCTACAATTTCGCGCGCCAGGCAGACGACTTTGCCGACGAGGGCGACATTGCCGATGCAGAACGGCTGGCACATGCTCGACGGATTTCGCGCCGAACTGACGCGCATCGCAGACCGGCGAAACGCCGCAGACGCCGCTGTTCCGGGACATGGCCGCCATCGTCGCAGCCTACGAACTGCCGCTGCAGCCGTTCCACGACCTGCTCGATGCCTTTTCCCAGGACGTGGTGAAAAAACGCTATGCGAATTTCGACGAATTGCTGGACTACTGCCGCCGTTCGGCCAATCCGGTCGGCCGCCTGCTGCTGCATCTGTACGAGGAAGCGACGCCGGTCAACCTGGCCTATGCCGACGCCATCTGCACCGCGCTGCAGCTGATCAACTTCTGGCAGGATGTGAAGAAGGATTACGCCATCGGGCGCATCTACCTGCCGCAGGACGAGATGGCGCAATTCGGCGTCAGCGAACAGCAGATCGCGCAAGGCAGCGGCGAATGACGAATGGCGCGACCTGATGCGCTTCCAGGCAGATCGCGCCAGCCATGATGCTGAAACGGGGAGCCCGCTCGGCAGCATCCTCACCGGCCGCATCGGGCTGGAGATGCGCATGATCATCGCCGGCGGCAACCGCATCATCGCCAAGCTGCGCGGAGCAAATTTCGACATGTTCGACCGCCGCCCGGTGTTGCAGATGCACGACTGGGTTATCATGCTGATGCAAAGTGCGCCGTTCAATTCAAGGTGACTTTTTGCCACTCAGTACCCGGAGAAAACCTGTTGCCTGCCTTCGATGTACTCTGTGACCGATGGATGAATCACAACTGACATGAAACCAGATCAATACTGCCAGGAAAAAGCCGCCGCCAGCGGCTCCAGCTTCTACTACAGCTTCCTGTTCCTGCCGCAGGACAAACGCCGCGCCATCACCGCGCTGTATGCCTTCTGCCGCGAGGTCGACGATGTGGTGGACGAATGCTCGGATACGAACGTGGCGCGCACCACGCTGAACTGGTGGCGCGGGCAGGTCGCAGAGATATACGCCGGTCAGCCGCAGCATCCGGTATGCCAGGCGCTGGCGCCGCTGGTGAAACAGTTCAACCTGCCGCAGGAACACCTGCTGGAGATCATCGACGGCATGGAGATGGACCTCGAACCGCCACAGCTACGACGATTTCAAGTCGCTGCAATTGTATTGCTACCGCGTCGCTTCAGTGGTCGGCCTGATGGCGGCAGAGATCTTTGGCTATAGCGACCGCAGGACGCTGAAATACGCGCATGACCTCGGCATCGCCTTCCAGCTCACCAACATCATCCGCGACGTCGGCGAGGATGCGCGGCGCGGGCGCATCTACCTGCCGCTGGACGAACTGCAACAATTCGGCGTCGAGCCCGGCGACATCCTCAATGCGCGCGAAAGTGCAGGCTTCCAGAAGCTGATGCAGTTCCAGATCGAGCGGGCGCGACGGTTTTACCGGCAGGCGCTCGAGCAACTGCCCGAGGCCGACCGCAAGGCACAGCGCACCGGCCTGATCATGGCGGCGATCTATCGCACTACGCTGGACGAGGTCGAACGCAGCGGTTGCCATGTCCTGAGCGAACGCGTTTCGCTGACACCGGTGCGCAAACTCTGGCTGGCTTGCAAGGTATGGCTGAAGAATTGACGCGCGCAATGAACTTCTCCCGCAGGCGGGAAAAATGTCGATGAAGACTGCAGTCATCGGTGGTGGCTATGCCGGCATGGCCGCCGCCGTCACGCTGGCTGCGCGCGGCATCCCGGTGACCGTGTTCGAGAGCGCCAGGCAGCTGGGGGGACGCGCGCGCAGCGTCCGCCATAACGCGACCCTGCTCGACAATGGTCAACATATCCTGCTCGGTTGCTATCATGAGACCCTGCGCCTGATCGAACTGGTCGGCGGGAACATCGAACAGGATTTTCTGCGCCTGCCTTTGCAACTCACCCTGCACAACCGGTTTGAACTGAAATCCACCACGCTCCCCGCCCCGTACCATCTGCTTGGCGGTTTGCTCAAGGCGAAGGGCTTGTCGATATCCCAGCGTCTGGCAGCCATCCGCTTCATGCTGGCCATGCGCCGGATAAACTTCAGGCTGCCCTCTGCCACTGGCGGCGAAAGTGCGGGCAAAGTCAGTGGCTACCTGGGTCCCCTGTCGCAGACCCTGAACCGCTTGCGATTCATGAAACGAACCGGTTTTCTCGGCATGACCGCGCTCGAACTGCTGCGCATCCACGGCCAGGAAGATGAACTGCTGCACCTGCTGTGGGAACCGATCTGCATTGCCGCCCTCAACACGCCGGCACACAAGGCATCGGCGCAAGTGTTGCTCAACGTACTGCGCGACAGCCTGAACAGCGTGCGCAGCGACAGCGACATACTGCTGCCGCGCCTGGATTTTTCCGGACTGTTCCCGCAGCGTGCGGCAGAATTCGTGAAGTCCCACGGCGGCGAGATTCACATTACCTGCGGGGTGGAAGCCATCGCCGTGCACGGCGAAGAGATCGAATTGACCAGTGCGAACGGTGCCCAGCGTTTCAGTCATGTCATCTGTGCCGCATCACCAGTGGCAGCTTCGCGCCTGTTTCGCGCTGTACCGCAACTCGTACACAGCGCCAACCAGATCGCAGCCATCCCGTTACAGCCGATCTATACCGTCTACCTGCAGTATCCGGAACAGGTCGTTCTGCAACAACCGATGCTCGGACTTCATCACTGCATCACACAATGGCTGTTCGACCGCGGACAGATATCCGGACAGCATGGGCTGCTTGCCGCCGTGATCAGCGCGGAAGGAATACATCAGGAATGGGAACATGAACATCTGGTGCAGAAAGTGGTGCAGGAACTGAGCGCGCAGCTTGGACTGGTCCAGGCTCCGAGTTGGACCAAGGTCATCGCCGAAAAGCGCGCCACCTTCTCCTGTGAACCCAAATTGCCGCGCCCTCCCCACCTCACCCCGCTATCCGGCTTGCTGCTGGCAGGGGATTACACGGCGGGCGATTATCCTTCCACGCTGGAAGGTGCAGTGCTGAGCGGGATCCGTTGCGCTGAAAAAATCCGGTACATTTGATCAATCGTAGGTTGGGCTGAGGAACGAAGCCCAACGCAGCGGCTTCGCGGAAATGTTGGGCTTCCGTTATCAGCCCAACCTACGAAGCTGTGCCAGCCGTAACCGCGATCAGTGACGCTGCCGCCTGGCCTCGTACAAACAAACCCCGGCACTGACCGACACATTCAAGCTTTCCACGCTGCCCAGCATCGGGATGCGCACCAGCTGGTCGCAGGTGTCGCGGGTCAGCCGGCGCAGTCCTTCGCCTTCCGCGCCCAGCACCCAGGCCAGCGCAGCGGCGTGTTTGAACCCATTCAGATCCGTTTGCGCCTCGCTGTCTGCGCCCACCACCCAGATATCATTGTCTTTCAGTTCACGCAACGTGCGCGCCAGATTGGTGACGGTGATGTAGGGCACGGTTTCCGCAGCTCCGCAGGCGACCTTTTCCACCGTGGCATTCAGGCCGACGGCGCGGTCCTTGGGCGCGATCACCGCATGCACGCCGAACGCATCGGCGCTGCGCAGGCAGGCGCCGAGGTTGTGCGGGTCCTGCACGCCGTCGAGCACCAGCAGCAGCGCCGGTTCGGTCAGCGTTTCCAGCACGTCGTCGAGATGTTGCACGCGCAATGCGGCATCGACGCGGGCAGCCACGCCCTGGTGGCGGGTGCTGCCGGCCATGCCATCGAGCCGCTTGCTGTCCACCGGGATGATGCGGATGCCCTGGCTTTCCGCCAGCTTGATCAGGTCGCGCACGCGCGGATCGCGGCGTTGCGCATCCACGTACAACTCCTGCACGCTGTCGGCGCGCTGGCGGATGCGCGCGGTGACCGCATGAAAACCGTGAAGGACTCGGGTTTCAGCCATGATGTTTATTCTCTTTCAATAATTGCGGGGAATTAAAGTGTAGGTAAACGGCGGGTAAAACGAACATCCAATCGCATCGCCAAGTACCACGCTCCCACCCCCATCCCAGCCTTCCCCCTTACAGGGGGAAGGAGTTTAGTCCCCTCCCCCTTGCAGGGGGAGGGTTAGGGTAGGGGTAGAGACGTTGACTCACCAGACACCTATGCATTGATCAAGTGTTATGCGCCGCAAGATTTTACTGAACCTCACCACGCACTCTTCTTGACGGCTTTTTTCTTCGGGGCCGACTTGGCCGGTTTACCCGCAGGAGCGCCTTCCGGCTTTTCCTCCAGCACGAAATCGATCTTGGTGCTTTCCATGTCCACGCGCACGACTTTCACCCGCACGCGGTCGCCGAGGCGGTAGCGCTTGCCGGTGCGCTCACCCAGCATCTGGTGTTTGGCCGCGTCGAAGTGGAAATAGTCCGCGCCGAGTTCGGAGACATGCACCAGGCCTTCGGTGTAGATGTCGTCCAGCGCCACGAACAGGCCGAAACCGGTGACCGAGGAGATGGTGCCGTCGAACACGCTGCCGAGATGGTCGCGCATGTAGAAACACTTGAGCCAGGCTTCCACATCGCGCGTGGCATCATCGGCACGGCGTTCGGTCTGCGAGCAATGCACGCCGAGCACATCCCATTTTTCCTTCGGCTTGTATTGCTTGCCGTCGAGCACGGACTTGATCGCGCGGTGCACCAGCAGGTCGGGATAGCGGCGGATCGGCGAGGTGAAGTGGGTATAGGCCTCGTAACCCAGCCCGAAATGGCCGACATTGTCCGGGCAGTAACGTGCCTGGCGCAGCGAGCGCAGCATCACGGTCTGCAGCAATCCGGCATCGGGACGGCCCTTGATCTGCTTGAGCAGCTTGGCATAGTCGCCCGCTTCCGGCGCGTCGCCGCCGCCGAGTTGCAGGCCGAATTCCTTGAAGAACTCGCGCACCGCCTCCAGTTTTTCCGGCGTCGGCCCTTCGTGCACCCGATACAGCACCGGATGCTTGTGCTCGAGCAGGAAGTTGGCCGCACACACGTTGGCAGCCAGCATGCATTCCTCGATCAGTTTGTGCGCATCGTTACGGATGACCGGCACGATGTGCTCGATCTTGCCGCTGTCGTTGAACATCATCTGCGTCTCGACGGTCTCGAAATCGATCGCGCCGCGCTTGGCGCGCGATTGCAGCAGCAGCTGGAACAGCGCGTACAGGTTCTGGATGTGCGGCAGCACGGCGGCGTACTGCTTCGCCTCGACGCCCTTCGGGTCTGCCAGCATCGCCGCCACTTGCGTATAGGTGAGGCGCGCATGCGAGAACATCACCGAAGGGTAGAAGCGGTACTCGCCGATCTCGCCCTTGGCGCTGACCTGCATGTCGCACACCATGCACAGGCGCTCGACGCTCGGGTTGAGCGAACACAGGCCGTTGGACAGTTCCTCCGGCAGCATCGGGATCACCCGGCGCGGGAAATATACCGAATTGCCCCGGTTCAGCGCCTCCTTGTCCAGCGCATCGCCGGATTGCACATAGGAACTCACGTCGGCGATCGCCACCACCAGCCGGAATCCCTTGCCGTGTGGCTCGCAATACACCGCATCGTCGAAGTCGCGCGCGGTCTCGCCATCGATGGTGACCAGTGGCAGACCGGCGACACTCTCGCGTCCGGCATATTCATCAGGCGATACTTTGGGCTGGAATTTCTTCGCCTGGCGTTCTGCATCCTTCGGAAATTCATAGGGCAGGTCATGCTTGCGCAACGCGATCTCGATCTCCATGCCGGGGTCGGCATAGTTGCCGAGAATTTCGGCGATACGGCCTATCGGTTGGGCTTGTTTGCTTGGCTGTTGCAGCACTTCCAGCATCACCACCTGCCCGGCCTTGGCGCCACCTGCGCCGCCCGGCGCAACCAGAAAATCCTGGCTGATACGCCGGTTTTCCGCCACCACGTACAGGATGCCGTGATCCTCATACAAACGGCCAACCACGCGCTTGTTGCCATAATCAAGCACCTCGACGATCTTGGCTTCGCGCCGGCCCTTGCGGTCGATGCCGGCGACCCGCACCATCACGGTATCGCCATGCAATATCTTGTGCATCTCTTTCGGTGAAAGTACCAGGTCGCCGCTGCCATCTTCCGGAATGACGAAGCCGAAACCATCCGGATGACCCTGCACCTTGCCCTTGACCAGGTCGAGTTTGTCCACCACACAGATGGCGCCCTTGCGGTTGCGCATGACCTGGCCATCGCGCTCCATCGCACGCAACCGGCGCGCGAACAATTCCCGTTCCGGCTCGGTGATCTTCAACAGCTCACACAATGCCTCTTCCGACAGCGGTGCGCCCTGCTCATCCAGCGTTTGCAGGATGAACTCGCGGCTGGGCAATGGATATTCGTACTGCTCGCGTTCGCGCTCCAGGAATGGATCAAGCTCGCGAACATTCTTTTTCTTGTTTCTCATTGACACAAAATCCCATAACGATTAAATTACGCGCCCTTGGCAGTGCCCAGATGGCGGAATTGGTAGACGCGCACGGTTCAGGTCCGTGTGCCGCAAGGTGTGGAGGTTCGAGTCCTCTTCTGGGCACCATCAACATCCCTCAAGTTGCGCCACATCCTGATACAGGATAAGCGCACTTTTTTCCCGGACAGCAGCAACAGATAGTTCGTCCAGCGAAAACGCTTCGCATTCTAACTCAAACGGGCCCTGTTCGCGGCACCCATTCCCTGAATCCAGGATGTGTTATGCATCAACTGTACGGAATATCAGGCTGTCGCACTTTGAAATGGTTGCGCCGGTTTGGAGCAATGTGAATGGAAATTTAGCACCTCGTGATACACACGGCAGCCTGGTGCAGACTCGCATGAATCCCGCAGCAGCGAGGCAACTGCTATCTGTTGCGCTTGTTCGTGTATAGATCCTGATCAGCCTTGGCCAGAAGGCTGTCGATGGAATTGAATTCGGCTGAATAGGTAGCGATGCCAGACGAAATACCTACCTTTACCTCATTGCCTGCAGACAGCTTGATGGGACTCGATACCACCTCCGTTATGCGCCGGACCAGCAGTTCTGGACTATCCTCCACTGTTTGACGCATGAAAATTGCAAACTCGTCGCCGCCCAGTCGCGCCAGCAGATCCTCGGTGCGCACCTGATCAGTCATGCGCTTGGCTACTTCGCGTAGCACCTCATCTCCCGCAGCATGACCGTATGTGTCATTGACACCCTTGAAATCATTCAGGTCCAGGCTTATCACGCTGAACGGCTCGCCCGTGCGTCGCGCGTGAGCAAGTTCGGAAGTCAGGATTCGTTCGAACTGGGCGCGGTTGGCAACGCCGGTCAAATGATCGGTCATGGCCAACTGGCCCAGCAGGTTGGACCGGAGTCGGCTTTCCAGTGCCGTGATGACAAGGGAAGAAAGGTCGCTCAGCAGGGAGCGATGGACTGCACTGAATGAGCGAGGCTGAACGTCAACAACGGCGATAGTTCCAAGCGCATACCCGTTGCTATCAACAAGTGGTGCACCCGCATAAAAACGCAGATGCGGGGCTTGCGTCACCAGGGGATTTTGACTGAAGCGGGAATCCTGCTGCAGATCTTCCACAACAAAAGGTTCCCCGGGTCGCATGATGGCATGTGCGCAAAAAGCGATATTGCGATCAAGCTGCGGCACGCCCAATCCGATCTGTGACTTGAACCACAATCGGTCAGCATCCATCAATCCGATCACTGCAGCCGGTGTGTCCAGGGCATACGACGCTACCCGTGTCAGGGTATCAAAATCCACTTCGGGAGCAGTATCCAGGATATCGTAGGAGCGGACAGCCCGTAGCCGTAAGGTTTCATTCTCGGGTAATGGACAATCCAAGGTGCCAGACATATCTCCCCCTTTGTTTCGCTTCGTAGCGCGTCGGCGAGTTTGCGAACCTGTACGACGTTTTTTTGGATACGAATGGGGCAGGAGTATCATGCATGAGGAAACGTTTGTCCATACTCGATCTCCATATGCCGAGCATGGATATGTTCCGGTCAACGTACCAGCAACCGCTCAAACTCCTCGAGTGGAACCGGCTCGCTGAACAAGAATCCCTGGAAAGCATGGCAGCCGCGCAAATCGAGGAAGGTCAGTTGCGACTCGGTTTCCACTCCTTCAGCGATCACGCCAAACCCCAATGCTTCGGTCATTGCGATGATGGTTTGCACGATGGCAGCATCGTTGGCGTTTGCGGTTATATCGTGCACAAACGAGCGGTCGATCTTGACCTGGTCCAGCGGCAACCGCTTCAGGTATTGCAGCGATGAATAACCGGTGCCGAAATCATCCATCGAGAATGCCACGCCGAGGTCTTTCAATTGCTGCATCGTGCGAATAGTGTCCTCTACATTTTCCAGGACGGTGCTTTCCGTCAGCTCGAGCTTGAGGTGCGAAGCTGGTACGCCGATCTCCTTCAACAAATCCTTCACCTGGGAAACGAAATCTGGCTGGCGAAATTGCTTGGCGCTGACGTTCACAGCCAGGATCAGGTCGCGCGTCGTCGCGTCATTTTGCCACGCCTTCAGCTGGACACAGGCTGACTGTAAAACCCATAAACCGATAGGCACGATCAATCCGGTCTCCTCCGCCAATGGAATGAAGGATTCCGGCTCGATCACGCCACGCTCAGGATGCTGCCAGCGCAGCAACACCTCTGCACCCAGCGTACGGCGGTGATCGTCAACCTGGATCTGGTAATACAGGCAGAATTGCTGTTTTTCGAGCGCGACGCGCAAATCGGCTTCCAGCGCGGCGCGCGCCTCCAATGCCATTTGCATGCGCGGATCGAAGAAACGAATCGTGTTGCGACCCGAAGTCTTGGCCTGGTACATGGCGACATCGGCAAATTTCAACAGATTGTCCGCACTTTCCTGATGTTTCAGGAACAAGCTGATGCCGATGCTGACCGTGGACAGGCATTCGAACTCGCCCAACAGATAGGGCTGGTCCAGCACCATGCGGATCTTCTCCGCAACCATCTCGGTCTGGGTCGCCGCCTCGTCCGCCTCGCTGCTCATGTCTTCCAGCAAAACCACGAATTCATCTCCGCCCAACCGTGCCACACTGTCACCCTCGCGCACACAAGTCTGCAATCGCCTCGCTGCCTCGATCAACAGTCGGTCGCCCATGGCATGGCCCTGCGTGTCATTGATGGTCTTGAAGTGGTCAAGATCCAGAAACAGCAGCGCCCCGTGCCGACCGTTGCGCGCACTGACTCCCAACGCCTGCTGCAGACGATCCAGCAATAACCGGCGATTGGGGAGCTGAGTCAGCGAATCGTAGAAGGCCAGTTGATGGATCTCCTGTTCCGTTTTTTTGCGCCGGCTGATATCCCGGAACACGGCGACATAATGCGTCACCTGCTTCAATTCGTTGCGGGACGCCGTAATGGTCAGGGTCTTCGGATAAATCTCGCCGTTTTTGCGTTTATCCCAGATCTCCCCGGCCCATTTGCCTGTTGCCAGAAGTTCGCTCCACATCGACTTGTAGAATGCATCATCGTGTCGGCCCGACTGGAGAAACCGCGGATTTCTTCCGATGACTTCATTCACGCCATAACCGGTGATCTCCTCGAAGGCCTGATTGACACGCAGGATATTGGCATCGGGATCGGTGATCATGATGCCTTCCTGGGTGTCGAAGGTGATGGCGGCGATACGCAAAATATCCTCGATCTGCTTGCGCTCGGTCACGTCATGCATGAATGCCACGACACGATTCGTTTCCTCGATGTATGAGGCAACGATCTCCATGTCGATCAAATGCCCGTCACGATGCCGATGCTTGGTTTCAAAGCGGTCAGTTCCAATTTCCATGATGCGCCGAATATGTCTTGCAACAAGTTCCGTCGTCGGCTCAACGTCCTCGAATTTTGAGATATTTGCGCCGACGACTTCGCTTCTGTCATACCCGACTATGTAGCAATAGGCGTCATTCACCTCGATGATCGTTCCCGAGGTATCCGCCTTCCAGAATCCTTCGCCCGAAATGTTCAGCATCACGCGCAACTCTTGCAAGGCCTCGGCCTCGCGTGCCCGGATGCTCGCAAGCATCCTCTCCGCCTCCTTGCGTTCAGTGATGTCGCGACTGGACGCGAACAGATAGAATTTGCCGTCTATCTCGACCCCGGTGGTGCTGACCTCGACATCGAGAATCCCTCCATCCTTGCGACGATGCCGGGTTTCGAACAAGGCACTGCCTACACGAACCAGTTTCTTGAACCTCCCCATCAGTTCTTCCCTGGACCATTGCACATCCCAATCAGCCACATTCATACCGGACATTTCCTCCGGGGTGTAACCCAGCATCCTGCAGAATGATGCGTTGGTATCGACGATGTTGCCCACATCATCCATCACATGGATGCCGTCAAAAGCGGATTGCATCAATGCCTGGTAGCGCATCAGCAGCACTTCCGATTCCTGCTGCAGCCGCTTGCTTTCGGTGATGTCGCGTATCGTGCTGACGATATGGGGGACACCCTGGATCGCAGTGACCCCTGCGGACAGCAGCCCGATGTACAGTTCGCCATCCCTGTTGCGGAAATCGGCCTCAAAATCATGGCAGGATCCGGTGGCTTGCAGAGCACGGAGAAACCGCTCCCGATCCGCGGGATCGATCCAGAAATTGAGTTCCGTTGTGGTGCTCCCGATTATCTGTTCCCTGTCAAATCCGCTGTGCTGGCAGAACCTTTCGTTGACCTCGGTGATGATCCCGTCCGATACCCGACTGATCAGCGAAGCAACCGGGCTGCTGTTGAAGATGAATTCGAGACGGTTCCTGGCTTCCTGAATGAACCGCTCCGAGTTGATCCGGTCCGTGATATCCACACCCATGCCAACCAGCACCGGCTCGCCATACCGGTCGATGCGTCGTCCGGTAAAATAATAGGGCACCTTCATGCCGTTCTTCGCCACCAGTACCGCTTCCACAGCCGTCTCACCAGACTCAAAGACCTTGCGTATGTTTTCCTCGATCAGGCCGCGATCGTTTCCTTCGAAAAAATCCAGCGGATGACTGCGCGCTATCTCTTCAGCGGAGCAATGCAATACAGTCTCCAGTTGCCTGTTCCACATCAGGAAACGTCCCGACTTATCCAGCAGATAAAAAGCGCCAGGCAACGATTGGATCAGTTCATTGCTGAAATCATAGTTAAGCCTGAATACTTCCTCGGCCCGTTTGCGCCCCGCCTGCAGGACCAGCACAGTCATCTCGAGAAATATCAAGGTGACAAAAAACAGCCACATCAGGATCGGACCATAACGGTCACCGCCGGTATAGAATGGCCCCGACCCCGTTGAGGTCGCCAGGGCGGCGATTCCCGCCAACAACAACACACACAACGAGGAGCCGGCCAGCCCAAAACGCATGGCCGCCCAGACAGCAGTCGGCATCACGATAAAAGCCAACGGAAGCAAATGCCCATGGTCAGACGCGGTGGTAAAAAATACTCCCCAACTGACAATGAACGTGACGAGGCACCAGAGCAGAAACTCCATTCGCTGCGGCCACAGTTTCTCCAGTTCCGTCCGGGTAAGATTAAGCAGCAACGGTGCAGCAAGCAGCACGCCAACCAGATCCCCCGCCCACCAGGAAAACCAGGCCGCACCAGCATTATGGACAGGCAGCTGGCCAAGTAACAACAGACTGGCCACCCCACCGGAGGCACCAGCCAACATGCCGATCGCGGAACCGACGAGAAGCAACAGGATGTCGTTGACATACTCAAGCGCGGATTGAAAGTTGAACCTTCGCAACAACCAGACAACCAGCAACGGCCCCAGTGTATTGCCCAGGGCGATGCAGGTATCCAGCAAGACAAAAGCGTCAACGGAATAATTGGTGATGAACGCGCCGATAAATACGCCAGGCCAGCAGTAATAACCCCAACGCAGCAAGGCTGCCACGGCTATGCCGGTCGGAAGCCAGATCAGGGTGATATGTGAATCCAGGTAAGGTATCGATAAACCCAGCCGGCCGGCTACAAAATAGGCCAGGGCTACGATTAATATTTTCAATGCCAACCAGGATGGCACTTGAAAACTTCGATTGTTCGAAGGTATTGTATTGCCCGAAGGCATTAGATTGCCCATAAATCCCAAACCCTGTTTTTCTGAAATTGCGCTTGCTTTCAATTTGGGCATTACGGCTATGCTACCGCAAAACTCATGGCAAGATAAATTTTGCTCAGGATCACGGGTAACCCGGGATCAGCCCATATCAGAGATAGAAACTATTGGTGTAAGCAAAAATGAGATTGCCTGTTGAATCTCGCGGGTGCGCCCGAACGGCGGCAGGCTTTGCCAGATGCGCTTGCCATAGTGTTTGGTGATCAGGCGCGGGTCGCAGATCATCAGCACGCCGCGATCGGTCTCGTCGCGGATCAGCCGGCCCGCCCCCTGCTTGAGGTTGATCACCGCGCGCGGCAACTGGTATTCCATGAATGCATTGCGGCCCTGTTTGGTCAGCTGCGCGATACGCGCGGCCAGCACCGGATCATCCGGCGGCGCGAACGGCAACTTGTCGATCACCACCAGCGACAGTGCTTCGCCGCGCACGTCCACGCCTTCCCAGAACGACTGGCTGCCGAGCAGCACCGCATTGCCGTGCTCGCGGAAGCGGCCCAGCAGTTCGTTGCGCGAGCCCTCGCCCTGCAGCATCAGCGGGTAATCCAGGTTCCTGCGGTCGAATTCCGCGATCAGGATCTCATGCGCGCGCTGCATCGCGCGCAAACTGGTGAACAACAGGAAGGCGCGCCCCTTGCTGGCCTCGATCAGCGGCAAGGCCGCCTGTACCACCGCCTCGGTATAGCCAGGGCTGTTCGGCTCCGGCATGTCCGGCGGCACATACAGCAGGGCCTGCTCCTGGTAGTTGAACGGGCTGTCCCAGCAGGCGGTGCGCGCATCCGGCAAGCCCATCTCGCTCTGGTAGTGCGAAAAGTTCTGTTTCACCGCCAGCGTCGCGGAGGTGAATATCCACGCGCGCGGATGCCCGCTGATCTGTTTGGCGAAGATCTCCGCGATCGACAGCGGCGTGGTGTTGAGTTGCACGGAATGGTGGAACACTTCCAGCCAGCGCACCATACCTTCCCGGTCAGCGTCTTCCCTGTCTCCGCGCCACTGTCCGATCTGCTCCAGCAACGCCACCCCGCGCTGCCAGCATTTCTCCAGTCCCTCGCTGCGTTGCGCCTGGCTTTCCAGCAATTCATTGAGATGGGCAAGTTTGCCGGTCACGGTCCCGAGTGCATCTGTCCAGCCGGACAAGCTTTCTGTGGCAACGGCCGGCATGCGCCCCTCGCCCTGCTTGAACACCAGGCGCAGGTCGCGTGCGGCCTTGTCCAGTGCATCGGTGGCAGTGGGCAGCGCGGCAAAATCGTTGGCCGAGGCCGCCGCTTCCAGCCGTGCATCGCGCGCCAGGTCCATCAGGTTTGAAGTCGACAGGCTCTCGCCAAAGAACAGGCTGGCGGTTTCCGGCAACTGGTGCGCCTCGTCGAAGATCACCGTGTTGCAGGCGGGCAGCAATTCGGCCACGCCTTCGTCGCGCAGCATCACGTCGGCGAAGAACAGGTGATGGTTCACCACCACGATATCGGCCTCCATCGCCTCCTTGCGCGCCTTGAGCACGAAACAATCCTTGTGCTGCGGGCATTCCTGCCCGAGGCAGTTGTCGCGCGTGGAAGTCACCTGCATCCAGACCGGCGCATTCTCCGGCACGTCGGCCAGCCCGCTCCTGTCGCCGGATTGCGTCACTTTCGCATACTTGGCGATCTTGCCCAGGTGGCGGATATCCTCGCGCGTGACAAAGCGCCCCTCGGATTGCGCGCGTTCCAGATGATAGTGGCAGACATAGTTCGAGCGTCCCTTGAGCAGCGCGACCGATACCGGCGACCTCAGCACGCTGCGCACCGTGGGCAGGTCACGCTGGAACAACTGGTCCTGCAGGTTCTTGGTGCCGGTGGAAATGATCACCTTGCCGCCCGCCAGCAGCGCCGGCACCAGGTAGGCAAAGGTCTTGCCGGTCCCGGTTCCCGCCTCGGTCACCAGGATCGCGTTGTCGTGTATCGCCTCGGCCACGGCCATTGCCATCTCGCGCTGCTGCGCGCGCGGGCGGAACGACGCGACTTCGGCGGCAAGCGGGCTTTGTTCGGAAAAGAAACGTTCGACTTCGGCGGACACGGTTGAGTTAGATTATCTGGGCCTTGGTGGCGGGTGGATTTTCGGTGGCGACGTGGCTATAGTGCGGTTGCGATTTTACGCGATGGCAGCAGCTTCTGGTTGACTCATATGCAGGTAGAGAGGTATCCATTGAGGGTAAATGCCAGGCTGCGGTGTAATTACCACCCTTTCCAACAACAGGAGCCAATAAATGCAGATCTGGGTGGATGCCGATGCGTGTCCGAAGGTGATCAAGGAGATCCTGTTCCGGGCAGCGGAGCGGCAGCAGATCCAGCTGACGCTGGTGGCAAACAAGCTGTTGCATTGCCCGCCGTCCAGGGTGATCCGCGCGATGCAGGTGCCGGCCGGGTTCGATGTGGCGGATAACCGTATCGCCGAACTGGTTGAACCGGGCGACCTGGTGGTCACCGCCGATATTCCGCTGGCTGCCGACGTGATCGCGCGCGGCGGCCATGCCCTGAATCCGCGCGGCGAGCTGTATACCAAGGATACGATCCAGGAGCGCCTGACCATGCGCAATTTCATGGATGGCTTGCGCGGCAGCGGCGTCGAGACCGGCGGGCCGCCGGCATTGAGCCAGGCTGACCGGCAGGCGTTCGCGAACCAGCTGGACAGGTTCCTGGCGAAAGTCAGCAATGCATGACGATCGATCCATCTGGCGCTACTTGAAGGTCTGGCTGGTGATGCTGCTGGTCTCCGTCGTGAACGGTACGTTAAGGGATATCACCTATGGGACCTATCTCTCCGAACTACATGCACACCAGCTTTCCACACTTATCGGCATGGCCCTGCTGGGCGTGGTGATTGATCTGTACATGCGTCGCTGGCCTCCCGCTTCTTCGCGACAGGCACTGGGAATCGGCCTGTTCTGGATGACGCTCACCATGGCCTTCGAATTCCTGTTTTTTCACTTTGTGGCGAAACATTCATGGGCAGAGTTGCTCGCCAATTACGACCTGGCAAGTGGACGCATCTGGGTATTGTTGCTGGCCTGGATCGCGCTGGCACCCTACCTTGTCCATCGTATTCGCCATTGACTCTCCACTGACATCATGAAACGAACAGCCTTCTTCATCTCTGACCGTACCGGCATCACGGCCGAGAACCTGGGCCACAGCCTGTTGAGCCAGTTCGACGGCGTCGAGTTCAGCCGCATCACCCTGCCATTCGTGGACACAAAGGAGAAGGCCAGCGGCGCGCTGGAAAATATCAACGCTGCCTGCAACACCGACGGCCAACGTCCGCTGGTGTTCAGCACGCTGATCCTGCCTGAAGTGCGCGATATCATCGCGCAGAGCGATGCCCTGTTCCTCGACCTGTTCGAGATGTTCATCGTGCCGCTGGAAACGGAACTTGGCATCCCCTCATCGCATGCGGTCGGCCGCTCGCATGGCGTTGGCGCAGATTATGCGGCGCGCATGGAGGCGGTGAATTATGCGTTGCTGCATGATGACGGCGGTATCTCGGTCGATCTGCCTCGTGCCGACATCATCCTGACCGGCGTGTCGCGCTGTGGCAAGACACCGACCTCGCTGTATCTTGCGCTGCAGTTCGGCATCTACGCCGCTAACTATCCGCTGGTACCGGAGGATTTCGATGCGGATATCCTGCCTGCCGCGCTCAAGCCGTTGCGCGACAAATTGTTCGGCCTGACCATCAGTCCCGAGCGCCTGCACCAGATCCGCGCCGAACGCGCGCCGGACAGCCGCTATGCCTCGCTGGAGAATTGCCATCGGGAGATCCGCCAGGCGGAAGGGCTGATGGCGCGATTCGGTATTCCAAGCCTGGATGTCACCACCATGTCGGTGGAAGAGATCGCCACCACTTTATTGCACCGGGCGGGGCTGAAAAGGTAGACACATGATAGGCTTGTAGCTGGTGGCTTGTAGCCTGTAGCAACCCCGATCAGCTACCAGCTACACGCCACAAGCTACCAGCCAATTCACAACGGCGAAACGAAGATGCTCTCGCGCATCTTGCGCAACTGGTCGCGCAATTCGGCGGCGCGTTCGAACTCGAGATTCTTCGCCGCCTGCAGCATCTCCTTTTCCAGCCGCCGGATCTCCTTCGACACTTCCTTCTCGCTCATCGCCAGATACCTGGCCTCGTTCTGCGCCGCCTTGAGCTGCTTGCGCTCGGCTTCCACGTCATAAGCGCCATCGATGATGTCCTTGATGCGCTTGATCACGCCCTGCGGCGTGATGCCGTGTTCCTCGTTGTATGCCTGCTGCTTGTGCCGGCGGCGCTCGGTCTCGCCGATCGCGCGCTGCATCGAATTGGTGATCCGGTCCGCGTAAAGCAGCGCCTTGCCGTTGATGTGGCGAGCGGCACGGCCGATGGTCTGGATCAGCGAGCGCTCGGAACGGAGGAAGCCCTCCTTGTCTGCATCGAGAATCGCAACCAGAGAAACCTCCGGAATATCAAGTCCTTCTCGCAGCAAGTTAATGCCGATTAGCACATCGAACATACCCAATCTCAGGTCGCGAATGATCTCCACCCGCTCCACGGTCTCGATGTCCGAATGCAGGTAGCGCACCTTGATGCCGTGCTCGCTGAAATAATCGGTCAGGTTTTCCGACATGCGCTTGGTCAGTGTTGTCACCAGTACTCTTTCGCCCTGCTTGACCCGCAGGTTGACCTCGGACATCAGGTCGTCCACCTGATTGATGGCCGGACGCACTTCGATCACCGGGTCGATCAGGCCGGTCGGGCGCACCACCTGCTCCACCACCTGGCCGGCATGTTCCGCCTCATACACGGAAGGCGTGGCGGATATGAACACGGCCTGGCGCATCACCTTCTCGAATTCGTCGAAACGCAACGGCCGGTTGTCCAGCGCAGACGGCAGGCGGAAGCCGTAATTGACCAGGTTTTCCTTGCGTGCGCGGTCACCCTTGTACATGGCACCGATCTGCGGGATGGTGACATGACTTTCGTCGATGAACATCAGTGCATCCGGCGCCAGGTAGTCCATCAGCGTCGGCGGCGCCGCGCCCGGAGGTCGCCCGGACAAATGACGCGAATAGTTTTCGATGCCCTTGGTGAAGCCGATCTCGTTGAGCATTTCGAGGTCGTGGCGCGTGCGCTGCTCGATGCGCTGCGCCTCGACCAGCTTGTTCTCCTTGTGGAAAAATTCGATGCGCTCGGCCAGTTCCACCTTGATCGTCTCGATCGCGCGCAGTGTGGTCTCGCGCGGCGTAACGTAATGGCTGGACGGGTACACCGTGTAGCGCGGCACGCTGGTCAGGATGTGGCCGGTGAGCGGATCGAACAGCGACATGCTTTCGACCTCGTCATCGAACAGGGACAAGCGCAAGGCGTTCTCGCTGTTCTCCGCCGGAAAGATATCGATCACGTCGCCGCGCACGCGGAACGTGCCGCGCGTGAAATCGATGTCGTTGCGGTCATATTGCATCTCGGTCAAGCGCTTGATCACCTCACGCTGCGGCATCTTCTCGTTCTCGCGCAGGTGCAGGATCATGCCGTGATAGTCCACCGGATCGCCAATGCCATAGATCGCCGACACCGTCGCCACGATCACGCAATCCTGCCGCTCCAGCAGTGCCTTGGTGGCGGAAAGCCGCATCTGCTCGATCTGCTCGTTGATGCTGGAATCCTTCTCGATATACACGTCGCGCGACGGCACATAGGCTTCCGGCTGGTAATAGTCGTAATAGGAAACGAAATACTCGACCGCGTTCTCGGGAAAGAAATCGCGCAACTCGGAATACAGCTGCGCCGCCAGCGTCTTGTTCGGCGCCATGATGATCGCCGGGCGCCCGGTGCGGGCGATCACGTTGGCCATGGTGAAGGTCTTGCCCGAGCCGGTCACGCCGAGCAGCGTCTGGTAGGCAAGGCCGTCGTTTATCCCCTCCACCAGCTGCGCGATGGCCGCTGGCTGGTCACCGGCCGGCTCGAATGGCTGGTGCAGGCGATAGAGGCTGTTGGGGAAGGTCTGGATATCCATGGTGAACCGCGTATTGTACGGGGAAAGACAGGATTGCAAAACTTCTGGGGAGTGGAGAGTGGAGAGTGGAGAGTGGGGGATGTTCCCACTTCCCACTGAGGCGCACCGCGCCGCTCCACTTCCCACTCCCCACTGAGGCGCACCGCGCCGCTCCACTTCCCACTGAGGCGCACCGCGCCGCTCCACTCCCCACTCCCCACTCCCCACTCCCCACTCCCCACTCCCCACTCCCCACTCCCCACTCCCCACTCCCCACTCCCCACTCCCCACTCCCTACTTCCCACTCCCCACCCTCTCCAGATTCCTTTGCGCACTTTCATTGCCCGCCGCCGCCGCCAGGCCAAACCATTTACGCGCCTGCGCCATATCGGGCTTGCCTGCGATACCTTTTGCATACATCTCACCAAGACTGTTCTGCGCGCGCGCATCGCCCTGCTGTGCTGCTTCGCGATACCAGTGCATGGCCTGCCGCTGATCCTTGCCCACGCCCATTCCGCTCTGGTGCATCACACCCAGCGCGAATTGCGCATCGGCATTGCCCTGTTCAGCCGCCCTGAGATACCAATGCGCCGCCTCGCGGTAATCCTGTTTCACGCCGAGACCGCGCGCGTACATCAACCCGAGGTTGTATTGCGCATCGGCATAGCCTTGCATCGACGACTTGCGGAACCACGACACGGCCTGCCGGTAATCCTGCGTGACGCTCTGGCCTAGCTGGTAACGCGTGCCGACCAGGTTCTGCGCGACGGCACTGCCCTTTTCCGCCGCCTTGCGGAACCAGTCCATCGCCTGGTCGCTGTTTCGCACGACGTTCTGCCCGTTCTCGTACATCTGGCCGAGCAATAGTTGCGCGGATTCATATCCCTGCTCGGCCGCCTTGCGATACCACTTCATCGCTTCCAGCACATCCTGCCCTACGCCTTCTCCCGAGGCATACATCATGGCGAGATGGAATTGCGCTTTTGCGTAGCCCTGCTGTGCGGCCTTGCCGAACCAGTATGCGGCCTGCTTGTAGTCGCGCTCGACGCCTTCTCCGGTCATGAAGGCCACGCCGAGGTCGAACTGGGCCTGGGCGTCGCCCTGGGTGGCGGCTTGTTGGAGTTTGGCCGGATCGGGTGACTTGGCGTCGTTCGCGGCAGCGATAGCGGACATGCTGAACAGCAGGAGAAAGATATTGATGAGATGCTTCATTCAAATGATCCCGCTTGAATCCTGTGGTGCGTGAATACTACCTGACAAATCCCCTCCCCCTTGCAGGGGGAGGGTTAGGGTGGGGGTAGAGACTTCACTCACTTCCCACCGCTGCACCCCCATCCTAGCCTTCCCCCTGAGAGGGGGAAGGGACTCGTTTGTTTTACTGCATCACCTTTGATTGACTAATTGCGCTGAATTACGGGTAGCAAAAAATTCGGCTTCCAGCCTCAATTCATCGCCGTCACTCGAACAACGCGCGCAACTTGCCTGCATCCGGTTGCTGCACCACGCCCTTCTCGGTGATCAGCGCAGTCACCAGTTCGGCGGGCGTCACGTCGAACGCGGGATTGCGGATCGCAACGCCTTCCGCCGCCCAGTGATAGTCGCGGAACCCCTTCACCTCATCCGCAGAACGCTCCTCGATCGGGATGTCGGCGCCGCTGGCGATGCTCATGTCTATCGTGGACAACGGACAGGCGACATAGAACGGGATGTCGTGCCGCTGCGCCAGCACCGCCACCATGTAGGTGCCGATCTTGTTGGCGACATCGCCGTTGGATGCCACGCGATCGGTGCCGACCACCACCGCATCCACCTCGCCGTGCGCCATCATGTGTCCGGCCATGTTGTCGGTGATCAGCGTGACCGGGATGTTCTCCTGCACCATCTCCCACGCGGTCAGCCGCGCGCCCTGCAGGAACGGGCGCGTCTCGTCGGCTATAACCGATATCTTCTTGCCCGCCTCCACCGCCGAGCGGATCACGCCCAGTGCCGTGCCCCAGCCCGCCGTTGCCAGCGCACCGGCATTGCAATGCGTCAGCACGCGCGCGCCGTCCGCCAGCAATGCCGCGCCGAATGCGCCCAGCGCGCGGTTGATGCGGATGTCCTCGGCGAGGATCTCGTGCGCCTCGGCCAGCAGCCGCTGCGCCACGGCAGCATTGCTCTGGCGTTTGACCATAGACCAGACCAGATGCATGCGTTGAAGTGCCCACACCAGGTTCACCGCTGTCGGGCGGCTGCGTTCCAGCATGGCGAATCCGGCTTCCATGCCACCGTGGAATTCGATCAGCGACGCATCCTGCAAGCGCAGCGCTTCCAGTGCCACGCCATACGCCGCCGCCACGCCGATGGCCGGCGCGCCGCGCACCACCATGCTATGGATGCCTTCCGCCACCGCAGCTGCCGAGTCGTATGCGATGTAGTCGAACGCAGCGGGCAGGATGCGCTGGTCGATCATCTCCAGCTTGCCGTCGGCCCAGCGCAGGGTTTCAATTTTCATGTTCAATCGCCTTCGAACTCGCACAGTGCAAACACCTTGTGCCCATGTTTCTCCAGTCGCGCGCGCCCGCCGATATCCGGCAGGTCGATGACGAAACAGCATTCGACGATCTGGCCGCCCATCTTTTCGATCAGCTTGCAGGCGGCTTCGGCCGTGCCGCCGGTGGCGATCAGGTCGTCCACCAGCAGCACCTTCTCGCCCTTGTCGATCGCATCGGTGTGGATCTCGATGCGGTCGCTGCCGTATTCGAGCTGGTAGTCGTGGCCGATGGTTTCGGCGGGCAGCTTGCCCTGCTTGCGGATCGGGATGAAGCCCTTGCCCAGTGCATACGCCAGCGGCGCGCCAACGATGAAGCCGCGCGACTCGATGCCGGCGATCTTGTCGATGTTCATGTCCTGATAGCGGCGCACCAACTCGTCAATCGTGACGCGCAGGCCGACCGGGTCCTTCAGTAGCGTGGTGATGTCACGGAACATGATGCCCTGCTTCGGGTAATGCGGAACGGTGCGGATCCTGGATTTGACGGGCATTTGTGTTCTCTGCATCAGTAATCGTTTAACGGAGTCGGCCTGCAATTTGCCACTGGCACGGAATAACCGGTGGGCTACAGTATAATCCGCAGCGTTGACCAAACGTGCGCCTTTTGAACCCGGATTATCATGCGCGTAAAGCATACACTCACAGCCAAATGCAACCCACTTTCATAATTTATCGGATACTTGGCAATTCCCTTCCTCCTCGACACGGACCAGAGGATACGTATATCAATCTTCGCTTCATTCTGGAAAACGAACCTCCTTTGCCTGGCTGCGAGAAACGATGGCTACTTAATCGATTTACAGATCCAAAGGCCGAATCTCAACTCGCAAAACTGATCGAGGAATATGGACAGGAATACCACGTCATACCTTTTGACGCTGCGGGCTATAAAAGGACTTTTCTTGATGCCAGCGGGATGCCGAAAGAACTGAATCCGTTTTTCAACCAGAATTTCAGGATCCCCCCGCTCCCCCTGGAATGGATACACCGGCATAAATCGCTGGCCCTGATCGATCTGAATGACGCGCGGAACCAGGCAATCGAACTCGGCAAAGCTGGAGCCACCTGGATACTGCCGCTTGATGGGTCGTGCTACTTCACCACTGAGGTCTGGGAGCGATTTGTCCAAGGCATTTCTATCGACCCGGATTCTCTTTACGCCATCATTTCCCTTGTTCGACTGAATTCCAACGACGACCTCAAAAATCCCGCCCAAATAGCAATCACCAAAGAGGAACCCCAGATCGCATTCAGGCAAGACGCCCCCGATCGATACGATGAAAGATTGCGTTACGGACACAGAAACAAAGGGGAACTTCTGGCAAGACTGGGCGTTCCTGGCCCGTGGATGAACTGGCAGGCGGCAGCATGGGACCATCCGGACCCACTGCTCCCCATTGAACCGAACCGGTTTACATTGTCCGGAACGGTTTATCGCCTGGCATCCAATGTAAAAAACGAGGCAAATCGATATGCGGCGCGTTTCTACGGAATCCAGCAGATCACCCAGCAACTTGATACTTTGTTTCTGCAGGAAAGTTATGCCGGTACCAAAGGCGATGAATATTGCGTATTGAATAAAGGGGGTGACTGTCATCCAGTCGCCGGATTGGCTCAGTTAAAAGACAAAGCTGAACGGCTGCTTTCAGCGACGATCAGACGGATCACAGACAAATCTGAATTACCTCCTAGCGGAAACAAACAGGATTACTTCAGCCGCCCTCGCCAACAACCCGGCGCTAACGGCAAACCGGTCAGCATGAATGGGCAATCCAGCGTATTTCCTGCCATCGAATCTGGTCAGAACCCGGACACGGACCAGGCGGCACTGTGCGAATGTATCCAGCACACTGCTTTATTGACCGCCGCAGGCGTTCTTTGCAACCAGAATGCGTATCTGCAAAGGGCGGCAAAAATACTCGACGTCTGGTTTGTGGATCAAGCCACCTGCATGAACCCGCATGCACTGTTCGCGCAATTCGTGCCAGTACCCGATGCCCCGCTGAATTACGTTGGCCTGATCGAATTTCGCGATCTCTGGATGTTGCCTTGCTTGAGCAAGACATTGCTGGCCAACAATGCCCTTACTGGAACACAACACGACGCCATAAAACTATGGGCGGCAAAACTTCTCGATTACCTGAACGGGTCCGAGCAGGGACAAAGAGCCTTTGGGGCCAGAAACAATATCGGGACCTGGATGCACCTGCTGAAAACTTCGCTATCCCTGTTCACGAATCGATTCGATGATGCCTCATTCCTGCTGAGAACCGCGAGCCTCAGACTGGCTATGCAATGTGATGTAAACGGCGCGCAAAGTGAAGAACTTGCCTGCACTCTTCCCCTGCACCATTCGTTATTCAATATCACCGCATGGGCACTGCTGGCTGACCTTGGGCGTTCAGTCGAAGTCGATATATGGTCTTATGGTGGACTGGAAGGACAATCCATTGAGAACATGATTCGATTTGCCAAAGCAAATATGACGAGCTTCAAGGAATATGAAAACGATCCCAAAAAATACCAATGCTGGCTCGAGTCACTGCTGCGACTGACACCCGAGAGCGCTCTCAGCCATGCCGAATCACCCAAGGCCGCCATGGCTCCGGATCAGGCTTGCGTTGACGATCCAGATACCGGATTGCCGCCACAATGGGACGTGTTTCTTTGCCGCAAATCTTTGCCCGGTCGGGTTTTGTAGTAGACTTTAGACCTGAATAACTTGTGAATTACAGTATGCGCGTGCGAACCGACTAGAGATCATGGCTGACTTCGAAATGCCATACATGCATGAAGCAGATACCGATGCGCTGATTCATGCGTTGCGAGGGGCACACACATACCTGGAGTTTGGCATGGGAGGAAGCACCACTCTCGCTGCCAGTATGGGTATACCAAACGTTATATCTGTCGACTCAAGCGAGGAGTGGATCGACAATATCGCTGCCAAGATCTCTCAGCTGAAACTGACCGGAACCGTTCGATTACTGCATGCAAATATCGGCAAAACCAGAAAATGGGGTTATCCGATTGATGCGAGCCAAATTACGAGCTGGCCAACCTACTACGTCAGGCCATGGACGATAGTCAAGGAAAGCGGCCTTGACCCGGATTTGGTCCTTATCGATGGCCGCTTTCGGGCTTCCTGCTTTTTATATTCGCTTATAAATCTGAAGACCGGTTCAACGATACTGTGGGATGACTACAATGACAGGCCTGAATACCATTTTGTCCAGAAATTTATTGCACCTGTTGAAATTTATGACAGAATGGCGAAATTCAAAGTGCCGGAGATAAAAGACACCTCAGCCATTGTTTCAAGTCTTTTTGAGAACCTCTTTATAACAACCTAGTAATCATTATCCGGATAGCTTCTTCAGATACGAAAACCGTCATCTGAGAGGCCGGGGATCAATCGCCCTTCTTTCCGGGCAACATGCAGACAAGCAAACTGGCGGGGGGTTATTGAATTGAAATTTAGATCTGATATCTACGGGACAGCTGAAAATGCAAAGGATGCCATATGAATATCTTCATTTTGTGTACCGGACGGTGCGGTTCAACGACTTTCATCAGGGCATGCAGCCACATAACCAATTTTTCTTCGGCTCACGAATCGAGAACACACTTACTCGGCCCCGAACGCTTCAACTATCCTGACAATCATATAGAAGCAGACAATCGACTTTCCTGGCTATTGGGCAGACTGGATAAGTTCTATGGGAATGATGCGTTCTATGTTCATTTAAAGAGGAATGCTAGAGACACGGCGACTAGCTTCGTCAGGCGCTATAGCGGCGGGATCATTAAGGCATATCGCGGAAATGGAATCCTCATGCGCCTCCCGGAACAATCCGATCCCATGTCAGTTTGTTTAGATTACTGTGATACGGTTAACAGTAATATTGAATCCTTCCTGAAGGATAAATCCAAAAAGATGGAGTTTTCACTGGAACAAGCAAAAGAGGATTTTCCGCAGTTTTGCGATTGGATCGGTGCAGAATTGAATATGGATACTGCGTTATTGGAATTCAATATTCGATACAACTCTTCTCGTGAAACTCCAGTTTCAGCAGGCCCCTCATTCAAGACAACTATAAATCGAGCCTGAAGGAACAACATTCCACTTGCAAAGTGACACACCGGGGTCGCGATGGGAGGAAAGTCGTCCGCTTGATTTGCGATGTTCTCATCGCGCGCTGCACAGCGAAAGTGCCGATCATTTGGGTGCTTTCAGCGTCAACAATCCTCTATATTGAAACTCTCCCTTCAATAAAATCCAGAAGGAGTTGACGAACTTCTGCAGCAACAGTGCCGGGCCGAGGTCCAGGGACATTTACTATCTTTGTCACCGGCAAGCCAGCAAAACCCTCTTCAAGACCAAGAAAACGCACAACCTGCTCCAGGGTGCCTTCGGGATCACCTTTTAATCGCTCATAGGTGACATGAAGCAATGGGCGCCCCGATGCTTCCGCAACCGAGATCATTTGACTATCCTCAACCAGGTAGCGCGCAAGCTTTCCTGACATTTCGCGAATCAACTGGTCAGTAGTGAAGGAGGATAGGTCAGGCTCTTTTCCATCCGAGCGCCAATTTGCCGTCAGTTGGGCGATCCCGCCAGAAACAGCCTGAGCAAGCTTATCCTGGCGCGTCAGCAAAATGATCGCATCATATCGATGAAAAAACCTCGCCATGGCAGCCAGATCGTTTTTCATGATAGCCGAAAGTTGATTTGGCTGGATTTTGATTCCAAAGCGCCCGCTGGGCGAAGTTCGCACACTTTCAACCGCATCCAGGTACGTTGATAAATCAAACCCGGTCGTGCTACCCAAAAGACGCCTGGAAATTTCCGGGGTGAATCGCCCATTGAGATATTCAACAGGGATGCCAAATTCCCCCAGATTACTCAGCAGCGCGCACAACCAGGCACTCCCGGATCGTTGCTGGGAATAAATTGCGTAGCGAAACGACGGTCCTTGATCACTTCGGCGATCCAGTTCCGGGTCTAATGCAGGAGTTATATTGCTAACCATGCGTTGCTTCCTTTCAAGTGAGGACGCGCTTCGTTTAGAAAAAAGCTGTCAAGAAGTTACATATATATGGTCTGGCGCAAGAGACTCCTGATGCCTCTTCCACATCTGGGTATATGCATCCTCGATATGCCGGGTAAACAGCGCCGTATCGAACAATGGGTGCGTAAGCCTGTTCTTTGCCAGCAACTGCTTTATTGAAGCAAGCATTTCAGGGTTTGTGGCAAGTTTCAGCGCAAGTGCCTGGTATTCCTCGTGGGAATGCGTGATCAGTTCAGGCAGGCCAATCGCGTTTAGCAAACTTGCCGCCACCCTGCCGGCAAATGTATCGCCGAGATAGGTGACTATCGGCAGGCCAGCCCACAGGGCGTCACTCGCCGTGGTGTGGGCGTTGTAATTAAACGTGTCCAGAAACAAGTCTGCCAGACGATGTCTTGCCAGGTGATCGGCCAGACCCATTCTTTTGGCAAACACCAGTCGGTCCGGCGCAACACCACGCCTTGCCGCCTCGTTCCGCAGATTCTGCTTCGTCTTTGCATTGCATTCCAGCAACCACAATACGCTGCCTTCAACCTGCCTGAGGAGTTGCATCCAGATATCGAATATGGCGGGGGTGATCTTGAAGTTGTTGTTGAAGCAGCAGAACACGAAACCAGAACCTGGCAGCCCCGCCTCTTCCCTGCTGAACGCCTTCCCGGATATGACCCGCTTGGCATCATTCGCCTGATAGCTGCCTGGCAGGTAGGCGATCTTTTCCGTGTAGTACTGCTGGCTGGTCTCGGGGATCAGTGTGTAGTCCGCGACCAGATAGTCGATATATTCTGCCCCCATCGTGCCGGGATAGGCCAGATAGCTGACTTGCACAGGTGCCGCCCGCAACCTGAAGATCCCCGTTCTGCAGAATGTCGTAAATCCCTTGCGGTCGATTGCGATATCGATTTCAAGGCGTCTGGAAAGCGATGCTATTTCCATATCAGACTGGTTGCGTACATCGATAAAATGATCAAACGATGCGGCGAGCCGTTTGCGCATTTCGTCATTGCTGTCCGGGCCGAACGAAAATGCTGTCACCTCGAATCTGGACCTGTCATGCTCTTCAAACAACCCCGCCATTAAATAGGCACAAGGGTGATTATGGAAGTCGGCAGAAAAATAACCGATACGGATCCTGTCATGGGAATACCTGCCAATGGCACCCAAAGTGGCCTGTGAGTCAGGGTATTTTTCTCGAACATATATCTCGGCACATCGTTTTTGTTGTGCCGGCGAGGATGGGATCGTCATCAAGCAGAATGGGTCCGACACCGCTTTTCCCTCATCGACATCTTTTAATATCTCCTTGAACGTATCCTCGATACCATCCCAATCGCAGCAATGCATTTTGCCATGCAGATAATTGCCCAGCATAAAGGGCAGATCCGGCTTGATCGAAAGGGCTTTTTGGTAGCTGACACTCGCCTCGTCATGTCGATTCAATCTGGTCAGGGCCATGCCAAGGTTGTTGTATGTGTCGGCAGAATTCGGATTGAGTGACAGCGCTTTCTGAAAACAGGTCACGGCCTCGTCCGGCCTCCCCTGCTCCTTGTACGCGTTCCCCAGATTATTGAGCGCCTCGGCGTAATCCGGTCTGAGTGACAGGGCTTTCTGGTAACTGATTATTGCATCATCCAGCTTGCCCTGGTCTTGCAGCGTATTACCAAGATTGCTGTGTGCTTCTGCAGAACCCGGCTTTAGCATCAGTGTCTTGTGAAAACAGTTCAGCGCGTCCTCCAATTTGCCTTGCTCCCGGTATACGTTTCCCAGGTTGTTGTATGCCTCGGCATATTCCGGCTTGAGTGACAACGCCTTGTGAAAACAGTTAACCGCCTGCTCCAACTTGCCCTGTTCCTTGTATATATTCCCCAGATTATTGTGCGCCTCCGCATAATTTGGCCTGAGCGATAACGCCATGCGCAGGCTGTCAGCAGCAACATCCAGTTTGCCCAGCTGTTTGTACACATTACCAAGGTTATTATGAGCTTCAGCATAATCCGGCTGCAGCATGACCGTTTTCTGATAACTCTCGATTGCCGCTGCGAGGTTGCCCTGACTCCTGAAAGTTGCAGCCAGGTTGAAATACATTTGGGCTGATGGCCTGATGCTGAGCGCCTTGCTGATCAGTTCGGCAGCGCGCCCGAGATTCCCGACCTGATAGGCGATCAATCCGGAAAAGTGCAGCGCGTCCGGATTTCTGGGCGCTATCTGAAGTATGCGCTGATATATCGCCTCGGCTTCACGCAGTCGTCCTGCCTGGTGTTGCTGCAGGCCAGTCTGCAGCAGTTGGTCTTCGGTTTGTTTTGGTGATTTTAGAATTTCAGTTGCCTTTGCAGGACAGCATGTCAGGCATATTTTACCATCATGTCATTGCCGCCCGAACATCTCGAAATATGCATCCTCGAGCTTCATGGCGAGATCCCTGGCATCGCAAATCGAACTGCCCGCCATCAGCCCGCGCTGGACCGGACGCAACGCCTTGCGCTGTGCCACATCCGTTGCCAGCGCAACGACCTTGTCCACATACTCAGCTGCGGAATGCGCGATCCATTCCGGGTGTCCGATCGCGGACAGGATCGAGGCCGTCATGCGCGAGGCCATGCGATCCCCCTCCAGCGTGATCACCGGCGCGCCCATCCACAGCGCATCGCAGCTGGTAGTGTAGCCACCATGCGCACCGATCGGGTCGAGCACGATATCCAGCCGGTCGTAGTAGGCCATATGTTCCCGCCATCCCGGCGTGATCTCGGTTGAATTCAGTTCGACGCGCCCGGGCGGGATGCCCTGTTCCGTCAGGGTATCCAGAATACGCTGGCGGTTGGCAGCATCGACCAGTGCCTTGGTCTTGAGCAACAGTTTCGCCTGCGGCAAGGCATGCAGTACTTTTGCCCACAACACAAAAGTCTCCGGCGTCAGCTTGCCCAGGTTGCTGAAACTGCCGATCCGGATGGTGCCCGCCGGATCCGGTTGCCAGGCCGGTTGCGGTGCATCGGCCCGGGCATCGTAGCTGGCGCGGATGCGTGGCAGGCGCCAGACCTGCTCGCTGAAGTGCCGGTCCATTTGCGGCGGGATCAACTCGGCGTCGCCGATGAAGTAATCCATCTCGCTCAGCCCGGTGCTGGCAAAGTAGCCGAGGTAATGCACCTGCACCGGCGCGGCGCGGCAGGCGAACATCGCCATGCGATTATGTGCGGTGTGGCCGGACAGGTCGATCAGCACGTCGATGCCGTCCGCTTCGATGCGTTCCAGCAATACCGTATCGGACAAGCCGGCGACCGGCACCCAGTGTTCGGCCAGTTCCTGCAACCGCGCCGTGACGGCATCCCGCGCCGAGGCAGTCGAGTAGGCGTACAGTTCCACGCGTGCACGGTCGTGACGGGCGAACAGTTGTTCGATGAAATAGCTCACTGCGTGCTGGCGGAAATCACCCGAGACATACCCGATCTTCAACCGGCGGCCGGATAGCGGCAGGCGCGTGAACCGGCGCCCGGCGGCGGCTTCCCGCTCAGCCAGCGGCACACAGGCACGTTCCCAGCCGCGCGCCAGCGCCAGATACGCTGCCGGTTCCAGCGTGCCGTGATAGGCATGCAGGAACAGCAGGCTGCTGTATGCCTGCGCATAGTCCGGCTTGAGCAGCAGCGCCTGCTCGAAACTCGCGATCGCCTCGTCCAGCCGGCCCATGTTGCGCAGTGCGTTGCCGAGGTTGTTGTAGACCTCGACCTGGCCGGGCTCGAGCGCGATCACGCGATTGAATTGTTCGACCGCTTCGACCAGCTTTCCCTGGTTGCGCAGTGCGTTGCCGAGGTTGTTGTGCGCATCGACGAATTCGGCATTCAGTGCGATCGCCTGGCGATAGCATGCGACCGCCGCATCCAGTTCTGCCCGCGATTGATGCACCAGCCCAAGATTGTTGTGCGCCTCGAAATAAGCCGGATTGAGTACCAGCGCGCGCCGGTATTGCTCGGCGGCCGCATCGAGATCGCCCTGCATCAGGTAAAGGGTGCCTAGGTTGTTGAAGGTGTCGGCAAAGTCGGGGCTGAGTTGCGCTGCCTTGCTGTAATGGATCATCGCTTCGTCCAGCCGGCCCTGGTCCCTGAGTACATTGCCCAGGTTGCTGTGCGCATCGGCAAATTCCGGCTGGCGCGCGATAGCGCGCTGGAATTGTTCCGTTGCCTCAGGCAGCTTCCCCTGCGCCTGCAAGGCAAGCCCCAGATTGTTGTAGACCTCGACATAGTCGGGCCTGAGCGCAAGCACCTGATGGTAATGCCCGATCGCCTCGTCGAACCTGCCCAGTGCATGCAGCGTGGCGCCCATCTGGTTGTGGGCATCGGCAAAATCGGGCTGCAGCAATAACGCCTGCCGAAAACACTCAAGTGCCGCATCCAGCTTACCCTGAGACCGGTAGGCAGAGCCGAGATCGCAGTACAGGGGACAGGATGGTTGTACCTTGATCGCCCTGCCGATCAGGTCGATGGCGGTGTCCATATCTCCCGCCCGCTGCGCGATCATGCCGAGCAAATGCAGTGCGGGCGCATGGTTGGGTTCCATGCGCAGGATCTGCCGGTAGATCGTCTCGGCTTCCGCCAGGCGATTCGCGCGATGATGCTGTATCGCAAGATTCAGCTCGGCGGCGATCCGGGTGGCCGGATTTTGTGATGGTTTCATGGTATTCCGTACTGCCTCTGTTCTCGGCGAAACACAAGAAGACAGAAGGATAACACCAGTAACAAGTGTTGGCAGGATACCCCGCATTGCATCCAGAGTAGGGATTTGATATGGTTCGCGCCAAATAACCGGCGGACTCTTCTCATTGAAACTGATCATCCAGATACCCTGTTTTAACGAAGCGGAGACTCTCGCGGTCACCTTGTCCTTGCTACCGCGCACAGTTGCCGGATTCGCATCGGTCGAGTGGCTGGTGATCGATGACGGCAGTCAAGACCAGACCGTCGCAGTCGCCCGCGACAATGGCGTGCACCATGTGGTGCGCCATTCGCGCAACCAGGGCCTGGCGCGCGCCTTCATGACCGGGCTGGATGCGTGCCTGCGCCTCGGCGCCGATGTCATCGTCAACACCGACGCCGACAACCAGTACAACGCCGACGACATTCCCCTGCTAACTGCCCCGATCCTGGATCAGAGTGCCGATATCGTCGTGGGCGCACGACCGATCGCCACCATCGAACATTTTTCGCCGCTGAAAAAACTGCTGCAGAAGATCGGCAGCTGGGTGGTGCGCTTTGCCAGCAAGACCGACATCCCCGATGCGCCCAGCGGTTTTCGCGCGATGAGCCGCGCCGCCGCGCAGCGCATGGTGGTGTTCAACGATTACACCTATACGCTGGAAACCATCATCCAGGCCGGGCAGAAGAACATGGCGATCACCTCGGTGCCGATCCGGGTGAACAAGGACCTGCGCCCGTCGCGGCTGGTGAAGAGCATCCCGTCCTACATTGCGCAAAGCGTGGTCACCGTCATGCGCATTTCCATCATCTACCGTCCGTTCCGCTTCTTCGGCGCCATCAGCGGCGTCCTGCTGGCGGCGGGTCTGCTGCTGTGCCTGCGCTTCCTGTGGAAATATTTCATCGGCGAGGGCGAGGGCCACGTCCAATCGCTGATCCTGGCCGCGCTGCTGCTGGGACTGGGTTTCCAGACCCTGTTGATCGCGGTGGTGGCGGACCTGTTGGCGGCGAACCGCAAGTTGCTCGAGGAAGTGCGCTTCAAGGTGATCGTGCTGTCGCAGCATGAAAGCATCGACTTGGGCAGCCGGGACGATGGCTGACCAGGGCGCGGAAGGGTTGCTGTCGCCCTGGCTGCGCGAGAAACGGTTGTCGGCCGCGCGGCCATACCTGCGCGGGCGGGTGCTGGATTTCGGCTGCGGCTCGGGCGCGCTGGCAGCGCTGGTGCCCAGCGACCGATACCTGGGTGTGGACCGGGATGAACCCTCGTTGCAACAGGCGCTCATGCAATTCCCCCAGCATCGTTTCACTGCCGATATGCCCGCACCCGAAGATAAGTTCGATTCCGTCATATCGCTGGCGGTGATCGAGCATGTCAGCGACCCGGCCGGTTTGCTGGACAGCCTTTCGGCGCATCTGCGCGAATCCAATGAGGCCCGCCTGGTCGTGACCACGCCGCATCCTTCCGTCGACTGGGTGCACGACCTGGGTGCCGCGATCGGCCTGTTCAGCAAGCATGCCAATGAAGAGCACGAGGCGCTGCTGGATCGGGGAAAACTGGAAAGCGCTGGCAGGCATGCCGGCCTGAAGCTCGTCGCATACCGGCGCTTCCTGCTTGGCGCGAACCAGATAGCGGTATATGCAAGGGACGGTTCATGAGCAGCAGATCTCAAACAGGACGATGACATGAATTCCGCAACCGCAAAAAACAGTTCCCTGATGGCATGGATCATGGAAGCAGCCAGAAGATTCATTCAACTGCTGGTCGGCATGCAGCTGTTCGATATCCCCCCGATCCTTCAATTGCGATGCCTGGTCTACCGGCTGTTGTTCGGCACGGGAAGCGGCCTGTTGGTCGGCTCCAGGTGCATGTTCATCGTACCGCATGGAATCGAGCATGGTCATTTGAGAATAGGAGAAAACGTCAAATTCAACCGCAATGTCGAAATCGACTACAGCGGCGGAGTAACCATAGGCAATGATGTCTGGATCAGCCAGAACGTGCTGATCGAAACGCATGACCATATCCCGTCCAGAAAGGCAAAATCGGAGTGGAAATTCGAGTCCTCGGCCCTGGCCATAGAGGATGGTGTCTGGCTGGGAGCAAACGTCACGGTGCTGGGATCAGTGCAAAGCATCGGCAAGGGTGCGGTGGTCGCAGCCGGTGCCGTGGTGACCAAAGACGTCGCAGCCTACGAGATCGTCGGCGGCGTGCCTGCCCGAGTGATCGGGACAGTAGGCGAATGAACCGTTCGCCGCATACTGTTGCGCCCGGGGCAAGTGATTCCGGATACATGCGCTTGATATGCAACCGGCGATAAAGCGAGGTCTGCATCGGGTCGGCGCAATGCTGGCGATCGCAGGGATAATTTATGTCGCGCTGCGCCTGCGCGACTATGGCGGACAGATCGATTTCAACCGCTTTGGCTTCGGCACATGGGTCCTCGTCGGCGGCTTCGCGCTGATCTACGGTTGCGCTGACCTGATGCTCGCACAAGCATGGCGCAGTCTGCTGGAAAAATTTGGCGCCCGCGTGACAGCGCACTGGGCGATCAAGACCTACGGTATTTCCCAACTGGCCAAGTACGTGCCCGGCAACATTTTGCATATTGCCGGCAGACAGGCACTGGGTATGGCAGCAGGCGTGCCGGGATGGCCCTTGGCGAAGTCGTCGATCTGGGAATTGGCCCTGCTGACGCTGGCCGGCGCGGTGATCGGCATGCTTGCGTTGCCTTTGGCTGCAGCCGGATTGTCCGTACCGCTTGCGGCCATTGCTTTCGGCCTGGCGGTGATCGGTATCGTCGCCTTGCTTGGGCGTCATTTCGGTCGAACGGCAGCACAGGCGTTTGCCTGGTATGTATTTTTCTTTGCCGTATCAGCCGCCCTGTTCGTCGGCCTGATCAAGCTGGTCTCGACACAACCGGCCCCGGATGTTTCCCTGTGGCTCAGCGTGGGCGGCGCCTATGTGCTGGCATGGCTGGCCGGCTTCGTTACTCCAGGCGCACCGGCCGGCGTGGGCGTCCGCGAACTGGTGCTGATGTTCCTGCTGCAGGGACTGGTTAACGAGGCTGACTTGTTGTTGGTCATCGTGCTGGGTCGGGCAATAACCGTAAGCGGAGATCTGGCGTTCTTTTTGTTCGCTTCACTGCTGCATGGCAATACATACGAGCGAGTTAAATAGGCCGGGAAGGATCAATTTTGCCCAACTGATTGCCGGACCCTGTAAACGCGCACTTCATAGTCACCATCCGTAAACAACTTGACCAGCTGAAAGCGCCGGAACAGGTTGTCGTATAGCGAACACTCGTCCGGGTATTTATCCCGTTCCTCGTAAAACCGCCCATACATGCCCTGACTGAAAACCAGGTAGTCGAAACCTTGCTCAATGTACCATTCCGGCGGGTGGATTATCATTCGCAACATACGTTGTATGTAAAATCGAGACGGATCGACGAATGGGGAATACGATTCGAGTGCGATTCTGGAGCCCACTGGCAGGTTGTCGTCTATCCATACTCTTGCGGTCACACGACTATCTATTGTGGTCAATTGAACCGTGTCCGCGACCGTCACTGATGCTGGCATGACCAGGCTGGCAATAGCAATGCCGGCAATAGCCAGAATGGATGACTTGCGCAGATTACTTGATTGGATTGCACGAGCCCTGCTCATCAAGTGGACAAGGAACGAAGCGGCCAATAAAAAAAGAAACGGTGTTATTGGCATGAGTGTCCGGTCATTCCTTACTGCAAAACTGCTGATGAATGCAAAGTACACAATGGGGAAGATGGCCAGAAGGATCATTTCCCTGGATCGCGAATAAATAGCGCGCATGATCCCCAGCACCGCAAGAATGGTGATAATTCCTGCGGTTTGCCGCAAATAGTCCAGATACCAGATCAAGGCATCCCCTTCCATTCCAGTGTGGCCCGTTGAGTAATGATGACTTTCATAACTCACGTCTGCCAAAAATCTGGACGTGTCTATCAGCGCATAAGGCGTGGCTGCAAAAAATCCCACTCCGCACAGCAATAAAGCGAGATATAGATCCCGAACTGAAAATCCCGCCTTGCCGTATCGAAAGAAATGCGCCAATAACAATGACAACACTATCAATCCGCCATTGTATTTACTGGAGGCGGCTAGGCCGACACAGAGCCCCGCCATGACGTAATGCCGTGTCTTTCCCTGTTGATAAACGAGCAGCGAGGCCAGGAACGCTGCCGTCACAAAAAATACCATGAAGGTGTCGGGCGTAATGGTACGGCAGTTGCCGACATTGTCCGGGGATACAGCCACCATCAGCGCAGCCAGCAAACCTGCTATCGCCCCCCCCGCAAGTCGCTTTCCGATAGCAAACGTTAATCCCACGGTACCGACACCAAATAAAACCGTGATCATGCGTCCAAGCCAGATCGTGGATGGCATCTGCGTATGGGCGACACCCATCGCCAGCGATACTGGAAACGCTATATCGCCGCGTGTTGCAAAGACGCCGAATAACTTTCCCAGCAGGTAGTACGGTATATAAGCAAGCGAATTGACGTACAGGAACAGCGATGGGTAATTGAAAAAATGGGGATTCAGGTCACCGGTTTTAAAAATTCCCTGGATGATGGCAACATAGCGCGGCTCATCCGCATGATAGATGAAAGGCAAATCGTGATTTACCCCCCATATCCTGACCGACAGGGCGGCGAGAAGGATAATGCCGATTAAAATTGACTCTCTTTTGCCTTGTTTCATAATGTTCGAATGTAAACTTCCGTCGCTGTATCGCAGTTGCAAATTGGCCGACGTCCGGGTCCGCAGTATATCCAAATTCTCCAGCCAGCAAAGCTTGCGCTAAGAGAGCGTTCCAACGTTCCTTCTCTGCTTGGCCGCGAACGCAGGGGCAAGTGAAACGGATTCAGTTGGCTGCCGCAGGCATCCCCTTTCTGCCAAGCGGCACAAGGAGTGCTGCATACACCCCGACCAATAACAGCAGATTGGCAAGAAACAGCATGCCATACGAGTTATATACATTCCAGTTCGGGAACAGGTTGAACAGGAATATGCTGGAAAGCAGCATCGATATGACGGGTAGCGCGATCAGCGCCTTGACCCACCAGCCTGATCCCCGGAATGATGCGGCATAGTAAGAAAACACCGCCAACTGGCACACCGGCAGATAGACGAAATAATGTGGCCACGAGGTCTTGATCGTGAAGGGGATGGCCAGGAAGATCACGACCATCGGCAACCCGTAGCGCTCGCAGGACTCCCTGCGTTGCAGCAACCAGACCATCGCGAAACAGGACAGGGCTATCCCGTAACCGACCAGGGTCAGGACCTGCACTGTCATGGCGCCGGCGTTGCGGTCCAGAAAGATCACCTCCCACCTGGAGGCAACATGCACGAAATAGTGCGTGGCGACAGCACGTGCAACCCAGTCGGAGTTGCCGATGGCGACAGCTATGGCTTGCTCGAACCCCAGCCAATTGGAAAACCCGAGCACTGATGCAGGCAGGACAAAGTAAAAGACGATCGCTGCCAGCAGGAATGCCACGCACGTGCGCAGGTCGCGCTTGAGGATGAAATACACGATGAAGAACGCCGGATAGAACTTTATTGCCGCCGCAAAAGCCAGCAGGATCCCGGCCAGCAGGCGCCGGTTCTTTTTATATGCGACGAATGCAGCCAGTGTGCACACGGTCAGGAGTACGCTTACCTGGCCCCACTTGAGATTGTCCAGCACCGGATAGGAGGTCAGGCACAGGCCGGCATACAGGATCATCTTGGGCGGCTGCATGGCCAGGATGCCGCGTGCAGGGATGATGCACAGGGCGACCACTGCTGCGCACTGGATCGCCACCCAGACAGACAGGGCGGAAGGAAGCGCCAAAGCGCCGATCGGCACCAGCATGAGCGCAAAAAAGGAGGTGTAGTAATAACCCATGACCGGCTCGGGCAGCTGAAGGATCTGCTTGCTCATCGGATAATAGTGGGCCGTAAAATCCAGCATGAATTCCGGCTTGGCGTCTATTGCGTCCAGAAAAGCAGCGAGCGTGCCCCACTCGCGCCAGTAGTATCCGGCAATGGCCAGCAACATGACCACCAGCAGCAGGTACCAGTAGGTATTGTTCTTAATATGATTCAACAGAGGCACGACGGATACTCCCTGCGCCTTTTCGAACCAGGCGATACCGGATCCCGGCCCGGACGATGGGCAGGGAATGACTGCTGGAATGCACCCATCGTATTGACCGGGTCAATCATTGATCTGCTTAAGGTCGAACAGCACAAAGTTGTCCGAATAGTACAGGAAAGTGCCGCCCTGCATCATCACCGTCAAAACCTTCCTCAGATACAGGCTGCGCTGCGCGATCTTGCGATAGACCAGGTTGGGGAAGGTCAGCATCTTGCGCACCTTGTCGTCGGTCGGCATGCCATAGCCGCTGGTTTCCCACAGGATATAGCGCACGCCCTGCCCTTTCAGGTAATGCACCGTATCCAGGGGATTACCGCTATACGGCAGGTCAAGCCAGGGATTGAGCAAGGCGGGTTCCCTCAGCGTGTAGATATCGTTCCTCGAAAAATCGAGGTGCATGGGCATCGATACCCAGGCAAAGATCTTCTCGCCGGGCTCGGTCCTGGACTGGATCGCACGCATCGCCTGTCTGGCTGCATCAGAAAAAACATATCGGTTATAGGCCAGGTACGATTCATTCAGGTCGAATGAAATGGTTTCATGCAGGGAATAGGCGCGTTCCAGGCGCGTGATGAAATTATTCCAGAACAAGACAACCAGCAAGGCAGGCATGGCCAGCACCAGCATCCCCATACCGGAAAGATTGAACACGCCAGACGGGCGCACCGTACCCGGCAACACCAAAGCCATGGCCAGCACGGCAAACGGAAAACTCGCCAGCAGCACTGGACAGGAATAGCGCACCGCCAGGTCTGGATTGAACAACAGGCCATTGAACAGATAACTGATCACGCCGGCCAGGCAGGCTGCCGCAACGATCGGCAAGTAGCGGTGGCGTGTTGGCGCCATGCTGCCGCTAACCAGGACAAACAACACATAACACGCCACGGCCAGCAAAAACAGCACCATCAGTCCGTAGCTCAGGAAGGAGCCGCCATAAAACAGGTCCGCGCCTGAGAACAATGCCGCGATATTTCCCTTTGGCATCGAATATCCGCTTTCGGCACGTGAAGCCACGGGATGCAACAACAGCTGCAGCGCAGACAGGTAGTTGTCGGCGAATAGCGCCAGCCAGGGCAACAGCGACATCAGCGTGGTCAGCAATGTCAGGGCGCACAGTCCCAGCACCTGCTTCCTGTCAGGCGACCGCCACCACAGCGCAGCAAAGAAAATCGCAAAGTAGGCCATTGCATAGGCAACGTAGGTGACCTTGAGCGCAATCAATGCAGCGAACAGCAGGCCCAATACGATGGCAGCCATCCTCTGGTTGGCGCGATGCGCAGAATCGAGTTGATCCAGCAGCACACAGCTTGCAAACAGGATACCCAGTGTCAACGCGCTGCTGATGTAGAGCGCAGAGATATTGACCGCTTGCGGATTGATCACGATGAACGCGAGCACGGCGAATGCAGGATAGCTCCAGTGCAGGTCGAATTTCCTCGCCAATGCCAGCAACAGCAAACCGGTCAGCGCGAAGCTGAACACTGCATCGAAACCCAGCAGGTACTGGATGGAGAATCCGGGCAGGATGAACGCCTGCAGGAAGGCGTTGGCGCCCAGGCTGTCGAGGCCCAGCATCTCGTACGGATTGCCCGCCACCGTGCCGGTCTGCAGCATGCGCACCGGCCTGAGCACATAGGTATAGAAATCGTCGCTGATATTGAAGACATCGGCCGGTAGCAGCGTCCATGCATAAAAACCGCTGGCCAGGACCAGCATGGCCAGCGGCAGCCATCCCAATACCTCAAATGGCGCTTTCGACGAAGCGGCAGGCCTTGCGGCACGCCAGCTGTTGATTCTGGCTGCGTAGTCCACAATAAAGAACAACAGGCCCGCCAGCACCAGTACGTTCAATTCCAGCGGCCGGGCCAGCCGGACCAGGTTCAGCACCCCGCCCAAAAAAGTCAGCCCGGCAATGCCGGCCACTGCCAGGAAGGCAAAATCATGCTTTTCGCGCCAGCTGGTCCACCGGGTCAGGACATGGCCCCAGCCAGCGCAGGAAATCAACAGCAGCACGAACGCTGCAATGGACAGCAATTTCATTTCAGCATGCGCCCGGCAACGGCATCCAGCCGGGCGATCATTGCCGCATCGCGGGCATGCGGCGAGGTGATGATGGCGTGTTCCAATGCATGACGACAGGAACAAGCATCGGCCTGGGCATCATCTGCCACCCTTGGCGCCACCTGCTTCACCAGCGTGCGCGCCCTGTCGGCGTTGGCCAGCAGCACCTTGACGATCTGTTCCACGGTCACGTCGTCATGGTCCGGATGCCAGCAATCGAAGTCGGTGACCATCGCCACCGTCGCGTAGCACAGCTCGGCCTCGCGCGCGAGCTTGGCTTCCGGCATGTTGGTCATGCCGATCACGTCGCACCCCCAGCTGCGATACAGCTCGGATTCCGCCAGGCTGGAGAACTGCGGGCCTTCCATCACCAGGTAAGTGCCGCCGCGCAGCGCGGCAATGCCCGCCTGCTCGGCCGCCGCTTCGAGATGGTCACCCAGCCGTCGGCACACCGGGTGCGCCATCGAAACATGCGCCACCAGCCCGCTGCCGAAAAAGGATTTGCTGCGCGCGAAGGTGCGGTCGATGAACTGGTCCACGATCACGAACGTGCCGGGCTTCAGGTGTTCGCGCAACGACCCGACCGCGCTGACCGAGATCACGTCGGTCACGCCTGCGCGCTTCAGTACGTCGATGTTGGCGCGGAAGTTGATCTCGGAAGGCGGGACCCGGTGCCCGCGCCCGTGACGCGGCAGGAACACCAGTTGCTGCCCGTCCAGCTCGCCAAACAATAATTCATCGGAAGGCTCGCCAAACGGCGAAGCGACCTTTTCCCAGCGCTGCTTGGCCAGGCCGTCGATGTCATACACGCCGCTGCCGCCGATGATGCCGAGTATGGAATTGTGTGTTGTCATTGCGAAAGTCCTTTGTTGTTGGGCTGGCAGCTTGTAGCCAGTAGCAAAAGAGTCAGTCGTAGATACTCTGTTGCCGGTTCAAAGCTGCACGCTACACGCCACAGGCTACCAGCTCTATATCACCCTGTCGTTGCCGCCATCCACCGGGATCTGCGCGCCCGTGGTCTTGGCGAACAACGGCCCGCACAGTTCGGCCGCCAGTTCCGCCACGTCCTTGCTGGTCACTTCGGTCTTCAGCACGTTATTGGTCTTGTATTCTTCGACACTCAGTCCATAGTGTTTGGCGCGCGCGGCCAGTACTTCCGGCGTCCACAGTCCGGTGTCGAACACCGCGTTCGGGTGCAGCGAGTTGATGCGGATGTTGTCGGCGCCCCACTCCAGTGCGGCAACGCGTGCAAGCTGGTTGAGCGCAGCCTTGGAAGCGGAATACGCGGCAGCGCCGGGACCGGGGGCCGACACGTTCTTCGAACCGATCACCACCACCCGCCCGCCGCGCGGCGCAAGCTTGAGGAACGGGTGGCATTCGCGCATCAGCACCAGGTTGGCATCCAGGTTGATGCGCATCACCTGCTGCCACTGTTCGTTCTTCAGCGACTCGATGCGGCAACCGCCGGGAAAGATGCCCGCGTTCAGCACCAGCATGTCGAGACCGCCGAAAGTTTCGATGCCCTGCGCCAGCACCCGCATGAACTGTTCTTCCGAGGTGAGGTCGCACTTCAGGCCGAGGAAGCTGGCGCCCTCCTTCATACTGGAAATCCTGTCATCAAGGTCGAGCGCGATCACCGCCGCGCCGCGCGCCAGCAGCGAGTCGACACAGGCGCGGCCGATGCCGGATGCCGCACCGGTGACCAGCGCGACTTCGCCGCTGAACGCCAGCGGCTTGCCGCCCTTGCGCAGCTTGGCCTGCTCCAGGTCCCAGTATTCGACATCGAAGATATCCTGCGCCGGCAGCGCCTGATAGCCGCCGAGGGCGGTGGCGCGCAGGATGATGTCGATCGTGTGCCGGTAGATGTCGGCGACGATGGCCGCATCCTTCGCGCTGCGGCCCGCCGCGCACAGCCCCAGTTCCGTATCCAGCACCACGCGCGGCGCGGCATCGAGCATGGTCTTGCGTTCCTGTGCCTGCGGCTCATGAACTTGAAAATACTCCCGATAGCGTGCGGCATACGCTGCCACGTTGCGGCCCAGCAGCGGCAGGCGCTTGGTGCGGATCACGTGATCGGGGGTGGCCGGACCTTGTTGCGCGATCGTGGCCACATCCGCATGGCGCGCGAAGGACAGGGTGCGGTCGCCGGCATGGCGCGCGACGATAAGCGGAAACCCGGCCACGCCGGAAATGTCGGCGCGCAACTGCGCCTGCTCGCGCGCCAGTTCGATGCTGTGCGCGGCAGTCACAGAGGACGGCGCAACCTCCCATGCGTCATGTTGTTTCAGGTATGCCTCTGCGCGATCCACCAGCAGGATCATCCGCTCGTAGGATTCCCTGGCAGTCTGACCGAACGAGAAGATACCGTGATTCAGCAATACCATGCCCTGCGTATTGGGTCCGGCGTCGGCGGCAAAGCGCTCGGCGCACGACCTGGCCAGATCGAATCCCGGCATGACATAGGGAATGACCACCACCGTGTCGCCATAGATCGCTCGTATCCTCGCCTCGCCATCCGCCGTATTGGTGATCGCGATGATCGCATCGGCATGGGTGTGGTCGACATAGGGATAAGGCAGGATCGCGTGCAGGATGGCTTCCACTGACGGCACCGGCGCCGCGGCGCGGGTCTGGTGGGTGACCAGTTGATTGACCATTTCCGGGTCGGACAGCGCGGGCAGCGCAGCCAGTTTTTTCAGGTGCTCCAGATGCACCGGGGTGAATCCTGCGGCGGCGATCGTCTCCAGGTCCCAGCCGCTGCCCTTTACATAAATAACATCAATTTCATCGCCCAATACATTATTTTCTTTAATCTTTACTGACGTATTTCCGCCGCCATGCAAGACCAGCGTCTTATCCTGTCCGAGCAGGCGCGAGGTATAGACGCGCAATTCGAGTTCACTGCCACAGCCAGACGCCTCGGTATCTTTCCACAGAGTATGCATGCTCCCCCTTGTTTATGCATCGGGTGAATTGTGCATGGCGCTTTCACCTCGCTGGGCATCGTTCCACCCTGCCACGGTTACCGCTTCAACAGTCGCTGGTAAATGTCGCGGTACGCTGCCGCGCTTTTCCCCCAGCTGAAATCCATGTTCATGCCGTTCAGCTGCAGCGCCCGAAAGGTCTTCTTGTCGCGGTAGACAGTGGCCGCACGGTACACGGCGGCCAGCAGCGCTGTCGCTTCCATCTCCTCGAACACGAATCCGCTGGCCTTGCCGCTGGCCAGCGTCGCCGGGTTAAAGTCCACCACCGTGTCGCCGAGGCCACCAGTTGCATGCACCACCGGCGGCGTGCCATAACGCTGGCTGTACATCTGGTTGAGTCCGCACGGTTCAAAACGCGACGGCATCAGGAATATATCCGAACCGGCCTCGATCAGGTGGGACAGTCCCTCGTCGAAGCCGATCTTCACCCCGATCTGCCCGGCATGTCGTTGCGACAGTTTCTGTGCTTCCAGTTGCATGGCCGGATCGCCGCTGCCCAGCAGCACAAGTTGCGCCGGCATCGAGACCAGATATTTGGCTATGGCCAGTACCAGGTCCACTCCCTTCTGCGCAGTGAAACGGCTCACCAGCCCGAACAGGGGGATTTTCGGGTCCGGGTGCAAACCCATGCGTTTTTGCAATTCCGCCTTGTTGATATCCTTTCCCTTCAGGTTCGACGCGTCATAGGCCTTGACCAGATGGGGATCCGTTGCCGGATCCCACTCGGCATAATCGACACCATTGAGTATACCGGTCAGATCGTCATGCCGGTCTGCCAGCAACCCATGCATGCCAAAGCCCAATTCCGGCGTCTGTATCTCCAGCGCATACGAAGGACTCACGGTCGTGATCTGGTCGGCGTAATACAGCCCGGCCTTCAGGAACGACAGGCTGCCATAATATTCGACTCCCTCGCTGGCAAAGGATGCTTCCGGCAATCCCATGTCCGTTATCAGTTGCGGCGGGAATATGCCCTGGAACGCCAGGTTGTGTATCGACATCACGCTGGGAACAGGGCTGCCTGCAAAATGCATATAGGCGGGCGTCAACCCGGTCTGCCAGTCGTTGCAATGAACGACATCCGGCTTCCATTTGATTGGCGAATCCGCACCGCTCAGATGAGCAGCGACCCAGGACAGCAACCCGAAACGATGTGCATTGTCCGGCCAGTCATGGCCGTGACTGTCCTGATAGGGGCCGCCGCCACGCTGGTAGAGATCGGGACATTCGATCACCCAGACTTGCTCGCCATTGGGCAATCCACCGGCCAGCAGGCGCGCGGGCGGAAAATCGTATAGCGCAGGGAACGACGCAACGCGTTTCAGTCCGGGCAAGGCCTTCAGCACTTGCGGATAGCCTGGTAACAGTATCCTGGTTTCCACACCCAGTTCCTGCAATGCAAGCGGCAATGCACCGCTGACGTCGGCCAGGCCGCCGGTCTTGATCAACGGCGTCATTTCAGATGTGACGAGCAGCACACGCATGTTCACGGGTCCTTGAAAGTTATTACCGTCAGACCGGTTTGGCTGGGACTCTGGGCAAATGCCAGATATCGTTGTTGTAGTCCGTTATCGTGCGGTCGCTGGAAAATTTACCGCTGGCCGCTGTGTTGTGGATGCTCATGCGCGTCCATCTCTCGGTATCGCGGTAGGCGATCGCCACCTCCTGCTGCGCATCGACGAAAGCGCGAAAATCGGCAGCCGTCAACCAGGGGTCGCTGCTGCTTTCAATGGCATGGATTATCGAATCGAACACGCCCTCTTCATTCAGGTTGAAATGCCCGCCCTTCAGCAATGCCATCACCCGCTTCAGGTCCTCGTCCGCAGCGATGAATTCTGCCGGATCGTAATGACTGCGCATGGCTTCGACTTCGGCTGCGGAAAGACCGAACAGGAAAAAATTCTCCGCACCCGCCTCCTCGCGTATCTCGATGTTTGCCCCATCCAGCGTGCCGATGGTCAATGCGCCATTCATCATGAATTTCATGTTGCCGGTTCCGGATGCCTCCTTGCCGGCAGTGGAGATCTGTTCCGACAGATCCGTACCCGCGCAGATCACTTCCATCGCCGTCACCCGGTAATCCGGCAAAAAGGCCAGCCTCAGCAATCCTGCCGTGGCAGGATCGCTGTTGATCACATGCGCCACCGAACCGGCCAGCTTGATGATGCGCTTGGCAAGCCTGTAACCCGGCGCGGCCTTGCCGCCGATCAGCACGCAACGCGGCGTCCAGTCGGCGATATCGCCGCGCCTGATGCGGTCGTAAAGATGAATGACATGCAATATGTTGAGTAATTGCCGTTTGTATTCATGGATACGCTTGACCTGGACATCGAACAGCGCAGCAGTATCGAACGTCACGCCGCAATCGCGCTGCACCATTTCCGCCAGCCGCGCCTTGTTGGCTTGCTTGATCGCGCGCCATTCAGTGCGGAACCCGGCATTGTCAACATGGGGTGCAATCAGCTTCAGCGCATCCATGTTGGTGATCCAGCCGCTGCCGATGGTCCGCGTGATCAAGGCGCTCAGCGCAGGGTTGCTCCATTTCATCCAGCGCCGCGGCGTCACGCCGTTGGTCTTGTTGTTGAATTTTTCCGGCCACATCTCGTAGAAATCATGGAACAGGTGCTGCTTCAGCAATTGCGAATGCAGTTCCGCCACGCCATTCACCGACTTGCTGGCGACCACCGCCAGATATGCCATGCGCACATATTGCTCATGGCCGTCCTCGATGATGGACATGCGCCGCTGGCGGTCGATATCGTCCGGCCACTGCAGCGCCACGGCTGCCAGGAAACGCGCATTGATCTCGTAAACGATCTCCAGCAGCCTCGGCAACAAACGGCCAAACATGCTGACCGACCAGCGCTCGAGCGCCTCGGGCAACAGGGTGTGATTGGTGTAAGCGACGGTCTTGCCGGTGATATCCCATGCCTCATCCCATTCCAGCCCGTATTCATCCATCAGCAGGCGCATCATTTCCGGCACGGCGCAGGTTGGATGGGTGTCGTTCAACTGAAAGAAATTCTTGTCGGCGAACTTGCTGAAATCCCTGCCATACTTGCCTACCCATAGTCTCAGCACATCCTGCAAGCTGGCCGAGGCGAGGAAATATTGCTGGCGCAAGCGCAATTCCTTGCCGTTCTCGCTGGCATCGTTCGGGTACAGCACCATGGTGATGTGTTCGGCCTCGTTCTTGGCAGCCACCGATTCGGCATAGCTACCGGCATTGAAGTCGCTCAGGCTGAATTCTTCCGTGGCGGTCGCTTTCCACAGGCGCAATGTATTCACCGTACCGTTATGGTAGCCGGGCACAGGCACGTCATAAGGCACAGCCATCACGTCATTGGTGTATTTCCAGTGCGACCGCAAGCGTCCTTTCGCATCCGCATGCATCTCGGTATGACCGCCGAACTTGACCCGCATCGAAAACTCGGAACGCTCGATCTCCCACGGGTTCCCGTTAGTCAACCAGTGGTCCGGCTCTTCGACCTGATACCCGTTCTCGATCTTCTGGCGGAACATGCCGTATTCATAGCGCAGTCCGTAACCGACCACCGGCAGCTGCAGCGTCGCGCAACTGTCAAGGAAACATGCGGCCAGCCGGCCGAGGCCGCCGTTGCCCAGTCCGGCATCGTGCTCCTGGCAGGAAATCTCCTCCATCACCAGACCGAGGTTGCGTAGCGCATCAGCCGTGGGTGCCTCGACATCCAGGTTGAGCATGGCATTGCCCAAAGCCCTGCCCATCAGAAACTCCAGCGACAGGTAGTAAGTGCGCTTGCAGTCCTGCTCGTCATAGGCAGCCTGGGTCTGCTTCCAGCGCTCAACCAGTCGGTCGCGCAACGCCAGCGACAGCGAGGTATAGACGTGGAATGCCGCCTGGTTCAAATCGTTGCGTCCCAGGGTATGACTGAAATAGCCCCGGAAATCCTCGGCTATGCTTGCGCCATCCATACCCAGGGGAGGCAGGTTGAAAATGCCGGCTACCGGCTTGCTGATCTTGAAAGGCCTGGAATTGATGATGTGTCTCCAATAAAAATGCTTCATGCAACTATAACGGCGAATGGGATAAATAAAAATCCCTATTTGCAGCACTGTTGCACTCTTGTATATATCTGTGCAGTGGTCACCGCTGAACAGGCAGAGGAAGCCCAATTTCTCACGGTTGTTCAGCAATGCTCCAGCGGCACGGTATCTGACAAGAACCTTAAGCCGCAGCAGCAATCGGTAGCGCTCCCGGAAAGAGCGCCTGGAGGATTACCGGTGCACCCCAAGGCAGCGCCGGCAACAAGTTGATCCCAACTTAGCTGCTTTCCGGGACTGCCTCTCTGGGTGTTGGAATTTCAGAGAATACCGCCACGTAATTGGTCAACATGCCACCCTCATCAAATACTGCCTTGATGGTCAGGTGCTCAAGATAAACATCCCCATTCTTGCGACGATCCCATATCTCGCCGCTCCATTTTCCGGTGCTTGCCAGAATCGCCCACATACGCCGATAAAACTCTGGCGTATGCTTGCCCGATGCAAGCATGTTCGGGTTTCTGCCAACCACCTCGTCGAGGGCATAACCGGTTATGGCAGTAAAGGCCGGATTGATCATCACGATCTTATTGTCCGGATCAGTGACCGCCACTGCGAATTCGATGCTATTGAACACCAGACTGGCAAGCAGGCGCTCCTTTTCCGCTGCCTTGCGCATGGTAATGTCATGCGCTATGGAGTAACGCAGGTTCCTTCCCCGAAAGGTGAACGGACCGCTGAATACCTCGACGAAGCGGATGTCCCCGCTTTTGGTGCGATGCTGCATGACGATGCGATGGGTCGATCCGCGCTTGATGATCCCCATCACCTCAACGATCTTGTCGCTCGGGATGAAGCTGATCTGGGCAATATTCATCTTGCGCAACTCATCCTGTGTATAGCCCCAGAATTCGATCGCTGCCGTATTGGCATCCACGATCTGTCCGGTGGCCGGATCCATCAGGTATGCAATAGCCGGATTTTCCTCGAACATCTGCCGATAACGCGCCCCCCTTTCGGATATCTCGATGGAGTCTTCCAGCGCGCGAGCCCGGCCATAAACCAGCAATCCGGTAAGCAATGACAACAGGATACTGGTGATCAGGCTGATGTACACGACCCGAGAGCTGCCGCTTTCGAGCCGGTAATCAAAGCCGGGCAAAGAGTGTGCGGCAATGGTCCACTGATGATTGGCGATCAGCAGCTGTTTTGTGCCCTTGAATTTGGCACGCGATTCATAGGCAAGGTGGCTGTTGCTGATATCGGAGTCATATAGCAGGGATTCGTCGGAAATATCGTTACCATCATGGACTTCGATATCGATATTTTCGCGGCTTTCCCCGCGAATGCCTTCCATCATGGACTGCATGCGCGATGAGGCATAAACCCAGCCGATGATGTTGTCGCGGCGCTGCTTGAGCGTCTGGTGTGGCTGGCTGTTCCTGTATATGGGCATGAACATCAAAAAACCCGCGCGTACATGGCCATCTGTTTCCTGCAACAGCACTTTCCCGCTGTTGACCGGACTATCCGTATCACGGGCCTGATCCATTGCGATCCGGCGCACCGGATCGGCATAGTTGTCGATGCCTAATGATTGGATGTTGGACTCCGAAAACGGCTCGACAAAGACCCCGGGGGCATACATATCGCGATTTCCTTGCGGCTGGATCGAATAATCGGGCAAGCCTTCCTTGCGTACCGACTCGACATGGCTTTGTACCTGGCCAGGGCGCACTATCAATGCAAACCCCATGCCCTGTACACCGGGGAAATTCTCCCCCAGGTTTAGCATGCTGATATAGGAATAGAATCGGGTCCGGTCCATCACGCCCGATGCCGCAAACAGGCCTTGCGCACCGCGCAGCATCTGCTCATAGGTGATCATGCGCTGCTCGACATTGCCAACGGTTTCATGCATGTTGGCTACGAATTCGGCTTGCAACTCCTGTAACCTCTGCACCTGCTCCCGATGCCACAGGCGGTAGGTAAATGCCAGCGACACGACCAGTACCAGCCACGGCAGATAACGGCCGAATTGTTGCCAATCCAGCACACGCACGATGCGCGCCAGAAAGCGATTGGACATGACTGCAGAACGGAAGGACATTTTCTTGAGCAACCACCATTACCAGCACCAGCCGTAATTATGACCGATGCTCGCGGGATAGTGCTACTGAATCAGCAATCGGGCACCCAGCAATCCGACCTCGGGATTGGTCACGATATGCAGCGGCATGGTTTCAAGCATAGCCGTGTAGCGACCCTTGTCCAGGAACGAACGCATGAAATCCCCCCGTTGCATCACCCGGGAAATTTTTGCAGCAATACCGCCCGCCACATAGATGCCACCGCGCGGCAACACCAGCAAAGCCAGGTTGCCCACGAATGCGCCATACACCGCAACAAACAAATCCAGCGTCATGCGGGCGATGGGCTCATCTTCTGATTGTGCAAAGCGAGTGATGACGGCCGCAGCATCGTCTGCTTCCATCGCCGCGACCAGGCGCGGTGATGGGGTCGCGCGCCCGCTGTCGCGGAGATAGTCGAAGATGGCCTGCAGTCCCGGGCCGGAGACGATGCGCTCGTACGAGACGTGCCCATGTCGCTGCTGCAAATAGCCAAGCAGGCCCAGTTGAAGTTCATTGACCGGAGCGAAATCGATATGTCCTCCTTCCGAAGGATGCGCCGCATGCACGTTGCCGGTCCATGACATCCATGCCACGCCCATGCCGGTACCGGCACCCGCCACCAGCCGCGTACCGTGCTGCAACGGCTCCCCGGCCTGCAAGGTCAGCAGGTCATCCGGTCGCAATGCCGCAATGCCATGCGCAACCGCCTCGAAATCATTGACCAGCACCACCCGGGAAATGGCAAATCGATCGGCGAGCGCATCCGCATCCACTTCCCAGGGCAGATTGGTCAGCTTGACCTTCCTGCCCGACACCGGACCGGCAAGCGCAAAACAGGCGGCGGCGATCTGCGGCGTTCCCGCTTCGCGCAGGAATTCATCCAGCATTTCCGCCAGCCCGGAAAATCCGGCGCTGGGATAGGACTTTTTCAGCGTGCCCGAAGCCGTATTGATCTGCAATAAAGTCTTGGTGCCGCCAATGTCGCCTGCCAACAAATGTTTCATCTATACACCTGCGAGTTAGTCCAGATCTTTTTTCTCTGCGACTTTCCGTTTGCGCGGCTGATATGCCACGATCGCCCGCACGATGCGCTGGTATGGGAACTGTTCCGCCGCACCGAATTCCCGGTGTGCCGCCGCAACCAGCGCGCTTACATCATCGACTTTGGCGGCGCCATCCACCTCCCGTTGCAAACCCCGCAAGCCGCCACACAGGATTTTCATGTTTTGCGCATGGGTGACGAGCGCGGCATCGTGCAATTCCCGGATGGCAAAAACCGAGTTGTGCCGCAACAGCTCCTGCAATTCGACACAATCGGCTTGCGCCGCCGACACCGTACACACCAGCGACTCGCGTTCGGCAATGCCATGCCGCTTCACCAGCGTGCATGCGCAGCAACCGGACAACAGGGCATGGTCGAAAGGGCAGGCCTGCGGATCGGCTGCTTTCAGTATCTGCTTGAATGCCGCCTCGTCGACCATTGCGAACCTCAGTCGTCGCCGGGTTGCGGCACCGGGTTGCGAACCTGCGACAGCAAGTCTTCCGCGCCCAGTTCATGCTCGGCAAAGATGATCTTTACCGTGCATGGCTCATTCTTCAATTCGGCGCGCAGCACCTTGGCGCGTGCCGATGCAGCAGGATAAGCATCGTGCTGCTCGATCTTTTGCAATTGCAGGATCGGGCTTTGCATGATCTTGTAGATGAAATAAGGCATATCGTTTCCTCCGCGATCAATAGTGCGATTCAATCGGTCGTGACCGGCACGCGCGCAGCCACTGCACATAACAACTCATAACTGATGGTCCCCGCCGCGCGCGCCACTTCTTCGACCGGCAATCCATCGCCCCACAAGGTAACCTTGCTGCCAATTCCAGCGCCAGGCAGTTTGCTGATATCCACGCTCAACATGTCCATTGACACCCGGCCCAACGTGCGCGTGCGTTGTCCTTCCACCAATATGGGCGTGCCGGTCGGCGCATGGCGCGGGTAACCGTCCGCATAACCGCAGGCGACCGTGCCGATACGCATGCCGGAGTCGGCGCAGAACGAGCCTCCATAGCCGACGCAATCGCCTGGCTTCAATTCCCGTACCGAGATTATCTCGCTACCCAGGATCATAGCCGGCTTCAGGCCAAGTTGCTGCGCGCTGGTTTCCGCGAACGGCGAAGCGCCATACAGCATGATACCGGGGCGCACCCAGTCGGCATGGGTTTCCGGATAGCGCAGCAGCGCGGCGGAATTGGCCAGCGAACGCGGCATGCGGTAGGGTGCGGTGAGCGTATCGAACACTTGCCGTTGCGCGTCCACGCCGGATGGCTCGTCGGCATTGGCAAAATGCGTCATCAGGATGATTTCACCCACCGCCGGATGATGCTTGAGCCGTTCCATCACTCCCGGGACATCCTCTGGCGCAAACCCCAGCCGGTTCATGCCGCTGTTGATCTTGAGCCATACCTGCAAGGCGGTGCGGCGCGGGAAAGCGTCGAGCAAGGCGATCTGCTGCGGGCCATGAATCACGACAGCAAGATCATGCTGCGCCACGGCCTGCATATCGTCCGCGGTAAACCCGCCCTCCAGCAGCAGGATGGTCTGGCGCACCCCTGCCTCGCGCAGTTGCACGGCTTCGCTGATGTCCGCCACACCAAAACCATCCGCTGCACCCAATGCCTCTGCAGCGCGCAATAACCCGTGCCCGTAGGCATTGGCCTTGATCGCCGCGAGGATGCGGGAACGGGTAGCGCGACGGGCGACCTGAAGATTGTGTTCCAGGGCGGACAGGGAGATGCGCGCTTGTATCGGACGAGGCATGGATTAGGGAGTTGCGGAGTCCTGTTTATTGCTGCTAATGATAGCAGGCACCCTCCTTTCATGTTATAAAATGCGCTTACAAAAAACCCGCCCACCCGTTCCGGCGACTGAACAGACCCAGGCAATGCCGTGACATGGAACAAATGAGGCAAGGAAGCGGAGTTCGCACATGTATATCGCCACGCGCGCCCACCATCCTGGCCGCTTTTCGACGCCGTATTGGCAGACGCAATAGTATTCAACCGCCCGTTTAATGAATTTCGGCTTTTACATCATCCTTGCGGCGCAATTCTTTTCCGCGCTCGCTGACAATGCACTGCTGTTCGCTGCCATCGCATTGCTGACCGACCTGAATTCTCCTGCCTGGCACACGCCGGCATTGCAGGAAGGCTTTGTGCTCGCCTACATAGTGCTGGCGCCGTTTGTTGGCGCATTCGCTGATTCGCTGCCCAAGGGCCGGGTGATGTTCATCAGCAACTTCATCAAGCTGGGCGGTTGTATCGCGATGTTGTTCGGGCTTGACCCCATGCTTGCCTATGGCCTGGTCGGGTTGGGCGCTGCAGCCTATTCTCCGGCAAAATACGGGATACTTACCGAATACCTGCCACCGGGGAAACTGGTGCTGGCGAACAGCTGGATGGAAGGCCTGACTGTCGCCGCCATCATTCTCGGCGCAGTGATCGGCGGCATATTGATCAACCCCGATGTTGCCGACGTCATGCTGCAATGGTGGGACATCCCGTACGTCGATACCGGAATTGACTCACCACCGGAACTGGCCATCACCGTAGTCTGTTTCATCTACCTCGCCGCAGCCGTGTTCAACCTTTACATACCGGTCCTGCCGATCGACCACAAACCACTGCGCCGCAACCCGGCCTTCCTGGCAAAAGAATTCATGCACTGCTTCTGGCTGCTGTGGAAAGACCCGCTCGGCCAGGTATCGCTGGCCGTCACCACGCTGTTCTGGGGCGCCGGCGCCACCTTGCGCCTGCTGGTGCTGGCCTGGGCGGCGGTGGCGCTGCATTACGATATCAGTGCCGCCGCCAAACTGACCGCCTGGGTCGCGGTCGGGATCGCCATTGGCGCGGTGCTGGCTGCCCGATTCGTCAAGCTGGAACATTCGGTGAAAGTATTGCCGGTCGGCATTGCCATGGGGCTGCTGGTGCTGGTGATGATCCCGGTCACCCATCCGACACTTGCCGTACTGCTGCTGGTTGCCATCGGCGCCATGGGCGGATATTTCGTGGTGCCGATGAACGCCCTGCTGCAGCATCGCGGTCACTTGCTGATGGGCTCCGGCAGTTCCATCGCGGTGCAGAATTTCAACGAGAACGTCAGCATCTTCGCCATGCTTGCCCTGTACGCGCTGATGGAAAAGCTGCACATCAACCTCTATTCCATCATCCTGGTATTTGGCTTGTTGCTTGCCGGCATCATGGCAGCGCTATACAGGAAGCACGGCCACGACCAGGATAGCGGACTGATGTAACGCTGCAGCGCGGCTATTCCGCACAAACGGCCACATTCCGCCCTTGCGCCTTGGCCTCATACAGCGCCGCATCGGCGGCAAAGATCAACTCTTCGAGCCGCTTCCCCTGATGCGGATTCATCGTGGCCAGGCCGCAACTGACGGTAACGTGACCGAAGGGCGACGAGGCATGCGGAATGCCGAGGTCGGATACATGCTGGCGGATATTGTTCGCCACCCAGCGCGCGCCCTCTATCGTGGTTTCGCCCAGCACCAGCACGAATTCCTCGCCGCCGTATCGCGCCGCCAGGTCACTGGCCCGCGGCGCGCCGCGCGAAACCTGCTTGGCTATGGTCTTGAGGCATTTGTCACCGGCCTGGTGTCCATAGGCATCGTTGTACTGCTTGAACAAGTCCACATCCACCATGATCAGCGACATCGGTTGCTTCAGCCGCTCGCAGCGCCGCCATTCCCGCTTCAGCAAAACATCGAACATGTGCCGGTTGGCGATACCGGTCAGCTTGTCGGTGGTTGACAGGTGCTGCAGCTTTTTGTTCGCCTCGTTCAGTTCCTGCTTGACCCGTGCCATGGCGCGATGCGTTTCCACCAACCTGCTCATGGCAAGTATCTTGGCTTTCAGGATCACTTCGCTGACCGGCTTCTTCAGGTAATCGTCGCCGCCCGCCTCGATCCCGCGCGCCACATCCTGGTCCTTGGTCATCGAGGTCAGGAAGATGATCGCGCTCCAGTCGTCGCCCTTCTCCAGCGACCGCATCTTCAGCGCCACCTCGAATCCATCTATGTCCGGCAGAATCACATCCAGCAACACGATATCCGGTCGCTGCGCACTGAATATATCCAATGCGGCCTGCCCCGAGCCCGCCTTGAGCGGTTCTTCTATGCCCATATGCTTGAGATACTTGCACAGGGAATTCATCGCCACCCGGCTGTCTTCAACCACCAGCACCGTCACGTCAAAGTTGCTAGTCAGCATGCGCCAGTCCTTCCAGGGTTGACACTGCCAGACACAGATCCTGCCAGGCCTTGGCCTTTTCGGACGGGGAGCGCAACAGGTATGCGGGATGATAGGTCACGACCAGCGGCGTGCCGTGAAAATCGTGCAGCTTGCCGCGCAGCCTGGACAAGGTCGTTTCCTTGCCCAGCAAGGCAGTCGCGGCTGTCTTGCCCAGCGCCACGATGAGCCTTGGCTGGATCAGCTCGATCTGGCGCTGCAGATAAGGCATGCAGCTGGCGATCTCGTCCGCCGCCGGTACGCGGTTGCCGGGCGGGCGGCATTTCACGATATTGCCGATGTAGACATTCGCGCCGCGCTTCAGCTTGATCGCCATCAGCATGCTGTCGAGCAGCTTGCCCGCCTGGCCGACGAAGGGTTCGCCCCTGGCGTCCTCTTCGGCGCCTGGTCCTTCACCGACGAACAGCCAATCCGCCTGCTCGTCGCCAACGCCGAATACCGTCTGGGTGCAACCGGCGCGCAGCTTGCAGGCGCTGCAATCACGCACCCGCACCTTCAGTTCCGCCCAGTCGAGTTCGCTGACTGCGTTATCACGCGATGGAGATGGAACCGGATCTGCCTGCGGCGCAGGCGCTATTGGATCCACCACCGCAACTTGTGCCGGGGGTGGCGCTGTAGCCGGCGCGGAGACCGGGGCAACGACCGGAATGGCAACCGGTGCATCGCGCCGCTTCCATTGCGGATGCAGGTTGAGTTCGCGCAGCATGGCTTCGTCACGGTTCACAGTTCTCGCTCCATCACAATCGCATCTTCGCGCCCATTGTCTGCCTGATAATATCCGCGCCGGATACCGATCTCTCGAAACCCGGCATCCGCATACAAACCCTGCGCTGCAGCATTGGAGCTGCGCACTTCCAGCAGCATGCGTTGCATGCTCATGCCGCGCGCGATGTGCATGGCCTCGGCCAGCAGCCTGCGGCCCCATCCCTTGCGCTGGTATGCGGAGGCGATGCTGATGTCGAGCAGCTGCATCTCGTCCACGGCCGGCATCATCACGACAAAACCCAGCATCTCGCCCTGCTCCACCAGCACCTTGCACAGGTAGTCGCTTGCCAGCGCATCGGCAAAATTGCCGCGCGTCCACGGATAGTCATGCACCGCCTGCTCGATGCGCATGACTTCGTCCAGGTCCGCCAGGGTCATCGCGCGCAACATCAATATCACCTTTTCGCGGCAGGCTGTTCGCTGGTCTTCAGCGCCACCTTGTTGCGCAGGTATAGCGGCAATGCATCCGCCGCATCCAGTCCCTGCCCGGCGGCAAATTGCACGGCGGCAAGCTGCGCGATGGCGCCCGCTTCAGGCACCGCCTGTGCATCGACGCCTGCAAGATTCGCTGCGTAGCGCTCGCGCAACGACTCGCCGTGCGCGATGAAGCCGCTGCCGGCGCCGAACCAGCCGTCGCCGCTCACCGCAGGCGAGTCCTGCGGCAGGCACAGGCCGGGTTCATGCACAGCCGACCAGATGCCATTCCGTTTCTCGTATGCCGCGTGATACACCTCGGCCATGCGCGCATCCAGCGCGGCGATCACCTTGTCATGGCCGGATGCCTGCGCCAATGCCTGCAAGGTGCTGATACCCACAACCGGTAACGCCGCCCCCAGACCCAGACCCTGGGCCACGCCGCAGGCGATGCGTACACCGGTGAACGAACCGGGTCCCGTGCCGAACGCGATGCCATCCAGCTGTCGCAGCGCTATTTGTGCATCGCGCAGCAAGCCGTTCAGCATCGGCATCAGCACTTCCGAATGTCTCTGCCCGACCAGCTCGCTGCGCCCGCTGATGCTGCCGTCCTGCCACAGCGCGACCGAGCAATATTCGGTGGAAGTCTCCAGCGCAAGGATGCGCATCAGCCGACCTGCAACGATACGATCGCCTGCGCCGCGATACCCTCGCCGCGCCCGGTATAGCCCAACTGCTCGGTGGTGGTCGCCTTTACATTCACTGCGTTCATCGCCACGCCCAGGTCGGTGGCGATGTTCTCCACCATCTGTTCGATGTGCGGCGCCATCTTCGGCGCCTGGGCAATGATCGTGGCATCCACGTTGCCAATGCGAAAGCCCGCGTTGCCGACCAGGCGCGCAGCTTCGCGCAGCAGGATGCGGCTGTCGATATCCCTGAATTTTGCGTCGGTATCGGCGAAGTGGCGACCGATATCCCCGAGCGCCGCCGCACCCAGCAGTGCATCGCAAATGGCGTGCAACAACACATCCGCATCGGAGTGGCCAAGCAGACCCTTGTCAAAAGGGATCTCCACGCCGCCGATGACCAGCTTGCGTCCTGCAACCAGTTGATGCACGTCGAAGCCCTGACCGATACGCATTACTTCTCCCTTAACCGAACCAATTGCCTATGTCCCTTCCCCCTTGCGGGGGGAGGGTTAGAATGGAGGTAGAGCGCGTGATAATTCTCGAAGCTTCCACCCCCACCCCAGCACTCCCCCTGCAAGGAGGCGGGAGCATCATTTCTCCCGCAACAACAACTCCGCCAGCTTGAAGTCCTGCGGATAAGTCACCTTGAAATTGGATGTCTCGCCAGCCACCAGCCTGGGATGCAATCCCAGCGCCTCCACCGCCGACGCTTCGTCCGTCACCTGCTGCATACTCTGCAATGCCTGCAGCATCAGTCCGGCGCGGAACATCTGCGGCGTCTGCGCCTGCCATAATCCGGTACGATCCTCGGTATGCGCGATGCGATGGCTCATGTTGGAGCGCTTCAGCGTATCTGCCACCGGCACCGCGAGTATGCCGCCCACTTCGTCATCGCGCAGATCCTTGATCAGTTTTTCCACCAGTGCCAGCGTCAGGCACGGGCGCGCCGCATCATGCACCAGCACCCAGTCATCCGTATCGAGCTCGGAAACCAGCAAACCGTTGGTCACGCTTTCCGAGCGCGTGGCGCCGCCGCAGAACAACGGCTGCAACTTGTCGCCGAATTCCGACCAGTCGTATGTGTGAAACTGCTTGTCTTCCGGTGCCAGTACCACGAATACGGTAGCGATATCGGCGCAGGCGCACAGCGCGGTCAGCGCATGGTGAATCATCGGTCGCCCGTTCAGCGGCAGATATTGCTTGGGCAAGTCGGCTCCCATACGGGAACCGGAACCGGCGGCGGGGACAAGGGCATGGAATTCAGGCATGCGCGAATTGTAATGTAAAAAGGGCACGCGGCCCTATTCCGCCGCCTTCATACCGCCAGGCACAAATACGGCACCAAGGAGTTACGATATTCCCGCTGCATTCCCCCCTCAATGATATAGGCGATAAATTCGCTCAAGCATTGTTAGCGGCCGTTGATTTGGCTACAATCAATGGTCTGTCATCTGTATTTGCCATTCACCGAGGAGAAACCAATGGAACACACCCTGCCCCCCTTGCCCTACGCGATGGACGCGCTGCAACCGCATATGTCCAAGGAAACGTTCGAATATCACTATGCCAAGCATCACAACGCCTACGTCACCAACCTGAACAACCTGATCAAGGGCACCGAATTCGAGAACGCCAGCCTCGAGGACATCATCAAGAAGGCTTCCGGCGGCATCTATAACAACGCCGCCCAGGTATCCAACCACACCTTCTTCTGGAACTGCATGAAACCCAACGGCGGCGGTGCGCCGAGCGGCGCCTTGGCCGATGCGATCAACAAGAAATGGGGCAGCCTGGATGACTTCAAGAAGGCGTTCCAGGCGTCCGCCGTGGGCAACTTCGGCTCCGGCTGGACCTGGCTGGTGAAGAAGGCCGACGGCTCGCTGGATATCGTCAACATGGGCGCAGCCGGCACGCCGCTGACCACCGCCGACAAGGCCCTGCTTTGCGTCGACGTGTGGGAACACGCCTACTACATCGACTACCGCAACCTGCGTCCCAAGTTCGTCGAGACCTTTCTCGCCAACCTGGTGAACTGGGATTTCGTGGCGAAGAATTTCGCCTGATCTGCCGCTCGCATAAACTGAAACCCTGATGGTTGTCCCATCAGGGTTTTGTTTTGCTGTCGATCAATAGCGCAAGAAAAGGTGAAGCCAGCCGATAAGCCGGGTTCTGTCGTGGACAGTCATTCCTCTAGGCGTTTCGTTACCTGACGCTCAAGCAACCTACCCGCTGACGACGCGAGCCACGTCATGGTCAGCCTATTTGGTCTTGCTCCGGATGGGGTTTACCCTGCCACTGATGTTGCCACCAGCGCGGTGAGCTCTTACCTCGCCATTTCAACCTTGCCTGATCTGCTCGCGCAGCCATCGGCGGTATGTTTTCTGTGGCACTTTCCATCGCCTCACGGCGTCCGGCCGTTAGCCGGCATCCTGCTCTATGGAGCCCGGACTTTCCTCCCCGCACTTGCGTGCGCGGCGACTGTCTGGCCAGCTTCGTTGCGGAGTTTAGCACGTTGCGCAACTCATCCCGGAAACAACATACCTGTTCCTATCCCTTGCAGTGGTCGTGAGCTATGACTCTCAAAGGGGACAACCAGAAAGGTAACCAAGGCGGCTGGTTTTGCTCCTTCCCCCTTGCAGGGGGAAGGCCGGGATGGGGGTAGAGACTCACCCCGCCAAAGGCAATTGCAAAGCCATCACCTTCACATCCCCCGACTCTTCTTGATCAAGTCATAAGCCACCTGGATCTCCTTGGCCTGCTCTGTCGCCATCGCGACCATGTCTTCCGGCATGCCTTGGCCGATCAGCTTGTCCGGATGATACTGGCTCATCAACTTGCGCCAGGCGCGCTTGACCTCCGCATCGGTGCTGTCATTGCTCACGCCCAACGCCTTGTACGCTTCATCCAGTGCCGAACTCGAGGCCATCTGGCCGCCGCCGAAGTGCGATTGATTCAGCACCATCTCCAGCAACTGCCTGAATTCCGCCTGGCCATAACCGAGATGGCTGGCGATGTCGGCCAGCAACGCTTCCTCGGCCGGATGGAAATGCCCGTCCGCCATCGCCATCACGACCAGGTAAACCAGCAGCATCTGCTTCAGGTGTTTGGTGTGCCCGCACACGGACATGAACCTTGCATAAGTCTGCCCGATATCGAACGCCGGATCGGCGCCCTTCTTGAACAAGGCGATCGCCTGCTGCCGATGCTCCACCGTCATGTTCAGCTTGTTCATGAACAGTTCGACATGATCGATCTCGTCCTGCGAGACGTGCCCATCGGCCTTGGCCAGCTTGCCCATCAACGTGAAAGCCGTCTCCAGGAAAACCGCCTGACGCAGCGCATTGCCCAACGGATTCACCCCGCCGGACCCGTACACCCTCACCCGGTCAATATATGACCCGATGAACAACCCGAGCATCGCCCCGAACAACCCAAAGAAGTAAAAACCAACGATAAAACCAATAAACTTGAACAAGACAACTCCTGAAAAAATTACCGAAGGCCGCTATGCCCCTTCCCCCTTGCAGGGGGAAGGCTGGGATGGGGGTAGAGACTTAACCATCCCACAACCCCAACACATAAACCGCCAAAACTAAAAACGTCCATTATACCCTCGCCTCCCTTACGATCCCTTCACTCCACACCCTTCAGGTAATTCTTCCGCCCCTGATAAGCTTTCCGGTTTAAAAGTTATAAAACCGATACACCAATTATTACTGTTGACAATCCAGAATCCAAAGTCGCAGAATGCATTCAACTTGCACATCCGCCGTAACGCACTTCGCACCGCACGCACGGTGCCAGGCAACCGGCGAATCCCCCAGAACAGGAGGCTGGCGCAAGGTGCTTCCCCCGATCGCTCAGGGAGGCCGTAAAGGGTTCGGCACAGGACCCCTACGGAACGAGTGAAACGGAGAAGCAAGCGGGCATTGGAACTATCGCCCGCCAACTGTTGATTTCCACGCAAAGGGAAATCAAGCGCCAGTGGTAGCACCTGTTGAAAGGGGAATTCAACATGTCACCTCATACGTCGGCCATCCGCGTTGCCTTGCGCCAAACCGCGCGAGCATGGAGCGTCGCGCCATGAATCGCAAGATCAAGAAATACGGCTGGATACCCGACCTGCCCGATCAACGCGACCACCTCTACACCGCGCCGCAACCGGTGCGGGCAAAATTGCCCAAGAAAGTCGACCTGCGCCGCAAATGCCCACCCGTATTCAACCAGGGCGCCTTGGGCAGTTGCACCGCCAACGCGATTGCGGCAGCGCACCAGTTCGACCAGATGAAGCAGAAGAAAACCAGGCCATTTACGCCATCGCGACTGTTCATTTACTACAACGAGCGTGTAATGGAAGGCACCGTCAGGGAAGACGCCGGCGCGATGATCCGCGACGGGATCAAGACACTGGTCAAGCAAGGCGCTGCTCCCGAAACCACCTGGCCTTACGTCATCAGCAAATTCGCCAGTAAACCGCCGAAGAAATGCTACGACGCAGGACTGCTGAACCAGGCACTGAGCTACCAGCGCCTGACTCCCGTCCTCTCGCAACTGAAAGGCTGCCTCGCCTCCGGCTACCCCTTCGTTTTCGGCTTCTCGGTGTATGAAAGCTTCGAATCAGAAACTGTCGCGCGTACCGGGAAAGTCCCGATGCCGGATGGCAGTATCTGAAAAACTGCTCGGTGGTCATGCTGTGCTCTGCGTGGGATACAACGAAGTGAGCCAACGATTCATCGTCAGGAATTCATGGGGGACAGGATGGGCCGTCAAGGGCTATTGCACGTTTCCGTATACGTATCTGATTGATAGAAATTTGTGTGATGACTTTTGGACGGTGAGGGTGGTGGAGTAAGTGTTAGAAATATATGGAAAGCACATAAAGGAGTTCCAAATGAATAAGGTAATGGTAGTTTTATCTGTTATATCTTTAACCGCTTGCGCAAGTACCACTTCTACCATTGTTAATGAAAAAGATATTGATGGGCTAACCTATTTCATGCCCAACAAAGATTTCATCGTAACCATCACGATGACAGAGCCAGACAGCCATGGATCTAACAAAGTATCAAATATTGTTTTTTCGGCATCGACTGCTTATGCAGATAGATCGAAGCAGTATGTGCTGAAACATGGCACAAATTTGTTTAACGATAGCAAATTAGATGTAACCGTAGATACAACAGGACTACTAAAAAGTAGCACATCAACATCGACTTCAAAGGTAGCAGAGGTTCTAGTAGGACTTGCGACAACTGCTGGATATAAGGCGTCTAAATCAATAGCTCCAAGCTGCAACAAGGCAGGAGACTATGTATTTATATTTGAGCCTAGTGATAAACCAACAGATAAATGCGGCGTTCACATCGAGATATCGTCATTGACGAAATCTGCGGACACGATAAAGACAACTATCAAGAAACCAGATAGTAGCTACTCAGGCGTCTTTTATCGCCAAGAAGAGGCATACAAAATTAAGGCATCATTTGCAAATGGCGATATATACAAAGAAGCCATACTTTACTCGCCCTCAGGTTCAGAAACTTTATTTCTCCCCATATCTAAATCTTTTTTTGCTGATAGCGAGTCAACTTTGACTTTTACTGATGGCATGCCAACTGGCTATAAGCAAGATGATAAGAGCGAGCTTGTCGGAGCGTTTGCAATACCAGCAAAAGTAATTGGTGCCTATTTCAAGGCCGTCGGAGAATTGTTTGGCGCATTTAGCACCAAGAACACCAATGAAAGCGCATTAATCAAATCAGAATCCTCGTTAGAGTTAGAGAAATATAACTCACAAAGGGACCTTGAACTCTCGAAAATTGAGTCCGACTATAAGTTCAAGCTAGCAGAGCTTAAAGCTCAAGCATGTAAGTCAGCTATAGCTGATAATAACCAAGAGCTAATAGACTCTCTGGGGTGTGGTAATTAATACACGAACGCAAGTGGTGGGGTCACAAGTCTTGCGTCTTACTTTCGAATTTGAGGGCAGGCAAAAGGCAAGACTTGCCCCTTTTACTGCTACTACCTCATCCGGCTATCGAGAACTGATGGCTCGGCATGAAAATATGAATTGCTGGCTTTACAGGTCTTTAAATCACAAAATAGAATTATTGACTGACTAACTGAAGTTACGCAAATTACGTCTCATAGCGGGTTTCTTGCAGTATGAGATTGGAGATGTTTTTATGAACTGCACCGATAATAATGAAGAAAGCCGACTACATGTAGTAATGGCAACTTTGATATATCCAGCCATTCTCGGCGCTATTATTTACGACGTATTTAAGCTATTTATCTTGGATGTTGGTAAGCATCCAGCACCGCAACTAATCGTCCTTATTTTTGCACTTATACTGCTCTATGTAGTGGACTATACCTATACAGTTGTGGAAAGGCCAAAAAAATATTCGACGTGCCAATTTATAGGCGATCTTTTCATCGTCATTTCTCTTTTCTTCGCCATTAAATTAGTGCTTGCACAAATTCCCATCATGGATACTAACGAAAGTTTCAGGAGCAGCTTTCCTCAGGCTCCATTGGTGCTTTCTTTTCCAATATTCTGGTTGTTTATTACCAAGATACTTTCAGTATATTGGGAAGTAGTAGAACCTCCTCGGGATTTTAATTTCTGGCCGTTTTGTGGATTTTCAAAGGCGACATTAAGCCTGTATTTTTGCGGGTCAGCTAGTGATACAGATAACGATAAACATGCCCTGAAGTTTTTTGAGGTGACTTCGGATTTGGCATTTGTGATTGTATATGGGCTTATTCTTTGGTACGGATACAAACATGAATTCATTGATACATGGCTTGATGGAAACCACACAACTTTTGTTGAATTACTTGCTTCATTTGTTCTGCTAGACGTGGCCACATACTTGTGGCATGCGTGGATAGAAAATAAAACCGCGCCTTAAATTATTCATAGTAGCTTGCCGATTCGAATTTCATTAAACGGGCCAAAGAGCGGCACGCCCCTCAATTTATATTTTTAAATTCTACTATGTGTCGGGAACTGCCTTTCGCCTTTGCCAATTGCTCGCCTGAATGAGAATTACACATCATAGACAGATATTGCGCTTTGCTTCACCCCAATTTATTACAATTTAACTCATGAAATTAAAATCAGCCCTCAACATTTTAATAGCCACCCTAACGCTGCTCCCGCATCTGTCTCATGCCCAAACCGAAACGCAAAGTGCTTGTTCCTCCTTCGATTTGATCACCAACCATCCCGCCCTCTACAGTTTCCGGCTGGAAAACGATTTATTCAATGGGACCGACAGCGATTACACCAACGGCGTGAAATTCTCCTGGGTTTCCGCCAATCTGCAGAACTATCTGACCGATCCCTGCGTGCCGCTATGGGTGCGCCGCATCAACCAGCTTACCGAGTCCATTCACCCCCGGCCGGGCACGGCGCGCAACATGGTGATCGCTGTCGGTCAGGCCATGTACACGCCGCGGGACAGGACCAGCACGGCGCTGATCCCCACCGACCGGCCCTACGCGGGTTGGCTGTATCTGGGGCTGGGGTATAACGCGCGCGAAGGGCAGCGCATGGATTCGATCGAGGCCAATATCGGTATCGTCGGCCCCGCCGCGCTGGCGCGGCAAAGCCAGGACTTCATCCATGACTTGCGCGGTATCCCTCGCTTCAACGGATGGGACAACCAGTTGAGGAACGAGCCGGGCATCCAGATTGTCGCGGAGCGCAAGAAGAAGTGGGAAGGCGGCGGCAATGACACGCGGTTCGATACCATCCTGCATTACGGCGTCAGTCTCGGCAATGTCGCGACCTATTTGAATGCGGGCTTCGAAATGCGCTTCGGTCGCATCCCGGATGATTTCGGCACTTCGCCGATCCGCCCTGCCGGTGACAGCAACGCGCCGGTTTCGGCGCCGGGCACAAGTCATTTCAAGCAAGGCGGCCTGCACGCTTTCCTCTCGACCGATGCGCGCATCGTAGGTCGAGACATTTTTCTGGACGGCAACACTTTCGTTGACAGTCATCATGTCGAAAAAAGACTGCTGGTTGGCGACGTGGCTGTAGGCTTCGCATGGCAATGGACCGGCGGGAAGATCGCCTACGCGCACTATATCCGCAGCAAGGCGTTCTACGGTCAGCCCGCCACGCACAGTTTCGGTTCGGTGACGCTCAGTATGGAGTTTTGAGGCGAATGAACTACGCAGACGAAATGTGCCACGTCCTGATGGTTTGCTTCTTTCCCCTAGCAAAGAGGGAGAGCGAAGCGAGGGGGTAAATGGGATGGAGGGTAGAACGGTTGCGGTATACCGAGTCTCAACCCCCTCTGATGGAACTACTAGCCATCTGACTAGGCTGTCAAACAACGACAGCCAAGTCATTGGTTACCTAGCCCTCCCCCTGCCAGTGGGAGGGAACTGACTTCAAAGTTCCTGACCGCCTTTCGGCACATCCATCACACAGCGAAAGCCCAAGTCTTCACCCGACATATCCGGTGGGGAAATCTGTCTGGTTGCCGTCCGGAAGAAATAGCTCAACGCATAGTGCCCGACACTGCCGGAGCCGCCACGAATGACTTTATACGTCTTGCCAAAGTCATCATTCTTAAGCGTTGAACCAGGGTAGCGGTCGTACCAGGACGCGGTCCATTCCCATACGTTGCCGGCCATGTCGTAAGCGCCATAAGGCGACTTGTTCTGCGGATAGGAGCCGACGGGTGCATAGCCCTCCTCCCAGTTGCTGTCGTCGCCGGTATTGGTTTTTGTCACGCTCCATTCATTGCCCCAGGGAAATTCAAAGCCGTCGGGACCGCGTGCTGCTTTTTCCCACTCCGCTTCGGTGGGCAACCGCTGTCCGCGCCACTTGCAGTACGCGTCAGCGTAATCCCAGGTGATGTCGCTGACCGGAAAGACATCGCGCTTCACCTGTTCCTTTTTCATTGCCGCCATCAGCGCGCCGCGATCCATGGTGCGCGTATCCATGTCGAGCTTGAAGTCGTCCGCAGCGATCTTTCTCAGCTGCTCGAGATCCATGCGCGCGGCTTCTTCCATGGTCAGGCCGTAGCCGTTGTGGCCCCATTCAAAAGGCAGCAGACGCCTGGTCTTGAGGATGAATTCCTTGAACTGGAGATTGGTGACCTCGTAGGTATCGATCATGAAGGCATCGAGGTACATCTTTTGTTGCGGATGTTCGTCGATGAAGATGGGGCGATCCATGCCGTATTGTTTCTGGATGTTATCGGTATCCTCGCGATTGCTGCCCATGATGAACTCGCCTGCCGGTACCGGCACCATGGCAATTCCTACGGTATCGCCGTGGGGGATGGGTTCAGAATAGAGGATGTCTACGGGCGATGTGAATGTGGCTGCGACTTCGGAGACGATGGATTCGGCATGGGCTCCAGTCGAAAGCGACAGGCATGCCGCAAAAAAGTAATAGTGGAATTGTTTTTTCATGCTCTCCCCATTATGTATTTCGGAAAACGCTTGGTCTTGCTGGTGTTTGCTCCTTCCCCCTTGCAGGGGGAAGGTTGGGATGGGGGTAGGACCTGAGCGGGACTGCTGAGTCTCAACCCCCTCCCTAGCCCTCCCCCTGCCAGGGGGAGGGAATGAGTTTGTTCACGTCTTATGACTTATTTTCCGCCGCATCCTTCGCGCACCTGAACCCGAACGTGTCGTTCTTGGTTCGGTCTGCGAAGAAGCCGCGATTATATACAGGCGCCGAGATGCCGCACTTGTAAATCGAGCAGTCGAACCATGAGCCTCCCTTGACGGTCTTGTAGCGGTGGCCGTAGCTTTCGGAAGGCGTCGTGTTGCCCGGATAGGCTTCGTACCATGACGAGGTCCATTCCCATACATTGCCGCTCATGTCGTATGCACCATAGGGGCTGACACCCTTTTCGAATGCGCCCACGGGCGTGGTATCGCCATACTGTTTGAGTTCTTCCCAGCGCAGCGGCATGTTTGCATTCTGGGTGTCGAATACATCGCCCCACGGATACTGCCTGCCATCCGTTCCACGCGCGGCTTTTTCCCATTCCTGGTCGGTAGGCAGGCGCTTGCCGGCCCAGGTGCAATAGTCGACCGCATCATGCCAGCTGACAAAAGTGACGGGGTGATCCGCCTTGCCGTCGGGATAAGTGCGGTTGCGGAAATGATCCGGCGAGCGATGCCCGGTGGCGTCGATGAATTTCTTGTACTGCAGGTTGGTGACCTCATAGATGTCGATCTGGAATGCCGGCAGCGTCACCTTGTGCTGCGGCCCCTCGTCCGGCAGGCGGGTGTCGGTGCCGCGAATGAACTCGCCGGCGGGGACCGTGACCATTTCATTGGGCTCGGCGCCGATGCGCGATACGTCGTTGTACATCGGGTAGCGCATGCCCAGCGCCGGCGTATCCGGCGGGACCATGCCGGCTTGCAGCGGATCCTGCTCGGCGCGGCTGTTGGCCTGCGCAAAATCCTCGATGATCTGCTCATTGGTGTGGCATTGCAGGCAACTGTTGTCGTTCTGCTTGAGGATCGCGGAGATATCGACGCCTTCCGTATGGCAATTCAGGCAATTCTTCTCGATATGAAAGTGATCGGCCGGTCGTGGCTTTTCTACTTCAGCATTAGAAGTTGATACGAAGCAAAGCTGGATCGTGACCAGCAGAATGAAACGCAGTAATGAAATGATATTGGTCATACGAAAAAAATTTGATTATTCACCGCCCACCCCCACCCTAACCCTCCCCCTCATGGGGGAGGGGACGTGGTTAATTTAGAGTCATCTCCACTCCTTCCCCCTGTAAGGGGGAAGGTTGGGATGGGGGTGGAAGCGTAACACTGTGCGTGCGATTGAATGCCCGCTTTCATCCACCGCCCTACCCCGCCTCCTCCAGACTCATCACCATCTCCAGCCAGCTCTCCTCCAGCTCCGCGACCTTGCCTTCTAGTATCTCTCGGCGGCCATTCAAATCGGAAATGAAGGTGCTGCTGCATTCGGTATAAGTGGCCGGGTCGCCGAGCTGGCTGTTTATCCCGGCGAGTTCGGTTTGCGCCTTGTTGAGCTCGGTTTCAAGCTTCGTTTGTTTCGACTGCAAGGCTTTTCTGTTCGGCTTGAACGCAGCGGGTCGGGCCTGTGTTTCCGGCTTGACTGGCGCGGCCTCGCGCGGACGGCGGGTGTCGATCCAGGTCTTGTAATCTTCCAGGTCGCCGTCGAACAATTTCGCGTTGCCGTCGGCGACCAGCCACAATTCGTCGGCCACGGCGCGGATCAGGCTGCGGTCGTGGGACACCAGCACGACCGCGCCGGTGTATTCCTCCAGCGCCAGCGTCAAGGCATCGCGCATGTCCAGATCAAGGTGGTTGGTGGGCTCGTCGAGCAGCAGCAGGTGCGGCTTCTGCCAGGCCAGCAGAGCCAGCGCGAGGCGGCTTTTTTCGCCGCCGGAGAAACTTGCCACCGGACGATCTTCGCTATCGCCAGCCAGGCCAAAGCGGCCAAGGAAGCTGCGCAGTGCCAGCGTGGTCTCCTTCGGCGCGATGCGCTCCATGTGCTGCAGCGGCGTGGCATCGCTGTCGAGGTTTTCCAGCTGGTGCTGGGCGAAGTAGCCGATGCGGATGTCCGGCGTGATCTCCAGCGTGCCCGAGCTGGGCGCCAGTTCACCGACCAGCAGCTTGATCAGCGTGGACTTGCCCGCGCCGTTCGGCCCCAGCAGCGCGATGCGGTCGCCGGCGCGCAATATCAGGTCGACGTTCTCGAACAGTTTATTGTCGCCATAGGCGAAGTTCATCTTGTCCGCGCGCAGCAACAGGTCGGGACTGCGTTCCGGCGCCTCGATCTCCAGCTCGAAATGCCCGTCGCTGACATGCGCCGGGGCGATGCGCGTGAGCCGCTCCAGCGCCTTGACCCGGCTTTGCGCCTGCTTGGCCTTGGTGGCCTTGGCGCGGAAGCGGCGCACGAAATCTTCCAGGTGCGCGATCTTCGCCTGCTGCGTCTGGAACGCCTGGTTCTGCTGCGCGATCTTCTCGGCGCGAGCGCGCTCGAAATTGTCGTAATCGCCGCTGTAGCTGTCGATCACGCAATCGTGCACATGGGCGATGCGGTTGACGCTGGCATTGAGGAATTCGCGGTCGTGCGAGACCAGCAGGATGCTGCCCGGATAGCGTGCCAGGTATTGTTCCAGCCAGATGATCGCCTCGAGGTCGAGGTGGTTGGTCGGCTCATCCAGCAGCAGCAGGTCGGCACGATGCATCAACGCGCGCGCGAGGTTCAGGCGCATGCGCCAGCCGCCGGAAAAACTGGTCACCGGCAGCTGCAGACTTTCGCTGGCAAAACCCAGCCCGTTCAACAGTTGCGCGGCACGAGCCGGTGCGCCATAACCATCGATCGCCTCAAACTGCTGCTGTGCCTCGAACCAGGCGGCGTCATGCTGTGCCTGCGCCAGGATGGCTTCCATCTGGCGCAACTGCACATCGCCATCGAGTACGAATTCCAGCGCGGGCTGGTCGGAGCTGGCGATCTCCTGTTCGACGAAGGCGATGGTCTTGCCACTTTGCAGCGAAACCTCGCCACCGTCGGGCTTGATCTCGCCGCGTATCAGGCGAAACAGCGTGGATTTGCCGCAACCGTTCTTGCCGACCAGGCCGATGCGCTGGTTGGCGAAGGCCTGCAGGTTGGCGTGCTGGAACAGCGGGATGCCGGCCTGCAGGTAAGATAGATCGAGGATGTTGAGCATGTTGCAATGATAACAGAGGGGTGCGAGTGCCTCGCTTGAAATGGGCGCCGGAATAAACGCCATTCGCGCATGGGTTAGGAGTAGAATCTTCTGGACGGAGTGTATTCCGTTCTGGAGATGCCTGCCGTTCCATGTCCGTTGAATGGGTTGCTCCATTATTTCCGATGAGGAAGCGGCACTTCAGCCCACCAATGGGTACTCTGGTCAATAGAGGTCGCATAATATCGGCTGGCATCACGGCTTGATGGCCGACTCGATTAAAAGGAGAACAGACATGAAAAAATTGCTGATTGTCATGCCGCTTGTGGCGCTACTGCTCACCGCGTGCTACGTCGGACCCTCGAGATACGGTCCTGGAATGGTCGTGGCGCCGGCGTTGCCGGGGGTTGTGGAGTTGGGTGCGGATCCCTATTACTATAACGGCGGCTTTTACTATTACTACAATAACAATCGCTGGAGCTACTCAAATTCAAGATCGGGTCCGTGGAGAGACTTGCCCAGGGATCGCTACCCCAGAGAGATCAGGCGCAGGGACGGCGGCGATCACGGTGACAGAGGCTATAGACGTTAAGCTGTAACGGGCTGGACATGAAAAAGGCGACTGATTGTCGCCTTTTTCATTTATGGATCCCATGCCGGGTTGACACCTGGAATACGCCACTGCTTTCGGAAAGGTAGCGGGTTTCGCTCCTTCCCCCTTTAAGTGGGGGAGAGCGAAGCGAGGGGGCAACTGGGATGGGGGTAGGACGGTGAATATGCCATAAGCAGTGAAAATGCATAATCTCTACCCCCACCCCAGCCCTCCCCCTGCAAGGGGGAGGGGGCTATTACCCCACCCACTTCCGCGCATTCTGGAACATCCGCAACCAAGCGCCGTTCTCTTGCCACTCGCGCGGGTACCAGGAATTCTGCACGGCGCGAAACACGCGCTCGGGATGCGGCATCATGATGCTGAAGCGACCGTCCGGCGTGGTCAGGCCGGTGATACCTTGCGGCGAGCCGTTCGGATTGAGCGGATAGGTTTCGGTGGGCTTGCCGGTGTTGTCGATATAGCGCAGCGTGACCAGCGCCTGTGCGGCCTTGAGGTTTTTAACCTTGCCCAGATCCGCATAACCTTCGCCGTGCGCAACAACGATAGGCATGCGACTGCCGGCCATGCCGTCGAACAGGATCGACGGCGATTGCTGCACTTCCACCATCACGAAGCGCGCCTCGAATTGTTCGGACAGGTTGCGCGCAAAGTGTGCCCAGTTTGATGCGCCCGGAATGATCTCATGCAGGTTGCTCATCATCTGGCAGCCATTGCACACGCCCAATGCGAATGTATCGTCACGCTGGAAGAACGCCTCGAATTCGTCGCGCGCCCTCGGGTTGAACAGGATGGACTTGGCCCAGCCCTCGCCCGCACCCAGCACGTCGCCGTAGGAGAAACCGCCGCAGGCAGCCATCCCCTTGAAGTCGGTCAGTTTGACGCGGCCCGCGATGATGTCGCTCATGTGCACATCGATGGCGGAGAAGCCGGCACGGTCGAATGCGGCTGCCATTTCGATGTGACCGTTGACGCCCTGTTCGCGCAGGATGGCGATGCTTGGGCGAATGACAATGCTCCCTCCCCCTGGCAGGGGGAGGGCTGGGGAGGGGGTTGAGACTTTGCTGGTATTCAGCGTCTCAACCCCCATCCTACCCTTCCCCCTGCCAGGGGGAAGGAACTGGTCATAGTCATCGTTCGGGTCATATGTCAGCTGCACATGCAACCCCGGGTCAGCAGCATCCAGGATACGGTCGAATTCCTGTTGCGCGCAGTCAGGGTTGTCGCGCAGTTGCTGCATTCGCCAGGTCGTCTCCGACCAGATGCGTTGCAGCGTGATCGCATTTTCGCGGTACAACTCCTTGCCGTAGGTTGCGATCACGATCTCGCCGCTGGTGTTCAATCTCGCGACCGGATGGGTTTCCACCATGCCTGCTTCATAGCATTGCTGCAGGAATCCGGACAGGTCGGCGTTGCGCACCTGCACCAGAGCACCAAGCTCTTCGGTGAACAATGAACTGATGTCATCGCGGCCCGTTTCGTTAAGGCTGATATTCAACCCGATGTGCGATGCGAACGCCATCTCGAGCAGCGCCACCAGCATGCCGCCGTCGGAGCGATCATGGTAGGCGAGCAACTTGCCGTCCGCATTGAAGCGCTGGATCAGCTGGAAGAAAGTTTTCAGCCGGCGCGGATCGTCCACATCCGGCGCGATATTGCCGACCTGTTTATACACCTGCGCCAACGCCGAACCGCCGAGGCGATCCTTGCCGAGGCCGAGATCGATCAGCAGGATCACGCTGTCAAGATCAGCGGCCAGTTGCGGCGTAAGCGTGGCGCGCGCATCGGTGCAGGGGGCGAAGGCGGTGACGATCAGGGACAGCGGAGCGGTGACTTCCTTGCGCACCATTGTTGCGCTCCCTCCCCCATCGGTTTTACTCCCTCCCCCTGGCAGGGGGAGGGCTGGGGAGGGGGTTGAGACTTTGCTAGTATTCAACGTCTCAACCCCCATCCTAGTTGCCCCCTCGCTTCGCTCTCCCCCACTGCCAGGGGGAAGGGACGTGGTTACTGGTTCGGTCCACGAAGTCTTCATCGACATCGAGTCCTTGCCGACCGGGATGCTGATGCCAAGCTGCGGACACAATTCCATGCCGACAGCTTTGACCGTGTCGAACAGCGCTGCATCTTCGCCATGGTGTCCGGCGGCGGCCATCCAGTTGGCGGAAAGCTTGATGTCGCCGATTTTGTCGATGCGCGCGGCGGCGATGTTGGTGAGCGCCTCGCCGACCGCCATGCGACCGGAGGCCGGCCCGTTGATCACGGCGATCGGCGTGCGTTCGCCCAGCGCGAACGCTTCGCCACGGTACGTATTGAATCCCATCAGCGACACCGCCACATCCGCCACCGGCACCTGCCATGGCCCGACCATCTGGTCGCGCGCGGTCATGCCGCCGACGCTGCGGTCGCCGATACTGATGAGGAAGGTCTTGTTGGCTACCGACGGCAGGCGCAGCACGCGCTCGATGGCTTCGCGCAAATCGATCCGGCTGGTGTCGAACGCGGGCAATTCAACTTTTTCGCGCTTGACCTTGCGCGTCATCTTCGGCGGCTTGCCGAGCAACACCGACAGCGGCATGTCCACCGCGTCGTTGTCGAATTCGGAGTCATGCACGACCAGACGGTCCTGGTCTATCGCCTGACCCAGCACCGCGAACGGGCAACGCTCGCGCTCGCACAGTGCCTTGAATTCATCCAGCCGCTGCGGCGGGATCGCCAGCACATAGCGCTCCTGCGCCTCGTTACTCCAGATCTGCATCGGCGACATGCCGTGTTCCTCGGACGGCACCGCGCGCAACTCGAAACTGCCGCCCTTGCCGCCGCCGTGCACCAGTTCGGGCAGCGCATTGGAGATGCCGCCGGCCCCCACATCGTGGATGGACAGGATCGGATTGTCGTCGCCCATTTCCCAGCAACGGTCGATCACTTCCTGCGCGCGCCGCTGCATCTCGGGATTGCCGCGCTGCACCGAATCGAAATCGAGGTTCTCGGCGTTCGCGCCGGTATCCATGCTGGACGCCGCGCCGCCGCCAAGGCCGATCAGCATACCGGGGCCGCCGAGCTGGATCAGCAGCGCGCCATCTGTCAGCGGATGCTTGTGCGTGTGTTCTGCCTTGATGTTGCCGACGCCGCCCGCCAGCATGATCGGCTTGTGGTAGCCGCGCATCTCGCCGTCGACGCGTTCCTCGAAGGTGCGGAAATAGCCGCACAGGTTGGGACGACCGAATTCATTGTTGAAGGCGGCGCCGCCGATCGGGCCGTCGAGCATGATCTGCAACGCGGAAGCAATGCGCCCGGGACGTCCGTATCCATTGGCTTCCCAAGGCTGTTCAAATCCGGGAATGTGCAAATTGGAAACCGAAAATCCGGTCAACCCGGCCTTCGGTTTGGAACCGGTACCGGTCGCGCCCTCGTCGCGGATCTCGCCGCCCGACCCGGTCGCTGCCCCTGCGAACGGCGCGATCGCGGTCGGATGATTGTGCGTCTCCACCTTCATCAGCGTGTGCGTCAATTCCCGGCTGTATGCGTAGCCACCGTCGGCGCGCGCATAGAAGCGCTCGACCGTCGCGCCCTCGATCACCGAGGAATTGTCGGAGTACGCCACCACTGTCCCCTGAGGATGAAGTTTGTGTGTGTTGCGGATCATGCCGAACAGTGATATCGCCTGCTGCTCGTCGTCGATTATCCAGTCGGCGTTGAAGATCTTGTGGCGGCAGTGTTCGGAATTGGCCTGCGCGAACATCATCAGTTCGACATCGGTCGGGTTGCGTTTCAGCTTGCGGAAATTCTGTACCAGGTAATCGATCTCGTCGGCGGACAGCGCCAGCCCCAGTTCGCGGTTGGCCGCCCCCAGCGCGGCCTTGCCGCCCTTGAGGATATCCACACGATTGAGCGGAACCGGCGTGCCATGCCGGAAGATCTTTTCCGCAGCGCCGTTGAAATCTGTCAGCACCGACTCGGTCATGCGGTCATGCAGCAAAGGCAGCAGCGCCGTGCGCTCCGCTTTGCTCAGTGGTTTGCCATTCTTTGAATTCAAGTAATACGCCACGCCACGCTCGATACGCTCGACCTGCGGCAAGGCACAATGCCGCGCGATATCGGTAGCCTTGGAAGACCACGGCGAAATGGTGCCGAGGCGCGGCACCACCAGCAGGCGCTGCAGCTTCGCCGCACCGTCCGGCTCGCCCGCAGCAGCATCACGTCCGAGCAAACGGTCCAGCAAAGCAGCGTCGCGCGGCGACAGCACCTTGCCGCTTAGCGCCACGAAGTACCAGTGGCGCGTTTCCTTTACTTCAATATCGGGAACGACATCCTTGAGCGCGGCGCGCAGCTTTTCGAGGCGAAAGGAGGAAAGCGCTGCTTTGCCGGCAAGGACTCGGAACATGAGGAGAACGGTGTTATAAAATAGGCGACGCGCGATTATACTATGCGCACCCGCCTTTCTGAGGCGTCATTCTGCTAATGCAGGCTGGGCTGACGAAGGAAGCCCAACCTGCAAATACCAAACCTGACCGGAAGATATCTGAACTTGCCATGTCCACCGCAAAGCCTGTATTCATCAAACAGAAGCAGGTCGCCGCGTTCCTGAAACCGCGCCCGCACGACAGCCACAAGGGCATGTTCGGCGCGGTACTGGTGATCGGCGGCGCCACCGGCATGGTCGGCGCGCCGCTGCTGGCAGCGCGTGCCGCGCTCAAGCTGGGTGCGGGCTGCGTGCACGTCGGCCTGCTGGCGGACGATGCGCCGATCATGGACCAGGTGCAGCCGGAACTGATGCTGCACCAGGCAAAGGATCTGCTGCACCTGTCCAAACCCGACGTATTTGCAATTGGTTGTGGCATGGGCACTTCCATCGCCGCACAGATCCTCCTGCACGACGTGCTCAGGCTGAACATCGCGCTGGTGATCGATGCCGACGCGCTCAACCTGCTGGCGCGCCATCCCGACCTGCAGGACGACCTGCGCGCGCGCAAGGCTGCCACCGTCATCACGCCCCACCCTGCCGAAGCCGCACGCCTGCTCGGCACCAGCACGGCCGAAGTGCAGGCCGCGCGGGCCGGGTCCGCGCAACGGATGGCGCAGCAACTGCAGTGCAGCGTCGTGCTCAAGGGCGCGGACAGCGTCTGCGTCACCCGCAGCGGCAAGACATATGTGAACCAGACCGGCAACCCCGGCATGAGCGCACCCGGCATGGGCGATGTGCTGACCGGCATGATCGCCGCCTTCATCGCGCAGGGACTGGAAGCGGACCAGGCGCTGCTGCTGGCGGTACACCTGCACGGCGCGGCGGGCGATGCGCTGGCGCAGCAAGGCTACGCTGTTGGCATGACGGCATCGGAAGTCACGGATTGGGCGCGCTGGCTGGCAAATCAATGGAGAATGAATTCATAGCTGAATAGTCTTGTCACCCGCTCCTTCCCCCTGGCAGGGGGAAGGCTGGGATGGGGGTTGAGACTGGAGAAGACCAGCGGGTATGCGTAGTCTCAACCCCCTCTGATGAAACTACTAGCCATCTGCCTAGCCTGTCAAACAACGACAACCAAGTCATTGGTTACCCAGCCCTCCCCCTGCCAGGGGGAGAGCTTGCGAGGGGGCAGAGCAGAACCACCTCGCAGGATACAGCTTGCTACCATGGTGCATAATGCCCCCGATTCGATATCGCCAGAACCAGACACCATGACCTACCCGATAGACATCCGCGAAGAAGCCGGCGTGCGCACGCTGCATTTCGGTTCCGACTGGATCCAGGGTGCGATGCGCATCGCGCGGCCGTGGAACCTGGAACTCGACTACACCCGCGACATGATGGCGAGTCTGCTGCTTCGCGACGAGTCGCGCTTTCCGCGCAAGGTGCTGCTGATCGGCCTCGGCGCGGCGTCGCTGACCAAGTTCCTGTACCGCAACTACCCGCTGGCGAAACTGACGGTGGTGGAGATCGAGCCTGGCGTGGTCGCCGCCGCACGCCATTTCTTCAAGCTGCCGGATGACCCAAAGCGGCTCAACATCGTGATCGGCGACGGCGTCGAATATGTGACGGCCAGCGAAAAATCCTGGGACCTGATCCTGGTCGACGGCTTCGATGCCGACGCCCGGGCAGGCGGTCTCAATACCTTGCCTTTCTATCTGGCCTGCCGTGCCCGCCTTGGCGATAATGGCATCATGGCAGTCAACCTGTTCGGCCGTACCCGAAGTTTCAATCCCAGCATGGAACGCATCCGCTCCGCCTTCGACGAGCGCGCGCTGGCCTTCCCTTCCTGCGACAGCGGCAACGTCATCGCCTTTGCCGCGAGCGGTGATCCGGTCCGCATCGACATGGACGACCTGCACGACAAGGCCCTGGCGCTCAAGCAAGACACCTCGCTCAACCTGCTGCCGACACTGGCACGACTGCAACAGGCACACACCTGCAAAGGCGGGATACTGGAACTGTAGAAACTCCGATGCGGCAAATAGAAATTAAAGAGGCCAGGCTCAATAAGTTCTATATGGCGCGACCTAAATGAACGAAAGAATAATGAATGGCAGCTTTGGAGAAGGTAATATGTGCAAGTGGTTGGCCGTTCCGTGCCAATTTGAGACATTCGCAGGTATCCTTCATTTAGGATGATTTTATGAGGCTGGAAAGTGCTTAGTGAATCGGGGGCGATTCAGTTCGCGTTACCGAGCCTCGCTTGGGTGATTCGAACAATTCAGGAGGGGAAACTATGGCACTCCACGAAGTCACGCGCGATGAATTACAAGGCGTCATTGCACAACTAAAAGAGTCCCTGAATAACCACCAGCAATGGCATGGGGCATTGGTTCGCACGCTTGTGTGCAGACTGCCGGGCGACAAGCACGACACCAGCGATGAAGCCCACACGGAATGCCGTTTCGGCCAATGGTACTACAGCAAAGCGCCTGAAAAACTACGCGAACATCCCGGTTTCATCGCTCTGGGTGAGGAGCATCAGCGCTTGCATCACATGGCCAGGTTGTTGCTGATCTCTGCGGATGCCGACAACCCGATTACTCCTCTCGACTTCGACAACTTTGCCAATGCGCTGGAACGGCTGCGGCTTGAAATATCCGCCTTGGAGCGGGAGATGGAAAACTCGTTGTTCAACCACGATGCCCTGACCGGCGCGATCAACCGTTTCGGTATATTGCCTACCTTGCGCGAACAACAGGAGCTGGTTAAGCGGCATGCTCAGCTTTGCTACATTGCCATGATGGACCTGGATCACTTCAAGGCTGTCAACGATCTTCACGGGCATGCTGCAGGTGACAAAGTGTTGGCCGCAGCAGTTCACTACCTGATCAAGCATCTCCGTCCTTATGACAAGGTGTTCCGCTATGGCGGGGAAGAATTCGTGCTGTGCATGCCATATACCGAATTAGTGCCGGGCCTTGACCGGATAAAGAAAATCAATGAGGGTCTTGCCGCGTTGGAAATAGACATCGGCGAAAAAGAACCCATCCGCATTACTGCATCTTTCGGCTTGACGCTCCTCGAGCCGGATATCCCTGTTGAAAAATCCATAGACCGCGCCGATAAGGCCCTTTATGCGGCCAAATCTGCAGGGCGGAATTGTGTGCTGATATGGGATTCATCGATGGAAAGCCCCTAACTCTTGCATCTGAATGCGTTCTGCACTTCTACTGCTGAGGATATTGAACGTCTCCTCTGTGTCGGGAGCCGATAGTCACCAACTTCCGCTATCGGGTGATCTGAATAAATCTGAACGAGTGACTGCTTGTATGGTTGGGGTGGTGTGATCGGCTTTCTTCTGCAATAGTTAAGAAGCCGGGGTGGAGGGGCCAGTGACCGCATCTGCTCTCGACAGACTCCGAAAGAATTCCCCCACCCACACCACCCAGCGTCGATGAGGAATCTAGCGGCTGTGACCGCCGATTTGACCGCAAGCTCACGCAGGTGTGTCCACCCCAGCAACCTTATCTTAATCATGGGAGAGACATCATGCAAACCCCAACCCAAGTACTCAATATCGGTGCCGATGTAGCCAAGGACGAGGTCGTCGTGGCCTGCTCGGAGGGGAGTTTCCCAACGCGCCCACTCGCGAATCAGCGCACCGCTCTGCTGGCCTTTCTAAAGAATCTACCCGCAGGCAGCCGCATCGGCATGGAATCCACCGGCATTCATCACGAGTTGTTTGCCAATCTTGCCCACAAGCTCGGGTTCATCGTTTTTGTGCTCAACCCCAAGGACGCTCGCAACTACGCCAAGGGTGTTGGGATGCGTGGCAAGACCGATCGGGTGGATGCAGAACTCCTTGCTCGAATGATCGCTCACGAGCACACCAAGTTGTACGCATGGGTTCCGCCTACCCCGGAACAATATGAGATTGCTCAATTGATCAAACGCCGCGCCAAGCTGACTTCCTTGCGTGCAGCACTCGGAATGTCGCTCAAGGGAGTTGACGGGTTTGGCGCCGATCTCAAGGCGCTTAAAAAACGCTTCGATCAGGTAATTGCGCGCATCGACCAGCGAGTCAAAGTACTGGTCGAGACAAATCCAGATCGCAAAGAACATGTCGCGAACTTGCGTACGATCTACGGCGTTGGCTCGGTTGTCAGTGCTGCGCTGGTTAATATCCTCGAGCGTGTGCCATTGAAGAACGCAGATGCCTTTGTTGCATTCACCGGTCTGGATCCACGACCGGATGACTCGGGGCAGCATCGCGGCAAACGGCGTCTCTCCAAACGCGGTCCATCCGAACTGCGACGTTTACTCTTCCTGGCTGCCTTGTCCGCTGCCAAAACGAAAGCCTGGCACCCACTCTATGAACACTATCGGGAAAAAGGTCTATCCAGCACTGCGGTTCTGGTCATCCTGGCTCGGCGCATTGCGCGCACCGCTTGGTCAATCTACACCCATAAAACGGGATTTGACTCGAAGCGGTTAACTAGCGCCTTGACATGAATCATAGAATCTTTCTGGAAGTGAGATAACGCTGCAAATGGACTGCTTCTGTGCCAAGACCAGACTTTCAATTTCGGAGAATCCTGCTTAAACCCCAGGGATTGATGTCAGAAGCTAGTGGCTTTATATATATCTCAATAACACCTTAGCGGCCGCCCTGCCTTTCCATTGTGGAACCCCCGCTCCACGATTATTGTTTGATGCTCACCTTGTATTACCCTGAAATTCCTCTATCCTTGATGCATTGCGTGATTCGTATTTTCTTGCCCGCATTATGAGAATTAACCTTCTTGACCCTGGCCTGAGTTCGCTGGCGGGACATCATTTCGACCTGGATTTGCGACTTTTCAGGACACTGGAGCGTCGCGGCCATGAAGTTGTAGTCCATGGTTTCATAAATCCAGAGCATGGTTTGGAACTGGCTGCTAAAGCTGCCGGAATGCAGTTATGCAAGACTTTCCGCGTACACCCATATGGCCCCATATTTAAAGGGCGCACCCCCCATGAAGCGTATCGATCGATGGAGGAAGCAACAGAAATGGATCTGACTCTTGTCGAAGAATCTGACCTGTGGTTCTGGCCGACGCTGACTCCATACCAGTTGGCAGCTGGCCTTAAGGCAGGGGCGGCGATGCAGCAGATAGGCGGGACATGGTGGTTGCCACGTGTCCCCTTGGAAGCCGGGGCCCGCAGTTGGGCAGCCTCTGCCAAGCGATTGAAGGGATATTCGAGCAATTTTCTAGTGGGCGCATACGATGAATTGCTCTGCCAGGGTTGCCGCACTTATTCGTCCGGCCTGACCATTCATCGTCTTCCGTGCCCGCATGACGGCGCTCCAAATGATCGGCAGCCTGATACTCCAAAGATCATAGGTTTCTTCGGGCATCAGCGGCATGGTCGCGGTATCGATATCATGCCGCAACTGGTTGATGCATTGTTAAACCGGGGTTTTGAAGTGGTGGTTCAGGATAGCAGCGGAAAACTTCGAGCAAAAGTAAGCAGCCAGCGCTTGCGGGTTCTTGATTTCATCGACGATTTTGCAGCGGAAATTGCCCGGTGCGACGCTATAGTGTGGCCATCACGTTGGGAGTCATACACGCATGGTTGGTCTGGCGTAGTCAGTGAGTCGATAGCGACCGGGGTTCCGGTCATCGTTCCTTCAGGATGCATCCCGGCCGAGATGGTGGCCAGATATGAGACGGGCACTTTCTTCCATGACTTCTCGACTGAAGCGATCCTTGCCGCCATAGATGAAGCTGTCGAATGTTACCCCGCATTGCTGGCAGCTGCGAGTGTCGCTGCAGGGGAATGGCGTGCTTGCAACGGCACAGAACGACTGGTGGAATGGCTGGAAAATCACACGGGAGCAATCGTTTGAAAACAGCACTTGTTTGTGGAGCAGGCGGGTTCATTGGCCATCACCTTGTTCGGCGATTGAAGCGTGAAGGATGGTGGGTGCGGGCTGCCGACCTGAAGCGCCCCGCCTTTTCCGATAGCGATGCTGATGAGTTCGCGCTTGTCGATCTGCGTGATCCGGTTGCCGCGCGTAGTTGCATAGATCTTCCGTTTGATGAGGTATATCAACTGGCTGCCGATATGGGTGGTGCTGGTTACATTTTTACCGGCGAAAACTGCGCCGATGTGATGCGAAACTCATCACTGATCAATCTGAACGTACTTGATTCCTGTCGTCGGGCTGGAGTCAAGCGCGTGTTTTATTCTTCCTCCGCCTGCGTCTATCCAGCCTTCAATCAGACAGATCCAGATCACCCTACCTGTGCGGAGGCTACCGTTTATCCGGCAGCTCCGGACAGCGAGTACGGGTGGGAAAAATTGTTTTCCGAGAGGCTGTATTTGGCACACGCCCGGAATTTCAACATGATCTGTCGCATAGCACGCTATCACAATATATTCGGCCCGGAAGGAACGTGGACCGGCGGTCGCGAAAAGGTGCCGGCGGCCCTCTGTCGCAAAATCGCGATAACACCGGATGGTGGAGAAATTGAAGTCTGGGGAGACGGAATGCAAACTCGCAGTTTTCTCTACATCGACGAGTGTATAGAGGGAACCTTGCGCATTATGCGTTCAGATTGCCAGGAACCGCTCAATCTTGGTTCAGAAGAACTGATTTCGATCAACGATCTGGCTTTACTGATCGCTCGTATCGCGGGCAAGCAAATCTCCCTGAATCACATTGAAGGACCAACAGGCGTTCGCGGAAGAACTTCAGACAATCGTCTTATCCGTGAACGCTTGGGTTGGGTTCCGACATCACGACTAGAGGATGAATTGATTTCAACCTACAAGTGGATTGAGGCTCAAGCCAATCAGCATGCCTTAGCTGATTATCCCTAGGGGCGGCAACGTGTCGTTTGTGTAAGTTCGCCAATATCCGCAACGGGCAGTTCAGTTTTATTAGCGCAAGGAAATATCCATTGTTCTGAAGCAATCGTTGGTCGATTCACACAACCGACACATAACGAGTTCTATCCCGACGAGAATGGAAATCCGATATAGGGCATCCAGGCGGGTGATCGAATTGAGCACGGAACCGGGCCGGTCGCGTGGCGGGTTTTTTGGTAAACGCTTTCAAAGAGGAGTAAGGTTACTGTAGCAGGATCGAAATGGAGGCCGGATATGTTTGAACTGCGTATTCATGGTAGGGGTGGACAGGGCGTCGTGACTGCGGCGGAGATGTTTTCCGTTGCGGCCTTTGCCGAAGGGCGAAATGCCCAGGCCTTCCCAAGCTTCGGTTCGGAGAGAACTGGCGCTCCGGTGGTGTCATTCTGCCGCATCGCCGACAAGGAGATCCGCCTGCGCGAACCGATCATGGAGCCGGATGCCATCATCATCCAGGACACCACGCTGCTGCACCAGGTCGATGTGTTTGCCGGGCTGAAAAAGAATGGCTATATCCTGCTCAACACCGGACGCAGTTTCGAAGAGCTTGGTTTAAGAGAACTGTCCGCAGGCAAGCCGCCAGAGCGGCTAAGCACTCTACCGGCCACTGAGATCGCGCTCAAACATATCAATCGCCCGATACCCAATGTACCCCTGATCGCCGGGTTTGCTGCGCTTTCCGACCTGATTCGCCTGGAATCGGTGATCAAGGCGATTTCCGAAAAATTTTCCGGCAAGGTGGCTGATGGCAATATCGCCGCAGCCACCGAAGCCTACAACCTGATCAAGACCAGAATAGCTGAGGTGGCACAACATGCTTAAGCAGATCGAGGGCTCACGCGCCGTCGCCGAAGCCATTGCGATGTGCCGCCCGGAAGTGATCTGCGCCTACCCGATCTCGCCGCAGACCCATATCGTCGAGGCGCTCGGGGTAATGGTGAAGAGCGGTGAACTGGCGCCGTGCGAGTTCATCAACGTGGAGAGCGAATTCGCCGCGATGTCGGTCGCGATCGGCGCATCCGCCACCGGCGCGCGCGCCTATACGGCTACTGCCAGCCAGGGTCTGCTGTTCATGTGCGAGGCGGTCTACAACGCATCCGGTCTCGGGTTGCCCATCGTGATGACGGTGGCCAACCGCGCCATCGGTGCACCGATCAATATCTGGAACGACCATTCCGACGCAATGTCTCAGCGTGATTCCGGCTGGATGCAACTGTTCGCCGAAACCAACCAGGAGGCGCTGGACCTGCATATCCAGGCCTTCAAGCTGGCCGAGGAATTATCCCTGCCGGTGATGGTATGCATGGACGGTTTCATCCTTACCCATGCCTACGAGCAGGTGGACTTGCCGACGCAGCAGCAGGTCGATGACTTCCTGCCGCCCTACGAACCGCGCCAGGTGCTGGACCCGCGCGAACCGGTTTCGATCGGCGCGATGGTCGGGCCGGAAGCCTTCATGGAGGTGCGCTACCTGGCGCACGCCAGGCAGATGCAGGCGCTGGAGCGAATCCCGCAACTGGCGGCTGAATTCAAGCAGGTGTTCAAACGCGATACTGGCGGCCTGACGCACACCTACCGTGCCGAGGATGCCGAGACCATGGTGGTGGCGATGGGTTCGGTGCTGGGCACCATCAAGGACACCGTCGACGAGATGCGCGATGACGGTCACCGGATCGGCGTGCTGGGCATCACCAGTTTCCGCCCCTTCCCGCTGGCGCAGGTGCGCGCGGCCTTGCACAACGCCAAGCGCGTGGTGGTGCTGGAGAAAAGCCTGGCGGTCGGCATCGGCGGGATACTCGCCACCGATGTGCGCATGGCGATGGCCCATCTGCAGGTGCCCGGCTACACGGTGGTGGCAGGGCTGGGCGGTCGCGCGATCACGCGCAAGTCGCTGCACGGATTATTCCGCGAGGCAGAACAGGATACGCTTCCCGCACTGACCTTCCTCGACCTGGAATGGGACGTGGTCGACAAACAGTTGGCGCGCGAACGCGACGTGCGCCGCTCCGGGCCTGCGGCGGAAAACATACTGCGCGACATCGGCACAGTCGCATCGAAGATCGCGTAAGGAGCCAGCATGAGCTTTCAGCCCGTCAAGTTCTACCAAACCGGCACGTTCACCGTCGGCAACCGCTTGCTGGAACCGGAAGACCGCAGCGTCCAGTCGCAGCGGGATCGCAGTAATGCGATCGATTCGGGACACCGCGCCTGCCAGGGATGCGGCGAGGCGCTGGGCGCGCGCTACGCGCTGGACGCGGCGATGGAGGCGACCGGCTCGCAGGTGATCGCGGCCAATGCCACCGGCTGCCTGGAAGTGTTTACCACGCCTTATCCCGAATCGTCCTGGCAGATGCCATGGATGCACTCGGTGTTCGGCAACGCCGCAGCGGTGGCAACCGGCATCGCGGCGGCGCTGAAGGTAAAGGGCCGCAACAACGTGCGGGTGATCGCACAGGGCGGCGACGGCGGCACCACCGACATCGGGTTCGGTTGCCTGTCCGGCATGTTCGAGCGCAACGATGATGTGCTGTACATCTGCTACGACAACGAGGCGTACATGAATACCGGCGTGCAACGCTCGTCCGCCACGCCGCCTGCAGCGCGCACTGCCACCACCATGCCGGTGGGCCCGCATCCCGGCAATGAATTCGGCCAGGGCAAGTTCGTCCCCGCCATCGCCATGGCGCACGAGATCCCTTACGTCGCGACCGCCACGGTTGCGGACCTGCACGACCTTGAAGCCAAGGTGAAGCACGCGATGGAATTTCGCGGCGCGCGCTACATCCATATCTTCGTGCCCTGTCCGCTGGGCTGGGGAACGGCCTCGCACGACACCATCCGCATCGCGCGGCTGGCGCATGAGACCGGATTGTTCCCGATATTCGAGGCCGAGCATGGGCGTGCAAACCAGCGCGTTGCCGATACGCAAGCAACTGCCGGTCGAGGAATACCTGAAGCCGCAAAAACGCTTTGCCCATTTATTTGGCGCCAAACCCGAGCTGGATGTCATCGCGCGCATCCAGGCGCGCGCCGACCGCAACATCCGCAGGTACGGCCTGCTGCCGCAACAGGAGGGATCGTGATGGACAAGCCCTTCGCGATCACGCTCGACCCCGGCTCGTCGCTGGCCAATCACACCGGATCATGGCGCACCGAAAAGCCGGTGTATCTGGACCGGCTACCACCGTGCAACGCGGGCTGTCCTGCCGGCGAAAATATCCAGGGCTGGTTGTTCCACGCCGAATCGGGCGATTATGAACAAGCCTGGCGCGTGTTGACACTGGACAATCCGCTGCCAGCCATCATGGGACGGGTCTGCTATCACCCGTGCGAAAGCGCATGCAATCGCGGCCAGCTGGACAGCGCAGTCGGCATCAACTCGGTCGAACGCTTCCTCGGCGATGAGGCGATCAGGCTCGGCTGGAAATTCGATGCGCCCGCCGCATCTTCCGGCAAGAAAGTGCTGGTGGTCGGCGCGGGGCCATCCGGGCTGTCCGCCGCCTACCATCTCGCACGGCTCGGACACAGCGTGGAGATACACGATGCCGGTCCGCTGAGCGGCGGCATGATGCGCTTCGGCATCCCCAAATACCGGCTGCCGCGCGACAGTGCTGGATGCAGAAGTGCAGCGCATCCTCGATCTGGGCGTGACGCTCAAGCTCAACAGCAAAGTGGCGAATATCGAGGACAGCATGCGCGCAGGCAATTTCGACGCGGCTTTCCTCGCGGTGGGCGCGCATATAGGCAAGCGCGCCCAGATCCCGGCGGGCGATGCGTCCCGCATCCTGGATGCGGTGTCTGTGCTGCGCAGCATGGAAGGCGAGGACCAGCCGATGCTGGGCCGCCGCGTGGCAGTGTATGGCGGCGGCAACACCGCCATCGACGTGGCGCGCACCGCCAAACGCCTGGGTGCGACCGAGGCCGTCATCGTCTATCGCCGCACGCGCGAGAAGATGCCCGCACACGATTTTGAAGTGGAAGAAGCGTTGCAGGAAGGGGTGACGGTCAAATGGCTGTCGACGATCAAGCATGCCGATGAGCACAGCCTCACCATTGAAAAAATGAAGCTGGACGAAAAGGGCTTCCCGCAACCCACCGGCGAATTTGAAACCATGGCGGCGGATTCACTGGTGCTGGCGCTCGGCCAGGACGTCGACCTGTCGCTGCTGCAAGGAGTGTCCGGTCTGGAGATCAGGGACGGCACGGTGCAGGTCGGCAGCAACATGATGACCGGCCATGCCGGGATATTTGCCGGGGGCGACATGGTGCCGTCGGAACGCACCGTCACGGTGGGTGTCGGCCATGGCAAAAAAGCCGCGCGTCATATCGATGCCTGGCTGAGAGGTACGGCTTACCAACCCGCCGCCAAACACGAACCGGTCAGCTTCGATATGCTCAACCCGTGGTATTACTCCGATGCCCCCAGGACCCTGCGCCCGAAGCTGGACGCGATACGCCGGCAGACCGGATTCGAGGAAGTGCAGGGCGGGCTGGATGAAACGAATGCCTTGTTCGAGGCGCGCCGCTGCCTGTCCTGCGGCAACTGCTTCGAATGCGACAACTGCTATGGCGTATGTCCTGACAACGCGGTGATCAAGCTTGGGCCCGGCAAACGCTTTCAGTTCAATCTCGACTATTGCAAAGGTTGCGGCATCTGCGTTTCAGAATGCCCGTGCGGGGCGATCAAGATGGTACCGGAGGATATCTGACGCCTGCATGATTGAATGTGCATTACACCACCCCAACCATACAAGCGGTCTTTCATGGTCGATCTGGTCAAGACTGGAGCGACCGTCCGCATAGGCCGATAACCTGCAATACGTAGTGGCTTGGCTTATCACCGTTCCTTGCCAAAAACACCTCAAGGCAGCCTAATCGCTTCCTCCCACCACGCAGCTCCATCTCTTCTGGCGCAGCAGAACAGTCCCCCTCCCCTCTGGTATAATCCGCGCCCTTATGCTGATTTTTCGCGGACTTCATCCCTCAGTTCACCAGCCTGTTGCACTGACCATTGGAAATTTCGATGGCGTGCATCTGGGCCATCAGGCTTTGCTGCATGATTTGCGCGCAGAGGCTCAGCAACGCGGGCTGCCGAGTGCGGTGGTGATCTTCGAACCGCATCCGCGCGAATTCTTCACGCCGCAACAGGCGCCGCCGCGGCTGACCTCGTTGCGCGAGAAGCTGGAACTGTTCTCGACGCTGGGGATCGACCGCGTGCATGTCTGCCGCTTCGACAAGCGTTTTGCGCAGATCGGCGCGGAGGACTTCGTGTACACGCTGCACCGCGAGATGCGGCGTTAAATTCGTGCTGATCGGCGACGATTTCCGTTTCGGCAGCGGACGCAGCGGGTGATTTTGCGCTGATGGAGAAGATCGGCCGGCAACTGGGCTTCGATGTCCAGGCGATGCACAGTGTGCTGCATGACGGCGTGCGGGTTTCCAGCACGGCGGTACGCGAAGCGCTGGCGCAGGGAAAGATCGAGGTGGCGCGATCCTATCTGGGGCGGCCCTACAGCATCAGCGGGCGTGTCGAGCACGGGGACGGCATCGGGCAAGCGGATCGGCTACCCTACCGCCAATATCCAGATGAAGCACAACCGCCCGCCGCTGTCCGGGATCTTCGTGGTGCAGGTGCAGGATGCCGACCTGCCGGCGTCTGCAGGGAGTGGCCAGCCTGGGCGTGCGCCCGACGGTGAACCAGGATGGCAAGCCGGTGCTGGAAGTGCACCTGTTCGATTTCTCGCAGCCAGATATACGACAAGCACCTGCGCGTGGATTTTTTGCACAAGCTGCGCGACGAAGAAAAATATCCCGATCTGGAGAGTTTGACGCGGCAGATCTGCGTTCGATGTGGAACATGCTAAACAGTGGTTTCGAAAATAATTATGACAGACAACAAATACCCGCTTAACCTTCCGGACACTCCGTTCCCGATGCGCGGCGACCTCGCCAAGCGCGAGCCGCTGATGCTGGAGCAATGGCAGGCAACAGCAACGCTACCAGCGTATCCGCGCGGCCAGCAAGGGGCGGCCGCAATTCATCCTGCACGATGGCCCGCCGTATGCCAACGGCGACATCCATATCGGTCATGCGGTGAACAAGGTGCTGAAGGACATCATCGTCAAGTCCAAGACCCTGGCCGGCTTCGACGCGCCCTACGTGCCGGGCTGGGACTGCCACGGCCTGCCGATCGAATTGCAGGTGGAGAAGAAACACGGCAAGGCGATCCCGCCCGCCGCAGTTCCGCGAACTGTGCCGCGCCTATGCCGCCGAGCAGGTCGAACGGCAGAAGAAGGATTTCATCCGCCTCGGCGTGCTGGGCGACTGGGACCATCCTTACCTGACCATGGATTTCAGGACCGAAGCCGACATCATCCGCGCGCTCGGAATAATCTTCGAGCGCGGCTATCTGTATCAGGGCCGCAAGCCGGTGAACTGGTGCCTGGATTGCCAATCGGCGCTGGCCGAAGCCGAAGTGGAATACGAGGACAAGACCTCGCCCGCGATCGACGTGGGCTTTCGAGGTGAAGGACAAGGCACGCGCTGGGCAAGGCATTCGGCGTGTCGTTGCCGGGCGAGGCGAAAGTCTATGCGGTGATCTGGACCACCACGCCGTGGACGCTGCCTGCCAACCAGGCGGTGAGCGTGCATCCGGAACACGAATATCGCCTGATCCAGACGACAAACGGGTTACCTGATACTGGTCGCCGAACTGGCTGATACCTGTCTCGCGCGCTACGGACTGACCGAAGGCGCGCAAGTCGTCGGCACCTGCGCAGGCGCTGCACTGGAGATGTTGCCGCTGCAGCACCCGTTCCAGGATCGCATCGTGCCGATCATCTGCGGCGAGCATGTCACGCTGGAAGCGGGTACCGGCCTGGTGCATACCGCGCCGGCGCACGGCCTCGACGACTATTTCGTCGGCCAGCAAATACGACCTGCCGAACGACAATCCGGTCGGCGACGACGGCAAGTTCGTCGCCGCCACGCCGCCGGTCGGGGACACGCCGCTGGCCGGCCTGTTCGTGTGGAAAGCCAACGACGTGGTGATCGAAGGACTGAAACAAAGCGGGCATCTTCTGCACCTGGAAAAAATGCAGCACAGCTATCCGCATTGCTGGCGACACAAGACGCCGATCATCTTCCGTTCCACGCCGCAGTGGTTCATCGGCATGGACAACGTGGCGGTTATGACCCTGGGCGACACGGAAAAGCTGGTGCAGGAAACGCGCTCGCATGGCGCCACACAGGAAAAGGATGACGGCCAGAGCCTGCGCGACCTGGCCAACCAGGCCGTCGAGGCCACGCAGTTCTTCCCGTGCATGGGGCCGCGCCCGCCTCGAGGCGATGATCAGGAACCGCCCCGACTGGTGCGTGTCGCGCCAGCGCAGCTGGGGCGTGCCGATGCCGTTCTTCGTGCACAGGGAAACCATGCAGTTGCATCCGCGCACGCTGGAACTGCTGGAACAGGTCGCGCAGCGCGTCGAACAGGCCGGCATCGAAGCCTGGTTCAGCCTGAATGCGACGAACTGCTCGGCGACGGACGCGGCGCATTACCGCAAACTCTCCGATACGCTGGACGTGTGGTTCGATTCCGGCGTGACCCATGCTTCGGTGCTGGCGAAACGCGAAGGATTGCGCTTCCCCGCCGACCTCTACCTGGAAGGCTCCGACCAGCATCGCGGCTGGTTCCAGTCCTCGCTGCTGACATCGTGCGCGATGCAATGGCCGCGCGCCTTACGATGCGCTGCTCACGCACGGCTTCGTGGTCGACGGCGGCGGTCACAAGATGTCGAAGTCCAAGGGCAACGTGATCGCACCGCAGAAAGTGATCGGCGACGTTTGGCGCGGATATCCTGCGGCTGTGGGCAGCATCTACCGATTATTCCGGCGAAATGACGATCTCCGACGAGATCCTCAAGCGCGTGGTGGAAAGCTACCGCCGCATCCGCAACACGCTGCGCTTCCTGCTCGCCAACACCGCCGATTTCGACCCGCAACAGCATGCGATGCCCGGTACATGAGTGGCTGGAGATCGACCGCTATGCGCTGGTGCTGACACACAAATTGCAGGACGAGATATGCGCCGGCTATGAAAGCTACGAATTCCACCTGGTGGTGCAAAGTCTGCAGTCATTCTGTTCCGAGCAACTGGGCGGCTTCTATCTCGACATCCTCAAGGACCGGTTATACACCGCCGGCGAAGATTCTTTTGCGCGCCGTTCTGCGCAGAATGCGCTGCATGAGATCATGCACAGCCTGACCTGTTTGATCGCGCCTATCCTGAGTTTCACCGCGGAAGAAGTCTGGTCCACTCACGCCGGAGATGATGCGGGCAGCATCTTCGAGCGGCTGTGGCATGTGCTGCCGGCAAGCGGCACCGATGCGAAATTCGCGGATGACTGGCGGCAGGTATGCGCGATCCGCGAGATCGCCAACAAGCAGATCGAGGAACAGCGCGCGCAGGGATTGCTGGGATCGTCGCTGCAGGCCGAACTTGACATCCATGCCACGGGCGATGCCTATCGATCGCTCAAGCGCCTGGGCGACGACCTGAAATATGTGTTCATCACCTCGCGCGTCACCCTGCACCCGGGTAACGACGACAATCTGGAAGTCATCGTCAGCCCCAGCGCCCACAGCAAGTGCAGCCGCTGCTGGCATTACCGCGAAGATGTCGGCATCGATGCGCAGCATCCGGCGCTGTGCGGACGCTGTGTCTCGAACCTGTTCGGCGAAGGCGAGGCGCGCAAGTATGCCTGATAGCCTCTCCCCCACTCACTCTTCTGCAAGCGTCAGAGGAGAGATGTTGCGCTGGATTGCTGTTGCCGCCGTTGTCATCGTGCTCGACCAGTGGAGCAAGGCCGCCATCAGCAGTCACTTCCAGTACGGCGAAGCCATGTTCGTCAATGGCATCTTCAACCTGGTGCTGGCGCACAACATGGGCGCATCGTTCAGCATGCTCAACGACGCCGGCGGCTGGCAGCGCTGGCTGTTCTCCGCAGTCGCGGTGATCGCCGCGGTCTGGATCGTCTTCCTGCTGCGCAAGCATGCACAACAGAAACTGTTCAGTTTTGCGCTGTCCTTTATCTTGGGCGGCGCGCTGGGCAATTTGATCGACCGTGTGCGTTTCGGCTATGTGGTGGATTTCCTGGATTTTCACTGGAACGAGCATCACTTTGCCGCGTTCAATCTTGCCGATTCGGCGATCACCTGCGGCGCAGCCCTGCTGATATTGGACGGGTTGATGAACAAGGCGGAGAAGGCTAAATGAACATATTGCTGGCCAACCCCAGGGGATTTTGCGCCGGCGTGGATCGCGCCATCGAGATCGTCGAGCGCGCGCTGGTCATGCACGGTGCGCCGATCTATGTGCGCCACGAAGTCGTGCACAACAAATTCGTGGTGGATGACCTGAAAGCCAAGGGCGCGGTGTTCATCGAGGATCTTGACGACGTACCTGACGACAGCATCCTGATCTACAGCGCGCACGGCGTGCCACAGTCGGTCAGGCACGCGGCCGAGGCGCGCGGGTTGACCGTGTTCGATGCCACCTGTCCGCTGGTGACCAAGGTACATGTCGAAGTCAGGCGCATGCGCGAGCAGGGCAAGGAGATCATCATGATCGGCCATGCCGGGCACCCGGAAGTGGAAGGCACCATGGGCCAGAGCAACGGCGGCATGTACCTGGTCGAATCGCCGGAGGACGTGCAAAAGCTGAGCATCAACGATGAAAAGAATCTCGCCTTCGTCACCCAGACCACGTTGTCGGTAGACGATGCCAGCACCATCATCGATGCCTTGCGGGTGCGCTTCCCCGGCATCAGCGGCCCGAAGAAGGACGATATCTGCTATGCCACGCAAAACCGCCAGGACGCGGTGAAGCTGATGGCGAAACAATGCGACCTGGTGATCGTGGTCGGCTCGCCCAACAGTTCCAATTCCAACCGCCTGCGCGAAGTCGCGCACAACATGAACGTGCAGGCCTACCTGGTCGACAGTGCCGATGAGTTGCAGGCCGAGTGGCTGCAGGGCAAGCAGCAGGTCGGCATCACCGCCGGCGCGTCCGCACCGGAAATTCTGGTGCAGAACGTGATCGAACGGCTGCGGCAAATGGGCAACGCGACCGTGCTGGAACTGCAGGGCGTGAACGAGAACGTGGTATTCCCGCTGCCAAAGGCACTCAATCCCGCCGCAAGCTGAAAAGGAACGCGTTTGAATCCCGATTTCCTGATTGTTGGCGCCGGCGTCATCGGGCTGTCGAGCGCGCTGGCATTTTTGCAAAAAGGTGCAAAAGTGACCGTCCTCGACCGCGGCCGATGCGGCAGCGAATCGTCCTGGGCCGGCGGCGGCATCCTGTCACCGCTGTGCCCGTGGGATTATCCAGAAGAAGTCACGCGCCTGACCTGCCTCGGCGCTGCCCTGTTTCCGGCATGGTCACGATCCCTGCACGAGGCCTCCGGCATCGACCCTGAACACGAAGCGAATGGCATGCTGGTGTTGCCGCCATTCGATTCTGCAACAGCACGCCAGTGGTGTGCCAGTCATGCTGTGAACATCGAAACGCTGTCCTCGCCGCCTGCCGCTGCAGGCGTGCAGTGGGAACGCGAAACGCTGCTATTACCGGACGTGGCCCAGGTACGCAACCCGAGATTGATGCGCGCCCTGCGCAAACAGGTCGAAATGCTCGGCGGCCGCATCGTCGAAAACTGCACCGTGAACGACATCAGGACTGACTCCGCACGGGTGCTGTCGCTCGGCACCAGTCGCGGCGAAATGATGGCCGATCGATACATCATTGCCTCCGGCGCCTGGAGCAGGCAAGTGCTGGGGCGGCATGCATTGCGCCTCGACATCAAACCGATGCGCGGACAGATCCTGCTGTTCAAGTTCCCTGCCCCGCCCCTGCCCCATATCGTGCTGCAAGGCGAGCTGTACCTGATCCCGCGTCGCGATGGGCACTTGCTGGTCGGCAGCACGCTGGAAGATGCAGGATTCGATAAAAATACTACGCAAGAGGCATGCGACAGCTTGCGCCAGCGCGCGGAATCGCTGCTGCCGCAACTGCGCGGCATGCCGCTGGCGCAGCACTGGGCCGGCCTGCGTCCCGCATCTCCGCACAACATCCCGGCCATCGGGCGCCACCCGGGGCTGGATAACCTGTACCTCAACAGCGGACATTTTCGCTATGGCGTCACCATGGCCTGGGCCAGTGCATGCATCCTGCTGAATGAGATCAAAGGCGACCCGCAACCATTTGATGTCGCACCATATCAGCGTTGGTGGAGCATTGCCTGATTGCCCCGATGTGACCCAGCGTTTATAATCGCGCCGGTTTCGCCGCTTTAGCTCAGTTGGTAGAGCAACGCACTCGTAACGCGTAGGTCGCCAGTTCGATTCCGGCAAGCGGCACCAATAGATACAAGGCTTGCAGCGATGCAGGCTTTTTTTGTGCCACCCCGGCCAGGCAGAGACTGCATCAGGTATCAGGCGAACCCTGTCTTCTGTATGCGGTTTTGCGGAGGCGGGGATATTGCAGGATTTGCACATTTCATCGACCAGCAGCAGGGTTTGGAATGCGATTGGCACGCTGCCCCAGGCCGGTAAACGACAAAGTGCAGACACCCACCAAGGGGAGAAAGCGGAAAACTTTCAAAAAAATTGATCAATCCCCCTTGCCAGCAAGGCAAATATCCATAACAATCTACCTCTGTCACATCCACCACAACTAAAGGGAGTTACTCATGAACAGAAAAGAATTGGCCGAAGCACTGGCAAAAAAGACCGACACAAGCAACGCAAGCGCTGACCGCACTATCGCCGCCGTTATCGACATCATCTCCGGCGCGCTCAAGAAAGGGGACAAAGTTTCACTCGTTGGCTTCGGCTCATTCGAAGTTCGCAAGCGCGCCGCACGCATCGGCCGCAACCCGAAGACCGGCGCCGAGTTGAAGATCAAGGCATCCAAGGCTCCTGCATTCAAGGCTGGTGCCACGCTCAAAGCAGCAGTTAACTCCGCAAAGAAATAATCATTCCAACGATAACCGCCAGAGCCATCTGGCGGTTGTTGCTTGTTCGCCCTCAGGCGCCCGCAATTCCCCGCAGTCTATTTCAAAACATAATTTTGAATATGCAGTAACGATCGGTCATGCTATAGGTTGAACAGCAGGATCATCTTCAGCATCCAGAAAGCTGGATGTAACAAGTAGCCACTGCCTTCCATTTGAACAACCGGATCGGCGTGACGATCATCACCAACATGCGAGGCAGGTTCCATCCCCATGGCCAGACAATGTCGTACCGGCAGACCGGTGCGACGGAGTAAAATGCCGGCCATGTTGCGACTGACCGAAATCAAGCTTCCGCTGACCCATTCCGATGAAGATCTGAAGCACGCGATCCTCAAGCGTCTCGGCATCGATGCGACCGAATTGCGCGGCCACACCATCTTCCGTCGCGGCTACGATGCCCGCAAACCTGCGGCCATTGTGTTCATTTACACACTGGACGTCGATGTCAGCAATGAAGCCGCGTTGCTCGAACGACTCAAAGGCAAACCGAATATCGCACCCGCGCCTGACACACGCTACCATTTCGTCGCCCAGGCTCCGCCGCAGCACAGCGAGCGCCCTGTCGTAATCGGCACCGGGCCATGCGGCATCTTTGCCGGGCTGATCCTCGCGCAGATGGGGTTTCGTCCGATCATCCTGGAACGCGGCAAGCTGGTGCGCGAGCGCACCAGGGACACCTGGGGCCTGTGGCGGAAAGGCCGCCTCGATCCGGAATCCAATGTACAGTTCGGCGAGGGCGGCGCGGGCACGTTCTCCGACGGCAAGCTGCACAGCCAGATCAAGGACCCGAAACACTACGGTCGCAAGGTGCTCACCGAATTCGTCAAGGCCGGCGCGCCGGAGGAAATCCTTTATGTCAGCAAGCCGCACATCGGCACGTTCCGGCTGGTGGGCGTGGTGGAGAAGTTGCGCCACAGCATCGAGGCGCTGGGCGGCGAGATCCGCTTTCAATGCCGCGTCGCGGACATCGAGATTGTGGACGGACAGGTGCATGGCGTGATGCTGGCGAGCGGCGAGCACATCGCCAGCCGCCATGTGGTGCTCGCCGTCGGCCACAGTGCGCGCGACACCTTCGCGATGCTGCATGCGCGCGGCGTGTATCTGGAGGCCAAGCCCTTCTCAATCGGCTTCCGCATCGAGCACCCGCAGTCGCTGATCGACCGCGCGCGCTTCGGCCCCAACGCAGGCAATCCGCAGCTCGGCGCAGCGGACTACAAGCTGGTGCACCACGCCAGCAACGGGCGCTCGGTGTACAGCTTCTGCATGTGCCCCGGCGGCACCGTGGTAGCAGCAACCTCCGAAGCAGGCCGCGTGGTCACCAATGGCATGAGCCAGTATTCGCGCAACGAACGCAACGCCAACAGCGGCATCGTGGTCGGCATCACACCAGAAGATTATCCGGGCGACGTGCTCGCCGGCATGGCATTCCAGCGCAAGTGGGAAGCGCACGCATTCGAGCTGGGCGGAAACAATTATCACGCGCCGGCTCAACGCGTCGGCGATTTCCTCGCCGGGCGTCCTTCATCGGCACTCGGTACAGTCATCCCCTCCTACGCGCCCGGCGTCACGCCCACCGACCTGTCCAGCGCCCTGCCCGATTACGCCATCGCCGCGATCCGCGAAGCGCTGCCCGCGTTCGACAAGCAGATCAAGGGATTCGCAATGGCCGATGCCGTGCTCACCGGCGTGGAGACGCGCACCTCGTCGCCGCTGCGGATGAAACGCGGAGAGGATTTCCACAGCATCAATACCAGGGGACTGTTTCCGGCGGGTGAAGGCGCGGGCTACGCAGGCGGAATAATGTCGGCGGCGATCGACGGCATCGAAGTGGCCGAAGCGGTGGCGCTGGACATGATGCGGACTTAATCAAATTTCGCTTGGCAAGCCTCGCACAAAGGAACCGATAAACACGCAAGCCAACCATCGCAACTGGTTTTCGCTCCTTCCCCCTTTAAGGGGGAAGGCCGGGATGGGGGTAGGACGGCAAATGCAGCAGTGAGGTTGAGTCTCTACCCCCACCCTAGCCCTCCCCCTGCAAGGGGGAGGGGACGATATTTCCAGTACGCAATGGGACTGGCATAAATAACCGTTGCAGAAACCTAACTTGTTAGTCTCCCAACACAGCCGGGGATTTACCTGATTGACATATCATGCTGGAATTCATTGTCACGTTGCTTTGCGGATAGAATAGACAAATACCGGAAACTCGATCATGGCCAGCAAACTCACCACCGACCAGGTCAATTACCTCAACATCCTGATGATGATGGTTGCGGCTGTCGCTGCCAGCATGAAACCGTTCGAGACTTTCCTGTTTGCCTATGCTTTCCTCGGCCCCCTGCATTACCTCACCGAGATAAGCTGGTTGCACGACCGGCAATATTTTTCCAAAGGCCGGCACGATCATCTTTTTCTGGTCGCAGCCGGCATCCTCATCACCCTGAGTTATTTCAGGATGCTGCCGCAGATTCACGGCAACGCAGCTGCCGCAATCACGTACACGGCATTCATCTCGGCATTGATCTTTGTGCTGGTGAAAAATACGAAGATTCGTGCAGGATTGATCGTGCTTGCTGCAATCAGCAGTATGCTATTCGCGAGCGCCCCGGCCTTTGCATCGATATTCGGGATATTTTTACCTACCCTGATCCATGTCTTCATCTTCACCGCGCTGTTCATTCTGCTGGGCGCATTGCGAGGCAGAAGCCGGTCCGGCCTGCTTGCGCTGGCGGCGTTTGCGACCATTTCTATTGGCGTCTTTTATTTCAATCCTTCATCCGCATATCACGCCAGTGAGTACGTCAGGAACAGCTATGGTTACCTGAAACAGGACGGCAGCTGGGCCAGCGGTTTCGCCGGCCTAAATTACCAGGTAATGACTGTTTTTGATTTGCACGATTTCGGCAATCCGGCAGCCGGCGTTGCCGGGTTCGTTAGCGGCGTCAATGATTTCATCTACCAGAATCCGCTTGCACTTTCAGTCATGTCATTCATTGCCTTCGCCTACCTGTACCATTACCTGAACTGGTTTTCCAAGACAAGCGTGATCGGGTGGCACCACATACCCCGTTCCAGATTGGCGGCAGTAGTGGTCCTGTGGGCCGCGATCCTGGCCTTGTATGCGTTCGATTACGCGGTCGGGCTGAAGGTGCTGTTCTTCCTTAGCATCACCCATGTGCTGCTGGAATTCCCGCTCAACCATCTCACGTTCATGAATATCGGCAAAGAGATCGGGGCCATGCTGCGCGCAAGGGTTGTACAAAGCGAGCCATCCACTTGAATTTCCTGGTCGGGCAATAACGCTGGCGGCGGTTAGTGCAGCAATCCCTGCCTCACCATGGCTTTCGTCACGATGCCGATATATTCCCTGATTCGATCAGGGATGGCTCCGCGGGTGTCCAGTTCGGTAGTGGAAGCCCAGATCAGCTTGTCGTTCGAGGCATCGTACAGGTTGGTCTCGATCTCCGCGAGTTCCTGCTCGGCCACGTAGCCCGGCAGATAGATGGCCTCATAGCCGAAGTCGTAATAGTTCGGCCAAGTGCCGTAAGGCGTCGGGGGAAAATAGACCGTCCCCGGCACATAGTTCTGCACGGTCTTCCTGCTAACCAGTCGCGTGATCAGCACCGTGTCGGCGCCCAGTTCGGCAACCTTGTCTGCTATGGCCTTGTGATCCTCCTGCAACTCGTCGGGAAGCACGGTATAGCTGGCGATGGCTTGCACCCCATGCGCCGTCAGCCGGCGGACGAACTCATCCTCGAAGATGCGCCGGTTCGCCGCCGACTTCGCCACACCTATGACCATGATCCTGGCGGGATGCGAGTGATACGACGGGTCCATCCACACCGCATTGGGCCTGGGCGTGGCACAGGCCGACAAAAACAATGCAATGAGCAGAATATAGGCAAGCGGGTTACGCAGCAGCCTTATCATTTTCTGTTCCTCCAATCGCAGGTTGGGCTGAGGCACGAAGCCCAACATTTGCCGTCGCTATTGTGTCGGGCTTCGTGCCTCAGCCCAACCTGCATTAGCAGCGACCCGGCTAATGGCGCGCTTCGCTGGCCGGCAGTACGGCGGCCTCGACGAACAACAACTCCACGTCGATGCGGTCGAATTCGTAGCGCTGGTTGCAGAATTCGCAAAACACCTCGATGTCGTCGCGCTCATTCAGGATACTGTGTATCTCATCCTGTCCCAGCATCTTCAGCATCGAGGCCACGCTTGTGCGCGAACAGTTGCAGTGGAAGGTCACCGGCTGCGCCTCGAACAGGCGCAGGTCTTCCTCGTGGTACAGGCGATAGACCACTTCCTGCGCCGGCAAGCCGAGCAATTCGTCGCGCTTCAGCGTATCCGCCAATTGCGTCAGGCGCGGCCAGGCGTCCGCATCGGCCTCCTGTTGTTCCGGCAATTTCTGCAACAGCATCCCGGCCGCGCACTTGTCGTCTGCGGCGAGCCAGATACGCGTCTCCAGCTGCTCCGAGCGGCGCATGTAATTCTGCAATATCTCCGCCACGCTGCCGCCTTCAAGATCGACGATGCCCTGATAGGCCTGCTTGCCGTCTTTCGGGTCCAGCGTAATGACAAAACGGCCATCGCCCACCAGTTGCGCCAGGCTGCCCTGCTCCAGGTCGCCGGACCATTTGGCCGTGGCACGCAACTGCAGTTCGCCCGAGCATTCCACCACCACCAGCTTGATGGTGCCGTTCCCCACGATCTGCAATACCAGCGCGCCCTGCAGCTTGAGCGTGGCAGCCAGCAATACCGCTGCCGCCGCGAGTTCGCCCAGCAGATTGGCGATCACCGGTGGATAGTCGTGCCGGTCCAGGATAGATCGCCAGGAATCGTCCAGGTGCACCAGCTCGCCGCGGATCGGCTCATGCTCGAACAGGAATCGTTGCAGGGTATCGGGGATGATCTTCATGATTCGAATTCAATCACGGAAGACGAACAGCGCCGCAGTCAGCGCCACGCCGACCAGGTATAGCAACCAAGTCTGTTCGATCATATAGGGATATACCATCAACCCGACGCCGATCGCCATCGGCTGCCAGCGCGCCGACTTCTTGCCATACACGAACGCACCGAAGCCGATCGAGCCAAACAGGATCATGGCGAACAGACTCGAGGTGCTGGGCATTTCCATCACATCACTCCTTTATGCTGACTGCGTCACACGGTTGAATTCGTCGAAATAATCCGGGAAGGTCTTGGCCACGCACCCGGGATCGTTGATGCGCACGCCGTTGCTGCCGAATGCGGCGAGCGAAAAGCACATCGCCATGCGATGGTCGTCGTAGGTGTCGATTGCTGAGCTGGTAGCTGGTAGCTGGTAGCCGGTAGCTGGGGGGGTGATGCGCAGGTAGTCTTTGCCTTCTTCGGCGGTGGCTCCGAGCTTGCGCAGTTCGGTTGCCATGGCGGCGATGCGGTCGGTCTCCTTGACACGCCAGCTGGCGATGTTGCGCAGCGTGGTGGTGCCGTCGGCAAACAGGGCCGCTACGGCCAGCGTCATGGCGGCATCGGGGATGTGGTTGCAATCAAGATCGATCGCCGTCAATTTGCCGCCTGGCGGCGCTGACGCCTCGATCCAGTTATCGCCCATCTCGATATGCGCGCCCATCTGCTGCAAAGCTTCGGCAAAACGTACATCGCCCTGCACACTGTCGCGACCCACACCCTCGACGCGCACCGGGCCGCCGCCGATGGCGCCTGCCGCAAGAAAATAGGAGGCAGAGGAAGCATCACCCTCGACATGAATGGTGCCGGGACTGCGATAGCGATGACCGCCGAAGACAACGAATCGCTGCCAGCCCTGTCTCTCCACCGTCACGCCAAAGCGCGCCATCATCGCCAATGTGATCTCGATATAGGGCCGCGAGATCAGTTCACCCGTCACCTCGACGCTCACCGTGCGCCCCAGCAGCGGCAATGCCATCAGCAAGCCAGTGAGGAACTGGCTGGATACATCGCCGCGCACCTGCACCATCTCGCCGGCCAGTTGTGCAGGCGCTATCTGCAACGGCGGGAAACCCTCGTTATCGAGGTAGCGGATATCCGCCCCCAGTTGCCGCAACGCATCCACCAGGTCGCCGATCGGGCGCTCGTGCATGCGCGCCACGCCGGATAACTCATAACGCCCGCCGGACAATGCCAGCACCGCAGTCAATGGACGGAACGCCGTACCGGCATTGCCGAGGAAGAGCTTCGCTTCCTTGTTCGGCAGGTCGCCGCCGCAACCGCTCACGCGCCAGGCCTGCGAGCTTTGTTGAAGGGCGTTATCGCCAAGCGCTTCCAGTTTTATGCCGAGGATGCGCAAAGCGTCCAGCATGCGTTCGGTGTCGTCGGAACGCAGCAGGTCGTGCACCTCGGTCGTGCCGTCGGCCAATGCGGACAGCAGCAGCACACGATTGGAGATGCTCTTCGAACCGGGCAGGCGTAGCGTGCCGCGAGCGGATTTCAGAGGCGGAATTTGCAGGGATTCGATCGGGGCCATGTGACGTTTTCAGGGCCGGGTCATTCCGGGTTCCAGTCGTTGCGCAGTTTGCTGGACACGCTGAACATCTGTTCGAGCCTCGCCGCATCATTGTTTTCCAGCGCCTGGTACAGGTCATGCAATTCATCGGCATATTGCCTCACTTCGCGCAGCAGCGCTTCGCGGTTGGCCATGCAGATGTCGCGCCACATCTCGGGAGAACTCGCGGCGATGCGGGTGAAATCGCGAAAGCCGCTGGCGGCGAACGACAGCAACAGCTCACGGTTGCCGCGCTGCGCCAGGTCGTGCACCAGCGCGAACGACAGCAGGTGCGGCAAATGGCTCACTGCGGCGAACACTTCGTCGTGCTGCTGCGGCGTCAGTTCGCTGACCACCGCGCCACAGGCTTCCCAGGCGGCGCGCACGCGCGCCACGGCGCGGGCCGGATTCTCCGGCAACGGTGTCAGCACCACTCTCTTGCCACGGTAAAGATTTTCAACGGCTGCGGAGGGGCCACTCAGTTCGGCGCCGGCGATCGGATGGGCCGGAACGAACTGCGCCAGCTTGTTCCCCAGCCAGGTTCGCGCATAGCCAACCACGTTGCCCTTGGTACTGCCGCCATCGGTGACCAGTGCATGCGCGCCAAGATGCGGCGCGATGCGCTTGAACACGGACTCCATCTGCGCCACCGGCGTGGCCAGCAGCACCAGGTCGGCATCGGCCAGTTCGCTCGCCACGTCAACGCCGATGCGGTCGAGAATGCCAAACCGTCTGGCCTGCTCCAGGGTCGCCACACTACGACCGAAGCCCACGACTTCGCCGACCGCGTTGGCCTTGCGCAAGGCTAACGCGAACGAGCCGCCGATCAGGCCGGCGCCGAAGATGACGATCTTTTTGAATTGTGGCTTGGACATTTGTGGTTCCAGTAGTCCCAGTTAAGTCTCTACCCCCACCCTAACCCTCCCCCTGCAAGGGGGAGGGAGACCAGGCTCCTTCCCCCTTGCAGGGGGAAGGCTGGGATGGGGGTAGAAGCGTTATATTCCGCAAACCCCTATCTTGCAACGCACGCCCGATCGCTCCTGCAATCACCCGCGCACCCATCAATTCCCGGCGTCAATGCCTGTTCGGCATCGCACGGGGTCGGATGCATCCCGATCAGCTTCGCGCCTATTCCTGCAGTACGCGCTCGATCCTTCGATCCGGCACGATCCACATCAACGCTACCAGCACATAAAGTCCATTGGCCAGCCACGTATTGAAAAACGCCAGCGGAATTGCCGTCAAATAGATCAACGGCGACACCTTGCCCTTGATATCCCTGCCGACCGCCCTGGCCAGCAACGACCCCTTGCCCTCGTTCCGGATGATGACATTCTCCAGGATCCAGTATGCCATCGCCGCCATGAACAGCACCACTCCGTACAGCGCCGTAGGCATCGCGGCAAAGTGGTTCTCGCCGGTCCAGCCGGTCACGAACGGGAACAGCGACAACCAGAACAACAGGTGCAGGTTGGCCCACAGGGTCGAACCATTCACCCGCTGCACACAGTGCAGCATGTGATGATGATTATTCCAGTAGATGCCGAGATAGACAAAACTCAGTACGTAGCTGAGGAACACCGGCAGCAACGGCGCCAGTTCGGACAGCTCGTCACCGTGCGGAACCTTCATCTCCAGCACCATGATGGTGATGATGATCGCCAAGACCCCGTCGCTGAATGCCTCCAGACGTCCTTTGCCCATGGTATCCCCCTGTCAAGGAACTACAGCGTACGCCCGATCGCCCCGGCTATCGCGCCCAATGTTCCCATCAATTCCTTCAGCTCGCCCGGCGTCAATGCCTGGTCGGCGTCGCACCACGCTTCGCACGGGGTCGGATGCATCTCGACCAGCAGTCCGTCGGCACCTGCCGCGATCGCGGCCTGAGACAGCGCCGGCACCATCCACGCCTTGCCACCGGCGTGCGAGGGATCGACGATCACCGGCAGGTGGGTCTCCTTCTTCAGCACCGGGATCGCGGTCACGTCAAGCACGTTGCGGTAGTAGGTCTCGAAGGTGCGGATGCCGCGCTCGCAGAAGATGATGTTATGGTTGCCGCCGGCCGCGATGTATTCAGCCGCCATCAGCCATTCGGAGATGGTCGCCGACATGCCGCGCTTCAGGATCACCGGCTTGTTGATGCGCCCTACTGCCTTCAGCAGGTCGAAGTTCTGCATGCTGCGCGTGCCGATCTGGATCACGTCGACATCGTTCTTCATGAAAACGTCGAGCTGGCGCGCATCCATCAGTTCGGTGACGATGGGCAATTTGTACTTGTCCGCCGCGCGACGGAATATATCGAGCCCTTCCGCGCCCTTGCCCTGGAAGGTATAGGGACTGGTACGTGGCTTGAACGCGCCGCCGCGCATCAGGCGGCAGCCCGCCTCATGCACGAATTTCGCCGACAGATCCATCTGCTCCTGCGTCTCCACCGAGCACGGGCCGGCAATGACCTGGATCTGGTTGCCGCCCAGCGGGATGCCGCCGATGTCCACCACGGTGTCCTGCTTGTGCGATTCGCGCGACACGATCTTGTATTGCTTGGCGATATGCATCGCCGATTCGACGCCGGGCAGCGGCGTGAACATCTCCGGGGCGAGGCTGCGCTCATCGCCGATGGCGCCGATCACGGTGCGCTCGATGCCGCGCGAGATATTCGCCTGCAAACCCGCTGCTTCGAGCTTTTTTACCACCGCACCGATCTCGGCGTCGGTGACTTCCCTGCCCATCACTATGATCATTTCACTTCCTCGATTGCCTGCTGCAATGCAGTTAAAAATTTATCGTTCTCTTGTTCCGTGCCGATGCTCACACGCAGGTATTCCGGCATGCCGTAGTTTGCCACCGGGCGCACGATGATGCCCAGTTCCAGCAAACGGCGGTACATCTTCATCGCCCCTTCGACTTCGCTCAGGGCAGGCTTACCGACCCTGAAACTGACGAAATTGCCGCAGGACGGGATGTATTCGAGTTTCAGCCGCGCCAGACCCTGGGTGACCTGCACCATGCCGCGCCGGTTCGATTCATGGGTGCGGCGCACGAAATCCTCATCCAGCAAGGCAGCGGCGGCGGCGGCCTGCGCCATGCTGTTGACGTTGAACGGCTGGCGCACGCGATTCATCATGTCGGCCACCTGTGCATCGGCGAACGCATAGCCGACGCGCAACCCCGCCAGCCCATAGGCCTTGGAGAAAGTACGCGAGATGATCAGGTTGGGAAACTCGCCGAGCCAGGAAACCGAATCGTAGCGGCATTCCTCGGGCAGGTATTCGTTGTACGCTTCATCCAGCACGACCAGGATCGTTGCGGGCAACGCGCGCAGGAATGCGAGCAGCGCATCACCGGACAGAAAGGTGCCGGTCGGATTGTTCGGGTTGGCGATGAACACCAGCCTGGCCTGCTGCGACACCGCTGCCTGCAGCATCGCATCCAGGTCATGGCCGTAATCGATCGCCGCCACGCTGATGCCGGTCGCGCCGACTGCCTGTGTCGCCAGCGGATACACCGCGAACGCATGATCCGAATACACCGACTTGTCGCCCACGCTGAGGAAGGCGCGCGCGGCCAGTTCCAGCATGTCATTGGAGCCGTTACCCAGCACGATGCGCTCGGCAGCAACGCCGTAGCGGCTGGACAAGGCATCCTTCAGCTCGAAACCGTTGCCGTCCGGATACAGCGCGACGGTCCTGATCGCCTGCTGCATCGCAGCAATGGCCAGCGGGCTGCAACCGAGCGGATTCTCGTTGGAGGCCAGCTTGACGATGCCGCTGATGCCAAGCTCGCGCTCCAGTTCGGCGATCGGCTTGCCGGGCTGGTAGGGCGCGATGGCGCGGATGTAGGGTGGGGCCAGGTCGCTGTAATTCATTTGTCTCAATATGTAAAACTCAAACCAAATAAAACGCTGAGCCGCCCAAGGCGGCTCGGCAGTAACTCCTTCCCCCTTTAAGGGGGAAGGTTGGGATGGGGGTAGGACGGTGGAAATTCCAAGTCTCTACCCCCACCCTAACCCTCCCCCTGGAGCGTGGTTGTTGCCGCTTTAGCGGCTTTACAACCACGGCCTACTCCTTGCGGGTGCAAGGGGGAGGGAATTTTAACTACACCGCCACCGGATACGACCCCAGTACCTTCACGAATGCGGCGACCTGGTTCAGTTCGGTCAGTGCGGCAGCGACTTTTGTGTCCTCGCTGTGACCCTCGATGTCGACGAAGAACACGTACTCCCACAGCCCGGATCGTGCCGGCCGTGATTCCAGCTTGGTCATGGAAACGCCGTTCTTCGCCAGCGGCACCAGCAGGTCATGTACCGCGCCGGGACGATTGGCGGCGGACATCACCAGCGTGGTCTTGTCCCGGCCCGACGGCGCCACCTCCTGATCGCCGATCACCAGGAAGCGCGTGGTGTTGCGTGGGTCGTCCTCGATATTTTCCGCTTGCATGGCGACGCCGAAACGCTCCGCTGCCTGCCTCCCCGCCACCGCCGCACTGTCCGGCTGCTGCGCCGCCAGCCGCGCTGCCTCGGCGTTGCTGGACACTGCCACCCGCTCGGCATGCGGCAGGTTTGCATTCAGCCAGTGCTGGCACTGGCCCAGTGATTGCGGATGTGAATATACGCGCTTGATCTTGCCCAACCCGGTCTGCTGTGACAGCAGGCACTGGTGTATCGGCAACATCACCTCCCCGCAGACCTTCAGCGGACTCTGCAGCAGCAGGTCCAGCGTGCGGCCGATCGCGCCTTCGCTGGAATTTTCCACCGGCACCATGCCGTAATTCGCCTCGCCGCTTTCCACCTCGCGAAACACTTCGTCGATGGACGCGCAGGGCATGCCGTGGCTGGCGTGGCCGAAGCGCTTGATCATCGCCGCTTCGCTGAAGGTCCCCTCCGGTCCAAGATAGGCCACGGCGATCGGTGCTTCCAGCGCGCGGCAGTGCGACATGATCTCGGTGAACAGTTGCGTTACGCTCTGCTCCGAAAGCGGTCCGGAATTGGCTGCAGCCATGCGGCGCAATACCTGCGCTTCGCGCTCGGGACGCAACACCGCTTCCTCGCCCTTGACATGGCCGATCTTGCTCGCCAGCGCGGCACGCTGATTCAGCAACTTGAGCAGATCATCGTCCGCGCGGTCGATGTGCTCCCGATACTGTTTCAGCTCGTCAGTCATGGCTCAGTTCTCCAACGGCAGGTCGCGCACCATCAGCACGCCGGGAATGGCTGCGATCTGCGCCAGCAATTCGGGCGTCGACACGCTGTCGGTATCAACCAGCGTGTAGGCCACTTCTCCGCGCGACTTGTTCATCATGTTATGGATATTGATCCCCGAAGCCGCCAGCGTACCGGAAATCTGGCCAAGCATGTTGGGCACGTTGGCGTTGGAGATGCCGAGGCGGAAGGAAGATTCGCGCGGCATGCTGACATTGGGGAAATTCACCGTATTGACCACGTTACCGTGCTCCAGATAATCGCGCACCTGCTCCACCACCATCACTGCGCAATTATCCTCGGCTTCCATGGTGGATGCACCCAGATGCGGCAACGCGATCACGCCGGGATTGCCCTTGGCCTTGTTGCTCGGGAAATCGCACACATAGCTGCGCACTTGTTTGCTCGCCAGCCCGGCCAGGATCGCGTCCTCATCGACGATCGCATCGCGGGAGAAATTCAGCAGCACGCAGCCCGGCTTCATCGCCTGCACGCGTTTTTCGTCGATCAGGTTGCGTGTCGCATCCAGCAGCGGCACGTGCAACGAGACGAAGTCGCTGTTCCTGAGCAGGTCTTCCACGCTGTTTGCCTTTTTCACCTGCGACGGCAAACCCCAGGCCGCATCCACGGTGATCTCCGGGTCGAAGCCGATCACGTTCATGCCGAGGTTGATCGCGGCATCCGCAACCAGACGGCCGATCGCGCCGAGGCCGATGATGCCAAGCGTGCGGCCACGCAACTCGGTGCCGGCATATTTTTTCTTGCCCTCCTCGACCAGTTTGTGCAGTGTCGCATCGTCGCCGGCAAGGCCGCCGACGAATTGCAGCGCCGGAACGATGTTGCGCGAGGCCAGCAGCATGCCGCTGATGACCAGCTCCTTCACCGCATTGGCATTCGCCCCCGGCGCATTGAACACCGGGATACCGCGCGCGCTCATCTTCTTCACCGGCACGTTGTTGGTGCCGGCGCCGGCGCGGGCGATGGCCTTCACGCTGGCGGGGATGTCCATCTCCAGCATGTTCTGGGAGCGCACCAGGATGGCGTCGGGATCGGCAATGTCGGTACCGGTGACGTAATGCTCGGCCGGAAAACGCTCCAGGCCGACGGCGGCGATCTTGTTCAGTGTCAGTATCCGGAAATTATCAACCATGGCTGTTTGCGAATCCGTTCATGAATTCAACCAATGCCTGCACGCCTTCCAGCGGCATCGCATTGTAGATCGAAGCACGCATGCCGCCGACCGAGCGGTGACCCTTGAGTTGCAGCAACCCGGCAGCATCCGCCTGCTTGAGGAAATCGCCGTCGAGGTCGCTGTCCTTCAGCGTGAACGGCACGTTCATGCGCGAGCGGTCGGACGATGCCGTCGGGCAATGGTAGAAACCGTTGCTGGCATCGATCGCGCCGTACAGCAGTTTCGACTTGGCGATGTTGACCTGTTCCATCGCGGCGATACCGCCGTTTTTCTTCAACCACTGGAACACCAGCCCGGCAATGTAGATGCCGTAGGTGGGCGGCGTGTTGTACATGGAATCGTTGTCGGCGTGGGTCTTGTAGTCAAGCATGGTCGGCGTGCCCGGCAGTACTTCGCCGATCAGGTCGTCACGCACGATGACGATGGTCAATCCGGCCGGGCCGATGTTCTTCTGCGAGCCGGCATAGATCAGGCCGAACCGGGACACATCCAGCGGGCGCGACAGGATGGTAGAGGACATGTCCGCCACCAGCGGCACCGCACCGCTATCCGGCACCCAGTTGAACTCGACGCCGCCGATGGTTTCGTTCGGCGTGTAATGCAGGTAGGCTGCGCCGGCATCGCGCTGCCAGGTGTCGAATGCCGGGATGTAGGAGAAATTCTTGTCCGCGCCGGTCGCGACCACGTTCACCGCACCGAATTTCTTCGCTTCGCTGATGGCCTTCTTCGACCACTCGCCGGTGTTGAGGTAATCCGCCGATTTCTTGCCGCGCAGCAGGTTCATCGGGATCATGGCGAACTGCAGGCTGGCACCGCCCTGCAGGAACAGCACCTTGTAATTGGCGGGTATAGCCAGCAGCTCGCGCAGGTCCGCTTCGGCCTGCGCCTGGATACCCATGTATTCCTTGCCGCGATGCGACATCTCCATCACCGACATGCCGCTGCCGTGCCAGTCCGGCAATTCGGCCTGCGCCTGCAGCAACACCTGCTTTCGGCAATACTGCCGGTCCCGCGCTGAAATTGTAGATCGTCATGCTGCCTTTCCCTTTATCAATATGTCAGACTGGGTTACTCCTTCACCCCTTGCAGGGGGAAGGTTGGGATGGGGGTAGGGAGTTTGAGTATGCCACCGTCCTACCCCCACCCTAACCCTCCCCCTTAAAGGGGGAGGGAACTTGAAATCCTTTCGCCAAGGCATACGGTCCCGGCTCTTCCTCGAACAGCGGGAAGTCTATTCCTCTTCTTCCGGCTCGGCGATCCGGCTCAACCCGGCCAGCGTCTCGCCCTCTTCCACATTCATCAGCGTGACGCCCTGCGTGGTGCGGCCCATCTCGCGGATCTCCTTGACGCGGGTGCGGATCAGCACGCCGCTGGTGCCGATCAGCATGATCTCGTCATCGACATTCACCAGCGTCGCGGCGACCACCTTGCCGTTGCGCGCCGAGGTCTGGATCGCGATCATGCCCTGGGTGCCGCGGCCGTGGCGGGTGTATTCGGCGATCGACGTGCGCTTGCCGTAACCGTTCTCGGTCGCGGTCAGCACGCTCTGCTCCTCGTTCTCGGCCACCAGCAGCGAGATCACCTGCTGCCCTTGCGCCAGCTTCATGCCGCGCACGCCGCGCGATGCACGGCCCATGGGGCGCACGTCGTTCTCGTCGAAGCGCACCGCCTTGCCGCCGTCGGAGAACAGCATCACGTCGTGCTTGCCGTCGGTCAGCGCCACGCCGATCAGGAAATCGCCCTCGTCCAGATTGATGGCGATGATGCCGGCCTTGCGCGGATTGGCGAAATCGGACAGCGCGGTCTTCTTCACCGTGCCGCTCGCTAGTGGCGAAGAACACGAACTGGTCGTCGCTGAATTCCTTGACCGGCAGGATGGCGTTGATCTTCTCGCCTTCTTCCAGCGGCAACAGGTTGACGATGGGCTTGCCGCGCGCGATGCGGCTGCCCTGCGGCACGTCGTAGACCTTGATCCAGTACACGCGGCCGCGGCTGGAGAAGCACAGGATGTAGTCGTGCGTGTTGGCGATGAACAGGTTGTCGATGAAATCGTCTTCCTTGGTCGCTGGCGGCCTGCTTGCCGCGTCCGCCGCGTTTCTGCGCGCGGTATTCGTCCAGCTTCTGCGCCTTCATGTAGCCGCCGTGCGACAGCGTGACCACCACGTCCTCCGGCGCGATCAGGTCTTCCATGCTCATGTCCTGCGTGTGCGTGATGATCTCGCTGCGGCGCTTGTCGCCGAACTGTGACTTGATCGCGACCAGTTCGTCGCCGATGATCTGCGGTCACGCGCTCCGGCTTGGCCAGGATGTCGAGCAGGTCGGTGATCTTGTCCATCACCTCGCGGTATTCGCCGACGATCTTGTCCTGCTCCAGCCCGGTCAGGCGCTGCAGGCGCAGTTCCAGGATCGCCTGCGCCTGCGCATCGGACAGATTGTAGCCGCGCTTCTTGCCGTGCCCACCAGGCCGAATTCGGGCAGCAGGCCATCCGGACGCGAAGCGTCGCTGACGCGGCTCAGCATGTCCTCCACCAGCGACGAACGCCAGCTGCGCGCCATCAATTCGCGCTTGGCATCGGCCGGCGTCGGCGCAGCCTTGATCAGCGCGATGATCTCGTCCACGTTGGACAGCGCCACCGCCAGGCCTTCCAGGATATGGCCGCGGTCGCGCGCCTTGCGCAGTTCGAACACGGTGCGGCGCGTCACCACTTCGCGGCGATGGCGCAGGAAGGCGTCGAGGAATCTGCTTCAGGTTGAGCAGCCTGGGCTGGCCGTCGAGCGATGCGCCACCATGTTCATGCCGAAGCTGTCCTGCAGCTGCGTCTGCTTGTACAGCTGGTTGAGGATCACTTCGGCATTTCGCCGCGCTTCAGCTCGATCACCGCGCGCATGCCGGACTTGTCCGACTCGTCGCGGATCTCGGAGATGCCTTCGAGCTTCTTCTCGCGCACCAGTCTCGCCGATCTTCATCAGCAGGTTGGCCTTGTTCACCTGGTAGGGCAGCTCGTCGATGATGATGGCCTGGCGCTCGCCCTTGCCGATGTCCTCGAAATGGGTGCGCGCGCGCATCACCACGCGGCCGCGCCCGGTGCGGTAGCCTTCCTTGACGCCGGCCAGGCCGTAGATGAAGCCGGCGGTGGGAAAATCCGGCGCCGGGATGATCTCGATCAGCTGCTCGATATCCATGTCCGGGTTCTTCAGCAGCGCCAGGCAGGCATCCACCACCTCGGTCATGTTGTGCGGCGGGATGTTGGTCGCCATGCCCACCGCGATACCGGAAGAACCGTTCACCAGCAGGTTGGGGAAGCGCGCCGGCAACACCAGCGGCTCGTGCTCGGAGCCGTCGTAGTTCGGGCCGAAATCGACGGTTTCCTTGTCCAGGTCGGCCAGCAACTCGTGCGCGATACTGCGCCATGCGGATCTCGGTGTAACGCATCGCCGCCGCGTTGTCGCCGTCCACCGAACCGAAGTTGCCCTGTCCGTCCACCAGCATGTAGCGCAGCGAAAAATCCTGCGCCATGCGCACGATGGTGTCGTACACCGCGGTATCGCCGTGCGGGTGGTATTTACCGATCACGTCGCCGACGATACGCGCCGACTTCTTGTAGGCCCGATTCCAGTCGTTGGACAGCTCGTGCATCGCAAACAGCACGCGCCGATGCACCGGTTTCAGGCCGTCGCGCACATCGGGCAAGGCCCGCCCGACGATCACGCTCATTGCGTATTCGAGATAGGAGCTGCGCATCTCCTCTTCGAGGCTGACCGGCAGGGTTTCTTTTGCGAATTGTTCCATCTATGGCAACGCCTTAATGTTTAATTATTACGGATAAATCAGCCTGATATTTTAACACGTCGGGCCCGCTCGCGCCAAAACAAAATGCCTGTAAATCGCCGTCTGCGCCGCTCATCGGCTCGGTCCGGTACCGACGAACGCTCCTCCGGCCAATCGCTTCCGACAGGCCGAATTGACCCCATTCAGGCGAGAACTATGATGGCGGCGGACGCTTCATCAAGCCATCAAACTGACTAACCGGGAGGGAACATGACTGCTCAACCCAGACATAGCGAAATTGCGATACTGGTGATCGTTTCTTTGATGAGCTTCATGGCGAACCTGCCCAACCAGCTGACCGGGTCATTGATCGACAAAAGGCTGCTGCTGATCGCGCTCACCCTGGCGGTGCTGATCGCCCTGCTAAAGCACCTGCGGGCGTTGCTATCCCTGTCCATCATCATCCTGGCCATCGGCGCCAACCTGCCCGAAGCGCTGGCCGAGAGTGCCGGCATCAGGCCGATGGTGATGACGATCTCGCTGGCAGCAATCGTCGCACTCACTCTGCTGAGCAAGGCATTCAAATTATTGCCCTCTGGCATCGGCAGCATCAAGGCAGATGCCGACGACCTGCCATTACCGGCAAACAAGATCGACGCGCAGGCGACCCGGCTGGCCCTGCTGATCACCGTCAGCAAGGGAGATGCTTTCACGCTGGACCGCATGCTGGACCAACAGGTGGATGTCAATTTTTCGCTTGACGGCCTGGTACCACTCCTGGTCGCCGCCAGAAGAGGCTATTTCGACATCGCGCAAACCCTGATCCGCCATGGGGCAGATTTTCGGGTGCGCGACAAGGATGGCAGGACGATCATCGAGATCGCACTCGCCAATAATGACAGGCACAGTGCCGAATTGCTCTACAACGAGATCAAGTTGAAGCTGTCCAGCAAGGAACGCATGACTATCGTGGATCTTTTCTATTCAAGCCAGAATTCCCTCGCCGCAGACTAGCTGGTAACTACTCATCTTCCTGCGGCGCGCCTTCCGGAAACAGCACGTCGGTAAAACCAAAGTTGGCCAGGTCGCGAATACGCATCGGATACAGGATGCCATCCAGGTGATCGCACTCGTGCTGCACCACGCGCGCATGGAAACCGCTCACGGTGCGGTCGATCAATGCGCCGGATTCATCGTATCCCTGATAGCGCACTGACTTGTACCTGGGCACCAGGCCGCGCATACCCGGCACGCTCAGGCATCCTTCCCAGTCTTCTTCCATCTCGTTGCCCAGCGGGGTGATCACCGGATTGATCAACACCGTGTCAGGCACCTCCTCTGCATCAGGATAGCGCGGGTTGTGCTTGACGCCGAAGATCACCAGCCGCAGATCCTCCCCGATCTGCGGCGCGGCCAGGCCGGCTCCATCCAGCGCCTGCATGGTATCGCGCATGTCGGCGATCAACTCATGCAACGCCGGGGTATCTAAACTGCGCAGTTCCTGCGCGCGGCGCAGCAAGCGCGGGTCACCCATCTTCAGCACTTCCCTGTTCATGGAAATCTCCCTAATGCCATGGTGAGGGTGCCGTCATACATCTTCGCATTCGGCCAGGCATTCGAGCACGGCTCGCACTCTTACCATGGCCGGTTCGGCCACGCTGCTGATGCGCTCCATGCGGATGCCCTCAACACTATCGCCGCGCCCTGCCGCATGGTTCACCACCACTGCGATAGTCGCATAGTTCAAACCCAGTTCCTTCGCCAGGGAGGCCTCGGGCATGCCGGTCATGCCCACCATGTCCGCGCCATCCCGCTCCAGGCGATTCACTTCGGCGGCCGTTTCCAGACGCGGCCCCTGTGTGGCGGCATACACACCGCCATCGAGAAAAGTGTCTCCGGCCCGGTGCGCGGCATCGAGGATCTGCCGACGCATGCTCCGGTCATAGGGGTGGGTAAAATCGATATGCGTCAGCGGACGTTCGCGGCCATCGAAATAGGTAAAGGCGCGACCATACGTGTAATCGATGATCTGGCTGGGCACCACGATGACACCCGGCACCAGGTCTGCGCGGATGCCACCCACCGACGCGACCGCCACCACATTGACCACTTCCAGTTCCTGCAACGCCCACAAATTGGCGCGGTAATTCACCTCATGCGGCGGAATGGTATGGCCGTAGCCGTGGCGCGCCAGAAATACCACCTCGTTTTGCTTGATGGTGCCGAAAGTCAGCGCGCCCGACGGTTCGCCGTAGGGCGTGCGCATCACCTGCCGGTGGGTGATTTGCAGATTGGCCAGTTTTGCCAGTCCGGTCCCGCCTATGATTGCCAGCATGATTTACCCCGAAATCGTGTTATCCATCAGCTTACACCCGCGCCCTGGATCGCGCGCCACCGGATCGAAGCAGGCAAGCTATTCCTTGACTGCATAGATCGCGGGCAAATTGCGCCATGCGCCATGTACGTCCATACCGAAACCGAATACGAAGCGGTCGGGCAACTCCATGCCGACAAAATCGGCTTGCGCTGGCTTGGGCTTGGCAATGCGCTTGTCGGCGAATACCGCGCTGTGAAAGGCGGCAGCACCAAGCTCCAGCACGCGCTGCCTGATCGCCGCCAGCGTCTCGCCTTCGTCCAGTATGTCATCCACCACCAGCACGACGCGGTCGGCCACATTCTCGCGCGGCGAAACCTTCCACTGCACCTTGCCGCCCTGTTGTTCGTTGCCATAGCGCGACACATGCACGTAATCGAAGTCGAGCGGGAAGTCCAGCAACGGCAACAGCTGCCCGGTGAACACCACTGCCCCGCCCATCACCGACAGCACCAGCGGATGCTGGTCGGCCAGACGCGCGCTGATCTCCGCTGCCACACGCTCGACCGCGAGGCGCACTTCGGTGGCGGAGACGATCAGCTCCGCCTCCTGCAAAATGTCATGCGCCTGTTGCCGGGACAGCATCAGCGCACTGATGCAAGGTAAGCCGCAAACTCGTCGCGCAAGTCATCGCGCTGCAAACCGAAAGCCACCTGCGCCTGCAGGTAACCGAGCTTGGAACCGCAATCGTAACGCGTGCCGGTAAAGCGGTAAGCCAGCAACTGTTCTTCCTGCATCAGCGCGGCGATGCCATCGGTCAGCTGGATCTCGCCACCCGCCCCCGCCTGCACGCTGACCAGGTGATGGAAGATGCGTGGCGTCAGGATATAGCGCCCGACCACGGCCAGGTCGGAAGGCGCATCTTCCGGCCTGGGTTTCTCCACCATGCCGTTGACCTTCTCCACGCCGGGTTCGAGATTCGTGCTACTGACGATGCCATATGACCCGGTCTGTGCGTGCGGCACTTCCTGCACCCCAAGCACCGAACACTGAAGGCGCTCGAATACCGACACCATCTGCTTGATCACCGGCGGATCGCCATCGATCAGGTCGTCGGCCAGGATCACCGCGAACGGCTCATCCTGCACCACCGGCTGCGCGCAAAGTACCGCATGGCCCAGGCCCAGCGCCTCCGGCTGGCGGATGTAGATGCAGTTCACATGTCTCGGGATCACGCCCTGCACGAGACGCAGCAATTCGTCCTTGCCGCGCGCAGCCAGCTCCGCCTCCACCTCGTAGGCCGTATCGAAATGATCCTCAATCGCGCGCTTGTTGCGCCCGGTGATGAACACCATGTCGGTAATGCCTGCCGCCACCGCCTCTTCCACCGCATACTGGATCAGCGGCTTGTCCACCACCGGCATCATCTCCTTGGGACTGGCCTTGGTCGCGGGCAAAAAACGGCTGCCCATGCCGGCGACCGGGAAGACTGCCTTGGTTATCTTTTTCATTTACTTTATCCTCCTGTGTAGGTTGGATTAGCGCAGCGTAACCCAACAATTGGCAAGGGAAGGTTGATGCGCCCGTATTTTATCAAGCGTCGGTACGCTTCACTAACCCGACCTGCCCAGTATCTCCAGCAATCCCTGTTCATCCAGGATCGATATATTCAATTCCCGCGCCTTGTCCAGCTTGCTGCCCGCTTCCGCGCCCGCCACCACATAATCGGTTTTCTTCGACACACTGCCGGCAACCTTTGCTCCCAGCGCTTCGAGCGCAGCTTTCGCTTGTTCGCGGCTCATGGAAGGAAGTGTACCAGTCAACACAAACGTCTTCCCGCTTAATGGCAGCTCCCTGATGCTTGTGCCGTCATGTTCGGCCCAATGTATCTTTTCGGCACGTAGCTGATCTATCACATCGGCGTTATGTTTTTCACCGAAGAACGCGACGATGCTTTGCGCCACGATCGGCCCTACATCCGGCACCAGCTGCAAACGCTGCTCGTCCGCGACCATCAAGCGGTCCAGCGACCCAAAATGAAGTGCCAGATCCTTTGCCGTCGCCTCGCCCACATTGCGGATGCCCAGCGCGTAGATGAAACGCGGCAGCGTGGTCTGCCTGCTGCGTTCGATCGCCTCGATCAGATTATTGGCCGACTTCTCGCCCATACGCTCCAGGCCAGCCAGTGCCTCAAGGTTCAGCTTGTGTTTGTCATACAGGTCAGCAGGCGTGCCAACGATGCCGCTGTCCACCAACTGATCGACCAGCTTGTCGCCCAGCCCCTCGATGTCCAGCGCGCGGCGGCTGGCAAAATGCAGCAAGGCCTGCTTGCGCTGCGCCGGACAGAACAGGCCGCCGCTGCAACGCCAGTCGGCCTCGCCTTCCTCGCGCACGATGGTGCTGCCGCAGACCGGGCATTTGCCTGCCAGGCGTTTGAACAAATCGAACGGCTCGCCCACTGTTGCGGGCCGCCGGTCCAGCACCACGCCGACCACTTCCGGTATCACATCGCCGGCGCGGCGCACGATCACCGTATCGCCGATGCGCACATCCTTGCGCCGCGTCTCGTCCTCGTTATGCAGCGTGGCATTGGAAACCGTGGTGCCGCCGACGAACACCGGCTCCAGCTTGGCCACCGGCGTCAGCTTGCCGGTGCGCCCGACCTGGATGTCGATGTCGTGCACGACCGTCATCTGTTCTTCCGCCGGATATTTGTGCGCCACCGCCCAGCGCGGCTCGCGCGTGACAAAGCCGAGTTGCGCCTGCAAAGCCAGGCTGTTGACCTTGTAGACCACGCCGTCGATGTCGAACGGCAGGCTGTCGCGCATGACCGCGATGCGGCGATGGAACTCGACCAGGCCCTGCGCTCCTTGCACTACTGCCCGCTCAGCGCAAACCGGCACGCCAATCTTGTCCAGTGCATCCAGTACCGCACTGTGCGTCATGGGCGATTCCCAGCCCTGACGTTTCGCCCAGGCCGTAGGCGAAGAATGACAACGGCCGCCGCGCGGCCAGCGCCGGATCGAGCTGGCGGATGCTGCCGGCTGCGCCGTTGCGCGGATTCACCAGCGTGGGCAAGCCCTGTGTACGCTGCTTTTCGTTATAGTGTTCGAAATCCTTGCGGCTCATGTACACCTCGCCGCGCACTTCCAGCACCTTGGCTGTGCAGTCGCGCAGGTGCAGCGGAATGACATGGATGGTGCGGATGTTCTGCGTCACGTCCTCGCCGGTCTCGCCGTCGCCGCGCGTCGCGGCCTGCACCAGCACGCCATGTTCGTAGCGCAGGTTGATCGCCAGACCGTCGAACTTCAACTCGCAGGCGTACTCGATGACGGCATCGGGTGCGTCCAACTCGCGCCGCACCCGCGCATCGAAGGCGATCGCGCCGGCATCGCTGATATCGGTCTCGGTACGGATCGACAGCATCGGCACCGCATGGCGCACCGGCGCAAAGGCATCCAGAATCTTGCCGCCTACGCGCTGTGTGGGTGAGTCTGCAGATTTAAGGTCGGGATGTTGCGTTTCCAGTTGCTGCAATTCGCGGAACAGGCGGTCATATTCCGCGTCGGGAACCAGCGGCGCGTCCAGCACATAGTACTGGTAGTTGTGCTTCTCGATCTCCGCTCGCAGGGTTGCGATGCGTTGTGCCACATCCGCCATCTAGGAAAACAGTCTGCGCGCCTGCACGCTGCCCGGCACGACCTTGTTGTCGAGCATGCGGCTTTCTATACCACCGACGAGTTCGCGAATCTGCGCGATGCCGGGCTCGCCCAGCGCGACGCGGTGATCATCCATCACGGCAGCGCGCAGGTCCATCGCGATCTTGCGTGCCAGCACCGCCATCTCGTCAAAACGGCGAGCCGGATGCTCTGCGCGCGGCACATCCAGCAGCAGGGTCAGGCCGCTGACGCGCATCTTGTCCATGCTATCGGATTGAAACGGAGTGCCGTCAAAACTGCTCAGGGTGAACACGCCATTCCCGTGCGCGTCCTCCAAGTGGAACGATCCATCCGCCTGCAGGATCATGTCATATCGGTCCGCCACCTGCTCGACCTCGCTGCCGGCAAACTTACGGTCTCCGCCGGGCAGGATATTGAGCCCTATCATCTGGTCTACCTCGGCACAGAAACTGTCCAGTTGCGTGGCGCGCGCAACGATCGCCGCAACATTCGGCAATTCCGCTGCCACCTCCAGTTTCTGGGCGATCTCCCTGACCAGGTTCTGGAAGTCGCTCAGATGCACTTCGCTGACCGGACCGGCGCGGTCCGCCAATTGCAACCCGAGTTTGAAAGCCGCATAGGATGCATTGCTCTCCGGCGACAGTTTTTCCCATATCGCGCCTTCATCTTTCAAGCCACAGGCACTCACCAGCTTGCCGAAATCGAAACGCCGCTGCCACAGCGGCTGCAGCACCTCGGCTGCCACTGGTTCAGCAAGAGTCAGCACCGAGACAAAATTGATCGTCATGTCCAGTTCGCACACTTCTTCCGGCTCGGTTGCGGCAGACGCCTCGCGGGATACGGACGGTTCCGAAAAATCGATTTCGGCGGCATCTTCCTCCGCCACGGGCGGGGTTTCCTTTGCCGCGCTGTACAAGGCATCCTTGCGCCCGGCATTGAATGTCGCGCCGAATTTTTTCCGGTAACGCCGCTGCTGCCACCAGCCGTAGACATACATCACCACCACCACCACGGCACCGATGATCAGCAGGCTGATTTGCAATTCACTCATTAGACTTGCACCAGGAATATCAATGCCGGGATTATCTCAAGCAGCCGGCCAAATGGCAAAATCCGGCTACGCCAGCGGCAGTTCGCCGCTTTCCGCTCCGATGGAGGCGACCTCATGCACGGCCTTGACGAATTCCGGCTGCTCGTGCAATTGCACCAGGGTGTGCGGATGGGTGTGACCGCGCATCTGCGCCAGGCGCGCGCGGCTGGCCGCGCGCAAGTCCCAGTGCAGCCCGGCCAGCAGTTCGTCAGCCAGGTCGGGCCGGTTGCACACCAGCACCATGTCGCAACCGGCATTCAGCGCGGCTTCAGCTCGCTGCACGATGCCGCCGGCGACGGTCGCTGCTTCCATGCTGAGATCATCGCTGAAGATGCAACCCTCGAAACCCAGTTCCCCGCGCAGCACCCGTTTCAGCCAGACCTCGGAAAATCCTGCCGGGTGCTTGTCCACCTTCGGGTAGATCACGTGCGCCGGCATCACCGCAGTCAGGCCGAAATTCACCATGCGGCGGAACGGGATCAGGTCACACAATTCGATGTCGGTATAGCTGCGCTCGTCCACCGGGATCGCCAGGTGCGAATCGGCGCTGACAAAACCATGACCGGGGAAATGCTTGCCCACCGTGTGCATGCCGCCCTGGCGCATGCCCTGCAACAGACCGTGCGCCAGTTCGGTGATGACCTCGGGATCGGAGTGGAAAGCGCGGTCGCCGATCACCGAACTGCTCCCGTAGTCCACGTCGAGCACTGGCGTAAAACTGAAATCCACGCCGCACGCGCGCAGTTCGGACGCCAGCACATATCCCGCCTGCTGCGCCAGATGACGCGCGCGCTTCGGATGCTCATCCCAGATCCTGCCCAGCTCGCGCATAGCCGGAATGCGCGAAAAGCCGTCCCGGAATCGCTGCACCCGGCCGCCCTCATGATCAACCGCGATCAGCAGCGGCGGGCTGTTAAGCGCATGGATGGCAGCGGTCAACTCGGTAAGCTGGCGCGGCGATTGATAGTTGCGGGTGAACAAAATCACCCCGCCGACCAGCGGATGGCGCAACCGCACCTCGTCTTCCGGGGTCAGGGTCGTTCCCGCGATATCCAGCATGACCGGGCCGGTACCCATTACCTTCCTCCCTCAACGATCATGAAACTCAATTGGAACCGGGACCGGATAGCAGCATCTTCATGTTCCTGACCGCCTGCTCCAGCCCGATGAACAAGGCCTCGGCAACGATGGCATGGCCGATGTTGAGTTCGGCGACATGCGGAATGGCGACTATCGGCCGCACGTTGTGGTAGTTGAGGCCGTGCCCTGCGTTCACCTGCAAGCCGAGTCCGTGGCCGAGCGCAACCGCCTGCCGGATGCGATCCAACTCATGCTGTTGCGCCGGCACGCTGTCCGCATCGGCGTATTTTCCGGTGTGGATCTCAACCACCGGAGCGCCGACGGCTTTCGCCGCATCCAGTTGATCCCGGTCAGCATCAATGAACAAAGACACACGGATACCCGCCTCAAGGCAACGCTCCGTCGCCTGCTGCACCGCATCGAAATGGCGCACCACATCCAGCCCGCCCTCGGTGGTCAGTTCCTCGCGCCGCTCCGGCACCAGGCAGATATCGTGCGGCCTGATGCGCAGCGCGTTGTCTATCATCTCGTCGGTCACCGCGCATTCCAGGTTCATGCGTGTCTGCAGCATGCCACGCAGGACCTCCACATCCGCATCCTGGATGTGGCGGCGATCCTCGCGCAGATGCAGCGTGATCGCGTCCGCCCCCGCTTCTTCGCAGATCAGCGCGGCGCGTACCAGGTTGGGATAGCGTGCCTTGCGCGTCTGGCGCAAGGTGGCGACATGGTCGATGTTCAACCCTAGTTTTATCATGTTGGGAATTCAGTCCTGTGCAAGTGAAACGCAACGTAACAGAGCCGCAGGCTTGATGCAACAGGCGCTGACGGTTATCGATCCAGCGGGCTGACCACGCCCTTGCCGCCCTTGTTGAGGCTTACAAGACTTCCCAGTTCCAAAGCTGATATGATTTGAACATGGCTCCCACTGTATTCCGTCAAGGTGCGTTTCGATTCTTCTTCTTTTCACGCGAAGAGCCACGCATGCACATTCATGTAACGCATACTGACGGGGAAGCCAAGTTCTGTTTGGAGCCACAGATTGAGTTAGCGATGAATCAAGGGCTCTCAAAAAAGCAGATCGAATGAGGCATCTTTCCCTTGGTTGCCAAGCCGTAGCGGGCACCATGTGTACTCCAAGCCCTAACCCTGCGCTCAACACGGACGCGCGAAAAGAAGCGCGCACCGGTTAGCTCCACGTTAGACCTCTCACACCAATAGGTGACAATAGGCACACATCGCGGTAAACTTGTCGCATGAAACCATTTCGCTGGAATCCTGACAAAAATGAGGCGCTGAAAGTTGAGCGTGGCATTTCGTTTGAGGTGATCGCGCTTGCGATTGAGGCAGATGGTTTACTGGATGAATTACGCCACCCGAATACGGGGAAATATCCAAACCAGTCCGTTCTTGTCGTGGCGTTTGATAACTATGTTTACTTGGTGCCTTACGTTGAAGAGCCGGATCACTATTTTCTGAAAACAGTGATTCCAAGCAGGAAGGCCACCCGTGATTACTTGCTGAGGAGCAACCCTGATGAAAAAACTTGATGCATTTGAGAAAGAGATTTTGGATGCCTACGAAAAGGGTGAGCTCAAGTCCACCTCTCCGTCGAAAGCAAAATTGGCAAAATTCAAAGCCGCCGCCACAGCTACTTTTCTCAAGGAAAAGCGGGTCAACATCCGCCTGTCCGCGCCCGACCTGATGGATATTCAAGCTCGTGCACTCGAAGAAGGTATGCCATACCAGACATTGATTGCCAGTGTACTTCACAAGTTTGTGTCCGGGCGGCTTGTTGAATCACCGTCCAGTCTAACCCGACATTCAACCCGGACTCCGCAAAAGCGCGGAGCCGGTTAATTCCACGTTAGAGCGCTATGAAACGCCCCTCACTCTGGCATGTTGTAAAAGCACTCAATGAGGACGGGGGACTTGCGCTTTTTGTGGGTGCGGGTGTGTCCATGGGTTGCGGCTTGCCTAGTTGGCGCGAGTTGATTTCGCGAGTCCTCTCTACAACATGGAAAAATCAACCCGAACTAGCCGCACTCTTGCTGAAAGACAAAAACATTCTCGCAGCAAGGTACGCGCGACAAAAGGCTGGAGCCAACTTCAACCGGATAGTCCACGATGCGTTGTATCAAGACAATGTTGAGCTTTCACGTTGCATCAGGGCGATTGCCCGTTCAGGCATACGACAAATCTGTAATTTCAACTTCGATGATCTACTCGCTGAAGCATTGCTCACCGACGGAACTGATTGTGTTATTGCAACGCCAGATGAGCCATTCCGTTCGACACACGACGGAATCACGGTTTACCATCTTCACGGTATCTTGCCGCGACTCTATCGCGATGGAGAACTTGACGCAGCGAAAATTATCTTTTCAGAAGATGATTACCACAACCTATATTCCGATCCGTACTCTTGGGCAAATATTGCTCAACTTTCCCTTCTGACGAGTAAGTCGGTACTATTTGTTGGGCTTTCTATGCAAGACCCGAACCTTAGGCGGCTCATTGATATTGCAAGAAACGGGGGTTCTCAAATCAGCATTTCGCTGTCTTTCGCGACCCAACTATTGGATGCAGCAAAGCAGACCGTGAGGAATACAAACGCCTGCGTAAATTGATTGAAATTGACATGAAGAGTCTTGGCGTGACAACTTGGTTTGTTGATTCTCACGATAAAATTGCTGAAATTTTTAAGGTGGTATCCAAGAAAGCAATCAGTGATGCGAGTGACTCCTAAGCGCTCTAACCCGACATTCAACCCGGACTCCGCAAAAGCGCGGAGCCGGTTAATTCCAAGTTAGGCCACCAAGCTTTACGAAGGAACAGAGTAATGAAAAATTCTGAAGCCGAAATCATCTCGCTGAGTAAACAAATCGTCGAAATCGAGCTCCGCAAAAACGCTGCTGCCCTGGAATTACTTATTTGTGATGATTATGTCGGAATTGATCCTTCAGGAATGCTGATAGACAAGGAAATCTCCGTCAGTCGATATCGGCGATCAGATTTCAATCTTTACAAGCTTTCAATTTCCGATATTTCAGTTTCTATTCTTGATGGAACGGCGATTGAAATCGGCATAATGAATTTAGAAGGCAAGATTGGCTCTTTTGAGTTCGGTGGGCGATACCGGTATTCCCACATTTGGAAAAAATCTGAAATTGGCTGGAAGGTCCGTGCATCCCAACTCACACCAATTCTCCGCGATGTTACCTAACCCATCAGTCCAAGGGACGCGTCGCGATAAAGCTGCGTCGCGCCCCTGAATTCAAACGTTAGGCATACGTTCGACATAGGGGGGGATGAACGCTAGAATTGCCCCATTGTTACTGAATGGAGTCCAGATCATGAACACTCAACTCTTGCAGCAAGCTCGTGTGCTCGACATTGACGAGCAAATCGAACTGGTTGAAGCCATCTGGGATGGCATCGTTAGCAGTGGTGCCGCGCCATCGTTGACCGAAGCACAGAAAACGGAACTTGACCGCCGCCTCGCAGACCACCTTGCCAACCCCGATGATGTAGTTCCCTGGAGTGAAGTAAAGGCTGCTGCTCTTGCCAAAATCAGGCAATGAGTCTGCCCGTTACTTTTCATCGTGCCGCCAGTGCAGAGTTCATCGAAGCAAGTGCGTGGTATGAAACCAAGCGAGTTGGTCTTGCTCTTGAGTTCATGGCTGAGATTGACCGTTGTGTATCGCTGGCATCTAATCACCCTCTACAGTTTGCCATTATTCGCGAGGACGTTCGGCGCATCGTTGCAAATCGCTTCCCGTACAGCGTTTATTTTCGCGCAGAAAAACATCGCATCATTGTCCTCGCAGTATTTCATGGCAGTAGAGCCCCTGCCATTTGGCGAGCAAGGGCCTAACCCTACGTTCGAGGTGACTGCGCTAAAGCAGCACAGCACCTCAACTCCACGTTAGGTTGCAATGGAAGGCGTGCTGTTGCTGGAAACGCTGCAGTCGCTTGAGGTGGCGCTTCATCGGCCGGAGGTGAGGAGCAATCGCGATGAGCTCGATCGGCTTCTTCATCCTGAATTTCGCGAATTTGGACGATCCGGTCACATCTATGAGAGAGCCGAGGTGCTCGCCGAATTCACTGACCAACCCCAAGCTTATGAAGTGTGGGCGCAAGACTTCCGCGTGGTTCCGCTATCTGACTTGTTGGCCCTGCTGACCTACAAGTCCGCGCACGTCACCCCGGAGGGCAAGCTCGATCACCACACGAATCGGTCCTCGCTATGGCAACTTACGCAGACTGGCTGGCGCCTGCTTTTCCACCAGGGGACGCCCGCTGAGACGTTCTTGAAAGATGCAACCTAACAAGCAGTTGCAACCGACGCCACAAATCGCTGCGCGCTTCGGGGCTCCCTCCGTGCCCTTGTGGCACTCCGGCGCGGCTGAACTGCGGCGTTAGGGTCACCATACCAACGTATGGCTTTTTATATGGCTTAGTGTTAGTCTTTGCCTATGGCAAGTACTCGTTTTGATTGGGACACCGATAAGGATGCCGAAAATCAGCAGAAACACGGCGTTTCATTTTCCCGCGCCCAGTATGCTTTCGCCGATCCAAAGCGCGTGATTGCCACGGACACCACGCACAGTCAGACCGAAGAACGGTTCTATTGCTTCGGGGAGGTTGATGGCGGTGTTCTTACGGTGCGATTTACATATCGTGCCTCTGTTATTCGAATTATCGGCGCTGGCTATTGGCGCAAAGGAAAGGCAATTTATGAGCGCGAAAACGCAACGTAGTGGAGTTTCAGAGAAGGCTAATGCTGGCGCAGGCCAGCGTTATGCCGCAACTAAAATAAAATACACGGATGAACCCCTTGGCAAGACCCAGGTAGTTACAGACTTTCTTCCCTCTCCCAGCGAGTTGGCTTTTCGTGAGGAAGGTGTAAAGGTCACTCTGGCCCTGAGCAAAAAGAGTATCGAATTTTTCAAGACTGAGGCTTCCAAACATCACACCCAGTATCAGCGCATGATTCGTCGGCTTCTTGATTCTTATGTTGACGCCCAAGACCTAACCCTTCGCTCAAGCGGGACGCGCCAAAAGCGGCGCGCCCCTTAGCTCCACGTTAAAAGTAGAAATGATTAATACATTGCAACATATTTGGCAGTTACCTGGTTTACGAAAGTTGAGTTTTTAAATTGTTCACTCTCTCCCTTAATGCCATCGGGGTCTATCGCCCGATCGATTTTTCTCTGCTCCTCAAACAGGGAAAGTCGGGAGAAAAGATCGGCCTCTTCGTTGCCTGGCTCACCACCTGCGTCGTCTGCATCTTCCTGGGTCTGGCATCAGTTCAATACAAATGGTACAGCCTCCCCATAACTCTGGGAGGTTTGGACAACACACTTTCCCTCTACCCGCCGTTGCCGATATGTTTGATCCTGGTCATGCTCTTCGGATATGTGTGGGGGGCCATCCCGGCCTATCTCTCCACCCTGATTCTGTCGCTCCATGTCGGCATGCCCACCAAATGGGCCTTGCTCTTTGCCTTTGCCAACCCAGTTGGCCTTGGGATATTTGCCATTGTCTATCGTGCCTTGCCGATCCAGATCTCTTTACGAGATTACGGGGCCATCCTGTTTTTCGTTCTCGTAAGTTTTTTCAGTTCCATCGCCTCCTCTGCCGGGATATTTATCTGGAGCTACACCTACAAACTGGATACCCTGGATGTTTTCTCGCTCTGGCAAGGCTGGTGGTTGGGCGGGTTCATCCAGAAGGTCTTTATCGTCGGCCCCATCCTCCTGGCCATCGTTCCGACCGTCGAATCGTGGAAACGCGACAAGATCTGGATTCCGCAACCGCGCGAATTGTCCAGGGCCAAAATTCTCGCCCTATCGAGCGTCATCATCGGCAGTGTTTTTCTTTTTACCTTCCTGGCCTTCAATCTCACCCGGAAGCTCTACCATGAGGCCATAAGCACAAAAGATTACAACGCCATAACCAAAGCCTTTGCCATCACCTTGCACTCCAGCCAGGCGGTCTACTGGATCCTGTGTTTAACCGTGATTGTCGTCGCAGTGCTGGGCTATCAATTTTCCAGTTTGTGGCTCATGACCCTGACCGAAGCGAAAGAAAAGGACGTTCGAAATGCGGAACGTCTTGCAGGGATTGACGCATTGACGGAAATTCCCAATCGGCGGCAATTTGATGATGTTATCAACAAGGAGTGGCGGCGTGCACAGCGTACTGGAGAACCTGTTGGTCTGATTATGATGGACATTGACCACTTTAAAGGATTCAATGATTTCTATGGCCATCCAACCGGCGACGAATGTCTCAAAAAAGTTGCACAGACACTTACGCATTCCCTCGAACGCACATCGGATTTTGTTGTACGGTATGGTGGTGAAGAGTTCGCAGCGATTCTTCCTGGCACATCGGAAACGTCCGCAATACGAATCGCCGAGAAGATAAGGGCTAATATTGAGTCACAAAATATTCCCAATGCCGCTTCAGAGATTTCGGATCACGTAACGCTGAGCTTGGGGGTCGCATTATTAATTCCGGCCAAGGAAACTTTTCCGCGAAATCTGATTGAAATAGCTGATAAGGCCTTGTACCAGGCGAAAAAAAATGGAAGAAACCGGGTTGAGTTTATAGCCGAGCAAGGAGCATGATATGTCAACCGATGCCTGATAAAATCAGACAGGCGTGGTATTCATGTAGCGCAAGAGAACTTGTGTTAAAGAGGACGCTCCTCACCTATTCACTTATTGGCAAAAGAGGAAATTCCCGACAAGCCGGTTGACCTGACTGCGGAAACGTTGGCGGCGCTGACGCGGCAAGGTTGGGGTGGCGCAGCAGGTTACCCTTAACGCTAGGTAGCGCATATCGTGTCCGGAGAATCTATGGAGTCAGATTGATATTTATGACCGGCTCCAACACCCCATAACAGGCGCCATTGCACAAGCGGTTCGAACCAATGGCCAACGGCGTAAATAGAAAATCAGAAGCGCTCAGGATCAATCGAAACTGACCCCATGGATCTCGCAGAAAAATCTTGACAAGGCCACTCGGAATAGCTGAAATCCCTCCCTGCAATATTTTGACTTTTCGGCAAGCGATGCTTTACCAACCTGGGGAGGAATATCGTGAGTTATGACAGGAAATATCTGCTGTGGGCACTTTGTTACCTGGTATTCGGCATGTGCCTGGGTATCTACATGGCAGCGTCGAAAGATCACAGCCAGCACCCGACACATGCCCATATCAACCTGATCGGGTTCGCGCTTTCGCTGGGCTACGGCATCATCCACAAACTGTGGCTGACACAACCTGGGCAAACGATTGCCAGGGTTCAATTCATCCTGCACCAGGCCGGCGCCCTGGTCACGTTTGCCGGTCTGCTGCTGCTCTACGGCAATGTAGTTCCCGAGGAACAGATCGGTCCTGTGCTTGGGATCTCATCCGCCACTATCCTGGTCGGCGCATTGTTGATGCTGTTCATGGTGTTCAAATCCAATGCCGCCAGGCTGATGCCCTCATGATGGAACTGAATGACTGGCTCGCCATTGTCTGCAACGCTGTGCACGGCATCGATACAACAAGACAGCGATCAGTGCATGCGGTGATGGCCGGCGCCGGTGCCTGACCAGCGCATCGCTGAGCCGTCACAGCGGCAACAGCTGGCGGCCATTTTCAAGGCAGCCGTGGCGGCGGTCGACGCATATCACGCAGTACTCAAGGCAGTACGAATCGAGCACCGGCAATTGCTGGTTGCCGATGCACACTACCGTCTCGACGCATATGATCGCATCATCGTGGTCGGTGCAGGCAAGGCCACCGCGCGCATGGCGCTGGCGATCGAATCGTTGCTGGATAGGCACATCGCCGCAGGCCTGATCGTGGTCAAGCATGGCCACACGGCGCCGTTGTCCAGCATCGAGCAGGTGGAGGCAGCCCACCCGGTGCCCGACGAAGCCGGCGTCGCGGGCACGCAGCGCATCTTGCAGATGGCGCGTGACGCCGATGAAAAATCGCTGGTCATCTGCCTGCTTTCCGGCGGCGCCTCGGCGCTGCTGGCCTCCCCCGCAGACGGCATCAGCCTGCTGGACAAACAGGACACCACCCGGCTGCTGCTGGATGCAGGCGCCTCCATCAGCGAACTGAATAGTGTACGCAAGCATATCTCGTCGGTGAAGGGCGGACGACTGGCGCAGACAGCTCACCCCGCGCATATGCTGACACTGATCATTTCCGATGTGATCGACGACCCGCTCGACGTGATCGCATCCGGGCCGACCGCACCGGATCATTCGACCTTTGGCGAGGCGTGGGCAGTAGTGGCGCAATATGGCCTGCGGGAAAAATTGCCGTCGCGCGTCGTGGAATATTTGCGCCGGGGCTGCGAAGCACGGGTGCCGGAAACCGTCAGGGAAGATGATCCCTGTCTGTCAGGAACCCGCAACGTGGTCATCGCAGGCATCCAGCAGGCACTCGCCGCAGCAGTCGAAACAGCCAGTCGCAGCGGCTATGCCGCCAGGGTTGTTTCAGCCAGGCTTCAGGGCGAGGCGCGTGAGGCGGCCAGGTTGCTCGCTCAGGCCGCGCGCGAAGAACTGGCCGCGATGCAGCCAGGCGAGCGGCGGTGCCTGCTCTGCGGCGGCGAAACCACGGTCGCCGTGCACGGTAGCGGAAAAGGCGGCAGGAACCAGGAGTTCGCCCTGGCCTTTGCCCTGGAGATCGAAGGAGCACAAGGCGTGTCGCTGCTGTCAGCCGGCACCGATGGCAGCGATGGCCTGACCGATGCAGCGGGCGCGATGGTTGATGGCACGACAGCGAAGCAGTCGCGGCAGGCGGGAATCGACCCGTGGAGCCATCTGCAACAAAACGACTCCTGCACATTCTTTGCGCGGCTCGATGCCGCCCTGGGCATGCGCAGCCATTTCAAGACCGGGCCAACGGGCACCAACGTGATGGATATACAGATCGTGCTGCTGGATAAATAGCGTCAATCATGAATCAAGCATCAAACTGATCGACACAGCGCAGGCTGGGGTGAGGCACGAACCCGGATTCCAGGCTCAGCATGCCGGGCTTCGCGTTGCTCAGCGCCAGCCTGCGAGTTTGCAGTTTTTCGACCATCACATAAATGTGCGGCGCAATAACTGGCGGCTCAATCCGCGTTTTGCTATATTCCATTCATGCATACCACTACGACCAATGCCGACCCGGCAGAACTGGAAAAATTCAGCCAACTGGCCCACCGCTGGTGGGATCCCAACAGCGAATTCAAGCCGCTGCACGATATCAATCCGCTGCGGCTGGATTACATCGATCGCATCGCGCCTCTGTCCGGCAAGACCGTGCTGGATGTCGGCTGCGGCGGCGGCATCCTGTCTGAAAGCATGGCTGCAGCGGGCGCCGATGTCACCGGCATAGACCTCGGCGACAAGCCGTTGCAGGTGGCAAAGCTGCATCTGCTGGAAAGCGGCAGACAGGTCAACTACCGCAATATCGCGGTGGAAAGCCTGGCCGCCGAGGAACCCGGACGCTACGATGTCGTCACCTGCATGGAAATGCTGGAGCATGTGCCCGACCCGTCCAGCATCGTGCGCGCCTGCGCGCAACTGGTGAAACCGGGTGGCCACGTGTTCTTCTCCACCCTCAACCGCAACCCGAGATCCTATCTGTTCGCCGTGATCGGCGCGGAATACCTGCTCAAGCTGTTGCCGCGTGGCACGCACGATTACGCCAGGTTCATCAAGCCATCCGAACTGGCGCAATTCTGCCGCAACGCAAGCCTGAACGTCACCGATATCACCGGCATGAGTTATAACCCGATCAGCAAGGTCTATTCGCTGGGCCGCGACAGCGGCGTCAATTACCTGCTCGCATGCCGTCGTGATTAAGGCCGTTCTGTTTGACCTGGACGGCACCTTTGCAGATACCGCGCCGGATCTGGGCGCTGCGCTCAATCATGTGCGCTTGCAGCACCAGTTGACAGCGCTGCCGCTGGAAGTGATTCGACCGCAAGCCTCGCATGGTTCCATCGGCTTGCTCAAGGCGGGTTTCGGCATCGGTCCTGAGGCACCCGAGTTCAATACCTTGCGCGCCGAGTTCCTCGCCTACTATGAGGCCCACATCTGCGAGCATACCGAATTGTTTCCCGGCATGGCCGAACTGCTCGACGAACTGGAACGCCGCCGCCTGCCGTGGGGTATCGTCACCAATAAACCGCACCGGTTCACTGTCCCGCTGATGCAGGCGCTTGGCTGCGCAGCGCGCGCCGCCTGCATGGTCAGCGGCGACACTTGCGCGCAGGCCAAACCCCATCCCCAGCCCTTGCTGCACGCGGCCAGCAGCATGAAGGTTCCTGCGCAAGCATGCATCTACCTGGGCGACGACCTGCGCGACATGCAGGCAGCGGAAGCTGCAGGCATGGCCGGAATTGTCGCCAGCTACGGTTATATCGGCTCACCCGGGGAAGTGTCCGGATGGCCCGCGCAAGGCAGTGTCAGTCACCCGGCGCAGGTATTGGCGTATCTGGACAAAGCAGAAATGACTGGCTCCTGATATATTAGATTTGCAATTGATACATAATGCAGGTTGAAACCGGACAAAGCCGGTTGAGATCAAAAGGCGAGAGATGAGTACGCGCAAGTTTTTTCGTGGAGTCCGGCCCTATATCACTGCGATGGCGGTGATCCTTGTCGTGGGCCTGCTGGTGTTTGCGATCTACTTTACCGAACTGGGTTTGCAGTGGGTCACCTTTTTGACCGGCATCCTGATCGCGTCGATACTGGCCATGGCCACCAGGGCATCGCGCACCGAATGGGTGCTGATGCGGCGCACGGCGCAGGTCAAGTCGTTGAAGGACAAACTGGAACAGGAGAAGCTGCTCAGCAACAAGACCACCGCAGATTACCAGCAAACGCTTTCCTTGCTGCAGCAAACCGAAGAATCCTTCGGACGGCTGATCCCGCGTCAGTTGCTCAAGCTGCTCGACCGCGACAACATCAATGACGTCAAGCTGGGTGACCAGATCGAACGCAAGCTGACGATCATGTTTTCGGATATCCGGAATTTCACCTCCCTGTCCGAATCCATGACACCGCAGGAGAATTTCAACTTCCTCAATTCCTACCTGAGCATCATGCAGCCGGTTATCGGCGGTCACCACGGCATCATCGATAAATACGTCGGCGACACCATCCTGGCCCTGTTCACTCGCGGCGCAGACGATGCACTGTACGGCGCGCTGGAAATGCTGGACAAACTGGACAAATATAATACCGGTCGCGCCAATGCCGGCTATGCGCCGATTGGTATCGGGTTCGGGCTCAACACCGGCTACGTCATGATAGGAACGATAGGCGGCAACGACCGCATGGAAAGCACCGTGATCGGGGATGCCGTCAACCTGACTGCGCGCATCGAAGAAGCCACTAAAACCTACCAGTCGCCGCTGCTGATCAGCCAGAACACCCTGTATGACCTGTCCAACCCATCCCGATACGACATTCGATTCCTGGACCGCATCCGGGTGAAGGGGAAAACCCAACCCTTGTCGATATATGAAGTATTTGACAACGACCCGGTCAAGATCAGGGATGGCAAGCGCGCTACCAAGACAAGATTCGAGCAAGCCATTGCGTATTACCACCTTGGAGATATTCCGCGCGCGATCGAGTTGCTTGACGATTGCATCAATTCTACGCCGCAGGATATTCCTGCCCAGATCTATCTGGACCGTTGCCATGAATTCATCAAGACCGGCCAGCACGCCTGTACCGGAGAATTGAACACGCACATGGAATGGCATGCCGAGTACCAGACCGGGATCGAAGCCATAGACCGTTCCCACAAGCGCCTGTTCGACCTGGTCAATTCTCTCATTTCAGCAACAACGGCCGGCACCATCGATACCATGCGCGAGATATTTTCGTTGATTGAAAGCAGCAACAAGGAAAGTTTGAGTTCAGAAACGGAACTGATGCACCGCAACGATTATCCATTCCTCGACATCCATATGAAAGAGCATGACCGGTTCATAGAAAACCTCACTGCTCTCAAGGAGGAACTGCACCAGCAGGATTGCGAATTACCCTACTTCGCGTTTCGCAGCCAGCTGTTATTCTTTGACTGGTTCAGCGGCCACATTGCAAAGTCGGATCGTCACATGGGACGCCATGTGATCAACCATGCCCTGTCGATGAAAAATTGAAACACCCTGTTCACCCGGCCCGGCCCTTCAAGCCGCGCTGATCACCACCGGCGTGCCGACGGTTACCAGGTCGAACAATTCCAGCAGGTCGGCATTGCGCATGCGCACACACCCTCTGGAACCCGGCTTGCCCAGCTCGGTCTGTTCCGGCGTGCCGTGGATGTAGATATAGCGGCGCATGGTGTCGCAGACTCCCAACCTGTTGTAGCCGGGTTCGCAACCTGACAGCCACAGGATGCGCGTCAGTATCCAGTCGCGGCCGGGATGTTGGGCGCCGAGTTGCGGGGTATAGATCTCGCCGGTCGGCCTGCGCCGAACGAAGATCGTGCCGGTTGGCTGTCCCTCGCCGATCCTGGCACGGATCACATGGCGGCCGCGTGGCGTGCAGAAACTGCCGTATTCCTCGCCCATGCCGTTGGCACCTGTTGAAACCGGATAACGGCGCAACAGATTGCCTGCGTCGTCCAGTAGTTGCAGTTCCTGTCGCAGAATATTGATGTTGATCTTCATGAGTCCGCCAGCGGCTGCAGCAAGCGCTGCTCGTTCCTGCGCCGCGCGAAGAAATCGCTCAGCAATGCACTGCATTCCTGCGCCAGTACGCCACCCTTGACTTGCGCATGGTGGTTCAGGCGTTTATCCGCGAACAGATCCAGCACGCTGCCGCATGCGCCGGTCTTGGGATCAGGGGTGCCGTACACCACGCGTGCGATGCGCGCATGGAATATGGCGCCAACGCACATCAGGCATGGCTCGAGCGTGACGAACAGTTCGCAATCGGCCAGACGGTAATTGCCGAGGTGCTGCGCGGCCTCACGCAGCGCCATCATCTCGGCATGCGCGGAAGGGTCGTGGCGCGAGATCGGCGCATTGAAACCGCGCCCGATGATGCTGCCCTGCCTGACCACCACCGCGCCCACCGGCACTTCCCCGGCTGCCTCGGCCTGGCGTGCAAGGTGCAGCGCGGCATGCATCAGCTCTTCTTCATGCATTGGATTTTCCCGGGAGAGACTATCAGAGTCAGGCGCTGAAACGTCTGCACGAACGACATGGCACCAGGTATCGCCGCCTGCCCTCAAGCCTGCAACAGGGCAAGGATCTCGCGCAATTCGCGGGCTATCGAGGATGGTTCGCTTGCTTGATCGCGCTGCTGCTGGAGAATATCCGTGCGTGCACTCGAGGATAGATTGTCCAGACGGCCGCGCGCGCCGCTGATGGTAAAGCCATCCTCATATAGCAATTTTCGGATACTGCGGATAAGCAGCACTTCATGATGCTGATAGTAGCGCCGGTTGCCGCGCCGCTTGATCGGCTTGAGTTGGGTAAATTCCTGTTCCCAGTAACGCAGCACGTGCGCTTTCACCCCGCAAAGTTCGCTCACTTCGCCAATGGTGAAGTAACGTTTTGCCGGAATGACCGGCAATACGATATCAGACGTGCGGTTTTCCATGATAGCTCTTTTCTACCATGCTCTTGAGTTTCTGGCTGGGATGGAAAGTCACTACCCGGCGAGCAGTGATCGGGATCTCTTCGCCAGTCTTGGGATTGCGGCCCGGCCGTTGCGGCTTGTCGCGCAACTGAAAATTTCCGAACCCGGATAACTTGACGCTTTCGCCACGTTCGAGCTGGGCACGTATCTCCTCAAAGAACGCCTCCACCATGTCCTTGGCTTCACGCTTGTTCAGGCCAACTTTCTCAAACAATAAATCGGAGAGTTCTGCTTTTGTCAGTGTTGTCATATTATTCACCTTGTTACACGTAACTGTGCTCCTTGAACCTGAAGGATATCGATTAACTGCGATATGCTTTGGTCGATTTCCGTTTCATTCAAGGTCTTTTGAGTATCTTTCAATAACACGCGGAATGCAAGGCTTTTTTTGCCTTGCTCCACACCCTTGCCCCGATACAGGTCGAACAATGCGACTTCTGCAACGTAAGGCACCGCTGCTGACTGCATGACATCCAGCAGAGATTGTGCCGTGACGCCTTCATCCACGACAACGGCCAGGTCACGCCGCACCGGCGGGAATTTCGAGATATCGCCGGCAACCGGAATGCTGGTGCTTTCCAGTGCTGACAAATCGATCTCAAACCACACCGGCGCCAGCGGCAGGTCATATTTCTGCAACCACTGGGGATGCAGTTCACCTGTCCAGCCGATGACTTTATGATCCTGCACGATTTCAGCCGAACGGCCTGGATGCGATGCCGGATGCACGGCGGCAACGAAGCGCAAAGCAGCCGTTGAGAACAGGCTCTCGACATCGGCTTTTACGTCGTAGAAATCGACATTGCGCACTGCCGCACCCCATTGTTCCGGTAGTGCCGGCCCATAGCAAACACCGGCCACGCGTTCATGCTGCACATATCCTTCCTTAGCCGCGCTGAAACTGCCGCCGATCTCGAACAAGCGCACGCGCGCCTGCTTGCGTGACAGATTTACGCGCAAGGCATTCAACAAGCCTCCCAGCAAGCTGCTGCGCATCACTGCCATCTGGCTGGCGATCGGGTTCTGCAACATGACGGGAGCCGAATTGGCGCAGAAATCGCGTTCCCATGCAGGTTCCACGAATGCGTAATTGATGGCCTCCTGGTAGTCGCGTGACACCAGCATCTGGCGCAATACGGACAGGGAACGTTTTTCCTCGGACTGGGGCAGAATGGTCATGGACGCCTGCGGAAGGACCGGCGGTATACGATCATAGCCATGCAGCCGCGCAACCTCCTCGATCAGGTCTTCTTCGATCGCGATATCGAAGCGGTAGCTCGGCGGCGTCACACTGAATTCGTCACCGTGCTGCTGCACCGACATGCCGAGACGCGTCAGAAATTGCGCGATCTGTTCCGCTTTCATGGCCACACCCAACACCCGAACAACACGCTGCACGCGCAATCTCACCGGCTTGCGCGCAGGCAACTCACCCACAACTTCGGTTACTGCACCAGCCTGTCCGCCGCAGATGTCCAGCATCAATTGCGTGGCGCGATCCAGCGCGCTGCGGGTGGCGGCAAAATCGACGCCGCGCTCGAAGCGATAGGATGAATCGGAACCGAATCCGAGACGCCGCGATTTGCCGGCGATCACGCCGGGTACAAAAAATGCGCTTTCGAGAAACACATCTGTGGTCGCATCATCCACTGCAGTGGCCGCACCCCCCATCACGCCAGCCAGCGCAACCGGGCCGGCATCGTCTGCGATCACCAGCATGTCGTCCTGCAATGCCACGGTCTGTTCGTTGAGCAGCTTCATATTTTCGCCGCTGCGCGCATAACGCACTTCGATCGATCCGCTGATCCGGGCCAGGTCGAACGCATGCAGCGGCTGGCCCAGTTCCAGCAGCACGTAATTAGTGATGTCCACGATGGCGCTGATACTGCGCAGACCGCAACGTTCAAGGCGCCGCACCATCCATGCCGGGGTCGCGGCGCGCGCATCCACGCCTTCGATCACGCGCCCGGTGTAACGCGGACAGGCTTCAGGCGCGCTCACCTTGACCATACAACCGAGTGCACTGACTGTGGCAAAGGAAGTCGCCGGCAATGGCTTCAGGGAAGCGCCGGTCAGCGCCGACACTTCGCGCGCGATCCCAAGCAACGACAGGCAATCGCTGCGATTCGGCGTCAGCTTGAGTGTAAGCAGGCGGTCGTCGAGGTCGAGATAGTCGCGGATGTCCTGTCCTATTGGCGCATCCGCAGACAGTTCCAGCAGGCCTGCACTGAGCCCTGTCGAAGTGCCGTCGCTTTGCTCGGCCAATCCCAGTTCCTTCGCCGCGCACATCATGCCGAAGGATGCCACGCCACGCACCTTGGCCTGCTTGATCTCCATGCCTGGCAGTCTCGCGCCGACCAGCGCACACGGCGCCTTCATGCCGACACTGACGTTCTGTGCGCCGCACACGATGCTCAATGGCGCATCCTGTCCGGCATCGACCGTCAACAGATTCAGCCGATCGGCATCGGGATGCTTATCCATGGTCAGCACCTGCGCCACGACAACGCTTGTCGAATGTCGGCGCTACCGGAGACATCTCCTCCACTTCCAGACCGGCCATGGTCAGCAGCTGCGACAATTCCTCGGCTAGAAAGCGATGGATCGACGAATGTACGCAGCCAGGATTCGTGAAAATTTCATTTTGTTCAGTTGAATTGCTTGAGGAATTGCAGGTCGTTCTCGAAAAACAGGCGCAGGTCGTTGACGCCGTAGCGCAGCATGGCCAGGCGCTCCACGCCGAGGCCGAAGGCAAAGCCGCAGTATTTTTCGCTGTCGATGTCGACATGCTTCAGCACATTGGGATGCACCATGCCGCAGCCGCCAATCTCCAGCCAGCCGCCCTTCCAGCTCATGTCCATCTCGGCCGACGGTTCGGTGAACGGAAAGAACGAAGGACGGAAACGCACCTGCAGCTCTTCGCGCTCGAAGATAGCGCTGCAGGAAATCCTGCACCACTCCTTTCAGATCGGCGAAGTTCACCTGTTCCCCGATCCACAGGCCTTCCACCTGATGGAACATCGGCGAATGGGTGGCATCCGAATCGACCCGGTAGACACGGCCCGGCGCGATGATGCGGATGTCCGGCATCGATTCCAGATGCCCGAATTGTTCCACGTGCTTCTGCATGTAGCGGATCTGGATCGGCGAGGTGTGCGTGCGCAGCACATGTTTCTCGTCGATATAGAAGGTATCGTGCATGGCACGAGCCGGATGGCCTTCCGGGATGTTCAGCGCGGTAAAGTTGTAATAATCGCTTTCGATCTCGGGGCCTTGCGCGACCGAGAAGCCGATGGAGTGGAACAGCGTCTCGATGCGCTCCAGCGTGCGCGTCACCGGATGCAGCCCGCCCATTGCCGGCACCGCGCCCCGGCAGCGTCACATCCAACGCCTCCGCCGACAGCTTTGCATTCAGCGCCTGTTGCTGGATTGCGTCGCGCCGCGCCTGCAGCGCCGCTTCAATTGCTGCTTGACCTGGTTGATGCGCGCGCCGGCAGCCGGTCGTTCGGCCGCATCGAGCTTGCCCAGCCCTTTCAGCAGGCCGGTCAGGCTGCCGTCCTTGCCGAGATAACGCGCCTTGGCATTTTCCAGTGCCGTGGCATCGTCGGTCTCGGCGAAGCAGCGCAGCGCTTCATCCAGTATGTGTTGAAGTTCTTCCATCGAGCCACTCATTATAAGCCCCCTCGCTTCGCTCTCTCCCCTGCCGGGGTGAAGGGACAGGTATGGCAATTGTTATTCCCGGTTAAACAAAAAAGGAGGCCTGAAGCCTCCTTTTCTGGTGCAGCTGGTAAATTACACTCCGAGGCTGGCCTTGGCCTGCCCGACGATCTGCGCGAACGCAGCCTTGTCGAACACGGCCAGATCAGCCAGCACCTTGCGGTCGATGTCGATCGCAGCCTTCTTCAGGCCGTTCATGAACACGCTGTAGCTCAGGCCCTGCTCGCGCGCAGCGGCATTGATACGCGCGATCCACAGGGTGCGGAACTGGCGCTTGCGCTGGCGGCGGTCACGGTAGGCATATTGACCCGCCTTCATCACCGCTTCCTTGGCGATACGGTAGACGTTCTTGCGGCGGCCGCGGTATCCCTTGGCCAGGTCCATCACTTTCTTGTGGCGCGCGCGCGCCGTTACACCACGTTTTACTCTTGGCATGGTCTACTCCTTATGCGTACGGCATCATGGCGCGCACTGACGCCATGTTGGTTGCGTGGACTTCAGTTGTACCGCGCAACTGACGCTTGTTCTTGGTGGTCTTCTTGGTCAGGATATGACGCTTGAACGCCTGCGAACGTTTCACGCTGCCGCTTGCGCGCACCTTGAAACGTTTCGCCGCGCCGCTTTTGGTTTTCATCTTGGGCATGACTACTCCTTTGTATTTGATGACGCCGGGTGTCTCCTGGCAGGAACACTTGTAAACCCGGAACCACTTATGGGGACTACATTACAGCTCTGCATGTCGCCATGCATACATCACGCCGGGAGTCCCTTGACCGGCATGATGTCAAGTCATTTCTTCTTCGGCGACAGCACCATCACCATCTGGCGGCCTTCCATCTTGGGAAACTGCTCCACCAGCCCATGTTCGTCCAGGTCGGTCCTTGACCCGCTCCAGCAAACGCTGCCCAATTCCTGATGGGCGATCTCGCGGCCGCGGAAACGCAGCGTGATCTTGGTCTTGTCGCCCTCACCCAGAAAACGGATCAAGTTGCGCAACTTGATGTTGTAATCACCTTCGTCGGTACTGGGCCGGAACTTGACTTCCTTGATCTGCACCTGCTTCTGCTTGAGCTTGGCTTCGTGCTGCTTCTTGCTTTCGGCATACTTGAACTTGCCGAAATCCATGATGCGACACACCGGCGGCTCCGCCATCGGCGCAATCTCGACCAGATCCAGTTCAGCTTCCTCGGACAGCCGCAATGCTTCCGCAACTGCCACTATCCCGATCTGTTCCCCTTCAACCCCAACCAGCCGCACCTGCGGTGCCGTTATCTGCTCATTGAGGCGTTGTGCTTTGTCTTGTGCTATTGCAATTTCTCCATTCAAAATTAAACCGCGCTAGCCACCTGCAGTTCGGATTTCAGTCGCTGTACCAGCGCTTCCACCGACATCTGCCCAAGGTCTTCACCTTTACGGGATCGCACGGCAACGAGACCTGCAGCCATTTCCTTGTCGCCGATGATCAGCTGGTAAGGCAATTTCTGCAAGCTATGTTCGCGTATTTTATAGGTAATCTTTTCATTACGCAAATCTAGTTGCACGCGGAAACCTTCCAGCTGCAACTTTTTCGCTACTTGCGTGGCATATTCGTCCTGCGCCTCGGAGATATTCAGCACCACCATCTGCACCGGCGCCAGCCACAACGGCATCGCCCCGGCATGGTTTTCGATCAGGATGCCGATGAAACGCTCGAGCGAACCCAGTATCGCGCGGTGCAGCATGACCGGCACCTTGCGGGTATTGTCCACATCGACGAATTCGGCACCCAGGCGTCCCGGCATGGAGAAATCCACCTGTACCGTACCGCACTGCCACGAACGGCCGATCGCGTCCTTGACATGGAATTCGATCTTCGGCCCATAGAACGCGCCCTCGGCGGGCAATTCATCCCAGCTCATGCCGGAAGCGCGCAAGGCCGCACGCAGCGCATCCTCGGACTTGTCCCAGATCTCGTCGGAACCCACCCTGCTATCGGGCCGCAGTGCCAGCTTCACCGCCACATCGTCGAAACCGAAGTCGCGATACACCTTCAGCACCAGCGCATTGAAGGCCGTCACCTCAGCCTCGATCTGTGCTTCGGTACAGAAGATATGCCCATCATCCTGCACGAACCCGCGCACCCGCATCAAACCATGCAAACCACCGGATGGTTCGTCGCGATGGCATGAACCGAACTCGCCATAGCGCAACGGCAGCTCGCGATAGGAACGCAAGTCGGAATTGAACACCTGCACGTGACCAGGGCAGTTCATCGGCTTGATCGCGAATTCATGCTTTTCCGATTCCGTGGTGAACATGCCGGTCTTGAAGTGTTCCCAGTGACCGGACTTTTCCCACAGCACGCGGTCGATGATCTCCGGGCAGCGGATCTCCTGGTAACCATTGTCGCGGTATACCTGGCGCATGTATTGCTCGATCACCTGCCACAACGCCCAGCCCTTGGGATGCCAGAACACCATGCCCGGCGCCTCGTCCTGCATGTGATAAAGATCCAGCTGCTTACCGAGCTTGCGATGGTCGCGTTTCTCGGCTTCCTCCAGGCGATGCAGGTAGGCTTCGAGGTCCTCCTTCTTCGCCCAGGCCGTGCCGTAGATACGCTGCAGCATCTCGTTGTTCGAATCGCCGCGCCAGTAGGCGCCGGCCACCTTCATCAGCTTGAACACTTTCAGCTTGCCGGTGGACGGCACGTGCGGGCCGCGACACAGGTCGGTGAACTCGCCCTCGCTGTACAGCGACACTTCCTGGTCCGCCGGGATCGAGGCGATGATCTCTGCCTTGTAGTGCTCGCCGATGCTCTTGAAATAGGCCACCGCATCGTCGCGCGGCAGCACGCGTGCTCGTCACTGGCAGGTCCAACTTGGCCAGCTCGGCCATGCGTTTTTCGATCGCCACCAGGTCTTCCGGCGTGAACGGGCGGGAATAGGCAAAATCGTAGAAGAAGCCGTCCTCGATCACCGGGCCGATGGTCACCTGCGCCTCGGGAAACAATTCCTTCACCGCATAGGCCAGCAGGTGCGCAGTCGAATGGCGGATCAACTCCAGTCCTTCTTGGTTCTTGTCGGTGATGATCGCCAGTTGCGCGTCGGCGGAGATCAAATACGAGGTATCGACCAGCTTGCCGTCGACCTTGCCGGCCAGCGCTGCGCGCGCCAGGCCCGCGCCGATGCTGGCGGCGATCTCGGCCACGGTGACGGGCTGCGCGAAACTGCGCTGTGAACCATCAGGCAAGGTAATGACTGGCATATTCTTCTTAGACTATCTGGTAATTACTGTACTCAAAAAAAACAAAGTGCGGCATTGCCGCACTGCAAACGCTTCCGGTAACTGCCTGTCAACGATTCCTGCTGCAAAATAGTTGAACAAAACAGCTGCAAATTGTACCCGAATACCCTCAGCACGGTCAAAAGCTTTGGCCCGCAAACTGTCAGGCAGGCAAGACATTCCGGGTTCCCTGACCATGGCTGGATTTCAATCCCTTCAGCACTCCATGCCTGATCCGGAATGAATGTGTCGCTTAGCCACCAGAGATAGGCGAGAACACCGCGACTTCGTCGTGTTCGCTGATGGGGGCGGATAATTCGGCCATGCTCTGATTGATCGCGCAGCGCACACGTTTTTCCTCCAACTCATGGGCCCAAGGTTCGCCGCGCGCACGCAGCCATGCCAGAAGTTCAGCAAGCGTAACGATATGATCCGGAATATCGGCGGATCCGCCTGCGGTGTCGAGGCGTTCGCGCGGACGACCAAAGTACAGGAGTTTGATTTTCACTTTCGCGGAATGAAGTTGGCTTCGGCCGGATTTTAACCGTTCACGACCGGATAATATACCGGAAATGAATCTGGCCGGGCCAGTGCCAGTTTCGCCGCAGATATATGCCTGCGAGCTGGAAATATCAGCATCGACTGGATAATTTCGATTTTCAGCAAAATTGCAAATCCCCTTCGCAACGCCCTTCATTATCCTGAACGCAAAGGTATAATCGCGCCCAACAACATTACCACTGCTAGGAATCATCTTGGAACTGTCGAAACGCGTACAAGCCATCAAGCCTTCTCCCACCCTCGCTGTCACTGCGCGCGCCGCCAAACTGAAAGCCGAGGGCAAGGACATCATCGGCCTGGGTGCGGGCGAGCCGGATTTCGACACGCCGCAACATATCAAGGATGCCGCGATCACGGCGATCAACAAGGGGTTCACCAAGTACACCGCTGTCGGCGGCACACCATCGCTGAAACAGGCGATCATCGCCAAATTCAAGCGCGACAACGGACTGGACTACACGCCGAAACAGATCCTGGTTTCCTGCGGCGGCAAACAGAGCTTCTTCAACCTGGCGCTGGCTGTCATCAACCCCGGCGACGAAGTCATCATCGCCGCGCCGTACTGGGTGTCCTATCCCGACATCGTGATCATCGCCGAGGGCAAACCGGTGATCGTGCAGACCGGCATCGAGCAGGGATTCAAGATGACCCCGGTGCAGCTTGCTGAAGCGATCACGCCGAAAACAAGGATGGTGGTGATCAATAGCCCGAGCAATCCGTCCGGCGCGGTATACACGCTCGACGAACTCAAGGCGCTGGGCGAAGAACTGCGCAAGCACCCGGATATCCTGATCGCCACCGACGACATGTACGAGCACATTGCGCTTACCGATGAAAAATTCGTCAACATACTGGATGCGTGTCCCGACCTGTATCCGCGCACCATGGTGTTGAATGGGGTATCCAAAGCGTATGCCATGACCGGCTGGCGTATTGGCTATGCTGCGGGCGCGGAAAACATCATCACCGCGATGGAGAATGTGCAATCACAAAGCACTTCCAATCCGACCTCGATTTCCCAGGTTGCTGCTGAAGCCGCACTGAATGGTGACCAGGGTTGCATCACGCCGATGCTGCAGGCTTTCCGTGAACGCCACCTGTATCTGGTGGCGGCACTGAATCAGGTGACCGGATTGAAGTGCCTGCCCAGCCTCGGGGCCTTTTATGCCTTCCCCGATGCGCGCAAAGCCATTGCCGCCTTGCATATGAGGGGAACGATCAAGGAAGCAACTGACGTGGCATTTTCAGAATACCTGCTGGAACATGCGGGAGTGGCTGTCGTACCCGGTTCCGCCTTCGGCAGTGAAGGCTACATTCGCTTGTCGTTTGCCACTTCCATGGAAAACCTGCGCAATGCTGTCGAGCGCATAGCCAGGGCGCTGGACTGATTTATCTTCCGAACCGGATCTTCGGCCGGTTTTAATGCGCCGGGCTCAGCAAGGGTTCCGTAACCGAGCCAGATAACTGCAGCGCGACCCGATCTGGCTTGACTTTCAACTCGACGGTCAATTGACCGGAGAGGTTTCCGTCCGGGCTCAGGTTTACGGCGCCACTGCCAGCCAATACTTCTGAAGAAAATTTCAGCTGATGGATGGACACACTATTGCCCTGCGCATCTATCGAGCCGCTCAGATCATCGAGGCGCGTTCGCCCTCCCGATATTTTGCCGGGATTTGACTGGCGTGTTGCCTCCAGAATGTCCAGATGATTGAAGGTGCTCTTCTTGATCCTGAAGTTTCCATCCATGTTCATTGCCTGAGCCAATTTCTTCAATGAGGCGCCGGCCATCCTGAATTCGGCATCGCCCTGCATTTCCCCCTCGATGCCGAGATTGGGCAGGGCTTGCTGCAAGTCCAGGTTCTTGACGGTTGCATGCCCCTGCAACAGCCACCCGTTCTGCCAACCCAACCTGGCTTTGCCGGAAATGTCCCCGCCGAACAATTGACCGTCAAATGACGAGAAGTCGATCTCGTTATTTCCAATGTTGCCCTTGAGGTTCAATTCGTCGAATTTGATCCCGGGGAAAGGTGGCAGGCTGGCATCCTTGAGATTCATGGCAATCTGGTTTTGGGTTTCCTGAGGATGCAGCGAGATGCCAAGATTCTTTGCTTCACTAGTCATCTCGACTTCAAGGAAATGACCTTGCTCATCAAGCCTGGCAATGCCGCTCACGGATGGCAGGTTCAATCCGGGATCGCCAAAGTGAGCATTATTCACCGCTATGCTTTGTACCGGATATTGACTATCTCCACCTATTGCCTGCAACCAGGACAGGGACTGGGCAAATGAATCTGCCCTTAACTCCAGACCATCCAGCTGCACGCTGGTCAATGGCTTTGTCTGATTGAACAGGGCGGAAATGCTGAAATGCAGTACTACATGAGCCGCCTTCAATCCATTTGAATTACCCACGGATACATTCAGCAATTCCAGTTTCGGCAAAGGCAGAAATGCTGCCTTCATCTCCGAGATTTGCACCGGCTGGCCAAACTGTGCGGATAATTTCTTCTCGAGTCCATTGATATACCCGTGCATCGGCCAAACATAGGGCAACGAAAACACCGTGACCAGCAACAGCAAGACCAAGCCAGTGACTATCTTCATAATGGGCAAGGCTGGGCGCGGCACCTTGGCTGCCGGCTGCACTTTCGCATGCACCTCTGGCTGGCTTGCGGTTTGCTCTGTTACGGAAACACTCTGGGCTGCTGCAAGTTCCCTGGCACGTTGCTCGGCATCTATCCAGGCCTTTGCCTGTGATTCCGCCATCTTGCGCATGTCCGCTTCCGTACTGGCCTTGTCAAATTCCGATACAACAGTGGCCTCTGCTTCAGCTTCGATTGCTGCCGGGATCTCTGGTTGTGGATTTTCCTCTACGATTGTCTTCGAATCTTCCGATTCAATCTCCGGTGGCTGTGCCCATGCATCGGCATCTGCCATAAGGAACTTGGATATATCGTCAATAGTCCCCATATCCGCAGCCGGCTGATCGCCTTCAGCATCATGGTTCAATACCTCTTCGGTTTGCAGCGGGTGCGCCTGTTCTATTGCATCGTTGGCACCACTGAATGTGAATGGCCCCAAATCAACTGAGCCGGAAGCGATAGATACCTGCTTTGCGGAATCCGCGCCACCGCCCTTGGTCACTTCATAAACTTGATACGGACGACCATGTTTGTCTTTTTCCGTGCCTCGATATACCAGCCACTTGACATACTCGCCGCTCAGACGTGATATCACGTCATAATATGACCGCGAAATATATATGTGGTCCGGCTTGGCAAAACTCATGATGCGCTGTGCATCATTGATGCCGTCTCCCAGCATGTTGCTTTGCCCGTTCATGTCCTGCAATATATTTACCGGACCAAGATTGATGCCCATTCTGATCTGGAGTTCCGGACATTCCTGTTGCCTGCTTTCCATCAGTGCCTGCCGAAACTGCAACGCCACTTCTATGGCTTGCTCGGGATGTTGCAGGAAGCCGATCGCAGCTCCATCGCCGGTATCCAGAATGATGCGGGTGCTTTCTTCAATCTCGCTGAGAAATCCCCAGATCCTGTTGTTGAACCACTTCTTGAGTTCGATCTGCTTGGATACGGACAACTTCGTATAACTGACAATATCGAGAAACAGCACCGTCGCAATCATGCTCTTTGACGATGAGCTTCCCGACTTGGAAAAGAAGGATTTTGGTTGTGTATTGCTGGCGGTGGGCAATGGCATTCCCGATGTCGGCGCGGGAGGTTTACTGGCTGTCCCTGCAGTAGATTTGCCGGCAGATTTTGCCCCGGATTCCGACTTGCCTGACGCGGCTTCAAGCTTTGATTTTGCCTCAGTTTCATTCCGCGCCGCCTCGCGCAGTATTGCCTCCGCTTCCATGCGCAGCCGTGCGGCCTCCTGCTCGGCCTTGATACGCGCCGCCTCCGCTTCCCGCTTCAGTTTTGCTTCAGACTCAGCACGAGCCTTTGCTTCGGCGGCTATGCGTGCTTGCGCAGCCTCAAGTTGCGCCCGCGCTTCCGCCGCTTCCTGCTCCACCTTGCGCAAGGCGGTTTCAGCTTCCTGCTTTGCTCTCGTTTCAGCTTCAATACGGGCCCGCGCTTCGGCTTCAATGCGGGCTTGCGCAGCTTCCAGCTGTGCCCGGGCTTCCGCTGCTTCCTGCTCCGCCTTCAGTCGGGCGGCTTCCGCTTCCTGTTTCGCTCTGGCTTCGGCTTCGCTGCGTGCCTTGGCTTCGGCCTCTACACGGGCTTGCGCGGCTTCGAGTTGTGCACGTGCTTCCGCTGCTTTCTGCTCTGCCTTCAGCCGGGCAGATTCGGCTTCCTGTTTCGCTCGCAACTCAGCTTCAGCACGTGCTTGTGCTTCGATCTTCATACGCGCTTGTGCGGCCTCAAGTTGCGTCCGCGCTTCCGCCGCTTCCTGTTCCACCTTGTGCAAGGTCGCTTCCGCTTCGCGTTTCGCTCGTGCTTCCACTTCTGCATGTGCCTGGACTTCACTTTCTATCCTGGCTTGCGCAGCTTCGAGTTGTGCCCTGACTTCCGCCGCTTCCTTTTCAGCCTTCAGTCTGGCAGCATCAGCTGCTTGTTTTGCCTCAGCCTCTGCCCTGACTAGTTCCGCGACCTTGACCGTATCCTGATCGGGCTTGATTTGGGCCGCATCTATATCTTTCTTCTCTTGTGTTGCCTTGCTCCCGATTTCCCTGGCGTGGCCGGCCTGGAGCTCCCCGGTAACGGAGTGATTCGCAATACCGGTAAAATCCAGTTCTTCCGTACCTTCGACCGCGTGGAGTTGTTTGGGTACGACCATCCTTGGCACTTGACCCATCTTCGTTCGATCCTGGATGAACCATCCTTCAGCCAGTTTATGCAACATGCCAGCCAAATTGTCGCGCAAACTGGGGGCGGCTCGCTTTTTCAGATCAGCAACGGTGGAAGTATCATCCACCAGCATCAACGCGCGCTTGAGATCCTCGGACAAGTGCCGAGTATGGTTCCTCAATTCACCCTCACCCCTGAGGGTGACGACATAGACTGTTTTGTTATCCATATGCACTAATCCCGCAGATCCTTCCGGATCGGGTTCATCAGCCCGGCAACAGAAATTGTATTCATTCCAGGGCAGGCTCTAATAGTAGCAAGGCTGCAATGAAAGCCTGGAAATCTTCCCGCATCCTGAATCAATATCGCCGATAGAAGTAATAATCTTGCCTGAAGTATTGACCAAAGACCCATGCATCGATAGTATAGCGACCCATTCAATTCCCTGATAGCTCAGTTGGTAGAGCGACGGACTGTTAATCCGCAGGTCCCTGGTTCGAGCCCAGGTCGGGGAGCCAGATAAATCAAGGGCCTTGCAGCGATGCGAGGCTTTTTTAATTCCTGTTTCCAGCCATATCTTTATCCAGCTTCCATACAGGCTTTTAGCCACCATTTCATCCTCGTTTCCACGCTCGATTTTAGCTGCGACAGTATACCTTTAGTTAATTGTCTCCACGGGAAAATTCAGATGAAGGCAACCAATTTCAGTGCCGCGCAATTATAAACATTTTTTATTATGGGACAAACCTGTTAGGGAACAAACCTACCCTGCTAAATTGCAACAGCATGTGAGGACAGTATCTAAGGTCGGCAAGTTGTGTGGTCGGCAAGCTGTGAGGTCGGTATAGGTTCGGGAAGGTCTTTTCGGGGAGTCTTGGGGGTGAAGGGGAGGCAGTTTTGGGAAACTGGGAAACTAAAAATCTGCTGCAGGTTGTTCAGGAAGTTGATGTTGTAGAAGCTGACCATGCCTCAAAGGTGGCAGTTGCAGTTGCAGGGTCGTAGTTGGATGCAAGTCGATGAGTTGGCAATATGTCCCGGGGGAGGATGCAATTTGAGATCCCCCCCTCGGATCACACTCAAAAAAATGGCTTGCTGGGGGAGCAAGCCGAGAGGAGGATGCATATTAGAATGTAATAATACTCCGATACTTTATCATGTCAACTCCACCGGCAGCATCACTCCACCAGAATCAACGGCCATATGGTAGATACAGGGTACGTGTAGAAGCAATGCCGGATCGAAGGTAGAAGGATCCAGGTGGGTATCCGCAAAGTGCCAAAAGCAGAATAAAAGGGAGCAAGCCCATAATCGTTTCAACCACTAGTTCATATAATTTTCTTCTGCCGTCTTTCCTGTTCCGCTGCCTTGAGAAACCACTGCCTGGCTTCGTTGTAATCCTGCGGCACGCCTTCGCCGTTGTGGTACATTTTTCCAACCATGCGCTGTGCTTCCGGAAGCCCCTGCTCCGCCGCCATGCGAAACCATACCATGGCCTCCTTGAAGTCCCTCGGTACGCCATGTCCTTTATAGTACATTCTCCCGAGCATGTATTGCGCTATTACATTGCCGCCCAATGCGAGCCTGCGAAACGATTCGAGTCCCTCATTGGAATGCTTCTTTACAACTTGCGCATCAGGGTTCATCCCCAAATTCAACTGCGCCTGCACCATATCCGGTGCAGGATAATATCCCGCGTCACCGGCGGTAATTCCTGCCTGCAAATCCGCCCGCGACGCTGCACTGATCGCAAGGAATATCAACGCCAAATAAATGATTGAGGAGAATCTTGTCATGTTGCCCATGGTCTCTCACCCACAAAATAGGAGAGTGGTTAATTTAAAGGGTCACGCTGAATCGACCCCGATTGATTATGTGTCGGAAAATGGATTCTAGCTCAGGGAAAAATATTCAAGAACAAATTCAGCCACGCGCTGCGGCGCGGGCTATAAGCGCATGATCTAGCTTTCTGCAGCCTGACGCGCCGGAACCCGGATGAGGTCGGCACTGTTGGCGCTCTTTTGATGGGGCCTGATGTGGCGTTCATTACGGGCAGCGACATCCTCATGGAGGAAGAGTCACAGCAGCCTGTTGGTTCGGCAACCTGTCGAATTAATGCGCCAAGGGCGGCTTTCTGGCGATGAATATCGAAGAGTGAACAGCAAGTAAGTGCCAGAACCAGACTGTCGAATATTTCCATGAAGGAGATGTTCGCCAAAGCATAACTAGTCCATTCTTTGGTGGGCACTCTTACAAATCACCCGAATACGCAAGCCGGGCCAAAGCCTTAATTCAAATTTCGCCCCTTCATGGACTGACGTATGATGTATAAACTCTCTCAACTCGTGGCAAAAAACAACTTCACCTCAAATGAAAATGATTGCAGATTATATTGTCGTTGGTGCGGGCCTGACTGGAGCAGTTATCGCCCGTGCTCTGTATGACGCGGGTGAGAGTGCAATTGTTCTTGACCGCAGATCACACATTGCTGGCAATACTTTTGATTACATTCATCCAAGTGGTATTAGCATTCATGCTTATGGCCCACACTATTTTCGTACAAATGATAATGAGTTGTGGCACTTCGTCAACCGCTTTACGAAGTTTTACAAATATGAGCCAGCAGTAAAGTCATTAGTTGATGGCCAGTATGAAAACTGGCCTATCGCCGGAAGCTACATCCTGCGCACGGTCGGCAAAGGATGGAAACCTGAATTCTCTGGGAAGCCATCGAACTTTGAAGAAGCTGCACTAAGTCTTATGCCTAGACTAGTTTATGACAAGTTTGTTAAAGGTTACTCGGAAAAACAGTGGGGAGTAAGGGCCACCTCTCTGTCAGCCGGCCTGGTCAAGCGGTTTGACGTTCGCGAAGATGATGAACCCCGGTTAATGCATCACAAATACCAAGGTATCCCGGTTGAGGGCTATACCAGAATGGTTAAGGCCATGCTAGATAATATTCCAGTAATGTTAAATGTGGATTATCTAAAGCATAGAGAAAGTTTCAAGCCCGGTAAGCTGCTTATTTTCACTGGTCCTATCGACGAGTACTTTGACTTTGACTTAGGGAAACTGCTCTATCGAGGTCAAAAGCGAATACATGAATACTACCCCGATGTGGAATTTGTCCAACCATGTGGACAAATAAATAATCCGAATACATCAACTGGCCAGCACATTCGCTCATTAGAATGGAAGCATATGATGCAGCCGGATTGCGCGCGAAACATTCGAGGAACAGTGATAACTCGCGAGCTGCCTTTCACTCCAGATAGTCCAACTGATTACGAGTATCCATTCCCCGACCAGGCTAACAGTGACCTGTATGCCAAATATCGTGAGCGTGCTAAAGAGTTGCAGAATGTTTTGATCTGTGGACGCCTTGGTGAGTACCGCTACTATGACATGGACCAGGCGATTGCCCGTGCACAAATGTTAGCAAGGCGCCTTTTGGGTCTAAACTGAGGTCGTTTTTTTACCGCGAGTTGTGAGAGGATTTTAATTTAACCACTCATAGAATGAATATGGAAACAGCAACACGAATCCGAGCAATTTTGGTTATTTTTAAGTTCGGCTATGTGTCGGAAGCGGCATGTCACAAATACAAAATGCTAGCCCCAAAGCGGAATGTCACAGACCTCAGGTTTTCAGGGATTCAGTTTCCCCCTGCTACACCCCACCCCCCCTCGGGCAGTTTCGGAGTTACGGGATTTTATCCAAACCGGAACCCAGAAAACATCTTGCCGAACATCTTGACGTGAAAATTACAACGGCCAATGTCGGCACCCGCCGCCCCGGCGACGACCATCAGCGGGATCAGGTGTTCGCTACGCGGGTGGCTGGCTTGCGCACCGGGTGCTTCCTGCCAATGTGTCAGCAGCCGTTCCCGCTCGGCAGGAGTCGACTCTACCGCCTTCACCAGCCAGTCATCGAATCGTGTCGAGGCCACGCTTGCCGATTCGCTCGATGAAAAAAATTCACGCAGATTGTGATAACTGTTCCCGCTTCCCACGATCAGCACACCTTCCTTGCGCAGTGGCGCGAGCGCATGTCCGATGGCCAGGTGCCGGGCAGCATCGAGACCATGCTGCAGCGAAATTTGCACGATCGGAACATCAGCATCAGGATAGATCAGCATGAACGGAACGAACACGCCGTGATCCAGTCCGCGCTCCATTTCCTCGTCGCTTTCGATACCAGCCTGCGAGAGCAGTTCACGCACCCTCCCCGCCACCTCCGGTGATCCAACAGCGGGATAGGCAAGTTGATAGGTATGCGCCGGAAACCCGTAATAGTCATAAAGCAATGAATGAACAGGGGCAGCCAATACCGTGGGCCGCGCGCACTCCCAGTGGGCGGATATAACCAGTACGGCCTTGGGCGGTTTGCCTATTGCAGACGGAAGGCCGCGCAGGTATGCCGCCAGCGGATCCCAAAGCGTGGGTGGAAAACCTGGCCCCGGGTCCATAAAAAAACAGGGGCCGCCGCCATGCGGAATGAACAAGGACGGAAAAATGGCCTCGGTCATGTCAATGCGTTCGGAAATAAATGATCAACATGATATCTTCTCCAGACAGGAAACCCGGATGCGCCGGCGTCGCAGGAACTGTTTCAGCAGGACTGCCGCTAAACGTCTCCGATCTCCAGCCTCGGTTCGCGCATGATGAAATCAAAAAATTCGTCGGCAATCAGCGGATGGCCGAAGTAATACCCCTGCATTTCATCACAACCGCATATGCGCAGGAAATCCAGCTGCTCTATCGTTTCCACTCCCTCCGCGATGACATTGAGCCCCAGCTTGTGACCGAGGCTGATGATGGAGCGCACGATCGCGGCATCGCTGTCGTCCGTTTCGATATCGCGCACGAAAGACTGGTCGATCTTGAGCTTGTCTATCGGCAGTTTCTTCAGGTAACCCAGGCTGGAAAAACCGGTGCCAAAATCGTCTATCGACAGCAGCACGCCCATTTCATGCATCTGCGTCAGGAATTCCATGGCGATCTCCGAATTCTCCATCATGATGCTTTCGGTCAGCTCCAGTTCAAGGTCGCCGGGTTGCAACTGCAGCGACTCCAGCAACGCGGCGATGCGACCGGCAAGATTGGGCTGGCGCAACTGGCGGATGGACAGGTTGACCGCCAGCGGGAACCGGGTCATGCCCTGCTTGCGCCATTCCGCCATCTGCGCGCAGGCAGCATGCATCACCCATTCGCCAATCAGCATGATCTGCCCGGTCTCTTCTGCAACCGGGATGAACTCGGTGGGAGAGATGGTTCCCCGTTCCGGATGTTGCCAGCGCACCAGCACTTCCACCCCGCATATCCTGCCGCTTTTCAGTTCGACCTGGGGCTGGTAACACAACGAGAATTCCTTTCGCTCCAGCGCCAGGCTTATATCCTTTTCCATCGCAAACATATGCTTGCTGCGCAGGTTCATGTCCGGGGTATAGAACTGGTAGTTGTTGCGACCCTCGTTTTTCGCGTGATACATGGCCATGTCGGCATTTCTGATCAGCGTATCCATGTCTCCAGCGTGAACCGGATACACGCTTATGCCGATGCTGGCATGGGTGGAGATCCGCGTTCCTTCGATGTCATAGGCAACGGCCAGTGACTTGAGGATCTTTTCCGCCACATAGGCCGCGCCGCCCTCGTCGGTTTCGCGCAACAGCACAACGAATTCGTCACCGCCGATGCGTGACGCGGTATCGCCATCGCGCACACAATCCAGCAAACGCCGCGCCACCAGCTGCAGCAATTTGTCGCCGATCGCATGCCCCATCGAGTCATTGACATACTTGAAGCGGTCGATATCCAGGAACAGCAGCGAGAACTTCTGCTTGTCGCGGTGTGCCGCAGCCATCACCTGGGCAAGGCGATCATGCAGCAGGGTACGGTTGGCCAATCCGGTCAGCACGTCGTAGTAAGCGAGGAACTCGATATTCTTGTCGGCGACCTTGCGCTCGGTGATGTCGATAGCCACGGCGATATAGTTCACCGGTCGGCCCAGTTCGTTCCTGACCGTGTTGATGGTCATCCATTTAGGATAGATGCGGCCATTCTTGCCCCGATCCCATATCTCCCCCTGCCAATACCCGGTTTGCATGATCGCACTCCACATGTCCTGGTAAAACGCCTGGTCATGCAGGCCGGAAGCCATCACGCGCGGATTCTTTCCGAGCAACTCCTGCTCGGTATAGCCGGTCATGGCAGAGAAAGCGGAGTTCACCGCGACGATCCTTGCCTCTTCATCGGTGATCATGACTGCTTCGCCACTGCTCTCGAACACCTTGGCAGATAGTCGCAGGCGGGCTTCAATTTCCCGCATCGCGGTGACATCCTGCACCGTGCCGGTTGCGGAAGCTGCATGGCCATTCCTGTCGAAATCCACAACTGCCTTGACCTTCACCCATTTGAGCCGGCCATCCACCAGCATGCGATGTTCGATCTCGCCCGACCCGTTTCTCAATGCAGCATCCCAGGCTGCCTTGGCAAACTCATGGTCGTCGGGATGCACGCAGCCCAGAAATGATTCCAGGTCCCCGGAACAATCGGGCTGCAATCCGAAGATCCGGCAGGTCTCGTCCGACCAGCGCAATTCGTTTCCGTCCAGATCAAGCTGCCAGCTTCCTATGCTGGCAATCTCCTGCGCCCGCTTCAAGTCGGCCTGGCTCGCCTGCAGCGACTTGTTGATACTCTTGCATTGGTATTTGGAAATCGCCACTACCAGGCCGGTCAAGCCCAGTACCAGATTAAAGAACCATGCTTCGCGGATCGTGTCTGCTGAAACCGGCGAAAACGGCCCGGTCTCGTGCAGCACGCTCAGCATTGAAAAACACCATACGATAGCTGCACCGAGGGTGGTGATGCGCATGTTGAATCGCATACCCCCCCAGACTATGATCGTCAGCAGTACAAACAGACTTACCGAATTTTTCAGCACCGGGATGCTGAAATTCCCGAATACCAGCATGCAGACCAGCAGCAGCAAGGCAAAGTAGGCGGCCTCTTCGCGCAGGTCGGCGAGCGAATAACGAGGTTTGTGGCGCAACCAGGACAGCAGCAGTGGTGCGACCAGGACCATGCCGAGTACATCACGCATCCACCAAAAAAGCATCACATCGGGATGTTCATCCAGCGACACGATAGCGTTGGAATTGAGCCAGAACGGTCCGATCAGCGCGCTGACCAGGGCGCTGCCGGTTGCAACCAGCAACAAGCCGAAAACATCGCTGACTGATTTCAACGACAAACTGAAGCCGGGGAAACGACGCAAATACCAGGCGCCCACCACCGCTTCCAGGGTGGCGCCTGCGGAAACTTCGAAAGAGGGAACGAAGCCGAACGACAGGTTGCCCAGCAGGGAGCCGAGAGCAACTGCCGGCCACAGACGCTTCCCATAGACCAGCAGGGCAACCAGCGCAATCCCCGATGCCGGCCAGAACAGGGAAACCGGGTGGCCTGCTGATTCCAGCATCAGGTTCAGCCTGACCGCCAGAAAGTACAGGATCACTGTGCCTAGTGCCGGAAGCAGATCATTTTTCGAATAAGCGGTCATGGAATCCTTGCCTGCTCCAACCTGGCCCATTCAACCAGGGTTACATGCGGCTACCGATAGTAGATGGCTGGGTTATCGTTAAATCTGAAAGTGCAAGGTTATATCATGGCTGCGTTGATTCTGGTCGTGATGTGCTTAATTTCTGGGATTATCCATGAATCAAGCAGGGGGAATTCGCGCCGGATCGTTCAATTCTGCAGCGCCTTGATCACATCCTCGACCACCTTCTTGGCATCGCCGAACACCATCATGGTCTTGTCCATGTAGAACAGGTCATTGTCCAGCCCTGCATAGCCGGTCGCCATCGAGCGCTTGACCACCAGGATGGTGCGCGCCTTGTGAGCTTCCAGTATCGGCATGCCGAAGATCGGACTGTTGGGATTATTCTTGGCTGCGGGATTCACCACATCGTTGGCGCCGATCACCAGCACCACGTCGGTGTCGGCGAACTCGTTGTTGATCTCGTCCATCTCCACCACCTGCTCGTAGGGCACGTCAGCCTCGGCCAGCAGCACGTTCATGTGGCCGGGCATGCGTCCGGCCACGGGATGGATCGCATAGCGCACCTTGATGCCCTTTGCGGTCAGCATCTGCGACATCTCGTTGACCGCATGCTGCGCGCGCGCCACCGCCAGCCCGTAGCCCGGCACGATGATGACGCTGTCGGCATTGCCCATCATGAATGCGGCGTCTTCCGCGCTACCGCTGCGGTAATTTCTCTGCTCCGTCTCTCCCGCGTCGGCAACCGCGCCTTCGCCGCCACCGAAACCACCGAGGATCACGTTCAGGAAGGCGCGGTTCATCGCCCGGCACATGATGTAGGACAGGATCGCGCCGGAACTGCCGACCAGCGAACCGGCGATGATCAGCATGTTGTTGTTCAGCGTGAAGCCGATGCCCGCGGCCGCCCAGCCGGAATAGGAGTTGAGCATGGACACCACCACCGGCATGTCGGCGCCGCCGATCGGCATGATCAGCAGGAACCCGATCAGCAAGGCGATGCCGGTCATGACCAGGAACGGCAGCCAGCTTTGCGTGACCACAAATGCAATGCCGAAGCCGAGCATGCAGATACCCAGCGCCAGGTTCACCCAGTGCTGCCCGGAAAAGCGCAACGGCTTGCTGCCCAGCTTGCCGGACAATTTGCCGAACGCGACGATGGAACCGGTAAAAGTGATCGCGCCGACGAAGGTACCGATGAACAGCTCGATCAGGTTGGAGGAATGCAACGCCATGCCCGGCAGCGCAATACCATAGGCCACCGGATTATTGAACGCCGACATCGCGATCAGCACCGCCGCCAGGCCGACCAGCGAGTGCATCGCCGCCACCAGTTCCGGCATCGCCGTCATCTGCACGCGCCTGGCGATGAGCGCTCCGACGGTACCGCCAATAGCGATCGCCAGCAATATGTACAGCACGTTATGCGTGATCGACAGCGTGGTCAGCACGGCGATGGCCATGCCGGTCATGCCGAATTTGTTGCCGCGCTGAGCCGATACCGGGGAACTGAGTCCCTTCAGCGTCAGGATGAACAGCACCGATGCGACAAGGTAAGCCAATGCTACGAAGTTTGCCGACATGCTTACTTGCCTTTCTTCTTGAACATTTCCAGCATGCGCTGCGTCACCAGGAAACCGCCGAACACATTGACCGCCGCCAGCGTCACTGCCACCAGTCCCAATACCGTGCCGGCATCCAGTTGTTCCGGACCGGCTGCCAGCATCGCGCCGACGACGATGATCCCGGACACGGCATTGGTCACCGCCATCAACGGTGTATGCAATGCCGGCGTCACGTTCCACACCACGTGGTAGCCGACGAAGATGGCGAGCACGAACACCGTCAGGTTAAGAATAAAAGGATCCACACCGCTCATGATTCACTCCTTGAAATTTCCCGCATAAGGCGCATGGCGCCACTTGCATCGCGCCTATTTCTTGCCAAGTATTTCGCCGTTCATGCTTAACAGCGTACCCGCGATGATGTCATCGTCGCGATTGATATTGATCTGCCCGCCCGCCTTCGGGTCGCACAGCAGGTTGAGGAAGTTGAGCAGGTTGCGTGCGTATAACGCCGATGCATCGGCCGCCATGCCCCGTTCCAGGTTGGGGATGCCGACCAGGGTCACATCGTGCTTGACCACGATCTTGTCCAGTTCCGACAAGGGACAGTTGCCGCCCGCCTCGACCGCCAGGTCCACGATCACCGAACCGGGCTTCATCGACTTCACCATCTCTTCAGTCACCAGCACCGGCGCTGCGCGCCCCGGGATCAGCGCGGTGGTGATGACGATATCCGCTGCTGCCACGCGCTTGGCCACTTCCTGCTTCTGCCGCTCCAGCCAGCTTGCCGGCATCGGCCGCGCATAACCGCCGACGCCTTGCGCCGCTTCGCGCTCCTCGTCGGTCTCATACGCCACATCGATGAATTTCGCGCCCAGCGACTCGACTTGTTCCTTGACCGCCGGCCGCACATCGGAGGCTTCGATCACCGCACCCAGGCGCTTGGCCGTGGCGATCGCCTGCAAGCCGGCCACGCCGACGCCGAGTATCACCACCCTCGCCGCTTTTACCGTTCCGGCAGCCGTCATCAGCATCGGCATGAAGCGCTTGTATTGCCCGGCGGCAACGATCACCGCCCGGTAACCTGCGATGTTCGCCTGCGATGACAGCACATCCATCGCCTGCGCGCGCGAGGTGCGCGGCAGCTTTTCCATGGCGAAGGCCGTGATGCCTTGACTGGCGTACGCCATCACCCGTTCCTGATCCAGCGGCTTGAGCAAGCCGATCAGGACGGTTCCCGGCTTCATCTGTTGCAATTGCTCAGCGGTCGGCACGCCGACCTTCAAGACCATCTCGGAATCGGCGATCACCTTGGCTGCATCGACCTCCAGTGCCGCGCCGGCAGCCTGATATTCCGCATCCAGATAGTTGGCCAGTTTACCCGCGCCGGTCTGCACGCTCACAATATGCCCGGCTGCCACCATTTTCTTCACCGTTTCCGGCGTGGCTGCCACTCTTGGCTCAGGCGCTTCCGCCGGAATACCGATACGCATGACTTCTCCTAAATAAACCGGCCCCAAAACCGGATATCCATCCAGCCATCAGTTTGGAAATCGATATGGGGGAAGGCTGATACTTTTTGTAGTTGCCGGCATCTCCGGCTTGAAAATCGCAACCTGATCGCAATGCTATTCAGGCTCCATTAATAACGCCTGAATGAACCAGGTTTAACGGGGCGTGATTATACTGAATTTTCGCGCGCCTGGCGCCCTTGCCCGCGCCATCCATCCATGCCGTGCAGATGGTTCGCTTTGCTGCTTTAGTGCCACGGCCATGAACGACAGTTTGGCGACGCCAGCTTTTTTCGAGATCGTCACCAGTTCGGCCACTCGTCCGCAGCGACCGGCGTCTACGTCGCCCATCAAGCTTGTTCATCCTTCAACGCAAACGTGATGGGCACCTTGAACCACCTGGTGACTGCCTGCGTGCCGTGACGCGCCGGCACAAAATGCCATGTCTTGACCGATTCAAGCGCCGCCCGGTCCAGCACCTCGTGACCGCTGCTCTGGACGATATCCACTTTCCCGCAAAATCCGTCAGCCAGCACTTCCACATTCAGCACTACCCGACCCTCGATGCCCATGCGTTGCGCCATCGGCGGATAGTTCAGGCGGTTGTTCAGGTAGGATGCCTTGAAGTCGGGTGCCACTTCCGGCACCGGCGGCGGGGCGACCGGCGCTGCGACGACCGACGGCGCGGGCCTGTCCGGATCAATCACCGGTACTTCTGGAACACGCGCTTCCTGCTCGACCAGTTGCGGTTCCGGCGTGGGTTCCTCGATATGCTTCTGCGACGCGCCAGCCGCGCGGGATGACGGTTGTCGACGGGGCAGAGCCGCCTGCGAGGAGGCTGGTGCGGCCAGCAAGACCACCTCCATTGCGCGTCTCGGTACAGGCGAATCGCGGAAGGATATTCCCAGGATCATGAATGCCGCAACATGTACTGCCGCGACCAAGGACAAGATGATCACGCGCGGGTAGGCCGCGAATGCGTTATCCGGAACAGGCCAGCCGGGGTGCTTATCCATCAGGGCCATTTGTTTTGTGACAGTAAGAATAGACAAATCACGGTATACGGCGAAACAATTGCGCAGCTGTTCAAGGCGGCTACTCGTCAGGCCTGTGCTCTATGTGTTTCTGGTTGAAACTTCCCGACAGCGTATGGAACAACGATGAAGGACAGACCAGCTTGGAGCAGGCGCTGGCGATGAACGACGCCGCCATCAACGGCAGGATCATCTCGTGGTTGTCAGTCATCTCCATCACGATCACGAACGCCGTAATCGGCACCTGCGTCGCGCCCGAAAAATACGCCACCATGCCCAGCGTGATCGCGGCGCCAGCCGGAATCGACGGCATGAATTGCGCGATGTTGGCGCCGAACCCCGCGCCGGTGGACAACGACGGCGCCATGATGCCGCCGGGCATGCCGCTGACATAGGAAACCAGCGTGGCGGCCATTTTCAGCAGGCCATAGCCTTCCGATACATTTTCTGAGCCATTGAGCAATAGCTTCGCTTCGGCGTAACCGCTGCCGTAGGTCATGTTGTTCGACGCCAGGCCTATGAAAGCGAGGATCAGTCCACACCCGGCGGCGGCCAGCACCGGACGTTCCTTCAAGATCATGCCTACGGTTCCGGCCAAACCCCGGTTGACCTCTATCAGCGAGCGGCTGAATGCGCCGCCGATCAGCCCGCCCGCAATCCCGCAGACAATGACCACGCCCCAGTCGGAGCCGAATGCCAGAGACTCGGAGGTATGGCCAAAATAGGAATAATTGCCGAGGAACGCCAGCGAGGTGATACCGGAGATGATCACCGTCAACAGGATGGTGCTGCTGTTATGCTGGTCGAAGGAACGTCCCATCTCCTCGATGGCAAACACGATCCCGGCCAATGGCGTATTGAACGCCGCCGCCACGCCGGCCGCGCCACCGGCCAGGATCAGCCCGCGGTCGATGTCGTGTTTGGCAAACTTGGCGAAGTGGTTCATGCTGTGCATGATCGAAGCGCCGATCTGCACCGTGGGTCCTTCGCGCCCAACGGACGAACCGAACAGCAAACCCATCATGGTGAGGAATATCTTGCCCACTGCGATCCGCAGCGACAGCAGAATGGAGCGATTTTCGCTCGATCCGGGTTCAAGCGCGGAGATGGTCTGCGGAATGCCGCTGCCTTGCGCACCGGGAAAATATTTGCGCGTCAACCACACGACCAGGGCAAAACCCGCAGGCGTGACCAGCACCGGCAGAAACGGCGAGATGCTGACCATCTTGTGGAACATGCTGTTAGACACTTCGCAGCCAAGCGCGAACAGAATGGCAACTGTGCCAACCAGAAGTGCGCCGCTAAAGAATACGAGTTGGCGTCTCCAATTTTCTATCAGAGCTGCCTCCATCGTTCAAATTCCATGGATATTTCCAATGACTACCGATACGCTGTTTGAGTTCAGGCGGGTATTCACCCGGAACTGGATTGCACAATTTTCCTGTGCTTCGCCTCCATTATACCGGCAGCGCCCTGCCTTGGGCAGGCTGTTGCCCGAATTTTCTCGCCTGCAGGCAACGTCCGAATATGGCGCCATGCGTCAACACGTTGCCCGACAACGCGGTTAAAATCGCAGCGTGAACCGACCCGGCTGCCTCCATGAACAACATTGAAGACCCTACGCCTAGCAGCAACAGGAAAGCAAAGGAAAAATCCGCGCATACGCCGATGATGCAGCAATACCTGCAGATCAAGGCGCAACACCCGGACATGCTGTTGTTCTACCGCATGGGCGATTTCTATGAACTGTTCCATGGCGACGCCGAACGCGCGGCCAAACTGCTGGACATCACACTGACCCAGCGCGGCGCTTCCAACGGCCAGCCGATCAAGATGGCGGGCGTACCCTATCACGCTGCCGAACAATACCTGGCACGGCTGATCCGGCTTGGCGAATCGGTGGCGATCTGCGAGCAGATCGGCGACCCCGCCACCAGCAAGGGCCCGGTCGAACGCAAGGTGGCGCGCATCGTCACCCCCGGCACACTGACCGATTCCGCCTTGCTGGACGAGAAGCGCGACAGCCTGCTGCTGGCTTTGCACGAACGCCACGGCAAGGTCGGACTGGCCTGGCTCAACCTCGCCTCGGGCAGGTGCTTCGTCGCCGAGACTGCCGCCGCCAACCTGCCCGCTGAACTGGAACGCCTGCAGCCATCCGAGATACTGCTTGCCGAGGATGCCGCCGCACCGCAAGGTGATACTCCCAGGAAAACGCTGCCTGCCTGGCACTTCGATCTGGAGACCGCGCGCCGCGCGCTGTGCCAGCAATTCGCCACGCTCGACCTCGCCGGTTTCGGCTGCGACGATTTCACTGTTGGTCTCGAAGCGGCAGGCGCGTTGCTTGGCTACGCCAGACTCACCCAGGGCCAGAGCATCGCCCATGTACGCGGCATGCAGGTATACAGCGCCGACCGGTACGTGCGCATGGACGCCGCGACCCGGCGCAACCTCGAGATCACCCAGACCCTGCGCGGCGAACCTGCGCCGACGCTGCTGTCGCTGCTCGACACCTGCGCCACCAACATGGGCAGCCGCCTGCTGGCGCACTGGCTGCATCATCCGTTGCGCGAGCGCGCTGCGCTGAATGCCAGGCTGGATGCGGTAGAACAACTCAACGACCTTTATCGCAAGGTGCACGAACAACTCAAACCCAGCGTGGACGTCGAACGCATCACTGCGCGCATCGCCTTGAAAAGCGCCCGCCCGCGCGACCTGTCCGGTTTGCGCGACACGCTGGTGCAACTGCCGCAACTGCATATGCTGCTCACAACATGCAATGCGCCACTTATTCGAAGCCTGGCCAATGCGCTTTGCCTTTCCGCCCGTCCTGAGCGTAGCGCGCAACGCGAAGTCGAAGGACCGTTGCATGGCGACGATGATTCTTTCGATACAGTGGCTTCAACAGACTCTGCACAAACGAACAATGAACTGGTTGAACTGCTGCGAAATACCATCAAACCCGAACCCTCCAGCGTATTAAGAGAGGGCAGCGTCATCGCCGATGGCTTCGACGCCGAACTCGACGAGTTGCGCGGCATCCAGACCAACTGCGGCGATTTCCTGCTCGCCCTCGAAGCGCGCGAACGCGCACGCACCGGCATCGCCACGCTGAAAGTCGAGTACAACCGCGTGCACGGTTTCTATATCGAGGTCACGCACGCGCAATCCGCCAACGTGCCGGACGACTACCGCCGCCGCCAGACGCTGAAGAACGCCGAACGCTACATCACGCCGGAACTGAAGACCTTCGAGGACAAGGCGCTGTCCGCCAACGAGCGCGCCCTGGCAAGGGAAAAATTCCTCTATGACCGACTGCTCGACCAGCTCGCCCCGCACATCCCGCAACTGCAGCGCATCGCCGCCGCCATCGCCGAACTCGACGTGCTCGCCACCTTCGCCGAGCGTGCCGCCACGCTGGATTACAGCGCGCCGCAGTTCGTCGATGAGCCGATATTGCGCATCGGCAAAGGCCGGCATCCGGTGGTGGAAGCGCAGGTGGAAAACTTCATCGCCAACGACACCGATATGCACAGCGCGCGCAAGATGCTGCTGATCACCGGCCCCAACATGGGCGGCAAGTCCACCTACATGCGCCAGGTCGCCCTGATCGCGCTGCTCGCGCATGTCGGCTGCTTCGTCCCGGCGCAGGCAGCCGAACTCGGCGAGCTCGACCATATCTTCACCCGCATCGGCGCCTCCGACGACCTCGCCAGCGGACGCTCCACTTTCATGGTCGAGATGACCGAAGCCGCCAACATCCTGCACAACGCCACCGAAAAGAGCCTGGTGCTGGTGGACGAGATCGGGCGCGGCACCTCCACCTTCGACGGCCTCGCCCTCGCCTATGCCATCGCGCGCCATTTGCTGGAAAGCAACCAGAGCTACACCCTGTTCGCCACCCACTACTTTGAACTCACGCGCCTGAACGAAGAATTCCTGCAACTCGCCAATGTGCACCTGTCCGCCATCGAACACCAGCACAGCATCGTGTTCCTGCACAGCGTCAATGAAGGCGCAGCGAGCCAGAGCTACGGCCTGCAAGTCGCGGCGCTGGCCGGCGTGCCGCAAAGCGTGATCCGCAGCGCGAAGAAACAACTGCTCAAGCTGGAACAGAACAGCGCGGCACAGAGTCCGCAGGGGGATTTGTTTGACCACAAAGCGGCGGAACCGGAAGAAGCGGAAGAGCACCCGTTGCTCGCCGCACTGAGCCTATTGCAGCCGGATGAATTAAGCCCCAAGGAAGCGCTGGAAAGGCTGTATCAGTTGAAGAAGCTGATTTAATTGTAGGTTGGGTTAGTAGCCCGCAAGGGCGTAACCCAACATGCAGCATACAAGGCGAGAGCTTGTTGGATTACGCGATAAAGCCACTAACCCAACCTACAACGGTATTCCTGGATCTTCGAGAGATTCACTAAATGCAAATCAATAATGAGATCTTCCTACAGCTACGCCGGACTGGAAAGCTGCGCGCTTTGAAGCCAGTCATGTTTAGACTGCATGTGTCAGCTCAAAGGAAACAAGCATGGAAATGCAATCCCTTGTGGCGGGAGTATTGCCATACCCCCTATGAAGCCAGCACCTCGCGCATCGCAGCACAGGTGCGCTCGACATCGCTTTCATTCATCGCATAGAACATCGGCAGCGAAACGATCTGGCGACCGACGCGCTCGGCGACCGGGAACATGCCTTCCCTGAAACCCAGTGCGCGATACAGCTTGAACAGGTGGATCGCCGCGTAATGGAAGCCGATGCCGATGTTCCTGTCTTTCATGCGCGCCATGAAGTAGGAGCGGATGATGCGCTCCGGCAGCACAACCTGGAACAGGTGCCAGTTGGTATTGGTAAAATCCTGCGGCGGCAGTTGTGCGCCGGTCTGTGACTCGAAGTCCCTGCCCAGCGTGTCGAAATAGTGCCGCGCCAGCTTGCGCCGCTGCGCGGTGATCGCATCCAGTTTCGCAAACTGGCCAAGGCCGATCGCGGCAGCGATGTCGGTCATGTTGAACTTGCCGCCGAGCACATCCACTTCGATGCCATCCCAGCCGCTGCGCGTGACGCCCTGTAGCCGGTATTTTTCCGCGAGCGCGGCTTCCTCGGCGTTGTTCAGCACGAGGCAGCCACCTTCCGAAGTGGTGATGTTCTTGTTGGCCTGGAAACTGAACGAGACGAAATCGCCAAATGAGCCGATCGGCTTGCCCTGCCAGGTCGAACCGATCGCCTGCGCGGCATCCTCGATCACGCGCAGTTTGTGCCTGGCAGCGATCGCATACAGCCGGTCCATGTCCACCGGCTTGCCGGCCAGATACACCGGGATGATGGCGCGGGTTTTTGGCGTGATCGCCGCTTCGACCTTGTCCAGATCGATGTTGCGCGTGATCGGGTCGATGTCGGCGAACACCGGGGTGGCGCCGACTTCGAGGATCACGCTGGCAGTGGCGACCCAGGAGATCGGCGTGGTGATGACTTCATCGCCGGCGCCGATGCCGGCGATGCGCAGCGCGATCTCCATGGTGCAGGTGCCGGAGTTGAACGTGCGCACGGTGCGCCCGCCGAACCGTCCTGAAAGCAGTTTTTCGAATTCCTGTACCTTGGGACCACTGGTGATCCAGCCGGAGCGCAGTACATCGGCCACCGACGCGATGGTGGCTTCGTCGATGGTAGGACGGGAAAAAGGCAGGAATTCATTCATCATCAGGCCCGCGAAATGATGACCACGCCAACGATAATGACCGTCATGCCGGCCAGTTTGGTCGGGCTGAAAGCTTCGCCGAGCAGGTAATAGGCAGCTACCGCATTCACTACATACGCCATCGACAGCATCGGAAAGGCGATGCTGACCGGCACCCGCGACAGCGCGAGGATCCAGATGACCACGCTCAATGCATAGCAGAACAGCGCCGCAACGATATGCCACTCGGTCGCCAGTTTCCAGCCGATGGGCAGAATATTCGCCACGCTGAAGTCGAAATGGCCGACCGCATTGGTGCCCGCCTTCATCAGGATCTGCGCGGCGGCATTAAGCATCACGCCGGTGAAGATCAGGCTGAAGCTGACCAGGTTCATGGCTTGCTCACCACTATTTTTTGCGTGTCTGCGTATAGCGTCTTCATTTCCAGCCCTGCGCTTTGCAATTGCGGATAAATATCGACCGGCACGATCGCATAGGCAGCCGGTTGCGCCTTCCACACCTTGATGAATCCTGCGATGTCAGGAATCCAGCGTTGTGGCTCCTGCATGATACCGAATGCCATCTCATCCTGATAGGCGACCAGCGTGAAAGTATGCTTCAGGTAGAACGGCAGGGTCTGCTCATAGTCAGCCACCGAATAGAACGGGACGCCGGGCTTGATAAGAGGGCGGATCGCATCCGCGATCAGGTAGGCGGAACGCTCCCTGGCGATGGTGTTGTAGCCGGACGTTCCCAGCAGGGCGGCGATCAGCGTGGCGAAAGCCAGCGCCAGCATGGCGGCCATTTTCCTGTTGCGGCGCAGCCATCGCAGCGCTGCAACGACGCCCAGCAGCCAGACCAGCGCGGCCGCGATCAGCCATATGGAATATTCTCCATACATCTGATGTTGCAGCGGTGTGTCCGCCGTGCGCGTGATCAACGGCGCCAATGCCAGACCAATGACCATCAACGGCAGCATAGGGGCAAGTAACCGGAACAACCTGCGCCCGTCCATCGCGGCGACCTGCTTGCCCATCAGCAGCGCCAGCGCCGGGAACATCGGCAGCAGGTAGGACGGCAACTTGGAACCGGACACCGAGAAGAACAGGTAGATGAACACCGCCCACACCAGCAGGAAACGTTCCGGGTTGAATACCTTTGCCGCCAGGTGACTGTCTTTCCAGGTGCGCAGCAATGTGTCGAACATCAGCACGGTCCACGGCAGCATGCCGAACAACAATACCGGCACGAAGTAATACCACGGCTGGTAGCGGCCGAGTTGCTTGGTGGTGAAGCGGGTGAAATGCTCGTAGATGAAGAATTTCTGGAAGAACTCCGGATTGGCCTTCATCACCAGGTAGAACCATGGCGCTGTCACCAGCAGGAACAGCAGCAGTCCGACGCCCCAGTGCATGCGCTTCCATACCGTGATGTCGCGTTGCGCCACCGAATACAGGAACAGTGCCGCACCCGGCAGGACCACACCCATCAGGCCCTTGCTCAGCACCGCCAGCGCCAGTCCCACCCAGGCCAGGTACATCCAGTTGCGCCGGGTGCGCGCTTCAACTCCTTCCTGTTGCGCCAGCAGCAAGCCGACGATGCCCAGCGTGATGAAGAAGGTCACGCCCATATCCAGCGTATTGATATGCGCCATCAATACATACAGTGCGCTGCCGCCCAGCAGGATGGCGGCATACAGACCCGCTTCCCGGCCAAACAGGCGTGTCCCCGCAAAACCCACCAGCACGATCCCGGCAAAGCCGGTCAGTGCAGCCCACAGGCGCGAAGTCCATTGGTGCTGGCCGAACAGTTCGTAGGCGACTGCAGTCGCCCAGTATTGCAGCGGCGGTTTCTCGAAATACTTGAGGTCGTTCAGGCGCGGCGTGACCCAGTCGCCGCTGACCACCATCTCGCGCGGGATCTCGGCATAACGCCCTTCGTCCGGCTTGATCAGCTTGCGATATTCGATGTTGCTGAACCAGAGGACGGCCAGCGCCAATAGCAGCAAAAGCAGGCACCGGGATTTTCCCGTACAGGGCTTGTTCAGATGTTCCATGAATGGATGCGGGGACTTGCCGTGAAATTTGTGCAGGCGCGAATTCTAACCCAAATGGCATAACCTCCCAAACGGTGATACGCATTTACTGAAACAAATCAGCCGGCCTTGCCCTTTTCCTTGACTTCAGTTCGCACCCAGCCGCGGGCAAGGGTGATATGCAATTGTGCCCCGATCGCCAGTTGCGCCGCGTCAGTCACTACGCCACCACCGTCGTCCTGCACCAGGCTGTAACCGCGTGCCAGGACCTGACTTGGGTCAAGCAGGGCCAGGCTTTGCGCGGCGTGGTCGAAGCGGGCCTGATGCTGCACCTGGCTTGTACGCATGGCTCTGAACAGACGCTCCGCCAGCGATTGCCACTGCCAATGGTACTGTTGGGTATGATTGGTATAGGCGCGCTGCATGCGCTGCTGCAGCTGCTGTAATTGTTGCGATCTGTTCTGCAACTGCTGTGCCGGATGCAGCAGGCGACGCTGCAAGAAATCCACCGCCTGCATCGCATTTTGCAACCGGTTGCGCTGCGCGCGTTGCAGGTGTTGTGCCATGTCGCGCAAATTCCTCAGCAGGGTAGCGCGCTCCGGTACAACGCGTTGCGCCGCTGCGGTGGGAGTAGGTGCGCGCTCGTCAGCCACAAAATCGGCGATGGTGGAATCGGTCTCATGCCCGACCCCGCTCACCAGCGGGATATGGCTGGAAAAAATGGCATGTGCCACCACCTCTTCATTGAACGCCCACAGGTCCTCGATACTGCCCCCGCCCCGGCACAGGATCAGCACATCGCATTCGGCACGCTCATTGGCCACGCGGATGGCCTGGGCGATCTTCTGTGCCGCCCCCTCTCCCTGCACCGGGACCGGATAAAGCACCACAGGCATGCGGGGCATGCGTATTGCCAGCGTGCTCAGTACATCGCGCAGCGCGGCGGCCTGCGGCGAGGTAATGATGCCGACCTGGCCCGGCAGCAGCGGCAACGGGCGCTTGCGCGCGGCATCGAACAGGCCCTCGCCCGCCAGTTTTTTCTTCAGGCGCTCGAATGCCTCATACAGCGCCCCCTGCCCGGCCGGTCGCATCTGCTCCAGCGTCAGCTGAAAATCGCCGCGAGCCTCATACAGGGTGGCCAGCGCCAGGACTTCCACCTGCATACCGTTCTGCGGCTGCCAGTCCAGGTACTGGTTCTTGTGGCGAAACATCACGCAGCGCACCTGCGCCTGGTCATCCTTCAGCGAAAAATACCAGTGTCCGGATGCGGCCCGGGTGAAATTGGAGATCTCCCCGCGCACCCAGAGCAGGGGCAATCCTTTCTCCAGCAATTGCCTCGCCGCAAGGTTCAACTCACGTACACTCAACACCTGATTGTTATCCAGGATCATCCTTCACCCTGCCCTTCTGTAAATCATGGATTGAAATTATTTCCGGCACCTCGTCCATGATAGCTCAGCAATGGAAATTCGAAATCAATAGTAAAACAACATGAATATGCTGAATTGAAAGCACTTGTTAAACCCGCGATTTTTATCCGGAAATATTTTAAAAAAACATATTGACATTGCGTAATAATTCACAGACCCAGTAATCATGCCACTTCGCACGAGATGATGCTTCAGGACCCCAATGTACTTACAATATCATCCTGATTTATATCAATAATTTTCAAGTTTAAAAAATGTGCAACATGACGGAAACATTGAATTCACAAGGGTTGCGAGCCACTCGAAACAAGTCATGCACAAAGTTATCCACAGATTCTGTGAGCAAAAATTCTATCCGCTTTATGCACTGCAACTTAGCCCTGATTGACTATAACGAAGCCACCGGACACATCTGCCAAACCAACCCGTTTCAATAAGTCTCTTTCAAAGAACCTCAGTGACAAGGCGTGCCCGACTCGGCAAATTTTATGCGAGCCGATGTTACAATCCGAATTCTATACATTGCACACAAGGCGACAAGAATATGGGTTTGAACAATGTACCTTCCGGGAAAAAACTCCCAGATGACTTCAATGTTGTCATTGAAATCCCGATGCATGGTGACCCGGTCAAATATGAGATAGACAAGGCCTCAGGTGCGATTTTCGTTGACCGCTTCATGAATACCGCGATGCACTATCCCTGCAATTATGGGTATATCCCTCATACCCTGTCGGATGATGGCGATCCGGTGGACGTGCTGGTGATCACGCCAATACCGCTGCTGACCGGCGTAGTGGTGCGTTGTCGTCCCCTCGCCGTGCTCAAGATGGAGGACGAATCCGGGCTGGATGCCAAGGTGCTGGCCGTACCGGTGGACAAACTCTCTACTGTTTATCGCGGCATCCATACCCATAAGGAATTGCCGGAAATCATGCTCAAGCAGATCTCCCATTTCTTTGAGCATTACAAGGACCTGGAACCGCACAAGTGGGTCAGGGTGCAAGGCTGGAAAGGGATAGACGAGGCGCGCGCCGAAATCATGGCGGGCGTGGAGAATTACAAGAACGCCAAAGTGAAGCCGGAATTCTGAACCCATGAGTGCCCACATCATAGACGGAAAAGCCATAGCGCAGGAAGTGCGCGCCGAATGGAAGCTGCGCGCCGATGCGTTGAAGCAGCGCGGTATCACCCCGGGGCTGGCGGTTATCATCGTCGGTGAAGACCCCGCGTCCAAGATCTATGTCGCCAACAAGGTCAAGGCCTGCGCCGAACTGGGCCTCCATTCAGAGCACTGCTCCCTGCCTGCAGACACCAGCGAAGCGGATCTGCTGGCAAAGATCGCAGCCCTGAACGCCGACCCGAAGATACACGGCATCCTGGTGCAATTGCCGGTGCCGAAGCAGATCGACAGCGCCAAGGTGCTGAAAGCAATCAGTCCGGACAAGGATGTGGACGGATTCCACCCGGCCAATGTCGGCGCGCTGGTCACCGGCAATGTCCGTTTTGCACCCTGCACACCGTATGGTGCGATGAAACTGCTGGAAAAGAGCGGCGTCAGCATCGAGGGCAAGCATGCGGTGGTAGTGGGCCGCAGCAACATCGTCGGCAAGCCGATGGCACTGATGTTGTTGCAACAAAACGCAACTGTCACCATCTGTACCTCCAGGACAGTCGATCTCGCGCGGCACACGCGCGATGCCGACATCCTCGTGGTCGCAGTCGGCAAGCCAAAGTTGCTTACCGGCGACATGATCAAGCCCGGCGCCGCAGTGATCGATGTTGGCATGAATCGCTTGCCTGACGGAAAATTGTGCGGCGACGTGGATTTCGATTCTGCCAAAGAAGTCGCCGGCTGGATCACGCCCGTTCCAGGCGGAGTCGGCCCGATGACGATCACGATGCTGGTGGCAAATACGGTGCTGGCGGCGGAACGCGCGGCCCGGTGACTCGTCGCCTCGGGCCAGCCTAAGCCATCTCGCCCCGAATTTGCCGCGTCACTCCTGTTTTTTGGATTTCATCATATACGCGGCTTTGTCCGCCTCATTGCAGTTATATGTGCTTTTGCCACCAGCCTTGCATGCGGCCAGGTCGGTAGCCAGTTCATCCGGGTGAGCCAGATAGTAGTCCTGGGTCTTGGTCTGCCCACAGGCGCCAAGCGCCAGCGCCATGGCAACAACGATACAGAATTTTTTGTGCATGATCATTTCCCCTTGAAGATTTGAAGAATCGAGGCGATATCGGCTAAGACTCGGATCGGCTCAAGATCACCCGCAACAGGGATATACCCAGCGGGTTTTTTGTTTCGATCGAGATATTTGTACCCTGTGGACTGGAGTAGTTCCAGGTCGAGTTGGCATTGTCGGGCTTCAGCGATGGAATTTGCATCTCGGCAGCCAGGTGATCTGCGAATTCCGCTGGCGACATGTCCTGGGCACTGAACAGGTCCCTGGCGTCATTGAACTGTATCCTGGAAACCCGGCCGTCCGGCCCGGCATGCACTGTCATGACACCATCTGAATTCTCGCATGCGGAAAGCATCTCCTGATCCACCATGACCTGCGCCCGAGCCGCGCCATTGCGGTCACGCGCCCGTTCCTCCAGCGCTTGCAAGAATGGTTTGGTATACATAAGAACACATTGATCCTTATTATCCAACCCGATTACCCCGGTAAAACCAAAGCCGGATAAATGTTGGTCTGCCAGAAGTGAAATCATGACATCCGGCACACCCTGAATATCCATGCCCAAGGAAAATCCCCTGACCTGCAGATTATCCAGCTTGCCCGAATGTTGCGCAGTATTCGAAATGGACACCTGGCTGGCAGCTGGCTGAACCACGGACGATCTTTCGGCTTCAGGCTGCGCGCCGTCATTTTTATTGCCACAGGCGAGCAATACCATGCAACACGCGACACAAAGCAATCTGATTTTCATGCCTGAATCCCGCATCAATGTTTTGCCGTCCCAGTCCGGGATACCCCGGATGCGGAATCAAGGAGGCGCACACCGACGACCTGGAAGAAAACCTCATCCTTCTTGACCATGCCCAGTTCGCTGCGCGCGCGCTCTTCTATGGCTTCAGTGCCATGCTTGAGGTCGCGCACTTCAGCATCGAGTGCAGCATTGCGCGCCTGCATCTGCAGGTTGGACTTCTTTTGACTTTCGACCTGATGGTCCAGATCCCATACCTTCATCCACCCTCCCTTGCCAAACCATAACGGATACTGCAGCAGCATAATGAGGCCAAGCAGGATGAAGTAAATGACACGCATTATCCAAGCTGGTAATACGCCTCGCGTCCGGGATACGACGCACTGTCACCGAGGTCTTCTTCGATACGCAACAACTGGTTATATTTCGCCACGCGATCAGAACGGGACAGCGAACCTGTCTTTATTTGCAGTACGTTGGTAGCGACAGCAAGATCCGCAATGGTGGAGTCTTCGGTCTCGCCGGAGCGGTGCGAAATTACGGCGGTGTAACCCGCGCGCTTGGCCATTTCAATTGCAGCAAAAGTTTCGGTGAGGGTGCCGATCTGGTTAACCTTGATCAGGATGGAGTTGGCTATACCCTGCTTGATCCCCTCGCGCAGGATCTTTGTGTTGGTCACGAATATATCGTCACCGACCAGTTGTATGGATTCGCCCAGACGCCTGGTTAGTTGCGCCCAGCCGTCCCAATCGTGCTCGCTCATGCCGTCTTCGATCGAAATGATCGGGTATTTGTCGACCCATGTCGCATACAGGTCCACGATCTGTGCCGAGGTGAGCGAAAGGCCATCAGCCTTCAATTGATACTTGCCATCCTTGTGGAATTCGGAAGCGGCCGCGTCGATGCCTATTGCCACATCCGCGCCGGGTACATAACCAGCCTCTTCGATCGCTTCAACAATGATTTTCAAAGCGGCCTCATTAGAGCCCAGGGTTGGCGCAAAGCCACCTTCATCGCCCACTGTGGTACTGAGCCCGCGGTGATGCAAAAGATTTTTCAGGTTGTGAAACACTTCCGCGCCGCAACGCAGCGCTTCTCGGAAACTCTGGCTGCCTACCGGGATGATCATGAATTCCTGGATGTCTGCACCACCGGTTGCATGTGCACCGCCATTGATGATGTTCATCATCGGCACCGGCATCTCCATGCGCGCCGCTCCACCCAGATAGCGGTACAGAGGCAGACCCGATTCTTCAGCAGCAGCCTTGGCTACTGCCATTGATACCGCCAGGATCGCATTGGCACCAAGGCGTGACTTGTTCTCGGTTCCATCCAGATCAATCATGGTTCGATCGATGAATGACTGCTCCGAAGCATCCAGGCCGATAATTGCCTCGGCAATTTCGGTGTTTACATTTTCAACCGCCTTCAGCACACCCTTGCCGAGATAGCGCTGCTTGTCTCCATCCCGCAACTCAACTGCTTCCCGGGTTCCGGTGGATGCGCCGGAGGGTACTGCGGCGCGACCCATCACGCCAGACTCCAGCAAAACATCGGCCTCGACGGTAGGGTTACCGCGGGAATCCAGAATTTCACGTGCTACGATATCTACAATTGCGCTCATTTATTTCTCACTTTTCCTCAATCCAATTAAATGCTGCCAAAATTTACCTTATCCTCTATCAGCCCAAGCTGCTTTACAGTTGTATCCAGCACTTTCAGCGTCTGCAGCATCTCCTTCATGTATCCCAGGGGGAAGGCGTTGGGTCCGTCCGACTTTGCCCTGGCGGGATCCGGATGGGTCTCCATGAACAAGCCGGAAATACCCACTGCAACTGCCGCGCGTGCCAGCACCGGCACAAATTCACGTTGCCCCCCGCTTACTGTTCCCTGACCACCGGGTAACTGCACGGAATGTGTCGCATCAAATACCACCGGGCAACCTGTCGTGCGCATCACGGCCAATGAACGCATGTCCGACACCAGGTTGTTGTAGCCAAATGACGCACCACGCTCGCACACCATAATATTATCCAGCCCACTGGCTTCGCGCGCTTTTTCCACCACGTGTTGCATGTCCCATGGTGACAGGAATTGTCCCTTTTTGATATTCACCGGCTTCCCCGCAGAAACTGCCGCCCGGATGAAATCGGTCTGCCGGCACAGAAAGGCGGGGGTTTGCATCACATCAACAACTGCAGCGACCTGCGCGATCTCGTCTTTATCGTGAATATCGGTCAGCACCGGCACGCCGATCTGCCTTTTTACTTCGGACAGGATCCTCAAACCCTCATCAATTCCAAATCCCCGAAAAGAACGACCGGAACTGCGGTTTGCCTTGTCGTAGGAAGATTTATAAATGAAGTTTATTTGCAATTCATTACAAATTTCTTTCAACTTGCCTGCGGTCTCCAGAGCCAGTTGTTCCGACTCGATGACGCATGGCCCGGCAATCAGGAACATCGGTTGATTCAAACCGATCTCGAATCCACACAGTTTCATACTTTTTCATTCCTGGCATGCAGAATGGCGAATGCCGATCGATCTTCACGCGACGTCCTGCCGGCAGCAGGCAGACCTTCCCAGCAGATCGGCCTCACGCCAATACCTTTTGCTCGACAGTCCGGGTCGTTTGCTGACACTTGAGTGCCGCCTCGATGAACGACCTGAACAATGGGTGCCCGTCACGAGGAGTGGAGGTAAATTCCGGATGGAACTGCACGCCCATGAACCACGGATGCATCGCATGCGGCAGTTCCATTATTTCGGGCAGATTCTCACTGGGAGTTCGAGCTGCAAATATCAGGCCAGCCTGCTCAAGAAGTGGCACGTAATAGTTATTTACTTCATAGCGATGGCGATGCCTCTCGTTGACTTCAGAGCCATATATTCTTGCCGCGAGCGTACCAGGCTTGACCGGACAGCGTTGCGAACCCAGTCGCATGCTGCCGCCCACATCCGACTCAGAGCTGCGTTTTTCCACCTTGCCGTCGCGGTCCAGCCATTCCGCGATCAGTGCCACAACCGGATGTTCGGTTTCCGGATTGAACTCGGTACTGTTGGCATCGACCATACCCGTCACATCGCGCGCGTATTCGATCACAGCCAGCTGCATGCCTAGACAGATTCCGAGATAGGGCACCTTGTTCTCGCGTGCATACTTTATCGCCGAGATCTTCCCCTCAGTCCCGCGCTTGCCGAACCCGCCCGGCACCAGAATCGCATCAAACCGCTTCAATGCGGTAACTTCTGTCTGTTCCAGCAATTCCGAATCAACGAATTCGATATTGACACGAGTCGATGTATGTATGCCGGCATGTCGTAATGCTTCGATCAGTGACTTGTAGGATTCGGTCAGATCGACATACTTGCCAACCATGCCAATCGATACTTCATGCTCCGGATGCTCCAGATCGTGCACCAGCTTTGCCCAGGCTGACAAATCAGCCGGTGGCAAATCAAAATTAAGCTCTTCGCAAATGATGCGATCGAGCCCTTGCTTGTTGAGCATTTGCGGAATCTTGTAGATGGTGTCCTCATCCCAGACTGAAATGACTGCCTCTTCGCGCAGATTGGAAAACAGGGAGATCTTTGCGCGTTCATCATCGGGTATCGGACGATCCGCCCGGCATAACAATGCGGTCGGAAATATGCCGATCTCGCGAAGTTTTTGCACACTGTGTTGTGTCGGCTTGGTTTTCAATTCTCCCGCGCTGGCAATGAACGGTACCAATGTCAGGTGAATGAATGCTGTGGAACTGCGGCCAAGGCGCAAGCCCATTTGCCGTGCCGCCTCGAGGAATGGCAATGATTCGATATCGCCAACCGTGCCGCCGATCTCGACTATTGCCACATCTGCGGTGCCATCAGGCGATGCCGCCGCCCCGCGCTCGATGAAAGATTGAATCTCGTTGGTTATGTGCGGGATCACCTGCACCGTCTTGCCCAGATATTCGCCGCGTCGTTCCTTGCGGATCACGCTTTCATATATCTGCCCGGTGGTAAAATTATTTGCCTTGCGCATCTTGGCAGATACGAAGCGCTCGTAATGTCCAAGATCAAGATCGGTCTCAGCTCCATCTTCCGTTACGAACACCTCTCCATGCTGGAACGGGCTCATGGTTCCGGGATCAACGTTTATATAGGGATCCAGCTTCAGGAGAGTTACCTTTAGTCCGCGCGATTCAAGGATCGCCGCGAGGGACGCGGCGGCGATCCCCTTTCCTAGCGAAGACACCACGCCACCGGTAATGAAGATGAATTTTGTCATGATAGGCAATGATACCGTAAATCGGATTCGCTCTCAAAATAACCGGAAATTACAATAAATAATTGGCATCTTTGCGCTATCGACGCAAATATTTCCCCAATCCTGTTGCAACGACCGTGCAAATACTCCAAGCAAATAGCAAGCCACAAAACCAGACAGCCAACTCGAAGGAATTTGGCATGCATTACAACGAGCACATTCGCCGATTGCACCTTTTTTGTTCAAGATGATGATTCATGCACCACAAACAACAAAGCCCTCACGAGGAGGGCTTTGTTGCTTATAAGGCGTCTGACGATGACCTACTTTCACATACGCATGCACACTATCATCGGCGCGAAGTCGTTTCACTGTCCTGTTCGGGATGGGAAGGAGTGGGACCAACTCGCTATGGTCGTCAGACATAACTGGAATCAGTCGCTAGTTTCTAGTCGTTAGTCGCTAGTCGACTGATGTAATTCTGGAAGAAGTAAAGGGTTTTGATTGCTGCGAGCACGCTCTTGCGCACTTAATATTATAGGATCAAGCCTCACGGGCAATTAGTATCAGTTAGCTTAACGCATTACTGCGCTTCCACACCCGACCTATCAACGTCCTGGTCTCGAACGACCCTTCAGGGGGCTTAAAGCCCCAGGGAAGTCTCATCTCGAGGCGAGTTTCCCGCTTAGATGCTTTCAGCGGTTATCTCTTCCGAATTTAGCTACCCGGCAATACCACTGGCGTCATAACCGGTACACCAGAGATTCGTCCACTCCGGTCCTCTCGTACTAGGAGCAGGTCCCCTCAAACTTCCAGCGCCCACGGCAGATAGGGACCAAACTGTCTCACGACGTTTTAAACCCAGCTCACGTACCACTTTAAATGGCGAACAGCCATACCCTTGGGACCGGCTACAGCCCCAGGATGTGATGAGCCGACATCGAGGTGCCAAACTCCCCCGTCGATATGAACTCTTGGGAGGAATCAGCCTGTTATCCCCAGAGTACCTTTTATCCGTTGAGCGATGGCCCTTCCATACAGAACCACCGGATCACTATGACCTGCTTTCGCACCTGCTCGACTTGTCAGTCTCGCAGTCAAGCATCCTTTTGCCATTGCACTATCAGTACGATGTCCGACCGTACCTAGGATACCTTCGTACTCCTCCGTTACACTTTGGGAGGAGACCGCCCCAGTCAAACTGCCTACCATGCACGGTCCCCGATCCGGATTACGGACCTAGGTTAGAACCTCAAACACATCAGGGTGGTATTTCAACGTCGGCTCCTCGAGAACTGGCGTTCCCGTCTCACAGCCTCCCACCTATCCTACACAGATCTGTTCAAAGTCCAATGCAAAGCTACAGTAAAGGTTCATGGGGTCTTTCCGTCTAGCCGCGGGGAGATTGCATCTTCACAAACATTTCAACTTCGCTGAGTCTCGGGTGGAGACAGTGTGGCCATCGTTACTCCATTCGTGCAGGTCGGAACTTACCCGACAAGGAATTTCGCTACCTTAGGACCGTTATAGTTACGGCCGCCGTTTACCGGGGCTTCAATCAAGAGCTTGCACCCCATCATTTAACCTTCCGGCACCGGGCAGGCGTCACACTCTATACGTCCACTTTCGTGTTTGCAGAGTGCTGTGTTTTTAATAAACAGTCGCAGCCACCATTTCACTGCAACCCCATCGAGCTTCAGACGCGAAGTCCTACACTCTACCGGGG
>CAVXFS010000005.1:0-970000 GCA_963761115.1 uncultured beta proteobacterium | reverse complement strand
CGCGCTGTCAACAAACACCCTGCCATTAAATTCTTTTGCTGCGCCGCGAATTTTCAAGGCCAGTTTTTCCAGGCGATTACGCAATACTTTGTGATAATCACGCCCCAACGCATAACGCGAGATGTATGCGTGGTCGCCACTATTCAGCGTCTCCAGCGCATCCCTTGCCATTGCCGGAAAATAATCCATCCGCAACGAAATAACCCGCAAGGTACCGGACACCAAATCCGCAGGACGACTGCGCTTGACGCCATGTTTTGCCATATAATCCATCTCACCGTGATAGCCGTGCGCAAGCCATTGCTGCAGACGAACTTCGGCATCGTGCAGATTGGTATCACTGATACCAACCGCCTGGAAGCCCAGTTCCCGGCCCCATTCGTTGATGCGCTTGGCAAGCGCAGCATAATCTTTCTGTAAGGGATCATTTTGCATAGCTTTGATGATAGCCGATTATCCTTTCCCGATGAGGCCGCCACCACGGCCTTTGCCGGACGCCTGGCCCATAATCTGACACCAGGCATGGTGATCAACCTGCAAGGGGATCTGGGCGCTGGCAAAACAACACTGGTACGCGCACTGTTGCGTGCACTGGGTCATCAGGACAAAGTCAAGAGCCCGACCTATACCCTGCTTGAACAATACGAAGTAGCAGGGTTACACTTGTGCCACTTTGACCTGTACCGATTTCGCGACAAACATGAATGGGAAACAGCAGGACTACAGGATGAATTCAACGGGCGTAACATTTGCCTGATAGAATGGCCTGAAAAAGCCATGGGATTAGCACCTCCAGCGGACTTGAATATTGCCCTGGAAATCCTGCCCCATGGCAGGAATGTCAGAATTCACGCTAACTCCAGGACAGGGAGGGAATGCTTAAGCAACATCTGATCAAGATTCAATTGGCATCGCGCCCCGCTTACCGTTGCGACTCGCCAAAAACTGAACTGCATTGTGTCGGTGCAGAAGGATTTCTGTCCCCCTCCATAACACCTCACCACCAAGCTGCGTACCGCAGCGAATATTCCGATTTGCGCGGCAAACAGCATCACAGCAGATTCAATCTTCGGCCCCTCATGTTCACAGCAAAACTTGTTTCACTGTACCTGTTGCTATGGATTGCCAGTGCACAGGCTGCCGTCACCGTCACTGCCGCGCGCGCCTGGCCCGCGCAGGATTACACACGCCTGACGCTGGAATCGACCAAGCCGATCAGCTACAACATGTTTACCCTTGATAATCCGAATCGCCTGGTCATTGACCTTGATGATGTAAGTCCGAAAGGACCGATCAGCGATCTTGCCGGCAAGATTGGAAACGATGACCCATACATCAGCAGCATACGCATAGGCCAGTTCAAGCCTGACGTAGTTCGCCTGGTGCTGGACCTGAAAACCGATGTCAAACCGCAGTTGTTCAGCCTCAATCCAGTTGCTGAATATGGCTACCGTCTGGTGCTGGATATTTACCCCGCAGTCCCGGTCGACCCCCTGTTGGCACTGCTGTCAAAATCCGGAGAAGTCACTACGGCGTCCGCCATCGCCCGGGATTCCACTCCTTCTTCGACACCCCCCCAAGTGGCTATAGCGCCGACTGAAGCACCGGTTGAGACGCCTGTTGCGACATCTCCAGTCCCGGCACCACAACTCAAGCCTGCCGAAACCATTGCTGACAAAAAGTTGCCGGAGATCAGCGCATACAAATTCACCATCGTCATCGATGCAGGTCATGGCGGTGAGGATCCAGGCGCGCACGGTCGTCACGGGACGCTGGAAAAGAACGTCACCCTGGCGATCGCCAGGAAATTGAGGAAGATGGTCGATGATTCTGACAACATGCGCGCAGTAATGACCCGTGACGGCGACTATTTCATCCCGCTTCACATGCGCGTGGTAAAGGCCCGCAAGGTGCATGCCGACCTGTTCGTCTCCATACACGCAGATGCCTTCATCAAATCCAAGGCCAGCGGTTCTTCAGTGTTCGCCTTGTCCGAGCATGGCGCCACCAGCGCTGCCGCCCGCTGGCTTGCCAAGAACGAAAATGAAGCCGACATGATCGGTGGAGTGAATATCGCGGTGCGTGATCCCAACCTTGCCCGCACCCTGCTCGACCTTTCACAAACCGCAACCATCAGTGACAGTCTCAAACTCGGCAAACAGGTGTTGCACCAGTTGGGAGACATCAACAATCTGCATCGCGGCATGGTCGAGCAGGCCGGATTCGCCGTGCTGAAAGCGCCCGACATCCCTTCTATCCTGGTGGAGACTGCTTTCATCAGCAATCCGGAAGAAGAACGCAACCTGAAAAGCGAGGCCTACCAGGAAAAGATCGCTCATGCCATTCTTGTCGGGATCAAGAAGTTCTTTGCTCAAAACCCCTCGCTGTCCAGACAGCATCTGGTGCAAAACGATTAACCAGCCAGGGTTGTTACTTTGGGGTCAAGCTGAACGCGAACACACCCGGCGATTGTTCCGGCCCCAGATGATGCAGCAGCTCGTTAAGGCGATCCTGATTACCTGAGGCTGCACTGGCCAGTCCCCGAAATTCGATTCCGCTCGCCTGTGACCATTGCCCCCGTCCTCTCAGCACAAGGTTTCCGGCGATCGTTGACAGCCCGACGCTAACAACATTGCCGGTGCAATTCAACGAAAAACGGTAGCTGCCGAGCGGATCCATGTTACTTAGCGCGGAACCTGCATGAAACCAATCGGCAATGGCGGCGCCCTCTATCTCGCCATGGGAAAAGACCAGATGATCGCTACGAACCTCCAATTGCCCGCGAAATTCTGCCGGTTTCAATATCGGCGTCGCCTCGCTCAACAATCTCGCCGGTAATGGAATAAATACCTGGCTCAACTCAACCTGCCCGCCACTAACCAGCACCTCGGCAGCGGTCGCCGGCGACAAGTTTTCCCAGTGCAACTGCGCCTTGATCTTTCCTGCTGGCAGGGACAGTACATCAATCTTCCAGCGCAAAGGATGAATTACCATCAAATGCCCATCGCGCATGCGCAACGCAGGGATTGCGGTACCTTTCCAGATCGTTCCTCTGGCATTGGCCATGACCAGGCGCCCTTGCGAAATATGCTGGATCAGTTCATCCAGCAAAGACGCGGGGGCCATGACAACCAGTGTTGCCAGGTACGCCGATAAAAAAACCGCGACGGCAACTCTGCGCATGTCAGCTACTGTTGACCACCATTGGTCAGGGAGGCATTTATCTTGACCAATCCGGGCTGCGGCAATGCAGCGATACCTGCCGAATCTACCCGCACATGCTGCTCCTGCTGCAAGTCTCGCAACCAGTCCAGCCACAGGCGAAATGACACGGAATCCAGCGTGATGTGTACTGAATTGCCGCCCTCGACTTCAAGCGTGGAAATCATAGCGCGAATCTGATGCTGCTCTGCAGAAGCTTCCACCACCGACTTCAGGGCATTGGCATCCAGCACGGCGGGATGCGGAGCATGGCCAAGCATGGCGACTTCGGCAGTCTGGTCGCGCATCAGGGCGGCCTGGGAGCGCATTGCAGGCACACTGATACGCAATTTGGCAACTGCACCACGCGCCGGTTGCCACGCCAGAAAGTAAGCCAGCATTGGCAGCAATATCCAGGCAAGCAGCATGATCGCGCGCCTCTCGCCGGGTGCGCGTCCATCCCAATTACGTTTCCTGAATGCCAGGTAACCAGCCCTCATTGGCCACCTCCCGGCATCAGCGTCAAGCGAGCCCCGGTTCCATTTCCCGCATCGTGAACATCACTCAACTGCGCATTGAATCCCTTGCTGCGCAAACGTTCACGCAAACCACTCAAGTCCTCTGCACCAGCAAGCTTGAGGTCCACATCCAGTCTTCCCGCTTCAAAATGCAGCGCGGACACGCTACCCGCCGGCAATGGCATGAGATCAGGCGCTACCGCATCCAGCAGGGACAGGAAATCCCCATCGTCCTGCAGGCCTGCGGCATGCCGCAATTCAGCCAGGTTGCGCTGCATCTGCAATGGCGCATCGACCAGGATGCTGGCATCGCCAAAGGCAGTGTGAAAGCTGCGCGCCATATCCTGCTCGAGCGACTTTTTTTCATGGCTGAGTTTGGCCCACTCGATATTGGTCCCGATCACCTCGATGGCACAGGCCAACAGCAGGATAATCGCAGCCGGACGAATCTTCGGCCACCATTCGCGCAGTTTCGCACGCGGCGCAAACTCCCCCCACAACAGATTCAATGCATCACCCGGTATGACAGCCTGCCGCCAATCCCAATCCATTCCTGCAGAACAGGTCACCTGCTCAAGCTTCCATGGTGGCAGCTGTTTCTGCTCCCGCGCCAGATGGGCAGGAAACCGGATCAGCAGTTTTTTTGGCAACGCGCCCTGCGCCGCATTCAGGGACAACTGCAATGCAACCGGAATGGTATTGCCGTCGTCAACATCAATCGCCATCCCCTGTGCCGACCCGGTTCGTAAAAATCCGCCATGACCATCCCATACCAGCACCCAGTTTCCCTGGCCGATTGTCGGCAGGAACATTTCCGGGATTAGCTTGCGCAAGGAAAGGCCAGACGCCCGGCAATCCTCGATGATGCGCTTGATCCACGGCTTGTCCACAACGACCAGTTGCAAGCGCCCGTCAGCCAGAATCGGGCCGGGGATCACATGATTGTCTTCCGGATCGCGCAGGGTGAATTCTTCCGCCAGGAATGGCAGCGATGCCAGCCAGCGCCGCCGCGACACCGGGCGGAAGTTTTACTGCAACGCACAGCACTCGCTCCGGCGCAACGATGCCGACACATTCATGTCCTGCGGGCAAGGAAGCCAGCGGATCGATTCCCGATTGCTGCACGGCCCCTCTCTCGTCACAAAGTGCCCAGTGACAAGGCGAAACACTGTCGTGCCATTGCGCGGAAAAATAAATACGCAGGATACTCATGTCATCTCATTGCATGTTTTGCCAGACGACCGCCGGCCAGCCACCATCCAGCCGCTGCAGCAAGGCTTGAGTCGTCACCAGCGCACGCCCTTCCGTAACGCGCCCGGTGACCATGAAAAATTGGCTGCTTACCGACACATCTCTGTCAGACACCTGTATTCCCCCATTCGGCAATCGCTGTTGAAAATCCGCCACACTCTTGAACGGATTACCTCTGCGCTGCAACACCAGCATTCGAGCAACGGCCAGGTTCATATTCTGCGCCACGGCAGCCAATACCTCCGGCGGAGCGAAATTGACATTAACCGGACCGGGTATTGGCAAGACAGTCACATAGGGACGCAAGCGCTCGATGGCCGGCCGGTCAAACCCCTTGACCAGCTCCAGCTCGCCCAGCTCGACCAGGGAACGATTCGATGCGCGGTAAGGGCGCGCAAGCGAAAGGTAATAATCATCCTCGGCACCGTCTGCCCCTTGCGATACGCTGTCCGCATCCATCCAGTCCGCCAGGGCCGTGGCCAACCCGGCCGGCAACCCGAGCAAACCAAGCAAGCGCTGGAATTGTGCCACATCGACTGCGCTGGTGACGCCGTTTCTTACGAGATTGTTCAGGTTGAACAATCCCTGCCGGTCCTCGATCGCGCCGATCACCTCGCCGTTCTCCACCGGCATCGCCGGCAAGCGCAAAGCCCACATCTCGTCCGCATGATCGATCGAACTGGTGCGCGCATCGTCAGCCAGCACCGCGCGCGCCCAGTCTATCGCGGCGATACCGATGCGCCGCGCCTGGGCCCGGTCGAACTGGCTCTCGAGTTGACGCTGCCACAGGTTCTGCTGGGTCGTCATGAATACGGCCAATGATGTCGCCAGCGCGACGATCAGCAGCACCATCACGATGGCCACGCCGTTTTGTGCGCTGAATGGCTTCATTGCAAGGCAAACACCCGGACGATTTTTTCACCACTGGCCAATACAAGTGTCGCCTCGATCGCCATCGGCAGCATGCCCGGCTGACCGGGAGGCCATTGTTCCAGCCAGCTTCCGTTCGTTGCAAGATAACGCAGGTGAAATTCGCGCACCCCTTCCAGCAGCGGATAACGTACCGGCTCGGTGCGCGGCGCCCGGTCGGGGAATGGCCAGCGCAGCAGCATGAGGGTGCCTTGCTGCAAGCGGTAACCGATGCGCTGGAGTGGCAGCATTACACCGCCCTGACCGGGAATCCCGGCCCGGGTGAATTCGAGCTCCGCCTCATCCTCAGCCACCACCACTGGCCGTCCGATCAACTCAGCCTCGATGACGTCGCCCTGGTCCCTGATCGGACGGTGCACCGCTTGCGCAATATCCTGCTCCATGCGCGCAAAGAAAAATTCTACAAGCTGCCATTTCCTTGTTTCTGCCGCAATGTGGGTACGCGTATCCAGTATCGCATCGAGCGCGCGATAGCCGGCAATCGACAACAGCGCAAGCACCACCAGCGCAACCAGCAGTTCAACCAGGGTAAACCCGCGATTGCGCCCGCTCATGTCATCTGCGCCGTTGCGCTACCAGGAAGCCGGTCAACTTGCGCAACACATGCCCGGGATCGTCAGGTGTGGATACAGTCACTTCCATCCGGCGGAATGCAGGGTTGGGCGTGGCACTGATATCTTCGCGCCACAGGAAACGGATATCTGCCTGCGTATCCTCTCCCGTTTGAGTGCCGACCGCGATCCAGTCACCATTCGCTGCATGCAACGCCAGACGATTTTGCGCCACCCAGTCGGCCAACAAACGCATCCGCATCGCTTCGGCATGATTTATTTCCGCACTTGAGACACGCATCACGGCGGCTATCGCTATCGCCAGAATAGCCAGTGCCACCAGTACTTCCAGCAATGTGAAGCCGGCTTGTCGAGTGTTCTGGCCGCAGCCGCTGCGTTTTGCGCCAACTTCGGGCAGGTCGACCAGCATGTCAGGAATGTCCATTGATCATCGCTGGATCCAGCCCGGCGGTAACCTTCTCCCCGGACTCGAATGTCACCGAACCGGTACTGCCGCCAATCACGCTAGCCTGGCCATGTGCGTTGCCGAGGACGATCCGGAATGGCAGGTTGAACGTCGCGGCGCCAAGCAGCAGTCGTGCTTCGGGCTGCAGTGGCTGCATCTCAACAGTTACGCTGGTGATATGTACGCCTTCCGGAAAGGTGCGGGGACGGAACGCTGCATCATTGTCTATACGCACCCAGGTGCCGTAATCATCCAATCTCCAGAAGCGATAACCATTGCCCTCGGGCGACCAGGCCAGCGACCTGCCGCTGGCGCGCGCCTCCATTCCCGCATTCTCCAGCAGCAAAGCCAGACGCTGTGCTTCATCGCGCAGCACGGCACGATCGTCCGGCATGAATTTTACCGCCGTCATCCCCAGCACGATGCCCATCACTACCAGCACGACCAGCAATTCGATCAGGGTGAAACCAACCTGTGAATTGTGCTGGCCTGAATGGGCGGAATTGAAAATCATGGGCAGGTTGCATCTGGCGGAATCTACAGCTGCCAGGATCCTATATCGGCATCGTTGCCTTCGCCTCCGGGTGCGCCATCGGCACCCAGGCTCGATACGTCGATCTCGCCATGCAGGCCGGGTTGCAGATATCGGTATGGATGGCCCCATGGATCCTGCGGCAGACGCTCCAGATAGCCGTTCTCCTTCCAGTTTGTAGGCACTGGCGGCAAGGTCGGCTTTTTCACCAATGCCTGCAAGCCCTGCTCGGTGGTTGGATAACGCATGTTGTCCAGTTTGTAGAGTTTCAATGCCTGCTCCACAGAGGCAATATCCTGCTTCGCCGCGACAACGCGCGCCTCATCCGGACGGCTCATCACCCTGGGCACGATCAATGCCGCAAGTATGCCAAGGATAACGATGACCACCATCACTTCGATCAGGGTGAAGCCAGAACATTGCCGAGAAGATCTGCCAGCGCGATTCATATAGTTTTATCCAATATCAGGTTAAGCCTGTGTTGACCGAGTTTAGCAAACCAAAGGCAGAAACCAAACCCGGATAAATAAACCGACGGCAATGTCGGCGGCTTATTCGTAGAGCCCCTCAAAGTGGCTGGCGCTCCTTCCCCCTTTAAGGGGGAAGGCTGGGATGGGGGTAGGACGGTGGGATTGCCATAAACGGTGGAAATGCAAACTCTCTACCCCCACCCTAGCCCTCCCCCTGCAAGGGGGAGGGAACGATTCATCCACCGACCAGGCTCTCCAGCTGTTCCCAGCGCACCATCAGTTGCAGCAATTCTTCCTCGATAGCAGCGGCGCGCTCCTGCAACTGGCGGGCATGAGCCGGGTTGTCGCGATAAAGGTCGCCGCTGCCGAGTGCGGCGGCGATCTCTTCCTGCTCGCGCTCGAGTACGGCGATGCGTTTTGGAATCTCATCCAGTTCGAGTTGTTGCTTGAAGTTAAGTTTGCCGCCACTTCGCTTAGCCACCTGCTCTGCCCTGGGACGAGCGGACTGGGAGACGGCGGCGGCAGCTTTGTTCGCCGCCTGCTGTGTGCTTTCGAATTTCTTCACCCGCACCCAATCCTCATAACCGCCGACGTATTCCTTCAGCCTGCCCTCGCCCTCGAACACGATCACCTGGGTCACCACGTTATCGAGGAAGGCGCGGTCATGGCTGACCAGGAACAAAGTGCCGTCATATTGCGCCAGCAGATCTTCCAGCAGTTCCAGCGTCTCGATATCGAGGTCGTTGGTCGGCTCGTCCAGCACCAGCACGTTGGCCGGGCGAGTGAACAATCGCGCCAGCAGCAGCCGGTTGCGTTCGCCACCGGACAGGCTCTTCACCGGCGAGCGAGCGCGCTCCGGCGCAAACAGGAAATCGCCCAGATAACTGATCACATGCTTCTTCACGCCGCCGATATCGATGAAGTCCGAACCCTGGCTGATGGTGTCGGCCAGCGTCGACTCGTCGTCGAGCTGTTCGCGCAACTGGTCGAAATACGCCACGCTGAGCTTGGTGCCGAGCTTGACCTCGCCGCTGTCCGGTTGCATTTCGCCGAGGATGAGCTTGAGCAAGGTGCTCTTGCCGGCGCCGTTGGGACCGAGCAGGCCGATCTTGTCGCCGCGCTGGATGCGACAGGAGAAATCGTCGATCACCTTGCGCGCGCCGAACGACTTGCACACATCGGTGAGCTCCGCCACCAGCTTGCCGGAACGGTCGCCCGCTTCCAGGTTCATCTCGACATGGCCTACCCGGTTGCGCCGCGCGGCGCGCTCCAGGCGCAATTGCTCCAGCCGCCGCACGCGCCCTTCGTTGCGCATGCGCCGCGCCTTGACGCCCTGGCGTATCCACACCTCTTCCTGCGCCAGCACCTTGTCGAACTTGGCGTTGTGCACCGCCTCGTCCGCCAGCATGCAGTTCCTTGCTGCGCAGGTAGGCGGCGAAATTGCCGGGGAAACTGGCCAGATTGCCGCGATCCAGCTCGACGATGCGGGTGGCGACGTTATCGAGAAAGCGCCGGTCATGGGTGACGAACAGCACGCTGCCGCGAAAATTGTTGAGCAGCGCTTCCAGCCATTCGATCGAGGAAAAATCCAGGTGGTTGGTCGGCTCGTCCAGCAGCAGCACGTCCGGCTCGGCCACCAGCGCCTGCGCCAGCGCCACGCGCTTGCGCACGCCGCCGGAAAGCGACCCTACCAGCGCATCCGGGTCAAGTTCCAGCCGCTGGATGGCGGTCTCGATGCGCGCCTGCACCGCCCAACCGTTCTGCGCTTCCAGTTGCGTCTGCAGCGGCTGCATCGCCGCCAGCAGGGTGTCGTAATCGGCATCCGGCTCGGCCAGCTGGTGCGACAGATGATGGTATGCGGTGATGATCCGGTGCAGCTCGCCGAGCCCGCGCGCGACCTCGTCGAACACCGATGCCTCGGCATCCAGCACCGGCTCCTGGCTGACGTAACAGACGCGCACGCCGGGCGCGCGCCAGACGATGCCGTCATCCAGCGTGGCCTGCGCAGCCAGCACTTTCAGCATGCTGGACTTGCCGCCGCCGTTGCGCCCGATCAGGCCGACGCGCTCGCCCTCGTCGAGCTGGAATGCGACATGGTCGAGCAGGGCTACATGGCCGTAAGCAAGCGCGGCGTTATCAAGCGTCAGGTATGGCATCAATTATTTCCAGGCTTAACCAGCATTTTCAGATCGGCGATGATTTCTTTCGAATGGCGCGAAGTCTCCACCTTGTCGTATACCTTGTTGATATTGCCCCGCGGGTCGATCAGGAAGGTATAGCGCCTGGCGAATCTGACGATCCAGAAATCGCGCAACACGCCGTAACGGCCTGCCACCTCGGCGGTACTGTCAGCCAGCAACGGGAACGGCAGATGATATTTTTTGGCGAATTCTGCGTGGCTGCTGCTGTCATCCACACTGATGCCCACCACCTGCGCGCCGAGGTCGCTGATCTCGTGCAGGTCGTCGCGGAAAGCGCACGCTTCCTCGGTGCAGCCGGGCGTATCGTCCTTCGGATAAAAATAAAGTACCAGCCACTTGCCGGCATATTCCTGCAATGTATGCAGTTGCCCATTCTGGTCCATCAGGCTGAATCCCGGCGCAGCCATTCCTGCTTTTGGCACTGCGCCGGCACGTGCAGACCTGGTCAGCGAAAACACCACCAGCGCAGCCAGCAATCCAAATAAGATCAACCATTTCATCACAGTTCTCCGCTTGCCTTCCAGCAGCAATTCCCATCCTCTACTGCAACCACACGAAAGCAGCCTGCAAACAGGCGCGCCGCGCCCGCGCTCCAACATTACCGCAAGTCACCAGACACCAAAGCGGCCGGAACAGCGGCGTCATCTCGAAGCATCACGTTACAGAAACTTGCCGCCCAAATATCACCTGATTCTCGAAAGGTAATGGCGCAACTAAAATAATTTCGATTCCGCATTTTACGCTAGAATTGCCCAGCGCTCGGGTAGCAAAACAGCTGGCAGCCAACTTGAGAAGTTGCGGAAACCAGTGCCTTTGTGTCTGGCGCAGCAACGCTCACCGGCGTTTTCACCCAACCATAATCTGGCAAAATCGGGCCCTGATGACCAAAGCCTTTACCAGTTCACCACCCAGGTACTGTCTCGGACAAATCCGCGATATCGTACTTTTTCCATTGCTGGTGCTGGTGGTTTCCTTGCTTATCACCTATCTGTTACGCATTCAGTCGCTGAACCATGTGCATGAGGAAATGCAAACCGAGTTCGAATCGCGCGCACACGAAACCATTTATCTGCTCGAGCAACGCATGCTCACTTATGAAAAAGTGCTGTACGGCGCTCGCGGCCTTTTCGCGGCATCCCAAAGTGTGGAGCGGGACGAATTCCGCTCCTATTACAACGAGCTTGAACTGGCCGGAGTCCACCCCGGAGTACAGGGCTTGGGCTTCGCAATGATCGTACCGCAGAACCTGAAGGACAAGCATGTTGCCGACACACGCAGGCAAGGATTGCCGCAATACACGATCCGACCGGAAGGCGTGCGCGACTTCTATGCTCCGGTTTATTACATCGAGCCATTCGACCAGGAAAACCAGATCTCCCTCGGCTACGACCTCTATTCCGACCTGGATCACCCGACCGAGGGAGACCTCGAACCGGGTGAACGCCACAATGCCATGGCTCTGTCACGCGACACCGGAGAGGCCGTTCTCACCGGCAAGTTGAAATTGGTATCCGATATCGGAAGCGACGATTACACGCAGGCCGGTTTTCTGATGTTTCTGCCGATCTACAAACATGGGGGCGCTCTCGACACTGTCGCCGAGCGCCGCGCCAACATCATCGGCTGGGTCTATTTGCCGTTCCATATGGATGACCTGATGAACGATATACTCAGCGGGCTGACGCGTGATTTTGACATTGAGGTCCACGACGGGAAATCCGAAGTCCTGCAAACGATCATGTATGACCCCGACAGGAGCAGCGTCAACGGGTCATCGCAACAATCGCTGTTCCACTCGACCAGGCAGATCAACATCGCGAACCACCTGTGGACTGTGACAGTGCGTTCCCTGGATGACTTCGATATGCAACTGCAAGGCGGCAAACCACGGTTCATCACCTATGCCGGCACCATTTCAGGTGCATTGCTGGCACTGCTCTTCTGGCTGCTGCTACTTGTTCGTCAACGGGCTCTGCGTAATGCAACTGAAATTGCCCAAAACGAGTCCCGTCTTTCCGCCATCATCGATACCGCACTGGATGCCGTTGTGCAGACAAATGCAGACAGTTCCATAATCGGCTGGAACGCCCAGGCTGAAATGCTTTTCGGCTTTAAGCGGTCAGAGGCTGTTGGCCGCCTGTTGCACGAGACCATCATCCCCCTCCAGTATCGCGTGTCCCATATCAGGACGATAGAAAACTTGTCGAAATTGGGCGCCGACAATGATGAAATGAACTCACGCTTTGAAATCAGCGCCATCAAGAGGAATGGAGATGAATTCCCTGCCGAAATGTCCATCTCCCATTTCAGGATCGGTGACCAGTTGATGTTCACCTACTTTATCCGCGACATCACCGAAAGCAAACATGCGGAGGAAGCATTGCGCATAAGCGAACAACGTTTCCGTGACGTCAGTGAAGCCGCCGGCGAATATCTGTGGGAAACAGATGCCAACATGGTCTATACCCATGTTTCCAGCCGCAGTGTAGAGGTCAAGGGCTATACACCGGAAGAACTGATCGGCCGCACCCCGATGAATTTCATGCCGGGGGAAGACACTTCGATATTCGTCGATACCGCCAACGATGCCATTGCCGCCAAATCCGTATTCAGGCTACAACATCGCAACATCACCAAAGCTGGCGATATCCTTTGGGAAGAAGTGACCGGACTCGTCATTCTGGACAAGACTGGATCCGTCATTGGGCTGCGCGGGACCGGCCTGAACATCACCCAGCGCAAGCAGAGTGATGAAGAGTTGCGACTCGCCGCCCTGGTATACGATAACAGCAGCGAGGCCATGGTTATCACCGATTCGGCAAACCAGATCATTGCCGTCAACCCGGCCTTCGAGAAGTTGACCGGTTACACGGCTGAAGAAGCCATGGGCAAGGACCCGAAAATTCTGAGTTCCGGACGCCAGGACAAGGCGTTTTACCGGGCCATGTGGAACGACCTCAATTCCACAGGCTCCTGGCAAGGGGAGTTGTGGGACAAGCGCAAGAACGGAGAGATATATCCCAAATCCCTGATCATCAACACCATCAAGGATGACAAGGGCAAGGTGCATCGTTACGTTGCACTATTCTCGGATATCACCAAGAAAAAAGAGAGCGAAGAATTGATCTGGAAACAGGCCAATTTCGACATGCTGACCGGCCTGCCCAACCGCCGCATGTTCCGCGACCGGCTGGACCACGAGATCAAGAAAGCACACCGCAGCGGCGTGCAACTGGCACTGATGCTGCTCGACCTCGACCACTTCAAGGAAATCAACGACACCCTTGGGCACGATATGGGCGACATCCTGCTAAACGAGACCGCCGCTCGCCTTTCCAGTTGTGTGCGCGAGTCCGATACCGTGGCACGGATGGGCGGGGATGAATTCATCATCATCCTGGGCGAAGTGGACGATCCCGGCAACGTTGACCGTGTCGCCCGCGAAATCCTGAAAAAAATCTCCGAACCGTTCGATCTGGGCAACGAAATCGGTTACGTCTCGACCAGCGTCGGCATCACACTGTATCCGGACGATGCCACGGACATCGAGTCGCTGCTCAAGAACGCAGACCAGGCCATGTATGTGGCCAAAAAACTGGGACGCAACCGTTCAAGCTACTTCACCGTGTCGATGCAGGAACAAGCACAAGCCCGGATGCACCTGGTCAACGACCTGCGCAATGCCATCATCGCCGGCGACCAGTTCCTGCTGGATTACCAGCCGATCGTGGACTTGAAAAACGGCTCGATTCACAAAGCAGAAGCACTGATCCGCTGGCAACACCCAACGCGCGGGATCATCCTGCCCACGGAATTCATAACTATCGCCGAGGAAACCGGAATGATCGTCGAAATCGGCGACTGGGTGTTTTATCAGGCAGCCGCCCAGGTCGCGCACTGGAGAGACTCGCGCCATAGCGACTTCCAGATCAGCATCAATAAATCTCCGCTACAGTTCCAGAATACCGACAACCATCGCTTATGGTTCGACCACCTGAACAAACTCGGCCTGCCCGGGAGCAGCATTACCGTGGAAATCACCGAAGGGCTGCTGCTGGACGCAACCATCCATACCAAGAATCTATTGCTGACATTCCGTGACCATGGCATGCAGGTTTCGATAGATGATTTCGGCACCGGCTATTCGTCACTGTCCTACCTCAAGCGTTTTGACATTGACTACCTGAAAATTGACCAGTCCTTCGTGTCCAACCTGCACGAGAATTCGGATGAGCTGGCGCTGTGCGAAGCGATTATCGTGATGGCGCACCGGCTTGGCATTAAAGTGATCGCGGAAGGAATAGAAACTGACGAACAGCGCAACCTGCTACTCGCTGCCGGCTGCGATTTCGGCCAAGGGTATCTGTTTTCCAAACCGCTTTCAGCCACCGATTTCGACGCGTTCCTTGCGACCTTCGCCAGTTAGCGCAGGAGATCGACACCGGGAGCAACCCGAGGTCCCGTAACCACGGCGAAACATTCTGCCGGCCGGAATTATTCAGTCACCTTGCCACGCATCACCTTTACTGAACCGCGACGAGCCTTGTTCTCCAGGCGTTTTTTGTCAGCGCTGCGCGACGGCCTGGTAGCGATCCGTTGCTTCGGCAATACCGCGACGCCTTGCAGCAAGGTCTTCAGCCGCCGCAGCGCTTCGTTGCGGTTCTGTTCCTGATTACGGAATTCCTGCGCCTTGATCACCACCACACCGTCCCTGGTAATGCGCTGATCGCTGAGTTGCAGCAGGCGCTGCTTGTATTCTTCCGGCAATGAAGACGCACCGATATCGAAGCGCAGGTGTACCGCGCTGGAAACCTTGTTGACGTTCTGCCCGCCGGCGCCCTGCGCGCGCACGGCAGTTATCTCGATCTCGCGATCGGCGATGATGACGTTATGGGCGATGTACAGCATGGCTCATTCCAGCACGCGTATCAGCGCATCGCTCACGCTCACCGACTGCCCGGCGCGTACCTTGGCGGTCTTGCGCAGTTCGACCTGACCGTCCAGCTTGACCAGTCCTTGCGCCACCAGCGCCTTGCCTGCGCCGCCGCTGGCGCATACGCCGGTCAGCTTGAGCAGCTTGTCCAGTTCGACAAATTCGCCACGCAAGCGGAATTCGATCTCCTGCATCAGAGCTTGACCGCGTGTTCGCGCGTGGTATGGAAGACCACCTTGGGCCAGCGTTCCTGCGTCAGCTTCAGGTTGACGCTGTTCGGTGCCAGGTAGGCCAGATTGCCGGCCGCATCGATGGCGAGGTTGTGCGACAGCGCCTTCTCGAAATCTGCCAGCATCTTCCTGTCGTCGCAGGTGACCCAGCGCGCGCTGGTGGTGCTGGCGCCCTCGAACATCGCATCGACGCCGTATTCGCCCTGCAGGCGGCTGGCCACCACGTCGAACTGCAGCATGCCGACCGCGCCGAGGATCAGGTCGCCGCCGTCCAGCGGCTTGAACACCTGCACCGCGCCTTCCTCGCCAAGCTGCTGCAAGCCCTTGTGCAACTGCTTCACCTTGATCGGGTTGCGGATGCGCACCGCGCGGAAGAAGTCCGGCGCGAAATACGGGATGCCGGTGAACTGCAACTGCTCGCCCTCGGAGAAACTGTCGCCGATCTGCATGTTGCCGTGGTTGGGCAGGCCGATGATGTCGCCGGCATAGGCTTCCTCCACCTGCTCGCGGCTGGAAGCCATGAAGGTGACCACGCTGGACACGCGCATCTCGCGGTTGATGCGCAGATGCCTGATCTTCATGCCGCGCTCGAAATGGCCGGAGCACACGCGCAGGAAGGCGATGCGGTCGCGGTGATTGGCATCCATGTTGGCCTGGATCTTGAACACGAAGCCGGAGAAAGCCTGCTCGGTCGGCGCCACATCGCGCACCGTCGCATCGCGCTCGCGCGGCGCCGGCGCCCAGTCGAGCAGCGCGTTGAGTATCTCGCGCACGCCGAAGTTGTTGATCGCGGAACCGAAGAACACCGGCGTCTGCTTGCCGTCGAGGAAGCGTTGCAGGTCGAACGGGTGCGAGGCGCCATGCACCAGCTCGACTTCCATCTTCAGCTGCTCGATCTCCAGCGGGAACATCTGCGCCAGTCGCGGATTGTCGATGCCCTTGATGACCTCGAATCGCTGGTCGGCGCGCTCCCCGCCCGCCGCGAACAGCAGGATCTCGTCGCGCAACAGGTGATACACGCCGCGGAAGGTCTTGCCCATGCCGATCGGCCAGGTCACCGGCGCGCACTGGATGTCGAGCACCGACTCCACTTCGTCCAGCAGTTCCAGCGGATCGCGCACCTCGCGGTCCATCTTGTTCATGAAGGTGAGGATAGGCGTGTCGCGCATGCGGCACACGTTGAGCAGCTTGATGGTCTGCGCTTCCACGCCCTTGGCCGCGTCGATCACCATCAGCGCGGAGTCCACGGCGGTGAGCACGCGGTAGGTGTCTTCGGAGAAATCCTGGTGGCCGGGCGTGTCGAGCAGGTTGACCACGTGGTCGCGGTATTCGAACTGCATCACCGAGCTGGCCACCGAGATGCCGCGCTGCTTCTCGATGTCCATCCAGTCGGAGGTCGCGTGGCGGCCGCTCTTGCGCGCCTTCACCGTGCCCGCCAGCTGGATCGCGCCGGAGAACAGCAGCAGCTTCTCGGTCAGCGTGGTCTTGCCCGCGTCCGGGTGGGAGATGATGCCGAAAGTGCGGCGGCGCGCGACTTCGCGCGCGATCGATTCGCTCGGCACGGCACGGGATTCGGTGGAGGTCTGGTCTATCTCGGCGGGCATGGTGAAAGCCTGTGAAAAAGTGCGCAAGTCTATAGGCTATGAGCGGGAAAGTCTAACCTGGCATGTACGGCAGAACGGTTCCCTCAGGCGGCTTTTCTGAGCAGGTCGACGCGCATCGGCATGTGGAAATGCGCGCCATCGGCGCTCATGTGCCGGGCGAATCTCGCTCGAACCTGCTCGAACAGCTCCGGCGAGAGTCGGTGGTCGGTATGCGTGACTTTCATGATCTGCTCATCGAACTGGCCGAAATCATCGAAATGCATCGGCTGCAGGAAAAACGTCTGCGACACCAGCGCCAGCCCGCCGTCCGACTGTGCCCGCCTGGTTGCAGCGAACGCAGCTTCGCGCACGGCCTGCTCGTCATGGAACAACCGCAGTATGTCGTTGAAGTCGCCGGCATAGACCGGCTCGGAGATATAGGCGTATCCGCCCGGCTTGAGCACCCGCCGGATCTCGGCGAAAGCCTGGTCCATCAATCCGACCGGCACATGGTGCAGGGACTTGAACATCAGGACGATGTCGAAAGCGGAGTCAGCCGCCGCTATCGCTTCCGCCCCGCCATGCCTGAAACTGACATTGGGCAAGTCTGTGATGGACATGTTCCTGGCCAACTGCACCGTGTCGACTTCCAGGGCCAGAACCGATGCCGCCCGCTGCGCGACGAGGCGGGTCTTGTCCGCTTTCCCGCAGCCAAGTTCGATCACTGCCGCACCATCCAGTGGCAGCAGCCGATCAATGATCTCGCCCTCGTTTGTTACCGGGCTGGTTTGCGTATCCGAAATGTGCATTTCACTTGTTACCATGATCCAGATCAAATCGGTTCTTTGCCTGAACTGAAGATAAAATATTATACGGGCTCTGGCTGAACTTGCCCGGCATATAGCACTGAGTGCTTCACTTAACGACACATCGATCCGGACTCCAGAAGGCAAGTTCAGAAAGGAAGCCTGGAGTTGCGGACCGCTTTGCCGCCAGAATATGGCATGATGCTGCAGCTTTATTCACCGGCCACCCCGGACTACAATGCATATACGGGTTGACTTGAAGGCTGTTATCTAGAATAGTTACGCGCTCGTGTTCCCATGTAAATACGACTAAAACAAATCAGGAGGAGAGACATGCTTCACAATAAATACAACCTCGCCATCGGCCTCGCGTTGATAGTGTTCTCGGGTTCATCCATGGCTGCCACCAAGTCAACGCCCGCCGCCACGGCTGCAGCCTTGGCCTCGCGCGCTGAAGCAAGCGACGGCCAGGATATGCTCAAGGGGCGGAAAGGCTTTGAAGACAACAGCGCTGATGTGATCAAGCGGCGCAGCGGCACCGGTGATCCGGTTGCAGGCAAGGAAAAATCGCAGTTGTGCCAGGGCTGCCACGGCGAGGAAGGCATCAGCGTCGAGCCCCAGATCCCCAAACTTGCCGGACAGTATGCCGGTTACATCGAAAAACAGGTGCATGACTTCCAGAACGGCATTCGTTCGAACCCGATCATGAACGGCATGGCAGCAACGGTTGACGATCCCGACCTGCCCGATATCGCCGCCTATTTCGCCAGCCGCAACAAGATGAAAGGGGACGGCTCCAGCAACGCACTCGGCAAGAAACTGTTCCTGACCGGCGACATGACCAGGATGATGGTTGCCTGCGTCAATTGCCACGGTGTGAACGGCAAGGGCAAGACACCCGATAACTACGTGTTCCCGGTGATCGGTGGCCAGCAGAAGGAATATCTGCGCATTCAGCTCACCAACTTCAGGCAGGGCGATCGGACCAACAGTCCCGGCGGCGTGATGAATATCATCACCCAGAAATTGACCGACGCAGAAATCGAAGCGTTGACGGAATATATTTCGGGACAGTAACTATCGACCGGGATGGCTATCCCGGCGAAGCCATGATGGTGACCGCTTCAAGACTAATTTCAGGAATCAGGGAGTGAAAATGCGCAAATCCAAATTCATCTTATCGCTACAACTAATACTGGCGTTCTCAGCAGTCCATGTTGCAACCGTTTACGCGGGAAATGACATCAGTACCAACATCGCCAATGGCGAAAAGATCTTCACAGAGGGCAAGGGCGACGACGTCGCCGCCTGCCAGGGTTGCCACGGAGAGGCGGCCATGGGGAATGATGACATGGGCGCCCCCAGGCTGGCCAATCTCGGTATTCATTACATCGAAAAGCAGCTCAACGACTTTGCGGCTGACCGGCGCACCCCGTCGGGCATGGGCGTGGTCATGAACGGCTTCGCCAAGGGGTTGACCGAACAGGACCGTCACGATGTGGCAGTCTACGTGAATTCGCTGGAGTACCAGATCGAGAATTCGGACCTGAAAGCGCTGGCTGAAAATGGCACAGATCCGGTGGGCGATCCGGCTGCGGGAAAAATCATCGTTGAACATGGCGTCAAGGGCAAGCTTCCTCCCTGCCAGGATTGCCATGGATTCAATGGCCGCGCGCAGCGATTCCCGATGATCAATCAACAGCGCTATGTCTATCTGAGCAATCAGCTGAATAACTGGCGTGATGACAGCAGGGCGAATGATCCGGAAGTGCAGGGCGTCGGTATCATGCGCGGCATCGCCAAGCACCTGACCGATGAAAACATCCGCAACATTGCCGCATTTCTTTCCACGGCGCCCAGAGTGTCGCCTGAAGGAGACCCAAAATAATCACCCTGAATCGATTGGTGTCGGCGCTGGTCCGCCGACGCCGGTCTGATTGCTTATGCAACCAGGGGGAACTCTAACAAGTGGAGGAAAATAACATGCTTCAAATCAGGAACAGTATTGCAGTGGGACTCGCGCTGGGCATGCTGCTTGCCGCATCTACTGCGTTCGCACAAAGCGACGACACCAGTCCGCTCACCGGCCAGGTTGTCACCGGTATCGACAGTGCCGAAGATATCATGCAGCGCGCCGGCCCCGGCGACCCTGCCGCCGGAAAAAACAAATCATTGCTGTGCCAGGGATGCCACGGCGAAACAGGTATCAGTCTCGAGCCGCTGGTGCCCAGCCTGGCCGGACAATACGGCGGCTATATCCTGAAAGAAATTCGCAATTACCAGGCCGGCACCCGCTCGCATCAGATCATGAATGCGATGGCAGGAACGCTTAATGACGAGAAGGACGTGATCGACATTGCCGCGTATTTCGCCACCCAGAACAAGATGAAAGGGTCAGGCACAGAAAATGATGTCGGCAAGAACCTGTTCCTGCATGGCGACCTTTCGAGATTGACAATCGCCTGCATCAATTGCCACGGCGTAAGGGGCAAGGGCATGACTCCCCACACGTCGGCATTTCCAGTGATCGGCGGCCAGAACAAGGCATATATCGTCCGGCAACTGACCAACTTCAGGGCAGGTATACGCACCAACAGCCCCAGCGGCATCATGAACAAGATCACCGGGAAACTGACGGACGATGAGATCGAAGCACTGGCGGGATATGTCTCCGCCCAATAAACCGGGTCTGCCAACCTTGCCCAGGCATGCTTGTGCCATTTGCCTGGGCCTGGTGCTGCTGGCCGGCGCCACCCTTGCAAATGCGAAGCAGCCCACCGATGTAGGGTCGAATCCGCTGATGATACGCGAGGCCTACGATGACAGTGCTGAAGCGCTCAAGGAACGCAGCGGCACTGGCGATCCGCTCGCCGGCAGGAGCAAATCGTTCCTGTGCCAGGGATGCCACGGAACTGTTGGAGACAGCCTAGAGCAGGAAATACCCAAACTCGCCGGCCAATACGCCAACTATATCGAGAAACAGATCCACAATTTCCAGTCCGGCGCGCGCTCGCACCAGATCATGAACGGCATGGCCGCCACCATTGAAAACGATACCGACCTGGCTGACATTGCCGCTTATTTCGCCAGCCAGCCCAAGATGGAGGGTGATCATTCACCCAGCAACCAGCTCGGAGAAGCCATCTTCCTGCACGGCGATCCCCTCAAGAAACGCCTTGCCTGCATCAGTTGCCATGGCGTACAAGGCAAAGGCGCCGCCCCGACCTCCTCGATGTTCCCGGTGCTCGGCGGCCAGCAGCGCGACTACATCCACGACCAGCTCAAGGAATTCAGGTCGGGCCAGCGCACCAACAGTCCTGCCGGCATCATGAATACCATGGCCAGATATCTGACCGACGAAGAGATTGACGCCATTGCAGACTATCTTTCCGCGCAATAGGCATTTACGGCAGTCTCGTTTTCGCTCTCCAATAACATCTGGCATCCGGCATCAATGGGTCAATCATTGATGATCTACCTGACCTCACCATCCGCGTAATACCACTTCCCTGCTTCGCGCACGAATCGACTCACTTCGTGCATGCGGTGCGCGCGACCGTTCACCTTGTAGCGCGCGACGAATTCGACCACGGCATGGTCCGCATCCAGTTGCACATGCCGCGTGACCTCCAGCCCGATCCAGTGGGTCATCGGTTCCTCCGCCAAACCCAGCCGCACCGGCCGCGTAGCAACATGCCAGGTCGCAAGCAGGTAATCCTCCCGCAGCAAGGTGTAGGCGACATAACGCGAGCGCATCAATGCCTCTGCGCTGGCAGCAGTCTCGCCGCCATCAAGATAGCGTCCGCAGCAGGTGGCATAGGTATAGTTGCTGCCACAAGGACATTGTTTCAAATTCTTATCCATCTATCAGAATCATACGAAGCCGGAGCGATATCTATCGATTCGGCGCTACGCTTGCCATAGCGGCGGCTCCTGCATCAGCGCGATCTGCTCGCGCAGTTCGAGTATGCGGTCCTGCCAGTAACGTTGCGTATTGAACCAGGGGAAGGCCTGCTTGAAGGCCGGATCATCCCAGCGCTGGGCCAGCCAGGCCGAGTAATGGACCAGGCGCAGGGTGCGCAGCGCTTCGACCAGGTGCAACTCGCGCTCGTCGAAATCGCAGAAGTCCTCGTAGCCCGCCAGCACGTCGGTAAATTGCCGCACCATGTCGGCGCGCTCGCCCGACAGCAGCATCCACAGGTCCTGCACCGGTGGCCCCATGCGACTGTCGTCGAAATCCACGAAGTGCGGACCATCCTCGGTCCACAGCACGTTGCCGGCATGGCAGTCGCCGTGCAGGCGTATGTTCGCCACCTCGCCCGCGCGGGCGAAGCAACTGCGCACGCCGTCCAGCGCCTGTTCCAGCACACTACGATAGGCCGCGTCGATATCGTCCGGAATGAAATGGTGAGCCAGCAGAAAATCGCGTGGCTGTTCGCCGAAGGACTGGATATCGAGGACCGGACGATGCTGGAATATCATTATCTTGCCAACCGCATGGATACGGCCGAGGAAGCGCCCCATCCATTCCAGCGTCTGCCGGTCTTCCAATTCCGGTGCTCGCCCGCCATGTTTGGAAAAAACGGAAAAACGGAAACCCTCGAATTCATGCAGCGATCTCCCATCCTGCACCAGTGCCGGCACCACCGGGATCTCATGCTCGACCAGTTCCTGTACGAAAGCGTGTTCTTCGAGGATGGCCTGATCCGTCCAGCGCGCCGGACGATAGAATTTCGCCACCAGCGGCGGGCCCTCCTCCATGCCGATCTGGTAGACCCGGTTCTCATAGCTGTTGAGCGCCAGCAGGCGCCCATCGCTGCGCAACCCGAGGCTCTCCAGTGCGTTCAGCACACAGTCCGGGGTGAGCGTGGAAAAGTTTTCTGCTTGTTGCATCATTTAATCACCGTAGGATGCGGCGACAACCGCATCATTCGCGATTGATGCGGTTCGCAAGCTCACCGCATCCTGCACTACCTGATCTTATCGTCCACGACCACCAAATCGATGCACTGCCGGCTTGGCCGTGCCATGTGTTGCGACTGCACCCGGTCTGCTGCCAGGGCGAGCTGCTTGCCCGCGATTCTGCTGGCCGCGGCCCTGGCCCTGGCCGCGCCCGCCGCCGCGATTCTGACCATTCATGATCGGTTCCGGCTTGATGCTGGGATCGACCTCGAATCCCGGCACGTTCACCACCGGGATCTCGCGCTTGATCAGCCGCTCGATGTCGCGCAGCAATTTCAACTCGTCCACGCAGACCAGCGAACTCGCCTCACCTTCGCTGCCCGCGCGCCCGGTCCGGCCGATGCGGTGTACATAATCTTCAGGCACATTGGGCAGTTCATAATTAACCACATGCGGCAGTTCGCTGATGTCGATACCGCGCGCGGCGATGTCGGTCGCGCACAACACCTGCAACTTGCCGGTCTTGAACTCCGCCAGCGCGCGGGTACGCGCAGCCTGGCTCTTGTTGCCATGTATCGCCAGCGCCGGGATGCCATCCTTGTCCAGCTGCTCGGCCAGACGATTGGCGCCGTGCTTGGTGCGCGTGAACACAAGTACCTGGAACCAGTTGTGTTCCTTGATCAGGTGTGCAAGCAACGCGCGCTTTCTTTCGCGATCCACCGGATAGACTTTCTGCTCGATCAGATCGGGAGTGGCATTGCGCCGTGCGACTTCGATCAGCGCGGGCTTGTTGAGCAGGCCGTCAGCCAGTTGCTTGATCTCGTCGGAGAAAGTGGCGGAGAACAGCAGGTTCTGCCTCTGTTTCGGCAGCAGCGCGAGTATTTTCTTGATGTCGCGAATGAAGCCCATGTCCAGCATGCGATCGGCCTCATCCAGCACCAGAATCTCGATGTGCGACAGGTCCACCGTACGCTGCTGCACGTGATCGAGCAGGCGTCCCGGCGTCGCCACCAGTATATCCACGCGGCTTTTCAACCGCTGGATCTGCGGGTTGATGTTGACCCCGCCGATCATCGTCATCGAGGTCAGCTTCAGGTATTTGCCATAGTCGCGCACGCTCTCTTCCACTTGCGCGGCCAGTTCGCGCGTGGGAATGAGTACCAGTACACGGATCGGCGCCTTGCCGGTCACGGGTTTTGCGGCAGCGCTAAGGCGTTGCAGTATGGGCAGGGTAAAACCGGCGGTCTTGCCGGTGCCGGTCTGGGCGCCCGCCAGCAGGTCGCCGCCGGCCAGTACTACAGGAATAGCCTGCGCCTGGATCGGCGTGGGCTCGGTGTAACCGCGCTCGGTAACGGCGCGCAGGATTTCTTCGGACAGACCGAGGGATGAGAATGACATATGAACCTTTATCAAGTACTACGGCCTGTCGTTCATGGGAACGCCAGTCTCAGGCAGGTAGCGGGATTAACCAACCACGATGGGGCAACATCAAGACTGAAACAATGTTGCGGAGGCGACTCTAACAGATTCTGCGGCAATCCCCTAATGGAGACGCACACATGTGAATCAGGCAGGCCGCCATTGAACAGAACAGCCTGCCTGCGAATCTACAGGCACGAACGGGAAATGCAGCCTGACTACAGGCGTCAATCGTGTTTTGTTGGTTCCGGAGAATTCATCAGATTGCCAGCGGCGAGGCCGACAGCCGTGATACCGATCAGGACGCATATCATGCCACCTGCCTTGCCCAACACAAAACCGCCGATGAGCCAAAGAGCGATCGACAATATTATTGCTACTATCAATGTACCTACCTTGGGATCCATGGAGCTTACCTTTCCGTCAATTCGATTCAAAAACACGCCCAGACAGTGCCGAATGATAGCCGAATGTCGGGAAAAAGGTAACTGAAAAATCCCCGGAAGCCATGCCATCAGGTTTTTTCGGCATGGTAAATTACTGCCAGGACATGGCTTGCTCCCGGCGCTATGTTGACCGTGTTCTCGGCAGCATTGGCACTTTCGACACAAACCATGCCACGATAACCGGTGTCGCTGCCGAAATCGCCCATCTTGGCGGATTTTTCCACCCAGGGGTTCCATACCACGGTAGAACGACTGCCGCGCTTGCTTATGCGTATGCGGCGGGTACAGCCGGCATCTTCGATCAGGCATTCCGTCTCGGTATCCACATACAGGCGATCCACTTCTGATTGATCTCGATCGGCCCCGACTGGACCTTGCGCTGCATATTGTCCACCTTGTCCAGATAGGTAGCGCCATCCAGGCCACTGATGCGAACTGCATCCACGTCGCTGACGACTAAATAGGTGTGCAGCGCCTCGCCGATCTCGAATGCGGCATTGCCGGTATTCTCGGTGACCAGTTCCGCTGTTCAGCTCCCTGCCGACGGTCACGATATAACGCACCCTGCAGGCATGCGGCCATTGCGCGGCAGGAATCGAACTCTGTGGAAGCTCAAATATCATCCGCGTGCTGCCATCCGCAACGGCTTCACTGGCCACGACCTGCCAGGGAACGGTGCGGGCAAAACCGTGTGCCGGGAATCCGCTCTCGCTGGCATGCGGGCCAAACCATGGCCAGCATATTGGCACGCCGCCGCGGATCGATTTGCCGGGCGCAAGTTTGGCCGCAGGACTCAGCCAGATGATCGGCTGTATACCCGGCTGCTGGTAAGTCATGATATGAGCGCCCTGCAGCGCGATCGATGATCGCGCATCGGATTGTTGATGCGTGCTATGACCAGGCCACCGGCGTCCTGTATGAATTCAAGCTGCCCGGTGATGGCGAACTTCTGGTTGAGAGAGGAGATTGCGGAATGACTCATTTTTTCCCCATTGACGTTATCGGATTGAATACAGCAGGGGACTATACCAAATTGCCGGTCGATTTCGGTAAATGGCATGGCCGGGATCCGGCGGCATCGCTACTCGCGCTTGATGATCATCGGGCATTCCGTTGTCCAGCCTGGCCCATATGCGCTTCTTGAGGAAGTACAGCATGGTGGTCAGTACCAGCAGATATCCGATGACATAATACCCAAGCCGATGTCGTTCCTGTGCATGCGGATCGGACGCCCACACCAGGAAGGAGGCGACTTCGCGCGCCTTCTTCTCCAGTTCTGCACGCTGCACCGGATCGGTGACGCCAGCCACCCCCAGCACATCCGGCATCTTCGTGGGCGGATAGTAATGATTGCCCAGCATGCCATCCGGACTCATGTAATATCCGAGCAGGTAGGAATAGATATAGTTCGGCCCGCCCTCGCGCGCCTTCGCCATCAGGCTGAGGTCGGGTGGCGCCTTGCCAAAGGATTGTTCGGCGGATTCTGCCGGCATCTGGCTGGTTAGGGTCGTTCCCATCGGGCTGGTCCCGCGCCATTCGTCCACCTTGTCTTTCGCGATGCCCAGCGTGGTCAGGTTGCGAAAACGCACGTACTTCAGGCTATGACAGCCGATGCAAACCGTCATCACGGTTTCCGCCCCTCTTTCCAGGGTTGGCTGGTCAGTTGCCACCTCGATTTTTTGCAGCGGCATTGTTCCGCTTCGGCACGAACTGAACAGACAAACAAGCATAATGCGAACACAACCCAGCGCTTCATTGCGCATTCACCTTGCGATGGCCATTTTTTGCGTGGCGGTCGTTGCTGGATCATGCGCTCAGTAATTCCGGCGGCAATCCGCGAGCGCGCATCCAGCGTTCCTCGCCCTTTGAAGCAAATGGCAGCAGAAAGAAAGTGGCGAAATATATCAGCGTCGCCACCTGCCCGAGCGTCACGACGAAATCCCGACGGCGGCTTCGAACCAACATAACCAAGCACCAGTACGTCAACGATGAACATGTAGAACATGGCGCGATAGATCGGCCGATAGCGCGCGCCGCCGGGCAGGCTCGTGCGGTCGGCGAATGGCAGTACGGTAAAGATCAGCACCGAAATCGCCATCGCCACGACACCACCCAGCATGTCCGGGATCGAGCGCAGAATGGCGTAAAACGGCAGGAAATACCATTCCGGCTCGATGTGCGGCGGCGTCATCATGCGGATTCGCAGGAATATTATTGGTCGGCTCGATGAACGTGTTCGGCATGAAAAACACGAACGCAGAAAACACGATGAGATACACACCCAGCCCGAAAAAATCCTTGAGGGTGAAATACGGATGAAACGGAATGTTGTCCTTGTCGGCCAGGCTGATGCCGGACGGATTGCTGCTCTTGACGGTATGCAATGCCACCAGATGGATGATCACCAGCGCAAAAATGAGGAACGGAAGCAGATAATGCAAGGCGAAGAATCGGGTCAGCGTGGCATCGCCCACCGCGAAATCGCCGCGCAGCCACATCACTATCTTGTCGCCGAGAAACGGCGTAACGCCGAACAGATTGGTGATGACCTGCGCGCCCCAATAGGACATCTGCCCCCACGGCAGCAGATAGCCCATGAATGCGGTGGCCATCAGCGCCAGCAGCAGCACCTGCCCACTCCACCACATCAGCTCGCGCGGCTTGTGGTAGGAGGCGTAATACAGGGTGCGCGCCATATGCACATATATGACGATGAAGAAAGCCGACGCACCGGTGGAATGAATATAGCGCAGCAGCCAGCCATAGTTCACATCACGCATGATGTGCTGCACCGAATCGAATGCGAGGTTCACGTCGGGCTTGTAGAACATCGCGAGAAAGATGCCGGTCACGATCTGCAGCACCAGCACGAATCCGGCGAGGAAACCGAAATTCCACCAGTAACTCAGGTTGCGTGGGGTAGGGTATTCGGTCAGTTCATGCTTGACGAAACTGGTAAGGGGAAAACGCTGGTCTATCCAGCTAATCACGCGACTCACCATGTCATGCCATCCCTATGGTAATTTTTTCGTCGGAAACGAATCTATACGGCGGCACGATCAGGTTCTTCGGAGCCGGGCCGTGCAGAATCCGGCCGCTGTTGTCATACACGCTGCCATGGCACGGGCATAGCCAGCCATTCTGGTTGCGTCCGGGAATGCAACCCATGTGCGTGCAAACCCCGACCACCACCAGCCACTCCGGTTTCTGGATCCGTTCACGGTCTGCTTGCGGGTCCTTGCCTCCCGGGGACGCTTCCATGGCGGCAATTTGTTCGGCTGTTCGATGCAGTACAAAAACCGGCTTGCCGCCCCAGGCTACCGATTCCATTTGTCCCGCCGCTATACCGGAAAGATCCACCTCGGTGGTGGCTTTTTCCAGCGTGTCCATGCTCGGGTTCATGCTGCTGACCAGTGGCCAGCAAGCAGCCGCCACGCCTGCCGCCCCGACCGTAGCGGTTGCTATTCCAAGAAAATCGCGGCGATCCGGGTTATCCAATACTTTACTGTCAGACATAACTCTCCCTGATTAAGTCCTGTTTAACGATGCGCCTGTCTGGAATCACTATTCCCGGCTAACCCGGAAACCATATACGCCTCAAGACCATGGAAATACACAAGCAAAAATGGAGTCATTTAACGCCTATACTGCGGACATGTCTATAACCTTCAGGGGTGCACGGATATAGCTCAAAGGGGGGATAGCCAGTCCATCGCTTTATCCCCATACCAGCATGGCAACCAAGATTATTGGTCTTCTTCCGAAGCACCTGGAGTTGGATTTGAAACCCGCCCCTGGACCAGGCTGACCACTTTCTCGGCGGCTACCGAACGCAGCGCCAGCCACTTGCCCAACGCCATCACCAGCAGAGCACAAGCTACAGGGAACAACGCGTGTACACCAGGAGGTATCAATTCCAGGGCAGAGTTCAGCAGGCTGTCGCTGATCAGCATCTCTCCCGCCACGTAACCCAGCAGTCCACCACCGGAGTAGATGATCACGGGGAAGCGGTCGATCAGCTTCAACACCAATTGGCTGCTCCAGGCGATCAGCGGAATGCTGATCAGCAGACCGAACACCAGCAGCAGCACATTACCGTTTGCCGCAGCCGCCACGCCCAGCACGTTATCCAGGCTCATGATGAAATCAGCGATGATGATGGTGCGTACCGCGCCCAACAAGTGCGTCATCGGCCTTAAGATCGATCGGCATGGTGTTCTTCGTTCCGGCAGGATCAGCTTGACGCCGATCCAGATCAGCAACAGCGCACCGACCAGCTTGAGGTAAGGCAGGGACAGCAGGTTTACCGCAAAGAACGTCAGCACGACGCGCAAAACGATCGCGCCAACACACCGAACAAAATGCCCTTTTTGCGCTGCTCCGGCGGCAGATTGCGGCAGGCCAGCGCGATCACCACCGCGTTATCGCCGCTCAGCAACAGGTCGATCATGATGATCTTGAGCACATCCACCCAGAACTGGGCCGAGAGCCAACATTTCCAGCATCAACTACCCTTCAGGATTTTCTGCATCACGCGCCCCATTTCAGCGGGATTGCGGGTGATGTGGATACCGCACTCCTCCATCACCGCCAGTTTGTGCTTCGGCACCGCCCTGCCCGCCGGATATGATCGCACCCGCATGTCCCATGCGCTTGCCGGGCGGCGCAGTCACGCCGGCGATGAAACCGACCACCGGCTTCTTCATGTTGCCCTTGATCCAGCGCGCGCATTCTTCCTCGTCGCTGCCGCCGATCTCGCCGACCATGACCACCGCATCGGTTTCCGGATCGTCATTGAACAACTTCATCACATCCAGATGCTTCAGGCCGTTGATCGGGTCACCGCCGATACCGACACAGGAAGACTGCCCCATGCCCAGCGCGCTCAGTTGCCCGACCGCCTCATAGGTCAAGGTGCCGGAGCGCGACACCACGCCGATGCGCCCCTTGCGGTGGATATGGCCGGGCATGATGCCGATCTTGATCTCGTCCGGCGTGATCAGCCCCGGACAATTCGGGCCGATCAGCAACGTGCGTCTTGCCCTGCATCCTGTAGCGCGTGCGCAACATGTCGTGCACCGGGATGCCCTCGGTGATGCAGATCACCAGATCCAGTTCGGCCTCGACCGCCTCGTCGATCGCCGCTGCCGCGCCCGCTGGCGGCACGTAGATCACCGACACCGTCGCGCCGGTTGCCTGCTTTGGCGTCGCGCACCGAAGCGTAAACCGGGATCCCCTCGAAAGATTCGCCCGCCTTTTTCGGATTCACGCCCGCCACGAAACAATTCGCACCATTCGCATAGCTTGCGGCAATGAAAAGTGTGGAACTGGCCGACCTTGCCGGTCATGCCCTGGGTGATTACTCTGGTGTCCTTATCGATCAGTATGGACATCTATGCTCCCTTGCCGCAGCGACGACTTTCTGCGCCGCATCCGCCATGTCGGCTGCGGAAATGATGGGCAAACCGGATTCAGCCAGTATCTTTTTGCCGAGATCGACGTTGGTGCCCTCCAGCCGCACCACCAGCGGCACGTTCAGCTGCACCTCGCGCGCGGCAGCCACCACGCCCTCGGCGATCACGTCGCATTTCATGATGCCGCCAAAGATGTTGACCAGTATCGCGTGCAAGCCGGGATTCCTCAGCATCAGCTTGAATGCCTCGGTGACTTTCTCCGTGCTCGCGCCGCCGCCCACATCGAGGAAATTGGCCGGACTGCCGCCGTACAACTTGATGATATCCATGGTCGCCATCGCCAGTCCGGCGCCGTTCACCAGGCAGCCGATATCGCCATCGAGCGAGATATAGCTCAGATCGAATTTCGACGCTTCCATCTCGGCGGGATCTTCTTCGTCCAGATCGCGCAACGCCACCATTTCCGGGATGGCGGAACAGGGCATTGTATCAAAATTTATTTTTGCATCCAGCGCCAACACACGCTTGTTCTGCTGTCAATACCAGCGGATTGATCTCGGCCAGCATCGCGTCTTTTTCGACAAATGCGCGATACAAGCCCTTGCAGCACGGTCACGCGTCTGTTCAGTCGCCGCTTCGGGAATACCGATATCTGCGCGACCATGGCATCAGCCTCGCTGCAGTCAATCCTGCGACCGGCTCGATCCATAGCTTGTGGATTTTTTCCGGGGTATGCGCGGCGACCTGTTCGATCTCCACCCCTCCTTCGCTGCTGGCCATCAACGCCACGCGCTGCCTGCTGCGATCAATCACCATGCCGATGTAATATTCGCTGGCGATCTGTGCACCTTCCTCAACCAGCAGACGCCGCACTGTCTGTCCTTGCGCACTTGTCTGCGCTGTCGTCAGTTGCATGCCAAGGATCGCAGCTGCCGTCCTGCTCACCTCGGCCCGCGAGCGCGCCACCTTTACGCCGCCGCCCTTGCCGCGTCCGCCGGCATGAATCTGCGCCTTGACCACCCATATGCTGCCGCCCAGGGCTATCGCGGCAGCCTCGGCTTCAGCCACGCTCATGCATACAACGCCTGTCGGAACCGGCACCTGATATTGCCGCAGGATTTCCTTGGCCTGATATTCGTGGATTTTCATGTATGTCCAGGCATCATGCCTGATTCCAGATAAATATTATTTCCGTACTTGCAGCATGTACGCACTTGCCACATAGCCAGCCGGATCAACTTCACACGCGCGGAATTTAAGATATTGCTACCGTTAGAGTAGGTTATGGATTACTTGCCTGATTTAATCAATGACTCAGCCTCGGCGATCTGTTCCTGTGTCATGCTGCTTTCAAGCTCGTTCAGTTCCAGCGCAGCATCAAGGTTTCCGTTTGCCACGGCCAACTTCAACCATCTCAATGCCTGCACCGGATTCTTCTCGATGATCCCTCCGTGCTCGTACATGTGCCCCAGCTTCGCCTGTGCATACGCATTACCATTGCTGGCCGAACGTCGATACCAATACAACGCGGTGTCAAAGCTTTTCGCCACCTTGTCGCCATTCATGTACATATCAGCCAGTTCATATTCCGCTTGCGCATGACCATGTTCTGCCGCGTTGGTATACCAGTCGATACCAGCCTTATAAATCCCCCTGGCCATATAATATTTGGCGATCTTGTATGTCGATTCGACATTGCCACGTCCTGACTCTACTTTCCAACGCATCAGCCAGCCGTCATCCGCATGGACACCGGCACTGAAAACAAGTATGGCAAAGGCAACAGCCACCCTCCAGAATGTCTGGATGACGCAAGTTTTCATGCTATCTGCTTTCATGAAAGTAATGTGGCGCATGACACTCAAAGTTCAGAATCGGAATGAACTATGGTAATACTACAGATATTTATGCATTATTTGCAATGCAAAGACAATGGTGCCGCTTGTCTGACTCGAACAGACGACCTACCGCTTACAAGGCGGTTGCTCTACCAACTGAGCTAAAGCGGCATGAAGATTTGGCGTGACGACCAAGTTGAAATAGTGGTAGGTCGTGCCAGATTCGAACTGGCGACCAACGGATTAAAAGTCCGCTGCTCTACCGGCTGAGCTAACGACCCACATCCCAAAAAGGAAGGGCGCATTATACGGATTTGTCCTTCACTGTCAACGCAACTCCTGCCGCTTACTGCCCGAAATACCGCGTCGAATCTGGGATTCCCGCCGATTCAAAGCCTGCGCGGCGCAAGCGGCAGGAGTCGCACACACCGCATGCACGTCCATCCTCGTCAGCCTGGTAACAGGATACCGTCAAGCCATAATCGACACCCAGTTGCACCCCTGATCTGATGATTTCAGCCTTGGACATCTGCAACAGCGGCGCATGCAAGGTCAGGTGTCTGCCCTCGACTGCCACTTTTGTCGCCAGGTTGGCCATACGCTCATAAGCCGCTATGTATTCGGGACGACAATCGGGGTAGCCGGAATAATCTACCGCATTCACGCCGATAAAAATATCATGCGCCTGCAACACTTCTGCCCAGGCCAATGCGAGCGACAGCATGATGGTGTTGCGCGCCGGCACATAGGTGAGCGGGATACCGTCACCCGGCTGCTGCGGTACGGCAATGGCTGGATCTGTCAGCGCTGACCCGCCGAATGCGGTCAGGTCGATATGGATCACGCGGTGTTCGATCGCCCCCAGCGCTTTGGCAACACGCTGTGCCGCCGCGAGTTCAGCACGATGACGCTGGCCATAATCCACGCTCAGGGCATGGCAGTCATAATCTGCACGCGCCATTGCCAGCACGGTGGCGGAATCGAGTCCGCCGGACAGTAACACGACCGCTTTGTTCATGATCCTAGTGCCCCGGCTGGGCGCCCCACAATACCTTGTGCAACTGTATCTGCATGCGCACCGGTTGCTGGTCGTGCAATATCCACTCGGCCAGTTGCCTGGCAGGCAGACGGTCCGTCACGGGAGAAAAAAGCACGCTGCATTTCTGGTCAAGCCGGTTATCCCGCAGCACTTTTTTGGCCCAGGCATAATCCTGCTCATCGCACAGCACGAACTTGACCTCGTCGCGCGCAGTGAGCACATCCAGATTGCTCCACAGGTTCCTTTCTGCTTCTCCTGAAGCCGGCGCCTTGATGTCCAGCACCTTCATCACCCGCGCATCGACTTCGCTGACGTCCAGCGCACCGCTGGTTTCCAGCGATACTTCATAACCCGTATCGCACAGGACTCGCAGCAATGCCAGGCAATTTTTTTGCGCCAGCGGTTCGCCGCCGGTGACGGTGACATAGCGTGTGCCATGCTTCGTCACTTCATCCAGGATCGCGGCCAGCGTCATATTGCGGCCGCCGGTGAAGGCATATTCGGTATCACAGTATGTGCAGCGCAAGGGGCAACCTGTCAGGCGTACAAAAACCGTTGGCAATCCGGAACGGCTGGTTTCGCCCTGCAGGGAATGGAATATCTCGCTGATGCGCAATTCTGCGCCGGCTGTGGAAGCCTGCATGATCCGTCCTAGTTGACGGTTGCCAAACGTTTCTTGGCTTCACCGGCCGTTTCGGTCCCGGGGTATTTGCTGATGATCTGGCGCAGGGTTCTCTTGGCCGCCGCCTTGTCCCCGAGCATCCCCTGGCACGCTGCAACACCCAACATAGCGTCCGCTGTTTTCGGACTGTATGAATATTTGCTCGGCAGCATTTGCAAGCTGGGTAGCGCATCTTTGCAATCCGACTGCGCCAGGTAGATGCCGCCCAGGTCGTAATGAACGTTCGGGATATACACCGACTCGGGATATTTTTTCAGGAAATCCTGAAATGCGCTGATGGCGTCTGCATACTTCGATTCCCTGGCAAGCTTGTATGCGGCCTCATATGCACGATTCTCTATGGCGGGGTCTTCCACCGCCGCCATGTCAGTGCCTGCCTGAACGGCCGAGGCGGCCGCAGCATCGGCTGTAGCGGCAACAGCAGCCGCATTGTTCTGCGCATCCTCAATATGCCGCAGCCTGGTATCCAGATCGATATAGAAATCCTTTTGCCGCTTTTCAGCATCCTGCAGTCCGTGAACCAGTTCTTCATTCTGCCCGCGCATGGTTCGCAAGTCCGAACTTTGCGAATCAAGTTGCGATTGCAGATCGAGCAGGGAACGGGATTGTTGACTGGCTACGTCGGCCTGTTGCTTGTTGATATCGGCCTGCTGCTTGCCGGCATCTTCAAGCCCGGCAACACGCGTATCGAGTTGCTGAATCTGTTGCCTCGCCTCGTCGTCGGAGAACAGGCCGGCGTGAGCCGGCCCTCCGGCGAAACAGAGAGCGGACAACAGCAAGACACGTTGCAGATTGCTCATTGATAGTTAATGTCCGTGCGGCGATTCTGTGACCAGGCGCTTTCATCGTGACCGATCGCTTTCGGCTTTTCTTCACCATAGCTTATGGTTTCAATCTGGCTATCCTGAACGCCACCAAGCTCCAGCAATTTCTTCACGCCATCTGCACGGCGCTGGCCGAGAGCCAGGTTGTATTCCGAACTGCCACGTTCATCGCAATTCCCTTCCAGCCGAACCTTGCGATTGGAATGATCCCGCAGGTATGCGGCATGTGCCTGCACCACGGGCTTGTCCGCATCCTGCACCACGTACACATCAAACGGATAATACACACTGCGTTTGGCCAGTATGCTGCGCGGATCGCTCAACGGATCCACCTCCATGGCAGGCTCCGTGACAGATGAAGTCGTACCGGAGCCCTCAGTGGTTGAAGCAGAACTTCCTGAAGCATTGGACTGGCTTTCTGCAGCAGGCGCCATGGGTTTGTTACTGGCACAGGCAGCCAGCAGGCTGACCAACAAGGTGCTCATCACAAGCTTATTCATAGTTGTGCTCCTTTCCATTTGAAATATCGCTGAAGTATCGCTCTTGAATTATCGAATTACTGTTTCAGAAAAGGGCCCCACATCGGTTCACGAATATCTCCCTCCTGCGGAAACATTCTTTGCTTGACCCTGCCATCACTGGACACGGTTGCTAATATACCATGCCCCTGTGCCTCCGAGGCAAACAGGATCAGCTTGCCATTGGGGGCAAAGCTGGGCTTCTTTTCCCATCCTCCTTCGGTCAGGTACTGCATCTGTCCAAATGCGAAATCCTGGGTCGCGATAAAGAAACGCCCGTGCTCAAAATGCGAGAATACAAAACTTTTTCCATCGGGACTATAGCGCGGGGAAAAATTGTTGCCCCCCTCGAAAGTCAGCCGTTGTGCGGCCCCCCCGCTGACAGGCATGCGATATATTTGCGGCGAGCCGCCGCGGTCTGACGTGAACAGCAGATACTGCCCGTCCGGCGAAAAATTCGGTTCCGTATCGATCGATCCACTGAATGTGAGCCGGCGCAGGTCAGACCCGTCCGGGCGCACCAGATAGATCTGCGAACTGCCATCGCGCGTCAGTACCACGGCCAGTTGCTGCCCGTCCGGTGACCATGCAGGCGAACTGTTGGTTCCACGGAATCCGGCCACCATCTTGCGCTGGTTGGTCAGCAGTGACTGCACAAACACCACGGCGCGGCCCTGTTCGAAACTGACATAGGCCAGGTGACTCCCATCCGGAGACCAGGCAGGCGAGATCAACGGTTCGTTGATTGAATACACGGTTCTCTCGCCATAGCCATCACTATCCGCCACCACCATCCGGTAGTTTTTTTTATTGCGGTTTACATAGGCAATCCGGGTACTGAAAACGCCGGGATCGCCCGTCAATTTTTCGTAGATCATGTCAGCGACACGGTGCGCAATCGCCCGTAACTGGCTTCTGCCGGAAGTCACGGCCTGCCCAACCAGTTCCTTTTGGTTGACCACATCCAGCAACCTGAACTTTACGGTGACGCGATCGTTTATCAGTTCCTCCACACTGCCAATGACGATTGCATCCGTCCCCGGCCAGTCGGAATAGACCACATCCTGCGCCTCATGCGGCGCCCTCGCCCCAGGTTCGATCAGGCGGAACAGGCCGCTGCGCACCAGATCCGCAGACACGATGCCGCTGATGCTCTGCGGCAATTTTTCCTCGCCTGCCAGCGGCACGATGGCAATCGGAATCTGGTGCTCGCCTGCACCGGTGATCTCGATATCAAGCGCGGCAGATGCGGGCAAGGCCGTACACAGCAACAAAATCGAAACAAGTTGGCGAAACAGTTTTATTGGTTGCATGAGCCTTCCTCTGGGCAAAATGAAAGATGAAGCTCCCGAAAATGGCTGAACATTCCCACATCCGGTGGTAATGGCAGCGGCTGCGCTTTCATGATGGCTCGCTCCACCGCGTTGTCATATGCGGGCACGCCGCTGGACTTCGACAGCACTTTGTTCAATACCGAGCCGCCCGGTATCAGCACCACATCAAATTCCGCTTTTGCGTCACTCGGCACATCCGGCGGCATCACTATGTTGCGGCGTATCTTGCTCCGGATCAGGCCAACGTATTTTCCAATCTCGCTGGTGATCGCCGACTGCGCTGCGGCAGCCTGCCTGGCACTCTCGATTTCCGCTGCGGTCGGTTGCGCCGGCGTTGGCGCAACGTCCTGCTGTTGCACGGCAGGTTGCTTTTCAGGCAGCGGCTTCTTTACCTCAAGCGGCTTCTTGACCTCGACCGGCTTGATTTCCGGTATCTTCTTTTTAACCAGGTTGATCTCAGCCTTGGTTTCCACGACAGGGCGTGCAGGCTCGGGCGGCTTGACCGGCTCAGGCAATTTTACAGGTTCAACCGGCCTGACCGGTGCCTTGCGTTTTACTGCAGCAACCTGTGGTTCCGGCAAACTGGACCAGATATCCACCACCATACCCTCCGGCCGTTGCGAGTGCCAGCTGACGCCAAAATACAGCAGCAAAAAAAACACGCCATGCACCAGCGCTGCCAGCAGGCCGGCGGGCAATCGATACGGATCGTGATAGATGTAGGCTGCCGTGCTCATTCGCCCTTGCTTTGCACCAGCAGTCCGACCTTCTGGACATTTTGCTGTTTCAATACATCCATTACATTGATCACTTCTTCGTAGCGCACATTCTTGTCCGCAGAGATCACCACCGGCTGTCCTGCATTCTTCGCCTGTTTTTGCTTCAACGTCGCGATCAGGGCCGGGCGCGAAATGCCATACTCCTGTTCATCGGTGCCGCTATCGCGCAATGCCAGCGAGCCATCCTTCTTGATCACCACCACCATCGGCGCCACCGGCGGCGACAACGACTTGCCGACACTGGGCAGATCGACCACTCCCGGATTCATCATCGGCGCGGTGACCATGAAGATCACCAGCAGCACCAGCATCACGTCGATGTAAGGCACGACATTGATCTGGCTCATCGGGCGATTCGATGCGCGGCGGTTGTAACTCATGGCTGTCTCTGCAGAACGTTGGAGAATTCTTCCATGAAACTTTCGAAGCGCGAGGACAATCGCGTCACGTCATGCGCATAGCGATTGTACGCCACCACAGCGGGGATCGCCGCGAACAGGCCCATCGCCGTCGCCACCAGCGCTTCGGCGATACCCGGCGCCACATGCTGCAGCGTCGCCTGCCCGACATTGGACAGGCCGCGAAACGCATTCATGATGCCCCACACCGTGCCGAGCAGGCCGACATAGGGGCTGACCGAGCCGACCGTGGCGAGAAACGACAGGTGCGATTCCAGGATATCCATCTCGCGCTGGTAGGTTGCGCGCATGGCGCGGCGCACGCCTTCCATCACGGCGCTATTGTCGACGCCATGCTTCTTTTTCAACTTGATGAACTCGGCGAATCCGGCCGAAAAGATGCGCGCCATGCAGCCCTCCATGCCGTGCGGCCTCTCGATATCATCGTGCAACTGATTCAGGTTGGATTGGCGCCAGAATGCATCCTCGAACTCCTTGCTCTGTTTAACTGCCAGCCTGACGGCAAACATCTTGAGAAAGATATACCACCACGACAACAGCGACACTGCCAGCAACAACCCCAGCACCAGTTGCACCAGCACGCTGGCATGACCGATCAAACTGGTAAAGGACAAATCCTGCACGACTTCCATATTGGTTACCCCTTTAGTCTTTCCATTTTTTTCTGAGCGCCTCCGGTACGGCAACCGGCTTGAAACTATCCGCCATCACACACACCAGATGAACCTCGGCCTCCACCAGCACCTCGTCACCGCGCAACACATCCTGACGCAGTGTCACTCGGCTGCGCCCGACATCCCTGACCCGGGCGCTGACCGCAAGCAGGTCATCCAGCAACGCCGGCTTGAGATAATCCAGCCTGAGTGAACGCACCACAAACACCATGCCGAACTCCTGCATCAGACCGGCATTGCTGTAACCGCAGATATCCCGCAACCACTCAGTCCGTGCCCGCTCCAGAAAGTTCACATAGCTGGCGTGATAAACCACGCCGCCCGCGTCGGTGTCCTGAAAATACACCCGCACCGGCAAAGAATACACGTCAGCATCACTACTCATCCCACAGTTCCTTGATGTTCGAATTGCGCGGCTGCGCCAGGCCGAAATGCCGGTAGGCATTGGCCGTGGCGATGCGCCCGCGCGGCGTGCGCTGCAGATAACCCTGCTGGATCAGGTACGGTTCCAGCACGTCCTCGATGGTATCGCGCTCCTCGCCGATCGCGGCCGCGAGGTTGTCCACCCCGACCGGACCGCCGGCGAACTTCTCGATCACGGTCAGCAACAACTTGCGGTCCATCACGTCCAGTCCCTGCGCATCCACATCCAGCATGGTCAGCGCGGCATCGGCCACTGTGCGCGTGGCATGTCCTTCCGCCCTCACCTCGGCGAAATCGCGCACGCGGCGCAGCAGACGGTTGGCGATGCGCGGCGTGCCGCGCGAGCGCTTGGCGATCTCCAGTGCGCCGTCGGACTCGATCGGCAACGCCAGCAACCCGGCAGAGCGCGTGACGATGCGCTGCAATTCCTCCGCGCTATAGAACTCCAGCCTGGCCACGATGCCGAAGCGGTCGCGCAACGGATTGGTCAGCATGCCGGCGCGCGTGGTCGCGCCCACCAGCGTGAACGGCGGCAGGTCCAGCTTCACCGAACGCGCCGCCGGACCCTCGCCGATCATGATGTCGATCTGGTAATCCTCCAGCGCCGGATACAGGATCTCTTCCACCACCGGCGACAGGCGATGGATCTCGTCGATGAACAGCACGTCGTTCGGTTCGAGGTTGGTCAGCAGCGCGGCCAAATCACCGGCGCGTTCCAGCACCGGGCCAGAGGTGTGGCGCAGGTTCACGCCCATCTCCCTGGCGATGATGTGCGCCAGCGTGGTCTTGCCGAGGCCCGGCGGGCCGAACAGCAGCACATGGTCGAGCGGTTCCTTGCGCTTGCGCGCAGCCTCGATGAAGATCGACAGCTGGCCACGGATCTTTTCCTGGCCGACATATTCGTCCAGCAACTTCGGGCGCAACGCGCGTTCCAGCGCCTCCTCCTGCTGCGATGCCGGCGCGGGAGAGATGAGGCGGTCGGAAGATGTGAGGTCGTCGCTGTGGATCATGCCTTGGATAATAACTTAAGCGACTGGCGGATGCCGTCAGACACGCCGGTACCTTCCGGCAACTGCTTCGCTGCCCAGTCTGCTTCCTTCTCGCTGTAGCCCAGCGCCAGCAATGCGTTGAGCACATCGCCGCCGTGCGTGGCAACCGCGCCTTTTGCGCCGCCCGATGCCGCGGCCGCGAATTTGCCCTGCAGTTCCAGCAACAGTCGTTCGGCGGTCTTCTTGCCCACACCGGGAATTTTTGTCAGCCGCCCGGCATCCTTGTTCACCACCGCGACAGAGAGGTCGGCCAGGCTCAATCCGGAGAGCACGGAAAGCGCAAGTCTCGGGCCAACCCCACTGATTTTCAGCAGTTGGCGGAATACCAACCGCTCATCATTGCTCAGGAACCCGTACAGCAGGTGCGCATCCTCGCGCACGATCAGCTGGGTATGCAGCACGACTCTTTCCTGCACGGCAGGCAGGTTGTAGAACGTGCTCATCGGCACGTCCAGCTCGTACGCCACGCCCTGCACTTCCAGCAGGATCTGCGGCGGGTTCTTTTCCAGCAGGATGCCGGTTAAACGTCCGATCATTTCAAGTGAGTCCTAGAATAATTATATGTCCCGCGCATGGCGACCGGTTTTGCTCCCTCCCCCTTGCAGGGGGAGGGCTGGGGAGGGGGTAGAGACTTTGCATCTCAACCGTCCTACCCCCATCCCAACCTTCCCCCTGCAAGGGGGAAGGAGTAAAACCATCACACCAGTCTCCCATTCTTCACCCGATACCCCGCCGTTGCCAGCCCCCCCAGGCCCTGCCCGCCATGCGCATGGCAGATCGCGCAAGCCAGCGCATCCGCCGCGTCCGCACCGGGCATGCCGGACAGTTTCAGCAATCGTTTCACCATCTCCTGCACCTGTTCCTTTTTTGCGTGACCGTTGCCGACCACTGCCTGTTTCACCTGCAACGCGGTGTACTCCGCCACCGGCAGGTCCGCCAGCACCGCCGCGCAGATGGCCGCGCCGCGCGCCTGCCCGAGCAACAGGGTGGATTGCGGATTGACGTTGACGAACACTTTCTCGACCGCCACCTGTTGCGGCTGGTGCTGCGCGATCACTTCACTCAATGAAGCAAGGATGACCTTCAATCTTTCCGGCAATTCGGCGTCAGGCGTCTTGATGCAACCGCTGGCAATATAACTCAGCTGTTGCCCCTGTTTTTCGAGCACACCGTACCCGGTGATGCGCAACCCGGGATCGATGCCGAGGATGCGCATTACTCCTCGATCACCGCATTGGTATAGACATCCTGCACGTCATCCAGGTCTTCCAGCGCATCCAGCAGCTTTTGCATGCGCACCGCGTCGTTGCCGGTAAATATCACTTCGATGTCCGCCTTCATGGTGACTTCCGCCACTTCCGGCTTGAAACCCGCCGCCTCGAGCCGCTGCTTGACCGCGACAAAGTCATGCGGCGCAGTGACGACCTCAAGGCTGCCGTCCTCGTTGTTGACGATATCTTCGGCACCCGCATCCAGCGCCACTTCCAGCAGCGAGTTCTCGTCGGTGCCGGGCGCGAAGATCATCTGCCCGCAATGCTTGAACAGGAAGGAAACCGAACCGTCGGTGCCGAGGTTGCCGCCGTACTTGGTAAAGGCATGGCGCACATCGGCCACGGTGCGGGTCTTGTTATCGGTCAGGCAATCCACCATCACCGCCGCGCCGTTGATGCCGTACCCTTCATAGCGCAACTCGATGTAGTCCACGCCTTCCAGTTCACCCGCGCCGCGCTTCATCGCGCGCTCGACGTTGTCCTTCGGCATGTTGTTGTCATAAGCCTTGTCCATCGCCAGGCGCAGGCGCGGGTTGATGTCCGGGTCGCTGCCGCCGAGCTTGGCGGCGACGGTGATCTCCTTGATCAGGCGCGTGAAGATCTTGCCGCGCTTGGCATCCTGGCGTCCCTTGCGGTGCTGGATGTTGGCCCACTTGCTGTGTCCCGCCATATACTTTCCCTGGAAAATTTCCGCGCAATGGTATCATTTCCAGCCCATCAACCCAAACCACAGAAGTGGGCATAACACCATGATCGAACCCTTATTGATCGCCAGGAACGGCGCGCAGGAACTGGCATTGCTGCCGCAGATGGCCAATCGCCACGGCCTGATCACCGGCGCCACCGGCACCGGCAAGACCGTTACCCTGCAAACCCTGGCCGAAGGCTTCAGCCGTATCGGCGTGCCGGTGTTCCTGTCGGACATCAAGGGCGACCTGTCCGGACTGGCCAAGGCCGGTGGCGGCAACGCCAAGGTGCAGGCGCGCGTCGAACAGCTTGCACTGGCGGATTTCGCCTATCGCGCCTTTCCGGTCACCTTCTGGGATGTGTTCGGCGAGATGGGCCATCCGGTGCGCGCCACCGTATCCGACATGGGGCCGCTGCTGCTGGGGCGCATGCTGAACCTGAACGACACGCAGCAGGGCGTGCTCACGCTGGTATTCAAGGTCGCCGACGACAACGGCATGCTGCTGCTCGATTTCAAGGACCTGCGCTCGATGGTGCAGTACGTCGGCGACAACGCCAAGGAATTCACCACCGGCTATGGCAACATCTCCACCGCCAGCATCGGCGCGATCCAGCGCGGCCTGCTGGAACTGGAAAGCCAGGGTGCGGAGAAGTTCTTCGGCGAACCGATGCTGGATATCGACGACCTGCTGCAGACCGGCAGCAAGGGCGAAGGCATGATCAACATCCTCGCCGCCGACAAGCTGATGGAGTCACCCAAGGTGTATTCGACGCTGCTGCTGTGGCTGCTGTCGGAACTGTTCGAGCACCTGCCGGAAGCAGGCGACCTCGACAAACCCAGGCTGGTGTTCTTTTTCGACGAGGCGCATCTGTTGTTCAACGACGCACCCGCCGCGCTGATCGACAAGATCGAACAGGTGGTGCGCCTGATCCGCTCCAAGGGCGTCGGCGTATATTTCGTCACGCAGAATCCGGCCGACGTGCCGGACAAGGTGCTGAGTCAGCTCGGCAACCGCATCCAGCATGCATTGCGCGCCTTCTCGGTACGCGACCAGAAAGCCGTGCGCGCCGCCGCCGAGACCATGCGCGACAATCCGGCACTGGACGAACAGGCCGCCATCACCGATCTCGGTGTGGGCGAGGCGCTGGTGTCGCTGCTGGACGAGAAAGGCCGCCCCGCCATCGTCGAGCGCGCGCTGATCGTTCCGCCGCAGGCGCAGATCGGCCCGATCAGCGATGCGGAACGCAAGGCCGTGATCCAGTCCTCGCTGCTTGCCGGCCATTACGAACAAACCGTCGATCGCGAATCCGCCTTCGAGAAACTGAAGCAGCGCACCACACAACGTCAGGCCGAAGTCCCGGCCGCTCCCATCGGCGCAGCGCCAGCCGGCAACAATGGCATCGGCGACATACTCGGCGGGATCTTCGGCGGCGGCAACTCGCGGCGCCAGGGTGTGGGCGAAGCGATGATAAAAAGTGCCGTGCGCACCATGGGCTCGGAAATGGGCCGGCGCATCATTCGCGGCGTATTGGGATCATTGATGGGAAACAAGCGTTAACATTGTCACTATAACCAGGAGGTAGCCATGTACTACATCGCCGAATCAAACAAACCTTTCGAACATGCCGCCGCCGATCTTGAAGCTTCCGTGAAGCGCAACGGCTTCGGCGTGCTGCACGTCCACAACCTCGGCAGCACACTGCGCAGCAAGGGCGTGGATTTCGAGCAACAGTGCAAGGTGTTCGAGGTATGCAACCCGGAGCAGGCGGCCAAGGTACTGGGCATGGACATGCGCATGAACATGGCGTTGCCCTGCCGCATCTCGGTCTACACCCAGGGCGGCAAGACCATGATCGGCATGATCAAGCCGACGCAGGCGCTGTCGGCGCTGTCGCAGGACGCGGCGCTGACAGCGGTTGCGCGGGAAGTGGAAGAAAAGACCATGCAGATGATCGACGAGGCGAAGTAGCGCTGGCTTCAATCACCTGTTCAGCGCCAGCCTAGGTTTTGTCCTTGAACAGATCTTTCAGGTTGGCAAAAGGCTGGAATGTCGCCTCGGGCGCTGTCCCTTTCACATCGGAGCGCCCCGCCGAATCCAGGTAGCGCGAGTGCTCGTTGTCGTGGCAGTAGACGCATAACAGTTCCCAGTTGCTGCCGTCGGGCGGATTGTTGTCGTGGTTGTGATCCTTGTGGTGCACGGTCAACTGGATCAGGTTGTCACGCGTGAAGGTACGTGCGCACCGCGTGCATACCCAGGGATACAGCTTCAACGCCTGCTCGCGATAACCCTGCTCGCGCAGTTCGGCATTGCGCCGCGCCTCTGCCACCACCTTGTCCAACCGGTTGCTGTCCGGCTTCCTGGCTGCCATCTGTCGCTCCTGGTTAAATCTCGCTTCCCAAACGATACCCGAGTTCAAGCCGATATTGCTGCAGTGCGGTCAAATATTTGAATGCGATTGCACGCCGCCGCGACGGGCCGCTACAGAGCAGCGTTCAGCTTTCAGAAACCGTTGGCCTGACAGTTCAGGAAAACTTCAGCATTTGCATCAAGCAGCCAGCCGTTTCAATATCCAGTACATTATCCCCGCACCGAGTGCGGCCCCGGCAAAAAACATTTGCCAGCCTGCGGATGGACGCGCTTCCGGCTGCGGACTGTCCGGTTCCGGCTGGATCGATTCCCATTCGTTGATGATTTGTTTGGCCTCGGCGTAGTCCGTCTCGGAAACCAGTACGCGCACGAAACCTATCGCCTGAAGTTCGCCGACGCCTCCCTGCAGATATTCCCCCTCGATGCGGCCCGAGATGCGATGCTGCTGAAGCAGGTTCAGGATCATGTGTGCTTCCAGACCGGTCGATGCCTCGAATACGCTTTTCATGAACGCCTAACCTTCTGCATTGCGGCAAACCCTCCTCAATTGTTGCTGAAGCCTGTGGCACGCTCCTGCGCGACAAATGATCCTGCCGGACATTTACGGATGCCCAACAGGATCCGGCATCAAGTTATGCCAGTGCAGACATTCACAAGACCTATAATGCGGGAAAATGCGCCAGCGCTTTACCGGTATCGATCTTTCAACTGACGCCCTCGCCGATGCGGCCTGCTGCGCGCACCTTTCGTACAAGCTGCCCGAACAGCATATCCTTATTTCCTGATAGTGCGGCTCCAAATAACGGGCAAGGATAATTATGGATGCCCATTTCTCCAGCAAGGATAACCTTATATCCATCAATGTGATATGGATATTTGTCGAGTGTTTTACCAGGAGATTCATGCTAAAGTCTGCCCGCTTCAGTTCGGATCATTGCCACATGAAGCGTCATTTCAAACAACATCTAAAGGAGATTGCACGTGAGTATTACCGATATGGTTTTGTTGTCGCTTCCGCTGTTCGCCGCATTCGTCGTTATCATGGAAGACAGACGGGTAAACAGCGAAAAGGAATAATCGCTGATTGCTTCAGCACCTCCCGGCAATACCGGGGGGTGCCCTGCCGAGATCTTACGCACTGCCCCGCCTTGCTCACCACCGCGAAATTCAGCGATGACTAAATTGAACCAGCTGAATTTTGAAAACACCTTCGCCAGTCTGTCGAATAGTTTTCATACCCTGCTGCACCCAACGCCCCTGCCGACACCCTATCTGGTCAGTTTCAATGCTAATGCCGCACGGCTGATCGATATCGACGCAAGCAAGTCCGCCCGCGCCGATTTCGCCGAACATTTCATCGGCAACAGACTGCTGCCGGGCGCCTCATCCGCTGGCCATGCTGTATGCCGGACACCAGTTCGGCCACTTCGTGCCGCAGCTCGGCGACGGGCGCGCGATCCTGCTCGGCGAGATCCGCAACCGCGCCGGCGAACTCTGGGATGTCCAACTCAAGGGCGCGGGCATCACGCCGTATTCGCGCCACGGCGATGGCCGCGCGGTGCTGCGCTCCAGCATTCGCGAATACCTGTGCTCGGAAGCGATGCATGGACTGGGCATCCCCACCAGCCGCGCGCTGTGCATCGTCGGCAGCGACGAGGAAGTCTATCGCGAGCGTATCGAATCCGCCGCCGTGCTCACCCGCCTGGCGCCGTCGCATGTGCGCTTCGGCTCGTTCGAGGTGTTCTTCCACCGCAACCAGCACGAACAGATCGCCACGCTCGCCGACTACGTCATCGCCAGACACTTTCCCGAATCTGGTCGATGCCGCGGACAAGTACCTACTGCTTCCTGAACGAAGTCACGCAGCGCACCGCGCGACTGATGGCGCAATGGCAGGCGGTCGGCTTCTCGCATGGCGTGATGAACACCGACAACATGTCGATACTCGGCCTGACCTTCGACTACGGCCCGTTCGGTTTCATGGAGGAGTTACGATCCCGGCTACATCTGCAACCATTCCGATCCGCGCGGCCGTTACGCCTTCGACCAGCAGCCGCAAGTCGCGCCTGTGGAACCTGAGCCTGCCTGGCGCAAGCGCTGTCACCGCTGATACCCGAGGAATCAGGCCATGCCCAGTCCTGGACGGCTATGCGCCGGCTTATTACGCGTGCTACACCCAGCTGATGGGCGCCAAACTGGGCTTGAGCGCTGCCACCAAAGACGATATCCCGCTGATCTGCTCGACCTGCTGAAATCATGCAGTCCAGCCAGCTCGACTACACCACCCTGTTTCGCAGCCTGGGCGAATTCGATTCTGTCCGCGGATGCGGACAACAGCAGCTTGCGCGACCGCTTCGTCGACCGCGCCGCATTCGATGCATGGGCCGCGACCTGGCGCGCGCGATTGCAGCAGGAACCCGGCTCGGACAGCGAACGCAAGTCGCGCATGGACCGCAGCAATCCCAAATACATCCTGCGCAACCACCTGGCCCAGGCCGCCATCGAACTGGCCGAGAGCATCGCATGATTTTCGGAGATAGACCGGCTGCTCAATCTGCTCGGCAAGCCGTTCGACGCACAGCCGGAGATGGAAAGCTATGCCGCACCGCCGCCGCAAGGTGCGCAGAAGATCTCGGTGAGCTGTTCGTCGTAAAAGTGTTCGGGGAGTCAGTCGTCAGCATGAGCTGAAAGATCATTTCGCAGCCGAGCGTCGCGATTTTTTCTGCCTGCCTGCATTTTCCTTTGCTACTGACTTAACCGTCCCGGTCTGGCTTGCGTGTCTCAGGTGTTCGATGAACGTGCGCGCGATGATGGAAAGTTGCTTGCCGGCCGGATAGGCAAAATACCAGTGGCGCTTGATCGGGAAACCCTGCACGTCCAGCACCACGAATTGCTTGCTCGGCGCATCCAGTTCCAGGGTATGGCGGGACAATACCGAAACACCCAGGCCGCCGATCACGGCCTGCTTGATCGCCTCATTGCTCCCCAGTTCCATGCGCATCCTGAGCTTTAGGCCCGACTCTTCGAACAGGCGCTCGGTCACCATGCGCGTTCCCGATCCCGATTCGCGCAGCAGGAATGGCTCCAAGGCCAGCCGCTCCAGCGTGATCTTCTTTTTGCTTGCGAGCGGATGGTTTGCCGGCGCGATCACTACCATCATGTTCTCCAGGAATGCCTCCGCGACCACATCCGCATCCGCTGGCGGCAAGCCGAGGATGTACAGGTCATCCTGATTGCCGGCCAGGCGTTCCAGCACGCGCTCGCGGTTGGACACTTTCAGCGACACATCCACTCCCGGGTACTGCTGGCAAAACGTGCCCAGCAGGCGCGGCGCGAAATATTTGGCGGTGGTGACGACTGCCAGCCTGAGCTTCCCCGTCTTCAAGCCTTTCATGTTTGCCACGATCATTTCGAAATTGGCCAGGTGCTCGGAGATGCCGCGGCAGGTATGGTGCAATTCATGCCCGATATCGGTGAGGTAGATCTTCTTCCCCACCTGCTCGAACAGCGGCATGCCGACCGTCTCGGACAGTTTCTTGATCTGCATCGACACCGTAGGCTGGGTCAAAAACAGCTCCTCGGCAGCACGGGTAAAACTGCCCAGGCGGGCAATGGCTTCAAACAATTCCAGCTGGCGCAATGTACTGTGACGCATGGCGACTCCCTCCTGATACATAGATCATAATCTATCATAAATATAGAAAGAATTGACTGTTATTTATGGTTAGTTTTTTGCATGATCCTTCCAGCGCGCCGACATCGATGCCAGTGCCGACATTACAAATGTGCGCCACGAATGTCTGCCCGGCCCGGCGTGTATTTCAACCAATGGAGAAAATCATGGCATCTGAAACACTCAAGGAAGGCAAGGAACGCTATAAATCCGGTGTTATACCGTATAAGAAAATGGGTTACTGGGAGCCTGACTACAAGGTCAAGGATACCGACGTCGTGGCGTTGTTTCGCATCACGCCGCAACCCGGTGTCGATCACGAAGAGGCCGCTGCTGCCGTGGCCGGCGAATCCTCCACCGCCACCTGGACCGTGGTGTGGACCGATCGCCTGACCGCCTGCGAACTCTACCGCGCCAAGGCGTTCAGGAGCGAACTGGTGCCGAACACCGGTCCGGGCACCAACAACGAAGCGCAGTATTTCGCCTACATCGCCTACGATCTCGACTTGTTCGAGCCGGGTTCGATCGCCAACCTGACCGCGTCCATCATCGGCAACGTGTTCGGGTTCAAGGCGGTAAAGGCCCTGCGCCTCGAGGACATGCGCATACCGGTTGCCTATCTCAAGACCTTCCAGGGTCCGGCAACCGGCGTGGTGGTCGAACGCGAGCGCATGGACAAATTCGGGCGTCCGCTGCTGGGCGCGACCACCAAGCCAAAGCTCGGCCTTTCCGGTCGCAACTATGGCCGCGTGGTGTACGAAGGCCTCAAGGGCGGCCTGGACTTCATGAAGGACGACGAGAACATCAACTCGCAGCCGTTCATGCACTGGCGTGACCGTTTCCTGTATTGCATGGATGCGGTCAACAAGGCTTCCGCCGCAACCGGTGAAGTAAAAGGCCACTACCTGAACGTCACTGCCGGCACCATGGAAGAGATGTATGAACGAGCCGAATTTGCCAAGTCGCTGGGCTCCATCATCATCATGATCGACCTGGTGATCGGTTATACCGCGATCCAGTCGATGGCCAAGTGGGCGCGCAAGAACGACATGATCCTGCACCTGCACCGCGCCGGCAATTCCACCTATTCGCGCCAGAAGAACCACGGCATGAACTTCCGCGTGATCTGCAAGTGGATGCGCATGGCGGGCGTTGACCACATCCATGCCGGCACCGTAGTCGGCAAGCTGGAAGGTGACCCGCTGATGATTCGCGGCTTCTATGACACGCTGCTGGATACCCACACCCCGGTGCAACTCGAAAAAGGCCTGTTCTTCGAGCAGGACTGGGCTTCGCTCAACAAGGTCATGCCGGTCGCTTCCGGCGGCATCCATGCCGGCCAGATGCACCAGTTGCTGACCTATCTGGGCGACGATGTGGTGCTGCAATTCGGCGGCGGCACCATCGGCCATCCCCAGGGTATCCAGGCCGGCGCAGTCGCCAACCGCGTGGCACTTGAAACCATGGTGCTGGCACGCAACGAAGGTCGCGACATCTGGAATGAAGGTCCGAAGATCCTGGAAGATGCAGCCAAATGGTGCGGGCCACTCAAGGCCGCGCTGGAAACGTGGAAGGACATCAGCTTCAACTATGACTCCACCGACACGGCGGACTTTGTGCCATCCACCACAGCCAGTATCTAATCAACATTAAGGAGAAATAATCATGATGACCAACCCGGGCAATCGCGTCACGCAAGGACAGTTTTCCTTCCTGCCTGACCTGACCGATGTGCAAATCGCTGCACAGATAAAATATGCGCTGACTAACGGCTGGGCGGTAAGCGTCGAATATACCGACGACCCGCATCCGCGCAATACCTACTGGGAAATGTTCGGCATGCCGATGTTCGACCTCAAGGATCCCGCCGGGATCATGATGGAGATCAACAATTGCCGCAAAACCTTCCCCAATCATTACATCCGCGTAACGGCATTCAACTCCTCTCGCGGCGTGGAAAGCCCGTACCATGTCCTACATCGTGAACCGCCCCAAGAATGAACCGGGATTTGGGCTGGTGCGGCAGGAAGGGGAAGGACGCAGCATTCGTTACAGCATCCACTCCTACGCCACCGACAAACCGGAAGGCGAGCGGTATTGACGCAAGCGCAACATCAAATGGCGGGCCGCTTCGGCCTGCCATTTTTTAGATTTTCCGGAGTTTAAATGAACGAACAGAAACAACCCGAGACAACACTGCCGGACGACACGCCGGTAGACCTGCAAGCGGAACTGAAAGCCTCGAACGTACAGGAGGTGCTGGACAAGCTCGACCGCGAGCTGATCGGCCTCAAGCCGGTGAAGACGCGCATCCGCGAGATCGCGGCGCTGCTGCTGGTGGACCGCCTGCGCAAGCAATTCGAGCTGAGTTCGGAAACACCCACGCTGCACATGAATTTCACCGGTAATCCCGGCACCGGCAAGACCACCGTCGCCCTGCGCATGGCGGAGATCCTGCATCGCCTCGGCTATGCGCGCGAAGGCCACCTGGTCTCCGTCACCCGCGATGACCTGGTCGGTCAATACATCGGGCACACTGCACCCAAGACCAAGGAGGTGATCAAGAAAGCCATGGGCGGCGTGCTGTTCATCGACGAGGCCTATTACCTTTACAAACCGGAGAACGAGCGCGATTACGGCGCAGAATCGATCGAGATATTGCTGCAGGTGATGGAGAACAACCGCGACGACCTGGTCGTCATCCTGGCCGGCTACAAGGACCGCATGGACAAGTTCTTCAACAGCAATCCCGGCATGCGCTCGCGCATCGCCCATCATGTGGACTTCCCCGACTACAGTCCGGATGAGTTGCTGGCCATCGCCAAACTGATGCTGGCGCAACAGAACTATCGTTTCAGCCCGGACGGGGAAAAAGCCCTGTCAGAATACATCCCGTTGCGCATGCAACAGCCACATTTCGCCAATGCCCGCTCGATCCGCAATGCGCTGGATCGCTCGCGCCTGCGCCAGGCCAACCGCCTGTTCGCCACGCGCGGCCGGCAACTGACCCGCACCGACCTGATCACGATCGAGGCCGACGACATCATGGGCAGCCGGGTATTCGACGAGCCGGACAAACCATAGCTGCAGTTCGCGAAGTCATGCAACGTTCAACCTCAGCCGGGAAATGATCATGAGTCACCTGCGCGACATTCCGCCGATGCGCAGCATGCCCCATTACCTGGATGCCACCCTCTACAACCACGCCCGGCTCGCGCTGCTGCGCATCGGCCAGCCGCTGGAGCTGGAGCTGGAACAACTGGCCATGGACATGGTGCTGGAAAATACCCGCTGGGTGGGCTACCACTGCCAGCAGATATCGCTTCCGCTGATCGCGTGGGATGGATTCGATTCTTCTCGCAGCGCGCTGGATGCGCCAGTCAACTGTACCTTGCACCTGTACCACCACCATTCCTGGCTGCAAATGCCGCGCATATTGATGGCTATCGACAAGGAACTGCAGCTGCTGCTGGCAGCGAAATGAACCCGATATTATTTTGAGAAGGACCAAGCCTGCTTCTTCGCCAACAGACACTATCGAGTTGCTTGCAACCGATACCTATGCCTTGTTACGCGCTGTATCGACGCTGAATGCACCCGCCCCTGCAACTGAAAAATAGAGGAAGACGAAGCAGTACACGACAGCCAGCTCACCCTGGTTCTGGATCGGTAAAAAGCCTTGCGGGGCATGCGCCATAAAGTAGGCAAATGCCATCTCTCCCGACAGGATGAATGCTGTTTGCCGGGTGAACAGACCCACCAATATCAACAACCCGCCCACCAGCTCCAGTATCCCGGCCAGGCCCATCAATGAAACCAGCTGGAGGCCGTCGAACATCGCGACATGGGGTGTGCCGAGTAATTTTGCCGAGCCATGCTGCAGAAACAGGAAGCCGATGATGATGCGCAGTATGCCCAGGATCCGGGGTGTCCAGACTTTGCAAGTCGTGTCAGAAAAATACATGATCCATCCCTCCACACTTAGTGTTCGGCCAGACAAGCGGGCAAGGCAGAATCGACGCCTCCTTGATTCATTGACTGGCCTGCTGATCTGTCACGACAAAAGTTTGTAAATGTCGATCGTCGTTTCTTGTGGCGGCGCAGTGAACCCGCCTGCGATACCCTGCTGCATTTTCGGCATCAGGACATTGTCGCGAAACTGCTCAAAGCTTTCCTTGCTTTCATGTATCGCCACGACCGTCCAGCCACCGGGCGATGCGCCGGCTGCGTGGAATATCTGCCCTTGCGGCCGTATGTCCTTGCCGGGATGCACCGCCTGGACCGACGCCTCGTACTGCTCTTTGGTACCGCCTGGAAAGAAATGCACGATGCCGTATGCCATATTGATTCTCCTCTCAGGTTAACAGGGACGCCGCGCGCGGCCCCTGGATCTAAAGCATGGACCTATTCTCCAGGCATGAGCCTCCGGATGCCCGTATTTTTCGGATGCTCACCCCGCCAGCCCCACATACACATTCTGCACGTCGTCATCCGCATCGATCGTTTCCAGGAATGCTTCCACCTCTTCCAGTTCAGCGCCGCTGAGCGTAAGCGGATTTTTCGGGCGATAGCCGAGTTGTGCGGAGATCACGGTGAAGCCCTGTGCCGGCAGCGCACGGCATACCGCATCGAGATCGGTCGCATCGGTGATGAACAGCGTTGCGCCCTCTTCTGCCGGTTCCAGGTCCTGCGCGCCGGCCTCGATGGCAGCCAGTTCCGCGTCGGCATCGTTAGAATCCGGCGTCGCCTCGATCATGCCCACATGGTCGAAATCCCACGAGACCGAGCCGGCAGCGCCAAGCTGTCCCTTGCGGAACAGCACGCGGATGTTGGGATAGGTACGGTTGACGTTGTCGGTCAGGCACTCGACCATGACCGGCACCTGGTGCGGCGCGAAGCCTTCATAGATCAGCCGTTCCAGGCTCGCCCCGCCATCGAGCAGGCCCGCGCCTTTCTTGATCGCACGGTCCAGCGTCTCGCGCGGCATCGATGCCTTCTTTGCCTGTTCGACCACCAGGCGCAGGCGCGAATTCAGGTCCGGGTCGGCACCCGCGCGCGCGGCGACCATGATCTCCTTGCACAGCTTGCCGAAGATCTTGCCCTTGGCGTTCGCTGCGATCTCCTTGTGTCTGGCTTTCCATTGTGCGCCCATGCTTGCTCTCTATTTCGTTGGTTGTTCAGTATCCCTGCATATTGCCTCAACTGCAGGGATGCATCAATCTCGACCGTCATTGCGCGCTGAACCACCGCTGCCCGGCATGGTCGGAACATTGAGCGAGAAAACGCGTTGTGGTAAAAAGGGGGCCTGCCCTCCTTTATCCCGCCAGACGAATCAGGACATTACAGCGATTTCGATGCCCCGCACCGGTAACTGTGTAAAATCCCCGCCTCAAAGGAGACCTGAGTTGGAAAATCTGTACAACATCCTTGGCGTTTCGCCGACCGCAACGACAGAAGAGATCAAGAGCGCATATCGCTCGCTTGCGATGCGCCATCACCCGGACCGCAGTGAGCATGCCAGTTCTGCGATCCGCTTCAATGCGATCAAGACTGCGTATGAGCTGCTTTCCGACCCGAAACAAACGCGCCGAATACAACCAGGGCCTGAACAATCGCATCATCATCGACCCGGATCAGGAGGCGCATGCCTTGTGGCATTCACTGTTCGACCGTTGCGGCATTGTGTTGCCGCACGATGACCCTACCGCACCTTAAATACAAACCACATGATACCCCAATGAATAAAAACATCCATGACGAATTCGCCTATCAGTCGCGCGAGCTTGGCGCACAGATCGAGGACACCCTGGGCGACCCGCCCGACCGCAAGAACTATGCGAGGTCATCAAGTCGCTGCTCGGCGAATACGCCAAAGGCACGGAAATCGACGATGTGAACATGTTGAGCTTTGCGCTTGCAGACCACCTGCGCTTCGATGATCCGGCCGGGCTGCTGGCGCAATGCAAACAATATGACAAGGGCGATGCCGCGAAAGCGGTCACGATGGTGTCCTGCGCGGACGCCGAGGCGGCCAAAGCGCTGGCTACCGTTGCCGCCAATAATCCCGGAACTGGCACGCAAGGCGATCATCACCGCATTCCTGTTCAAGAACACCAAGCGCTGGATCGCCGAAGACACATCCTCGATAGCGCTGAAAGAGGAAGAAGACGAGCAAAATCTCGATGGCATGACGAAGAACGAGAAGGAAGTCGTGCCGGGACAGGATTTCATGGACCTGTTCGATAAACGCGAGGACGGGAATGGCTGACAACACTAATTTTCCCGCGATCAGCCGGCAGGTGACCGAACTGGTCCTGGCCGGCTCCTCCGAACACGCTGAGGAGGCGATCAGTGAGACTGCCGAACAATTCGGCGATCTGGCCGTGGTGGCAGTGCTGGACACGCTGGAGCCGCAGGTGGCAGCCATGCACCTGTCCGTCGTTTGACGGCGGCAAATTGTCGCTGGCCACGATGCTGATCTCGCCGAAGGCCTGGGCCGAGAGTCTGGCCTTTTTCGCCGCCACCTGGAGCGAGGACAAGATCGAGACATGAGCCGGAAGTGCTGACCGAATCGCTGTTCGCGCATATCCACGGCGTCATCTTCGCCACCGATGATGCGGAGCGGCGCAGCCAGCTGATCCATGAGGCATTATCGACCGACTGGGGAACCACTGCCTTTGCCTTGCTGTTCTCGACCGCCACCGAGGAGATCATCGAACTCGCCGATGACATCCATGCGCGCGGCGCGGCCAGCAGCGGCCAGACGACTTCCGATCACGATGTGATCCCGCTCGCGCTGGTAATCGCGCGCAGCGATGCGGATGCCTGGGAGCGCGTGCTGTTCGAGATGTTCCCCGACTGGGTGCCCGGCGAAAACCAGTTGCGGGCACAGTTCCGAAGAAGGCGATGACGACGAGCATCATCACGAGTTCGCGACTCGCCAGAACCACCCATGAGTTGCTGGTGCGCCTGCGCAAGCAAGTGCCGGGCAAAGCAGCCGCGCGCACCGAAAAGGGCGAACGCCCCAGCCTGGGCGAGGATATTTTTCGTGATGCACGATATCCACATGCCGAACGGCTCTGATAGTCGGCCATGCAATCTCGCCCACATCACCACGCACCCACCCCATTTGGTGCAAGCGCTCGAAGCGCTGGCCAAGCGCTCCGACGACCTGCAGTGGCGCAATCCCTGCTCGACGAGCTGAGCGGCATCACGGTGCTGGTCGCCAGAAAAGTTCACCAATGAGCGGACTGCGGATGGCTTGCTCGAAGCATTTCAGCCTGACGGTGGGATGCATCTCGCTGGGCATCAGCCAGGCAGATATCCCGCGATGACAGCGAGGCGCAGCTGGCCTTTCTGCTGCAGCACGGCGCCGAATATGTATTCCAGATGGGATTCCGGCATATCAAGGAATTATCCGGCCTGCCCTATACGGCTTTCGTTACCGGATTTCGATAACGACCCGGACATACAGCAGCGAGACATCAAGCTGCTGTTCGCCGAGATCTGCGTGCCGACCCTGCTCGCGGCATGGGACGGCGATGAAGTCTACCGGCATGAATTGCAGGATCGGCAGCAAAACCAGCATATCGTGGCATGCGCGAAATGGCTGCGCCAAAAACATTTTGCGGGCCGATCAAGGATCCCGATCTCGATGCCAATGCCGTGATCGCCATCGCGGTCATCTTCGCGATCGCCGGCGACGGGCGCATCGTCGCGCGGGTCGGGCAAAATGATATCGAGAACCCTGATCCAGCGGGTACGCAAAACGCCGCCCGATATCGACGCCGGCTGGAACGCCCTGCTGAAAAAAGTCACCGGCGCAATATCACGCCGTATTGCGCGAATGCATGGACGAATACAGGAACACGATCATCAAAAAGATCCTGTCGAAAACCAGGATCAAGACCGTCATCACCGAGTTGCAGAATTTCTACGCCTGCAGTGAGCTGGAGGTCGACTATGACTGATGCTTGCTCGATCGCCGCAGCAAGTGCTGCCCCGGCCATAACCTGCGCAACCTGCAAGGCCTGCTGCTGCCAGCTGGAGGTGATGCTGATGGGTGACGACGACATCCCGCCCGAATTGACGCAACAGGACCCGTGGGGCGGATGGGTCATGACGCGTCTCGACGACGGCTGGTGCGCGGCGCTGGACCGGAAAACCATGCTGTGCACGATCTACCAGCGCCGCCCGCTGATCTGCCGCGACTTCCAGGCAGGGGATTACGACTGTATCCAGGAACGGCTCCAACTCACGCCCGGTGCAAACTGAAGCGGGCGAGATATCCTGCACAACCTACGACTGCGGCGGCTCAAGCCGGGTTCAGCAGATAGATGGCGGCATTCAGTGTCGATGCGTAGCCGACCCAGACCAGGTACGGCGCCATCAGCCAGCTTACGGCCATTGCACGCTTGCGCGACAAGACCAGCAGTGCGGCGATGCAGCCGAACATCGCGAGGATGTCTACCAGGCCGAGTCCGGTCAGGTGCAGGCCAAAGAACAGCCATGACCAGAGCCCATTGAGGACAAGCTGGATGACCCACAGAAGCTTGAGCGTCAGATCGGTGCCCGAAAACAAGAGCCATCCGGCGACGGCTATCATCAGGTACAGCGCACTCCACGCCAGCGGGAACAGCCAGTTGGGTGGCGTCCAGCCAGGCTTTGCCAGATGCGCATACCATTCGCCGGGCTGGAACTGCGCACCCGACATGGCTACAGCGGCCACGATCAGCACGAACAGCAGCAACATCAAGATGGAGCGTCTATCAGCCATCAGCATCGATCGGGGTCAATGAATATGAATTGCAGGGTCACCCTTTCGCCTGCCCGAGTCAAGCAACGACACTTGGGCGGAAAGCATATCCGATGGAACCAGGCTCGAAACGCACTGGTCGAACGCCGCAAGTACCTCTAAAATTACCGAACGATTCCCCTGGCCAGGAGCCCCACCATGAGACACATTCTGTTAAGTGCATTATTGGCGGTAGTTGCGGCACCCGCATCCGCTGCGAATGTCGCAGTATCGATCAGCGCAGGCGAACCCGGTTTTTACGGCCAGATCAACATCGGTGATTATCCCAAGCCGAACCTGATCTACGCTCAGCCGGTCATCGTCGAGCAGGTTGCATCTCCAGTCCCGATCGAACCGATCTATCTGCATGTACCGCCCGGTTATGAAAAACACTGGAAAAGGCATTGCCACAAATACCATGCCTGCGGCAGACCGGTCTTCTTCGTCCAGGACCGCTGGTACAACGATGTATATGTCGTCCACCATCGCGAGCGCATGGAACGAGGGATCGAACGCCGGGTTGACCGCAGAGTCGACCGCAGGATCAAACGCAGGGACGAACGGCGCGAAGCAAATCACAGATAAACGCGATCCCGGCCTGGTTGATCACCGCACTCAGTCAGGTGCGCCGATCGTGCAACCCGGGTCCAATACCTGCCCCATGATCGGCAGGTCTTCGCGGGGCAGGTCGAGCGCCTCCAGCACTTTCAATGCCGCGTAGGCGTCGTTTGCTGCATAAAGCATTTGCTTTGGAGTGAGCTGCTGCTGCGACCAGTTGGAGGTGGTGACCTTCCGCGACTTGGGGAAGCGCTGGTTGAACACCATCCCCACCGCCGCCCTCACGCCCATCTGTTTGTGGTATCCGTCCATGCTGAACACCTTGTTGAGATCGACCACCCCCCGAAAAGGAACGCCCAATTTCGCCTGTATCTGCCCACTGTCCGACTCAAGGCCAAAGCCTGCCTTGAGCACCCGTTCCGATCGCAGCAAGTCGAGCAGGAACGGAAGACCCTCTTTGCGATGCAGTTGAAACAGATAGGCCCTGTCGTGCAGGGCAAACTGGACAACGTGCGGCCCTTCACTGACATCGCCGACGACAAACGTCGGTTTGGACTCGGTATCGAAGCCGACGACACCTGCTGCCTTGATCTTCTCAGTAGCAGCGGCGAATTCCTCAAGACTTGCCGGCACATGGATTTGCTCAAGAGTGAGGCCCTGAAATGGCTCCAGCAGAGCTATTTCATCCTTGGTTGGAGGGGTTTTGTTCATATTGTGAGAAAATGGCAACCGAGCCAAATGTTAATCAAATTGATTCCCCATATAGCATAATATATCGAACTTGTTACCTGTTATCCGGTCTATGCATGACCGTTTGAAGTTCACATATGCCATACCATCGACACTACCAATTGAACATACCTATGAAAAACAGATTACTGTGGATATTGCTGGCATTTATGCTGGCCGCACTGAATACAACCCAGGCTGCCGAGCAGCTTGAGCCGCTGAAGCAAGAACCCCAGACAGCGCTTTTATCCGCAAAAGTACTTAGCCGGTTCCAATACAATCACAGAACGCTTGACGATAATCTGTCTGCGCAAATATTCGACAAGTACCTGAAAGCGCTGGATGGCGAAAAGGTATATTTTCTGCAGTCTGACATCGATCATTTTGCCAGCGCTCGAACCAGGCTTGACGATGCCATACTCAACAAGAACCTGAGCGTCCCCTTTGGCATATTCAATCTCTATAAGCAGCGCGCCGCCGAGCGCTACACGTATGCCCGCACCCTGCTGGGCAAAGGGTTTGATTTCAGGAAAAAGGAAAGCTATCCGCTCAGCCGCAAAGATGCAGCCTGGCCAAAATCCACGGACGAGTTGAATGACTTGTGGCGCAAGCGTGTCAAGAACGACTGGCTGCGTCTCAAACTGGCCGGCAAGGATACAAAGAGTATCGTCGAGATACTGGGCAAGCGCTATAGCAAGGCCCTCGAAAGCCTGGACAAGGTCAAGAGCGAAGATGTATTTGAGAATTTCATGAACGCCTATACGATGGCGATCGATCCGCATTCAAATTATTTCGGCGTGCGCGCATCCGAAGAATTCGATATCTCGATGAAATTATCCCTGGTCGGCATTGGCGCAGTGCTGAGCACCAAGGATGACTACACCATGATCCGCGAAGTATTGCCCGGCGGTCCGGCCGCCCTGTCCGGCCAATTCAAGCCTGGAGACCGTATCACCGCGGTCGGCCAGGGTGAGAATGGACCGATGGTCGATGTAATGGGCTGGCGTATCGACGATACGGTGGCCTTGATACGCGGCGACGAGGATACGGTGGTACGCCTTGATATACTGCCCGCCGGAGCAAGCGATGACGGCAAGCTCAAGCTCATTTCGCTGGTCCGTAAAAAGATCACGCTGGCAAAACAGTCCGCCAAGAAATCGATCATCGAGGTGAAAGACGACGGCGTAACACGGCACATCGGCGTGATCTCGCTGCCCGGCTTTTACCAGGATTTTTCGGCTCGCAGCAATGGCGACAAGAATTACAAAAGTGCGACCAGGGATGTGGCGGTGCTGCTGGGTGAACTGAAAAAAGACAAGGTGGATGGCGTGCTGGTGGACCTGCGTAACAATAGCGGCGGCTCACTGGCTGAAGCCATCGATTTGACCGGCCTGTTCATCAATAAAGGCCCCGTGGTGCAACAACGCGACTCCAATGGCAAAATATCTGTCGAGGATGACGAGAACGCCGGTGTTGCCTGGGATGGACCGCTCGGCGTGCTGATCAATCGTGGCTCGGCTTCTGCCTCGGAAATCTTTGCTGCGGCGATACAGGATTATGGGCGCGGGGTCATAATCGGCGAACCCAGCTTCGGCAAGGGCACCGTGCAGACCGTGGCCGATCTTGATCGAATCGCAAAACACGACAAACCCGAGTTCGGCGAACTCAAGATGACCATCTCCCAGTTTTTCCGCGTCAACGGCGGCACCACCCAGTTGCGCGGCGTGGTCCCGGATGTCAAATTCCCGACCATGACAGACATGGATGATTATGGTGAATCCAGTTTCGACAATGCCCTGCCCTGGACTCAGATCAAGGCGGCTGACTACACACCGGCAGGCGATCTATCAGGCATCGTGCCCAAACTGATAGCCAGCCACGACAAGCGTGTCAGCCACGACATGGACTTCAAGTATCTGATGGAGGACATTGCCGATGCCAACGCGCTGCGCAAGAAAAACGAGATCTCGCTGAATGAAGCCGATCGCCGCAAAGAACGCGACACGCAGGAAGCGCGCGAAAAAGCCCGCGAAAAAAACGACAAGCAATCGGACAAGGCTGCCGCTGCCGACAGCCCTAAATTCGAGGACGACGGCATGTTGTCCAGCGAACGCGATCTCAGTACCGACCTGGCAATCGAGAAAGCAAATAAAAATGCCAAGGATATATTGCTCGACGAGGCAGCACATGTGATAAGCGATGAAGCCGGACTGCTGAAAGCCGAGCCGAGGCTCGCTGCCGAGACTGTTCATTAGCCAGCTCGATTGCCGATCCGAATCCGGTAGCCGTACATCGCTCCTGCCCCTGCACAGCGAATGAAGCGGAAACGATGTACCTCGTCATTTCCAGCAGCGGCATCGGCCCTGGATTGCGCCAAACTTCATCCCGGCAGCTTGCTCAGGCGGCATAAATCCATCGACCCATGAGGAAACCATCATGTCCGATCAACATCCTCGCATCGCGATCATTACCGGCGCAACCTCCGGCATCGGAGAGGCGACCGCAAGAAAATTCATTTCCAGCGGCTATGGCGTGGTCGGCAATGGCCGCAACGCGGAAAAACTGCATGCCCTTGAACAGGAACTGGGCGCCGCATTTTGCGGCATGGCTGGCGATGCCGGCGACAGTTCATTGCTGGAGCAGCTGTTTGCTGCAGCAATCGAGCGCTTCGGCAAACCGGCCGACATTGTCGTCGCCAACGCCGGACGTGGCCTGGGCGGATCGGTGAGTAGTGCAGACCTGTCGCAGTTTGAGGAAGTGCTCAAACTCAACGTAACAGGAACCCTGTCACTACTGCAAAAGGCTGCCCGTAAAATGGCCGCAGAACTGCAATCCGGCTTCCCCGGGAAGACCGCAGATATCGTGATCATCGGCTCGGTAGTGGGCAGGCACATCTCCCCATTCAGCGCGGTCTACGGCGCCACCAAGTTCGCCGTTCATTCACTGGCCGAAGGGCTGCGTCGCGAGATGGGACCCAAGGGCATACGCGTGTCGCTGGTGGAACCGGGCATCGTGATCAGCGGGTTTCAGGATGGCGCGGGCTACAGTGACGGAATGGTGAAGAATTTCAAGGATAAATTCGGCCCGTTGTTGATCGGCGAAGATGTGGCAAACGCAATCCACTTCATCGTGTCGCAGCCGCCACATGTTCATGTCAGCGACATCATGGTTCGGCCTACGCGGCAGGATTACCCCTGATCGGCGAAGCGTGATATTTCGCAGCAACCTCTTGCTGCATACCTGCCAATGATCAGAACTGGTAGGAGTACATTTTCCGCAGGAACATCTCGGAAGCAGCTTCCGCAATATCATCCCGCGTGTTCAGCAAGGAAAGTTCAGCCGCCCTGACCAGTTGCTCATCAGCCCTGCCTTCCTGAAGTTGCTCGCAAACCAGGTGGATAGCCGGGTTCCAGCCGGCATACATGATTTCTTCCGCGTACTCGTTCTCCTGCTCGTCAAGCTCGATTTCATAATTGCTCAAATTCATCGTGGTAATCATGACGCACCTCCTTCGGTTGCCATACATCACGGCGCGATACCGCCGGAATTGATACTGCTCCCTTGATGAAGGAGATGCATATCGCGTGCCAATACAAAAATATTGGCGCGGAATGCCGTAATGACAAGCTTTGCATGGCAACGCCAGCCCCGCAAAAAACGGTGGATATGCAAAAATCGGGAAAACACTGACAATTTTCGTCTCAATTGTGGGAGAAAATGTATTCAACAGGTATCTGGCGAATTGACCCGCAGTTTGATTAAATAAACCTGGCATCGACCTCGCTGAAAGGACAGCCGCATGGAAAACACATATCGACCCGACACACTGGCCAATAAAATGTGATGGTCAGATATTCCGGAAATGTGATGCAACTGGTATTGCTGCTGGCCGCAGCAAGCAGCAATGCCTCTGCGGATACGGGACAACAGCCGTTGGCATCCCAACCACTTCAAACGCAAGCTCCTGCCCAGTCGCTGCAACAGCAACTGGATGCCTTGCCCGTCCTGAAATCAACGCCGGATGCAAAATTCTTGCGTACCAGAAATAGTGCCAAGGCCGGAAATATAATTGCTCAATATGAACTATTCATCATGTATTCCGAAGGAACCCTCGTTCCCAGGGATGATTCCAAGGCAATGGTGTGGCTGCAGAGATCAGGGACACACGGCTATTTGAAAGCGCAGGAGACACTTTGGTCCATCTACCACAACGGTGACGGCGTACCAAAAGATGAAGCCAGGGCGATGATGTGGTTGCAGAAAGCGGCCGCGCAGGGCGGCGCCATCGAGCAGTATGAACTCGGCTCGGCATACTGGTATGGCGACATTCAGTTCAGGGATCTCGTACTTGCTTACGCCTGGCTCAAGCTGGCTGAAGCCCGCGACGGGAATTACAGCAAGACCATCAACGAGCTCGAAGCGTTGCTTTCACCCGCTCAACGAGACGAAGGCCGGCGCCTCGCATCCGGCTGGAAACATGGCGATATACTTGAAACCACCCGCAACAAACCTCGCAAGGAATAAACGGGCCCGCTCGATCCATCAAGCCTGCCAGACCCCGAACCCCGCTTCGCGCAGGTCGATACCGATCTCCACTTCCCTTGCGCACGCATCGTCGTATGACATCGGGTTGAATCCTTCGTAAAGGTCGGGCAGCAACCGCAGGCCATATTCCATCACATAGCGATTCGATTGTATGCCGGCCTTGTGCTTGTCAAAACGCAAGTCGGGATCGAGTCCGGTCATGCCGACGTAGACACAGGGCTTGCCCGGAATGTAGCCGGGGTTGCAGCGCTTGAAGCGGCCTTCGTACAGGACGTCCCTGGACAGTTCGACCACATAGACGTGATAGTGTTTGCGGCGTGCCATCGATCGATACGGGAAATATCCGGCCTCTTTACCAATAGCCCGACATGGGCAGGCGGATCATAGATCCGGGTACTGGTTATAGATCTCGCGAAAGGCTTCAGCGTTGCGTACAAAAGCTGCCAGGATATCGGGCTCGAAATGTTCGGGCCGGGTCCGCTCGTCGCCCTGGTGATGATGGCGACGGCTTTATCGTGATCGAGATGCCGGCCTGTCATGGCGCCGTGAACGCAGCGAATCATACACATCACATAATACCCACGATACGGGCTGAAACCGGGATCGCATCCTCCTTCAGCCCTTCCGGATAGCCGCTCCCATCCCAGCGCTCGTGATGGCCAAGCGCGATCTCCGCACCCATTTGCATGTAAGGCGATTGCGCTGCCGAGAGGATCTCCCACCCTATCGTGCAGTGCATCTTCAATGTCGCGATCTCTTCACGCGTGTGCTCGCCCCTCTTGAGCAGGATGGAATCGGCAATGCCGATCTTGCCGATGTCGTGCATCGGGCTGGCGTAATAGATGCTCTCGACGAACTCGCTATCCATGCCCAGCGCCTCGGCAAGGGATTTCGCGTAATTGCCGATACGGCGAACATGCGCCGTCGTATCTTCATCCTTGTATTCGGCGGCGCGCGTCAGCGCGAAGATGGTCTCGATGTAACCGTCGCGCACCCGCATTGTGCGCTCGCTCACCTGCTGTTCGAGGGTCTTGCTGTAGTGGCTGAGGATATCGTTGTACTCTTTCAGCCGCAAAATATTGCGCACCCGCACCTTCAATGCGGTCCGGTCCAGCGGCTTGGTGAGGAACTCCTCCGCCCCGGCCTTCAACCCGGCCAGCATGGCACCGCGATCATCCAGCGACGTGACCATGATGACCGGGATATGTTCCGTGGCGGGATCAGCCTTGAGCTTGCCGGCAACCTGGAATCCATCCATACCGGGCATCATGACATCGAGCAGTATCAGGTCCGGCTGCATGTTCGCAACCATCGCCAGCGCGATCTCGCCGGTGGCCGCAGCCTGGGTCAGATAACCTTCCGCCTTGAGCAAGGTCTCAAGCAGATGGCGATTGGGTTCCTCGTCGTCAACGATGAGGATGTTGGCTTTGCGCCGGGCTGGGGCCGGGTTCATGATTTCGGTTTGCAAGTCAGCTCCTCGGATTCATCCGTCATATTGTATCCTTGAAATCAGGACAACTTGGCGCCGGCCTCGATGCGCCTGGCGATGCGGTTGAAGGTCATGACCAACTCGTCGATCTGCTCCGGCATGCTGTCCGCTGCCTGTTCCAGCTTGACCGCCAATTCGGTGATCTGGGGATAGCCGTATCCGCCACCCACCGCCTTCAGGTTGTGTGCCTGCTGCCTAATCGATGCCATGTCGCCGATGGCTTGCGCGTCCTGCAGGTTTTTCAGATAGCCGGGCAAACGCTCGAGGAAATAGGGCACCAGCGCAGCGATCTCCGGTTCATCCTGCATCAGGCTTGAGATGATGGGCGCTTCGTCATGCTGCCCGGCACGCTCATGTTCGGTGTCCGGAACGGCACTCTCGACCTGCTTGATGATGACACCCAGCCTCGTGACCAGGTTATCGGCTGCCTGGATGTTCGCGGTCGCTGCGGCGAACTCAAGCTGGCCGGCGATCTCGGCGATCTGCGGGAACATGTATTCCAGACGCATCGACTTGATCATGCTTGCCTGCTGCCGAACCATGTCGGGCTCCCCTTGCCCGATGGCGAGCAGCATCTCCTGATGCAGCCCGGATATGCGGGCAATGAAGTGCTCCATCAGGCTGGACAGCCCCGGGTTTCCCGACAGCATGGCAGGAATCCCGGCCAACTGATCCTGCCCAGGGATCGCTTCACCGTCATTGCGCAGATATGTCCTGAGTATTGCATTGAAGCGGCTGCGGTCGATGGGCTTGGTCAGGAAGTCGTCGCAGCCTGCATCTTTGCACCGCTGCATGTCCTGCGACATGGAATTGGCGGTCAGTGCGACGATGGGGCCGCGATATCCCTGTGAGCGCAGCATCCTGACCGCAGTCAGGCCGTCCATGACCGGCATCTGCAGATCCATCAGGATCAGGTCATAGGGTCTGACCAGGGCCTCGGCAACCGCCTGTTCGCCATTTTCCACCAGCCTGGCTTCGGCACCCAACAGTCGCACGTTCAGCGCGATGAGCCGCTGGTTATCCGGATTATCTTCTGCCACCAGGATGGTGCCGTTTACCTGCCTGCCGCTGTCTTTCTGTTCTGTCCGCTGCGAAGTTCGCCGCCATTGCTCCGGCCGCTCGATCAGGGACACCTCCATGCCGATATCCAGTGTAAAGGTGAAGGAACTGCCCTGGCCTGGCGCACTTTCAACCGCGATCGAACCGCCCAGCTTCTCCGCCAACTGCCTGGACAGGGCCAGACCCAGGCCGGTGCCGCCGAATCGCCGGGTAGTGCTGGCATCGGCCTGGGTAAAAGGCTGAAACAGGCGGGATAGCTGCTCCGCGCTGATGCCGATGCCGGTATCGCTGACTTCCAGTTCCAGCTTATGGTCCCTGGCATCGTAATGCAGGCGCAGCGACACACAGCCTTGAGAGGTGAATTTGATCGCGTTGCCGATCAGGTTAAGCAGGATCTGGCGGATGCGCATCGGATCGCTGTGCACCGCTTCCGGCAGCGGGAACACCGGCTCCGCCATGAATTGTATGCCCTTGGTCTCGGCCTGCAGGCGCGCCAGGGTAACGACATCGTCCACCAGTTCGTACAGGTTCACCGGCACCCGTTCCACTTCCAGGCGGCCTGCCTCGATCTTCGACAGGTCGAGGATGTCGTTGATGATGGTGAGCAGGTGTTTGCCTGCGCGGTTGATGATATGGATGCCCTCGATGCGCTCGGCCATGCTCTGGTTGACATCCAGCAACGCCTCGGAAAAGCCGATGATGGCCGATAGCGGCGTGCGTATCTCGTGGCTCATATTGGCGATGAACATGTTCTTGGTTTCGCTGGCTTCCTCTGCCGCGCTCTTTTCCAGCATGGCCTTTCTTGCCTGCTCCATCGCCTGCCTGCGCTCGGTGACCTCGCTTGCATAACAGTGCACCAGCTTGCGGTTCTGCAGCGGGAAGAATTTCCAGCGGAAATAATGCCCCGCGTAATCCGTTTCCAACTCCCGCACTGCACGGCCCTGGCTGATGCAACTCTCCATGATCGAAAGGTAATCGTGCGGCATCAGGACATGCATCATCTGCTCGGACAGCCCCAACTTGCCCAGCAATTGTCTGCCGGCGGGATTGATGTAATGCAGTGTCCCCGCTGAATCCAGCGACAACACGATGTCCGGGCTGTTTTCCGGAAAGGCAGCCAGCCGCTCCAGCTCTTCCATCCCTTTCCTTATCACCGTGTCCTGCTCCAGCAACTGTCCCGATGCGCGATTCAGCGCCCGGCCCAGGCTATCGAGTTCGCGCGTATTCGACGTCAGGTCGATCTGGTCGCCGTGCCGTTCACTCAGGCTGTTGGCGAATTCGGCATATTTTTCCACGGTGCGTATCGGCCGGCGCAGGACCAGCATCATCAGCAGCAAGGTGGAGGCAAACAGGATGGAGCCGAATATCGCGTTGGTTATCCAGATACGTTGTTTGATCGCGGCCAGCGACTCCAGGCTGTGCGTGACCCTGACCCAGCCCAGCAGTTTACCCAGCATGACCGGTTGCCATATCTCCAGCTTGTCAGGCAACAGATCCATCCGGATCTTCGCCGCAGCCGGAACATCCAGGTTCGCCATTTTATAACGCGGTACGCCAACCCCTTTTTCCAGCTCCACATCACTTAACAAGCGCCCGTTCAGGTCGGCAACCTGGATCTCGACAATGCCGGGGAACATGATGTTGCGCATCAGCAGCTGTTCGATCGCGGCATAGTCGCGCACCAGCAATGATTCCGCACCCGTGGCGGCAATATTGCCGGCGATCACGTTGGCCTGCTGTTTAAGGCTCTGGATATTTTGCTCGACTTCCCTGTTGATGACGTTGTAGGTAAACAGCACCATCGATGTCGCCAGCAGCAGGGAAAACACGATGACCATCCTGGCCATCAAGCGAGGAGTCCTTGAAATGCTCATTTCCTGAATGGCTTGATCAGTTTGCGGACGACGTCATAATCGGCATCGTTTGCGCTGGCAAAACCGGTATAGCTCCCATCCAGGGCATTGATGATGGACTTGTCCTCGGGAACCGCGAAATCCAGGCGCAGCAGCGCGTCCTGCAATTGCTTCAAAGTGGCAGGGGCGAGTTTTGCCGAGGCGGCGATATTGTAGGGAGGCAGGTCCTCGGACGCGTACAGCACACGGATGCCACGGCCTTGCCACTGGCTGGCCGTGCCGTCGGTCACGATGCCCGCATCATAGTCGCCAACCAGGATGCCCCGCACCACGTTGTCATAATGGTCGACGAATGAATATTTGCCCAGCCGCTGCAGCGGCATGCCGGCGCCCACCACGACTGCGCGCTGCAGCAGGGCTTCCGGGTCGCCGAAGGCAAAGCGCTTGCCGGCCAGGTCCTCGACCGAGTGTATGGGGCTGTCCTCGCGCACCACGATCATCAATTTCAGGGAGGGATGGCTTCCGCTAACCGTTTTTACCACCAGTTGCACCTTGCCCATGGCATGCGCGTTCACGTAAGCCACCGGCGTCAGGTAGGCGATATCCGAGTTACCCGCGACCAGCGAGTTGATCGCCCGTGACATGTTCGTCGACAATCCGAGTTCTACCGGCCGCTGCAGCTTCCCTGACAGGTATTCAGTGAGCGGGAGCAGTCGCATCTCCATCACCGCCAGCGAATCCTTGGCCACGGAACCGAAACGCAGCGGCTTGCCGTCAACGGCAAATGCCTGCATCGAGGCCAGCCCCATTATTATTAGCAGAATGCTTATTCGCAATTTATGCACAGGTAACGATCCGGTCGGTTCCAGTCTAGCCAGGAAATATTAAGATTTAATTTACCCAAGGACATTATTATTGTGTATCTTTTTTATCGTTTCCTGATATCTTGGGAAAACACGATCCGGCACCAGGGACCGGAACAAAGTATCACGAAACAAGGATCTGCGACAGGCCGGGATGGCGCGAATGCCCGATCATGCCGGAACTTGTTTATTATAATTCGAATGGCGCCCGGCTATTTCCAATTGCTGCGAGCGTCCGACCTGAGTTGATGGGGAACCCATGTTATTCAAGCTAGGGAAATACGAGATCAAGCGCGAGCTTGGCAGGGGGGCGACAGGCATAGTCTATGAGGGCTTCGACACCGTCATCGAGCGTGCCGCCGCCATCAAGACGATCCAGAGATCCCTGCTCGAAAATCCCGGCGCCGAAGAGGTGTTCAACCGGTTTCGCCGCGAAGCGAAGGCGGCAGGGCGATTGGCGCACCCGAATATCGTCGCCATCTATGACTACGGCGAAGAAGACGAGATGGCGTACATCGTCATGGAGTTCATCTCCGGCAGGCCGCTTTCTGACCTGATCAAGAAATCCGGCCCGTTCCGGATCGGCGAGACTGCACAGATCATGCTGCAGATTCTCGATGCGCTCGAATATTCGCACAATTACGGCGTGGTGCACCGGGACATCAAACCGTCGAATATCCTGATGTCCGATGACAACCAGATAAAGATCGCTGATTTCGGCATCGCCAGGATCGATTCCTCCGACCTCACCCAGGATGGCGCCGTCCTCGGCACGCCGTCGCATATGTCGCCCGAACAGATCTCGGGTCAGGTGGCGGATCGCCGCAGCGACATCTATTCCGCAGGCGTCATCCTCTACCAGCTGCTCACCGGCGCACGCCCATTCCACGCGGAGAACGTAACCGCCATCATGCACAAGGTACTGCATGACTCCCCTGCTCCACCGAGTTCGCTCAACCGGAATATATCGGCAGCGCTTGAGGAGGTCGTCCTGAAAGCCCTGTCCAGGCGCCCCGAAGAACGGTTCCAGACTGCATCCGAATTCAGGGCCGCATTGAAATATGCAACAGAGATGCATGCGCTTGCCACAGAGGCGGAGGCGGATTCGACACTGGCAGGTTACGACATCGACCGGACTCAGCCCGGATATGACCATCCTGAAACAATAACGCGCACATGGGACCTGGCCGCGGGCACCACTCGCGCGCTGGACAAGACCGTGTCCAGCCATCCGGCAGCGCCGGAACCATCCGCACTGCTCTCGGAAATATCGCGTATGCCAGGCAGGCGTCAGGATGCAACCGAGCGCGACGCCCTGGTCAAGGCAATGTCCGTGCATAACGCCCTTGATGCGCTGAATAGATTCTTTACGCCCTTCATCGCCCATATCAACGCAGTCACACCGCAGATCGGCAGGCTGTACAGCCTCGGCGCCGGCACGACCTACTCGCACCTGAAGCTGCAAAATGCGGCCATGGCGCGCTATTCCCGGACGCCGGATTCCAGCGACCCGACGTTTTTGGGCAGTGTCGTTGTCAGCTACAACCTGTGCGCCCCCGTGCCGGTGCATATCAAACGACAGCGCGACAGGATCGAGGCGCTGAAGCTTGAACTGCAACAATTCAAATTGCACATACTGGATGGCCCGGAGAACATCAGCAAGCTCGACCATCAGGAATGGGTCACATTGCGCCTGTCTGCCGAGATTCCCGTGCAACTCCGGTTTGAAGCGAACCACGACCAGTATTGCATCGACGTGACGACCCTCAACCTCGAAGCTTTTGGTGTCTCCAGCTTTCGCCTGGAAGCAAATGACGTAACCTCGAAGTCGCTCGATCAGATCGGCAATTTCATACTTGGGCGCAGTAACGAGCTCCCATCGGTCTTGCGCAAAACCTGACAAACACCAGCCCGGCGATCAGGGCGACCTCACAGGTTCTTCTGCTGCGCCCTTACCCACGCACCTGTCCGGCATCTGCAACGGTGCATCGCCCTTGATCATGCCATCCCGGAATCCGGGAGAGGATGAACAAAGTGGATGATATAATTGCAGCCGGCATTGCTACGCCAATCCTCAACCCTAACCAGGAGTATTCATGAACATCAGATCCATCTTGCTCGCCGGACTTGTTTGCACACTGGGGCTGGCTTCTTTCGCCGCGACCGCTGCTGACGAAGCGCTGACCGTCCTTTCCCTCAACCAGAACAGGGCCAAGCTTGCCGGCAAGACAGTCACCATTCATGGCAAGGTAACCAAGGTTGTCACCGGCATCATGAAGCGCAACTTCATTCATGTGCAGGACGGGTCGGGCGACGCCAACACCGGCGACCTGACTGTCACCACCCGGCAAACCGCCAATGTCGGTGACGAGGTCACCGTTTCCGGCGTGTTGGTGCTGAACCGAGATTTTGGCAGCGGCTACCTGTTTCCCCTGCTGATCGAGGATGCCAACATCGTCGTTAAAAAATAAGCGTTAACACCTGGGCAAGTCAGTCATACCTGCTCAGGACTGTATTCAATGGGGTCAGCGCAAGCTGACCCCATTGATTTTTTATGCCAGCATCTCAAGCAAAACCGGATGCCATTTCGCCGCATCGATCTCTCCCATTTTTCCGGCCAGTCGGCGTTTGTCCACCGCACGCACTTGATCGAGCAGGATGCGTGCTGACTTGCCCTTGAACCTCACTCCAGGCCGGCAGCCAAGTGCCTGCCCCTTGCTGGTCAGCGGAGCGATGATGACACGCGGCAACGCGGCGTTCAGGTCATCCGGCGAGATGATCAATGCGGGGCGGGTCTTCTTGATCTCGGTGCCGATGGTCGGGTCGAGATTGACCCAGTACACTTCCCCGCGTTTTACCATACCCATTCCTCGCCACCTTCATCCACAGGCAGTTCTGCGAGCGGCTCGGAATCGGTTTCCGGTTTATAGCCCTCGAACCACCCGGCTCGGGGAGCGTTGATCGGGGTGATCACCAGATTTTTGCCTTCCAGCCTGATGTCCACTTCCTCGCCCATTTCGCAGGCAACCAGCAACGTGGCGGGAATGATGATGCCACGTGAATTACCGACTTTCCTTATACTTGCACGCATATTCGTCTCCAGACACAATGTGTCAACTATGTTATAACTATACTCAGTATGAACGCAAGCATGTCACTAGCCATGCCGATAGTTACATCCATGATATAAACAGGTGAAGAAACCAGAGATACCGGCCATGAATATCGAACCAGATTTATCGCAGCGCATCGCCATCCAGCAATCCACCCTGCCCTGGATCGATTCGCCTGTCGCCGGGATCCAATATCGCTCGCTGGAGCAAGGTGACGGGGAAGCGGCACGTTCCACCGCCATCGTCAGCTACGCACCCGGAACAAGTGTCGGCAGCCGCAGCCATGAACTGGGTGAAGAGATCGTGGTGCTCGATGGGATCCTGACTGACGGATCCGGCAGCTATGGCAAGGGAACCTACATCAAGAACCCGCCCGGTCATGCCACTGCCTGCGAGTCCGCATCAGGCTGCCTGCTGTTCGTCAAACGCCAGCATCTCGAACCAGATGATGCCCTGCGCATCGTGGTGGAAACCGCAAACATGCCCTGGTATCAGGGCCTGGTAGAAGGTCTGTCGGTCATGCCGCTGTCCGAGTTCGGCACCCGCCATACTGCGCTGGTACGCTGGGCGCCAGGCACCCGCTTCAACCCGCACCGCCACTACGGCGGAGAAGAGATCTATGTGCTGGATGGTGTGTTCGAGGATGAATTCGGCCGCTACCCCGCCGGCACCTGGCTGCGCAGCCCGCACCTCAGCGCACACTGCCCCTTCAGCATTGAAGGCTGCACCATCCTGGTAAAGACCGGCCACTTACTACCCGAGCCAGAAGAATCCTGACAACTCCCCACTCCCCACTCCCCACTCCCCACTCCCCACTCTCCAGTTACCACTCCCTACTCTTTCTTAGGCTTGGTAATACTGACCACTTTCGCACTCTGCGGCTTGCCATCCACGTAATAGGGTTTGGACTGGTCGAAGTTGAGCGCTTCAGCCAGTTCTCTCTCTCGTTCCGAGATCATCGCAAAGCAATCCTTGATGTCCTGGATGGTGTTGTCCGAAAGCGGATTGGTGCTTCCACCACGCGGCGTCACGTCCTTGATGATATTGCCGAGCGTCATGCGCATCAGGCGCAGGATGCGTTGTTCCTTGCTTAACTCTTCGGTGCCCATGGTGATTTTCCAATGTGAATTACAGGCAGCCACTTTACCGTAAAACGTGACCAGGGTCTGTTCTCCCGCTTGAAAGTATTCATTTCCTCCCCTCGCAATCGGTTCGCTCCTTCCCCCTTGCAGGGGGAAGGCCGGGATGGGGGTAGGACCGTGAATATTTCAATCGCCGGTGGTCATGCCGAATCCCTACCCCCTCCCCAGCCCTCCCCCTGCAAGGGGGAGGGAGTTACAACCCGGATGAAATGAAGTCTGGGATTAATACGACTCCGTTTCCTCCCCCAATCGGTTCGCTCCTTCCCCCTTGCAGGGGGAAGGCCGGGATGGGGGTAGGACCGTGAATATTTCAATCGCCGATGGTCATGCCGAATCCCTACCCCCTCCCCAGCCCTCCCCCTGCAAGGGGGAGGGAGTTACAACCCGGATGAAATGAAGTCTGGGATTAATACGACTCCGTTTCCTCCCCCAATCGGTTCGCTCCTTCCCCCTTGCAGGGGGAAGGCCGGGATGGGGGTAGGACCGTGAATATTTCAATCGCCGATGGTCATGCCGAATCCCTACCCCCTCCCCCAGCCCTCCCCCTGCAAGGGGGAGAGCTTGCGAGGGGGCCGAGCAAAACAAATGTAAAATACCCACCATGAACCCACTAGTCGTCGCCGCCATCTACAAGTTCGTCAAGCTGACCGATTGCGCGGCATTGCGCGAGCCGTTGCTGGCGCAGTGCAATGCGCTGGGCATCACCGGCACGCTGCTGCTCGCCGAAGAAGGCATCAACGGCACGATCGCCGGCACGCGTTCCGGCATCGACCGGATATTGGCGTATCTGCGCAGCGACCCGCGCCTGGCCGACCTGGAACACAAGGAATCCTGCCGCCGACCATCCGCCGTTCTACCGCATGAAGGTCAAGCTGAAAAAGGAGATCGTGACCATGGGCGTGCCGGGCATCGACCCCACCGAACTGGTCGGCCAGTACGTCAAGCCGGAAGACTGGAACGCGCTGATCAGCGATCCCGGATGTGTTGCTGGTGGACACGCGCAACGATTACGAGGTGGAAGTCGGCACGTTCAAGGGCGCGGTCGATCCGCGCATCACCACCTTCCGCGAATTTCCCGAATACGTCAAAAAACATTTCGATCCGGACAAGCAGCCGCGCGTCGCGATGTTCTGCACCGGCGGCATCCGCTGCGAAAAAGCCTCGGCCTATATGCTGCAACAGGGATTCCCCGAGGTCTATCACCTGCAGGGCGGGATACTGAAATACCTGGAGAACGTGCCGGCGGAACAAAGCCTGTGGCAAGGCGAATGCTTCGTGTTCGACCAGCGCGTCGCGGTCGGCCAAGGCCTCGCGCCGGGACATTATGAACTGTGCTACGGCTGCTCGCGCCCGATCACCGCAGAGGAAAAAGCCTCGCCAAAATATCAGGCCGGCGTCTCCTGCCCGAATTGCTACGATAGCCTCACCCCCGAAAAACGCGCCGCCGCGCTGGAGCGGCAAAAACAAGTCGAGCTGGCCAGGCAACGCGGCGAGAAACATCTAGGCAGGCAGCGAAACAAAACGGTGTAGATGAATTATCTCCTTCCCCCTTGCAGTGGGGAAGAGCGAAGCGAGGGGGCAACCGGGATGGGGGTAGGACGGTGAATATTTCAACCGCCGTTGGCCATGCCAAATCTCTACCCCCTCCCCAACCCTCCCCCTGCAAGGGGGAGGGAGCCACGTCCCTTCCCCCTTTAAGAGGGGGAGAGCGAAGCGAGGGGGCAACTAGGATAGGGGTAGAACCTCAACTCCCCCACTTACGCCCACGATCAACACAAATAAATCCGTTCCCATTGCTAATGAAAATACTTGAACATACCCAAAATGGGTAGTAGGATACCCAATATGGGTATGAAAGCAAAATCCGCTTCCGCCGTGCCGCACACCAGTCTGGCTGCGGCGCTGTTTTCCAACACGCAGCAACGTGTGCTGGCGTTCCTGTTCGGACAGCCTGAGCGCAGCTTCTTCGCCACCGAGTTGATCGGGATGACTGGCGGCGGTTCCGGGGCGGTGCAGCGCGAACTGGCGCGGCTGGCGCAAAGCGGGCTGGTGACGGTAACGCGAGTGGGCAACCAGAAGCATTATCAAGCGAACCCGAAGTCGCCGGTGTTCACGGAACTGTGTGGCATCGTGCAAAAGACCGTGGGACTGGCGGAGCCGCTGCGCGAAGTCCTGCTGCCGTTCGCGGACGGTATCGCGGCGGCATTCGTGTTCGGCTCGGTGGCCAAGCGCAGCGATACTGCGGCAAGCGACATCGATCTGATGGTGGTCAGCGATAGTCTGAGTTATGCCGACCTGTTCGGCGCTCTGGAAGAGGCGGCCACGCGGCTGGGACGCACGGTGAACCCGAGCATTTATACCCGGCATGAATTGGCCAGGCGCATCAAGCAAAAGAACGCCTTTGTGACGCGGGTGCTGGCGCAATCCAAGGTCTGGCTGATCGGAGGTGAAGATGAACTCGCCGCTCGCTAACTTGAGCGGCCCCGGCAAGGCGCTTTCTGTTGAGGCGCCGGATGCAAAGGAGTTTGCCGGGCTGAAGCGCTCCGGCCTGGCGCGGTTACAGGATGCAGGCAATGCAGGATTGTCGCTGGAGGGACGATTCGATCTCGCCTACAACGCGGCACATTCACTTTGTCTTGCGGCGTTGCGCTGGCACGGCTATCGGGCGGGAAACCGCTACATCGTGTTTCAGGTATTGCCGCACACGTTGGGACTGGGGCCAGCGGTGTGGCGGGTGCTGGCAAAATGTCACGAGGTGCGCAATCTTGGCGAATACGAGGACGACCTGAATGTGGACGAACGCCTCGTTACCGATTTGATTACGGCCTGTAAAGCGGTGGCTGCTGCGCTGGAGAAAATGCCACCCTTACCTTCCTCACAAGTGGATCAGCCATAAGAAATCTGGCTGGTGAATACTGCCGAACACAATACCCTACAAGCTTCAGCTCCCTCTACTTCTGGGAGAACTCCAATCCCCTTGCAGCAGGTTAGCTCCTTTCCCCCTTGCAGTGGGGGAGAGCGAAGCGAGGGGGCAACTGGGATGGGGGTAGGACTTTGAATATTTCAACCGCCGGTGGCCATGCCAAATCTCTACCCCCTCCCCAGCCCTCCCCCTGCAAGGGGGAGGGAGCTTAAACCCCGGATGAAATGAAGTCATGGATTAATACAACTCCGCTTCTCCTGCAAAGGGTTTGCCCCTTCCCCCTTGCAGGGGGAAGGCCGGGATGGGGGTAGAGACTCAACTCCCCCACTAACGCCGGAAATTAGTACAAATAAATCCGCCCCCATTGTTTGCAAGGGGATCGGGCAAGCGCTTTCACAGCCAATAATCGCTGATGTATTTCTCGCCCTTGTCGCAGAAGAAGGTGACGACATTCTCGATCCGGTGCCGGTCACGCAATTGCCGTGCGGCGATCAGGTGCGCGCCAGACGAGGGGCCGACGAAGATGCCGTGTTCGCGCGCCAGGCGGCGCATTTCCGCTATCGCATCGTCGGACTCGACCGACACGATCTCATCCAGCTCGTCGCGGTGACGCTCAACGATACCGGGCACAAAACCATCAGCGATCCCCTCGATCAAATGCTTGGCGATCTCGCCGCAAAGTATCGTGCATGACTCGCTCGGCTCCAGCGCAACCACCTTGCAGGCCGGATTCACCGCCTTGAACGCCTGCCCCACGCCAACGATCGTGCCACCGGTCCCTACCCCGCCGACGACCGCATCGGGCAGCACGCCCTCGGGCAGTTGCGCCAGGACCTCCTGCCCCAGCCACTCGCGGTTCTCGTCCACGTTCCATTCGTTATCGAATTGCTGCGGCGCAAAATATCCGGGCAGCTGGCCCAGCCTGCGCACCTCGGCCAGCGCATCGGTCACATGGAAATCGCCGATGATGTGCACCTCTGCGCCATAAGCCCGCGAGATCGCGGTGCGCTCGCGGCTCAGGCCATTGGGCATCAGCACCAGCATCTTGTAGCCCTTGACTGCGGCGACCATGCTCATCGCGTTGCCGGTATTGCCGCTGCTCGCTTCCACGATGGTGTCGCCCGGCTTCAGCAGCCCCTCGCGCTCGGCGCGTTCGACCATGTATTTCGCGATGCGCGCCTTGATCGATCCCGACGGATTGAGGAATTCCAGCTTGACCCAGATACCGTCGACCTGAATCAGCGGGGTCGAGCCGATTGCGTCAAGAATGGTTTGCATGAGGGAGATATTTTCCTGGCCAGGTTGAAATGCAGATTATAGATGAACCGAAACCGGAACAAGCAGATCCGCGCTGGCAAAACCCATGATGCCATGCCAAGATATCCGCAGACTATCCTTCGAATTCCCTTAAAATCCCCCGACACCACAAAGCACTGCAAAGGGAATCCGTGCATGAGCAACCATATCTCGTCCGTCGATTATTTCATCATCGTCATTTACCTCGCCGCCACCACCTTGTTCGGCGCATGGTTCGTAAAGCGCAGCGGCGACATGAAGGGTTTTACCCTTGCCGGAAAGATCATCCCGGGCTGGGCGATCGGCTTGTCGTTGATGGCCACCTACCTGAGCAGCATCAGTTACCTGGCCAATCCCGGCAAAAGTTATGCCTCCGACTGGCGCCCCTTTGTGTTCTCCCTGACCCTGCCGATCGCCATCATCATCGCCTCCAAGTGGTTCGTGCCGCTCTACCGCAACAAGGTGCAGACCACCGCCTACGAATATCTGGAACAGCGTTTTTCCCTGTGGGCGCGCGTGTACATGGGCACGGCTTACATCCTGCTGCAGATCGGGCGCTTTGCCGTGGTGTTGTATCTCACCGCACTGGCCTTGGCGGCGTTGCTGGATATCGATATCAAGGTGCTGATACTGGTGCTGGGTTTCCTGACCATCATCTATACCTTGCTGGGCGGTTTCGCGGCGGTGATCTGGACCGATGTCGTTCAGGCCGTGGTCCTGTTCCTGGGCGGGCTGGTGTGCCTGCTGGTGTTGTTGATCAACATGCCGGGCGGCTGGGAACAGCTGGGCGCGGTCGCCAGCCGCGATCACAAATTCGCGCTCGGGTCGATGGATCTTGATTTCGTCACACAGAGCTTCTGGGTGATCTTCATTTTCGGCCTGGTTGAAAACCTGAAGAACTTTTCCGTGGACCAGAATTATGTCCAGCGCTTCCTGTCGGCCCCCTCCGAGGCGGAAGCGAAAAAAGCCCTGTGGCTGGGCGGCCTGTTGTACATCCCGATCTCGGCGATGTTCTTCCTGATCGGCACCGCGCTGTTTGTCTACTACCTGAACATGCAGCCCGCGGATTTCCCGGCCAAGGCAGACCAGGTCTTCCCCTACTTCATCGTGCATGAATTGCCGACCGGCATGGCCGGGCTGGTGATCGCCGGCGTGCTTGCTGCCGGCATGAGCACGATGAGCTCATCGCTGAATAGCGCGGCGACCGTATACACCATCGATTTTTACAAACGCGTCCTGAATCCGGAAGCGGACGACCATACACAATTGAACATGATACGCACCGCAACCGGCTTGATCGGCGGACTCGCCGCGCTGGCCAGCCTGGTGATGATCAATGCAAAGACAGCGCTCGATGTCTGGTGGGATATATCGGCCATCTTCGGCGGCGGCATGCTGGGCTTGTTCCTGTCCGCCGTATTGATGCCCAGGCTGCAATCACGGCAGGCCATGTTCGCCACCATCGCGGGCCTGCTGTTTGTCGCCTGGGCAACCGGCAGCAAGCTCTGGTTTACCGATGCCGGATGGGCATTCGGCTGGCACGCGATGATGATCGGGGTGGTGGGGACGCTGCTGATCATTGCAACGTCTTATTTGTTGCAGTTGTCTGGATTGTTGAAAAGATAGGAATGTCGGTCCCTGTCGATTCTCTGTAAAAGGAGAATGAGCATGTCAAATACAAGGCCTGACTCCGAAGCCTTTCGTAAATTGCTACGCCCCTTCCCCCTTTAAGTGGGGGAGAGCGAAGCGAGGGGGCAACTGGGATGGGGGTAGGACGGTGGAAATACCATAGATAGTTGGAATGCCAAAGTCCCTACCCCCACCCTAGCCCTCCCCCTGCAAGGGGGAGGGGACAAAGCCCCTTCCCCCTTGCAGGGGGAAGGTTGGGATGGGGGTAGGACGGTGGAAATACCATAGGCAGTTGGAATGCCAAGTCCCTCACCCCAAAGTCCTGAACACCACCTCCTGCACATCCTTGGACAAGCCTTTGACCGCTGCCACTTTCTGCAACGCAGCCTGCATCTGTTGTTTCAGCGCAGGCTGGTATTTTTTCCAGTGATCCAGCGTGCGCACCAAACGCGCGGCCACCTGCGGATTGAGCTTGTTCAGCGCGATCACCTGTTCTGTCCAGAAGGCATAGCCGCTGCCATCCGCTGCATGGAACTGTGACGGATTGCCGTTGCAGAAACTGAAGATCAGGCTGCGTGCGCGGTTGGGATTCTTCAGCATGAAGGCGGTGTGCTGGGTGAGCATGCGCACGGTATTGATGTCCGTGGATTCGGCCACGGCCTGCAGGCTGAACCATTTGTCGATCACCAGCGCCTCGTTCTTGTAGTCGGTGTAGAAACGCTTGAGCGGCTCCACCGCCAGTCTGCTTCCGACATTCACCAGCCCCATCAGTGCAGCCAGGCGGTCGGTCATGTTATCTGCGGCGTTCACCTGCGCAAGTGCCAGTTGTTGCGTGCTCTCATCGCTCCAGGCCAGCAGGTAGGACAGGCACAGGTTCTTCAGGCCGCGCTTGCCGGCCGACTTTGCATCGGGGCTGTATGTGCCGGGTGTCAGGTTGGCTGCATAGACGGCGATGAGATCGGCCTTGAGTCTTTCAGACAAGGTCCGGCGCATGTACTGGCGCGCAGTGTGGATCGCCTGCGGGTCGATCACTGCGCACTGTTCGGCCAGCATCGATTCCGAAGGCAGCGTCAGCACCACTGCGCGGAAAGACGGATCAAGCGCCTGGTCGTTGAGCGTGGTGCGCAAGGCGTTGATGAACAGGTCATCCAGCGTCAGCGCTTCCCCCGCCTGCACCTGCTTGACCAGATTCAACAGACGTTGCATCGCCAGGCGTTGTCCGGCCTCCCAACGATTGAAGGCATCGCTGTCATGCGCCATCAGCTGCGCCAGCTCCTGGTCGGTATAGTCGTATTCCATCACCACCGGCGCAGAGAAGTTGCGCAGTAATGATGGCGTGGGTTTTGTGCTGACGCGGTCAAAGATGAAAGTCTGTTTTGCCTTGGTCAGCTCCAGCACGCAGGTGGTGGCAGGTTTTGCAGAGGCTGCTCCGGCAAGATGCAACTCCATGTCGCGGCCCCGCGCATCGAGCAGGCCAACCGCAACGGGGATATGGAAGGGCTTTTGCCCGGCGCCGGGCTTGCCGCGCTGGCTGAGCGTCAGTTCATAGGTCTGTTTGGCGGCGTCGTAGTGGCTTTGCACCTTGAGCTGCGGCGTGCCGGGCTGGCTATACCAGCGCTCGAACTGGGCGAGGTCGCGCCCGCTGCTGTGTGCCATGGCCGCGCGGAAATCGTCGCAGGAAACCGCCTGCCCGTCATGCCGTGCAAAGTACAGGTCCATGCCCTTGCGGAAGCCGTCACGCCCCAGCAGGGTCTGGTACATGCGCACCACCTCGGCGCCTTTTTGATAAACCGTGGCGGTGTAGAAATTGTTGATCTCCACATAACTGTCCGGCCGCACCGCATGGGCCATCGGCCCCGCGTCTTCGGAAAACTGCACCTGGCGCAGCCCGCGCACATTTTCGATGCGATTCACCGCGCGACCACTGTCCGTGCCGATCATGTCGGCGGAGAATTCCTGGTCGCGGAACACGGTGAGGCCTTCCTTCAACGACAACTGGAACCAGTCGCGGCAGGTCACGCGGTTGCCGGTCCAGTTATGGAAGTATTCATGGCCCACCACCGACTCGATGTTGGCGTAATCGGCATCGGTGGCGATGCGGGGATTGGCCAGCACATACTTGGTGTTGAAGATGTTCAGGCCCTTGTTTTCCATCGCGCCCATGTTGAAGTCGCCCACCGCAACGATCATGAACCGGTCCAGATCCAGCTCCAGCCCGTAGCGTTGCTGATCCCAGCGGATGCTGTGCTTGAGCGATTCCATCGCATGCTGCGTCTTGTCCAGATTGCCCGGCTCCACCCACACTTGCAGCAGCACGCGGCGCCCGCTGTTCAGCTTGAATGTTTCTTCCTGGCACACCAGCTTGCCTGCCACCAGCGCAAACAGATAGGAAGGTTTCTTGAACGGGTCTTCCCACTTGGCATAGTGGCGGCCTTTGGGCAGGTCGCCCTGTTCGATCAGGTTGCCGTTGGACAGCAACACCGGATATTTTTTCTTGTCGCCGCGCAGCATCACGGTGTATTTCGCCATCACGTCCGGGCGATCGGGGAACCAGGTGATCTTGCGGAAACCTTCGGCCTCGCATTGGGTAAAGAAATTGCCGTTGGAGACAAACAGACCCATCATCGAGGTATTCTTCTCGGGCTCAACCAGTGTCTCGATCTCCAGCGTGATCTCGTCCGGTGCGTTGGCGATGCGCAATTTTCCGTCTGCTATCGAGTAACCCTTGGCACCTTTGCGCAGCGTCTTGCCGTTCATGCGCAAGGCCACCAGCTTGGCGCCGTCGCCCAGCAGTTCCACATCCTTGTTGGGCGATGCGCTATTGCGCTGCAGCGTGATGCGCGTGGCCACACGGGTTGCCGCGGGGTCGAGATCGAAACCCATTTCAACGGTGTTCACCCAATAGGCCGGGGCAGTGTAGTCTTTGCGATGGATGGTGACGTGTGGTTTCTTGGTCATGAGCGGCTGGTCAGGAGGGTGTGAGAAGGATCGGATTTTAACAGTGTTGCCTCTGGCAGCCTGTCTGCTTGAATCAATGGAGACTGACCCTATTGATAAAAACCGTCGCTAAGAATAAAGTCCAATAGCGGTCATAATAGTAACCCCATCTTAAGGCCGTGTTCTTGCTACTAGCGAATCGATGGGGTCAGACTCGATTGATCCATACTTCAAGCCGCCTTGAGCATGAAGTCCACATGGATGGCATCGTAGGGAAACACGATCATGCCGTCGTTTGTTTTTGACAGTAGCCCGGCGTTAAGCAAAGCGGTTACGTCGCCATGCACGGCTTTGACGTCGCGTTCCACGCGCCGTGCGGCCTCGCGGATGGACATGGCTCCCGCGCCGGTCATCGTGTTGAGCAATTCCCAGCGTTTTCCGGACAACACCTTGAACATCAGCTCGGGCGATTCAAAGCTGATACGCGGCGCGGAAGGCTTGCCGCTCTTCCATGCCTGCGTGAAATCGCCCAACGTGTCCGTCATTGGCCGTACATCAATCGTTACTGTTTTCATCGCGCCACCTCTTCACATCTTCTAAAAAATCCGTCACCAGCTTGTCCACCGATACAAAGCGGTAATTCACTTCCCTGCCGCTCACGTGCTTGTGGTCGCCCTTGCCCGCCTCGTTGTCGTAACGCAGTACACATACCCCCGCCACCACAAATGCCAGCCGGTATTTATAGCGATGTTTGCTGCCGGAAAGCGGCTCGGGAACTTCCCAAAGCACCAACTCGGCGAACGCCTGTTCCGTGACAAGTACACGGCGGTTGAACAATTCGCGAGCTTTCATGTTGGAGACAATAACAACACCCAGATGTGTTGTCAAATTGAACAACACAGCTGATTATTGATCCGCAGATAACTTAAGGGGTCAGAGCCCTTAAATCCCTTAAATCATCTGGTCCAGTAAAGCAAGTACCTGCGATTTAGACTTGTACTTGCGCATAGTCTCTACCCCCACCCTAGCCCTCCCCCTGCAACAACTTAAGGGGTCAGAGCCCTTAAATAGGTGCGCAAATTACCGGCAGGCAAGATCCATGCAGACAAAAAATCGATGGTGTCAGCGCAGTTTCGGAAGCCATTGCAAAACACCCGGTTCCGTATACACTGCCGCTCCTGTTTATCCGCTCCAGGCCGCCGTGACCCTATCGCCCGCATACTGCTGCAAAGCAACCCGTCTCGATGAGATTGTCGGGATGCGTGCGCATGGCGCACCGGCACCGGCCCGCAACGGCGCGCAGCCGGATCATTACCGCCACTCCTTTACCGACGTCGTTATCTGGCACCACCGCTCTTCTACCTCCGAATTACCTTTCACATAACTGCTCCATCCCTACTTCTGGCCGGGCCAGCGCGCTGCTCTCGTTCCTGATCGGGACGGGCTGCGCCGCCCGGCGTGCCTCTCCCGGATGTTCCACAGGATCGATGGAGTATATAAATGAAAGATGCGCAGATCGCCACGCTTACCGAAGATGGCCGAATCTATTACGACATGACGGGGACAGACAATCCCTGCTCAGGCTGCAACGCATGCTGCCGCCATTTTCGCGTTTCGTTCTATCACGGCGAACTGGACAGCCAGCCGGGCGGCCAAGTCCCTGCCGACATGACGACACAGATCACGCCGTTCCGTGCCTGCATGAGAGGCACCGAATCAGGCCATGGCCGCTGCGTCGCATTGCAGGATGACGGGCGTTGCGGCATCTACGCGCTGCGACCATCGGTTTGCCGCGAATACCCGGTATTCATGGACGACGGCTCGATGAACCCGGAATGCGTGCGCCTGCGCGCATTGCACGGCATCGATACCGCAACACCGGCTGTCGTAACCCGCCCCGCGTGGATCAATAGGGTCAGACTCGATTGATTGGGATAATTTGTCATGCTTCAATTCCGATCAATGGAGTCTGACCCCATTGATCATGTGAAAGATCGATGGGGTCAGTTTCGATTGATCTTCGACAATTCTAAAAAAGGCGGGCAGAACACTTCGGCAACTCGCAGGTTGGGCTGAGGCACGAAGTCCAACACAATGGCAACGGTAAATGTTGGGCTTCCGTTGCCAGCCCAACCTACCCTAAAAATCGATGAGGTCAGTTAAAGACAAGACCCGGCATTCACCGAACCTTTACTTTTCACTATCTCCGGACAGCTCAAATACCACGACTACCGGCCACAGAAAAAATGAAAACAAGGCCATCACGGTCAAATTCCGTACCGACAACACGATCAGCGCAAACCTGGTTTCGTCGCCCGGTTGCTTCACCAGTCGTTTGGCCGTGTTTGGCAAATATTTGTAATCCCAAATGGCGACCAGGAACATTGCCAGGCCAAGTATGAAATATATTTCCACCAGGTTCATGACGACACATTAACCCCTGCAAATTGAAGTGGCCAGGCTCGATATTCGTTTCATCCGCCGCTACATAAATCAATTGAGCCCGGCCTACCCATTATTTGCCGGTCAATGCATCGCTCGTCGTGGGTTTATCCTGGCTAAGCTGTTTACCACTCCATCGCTCCCAGATCACCGAATTGTCTGCATAGGTAATGGAGATATTGTAATCAAAGTCCCAGTTATCTTTTCCGTCCGGATGAATATCCAGTTGCACTTTGCCGCCGGCAAGGTCTGCCTGTGTGACGGCAGAGTTCAGGTCGAGAACGATGGAATCTATCGAGTTATCACTCCAGTGCCCGGTGATATCCTTATTCTCGGCAACGAGAACATTCTTGTCGTTATAAATCTTGATATCAAGCTTTGGGTCCTGATCCTTGGTATTCGTCTTTGTAATAAATGTTGCATGCATAGCCACTACGTCAACATTGTTGGCGTAGGCCGTTGTAGCTACTGCACATGCGGATGCCAGAAAACAGATCGATATGCTTCTTTTCATCATGCTCATGTTGTCTCCCGTTAATTTATGAGTTTGAACCAGTGTTGCCCTTCATGCGACCAAGTAGCAGTTAAATAATATCATCAAAGCAGTCATCTGAAGTTGTTCGGCGAAGGAATTACAGGGAAAAATAATGGTATCAGCTTCGATTGATATTCGACAATTCTAATAAAGGCGGGCAGAACACTTCAGCAACTCGCAGGTTCATTATTTACTGAGGTTCAGATGCCGACATGCAACCCCACCGTCATCATTTGTGCAGCGGGAATATGATAGCCGGCGATAGCGTCCTGGGTGTTTCTTGCCAGGAACACAAACAGCTTGTCGCGCCACACGGCCATGCCGTGCAGCTTGCGGCCGGCCAGCAGGTCTACGTGGCCGACGATGTAGTGGATTTGATCGATGTCGAGGACCAGCCCTGATTCGGCGCACGCACTCAGATCGGAAGGGATGTTGGGCGTATGCATGAATCCATACCTCAGCGTGATCCGATAGAACCCGGCCTCGAATTCCTTCAATTCGATACGCTCCTCCAGGCTGATCGTGGGCATCGGTTCAATCACTACCGTCAGCAGGATCACGCGCTCGTACATGACGCCTGTGTGTCGTACCAGTTGCTGCAGCGAAGGTGGGGTCGGCTCCAGCCTGTCGGAAATAAATACTGCCGTTCCGGGAACTCGCGGTATCTGTTCGCCCTTCACTCGACCGATGAACGTCTCAAGATTGGTGGTGGAATTGTCAATTATCTCCGCCAATATGGCTGAGCCACGGCGCCACGTGGTCATGATGGTGAACAATAGCCCGCCGATGAACAAAGGCAACCACCCGCCATCGGGTATGGTGTAGATATTGGATCCCAGGAATCCCAGATCGATGATCAGGAAGCCCAGCAATAAAGGCAGCGCTGCGGGCAAGCTCCAGCCACCGCGCTCGCGAGCCACATTGAACGCCAGCACTGTCGTGATCGCCATGGTGGAGTTGACCGCCAGACCGTAGGCTGCTGCAAGATTGCCCGACGAACGAAATGCAAGCACCAGGAATATGGCGGCTGTCATCAGTATCCAGTTCACGACAGGCAAGTAGATTTGTCCGCGTGCATCTGCAGACGTCTGCTTTACGGTGAATTGCGGCATCAGGCCGAGCTGTATCGCCTGCCGTGTCATTGAAAAAGCACCTGTGATCACCGCTTGTGAAGCGATGCAAGTCGCGACGGTGGCGAGAATGATCAAGGGAAAAAGTCCCCACGACGGCGCGAGATGATAGAAAGGATGAATTGTTGCGGCAGGATCGGCGATCAACAGCGCGCCTTGCCCGAAATAATTGATGAGCAATGCGGGCAGCACAAACCTGAACCAGACCTTGCGGATGGGCTGGCGCCCGAAATGGCCCAAATCCGCATACAGCGCTTCACCACCGGTGGTGACAAGAAACACGGCATATAGAACGAGGTAACCAGTCATTCCGTTGTGCAGGAAAAACTTGATCGCATACCAGGGATTGATCGCAAACAACACCTCCGGCGCCTGCAGGATGCCGCGAATGCCGAGCAGTGCGAGCACGACAAACCAGATCAGCGTTATTGGGCCGAAGGCTGCGCCAACCTTCGCCGTTCCATGGCGCTGCACGCTGAATAGCATGATGAGTATGATCACGGTAATGGGTATGACATAGCTTTGCAGGGAAGGCGCGGCAAGTTGCAGGCCTTCCACAGCGCTCAGCACCGAGATCGCCGGCGTGATCATCGCTCCGCCGTACAGCATGGCAGCGCCCAGCAAACCGAGCAGGATCAGGATACGACGAATCCACCGGGTTTGGTCCTTGTTCGGTCGCAGCAGCGCCAGCAGGGCAAAGGTGCCGCCTTCACCGCGGTTATCCGCACGCAGCACGTAGACCATGTACTTCAACGAAATAACCAGGATCAGCGTCCAGAATATGAGCGAGAGAATACCGAGGACGTTGTCAGTCGTTACTGGAATGGGATGCTTTCCGGCAAAACATTCACGCAAGGCGTAAATCGGGCTGGTACCGATGTCCCCGTAGACCACCCCCAGCACCGCCAGGGCCAGAACATGAAAAGTCTGGTTTTGTGGTGCGGCCGGAGGAACATGCTTCAACGCTTCATCTTGCGGATTTCGGTCTTTGGCACCAGTCGATTCTGTTGGCATCTTTGCCCTTGGTTGATTGTCAGGGAAGGTAAGAGCGACTCCACTTGAAGGTGCCCGAAATATCCGGGTCAGCCCAGACCCTGTTACTTATCGCTTTTGCAATCGGACATCTTCCGGGCTATTGACCCTGTTGCAGATGTCCACGAAACTGAGACTACCTTACTCCAGCCATTTCTTCTGCACAATGACAGCACGCCTCATCATGATCGGCCTCGATGCCGCAGACAGCACTCTGGTAGACCGCTGGATGCGCGAGGGAGCGATGCCCAGACTCGCCGCCCTCAAAGCCAGCGGCGTCATGAAGCGACTCACCTCACCTCCCGGCAGCAGCGATGATGGTTTGTGGGCCTCGTTCCAGTATGGCGTGCCGCTGGGCGAACACGGGCGTTACCACTGGGGCATTCCGCTGCCCGGCGGCAGGCTGGGCATGGCCCATGAGCGGGATGCGGGCCGGCGTCCGTTCTGGATCGGCCTCGGCGGCCGGCAACCGCGCACGGCGGTGCTCGATATCCCGAAATGTGCGACTCCACAGCCGCTGAACGGGATACATCTCGCCGACTGGCTGGTGCACGGGCGCTATTTCAATACACCCCGCAGCCAGCCCGATGGACTCGCCGCCGAGATCGTCGCGCGCTTTGGACCGGCACCGCCCAGCTGCTGCGGTTACCACCAGGAGGCGCTCGACGACACACAGGTCGCCGGCATCGTGGCGAACCTGCGCACCTCGATTTCCCGCAAGCGTGCGGCGGGACTCCACTTTCTCGACGCAGAGGCATGGGACCTCTTCCTCATCAGCTTCAAGGAGGCCCACTGCGGTTGCCACGGCTTGTGGAACCTTGTCGACGAACAGCACGCCGACTACGACGCGGCGCGGAATCTGCGGCTCGGCGAACCGCTCAGATCCATCTTCGCCGATCTCGATGCGGCGGTGGGAGATCTCGTTGCCGCTGCGGGAGCCGACGCCGAGATCGCGGTCTTCTCCACGACCGATATGGAGCCGAACGGCACCCTCGCACATCTTGTGCCTGGAATAGTCGACAGCATCAACCGCAGCCTCGGCGGACGCTACTGCGCGGTATTGCCCTACAACGACAACTACGGGGCGTTGCGCATCATTGCGCCGAACCACGATGGCAAGCGCAGCGCCGACATCATTGCCGACTTGCTGCGCGATCTGGTCGATGCCGACAGCGGCAAGCCGGTGGTCGGAGCTATCCTTCAGCCGGCGGCCGAGCACAAGGGTGCGCGGGCCAAGGCCCTGCCCGATCTGCTGTTCGCCTACACACCCAATCTCAATCCGCGCGCCGTGGAATCGCCGCGCCTCGGTCGCATCGCCGCGGATGTTCGGGGTATCCGGCCCGGCAACCACGCCGGCGGCGGTTTCCTGATCGCGGCCGGACAGAAAATTCAAGGACTGGCTGCGAACGTCGGCGCCCTGGAAGACTTTGCCGGGATGGCAGCGGCGATCCTGAAAGAGCCGGAAGGCATCAGGCCCTGGCGCGCTTGAGTCCGCGTACGGCATTGCGCCAGTACGCAAGGTTGCCGCTCAGGACATAGGCCTGTGCAGCGTCTTCTGACCCCAGATATTTGAACTGGTGGCTGGCGAGGTCCATCTCGGCCAGCCATCCGCGCATGACCTCTGCGGCCGACACGTCGTGCACGCCATGTTCGTCGAGGACACCGGCGATCAGTGTTTCGGCATTCCGGCTGAAGCGATCCCTGAGCTTCAGCGCGTTCTCCCGGATCGCCGTTGCGGAGATCTCTCCGGCGAGCACCCGCCGCTTCGCCTCGGCAACGCCATCGCGGACGGAATTTTCGTCAGGCTCGACGATGATGCTGTTCATCTCGTCGTACCAGACGTGCCGCCCGCCGACGCTCGGCGTCGAGACGACCGGCAGTCCGCAGAGAAGATACTCGGTCGAGGCGAGGCAAGCACCTTCGCCCGCGGAAAGGATCACGCCGCAGAAGGCCTTGTTTATCAGCGCGGCGACCTGGGGTTTGCCGAGCTTCGTGTCGTTGACATAGCGCGGCGACAGCGTTGCCGCATCGAACAGGTTTGGCGTCCCCGCTTCAACCACGCGCCGGATGCAGCAGAGATTCTCGATGCGCGCGCACAGATGGACGCGCTTCCACGCAAGCGGGCTCGAATTGACCACCGCGTCGTATATTTTCTCGTCGCCGGTGATGGAGAAGATCCGGGGCGAGATGAACGCGTTGTGATTCACCCAGGCGACGCGGGCACCCGCAAGTCCCGACGCGATCTCGGCCTCCTCGGGCTGGTTGATCAGAATGCAGACGGAATTCCCCGGCGCCATCCGTGCGATCGCACCGGGCAGCTGCTCTATGTATTTGCGGGCGTCGGGAAGATACCACTCCAGTGTCACCAGCCAGACGACGGGCGTCGGCCATTGCATGGCGGCGAGCCCGGATTCGCCGAAGGACTTCGCACTTATGTTGACGATCTTCAGTCTCTCGTGATCGAGGACGACATTGCAATCGATCTGCATCGGGCGGACTCACTCAGAGAATTAAAGAACCTGCTTGAATTATTTTCTATTAGTAACGTTAACGTTACTATTTAGCAAGGGAATTAGTCTTTTCTGAATGGGCGAGCTTCAATTCGGCGCCTTCCCTAAGGTGCCCCCACCACCCCCGCATAAACCACCTCACATTTCTTCCCAGGCAACAGTGCCATCCCCCTCTTGAACAACTTGAGCACCGGCCCGACGAGAGAGATCAGGACGTTCGGCTTTTCCACCACCGGTTTTTCAAATGAGCCGTGGATCTTCTGTCGCACGATGGCGCAGCCCTTGGCGTCGATCAGCACGATGCTCACGTCATTGAACTGTTCGTTGACGAAATCGAGTCCGCCCTGCAGGGCGACACGGTTCTTGCTCGTCGCCAGGGCCACGTCCTGCGCCTGCGCCACGCCGTGTTCGACCTTCCAGTCGGAGACGAGTATCCGGATCTGGCTGCTGCCCCCCGACTGCCTGAGGATGTTGGCAAAGTTGTATCCCTTCGTGACCGCCAGGCCGACAGGCCCGGCAAAAAAGAAGGCGCCCACGTCCACGAGGTTGAAATTCTGGCTGGACTCGAAGCGGGAAAACTCCTCATCGAGATCGGTGCCTTTGAGCGTGAGGTTCTTTCCCCGCAGGGAGATATCTCCGGCTGCGGACTGTTTCATCGCGCTCACGGTATTTCCGCGCATGGTCAGGTTGCCGGAGAAATCTGCATTGCCTTCGGCCACGGTGTTTGGCGACAGGTTCTTGAAAAACTCCCCGATGCGGAATTGGTTCAGCGTGTAATGAAACTGGTACAGGGGGTCGGCGCCCGAATAGTCCGCATGGATGTTCCCTGCCCCTTGCTTGTCGAAGACTTCCAGCGTGAGCGGCTTGAGATCGAACACGCCACCCTGCCCCGCGAGCGTGAACTTCAGGCCGGTGGCGGCGAAGTCCCTGGTCTCGAACTTGCCGCAGGCGATCTCCGCCGTGATGGCAAGTTGCCTCATCAGCTCCGCGTTTTTCCCGCCGGCAAGCTGCAGGTGGTGCACATCCATGCTGCACGCCCCGAGTTCGAATCCGTCGCCAGTTGTCTTTTCCGTATAGCGTAGCGTCCCATCCGAGATGGAAACATCGGCAATATCCAGGGTGGGTAGCGGCGCTTCGGTTGCCTCCAGTTTCTCGAAGTTGAACTTGCCATTGCGGTCCTGCTCGATGGAGATGTCAGGATGTACCAGGGAGATGTTGCGGATGCGGACTTCATCCTGGAGCAGCGGGATGAGATCGACCCCGAGCCTGGCCTCGGTTGCCGAGGCGAGATCCGTCCCCCGGTTACGAATGTGCACGTCCTTCAGGGTGAGGAGCAAACCGGGAAAGAAACCGATCCCAAGTTGACCGTCGACCTTGACCTGCATGCCCAGGGCATCCGAGGCTGCGGCTTCCAGACGGGGCTTGTAGGCATTGGCGTCGACAAAAAGAAGCAGGGCCACGGCGATGAGGGCGAGGAGCCCAATGAGGCTGCCAGCGGCGAGGAGAATGATCTTGATTGGTTTGGTCATATCAGTCTCGGGGTGGTCCTGTCGCAGATTTTCGATGCAGCGCACCCTGAATACGAGGTTCGCGAACGATGCGCTTCGTGCCTCACCACATCCTGCCGGACTTCGCGGTCATTGCTTCCACTTCGAACAATCAACGGAGACATGCTCGATTTATGGATCAGATCGAGCATGACCTCCCTGAAGATACCGGGCTACTGCCGGAGTTCTCGGCCCATCAGGCCGCCTATTTCTTCGCCGCTACCGGCTTCTTCGCCGCTACTTTTTCTTGGTGGCCGAGGCCGTCCTGGTGGCGGTCTTGCCTGCCTTCTTCGTAGTTGTTGCCACGGTTTTGGCGGCTTTCGCTACTTTTTTCTTCGCCTTCACGGCCGATTTCTTGGCGGTCTTTTCTACGCTCCTGGTCTTCGCGACCAGCGTTTTTGTGGCCTTGGCTATTTTTTTCTTCGCCGTCTCGACGGCTTTCCTGGTGACCTTCTCGACTTTTTTCTTCGCCTTCACGGCCGATTTCCTGGCAGTCTTTTCAACGCCCTTGGTGGTCGCGACTGCTTTTTTGGTGACCTTCTCCACTTTTTTCTGCGCAGTCGTGGCCAGTTTTTTGGCGGACTTCACTGCTTTCTTCTCGGTCGATGCCACACTTTTCGCGGCCGCCCCTAACTTGCGCTCGACTTTTTTTACGCCTGTTGCCACTTTTTTCATAATTACCATGATGCTCTCCTTTGGATAGTGATTGCTGCTGACAGTGATGCAAAAAACATTCAATGGGGTTGACTCAGTTCAGTCTGGAATTATTTTCTGCGTATACAATATCACGTTGGCAATGCCGTCGCTTTAACTACACTACAATACCTGCACCATGAAACTCGAATCATTGACAAAATTCCTGCTCGCCGCCGCACTCGCGCTGTGCCAGTTCGACGCCCAGGCCGCCTCGCAAGCACCGGTGGCCGCCGAGCATGGCATGGTTGTCACGGCGCAGCACCTGGCGACGCATGTCGGCGTCGATGTGCTGAAGGCAGGCGGCAATGCGGTGGATGCGGCCGTCGCGGTAGGTTACGCGCTGGCCGTGGTCTACCCGGCGGCAGGCAACCTCGGCGGCGGTGGCTTCATGACGATACAACTGGCCGATGGGCGCAAGACCTTCCTCGACTTCCGCGAGAAGGCGCCGCTGGCCGCGACTGCGGACATGTACCTGGACAAGGATGGCAACGTGGTACCGGGCGCGAGCACGAAAGGCCAACTCGCGGTCGGCGTACCGGGCACGGTGGCAGGGATGGAGCAGGCGCGCAGCGAGTACGGCACGATGCAGCGTGCCGCCCTGCTCGCCCCGGCGATCCACTATGCTCAGGACGGCTTCGTGCTCGACCGGAGCGACATCGACATACTGACGACCGCGACCGAAGATTTCAGGCAGGACCCGGCCTCGGCCGCGATCTTCCTGAATCACGGCGAGCCATTCAAGGTCGGCGACAGACTGGTGCAGAAAGACCTCGCGCATACCTTGATGTACATCAGCGAAAAGGGTGCGGACGGTTTTTACAAAGGTACGATCGGCAATGCGATCGTCGCCAGCAGCCGTGCCGGCCACGGCATCATCACGCAGGCCGACCTCGACCAGTACCGGACACGCGAGCTCAAGCCGGTTGAATGCAATTATCGCGGCTACGGCATCGTCTCGGCGCCGCCGCCGAGTTCGGGCGGCGTGGTGATCTGCGAGATGCTGAACATCCTCGAAGGCTATCCGCTGCAGGAGCTGGGCTATCGTTCGGCGCAGGCGGTGCAATACCAGATCGAGGCGATGCGCCACGCCTATGTCGACCGCAACAGTTACCTCGGCGACCCGGACTTCGTGAGCAACCCGCTCGCCCACCTGCTCGACAAGGACTATGCCGCGCAGATCCGCGCGGTGATCGATCCGCACCGGGCCGGTGTCTCGAAGGACATCAAGCCCGGCGTCGCGCCGCACGAGGGCAACAACACCACACACTATTCGATCATCGACAAATGGGGCAACGCGGTGGCAGTCACCTACACGCTGAACAACTGGTTCGGCGCCAAGGTCACCGCTGCCCACACCGGCGTGCTGCTGAACGACGAGATGGACGACTTCACCATCAAGCTCGGCGTGCCGAACAGCTTCGGCCTGGTACAGGGCGAAGCGAATGCGATCGCGCCCGGCAAGCGGCCGCTCAGCTCGATGAGCCCGACCATCGTCACCAAGGATGGCAAGCCGGTCATGGTGTTAGGTACGCCGGGCGGCAGCCGCATCATCACCACGGTGCTGCTCACCATACTCAACGTGATCGACTACGGCATGAACGTGCAGGAAGCGGTGGATGCGCCGCGCTTCCACCAGCAATGGCTGCCGGACGTGACCAACGTCGAACCTTTCGCGCTCAGCCCCGACACGCGCAGCATCCTCGAGAGCTGGGGACAGAAGTTCGGCGACCCGCAGCCATCCAACCACGTCACCGCGATCCTGGTCGGCGCGCCGAAGCTCGACGGCAAGCCGGTCGGCAACAATCGCTTCTATGGCGCGAACGACCCGCGTCGGGGCAGCGGGCTGGCGCTGGGGTATTGAGGGGGGTGATTGATAAACTTATTGCCTCGGCACATCGTGCACCAACTGGCTACTTTGCCTCTTACAAGGGAAGAGCTAAGCCAGGGAGCAAGTGGGATGGCGATAGAACTTCGAAGGTGCCAAGTCTCTACCCCCATCCCAACCTTCCCCCTGCAAGGGGGAAGGAGCTTTAGTTCGGCCCCCTCGCAAGCTCTCCCCCTTGCAGGGGGAGGGTTAGGGTGGGGGTAGGACGTTTGAAATGCCGAGTCCTTATCCAAGCCCTGCCAATCAATTCACGCCGTTTTCTGCTCAGACAACTCCGGCAACTCCTCCTCCAGAAAACCGCCCGACCGATGTTGCCACAACGCCGCATACAGTCCGTTGCGCCGCACCAATTCACTGTGCGAACCCTGCTCGACGATCTTCCCATGGTCGATCACGATGATTCCCGCTGTGCCCACTTGCATGCAGGGTCACGCGCAGGATCTCGGCGGGACGCCACAGGCGCATGCGCGGGCCCCATGTACCCGTGCCGCGAGAGACGATGAGCGTCATGTCCCCGATCTCATATCGCCCTTCCATCAGCGGAAACCGTTGCCTGACCAGAAGACCAAAAGGCCATAACTGTCCGCCGTGCGTATGCCCGCTGAGCATCAGGTTCACGCCCTTGCTGGCGAACAGCGTGGTCAGCAGGGGCGCATGGGACAGCATCACGGTGACGCCCGGCGGCCGTCCGGCGAGCGCTTGCGCAATGGCTGACCCGGTCTCGTCGGCGTTGTCGTTGAAGGACAGGTCGTCCACTCCCGCCAGCAGCAGGCCCGGGCGCAGTTCGACCCAGGCGTTGCGCAGCAGGTGGATGCCGGTTTGACTGAACAGGGGCGAATTGCCCGCATCGGCGCCATGAGACTCATGGTTGCCGAGAACCCCCCACACGCCCAATGGCGCAGACAAGCGACGCAAACCTGCCAGCAGTCGCTGGTCGGGTGCACTGTGACCTTCGATGATATCGCCGAGCAGCACCACGACATCGGGCCGCTGCGCCCGCACCTGCTCGACCCGGGCGGCCAGCCAGCGCTCGCCGAGCAGCGAGCCCAGATGCAGGTCGGACAACGCAACGATCACCATGCCATCGAGTTGTGGCGGAAGGCCATCGAGATACACGTCGTAGTTGCTCACCACCGGCGCACGCATACCCTGGATCAACGCCAGCACGGATAGCAGCGCGCCGGCGACCAGCGCAGCACCACGCAGCACCGGCACGAGCCTGGCCAGGAAAAAACCTAAACCGGTTATCACCTCCACCGCGATCAGGGCGACGGACATCAGGAACAATATCGCCATCCAGGTCATGCCCAGAAACTCCAGCACGACCGCCACGCTCCCCGTCTCCTGCAGGCCGTTGACACGGCTGGCCAGGAACAGGCACCACAGGCCGATCCACAGGGCAATCAGGCGATATCGTGGCAAGTAGCGCCTGACGATCGGTACCGAGGCTGCACGCCAGAATACGTAGCATTGCATCAGCGTGACGACGATAATCAGGATGGTGCCGAACACATCTGTCTCCAATCATCACTTCTGGACTACCCAGTGGCGATTCGCGCGAGCGGCCCTCAAGCCGGATCGCTGAACGTCACCGTCACCTGCAACCCGGTTCCGGTGACGGACGGCTGCAACTGCAGGGTGGCGTGATGCAGTTCGGCGATGCGCTTGACGATGGACAGACCCAGTCCGCTGCCGCTGGCCTGCGTGCCCACTGGGCGATAGAAGCGCTCCAGCACGAGCTCGCGTTCGGCCGCTGCGATACCCGGGCCGTTGTCGCTCACCACCATTCTCACCTCTCCCTGCTGCTGGCTGATCTCGACCTGTACCACGGTGCCGGATGCGGTATGCCGGATCGAATTATCCAGCAGGTTGCGCAACAACACGCGCAGCAGCGCCGGATTGCCGCGCACCTCGACTCCCGGGTCGGCCAGCAACTCCAGCTGCACCTCCTTGCCCAGCGCAGCCGGCGCCAGCGCCGCGACCACCTCGGCCGCGACGTCGTGCAACCGGCACGGTTCCGCCACTTCGCTGTCCAGGGTGTCGAGCCGGGATAGCGTCAGCAACTGCTCGATCAGGTGGGCCGCGCGATCGCAGCCCAGTATCGCGTTGTCCAGCGCGTGCATGCGCTCTGCGTCATTCGTAGCGGCGCGCGCCACCTGCGCCTGCGCCTTGATCGCGGCCACCGGGGTGCGCAACTCGTGCGCGGCATCAGCGGTAAACAGCCGTTCTTTCCGGATCAAGGCGGCGATGCGCGTGAACAGGCGATTGAGCCGATCGAACAGCGGCATCACTTCCAGCGGCACTGCACCGGCATACAACGGCGCGAGGTTATCCGGTTCGCGTTGCTCGATATCACGCGTCAGCCTGACCAGAGGCCGCAAGCCGCGCGCCACTGCCAGCCACAGCAGCAAGGCCAGCACCGGCAACGAAACCAGCAGCGGCAGCAACAGATTGCTGGCGATACCGCGCGCCAGCCGATCGCGCACCTCGCTGCGTTCCGCCATCTGGATCAGGTAATAGTGCGCATCATCCCAGGAACTGAACACGCGCCAGCGTACGCCTGCGATGGTGTTGTCACTGAACCCCTGCTCCACCGGGGCCAGATGCTGTGGCGGCGCATTGGCGGAATGCAGGCGCAAGCGGCTGCCCTGCTCCCACATCTGGAATGCGACGCTGCGCGAATACTTGTGCAGCAGCGGCGCATGCTCGGTTTCGATCTCATCCCGGTCGTGCGATACCTGTGCGATCAGCAATGCGGCGGCCTGTGCCAGATGCGCGTCCAGCACCTCATTCAACTCGTGCCGCGCATCATAGTAAGTGAACGCCGTCGCTCCCAGCCACACCACGACCACCGTGCTCAACGCCAGCACCAGCAAGCGCCGCATCAATGAGGCATGCCTATCCATGGCCAGCCCCCTTGTCTGCCGGGATCAGGTAACCCACGCCACGGATGGTCTGGATCAGTTCGGGAAACAGCTTGCGCCGCAAGTGATGGATATGGACTTCCACCGCATTGCTTTCCACCTCCTCGCCCCAGGCATACAGCTGCTCGCCCAGTTGTGCGCGCGACAGCACCTTGCCGGCATTCAGCAGCAGCGCATGCAACACGGCAAATTCCTTGGCCGGCAGTTCGACCGGCAGGCCCTGATAGTGCACCTGGTGAGCCGCGGGATCGAGCGTGACGCCCGCAACCTCGAGTGTCGGCACTGCACTGCCGCCGGCGCGACGCACCAGCGCGCGCAATCGCGCCGCCAACTCACCCATGTCGAACGGCTTGGCCAGGTAATCGTCCGCGCCTGCATCCAGTCCCTGGATGCGATCGTCCACGCTATCCAGCGCGGTCAGGATCAACACCGGGATGCGGGCGGTGCCTGCCTTGCGGCTGCGCAAACGCCGCAACACTTCCAGGCCGGATAGCCGCGGCAGGCCGAGATCCAGCACCACTGCCGCATAAGGCTCGGTGCCGAGCGCCTGGTCTGCCGACAAGCCGTCCTTCATCCAGTCCACCGCATAACCTGCTTGCCGCAAACCGGCCTGGAGTGCGTCGCCCAGCAACTCGTCATCCTCGACCACTAACACTCGCATGGTTCACCTGTCCCTTGTCGTCCTGTTGCGCTCGCCAGCCACTGAAAAGCTGCCGTCACTTTAGCGGGGGAATACCCATCGCGGCATCCTCGAACAAGCCGGCTTCCGCATCCAGATGGCAGGCAGCGCAATTCCCCTTGCTCTTCACCTTGGCCGAGCGCCATACGTTGTCGCTTATCTCGTGGTGCTTGCTGACCCAGTACGGCGTTTCGGTGATGCGCAACGGCGTCTCGCCAGGCTTGATGGAGCGGTTGATCTTGTAGGCGGCCTCGCGCTTGCTGGTCTCTGCGGCATTGTTCACCAGAAAGGCCAGCACGGCTGTCGTGGTCGCTTCATCCAGCCCCAGGTCGGTGCCGAAATGCTTGTCCTGTTGCGCCATCAACTTTTGCCAGGAACGCGCCGGCAGCAGATTGGGATGGTAGGCCAGGTGACAGCTGCCGCACTCGTCGCGCCAAAGCGGGTCATCCGCCAGCTTCGGGCCAACGAAGGCGACATGCGGTCCTTCCTTGCTGGCATCGTCATGCCCGAGGCGCTTTTCAACCGGCTCTTCCCAGGCATAGATGAACCACCAGATGCCGAACACGATCACCGCCAGCAGCAATAGTGCGCCGACACCGCGACTGGATGTTGAAACGGCGCTGCCCGGCGGCGCTTGCTTGAGACCGGTAACCATCGAGCGTGCCAGGTTCTCCTTGTGCAACCTGCTTTCCATCGCCACGCCAAGCAGGTGCCCGATCACCACCAGCAACATCAGGAAGGCGATGTAGCCATGTGCCTGCCGGATCACCACACCGGTTGCGGTACCGATCCAGCCGGCCACCGCACCTTGCTGTTCTTCCCCGCCCTGGCCGAAGATGCCGCTCACGCACACCGCCAACCCGATGGCCAGCAGCAGATAGACCGCCTGGCTACCCGCAGGGTTGTGCCCGAGATAGCGGGCACTGCTGCCTGCCAGGGTCTGGCGCAAATAACGCCATCCGGCCAGCGGGCTATAGCAAAAGGCGCTGAAGCGGGCGTAATGCCCGCCCACCGCCCCCCAGACCAGACGAAAGCCGATCAGTCCCAGCAACAGGTAACCGAAAAAGGTGTGGATGGACAGCCATTGGTCGGACTCGCTGACGTACCAGCAAGCCGCGAAACTGATGGCGAACAGCCAGTGAAACACCCGCGTCGGCACATCCCAGACCAGAATTCGCTGACTCATGCTGCCTCCGTTCGATCACCCGATATTATCTGGGCACCTTGACATTATCCTCGTTGAAATCTCCGCGCTCGGCACCGCTGTGGCAGGCCTGACAGTTGGCCGGCCCCTTCACCTTGGGATTTTTCCACACCGCAGGCGAGACCTCGCGGCTGTTATGCTTGCTCTTGAACCATGCGCTGTCCGTGATGCGCAGCGGCGCGTTCTTTGAACTCCAGCGAGTGGAAGCGTTATTCACCAGGAACGCGGTGATCTCCGTTGCGTCCTGCGCATCCAGCGATGCGTCCGCACCGAAGTGCTGGTCCAGTCCCGCCATCACCTTGCGCCACGATTCGGCCGGCAACAAGCCCGGTGCGTAGGGGATATGGCAGGCAGAACATTCCTGCTGCCATTTGGCATCGACCTTGCCTGGCATAAGCTGCCTGCCGAGATCCTCGCCACCATACCTGCCGCCCTGGCTTTGACTGTAACCTCCGCGTTCATCTTCATCATCATCTGCCAGTGCGACGGTTACTGCAACGCCCATCGTCAACAGCGCTACTACTGCTACCCTGGGGAACAACTTGTCTATCTTCATCATGGCGATCTCCTTATTTTTTCACGGTCAGCAAATAACTCAGCACATCACCTTTTTCCTGCGGCGAACAGACCCGCCCGACCACGTCATTACAATTGCGCTTGAACCATTTTTCCACCTTGGCCATGTCGGTGAAGCGCTCCGCATTGGCAGCAGGAGCAAGCGGCTTGATGTCCTTGTTGGTGCTGGCGTGCTTGCCCTGTGCGGCGGGATTGTCGGTATGACAGGAACTGCAGCTCAACTCCTTGCCATGCTTGTTGTTGAAGAACTGCTCACCGCGAGCAGCGGAAAATCCCTTGAAATCCGCCGCGCCAGACGCCGCAGTCTTGAAAGTTGCCAATATCTCACTGGGTGTCTGCGCGACAGCGGGTTGCACTCCCAGGGCCATGGCAGACACGGCCAGAAAACGAAGTACCGTTGCGAGTTGAAACATGTTTATCTCCTGATTTGTATTGCGAGGTGTGCAGGGTAGGCAGAAAAGCTTAAGTGATACTTAAGTGCATGAAGAATGAAAGCGCAGGCACCGATTCGATCATTCGGTGCCCGGCTGGCTCGATCCCGGCTCTAACGTTTTATGCCGATAGCTGTTCGGGCAACTCCGGCAAATCCTCCGCCAGGAAACCGCCCGATTGATGCTGCCACAACGCCGCATAGAGTCCGTCGCGTCGCAACAATTCGCTGTGCGTGCCCTGCTCGACGATCCTGCCATGGTCGATCACGACCAGCCGGTCCAGGCGCGCGATGGTGGACAGGCGGTGGGCGATGGCGATCACGGTCTTGCCGCCCATCATGTCGATCAGTTGTTCCTGGATGCTGGCCTCGATCTCGCTGTCGAGTGCGGAGGTCGCCTCGTCGAGCAACAGGACCGGCGCGTCCTTGAGGATCACGCGCGCGATCGCGATGCGCTGGCGCTGGCCGCCGGACAATTTCACGCCGCGCTCGCCGACGTGCGCCTCATAACCCTCGCGGCCATTCCAGTCGCGCAGGCCGAGGATGAATTCGTGCGCCTGCGCCTTGCGCGCGGCCGCCTCGATCTCGACTTGCGTCGCCTGCGGCCTGCCATAGCGAATGTTGTCGGCGATCGAGCGATGCAGCAGTGACGTGTCTTGCGTCACCAGTCCGATCCGGGTGCGCAGGCTTTCCTGGGTAACGTGACGGATATCCTGGCCGTCGATGGTGATGCGCCCCTGTTCGATGTCGAAGAAACGCAACAACAGGTTGACCAGTGTGGACTTGCCGGCGCCGGAACGTCCCACCAGTCCGATGCGTTCGCCCGGCCGTACGACCAGGTCGATATGGTCGAGCACCGGCGCGCCGGCGCCATAGCTGAAACTCACCTGCTCAAAACGGATCTCGCCGCGTGTCACCTCGAGCGACCGGGCGTCCGGCTCGTCAACCAGCGTATGCGGCACGGAGATGGTTACCATGCCGTCCTGCACCACGCCGATATTTTCGAAGATGCCGGCGATCTCGAACGAGACCCAGCCGGCCATGTTGGTGATCTGCCACACCAGCGGCAACGCAGTCGCGACCTGGCCGGCACTGATCAGGCCCCGCCCCCACAGGCTCAGGCCGATCACGGTGGTACCCACCAGCAACACCGCATTCATGGACTGCAGGGTAAACAGGAAGCGACTGGTCATGCGCATGTGCCTGGCCATCGCTGCCTGATGTTCGTCCACCACCTCGCGCACGTAGGCATCCTCGTCGGCCAGGCGCGAGAACAGTTTGACGGTCAGGATATTGGTATAGCTGTCGACCACGCGCGCCATCACCTTCGAGCGCACTTCCGAACTCTGCCGCGCCAGCTCGCGCAGGCGCGGCACAAAGAATCTGAGGAACGTCGCATACGCCAGCAGCCAGACCAGGACCGGCAGCGTCAGGCGCCAGTCGAAGCCGGAGATCAATACCAGCGTCAGCAGGCCATAGGTGGAAAGGTACAACACTGCGCGAATGGCGGACATCACGCTGTCGCGCAGCGCATGTGCGGTCTGCATCACACGGTTGGCGATGCGTCCGGCAAAGTCCTTCTGGAAGAACGGCCAGCTGTGGCGCAGCACATGCCAGTGGCTTTGCCAGCGTACCAGGTTGGTGGCGCCGGGCATCAGCGCGTTCTGGCGTATGCCGATGTCGGCCATCTGCAACAGCGGACGCACCACCAGCACGACCAGTATCATCACTCCCAGCGTCGGTGCCTGTGCTGCCAGCGCCGCGGCGCGATCTGCCGAGGCCATCAGCGCCACCAGCTTGCCGATGAAAACGGGAATGCACATATCCGCCAGCGCGACGCACAGGCTGGTGACCACCATCGCCGCGTAAGGCCATGGTGTCTGCCTGATGAAATGCCAATAGAAAGACAGCAGTCCGCTCGGCGGCGTGGTCGCTGCGTGGGGCCGGGTACCGCGGATGAGGGATTCAAGAAACCTGAACATGATGATTCCGACTGTTATGCATGGTGCGACAAGTTCCTGTGGCGCAGTGGCCGGATCCGGCCACCCGTTCATACACAGTCCCTCGGCCTGCTCAAAAGCAACCTATAATTGAACAGCATTGTAAATCATTAAGGAGCATGCAATGGCTGCCTGGAATCCCGGCAAAGTGGTCGAACAAAAACAGTGGAGTAAAACGCTGCATTCCCTGTACGTCGAGTCCGAGATCGAGCCCTACAAGGCCGGCCAGTTCATCAAGATCGCGCTGGAGATCGATGGCGAAGTGACCGGGCGCCCCTATTCGCTGGTGAATCCGCCGGATCGGCGGCCCTTGGAGTTCTACTATATCGAGGTGCCTGACGGCCCGTTGACCTCCCGCCTGGCGCGGCTCGGTCCCGGCGATGACATCCTGGTTGCCCAGCGCGCCCACGGCTTCATGATCATCGATGAAATTCCCGCCGCCAGGCAGTTGTGGATGATGGCGACCGGCACCGGCGTCGGCCCGTTCCTGTCGATGCTGGGAACCGGCGACCCCTGGCAGCGCTTCGAAAAAGTGGTGCTGGTTTATGCGGTGCGGACGCTGTCCGAACTCAGTTATCGGGAACGCATCGCGCAAATCGTCGCGAAGCATCCCGGACAGTTAGTGTTCATTCCGTTCATCAGCCGCGAGGCGTCGGATTTTGCGCTGCCGGGGCGCATCCCGCAGGCGATCGTTGACGGTCGACTGGAAGAAAAGGCAGGCATGGCGATCAGCGCCGACGACAGCCATATCATGCTGTGCGGCAATCCGCAGATGGTCAAGGACTCGACGCTTGCGCTAATCGAGCGCGGCTTGAAAAAGCACCGCCGCCATGAGCCGGGGCAGATCACCTCGGAAAATTACTGGTGAGGGAAACGAAAACCGGCGCTGCGGGTTGTTTTGCGCAGCGTCCGGCTGGAAGATGACGCTGGAATCCCGCTCAGCGCTTGAAGATGGTGGCCGCACCCGAGTTGCCGACATAGTTCCAGCCCTGTGCGGTTTCGTTGTTGAGCACTTCTTCCAGGTGCTGGGGACTGCCGATTTCAACGACCTTGTACACCACCCCGAGTTCGGCATATGCCGGACTGTGCGCAGTTACAATGAATACGCAGGTTGCAATGCCGGCGCCGGCTGCAAGCAGCGTCACTCGTTCAATCAGCTTTTTCATGATCTTCTCCTTGTGCGCCACGTATTATGGGTTCAAGCATGCGAGCGTGGCCTCGGCACACTTGATTGATAACTATCAGGTCTGGCGTAACAGACCGCCATGATAAATGTTTTCCGCCCGTCGCTTTATCACCGCCGGGGTCTCGTCACTTTACGACTACGCTGCCTCTCCGATCAACGCAGCTTGTCCGCAGTATCTGCCGTCGACATCGACCAGGTTCCAGATGGTGGTGTCGCGTATCCAGAATCGCCGCCCCGAACTGGCTATACGCAGGCCGGAATAACCCTCGACGAATCCGCGCCGGCTGACTTCGTTGAGGGCTTTGCCACGCTTTCCCTGGTTGGCGGCCGGTGCCGAAAGACGCGAAGGCAGCCTGGTAAAACTGTCCCAGTCCATCTCGAACAATTCCAGCGCGCGGCGATTGCCATAGTTGAATAGCGGGTCGACTTCGGTATTGTGCGAAACCAGCGCAAACGGGGCGATGTGCAAGGCATCGACTGCCGCACTCGCATCCAGTCCTTCATCGATCAGGTGTTTTCCTGTCCAGTGCAGGTAACTGGCACGCAGCAAGGCGACATGCTGCAGCAGGAACTCATGTTGACCGGAGCGGGCCGGCGCGTGACTATGGGGCATCATCGAAACGGAAAGGTGTCTGGTGGCGTATTCTGCCATCAACGACATGGCCCCTCAAAATCGAGTCGATCCCGGCATACCGGCACCGGGATCTGCCAGCATGGAACGGAATCACCGCCTGGCCATCCAATCAACGACATGACGAACGCAAACACCAGCAAGTCCCGCGCCGGAAAATGGCGCCGCATCGCCCTCAACGTACTGCTGGCGGTGATACTCGTTGCGGGCATACGCACCTGGCAGCAACGCGATATGGTCAGCGGCCCAGCACCCGCATTGCAGGGTCTCACGCTCGCAGGCCAACCCTTCACGTTGCCGGCACACCACGACAAGCCCGTGCTGGTGCACTTCTGGGCGACCTGGTGCTCGGTCTGCCGCATCGAGCAGGGTTCCATCGACAGCATTGCGCACGACGATGCCAACGTGATCACCGTCGCGATGCAGAGCGGCCAGCCGGAAGCAGTCGCCCGCCACATGCAGGAACAGGGAATCGACTTTCCGGTGGTGAATGATCCGGATGGCAGCCTTTCCCGCGCATGGGGCGTGCATGCCGTACCGGCCAGCTTCATCATCGCGCCGGATGGCAGGATACGCTTCATCGAAGTGGGATACACCACCGGCATCGGGCTGGGATTGAGGCTGTGGCTGGCCGGGCTTTGATTCCAGCGTAGCGTGAAGTACCACGGGTTTATTAACCCCGCATTAATCTGGCGCAGTTTTAATCGGGAACCCCGCGCCCATTCCACACTCGAACCTGGCACGAATTATCTGGAGTCTTGAACATGCTGATGCGATATCGGAATTACTTTACCAATGTACTGCTAACGATGTTTCTCGGGAGCGCCGTTTCGGCATTCGGTGTAACGGCAGCGGATGATGAAATCCGGCAAAAACTCGGCTATGCGTCCACTTTCATCGGTTCTTCAGCCGCCGCCAAGCGCATCGAGGCAAGCGAACATGCCGAAGCTCGCGCAATATACCAGGCCGCACAAGACAAAATGAGCGCAGCCCAACGCGCGCTCTCCTCCGGCAACCTTGACGAAGCCAGCGCCAGGTCGGATGAAGCGATGAATTTGATGTCAAAGGCGGCGCAACTGGTCCCGTCGGAATCGATCACACAAATGGCCAAGGCCCGGCATGAAAAACTGTTGCAGGGCATCGAAACCCTGCAGGCTTCATGGCAGGCCGCCGTCAAGGAAGCAGGCACACATGACTCATCTGCCCTGGACACCGACAGGATCCAGCAGATGAAAGGCAAGGCCAATGCCCTGGCCGACGCCGGAAAATACGACGAGGCGAACGAGATACTGGTAACCGCCATGGATGAAGTATCAGCTGCCTTGAATAGATTGCATGGCGACAAGACCATCTCCTACGAAATGATCTTCTCCTCCCCGGCCGAGGAGTATGCCTACGAACTCGTGCGTTACCGCAGCCTGGAAGATGCGATTCCCCTGGCGATCGAGCAGATGCATTCATCGCAGGACGAAATCGATAAAGCCCAGGCTTATATCAACGGGGCTAAACAAAATCGACTGCAGGCTGCTGCTGATGCGCAGCAGGGAAAATATGATTATGCATTGTTGCGAATAAGGGATGGCGCACAGGGGATGGAAACTGCGCTTAACGTGCTGGGCGTGACTTATTGAATCACCCCCGGGCAAACGGGTTTCGCTGCTTCGCCCTTTAACTGGGAAGGAAGGTTGGGAAACCACAAGAATTCGCGTATATTGTCAGGTCGGTTTCACTACACACGGTTTGCATGGAACAGATACGCATACGCGGCGCACGCACTCACAACCTGAAGAACATCAACCTTGACCTGCCGCGCAACAAGCTGGTGGTGATCACGGGTCTGTCTGGCTCCGGCAAGTCGTCGCTCGCTTTCGATACGCTGTATGCCGAAGGCCAGCGACGCTATGTGGAATCGCTATCCGCATACGCGCGGCAATTCCTGCAGTTGATGGAAAAGCCGGATGTGGACCTGATCGAGGGTTTGTCGCCGGCCATTGCCATCGAACAGAAAGCCACCTCGCACAATCCGCGCTCCACCGTCGGCACCGTCACCGAGATCCACGATTACCTGCGCCTGCTGTTTGCGCGCGCCGGCGACCCGTATTGCCCGCAGCACGATATCGTGTTGCGGGCGCAGAGCATCGGACAGATGGTGGACCATGTGCTGCAGCTGCCGCAGGACACGCGCGTGATGATCCTGTCGCCGCTGGTGGTGGAGCGCAAGGGCGAACAGCTCGACCTGTTCGACGAATTGCGCGCGCAGGGTTTCGTGCGATTGCGCGTGAACGGCAAGGTGTATGAAATGGACCAGCTGCCGGCGCTGCAGAAGAACAAGAAGCACACCGTCGAGATCGTGGTGGACCGCCTCAAGGTCAATGCGGATTCCAAGCAGCGCCTGGCCGAGTCGTTCGAGACTGCGTTGCGCCATGCCGACGGGCGCGCGCTGGCAGTGGAGATGGACTCCGGCAAGGAGCACCTGTTCTCGGCCAAGTTCGCCTGCCCGATCTGCAATTATTCGCTGCCCGAACTGGAGCCGCGCCTGTTCTCCTTCAACAACCCGATGGGCGCCTGCCCCAAGTGCGACGGCCTCGGCAGCATCAGCTTCTTCGACCCCAAGCGCATCGTCGCCTTCCCCACGCTATCGCTGAGCGGCGGCGCGATCAAGGGCTGGGACCGGCGCAACCAGTTCTACTTCCAGATGCTGGACGGTCTGGCCAAACATTACGATTTCGACCTCGAGCGTCCGTTCGAGAGCCTGACCAGAAAACATCCAGCAGGTGCTGCTGTACGGCAGCGGCAAGGAAGCGATCCCGTTCCGCTATCTGAACGAACGCGGCAAGCCTACGCTGCGCGAACATGCGTTCGAGGGCATCGTCAACAATCTGGAACGGCGCTACCGCGAATCGGATTCGCCGACCGTGCGCGAGGAACTGGCGAAGTACCTGAACACCTGCCTGTGCCCGGAATGCAAAGGCACGCGCCTGCGCGAGGAAGCGCGCCATGTGCGCATCGCAGACCAGGCCATCTACGAGTTAAGCGCCATGCCGCTGAAGCAGACGCTGGCTTTTTTCCAGCAGGTGCAACTGACCGGACACAAGCAGGCGATCGCGGAAAGCATCGTGCAGGAGATCGCCAATCGCCTCACTTTCCTCAACAACGTCGGGCTGGAATACCTGTCGCTGGATCGCTCGGCCGAAACCCTGTCCGGCGGCGAGTCGCAGCGCATCCGCCTGGCTTCGCAGATCGGCTCCGGCCTCACCGGCGTGATGTACGTGCTGGACGAACCTTCGATCGGCCTGCACCAGCGCGACAACGACCGCCTGCTGGACACGCTGAAACGCCTGCGCGACATGGGCAACAGCGTGATCGTGGTGGAACATGACGAGGATGCCATCCGCGCCGCCGATTATGTGGTGGACATGGGACCGGGCGCCGGCGAACACGGCGGCGAGGTGATCGCGCAAGGCACGCCGGAAGAAGTCTGCAAGTGCCAGCAATCGCTCACCGGCGATTACCTGACCGGACGGCGCAGCATCCCTGCACCGAAAAAATATCGCGCGCCCGACCCGGAACGCATGCTGCAGATCCTGGGCGCCAGCGGCAACAACCTGAAACAGGTCACGCTGGATCTGCCGGTCGGCCTGCTGATCTGTGTGTACCGGCGTGTCCGGCTCCGGCAAGTCCACGCTGATCAACGACACGCTGTACCCCGCCGTCGCGCAGCACCTGTACGGCAGCAACACCGAACCGGCGCCGTTCGCCGAGATCAGCGGGCTGGAGTTTTTCGACAAGGTGATCAGCGTCGACCAGTCGCCGATCGGGCGCACGCCGCGTTCCAATCCCGCCACCTACACCGGCCTGTTCACGCCGATCCGCGAGCTGTTCGCCAGCGTGCCGCAGTCGCGCGAACGCGGCTACGGGCCGGGGCGCTTCTCGTTCAACGTCAAGGGCGGGCGCTGCGAATCGTGCCAGGGCGACGGCGTGATCAAGGTCGAGATGCACTTTTTGCCGGATGTCTATGTGCCATGCGACGTCTGCCACGGCCAGCGCTACAACCGCGAGACGCTGGAGGTGCAATACAAGGGCAAGAACGTCTATCAGGTGCTGGAGATGACGGTGGAGAAGGCGCACGAATTCTTCAAGCCGGTGCCATCGATCGCGCGCAAGCTGCAGACGCTGCTCGATGTGGGCCTCGGCTACATCACGCTGGGGCAAAGCGCCACCACGCTGTCCGGCGGCGAAGCGCAGCGCGTGAAACTGTCCCTGGAACTGTCCAAGCGCGACACCGGGCGCACGCTGTACATCCTCGACGAACCCACCACCGGCCTGCACTTCCACGACATCGCCATGCTGCTCAAGGTGATCCACAAATTGCGCGACCAGGGCAATACGCTGGTGGTGATCGAACACAATCTCGACGTGATCAAGACCGCCGACTGGATCATCGACCTGGGCCCTGAAGGCGGCGAAGGCGGCGGCCACATCATCGCGCAAGGCACGCCCACCGACATCGTGAACAACCCTGACAGCGTGACCGGCGAGTACCTGAAAAAAGTACTTCTCCCTGAGCATCAGCTGGCCGCAAAACGTCGATCGGGCTGAAGCCACATGGTCATGCAGGCTGGGTCGGGAGCGGCTGTTCGCGCCGTAATCCGACAAAACACACCGTTGCCATGTAATGCCCGGACCAATTTGTCGAGCCAGGTGAAATTGCCAACAGCCCAGCTTGCATGACTTCTCGTTGACTGGTTGAGTCAGGTCCAGGGTAACCATCTTCAGGCAATCTGAATCCCCTCATCAAGCTTGGTTCTGTACTGATATCCAGAAGTTTGATATATATGTATACATATTGTATTTTGACCAGCGAAGATTCTCTTGCTCGAATTTTCTTTCCCACGACCCATAGATTAAAACGCCATACAAGCCTAAACTGTGGTTCAGTCGCATCCATTGTTGAATCAAAGCTATAATGAACGCGCTGTTTCTTGTTAACAATTATCTTTCATTAAGTGGCCGGAATGCTTGAAAAGAATCAAAGCGAGAAAGCAAACAGAACATTAATCTGTAGCGTAGTGTTCCTGGATATTGTCCAGTATTCATCCCAATCCGTGTCGAAGCAGATGGAGCTTAAAGAACGGATGGGGGAGTTGATTGCGCAAGCGATCAAGGATATTGCGGAAAGCGAACGCATCATGGTGGATTCGGGGGACGGCGTTGCCCTGTGCTTCCTGGGCGACCCGGAGGATGCCCTGTTCGTGGCTATTCACCTGAGAGACTTGCAGGCTGAGAGCGCGGAGAAAGGCTTCCCCCTGAATCTGCGTATGGGCATCAATCTTGGCCCGGTCAGAACGATCAAGGACATCAATAACCGGCTCAATGTAATCGGCGACGGCATCAATGTCGCCCAACGCGTAATGAGCTTTGCCGATCCGGGCAAGATACTTGTCTCCCGTTCCTATTTCGAGATGGTTTCCCGTCTTTCCGAGGAATATTCCAATCTGTTTCATTATTTGGGTATCACGCGGGACAAACATATCCGGGAACACGAGATATACGAAGTTTCCCGACCTGGTTCAGCCAGCATGCCATCAAGCGAGAAAAAGGAAATTGCCTCGCATAAAAGTAATCCAAAAATCGAGCAGATACCCACTGCTGGCGGATCCGGGAAGGCTAAGCCAAAAATCATTGTCGCGACCAAAAATATTTCTTCTTCACCGGTTAAAGTCGGAATTGCTGCAGTAGCAATTGCGCTGGTATTTGGCCTAACGCTGAAATCCTTCTTTGGCCACAAAGACCAATCTTCGCCGCCTCTCGAAGCAGCGCCAATTTCCACGGCCGAGACACCCGAGCCAGGTAATGACACCGCGCAGAATATGCTCGCAAGCAAAGATGGGAATGCGCCCGCGGACAAGAAGCCAGTCGTTTCAATGCTTGTTTTTGCAGTTTCCCCGTGGGGTGAAATTTATATTGATGGCAAAAAGCGGGGGATTTCGCCACCGATGTCCCGGCTCAAGGTTGAGCCTGGAAGATATATTGTTAAAATCGCCAATGGCACTTTCCGGCCATACATCAAGACTATCGAAGTCCACGCAAACCAGACGGTTTACCTGAAATACAAATTCAAGTGAAGTTAACAGGAGGAGCCATGCATAATTTATATTTGGCCTCATTGCTCTGCGCAATGCTTATCCTAGCAGGTTGCGCAAACTTTCACCACGGCGCAGCAGATAAGGGTATGGCACCGGGTGAAACGGCTTTGGTCAAGGGTATCAGTGCTTACGATGCGGCTAACTATCCGCTTGCGGAAAGTTACTTCAACAATGCGCTGGCACTGCATCTGGATTCCAGGGCCAGCCAAATCTCGGCACATAAATATCTGGCTTTCATTGCCTGCACTACCACCCGCGAAAACCTGTGCCGCAGCGAATTCAGAAAAGTGCTGGAACTCGATCCTGGCTTTACCCTGGGACCGGCAGAAGCCGGACATCCGATCTGGGGACCGGTTTTCCGAAGCTTGAAATCGGAAACAGATTCAAGAAAGAAGTAGCCACTCGGATCTGTTCAGCCGTCGCCCTTCGCAAGGCGAGCATTCAAGCCTGGCGCGCCATAATCCGCTGCAGCGCCAGTTCCGTTGAATGCACTGCAATGACCAGCAGGTCATCCTTGCCGCAAGCAGCCATGGCGTCATCCAGCGCATGACCAATATCCTCGATGCTGAAAATCTTTTCGGCGGGCACTCCGTTTCGCATCAGGCCCGCACGTAACAATCCAGGAACCTGGTTCGCCGCGCGACCGCGCAGGTCAGTCAGGTTCGAGCAAATGTAACGATCAAATCTTCCGGCAAAGGCTGCCGCAGTTTCGATGATGAAATCGTCGGGGCGATTTCCCACGGCATCCAGCAGCAACAGTCGCCTGCCGGAAACGGGCAGGGTCTGCACAACCTCGACCAGTTCTGCGCCGGCCTGCGGACCATCCAGCGAGTCAAGCAGGATGGTGTAGGGCAGACCCCTGAACAGATTCAGTCGCCCGGGGTTCGTCTCCGCCGTGGAAGCAAAACTGCCCAATGCAGACGCAGTTGCCGCAAAAGAAATGCCGAGTCCGTTTACAAGGGCAATCGCAAAAGCGGCATTGATCGCCTTCCCCATGGCTACACCGCCAAGGGTAGCGGGAATGTCGCGGATGTCCATCTCGCCAAGCACCGCTTCGCCTTCATCCAGAACGATACGTGCCTGCGGCCCCTGCCCGACAAGGCTCACCGTGCAACCCCCGGATGTGCGGTGAGTTACCAACTCCGGATGGTTGTGCTCCATGCTGAACAGGCACAGCCGGCGGCTGCGGACATGCTCACGCATGGCCAGACACAACGGGTCATCCGCGTTGAGCACCACAAGCTCACCCGAATTCTCGGCAATGATGCGCTTCACCCGCGCCAATTCCTCACGCGTGTGAATGCCGTCCAATCCCAGATGGTTATCCAGTACATTGAGCACTGCCCCGACATCGAACCGATCTACACCCATGCCGTTCCGGATCAGCCCACCGCGAGCCATTTCGAAAACACCGGCCTCGACATCCGGGTGCAGCATCAGATTGCTGGCGGTAATTCCTCCAGAGAAATCGCCCGCACGCAGTTGGCGGCTACCGATCCAGACTCCCTGCGTAACCGATAGCCCAACCCGCCTCCCCGTGGCTGCTACTATATGGGCCACCATCCGGCATGTGGTGGTCTTGCCGATGCTGCCGGTGACGGCAACTGTCGGGATGCGCACCGGAGTCAACCGGGGCAACAGGAGATCGAGGATCGGGCCGACCACGTCCCGTTGCGTCTGGTTGTCTATCCAGTGCGGTCGCAAACCCGGATTTCCATTGACTTCAATGATGCCGCCCCCGACATCACGCCAGGAGCGACGGATATCTTCCGTCAGATAGTCTATGCCCGCCACATCCAGACCCATGACCCGAGCAGCATCCTCCGCCAATACAACATTGTCGGGATGCATGATGTCGGTTACATCTTCCGCAGTCCCGCCGCGCGCAATATTCGCCGTCCTGCGTACCTGGACGCGCTGGCGTTGCCGCAGGACAGAGGATGCTGTCAATCCCTGCCGGGCAAGCACTTCCGTTGTTTCCTGATCGATCTCGACGATTTCCATCACCTTCTGGAAATGAATGCCGCGCCGGGGATCGCGGTTAAGTTCATCGATCAGTTCGGCAATGGTCGAGCTGCCGTCGCCGACGACAAATGCGGGCAGCCGGCGTGCACCCGCTATCAATTTCCCGCCGACAACCAACAGCCGGTAGTCGTCTCCCGCAACGAGCGATTCAATCACGACGTAATTCATATCCTGTGAGGCAACAAGATAAGCCTGCCGAACCTGCTCCGGTGTCGCAAGGCCGACACTCACGCCCCGCCCTTTACCGCCATGGCCAGGCTTGACCACAACCGGATAACCAATTGCAGCTGCAGCATGCACCGCCTGCTCGGCATTGTTGACAAGTCGTTGCACGGGCTGGGGAAATGCAAGGCGCTGGAGCAGTTGATGGGTTGAGACCTTGTTCCCCGAGAGCTTGACCGCAAAATAGCTGGTGGTATCAATCATGGTTTCAATCAGGCGACGCCCGAACTTTCCCTGGCCAAGCTGCACATAGCGCTGCGGATAAGCGATGCGAAACCATGGAATGTCGCGCTGATCGGCAGCACGCAGCAGTGCAATGGTCAGCTGGTCAAAACTCATCGCGTGCGCATGATTGAGGAAATTTGCATAGCGACTGGCGACGTCCCGGCACAGCCCGGCAGGTAGCTCAGGATCAAGATCGACCCCAAAGCAAAGCGCTGCGCTGCTCGCGGCCATTTCCCAGGCGGCAACACCTACGGCAGGAATCTCGCACTGCATCGCTATCCGCACCACACTGCCGGAGGTGTCGAGAACAACCCCGTAACCGCGGGATCTGACATTCAGGTTTTGCTGCAGCGCCAAGGCGACATGCAGCAATGCATCTGCGAACGTGCTGTGGGCCTGTGTCGCCTCCAGCCAGAAATCCTGCAGGATGCGCAAAGTCACGGCTTCCTGCCCCGACAGCTTTCCGTTGCAAGGGTGGAGTGCGAATCCGGCAGGTCGAGCCAGTTCCTCCAGGTCGCAAACAAGCATCAGCATGGAATGCCGATGGATGACATTCGGCCCATTCAGAAATTGTGTGGAGATCACTTTCATGGCGAAGTTGGCCTATCCTTTCCTGATACTATCGAATCGGCCAGTAAACAATCATGTTCAATGCCAGTCTGCAAATCCATTGCTGACCCTGGGAATCCGCTCACTCTTTTTACCCATCATGGACGAAAAAATTCTCCAGCCATAATACATTACTGGATGCCAAGCTATCTTAAATCCACCTGCCAGCCCGAGAGCCAGGTATCACTCCATCATCCCGACAATCGTTGCGGCCTGGCGAATCCGGGCGGCTTTATTGCGCCGCGCGTTTTTGAACTGACGCTATTGCGGAAAGACAAAGGACAACATCCTGCCAAAAGCGAAACGATAAAATGAAGTTCTGATTGACTCACCTGTTCGCGCCAGAACTGGCCCAGAGCGTGCACTGGCGTTCATTCCTGATTTTGGCGGTCGTTAAGTTTAATCGATGAGTATCTTGTGGATGAGGCTGATCTAATAATAGTATTATTATTCAATGCGACCTGATTCAGACAGTTCCAAAACCATATCGGCGGCGAGTATTGCGTCGGCTCAAGTGTCTGCGAAATTTCAACAAGCATTCGCGCTCCATAAACAAGGTCGCCTGGCGCAAGCCCAGGCTATCTATGAAGAAATCCTCAATATGCAACCTGAGCATTTTGATTCGCTTCATTTATTGGGGGTGATCGCTGCACAGACAAAAAATCCGGATAGAGCAATCAAATTGTTTGATAAGGCTATTGGAATTAAACCAGACTATGCAGAAGTCCATAAAAATCGTGGCTTGGTGCTTAAAGAACTCAAGCAATTAAAAGATGCGCTGGCGAGTTATGACAAAGCCATTGCGCTTAAACCAGACTATGTGGAAGCCCATATCAACCGTGGCGAAGTGCTTCATGAACTTAAGCAATTAGACGCGGCGCTGGCGAGTTGCGACAAGGCTATTGCGCTTAAGCCGGATTATGCGGAAGCCCATAACAACCGTGGCGCAGTGCTTCATGAACTTGGGCAATTAGACGCGGCGCTGGCTAGTTGTGACAAGGCTATTGCGCTTAAGCCGGGTTATGCGAAAGCCTACTACAATCGTAGCGTAGTGCTTTATGAACTTGAGCAATTAGACGCGGCGCTGGCTAGTTGTGACAAGGCTATTGCGCTTATACCAAATTATGCGGATGCCTGCTTCAATCGTGGCAATGTGCTTCAAAAACTCAATCGATTAGACGCGGCGATTGAAAGTTACGGGGAAGCCATTGCGCTTAAACCTGGCTTTGTAAATGCGTATTGGAATATGTCGGTGGCGTTGTTATCGAGCGGTAATTTCGATAGAGGATGGGAGTTGTATGAGTGGCGCTGGATGAATGAATCTCTTGCATCACAAAAGCGAAACCACTCACAACCTCTTTGGCTTGGCAGAGAATCCATATCAGGCAAAGCGATATTGCTGCACTGTGAGCAAGGACTGGGAGATACGATTCAGTTTTGTCGGTATGCCAGGCTAGTAGCCAACCTGGGCGCACGAGTAATTCTGCAAGTGCAAAAACCGCTGATGAGTTTGATGGCCGGCCTGGAGGGAGTTGCACAATTTATAGAAGAAGGAAGCGCGCTGCCTGAATTTGATTATCACTGCCCCTTGGCAAGTTTGCCGTTGGCATTCAAGACAAACTTATCAACCATCCCGGCAAATATTCCTTACCTGAACAGCAATGCTGAAAAAATACTATCCTGGAAAGAAAAGCTCGGGGGAAACAATAAACTACGAGTAGGGCTGGTGTGGTCCGGCGGATTCAGGCCGAACAAGCCGGAACTGCTGGCTGTCAACAGACGCAGAAATATTCCTTTGGCTAAACTCGCCGCGCTGAAACTTCCGGATATAGAGTTCTATAGCCTGCAAAAAGGTCAGCAGGCCGAGTCGGAACTGGCCCAACTAATATTGCAAAATTGGGATGGCCCCCCTATAAATGATCTTACAAGTCTGTTGAATGATTTTTCAGATACAGCAGCACTCATAGAGAACCTGGATTTAGTCATCTCAGTGGATACTTCAACAGCACACTTGGCTGGTGCATTGGGTAAGCCAGTGTGGATCCTTAATCGGTTTGACACTTGCTGGCGCTGGTTGCTGGATAGAGAAGATAGCCCATGGTATCCGACAGCCAGGATTTATAGACAATCGGTGTATGGCGATTGGGATGACGTCGTTCAGCGAGTTAAAGCGGATTTAATCAACCTCCTGAAGAGATAAGCCGGTCAAGTTATATAAACGACCGGATCTTCCCGTGCGAGGAGACATCGTAAACGATAACTATGAATTTCCGGCCCAGAAAGAATGAATAACTGGAATGTGTCGCGAGCAACACGCCGCGAAGTGCTGCTTTGCGGTAATCTGGATGATCTGCGACTGGTTGCTTTCCGGCAGCAATAAGGCCATGACCGGCAAGTGCGCGCCAAACCTGCCCAACTACAAAACTCACTCAGGCCGACGTTGTCATAGAGATGAGATGAATCACAAGTGATAACCTCCAGTTGCTTTCACTGTTCCTTCAAAATCATGCTCAATGAATACTTTTTTTGTGCCCCGCGTAAAATCATTCTTGATCCAATCAACAGACTTTATCAAATGTGATTGACCAGAATCTTTCAGGGCTTGCATAGCTTGAATCATCGGCGCGCCATGCTTTATCGGTGGCGGCCATTTCTTCATCACCTCTGTGTTGCATATCATACATGCCGGGTGCAGGTACGGAATGGCTGCTTCATCGTAATGCGTGTCATAACCCAAAGCATTTATATATTGGACATTCCCGACACCGTACAATTCGGAATTGAAATCAGCCATCATCGATTCTATGAAGCCAGTATTTATAATCGAGACGTCTGAGTCAAGGAACAACACCGGGCCATTCAATGGAAGATTGGCTATGGCCCAGGTCATTCCGGGCCCGTGATGAATGTTGTATCCAAGACTGATTATCGAAACATTGTCGAATGCTGAAGCAATACTTTTAATTTGGGCAAGTCGGCCCGGCTCAGACCCGTCGATTATGTAATACGGATTAGTATAAAACCGGCGAAAAGAAGATAGTAAGTTTTTGATTAGAAACGGCACATTGTATGACACTGTGACCACGGGTATTTGATCAACCGGAACAGGGTTGCTAAGCAATGACGACATCATTTCTTTCCTGAAATTGACGCATTTGTTCGTTTTATAAAATTAAGCCCCTGACTGCTTGAACGCACGGCCGGGGCAATGGACGTTTGGGGCAGAATTTGGCAGCCCCCCCTGATTCTCAAAAAATTCTTACACCCTCTAAACCAAGGTCACTTACCAAACTGTGCTGCCGCTTTCATCCAAACATCACCTTTTTCAAAACAGACAATGCTATCGTAAAAGCTGATACCGAGTGTCTGTCTGGTAATAAAGTCTGGCCGGAGCTTTCCTCTGGAATGGTCCGCATTTAATCTATCCACACAATGCTTGGCAAAATTGATAAAAGTGTCAGGCCTGTTAATACCACCGCCAAATTCATCCCAATAGCAGGTATGCATATCTTCCACCATATAAATTGCATTCTTGTGCATTAATGGGTAGAAGAATTGAAAAGTACTTGTTACGTCATCCATTCGGTGGCTGCCGTCGTCCAGGACGATATCCGGCACACCGAATTCATCAATAACACTCTGTAGAAATCCCTGGTCAGACTGATCGCCGATGCGTACGAATATACCTGGCTCCTCATGTTGTCCGCACTCCGGCCTGATGTCTATTCCAACTATCTTTGCCATCGGGCCGAAAAATCTCTGCCACATTTGCAGCGATCCACCAGTGCCAACGCCTATTTCCAGAAACGTGATCGATTTGTTTCTCCAGCTCAAAAAATGTCTCTCATAAATCGGGAAATATTGAATCCATTTATTAATAATCTTTTGGTCATTTGTCAGAAAATCTTGCCAAAGATTCATTTTTTACCCCCTCAAGTCGTAAATGCGCATAGTGAATATCGAATGGCAGAGGTAACCCCATATGGTTGGACAGTATTTTCAATTGCTTAAGGAAGCCTCGCAGTTAAAGCCTGCGTTGTTTTAGACAGTGCAGGCAGGGTGACGCAGTAGAACTCATCCGGCGTTTTGCCGTCAAGCGCCATGTGCGGGCGCTTCTGGCTGTAGAGACTGCGGAACCCGTGATGGAAATCACAACGCATCCATCTTCTCTGTTTCAAGGGTGGCAAATGCAATCTTGTCCTTGGTCGAGAACCAATCCGGATTCGATATCGGAGCGTGCAGCATTTCGTCCAGCCGCCAGCGTTTTATGTTATCGAATCCGGCGACGGTCTGCTCATTGAAGAGTTGCTGTTCGCGGTCGTAATCGACTCCGGAGTGTGTCATGCTCGCGGAGTTCATGTCGTTGTGAATATAGATGTAAGTATTGGAAGTAAAAGCAAGACGAAATGCGTTCGGCCTCCGGTAATATGCCTCACAGAGATTGAGGAAAAGGACCATATCATCATAAAGCGCGAAATCTTCACCGTAGGCTTTGCGCGGAAGATGTCCCAATGCGGAGCGATGAATCAGAACGGGGCGCGATGGCGTGGCGCAGTCCCGGATGTTGCCGGCGAAAGGATTCTGAAGGCTGTGAGTCTTCCACCAATTGTCCTGATCGTCGAACCACGAGACAAGCCGCCAATCGTTTCGGAGCGGGACGTGGCGGACAACCTTTTGTTCGCGAGTCAGCGAGTCATTTGTCTGAATGCCGATGCAGTGAGGATCCATGGGCAGGAATTTATTCAACTGATGGAAAGCGCAGGGAAAGAGGAAGTCATCGCCATCGACCGGGATCAAATAATCATATTCGAGGCGATCATGAAAGAGTAACAGCAAGCTATTATGACCCATACCAGGCCTGCCGTTGGACGGCGTCTCGATGACTTCCACGCCCGTCCCTTGCATCACGGATTCCATTTCCGCTTTGTGCGCGGGATTGGTCGAGTTCACCACGATCACAATATCATGCTGCCAGTCATGCTGCCGCTGAGCCGCGACGGAATCGTAGCAGAGCCGTGCGAGATGGGGACGGGAACTGGTCAGGATTGCGATGAGGAACTTCACAGAGTGTCGGAACCTGAATTTGCGAAATGCGTCAAAATAGCCTGCTGAAAAACCAAAGTCAAACTTCCGCTCATGCGACAATCTGCATTTCTCTCTGGCAACCCGGGACGTTTGGGGAAATTTTCCCCGCCAGCTGGTTACTCCGAAGCAGACACCCACCAAATTCGACAATGTGCCAAAAGAAGAAATTCACAAGCTTTCTATACTTTACTGCCGCTGTGGCATGCTGTTATCCATGTGCAACAGCCGCTGCGGGTCCTGACCTGCCGCTCATTTTTCTCCAAAGGTAACACGCTTCTGCAAGTTCTATTATGCAGATAATAAATTCAATCAGACCTTTCGAAAGGAAACAGCATGAAATCGATTTTCATATCAATTGCTGCATCAGCATTTCTCGTTATTTCTGGTGCAGCACTGGCAGTCGAAATGCCTCCTGTAGGCAAGGCGAGGTGTGGCGCATGTCATGCAGTTGATAAAGAATTAGTTGGCCCTTCATTCATGGAGGTCTCGATAAAGTACAGGGGTGACAAGGAGGCGGTCAAAAAAATCGTCGCCAATATCGTCAAGGGTGGGAATTTTGGATGGAAAAAAGGATATACAAGTATGCCCCCCAGAGGCATGGGAGCAACCGACTCCGAAATCATATTCCTGGCTGATTTTATTGTGGGCTTGTCAAAATTCCCCGAAGTAAACTAAAAAAACAATATTCCTTCCGTATATTTCATCTTGTATGAATTAGTTCAAGATGAGCAGGTTTGCGGCAAGCGATCCGGCCAGATAAACTGCTGCAAGCTGTCGTGATCCGATGGTCACCAAAGTCCACGATCGGATGATATAAATTGGAATGAGCGCCCGCTTTCTGGCGGTCAGTTCGATATCATGTACATCCGTTTTGTGCCAGAAGCGGACTGTCACGGGTAGCATTGCATTCTTATCGCCAAGTGCATTTGGCTGAATGAGGAGTAGACATGGAAATATTGCAGAAAATAGTAATTGTCGTCACTGTAGCCTTGGTTGTTGGAGGCCTGATCTGGTTCATTTTCGTATCACATTGACTGGTCGCTTCCGGGTAGGCTATTACCAAGTGTGTCTAACTGCTACGTGCCAGAAGCAGATGGACAGCCAGAATCGATGCTAAATTTACTTCCAATAATGCACTGACGTATGATGCAATTCAATTTCAGTGACTGGTATTAATTCGTAGCAGTTTCAATTTATCCTGATGGAAGGAGTACTTGCATGAAGTTTGTCGGTGCAATCATTATTCTCGCGTTATTTCTGTTGGGTGTGTTTCAGTATGCAAACTGGGAAACCATGACCACGCCGACCCAGTTATCCTTCCTGTTTTTCAACGCAAATGTTTCGTTCGGATTGATCCTTCTCGGGATCACTCTGGTGTTTGCGGTACTTTTTATAAGCTACATCCTGATATTGCGAACCAGCATGCTGGTTGATGCGCGTCGTCATGCACAGCAACTCCAAGCTCAACGCATGCTGGCGGAGAGCGCCGAGACTTCCCGCTTCGATCAACTGCGAGAGCGAATCACTATTGAATTTGCGCAGTTGCAAACAGCGAACCAGAATGCTCATGACAAGCTCATGGCCAAAAACGAAGCCATAGAGCAGTCATTACGAAGATCACTTGAGGAAGCCACTAACAGCTTGTCTGCTTCAATAGGTGAAATGGAGGAAAAACTGGATCGAGTCCTTGCGCGCAACGCCGTTTGAAAAACAACTATTTCATGCGACGCCAGAAAGAACAGAGAGCAGAATCTGCCCATCGATATTTGCAGGTCAATTTCTGCTTCAGAGAAAATCTTGTATCCGCAACGTGTCGGGAGCCGAAAGTCAGATTTGCAAACTGACAAGCATTGCGGTATTGCTTTCCATGTCGTATTAACAGGGGATTTTCATGAATATCAGCCATCAGAATAAGGAAAAGTTGGAGCGGCAGTACGATTTGCTTGCCCACAGATTCAATGAACTTTACCTGGCAGGAAAGGAGCGTGGACGCGAAGCAATGACAGTGGCGCTTGAAAAAGCCCACGAGCAATTGGCCGCACTCGGGGAGTTCAGCACAGAACAAGGGGAAGTATTGAAACATTACCTTGCTCGGGATCTTGACCAGACCATATCCGATGCCAAGCAGCTGGGCGAGGAAGCCAAAGAACGTTTGCACCCGGCCCGATTGGGCGCGGGAGCGCTTTCCTCTCTTGCGACCGTGCTGGAATTGACCAGCAATGCGCTGCATTCTCTGAGTGCCAAAACAAAGGAAAAGCTGACATACAAGACCGGTGAATTGACGTCCGCCGGTACTCTGACCTGCCAAGGGTGTGGCCAGCAAGTGCAACTCAAGAAAACAGGGCATGTCCCGCCCTGCCCCAAATGCAACGGCACCCTGTTTAACAAGGGTTATTGACTGCTTGTGCAGCGGTTGCGCCACGTGCAGCAACTCCTGAAATTGAACATCCAGCCTGACTCAGTGTATTGAACAGGGCACCAATTTTGCTAAAGGCAAACTGCGCCTCAATTTGAAAGTTGTGCATACTGCAGTTATCTTTGAACTATTTGTTGATGTATGGGCGCAGGCGAGGAAGAGACTGAACATGAAGTACGTTGAGATAGTCGCTGACGCAGGTAGTGCCGACACGATTTCGGCAATCGCGGAAAAAATCGAGGCTGCCGATCTTCGCATTGGAGAAACGGGCAAAGATGGAATGCGGACGATTCGATTACTGGTGGCCGACAGCAAGATCCAGTCAGCACTGGATTCTTTGCAGAAAATCCTTGGCGCTCAGCCATCCGCATGGTTAGTGGTCTTGCCTGTGGAGATAGCGCTGCCCAAACCATCGGATGCGGAGCGCAAGGAAGAGAATGCGGCGATCGAAGCTCGAGAAGCTCTCTATAATGAGGTCGAAAAAAATGCGCACCTCGATCTCAACTTTGCCGTATTGGTCGTGTTATCAACTATCGTTGCTGCTATAGGACTCATTGAGAACAACGTGGCTGTAGTGATCGGTGCGATGGTGATTGCGCCTTTACTGGGCCCAAACTTGGCTTTTGGTCTCGGGACAGCCTTGGGAGATGTCTCCTTGATGCGGAAATCGGCGCTAACTACCGCCGTAGGACTCGCGCTGGCCGTTGCATTGTCTGTAATGGTCGGCATCTTTTGGCCATTTGATTTCTCAAGCCCGGAGCTTGCCGCTCGCTCCCGGGTTGGGCTGGATTCCGTAGCCCTGGCACTCGCCTCGGGTGCGGCTGCGGCACTCTCCATGACAACAGGTTTGTCGAGTGTACTGGTGGGGGTAATGGTGGCAGTGGCATTGCTTCCACCTGCAGTGACACTCGGTATCATGCTGGGCATAGGGGATATCAACCTCGCCTATGGTGCAGGTTTGCTTCTGGCTATCAACGTGGTGTGTGTCAACCTGGCTATCAAGGTGGTCTTCTTCATCAAAGGTATCCGCCCGCGCAGCTGGTGGGAAAAAAAGAAAGCCAAACGCGCGATGGTCACATACATCCTGGTGTGGATCGTAACGCTTATTATTCTTATGGCTGTCATTTATGGCCGCCAGGCGTTTGCGAGCCAGCAGTAACAGTAAAACCACGCCTGATAAACTAGTCTACTGGTCGTTCTGTGCTGCGCTGCCAGATCGCCTGTGCTCTTTCGCGTTGAACGTCCGATTTGGAGCGAACTCTATAGCCAGTTTGTGTCGGAAGCCGCCCTTGGCGTGGTTCCGGTTCGAGCAGTACCATTCCAGATCATCAGCAGAGATGGCAACAAAAGCAGATGCGCGAAACCGGCGGCTTGTTTGAATCTCGACACCGTTATAGTCATCACATGGCATAGTGCCGTCGCCTAACGCATCCCGGGCTGCGCCGCCTTCAGCAGCGAACGTTCCACCTCTATGCTCTGATTGCCGTCGCTGAGCCAGACCTGTCCGTCCTGGATCGTGCATTGCAGGCGCATGCTGCGCTGTGCCAGCTGTTCCAGCGCGGCAGTTCCCTGCGCATGCAGGTCGATGATGGTGAGGTTGCCGAGCCGCTGGAACTGGCTCTTGTTCTGCTCGAACCATATCTGGGCTGTGCGTCCGCCGTAGGTATAAACCACCACCTGCCGGGCGCGGCCGCAGGCCTTGCGGATCAGTTTCTCCGCCGGCAATCCGATATCTATCCACAGTTTGATGGCGCCGGTCAGGTCCTTGAGCCATAGCGCCGGCTCGTCATCCGCGCTCAACCCCTTGCCGAACACCAGGTGCTCATGTGCATGCAGGGAGAACGCCAGCAGGCGCACCATCATGCGCTCGTCGGTTTCGGAAGGATGGCGCGCCAGCGTATGCGAGTGGTCTGCATAATAATTGCGTTCCATGTCGGCGATCTGCAGATCGACCTTGAAAATGGTTGCCTTGATGGCCATGGGGTAAAGACTCCTGATTAAAGCTCGGCATCAACCGACCTGATAAACGCAGTTGAAAATTGCAGGCGCAGCGAACATCCATTATCGTCACGGGGCGGGTGCAGTACACTGCACGCAACGGTGATGAACCGCTGCGCAACTGTCGGGATTGTACCCCGGCTTCCCGCTTGAAATGTTTCGTGTATTGGACTCCATACTATCGTGCTCACCGCACTCAGACAAAAATTCCGCACCTGGCTATTCCGCCCGAAAATCGAGAGTGGTGCGATCACGCTCAACCAGCGGCGCATCTACATCCTGCCCACGCGGCAAGGACTGGGCTTCATGGGTGTGCTGACGCTGATGCTGCTGGGCGACATCAATTACAACCTGAGCCTCGGCTATGTGCTTACCTTCCTGCTCACCACCATGGGCTTGATGACCATGCTGTACGCCTTCCGCAACATGGCGCAACTGGAAATCCGCGCAGGCCATGCCGATCCCGTATTTGCCGGGAACGACGCACAATTCCTGTTCCATTTTCACAATGCCGGTTCCCTCGAACGCTACCACCTGAGGTTGCACGATGAGCACGGCCGCGGCGTCACTTTTGATGTTCCGCGCCAGATAGGCGCTGCGGTCAGGCTGGCCGTCCCCGCAATCCGCCGCGGCTGGCTGGACACCGGCAGACTGACGCTGTTTACCGAATATCCGCTCGGCCTGTTTCATGCGTGGACATACTTTCAATTCGACACCCGCTGCCTGATCTACCCGGAACCGGCCGCATCGGTACCATTGCCGGTCGGGTCCCATGAAAGCGGAAGCGGCAGCGCCAGTTCGTCCGGCGACGGGGATTTCGCCGGGCTGCGCAGCTACGTTGCCGGCGATTCGATGCAGCGCATCGCGTGGAAAACCATGGCGCGAGGTCAGGGCTTGCAGGTAATGCAGTTCAACGCATTGCAGGGCAAGGAATTATGGCTGGAGTGGGACCTCGCGCCTGCGGCAGAAACGGAACACAAACTGAAGATACTGGCGCGCTGGGTGCTGGACGCCGAGGCACAGGGATGGCTATACGGATTGAGTATTCCCGGCGTCGAGCTGCCGCCCGAACATGGCATGGCCCATCGCGATGAATGCCTGCGCGCGCTGGCATTGTTTGGGCAGGACGGAACGCAAACATGAAATGGACAACCCTCATGGGCTGGATATTTCCGCGCACGCGTAAAACCGGAGCGCTCGCGGCGAATCTTCCGGCACCAACATCCGACCCGCTGCAACAGCCAGTCTCGCTCCCCGGCAAGCCTGAAATATACGGTGTTCTGTTATGCGTGCTGATGGTCTGCCTGCCGCATGCCGATCACCTGCCAGCATGGATCAGCGCATTGTGTGTCGTGCTGCTGGGCTGGCGTGCCTATATCGTCCGCTCCGGGCTTGCACTGCCGCCGCGCTGGCTGTTGCTGGCCATCACCCTGTGCGGCACGACCGGCATCCTGGTCACTTTCCATACCTGGTTCGGGCGTGACGCCGGTGTCGCATTGCTGATATTGCTCACCTCGCTCAAGCAGATGGAGCTGCGCACCCGGCGCGATGCCACCCTGGTCATCTATCTGTCCTGCTTCATCATCATCACCAATTTTTTATTTTCGCAAAGCATGGTCACGGCCCTGTTCATGCTCGCCACGCTGCTGGTAATCGTCATGACCTGGCTGCACCTGCAAAGTCACACGCTGCCACTACGCACGCGTTTGCGTATCGCCGCCGTCATGCTGGCGCAGGCGCTTCCGCTGATGCTGATGCTGTTCGTGTTCTTCCCGCGCGTGCAGGGCCCGCTGTGGGGCATGCCGCAGGATGCCTACGCCTCCAGTGGGCTGGATGACAAGATGACTTTCGGCAGCCTGGGCAAGGTCTCGCTGTCGGATGCGGTGGCGTTCCGCGTCACCTTCAACAACCAGCCGCCCAGCCGCGACCGTATGTACTGGCGCGGACCGGTGCTGACGCGCTTCGACGGCAACACCTGGACGGCCGGCCAGCCGATGCGTTTCAAGCAGGCGCAATTCGATAAACTCGGCAGGCCGAGCGATTACACCATATCACTGGAACCGCACAACAAGACCTGGCTGTTCGCGCTCGAGATGCCGATTACCATATCGATTCCGGCCAGACTGACCTACGACTTCCGGGTCGTGAAAGCCAAGCCGGTCAATGAACGGCTGCGTTATACCGTGCATTCGCAACTCAGCTACCGCGCCAATCAGGTCGAGGAACCCTATCAGTTGCAACGTGCATTGATGCTCCCCGCCGGGATCGACCCGCAGGCGCGGCAGCTTGCGGCGCAGTGGCGTAGCCAGTCGAAGCGGCCGGAGGATATCGTGAATGCGGCACTGGGCTACTTCAACCGGCAGGGTTTCAGCTACACCCTGGATCCGCCGCCGCTGCCGGGGACCAACGCGATCGACGATTTCCTGTTCAAGACGCGACAGGGTTTCTGCGAGCACTACTCGGCGGCATTCGTGTTTCTGATGCGGTCGGCGGGCATTCCGGCTCGCGTGGTCACCGGCTATCAGGGCGGGGAATACAACGATCTCGGCGGCTATTACATCGTGCGCCAATCCGATGCCCATGCCTGGGCCGAGGTGTGGATCAAGGACAAGGGCTGGCTGCGCATCGACCCCACCGCCGCCGTTGCGCCGGCGCGCGTGGAATCCGGCCTGGCTACCGCCGTGGCAAACAACGCGGAGCTGCCATTCATGGCGCGCACCCAGTCGCCCTGGTTGCTCAGGTTGCGCTTCAACCTGGACACATTGACCAACCAGTGGAACCAATGGGTGCTGAACTACAACCCGGAACAGCAGTTCGCCCTGCTCACGCGCATGGGCATGGAATCGGTCTCCTGGCAAAAAATGGCGCTGTACATGGCTATCGGCATGTCGGCGCTGGTCGGGATCTTCAGCCTGCTCATGCTGCGCCATCTGCATGATCGCAACACCGACGAGATACAACGCTTGTACCTCGGCTTTTGCCGCAAGCTGGAAAAAATGGGCATCAGCCGCGCTGCGCACGAAGGCCCGCAGGATTTCGCCGCGCGTGCGACGCTGGGCAAACCACAGCTCGGCGGCGCCATCTCGGACATCACTGCACGCTATGTCGCGCTGCGCTATGGAACAGCCAGAGGCGTGAAAGCAGTGCAAGCGTTGCGCCGCGCAATTCGCGCATTCAAGCTATAATCTGCGCCCGGCCAGCTTCACGGAAGTCACCATTCAGGCTATTTGCTTCATTTCCGTTGACGCTGACGCCCACCGCTTTTAAGGTCTATCGCCATGCAAATCACCCGCCGCCTGGAATTCGATTCGGGCCACCGCATCCCCAACCATGCCAGCCAGTGCCGGCATCTGCACGGCCATCGTTATGCGCTTGAGGTCACGCTGGCCGGCGACGTCATCACCACCGACGGCCTGCCGGAACAGGGCATGGTGATGGATTATTCGGAAGTGAAGCGCATCGCCAAGGAACAACTGGTCGATGCATGGGACCATGCCTTCCTGGTCTATCGCGGCGACACGCCGGTGCTGGAATTCCTGCAATCATTGCCGGAGCACAAGACCGTGGTACTGGACGTGCCGCCAACGGCGGAGAACCTTGCGACCATCGCATTCAATATCCTGAACCCGGCCTATCGCGATACCTACGGCAACCATCTGCATCTTGAACGGGTGCGCATCTACGAGACACCGAACAACTGGGCAGACCACCTGCGCAAAGAGTAACGCCCTCGCAATATCGGTATCGCGGCACTGCGGACTGACACATCACACCGGTGGATTTTTCCGTGGCTGCCGGTAACGCAACACCAGACCGCCGCCCTGAGGCCGTTCATGCAAACTCAGTATCCCGCCGCAGCGGATCGCAGCCTCCCTGGCGATCGCCAGTCCGAGCCCGCTGCCTTCACCGGCAGAACCCGGCACCCGGTAAAACGTATCGAATACCCGCTCGCGTTCGGCAGCCGGGATCCCCGGCCCGTTATCGGCGATCTCGATATTGGCACTATCTTTTTCCGTGCACAGCCTGAGCGTGACTTCACCGCCTGCATGCGTGTACTTGATCGCATTTTCCAGCGCGTTCCTGAGTATCAGGCGCAGCGCTTCGGGTTCGGCATGCAACGAAACGGGGGCGATCTCCTCTATCCCCAGGTCGATGCGCTTCGCTTCCGCGAGCGGAAGGAATTCGGCAATCAGTTCGCGCGCCAGCGCCGCAACGTCGATCTCGGTTTCAGCGCCTGCAGCCGATTGTGTTCTGGCCATGCTCAGCAATTGTTCAGTCAACTGGCGTGCCCGCTCGATCCCTTCCTGCAGCGGAATGACTCTTTCCTGCACTGCGGCCAGCGAGTCGGCATGCTTCAGGTTCTGCGCCTGCAGTGACAGCGCGGTAAGCGGGCTGCGCAGTTCATGTGCCGCATCGGCGATGAAACGCCGTTGCTGCGACATCAGGTGATTGACCCGTGCCAGCAGTCGATTGATCGAATGCACGAAAGGTGCGATCTCGCTTGGCAGGTCTTCATCGGCGACCGGTTGGAGTCGTTCCGCCGATTGCTCGTCCAGATTTCTGGATAGCAGCTTAACCGGCGCCAGTTCGCTGCGAACTATGCGCACAATGAGCCAGAGCAGAACCGGCAGCAGAAGCAGCAAAGGGATCAGGGTACGCAGCGCGCTATTGATGGCGATCTCATCCCGCACCTCTGTTGGCTGCGCGACGATCGTGCGCATGCCGGGTTTACCCTCGCTGACAAAAACACGCAGTTCTCCGGAACCTGTATTCAGTGTATGCAAGCCGGCAGATAAGGCAGGATCGACCCACGCAGGCACCTTGTCACCGGGCAGATGAAAAATCGAGATCAAGGATTCCGGGTCAGTGATCCCGTCATTGCCGGTATCCGGCTGCTGCACAGTCGCCGGCGGGGAGCCGGTCGTTCTACCGGCAGAGATCCTGGCGATCTGCCGCAGCAGGTCATCCTGAAACTCCTTGGCATCCAGGTAAGCCAGGCTGAAGGAAGCGACTGCGGCAATCAGTCCGGCGATCAGGATGGCACTGCCCAGCACCATCGATAGGTGCCGCTGCAATGACCGTTTCATGACGGTTTTTCCACCATCCAGCCCGCGCCGCGCACATTTCTGATGGTGTCCGCTCCCAGTTTCTTACGCACACTATGGATCAGGAAATCCACGGCATTGCTTTCCACTTCCTCGTTCCACCCATAGATGCGCTCCTCCAGTTCGGCGCGGGTAAGGATCGCGCCCGGTCGCAGCAGCAGCGCGTGCAACAGTGCGAATTCGCGCGCACTCAGGATCTCCGCCGCTTCTCCGCAGCGCGCCTCGTGGGTGGCTGGATCGAGGGTCACCATGCCGTTGGAGAGCAGCGGCGCAGCCTGCCCGCCCTGGCGTCGCACGATCGCGCGCAGGCGGGCCAATAATTCGTTGAGGTCGAATGGCTTGACCAGATAATCATCTGCCCCCAGATCCAGCCCCTTGATCTTATCGTCCACGCCGTCACGCGCGGTAATAACGATGACCGGCACCGTGTTGCTGTTGTTTCGCAATCGGCGCAACACCTCCAGACCGTCCCGCCCGGGCAATCCCAGATCGAGCAGTACAGCCTGATGCTCGGATTGTTCCAGCACGCTGCTTGCAGTCACGCCGTCCCTGACCCAGTCAACTGCATAGGCGGCATCCTTGAGGGCGATGGAGATCGCCTCGCCTATCATCTGGTCATCCTCGATCAATAAAATGCGCATGCCATCTGCAACCTGAATTATGGGAACAACTTCCATGCAAAAGGAATATCTCCGGCCAGCAACTAGTCCGGATTCTTGCCTTCCGGAGCATTCTCCAGCACTTGCCCGGTTTTGGCATCCACTCCGACCTCCTGCGTGACCTTGCCGAGCCGGATGTCGAAGGAATAGCGCAGACCGCTGCCGCCCTCTTCTTTCTCAAGTTCCTCATCGGTGACCTTGCCTGGATGGGCCTTGAGTGCGATCGCACGTGCAGCCCCAATGCCGACCTTGGTTTCACCGGCAAATTCCTGCCCTGTGTAGGCGGAAGCATTCACCGAGAATGCAATTGCGGTGATGGCCAGCAAGTTCTTCAGGTAATTTTTGTTCGTGGTGCTGGAAATATTTTCCTGGTTCATGTTGCGTTCCTTTCGAGTTTCTGAGATTCGGTGGCAAATTGCCGACCGAGGCAGCCAATCTACTCTGCCAGACTTAGCGCACCATTAGCCTGCATGTTTGCTGGGGTGCGGCACTAAAGCCTGCGCATGGATCAATGAGCCTGCTTTGCCGCCCGGTGTTCGAACAACCGGATGCAGACCGCAATAAATGCGACCAGCGCCAGTGATGCAGTGTAGCGGCTTAATGCCAGACCACCCGATTCCACTGGCTTGTCGAGAAAATCGCCTACAACCGCGCCCAGCGGACGGGTAAGAATGAATGCAGCCCAGAACAGCACGACATGCGATACCTTTGACCAGTAGTATGCCGCCACAATGATCAACAACAGCGCGCTGAAGATCAGCGCGCCGCCGCCGTAACCAAGTCCGGCCGTGTCGGCAGTCCAGTCGCCCAGTGCCGTGCCCAGGGTCTGGGAAAACATGATCGTTACCCAATAGAATATTTCAGCCCTGGGAGTACTAACGGTAGCAACCGATACAGAGCCAAGCGTCCTGTGCCAGACAAACAGTGAGGTCATCAACAGGGTAAACAACAGCGTGGTACCCCCGGCATAACCGATACCGAGAGAACGGTCGGCAAAATCCGCCAGCGTCGTGCCGACCGTGGTGGTGGCAATGATGGTTGTCCAGTAAATGACCGGATGAAACAGCTTTGCCTTGATCTGGACCCAAACCGACAGCAGGAAGATCACGGCAAAGATCCCCGTGCCGACCAGATAGCCCAGGTTCATCGACATGGAGACGGCATCGCCACCCGTTTCGCCCAGTGTCGTTGCGGCGATCTTGATGATCCAGAAGATCAGCGTGATCTCCGGGACCTTGGTCAATGCGTATTCGGTGGTCTTGTTCATCCAGCTTTCCTTTGTGAGAGTTTATATGAGGTTGTGAAAACGCCCGGTACTGGCCGGGAAAAGTGCGGTCAAATCGTTTCGCTTGCCGCCAGTTCCTTCACGTCCGGGCGATTGACGGTCAGGAATATCACCAGGCCAGCTATGGCCGCAAGGAAGACGCTGCTGGTGACCACCGTCCCCAGACCAAGCCCGCCATCCGCCGCGGGTTGCGCAAGATAGTCACCCAGCGATGCGCCGAGCGGACGCGTCAGGATGTAGGCGATCCAGAACGCCAGGATGGCATTCGCCTTGAAGCCGTAGTAAGCGATGCTGACGCAAGCGATCATGCCGCCAAACATCAACGCAGAATACGCATAGCCGAGGCCGAGTCCCTCTGCCACCAGGTCACCAGCTGCCGTCCCCAGCGCGAAGGTGAACAGGATCGCCGCCCAGTAAAACAGCTCGCGCGGCCGGGTGAATATGCTGTGGATGGATAGCGTTCGTTCCTGCGCATACCAGGCAGCGAACGTCGCCAGCAATGCCACGCCGAATACGACCGTGGTGGTTTCCAGCGGGACACCGAAGTTATCCACCAGGTTGTCGGTGATCAGGGTGCCGACGATGCTGACCAGCACCACCGCAGTCCAGTACAGCCACGGCAGGTATCTTTTGCTGCGCACCTGCAGGACCAGAATCACGGCCAGCAGGACGCTCATCAACAGCGATGTAGCGGTCAGGCCGAAATTCAGGTCGACGTTCAGGAAATCGGCGGCGGATTCGCCGACGGTGGTACACAGGATCTTGATGATCCAGAAGTAGAGCGTAACTTCCGGGACCTTGTTCAGCAGTGGCATCAAGCCTTCGCGTGTGATGGGTTTCATTCAGGTGTACTCCCGTGATAGTTCAACAGCAGTCGCCGAAAGTATGCCCGGTACCAGCAGAATGGATTTTTGTTTCATGATGATCGTTCCTTGCAAGTCACGCGCATGTTCGCGTGGTTGTAAAGATAGCGACCAACAATTAGCGGGGAGTTAGATAACTGTAGCCGTGACGGAAATTCTCAATGACGGACAACATGACATTGCACGACTATCAGTTGCAGATCGAATCACACTCGTTACTTGTGAACATCCAGCCATTCCTGCACCATCGTCAGCGACTGCCTGATATCATCCGGCGACATCTTTTCTTCCAGCGCATAAAGACCTATCTGGGCACTGTCTTCTCCGCCCAGAACCGCAAGGTTGAACCATTTGTCCGCCTGCACCAGATCCTCGGGAACCACATCGCCAGCCTCATAGATCAAGCCAAGATTGTATTGCGCCACCGCATCGCCCTGCTCCGCCGCCTTCAGATACCAGGACACGGCCACACCTTCATCCTGTTCAACGCCGCGTCCATGCATATACATCCCGGCCAAACTGGTTTGCGCTTTGGCAAATCCCTGCTCGGCAGCCTTGCGATACCAGGCCGCTGCCGCCTGGTCATCCTGTTTCAGAATCTGTCCCGATTCGTACAACTGGCCAATATTGAATTGTGCTTCCGCCCCTTCCTGTCTGGCCGACTTGAAAAACCAGTTGGCCGCCTGCTTGTCGTCTTTCTCGACACCCAGTCCCTGGCGATACAGGACAGCGAGACTGTTTTGCGCCTCGACTTGCCCCTGCTCGGCCGCCTTGCGAAACCACTCCGCCGCCTGCTTGTAGTCCTGCTCGACCCCCCGGCCCTGGCTATACATCATCGCAAGATCGAACTGCGCATCCGCATCGCCCTGTTCCGCCGCCTTGCGATACCACGCTGCAGCCTCGCTGTCGCTTTTTTCGACACCCTGTCCCTTGTAATACATAAATCCCAGGTTAAGCTGCGATTTTGCATAGCCGTGCTCGGCCGCCTTGCGAAACCATTCCGCTGCCTGCTTGAAATCCTGCTCGACGCCATGCCCAAGCTGGTACATCACACCCAGATTGTTTTCCGCCTCGACGTTTCCGTCCAGTTCGGCCGCCTTGCGGTACCATTCTATCGCCGTACCATAGCCGCTGCCTGAAGCATGCGACATTTCCAGCAACAGGCCCAGATTGTGCCCCGCTTCGGCATTCCCCTGTATTGCTGCCTTGCGGTACCATTCCGCTGCCTGGCCATAATCCTTCGCCACGCCGCGGCCCTTGCGATACATCACGCCAAGATTGTTCTGCGCGCTGGCATAGCCCTGCTCTGCCGCCATGCGATACCACTCTGCAGCCTGCTCGTAGTCACGAGGTACGCCCTCTCCGGTATCATAAAGAACGCCAAGATTGTTCTGTGCCTCCGCGTCCCCCTGCCGGGCTGCCTTGCGATACCACTCTGCTGCCTGGGCATAATCCTTCGCCACGCCATATCCCAGGTTGTAAAGCAAACCAAGATTGCGCTGTGAATCGGCATATCCGAGCAGCGCTGCCTTGCGATACCACTCTGCTGCCTGGGCATAATCCTTTGGCACGCCCAATCCCTGGCTATACAGTACTCCCAGACTGTTCTGCGATTGCACATATCCCTGCTCAGCCGCCTTGCGATACCAGCCGATTGCCGCCTGATAGTCCTGGGTAACGCCTTCGCCCATCTCGTACATCACGCCAAGATTATGCTGTGCCTGCATGTACCCCTGCTCAGCCGCCTTGCGATACCAGGTAGCTGCCGCGCCCGCATCCTTCGTCACTCCCTGACCCGTGTAATACATCACGCCCACAAGGAACTGTGCTTCCTGGTCACCATTTTTTGCCAGCACAGAGAACTGTTCCAGGGCGCTTTTGAAATCGCCCTGGTTGTATGCGGTGACACCCTGCTGCATATCCGCCTGCGCTGCCGAGCAGAACGCAAACAATACCAGCGCCCAAAGCGATCTGAGCAAAGCGGATTTATATGAGGGTTTCATGTCGGATCCATCTGCTGGCCGATCATTCGCAGTGCGCTCCCGATCCTGTCAAGACGGAACTTCATTGCTTGCGAAGTTAACCATGATTACGGCACCATATAGCGGAATCCCATTCACTGGTATCTTTCCAGCCATTCCTGTTCCAGCGCCCTGGCTTTCTCCAGTTGGGAAGGCGTCATTTTCTGTTCGACCCAAGCCTTGCTTCCGGCACCGATATCGCCTGCCTGGGTAAACCACTTGTACGCCTGCACCAGGTCCATTGGCATGTCGATTCCCTTGGCATATCTCAAACCGATCGCATACGCCGCCCGGGCATTGCCGTGTTCGGCCGCGGTCAGATACCAGGATGCGGCGCGTTTGCCATTCTGGGCGACGCCTCGACCCAGGTCATAGGCCTCCGCAACGGCATATTGAGCCCGCGGCTCATCTAGTGAAGCTGCCCTCAGAAACCAATTGAAAGCCTGCTTGAGGTCCTGCTGGACCCCCTGACCATTGGCATACATCTCCCCAACCCAGAATTGGGCGGCTGCATCACCATTCAGCGAAAGTTCCTTGAAGATATCCAGTGCGAAAACATAGTTGCCTTCATGGTATGCCTGCAGCCCGTCGATAAGATCCACCGCCATCGCCTTGGCGGCAACCATCGACAGGCTTGCTGCCATGGCCAATACCTGAAATAGTTTGATTGCTTTACCCATATGTCGGCTTCAACCAGGTCTCCTGCTTTGCAACAAATTTCGCACCAGATGGAACATTCTACCAAACTTCAACGGAGTATATCCGCCAGCCAGAGTCGGCAGGATTGCAACGATCCGGGACGGCAGCCGAGGCGCTTACCAGATCCAGTAACGTGTGAGCATACCCTGGCAACGGACAGCGGCTGCGGCTGCATAGCCCGAGCCCAGCTGAACATCATGCAGGCACCACGATGCCACTTCCTCCGGATAACGCTCATCGCCGAGCAAACATGCAGGTTTGCCGGGCGTCAGGGTCACCGCAAACCGGCTCAATCCGGATGCCACTCCTTCGGCCCTGCCCTTCAGATAAGCCTCTTTTCTGGTCCATCCGTCAAAAAATGCAGGCAGGCGGGATTCCTCTGGCAGCGCCATCAATGCGTCGATCTCGCTCTGCGCGAAGAAGCGTTGCGCAATTTCATTCACATCCAGATTGCTGCGGATCGCTTCCACGTCCACGCCCACATCGTGCCCACGAGCAAAGGCAAACAGCACGGTCTTGCCGGAATGGGAAACGCTGAAGTGCGGTGCATCGGCGTACACGCCCGGGTCGAGCATGGGCTTGCCATGGTCGGCAACCTGGAACTTCAGGCTGCGCGGATCCAGATCCATGTAGCGGCCGAGGATGTCGCGCAATACCGCGCGCGCCAGGATGCTGCGGCTGCGATCAGCTCTTTGCATGAAGCGGTCGGCCTTCTCAAGCTCCGCTTTCGACAGCAGGGCTGTCAGCATCTTTTCATGCATTGAAAATGCCATCGTATCTGCCCGCCACAGGTGCAGCTCGCCGGCAGAAAGATGCAGGGGCTTGGGTGCCAACCGCCAGGTATTCATTGCATTTCCCGCATTCATTCCGATTTGGGCTGGCTCGGGCATTCGATCAACTTTTCACTGGGTGGCAGGGATGTTCCTGCTTTTTACTGTCCCGGCCGGGACAAGAGGCTACGGTACCTGAAACTATATAAAAACGTGTTCTGGCGGAGCTGTGTCCGTCGAAAAGTCGCCGGGAAGCAGCGCCGTTGCTTGTTTCACGTTTATTGATTTCAGAATATACCAACAAATATACCAACAAATGACATGTAGGTCCGGATCTTAGCAAGCTATTATCGCGTAATCCCGGAATGCGGCATCCTTGCAAGCTGTCCGCCATTATATCCAAGGCGTGCCAATCCTGCCCTGCTTTCCGGCGTCCTTGAGCCAGTTGCTCCAATCCAGTTTGCCTGCCCGCAATTCTCAGCCGCCGGAACTTGGGCTAAGCGACTGTTGCCAGGCAATCACGTCGGATTGCCGCCAGCGCACTGCGCCGGTACCGATGGATAATGGGCGCGGAAATTTTCCGGATTTGATCAAGCGGTAGATTGTTGCCCTGCTCAGGCCGGACAATTTTTCAACGGTCTTGCGTGGGATGAGGTAGTCAACAACCTGGGGTTGTTGAACAGGCGCGGGTGCGCTTTGTAGTAAATCAGATTGCATCATTTACTTCCTGGTCGTTGTAGCCGCACTCATTCATCGTCCCCATCCTTGGCCTGTTGATAGGCGTCGGCCTGTATCCGCGACCGCCAGCTTGTCACTCGGCAGGTTCTGGCGGTTGTTTTTGGTGTTGTAGCGGCGATTCTTGCCTCTCACCTTGTAGCCGACATATAGCTCCAGTCCCATCTTTTTCAGGCCGGAGCGCGCATTGTGAAATTCCGTCGCCTGATGGATATACTCACCAAAGCCTTCGCCGATATCCTCGATGCCGCGCGCAGCCATGAACGAAGTCAGCCCGCCCAGCCCATGCACGAACAGGCGCTCATCGGTCGGCAAGCGCGCCGGCGTGAACCGCTGCAGCGTTGGCTGTTCGATGCCCTGATCGAATACCTGGCAGATCTGATCCCACAGCGGATGGGTCGGCCAGCGTGATTGATTCCTGTCGCTTGGCGCTGGCACGGCAAGGCGCAGCCAGTCCTGGGTGAGATAAATCCATAGTGCGGTTTGCAGTTGCAGCAGGTTATCCAGTTTACGAATACCAAATTCTTTCAGCACTTCACGCTTCGCCTCGAATTCCATGCGCCAGACTTGCCTGGACGTGTCCCAGCCGGCGGCCAGCCACAATTCAAAGAGGTAATACTTGCGCGACTTCTTTTCGATCTCCAGTCGTTTGTCGTAGAGGCGTGCACCGATGTTGCCGCCCATGCCGAAACTCCAGCCGGAGAATTGCTTGTAGCGATAATGCAGATCAATGCTTTGCGTGCGGGTGACCCAATCCCGCAACGGATTGAAAGTATCCATGCGCAAGTCGGCAGTGAAATCCACGAACAGGTCAACCCGGCTGATGTTGGCGGGTTCGTTCACCAGCCCCAGCGTGTTGACGATATAGCGCAGCGATTGTTCGGCCTGTTCAACTCCGACAGAGGCAAGGTATTCGCTGGAAATCTGCACGTAGGCCAATGGTAAAGCCTTGGAATTTTTATTGCTGGCTTGCATGTGGTAGCAGTTATCCACCAGCACATAAGCAAATTTGCCTCGCCCTCTGTCGCGAACTTCGAAAATATGATCACCGATCACCACCTGCGCCAAGGCTTGTTCGATTTCGTTGTCCGATTGAGCCAGGTCTTTCAGATCGGACAACTTGTGATCCCAGTCCTCGGAAAGCACGCCGGGATAGGACACATACAGGCTATCTATTCCATAGCGAAGCGCCATGAAAGTTTCCGGATTGTAATTTCCGGGTACTGTGTTACTGGGCGGCGTACCCTGAACGTCCTCGCCGCGCGCCCGTCCGTCCGCCACGCGCTGCGCGCGCGTACGGGCGGGCGGTCGCGCGGCTGCGGGCGATTCCGTGTCAGGCGTGTCCTTTTTGTGTCGCTTATCGTGAGGTGAAAACATGTTGCCTCCATTCGCCAAAACAGGTGGCGTGAAGGCTTTATGAAGCAGGCGTTAAGGCGTTGTCAAGACGTTATCAATGCGTAAATTCATTGCAGCACTATACGAAACTATAGGGCATTTTTACGGTTGCATTTTTACAACAAAAGAGTTTTTTTGTATAAGGCGTAATGCCAGGTTGCCAATAATCAAAGTGGATTGAACAGATGTTTTGACTCGCGAATTTAATCCGGACTCGACCCCTTAAATTCTGCCTCGCCCCTTAAATTCACGTTTTGCTTCTAACGAAAAAACGCATAATATTGCCACCATTAAGGAGACCGATTATGCGAACAGTAAAATTCACCTATTGGAAGGACGGCGAGTTTTTTATCGGCTTCCTGAATGAATACCCGGACTATCAAACCCAAGGAACGCAAAAAGAAGAGCTTGCCGAAAACCTGAAGGACTTGCTGGGCGATCTGGAATCAGGGGAAGTGCCTTACATCCGCAAGGTTGAAGATCTGTTGGTTGCATAAATGAATCGGCGCAATAACGATTGTGCTCTACGCTAGCTACAAATATTTGAAATGAAGCAGTGGTCCCGGATTACGCTGCGCTTCATCCAGGCTACTTGCTAGAGACGTTCTACCCAGTAATCTGGACGACGATGTTGGTGAGAAACCGCCAAAATCCAGACCTCATCACCTCGCAACACATATCGCAAGATATAAGAAAACCGATTCATCACATACCGCCGCACGTCTTCCAACTCAAGCGGGAACAACAACGGTGTCTTGGCAATTAGGAGTGTAGCCTCACGCACATCACCCCTGAAACGTTCCCCCAACCCAGATTGTTGCCGCTCAAACCAATCGCAGGCATCGTTCAATTCATCATTCGCGGCTTCAGCAAATCGAATCCGCATTACTTGTCGCCGAAGACTTCCTCGAATGAAAACGTTTTCATGCGCCCCGCATCACACGCCCGCGCCCTGTGCAATGCCTCCTCCGCCCAGACCCTGTCAATTTCAGGGTCAGACTTATCCAGGCTTTGCATGATTTTCTCTGCAACCTCATAGCGCTCTGCCGCATTTAATTGCAGTGCCATATCAATAATTTCGTGTTTTCCCATTTTTGTCTCCTGCATTGATTCGCATTGCACCAGATATTTTCATTTGGCGCAATAACGATTGCGCCCTACGCTAGCTGTCGCGCAGCATCTTCTTGGCGGCATCCCAAGGAACAAAATGTGTCTGGTTTTCAGCAAGGGCGCGCTCAGCATCCTTTAGCGCTTGCGCATGCCATGCCGGAGATGCGAAAGTTTCCGAATCACGCGACAGATCATCCCAAATCACATCCATCATGCGTAACTTCTCCGTGCGTGTCAGATTTTCTATGCTTAACATGTCGGCCTCCAAGTTTGGATTGAAGTTTATTCTAACAAATGAATGCTAAAGACATGTCCAGGACTTTATTCGACGCAGGCCCATTATCTTTCCATGTTCACTACGATTATCGGCGTCTAACGGCCACAAATGCTTGCGCACTTGCGAGGGTGTTGTCACAGACTGGCGAAGCCACCCGAAAGGGTGATAACGTTCTCGCCTCACGAATTTCAGAACACCACGAGGGTTTTAACAACGAGTTTTTCAACAGCATCCGGCCATAGCAGACCTTCTTACACTAGTTTGTCTTGGTCAATTTTCTACGCAATAGCCGACATTACTAAATCTGGCTTGCTCTAAAATTGGGGAGCAGGTCACTCCTTCTTCGAGTGGTTTAAGGATAAAATCCTCTCACAACTCGTGGTATAAATAATGACCTCAGTTCAGCTATTGCCGTGGAATCGAAGTGCACCGTTTTCAACTAACCTATTGCAGAGAACGTTTCTCTCACGTCCCGTTCGCGGAAACATCATGTATGGCCTACCTGCCGAAAAATAGATCGCCACACATAACAAGCTCATCAAGTCAACGCCAAAATACGGCGCGGCTTACTCTGCCAGGCAAGAAAAGTATTTTTATCAGGGGAAAACAAATGACCATAATGAGTGGAAATTTCCTGAGGAATCCAGAAATAAACGAAACAATGGCTCTTCTTCCAGATATGGAGGCGAGCGAACTTACAGTTCAGAATGTATCCATAAGGCGCATGAGGGATTCCGGCTCGCCGGTGTTCTTTTTTGATGTGATAGACAGGGACGGGGAAAAGGTGGGAATTGCGAGCCTGGTGGATGAGGAATACTCAGATGCGGTGCGCGATTATGGTCATGTCTGCGTCACACTATCCGAAGTCCTGTCCCATGAGCTGCTACTTGCAGAAATTGCGCGGGAAATTTTCAAAGTCGCGCGCGGAAAAGGCCTTGCCAGGCTGAGACTGGTTGTCCCGCCAAGCCATGGACAATCAATCAACGCATGTCTGTTACTGCAGCCTGAAGGGGAGGCAGAAACTCTTGAAGTCGGCGGGAAGAATTTCCTCGCTTTCCACTACGGAAGCCCAGCATAATTTGCCATAGCCGCGCAGACGAAATCTGGAAATGTCTGGCATCAACCTCGACCCGGATTCTGCTACGCTTCATTCAGACTACTGTACGGGAGTATTCACACGTCTTCGAGAATTTCTGTCCAATGTGAAAACAGGAAAAAATGCCCCGCATCCGGAACCATGTGCAACCGGCTGGTTGGCAACCGCTGTGCCAGGTATTCCGACATCGCGGGCGGCACGTTGACGTCATTGCGCCCATGCCATAGCGATACGCCGGTCTCGATACTTTCCAGCGGGAATCCCCAGTCGCGGATTACGAGCACAAAAATCCCTTACGATCGAGTGCTCGCAGTTGCGCAAGGTTTCCTCGAAATCGCGCAGATAGCCATTCCTGACTTCGGAATTTACCAGGACTGCCTGATCCGTGGCCGGCAGCGATGCGGCTATCGTATCCAGCAGTTGACCGGGATTGGCTGCGTAAGCACCCAGAGATTGCGCCAGCGCTTCCGGCGCATCGCGCGCGGCGGTCAATGTCTGTGTCGTCAATGGAAGCATCACATCCGCCACCTCCGGCGTAAAAATATTTGGCGCCATGCTTGCCCCCAGTGTGACACCGCTCACCCGCTCCGGCAGGGCACTTGCGCAAGCCAGCGCATACGCGCCGCCCAGGGAATAACCCAGCACGCCGAACTGCGGTATACCGAGATAATCCATCAATGCGGCCGCATCCCCGGCCCAGTCGGTCAGGGTGCGTCCCGGTAGAGCATCAGACAGGCCATATCCAGGCCGCTCCGGGACAATCAGATGCAGCCCCTGATTTTCGGCAATTTCCGCCATGCCCGGCAGCACCTGCCAGCGCGAGCCAGGCGCTCCATGGCAGAACAACACCGGCCTGCCATCTGCGGCACCGTATTCCGCAAAACTCAGCTTGCGCCCATCGGGCAAAATCAGGGAATGGCTCATGACTCGTGTTCTCCGTCATGACATTGCGCCAGCACCCCTTGCAGCAGTTGCGCCACCAGTTCGGACTGGCGCTTGGCGCCGGTTTTGGAGAAGATCGATTTAAGGTGAGTGCGCACAGTATGAATGGAGACGTGCAGGGATTCGGCGGATTCTTCCAGGCTTTTTCCGTTGGCCAGCTGGATAGCGAGTTTTGCCTCCGCCTGGGTCAGGCCGTGGTAGAGCGCGACCTTGCGCCAGGACAATTGCAAACTGCCTGGCCGGGAGATGAAAATCGCTGCGCAGGCAGAAGGCGCGCTACGAACAAACTCAATGCGCCGCCGCGACAAAGGCGTTATATAAAACTGCAAACAGGATCCATCACGGCACTCAATGCGCATGTTCCCCCCGCTGGACGATCCCTTGCCTGCGGTGGTTGCTGCCGCTTCCGCCACCATGCGGCGCAGATCTGCAGCGCCGGGCTGATTCAAGATCAGGCCGGATAGTGAAAAATTCATAATGCCGCCGCAAGCCGAGACCAATTCCTCGGCCATGCGGTTGACGAATATATTAAGAAACCGAGCTACGCTCAAATCAGAGCTGGTGTTGATGACTTGCTTAAAAACAACCACACTTGGTCTGATTTGGACGCAGACATTGTGGCTCAACATCTAATCGAAATGAATCCAAAATTGGAAGCTTGATTGCCAAATTGAATCAACGGAGTCAGACTCACTGCTGTCCCACAGAATTTCAAATCAAACATAATTGCCGATCTGCGAGAGGATATCGCTCAGGTGGATCACCTCGTAACAGCCCAATCAAATCGCGGCGCATAAACAAATTCAGTTGTAGTAAGCGCAGCATGGCTTGCATCGACCAGCCGAGTTTGGCGCTGAACTTGATGAAGGCCAGTAGCAAATACATGCATAGCGCAATCCAGATTTGCGTCAGGACTGCATTCTTGCTTTGACCAATAAAGCTTTTGATCTTTAAATTCTGCTTAATCCATTTGAAAAACAATTCAACCTGCCAGCGCTGCTTATATATCTCAGCAATCGTCTTCGCGCTGAAACCAAAATGATTGGTAAGGAACTCATAGTGCTTACCCGTTTCTGGATCGCGGTAACCGATGCGCCGTAATGGAGGCAAACCAAGCTTCATTGGCTTGACCCCAGTGAGCTCGATCGTCTGGTCAGACGTCAGCCCCGTGCGGCGGTCTACTTCTCGTCGCTCGATCACTTGCCAGATGGCGTTCTTGCGAATACGTGTCACAAAGAAAATACCGTTCTGGTTCAATTGCCTGAACCAGCGATAGTCCACGTACCCTTTGTCGAATACGACCACGCTACCTTTGGCAAATCGCAACGCCCTGCCGATTTCTATATCCGCAGTTATACCTTCAGTAATGGTAGCGAATGCCGGTAGAAAGCCGGCATGATCCAGGCCAAAATGTAATTTCATCGCCGCCTTTCCCTGCGCATAGTGTGCCCAGGGAAACACTTGCAATGACAGGTCGATCAGCGATGCATCAAGTGAGTAGAGCGGGTTCTTGAAACGAAAACCATGTTGGGGCGCCCGATTGTGGCAGCGCGCATAGAGCTTGGCGAACAAAGCTTCGTAGAGACTATAGGGCTGCTGCTCATTGAGTCGAGATAGGCTCGAGCGCGCGATTGCCTGCGCACCCAAATGATAGAGCCGTTGAGCCTGTACTTTCATATTGGACTCGATATCTCGCAAACTTTGCCGCCCGGCCAATTGCCCGACCATCAGCGCAACGAACTGGGACCAACGACTGGTTGTTCGCAATGCACCGCCTTGGTGGTGCTGTTTGGCAAGCTGTTCGAATTCATGTCTCGGCAGGAATTTAAGCAGTTGCGCAAAAATCGTATTATGATGTGCCATGGCTTGAATCTCCTTGGTTTTACAGTGTTTGGTGGTACATCCATTGTAAATTCCTTCGGAAATTCAGGCCATTTCTATTTGCTACTTGTGGGACAGCAGTGAGTCTGACCCTATTGATTCTGCAGCACCTGAATGGTTCGAACATTGATTTCAACTCGATGATCGTATTCCAGAACGCCAGTGACATTCCCCTCCGCGACCTCAACCGGCTGATGAACGCCGCCAAAGACATGGTGGCATCAATAGATGCATCGGATGATCTGGAGCGGAAGCTGCTGAGGCGGGTCAGGTAAGTATTCGCAATCGGACTGTCGCGAATATCAGGTTGGCGCCTGCTGTGGTCGGAAAATAAATCAGATACCTTATTTCACGGATGTCAATATGCATACGGCCCTGACAGCAAAAACTCCACTTGTACTGAAGGCGCGCCATCTTTACTAGCTAAACAACCACGTAGACGGTGCAATCCAGCTTTGAGCGTCATGATTAGAGCTATTGTGCTATTATCAGAATTTTTCTGACTTACTCTGTGAAATTCCATAGCTCGTTTTTCTAAAATATCTGAATTCTGTAACTCTATCCTGGAAATGGCATCTATGTCGGACGAGTCCGCCCATTGAAGTAAACCAGCAAACCCATCTATATTACCAGGGTCATCACCAACAATCTCTTTCCAAATCATCTCGATTGAACGACTCCAATATCCAGGGTCAAATCAGTGCGCCTTGAAATGATCAGGTCCATTGCCGTCCATAATCTGATCTACCATCGGTAATAAATGATATAAAAAAGAAAACTCATAATAATGTGAATTATTTTGGACGAAAATGACAATTACAACTTTCTGCTTGCCGGAATTTCACGAATGCATTTTTGAAATTTGTCTTGCATATTTCGTTTTTCCTGTGATTTCCTTGGGTGCTTCTTCCTTCAGTTGAACCATTGGAATAACTTGACGAAGACGAGGCTAGGTTCGCCTGCTGTTGTTCGCGACGCTCACGGTCTTGGCGTTGCACGCTCCTCACTTTCACGCGCTTGTTTTTCGTCCGCAATGGAATTTAGCGAGTCACTGAGCAGTTGCTTCCCGTCCGAATTACCCCGGCGCGGGAGTGAAATAAGCCCATCGTCTTTTTGATCTTCGCTATTTTCAGTGTTGGTTTTTTTATTGCCAGAATCAACGCCAGTAACATGCTGGCCGTCTTCTTTGCTGCCGTTAGCGGCTTCATCCGTAGATTCTCGCAAGATTTCTTCCTGTTTTTGGGCTTGTTTCATTTGCTTGCATGCTTGGGCATAATCTGCAGCATGATCAGGATCATATTTGGCCGCAGTGCAGGGATCAGTCATCTCTTGCGCCTTTTCTTTCGTTATCTCCTCAGATTTGTCTGTATTGCTCCGTATCCTCTGGTAATCAGCCAAGGCTTCGTCGGGAGTTTTGCCGCCAGAAGGTAACGTTGTCTCACATTCAGGAACTAACTTGCTTGCCAATCTCTGGTAAACCGTGTTTGTTAGCTCTCCGCTGTCAACCAAACGTTGCAACTTGGCACGCTCTAAGTCGTAATCTTCTTTTTGGCGAATACACAATGCGATGGCAGATTTAGTGTGTTCGCAGAACTGTTCAGCCTCTGCGTATGAGTAAGTGGAGGTCTCACTGGTGGCTTGTTCGCAGGTGCCAAGGCTTTGCTTGGCTATCACAAGTCCTGATTGTTCAGGACTTCGAGATACCAATATACATATCTGTCAGGTGTTGCAGAAATTTCATCCGCCTGTTCTTTGAGCGCTGGGGTGTCTTTCAGTTCCGCCTGAGAGGTTTTCAACACATTTGGCGATGCATCAAAATCAGTCGTGCAATATGGCGAGAAATTGCCGGGATGGTGGAACTCCCTCTTCTTCCAGCGCATCTTCAACTTGCTGATCCGTCAAACTAGCTGAACTGTCTGTTCCCCAAGGTGAGACAAAAAACTTTTCAGCTTAATGCAACTATACAAAAGCTGGACTAAGCCGTTACAGACTACATGTGCTGAACAAAATTCCAGTTGCGTACGTTGATCTTCAGTTAGATCGTCGTCACAATTAGCAGGGTTTTGCATGAAGTATAGTGTCGTCGTTAGCAGTAACAATATAGTTATAATTGCCTTAACCATGCAATTAGATAGACTTGGCTTTCTATCTTGCGCAAAATATGACGTAACCATGTTGTTTCCTCCACTAGAAAGGGATGTTTGCAAACTGATATCTGCAAATTGCGGTCACCATTGCGTCCCTCAGAAATAGATTCAATATATGGGGAGCTAACAGCTTCTCTAAACCTATTGGTATGAAGCCCAACTCAATCCGCTAAACGTTAAATAATGAGTCGGATAATTGTCATAAGGGGGCATTCATGCCCAAGCTTTTATCCAGAAATCCGCCAATCATATGGTTGGTCGTGATATCAAGTCCCTTAGCCATGGTGCGGATAGTCCCATCAATTACGCCCCTTGCGCACCTTAGACAACAAGCCGCCTTCACGATCTACATCGGCCTTTCCTTCCGAGTCAAATAGGTGAATTCAATGAACCATCAAGCAAGTGGGAAGGCCGCCTCGCGTGCCATGTACACATTCCCATTTTGGTTAAAGGAGGCAGTAGTAATCCACAAGCAGAATGTTAATCGGCATTCAAGTCTCTCGCTTCAGCGAAGTCCGCGGCTGGCTTTACCTCCTTGAAATATGAGTTGTAACGGCGGCTATTACGCGATCCACAACATTACGCGGATCCGAGGCTTGGCAGAACTCCGGGCTCGCCTTGCTTAGCCATTTCCCTCCCGGAAGAGTAGGATTGAGCAAAGTTGGCGGCTCCCGTTGGATTGACCATGGCCAATAAAAGTGTGCCCAAAACGGCTCCGGTTGTGCCATTATTTTTGTTGGATACCTTTTTCATAATGATCCTGCCAATCCTTTAGATAGTTGTTGAAATTGGTCGAGGTCACCAGAGCAATGGTTTTCCCTTTAAGCGCAGACACGTTCGAGTTGTTTCGTCGATTGTTTCAACTTATAGCCCTCTGGCAGCAGCTACCAGTCGTAAGCACTGAGTTGCGAGCTTCAACGGTATTGCAGGCGGCAAGAAAAAATAGAACAGTGAGCAATGTAATATTTCGCAACATGTTTATTCCCTTTGATTGCTTGTCTGGACATTTCACAAAATAAATCAGACACCTTCCTGGTGCTCCCGTCATAGATTATTGTTTAGACTCACTGCTTGCTTACTCTTACTACAAATATTCCTCTGCTGATTATCTGGTTTCCCAGTATGAATGTCGGCGCCCATGCAGATACCCAAGCAGACTATGGCGTGATGTGCAAAAACAGGTTCACGCCCGTTTCTCTTCCTTGTCGATGCGTATCGCCGTCAGCATCAACAGGCGGAATGCAGTTATGGCAATCGGAGAAACCTTGTCCTTGTTTTGATATGCCGACACAGTTCGCAGGAATGCAGGAATTTCCGCCGTGGTTATGCAGGGGAAGTGTTCCACCTTTGGGCGTTCAGCTAGTGCGATACGAATATCCGCCGGGTTGTGCTTTGCGCGACCTGTTGCCATCGCATACTTGAACACTGCACCGACGGTTTGCAGCAACCGATCCCGTGTTTCATGGATGCCTAACGCCTCCATGCCGCGCATGATCTGGATAATGTCCATCGGCTCAATGTCAGTAATCGGGCGATTGCCGATGGAAGGCATGGCATATTTTTCCAGGTTGGCCATCCACTGCTTGGCGTGTCCGGGTGTCCACATCGGGGATTTAACTTTGTGAAACTCAGTGGCAAGGTTTCTGAAATTGTCAGCCGCAACCTGCGATATTTTTTGTTGTGCCTGCTTTGCTGCTTGCTTGATTGCGCTTGGGTCACCACCGTTGGCCAGTAGCTTGCGCGCCTGTTCGCGCCGTTCCCGCGCTTCAGCCAGTCTTACGTCTGGATATACGCCTAGTGATAAGGTTTTTTGTTTGCCATTGAAGCGATAATCCATTCGCCAATACTTGCTTCCGTTTGTATGCACCATCAAGTACAAGCCGCCACCGTCAAATAGTTTTTTGTGCTTATCCGTTGGCTTTGCCTTCTTAATCTCAAGTTCTGTTAGTGCCATGATTCACCCCCTGTAGGTATAAACCACTTTTTGTGTCGGTATAAGTCTGATTTATTCCTACAAATAATGCAAGCTTTAATGAGATTGGCTGATACCGCCTGGGCAACAAAAAACCCGCTAAAGCTATATGCAGTGCGGGTTTAAGAGATTACCTGAGACTATTAGACGATTAAGAACGTGTTCTGGCGGAAGCTGTGAGATTCGAACTCACGAACGACTTGCGTCGTTGCCGGTTTTCAAGACCGGTGCATTCAACCGCTCTGCCAAGCTTCCGAAGGGGCGCCATGATAACCGAAATGTCATTTGCATGACCACCTCGGCATGCAGTAATCCGATTCGTCACTCCTATGGCCAGCCAGAAAACATGACCGTCACCACCGAAGGAAAGATGCCTGAATGAACGGGACGATCCATGCATTTCTGATTTTTAATTAAATATTTGGCTTTATATGACAAGTATAACCTTGATGAACAAATGTTTTGCAACATCGATTGCAACTTTTACCCCTATTCTGTAGTCTTAGGCGTGTCGTTGTTAATTCATCTGGAGAAAAGCATGCAATCGAATTACCTTCCCGCAACCCCGTCCGGCTCGCTCGCGCTTGAGCAGAACAAGGTATTGCGCAACACCTACATGATGCTGTCGCTGACCATGATCCCGACCGTGATCGGCGCGTTCATCGGCACCAGTATCAACTTCGCCTTCATGGCGCAGCATCCGGTGATGTTCTCGCTGCTGATGTTCGGCGCGATGATGGGTGCGATGTTCGGCGTCACCGCCCTGCGCAACAGCGTCTGGGGTGTGGTCGCGCTGCTTGGTTTCACGCTCCTGGCCGGTATCTTTCTGGGGCCCATCCTGCAGGTCGCCCTGCACCTGAAGAACGGCGCGACATTGATCGGGCTGGCCGCAGGCGGCACCGGTATCATCTTTTTCTCGCTGGCCACTATCGCCACCGTTACCAAGAGGGATTTCGGCTTCATGGGCAAGTTCCTGTTCATCGGACTGATCCTGTTGATCGTCGCCTCGCTGGCCAACATGTTCTTCCAGTTGCCCGCACTGGCGCTGACCATCTCCGCGATCGCCGTGATGATCTTCTCCGCCTACATCCTGTTCGACGTCAGTCGCATCGTGAACGGCGGGGAAACCAACTACGTGATGGCGACGCTGAGCCTGTACCTGGACATCTACAACCTGTTCATCAACCTGCTCAGCCTGCTGATGGCGTTCAGCGGCGACCGGGATTAAGGTTTTATTTCTGCAAGAAGAAGGCGGCCAATCTGGCCGCCTTTTATTTTGCCTGCTGCTCATGAGGTCCTGGGTTTGAGCTGCTCCGGGCGCAAACGCGGTGCTAGTTGTTGTTCCGCCGCATCGCCATCCACCGCGTTGCCCGCGTCATCCACCAACGGCTGCTCGAAATCATTCCAGCCGCGCACGCCGGTCCCGAGCGAGCAAACGTTGCGGTAGCCCATCAGCAACATCACGTCAGCGGCAAGCGCCGAACGCTTGCCCGAGCGGCAGACCAGCACGATCTCCTGCTCGCGGTCGGCGACCAGTTGCGGCACGGTTTCGTCGTAATCCCACTCGCATGACTGCTCCAGTACGCCGCGCGGCACATTGATCGAACCGGGGATACGCAGGGCGGCAAACTCTGCCGGTTCGCGTACATCGAGCAGCATGGGTGCTTCGCCCGCTGCGAGCCGTTTGTTCAGATCCCACGGCATGATCTCCTTGACGCGCGTGAGCGCGTCGGCAACCAGGTCATCGTAACGTTTCATGATCGTTTCTCCGGTTTCATCAACTCTGCCGCGGCGACTTATTCCTTATCGAACACCGCGATGGATTCCACATGCGAGGTCTGCGGAAACATGTTCATCACCCCCGCCGCCTTGAGCACATAGCCCTTTACCTGCACCAGCAGCTGCGCGTCGCGCGCCAGCGTGGCCGGGTTGCAACTCACGTACACGATGCGCTGCGGCGCATGGCTGCCTATCGCATTCATCAGCCCGATCGCGCCATCGCGCGGCGGATCGACCAGCCATTTATCGAATTCGCCCAGAACAGCCAGTGATGGCTCGTCCATTTCAAACAGGTTCATTGCCTGAAATTCCGTGTTGGCCGACAAACCGTTGTGCGCCGCGTTCTGCATCGCACGCTTGACCAGTGCGTCGCTGCCTTCGATACCGAGTACCTGAGCACCACTCCTCGCGATCGGTAATGTAAAGTTGCCGAGGCCGCAAAAGAAATCGGCGATGTACTCATTCGGCCGGGGATCGAGCAGGCGCAGCGCGCGATGCACCATCAAGCGGTTGAGCGTGTGGTTGACCTGGGTGAATTCGACCGGAGAAAACGGCATCTCGATGCCAAACTCGGGCAGGGAATAAGTGAGTGCGGGCGCTTCGACTGGATGGAAGGGACGCACCGTTTCCGGCCCCTTGGTTTGCAGCCAGAACTGGATGTCGTAACTATCGGCGAATGCGCGCAGCGCCTCCTCGTCGGCAGCCGACAGCGGTTCCATGATACGCAGCACCAGCACATCGACAAGTTCACCGCAGGCAACTTCGATCTGTGGCAGGCGCTCGCGGATCGACAAGCCGTCGATCAGATGCGCCAACAGCGGCAACAACCTGGCGATCTTCGGCGGCAGGATCTCGCAGTACTGCATGTCCGCCACGAAACTGCTGCGCCTCTCATGAAAGCCCACCAGTGTGCGGCCTTTCTTCAACACATGGCGCACCGATATGCGCGCGCGCTGGCGGTAGCCCCACGGCATGCCGTAGATCGGTGGCAGGATGGTCTCGGCCCTGACCTTGCCGATATGCCAGAGGTTGTCCTCGAGGATGCGCTGCTTGGCGGAGACTTGCGCGCGCGGCTCCAGATGCTGCATCGAACAGCCGCCGCACACGCCGAAATGTGCGCATTTCGGGGTGACTCGCATGAACGACTGCTTCAGTATCTCGCCCACCTGCGCCATTTCGAAGCTGGGCTTCTTGCGATAAGCAGAATAGGTGACCAGTTCGCCGGGCAGCGCGCCTTCGATAAAGATCACCTTGCCGTCGGCATGCGCGATGCCGCGGCCTTCCTGGTCGAGGGATTCAATGATTACGGGATTCATGGATGCCATTGAAAATATTTCACTACCGTCATTCCCGCGCAGGCGGGGATCCAGTGGGTTTAAGCAAAATGCATTTTTGATCGCTGGATTCCCGCCTGCGCGGGAATGACGAAGTACTGGCGCATAGATTTCATTAATTGCGGCATCTATTTTTTATCCGGCCATTGCGCCAAAAATTCCTTCCAGTGCGCCTCGGCGGATTTGCCCAGCGTACTGCGCACCAGTTCGCATTCGCGCTCGTACTGCGCGCGGGTGAGTTGGCCGCGCATCAACTGGAAACGCGCGAACACCAGGTAGGTATTCACCACATCGGTCTCGCAATAGTTGCGAATTTCATTCAGTTTACCCTGCTGGTATGCATCCCATACCTTGCTGCCGTCCATGCCGAGCTTGCCGGGAAAGCCGATCAGTTTCGCCATCTCGTCCAGCGGCGCGTTGGCGCGGCCGGTATACAGCGCGAGCAGGTCCATCAGGTCAAGATGGCGCGTGTGGTAGCGACTGATGTAGTTGTTCCACTTGAACTCGCGGTCGTCCTCGCCCATGTCCCAGTAGCGCGGGCACTGCACGCCGTGGATCAGGCCGCGATAGTGCAGCACCGGGAAGTCGAAGCCGCTGCCGTTCCACGACACCACCTGCGGCGTGTACTTTTCGATGCCGTCGAAGAAGCGCTGGATCAGGCTGCCCTCGTCCTCGTCCGGCTTCGCCCAGCGACCACACTCGGAAATTGTCGCCCTCGCGCAGCACGCAGGAGATCGCCGCAACGCGGTGCAGGTGATGCTGCAGGAAATCGCTGCCGGTCTTCTGGCGGCGCATCTGGAACGCCATATCCGCCACCTCCTTGTCACTGACTGCGCTGTCCAGTTCATGCAGGCTGCGCAGCCCGGCGATGTCGGGAATGGTTTCGATGTCAAAGACTAGTACTGGGTTCATTGGGATTTTTTCGTATTGCAAATTCAAGTCAAGTTAAATCACCGCCGAAAAGGCAGCTGGTTTTAGCTCCTTCCCCCTTGCAGTGGGGGAGAGCGAAGCGAGGGGGCCCTGGGATGGGGGTAGGACGGTGGGATTGCCATAACCGGTGGAAATGCCAACTCTCAACCCCCACCCTAACCCTCCCCCTGATGGAACTACTAGCCATTCGACTAGGCTGGAAAACAACTCCAGCCAAGTCGCTGGTTATGCCAGGGGGAGGGAATATCATGTCACTTCTGCTTCCAGCTGCCGCCGGACTGCACCCACCAGCCCGCCTGGGCGCGTTCGATCCAGCGTTGAGCAAAGGTGCTGCGTATCTCCGGCTCCCATTCCGGGTGGCTGTTGGCGCGCGCGATCTCGGCATACAACGCATTGCGGTCCTGATTCTCTGCCGCGACCAGCCCGTTCACCTTCTGCCGCGACGGCAGCGGCACCGCATTCGCATCACGCAGGGCGACCAGGCCGTCTGCGGTCTGCCCCACCGCGCCGCTGGCATAGAAACCCTCCAGTTGTGCATAGCGTGCCTGCATCGATTGCTTGATCGCCGTGACGCCCGGCGTGTTCACTTCGATATCCGCCTGCGCCAGCGCAGCGGCGGAAACGCATAACGCCAGTAACATGAACCAGAACCTGATCAGCTGTGTCATTTTGCCTCCTCCTGTTTGGTGTCGGTGGCAGCAGGCTTGGCCGGCTGCAGTTGCCACACTTCGTCGATGATCTTGTCCGCCGCCTTTTCCGCAGCTGCCGCGGGGAAATAGATGTTGATGGTGACGCAGGCGGACAATGCGATGCCTGCGACGGGTAATGCGATCCATAGTTTGTTCATCGTGACTCCTTTGTGACTCATTGTCATTTGACCACTGCCTTGACGTTCTTCTGCATCACCCGCTTCAGCCGGCCCAGCAATTCGTTCCAGCCCACCGTGTGATTGTATCCGATGACGTTGATCGCCGGTATGCCGCCGCCCTTGACGATCACATAGCCGCTGCCGCTGGGCTCGATACCGTCCATCCTGCACACGCCATTGCGCAGCACGCAGCTGAGCCCGATGCGGTCGTAGCCGAAGTTCTCGAAGATGCGCATGAAACTGCGCTGCAGCGCCGCAGCGCCGCCCGCACCGCCGAGCGAGGAAATGTTCTCTACCGCCTTCTGGCTGATCTTTTTGGGGTAGGAGCCGGGACTGCTTGCCAGCCTGGCGTCGAAACGCACCGGCAGCCAGTTGTCCAGTTCGAGGTCGTTCACGTTGACATCGATGCGTCCCTGCATGTTGCCGAAGGAGAACGTGCGCGTGAGCAGGTCGAGGTCGAGTCCGCGCATGTCGATGTCACCGGAAAAGTGCGGCACGCGGCCGAACGGATCGAGCAGCCGGATCTGGTCGGCTTCCACCAGCCCGTCGAACACGAAGAACTGCAGCTTGCCGTCCACCTTGAGCAGCTTGTCGCGGTAGCTGATCTTCGGGATGGTTGCCGCCAGCGCGCCATGCATCTCGGTCCAGCCCAGCGCGGCACTGAACTTCTCCATCGAAACCGGCGATAGCACGGCTGAGAAATCCCACTGCCATTCCTCGCCCTGCTTGCGCAGGGCCAGGTCGCGCAACTCGAAATTGCCGTCAAACACCGGTAGCGACGCACTGGGTACGTTGAATTCCAGGCCTTTCATGGCCACCTTGAACGCGCTGGCGCCGATCGCCACGTTCCACAACTTCCCGGCGCTGAACGACACCGCCGCCTGCGACGGTGCATCGGCATGCCACGGGATATCGGCATCCACCCCCTTGAGCAGAAAACGCTTCTGCCCGTCCACCAGGTCGACGCCATGCAATTTCACGGCCAGGTTGCGCGTTGCGCCATCAAGATAGTTCCAGTCGACATCGGCGCGCCCGGACATCGCCAGCGCAGACAGCATACCCTCGCCCAGGAATGGCCGCGCGAAATCGCCGAACAGCTGCGCCAGGTCAAGATCGTTGCCGTGCAACGTGGCATCGAGCAATCTCTTCTTGCCGATATCCATCTGTGCGGCCAGTTCAACCTTGCCCGCAACGGCAAGATCGAACTCGGCCTGCTGCACCTGCAAGCAGATCGCCCTGCAACTTGCCGGCAGCCTGCAGCTTATAGCCGCCATGCAGATACAAAGGCTGCCAGAACAGCTCGCCTTTTCGCCAGTCGACCGCGCCGCGCCAATCCCATCGATCGCCTGTGCGGGTCGCATCCAGTTGCAGCTTGCCCGCGAGTTTCTCGGCGGCATGCAGGCCGCTGGCATCCGCAAACGCCAGATCGGCCAGTTGCAGATCGGCGCTGGCCCGATTCAGGCCCGACCCGCCCCCGCCGATTTCCAGCCCGCCATTCAACGTCCCTTGCGAGAGCGCAGGCCAGGCAGCCGGCAACAGGGTCGCCAGGCGCATGGCTTGCGCATTGTGCAATCTCGCTGTCGCCTGCCACGACTTGCCGCGAAAATCGCCGCTCACCTGCCATGATTCGCCCGAGCCGGAAAGATTCAACTCCAGATGTTTGGTATCAAAGCCATAACTGAAACCGAGCTGCAATCCCGGTACCGGATCCAGCCTGCCGTGGCCGCATGCGATGCGTTCGGAGGTCAGCGAGAATTCGGCGCAACGCAGATGGACCTTGCGCCAGACTTGCTGCGCTACGCGCAATTCACCGATGTCGAATTGCGCCGAGCCATCTTCAGGCAGCGTCACCCTGACGCCGCGCGCGGCAAAGGCAGGGCCGACAATGTCGGCGACACTCAATGAAATCTGGCCGGCCTGAACCGGCGCCGCCAGTGCCGCACAGAGCAAGACCAGCAGGTGAATGGCACCAGGGAAGTTAAAACGGGAATTGACGGGATGGCTGAACATGGCTGGCTCGACCCGATACTACCAAAATACCCGGCTCACCTGCTAAACTCGCCCGACTTTCAGGAAAATGCCCATGAGATTTTTTGCCATCCCCTTGCTGCTCAGTCTGTTTTCCCTGCATCCCGCATGGTCAGAAGAACTGAGCCTGCACATCGGCCAGCGCGAGGTTCATGCGGAAATCGCCGACACGCGCGAGAGCCGCAGTCGCGGCTTGATGCATCGCGAGCAACTGTGCGCGGATTGCGGCATGCTGTTCGTATTCGACAGCCCATCCAGACATGCCTTCTGGATGAAGAACACGCCGCTGCCACTGAGCATCGCCTTCATCGCGGCCGACGGCAGCATCATCAACATCGAGGAAATGCAAGCCAACACCACGGACAGTCACAACCCGGACAGCGATGCGCTGTTCGCGCTGGAAATGAACAGCGGCTGGTTTTCCGGCAATGACATCAAGGCGCACGACCGGGTATCGGGACTGGAACAAGTTCAGGAAGCGCACGAGTGAATACCTGGGTAATTTCCTCATGGGGGCGATAAACCAGTTAGCCGCGCAAAGCAGCTGGTTTTGCTCCTTCCCCCTTGCAGGGGGAAGGGTGGGATGGGGGTAGAACGGTGAATATGGCATATGCGGTGGGAATGCATAATCTCTACCCCCACCCTAACCCTCCCCCTGCAAGGGGGAGGGATGGAATAAAAATGGCAGCCTGTTGGCTGCCTTTTTTAATGTTGTCGCGACGCTGAGTCCATCGCTGCAACCTTGCGATTACGACGTGAAGCGCTTCTTGAACTCGTCGGTGCGCGTATCGATCTCGATCCTGTCGCCGATATCGCATGAAAGCCGCAACCGGCAATTCGAATCCGGTGTTGATCTTCGCCGGCTTCATCACCTTGCCCGACGTGTCGCCGCGCACCGCAGGTTCGGTGTAGACGATCTCGCGCACGATGGTATTGGGCAACTCGACCGAGATCGCCTTGCCATTGTAGAACACCACTTCGCAAGGCATGCTGTCCTCGATGTAATTGATCGCATCGCCGAGGTTGTCGGCTTTTCGACTTCGTACTGGTTGTACTCTTCGTCCATGAACACATACATCGGATCGGCAAAATAGGAATAGGTGCATTCCTTGCGATCGAGGATGATCTGGTCGAACTTGTCGTCGGCCTTGTATACCGCCTCGCTCGGCGCATCGGTCAACAGATTCTTGAACTTCATCTTCACCACCGAGCCGTTGCGGCCGGAACGGCTGTATTCCGCCTTCTGCACGACCAGCGGCTGCTCGTTCACCATCACCACGTTACCCGCGCGAAGTTCCTGTGCAATTTTCATGATTCACCTGCCTGCTAAATTTTCAAGCCGCGCATTCTATCAACTTCCCGGAAAAAATCCAGCAAATTCAATGTGAGGCTGTTATGGGAAAGTTCCTGCGCCCAGTCATGGGCATGTTGTCTCATTATTGACTGTTGAGCAAGGTAATCGTTCCATGCAGCGGCCACGTCCTGCCCTGGAGCAATCGATGCCGCCTGTCCTGAGCTTGCCGAAGGATTCCAGGCCTCCCACAGCCGCTGCAGTGCCTGGGATGCAGGCGGCGGCAAGCCGGCACCATACAGGTCCATGAAAGCGCGCAGCTTGTTCAGGTGCACGCCGTCATGCTGCGGGTAGATATGCCAGATGAAGGGCTTCCCCGCCCATTGCGCGCGCACGAACGAATCCTCGCCGCGCACGAAGTTGATGTCGCACGCCCACAGCAATTCGTCATAACGCTCCTGCTCCACGAACGGCAGCACACGGACTTGCAGGTTGCCGCGAGCAAAGTTCCGGCCTGCTCCCCCAAAGTACTGTTCTATCTGCGGCAGGATCGGGCCTTCAGGCACCAGGCACAGCACCGGTAGCGAGCCTGCCGCCCAGCCATCGAGCAACTCCGCCAGCGCATCATTCTTGTAACCGAACAGCGAGGCCTTCAGCGTCCCGGCTTCCGGCATCTTCATGTCGAACGCCTGCCAGAATGCCAATTGCTGCGCAGGATCGTGCTCGAACGCATCGCGTCGCGCCAGCAGGTCGTGCTCCAGCAGCAGGCCGCCGGTCTTCGGGGTGAAGCCGGGAAAGAAGAAATACTTGGTCAGCGGCAAGGATGGATGCGGCGAAGGCAGTTTGTGGCATCCCTCGACCCAGTCTTCCGCGCTCAGGTATTCCAGGTTGATCCACACCGGCGGATGGTCCCGCAACGCCATCGCCGCCACATAGGATTCCGGCAACTCGCAGGCAAACGCCTCGATCACCAGGTCTGCTGGCACCCCGTTGGTCTCGTAGGTCGGGTTAGCGCAGCCTAGCCCAACATTTGGTTTTTTGATGTACCAACGCCTCACCTCCACACCCCGGCAATGCTGCCTGTCCATCTCCGTATCCAATTCCGGACACAGTTTGCACAAACTTCCCAGATCATCTACCCACAAGCACACCGCAACGCCGTGCTCATGCGCCAGCAACCGCGCCAGCCGCCAGCACACGCCGATGTCGCCATAGTTGTCGATGACGTTGCAGAAGATGTCGCAAGTATGAAGTTTATTCATTTCAATCTCGGCACGATGCAGGACGATCTGTTACGCATTTAATGCAACGGCACTTGGAGGCGCGGGCCTCGCAGTTCCGTAGGCCGGGATAGCGCAGCGTAACCCGACATTTTCCCGCCATCATGCCGGGTTACGCCCTGCGGGCTAACCCGACCTACATCCTATAGTAGATAGCTCAAGCGTCGGATCCAGGCGAGGTAGTCATTTGTGCCGTGCGAGGATCATTTGCCGGATGACTGCCGTCGCCATTTTGCTTCGATAGCGACTTAAGGATATTTTCATAAACCATCACGGATTCTTTGGTCTTGCCCTGACTCGTCAGCATCCTGGCCAGGCGGACCGCCTCGGCAATGACTCTCGGTTGCTCCGGGGCAGAACCGGACCATGGAGACACCTCCAGGAATTTCCAGTAATGCCTGCCCAGCGGATGCTCGTACCAGCTTTGCCACGGCTTGCTTCCCGAAATGTAATGAAGGATAGCGGCATCCTCGGGCACTCCATCTGCCCTCTCAGGCCTGACAAACCCATTCCATCTGGACGGAAGTTTTTTTATATCGCCTGCCAATACCGAATTGATTGCGCATTGATCCACGTATTTCAATCTATCCTTGTTTGCAAGGCCGAAGGCGATACATTTATTGGTATAGTCGAATTCGCGCCAGCGACGCAGATCCATCAACATCACGCCTGAGTTAATGTACTGGCTGATAGACCAGTATCTTGCCATTTCGGATTCCTCGTAATCGCCTACTCCCGCCAGCGTCTTCCCGGACAAATCCGCAGCCAGCAATTCCCGTATATCGGACAACACTATCGTATCGGCATCCAGATATAGCACCCTGTCCACTTCCTCCGGTAACATGCCTGCCAGCATGATGCGTAAATATGCTGCACTGGTAAAGTGAGCGGGTAACGGCAAGCCAGCCAACCTGTTCATAATGGCAGCCGAGGGCGAATGAACCTTGATGGTAGCCCGGTACTTGCTTTGCAGGCGTTTGACCCTGGCGGCAAAAGCATCATCCATCGCATCAGTAAAAACATGGATGCACAGATCACTTTCCACGCCGGAATAGTTCAACAACAGGGAAGTTATAGATGCACCGAAATGTTGCTGATAATTCCGGTCAAAGCAGAATGCTACGTGTCGCATGGATATTTCCTCTTCATTCTCGCCGCCAATAAAATTGGTTAGGTCCAGAAAACATGCCTGCCTACCCCTTCGCTTCTTCCTCTTCACTTCAACAGCGGATGATCCTTGGGCAGTTGCCTTGAATACCAGATCGCAAGCTTGTGTCGCAAGGTCTTTTCGGCGACCTGCTCCTCCGGCAACGGCTGGATGACCTTATCGTGCACCAGCAGGCGATAGATGTAGAGCAATTTCTCGCTTGCCGAATCGGTCGGCTCGAATTCGACTACGCCGCGGCCTTCCGCGTACTTCACACCGGCAAGCAACGCTTCCTTGAACAGTGCGTTTTCGTTTTTCAGTTTTTTCATGTTTCCCTGTCGCTCCGACTAACTGCCCGGCTTGATTTTATCCGGAGAGTACTCTTGAAATGCGCGTATTTTACTCCGCCCGCAGTGCTTCCACCGGATCGAGCATCGCCGCGCGGCGCGCGGGCATCACGCCGGCGATCAGGCCGATCACCACCGCACTGCTTTCGGCCAGCACCGCAAAGAACACCGGCGTGTGCACCGGCAATGCCGGAACCAGCCAATGCAATGCCTGGGCGATGCCGATACCGATGGCCAGACCGGCCAGGCCGCCGACGGCCGCCAGCAGCATCGCCTCACCGAGGAACAGCAGCAAGACCTGCTGCTGGCGCGCGCCGAGTGCACGCAGCAGGCCGATCTCGCCGATGCGTTCGGTCACCGCCATGGTCATGATGGTGAGAATGCCGACGCCGCCAACCAGCAGCGAGATGCCGCCGAGCGCCCCGACTGCAAAGGTGATCACGTCGAGCACCGAGCCGAGCACCTGCATCGCTTCCTCCTGCGAGACGACCGTGTAGTCCTCGCGCCCGTGGCGCGCGGTCAATACCCTGCGCACACCCTTGACCACCGTGTCGGCAGCGACATTGTCCGGATAGGTGACGTCGATCTCCATCACGCCGGGCCGGTTGAACAACTCCATCCCGCTTGCGGTCGGGATGAACACGGTGTCGTCGAGATCGAATCCCAGCACCTGGCCCTTGGGCTCCATCACGCCGATCACGCGGTAGCGCGCGCCGCCGATATGCAGATAGCCGCCCAGCGGATTCTCTGCTGCGAACAGTTCGTTCCTGACCTTGGAACCCAGCACGACAAAGGCGCGCGCATGCGTCGGGTCCTCGCTGGGCAGAAAGTGCCGATCTGCACCTCGGACTGGAACGTCTGCGGAAACTCGGCGCCGACGCCATACACGGTGACGCGCCGGCTCTTGCCGTTGGCGCGGATCTCGGCATTGCCCTGCACCACTGCCGTGACATGGTCGACATCGGGCACCCGGCGCAACGCTTCCGCATCCTCGATCGACAACGGTCGCACCGAGCCGAATACCCCGACACTGGCGCCGTGCGTCTGCGTCTTGCCCGGCTGGACGGCGATGATGTTGGTGCCGAACTGGGTGAACTCGGACAGCACGAACCGGTGCAGGCCCTCGCCGATCGAGGTGAGCAGGATCACCGCCGCGATGCCGATGGCGATGCCCAGGCCGGTCAGGAAGCTGCGCATGCGGTAGGCCACAAGGCTGGACAGGGTGAGGCGGATCAGGTCACGGATAAACATCATCGCCTCGCCAACGCCGTGACCGGGTCCAGCCTTGCTGCGCGCCGGGCCGGCCATACGCTGAACAGGATGCCGGTGAGCAATGCCGTGCCCACTGCCGCCAATACCGCCCACCAGGGCGCAGCGACCGGCAAGGTCGGATAGATCTGCCCGATGACTGCGCTACCCGCCTCGCCCAGCACCAATCCGACCACGCTGCCGACCAGCGACAGCAACGAGGCCTCGGCAAAGAACAGATGACGTATCTGGGCCGGTGGCGCGCCCAGTGCCTTCAGCAGGCCGATCTCCTGCGTGCGCTGCGCCACCGCGATCAGCATCACGTTCATGATCAGCACGCCCGCCACCGACAGGCTGATCGCGGCGATGCCGCCGACCGCCAGCGTCAGCGCGCGCAGGATGCGGTCGAACGTGGCCAGCACCGCGTCCTGGGTGATCACGGTCACGTCGCGTTCGCCGCCGTGGCGGCTCTGCATGATTTCCTCGGCATCCTTCTGCGCATGGGCGATCTGGTCGCGGCTCCTGGCTTCGATCAGCATGCGAAACAGGGCCTGCGTGTTGAACAGCATCTGCGCGGAGGCAACCGGGATGATGACCAGTTCGTCGGTATTCATGCCCATCGACTCGCCCTGTTTTGCCAGCATGCCGATCACCCGGAAGCGCCGGTCGCCGATACGCAGCCACTCGCCCACCGCCGAGCCCGAACCGAACAATTCCTGCTTGACCTTGGCGCCGAGCACGCACACCGACATCGGCGTATCCGGATCCATGGCGGCAGGAACTGACCCTGCCCCATGTCCATGTGGCGGATCGGCAGGAAATCCGAGTTGGTGCCGGCGACCACCACCTCGCGGTTGCGCGCGCCATTCGAAGCCTGTGCCGCGCCGATGGTCAGCGGTGCGATGCGACGCACGGCGGGACTGCGCAACACCGCCCGCACGTCATCCAGCACGATGTCGCGCGCGGTCTGGCCGAGCAGCATGCCGGGATTGACGCCCGCCGTCTCGGAACGGCCCGGCAGCACGATCACCAGGTTGGTGCCGAGCGAGGAGAACTGGTTGACCACATAACGCCGCGCGCCCTCGCCCAGCGCCGTCAACACCACCACCGCCGCCACACCGATGGACATCGCGAGGATCATCAGCAGCGTGCGCGAGCGTGCGCCGCGCAGGCTGCCGGAGGCGAAGATCAGGGTGTCGTTGAAGGTCATTGTCGGCAGGTCTTCATCTGATAATTCATCTCAGACTTCTCACGTGGGCGAAACCTGTTCCTTCCCCCTTGCAGGGGGAAGGATAGGATGGGGGTAGAACGGTGGGGGAGCCGAGTCTCTACCCCCTCCCTAACCCTCCCCCTGCAAGGGGGAGGGAACAATACGCCCGAGGAATATATCGTGAACATCCGTGTCGATCGTGACTGAATCTATGTTAAAGACCCACTGCCCCGCGTCTCCGCCACGATCTTCCCATCCACCATCTGCAACTGGCGGCTGGCGCGCTGTCCCAGCGCGGGATCGTGCGTGACCAGGATCAATGCCACGCCCTGCCCGACCAGTTGCTCCAGCAGGGCCATCACTTCCTTGCCGGTGGCCTGGTCGAGGTTGCCGGTCGGCTCGTCGGCCAGCAGCACCAGCGGTTGCATGATGGTGGCGCGCGCGATCGCGACGCGCTGGCGCTGGCCGCCGGACAGCTGTTCGGGACGGTGATCGGCGCGGTCGGTCAAGCCATAGCTGGCGATCAACGCAGCCACCCGTTGCTTGCGCTCCTGCACCGGGACGCCGCTCAGGATCAGCGGCAACTCGATGTTCATCGCGGCGGACAGGCGCGGCACCAGATGAAAGAACTGGAACACGAAACCGATCTTCTCGCGCCGCACCTGCGCCTGCTGCTCATCATCGAGCGTGGTCACATCGAGACCATCGAATCGATAGACGCCGGAACTTGGCCGGTCGAGCAGGCCGATCAGGTTGAGCAGCGTGGACTTGCCGGAGCCGGACGGCCCCATGATGGAAACGTACTCGCCCGCTTCGAGGTTCAGGTTGATGTTGCGCAGCGCGGACACCTGCTGATCGCCCACCTGAAAAATGCGGCTGACATCGGAGAATTCGATCATTTGACAACCGGATCAATGGACACGACATCTGCCATCACAGACCTGCGCTGAGTTTCTGCTTTCATCCGGCCTCTCACTTGGCGGCTTCCGGCGTGACCTGCACGCCGGCCTTCACGCCTTCACGGTCCAGCGAGGTGACGATCTGGTCGCCTTCATTCAGTCCGGAAACGATCTCGACATTTTCCCAATTCGACAATCCGGTCTTGACTGTCCGTTCTTCCAGCACGCCGTCCGGGCGATACAACAGCACCTTATTGCCCTCGAGCAACGCCTGGGTCGGGATGCGCAGTACATTCTGGTGTGCGTCGTGGATGATCTCCACGTCGGCGCTGTAGCCCACCAGCAGCTTGGCCGCCTCGGGCGTGTCCAACTCCACTTCGACCTCGACCGTGCGCGCCTGTTTTTCCAGGTCGACCACGTAGGGAGCGATGCGCTGCACCTTGCCGGCGAACTCCTTGCCCTTGATCGCGTCCAGCGTGATGCGCGTCTGCTGCCCGACCTTGACTGCATTGGCATCCACTTCGTCGATCGGCGCACTGACGTACATGCAGCTATCATCGATCAGGTCGATCGCCGGCGGCGTGGGAATGCCGGGCGGTGACGGCGTGGCATATTCACCCAGCTCGCCGCTGATGTCGGCAACGATGCCGGCGAACGGCGCGCGCAATACCATGCGCTTCAGGTTTGCCTTCGCCTGGGTGATATGCGAGCGACTCTGATCCAGCATGCTTTGTGCCGCCTCGCACGCCGTGCGACTGACGCTGCCGGCCGATACCTTCTGGTCCAGCGCTTCCGGCGAGATGAAACCCTTGTCTGCCAGCTTGCGCGCACGATCCGCTTCCTTGCCTGCCAGGTCGGCCTGGGTACAGGCCTGGTATGACTGGATCTGCGTGGTGCCGAGTTCCTGATACGCGAGGTTTACCTGCGCCTCCAGGTCTTCGCTCCACAATCTCAGCAACACCTGCCCGGCCTTGACGCGCTGGCCCTTTTTCACCAGAAGTTCGGATATCTGCCCACCGGCAGGCGGCGCCAGCTTGGCCCGGTGACAGGCCTTGACGGTGCCGGCGCGGGTGTTGCTGACCGAGGCTTCTACCGTACCGCGCTCGACCTTGACCAGCGTCACCGCTATCGGCTTGGGGCGCGTGAAATACCAGGCGGCAGCGGCGAGCAGAACCAGGATAGTGATGATTGCGACAGCGCGCAGCGGAAACCGGCGGTGACTATTTTGTGGCAGTGGCATTCAGCCTCCAGGAACGATCAGATGATTCATGCATGAAATGCTACCGAGTATAGCGGGAATGACGCAAGCGGTTATGCACAGCCCGACCAATATACACTTACTGTCAGCAAACAAGCTATATCCAGACTTGCCCGACTGCGCTCGGCCAGCCTGAAAATCAGGCTCAAATGGGGTTATCGGCCCTGTTGTTGGGCTTCCTTCGTCAGCCCAAGCTGCGAAACTGCAAAAACTCTCCGCTACATCTCGTGCAGCACCCCGGCCGAAAACAGCAACGCACTGCGCACTTTCTTGCCCCCGAACAGTGCTTGCATCGCATCGCGATACTCGTCCATCTGGGCGCGATAGTGTTCGGCCCCGCTGCTGTCGCCGATCTTGTAGTCCAATACCCAGACTTCGTCGTCGAATTCCACCAGCCGGTCGATGCGCTTCAATTCACCTGCGGCGCTGATATAGGGCATCTCGTTGCATGCGCTGCGATATTGCTCTGCATCGAAGAAGCGCGCCAGCAGCGGTGATGCCAGCAAGTTGCTGGCCATCTGCCACAGCGAATCCATTTCTGCTGCCGGGATGCCGAGACTTTGCTGCAACAGTTTACGCTCGCCGCCAGCCTGTGCATCCGCGGCGACCGGCGCGGAGGACAGCGTGAGGTGCTGCAACAGCGCATGCAGCCAGATGCCGCGCTGTTGTTGCAGCGTGTTACCGGGCGAACGACCTCCCGTCGGGATGAGTGGCGGCATCTCGACTTCAACCATATCTTTCCTGCCTCGTTGCTCCACTTCCGTATCACGGACATGTGCAGCAAGCGGGTTCGGCTGTCCGATCACCGCCGCCGTGATGCGGTCATACCAGGATGCCGACTTCTTGTTCTGTTCCTTGTCGGCCCCACGGCTGTTGCCGCTCACGACCAGCGCCTGTTGCGCGCGGGTCATCGCGACATAGAGCAGGTTCATCTCTTCGCGCGATTGTTGCGCGGCGTCCTGCTCGAACAGCGGCAGCCGCCGCGCGCCGCGCGAGGGCAGGTCCGCATACATCGAGAAATGCAGCGGACGTGGCTCGTGCGTCGGCCAGTCCAGCAGCACGTTATAGCCCTCGGTCTTCTTCGGCTCCGCATTCGCATCCAGCAGCCACACGATGGGCGCTTCCAGCCCTTTTGCTTCGTGCACGGTATAGATGCGCAGCGCGTCGCCCGCCACGCCGAGCTTGCCTTCGTCGGGTGCATCGTCGCTGCTGTCGCGCAATTCGCGCAACTCCTGCAGGAAGCGCGGCAGGCTCGGATAGCGCCCGGCATCGACGCTCAACGCGATCTGCATGAACGCATGCAGGTTGGCGGCGACCCTGGCGCGCGTCTCGAGCGGCAGTACAGCGGCATAGCGCGCCAGCACATCGCCCTCGAAATAGACGCGATCAAGTAAATCATGCACCGGCAATTTGTCGGCCAGCGCCAGCCAGTGCTGCAGCAGTTCGGCGGCGCGGCGCAATGCGGGCGCCGGATCGGCCAGTTGTTGCAGGCGCTGCCACCAGCTCGGATTTCGCAACTTCATCCTTCGGCAATCGAGCGTGGCCTGCGCCAGATGCAACAGATCCTCATCGCTGCACGCGAACAGCGGCGAGCGCAGCACCTGCGCCAGCGCGAGGTCGGCGAACGGCGTGATCAGGAACAGCAGCAAAGCCTGCACGTCTTCCGCTTCCAGCGTGTCGAGCAAGCCGCCCCGCCGCGAGCTGATGAACGGGATGTGGTGTGCACGCAAGGCTTCCTCATAGACTGCAAGATGGGTGCGGGTACGCACCAGCACCATGATGTCGCCATGGCGGGCACGGCGCTCGCTGCCCCTTTCGCGCACCTGCCAGTTTCCAATGATCTCGGCGATGTGCAGGGCGAACTGCTCCGCCTCGATCTCGCGCGCGCCCTCCCCCGTCTTCAGCTCTCGCTACAGTCAACGGATCGCGCAGCGTCAGCGGCGCATCTTCCGACACTTCCTCCTCGCCCTGTGCGCTTAGCGCCAGCGGCAACACCGTCACATGGCCGGGCAGGCCGGCGTGCTCTGCCGTGTGCGGCTCGAAATCCACGAAGCCTTCCGGGTGGTCGGCAAACACTGCATTGACCGCATCCAGCACGGCAGGCGCGTTGCGCCAGGTATGGTTGTTGTGCAACTGCTGTGCGGCAAAATTCTGCTGCAGGTAGTCGCGCGCCACGCCGAACAGGCGCGCATCGGCGCGGCGGAAGCGATAGATCGATTGCTTGGGGTCGCCGACCACGAACACCGTCGGCTGCGAGTCCACCGCCACCGCCGCGTCGAACCACGCGCGCAGGATCTGCCATTGCAGCGGGTTGGCGTCCTGGAACTCGTCCAGCAACACATGGCGATAACGACTGTCGAGTTTGTACTGCATGGTCTCGGCGTGCTCGCTGCGCTGCAGCAGGCGGCACAACTGCCACTCCAGGTCGGAGAAATCCATCTGTTGCTGCTGTTGCTTCAGGGTCTGGTAGCGCTCGAGCAAGGCGACACCGCAATGCAGCACGGCCTCGTTCAATCGGTAAGCCTGTTGTTCGGCCAGCGCATCGCGCACCGCCTGCAGGTCGGCGTACAGGCTGTCGCGCGCAAGCAGGTAGGCTTCGGCGTCCTGTTTTTTTGTCGGCTTGAAACTGCGCGGCTCGCCGGCCTGGGTGAACAGCAATGGACCAAGGCTCTCGAAGCGCTCTTCTTCGGCGCTGTCGCTCCAGGCGCGCTCCAGTTCAGCGGCCTTGTTGTGCTGCGTCTCGGTGCCGCCACCGGCCAGTTGCCGCGCGAATGCAAACAACGCGTCGCGGGTTGCACCGCTCCTGCCCCATTCCGCCGCCGGGTCGAGTTGCATGTCCACCGCGAGGTCGGCGCGCAGCGTGTCCAGCGCGAACGCCAGCGCATCGGCCTGGCCGCCGGTATAAGCCCACCACTCCGCGCGCTTGGACAAGAAGCTGAACAGCAGCTTGCGCGTATTGAACAGCCCGCATTCGCCGAACAGCCACTGCATGTATTGCGCATCGGCGCTTTCCGGCTGCTTGCGCATCTGCTCGAGCAACTCTTCCCATGCCTCTTCCTGCATGGCGCCTGCACGCTCCAGCAGCGACATGCCCTGCATCACATCGGCATTCAGCGGTGCACGCTGCATCACCTGCATGAACCAGCCGTGGAAGGTGCTGATGGTGATGCCCGGCTGCGCCAGCAGCACGGTGCGGTACAGGCTGCGCGCGCGCAGCAACTGCTCATCGCTCGCCGATCCCAGCCCGCGCTCCGCGAGGAAGTTGCGCACTGCCGCATCGTCACCGGTCGCCAGCTCGCGCAGCCACAGGTGCAGGCGCGCCTGCATCTCCTGCGCCGCCTTGCGCGTGAAGGTGATGGCGAGGACCTGCGACGGCTGCGCGCCGTCCAGCAACAGGCGCACGATGCGCGACACCAGCAGCCAGGTCTTGCCGCTGCCGGCGCAGGCTTCGACGACGACGCTGTGGCGGGGATCGAGGGCGACGGGGTTACTCATCACTCACCTCGATTGCCATTACGTTCCCTCCCCCTTGCAGGGGGATAACCAGCGACTTGGCTGGCGTTGTTTGCCAGCCTAGTCGAATGGCTAGTAGTTCCATCAGGGTTAGGGTGGGGGTAGAGACTCGGCTATCCCACTGTCTGTGGTATTGCCACCGTCCTACCCCCATCCCAGTTGCCCCCTCGCTTCGCTCTCCCCCACTTAAAGGGGGAAGGAGTGGTAGGTACAGCGCCGCTGTTTCTTCCAGTTGGTTGCTGAGATGCGGTTCATATGTTCACCAATCCCCTTTCCTGCACACGCCGCGCATCTCGCAATACCTGCACGCCGCATCGATGCCGTTCGCCGGCAGGCTCGCGCCGCCGCGGATGCGTTCCATCACCCGCACCAGTCGCTCGACGTTGAGCTGCGCCAGTTGCGGCACATCTTGTTGCGGTTCGACCAGTCTCACCTCGCCATTGTCGATGCTGACGAACGCGGCATCCGCCGCTTCATGCGCGTAGGCATAGCAAGCCAGTTGCACGTCCTCGCCCGGTTCCAGCAATTTGTTGCGCAGCACTTGTACGCCCTGAGTCTTGTAATCCAGCACGCGCTTCTCGTCTTCCCTGGTATCCAGCCGGTCGATGCGCCCGCGCAGGCGCACGCCTTCCAGATCCCAGTCGAACAGATCCTCCGATTCGGCATAGCGCCAGCCTTCCGCCTCGATCTTCAACTGCCAGTCCAGGTAGGCGGGGATGGACTTGAACCAGCGCGCCAGCCAGGCGCGCGCGGTGAAATCCTGCGCCAGCAGGTCGGCGAACACCTGCTCGCTGACCTGCCGCAATGCGGCATCCATCTCGTCGAGCGGATGCTCGCCGACACAGGTATAACGCTCATGGAAGCGGCGCAGGATCTCGTGCACGCGCTCGCCGTAATCTCGCTTCTCGATGCCTTCCTGCACCTCGTCCAGCTCGTTCAGGCGCAGGATGTGGCGCGCATGGAATTGATAGGGGCAGGCCACCAGGCTGTTGTAGGCGCTGATCGAGACGCTGCCCGGCACCATCTGTGCCGTGACACTCGGTGCCGGCGGGATCGCCTGCGCCAGGTCGACCGTGCGCGCATCTTCCGCAGCCAGATACAGTCGCAATTCGGCATCGGCCAGGTCGTCGCCGTAAGCCAGCAGGTGCAGGTCGCGCAGCATCTCCAGAAACGGACTGAGCAGCACTGCCTCGCCATCGCGATCCTTTTGCCAGGTGGCCAGCATCGTGTCATTCAGCAGCAGCAACGCCAGCAGGTCGTCGCGCTGCCGCGCCGCATGCGTGGCGCGCGTGGGCAGGTCCAGGCTGCCACGCACCGCGTCGTTGAACCAGCGCCCGCCATCCGGCACGCCGGGCAGGTGATCGGCATCGCAGCCGAGCAGCAGCACCGCATCGAAGTCGCGCCAGCGGGTCGCGGTAAGGTGGGTCAGGCGCACCGGGCTGTCGATACCGATGTCATGGAAAGTCCTGGTGTCCAGTTGCTGCACCAGCCAGCGCCGCCACTCGATGAAGCGGAACGGGTTGGCGTCATCCGCCAGTTCGCGCTGCCAGTCCTGCAGCGCACCCAGCAATTGCAGGCCGGCTGCATCCTGTCGCAGGCCTGCGTCTATGCCCAGCACGTCCACGCTCTGCTGCAACGCCTTCAGCCAGTCAGACAATGGCAGGCGTTTGTTCAGTGGCAACAGCAAAGCCGCCTGGCGCAGGCGCGCCAGCGGTTGCTGCAATACCGGTTCATTCGCGGCGAGTTCGACGAACTGCTCCAGCCCTGCGACCACACCATGTTTGCGCAACAGTTGTTCCAGCTGGTACACCGCAGCCTTGCGTTCGGCGGCGGGCATGTCGGCGAAGATGAACGGCGACTTGAGCAGGTCGAGCAGGTCGTGATGATAGAAATCGCTTTGCAGCACATCCAGCCAGCGCATCAGCACCGTGCTCACCGACAGCGTGGCAAAGGTCCAGCCGGTTTCGTCCGCGACCAAAATCTGCGCGCGTTCCAGCAGGGCGCGCACGCGTCGCGCCACTACGCGGTCCTGGGCGACGATGGCGATGTCGCGCTTGCCCGCCTGCAGCCAGCGGCGCACCTGCATGGCGGCGGCGTGCGCTTCTTCTTCCAGGCTGTTGGCGGCGAAGAAACGCAGCGATTCGAGTGGCGGGAGGTGTTGTGCGTTCAGGTGCGTTGCCTGGTCGCGTAATGAACTTGCCTGGTCCAGGTCGTGGGAGAGTGCTTGCAGGACGACACCATCTTGCTGCATCGCCAGCTCGCGCAAATCACACACCGTCACCGCTGCACGCGCTGCATACTGCTCAAGGAAATGCTGCTCGACCGCATCCCAGTCCGCGGTGCGCAACACCCACAGCGGCTGGCTGGCCTGCCCTGCCAGCAAGGCCAGACGCTGCTGGTAGGCGCGCGCGCCGTTCAGGTCATCGCCGCTGTGCATCGCCCGCCACAATTCGAACACCAGCCGCGCCTCGAATTGCAGCGTCTCGTTCTGCCTGGCCTGGTAGGCCTGCTGCACCGCCGCCGCGAATTCATCAGCATCGTGTGGAAGCGCGGCTAGAGAAAAAGTCAGCTCGTCGAACAGCGCCATCAGCTCCTGCGCCATGCCCCACAGGTCCACCGCGCCGAACCAGCGCCGCGATTGCAATGCCTGGTACAGTATGGCCAGACTGCAACTTTCAGGCGTGACCGCTGCTTGCAAGGGAATGCTTTGCGCCCACTCGTTCAGCGTGACCATCTGCGGCAGCAACAACGCAGGCCGTTGTGCCGCATGCTGCAGCGCCTGCGCCAGCGGTTTTGCCGCATGATGGTTGGGCAGCAGCACGATGACGCCGCGCAGGTCCGGCGGCGCATGCTGCGCCAGCATGCGCTTGGCGACATCATCAAAAAAAACAGCGGCTGCCGTTCGCACACCGCTGTTCATGATTCGCTCCGCCACATCCCGCCTAGCGTTCCAGCATGGGCAGTTTTTCTTTCACGTCTTTCCATTCGTCGGCATCGGCGGGGGCGTCTTTCTTCTCGACTATGGTTGGCCACAGTTTCGCCAGTTCGGCGTTGAGCCGGATGAAATGGAGCTGCTCCTGCGGCAGATCGTCCTCGGCATAGATCGCCTCGACCGGGCATTCGGCCACGCACAAGGTGCAATCGATGCATTCCTCCGGATCGATCACCAGGAAGTTCGGGCCTTCCTTGAAACAGTCCACCGGGCAGACATCCACGCAATCGGTGTATTTGCATTTGATACAGGATTCGGTAACTACATAGGTCATGATTGGATTCCCCTTTGCCAAGCCGCTATTTTAAACCGATACGGGCATTTAGGGCATCCCTGCGATGTCTGCAATTCCTCTTGCAATGCTGGCCTTTGCTCTGACCTGCGCCATCGCAGGCACTTTCTTGATAAGATGCACGGCATTATGGAACAGGCCAGAAAAATGCGTATCGTGCTGGGCCTCACCGGGGGCATCGCCGCTTACAAGGCGGCTGAACTCGCTCGCCTGCTGGTTAAGCAGGACATCGAGGTACAGGCGGTGATGACCGAAGCCGCGTGCCATTTCATCACACCGGCCACGCTGCACGCGCTGACCGGCCGGCCGGCACTGGTCGACCAGTGGGAAGCGGTTGACAACGGCATGGCACATATCGACACCGGTCGCCGCGCCGATGCCATCGTGATCGCGCCGGCCACGGCTGATTTCATCGCCAAGCTGGCGCTGGGTTTGGCCGACGACCTGCTATCCACGTTATGCCTGGCGCGTGCCTGTCCGCTGCTGGTGGCGCCCGCGATGAATAAACAGATGTGGGCAAATGCGGCAACGCAGCGCAACATCGCGCAACTCGCTGCCGACGGCGTGCAGATTCTCGGCCCTGCCAGTGGTGCGCAGGCATGCGGCGAGGAAGGCATGGGCAGGATGCTGGAGGCGGCAGAATTGGCAGCGGCTGTTTCGTCGCTGCTGCGCGATGTCCCCGGACAGGGAATGGAATCTGTGCGCAGTCTGGATGGCGTGCAGGTCCTGATCACCGCCGGACCGACATACGAAGCGATCGATCCCGTGCGCGGCATCACCAACCGCAGCTCCGGCAAGATGGGCTATGCGGTGGCACAAGCGGCGCTTGAACTGGGCGCGCGCGTAACTCTGATCAGCGGCCCGACGACGTTATCGAAGCCGATCGGCGCACATGTGGTGGATGTCATCAGCGCTGCGGAAATGTTCGAGGCAGTCAAGCAGCGCGCGGCGGATGCCGATATTTTCATCGGCGTGGCGGCGGTGTCGGATTACCGCGCGGCGCAGCCTGCCGGACACAAGATCAAGCACAGCGCGGACACGCTGACACTGGAACTGACCCCTAACCCAGACATCCTGGCCTATGTCGCGGGCCTCCCCAAGCCACCGTTCTGCGTCGGCTTCGCCGCGGAAAGCGAAAAATTGCGTGAGCATGCCACTGCCAAACGCCGCGCAAAAAGCATTCCGCTGCTGGCCGCCAACCTGGCGCAGCAGGCCATCGGGGCGGACGATAACGAACTGTTCCTGTTCGACGATGACGGCGAGCATGTCCTGCCGCGCGCAGACAAGCTGACGCTGGCGCGGCAGTTGCTGCAGCACGTCATCAGCCTCAGGAACCGGTAAGACTTGTTGCCTGTCATTCCCGCACAAGCGGACATGACGCGTTACTCGACAAATACACGATCCGGGCTTGACCCATGCAAAAGCCGGATCAACCGAAAAGGGAGTACACATGAAAAAAACCGTCGATGTAAAGATCCTCGACCCGCGCCTGTATGAACATCCTCCCGCTTACGCTACGTCCGGTTCGGCGGGGATCGACCTGCGCGCCTGCATAAACGGCAATATTGACATCCAGCCGGGACAGTGCGAACTGGTGCCGAGCGGCATCGCCATCCACCTGAGCGATCCGGGATACGCCGCGATGATCCTGCCGCGTTCCGGCCTCGGCCACAAGCATGGCATCGTGCTCGGCAACCTGGTCGGGCTGATCGATTCGGATTACCAGGGACAGATCTTCGTCTCGATCTGGAACCGCGGCCATCACCCGTTCACGATGATGCCGATGGAGCGCATGGCGCAACTGGTGATCGTGCCGGTGGTCCAGATGAAGCTCAACATCGTCGAGGAATTCCCGATGAGCCACCGCGGCAGCGGCGGGTTCGGCAGCACCGGCAAGCATTAGCGGCGACTTCCAGAAGGACGTCGGGCTTCGTACCTCAGCCCAACCTACGGCGAATCCATACAATCAGAGGTTTGTTAAATCAGCTTTGACTCGCTGAATGACATCATCCCAATCCCCAGACCTTGATTGCCTATAGAGTTTTGCTGATGGATACCACGGACTATCTTCCCTATCCAGCAACCAGCGCCAGCAGGTGTCGAAGCGATTAAGAATCCATACAGGTTTACCCAAAGCGCCGGCCAGATGAGCCGTAGAAGTATCTACGGAAATGACTATATCCAGGTTTTCCATGAGTGCCGCCGTATCTGAAAAGTCGTTCAACAGGCTGGTAAAGTCAGTTATATGGGGACCGTCCCAATCCTGCAATATCAATTCAGCCAGTTCCGACTCAGCCTGCTGACCTTTTTGCAGACTATAAAACTCTATATCCGGATGCTTTAGTAAAGAGAATTTGGCTAACGGAATATTTCTGCGCTGGTTTACAGACCAGACTTCTGGCTGATCGGGCCTGAATCCTCCTGACCATACCAACCCTACCCGTAGCTTATTTCTTTCCCCGAGCTTTTCTCCCCAGAAAAGCTTTTTTTCTGCAAGACTGTAAAGGTAAGGGATATTTGCCGGTATGGTTGATAAATTTGTCTTGAATGCAAACGGCAAGCTCAACAATGGGCAGTGATAATCGAAAGCAGGCAACGCGCTTCCATATTCGACCAATTGTGCAACACCCTCCAGGCTGGCCATCAAGCTCATCAGTGGTTTTTGCACTTCCAGAATGACTCGTGCGCCCAAGTCGGCTACCAGTCTGGCATACCGGCAAAATTGAATCGCATCTCCCAGCCCTTGCTCGCAGCACAGCAGGATCGTTTTACCCGCTATCGATTCATTGCCAAGCCAAAGCGGTTGAGAGAAATTTCTCTTTATTGAGGCAAGCGGTTCTTTTTTCCAGCGCCACTCATACAACTCCCATCCTTGGTCAAATTCCCCACCCAATAACAGTACCAGCGATTTATTCCAATATGCTTCCGCATAGTCAGCTTTAAGCGCAATGGCTTTGCCATAACTCTCCAGCGCTCTGTCCATTTGATTGAGTCCTTGAAGCGAAATGCCACGGTTGTTATGAGCTTCAGCATAGTCTGGGTTGATGGCAATGGCTTGGTCATAACTTGCCAGCGCCTCGTCTATACGCTTGAGTTCATGCAGCACCAGGCCACGGTTGTTATGGGCTTCAGCATAATCCGGTTTAAGCGCAATGGCCTTGTCATAACTCGCCAGTGCTGCATCAAACTGATTGAGCTCCTTAAGCGTGTTACCCCGGTTGTAGTAGGCCCCCGCATAATCCGGCTTAAGCGCAATGGCCTTGTCATAACTCGCCAGTGCTCTGTCCAGTTGCTTGAGTTCCTGAAGCAAAACACCACGGTTGGAATAGGCTTCAGCATAATCCGAATTAATTGCAATGACCTTGTCATAACTCTCCAGCGCACGCTCCAGCTGATTGAGCTTATGCAGCACCTGGCCGCGGAAATAGTAGGCATCCGCATAATCAGGTTTAAGCGCAATGGCTTTGTCATAGCTCGCCAGCGCTGCGTCGAATTGCCCGAGTTCCCTGAGCACGGCACCCCGGTTGGAATAGATAACGACATTATCCGGATTGATTTCTATGGCCTTGCTGATCAACTTCAAAGCTATCTGCAGATTTCTTGCCCGATACTCGACCATCGCCAATAACTGCAGCGCGTCAAAGTGCCGGGGTTGTATATTGAGGATTTCTTTATAAATGATACGGGCTTGAGCCAATTGCCCTTGTTGATGAAGCGAAAACGCTTGCTGCAATTTTACAGAGAGTTGTGCCAACGCCAAATTAGACGCGGCAATGGGTCTGGCACTATCCGAATCAGGTTTCATCGAAAGATTCTATTATCAGGGCAGCCTTATCCACAAGCATCCAGACCAGAAATAAAAAAGGCGGCCTTGAGCCGCCTTTTTTGTGATCGCACGCTGCTTATTCTTCGATCTTCGCCTTTTCGCGCAGGCCGTCAACATAGTTCTTGACGGCTTCCTGTTGCAGGCGTTGCAGGATCTTGGGCTTGACTTCATCCAGCGGCGGCAGCTTGAGGTCGCGTTCGTCCTTGACCTGGATGATGTGCCAGCCGAACTTGGACTCCACCGGTGCGCTGGTCTCGCCCTTCTTGAGTGCCAGCACCGCATCGGCGAACGGCTTTACAAAAGCGGCAGAGATATTGCCCTTCGGTACCCAGCCCAGATCCCCGCCATTTTCCTTGGAACCCGCATCCTGGGACAATTCCATCGCCAATTTGTCAAACTGCGCGCCCTTCTTCAACTTGGCAGCGACCGATTTTGCTTCAGCTTCTGTTTTCACCAGGATATGGCGCACGTCCAGTTCCTTGCTGCCCAGGCTTTCCTTCATCTTGTCATATCCAGCCTTGATCTCAGCATCGGTGATGTTATTGCCTTCGACAAATTTCTGGATCAAGGCGCCTGCCATGACGCTTTCACGCGAGAACTCGATGCGCTGCTGGATCTCCGCATCCTTGCCCAGTCCTTCCTTGGTCGCCTCCTGGGACAGCATCTCGATATCTACCAGCCGGTCAATAACCATCTTGCGCAGTTCCGGCGTATCTTCCTGCCCCTGGCTGACGGCTGCCTTTATGTTTACATCAATGCGCGACTGCGGAATGACGACACCATTCACCGTCACTGTCGTTTTCGCCGCTGTATCATCCGCATACACCGGGCTGGCAACAATCGCGCCCAGCATGGCAATGGCGGCAAACCTTTTGAATATCTGCATATTTTCAATTCCTCAATTTATTAGGGTTGGCTTTCTTCTGGTGTGCAAGCTTTTATTTTTATCGCGTGGATTTCCCGCTTCACCATTTCTCCCAGCGCGGAATATATCATACGATGCCGTTCTATAGCGGACTTGCCATAGAAACGTTCCGACACGACCTTGAGTTGACAATGCTTTCCGCCATCGCGCGCGCCGGCATGGCCGACATGCAGGTGGCTTTCATCGACGAGTTCGACCAGCGTGGGTTGCAGTATGGCAAGACGATCGCGAATCTGTTCCTCGAGGTTCATGCGGGGAAGGTCTTGCGGAACGGCTTGATGGTGACCTGCGCATATACGCCGGCATCCACATAGGGATCGGCCCGCGCCCACGCTTCCGCATCCGCCAGCGCGGGAAATTCCGCCACGATCAGGCTGCCGGTAAATCCTGCCGGGCCGGGGTCGGGCGCATCCACTGCCGGAAACGGCCCGGCCAGCAGCAGGCGGCCTGCGCTTTGCAATTCCTGCAAGCGGGCAACGTGCGCCGGTCGCGCGGACTGGCGTCTCTCCAGGCTGTCAGGTGTATCCTGGCCAACGATCACATACCACATCAGTTCTGCTCCTTGTCTTCTTCGATGTATTTCGATAATGCCATGGATTGCAAAAGTATGAACACCAGCATCATGCCGGTGGCGCCGAACAATTTGAAATTGACCCAGGCATCGGTTGAATAATTGAACGCAACATACAGGTTGACGACCCCAAGCACGGCGAAGAAGATGCTCCAGGCCAGATTGACGTGGCCCCACACCTTGGCCGGAAGCGCGATCTTTTCATGCAGCATCGCGCGCATCAGGTTCTTGCCGAGCAGCAGATTGGAAAACAGCAATACCAGGGAAAACACCCAGTACAGGATGGTGGGCTTCCATTTGATGAACGTCTCGTCGTGCAACAGGAGCGTCGCGCCGCCGAACACCGCGATGATGGAAAAGCTGATCCACAACATGGCATCCACCTTGCCATGGCGCCACCTGGACCAGGCGATCTGCACCACGGTCGCCGCGATCGCAGTGGCCGTGGCGGCAAAGATGCCGAACAGCTTGAACACGGCAAAGAACAGGATGACGGGAAACAGGTCGAAGAGTGCTTTCATGACGGCGAATTATGTCGGTTATTGCCGGTCCAGCGTGAGCGCGGCGGAGTTGATGCAGTAGCGCAACCCGGTCGGATCCGGGCCATCCTCGAACAGGTGCCCGAGATGTGCGTCGCACTTGGCGCAACGCACTTCGATGCGCGTCATGCCATGACTGTTGTCCGCCAGCAATCTGACTGAACGATCATCCAGTTCCAGCCAGAAACTGGGCCAACCGGTGCCGGAGTCGAACTTGGTTTCCGCATCGAACAGCGGATTGCCGCAGCACACGCAGCGGTAGATGCCCGGATCATGGCAGTCACAGTACAGGCCGGTGAACGGCGGCTCGGTGCCGCACTGGCGGCACACCGCATATTGCTCCGGGGTAAGTTCTTCCTGCCACTCGGCATCTGATTTTTTCGCTTCATCGTTCACAGCACGTCGCCTGCGTAGTCGGCCAGGCGCGAACGCTCGCCGCGCATCAGCGTGACATGGCCGCTGTGCGCCCAACCCTTGAAGCGGTCGACCACATAGGTCAGCCCGGAACTGCCTTCGGTCAGGTAAGGCGTGTCGATCTGCGCGATGTTGCCGAGGCACACCACCTTGGTGCCGGGTCCGGCGCGCGTGATCAGCGTCTTCATCTGTTTCGGCGTGAGATTCTGCGCCTCGTCGATGATCAGGTACTTGTTGAGGAAGGTGCGCCCGCGCATGAAGTTCAGTGACTTGACCTTGATGCGGCTGCGGATCAGGTCGCGCGTGGCGGCGCGTCCCCAGTCGCCGCCCTCGTCGTCCGACTTGTTGAGCACGTCGAGGTTGTCGTCCAGCGCGCCCATCCACGGCGACATCTTCTCCTCCTCGGTGCCGGGCAGGAAGCCGATGTCCTCGCCCACCGGCACGGTGACGCGGGTGATGATGATCTCGGAATAGAGTTTTCTCTCCAGCGTCTGCATCAGGCCGGCGGCCAGCGTCAGCAGCGTCTTGCCGGTGCCGGCCTGGCCCAGCAGCGTGACGAAGTCGATCTCCGGGTTCATCAGCAGGTTGAGCACGAAATTCTGCTCGCGGTTGCGCGCGGTGATGCCCCAGATGGCATTCTTCTGGTGTGTGTAATCGGTCAGCGTGCGCAGCGTGGCAGCGTTGTGATCCTGTTCTGCCACCACCGCATAGAGCGGATTGCTGCCTTCGTTTTCCTGATACACAAACTGGTTGACCAGCAGGTCGCGGCACAGTGGCCCCTTGATGTTGTAATAGGTATGGCCGCCCTCCTGCCACGATTTCATGTCCTTGCCATTCCTGTCCCAGAAATCTTCCGGCAAGGCGAGCACACCGCTGTACAGCATATCGGTGTCTTCCAGCACCTTGTCGTTGAAATAATCCTGCGCCGACAGGCCCAGCGCGCGCGCCTTGATGCGCATGTTGATGTCTTTCGACACCAGGATCACCGGCCGCTCCGGCTGCTGCTTCTGCAGGAATATCACCACATCCAGGATGGCGTTGTCGGCCTTGCCGATGGCCAGATTGGTCGGCAATTCGTTGGTGATGAACTGGGTCTGCAGGAACAGGCGCCCGGTGGCGCTCTTGTTGCTTTGCGTCAGCAGCGGAATGCCCTGTTCGATGTTATGCGCAGTCTCGCTGACGATGGCGTCGAGGAAGCGGCTGGCCTGGCGCGCGTTGCGCGCAACTTCGGACATGCCCTTCTTGCCGTTGTCCAGTTCTTCCAGCACGAACATCGGCAGGTAGATATCGTGTTCTTCAAATCGAAACAGGCTGGTCGGGTCGTGCATCAGCACGTTGGTATCGAGGACGAATAGCTTGGTGGTGCTTGCTGCAGACGCGGGTTTGCGTGGGGTCATGATGCTCCTTGTTATTTCAGGGACTGCACGAACTGCAATACTTCCTCGACGTGTCCGTCGACCTTGACGCCGCGCCATTCGCGGCGCAGCACCCCATGCTTGTCGAGCACGAACGTGCTGCGCTGGATGCCGCGCACTTCCTTGCCATACAACTTCTTCTGCTTGATGACGTCGAACAGCTCGCATACCTCTTCATCGGCATCGGACAGCAACGCAAACGGCAGGGTGAACCTGGCCTTGAAGTTTTCGTGCGACTTGAGGCTGTCGCGGGAAATGCCCACGATATTGCAGCCCGCCTGCTTGAAGCCGGCATACAGATCGCGGAATTTCTGGCTTTCCATGGTGCAACCGGGCGTATTGTCCTTGGGATAAAAATAGATCACCAGGGTTTTGCCGCGTGCGGAGGAGAGTTGGAAATCGACACCGCCGGTGGCGGGCAGGGAAAAATCGGGTACTGCCTGATCGAGCATCTAGTTGGACTCCGTTGAACTGCCGTCATTGTTGTCAAAATCCATGTCGATGGCAAGCGCTTCTTCGGCCAGGCGGCTGAAATCCTGTCCGCTCAAGCCATTAAGTGCCAGTTGTTGCGCCTTCTGGTAGTGCGGGAAATTGCGGCCGATGGATCTGCCATAGGCCGGATCGTAATGCTGCTGCAACAATTCAGCTACCAGTTCATTCCACTCGCCCGCCTCGCCCAGCTCACGCCAGCGCTGAAGTAGATCATTGGCATACATCCCCCGCAGTCGGTCCAGGTTCGCCGCCAGCAAGGCCGGCTCGCGCAGGAAATGCGCGTAGTCCTCGCGCAGCAAAGCCACCCGCAGTTCCAGCGGGGTATCCAGGTGCAGGCAGGCGCTGTCGCGCATGGCTTGCAGCAAGGCATCGGGCACCCGCAATACCCCGATCTTTTTGCTTTCCGATTCGACGTAGACCGGGCGCGCGGGATCGAGCGACTGCAGCGCAGCCAGCAACTGGCTGTCGAATCCCTTTTGCGCAGGCTGGGGTGAATCCGGCACATCCCCCAGCACCGAGCCGCGATGCCGCGCAATGGCCTCGAGATCCAGAACTTGCGCCCCGGCCAGCTTTAGCGCAACCAGCAAGCGGCTCTTGCCGCTGCCAGTCAGGCCGCACACCACGCGATAGGTGAATCGGGCCGGCAGGGATTGCAATTGTTCCAGCACATGATGCCGATAGGTTTTGTATCCGCCCTCCAGCCTGCCGGCATCGAATCCGATCTGGCGCAGGATATGGGTCATCGCACCGCTGCGCTGACCGCCGCGCCAGCAATAGATCAGCGGACGCCACGACCTGGGCTGGTCCAGCCAGTTGTTCTCGATATGCCGCGCAATATTGCGAGCGACCAGCACCGCGCCCTGTTTTTTTGCCTCGAACGGCGATTGCTGGTACAGCGTGCCGATGCGGGCGCGCTCGGCATCGTCCAGCACCGGGCAATTGATCGCGCCCGGGATATGGTCTTCCGCATATTCGGCGGGCGAGCGCACATCCACGATCGCGTCGAACTCATGCACCCGCTCCATGCTTGCCAATCCTGAATGCTTCAAGAGAATCCACTTGGGAACAATGACAGGTCGGGATTATATGCGCTTGGGCAAGTCAGGTTGAATCCGTATATGCTACATGCGATTGCTCACAACTCGCCGGACGGATAAAATCGCATCCCTGCAATCAATTTTAAAGGAAGCTCCTACATGTCCATGGCAGACCGCGACGGATTCATCTGGTACGACGGCAAGCTCGTGCCCTGGCGCGATGCGACCACGCACGTCCTCACCCACACCCTGCACTATGGCATGGGCGTGTTCGAAGGCGTGCGCGCCTACCAGACCGCAAGCGGCCCGGCCATCTTCCGGCTGCAGGAGCACACCGACCGGCTGTTCAATTCAGCCTTCATCTTCAAGATGAAAATGCCGTTCGACAAGGACACCCTGATGGCAGCGCAGAAGGAAGTGGTGCGCGCCAACAAGCTGGAATCCTGCTACATCCGCCCGATCGTGTTCTACGGTTCGGAAGCGATGGGCATCGCCGCCACCACACTGAGCGTGCATGTCGCCGTGGCCGCCTGGCCGTGGGGTGCTTACCTCGGCGAAGACGGCATGGCCAACGGCATCCGCGTGAAGACCTCGAGCTTCACCCGCCACCACGTCAACATCAACATGTGCCGCGCCAAGTCGGTGGGCACCTATTCCAATTCCATCCTGGCACACCAGGAAGTGTCGCACGACGGCTACGACGAGGCGCTGCTGCTGGATGTGGACGGTTATGTGGCGGAAGGCGCCGGCGAGAACATCTTCATCGTGAAGAAGGGCAAGCTGTACACGCCCGACCTGACTTCCTGCCTGGAAGGCATCACCCGCGATGCCATCATCACGCTGGCCAAGGACCTGGGCATCGAGCTGATCGAGAAACGCATCACGCGCGACGAGGTGTATTGCGCCGACGAGGTGTTCTTCACCGGCACGGCGGCAGAAGTCACGCCGATCCGCGAGCTCGACACGCGCATTATCGGCAAGGGATCGCGCGGCCCGATCACCGCCAAACTGCAAGCGCTGTTCTTCGATATCGTGAGCGGCAAGAACGCGAAGTACGGCAGCTGGCTGGCGCACGTATAGATCTGGCGTGGGGTGGGCTCTGCCCACCATGTCGGGCGAAGCCCGACCTACAAGTCCCCCGGTTCATTTGAATTTGAGACAGAAGGGAAACGATGCAAACCGAACACGAAACCAAGCAACGTATCATCGATGTCACTGCGGCCGACCTGCCGCTATACTGTCCCACGCCGGACATGAGCTTGTGGAACGCTCATCCCAGGGTGTTCATTGCGGTGGACAAGCTGGGAGAAGCACGCTGCCCCTATTGCAGCACCCTGTACAAGTTCACGGGTGAGTTGCCCAAAGGCCATCACTGACTTTTGAGCTGGTAGCTCGTAGCTGGTAGCCCGTAGCCAACCCCCTTGGTTTTGATTCAGGCTACCAGCTACACGCTACCAGCTACGAGCTGCTAAATGATAAAAATCCTCGTCATCGCCCCCAGCTGGGTCGGCGACTGCATGTTGATGCAGCCGCTGCTGGTGAGGCTCAAACAGAACTATCCCGATACGCAGATCGATCTGTTTGCACCGTCATCGACCGTCAAACTGCTGCGCCTGATGCCCGAGGTGAACAAAGTCATCAGCAACCCTTTCCCCCACGGCGCATTGCAGCTGTTCCAGCGCCGCCGCCTCGGCAGGCAACTGCGGGGCGAACACTATGACCAGGCCATCGTGCTGCCCAATTCATTCAAATCTGCGCTGCTGCCGTGGTTCGCCAGAATCCCGCTGCGCACCGGCTTCGTCGGGGAGATGCGTTACGGCTTGCTGAACGATGCGAGGCCATTGAACAAGACTGCCTTGCCGCTGATGGTGGAGCGGTTCGCACAACTTGCCGAGCCTCCGAACCATGCGCTCACCCGCCCCGTGGCACAGCCACGCCTGCAGATCGATGCCGAGCAACGCCAGCGGGCGCTGCTCAAGTTCGGCCTGACACTGGATCAACCCGTCGCGATACTTTGCCCGGGAGCCGAATATGGCCCGGCCAAACGCTGGCCTGTCCCCTATTTTGCAGAACTGGCACAACAGCTGCATGCCCGTGGTTTTGCGGTGTGGCTGATCGGCTCGCCAAACGACAATGACATTGCCGCCAAGATCGTTGCGCTAGGTAATGGCGCATGCAGGAACCTGTGCGGCCAGACTGATCTGGCGGAAGCAGTCGTATTGCTGTCGTGCGCCAGCCTGGTGGTCAGCAACGATTCCGGTCTGATGCACCTGTCCGCCGCACTGGATCGGCCGATGATTGCGCTGTATGGTTCCAGCAGTCCGGGCTTCACACCACCGCTATCGTCGAAAGCCCGGCTGCTCAAACTCGAGTTGCCGTGCAGCCCCTGTTTCAAGCGCGAATGTCCGCTCGGCCATTTCAATTGCATGCAGCAACTGACGCCAGACCTGGTCGCAACCTATTTACCCGAGATACAAAGAAAAACATGACTTCCCCTGCTAAAGACATTTTCAAGGCTTACGACATACGCGGCATCGTGGGCAAAACACTTACCGCGGAAGTCGTCACGGCCATCGGCCATGCCATCGGCTCCGAAGCTGCGGCGCGCGGACAATCCGCCATCGCCATCGGGCGGGATGGGCGCCTGTCGGGCCCCGAGTTCGCGCAGGCGCTGGCGCGCGGTATCCAGGACAGCGGTATCGATGTGATCGACCTCGGCATGGTCGCCACACCGATGACATATTTCGCCGCGTTCCAGCTCGACACGAATTGCGCGGTGATGATCACCGGCAGCCACAACCCGCCGGAGTACAACGGCCTGAAGATGGTGCTGGCGGGCGAGACCCTGTATGGCGAAGCGATACAGTCGCTGCATGGCCGCATCGCCAGCGGCAACCTGGCGCATGGCGCCGGCAGCTACGCCCAATATGACATCGCGCCGGAATACATCGCGCGCATCACCGCCGACATCAGGTTGGCGCGCCCGCTCAGGATCACGGTGGACTGCGGCAACGGCGTGGCCGGCGACTTCGCCGCCAAGCTGTATCGCGGACTGGGCTGCCAGGTCACGGAACTGTTCTGCGACGTGGACGGCAACTTCCCCAACCATCACCCCGACCCGTCCGACCCGCACAACCTGCAGGACCTGATCGCCGCGCTCAAGGACAACGACAGCGAACTCGGCCTCGCCTTCGACGGCGATGGCGACCGCCTCGGCATCGTCACCAGGGACGGAAAGATCATCTACCCTGACCGGCAGCTGATGCTGGCCGCTGCCGACGTGCTGCAACGCAATCCCGGCGCGGAGATCATCTTCGACGTGAAATCCACGCGCAACCTGTTCGGCTGGATCCGCGACCACGGCGGCAAGCCGCTGCTGTGGAAGACCGGCCATTCGCTGGTCAAGGCCAAGATGCAGGAAACCGGCGCGCTGCTGGCGGGCGAGATGAGCGGCCACATGTTCTTCAAGGAACGCTGGTACGGTTTCGATGATGGTTTGTATACCGGCGCGCGCATGCTGGAGATCCTGAGCAAGTCAGCCGACCCGAGCGCGGTGCTGAACGCATTGCCGGATGCGGTAAGCACGCCGGAGCTGCATATCAAGTTGCAGGAAGGAGAGAATCACGCGCTGATCGCGCGTATCGGCAAGGAAGCCAGGTTCACTGCTGCGGCCGACATCATCACCATAGACGGACTGCGCGTCGAATACCGCGACGGCTTCGGCCTGATGCGCGCCAGCAACACCACGCCGGTGATCGTGCTGCGCTTCGAGGCGGATGACTCGGAAGCATTGAAACGGATACAGGATGACTTCCGCCGCGTGCTGCTGCAGGCGAACCCGAACCTGCAACTGCCGTTCTGAACATCAACCGGATCCTGCTGGCTCCGGGCTGCCTGCTCGCTTTCGTTAGTGGGGCAGGATCAGGGTAATGTCTTGGCGACCCGGATGCCGGAGTAGACGCGATACCCGCCAAGATGATTGCGCACGGCTGAGCGGACATCTCGCGGCTCGCCGCCCCACGCGCCGCCACGCAGCACATGCGAATCACAATCCCCGCTCGTCCACGCACTGCCGTCAACCGGAGCGCCGGTGTAATCCCGGTTCCAGCAATCCGCTGTCCATTCCCACAGGTTTCCCGACATATCGTAAAGACCGAAAGCATTGGGAACAAATTGACCGACCGGAGCAACCTCGGCATAGCCGTCCTTGCACCTGAAAGTTATTGCAGGAATTTCATGCGCAACAGCCCAGCTCTGGTCTTTTACATTGCCATAGCGGCAGGCCCGGTGGACAAGATTCCCCCAGTAAAAAGCAGTCGTGGTGCCGGCGCGCGCGGCATATTCCCATTCCGCCTCCGACAGCAGGCGATAAGGCTGCCCGGTCTTGTGCGCGAGCCATTGCACATAGCCCTGGGCATCATTCCAGCGCATGCAGCCTACGGCTTCATCGCCAGAATTGCAGGGTTGTGCGGTCTTGTCACCCGTTTCCTCGAGGTACCGGTCGAATTGGCTGCGCGTCACTTCGAATTTCCCCACGGCGAAAGGCTTGCTGATGGTTACCTGGTGCCGGGTTTCGTCATTGTTCCGATTCTTTTCCGATGCAGGCGACCCCATGGCATATGTACCCGCAGGAATCGATATCATTTCAGGGCAGTCCGGACAATCGCGGAATGAATTTTCTGCCCGGGCCGTACCGGCAAACATCGCAGTTAGAACAGCAACCAGCAAGAGAAAGCTTGGCAAAATGTACTCCTTAAATTTGATTTTCAGATCAAGGCAACAATTGATATCGTATCGAGCTGATATTAAAGCTCTGGCGGAACCGATTGCGGTTGAGCATTTGATTCTATGGGGCGAGTTTTCCACTGTCAATGCAACACGCCGATTGCCCGGGACGAATCAGCCTGTGCGGCAACCAGGCTAACCGCATTGGGATACGCGTCGTCCCGCCGGGCTTGTTAGCTGTTATGATATTCGAAACAGATACACACGCACTGCCAATGGCAACAAAAATTCCTGGCGTGCAGTTATCAAGCCTGCGATCGACCGCGATGATTCATATCCATGACAACAATTCTGTTTGGGGGGCATGCATGAGTATCAAATATTTGATTGGCTGTATTCTCATTCTGTTTTTGACCAATAACCCAGCCTGGTCGGGTGAGGATCCGGCCACTGTCCAGCAACCCGACGACATGGTGTTGATCCCGGCAGGCACATTTACCATGGGCAGCAACAAGGAGGAAGATCCCGCCATGGAGCGCGAGGATAACGCGCTCAACCCCTTCGGCTTCATCGGCAAGCTGTATGTCGATGAACACCCTGCGCACAAGGTTACATTGCCTGACTTCCTGATGGACAAATATGAAGTCACCAACGCCAAATACCGCGACTTCACGCTTGCGACCGGTCGTTCCGTCCCGCTCGCATGGGTCAGGAATGGCTACAACTTGCCGGACCAATACCTGGCTTCCCTGCCGCTGCCGTTTTTGCGCGAGATCGCAACCCTCAAATTCAATCTGGACATGGACGTGCCAAATACGGATCGGGATGCATTGCTGGCCGCACTGGTGAATGTGCAAGCAGAACGTGGCAAGCTTCCCGTCACCAACGTCAACTGGACCGATGCCAACGATTTTTGCGTGTGGGCAGGCAAGCGCCTTCCGACCGAAGCGGAATGGGAAAAAGCCGCGCGCGGCCCGGACAATTTCAGATACCCCTGGGGCAATGACTGGGATCCGAAAAAAATAAATACCATGGCTGAGGATTCCAACGCGCCCTATTCTGCCGTAGGGTCTTATCCGGGAGACAAATCGGCATATGGTGTTTACGACATGGCCGCCAATGTCTCCGAATGGGTTGCTGACTGGTACGACGCCTATCCTGGTGCGCCGCCCTCAGATAACAAACTCTATGGCAAGGTCCAGCGCGTGATACGCGGCGGCATGACCGGCTCCGGCCATTATGACTCGCTCAGCCTGATGTTCCGCAATGCCAAGCGCACCCATTGGGAACCGGAAACCACGTTGATAGACCTCGGCTTCAGGTGCGCCAGGGATGCCGGGTGAAGTCGATCGCCCTGAGCGATAGCGAGATGGATGCAGACTATCCGTGCGAAGCTGGATCAGCTTGGCTCCCCGTTCGAAACTTCATTCACCACCCGCAAGAATGCATCGCCATACTTCGCCAGCTTGGCCTGGCCTACTCCGCTGACCTGGCCCATCTCATCCAGAGACTGCGGTTTGCGCTCGAGGATCTCCAGCAGGGTGCTGTCATGGAAGATCACATAGGGCGGCACGCCCTGTTCGCGCGACAGCTCGAGGCGTCTGGCCCGAAGCGCCTGCCATAACGGATCTTCGTTGGCACCGGCAAAGGGTTGGCGGCGGCGTGCATCCCGTTCGGTTTTACTGGCGCGGCGTTTGGCCGGTACTGCATCGCGCCGTAGCCACACCTCCTGTTCGCCGCGCAGCACGCTGCGCGAGGCTTCGGTCAGCTTCAGTCCGCCATACGCTTCCATGTCCACGTTGAGCAAGCCGGCAGCGACGAGCTGGCGATAGACGCTGCTCCATTGCGCCTGCGCCAGTTCCTTGCCGATGCCGAAGGTCGACAGTTGCTGGTGGCGGAATTGCTCGACCTTCGTGGTATCCCTGCCCAGCAGCACGTCGATCAGGTGCGCGACGCCGAAACGCTGGCCAGTGCGGTAGACGCAGGACAGCGCCATCCGTGCGGCCAGAGTCGCATCCCAGGTATCCACCGGCGACAGGCAGTTGTCGCACTGGCCGCAGTCGCCGGGATGCTCTTCGCCGAAATAGCGCAGCAGGGTCTGGTGACGGCAGGCGGTGGATTCGCAAAAACCCAGCAGCGCGTCGAGTTTCTGCAACTCCACGCGCTTGCGTTCCTCCGGTGCATCGCCCGACAGCAGCATCTGCCGCATCGACACCACATCGCCAAGTCCGTAAGCCATCCAGGCATTCGCGGGCAAGCCATCGCGCCCGGCGCGGCCGGTTTCCTGGTAATAGCCTTCCATGCTCTTGGGCAGGTCGAGATGCGCGACGAAACGCACATTGGATTTGTCGATGCCCATGCCGAAGGCGACCGTGGCAACAATGATGACGCCTTCCTCGCGCAGGAAACGCTGCTGGTTGGCGTTGCGCGTGGCGGCATCCAGGCCTGCGTGATACGGCAAGGCGTCCCAGCCCTGCTCTTTCAGCCAGGCAGCGGTCTCCTCGACTTTTTTTCGCGACAGGCAGTAGACGATGCCCGCGTCATCGGCATGCTCGGTTTCGAGGAAGGTCAGCAACTGCTGGCGCGCGTTGTTCTTCAGCGCGACGCGATAGCGGATGTTGGGGCGATCGAAGCTGGAGACGAATTGCTGCGCATCCTCCAGCGCCAGCCGCTCGACGATCTCGCGCCGCGTCGGCGCATCCGCGGTGGCGGTGAGCGCGATGCGCGGCACCGCGGGAAAACGCTGGTGCAATACCGTCAGCTCGCGATACTCGGGACGGAAGTCATGCCCCCACTGCGAGACGCAATGCGCTTCGTCGATGGCGAACAGCGCGATGCCTGACTGTTGCTGCAAGCGCTCCAGCTGGGCGAGAAAACCTTCCGTCATCAGGCGTTCGGGCGCGACATACAACAGGTCCAGCTCGCCGCGCTGCAACCGTTCGATCACTGCGCGCGCGGCATCGCCGCCGAGGCTGGAATTGAGGAAGGCTGCCTGCACGCCAAGCTGGTTGAGCGCATCGACCTGGTCCTGCATCAACGCGATCAAGGGCGACACCACGATGCCGGTGCCGCCGCGCAACATCGCGGGAATCTGGTAGCACAAGGACTTGCCGCCGCCGGTCGGCATCAATACCAGCGCATCACCGCCGGCCACGAGATGGTCGATGATGGCCAGCTGCTCGCCGCGAAAGGTCTCGAAGCCGAACACGTCGCGGAGTATCTGTTGGGGCGAATTCATTTTCATGCGGAAAATGTATCACACGCGAGGCAATGCCACCCGCTCAAGGTTACTAGCTTGCACCCGGACCACCAGTCGTGTCGGGGTGATATGATTGCGTCAAATCCATACAAACAGCGAGGGCGCTCATGAGCATACGCACCATCCCCACCCAGCCTTTTCCCGACCAGAAACCCGGCACCTCCGGCTTGCGCAAGAAGGTCCCGGTATTCAAGCAGCCGCATTACCTGGAAAACTTCGTGCAATCGATCTTCGACTCGATCGCCGCCCCCAAAGGGTCGACACTGGTGCTGGGCGGCGATGGCCGCTACTACAACCGCCCGGCCATCCAGGTCATCCTGAAGATGGCGGCGGCGAACGGTTTCGGCAAGCTGCTGGTCGGGCGCGGCGGCATCCTGTCCACCCCCGCCGCATCCTGCGTGATCCGCAAGCACAAGACTTTCGGCGGCATCATCCTGTCCGCCAGCCACAACCCCGGCGGCCCGGACGGCGACTTCGGCATCAAGTTCAACAGCAGCAACGGCGGCCCCGCCACCGAGACCGTGACCGAGGCGATCTTCGCCAAGAGCAAGGCGATCAGTGAATACCGCATGCTCGAAGCCGCCGACGTCGACCTCGACCAAGCCGGCACGACCACGCTGGGCGAAATGACGGTCGAGGTGATCGACCCGGTGATCGACTATGCCGAGTTGATGGAATCGCTGTTCGATTTCGCGGCGATCCGCAAACTGCTCGCCGGCGGCTTCCGCATCAAGTTCGACGCCATGCATGCGGTGAACGGGCCGTATGCACACGACATCCTCGAGCGCCGCCTCGGCGCACCTGCGGGCAGCGTGATGAACGGCGTGCCGCTGGAAGATTTCGGCGGCGGCCATCCCGACCCCAACCTGACCTACGCGCATGAACTGGTGGAGATCATGTATGGCGACGACGCGCCGGACTTCGGCGCGGCCTCGGACGGCGACGGCGACCGCAACATGATCCTCGGCAGGCATTTCTTCGTCACGCCTTCGGACAGCCTGGCGCTGCTCGCCGCCAATGCCACCCTTGCACCGGGCTACAAGCAAGGGTTGGCGGGAATCGCGCGCTCGATGCCGACCAGCGCGGCGGCGGATCGCGTCGCACAGGCGCTGGGCATCGCCTGCTACGAGACACCGACCGGCTGGAAATTCTTCGGCAACCTGATGGACGCGGGCAAGGTCACGCTGTGCGGCGAGGAGAGTTTCGGCACCGGTTCCAGCCATGTGCGCGAAAAGGACGGACTGTGGGCGGTGCTGTTCTGGCTCAACATCCTTGCCGCGCGCAAGCAATCGGTGGAACAGATCGTGCGCGAACACTGGGCGGAATATGGCCGCAACTTCTATTCGCGCTACGACTACGAAGGCCTGCCGAACGAAGCGGCGAATGGCGTGATGCAGCTGCTGAAGGATAGTTTCACCAAGCTGGATGGCAAGCCGTTTGGCAAATACACCGTGAAGCACTGCGATGACTTCAGCTACACCGATCCGGTGGATGGCAGCGTCAGCCGTGGCCAGGGTATACGCATCATCTTCACCGACGGCTCGCGCATCATCTTCCGCCTGTCCGGCACCGGCACTGAAGGCGCGACGCTGCGCTTGTATCTGGAAGCCTATGAGGCCGATATCTCGCGCCACCACCTCGATGCGCAAGTTGCGCTGGCCGAACTGATCCAGATCGCGCTGCAGGTTTCGGAACTGGAACAGCGCACAGGAAGGGATAAGCCGACCGTCATCACCTGATCGGGACGGAAGCATCGTTAGCGGGAGCCCGGATCGACCTTCCGTACACCCCGAGTCGATTCGCGACCGGCATTGTCACGGGATCTGGCCGCTGACACCGTCACCCGTCTTGCGCATCAATGTGCCAGCGGCAATGGCAAAGACGGTCACCAGAACCAGCGACTCCAGTGCAAACCGAACGTCATGCCACAGACCAAATGTCTCCAGAATCAAAATTGCGAGGTTGCCCACCAGCAACGTTATCCCGATGCTGGGCCATCGCACGATGGCCAGCGCAGTCACAAACAGGAACATATAGTAATAGCAGGTGAGTTCGACGCCCAAAAACGGCAATACCAGTGTTGCCAGCGGGATCGCCAGACTCGCGTTGCCGGATCGGCGCAGCACCAGGGCCAGGGCAACCACGGCAGCGAGAGACAGCAACAACAGCAGCGGTTGCATGCTTGCGCTTGCCGTGCGCTTGGCGTCCTCCCAGATTGCATATGGATTCGACGATCGCGGGTCGACCGTCTTACTGATCATCTTTTCGCGCTGAAAGGTGAGTACCGTGGCCAGCCCCATGTTGTTAGCCAGCGGTGATGCTGCGTGCTTGCCGAGATTGTCGGTAAACTCCTGCCATACGTTGTTGTCGTACTGAACAGCAGCCAGTCCGATCAGCATGACTGCCACGGCAACAAAACCCGCGATCCAGCGCATGAAAGTGCCGAGCGGCTCGCGCCGACGCCAGGCCCAGAACAACAACAGCAGCGGTCCAGCCGCCAGCGCAGCGGGGAACACCCTCGACAGCGCCGCGTAGGCAAGCAATCCGCCAGATATAAACCACCATTGACGCCGCCAGCAGGCGGCAGCTGCCACGAGCGCTGCAAACCAGTCCCAGCGCCAGAGTGATCCGTAGGTCCAACTCGTCTCGGCCCCAGGCAGAGTCGCGAGAACGACCGCTGCCACTGCGGTCGCACGAAGGCCAAACCCCCAGATCGCCGCCGCCAGCGCTGCGAGAAGCAGTGCGAAGTCTATGGAATTGATCCAGGGGAGCGTAGCGTCCGAAAGTGCTATCTGGTTGGCGATCAAGCCTCCAACCAGCAGCCAGGCCGGACTCGCATTGAATCCGTGATCCTTCTGCACGACGTACCACTGCCGTGGAATGCGCGCGCGGAAGAAGCCCACGTCGGCCGTGAACGCGGCCCAGCGCGCGGCTGTGAAGCGGCCACGGCAATCCGGCATCGCGTCGAGCAACTCACGTGCGGGACGCATGCGGTTATTTTTGAGGTCGCGTATATCCCGCTCAAAAATGCGCTTGTTCCAGATCGGCACTTCGGCGTCGGCCAGCACCGTGCAGTCATAAAGTCCCGTGTAGTTCAACTCACGGAAATACTTGGCGCCGAGGTAATAGTGATAGCTGTCCCAGTAATGTATGGTCGCCGGGTTGCGTATGGGATTGCTGCCAAACCAGGTTGCTACCGCTATCAGCAAAATTCCCGCCCAAGCCAGATTCGCCATGCGCGACACCGGCTGACACCATAACCGGCGTTGCCAGATCAACCAGGCGAGCACCCCCACGCAGAGCAGTACCTTGGCCAGCCAATGCCACTCCTCCCAATTCACAATGTCCCTCGCCCGTCGCCAGCCGAGAATGCCTGCCGAAGTGCCAGTCCATACCGGGGATTGAGCTCAACGCAATAATGGTTACGCTGAAAAATTTGCCGCATGACGTAGCACCTTTTCAGTCGTAACGGATTTATCGACAAGTTGATTCGATTTCATATGAATGTTGCCTCATTAATACCGCCTATCGATCTCCATGAGAGACAGGCTGTTATTGTACCTATGCCGACAGCTGGGGTTGCAGAACATTTCATCGTTACCGAATCCATACGTCTTTTCTTCTTTGCGAGCCGGATAAATACGTCGCCTGATACGTTCCCGTTTGAGCTGCTGAAAAAAGTTCTCCGCAACTGCTGATACCAGGTCATGGCCGACACACCCCACAAGCTGACAAGTGAATTACTCTCAAACGAGGCGAATGTCTCCGGCACCAGCACCAATCCCGCACGCAGCTTCGGACCGACACTGATCTCCGGAGCATGGCATGCCAGGTGGGCTACTGGTTGGGTCCCTTGCTGGGCGCGGCGTTGGCGGTAGCCGCTACCCGTCTGGAAGCTGCACTGGTCATCAATTGCAGTGGCCAAGCTGCACCATTTCGGGCATGACCGTTACGGCGTGTTTCGCTCTTGAGTGATTATTTTTTCCAATTGCGAACCAAGTCGGTAGCCATGCGGTCATATCCAGCAATCAAGTCACTACAACAATAACCAAAACGCCATGCAAGCTCCGCAAGCAGGATCTTCGCAACCAGCCTGGGCCTGCGCCGGCAAGGATATGGTCGGCACCAGTCTCGGTTCTTCGCGACTCTGGTTTACCGTAGCCCAGGGCATCGTCACGGAAGTCTATTACCCGCGCATCGACATCCCGCAAATCAAGGATCTGGGTTTTATCATCGCGGATGACCGGGGTTTCTGGGTCGAACTACGCCGCCTCGGCAACTACGAAGTGAGCCTGCCCAAGCCTGGCGTTCCCGCTGTCACGGTCGTTCACCGGCATCCGCGCTTTACCTTCACGTTGCAGATCTGCCCTTCGCAACAGCGCGACACGCTGCTGCTGCGTTATCGGCTGCAAGGTGATGAAAGCCTGCGGCCGTATGCGCTGTTATCGGCCCGGTTGGGCGGCGATGCGAAAAACAACCAGGCCTCGGTCGGCAAACACAACGGCCGCACGGTACTGCAAGCGGAACAGGGTCCGTTCGCGCTGGCGCTGGTGGCGCGGGCAAACGACGGTTCCGATGCCTGGCAGCGCTGTTCGGCGGGATGCTTCGGTGCGAGCGACGGCTGGCAGGACTTCGACCGGCATGGACGCATGACATGGCAATACGACAGCGCGGGACCTGGCGCCGTTTCCCTGACCGGCGAACTGCCTGATCAGGCTACCCTTGCCCTGGCTTTCGGGACCAGCCAGGGCGCAGCGGCGACGCTTGCAGTGGCCAGCCTGATGGAGGATTTTTCCACGGCATGGGACACGCAATGCCGGGTCTGGCATTCCTGGCAGGCTGGATGCAAGTTTCCCGAATTGCCAGGTCACCTTGGCGAAATGCTTGCGCTTTCCGGTATGGTGCTCAAGGTTCACCAGGACCGGACTTATACCGGTGCCGCAGTGGCTAGCCTCGCCGTACCCTGGGGCGAAAGCAGTCGAGAGCCGTGGCGGTTATCACCTGGTGTGGTGTCGAGACCTGGTCGAGACCGCGGGCGCACTGGTGGCCATAGGTGCGCTCGAGGATGCGCGCGATGTGTTGCGTTACCTGATCGCCACGCAACAGGAAGACGGACACTGGCTGCAGAATCAGTGGCTGGGCGGCGCTCCATTCTGGCAGGGCATCCAGCTGGACGAGGCCGCGTTTCCGGTGCTGCTGGCTGCCGCACTGCGCGAGCAGGGCGCCCTCGACGGCATACCGGTCACCGACATGGTGCGGCGGGCACTCTCGTTCATTGCCCGCGAAGGTCCGACCACCGGACAGGATCGCTGGGAAGAGGACCCCGGTATCAATACATTCACGCTTGCCATCGCCATCGCGGCACTGGTCGAGGGCAGTACCTTTCTCGACGGCGAGGCGCGTCAATTTGCACTCCTGCTCGCGGACAACTGGAATGCACGGCTAGATGACTGGACAGTCGCGAAAGGACACGACCCTGGCACGACGCCTCGGAGTAGCCGGATATTACATCCGCACCGCACCGGCGGATGCGCTGGTGCAGGATGGCGCTCAAGCAGAACATGTCTTTATCAAGAACCGTGCCCTCGACCCGGACTTGCCGGCCGATGAACAGATCGGGACCGATTTTCTGCAACTGGTCCGCTATGGGCTGCGACAACCGGATGATCCCCTGATTCGTCGACAGCCTCAAAGTAGTCGATGAATTGCTCAAGACCGATACTCCCAGCGGTCCGGTCTGGCACCGCTACAACGGCGATGGCTATGGCGAGCACAATGACGGCAGCGCTTTCGATGGCACCGGTCGCGGTCGTGGTTGGCCACTGCTGGTGGGGGAACGCGGACACCATGCGCTGCTCGCGGGCGAAGACCCCCTGCTCTATCTCGACACCATGGCGGCCATGTCCGGATCGGCATACCTGCTGCCGGAGCAGGTATGGGACTGGAAGCCCATGCCCGAGCACCGTCTGGAGCCGGGCAAGCCAAGCGGGTCAGCGATGCCGCTGGTCTGGGCGCACATGCCGAATTCATCAAGCTGTGTTACAGCCGCACACTGGGTTATCCGGTCGACCGGCCCGTGGCCACTTGGAACCGCTACCAGGGCAAGCGCCCGGAGATTTCGCATGGCATCTGGGGCCCGCGCTATCGGCCGCGCCGCCTGCAGTCCGGGCAATCAATTCACCATTGCGCTCAGCGCGCCAGCCCAGGTGCATTGGGGCATCAACGGCTGGCAAACCGTTCGCGACAGCGACACCCTGGATACCGGGCTTGGCGTATATATCGTCGATCTCCCGCTGACCAGTCTTGGCGCGGGAGAGTCCGTTCAATTCACCTTCTTCTGGCCGGAGCAGAACAGATGGGAAGGCCGGGATTACGAAGTTCGGATTACCGCTTAGAACAGGAGAACAATATGATTGCAATCGAACTTGAAGGGCCGCAAGGCGCTGATCACCGGTGGTGATTCGGGTCTGGGTGCGGCGACGGCAACATCCCTTGCCCAGGCAGGCGCCGATGTCGCGATCACCTATCGTTACAAATCCGACGCAGCAGAGAAGATTGCTGCTGAGGCAAAGTCATTCGGCACAAAGATTTACACCTTCCGGCTGGACAATATTTCAAGCACGGAAGAAGTGGACGCGCTGTTTCAACAGGTGGATCAACAACTCGGCAGCCTGGATATCCTGGTGAACAATGCCGGCACGGACGGACCCCGCGCGCTTTGCGTCGACAGTGACATCGCGGCGTGGCGCCAGGTGGTCGAGATCGATCTGTTCGGCCCCTACTATTGTGCCCGCGCGGCAGTGTCACGGATGCGCAAGCAGGGCCGCGGCGTCATCATCAATACCAGTTCCGTGCACGAATTCATTCCCTGGGCCGGCTACAGCGCCTACACCAGTTCCAAGGCGGGACTGAGCATGTTCAGCAAAACGCTGGCGCAGGAGGTAGCCGCTGATGGCATCCGCGTCATCGCCATCGCGCCCGGCGCCATCAAAACGCCGATCAATGCCAATGTCTGGCAGGATCCCAAGGGGCTGGCCGATCTCGATGACAAGATACCGATGGGCCGGGTGGGCGAGCCCGACGAGGTGGGACATGCGATCGCCTTCCTGTGCAGCGATCTCGCCGGCTACATTACCGGCATCACGATTCCGGTCGATGGCGGCATGCTGCTCTACCCGGATTTCCGCGAGGGCGGCTGATCTTTACCTGCAGGCGTCATTTCCGCTTTGTCCGGGGTAATTGCCTTGCGTCTTGAGGACGACCTGGAACGAGAGCCGTAAAGCACAGTGCCAAACACGCGTATGGCTATCACTGCCGGAACAATCAGGGTGAGAATCAAAAAGACACCTATCAGAATTTCGCGAAGCTCCATGGTAAATTTCTCCTCGAGGTTAAGCTGGGTTGCATCAGGACATGAGTTATCGCCCGCAATGATTATTTATCGAACATCTTGTTGATGAATGGGCGAAAGCCCCGGTAAATTTCAAGTTGCCTCCTTTCGCACAATTTATCGTAAATTCCCTTGTCGTCCACCCTGCATGAAACGGTCAGGTAAATGTCCGAGGAACTGCCGATGGCAGGAATTTTGCGGGCACTCATGGCAATGTCCCCGTCCTGTTCCGGGCTGGATGTCTCTATAGTCGAGTCAGTGGCAAGCTGAATTTTCCGGGTCGACCTGGCGCGGATATATTCCCGGGTCAGCGTGAACATTTTGTCGCAGCTTGAATCGTCATAACAAGTGACATAATCATCCTTTTCATCATGCACAAGCTGCAATTCCGCTTTTCGTCTCTGCCTGTCTGCTGACAATTCAGCCTCATCCTTCCGGCGCTCTGTCATTTCAAGCCGTTTTCGCTCCTCGACTTTTGATGGTGAAAACCATTCTCTGCCACGAACCAGCCGCACGTGGTTATTGTTCTTTTTATAAACGGCAGCGGAGGAGCTATTTGCAAAGTCGACATACATTGCGGTTTCCGCGGCATAAGAAGTGGCAGACCAGAATCCGGACGCAGGCGCATCCGGAAATATTGTCATGTCGACAGCAGGATCCCGGCAACCTTTCTCCGCAATGCTGTTGAGTTCATCGATATCCGGCAGTCGCCAGCCATCTCCCCTGCCAGCAAAAGCATACACTGCATTATCCCAGGAATACAGCGATGCCTTGCCCCTGCATCGGCCCTCCGAATAACTTTGCCCCGCGGCACAGATTTTCCATGTCAGCCGGGTTCTGGTATCAAATACTGTCCCATCCGCAGAGTTGGTCTCAAAGTGGCCGGCCTGCGCAGTTTCCGGTTTGCTCGAATCGCATCGATGCATTTGCCAGTTTTGAGTGGCACACCCTGTCACAACCATACTGGAAAAAATTACAATTGTGGTCAGGATTTTCATGCTTCACTCTGGGCGATCGATCAGTAAATCTCCTGATCTTCCTCGGCAGGCAAGGTCGCAAGTGCCAGTTCAATGTTGGCGGCAAGGTGCTCAGCATATGTCGCCGCCTCAAATAAATGAAGCGACTTGTAGTATGCGGCTTTCAACCGAAAATCAGCTATATCGTCCTGCAGTATCTTTCTTGTTTTGTTTATTCTCATCGCAATACTCCTCCTGGTGCCTGACAAGAGGGTGGGCACACTGTTCGTCGATTCCCGCAGTACGGTACGGCACCATCCATGCAATCCATCCAGGCGCTGATAAACGTACCTGATACAAGCAGGAATAGCCGTTGGGCACATTAGATCGAATTTGGTTCATCTGTTTTTGCATGGGTAAAGACAGATCGCTTGTCTGGCCTGGAACCTGCCATTCAGGCGCAGGCAGATATCCGGCTGAATCAGGAGCTCCCGCCTTGACAGCAACGATGCGGCCATGCGGATTTTTCGTTCAGGGAAGTTTTTCAAGCCGTGGATAGCGGACTAACGGAGACTTTTCAAATCAGCATTTATTCTCTGAAAGACATCATCCCATTCGCCATACTTCGACTGCCGGTAAAGTTTGGCTGTCGGATACCACGGACTGTCTTCTCTATCCAGCAGCCAGCGCCAATCCGGAATGAATGACAACAGGATCCAGGTCGGCCGGCCCAGTGCGCAGGAAAGGTGCGGCACACTGGTGCATGTGCTGACCACGACATCGACGCATTCGCACAATGCTGCCGTATCAGAGAAGTCATTCAACTCATCGCCAAAAAATAAAATATCCGGGCGCGACCGAAGGATATCCCGGTCGCCCTCCCTGATTTCCTGTTGCAGGCTGATGAACTGGAAATCGCCCGCCGGCAACAGCTTTACGAATTCAGCCAGCGGAATGCTGCGATTGTAGTCTTGCTTGAATTGCGGATTCCCGCTCCACACCAGACCGACGCGAGGCTTTGTCCTGACCCCTAATCTGGTTTCCCATTGCGCAACTTTGCCGGCATCGCTGCCGAGGTATCTTGTTGCAGCAGGGATGGTGTCGAGATTGGTCTTGAATGCCAGCGGCAAACTCAACAACGGGCAGTGATAATCGAATGCAGGCAAGGCGCTTCCATATTCGACCAGTTGCGCGACACCCTCAAGACTGGCCATCAAGCTCATCAGCGGCTTGCGCACTTCCAGAATGACTCGCGCTCCCAGCCTGGCAACCATGCTGGCATAGCGGCAAAACTGCAGCGCATCACCCAACCCTTGCTCGCTTTGCAGCAATATCGTTTTGCCTGCTACAGATTCCTTGCCATGCCAAAGCGGCTGCCGGAAGTTTCTTTTTCCTTCATAGAGGAAATTGCCTTCCTCAAAACGCCATTCATATAATTCCAGCCCCCGGTCGAAGTCTCCACCCAATAGCAATGCCAGTGACTTGTTCCAGTATGCCTGCGCCAGGTCGGGTTTAAGTGCGATGGCCTTGTCATAACTCGCCACCGCAGCATCCAGTTGCTTGAGTTGCAGAAGCACTCCACCACGGTTGGACCAGGCTTCTGCATAGTCCGGCTTAAGCGCGATAGCCTTTTCATGGTCGGCCAGCGCAGCATCCAGTCGGTTGAAGCATTGCAGCACCAGGCCGCGATTGGAATAGCTTTCCGCATAATCGGGCTTGAGTGCAACGGCCTTGTCATAACTTGCCAGTGCTGCATCAAACCGATCAAGTTCCCTGAGCACGTTACCCCGATTGGAGTACGCTTCCGCATAACCCGGATCAAGTGCAATGACCTTGTCATAACTGGCAAGCGCCGCCTCGAATTGCTTGAGTTTTTGCAGCACAACGCCGCGGTTGTAGTGGGCGCCGACATAGCCTGGCCTGAGCGCAATGGCCTGGTCATGGCTCGCCAGCGCTGCTTCCAGCTGCTTGAGTTGCTCAAGCACTACGCCGCGGTTGCAGCAGGCTTCCGCAAAATCCGGCTTGAGCGCAATGGCCCTGTCATAACTGGCCAGCGCCGCTTCGAATTGCTTGAGCCGTTGCTGCACGACGCCGCGATTGAGGCTGGCTTCCGCAAAATCCGGCTTGAGCGCAACGGCTTGGTCATGACTTGCCAGCGCCGCATCAAACTGCTTGAGCTGCTCAAGCACCAGGCCGCGATTGGACCATGCATCCGCATAATCCGGCCTGAGCGCAACGGCCTTGTCGTAACTCGCCAGCGCCGCTTCGAATTGCCCGAGCTTTTGAAGCACTACGCCACGATTGTAGTACGCCCCCACATGGTCCGGATTCAGAGCAATGGCTTGGTCATAACTCGCCAGCGCCGCATCGAATTGATCGAGCTTTTCCAGCACCAGACCAAGATTGGTGTGAAATGTTGCATTATCCGGATTCAATTCGATGGCCTTGCCGATCAGCGCCAGCGCGCTTTGCAAATTGTTTGCGCAATAAGCAATCACGCCTGACCAGTGCAATGCGTCAACATGATCGGGTTGTATTTGCAGAATTTCCTCGAAGCCGCCCTGGGCTTCGGCTAATTGCCCATGCTGATAAAGTGCGAAAGCTTGCTGGAATTTGACGGGCACTTGTGCCAGGCCCAAATTTGTATTGGCTATTGGCTTGGAGCTATCCGAATCCGTTTGCATCGGATGATTCTATTATCAGGCCTGCCTGTTCCACAAGCTTGCAGACAGGCAAGTCGATCCGGGCGCAGCCTGCCGGACCAGTTGCAGCTTATGCAGGTCAGCCCTTGATGATATAAAACTCGAATTCGCCAGAGGCGATCTCTATGGTTTCGTCCAGCTTCATATGGGTCGCTTCGGCCCAGCCAACGATATCGGATTTGATCCCCGGGCAATTGCTGACCAGTTTCAGTACTTCGCCGGTCTGCATACCGTTCAGCAATTTCTTGGCTTCCACGATGGGCCCCGGACAGGCCACACCCCGGATATCCAGCACGACATTCGCCTTGCGCTCGGCGCCATGGCCCTTCTGGATGAAATAGCCGGTGCCGCCGTCCGGCATCTTCTCGGCCTGCAGCAACACATTACCGGTCTGTTTCGTCCAGGCATACAGGTCATCCTTGGTGCCGGGACAATCGGACAGCAGCAGCAGGATCTGGCCAGCCTCAAGATCGTCCACGATCCGCTTCGCCCCGAGCAGGGGCGCCGGGCAGGACAATCCTTTCATGTCGAGCGTTACATTGGCAGTTTTCATTTCAATTCCTCAACAGTTAATTCACCCCGGAAATTCCGGTGGATTATTGGGTGAGACGCCCGGGCCTCTGGTTTTTGCTCCTTCCTCCTTGCAGGGGGATGGGGGTAGGACCGTGAAATAGCAAACTGTTACCCTCACCCGGCCCTCACCAAGGGCGAGGGAACTGAGATTCCTAGTACCCGCCCTTGCCCAACGGCTGCGGCAACCCGGCGACTTTGGCGCCCTGCTTGGCCGGCCCCATCGGAAACAGGTCGTATATATCCTTGCTCTCCGCTTCCGGCCAGAAGGCCTGGATGCCTTTCAGCATATTGCGGAAATTCGGCGTATGCCCATGCTCGCGGTATTCGTCGCGCAGATAATTCACGACATCCCAGTGCCTGGGCGTCAATTGTATTCCTTCCGCCTCCGCAATGATGCCGACTATCTCTTCACTGAAATTGGCCTCCAGCAGGTATCCGTCGCCGTCGGTTTCCAGTTCTGTCCCTGCAACTGTGTATGCCATCTTGATTCTCCTCGCTTAAAAACATAATCAATCCAGGCCGGAAATCGCCTTGTACTGGACAAAGATCCCGCAACCGTAATGGCGGTTGCCACCCAGCCCCAGATATTGCAGTTGCAACGATGCATCCGGCTTGAGGTCATGCAGCACCAGGCTGTACCCGTTGATGCTTTGCCCCGAGCCGGTGATGCTCGCGCGCTTGCCGCAGATCCATTTGCAGTCTATGCCCAGTTCATCCAGGTCACCGGCTATCTGATCGATAAACTCGAGCTCCTGTTCCACACCCTCCACCAGATGGGCATGCAGCGTGTTGCACGGTTGCAGGACGCGTTCCCTGGCAGCACCTACCTGCAGCAGACCCGACTCCAGTTGCAACTGCTGGCCTGACAATTTGCCGGCCTGCTCAAGCGATGCGGCCGGCAGGCGCAGCATCAGCCTGGCGCGTTGCGGCAACGACAATCCCTCGCCGCCGCTCAAGCCGCGCATGGGCAGCAATCCCGCCGACGGTTCGTCTTCCAGCCATGGCAGGCTGCGCACCAGTTCCCGCCACAGCGCGAACTGGTAGCCAGACGGAAGTTGCGTTCCCTTCAGGTCGAACGAGACATCGATCATTTCCTTGACGTTATTTTTCACCGATACCCGACTCCTGTGCCTCGGCCCAATGGGCCATCGCCGTTGCCCAGTGCCGTGCCGATACCGGATCAACGTCAAAGATGGTAAAGCGTTTGCCCTCGCGGATGCGAATGCGCAGCATGCTCATCCCGCCTTCCGCGAAATCGATCTGCTGCAATTCGACTTCCTGCCTGCCCAACGGCAGCGTGAACTTTTCCAGTACCTTGATCTGCGTCATTTACACCTTCCTCCAAGTCGATATTGGGCGCAATATGGGCCACTTGCGTCTATAGCCTTAACAGGGGAAGTTAACGTAACACCATTAGGATTGCTTACCCCCCCATTCGGGTTATTTAACATGGCGGGTAGATGAGTCAATATACACGTAAATTAGCGTTTACTGAATTGCCGTAGAGGCAGCGCCGATCAAGTGAACCTATCCCGATGCGCCGGGTCATTATTGTTAGCGCACCAGCACGCTGGAACCGGACCAACGTTAAGAAAGGAAATTCCATGGCCAAGAAAATGCATGATACACCGAACCTGGATCAGCTCGAGAGCGGTCCATGGCCCAGCTTTGTCACCGGCCTCAAACGCCTGGCGAAAGACAACGACATGGCGGTCGACCTGCTCGGCCAACTGGAACTTCCTACCAGACGCGCAAGGGTTACTGGAAGGGCGGCACGGTCGGCGTATACGGTTATGGCGGCGGCATCATCCCGCGCTTCACCGAGATCAAGGACGATAACGGCAAGCCGCGTTTACAAGGACGCGGCCGAATTCCATACCCTGCGCGTGATGCCGCCTGCCGGCATGCATTACACCACCGAGGTCCTGCGCAAGCATGTGCGACATCTGGGAAAAACACGGCTCCGGCCTGATCGCCTTCCACGGCCAGTCCGGCGACATCATGTTCCAGGGCGCGACCACGCGAGAACGTGCAGAAGGCCTTCGACGAGATCAACGAGGCCGGGCTTCGACCTGGGCGGCGCCGGACCCGCGGTGCGCACCTCGATGTCCTGCGTCGGCGCGGCGCGCTGCGAGCAGTCCTGCTACGACGAAGCCAAGGCGCACCGCACGGTGCTCAACACTTTCCTCGACGACATCCACCGCCCTGCCCTGCCGTACAAGTTCAAGTTCAAGTTCTCCGGCTGCCCCAACGACTGCATGAACTCGATCCAGCGCTCCGACATGGCGGTGATCGGCACCTGGCGCGACAACATCCGCACCGACGAGGCCACTGGCGAAGAAATGGTTCGCCAAGCACGGCATGGACGAACTGGTCAACGACGTGGTGGCGCGCTGCCCGACCAAGACGTTCCAGCTCAAGGAAATCAAGGACATCAAGCAAGGGCGACAGCATCTCCAGCGTCGCCGTGAACGACACCCATGCGATGGAGATCGACAATCAGGATTGCGTGCGCTGCATGCACTGCATCAACGTGATGACCGGCGCGCTGGCCCCCGGCAAGGACAAGGGCGCGACCGTGCTGGTCGGCGGCAAGCGCACGCTGAAGATCGGCGACCTGATGGGCACCGTGGTCGATCCCGTTCATGACGCTCGAGACCGAGGAAGACATGCGAGAAACTGGTCGACCTGGGCCAGCGCACCATCGACTTCTTCGCCGAGAACGCGCTGGAGCACGAACGCACCGGCGAAATGATCGAACGCATCGGCCTGGTCAACTTCCTTGATGCGATGGGCATCGAGGTAGATGCCAACATGGTGTCCTCGCCGCGCATGAACCCCTATGTGCGCACCGACGGCTGGGACGAGGAAGTCGCCAAGATCAAGGCCAAGAAACACGCTGCCTGAGGAGAAAGACATATGGCCCAACCACAAATGCGTCGCGCAATCGAATGAAACGGGGTTCCGGACAACAAGCAATACCTGCATCCGACGCTGCTGAAGAATTACGGCAACTGGAAATACCATGACCGTCCGCGGCCCGGCGTGCTGCACCACGTGTCGCACACGGGCGACGAGGTATGGACGGTGCGCGCCGGCACCCAGCGCCAGATGGACGTGTACACCATCAGCAAGCTGTGCGACATCGGCGACCAGTTCGCCGATGGCCACGTGCGCTTCACCATCCGCTCCAACATCGAGTTCATGGTCGCCGACGAGAAGCCAAGGTCGCGCCGCTGATCGCCGAACTGGAGAAGAGCGGCTTCCCGGTCGGCGGCACCGGCAACTCGGTGTCGATGATCGCGCACACCCAGGGCTGGCTGCACTGCGACATCCCCGGCACCGACGCCTCGGGCGTGGTCAAGTCGCTGATGGACGAGCTGATCCACGAATTCAAGCACGAAGAGATGCCCAACCGCGTGCACCTGTCCACCTCCTGCTGCGAGATCAACTGCGGCGGCCAGGCCGACATCGCCATCATCGTGCAGCACACCAAGCCGCCGAAGATCAACCATGACCTGGTCGCCAACGTATGCGAGCGCCCGGCCGTGGTGGCGCGCTGCCCGGTGGCGGCGATCCGCCCGGCGATGGTGAACGGCAAGCCCTCGCTGGAAATCGACGAGAGCAAATGCATGTGCTGCGGCGCCTGCTATCCGCCGTGCCCGCCGATGCAGATCAACGATCCGGAATATTCCAAGCTCGCGATCTGGGTGGGCGGCAAGAATTCCAATGCGCGCGGCAAGCCGACTTTCATGAAGATGGTCGCTTCCGGCATGCCCAACAACCCGCCGCGCTGGACCGAGGCCGGCGGAGATGGTGAAAAAGGATACTGCAGTGTCTACAAGGAAGATGCGCGTCCGTGGGAGCGCATGTCCGACTGGATCGAGCGCATCGGCTGGCCGCGTTTCTTCGAGAAGACCGGGCTGCCGTTCACCAAGTACCTGATCGACGACTGGAGAGGCTCGCGCGCCAACCTTAACGCCTCGACGCATATCAGATTTTAACAAGTACCCGCCCCCTGGCAGGGGGAGGGTCAGGGAGGGGGTTGAGACTCTGCGTTACCGCGACGGTTCTACCCCCATCCCAGGGCCCCCTTGCTGCGCTCTCCCCCGCTGCAAGGGGGAAGGAGCGAGCAAGCAGTGTATTTTAAGTATGCGGTTTAACCATCAATTTACAGGATGCCAAAAATGAAATTCGGCATAGTCGTCAACGAAGGCCCCTACCAGCACCAGGCAAGTGATTCCGCTTACCTGTTCTGCAAGGCGGCACTGGAAAAAGGCCACGAGATCTTTCGCGTGTTCTTCTACCACGACGGCGTGAACAACGCCACGCGCCTGACCGAACCGCCGCAGGACGACCGCAATATCGTGGCGCGCTGGAGCAAGCTGGCGGAAGAGCACAAGCTCGACCTGGTGGTGTGCGTGGCGGCGGCGTTGCGCCGCGGCATCAAGGAAGAGAACCTGGCGCCGGGATTCCGCATCTCCGGACTCGGACAACTGGTCGAGGCCGGCATCCAGTCCGACCGGCTGGTCACTTTCGGCGATTAGGAGACAGCATGAGCGAGATCAAGAAATTCATGTTCGTCAACCGCAAGGCGCCTTACGGCACCATCTACGCGCTGGAGTCGCTGGAAGTCGTGCTGATCAGCGCCGCTTTCGACCAGGACGTGTCATTGGTATTCATGGATGATGGCGTGTACCAGTTGAAAAAAGGCCAGCAGACCAAGGGCATCGAGACCAAGAATTTCTCCCCCACTTACCGCGCGCTGGATGGCTATGACGTCGAGAAACTCTACGTCGACCAGGAATCGATGAAAGCGCGCGGCTTGAGTGAAGAGGACCTGCTGGTCGATGTGACCGTGCTCGACAGCAAGGCGATGGGCGAGTTGATGGAACAGCAGGACGTGGTACTGAGCTTCTAGACAGGGGACCCAGACATGTTGCATATCATCAACAAATCGCCGCTGACCAACACCTCGCTTGATTCCTGCCTGCGCGTGACCGAGACGGGCGAGATCCTGCTGATCGAGGATGCGGTGTATGCTGCGATCGAAGGCGGCGCTCTGGAAGCCAGGATGCGCGAGGCGATGGGCCGGCTCAAGATCCATGTACTGCTGCCCGATCTCGAGGCACGCGGCATGGCCGACCGTATCATCGAGGGTATCTCGACGGTGGACTACGGCGGCTTCGTCGACCTGGTCGCCAGCAGCAAGAATTGCCAGTCATGGCTGTAGCAAGTAACTGAAAACCTTGTGGCAAGAATTTTTTTGATCCATCAACAGGAGAATAAGCATGGCCAGTATCGAAGTGAACGGCAAGTCCTATGAAACCGATGAGGAAGGCTATCTGGTCAATCTCGGCGAGTGGGACAAGGACGTCGGCGATTACCTCGCCAAGTCCGAAAACGTTGAGATGACAGACAACCACTGGGAAGTCGTCAATTTCCTGCGCGAATATTACGACGAGTACCAGATCGCGCCGGCAGTGCGCGTGCTGACCAAGGCGATCGGCAAGAAGTTCGGTGCCGAAAAGGGCAACAGCCAGTACCTGTACGACCTGTTCCCGTACGGCCCGGCCAAGCAGGCATGCAAGATCGCCGGTCTGCCCAAGCCTACGGGTTGCATCTGACAGGAAATTAACCGCGCGGAGTACGGATACGTTCTACCCCCACCCTAACCCTCCCCCTGCAAGGGGGAGGGAACATGGCTCCTTCCCCCTTGCAGGGGGAAGGCTGGGATGGGGGTAGAAAGTCGGCATAACTCATTCCGACCGTATTTCCGGCCTAATGGAAAATCCGGCATGAGCATGCTATTTACCCTGTTGTTCTACTTCGCGTTCGCGCTGTTCGCGCTTGGACTGGGGTACCGGATTTATGATTACTCGCGCACCCCTGCACCGCTGAAGATCCCGACCACGCCGGCGCCGACCACCAGTGGCGGGGTGGTGTTGCGCATGACGCGCGAAGTCGTGCTGTTCGAAAGCCTGTTCAAGGGCAACCTGTGGACCTGGGCGGCAGGCTGGGTGTTCCATGTCAGCCTGGCGCTGGTGTTGCTGCGCCACCTGCGTTATTTCACCGACTGGGCATGGGTCGGGCTGATCCAGCCGTTCGGCATCTATGCCGGCCTGACCATGGTGCTCGGACTGAGCGGACTGTGGGCACGGCGCATCTTTGTCGAACGCATCCGCTATATCTCGACGCCGTCCGACCACCTGATGCTGGCGTTCCTGCTGTTGATCGCCGGCTCCGGCCTGCTGATGAAATTCATCTCCCACACCGACATCATCTCGCTGAAGAATTTCTGCGTTGGCCTGATGACCTTCAACTGGCAACCGCTGCCGCAGGACGGTGTGCTGTACCTGCACCTGGGGCTGGTCGCCACCCTGCTGATCATCTTCCCGTTCAGCAAGCTGCTGCACGCACCGGGCGTGTTCTTCTCGCCCACCCGTAACCAGGTCGACAACCCGCGCGAAAAACGCCACCTGGCGCCGTGGGCGGCCGAACTGGAGAAATAACCATGGCCGCCACCATCACCGCCCCCCCCTTCCGCGTCATTCCGATCATCCCGGACCTGCGCCCCGGCGCGATGGAGGGCGTGAAGCCGTTTGCCGCCAACGAAAAGATCCAGGAAGCACTCGGCTTCCCCGGCGAACTGCCGGAAAACTGGAAGGAAACCGCGCTCGACAAGATGGGTGAATTGCTCACCAAGTACCGCTCGGTCAAGGTGTTCCTCGATGCCTGTGTGCATTGCGGCGCCTGTTCCGACAAGTGTCATTATTTCATCGGCACGCAGGACCCGAAGAACATGCCGGTGGCGCGCCAGGACCTGCTGCGCAGCGTCTATCGCCGTTACTTCACCTTGCCAGGCAAGCTGTTCCCCAAGTTGGTCGGCGCGCGCGACCTGACGCGCAACGTGCTGGACGAGTGGTATACCTATTTCCACCAGTGCTCTGAATGCCGCCGCTGCTCGGTGTTCTGCCCGTACGGCATCGACACCGCCGAGATCACCATGGCCGCGCGCGAGATCCTTGACTCGGTCGGCTACGGCCAGAAATACAGCAACGAGATCATCGGCAAGGTGCACGTGATCGGCAACAACCTCGGCCTGCCGGGACCGGCGCTGTTCAACACGATGGAAGGACTGGAAGAGGATGTGAAGGAAGACACCGGTATCGACGTGCGCTTCCCGATCGACGTCAAGGGCGCGGAAGTGCTGCTGATCACGCCTTCCGCCGACTTTTTCGCCGAGCCGCATATCGACGGCCTGATCGGCTATGCCAAGGTGTTCCATGCCGCAGGCGTGAGCTGGACGCTGTCGTCGATGTCGTCGGAGGCGGCCAACTTCGGCCTGTTCATCGGCAACTACGAGCAGATGCGCCTGGTCGCGCTGCGTATCCGCCAGGCCGCGCTCGATCTCGGCGTCAAGCGCATCATCGTCGGCGAATGCGGCCATGCCTGGCGCGTCGCCTACAGTTTCTGGAACACCCTGTCCGGGGTCGGTGCCGGCGCAGACGATCCGTTCGGGATGATGCTGCAAAAGCAGCTCGACTCGCGCTACAAACAGCCGAGCCACATCTGCGAATACACCTGGGACCTGCTCGAACGCGATGCGCTCAGGATCGACAAGAGTGCCAACGACCACCTGGTGATCACCTTCCACGACTCCTGCAACGTGGCGCGCGCCTCGCGCATGGGCGACGAGCCGGGCGGCCAGTTCGAGATCCCGCGCAACATCATCAAGGCGGTGGCCCACAATTTCGTCGAGATGTCAGATGCGACCACGCGCGAGAAGACCTTCTGCTGCGGCGGTGGCGGCGGCCTGCTCACCGACGACCTGCTCGACCTGCGCGTGAAAGGCGCGCTGCCGCGCATGGAAGCGCTGAAGGAAGTGGTCGACAACCACGGCGTGAATTACATGGCGGCGATCTGCGCCATCTGCAAGACCCAGTTCAGCAAGGTGCTGCCCTACTACGGCTTCAAGCGCGACATGATCGGCGGCGTGCACCAATTAGTCAGCAATGCAATCCAGTTAGGCGATAAATAGGAGATCGACGATGTCAGCATCAACAGAAGTATCCAGCAAACTGAACTTCCGCCGTTACAAGGACGGTGACGCCGAGGTGCATTCCCTGCGCGACAAGATATTCCAGTCGAGCTACACGTATAAATGCCCGACCTACATCCAGTCCACCGCGCCATGCCAGGGCAGTTGTCCGGCCGGAGAGGACATCCGCGGTTACCTGAACATCGTGCGCGGCATCGAGAAGCCACCCATGGGCGCCGATGGCAAGCCGGCGATGACGTGGCAGGAATACGCCTGGCGCAGGCTGACCGAAGCCAATCCCTTCCCTTCGGTGATGGGACGTGTATGTCCGGCCCCGTGCGAAACCGGCTGCAACCGCAATGCGCTGGAAGACCATGTCGGCATCAACTCGGTCGAGCACTTCCTTGGCGAGTACGCCATCGAACACAATCTGCAGTACCCCAAGGCGACCACCAGCACCGGCAAGAAAGTCGCGATCATCGGCGGCGGCCCGGCGGGACTTGCCTGCGCCTACCAGCTGGCGCTGAAGGGGCATGAAGCCACCGTGTTCGACGAACACGAATTGCTCGGCGGCATGATGCGCTACGGCATTCCCGGCTTCCGCACGCCGCGCCATATCCTCGACGCGGAGATCCAGCGCATCGTCGACCTCGGCGTGAAGACGCGCCTGAAGTGCCACATCGGCAAGGACATCACCATGGAGGAGATCCGCAAGGATTTCGACGCCGTGTTCCTCGGCATGGGAGCGCAAGCCGGACGCGCCCTGCCGATCGCCGATTCCGAGGCACCCAATGTGGTGACCGCGACCGCGTTCCTGCGCGCCTTCAATGACGGTCGTTTGCAGCATGTCGGCAAGCGCGTGGTAGTGGTCGGCGGCGGCGACACCTCGATCGACGTAGCCACGGTGGCGCGACGCCTGGGGCATATCGAACATTCCCAGCCGACCGATTCTGAACTCGCCATCGCCGGCCACCTGGCACAGGACGTTGCCGACATCTCGGCCAAGCAGGGCGCAGAAGTCGTGCTGACCTCGATCTTCCCGATCGACAAGATGCAGGCCAACAAGCATGAGATCGAGCAGGCCATGTCAGAAGGCATCGCGATCCGCGGCGGGCTGGTTCCGGTCGGCATCGTGCGCGATGCCAATGGCCGCGCCACCGCACTGCGCGTCGCCGAATGCGAGGCAAAGATCGTCGGCGGCAAGCTTGAGATCAACAAGAAGGAAAACAGCGAACAGGACCTGCCCGCAGACCTGATCGTATCGGCCATCGGTCAGGCTGTGGACTTTACCGGCCTGGAAGAATTCGACAACGGCAAGGGTGCGATCGCGTCCGACAAGAATTACCAGGTCACCGGCAAACCGGGTATCTTCGTCGGCGGCGACGTGGTGCGTCCGCACCTGCTCACCACTGCCATCGGCCACGGCTCGATCGCAGCAGAAGGCATCGAGCGTTTCCTTGCCGGTGAGGAACTGGACAAGCGCCCGAAGATAGACGTGCACCAGTTCGACCTGCTGCGCAAGATGGCGGAAAAGGGTTTGCAGGTAAACGAAAGCCACGAACCGATACGCGGCACCGACGATTCCAATGTGGCCGTGCATAACTTCGACAACCGCTCCATGCGTTACATCATTCCGCACGAGGAGCTTTTCCTCGGGCACTTCCCGTTCACGCCACGGGTGAAACGCGGCGTCATCACGCTGGACGAGAAAACCGCACTGGGCAATTTCGAGGAGCGACTGCACTGCCTGAGCGAAACCGAGGCTGTTACCGAAGCCAAGCGCTGCATGAGCTGCGGCATGTGCTTCGAGTGCGACAACTGCGTGGTGTATTGCCCGCAGGTCGCCGTGTTCCGCGTACCCAAGTCGAAATCGACTACCGGTCGCTATGTGGACACCGACTATGACAAATGCATCGGCTGCCACATCTGCAAGGATGTTTGCCCGACAGGGTATATACAGATGGGGCTGGGGGAATGACGGGATTGGGGGTAGAACGCTGAAGTCCGATTACAGCTTGAAATATTACAAACCATGAAACTTCTGTTGCTCATCTTGCTGCTTGCCCTCACGCCCGCCTGGGCGTCGGACGCGATCGGCCCCAAGCTCGACATCGGCCTGGGCGGGCATTGCGTGGACGATCCGAAGTTCATGCGCACCAATCATATGGTGGTGCTCCTGCGCCAGCGAGATGAAACCATGCGCCTCGGCATCCGCGGCGGCAAGTACAGCCTGGCAGGGTGCGTCGAATGCCACGCCAGCAAGAAGAACAACAGCGTGCTCGGTAGCAGCGAGAATTTCTGCCAGGGCTGCCATGAATATGCCAAGGTAAAGATAGATTGTTTCGAGTGCCATTCCAGCAAGCGCAAGAACATCGTGGAGACCAAACTATGAGCGGGGTGGATACAGAGCGCAGGAAGTTCCTCGGCCAGGCCTCGGCCGTGGCCGCCGGTATCGCCATCGCGCCCGGCCTGCTGCTGTTCGATTTCTCCGCCCATGCCCGCCCGCTCGGTGAACCCGCCTCCAGCGCCGTGCGCTGGGGCATGCTGATCGACACCACCCAGTGCGAGGAAGGCTGTGACGATTGCATCACCGCCTGCAGCAAGGAGAACGGCTGGCCGATCGCCAGGACGCCGACCGACGTGCAATGGATACGCAAGGTGGACCTGGAACAGGAATCCACCGGACGCAAGTTGTCGCTGCCGATGATGTGCCAGCATTGCGCCGAACCGCCCTGCGTCGATGTGTGCCCGACCAATGCCTCGTTCAAGCGCGCGGACGGTATCGTGCTGGTGGACAAGCATCGCTGCATCGGCTGCCGCTATTGCATGATGGCATGTCCCTACAAGGCGCGCTCCTTCGTGCATGAACCGGTGATCGATCACGACTCCTACATGCCGCGCGGTCAGGGCACGGTCGAAAGCTGCACCCTGTGCGTACATCGCGTCGATCGCGACGAACAACCGGCTTGCGCCGAAGCCTGCGCCAAGGCCGGACACAAGGCGATCCTGTTCGGCGACCTGAACGATCGCAACAGCGAGATCCGCCAGCGCCTCAGCAGCGTCGCCACCTCGAAACTGCGCGCCGACCTGGGACTGGATCCCGGCTTTTCCTTCGTGGGACTGTGATGAAGACCTTTGCCCAATCCGACAGTCGCTACTTCTATATGCTGGTCGCGCTCGGCGCGCTCGTGCTTGCCGCTGGACTGGGTGCCGAGTACTACATCGAAGAGCATGGCCATGTCGTCACCGGCATGAACAACCAGATCGTGTGGGGCATGCCCCACGTGTTCGCCATCTTCATGATCGTCGCGGCTTCCGGTGTGCTCAACATCGCCTCCATCGGCTCGGTGTTCGGCAAGGCCGTGTACAAGGGACGCGCACCGCTGGCCGGCATGCTGTCGATCGCGCTGCTGGCGGGCGGGCTGTTCGTGCTGATGCTGGACCTGGGCCGTCCCGACCGCATCATCGTCGCCGCCACCAATTTCAACCCGACCTCAGTATTTGCCTGGAACATCATCCTGTACAGTGGCCTGTTCACGCTGGTCGCGCTGTATATGTGGTCGTTGCTGGAACGGCGCATGAATCCCTGGATCAAGCCCTTCGGCCTGGCCGTGTTCACCTGGCGCATCATCCTCACCACCGGCACCGGATTGATCTTCGCTTTCCTGGTCGCGCGCCAGGCTTACGCTTCGGCGATCCTGCCGCCGATGTTCCTGGTGATGTCCTTCGCCTGGGGACTGGCGGTGTTCCATGTCGTACAGTCGGCGATGTATGCGTGGAACCGCAAGATCCAGGACCCGGAGATACTGAATCGCATGAAGCATCTGCTTGGCATCTTCGTGATCGGCACGCTTTACCTGGTCGCGGTGTACCACCTGACCAACCTGTATTTCGCCAGACAGACTGCCTTCGAGCATTTCATCCTCAGGGATGGTGGCATCTATCCGTGGATGTTCTGGGCCGGATACGTCGCGCTGGGCAGTTTGCTGCCGTTGCTGCTGATCTACCATCCCAGCCTGGGGAAAACAAAATTTGTCGTCGCCGCTTCGCTGCTGGTCATCCTCGGCAGCTTCATCCTGCTCTATGTCTTCATCATCGGCGGCCAGGCGTTTCCGCTTTCGATCTTCCCCGGTTTTATTGCCAGCAGCAGTTTTGGCGACGGACAGATTGGCAGCTATACCCCTTCCCTGCCTGAATTCCTGCTTGGATTCGGCGGCATCGCCATCGCATTCCTGATCACCATAATCGGCGTGCGCGTGATCGATTCCCTTCTGCCTCATGACATTGAACACAAGCACCCCCTGGAAAACGACTGATGCACCGGTTTCTTGTCTCCGCCGCACACAAATCCTCAGGCAAGACCACGGTCAGCATCGGCTTGTGCGCGGCATTGAGTTCGCGCGGCCATGCCGTGCAGCCCTTTAAAAAAGGGCCGGACTACATCGACCCGATGTGGCTGTCGCAGGCCAGCGGGCGCGCCTGTCGCAACCTCGACCTGTACCTGATGGAACGCGATGAAGTCGTCTCCACGTTTGCACGCAACTGCTCGGACATCAACCTGGTCGAGGGCAACAAGGGGTTGTATGACGGCCTCGCACTCGACGGCAGCAACAGCAATGCAGAACTGGCCAAGCTGCTCGACCTGCCGGTGGTGCTGGTGATCGACGCGCGCGGCATGACGCGCGGCATCGCGCCGCTGATCCTCGGCTACCAGGCCTTCGACCGCGACATCTCCATCGCCGGCGTGATCCTCAACAACCTCGGCGGCAGCAGGCATGAAGCGAAGCTGCGCGAAGTCATCGAACATTACACCGACGTGCCGGTGATCGGCGCGATCCAGCACGACGAGCGACTGGAGATCGTCGAGCGCCACCTCGGCCTGATGCCGAGCAACGAATCCGGCGAAGCGGCGAACCGCATCCGCGGTATCGGAGAGGCTATCGCGGAACAGGTTGATCTGGAAAAGCTGCTTGCCATCACAGCCAAGGCTAAAGCAGACATACTCCCTCCCCCTGGCAGGGGGAGGGTTGGGGAGGGGGTTGAGCCTCTGCAGTCACTCGACGTCTCTACCCCCATCCTAGCCTTCCCCCTGCAAGGGGGAAGGAATAAGTTTGATGACGCTCGCGATCAATCCGAAGGTTTTCCTTCAACAGGCAACATACGCATCGGCATCGCACGCGACCGCGCATTCGGTTTCTATTATGCCGATGACCTCGATGCGCTGGCCGCTGCCGGCGCCAAACTGGTGCCCTTCGACACGTTGAACGATGCACATCTGCCCGAGATCGATGCGCTGTATATCGGCGGCGGCTTCCCGGAAGTGTGCGCGCGAGAACTGGAAGCCAATATCACCATGCGCGCCGAGATCAAACAGGCGATCGAGTCCGGCATGCCCGCCTACGCCGAATGCGGCGGGCTGATGTATCTGTCCCGGCAGATCACCTATCAAGGCAAGTCATTCCAGATGGTCGGTGCGATCCCGGCGGACACACTGATGCACGACAGGCCGGTGGGCCGCGGCTATGTGCATCTGGCAGAGGAAGCCGGCCACCCGTGGCCGCGCCCGCATGACCCGGCCGAGCGGATCCGGGCGCACGAGTTCCACTATTCCAGCCTGGAGAACCTGCCTGAGGACTCAAGATTCGCCTATCAGGTCGCGCGAGGCTACGGTATCGATGGCAAGCATGACGGATTGATCGTGCGCAACCTGCTGGCTTCCTACACCCATCTGCGCACCATCGGCAGTTGTTATTGGGCCACGCGTTTCGTAGCCTTTGTGCGGGATGTAAAGCAGGAGACAAGGCGTCAGCCGTTGCAGGCTACGCGGTAACTGCCTGCTGGATAATTCAGTATCGCGTGTCATTTCGGGTACGACGAATCGGCGGCAGCATGCAACAATACGCACTTTCACGTTTAACCCGGAACATATGGAACATCCATTCGCACAATACATAAAGATGCTCGGCAAGGGCCGGCGCGGCTCGCGCGACCTGACGCAACAGGAGGCCGAGATGGCCATGACCATGATCCTGACCGGACAGACCGAACCGGAACAACTGGGTGCGTTCCTGATGCTGATGCGCGTCAAGGAAGAGACCGACGCGGAAGTTGCCGGTTTTACGCTGGCAGCACGCGCCACGCTCGACTTGCCCAAGCCGCTGCCGTCGGTCGACCTGGACTGGTCGACCTATGCCGGCAAGCGCCGCCAGTTGCCCTGGTACCTGTTGTCGGCCCTGCTGCTGTCCGGCCACGGCATTTCGGTGCTGATGCACGGGGTGGATGCAGGAACCGCAGGCCGCATCTATGTCCCCGAGGCGCTGTCAGCGCTCGGCATCGCGCCGGCGAACTCGGTCGCAGATGCCGCGCGGCAGATCGCCGAGTCGAAATTCTCCTATATGCCGATCCATGTACTGAGCCCGCAGCTGGAGCACATACTCGGACTGAAATCTATCCTGGGCCTGCGTTCCCCGGTGCACACCGTGATCCGCATGCTGAACCCGTTCAACGCGACCGCGTCGATAATGGGCATCTTCCATCCCGGCTACGACGACACCCACCAGCTGGCGAGCGCATTGCTGGGCGAGCAATACATGGCGGTATTCAAGGGTGAAGGCGGCGAAGCGGAAAGGAACCCGGACAGCGCGTGCAAGGTCAAGATGGTGCGCGCCGGCGAGATGCTGGAAGAGGAATGGCCGGCGCTGTTCGGCAGCCGCCACATGAAGGACGAGATCATGGACGTGACGCGCCTGCGCGACCTGTGGCGCGGCGATATCATAGATGAATACGGGCAGGCGGCGGTGACCGGCACCGTCGCCATCGCCTTGCGCATGATGGGACGCGCCGGCAGCATCGCGGATGCGGAAGCGCAGGCGGCGCGGTTGTGGGAATCACGCAACAAGGAGTTGTTCAAATGATAGCCACGCAGAACCTGCGCTCTCCCTCCCCTCGCTGCACTTTTTTTCGACAAGGCTAACCGATGGACTATCTGCCGATATTCTTCAACCTGAAAAACAAGCTCTGCCTGGTGGTCGGCGGCGGTTCGGTCGCGACGCGCAAGGCAGGAACATTGCTGGACGCGGGAGCGAAGGTTCGCGTGGTCGCACCGAAGATCGAAGCGAAATTGGCGGCACTGCCCAATGTCGAATCTATCGTCGCACGCTTCGATGCGCAGCACCTCGATGGCGCGACGCTGGTCATCGCGGCCACCAATGACCGCAGCGTGAACAAGCAGGTCTCGGAACTGGCGCAGGCACGCAACATACCGGTGAATGTGGTGGACGATCCCGAACTGTGCAGCTTCATCTCGCCCGCCATCCTCGACCGCTCGCCAATGATGATCGCATTCTCCAGCGGCGGCGCTTCGCCGGTGCTCACGCGCATGCTGCGCGGCAAACTGGAGACCATGATCCCGCAGGGCTACAGCCGCCTCGCCGGCTTCGCCGAGCGCTTCCGCGAACAGGTCAAGCAGCGCGTCACCAACCCGGCCAAGCGCCGCATCTTCTGGGAGAACGCGCTGGAAGGCATCGTTGCGGAAAAGGTGCTGACCGGCGACGAGGCCAGCGCCGAGGCCATGCTGCAGCAGATGCTGGCGGACGAGGATAATATCCAGCGTGGCGAGGTCTACCTGGTCGGCGCCGGCCCCGGCGATCCCGACCTGCTCACCTTCCGCGCGCTGCGCCTGATGCAAAAAGCCGACGTGGTGGTGTACGACAACCTGGTGGCGAAGCCCATCGTCGACATGACGCGCCGCGATGCGGAACGCATCTATGTCGGCAAAAAGCGCGCGCATCACACGATGCGCCAGGAAGAGATCAATGAACTGCTGGTGCGCCTGGCCAGGGAAGGCAAGCGAGTGCTGCGCCTGAAGGGCGGCGACCCGTTCATCTTCGGGCGCGGCGGCGAGGAGATCGAGACGCTGGCTGCGCACAACATCCCGTTCCAGGTCGTGCCCGGCATCACCGCCGCTTCCGGCGTCGCGTCCTATGCCGGCATCCCGCTCACCCACCGCGACCATGCACAGTCCTGCATCTTCGTCACCGGCCACCTCAAGGACGGCAGCATGAACCTCGACTGGGAACAACTGGCACGGCCGCGGCAGACCGTGGTGGTGTATATGGGACTGCTCGGGCTGGAGATCCTGTGCGCGCAACTGATCGCGCACGGACTGCCTGCCACGACCCCGATCGCTATCGTGCAACAAGGCACCACGCAGAACCAGCGCGTGGTATGCGGCACGCTCGCCACACTGCCTCAAATGGCAGAAGTAGCTGAACTGCATGCCCCGACGCTGATCATTGTCGGTGGCGTGGTGACGCTGAGGGAGAAACTTTCCTGGTTCAAGACAGAAGGCACAGGCAATCAAGCCATTTCAAGGGAGGAAATATCATGAAAGCATTAACCAGAATCGTGTTTCTCGCCGTACTGATGTTGCTGGGCTCGGCACAGGCAATGGCCGATGATGTGTTGCTCAAGCCATTCATTCTCGGTTCCAAAGGCCCGGGCGTACTGGCGGACAAGGTCGAGGCGGTCAAGACAGCGCTGACGGCCAATGGCTTCACCATCGTCGGCAGTTACGCTCCTTATGCCGATGCAGAAATCCTGGTGGTTACCAATGATGAACTGAAGAACAACGCTGCCCAGTCGGAGCACGGCGGGTTTGGCGCGATCCAGCGCGTATCGCTTACCAGGGTGAAGGACGAGATCCAGGTCAGTTACACCAATCCGGTATACATGGCCAATGTTTACCGCATGCAGGGCCAACTCAACGGTGTCGCCGCAAAACTCCAAACCGCACTGGGCAAGGTGGAAGAATTCGGCGCCAAGGGGATGACGGCCGCACAGGCGCGCAAATATCACTACATGTTCGGCATGGAATACTTCACCGAACCGAGCGAACTGGCCCAGTATGGCAGCCATGAGGAAGCGCTCAACGCCGTCGAACAAGGGTTGGCCGCCAACAAGTTCGGCGTGTCAAAGGTCTACCGTGTGGACGTCCCCGGCGGCAAGGAATCGGTGTTTGGTGTGGCGATGCAGGGGAAAACCGAGGCAGACAAGAATATGGACGACAAGTACATCATGAGCGAGATCGATTTCCATGACGTGAAATCCACTGCCCATCTTCCCTACGAAGTGCTGGTTTCCGGCAACAAGGTGCTGGCGCTGTATGCACGCTTCCGCATCGCCATCGACTTCCCCGACCTGTCGATGATGGGCAGCCACAGTTTCATGAATATCATGAGTGCACCGGAAGCGATACGCAAGGCGCTGCAGAAGACCGTGAGCAAGTAAACCTTGCCCATTGCCGATCTGGCGTGAACGTACTCGGCTTTGCCGGCTACTCCGGCAGCGGCAAGACCACGCTGCTGGAGAAAGTCATCCCGCTGCTGCGACAACGCGGTTTGCGCGTCTCGGTGATCAAGCATGCCCACCACGATTTCGATATAGACCGCCCCGGCAAGGACAGCTTCCGCCATCGTGCTGCCGGGGCGCACGAAGTGATGATCGCCTCCGCACATCGCTGGGCGCTGATGCATGAACTGCGCGAAGAAAGCGAACCTGGCCTGGACCAGCTCTGCGCGCGGCTTTCGCCTTGCGACCTGGTGCTGGTGGAAGGATACAAATTCAGCAGCATTCCCAAGCTGGAAATCCACCGCGCCGAAACCGGGCATCCAATGCTCTATCCGGACGACGGCAACATCATTGCCGTCGTCTCCGACCTCGAGGAAACGCTGCCTGTCCCTTCGCTTGATATCGATTCGCCGGATCGAGTGGCTGAATTTGTTCTGGAGTATTTTTCCCTGGGCTAGAACCTGAACAGCCAGACATGCAGACCCTGGTCATCAGCATATCCTCGGCAATTGTTCGCCCGCCAGCCAATCAACCACACGACGACCACCCAGTTTGGTGGTCATTTGCACAAAGCAATGGGCGTCCTCGGTCACTTCACCGATGATCGAAGCGTCGCAGGCCAGCGGATGCGCTCGCATCGTGGCAAGCAGACCCTGCGCATCTTCCGGCGCGCAGATCGCTATCAGCTTGCCTTCATTGGCTACATACAACGGGTCGAGCCCCAGGAATTCGCAGGCCGCTTCGACCGGCTGATGCACGGCGATCGCGGATTCCTGCAACATCATGCCCAAACCGGACTGCATGGCGATTTCATTCAACGAGGTAGCCAGTCCGCCTCGCGTCGGGTCGCGCAATACACGCAGCCTGGCCCCGCTTTCCAGCATGGCGGCAACAAGTTCATGCAGCGCGGCGGTATCGGAAACGATGGGCGCAGAAAAAGTCAGGCCCTCGCGCTGTGACAGGATCGCCATGCCGTGATCGCCGATAGTTCCAGACAACAATATCCTGTCGCCCGGCTGCGCCAGATCTCCGGACAGGTTTACTCCCTCGCGCACTACACCTACGCCCGTCGTCGTGATGAACACGCCGTCGCCCTTGCCCTGCTCCACCACCTTGGTGTCGCCTGTGACTATGGGTACGCCCGCTGCGCGTGCGGCGCTCGCCATGGACTCGACGATGCGCTTCAGGTCGGCCAGCGGAAAACCTTCCTCGAGTATGAAAGCAGCCGATAGATATAACGGCCTGGCGCCCATCACGGCGACATCGTTGATGGTGCCGTGCACTGACAGAGAACCAATGTCTCCGCCGGAAAAAAAAAGCGGTGAAACAACATGGCTGTCAGTCGCCATCACCAGACGTCCATTCGCTGCAGGCAGCAATGCGCCATCGTTACCCTGTGCCAGATATTCGTTGTCGAATGCGGCGGCGAACAGCCCGGCAATGAGCTGCGCCATGGCGCGGCCACCTGATCCATGCGACATGTCCACCCGGCCGTTGTTCAGGTCGAGCGGACGAAAATAACCAGGTTTGACTGCACTCATCAGGCAGTTTCCCTGAACCGTCCATAGCTGTAATGCGCCGCACATGCGCCTTCCGACGATACCATGCAGGAACCGACTGGATTGTCCGGGGTGCATACCGTGCCGAAGATCTTGCATTCCTGCGGGCGTTTTTGCCCGCGCAGGATTGCCGCGCATTCGCACGCCTTGTTGTCCGCAACAGCCGCGTAATCGACAGTGAATTTCAATTCCGCATCGAACGCAGCGTACCTGGGGCGCAGCTTCAGCGCGCTGTCGGGCACGCTGCCGAGACCGCGCCACTCAAACACGTCACGCAATTCGAACACCTCCGCCACCAACTCCTGTGCCTTGAGATTGCCTGCGCGCGTTACTGCACGGGTGAATTCATTCTCGACTTCAGCGCGCCCTTCGTTGATCTGGCGCACCAGCATCAGGATGGCCTGCATCACATCGAGGGGTTCGAATCCGGCGATGACTACCGGCTTGCCATAATCGTCGGCGAACGGCTCGTATGGTTTGCTGCCGATGACGGTAGAGACATGCGCCGGACCGACGAAACCATCCAGTTCCACGCCGCCCTCAACCGACAAAATGGCGTGCATCGCGGCGGGGGTCAGCACGTGGTCGCACAGGATGCTGAAATTCCCCAATCCCTCGGCAGCGGCCTGCTTGATCGCCACGGCTGTAGGCGGCGTGGTGGTCTCGAAACCGATAGCGAGGAATACAACTTCGCGCCCCGGATTTTCGCGCGCGATCTTCAGCGCGTCCTGGGTCGAATAGATCATGCGCACATCCGCGCCGCCTGCCTTGGCGCGCATCAGCGAAAGATGATTCGAGGCCGGCACGCGCACGGTGTCTGCGTAGGTGCACAGGATCACGTCATGATCGCGCGCCAGGCGGATCGCCTGATCCAGGCGACCGATCGGCAGCACACACACCGGGCATCCGGGGCCGTGGATCATGCGCACGTTGGCCGGCAACAGGTCGGCGATGCCGTAGCGCGAGATGGCGTGGGTATGCCCGCCGCAAAACTCCATCAAGCGGAAGGTGCGCTTTGGGTCAGCCTCGCACGCAATGTTGGCGGAAATATTTCTGGCCAATTCACCGTCGCGGAATTCGTCAACGTATTTCATGCCGCATTCCCCGACAGTTCATCGCGCAACTCATCCAGCCGGCCCATCTCGGCAAACATCGCCAGCGTGCGCTCGGCCTCTTCCTGGTTCAGCTTTTGCAAGGCATAACCCACGTGAACGATAACGTACTCGCCGACTACGGCATCATCTACCAGCGCCAGCGATATCTCCTTGCGCATTCCACCAAGATCGACTATTGCATTGCCCTTAGTCGTCAACTGTTCGATGCGGGCGGGTATGGCAAGGCACATGATTCAGGCTCCTTGATTGAATTGTTGCAGCGCGACAAAGGCTTGCCCGAATGAGATCGCGCCATCGTTGACGGGCAACTGTTGCGCAGTCAGCACGCGCAAGCCATGCGCCGACAACAGTTCAGATAGTGTTTGCGCCAGAATATCATTCAGGAAGCAACCGCCGCCCAGGGCGATATCAGCAATACAGGATTCGGCCGCCGCGCGCCGCACCCACTCGCCCAAACCGGCGGCGACGGTGGCATGGAACAGGGCCGCGCCGTAAGCGGCATCCTTGCAGTCGGCCAACTCGGCCAGCAATGCAAAAAGATCCAGCACGCCATCGGTAGTGATCCTGTATCCACCTGCGAGCGCCTCGACCCTGCCGTGCCTGTCGGCCAGGCCCTCCAGCAACATCGCAGCCTGACCTTCATAGCCCTGTATCTCGCTCACGCCCAACAAGCCCGCTGCTGCATCGAAGCAGCGCCCCATGCTGGTGGTGGCCACGCAATTCAACCGGCGCCGTAGCATGCCGGCCACGATTGCGGCGCCTTCCTGGCCAGAGAAGCGGCGCACGATCTCGTCGCCGCGCTGCATGTCGAACAACACCGCTGCCGCCATGCGCCAGGGTTCGCGCGCGGCACGGTCGCCGCCGGGCATGGTCAACGGCGCAAGATGGCAGAGTCGTTGAAAGGCCGCATCATCCACGCGCAACAACTCGCCGCCCCACGCACTGCCGTCCGTGCCCAGACCGACACCATCCAGCGCCAGGCCGAGCACCGGTTCAGTGATGCCATGCTCTGCACAGATAGCGGCAATATGCGCGTGGTGATGTTGTACGGCGATGAGCGGCAAGCCATGTTTCCCGGCATAGGCATGCGCGAACTGCGTGCTGTAAAAATCCGGGTGCAAATCGTGCGCGACGGCCTGTGGTTGCACGTCGAGGATGTCGCACAGGTAGGCAACCGTCTCTTCCAGCATCTGCCGGGAGCCGGCATGGTCGAGGTCGCCGATATGCTGCGAGACGAATGCTTCATTGCCTCGGGTCAGGCACACGGTGTTTTTCAGCCATGCCCCGCAAGCCAGTATCGACGGGCCTGAAATGGGCAATGTGATCCGGCGCGGCGTATGGCCGCGGGCGCGGCGAATGAACGCAGGCGCATCATTTTGCCACTTCATCACGCTGTCGTCGCAGCGATGCAGGATGTCGCGGTCGTGCGTCAGAAAGGCATCGGCCAACCCGGAAAGCAACTCCCGCGCTTCGGCGTCGTCCTTTACCAGCGGCTCGCCACCGGGATTGGCGCTGGTCATCACCAAAGCCAGCGGTGTCGCCTGAAGCAACCAGTCGGCACCCCCGGGCTTGCCGAGCAATTCATGGAACAGCAGATATTGCAGCGGCGCATAAGGCAACATCAGGCCGATGCTGGACAAGCCGGGCGCGATGCCGGGCAATTCCGCCGCGCAAGCCGGGGATTGACGCAACAATACGATGGGACGTTCGCCCGTCTCCAGCAGGTCTTCTTCCTGCTGGCATAATCGTGCGAAATGCCGGGCGGAATCCGTATTCAGCACCATCACCGCAAACGGCTTTTGTTCGCGCTGTTTGCCGCTGCGCAATCTGGCCACGGCCTCGGCATTATGCGCATCGCACACCAGATGAAACCCTCCCAGGCCTTTTACGGCAACGATCTGCCCGGCGCGGATGCGCTCGGCGGTTGCGGCAACGGCATCAGCCGTAGCGACCTGTTGCCACTGCCCGTCGAACAGCTTAAGACGCGGTCCGCACTCGGGACAGGCGTTCGGCTGAGCATGGAAGCGACGTGTCGTGGGCGTGTCGTATTCGTTCCGGCAAGCCGGACACTGCTCGAATTTCGCCATGCTGGTATTGGCGCGATCATAGGGCAGCCGCGCGGTCAGGGTGTAGCGCGGGCCGCAGTGGATGCAGTTGATGAAGGGATGACGGTAGCGCCGGTCGGCGGGGTCGAACAATTCCGCCATGCAATCCGGGCAGATCGCCATGTCGGGCGCTACGCCGGTCAGTACCTTGCCCATCCCGCTCTGCGCAATGGTGAAACCTTGCAAACCCGTGGCGACCTGGGCCAGATCGTGCGTGACTTTTTCCACCCGCGCCAGCACAGGCGGTTCGCTTTGCAAGCGCTCGATCAAGCGCATCACCTGCGGATGTTCACCTTCGACGGCAATTTCCACACCCGCGCTATCGTTGCGCACCCAGCCCGCCAGGCCGAGTTCATGTGCAAGCTTGAACACGAAAGGCCGGAACCCTACGCCCTGTACTTGCCCTGATACTCTGATCTGTGCATGGATCATGGCGTTCCAGACATCCTATCTGGCGGCGACAGCTTGCCGGCAACCCGCCTTGATCCATGTCAACCACTCATCCATCCCCTCGCCGCTGGTTGCAGAAGTGCGAATCACCCGGATGTGGGGATTCACGCGGCGCGCATTGGCCACCGCCAGGTCGGCATCAAACGTCAGGTACGGCAGCAAGTCGCATTTGTTCAGCAACATCAGATCGGCAGCGCGGAACATGTCCGGGTACTTGAGCGGCTTGTCTTCCCCTTCCGTTACCGAGAGGATCGCAACCTTGTGCGCTTCGCCCAGGTCGAAACTTGCCGGACATACCAGGTTGCCCACGTTCTCGATCAGCAGCAGGCTGTCATCGTTCAACCTGAGCTGCTCCATCGCTCGTCCAACCATGTGCGCATCCAGGTGACAGCCTTTGCCGGTATTGATCTGCAACGCAGCTGCACCGGTGGCGCGGATGCGCGCCGTATCGTTATCGGTCTGCTGGTCGCCTTCGATCACTGCCAGTTTCAGCCCGTCGTGCAACGCCTCGATGGTCTTCACCAGCAACGCAGTCTTGCCGGAACCGGGGCTGGATACCAGGTTGAGGGCAAAGATGCCGTGCCCGGCCAGATAGGCTCGATTCTCATCGGCAAAGCTGTCGTTCTTGGACAGGATGTCGCGCTCAATCCTTACCATGCGCTGCTGGCTCATGCCTGGCGCATGTGCGCCTGCGGGACCGGCGCCGAAGTCGATCGTGTCGTCAGTATGCAGGTGAGCAGGTGTGGCATCTGTATGAGGCTTGCGATAGTGCACCTGCCCGCCAGCTTTATGGCGTTGCTTGAGCGCCTGCCCGCCAATAAGTGTCTGGCCTACTCCGCATCCGCATACGTTACACATGACTATCCTCCTTATTCAACAGCGAGTTCCTTGACTCGCATTTCATTACCGCCTGTCACTTGCAGCTGAAGACTGCCACACTCGGGACATGCATCGAACAATGCCTGCACATGCACGACCTTGGCGCAATGCAGGCACCATGCCTGCCCCGGCGTCGCGATGATCTCCAGTTTCGCATCCTGGGCGATACTGTCGCGCACTACCGCATCGAAGCAGAATTTCATCGCCTCGACCTCCACACCCGCCAACTGGCCGATCTCCAGCCACACCGTCTTGACGCGGCTGAAGTTCTGCGTCCGCGCCGAATCCTCGATGATCTGCAGCACGCCTTCCGCCAACGACATCTCATGCATGATGCCGCACCTCGATATCATAGGCCACGCACGGATCGAGCGACAATGCCGCAACCCGGGCCAACTGTTCCAGCCGTTGCCTGTCACCTTCCATCAGGCCGCGCATATCCTTTGCGAAGGCACCATGCGGATGAAAATTCCATTCCGTTGGCGCCACGATCTGATAGCCGGAGACTTGCCTTTCCACAAGACACACATGATGCATGAGCAACCCACGCGCAGTGCGCACCACAGCGATGCCTTCGTCGGCTGATGGATTTGCCACATCCAGTCGCGGCGCAGCAGTGCCGCTTGCCATCTCGGCAACATCGCAGATTCTGGCCAGCAATCTCGTCAATGCTTTCGACCCGCTCTGTTGCAACACGTCAAGCAGCAACGGGTTGGCTGCAAAGTAGGCCCATGCCCCGGTTTCCGCCGCGTCACCCAGCCAATCCGGGCGCGCGCAGAAGTCAGCGTTCCATCTTCCATTACAGGCCAGGCTTGCCTCTTTTGCTGTCCATGCAGGCAACAACCTGCTCTCGCTTGCTCCATTCCTGCCGGGCTCCAGTTCGGCCAGCCTCGCCAGCAATTGTGCCACCGGACTATCCGCCTTTTGCCACCATGTTTGCAACTCGGAATAGCTGCTCATTCCGCACCACGCTGACGCCGACATCCCCAGGCAATCGCGCTCGAACTCGAGCAGAAATGGTGCCATGCCGATTTCGCCCGCAGCGATCCTGCGCAACATCGCATACCACCCGGCGAATCGCTGTTCCTGCCGGGCCAGACCCAATAGCTCCGGCCAGTCGAGCATCAGCCGCCACAGATGTTCCTGCATGGACTCGCAAACGATGGCTCGTTCCACAGTAGCCGACGCTGTCGTGACAGTTCGCTCCGCCGCCTGCAACGCCGCACTGGCAGCCGCGCCCTGTGCACGTCCACACACGCTGAACAACAATGGCACGATCTGCAGGACCTGGGCGGGCATCTTGCCTGCCAATATCGACGACGCCATCGGTCGGGTGGAGAGAATATCCGTCGCACTGACCGAAGTCCCATCCCAGAATACGCCTAGAGTCAAATAACCGCTACTATCCATCATGAAAACTTAACCAGTGTATGCCCGCTGCATCAGACCTTCCGTTATGACTTCAATTTCGCGAAATGTCAGCGCCGGCCTGTAACTTGAGCAGTACCAGCACCGCGCCGCCGCCGCCATGATTTGGCGCTGCTTCACAGTATGCCAGCACTTCCGCGCATTGCGTCAGCCAGTGCCGCGAGCGGGCCTTTAGAATGCCCACTCCGCCGGTATGCCAGCCCTTGCCGTGTATCACGCAGACGCAACGCAGGCCGCGCTGTACTGCCTGGTGCAGGAATTCGAGCAGCAACTTGCGCGCCTCGTCACTGCCGAGGCCATGCAGGTCCAGGCTATCCTGCACCGGCCATACGCCCCGCCGCAGCTTGCGCATGGTCATGCGCGACAAGCCGTTGCGCATGAACTCAGTCGGGGCAACTTCCCCTGCGCCCGGATCGGACAGATTATCTGTAACCACGGAGGGAACGGCCGCAACATTGCGACGAATCGTCTGAAGCGGCGCTGCGACGGGCAATATGCGGTCGCCAGGCGGCAGGGGCACTACGCCGTCCAGCACTTGCCGGAACAGCTCGGCATCATTCGATCCTGGCGGTTCCTTTTTATTGTTCACCCGCCCAGCGCACTCAGGTACTTGTCCGCATCCAGCGCCGCCATGCAGCCGGAGCCGGCACTGGTGACCGCCTGGCGGTAGACATGATCCTGCACGTCGCCTGCCGCGAACACGCCGGGAATGCTGGCTGCCGTGGCATTGCCTTCCTGGCCGCCCTTGGTGATGATATAGCCGTTGTGCATCTCCAGCTGGCCGACGAAAAGGTCGGTATTGGGCTTGTGCCCGATGGCGATGAACACGCCGGACAGCGGAATGTCGTTGGTGGCGCCAGCTTCGACCTGCTTGATGCGCATGCCGGTCACACCGCTGTCGTCGCCAAGCACTTCGTCCAGCACCTGCTTGAGCTGCAGCGTGATCCTGCCCTCCTTCACCCGCTCCATCAGGCGATCGACCATGATGCGCTCGGCGCGAAAGGTATCGCGCCGGTGCACCAGCGTGACATGCTTGGCGATATTGGCAAGGTACAGTGCTTCTTCGACTGCCGTGTTGCCGCCGCCGACCACCGCCACATCCTGGTTGCGATAGAAGAAGCCGTCGCAGGTGGCGCAGCCGGACACGCCCCTGCCCATGAACGCCTGTTCCGACGGCAAGCCCAGGTATTGTGCCGAAGCGCCGGTAGCGATGATCAGCGCGTCGCAGGTGTAGTTGCTTTCATCGCCCATCAGCAGGAAAGGTTTCTGTTGCAATTTTGCGGTATGAATGTGGTCGAAGATCACCTGTGTGTTGAAGCGCTCCGCATGCTTGAGGAAACGCTCCATCAGTTCCGGCCCCTGCACGCCATCCGCATCGGCGGGCCAGTTGTCCACATCGGTAGTAGTCATCAGTTGGCCGCCCTGCGCCAGGCCGGTGATCAAGGTCGGATTGAGGTTGGCGCGCGCTGCATACACGGCTGCAGTGTAACCGGCGGGTCCGGAACCCAGGATCAGCAGGCGATGATGTTGTGTGGTCTTTTCCATGGCAAAACTTTCCAGTCGATGTAAAAAAAGCAATTTAGCAGTGGCGCGCTTCCCTGTCGAGTAAAATACACGGATGAGGTTGATACGCATTAATGTTTCCGTGTTTCTGTTGCTGGTCCTGTCGAATGCAAGCGCAATTGACTTGCCTGGTATCCCGGAATTCATCGATGAAATGGTAGCCAAGCACCAGTTCAGGCAAAGCGAACTGGTGAATGCTTTCCAGCATGCCGAGTACAAGCAGGCCATCATCGATGCAATGAATACGCCCGCCACCACCAAGCCCTGGGCGGACTATCGCGCGATCTTTATCAACGACCGATCGATCCGGGACGGCATCAAGTTCTGGCGGCATCATGCCCGAACCTTGCGCCGTGCCGAACGGAAATATGGCGTACCGCAATCGATTCTCGTTGCGATCCTCGGCGTGGAAACCCGTTATGGGCAACAGACTGGCAGTTATCGCACACTGGATGCGCTGACCACGCTGGCGTTCGACTACCCGCGGCGCGCGGAATTCTTTCGCGGCGAACTGGAAAATTATCTGCTGCTGGCGCGCGACCAGGATCTCGACCTGATGAAGGTGCGCGGCTCCTACGCCGGCGCGCTGGGGATACCGCAGTTCATGCCGAGCAGTTATCGCAAATATGCGGTGGATTTCAACTACAACGGCAAGCTTGACCTGTTGAATGACCCGATCGATGCCATCGGCAGTGTGGCAAACTATTTCAGCCAATATGGCTGGAAACGTGGGCAACCGGTGACAGTGCAGGTAACGGTCAGCGAGGATCAGTGCGTCGGCAGCCTGACCGAATCGCGCACGCTGGAAGAATGGAAAGATGCGGGAGTGCAGCCGGCGCACAAGATCGCCGGCAACCCTGGCGCACGCCTGGTGGATTTTACCGTCAATGATGGCAAGGAATTCTGGCTGGCCTTCCCCAACTTCGATGTGATTACCAGCTACAACAACAGCGATTATTACGCCATGGCGGTCTATCAGTTATCCCAGGCGCTACTTGAAGCGCGGGAAAACCCGCCGGCAAAATGAAAACGAAGCAGTGTTTCCGCCAAACTGCCACCCAGGGACTCAAAATGCAGGTTGAACAATCCTTGGGTTCTGGTGTAGAATCCCGCCTCTTTAGAAATCAGCTTGGAGTATTTCATGGCACGCGTATGTCAAGTAACGGGCAAGCGCCCGATGGTGGGCAATAATGTTTCCCACGCCAACAACAGGACCAAGCGCCGGTTCCTGCCGAACCTGCAACGCCGCCGCTTCTGGGTGGAAGGTGAAAACCGCTGGGTTTCCCTGCGTTTGACCAATGCCGGCCTGCGCACCATCGACAAGAACGGCATTGAAGCCGTGTTGTTCGAGATGCGCGCCCGTGGCGAGAAAGTTTAAGGAGACCGAATCATGGCTAAAGGCGCACGCGAAAAGATCAAGCTGGAATCCACTGCCGGAACCGGGCATTTCTACACCACCAACAAGAACAAGCGCACTACCCCGGAAAAGCTGGAATTCAGCAAGTTCGACCCGGTCGCGCGCAAGCATGTGCTGTACAAGGAAACCAAGCTGAAGTGATCCGGCTATAGCCTGACCAGTACCAGAATGCAAAACGCCTCACTCTAGTGAGGCGTTTTTGTTTTTGTCGGGTTGATTGATGCGTCCTATCTTGCCATCAGGTGCCAGGCCACAGACACAGCTTCAGGCATAACAGCGCAATCTCCTGGAGAAATCGCGCAATGAAGCGATCCCGCTGCTCTCGGCATCGCGACACCAGTCTTCCAGTTGCTTGACCAATTGCTCCTTGGTCGCAGTGGACCGTTCCCAAACGGTTGCCAGCTCCCGGCGCGACGCATGCAGTTTCGCCAGCGTCGGGCTGGCCGCCATCAGTTCACCGATACGGGACCTTTGTTGCTCGGTCAGCAAATCCTCGTCAAGATGCAGCCAATGCTTGAGCCGCGCAACGTCCGCATCGTACTTGCCTGAAGCCTGCTGCTTGATGCGCTCGATCTCTTCGGCATAGGTCCTTTTCAGCGACTTGGCATATTTTGCCATCACCTCGTAACGGTTGGCGATCACGGCCTGCACTGTTTCCAGGTCACATACTGTCTTGGACCGGTTCAGGCGCACGCGCGGAGCGAGTTTCTTCACCTGCGCCAGGCCCAGCGCTTGCAAGGTCAGGATATAGAGCCAGCCGATATCCAGTTCGTACCACTTGCTGGAAAGCCTTGCCGATGATGCATAGGCGTGATGATTGTTGTGCAGTTCCTCGCCGCCGATGAACAGCCCCCACGGCAGGATGTTTTTCGAAGCATCAGCGCATTGATAATTGCGATAGCCCCAATAGTGTCCAATGCCGTTAATGATGCCCGCCGCATTGACCGGGATCCATGCCATCTGCACCGCCCAGATGGTCAGCCCGATCGGCCCGAACAGCAACACGTCGATGATCATCATCAACGCAATCCCAAGAAAATGGTGCCGGGTGTACAGGTTCTGCTCCAGCCAATCATCCGGCGTTCCCTGGCCGAATCGTTCCAGCGTTTCCTGGTTGGCAGCTTCATTGCGGTACAACTCGGCCCCTTCCAGCAAAACCTTGCGGATACCCAGCACCACCGGGCTATGTGGGTCTTCCGCAGTTTCGCACTTGGCGTGGTGCTTGCGATGGATGGCAGCCCATTCTTTGGTCACGATGCCGGTCGCCAGCCACAGCCAGAAACGGAAAAAATGGCTGGGAACGGGATGCAGGTCCAGGGCGCGATGCGCCTGGTGACGATGCAGGAAAACAGTAACGCACGCGATGGTGATCTGGGTAAACACCAAAGTCACCAATACATAGCCCCACCAGGGCAAATCTATCAAACCGGTAAACATATAGTTCTCTCCAAATACTGATCAGGATAATGATTGAGGCTCGGACTTCGGCGTCAGAACCGCTGCCCAACTCCTGGCCTCTTCATAATCGGTGAATACGCAAATCTCGGCATCCACAAACAGGCGCGACAACCATGCCTGCCATGTCTGCCATTGATCGTCGGTGACCACGGCGATCTTGCTGAAATCATGCTGATGGTCACGGCGGAAAAACTTGATCTCTTCCCACGCCACATCCAGCGTGTAGCTGACCATGTCGCGCAAATCGAACAGCAGATTCAGTTCGCCGGGCGATTTAAGCTTGAGCAGCGCCAGTTCCTCGAACTGTTTGAAATCGGCCAGGGTAAACTCACCCAATACGGCAACGTTGAGCAAGCTCGCGTTTTGTTCAATACTGATCATGTTCCTACTTTCCGTGTTTTCCTGCTTCCAGAAAACTGTTTAAAAAAATAATCGAGTGCGGGTTATCAGGGGTGGAAGACGAAATACATCAGTTGAAGTATACACGCAAGCGCCAAAGCAATCATTACACCACAAGTGACTGAATAAAATATCTATTCCCGTGCCATCCGGTGAAACCACCAAGCCGCTGGCTGTATAGTCAGACAAACACTGGTCACGCGAGTTCGGCTAAAGTCTGGGGGACAGCCTCAAGCATAGCACACCACCCGTGATTATGAGCGCGATGCCTGTCCAGCCGGACAACGACAGTGTTTCTCCCCACAACAGGATGCCGAAGAGACTGGCGAAAACCACCGTGCTGTAGGACAGTCCGCCGACCACCAGCGTCTTGCCCGTGCCATAGGCACGCGTCATGGCAAGTTGGGCAAATGTGGCGCTGGCACCCATCCCCAGCAATATGGGCAAATTGCGCAAGACGACAGGATGCATGCCGCCAAACAGCATTAACACACCGCTGCTGATTGCGGCGATCAGGCTGAAGTAGAAGACAACACGCAATTCCGGCTCTCCACTAACGACCAGTTGCCGAACATTCAGCAAGGCAACCCCGGCCAGAAAACCTGAAACCAGCCCGATCAAGCCTGCTCCGATATGATTGCGTTCCAGGGTGGGATGCAATAACAGCACCACGCCGATGAAACCAAGCGCGATGGCAAAGGAAAGCGGCAGATGGAAACGTTCCTTGAGCACCAGTGTGACCAGCAATGCCAGGAACAGTGCCGACGTGTAATTCAATGTCACCGCCGTTGCCAGCGGCAGCACCGAGATGCAATAAAAGAACATCATCAACGCGAGCGTTCCCGAGATGCCGCGCCACAGGTGGCCGACCGGATTAATGGTGGCGACCGAGCCACCCTGCTGGCGAATGATGGCGTACACCATCAACAGCCCGAAAAACGAACGGTAGAACACCAGCTCCATGCTGGAAAAATGTTGTGCGCCCAGCTTGGCAAATACGCTCATGCAACCGAACAGGAATCCGGCAACCAGCATCCACAGCGATCCCATATCCTCAGTCTTTCCCGCCTGCAGCAAAGGTAGCCGATCCACTATCCGCCAAAGCGGATGTGGAATTGACACTGCGGGAATGACGCTCAGAGATGTGGATCAAGTTTACGGCGCAGGAATTCATGAAAGTGCAGCAAGCCATCCTCGGTCGGCGACTGATAGGGACCAACTTCTTCAATACCCTGCTGGTACAAGGCGCGGCGGCCCTGGTGCATGCGCAGGCAGATGAAATCGTCTTCCACCGCAGTTTCGCGATAGGCGTTCTTTTCCGCCTCGACAAATTCGCGTTCGAACAGCACGATATCCTCGGGATAGTAGAACTCGACGATGTTGGTGCAGGAGTCCACACCGCGCGGTACGATGGTACTCACCACCAGCGTGTTGGGATACCACTCGACCATGATGTTGGGATAGTAAGTCAGCCAGATCGCGCCATACTTTGGCAACTCGCCATTGTTATAACGCAGCACCTGCTCTGCCCATTTTTCATACACCGGGCTGCCTGACTTGCTCAGGGCACGGTTGACACCGACGGTCTGCACGCTGTACCAGTCGCCGAACTGCCACTGCAGGTCATCGCAGTCAACGAATTTCCCGAGTCCCGGATGGAACGGCACAACGTGATAGTCTTCCTGATATACCTCGATGAATGTCTTCCAGTTGAAATTGTATTCATCCACTTCGATACGATCCAGCATGTAGCCGGTGAAATCGATCTCCCTGAACGCGGGCACGGTAGCCAGGTCTTTGCCAATGTCGCGCTGTCCGGCAAACAACAGTCCGTTCCATCTTTGCAGCGGCGTCTTGTTCAGGTGCAGGCAGGGATTCTCCGGAAAATGCGGAGCGCCGAGCAGTTTGCCATCCATCTGATAAGTCCAGCGGTGCAGCGGGCAGACGATGTTTCTGGCGCTGCCCCTGCCCTGCAGCATAATCGCCTGGCGATGGCGGCAGATATTGGAAAGCAACTCGACACCGGCCTCGTTGCGCACCAGCATTTTGGCATTGCCCATCCATTCCAGCACATGATAGTCGCCGGGATTGGGCACCATCAATTCATGCCCAACGTAACCCGGCCCATTATCGAACAGGACACGCTGTTCCACCTCCAGCACCCTGGGGTCGAAGAACCAGCTTATGGGCGGTTGTGCAATGGAACGGGCAAGTTGTTCGGCTTGTGCAATTTCTGACATACCCACAACTTCCTTGTGAAAAAGGGTGAATACGGACGTGAAAAACGAAAATGGATTGTCCCTTAAATCGTAATGAGGGGCAACCAGAAATTTCCCGAACAGCCCGTAGGTTGGGCTGAGGCTGCCTATGGACGATTTCATTGATTATGGATTTTGTTGTTAGTGAATGGTGCCTTTGGGTAAAATGCACTTCTTTGCATACGGATTTCGCGATGGCCGGAAAGCCCACAAAGAAACAAGATTTCGAAGCAGCCCTGACCGAACTGGAACAGGTGGTTGCAAACATGGAGTCGGGCAAGTTGTCGCTGGAGGAGTCTCTGGCTGCATATAAACGCGGCGCGGAATTGCTGCAACAATGCCGTGCCCGCCTTGACGACGCGCAGCAGCAAGTGCGCGTACTGGAAGAAGGAACACTTAAGCCATTCCAGGTTAGCGGAGACGCAAGTCAGTCCTGATGACAGTAGAGAGTTTTCAGACATGGTCCAGCACCAGGCAGAACAATATTGAGGAAGTCCTGCGCCGCCTGCTCCCGGCGGCGGAACTGGCACCGCAACGCCTGCACCAGGCAATGCGCTACTGTGTGCTGGATGGCGGTAAACGCGTGCGGCCATTACTGACTTATGCCGCCGGCGAACTGGCAGGAGCGAATGTCGAACGCGTCAACATCGCTGCCGCCGCAGTAGAACTGCTCCACGATTACTCCCTGGTACACGACGACATGCCGAGCATGGACAACGATGTGCTACGCCGCGGCAAGCCGACCTGCCATGTCGAATACGATGAAGCCACCGCTCTGCTGGTGGGTGATGCGTTGCAAAGCCTGGCTTTTCAACTGCTGGCCGATCATCCGCTCAACGACGATCCTGCACGACAGTTGCAAATGGTCAAACTGCTTGCCGCCGCCGCCGGTTCGCGCGGAATGGCGGGCGGACAGGCCATCGATCTTGCCAGTGTAGGCAAGCAACTCACGCTGCCCGAACTGGAACAGATGCACATCCACAAGACCGGCGCCCTGATTCGTGCCGCAATCCTGCTGGGTGCGCATTGCGGCTCAGCGCTGAATGAGGAGCAGACCGGACGTCTTGATCGCTATGGCAAATGCATCGGGCTGGCGTTTCAGGTGGTCGATGACCTGCTCGACAGTGAAGCTGACACGACCACGCTCGGCAAGACCGCAGGCAAGGATGCGGATCACGGCAAACCCACCTATGTGACGCTGCTCGGCGCGCAGCAGGCAAAACAGATGGCTGCCGACTTGCACCATGAAGCGCTGGATGCGCTGGCCGGATTCGGCAAAGACGCGCTGCGCCTGCGCGAACTCGCCGACTTTATCGTGTTAAGAAAATATTGATGTTTCCCCTGCTCGACACCATCAGCATCCCCAACGACCTGCGCCTGCTCGAACGCAAGCAATTGCAGCAGTTGGCGGTTGAGATGCGCCGTTTCCTGGTCGAGACGGTGAGCAAGACAGGCGGCCACTTGTCGTCCAATCTCGGTACGGTCGAATTGACCATCGCGCTGCACTATGTGTTCAACACGCCGCACGACAAACTGGTTTGGGATGTGGGACACCAGACTTATGTCCACAAGATCTTGACCGGACGCCGCGAGGCGATGAAATCACTGCGCATGGCCGGCGGCATTTCCGGCTTCCCCAAGCGCAATGAAAGTCCCTATGATGCCTTCGGCACCGGCCATTCCAGCACCTCGATCTCCGCCGCGCTGGGCATGGCGGTGGCAGCCAAGCTGGGCGGCTCCGACAGCCGCTCGGTGGCGATCATCGGCGATGGCGCGATGAGCGGCGGCATGGCATTCGAGGCATTGAACAACGCGGGCGCGATGAATGCCAACCTGCTGGTGGTACTCAACGACAACGACATGTCGATCTCGCCACCGGTCGGCGCGCTCAACAATTACCTCGCCAGACTGATGTCGGGACGTTTCTATGCGGCGATGCGGCGCGGCAGCGAGAAGGTACTCAAGGGCATGCCACCGGTGCTGGAATTCGCCAAGCGCGCCGAGGAACACGTCAAAGGCATGGTGGTGCCGGGCACGCTGTTCGAGGAATTCGGCTTCAACTACATCGGCCCCATCGACGGCCATGACATCGACGTGCTGACCGACACCCTGCGCAACATCAAGCATCTGGAAGGCCCGCAGTTCCTGCACGTGGTCACGCAAAAGGGCAAGGGCTATGCGCATGCCGAGGAAGACAGCGTGCTCTACCACGGCGTAGGAAAATTCGACCCAAGCAACGGCATCACACCGAAAACGGGAGGCAAGCCCAGCTATACACAGGTGTTCGGCGATTGGCTCTGTGACATGGCGACTCAGGATCAACGACTGGTCGGCATCACGCCGGCAATGTGCGAAGGATCGGGCATGGTTGCGTTCGCGCAGAAATTTCCCGAACGCTATTTCGACGTGGGCATCGCCGAACAACATGCGCTGACCTTCGCTGCCGGGCTAGCCTGCGAAGGGTACAAGCCGGTGGTAGCGATCTATTCGACCTTTTTGCAGCGCGCTTACGATCAACTGATCCACGATATCGCGATCCAGAATTTGCCGGTAATGCTGGCAATAGACCGGGGCGGATTGGTCGGCGCAGACGGCGCAACTCACGCAGGCAGTTTCGACTTGAGCTACCTGCGCTGCATCCCCAACATGACGGTAATGGCCCCGGCCGACGAGAACGAGTGCCGTCGCATGCTGACCACCGCATTCAACCTCGGCACGCCCTGCGCAGTGCGTTATCCTCGCGGCTCCGGGCCAGGCGTGAAAGTGGAAACGGATTTGCAGGCGTTAGCCGTTGGCAAGGGAGAGATTCGGCGCACTGGCGCCAAAGTTGCCATTCTTGCTTTCGGTTCCATGCTGGCGCCGGCATTGCAGGCGGCCGAACAGATCGATGCCACTGTCGCCAACATGCGCTTCGTCAAGCCGCTGGATGAGGAACTAGTGCGGAATCTGGCACACCAACATTCGTTGCTGGTGACGGTGGAAGAAAACACCTTGCAGGGCGGCGCGGGCAGCGCGGTAGAGGAATGTCTGGCACGCTGTAATATCAGGGTTCCGTTATTGCAACTTGGGCTGCCGGATACTTTCCTGGAACAAGGTGACCCGGCGCAGATGCTGTCCGGCTGCGGACTGGATAGCAATGGCATCACTGCTGCCGTGATGAAAAAAATATCCGAGTAAATCCATCGGGTATTGGTTTATAATGTGAGCCAAACCTAATATACACAGGAGGTCAATCATGAATTCTCCAGATGTCAGCATCATCCCTGACGTACAGAATCTGGCAGACAAGCGCCACCTGGCGATAGACAAAGTGGGAATCAAGGGCATCCGCCATCCCGTTATCGTCAAGGACAAAAATGCCGGCGTCCAGCACACCATCGCCAGCTTCAACATGTATGTGCACTTGCCGCATGAATTCAAGGGCACGCACATGTCGCGCTTTGTCGAGATCCTCAACCAGCACGGCCGCGACATCTCCGTGGAGTCATTCGAGGATATCCTGCGCGAGATGGTGAACAAGCTGGAAGCGAAGGCCGGCCATATCGAGATGAGCTTCCCGTATTTCGTTACCAAGGCCGCGCCGGTATCCGGCGTGGAGAGTCTGCTCGACTATGACATCACTTTCATCGGCGAGATCGACAACGGGAATTACCGTTTCACCATGCGCGTGCTGGTGCCGGTCACCAGCCTGTGTCCCTGCTCCAAGAAGATCTCCGAGCGAGGCGCGCACAACCAGCGCTCGCACGTCACCATCACCGTGTGCACCAACAGCTCGGTCTGGATCGAGGAACTGGTGCGTTACGCCGAAGAGCAGGCTTCCTGCGAACTGTATGGCCTGCTCAAGCGCCCGGATGAAAAGTACGTCACCGAGCGCGCCTACGACAACCCCAAGTTCGTCGAGGACATGGTGCGCGACATCGCAGCCGTGCTCAATGCCGACGATCGAATCGATACCTACGTGATCGAATCCGAAAATTTCGAGTCGATACATAACCACTCGGCCTATGCCCTGATCGAACGCGACAAGACAAAGAGCAGTTAAAGCAAACGGAAAGTTGGGAAAGGTCACCACACCGACTTTCCCACTCCCCACTCCCCACTCCCCACTCCCCACTCCCCACTCCCCACTCCCCACTCCCCACTCCCCACTCCCCACTCTCCCACTTCCCACCTCCCCCCAACCATGAAACCCGTCGCGATCTTCCGCCATACCCGCACCGAAGGTCCCGGTTATATTGCCGACTTTCTCGATGCGGAATCCATCCCGTGGCAGCTCTTCCGCATCGATACAGGTGAAGCCGTGCCGCAAGATACCAGCGCTTATGCCGGATTGGTATTCATGGGTGGACCGATGAGCGTGAATGACGACCTGCCCTGGATAGCGCCCGTACTGGCACTGATCCGCCAGGCGGCAGCACGCGACATTCCGCTGCTCGGCCATTGCCTCGGTGGGCAACTCATGGCCAAGGCGCTGGGCGGGGTGGTGACGCGCAACCCGGTCAAGGAAATCGGCTGGGGGAAAGTCAGCGTGAGCGACAATGACACTGCGCGTGCATGGTTTGACGAAGCGAAAAACTTCGATGCATTCCATTGGCACGGCGAGACTTTCAGCCTGCCGCCCGGTGCTGTTCACATCCTGTCAAGCGAGCATTGCATCAACCAGGGATACGCACTGGGCAAACACCTTGGCCTGCAATGCCACGTGGAAATGACCGAAGACATGATCCGCAGCTGGTGCGAACATGGTGCGGATGAACTCTCCGCCAGTGCGGCCAGCCCCGGTGTGCAATCCGCTACGACCATGCAGGCACAGATGACTGACAAGCTGCCGCTGATGCGCGCCATTGCGCGGCAACTCTATAACCGCTGGATCAAGGGACTGGCGGCTTGAATCGCATCTGGCGCCGCAGACTAACTGCTTCGCATGAAAGTGAGACAAGTCTCATGCGGCGATTATTTTTTTGCCGCCACGGCCACTTCCGCCACCTTTGCATTGAACTCACCCGCACCCTTGAGCGCGCCCGCCATATAGGTATTGCGGTCGATGGTAAAGGTATATTCGGAAGAACTCTGCTGGATCGAGCCAAAGCCGGTAAGCATGGATAGTCCCTTGCTCAGGGCGTTGGCGGACGAGGACGTGTTATCGGCGGTTTGCGCCAGTTCGCCCACCCTGTCTGCGACCTTGACTTGAGCTTCTGTCGTGACGCCGGGGATGCCGTGCATGATGCGCACGACCGGAGCGCCCATCCAGTGCGCCATGCCGGATCTCAACTGCATGCCCGGATCGGTCTTGATGGCAGCGGAGATGGTGCTGTATGAACCGCTCGCCTCGCCCCAGACCTGCGGCGCCGCGATCGTGTACTGAGGAATGATAATGGTTGCGTCCGTGAACAAGGGTTTGCCCCAGTGTATGAACTGGTTGAATTCTCCGCCATTCATGCCAGTCACGAATTGCTGCTCGTCACTGGGTGCAGCCACGACATAAGTTTCATCACTACCGCGCGCGGCCTCCACCGGCAGACCCATGGTCGCGTCCACCTTTTCGCGTTCAGCAGACTTCACAAAATCGCGGTCGCGGATGTCGGCGTAGGTAAGGACGGTGTAGCCCGCTGCGCGCAGCTTGGCAACAAAATCATCGTAAGCCCGCTGCGCGATTTCCTGCGCCAGGCTCTTGTCGATGCCGACCACCTTGTATTTGGCACCGGCCTTGACCGTGTTCGCATTCTGCCCAACCTGGTAATGGCCCGTCTGCCTGACAAAAGCCTCCCCTTCCACCAGCAGTTTTACATACGCCGTAGGCACGACCACGGTATTGGAATTGCTGACCAGATCCTCGGGATTGATGGCGGTCACTGCCAACGGCTTACTGGCCGGGGTCTCCTCGACTGTTTTTTCCGTACTTTCAGTCGCGCCACCCTTGACCATGGTACTGGCTCCCTGGACAGCAGCCTCCTTGGCTGTGTTCTCCGCGTTCTGGGTAACGACCCCCTTGAGCGTGCCGAGCAGATCGAAGGCGCCGGCTGAACATGCCATAGTGGCCATCAACACGCCAAGTGCAATTGGATATTTTGCTGACATGGATTCCCCCTGTTTTCTATGCGCTGCCCATGTGCCGGCAATGAACAGCAACATGATCCCCAAAACACCCGCCCGAAATGATCATCGATCAGATATAAAGAGCGCCGACAATGCATGGATTTTTGTTCACCTGCATTGAATATGTCAACAACTTTATAGGGCGAGCCGGACAGATGAGCACACGACCGGCATCAATCCGGCGATACAGCGGGTAGCATTATTTGAATTGCTGATGGCCCGCTATGAAATCATAAAACAGGATCAAATTACGCCCATCTTCTTTAGCCTGATACATCGCGGCATCAGCATGCTTGAATATCTCTTCACGACTGGATTCATGACCTTTGAATAACGCCACGCCTATGCTTGCCGTGCACCGGTGCTCGACGGTCGTATCACCTGCACCTTCACTCTTGATAGTCAGGACATACGGGGCAGACAAGGTGACGCGGATCTTTTCGGCGACAATGTAGGCCTGTGTGGCGGATATGGTTTTATCCGCATCCAGTTCGCTCAGCAACACAACGAACTCATCACCGCCAAAGCGTGCGACCGTATCCATCTCACGTACGCAACTGGTGATACGGTTCGCCACTTCCGACAGCAGCATATCTCCGACATCATGTCCGTACGCATCATTCAGCGGCTTGAAATTATCCAGGTCGAAAAACATCAATGCGCCGTGCCTGCCACTGCGCTTGCTGGCAGTCATTGCCTGATCCATGCGGTCGTTAAGCAGGCGGCGGTTGGGTAGCTGCGTCAGGGTGTCATAGAAAGCCAGATTGCGAATATCATCTTCCATCTTGAGACGTTCGGTAATATCCCGGGATACGACGACGACACGCAATGGCAGACCCTGGCTATCCCTGATCAGGTCACCGCACGATTCCATGTAATGAATACTGCCGGAAGGCAGCACGAAGCGGAAGGTTAATCGATGGCTGTGTCCGGTTTGGACTGTTTCGATGAAAGCCTGCTTGACGCGCTCCTGATCGTCCGGGTGTATCTCGACGAATGAGTTTGTGTTCTTCAAGGCATCTGCGCTGCCAAAAAGTTTGGCATATGAGGGGCTGTTGTAGAGCCGCCGTCCTTCCAGATCGAGCACCGCAAGAAAATCGTCGACATTCTCGACGATCAGGCGAAAGAAGTCTTCCTGGCCACGCGCCGTTTCCTCTGCTTGCGTGGGTTTCACCCCGGCAGCTTGCACTTGTTCTTGTTGGTCAGATTTCTTGATCATGATACTTTCCAGGCAGAGGAAAACCCTTAATATCCGGCCAATCCAGACACATTTGGCAATGCTGATAGTCGGGTAATGAACACATCACCAATCAGCGACGGCAGCAATCATATTTACAGGATGCCATTAATACTAAAATAGTGAATAAGCCGTTTGTCAACTTCTGAGCTGGCACACAAGCGAGTCCATCGCGCATCCTAAGCCGTTCCGCCCACCGTCAAGCCATCGATGCGCACCGTCGGTTGTCCCACGCCGACCGGCACGCTCTGGCCTTCCTTGCCGCAGGTGCCGACGCCGGGATCGAGTCGCCAAATCGTTGCCGATCATGCTGACCCGGGTCAACGCTTCGGGACCGTTGCCGATCAGCGTCGCGCCCTTCACCGGGGTGGTGATCTTGCCGTCCTCGATCAGGTAGGCTTCGGTAGTGGAGAACACGAACTTGCCGCTGGTGATGTCCACCTGGCCGCCGCCGAAGTTGGCCGCATACAGGCCGCGCTTCACCGACGCGATGATCTCCTCCGGCGTCTTGTCGCCGTTCAGCATCATGGTGTTGGTCATGCGCGGCATCGGCAGGTGCGCGAACGATTCGCGCCGCGCGTTGCCGGTGACCGGCACGCCCATCAGGCGCGCATTCAGCGTGTCCTGCAGATAGCCGCGCAGGATGCCGTCCTCGATCAGCACGGTGCGCTGCGTGGGATTGCCTTCGTCGTCCATGTTGAGCGAGCCGCGCCGGTTGAGGATGGTGCCGTCGTCCACCACGGTGACGCCGGGCGCGGCGACGCGCTCGCCGACACGGCCGGAGAACGCCGAGCTGCCCTTGCGGTTGAAGTCGCCTTCCAGGCCATGCCCCACCGCTTCATGCAGCAGGATGCCGGGCCAGCCGGAGCCCAGCACCACGGTCATGTTGCCGGCGGGCGCAGGTTTCGCTTCAAGGTTGATCACGGCCTGGTGCACCGCCTGCGCGGCATAGTCGCGCAATATGTCGTCGCTGAAATAGGCGTAGTCGAAGCGCCCGCCGCCGCCGGCAGAGCCTTGCTCGCGCCTGCCGTTGCTCTCGACGATCACCTGCAGCGACAGCCGCACCAGCGGACGGATATCGGCGTTCATCAGCCCGTCGCTGCGCGCCACCAGCACCACTTCGTATTCGCCCGCAAGGCTGGCCATCACCTGGGTGACGCGCGGATCGAGCGCACGCGCGTGGCGCTCCAGCCGTTCCAGCAACGCGACCTTGCTGGCGGCATCGAGCGAACCGATCGGGTCATGCGGCAAGGTACAATTCGCGTTTGCTGCTTGCCTTCAGTCATCGGCACCGACTGCGCCCCGCCCTGCCGCGCGATGGCGCGGGTGGCGTGCGCGGCACTCTCCAGCGCCGCCAGGCTGATGTCGTCGGAATAGGCGAACGCAGTCTTGTCGCCGCTCACCGCACGCACGCCCACGCCCTGTTCGATGCCGAAGCTGCCGGACTTGACGATGCCCTCTTCCAGCGACCAGCTCTCGGCGCGGCTGTACTGGAAATACAGGTCGGCATATTCGACGCGGTGCGCCAGCATCTGGCCCAGCACCTGTTGCAGGTTGCTCGCCTCGAGTGGAGTGCGGCGCCAGCAGCGATTGTTGCGCGAGGGAAAAGAGCGAGTCAGTTTTCATTGTGTGTTTTCTGAATATAAGGTTTGTATCTGCGTCAACACGCAAACAGCGTACGGTGCGACAGCGCCGGCAAGCTGGCGCGCAAGCTGGCCTGGTACGTGGTATTCACTTCGGCGACCACCACGCCGGAGCCGCGATTCAGGCTATCCAGCACGCGGCCCCATGGGTCGACGATCATGCTGTGGCCGTGCGTCTCGCGGCCGTTCACATGATAACCGCCCTGCGCTGAGGCGATGACATAGGCCAGGTTTTCGATGGCGCGCGCACGAATCAGCGGTTCCCAGTGCATCTTGCCGGTGGTCTCGGTAAAGGCCGCCGGCAATACGATGATGTCCACGTCCTTCATCGCGCGAAACAGTTCCGGGAAACGCAGGTCGTAGCAGATCGCCAGCCCGATACGGCCAAACGGACTTTCCACCACCACCACCTGGTTGCCCCGCTTCTATGGTGCGCGCTTCATGATAACGTTCATTACCCAGGTTCAGGTTGAACAGGTGCATCTTGTCGTAATGCGCCACCTGCTCGCCCTGGTCATTGAACACCAGACAGGAGTTGAGCACTTTTTCCGGCACGCTGGCTGCCAGCGGAATGGAACCGCCAACCAGCCATATCCTGTGCTTGCGCGATATCTCGCGCATAAAATCCTGGATCAAGCCGCTGCCAGGCTGCTCACGCACGGCAACCTTGTCCATTTCATTCAAACCCATGATGGGGAAATATTCCGGCAGAACCACCAGGCGCGCGCCCAGCTCTGCTGCCCGCTCGACCAGACGACCGGCTTCGCTCAGATTCCCGGCGACATTGGTGCCGGAGGCCATCTGTACCGCAGCGACCTTGAAGATCTCGGATCGCACGCCGCTCGACTCCCGGTTTGAATTTACTCCTGGCATTTCACGCTTTCCCTATTGGACACGACCCGCTTTTCCTGACGACCTGCCCACCTTGACGACATTCGGGTCAACCCAGGTACCGGTGACATTGTATTCAAATGATGCCAACTTATCGAGCGGTTCACGCAGGATCTTGTTAATGATGAAAGCGCCGATGCCGGTCAGCGGGCTGATCGCGAGCGCGCTGATCAGCGAGACACTGTTGCCGAGCGTCGGCAGGATGCGTACGCGCAGGTCCTGGGTTTCCTTGCCGAGATCCACCTGCCCCTGCATGGTGACCTTGGCAGATGAACCGTCGATCCTGAAATCGCTGGTGGTCATCACGCCCTGCTTGATCTGCCCCGTGCCGCTGATGCTGTCGAACGCAAACCCGTTGCTGAACACATCGCTGAAATCCAGCGTGATGTGACGGGGCAATGCCTGCAGGCTCAGGATACCCAGCAATTTCCCGATACCCGGATCGATCTTCAGGAACTGGCCTTTTTCCGCGTCCAGCTTGAGCGTGCCGTCCAGCGCGGAATAATCGAAGTCCTCCGGTCCGCCGGGCCAGGCAAATTCGACCTCAAGTTTGCCGCTGCCTTTCTTGACACTGTTCGGATAGCCGGAACGGGAGAGAAGCTTGCCGACATCGCTGATTTCCAGTTTCATGTTTCCCTGCGTTCCGGATTTGCCGGCATCCATGCTCCATTTCCCATTCACCGTCAGCACGCCATCCGGATTGGTGAGCAGCATGCGCTCGAGCAGCCAGTCACCTGCCTGGTAATGCGCTTTCAGTTCCACCTTACCCATCGGCTTGTCTTTCCAGGTCAGGTCATCCACCGTGATATCCAGTGCCGGAAAATCAGGATGAGTAACGACCAGGTCAGGCTTGTGTTCGGCGACCAGTTTCCTGTTGGCATCTCTTTCCCCCAGAGTCAGATTCTTCAAATGCGCTACCAGACTGCCCTTGCCCTGCGCATCCCAGCTCAGGTCACCATTAGCCTCAGTGGACGCCAGTTGCGCCATATACACCCCCCCTTGATTGACTGCGTTGACACGCAAGCCGGTAATGCTGTGCCCATATGCATCCAGCTTCTGGATCAGCAAATCCGCACCGGCCATATCGAACGGCAGCGCTTTTTCGGATGAATTCGTCAACACGCCCCACCCCCCGAGGGACAATTCCGGAATGACCCCGGTGAACCATACGCCTTCGCGGTTGCGCCACTTGCCGAAACCACCAAAATTCACCGTACCGCGCTTGATCATCCAGTTGCCGGCCTCCTTGCGGCGCAGCAGCTTCGCGCCGATCAGGCTGCCATATTGCAGGGTCATCATCTCCTGTTGCGGATTCTCGCTCCTGATATCAAGGCGCAGAGGAATAGATTCTGCCGCGTCCTTGTTGAACGGAACCGGCATATCGCAAGCCATGCCGGCCAGATCCGAAGTGACAACAACGTCGGTCACCTGCTTCTGTGTCTTGATCTCTGCCTGCCAATTGCTGCCGCCATGGAGGTATTCCAGCAGTGGGAGAGCTACGTGTTGCCGTAACGCATCCATGTCTGTCCTGCCGTGCAAACTCGCCTGAATGATGCCATCCTTACCGCTTTGCATCGACAGCTGCGCCGGGCCGCCAAGAATCTGTGCGTTCGCGTCAGACATGCTCATCGAGGATTCCGTAAATAACAGGTCACCATTGGTCTGGTATAGATTCGGGATGCCATCACCCAGATTCAGCTCATTGTCGGTGAGGTGATAGCGGCCTTTCACCTTGGCTGGCTTGTCGCCGCGCAATGGAATATCCAGCGCCAGATGCAGCTTGCCGCTCCCTTGCGCGGTCACGCCGTCGGTAATGCCCTTGATATAGGCCTGCACCGGACTATGCTGAATGAAATCCAGACCGCGCGTGGTCTCTCCCTGAGCATCGCCATGGATTTGCAATGCCATGTCCGGGCTGCTCAGATCTGCCACGACCACGTTCACATTTTGCAGAACAGTGCCCATGGTCATCGCAAACTGTGAATTCACCTCCAGCCGCCGGCCCTCGATATCCAGATCGGCAGTGCCTTTCTCAATGCGTGGCCAGTCCCTGTCGTATTCCAGCACCAGATTCCTGATATGCGAGCGAATCCGGAACGTGCCCGTTTTGTTTTCCGCAAAGGGAAAGTCCTTCAGATTTCCCTTTAGCTGCAATTGAAAATCGTCCGCCTGTCCATCCACCAGCGCTGAGCGCAGCCAGTCATGTGTTGCCGGATCCAGTGCATGCAGCGGGATATAGCGGTCGGCATGCTGCACCGCAGCCCGCGTCAGGTTGATATTGAGATCTATCAATCCGGGATTATCGGGAAGTGGCAGGAAACTTCCCGACAGCTTGCCGGCCAGGTCGGCATTGTTAACGGCGACATTGCTGAACTTGATTTCCAGTCCCTGTGGCGTGCTCTTCCAGCTGGCCTGGCCGCTTAACCTGTCAAAGTCCAGTTGCTCCGGCATGAAGTCGGGAGCATCCACCGTCATCTTGCGAGAATCCAAAGTCAGCTTGCCTTCGCCATCGCTGCCGTTCACCTCACCATGCAACCCGCTGAAACCGGGAAAGTTGCCCGATCGTTTCAACGACAGCTTGTCGAACCGGGCATTGACCTTATAGTGCATGTTGTTCGCGGGATCGGCTTGCCAGGTGCCGTGCAGACCGGAAACCTCCCCTTGCGGCGACAACTCGAGCAGTCGTTCCCTGAGACTATTTTCCAGCGGCAGGTAATCCGTCAGCTCGACCAGATCTGCGAGTTCAAGATTGTTGGCCAGAATCTCGCCGGATGCCTGCCGCGTCGCATCAGCCCGGGCGTAGCGCAGAAAAAAATCCGTCGGACGCAGCGCCAAACCATTGTGCATGACCATGGACAGTTTGCGTGTCGTAATCTCGGTGCCCTGTGCGGAAATTTTCCAGCCTATCCGGCCCCACAACTTGCGCAAGTTGAGCAAGGGCAGATCGGTGCCCAATTGTGCCTGCACATCAGCCAGCGCCAGGTCGGCGGTCACCTGGCTGACCTTGCCTTTGGTCAAATCGAGCCAGCCGCGCAATGCGCCCCTGCCACGCTTGAAGCCTGGCGGTAATTTCAGCCAGGGGCGCCACGCGTCGACATTCGCATACTCAAGCTGGGCAAACAATTTCCCCTGCAAGGATTCCGGATGTCCCTGATCCCAGTCGACAATTTCGCCTCGCACATCCAGCATGCCGGACAATTCCGGCGGTGGCAGTGCAAGCAAGGCAAAGCGGTGGTTGTGCGACCTGTTTTCAATATTCAGGTTGAGTTGATCGAACACCAGCGGTGGGGCGGCAAGCAATCGATCTTCCCAGGTGATGCGGGCGTCATGCACGATGATGTGACGTTGATGCTGCAGCCAATCCGTCATTTCGGTAGCAGCCGACTCTCCGGACAGGGCGATCCCGGCGATGTACAGCAAACCATTCTCGTCGCGGCGTATCTGCAAATTCGGCTTTTCCAGTTCCAGGCTATGCAGGCGCACCTCCGCGCTCACCAACGTCATCCAGGACACGACTGCGTCCACATGCTGCAAGCTCAGCACGACTTGCGCATGACTTTCCTTGTCAAGAATCCGCACATCCGTAAGGCGCAAGTGGGGAGAGAGTCCGCTCCAGTCCGCTTCGATCGTGCCGATTGAAACTGGCAACCCGATGGCGGAGCTGGCCGAGGAAGTTATTTCGCCGTGGTAACGTTCGATGTCCGGCAACACCCAGTAGCGCAAAGACAGCAACAATCCGGCGACGATCAGAATGATCAGCAATGCACCTGCCAGCACGACGCGGCTCATCAGGTTAAGGCTGCGCACGGTAAAGCGCAGGGAGGCTTTCAACATTTATTGAACCAGGGTTATATAATCGCCGCTAACATGATTCGTCCACGGATCATCCTGAATGTTCACGAGTGTCCAAGCTGCTTGTTTCCGTGGAAATCCGTTCATAACCGTAGGCCATCGCCAATCAGTACCTGCTATCCGTACTATCCGGCATTTTAACCCGAAGCCCCCTGCATGAACATCGCCATCGATTTTGACACCCTGTTGCAGCGCACCCGAAGCGGCAGCCGTTATGCGACCAGATTGCTGGACAGCGATGCCGAGATGCTGCCGTGGCTGCGCGAAAATCACGCCACTGCGTGCGGCACCGCGGAAATGGTGGCATGGCTCGACGCCATGCCGGCCGCAGACGAACTCTCGCTATCGCGCGCGCTGCGCATGTTGCGCAAGCGCGTGATGCTCAAGCTGCTGGCGCGCGACCTCGGCGGGCTGGCGACGCTTGACGAGGTGATGAGTACCATGACCGCCCTGGCGGAGCTGGCGCTGCGCCGCGCACAAGCCTTCGTCATGCAATCGCTGACGGAACAATTCGGCGTACCGACCGGGGCGATCGATAATGCGGCACAGGAATTGCTGGTGATCGGCATGGGCAAGCTCGGCGGCGGCGAACTCAATGTCTCTTCCGACATCGACCTGATCTTCGTGTTTCCCGAGGACGGCGCGACCAGCGGTGAGCGCGCGATCGACAACCACGAGTTCTTTACCAAGCTCGGTCGCCGCCTGATCGGCATGATCAGCGAGCATACCGGCGACGGCTACGTGTTCCGCGTCGACATGCGCCTGCGGCCCTATGGCGACAGCGGCCCGCTGGCGATGAGTTTCGCCGCGCTGGAAGAATACCTGGTGACACAGGGACGCGAATGGGAACGCTATGCCTGGATCAAGGCACGCGTCGTTTCCCCGCCACTGTGCCCGGCTGCCGGGGAACTGATGCAACTGGTGCGGCCGTTCGTGTTCCGCAAGTACCTCGATTTCGGCGCGTTCGAGTCGATGCGCAAGCTGCATGCGCAGATCCGCCTCGAGGTGAACCGGCGTGACCGGCTCAACAACATCAAGCTGGGACCTGGCGGCATCCGCGAGATCGAATTCATCGCGCAGGTGTTCCAGCTGATACGCGGCGGGCGCGATGCCGGCCTGCGCATCCTGCCCACGCTAAAGGTGCTGCAGCGCCTCGGCAGAAATGGCCAGCTTGCGCAGGAGATCGTCGCCGGCTTGAGCGCAGCCTACATCTTCCTGCGCAACCTCGAACACCGCCTGCAATACCTGGAGGACCAGCAGACCCAGGACATCCCGGACGATGCCGGGGACCGCACCGTGCTGGCGGCGGGCATGGGTTTCCCGGATTACCCGTCACTGCTGCTGCAACTGGATATCCATCGTGCCCTGGTGAGCTCGCAATTCGAGCGCATCTTCAGCACCCAGCCCGGCAAGGCCGCAGACGACACGCTGTGGCACCACAACCTGCAGCCACAGGAACTGCTCGACGGTTTGGCCGCATTGGGTTACGACGATGCGGCCAGCCTGGCCGAGCGACTGATCGGCATCCGCGACAGCGTGCGCTACCGGCAGTTGCCCGAATCCAGCCGCCAGCGTTTCGACCTGTTGGTGCCGCAATTCATCACATTGTGCGCAGCCGCAGAATTTCACCCGCAGACACTGCCGCGCATCCTCAAATTCCTGGAAAGCATCAGCCGCCGCGCCTCCTACCTGTCATTCCTGACCGAGTATCCGCAGGTGCTGGAGCGCCTGGCACGGATCGCCAGCGCCAGTGAATGGGCCTGCGACTACCTGATCCAGCACCCGATACTGCTGGATGAATTGCTCGATGCGCGCGAGATCTATCGGGCGCCCGACTGGGCTGAGCTCGATGCCGCACTGAAACAGCAGTTGCTGGAATACGAACACGATGTCGAGCGCCAGATGGACGTGCTGCTGCAATTCCGCCACAGCCAGACCTTCCGCCTGCTGGCGATGGACCTGCATGGCCTGCTGCCGCTGGAGATACTCAGCGACCACCTGAGCGACCTGGCGATCCTGATCCTGCGCCATGTGCTGCAGCTGTGCTGGCGGGACGCACGCAAGAAACACCAGGCGCAACCCGCCTTCGCCATCATCGCCTATGGCAAGCTGGGCGGCCGCGAACTCGGGTATGCGTCCGACCTCGACCTGATCTTCCTGTACGACGACCCGCACCCGGATGCGGCCGAGATCTATGCGCGCCTGACCAAATCGATCAATACCATGCTCAGCAGCTACACGCCGGGCGGACGCCTGTATGAAACCGACCTGCGCCTGCGCCCGAATGGTGCCAGCGGACTGCTGGTCAGCTCGATCGCGGCATTCGCCGAATACCAGTCGCAGAACGCCTGGGTGTGGGAACACCAGGCGCTGACGCGCGCGCGTTATTGCGCGGGTGATGAACAGGTGGGGCAAGAGTTCGAGGCGATCCGCATCGAAGTCCTGCGCCAGCAACGCGACCTGCCGGCGCTGCGCATGGAAGTCGTGGCGATGCGGCAGAAGATGCATGATGGTCACCCGAACCCCGGCGACCAGTTCGACATCAAGCACGACAACGGCGGCATGGTCGACATCGAGTTCATCGTGCAGTACCTGGTGCTGGCACATGCCGCCGCGCATCCCGAACTGACCGCCAACAGCGGCAACCTCGCCCTGCTCGTGCTGGCCGCGCAACTGGGATTGATCGATGCGCAACTTGCACAACAGGTCTGCGATATCTACCGCGCCCTGCGCTCGCTGCAGCACAAGATGCGCCTGAACAGCCAGGCGCCCTGCCGCATCGATGCCGGCCAGGTCGACACCCGCCCGGTGACAACGCTATGGCAACAACTGTTTGGGGATACCTGACCATGGATCCTTCGCCATCGCCGGCAGATAGTTCATATAGACTGTTGACAGAAGCGGGCCCTCGGCGATCCCGAAGCTTGAAAACTTCTTGTAAGCACCCAATGTTCCGTACGCGTTCATTTTCATAATTCTCAAGGATGACATCATGCGCAAATTGATATTGATACTGGCCTTGCTCCCGACCCTGCTGCTGAGCGGCTGCGGCTACAACACCCTGCAATCCACCGACGAACAGATCAAGGCAAGCTGGGCGGAAGTGCTGAACCAGTACCAGCGCCGCGCCGACCTGGTGCCCAACCTGGTCAACACCGTCAAGGGTTTCGCTGCGCAGGAACAGGCCGTGCTGCTCGGCGTGACCAATGCCCGCGCCCGGGTCGGCAGCATCCAGGCCACGCCGGAGTTGATCAACGACCCGCAGGCCTTCGCCAAATTCCAGGCCGCACAGGGCGAACTGTCTTCGGCGCTGTCGCGCCTGCTGGTGGTGTCGGAAAATTATCCGCAGCTGAAATCCGATGCCAATTTCCGCGACCTGCAGGCACAGCTCGAAGGCACCGAGAACCGCATCACCGTGGCGCGCAATCGCTATATCAAGGCGGTGCAGGAATACAACGTCGAGGTGCGCTCGTTCCCGAGCAACCTGACGGCGATGATGTTCGGTTTCAAGGTGAAGCCTTCCTTCACCGTGGACAACGAGAAAGAGATCTCCAAGCCGCCTACAGTGGATTTCGGCGCCCCGGCCGGAGCAGCCGCGGGCAAATGACATGATGCGTAGCGTGGCGCAGGCCTTGCTGCTTGCGCTTTTCTTTGTTTCCCCGATGGCACAAGCCGATGTGGCAGTGCCGCCGCTGGCTGCGCGCGTCACCGACCTGACTGCTACCCTCACGCCGGAACAGAAACAGTCCATCGAATCCCTGCTGGCTCGATTCGAGGCCAAAAAAGGCAGCCAGATCGCGGTGCTGCTGGTGCCGACCACCGCGCCGGAAACGATAGACCAATATGGCATCCGTGTCGCGGAAGCATGGAAGCTCGGGCGCAAGGGCGTGGACGACGGCGCAATATTGCTGGTGGCCAGGAATGATCGCTCGATGCGCATCGAGGTCGGCTATGGCCTGGAAGGTGCGCTCAACGACGCCACCGCCAAGCGCATCATCGCCGAGGTCATCACGCCGTATTTCAAGCAGGGCGATTACTACAACGGCATCCTCGCCGGCGTGACGCGCATGATCAGCGTCGTCGCAGGGGAACCGTTGCCTGCACCGGCGCGACAAGGCAGCCCAGCGCGTAGCGGCAACAATTTCGAGTCGCTGCTGTTCGTCGGCTTCATGCTGGTGATGGTGGTCGGCGGCGTGCTGCGCTCGGTGTTCGGGCGCCTGCCTGCTGCTGCCATCATCGGCATCATCACCGGACTGCTGGCGTGGCTGATCGTCGCACCCGTATTGATCGCTACGATCGTCGGCGTGATCTCATTCTTCTTCACCCTTGCCGGGGGCGGTCGCAGCTATGGCGGCATCGGTTCCGGCGGCTTTGGTAGCGGTGGGTTCGGCGGAGGTGGCGGGTTCGGTGGAGGTGGTGGATTCAGCGGCGGGGGCGGCGGGTTCGGTGGCGGGGGTGCGTCGGGCAACTGGTGAGCTGACTGCTGCCGACAAACTGCAGATGAATTAAGGACAGGGATCGAGTGATGAATGCAAGCCGGATGATCAGGCATCTGTTGACTGGCAACCTCTCGGTGCGGACCGCGTTCCCGCCGCATGCGATGCACGCCATCGAGCAGGCGATCCGCGAGACCGAAGCCACGCATGGCGGGCAGATCCGTTTCGCGGTCGAGAGTGCGATCGATCTACATGCATTGCTGCGCGATGTCAGCGCGCGCGAACGCGCGATCGACATGTTCTCCCAACTGCGTATCTGGGACACCGAACATAACAACGGCGTGCTGATCTACCTGCTGCTCGCCGACCGCGACGTGGAGATCGTCGCCGACCGCGGCATCCATTCCAGGATTGGCAGCGAAGCATGGGAATTGATCTGCCGCGACATGGAATCAGCGTTTCGCCAGGGTGACTTCGACACCGGCGTCATTGCGGGCATACATGCGGTCGGTGCCCACCTGCGCCGGCACTTCCCTGCCCGGCCCGGGGCGGCGAACGAATTGCCGGATACTCCGCTGGTGTTGTGAAACGGCTTTGTCGCGCATCGCTTTCATTCCTAAGCAATGGAACGATGCCGGTTCAAGAGTGCGCAAAGATACTTGCCTGTGTCAGGTTTCGACTCTGTTGCGCGTGCTTACTTGACGTGGCAGGAAAGGCAAAGTCCACTGCCCGCGTTGGATAGACGCAGGAAAGTGCCGTTGTTTGGGGTATGCGGATCATGGCAGGATGCACATTCCACGGACGGCCCAACCACACCGGGGTTATTGGTAAACAGAAGGATGTCCTGTTTGGTACGGATACCCGAACCAGGAACTGGCGTAAACGAATTGGGACTCAGGCTGGACACGAATCCGCGTCCGCAGCCGTCACCATTATTGGCACTGCCGCAAGTCGTCCCCACAGATGATGCCGGAACGAGGCCATCGGCAACATAGAACTCATATGTGCTGGGGTCACGCGTGATCGGGTAGGCGCCGAATCCACCAATACTTGCCGCGCCCGCAGCGACAGCATCGCTGTCGAGGATAACGTTGGTGTCGACCCAGAAGCGGACTTCGCTGGCATTTCCTATATGAGCTGCAGTTGGCAGATTGAACGACCTGTCGGCACATGTACCATCGGCAATTATCGATGTGTTGCCGGTTGCCGATCCTTGAGTTATGCCGATACCGCCACCGCAATATTGCATACTGACCGGATGGTCGTTCGACAAGTCTGTGCCAACCAGAATTCCATCCGCACTTGGATTGTCACTGCTCCCGCTGGGATCAGTTAAGCCAACTCCCCCCTGATTCATCTGGGCAAATCCAAATCCACCGCCCGCACTACCATTACTATTCCATGTATAACTCTGGCTTCGACCACCTTGTGCAGTATCAGTGAAGAATCGACTCGCCCCGCCAGAGCTCAGCGCCCCGTTATAGCCTGATGCCATCAATCCCGAGCCCGGGCCATTGATCATATTGTCCATGGCTTGCGTCCCATCGTGGCAGGACAGACAGGCCAGGGATACGGAGCCGATGGAAGGTGCAGCGGAGTCAAAGGTACTGCTTGGATTGGAACCCGAGTTATATACAACATAGGTGGCGGATGAATTCACCGCCTTGTTCCACAATGGTGCAGATATGACAGCGTTGAATCCGTGCGGGGTATGGCAGAAAACACATATCTGGTTCGTACCGACAACGTTGCCACCTGCGTCAAGAACGCTGGTTCCACCGGGACCTGTTCCCAGAGAACCCCTGACATGGTTCGAACCCAGAGTATTGGTCGTGCTCAGATTGTGGCGCGAATTGGTAATATTGATCGCAATGCCCGGCGCAAACACGACAGCGCCGCCATCAGTCGAAACATAGCTGGCAATCGAAATCCCGACTGAAGAGGCCATCGGCAAACCATAAGCATAATTGGCAAGACCCATTGCCAATGAAGATGCGGACAACAGTCCCATCATGCTATAAGCCTTGTTAATGCGGTTGTTCATAGTGTAGTTATATTTATAAACAAATAGTTGCATAATGAAAGCAACATGCAGGCGCCCGTGCAGCCGATCTTCAAGCAACACCTCCATTGTCATAAATTATGCAAGCGGGCGCGAAATCTTGCCAAATGCATGCATGGATTATACCCAAATCGCGCAATATGAAATTCTCATTAAGAATTGCCGCATCTGAAAGCGGCCCGAAACCCATGCATGGACTCATTACAAGAACCCAAGATAATATTCGGGTTGTTTGACAATACAGTAGCGAGCAAGTTGCAAATTATTGTGATAATCTTATGTTCATGTATTTCAGGAATGCCTTTCATTTTGAGCAATGAATAACAAATAGGGGCCCAAAAAAATGATCCAGTTTGAGAAAAAGACTACTTTAGCCATATCCATATCCCTACTTTTTCTATCGGTTACTTGTGCGGCTCAAGCAGCAACAACACTAAAAGAGATCGCCAGCAAAACGGTCCTGACCAACCCTGAGGTTGTCGCAAAATGGCACGAGTTCAAGGCCAGCCTGCTTGAGCGTGATGTCTCGTGGGGCCGCAACTTGCCTTCGCTTGACTTGCTGTACGGCACTGCCTTCCAGCGTAACGATACCCCGCTTTATACTCCGCCTGGCGAGCGTCAATACAACGTCCAGACTGGCAAGATAAGGCTGACCGAGAATCTTTTCGCAGGCTTTGGCACACTCAACGACACCAGACGACTTGAGCATGCCAGCATGGTGCGCTTCTATGAAATGCTCGACGCATCCGAAAATGCCTCGCTCGCTGCCGCCACCGCATACATTGATGTCTGGCGCTACCGCCAACTGGTAGAGTATGCCAAGGATAACTATGTTACCCACCGCCTGTTTTATACAAAAATCAAGGATCGCGCCGAGTCCGGCGTCGGCAGCCAGGTTGATATGGAAACCGCAGCCGGCCGCCTGGCACTGGCCGAATCAAATCTGGTGACGGAGGTATCCAACCTGCATGATGTCAGCGCGCGATACCAGCGCATCGTTGGCGACCTGCCGAAGGACGATATGGATCCTCCACCGGATGTCCTGTCCAAGGATTTGCCGAAGAATCGTGCCGACAGCATCAATCTGGGTTTCGAACGCGCGCCCATACTCAAGGCTGCCTATGAGGATATCCTGTCAGCCAAGCGTAACGTGGATGTTCAGAAAGCAGCCTTTTATCCGCGCGTGGATGCCTATGCCGAACATGTCCACGACGTGAACGATGGCGGCTACCTCGGTAATACCGACCAGTCGACTGCCGGTATCACGCTGACATGGAACCTGTTCAACGGCAATCAGGACAAGTCCAAAAAACTCAAGGCCGCCGAGGAAGTCAACATCGCCAAGGACAAGCGCGAAAAGGTCTGCCGCGAAGTGCGCCAGAATCTTTCCATGTCATACAACAACCACCAACGTCTGACCGAACAGCTGGACTACCTGGATCAGCACTTGCTGAGTACCGACAAGGTACGCCAGGCCTTCTCCGACCAGTTCGATATCAACAAGCGTAGCCTGCTTGATGTGCTAGATACAGAAAACGAATATTACACGGCCGAGATCGACTACCTGAACGCAGATATGGACCTGAAGATCGCCGATGCCAAATACCAGGCGACGTCCGGCAACCTGCTCAATACACTCAACCTCAAGAATCTCGACATGACTCCCCCGAAAGAGGAAATGAGCAAGGATACGGACATGGGAACGATCTGTCCGGCAATTCCTGACATTGACCGGCCGATCGACAAGGATGCATTGTTCAATGTTGCCCTTGAAAAAGACCGGCTATCTCGCCAATCCCAGGTGGCGCCAACTGCCAGACAGGCCATCCTGTCAGCAAAAACCGTAGTCCTCCAGGGCGTGAATTTTGATTACAAATCCGACCAGCTTAAACCCACTGCCGATGAAAAATTAAGGCCCGTGGTTGAGTTTGCGCAGAAATACCCGGATGCAAACTTGGAGGTGATCGGCCATACCGATAGTATCGCCAGCGACGCCTACAACCTGGACCTGTCGAACCGGCGCGCAGCCACGGTAAAAAATTGGCTGGTAAGCAATGGCATCAGTGACGATCGCATCACTACCAAGGGAATGGGCGAATCCCAGCCGATAGCCGACAACGCAACCGAGGAAGGCAGAGCCGAGAATCGCCGTGTAGAAATACACTTCACCGTGCGTGAACCCATGCAAGCGTCGCCGTCCAACTGACGCAAGTTATTAACCGGGAAACCCTGCATCGGCACCACCATCATTTGGTGCCATTGCAGGGTTTTCCTTTTCCCGCGATGATGCAGGCGAAAAGCATTTAACATCCGACAGAACGATAATTCCCCCGAACCGCACCATCTTCGCTATCTCCATCCCGCTTCAGAAACAGGGCGATGCAGGCTGTTGGAAGAGGAAAATATGGCGCATTGTTTGCAGAACACCGCTTACCAATATAATGTGAATGACAGTTACTTGCGGATGATCACTTGTTGATAAACATACAATATCGTTTCGGGTTGCTGCTGGGCTGTCTCGGTTTGTTCGGGATAGCTCTGCTGGCCGGCGCGGGCGATGGATTCCAGTTGGAACGCGTTATTCAGTCAGTCCAGCAACGCTATGGCGGCAACGCTGCGGCTGTAGCCAAGGATTGGAACAATGTCCTTACCCTCTTCCATGATGAAACCGAACAGAAAAAATTGAAGGACATAAACGAGTTCTTTAACCGAAAAATCCATTTTGCTCCCGATAAGCAAGTCTGGGGGGTAGAGGATTATTGGGCTACGCCCATCGAGTTGATGATAAAAGGGAGTGGAGACTGCGAAGATTTCACGATTGCCAAGTATTTTTCCCTGAAGTTTTTAGGCGTGCCAGTTTCCAAGCTGCGACTCACGTATGTCAAGGCGCGGATCGGCGGGGCAGAAAGCAGCATCACCCAGGCGCACATGGTGCTGACCTATTATTCCGCGCCGGACGCGGAACCACTGGTGCTCGATAATCTGATTGGAGAAATCCGACCTGCATCACGGCGCAGCGATCTGATACCTATTTTCAGTTTCAACTCGGAAGGTGTTTGGGCGGCGGGAAGTGCCACGCCTCAGTCAGGCAGCGGGAGCCGCCTGTCCAGATGGAATGATTTGGTCGAGAAAATGAAGAGTGAAGGATTCGAGTAATCGGGAGGTAAATATGTCATTAATGCGTCAGTTGTGGCTGGCAGTGATCATTTCTACTGTCATGGCTTTTGCGGGGAGTCTGTTGCTCAGTATCTGGTCGGCGCAGGGATATCTTACGCAGCAGCTTGAGCGAAAGAATAACGATGTGGCCAACTCGTTGGCATTATCGATGACCCAGCAGCAGAAAGACCCGGTGACGATCGAGCTGCAGGTAACGGCTCTGTACGATACAGGCTTTTACCAGACGATATCGGTGGTGGACCCGTTCGGCAAGGTTATTGTCCAGCGCATCCAGGATAAACTGGAGGCACATGTGCCCGCCTGGTTTACCCGATCGTTCCCGATCGGATCGAAACCCGGCCTTGCTCAAATCAGCGATGGCTGGAAACAGTACGGCACGGTAAAAGTGATCAGCAATACCCAGTTTGCCTATCAGGCGCTGTGGGAGCAGACCGGCAAGCTGTTGTTCTGGTTTTGCCTGGGCGGAGGCATCATGGGTTTTCTTGGCACATTTGCGCTACGCACCATCGGCCGTTCTCTCAACGCCGTGGTAAACCAGGCTGGTGCCATCGGCGAGCGACGCTTTATCACGATCCCCGAACCACGCACTCCGGAACTGCGCGCCCTGGTCCATGCCATGAACGGCATGGTGGAACGGGTAAGGCAGATGTTCAGCGAAGCAGCGGCGCGGCTCGAGGAATTGCTGCGGCGCGTGAATTACGATCAGCTGACCGGCTTGCCGAATCGCGAATATTTCATGGCCTATTTCAGGGGTCAGCTTGCGGGTGAAGAAACGTCGCAGCGCGGCGTGCTGGCAGCGATGCGCCTGCCCGACCTGGACGATCTCAACGAAGCGCTCGGGCGCGAAGGAACCGACAGGCTGCTCAAGCAGATCGGGCATATCTTTACCGATGCTTCCCGCCAGCATGAAGGCGCTTTGCCGGGACGGGTCAAGGCCGGAGACATCGCCTTGCTGCTGCCGGGCGAGGACGACCCGAATGGCGTGGCCCAGCAGCTGAAAAATTTGTTTGACGAGCAACTGTTGCCAAAATGGACAGGGCTCGCGGACATGTATCATCTGGGCGTTGTTCTGTTCGAACATGACAGCAGCATTGGCGACATCCTTTCCCGCGTGGACCATGCGCTTGCGTTGGCCGAGGGGCAAGGTGCCAACGCCAGTTACGCGATCGGCAGCGATGTGCAGATGAATGTCATTCCGGGTGAACAATGGCGCATCCTGTTGACCCAGGCCGTGAATGCCGGAGACTTGAAGCTGGCGTTTTACCCGGTCATCAACCAGGCCGGCCAGATACTCCACCAGGAAGGCGTGGTTCGCCTGCAGACCGAACCAGGCAAGCCATTGGTAACGGCCGGCGAATTCATGCCGATCGCGGCGCACCTTAACCTGACCGCCATGATAGACCTGGAAGTGGTACGCCTTGCCATCCGGCATCTATCCGCCATCTCCGAGGATGTGGCAGTGAACCTTTCAGCCGAGACCATCGGCAACTGGACATTCCGCACCGACCTTTCGAAACTCCTGCGCAGTAATCCGCAGAGCTGTTCGCGCCTGTGGTTCGAAGTGACCGAATATGGCGCATTCAAGAATTTCGATGCGTTCCGGGATATTTGCCAGGCGCTCAAGGATTTCGGGTGCCATGTCGGTATCGAACAATTCGGTCAGCGGCTGTCGGAGAGCCACAAACTGACCGAGGTCGGTCTCGATTACGTCAAGATCCATCCAGGATTGGTGAACGGCATTGAGGGAAATGCGGGCAGCCAGGAATTCCTGGATCGCTTCTGCAGTGTCGCCCATGCCGTCGGCGTCATCGTCATCGCTGTCGGCGTGCGCAGCGAAAGCGAACTGTCGATGCTGAAATCGCTGGGAGTGGATGGCGCAACCGGTCCGGCTATCGGCAACTAGCAGCGCTGCCAGTCGATACTTTGCAATACCCGGCTCCCGTCGCGCGGGGGAGCCGGGCTCAAACCGCTATTGATGCTATTTGCACGGATTGCCAAGCACCAGCCAGCCATCAGTCAGGCGAGCGCCAAAGCTGCATGAATACTGGTCTTCATTGTTCCTGAAACAGATCAGGTTTCCCGCCAGACGCGCCGACAATCCCGGGGTGTTGCAGACATTCTTCTGCTCCGTCTTGTTGTCCATTTGCGCGAACATCTTCTCGGCATTCTTCCCGCGCAGGGTGATGTAGGCAACCGGATCGCCATCCGGCAACGGATCGGTCAACGGCTCCTTGGATATGGCAATATCCCCATCCAGATCCATATATTCCTGCCCGAACGCAGAGCCACAGATGGTTATCGAAAACAGCAAAATCCAGAACAATTTCATCGCACCCTCATCAGTATATTTTGACCAACCTAGTGCCTTATGCAGACAATGCGGTCGATTTTAGCCCAAATACTTCCATGCGCGAGCGGCGGCCCAAAGCAAATTTACGAACTTGCCTCATCCAGGACCCGCAAAAACCCCTGCAGTTCCTTCGGCAGGGGTGCCATGATCCGCAACATCTCTCCGCTCACCGGATGCCTGAATCCGATTGCGTGGGCATGCAGGAACATGCGCTTCAGCCCCCGCTTCACCAAGGTTCTTGTTGCAGGAAAAATCTCCATACTTGTCATCGCCCGCAATCGGAAAGCCAAGACGCGGCAAGATGCACGCGAATCTGGTGGGTACGTCCGGTCTTGAGTTGCGCTTCCAGCAGAGGAATAGTCTGACCAGCGCGTTTGCAGCGCGAATATGGTATGCGAAGCCTGCCCATCCTCGCGCACCATCACGCGGCGCTCTCGCCCTGCGGAGTTCGAATTTGTGCAGCGGCAATCTGACATGCTGCTTGTGTTCTTCCACTGCCCCAGCACCAGCGTCGAAATAACGCTTGTCGCTGTTGCCCTCGCGCATTGATCTCGTGCAGCGCGGCCAGCGCAGAACGCTTTTTCGCCAGCAGCAGTACGCCTGAAGTCTCGCGGTCCAGCCGGTGCACCAGTTCGAGGAATTTGGCCTGCGGCCGCGCGCGGCGCAATTGCTCAATGACACCGAAACTTACCCCGCTGCCGCCATGCACCGCCACACCGGCGGGCTTGTTGATCACCAGCAGCGCGTCATCCTCGTAACAGTACCGGGAATTCCGCTGCCGGGATGTGCGCTGTCGCAGCTTCCCGCTTTTCCGCCACCCGGATCGGCGGTATGCGCACCAGGTCGCCCCGCTTGCAGGCGATAGGTCTGGTCCACGCGCTTCTTGTTCACCCGCACTTCCCCGCCGCGCAGAATGCGGTAGACATGGCTCTTTGGGCACGCCCTTGAGGTGCCGGAACAGGAATTGTCGATGCGCTGACCACCGCTTTCATCCTCATCTCAGACAATGTTTACAGATTCTTTGCTTAAACCATTCATTTTGATTATACTTCGCTGCTCGCGTGTTTCGCCTTCGTTGAATCGGATGAATTCCATTTTCGCCGTCAGGACCCGAAGGCAGGCAATCAAGCCGCCTACGACAGCAGCCGTCCGCCCGGTTAAGTCACTCACCGGTAATCAGCAGTGATAGTAATAGATTTGCGCGCTCAATGCACCTGTGGATTTTACGTGTTGCAGCCCCGACAATTTTGATCAGTGCTGCAACCCCTCTATGGAACTATTTGCACCGGCAGCGTAGCAATGCAGCGATGCACCCGCAACCAACGATACGAGAACGAATGAATTTATTTGACGCTAACTATCGAGAACTGATTGACCAACCGTCGCACTACAAGACTGTTTGCATGACTCACTGATTCTCGTCTGCGCGGCTAATCGCGCGTAGCCTTGTCTCGGCCCGTGTCAGAGCGCGGGAGACAATAATATGAAACGCATGTTATTCAATGCGACACAACCGGAAGAACTCCGTGTCGCCATTGTTGACGGTCAGAAACTCATCGACCTCGACATTGAAACCGCCGGCAAGGAACAACGCAAGAGCAACATCTACAAAGCAGTCATCACCCGCCTCGAACCCAGCCTCGAAGCCTGCTTTCGTCGAATACGGCGGCAACCGTCACGGCTTCCTTCCCTTCAAGGAAGTCGCCCCGCAGTATTTCCAACCCGGCGCGGCAACCGTCCCTCCATCAAGGAAGCATTGAGGGAAGGCCAGGAATTGCTGGTGCAGGTGGAAAAGGACGAGCGCGGCAACAAGGGCGCAGCCTTGACCACCTACATCAGCCTGGCCGGCCGCTACATCGTGCTGATGCCGAACAACCCGAGCGGCGGCGGCGTATCGCGCCGCATCGAGGGCGAAGACCGCAACGAGTTGCGCGATGTGCTGGCGCAACTGGAAGTGCCGCAGGGCATGAGCATCATCGCCCGCACCGCCGGCATCGGCCGCAACCTGGAAGAGCTGCAATGGGACCTCAACTACCTCAAGCAATTGTGGGATGCCATCGAAGGCGCGGCCGAGATCGGAAAAAGCGCCTTCGCTGATCTACCTGGAAAGCAGCCTGGTGGTACGCGCCATCCGCGACTACTTCCACCCCGATATCGGCGAAATCCTGATCGACACCGACGACATCTTCCAGCAGGCGCAGGCCTTCATGAGCACGGTGATGCCGGCCAACGTGGACCGCATCAAGCGCTACCACGACGACGTGCCGCTGTTCTCGCGTTTCCAGATCGAGCACCAGATCGAATCCGCCCATGCCCGCGCGAGTCAACCTGCCTTCCGGCGGCGCTATCGTGATCGACCATACCGAAGCGCTTACCTCGATCGACATCAACTCGGCGCGCGCCACGCGCGGCGGCGACATCGAAACCACCGCGCTCAACACCAACCTGGAAGCCGCCGAAGAGATCGCCCGCCAGTTGCGCCTGCGCGACCTGGGCGGCCTGATCGTGATCGACTTCATCGACATGGAGAGCAACCGCAACCAGCGCGAAGTGGAAAATCGCCTGCGCGACGCGCTGCACTACGACCGTGCCCGGGTACAGACCTGCCAAGATTTCGCGCTTCGGCCTGCTGGAACTGTCGCGCCAGCGGCTGGCGCCGAGCCTGGACGAATGCAGCTATACACCATGCCCGCGCTGCAACGGCATCGGCCACATCCGCGGCACCGAATCGTCCGCATTGCACATCCTGCGCATCATCCAGGAAGAAGCGATGAAGGAACACAGCGCGGCTATCCACGTACAAGTGCCGGTGGATGTCGCCACGTTCCTGCTGAACGAAAAGCGTTCCGACATACACCGCATCGAATCGCGCCTGAAAGTCAGCGTCACGCTGATTCCCAATCCCCATCTGGAAACGCCGCATTACAGCGTATCGCGCCTGCGCCATGACGACATGACCGGCGATAACCTGCAGGCCAGCTACAAACTGGTGGAAAAACCGGATGAAATCGCGCAAGCCAACGCCGCTTCGCAGGAAGTGAAGGCGCTCCGTCCTCAAGCCGTGGTTCAAGGCGTCACGCCCGCGCAGCCTGCGCCGATGCGCCAGGTCGTCGTTGCTGCCGAAACCAGGCAGCCTTCCTTCTTCAGTCGCCTGTTTGGCTGGTTCACGCCGGCACCGGAAGCAGCGCCGGTCGAAAGTCCCGCCATCGCAAAACCGCGCAGTGAACCGCGCAACACGCGTCCAGACGGCCGCAACAAACCTCACCGTGAACGCCCGGAAGGCAACAACAAACCGCGCCGTGACCGTGCTGATAAACCGCCTCGTCCCGCAGCTTCGGCCAAGCCGAAAGAGCAACGACCGGAGCGTCCTCCCCGTCCGCCGCGCAATGAGGCCCCGATACCTGCCGAAGCGGACAATGCTCTGCCCGTTGCCAAGGCAGCAGGCGAACAGATACCTGAGAATGGCAACCGCGAAGGCCGCAAGCGCGGCCGCCGCGGTGGCCGCAAGGAACGCGAACGTCGCGAGCAACAGGCGCCGCAGAATGAAGTGGCACAGGCCGGCGGGGATGAGACTGCCGATATCATGGTCGCCGCCAGCACGCATGAGTTAAGGGAAACCACGCCACTGTTCGAGACCACAGCGTCCATGGCGACCGATCAAGTTGCGGCTCCCGCACCTGAAGCACAGCCGGCCGCAGCGGAGATCGCCCCCCCGGCATACTCCGCCCCGGAACCCGTGCATGCAGAAGCGCAACCTGCGATCGAAACGGTACATGCACCTATCCCGGCGAGTATCGCGCAGCACGAGATCGACACGCAGCCCATCCGCATCACGCAGCCGGCAATGATCGAACCCCCGCCCGCTGCGACAGAAAGATCGGCTCAAAGCATGCTGGAGCAAGTCGAAACCGACCCGAACAAGCGTGTCCTCGCAGAGCAGAAATCCGATGTCCCCCCCATGCCGGCGAACCGCCGTCGCTCCCGCCCGCGCGATGTCTACAGCGTAGATATCAGCGAACCGCTGGTGCAGATCGAGACCCAGCGCCCGCCTCAATAGGCAGTAACGCAAGGCCGCAAAACCGCATGGTGAGAGCCATGCGGTTTTTTTTCGCGATGCTCACGGGAATGACCAGCACGCCCAAGTGCCGCACGGCTTGCACTTATTACCCACGGAGTGGCGCCGTGGCGATCACTTGATTGATTATTCAGCGGTGCGCATGGTATTTCTGCGCACGCCAGGGATGGTCACAACAAACTGTCAGTCTTGCGCAGGCGTACCGCGATCACGCGCATGACATAGATCGCGAAATTGGGCGTTTGCTGAATGAGAAAATTGAATCGCTGCCGGTCGATCGGCAATAACTTGCAATCGCTTATTGCGATCACCGTCGCCGAACGAGGTCCATCGTCTATCATCGCCATCTCGCCGAGGATGGCGCCCGTCTCCCCGACTTCCACCACACGGTTGTTGACGATGATCTCGGCAGTGCCGGACATCAGGATGAACATCAGTTCGCCCGAATCCCCCTGCTTGAACAAAGTCTGTCCTGCAGCAAGGGTTTGAAAATCGGACTCGTACCGGAACAGCTCTGCCAGATTCATGCTGTGCTCCTGATGTTGGTTTACGATGGCATGATTCTAGCCGGAAATTCACCGCATTATGTGCTGCAGGACAAATTTGAACCCACTAATATTGTTTATCATTATTGACTAATATACCCGATCATCATTACAATCAAGGCACATTGATGCTATTGCTGAAGGAGGAATCATGTCCACCAAATTGTTCGATGCTGTGGCGGCTGGCGACCTGGCTGGCGCCCGTTCGCTGATCCAGGGCGGCGCCGACTGCAACAACTGCGACGAAGAGGGCATCACTTTGTTGATGCTGGCTGCAGCGAATGGCAACCTCGACATGGTCAATATGTTGATCGAGGCAGGCGCCAACATCAATGCAACCGATTCGCGCGGCTGGACCGCCCTGATGAAAGGACTTTACAACCACGATCTCGACCGTGGCTTTCCCGAGATCGTCAGTGCTTTGATCGCAGCAGGAGCGGATATCGAAACCCAGATCGCCTATGGTACCAGGCCACTGATGCTGGCTGCCGGGTACGGCCAGGCCGGAGTGATCGAAGTGCTATTGGCTGCGGGCGTGGATGTACGCGCCGAAAACGAAGGCGGCCGCACGGCGCGCAGGATGGCTGAAGACAAGGACTACGTCGAAGTCATCAACCAGCTGTATGAAGCCGAATTGAGCCTGGGCGAACTCAAGGGCGCATGTTCCACAGGGCCGGCATCGGAAATCAAGGTGGTCAATTTCGTGCGCAATACCAGTCACTGAAACTGGCGTGGGAACCAGGCGAAGGTCCGTATAATATATGACCTTGGCCCCTGCAATTACACTAATAATTTCTATCGCAAGAATCGTCCGGTCGTGCTTCGCAGGTCGCGCATTTGCGTTGCTGTTCACCATATTCGCATTGTGCTGCGGCCCAGCCATTGCAGCAGAGCCCGTCCCGGCAGACAATCCACCTGAAAATGCGCTTGGCCTGCATACAGACTATCTCAAGGAGTTGGACACAAAACTCGGGATAGCTCAGGCCATTGCCGCCTACAGCAATGGAAATTTCCAGCCCGGCAACTCTCCGGTTCTAAACTTCGGCATCGGCTCGCGGCCAGTCTGGATTCGTTTCGAGGTGGCAAATCGAAGTAACGCAGACCAACTCAGGAGGTTGTCGGTAGAGACCTCATGGCTCGACAAGGTCGACATCTACTTCATGGCCGGTGGAAAAATCTCGAACGCCTACAACCTTGGTGACGCTCAACCCTTCTCACAACGGCCGATCAATAACCGTTTCTTTGCCGTTGACCATGAATTCGTACCCGGCACCAGTGAAGTCTACCTGCGCATTGAAACCAGCGACCCGATGGTCGTCCCGATATTTCTGCGCACGCCTGCCGCCGCTGCATCGTTCGATACGCTGCAGGACTATATCTATGGCTTTGTGTACGGATTCCTGCTTTCGCTGATGGCATACAACGCAATGCTGTACATCGGCCTGCGCAACCGGCGCTACCAGTTCTATTCCCTTTATATTGCAGTTTTCATCCTGCTGAACCTCGCCTATACCGGGCACGGATTTGAATGGCTATGGCCGGAACAAGTGCGTTTGCAACTCTGGATCATTCCATTCCTGATGTTCCTGCTGGGTCTGTCCGGACTGCTGTTTGCCTCCAGTTTCCTGAATACACGAAGCAACTTCCCCCGCATGCACCGCGCCCTGATCTGGTTCTGTGGAGTGTCCGGCTTGCTTCTGATGGCACTGTTTGCGGGCAACTACAATGCCTTGCACATGGTAGTTGCCTTTGTTTTTTTCTTCCTGTTCACCGGCCTGATGATCTTGCTGGGAATGCTGGGCGTACTTTCCGGTTACGGACCAGCACGGTACTTCCTGTTCGGTTCGATCTCAGCAATGCTTGGGGCACTGATGACAGACCTGGCAGTGGCAGGATTCATCCCATATAACGCGATCACCTACCGCACCGTAGAGTTCGGGATGCTCATCGACGGGACTGTCCTGGCCCTGGCGCTGGCGTATCAATTCAGGGTCGGGCAACAGGAAAAGCTTCAGGCCGAGCGCATGGCAAGGGTCGATCCCCTCACCAACCTGAACAACCGGCGGGCTTTTTACGAGTTAACCAGGCCGATCTGGAGCAATGCACTGCGCAACCAACGTAATATTGCCGTCATTCTGCTCGACATCGATCAGTTCAAGAAGATCAATGACGGCTACGGTCACGCCATTGGCGATGAAGTCCTGATTGCAGTCGCCACCATCCTCGCGGGTTCAGCAAGGAAGGGTGATGTGGTGGCCAGGTGGGGGGGCGAGGAGTTCATCCTGCTGCTGCCTGAAACGAACCTCGAAGCGGCCATCTCCCTGGCAGACAGGTTGCGCATTAACATATCCGAAACTCATATCGCCCACGAAAAGGGAGAAATCTGTTTTACGGCGAGCTTTGGTGTGGCACTCAGACATGAATCCTGTGTAACCATCGATGCGCTCACTTCGATAGCCGATGATTGCCTCTACCAGGCCAAGCGCAAAGGAAAAAACCAGGTAAGCCACTCCGTGGCTGCGTAACGCCAGTCAAGTAGATGCGAAGTGTAGACGGCGACGCTGATCGATAGAGATGAACGCCGTCATGCTGAATCGCAATAACCAAAGCGGGTAAGCAGGGAACGCTTGCAAGGGATATGCAGAGATTCTCTTCCATGCAGGAAACGGGAATTGTCAAAGAGCAGTATGTCGCCCGATACCCAACGATGTCGCTCCAAAACACCATCATGCGCATCGATCATCGTATTGATGTACTCATCTTCCATCAGACCCCCATCCCCCCAGTGAATCTTGTTGGTCTGTTTTGCGTAAATGGAAATTCCACTGTACCGCTCATGTTTAACTTCCGGAAGATGTGCCAGCAATCCGTTCACGAATACTTTATTACCAGATCTCGAGGGGTGGATCGCAGATGTCCTGTAAAAGAGATGTAAGGTCTCCTGATCCAGGATCTGATACTCGCATGATTCACTGGCATCCAGTAAGCGCCGCAATGACTTGACATCTGTGACACCAAACTCACTGGTCCAGCGCTCTTTTTCCCACAAACATTCGTAGACGATACCCTCACATTCCAGCCGATCTGCAAGAGAACCGGGGAGCGCGCGCAACATCTTTGCACCGTCAACCAGGAAAGTTTCTCCCCCCTCGAAAATCGGTGCCTCTACGCACATGAACATACAAATATCGGGAGGTGCAATACAGGGGCGATAATATCCTTCGCTGTGCCCTAACAATCTTGTGTAACCTTCTACTAACGTCGAAAAACCATCTCCGTCTCGCGTTCTGGAATCAGTTCGACTGGCTGGACGATGAAATTTCTTGAACAGAGACATGGTGAAATTCTCGAACTCATCCAATTGAAGAAGACGACCGCGCCAAAGGGCGAGACCGTCTCGCTGCAGTTGCGCGAGTACGGCAGCGGGATCCAGTGATCGCAGCAGAGGAAATGAGTCCATAACTTCAGTGGCTCGCGACAAACACTCATTAGGTCACTTTGAAACAACTTGATGCAGAGCCGAACCGAGGTCGATTTTGCACCATAACTCGTGACAGGAAATTATCCTTGCACCGCTGACAGAAGGCGTAAGGAAATGGCAGGAACAGGAATCATTCCGGCCCAGGCCGGAACAAATTCTCAGACGCAACCGGTCGGCTTGGGCATGCCGCCATACTTGGTGATCGGTTTCATCGGACCGGTCATCCACAGCGCAAACACTTCCTTCTGGTCCTCGCCGATATACTTGGCGAATTTGCGTATCGGTGGCACCGTGCCGAATTCCTCGTAGAACTCGCGCGCCTTCATGATCTGCCCCCACTTTTTGTCATCCAGCTCATAGCCGTCTGCTTCGGCCATCGAGCGGCCAATATCCTCCGTCCAGTCACTCATGTCGACTAGATAGCCATCACCATCACGATTCGGGATTTCCATGTTCACAACCTTCCTTGCTGAATGTATGTCTGCAATTAAATATTGTTCGACTATATTAGTCAAGACTTATACTTGAAACTGCAGAACGTAATGCCTGGTTCGGCTCGGTCATACGCAATAAGTACTTCGCAACGTTGCGGAAAATCACCTGATTGCGGAAAGTGGCCTACCGCACAGAACTCGTGTGGCCACCAGCGTAAGCTGTGCATGATCATCCGAGCAAAGATTTATAGAAAGAACAGGGTAAGGAATATGCGTCACGTGAATATAGCGCACGCCGAGGAACGGAGAATCAATTTTGAAACCAGCATGACCGGGCATACGAAGTCAGGCTATCTGTGGGCCATATTTGCAATCTCGATCACAGCGTTACTGGTCTTCATAGTGCTCAGGGCGTAGCGCACCCGCTAGCCTTGCGCTGCATATTCGACAGGCGTCACTGCAGCGCCAAGAACCTCAGTCAACAGTAAATCCAACCGTACCCGGGGAAATAGCGCAGACCTGTCCTCCTCGATCATTTTCCCAGCAGGCTCTTCAACAACATTCCCGCGCCGACTACCGGGCCGCCGACGCCGCTGATCACGGCGGTTTTGGCGAGCGCCAGCACCAGCTTGGTATTGAGTTGGGTAATGATGGCCCTGGTTATCTGCGCCGGCGTTGCACCACCGCTGTTCCTGCCGATGTTGTGCAGCTCGATGTCCGGCAGGGGAATCTCCAGCTTTCCTCTGTAGTTGATCCTGGCATTGCGGATGACGAACGAATCGATGATCATCTTTTTTCCAGCCCCGCCCTTTTCGCTGTTGCCATTTTTTCCATTTTTTCCCAGATAGGCGTCGACGTTGCGCTGGATAGCATCGAAATTGCTGCCGCTGTCGATTTTTTCGTAGACGATATTCGGCGAATCGATCAGCAACTTGTGCAGCACGACCACGTCCGTCGCGATGCTGGCCGGCTCGATCCCGATCTCGATGTTATCGGCATTCAGCGCATGGTCTGTCTTGTAGCCGGCAGGATTGCCAAGATGCAGGCCGCGTATCTTTCCCTCCCCGTTTTTGGCGGAAATGTCTACGCTTTTCACGCTCACGGCAGCCTGCATCATCTGCGGGCCAAAGTTTTCTACCGCCAGCTTGACCAACCGACCCAGCGGATTGCTGATGACGAAATAGCCGATACCCACTGCCACAGCAAGCACCACCAGGATGAAAACGACTTTCTTCATGGCCAGTTCCCCCTGCCAAGTCAGACCCACATTCGGCGCGAACCCGGATTTTTAATATGCGCCAACTGTTGCATCAGGTTACAAGTGCGACCTCGGTTTCTGCGGTCGCCTTGTCTATCTTCAGTTGCACCTCGCAATACTCGTTGATCTCGCTGACCGGCGTGGGATCGTCCGCGCAACTGCAGCCGCCGATCACCCCGCGAAAAAATATCCCCGCCCTCACGCAGATCACATCTTCCATCTCGACCACGCTGTTGACCATCGCCGTGAACGGATCATCGCTTACATAATTACCGGTTGCCAACCCCTGCTGCAAGTGCAGGTCATGTACATCCAGTTGTGCGACTTCCTGTTTCAGAACCGCCTCGAATTCGGGCGTGCCCCAGGCATGCAACGCTTTCCCGAGTCGAATCATGGCTACCCCGCTTGCCTTATTATATCAACACGCCAGATTGATAACGCTCTGGATGAATGCCCTGGCACGATCATCGAACGGCCCTGAATCCGGCGCGATCAAGCCACTTTCGGCATAGGCATTTTGAACCAACGGGACGAAATATCCGGCATTTGAAGGTCGCGCGCCCAGGGCCAGCAGGATCTTGTTCAATTCAGCCCACACATTGCGCGCGCCAAACGCGCCGGACGATACGCAAGCGATGGCCACCGGCTTGCCTTTCCATTCCTGGCTGAGCAGGTCGATCGCATTCTTGGTCGCGGCTGGCACGCTGAAATTGTATTCCGGACTGACGATGATCACCGCATCGGCATCCTGCACCGCCTTGCCAAATTCCACCGCCCCGGCAGGCGGGTCCGGCAGGTACTGCAGGCGTTCCTCGAAAAGCGGAAAGTTCGCGGCCTTGAGATCAAGCAGCTTGACCCTGGCGAGCCCGGTGCGTTCCGCTAAGCCGGACAGGTACACCGCCACACCATGGGAGCGTCGTTCGCGGCGCACGCTGCAGGAAATGAATAGCAGTTGTTTCATTGCCGAGCCCCCTGCCCCCTGATCAATTATGTTTATCCAGCCCAGAAAGTCAGCATTATCAGCGTATAAACACTGCCCATCAACACCATCACGCCCATTTGCAGGGTGTGGCTGAATGTATATTCATCTACATTGCTGTGCAAAACCTCAAGTGGTTTCATTGTACGCCGCAATGAAATCCAATTATTTGCGCCAAGTTCAAACCTGCGAAACAGGTTCGGGGGAAACAGCATGAACACACTGATGATCAGTGCAAAAACCGACCCCGATAACGCGATCCATACCATCGGGTCAAACAGCATTTCGACATATGTTACCGACACCTTGAAACTTCGTGCCAGGCCGACGATGGCGCTGGATTTATCGAGCTGCACACTAAAATAATACAGGATATAAATCGCTCCCGCCAACGTAAGCAAACAGCAGACTCGGCGATACCGGTAAAACAAGGAATCAAAATTGATCGGACGTTCCAGGATCTTGTCGAGGTGGCGGGTGGAAATCCAGTGGTTGTTTATCAGGTTCGCGCGCACCAGCCAGCCAGGATGCAAAATCAGGATGGCGCCGACTATCAATCCGGCAACGCTGCCCAGCACAAGAACGTTCAAGAATGCGGGTAGCAGTACAGTTCCTATCGTGGTCGTGGTCATGGTTCACTCCTTTTCAATTCGATACCACTCATATGCGGCAGCGGCTATGGCCGCGAAGACATCGCGCTTCCGTATAAATCCTCAGTTGGCCTTGGGGAGAATCACGCGATCAAAGATATGGTGCACCGGTGCCCTGCAATGAAGTGCAGTCGCCGAATGTCATAATGGAGATAAATTCCAGCCTGCTCGGTGCGTTACCACACATATCCGGCTTGTGTGTAGCTAGCGCCTTCCTGTTACGTCGGAATCGATAGAGTCACATTTGTCGCTGTCAGGCCTTGATCGCCCGTGTCAGCAGGTATTCGTGCCGCACGACATTGTCATGCAGATATTCGCCCAGCATTTCGTCCATCTCATTGCGCCACGATTCCAGTTTTGTCGGTTCTTGCTGCAGGGCCTGCACAACGCGGATGAACGGACCCGTCTTGGCTTCCTGAAACAGCCGCAAATGCCTGGGGCTAAGTGCAGGAACGCTCATGATGCCGCGCTCGACATGCAAACGTTTCACGCTGCTCCCCAACCGTTGCCGCACAATAGTGACATCGCCCCACTGCACTGGCGAAGCGATACCCGCAGGTGGCGGGACATACCTGGCATTCAACGCGAACATGCGGCCGATCAATTGCTCGCCCGGCCAGGTGGCGAAGGCGATGGTGCCGCCCGGCTTCAGCACGCGAAGCATCTCATTCAGAGCAACCTCGGGGCGCGGCGCGAACATATGCCCGAACTGGCTCAACACGACATCAAATGAAGCATCCGGAAAAGGTAGAACCTCGGCGTCCCCTTCATGCCAGGCAATATCGTCATGGCCGGCCAACGCGGCATTCTCCCTGGCATGTGCGAGCAGCGCAGGCGTCAGGTCCAGTCCGGTCGCCTTTGCGCCGATATTCCGTGCCGTGATTGCGACCACGCCGGTCCCCGTCCCCACATCCAGCACTTCGTGGCCGCTTGTCACCCTGGCATAGCGCACCAGATGCCCGGCCACGGGCGTGGTAAAAACGGCCATGTCGGCGAAATTTCCCATGGTCCAGGTTTCACGCTGTTTGGATTTGAATTGCTCGATCGGATCAGTATCCATGCTTCCCTCCTCGAGGTACGAGTTAGTTCCTACGTGCTACTGCTCGACCGGTTCACCCCTTGAGTTAACGATAACAGAGTCCCAGTAGACTCAGTCACATCAAGGAAGCGCCCTGACTATGCGAAATCCGCAGTTTTTGATCCGGTTCGACGCCGCACTCATGATGCGACTGGTCGCGCGCGCGCTCCTTGCCTTGTCGTTCCATGAGCCGCCGCGAAGAACGCGCAACGGGATATCTCCGAGCCATACGCTGCCGTCGACCGGGGCGGCGTCGTAATTATCATGATAGTTGTCCTCCACCCATTCCCAGACGTTGCCGCTCATGTCATACAGCCCAAATGCATTGGCCTGTTTGGTTGCAACCGGATGTGTCGTATCTCCATCCGCAAACGTGTAATACCACGCCACGCTGCCCTTATCGTCGCTACCGCAAAATTTCTGCCGACCTCCAGCGTGGCAGGCGTATTCCCACTCCGCTTCGCTCGGCAGGCGGTATTGCTTTCCGGTCATGGCGTTGAGCTTGTCAATAAAGTCATGGGCATCATTCCAGCTAACCTGCTCCACAGGACACTTGCTCCCGCATACCGGAAAATGGCTGGGCGTATTGCCCATCACGGCTTTCCATTGCCCTTGCGTGATTTCCGTCTTGCCCATCGCAAATGGCTTGCCTATTGTTACCCGGTGAACAGGTTGCTCATTATTTTTGACGTTCGACCCCATATCAAAACTTCCTTCCGGAATAACAACCATTTCAGGGCACTCCGGGCAATCCCGGATGATTGAACCGACGGGTGCCTGGGTAGCCTGCTCGATCCCGGCAGTCATGGGTACGGCGTCTGTATCCGCAAAAGCGACCGGGTTAACAAATGACAGCACGGCCAGAAGTACAAGTCTGAATATATTCATTGGGCACCAGAATAAATTATGCATAAACCAGGAATCAATCAAATCCATCAGGATTTCCCGAACAGATCGTCGAGCGGGTTCTTTGCTGCAGAAGCCATGCCGGAAACGCGCTTTGCCGCGAATTCCTCCTCGATGTTGTCACGATAGTAACTCCAGGCCGCCCCCGAACTGCTGAAACGACGCCAGGTATCCTCGCCGACGCCGCCATATTGCAACGTGCTGCCGTCATCGAACTGGACCTGCAACAACCGGTTGCGCGCATCGTAACCGATGGCGCGCAACTTGCCCGAATTGATTTTCTTCATTTCCATAATGGCATCGTGGACTTCAGGGTCAGACGCCAGTGCCTGCGTTCTCGATTCCGAAGCAGACCACCCTGTTGCGCCCGGTTTGCTTGGCATCATAAAGTGCGGCATCGGCTTCTGCCAGAACATCATTCAGTTCACGCGAGGCAGCGGCCGGGCAGCCCGAAATGCCGATGCTCACCGAGACGGCAAGTTCACCGCATTTGGTTGCGATCGGCGTGGTGTCAATGGCTGCGCGCAAGGACCTGGCCAGCACCAGTGCGCCCTGGATGTCGGTTTCCGGGGCAACCACGCAGAATTCTTCGCCGCCGTAGCGGCCAAGCAGGTCATGTCCGCGCAACCTTTTCACGATCAGGTCGACAACCTTGCACAATACTTCGTCGCCGATCAAATGACCGTGGGTATCGTTGATGAGCTTGAAGTTATCCAGGTCGATCATCAGCAACGCCAGTGGCAAACTGCTGCGCCGGGACAGGGCGCGCCCGGCGTAATCCATCAGCGCGCGCCGGTTGGGAATCTGGGTAAGGCTGTCGGTCATCGCCAGATGCATGACTTCCCGGTCGGTACGCTCCTTGACCATCAGCACGAAACCGATCGAGCCGAGCAGCGCGATCGACATGACAGCAAGATAGGCAATGAGTTGAACCGGCTGTACCGCAGCGGCATTCTGCGGCTGGGCCAATCGATCGGCCACAAATTCGGCATCGAGGGCGCGCAACACGAGCACCACCAGCAGCAGGACGATCCCGCCAAACAGCAATCGCCACGCGCGTCCGGTGCGGGGTTCCCGGTCGGTGAGCAGGGCGCGCCCAACCAGCACCAGCTGGAAGCCATAGATCAGGCCGCCCCAGATGAAGCGGCCGCGCATGTCGTCCACCAGAATGAATGTCGTCACCAGTGTAAGCGCGGCCGGGACCCAGTACTGCCAGGACGGTGCCCTGCGCTGCTGCAACTCATAAACCGCTGCCAATATCAGGGCATATGAAACAGAAATGAAACCGTTGGCGACAACGACCGAAAGAAGATCCGGAATATCCCCGCGTTTCTCGATCAATATCCAGGTCAGCACCTGCATGAACATTGCCGTCGCCCATTTGCCCGTGCCGTCGGGTTTGCTGTTGATTCCCCGCCCCCAGGCCGCGACGTACATGCTCAGCACTGCCAATGCGTAAGTCATTACCAGCGAAAAAAGCAGCGTGCGGGCATCCAGATTCATGGCATTACCCGAAATGGAAACAGATGATGGACTTTATTCAACGGAATCACCGATTGATGGATATATACCGAATCCGCTTCGGCCGTGCACCCGCTTCACCCAAATGCTTGACCAGCTAACGGGACCAGACTCGTCAAATCAATCATTGCCACAGTGGGACTTTGGAACGATCTCGAACCTGGAAACCTCAATTGTAACCCATCAACCCCGCCGTCAAGAGGGGCATCCTCAAGCCTGGGCCGGAGGTATGGAATCGGAATGGGCTATCCCTGGTGCAAATTACTGCGATACCATTTCAGTTTCGCCTCAACGCCAACCCTCAAAATTCATGCTGCCTCTTTCGTCTTCGCCTCGCCTGAGAGCGCTGCTGGTCTCGCTGGCAATAGCCGTGGCGCTGGTGCTCTATGCAGCTTCATTTGCCGAACCGGTGCTGCGTGTCTCCCTGGTCCCGGACGAATCGCCATCCGTGTTGCGGCGCAAGTTCAAACCCTTGTCCGATTACCTTGAAAAAAAGACCGGCATCAAGTTCGAATTCAGGCCCATGGCCAGTGAAGACACTCTGGTCGAAGCCTTGTCCGCCAACAAGCTGGACCTGGTCTGGTTCAGCGGCTTCGATTTTATCCAGGCCAGCAAGCGCAGCAACGATCGGGTTATTCCCATCGCGCAGCGGGCAGAGGATGCACAGACCAGGTCGGTATTCATCACCGCGCACGATGACATCACCAGGCTGGAGGATTTGATAGGCAGGACATTCGCGTTTGGCGCGGCATCCTCGACCTCCGACCACCTGATGCCGCGATCCTTTTTGCTGGCAGCCCACATCGATCCCGAAACCGATCTGAAACACGTCGTATACTCAGGGGGCCATGATGCGGTTGTTGCGGCAGTGGCTGGCGGCATGGCCGATGCAGGGGTGTTGAATAGCGCCGCATGGGAAAAGATGCTTGCCGATGGCAAGGCTGACCCAAAAATACTGCATGTGTTCTACACCACCCCCGCTTATTACGATTACAACTGGACTGCGCGCGCGGATATGGATGCAGGCTTGCGCCGGAAATTGACCGATGCATTTCTTGCATTGGACAGGAACTTCGCGCAGGACAACGAGATTCTTGAATTGCAGCACGCCAGCAGATTCATCCCGGCCCGGTCCGAAAACTATTCGGCGATCGAAGCCGCAGCACGCAGCGCAGGATTGTTAAAGTAGCAGGCCGATACATTAACGATACAATTCGCCTCCGCTAATTTTGGTTATAAAATGCTTGTGCCGGATAGCGAGACCCGGCCCCAGGAACTACTCGTGAATCGAATTAAACAGATAAGGTATCAGTCAATGATGAAAAGGATCCCGGCAATATCTCCCCGTGCGGCACAGGCTTACACGCTGGTAAGCGACCTGCAGCAACGGTTTGTAACCAAGCTGAATGCGATCAGCGAAAAATATGGCAACGGCAAGCCGTATGAGCCGATCGAATGGTTTCGCGATGAAGGTACCCATGGCGGCGGCGTCCGCTTCATGGCGACGGACGAGACGATTTTCAATCGCGCCTCGGTCAATATCTCGCAGGTTCAATATGACGACGATGACACGAAACAGCTGGCCTCCGCTTCCGCCATCTCGACCATCATTCATCCGGACAACCCGCTGGCGCCTTCGGTGCACATCCATATCAGCTGGACAGAATTGAAGAATGGCAGCGGTTACTGGCGCGTCATGGCAGACCTCAATCCCGCCATTGAAAATAACGAAAACAAGGTCCTGTTCGCAAACAAGCTGCGGCAAGCCGCACCTGAGCAATATGCCGAAGCTGCTACGCAGGGCGACCGGTATTTTTATATCCCCGCGCTGGGCCGTCATCGGGGCGTAACGCATTTCTACCTGGAAAACTATTTCGGCGGAGATTTTGACGCAGACCTGACCCTGGCCCGGACGGTTGGAGAAACTGCGATCGACACATACTGTGACATTCTGGTTGCAGCACTGGAACAACGTTCTGCCCCATCAGAAACCGATTACAAACAGCAACTGAACTACCACACACTCTACTTCTTCCAGGTTCTGACGCTGGACCGGGGCACCACCTCCGGCTTGCTGGTACACAACCAGAACGACGTCGGCATCCTAGCTTCGCTGCCTTCTCACGTTAACCGGTCGCTACTGGCTTCGTGGCAGGACAAGATGCAAGCACCCCAGGATCTGCTGCTGGAAAAGATGCTGGCTTGCCTGGCAGACGAGGATATTTGTCCTGTAGAAGACGCGACCAAACAGGCATTGGCAAATTGCGTGAGAAAACATTATCAGGAACATCCCGAGGCGATCGACATGCAAGCCAGCGGCTACACCAAGCCACCTACCGTCGATAATCATCTCAAGTCTGCTGCTTAGAACGTCCGGCCCGATGATAGGTATTCCCGGAATGCAAATTCGTAGTCCGTAGTACGCAGGTTGGGCTGAGTTCGCGAAGCCCAACATCATGCCTCGCGAAAGCTAAGGTTCATGCCTCACCCCAGCCTGCGGGGTTTCACAAACTCAGGCGCAACAATTCCTCGATCCGGGCCTGGCTCAACTCGGCGGTAGAACGTCCCACTTCATGACCATTCTTGAACGCAATGAGCGTACTTTGATACTGCACACCGAATGAACGCACCGATTCCTTCTGCCGATCGAAGTCCATACGCAGCAGCTTGACCCGCTTGAATTCCGGTTGCTGCATCAATTCCTGCAATATCCGCTCTTGCGTAGCGCAAGTCGAACACCAGTCCGCATGAATGGCGACCAGCACCGGCTGGCCGGATCGATTCAGCGCATCCAGCTTTGCCTGCGAGAACGGTTCCTCAACCGACTGGGAGAGCAACGGATAAAGCAGCGCCGCAAACACGGCAACTACGCCCGCAAATATGGACAATGCCTTGGTGTTCAACTTCACGAGTTCCCCATATGGCCAATCAATACAAATTGCGCCAAACCTTGATGGCCCTCAAATGCAAGACCTGGCGCTGCGCAATTCAGTTTCTCTTCGCTGGCGGCGGAGGCAGGAAAGCATAGGGGCGAGCAGCGTAGAGCAGCCACTTGTGGCCCTTCCGCTGCATCAGCCCGGCTATATGCATCTTCATCTGCGGCATGGCCGCGCCATCAGGACCGAGGGCGTTGTCGACGGTCATCTCCGCGTCGTACCAGGCAAGCCTGTCGCCGACCCGCTTCGCGTCAAGGCTCACGATCTTTGCAATCGATTGCCTGAATATCGTCGTCTGTTCATCATTGAGCAGCGCCCTGATCTCGTCCTTGCCTTTGGCCTTCCTGCCCATTGGATTGATCAGCGATGCATTGCGAGTCCAATGCGCGACCATTCCATCCACGTCGTGTTTGTTCCATGAATCAAAGAAGCCGGTGAACGCTTCATTGATAGCGCCGTTGAGTTTCATTCCCCTGGAACCATCCGCAGCAAAGGCGGGAACCGCTAGAACCATCAGCAGTGCAGCAGTAATTATCGTCTTCATTTGAGTTCCTTTCCTCAAGAATTGAAATCGAATCAAGTCGTGGTAGTTTTTCGGGATTTCTACCGCGATAAACACTACACCATAAATCCAGTCAGGATTCCGGAATATGGGGTCGAATGTGGGGTCAGGTCTTGCGTTTTACATACCCCGAACTCACTATCCCGCATCAGGCAGGCGAACAGAACAGTACGGCTGAAGATACGGACAATGTTTTCAAGTTCAAGTTCACATTCACCCCCTCCCGATGCAATGCCTCGATTCCAACCCTGGCTTCAATCATGCCGGCCATTTATCTCCGCTGCGGCACACAGGCAAGCTCGCCTGCCGGTGACTGGCAGGTTCCGCTGATGGTGTCGCCGCGAGGCGATGCAAAGCTGCATGCCGCATCCCGGGACAAGCCCGAACATGCGCTCAGCGCCTCGGCGGGCGGCTGGTGTCTTCCCGGTCGCTGGCGAGGCGCATCTGCCGACCTCCGCGGATCACCGCTCATGCCTGCCTGACGCAGGCGACCCTGACCTCTCACCGCCGCGCCCCTGAAGCAGCCGACCGTATACGGATATTCGCGCGTCAGCACATAGTGATACATCTCGACTTCCCTGCCATCCCACTCGACCCGGCTGACCCGGCCATGGCACTCATCCAGATCGTTATTGGTGAGTTCATTGCCGTTCTCATCGTACATGCTGTAGATGCCGAAACCATCGAGCGCGTAGCCGATCAGCCTGTTGTTTTCCGTTTCCGCTTTCACGCAACCGCTCGGACCGTGGTAATGGTATTCACCCATGTGCTGGGGATGTCCGCTGCAGTGATCCTGCACTTCGTGAGCGACTGCATCACGTCCGGCATCGTCAAGCGCATTGAAGAACGGCACGCCGTTCAGCATCACCCCGACCATCCCCATCGGCACACAGCCGGGTTCGGCAGCGACCGTGGGCGAGAGCGGCAACGCCAAAGTGATGCTCTGGGCAGTGATGGGATTCGGGTTGCGGTCGATCCGATAGGCGGGATCATCGCGCTGCACCGGAAATATCCCGGTGGTATGGTCGTCCGGCAAAGCCTTGCTGGAAATCAGCCGCTGATCTGCGTCCGTCCTGATCGATATGGCCGCCTCCGGCCAGGACACGTCCCCCCGGACCGAGATCTTTTGCGTGTCATCCCAGGTAGCGCCATGTATCCAGTCGCCACTATGCTGCGCACCGCCGCCGCGAAATGACGAGGCACAGGAATAAACATAGCCGCGCCTGGGTTCCGTGCTGACCTTGCCATCTCCCAGCGGCAATGCATGCGTATCAAGCGCAGTCGTTCGTGCACCCTGGCTTGCATGCGCAACCGAATTACCTGCAACAAACTGGACGAATGAAATCAGGATCAATGCAGCGCAACGAGAGTTCATATGATCTATCCACTATCAAAGGGACAGTCCAGGATATTTTTCCGCCTCTATCAAATTCGATCCCGGCGACTCAATACCGCCCCCCCGACTTCTGGATGTAATTGGAAAGCTGCTGGCTTTCCCGGTTCATCCGCATCAGGTTGGCGTGGGTGACCCGGAACAGCGCGCGCATCACTTTGTATGCCAGGCGAGGGTGACCATCCACCACTGTATCGAAGGCTGCCGGAGTGATCGAATAGACCGTGACTTCGCCGATCGCGCGCAGGGTTGCCTTGCGCGGTGTCCGGTCGACGAAAGCGCGGGTACCGGCACATTCGCCCTCCGTCATGGTGTGAACCAGGTGTTCCTTGTCGTCAGGTCCGGCGCTGAAGACGCCGAGCTTGCCGGAAGCGAGGATGTACAGGGACTGATCGGCGTCGCCCTCGCTGACAAGCAACTCGCCATCCCTCAATTGACGCACAGCCATGATGGTCGAAAGGATCTTGCCTTCGTCCTCGGAGATCTCTCCGCACACTGTTGATTTACAGATCAGCCTGTAGTCTGCGTTATTGTTCATGTCAAAGTGCTCCTTCCCATGTCTGCCGTCGAATCAGTTCATCAGGATCAAGTATATAGGTTGCTCGTCGCGGTGTGATACCAAGCCAGCACCTACTCGCTGCCGATCCAGCGCATTGCCTGTTTGCGCTCGCTTGCGGCGAAGTTTTTCATTTCGCCGCTTATGGCGACGGCGCCGATCTTCAAGGCCCACTCGACCCATTTGGGGCCGCCAACGACTCCCATCTTTTCGAAATCGTTCCTGTGGGCAAGTCCGAAGCGGGCGTCATCCCATGCCGCCGCAGCTTCCCAGCCATGGAATTCATCCCCCATGTCCAGCAGCAGTCGCGCCTTGCCATGCGCCTGAATGATTGCTTCCAGACGCGGGATGAGTACTTCCTTATAGTCCTGATCGGTTAACTTACCTGAGGCGCTGACGACAAGAATGTTTCCTTTGCTTTCCCCTGAAACGGTAATCATTGGACTCTCCTTTCAGATCATATGACGCCTTCAAGGCGCCACGGGTGAACTTGGGGGTCAAGTGTATATTGTGGCGCGTTGCCAAGCCAGACCTGATCCCGTGATGCACGGTTGATTGGCAAATCACGCATTCGAGGCGGAATACATATGCACGTCGCGTTGCGGGAACGGAATGGTGAGTCCTGCATTGTCAAATGCATATTTCACCTGTTCCATCAGCGCAAAGTTCACTGCCCAGTAATTCGCCGATTCCGTCCAGACTCGAACCAGCAGGTTGATCGAACTGTCCGCATGGGCTGACACATAGATATCATGCGCAATATCCTTCAGGATAAGATCGTTATCTGCGATGACTTTTTCCAGCACGGCTCTGGCGGTGGCAATGTCATCGCTGTAGCTGATACCGAAGGTCAGGTCGACCCGGCGATTCGGTTCGCAGAACACATTGACCAGGGTGCCGTTGGACAACATGCCGTTGGGAATCACCACCTTGCGCTTGTCTTTGGTCAGCAATACCGTGTTGAATATCTGGATCTCCTGCACATCGCCGGAATGACCTTGTGCCTCAATAAAATCTCCGGCCTTGAATGGCTTGAAAAACAGGATCAGGATGCCGCCGGCGAAGTTGGAGAGACTCCCTTGCAATGCGAAGCCTATGGCCAATCCAGCGGCACCGAGCAGCGCGATGAGTGATGCGGTTTCAACACCGATCATGGACGCCGTGATAATCAGGATGAGCGCTTTTAGAATGACGCCTGACAGGCTGGACAGAAAACTGTGCAATGTTTTGTCGACCTGCTGTCGCTCCAGCAAGGCATCCAGCCGCCTTACCAGTGCGCTGGCAAACCACCAGCCAATTACCAGCACGATGATCGCCAGCAACAGCTTTGGCCCGAAAGTCATGCCCAACTCGATAGCCTTATCCGTATATTTATCCATACCCTGCATTTAACCTCCTACGCATGTGATTTGACTTGCTATGGAATAGCAACTGATGGCATGCAGTTCTTCAGCGTACCAGCGGGATATGGTAACTGTATGGAAGTCCGGATGTCACGAAGCCAGGCCTGGCCCCGTGATTCACGCGTCATTCCCTGCTTCCGCCATCTTGCTATTCGAGCGGGATGCGACCCTTGTATCTGGCCAGCCACGCTTCGAACGAGAGCAGCCCCGGATTCAGCGAGCGTGAAAGCGCCGCGTCGCGGCTGCGGCAAAACTCATCGCCGAATATGGCCTGGTACTGGAACATGTTGCCGAGATCTTCCGCGCCAGGAAAACCCAATCCGCGGTAAACGTCAAACGGCACATCGTTGAAGCCGACCTTGCGCCCGAGTGCGCTTGCCATTTTCGCCGCCATCTCCGGACCGGATAGTATTTCGCCGGTAATGCCGACTCGTTGCCCGGCAGAACTCGTGCCGCGACGGAACACTCCATAGGCGCAAGCGCCGATATCCTCGGCGGCCATGCCCGGAAGCTTTGCGCCGCCGAGCGGCATCGACAGCGCGAGTTCTCCGTCGGCGCCCTTGCGCGGCCCCATGCCGAAGTGGATGAAATTATCCCAGTAGAACGAGGTCAGCAGAAAGGTGGTCGGCGCCGCCTGTTCGGCAAAGACATGATCCATCGATCCCTTGGAATCGAAATGCGGCACTTTGTATTTGCCCTGCAACGTCGGCAGGCGGTCGTCATCGAGCGGCACCAGCTTGCGCGTGTCTTCGAGCGTCGACCAGATGACATGCTGCACACCAGCCTTTTTGGTCGCCCTCGCCATCGCGGTTGCCTGCGCGCCCTCGCGCTCCACCGAGAAATGCTCCCAGAAGTTGGTCACGCAGTAAACACCGTGCACACCGGCAAATGCCTGCTCCAGGCTGGCCTGGTCATCGGCATCGCCCGCCACGACTTCTGCGCCCTGTTTGGCCAGCGCCTGCGCTTTTTCAGAATCGGGCTTGCGGGTGATCGCCCTCACGGCGAACGGACTATCGCGGTCAGCCAGGATCGCGCGAACAAGTCCTCCGCCCTGAGCGCCCGTCGCACCCATGACGGCAATGATTTCTTTTTTGGCCATGATGTTTCTCCTTGTTCGCTCTGTAGTTAGCCAGGGAAATTAATGGGGTCGATACATATCCTGTCAATCCGGGATCTCCGGCTCGACGAGATGCGCGAGTTGCACAAGCGACTCTTGCCAGCCGAGATAGCACATCTCGAGCGGAATGGCCTCAGGTATCCCTTCCTGCACTACTTCGAGTTCCGTTCCGCACGACACCTGCTTGAAGGTCACCGTCGTCTTCATTTCTCCGGGCAAGTTCGGATCGTCGAACCTGTCCGAATAGCAAATCCTGTTGAATGGGTCGAGTTCGAGATATTCGCCACCAAACGAGTGGCCGTTACCTGTCGTAAAGTTCGTGAACGACATCCTGTAGGTGCCGCCAACCTTGACATCCATGTGGTGAACCTTGCAGGTGAACCCGTAAGGTGCAATCCACTTTGTCATTGCATCAGCGTCTGTAAACGCCCGAAAGATGCGCTCAGGCTTTGTACGCAGTACGCGATGAAGCCGGATGGTGCCTGTAGACATGCTTGAATCTCCTTCCGATTCTCAATCCAATGGGGACGTATTATTATCATCGAAACAAATGAACTGTCTGCGACTTTTTTTGCTCAGTGAATCATTCATTTTGCCGCAGCCGTGCCAGCTTTTCAGCTCTTTCGATATTCAGGGTCAGCGCTTTTTGTACCAATGAGTGAAATGCGATCATGTCCTGATTGGGAAAATCATCCAGCACACCACTGTCCTGAAAATATTCCGCGAGCCAGAAAGCAGACAATTCCTCCTTGCCGGTCTCCTGCCAATATTCCGCTGCCGCCATTTCGATATATTCAGATAATTTTTGCATTTAAGGGGTCCGCACCTGCGCGCTATACTACTGGATGATAAACAATTTGAGTCAGGCCCAAATGATTATGAAACCGAAACCGATCAAAACCCTGGTGCTGCTTATCGCGCTGGCATGGCTTGCCGGCTGCGATGAAAAAATCGATTACAAGAAGGAAGAAAGCCTGAATTTCGATGTTGACCAGGACATCCAGAACGCCCTCCAGCAAAACCAGATGCCCCAGCTTGCCGTCAAGCTGGGCTGCAACAACTGCCACGCGCCGGACCACAGGATCGTCGGCCCGGCATGGAAAGACGTCGGCAAGCGCTACCAGAATGTCGCCACCTACGAATACCAGGGCAAGAGCTACCCACTGGCCGAGGGACTGGTGGCAAAGATCTCCCACGGCGGCAGCGGCAACTGGGGTGTTGAAGCCATGCCCGCCATAGACCCCAGCGGCTCCAGGCATGCGCAGCTCGAAAAGCTCGTGGGCTTCATACTGGAGTTGGGCAAACGGTAGCACAATCCTTTGTTGGGCTTCCTTCGTCAGCCCAACCTACGAACCGGGTTCGTGGTTCAGATCGCTGCGGCTGCCTATTTCCCGTTCACACAGACCTGACGGTGACTTGGGCCATTCTGCCTGAAGGTAGTCGGATCCAGCATACCTATATTCCAGCTTTTGTGCGTTACCGCACAGAACGAAGTGCTTATCAATGCGACACTGGCATCCTCTCCCCTCCATCTGCAATTCCCGGACTCAACGGAGCAGGAGACTGATGTGTTCTTGTTCATGCGCTTACAACTCCTGCCGATTTCGGTCGTACTCACCTCCATGGATACAGGCGCCGAACTAGAAAAATGGAGATCTGCAATGAAAGTGCACATTATTCTTGTCAGTCTGATGCTGGGACTGCAAGTTGTTCCAGTCAACGCGCGGGCAGAGAGCGAACAAGATCATCCTGCATCGGATATACAGAATTCAGGCAAACGTGTCGCTGGCACGCTATGGGTCGAACCCAAGACCGGAATGGAATTCGTGTGGGTGCCGACGGGTTGCTTTCAGATGGGCGGAGACAGAAGTGACGCACAACCCATACACAGGGTCTGCGTCAATGGATTCTGGATGGGCCGCCATGAAGTGACACAGGCACAATATGAGCAAATCAAGCACTTCAACCCAAGCAAATTCATCGGACCGAACAGGCCGGTGGAACAGATAAGCTGGCACTTTGCGACGCGCTATGTCGAGTCGATGAGTTATATCACCGGCACGAGAGTCAGGCTACCCAGCGAGGCTGAATGGGAATATGCCTGCCGTGCCGGTGGTGCGCACAAGATGTATTGCGGCAGCGGATCCGACCCGGGACGGCTGGCCTGGTATGACGCCAACAGCAATGGATGGCCCCATGATGTCGGACAACTCGCACCGAATGACTGGGGCCTGTACGACATGAGCGGCAACGTATGGGAATGGACGCAGGACTGTTACAACAAAAACTATATCGGCGCGCCTGCCGACGGGTCAGCCTGGGAATCCGGGGACTGCAGCAAGCGCATCTATCGTGGCGGTGCGTGGTACAACAACCCCGGGAACCTGCTCGCGGCAAGCCGCAACAACAACGACACCGACAGCTATATAAGCAACATCGGTTTTCGAGTGGTGAGGGAGATCCCGTGATGTGCCGATATTACCTGTTGCCGGGAGCGGTCAGATGAAATCGATCAAGAGCTTGTTATTGCTGGCTGCTATTATTCTGCTTCCGGGTTGTGAAACCACGGAACGATTGTTCAATCCAGTTGAACCTGCGCCTGCGGACATGGGGGTGGTAAACTTTTACAGGCCGGGTGAGACAGCCGGGGGCAATCTGAACATAATGCTGTATGACAACGGAGCGGATATATCCCGGCTACAAAATGGACAGGCCGTCAAATATCTTGCCACTCCAGGCGAGCACAGGTTCTATACCGACACGATTGAAATCGACAGGGCTATGGTACTCGATGTGGTGGCAGGGCAAACATACTATGTGAAACTGGGCCTGCGACAGGGAATGGCGTCTGGGACCTGGGCTCTCAGCAGAGTCTTTGCTGACGAAGCACTCGAGGAAATTAAAAGCTGCTGTATGCATGATTTCAGGGAACAAGGCTCAAAAATCTATGATGAGACGGGTGTGATCCCCAAATAAATCATGCCGTCAAGGTAACCTTTTGTTGGGCTTCGCACCTCAGCCCAACCTACGGAACTTGTTTCACAAGCAGGCCGCAAATGCCTCGCCTTGCTCTGCGAGGATGCGGCGCATATCGGCATCGCCCGATGCCATGCGGAAATCGCTGAAATCGAAACCCGGGCCAACATGGCACCCCAACAAGGCGTATTCCCCCAAAGGACGCGCGGCTTGCCATATACCCGCCGGAACGACGTGGATGGGTACGGCGCCGCCGTTGCCGAAGCGGCCTAATGCTATCGTGCTGGCTTCGGCAGTAACCGCATCGAAACACAGCAGCTCCAGTGCATCGCCTTCCAGATGGTTCCATATCTCGTCGGAAAGCACCTGATGCCAGCCGCTATGCTGCCCCGCTACCAGCAGGAAATAGATCGACGTCAGCGCGCTACGCTCAGCGCGATCGTCACCCGGTTGCACCGTACTTGCGGAGCGGAATATCTCCCGGAAATAGCCGCCTTCCGGATGTGGCTGCAGGCCTAGCTCGGCGATCAGGGATTGGGCTCCTGGGTGCATTGTTTCTGTTCCTCTTGACACTCAGTCATGTCCCTGCGTTTGGTGATGAAAAAATGGGGATGGATTTATTTTTCAAGCGCGATAAATAAATCAGTCCCTTTATTCCTGCAAGTTCGGTATCAGCTGAAGAGAGCTGGAAAGAACGCCAGCAACAAGCATTGGTTCTGGCTTATCCTGCCCCAGATAAAAACAAACCAGAACAGCGACGATCTTCATGATTTTCTGTTTTGTCAATAACTCCCATGCGGCGTCAAACTCATCGCGCCTGATGAACATTTCCAGGTTCACACTGCTTTGATTGGACTGCTCCACGAGAGACAATCGGCCTATCTCGTCGTGACCTGAAGCCTTGGATTTGGTGAGATTTTCTGATGACTTGAGAGCGACAACCACTCTTGAGGTATCAACAGTGGCGTGGGTTGCAAGATATTTCAAGAGCTGTTCATCAAACTCCCGGTCAGACTCAAGCCCGGCCTTATGCTGAATCGACGAGTCCAGGAAATCAAAATTCGCGCTCGGCGTCTCACCCGATAGTTGTAGTGCCGAAGTGATTTTTACACATGTAAATCTCAGCGCCCTGGGAGGCAGGGGACCTACCAGGATCTTGGAGTCACTCATACCGTTGACAACGAACGAGTCGAGTTTCAGTTCCAGTATGACTTCAATCATTTTGGTCGCAAGCGTTCATTGGTCGGCAATCCATGCATTCGGGAATACAGACTAATGTGGACGGATTTATTTTTCAATCGAAAAAATAAAACCATCCACATTTTTCCCCATTTCAGGCAAAAGGCAAGACCCGACCCCGCAATTGCCCATCACCTTTCTGTTCTCAAGCTGATCAGGACGGATTATCATCAATCAATATTAATGGATCTGCCAAAATTTTCCCGGAATATGATTCAATCAAGGGAGGTAAATATGAAAACCATGAATTGCAAGCAACTCGGAGGAGCCTGCGACAAGGAGTTTCATGCCGATTCTTTTGAAGAGATAGCAGGGATGAGCAAGCAGCATGGAATGGAAATGTTTCAAAAAAAAGATGAGGCGCATCTTGAGGCGATGAATCAAATGCAGGAACTCATGAAAAAACCGGGCGCAATGAATGACTGGTTTGAGAACAGGAAAAAAGAGTTCGATGCATTACCGGAGGACTAGAATAGTTCGCGGATCAGTTCTAACCATCCAGAAACGATTAACGACAATTAGAGGGCGCCAGACTCAATAATTCCAGTGAGGAGTGATGAATAATGAGCCTGGCCCCTTTAATTCGGCACCTATGAAACCTGAAAGAAATGCCCCGTGTCCATGCGGCAGCGGGAAAAAATACAAAAAGTGTTGCATGGGTAGCCAGGGGGCGGGCAACGATCCGCGCTTCATGACGCGAAATGCCGCAGAGCATTTCAATCTGGGCAACAAACAGCTTGGATTGGGTGCACTGGGCGCGGCTGTGGGGAGTTTTCGCCGCGCGCTGGAGTTCAGGCCGGACGTTGCCGAAGTACATTACAACCTGGGGCTCGCCCTGCAAGGCCTGGGCCAGCTTGATGCAGCAGCCGACAGCTATCGCCGAACCCTGAGTATCCAGCCGGATTTGCTCCAGGCGCACATCAACCTGGGCAACACATGTATGGCCCTGGGGGAGCTTGATGAAGCAATGGCATGCCTGAACCGGGTGCTGGAGATCAAGCCGGATTTTGCCGAGGCGTACTATAACCGGGGCTTGGCGCTGCGGGCGCTGGGGCAGCTGGATGAAGCCGCAGCATCCCTGCGCCAGGCATTGAAATTAAATCCCGCCAACACCGAGGCCCATGTCAATTTGGGGGTCGTCCTGCAGGAATCAGGCCAACTTGAAGCAGCGGAAGCGAGCTTTCGCCGCGCGCTGGAAATCCGTCCGGATTACGCGGAGGCACACAACAATCTCGGTGCGTTGCAATTTCATCTGGAGCAACTTGATCAGGCGGAAAGCAGCTTGCGCCAGGCCATTACACTCAAGCCGGATTATGCCGAGGCTTACGCCACTCTGGGCAACCTGCTGATGGTGCGGGGCGAAACCATGGAGGCAGAGCAAATGCTGGACAAGGCGATCGAACTGGAGCCTGGGAAATGCAGGCTTGCTGTTCAAGGCGCTGTTCTATTTCCGATACAGGCAGGATGATCCTCGTTTCGCCCGGCTCGGTGCGACTTATGCCGGGCGCGAGTCTTTACCGATTGGCGAACGGATCAAACTGGATTTTGCCATGGGCAAAGCCATGGAGGATGTCGGCCAATATGGCGAATCCTTCTGCGCCTATGAAGAAGGGAACCGGCTTCATTATACCCAGCACCCTTATGATGAAGCAGGTGCAGATCAATTTTTGGAAGCCACCCGCAATTTCTTCAGTTCCTCGCTGTTCGAAGCATTTGCGGCAGCTACCAGTCCATTGCCAACTGTTCCGGACGAACGCATCCCCGTGTTTATCGTGGGCATGCCCCGTTCCGGCTCAACCCTGATCGAACAGGTGCTTGCCAGTCATCCGGCCATTTTCGGCGCTGGGGAACTGACCACGCTCAACAGCGTCATCGGGAAAGCAGAAGCGCTTTTGCGCGCGGCTCCGGAATCGCCCGCAAGCCTGACCGCCTTGCGGGAACTCGGGCGGGAATATCTCGAGCAAATAGCGGCGCTTTCGCCAGAGAGCCGCCTCATCATCAACAAGATGCCCGGAAATTATCGCTATCTTGGCCTGATCCATCTGATGCTGCCGAATGCGAAAATCATTCATTCCATGCGCAATCCGATGGATGTGTCTTTTTCCTGCTTCACCCAGAACTTCTTCGTCGGGCACGCATATACCTATGATCTGGGAGCCATGGGGCGGCAATATCTGCGCTATGTCGAATCGATGCGTCACTGGCACGGCGTGCTTCCTGCAGGCTGGATTCTGGATAGCCGTTACGAAGACATGGTGGCCGAACCGGAACGCGAGGCCAGGCGCATGCTGGAATATCTGGGGCTACCCTGGGATGCGGCCTGTCTCGGCTTTCATGAACACAAACGGGCCGTGCATACCGCCAGTGTCGCGCAGGTACGCAAACCCATCTATTCCGGATCTGTTGCACGCTGGAAACGATATGAGGATCACCTGGCCCCGCTGCTTGGGATCCTGCGTCCGGTAATGCCGGAGGAATAATCAAGCCATTTATTCCCACCTTGCCACGCTTATAGATTTTTTGCCTGGAACGTGTTGCACTGATTCATTTCCCCGCTCCTTATCCCGGTGTTAAACCACCTGACCCGCTGGGCTGAACTCCCATGTGTAAAACTTTCCGGCGCCACCGTGCCTTGCTCTGCCATTTGTAACGTATCGTCCCCCACAGAAGTCGCGGCCTGCATCGCCTCTTCGATATCCCCCGCCTCGATTATGTTATGCATCTTCTGTGCATGATTCGCCCAAACCCCTGCAAAACAATCGGCCTGCAACTCCATTCGAACCGAAACCTTGTTGAACTGCGCTTTGCTCATGCGACTGCGCATCGCATCGACCTTGTCGGTAATGCCCACCAGCTTCTGGACATGATGCCCGACTTCATGCGCTATCACGTAGGCCTGGGCAAAATCGCCGGGCGCCTTGAAGCGATCCTGCAGCATCTGAAAAAAGCGCAGGTCGATGTAAACCTTCTCGTCACCCGGACAATAGAATGGCCCGGTGGCCGCCTGTCCGTAGCCACATGCTGTAGGCGTTTGCCCGGTGAACAGCACCAGCTTGGGATCGCGATATTGGCCGCCCTTCTGCTTGAAAATGTCGTGCCAGACATCTTCGGTATCCGCCAGAACGACAGAAACAAAGTGCGCCTGTTTATCGTCTGCCGGAGGAGACTGCGCAGCCGGCTGCTGTTGCAACTGCTGCCCGGAATCGTCGCCGCCACTTAACAGGCTGAGCACCTTCATGGGGCTTATCCCCAGCACCCAGGAAGCAACGAGGGCAATCACGATCGTGCCCAGGCCCAGGCCGCGCCCGCCGACCGGGAACCTGCCGCCCGCGCCACGGCGGTCTTCAACATTCCCGCTTTCCCGGCCATCATCACGCATGGATATTTCCTTTCAGCATCTCATTTGCAGCCCGATCTACGATACTGGCCCCCTTAATTCTCTCATGCCAGTGGTTAATTTGGTGATACGGGGAACTGTTCCGTGCCGCTCTTGCCCTAGTATTCGCAAAAATTGCTTCAGCGGGTTGCAACAGGCGATTCAAGCCAGTTGCAATTCGAGTGGAACCTTGAATGCCTCAACACGCTCCCGGAGGAAAGATGTCGCATTACAATCTCTTTTATACTGATATGCCGATTCCGGCAGGTACCAAACCCGATCTTACGCTTGTGGTGCCGATCAAATTCATGACCGAGGATGAGGCTTTGCTTCAAGCATTCAAACTCATTCATAGCAGTGCAATCGCATGGAAGATCGAGGGGCCGGAAGGGTTTCACCTCGATCGCGAGGACATCGAAAGGGCATATTGGAAATTCAAGACCAGTTGATACTGCGCCGTGAGCTGCACATGGATGTTCAATAGAATAAAGGGGTCAGACTCATTATTCATCACTCCTCCCTGGATTTATTGAGCCTGACCCCTTTAATTGCCTTCTATAATAAGGTCGTGGGCAAACTAATTTACATAATAATGGGACAGCTCAGTCTGACCCGATTGATCGCACCATTTCTGCAACCATGAAACCTGAAAGAAATGCCCCGTGTCCATGCGGCAGCGGGAAAAAATACAAAAAGTGTTGCATGGATAGCCAGGGGGCGGGCAACGATCCGCGCTTCATGACGCGAAATGCCGGGGAGCATTTCAATCTGGGCAGCAAACAGCTTGGAATGGGTGCGCTGAGCGCGGCTGTGGGGAGTTTTCGCCGCGCGCTGGAGTTCAGGCCGGACGTTGCCGAAGTACATTACAACCTGGGGCTCGCCCTGCAAGGCCTGGGCCAGCTTGATGCAGCAGCCGACAGCTATCGCCGAACCCTGAGTATCCAGCCGGATTTGCTCCAGGCGCACATCAACCTGGGCAACACATGTATGGCCCTGGGGGAGCTTGATGAAGCAATGGCATGCCTGAACCGGGTGCTGGAGATCAAGCCGGATTTTGCCGAGGCGCACTATAACCGGGGCTTGGCGCTGCGGGCGCTGGGGCAGCTGGATGAAGCCGCAGCATCCCTGCGCCAGGCATTGAAATTAAATCCCGCTAACCCGACGGTTCATGTCAATTTGGGGGTCGTCCTGCTGGAATCAAGCCAACTTGAAGCAGCGGAAGCGAGCTTTCGCCGCGCGCTGGAAATCCGTCCGGATTACGCGGAGGCACACAACAATCTCGGTGCGTTGCAATTTCATCTGAAGCAACTTGATCAGGCGGAAAGCAGCTTGCGCCAGGCCATTACACTCAAGCCGGATTTTGCCGAGGCTTATGCCACTCTGGGCAACCTGCTGATGGTGCGGGGCGAAACCATGGAGGCAGAGCAAATACTGGACAAGGCGATCGAACTGGAGCCTGGGAATGCAGGCTTGCTGTTCAAGGCGCTGCTCTATTTCCGATACAGGCAGGATGATCCTCGTTTCGCCCGGCTCGGTGCGACTTATGCCGGGCGCGAGTCTTTACCGATTGGCGAACGGATCAAACTGGATTTTGCCATGGGCAAAGCCATGGAGGATGTCGGCCAATATGGCGAATCCTTCTGCGCCTATGAAGAAGGGAACCGGCTTCATTATACCCAGCACCCTTATGATGAAGCAGGTGCAGATCAATTTTTGGAAGCCACCCGCAATTTCTTCAGCTCCTCGCTGTTCGAAGCATTTGCGGCAGCTACCAGTCCAATGCCAACTGTTCCGGACGAACGCATCCCCGTGTTTATCGTGGGCATGCCCCGTTCCGGCTCAACCCTGATCGAACAGGTGCTTGCCAGTCATCCGGCCATTTTCGGCGCTGGGGAACTGACCATGCTCAACAGCGTCATCGGGAAAGCGGAAGCGCTTTTGCGCGCGGCTCCGGAATCGCCCGCAAGCCTGACTGCCTTGCGGGAACTCGGGCGGGAATATCTCGAGCAAATAGCGGCGCTTTCGCCAGGGAGCCGCCTCATCATCAACAAGATGCCCGGAAATTATCGCTATCTTGGCCTGATCCATCTGATGCTGCCGAATGCGAAAATCATTCATTCCATGCGCAATCCGATGGATGTGTCTTTTTCCTGCTTCGCCCAGAACTTCGACGTCGGACACGCATATACCTATGATCTGGGAGCCATGGGGCGGCAATATCTGCGCTATGTCGAATCGATGCGTCACTGGCACGGCGTGCTTCCTGCAGGCTGGATTCTGGATAGCCGTTACGAAGACATGGTGGCCGAACCGGAACGCGAGGCCAGGCGCATGCTGGAATATCTGGGGCTACCCTGGGATGCGGCCTGTCTCGGCTTTCATGAACACAAACGGGCCGTGCATACCGCCAGTGTCGCGCAGGTACGCAAACCCATCTATTCCGGATCTGTTGCACGCTGGAAACGATATGAGGATCACCTGGCCCCGCTGCTTGGGATCCTGCATCCGGTTATGCCAGAGGAATAATTAAAGGGGCCAGGCTCATTATTCATCACTCCTCACCGGATTGATTGAGCCTGGCCCCTTTGATTCTCTCAGCAAAGCGGGTTGGGCTGAGGCACGAAGCCCAACGATTTCCGGCAGCCCTTTGTTGGGCTTCCTTTGTCAGCCCAACCTGCGAAACTGACCCAGTTGATTGCTTAAACGAAAATTATGTATGGTTGGATAAAGCGCACGATTGAGTATTCATTTCGATCTGGATAGTGGCATGCTCGATCGCGAAATCTTCATGTAACTCACCGGCAACATGGTTCAGAAAATCATCGCCTGGATGACCGTCTGATATTACAAGGTGGACGGTCAAGGCTGTTTCGGAAGTACTCATCGCCCACACATGCAGGTCATGAACTTCAATGACCCCGGGTAAAGATGACAGGTATCTCTTCACAATATCCAATTCTACTGACTCAGGCACGCCATCCAGCGACAGACTCAACGATTGACGCAACAGATTCCATGTACCCAGCAAGATCACTACGGCAATTATCAGGCTGATAGTCGGGTCTAACCAGGTCCAGCCCGTCCAGACAAATAACGCGCCAGCGATAACCACGCCTAATGACACCAGCGTGTCTGCCGCCATGTGCAGAAATGCGCCGCGCAGATTGAGATCGTCCTTATTGCCCGACATGAACAACCATGCAGTAATGCCGTTGATCACCACACCGATGGCAGCTACCAGCATGACAGTGCCGCCCTGTATCGGAACGGGATGGCTGAATCGCACGATGGCCTCCCACACGATGCCGCCGATGGCGACCAGCAGGATCAGCGCATTGAACAAAGCGGCCATGATCGTTGCACGCCCCAGACCGTATGTATGTTTTTTATTCGGACGCAGCTTGCCCAGATAAAAGCCACCCCATGCAGCCAGCAACCCCAGCACGTCACTCAGGTTGTGCCCCGCATCGGAAAGCAGCGCGAGCGAATCGGCCTGCCAGCCGTAGAATGCCTCCACCAGCACGAACAGCACGTTCAGCGTTATGCCGACGGCAAATGCGCGACCATAGTTTGCAGCGTGGCTGTGTGAGTGATTATGAGCAGTCATGGTGTGTTTTGATAAAAAATACCGGGATGCGATCTTTATCGATTTGATGGATCAACGCTCATAGCCGGAGCACGGAATGCACACATGCTTATCACCCAACACGCGCAGATAGGCGCGAGCGGTAAGTTCGTGGCAGGCAGGCGCAGGGCACGAAACCCATGACTTCGGGAAACCATTCGCGTTCGAACTGGAAGATCTTGCCGATGGCGAGCACATCGGATTCGGGCGCGTTCCAGACCAGGTCCACCAGTTCCATCTGTTCCGCTTCGGGGATCTCGTCGGGTTCGATGCCTTGCCCGCGCTTGACCATGAAGGCAGATTCGCCAATACGCTGCTGCAGGGTCGGCTTATAGCTGACACGAATGGCAGGGTTGCTGGATCGCTTGCTGTTCCGTTCAACTACGGTGACCGCAAGCTTGCCATAGTTCATCTTCTCGATATTGCGCCTTGCCCAGGGTGCAGCCGGTGGCATATTGCACGCCGTCACCGAAGCACGTGCCGCCGTGGTCCTCGCCGATTTCCACGAAGGCGTGCAACTGCCGTCCGCCGGCGCGTTTCACATTCAGTTCACGCAGGGCGGCGATGCCTGCTCGCACGCCGGCCACGCTGGCCCAGCAGCGGTGACCGTGAAATTCCAGGGCTTTCGTGAGGATTTGGCGATCGTTATTGGTATTCATGATGTAACTCCTTATTCAGGTTATGATAGAACGGGACCGGCTCACACCAGGCCCCACCCGGTTTTGATTGCGACGGCGATCAGTACCAGGGCGATGACCCTTTTCAACTGATCGCCGCCCAGTTTTTCGCTCGCCAGCCAGGCACCCAGCGCGGCCCCGGCCGCACTGGCGAATCCGGTTGAAACCAGCAAGCTTGTGTCGATGCCGGCTACGCCGACATGGGCCAGAAATCCGGCCAGCGATGCAAACATCACCACGAAGGATGCACTCGCCGCAGCGCGTTTGGGTTCCAAACCGGCGGCCACCAAGACAGGAACGATGATATTGCCGCCGCCCACACCCAGCAGGCCGCCCACGAATCCCGCCAGCGCCCCGACCGGCAAACCCAGGATCAGTGCCTCGCGGATCGAGGTATGGGCGTTGCAGCACCTTGGGCCGGTAGAACATGATCATCAAGGCGGCGAACAACAGAAACGCCACGAACAGCCATAACAGCAGTGTGCGGTCCAGTCCTTGCGCCACATGCACACCTACAGGCGAGGCCAGCACCGCCAACACCAGCATGGGCAGAACGAGCCGCCATTCCACCAGCCCCTTGCGGATGAAGGTGACCGAGGCGACAGCCATGGCGATGGCATTGAGCAACAGCGCGATGGCCATGGCCGTATGCAATTCCACGCCAAAGAGCAAAAACACCGGGATCAGCACGAATGCGGCGCCGACCCCGGCCATGGCGAACACTGTGGTCAATACGAAAGTGACTAAAGCGGCGAGAACGAGGCTCATTCGCAACACCCGCTTTGCCCGTCTGCCCGCGCCTGCTGGATCGGCGGGCAGGGCACGCTGCCGTAGGAACAGAACACGCAGCAGTCGCCGGGCTTAGGTTTGAGCAAGCTCTTGCAGGCCGGGCATTCGTAGAACCACTGGCAGGCATCAGTAGGCATAGTGAGGGTCTCTGCATGGCCGCAGGCCGGACAAGTCAGCAACGATTCCAGGCAGGGTTCGGTCATGTGCCTCTCCTATTTTCTGCGCAACATACCGCTCAATTGCGTGCCCGGTGCGATGGTGTTGAACACCGTGCCGTATTTCTTCACGTTGTCGTGCAGCAGCGCGAGCCGATGTTCATTCTCATCCGTATCCACGATGATCTCGTAGGTGATGGATTCCATCTTCGGCGGGACATCCTGGCGCACGCCTTGCACGAGCACTTCCACGCCGCGCAGGGAAAACTTCAGTATCGGTGTGACCCGCTCGATGCCCTTGATGATGCAGGCGGAAACAGCGGCCAGCAGCAGCTCGGCGGGATTGAAGGCATCGGCACGACCGGCGAGGTCTGTATCCAACGTGAGGTCAGCTGACTTGCACTTCGCCAGGCTGCCGTGACCATCGATGCGCACCGTTTTGACGTGGAAAATCATTTTCTTGTTCGGATCGCTCATGGCATCCTCATTTTAAAAAAGCTGCCACCGACGTTTGCGATTATGGGGCGTTGGCGCATAGGTTCCGATCAGCACGGGTGGCTCGGCACTGAGTATCCAGCCAAGATGTTGCGTAGTTTTTGTTTGCTTCTTTTGCTCATCGTCTTTGCTCCTCAGCACCGTAGGTTGGGCTGACCCATCGACCTTACAACGGAATCAATGGAGTCTGACCCTATCGATCCTCAATACTGTCGCAGTATCACTTCATCCACCTGTCGACTATGGTCTTGATCCTATCCGGGCCAAGTTCCGTCAGATACTTGTCGAAATCAGCGCGCCTTGCGGATCCTTTGGCAAAAGCAAAGCCCAGTTTATCAAACCCGGTAAATGTATAACTGCTGTCAATGGGCAGCTTCTTCTTGTACAGATAATCGGCAAATACCGGTTCTTCGACAAAGGCCAGATCGAGATTGCCATTCTGTAGATCGGTGATGACTTCTGTGTAGGTTGGGTATAGCTTTACCTTGCTGAGCGTGTAATAGCCTTTAGGCTCAAGCTCGTTCTTGATCAAGTCGTTGTAGGCCATGCCACGGGGATAGCCGATGGAATACTGTTTCAACTGGTCAAGATCGGTGATCTGAATAAAAGGGCTCTGACCCCTTTGATCTGACCCCTTTGATCACGCAACCTACGAAACTACATCACCCGGTTGCGGCCGCATTCTTTCGCCCGGTACAACATCTGGTCTGCACCGGCAACCAGAGAAGAGGGCTCGGAGTCGGCTTCCGGCATGATCGTGTTGATGCCTATGCTGACAGTGACGATGTCACCGGTGCTTGAAGCCTCATGCGGGATAGCCAGGTCGAGAATCATGCTGCGGCACTTTTCTGCGATCTCGAGTGTGGATTCATGTCCTGCTCCCGGCAGCAGCAAAACGAATTCCTCTCCGCCGTACCGGGCGAACAGGTCTGTCGAGCGTAACGGGATATTGTTCAGGGCCGTCGCGATCCGGATCAGGCACTCGTCGCCCCTGGTGTGTCCGTAGCGGTCGTTGTATTGCTTGAAGTGATCGATGTCGAACATGATGAGCGAGATCGGCTGCCGTCCGCGCAGGGCACGGAACCATTCGGCTTTCAGTGTCTGGTCGAACAAGCGGCGATTCGCAACACCGGTCAGGCCATCCTGCAGCGAAAGCGCTTCCAGCTTCTTGTTGAGGGAATGCAATTCCTCTTCCATCTTTTTACGCTCGGAGATGTCGAACATGAAACCGACCAGCTCGGTTGTGGCGCCATCCTTGCGGATGACATGGACAACATCGCGTATCCAGACGAAGTTGCCGTCTGCCGTCAACGCACGGTAGTCCGCCTCATGGTCGACGCCCTCGATGGACTGGGCGACGCAGAAGTTGGTCGTCCGTTCGCGATCGTCCGGATGGATGCGCTCGATCCAGTCGTTCGCGGTCAACCAGCTTTCCTGCGGCCAGCCAAGCAGCGCTTCGATCTGCGGGCCGATATAGCTGAACTTCATTGTTTCCCAGTTGATCTTCCAGGGGATCGCCTTGGTGGATTCGAGCAGGGTCTTGTGGGTGCCATCAGAATCCGCGAGGGCGATCCGCTCTTCATGTTCGGTAATTTTGTTCATGTCCATTTCTTCAGTCATTGAGTGCCTTGATATTTCAGTGCACAACTCTGTAGGTTAAAAAGTTATAAGGCGCAGCTTCGGATTTGTTTTAACACAATTCGAGCCTGGCCCCTTTGATTCCTCTGCCCAACCTGCGAAACTGTTCCAGATCACTTGCCGAATTCCTTCATGATCTTCTTGACGTCGTCATAAGTATCTTCGGCCCCGTCGTCATCGATGAAGCCCTTTACTAAACTAGCCACATCTTTTCCTTTCATGCCGGCATATGGATAGACAAAGCCTACCCAGAAGTTGCCGGTGCTCCAGGTCGTCTCGACTTTTTGAGCTTTTTCCCAAGGCTTGATCTGTTTCATGGTTTCCTGTTCGACAACCGTGCCGCTCTCTTCGGTCATGTATTCAAGACCAGTCGCTTCCATGATAGGCGCTCGCACCCACAACTTCATGCTATCCCCGAAGTTTTCAACCAGGATCCCGAAGTTGCCATCGTCATCACCACTGAACGCCCATTGACCCTCTGGCGCCTCCCCCTCCGTTTCGTATCCGGGCTCTTTCATAAGGGGGTATAAGGAAGTGAACTGATCCTTGGTCAACGGAGCTACGATCTCGCCGCTTTTGATCGCCTTGAGTTGTTTCCAACTCAGACTTTCGCTCGCCGTGTAGATGTCGCACATGGCGAAACCCGACTTCGAGATAAAATAGCCCAGGCGTTTACTGATTTCCGAAGCGCTGACGCCTTGTGCGTAAGGGTAGCTTGCCACCAACCCGAATTTTCCGTTGTCCTGCTTGACGAGCTTGACCTGAACGTCGTTGAATTCTCCGGCAAGTTCACTTCTGCGATCAGCCAATTCCTTGTCTACTCCGTCGATCACTGAGGGGCTTACGCCCTGCGATTCGAATAGATATTCAAAATGATCACCGTAGTTGAGTACATACCCAGAGTTCGTGAAGGTCATCACCTTGCCGTAGTTGTTGGATGTGAAGTTGTCGCTGCCATCCATGGGACAGGCATGCACTATCGTTACTTGCCAGCCACCGGTGGCCGGTATCTTTTCGTTGGGTGCGAGTTCATTAATAACGGGCTTGCCTGTGTCTCTTTCAGTTTCGCTTGTGTTCGCCCAAGCCTCCCCGTACCCATCAGAAAGTGCCGGGTAGAATTCAGCCTTGGTAAACACAGTCTTTGATGCCGACCAGGCCGACTGAACGGACAAGAGCAAAAATATCGAAACCATGTTTACAAGAATCCGGGAAATATGCATTTTTAACTCCTTGGTTAGTTAACCCGCATAATGTCGCTTAGCCACGCAAAAAATAAAACAAGTTAAAGGGCTCTGACCCCTTTGATTCACTGATTGCAGGAGATGTTCGCCCCCATCGCGGCCCTGGCGCAATTCTCGCGCCGCTGACGTTCGAGATTTTTCAAGACAGCGTCCGTCTGCGCGTTCGGATCAAACCCGCCATTGGCATTTTGCGCCGGGCCGGAGGGACCGGCGTTACGACGAGCCGCCAGCTCGATATCCCTCTCCCGCTGTTCCTGTCGCCGCTTATCCGCATCCGCCACATCGGAACGCAGGGTTGCGAGGTTCTTGCTGGCTTCGGCTGAATGCGGGTCCAGGCGAACGGCTTCCTCTAAGTCGGGCTCCGCGAGTTCGTATCTGCGATTCAAGTAGTATGCGTAGCCCCGCGTATTGAACGCGCGCGCCCTTTTCTCGCCGCGCAATTCCAGCGCGGGATCCGAAGGTTTGAGTGCATGGTCGATGAAATGAATCGCTCCGACGATGTCCTTGAGCCGAATGGCGGCCTCTGCATCCAGAAGGTCCTTGTCGGGATTCTCGCTGAACGTTACGACTTCCCTTTTTGCATAGGATTGGCCGGTGACAGCTGCAAGCTTGAGCCACTTGTACCCCTCAGCGACATCTACCGGCAGGTCCTTCCCTGACAGATACATTTGGCTCAGTTCATATTGGGCGCCGCAATGACCTTGTGCTGCTGCCAGCCGATACCATTTCACCGCTTGCACGGGATCCTTTGGCACGCCATAGCCGTCCCGGTAAAATCGTCCCATATGACTCTGCGAATCGGCGTTGCCCTTGTCGGCCGACAAGCGAAAGTGCTTCGCCGACTCTGTCTTGTCCGCCACAACACCCTTGCCTTGCATATATGCCCAGCCAAGAGCGTTCTCTGCATCGTCCTCGTCCTTGCGACACGAGATCCGTACCGAGCCTTTGCTCGCGACGATGATATCGAGCTGCTTCGAAACACTCGGGACTTGCACATTCATACTTCCGAGCGCGTTCTTCGCATCGGTATTGCCCTGGTCGGCGGCCAGGCGAAACCATTTCGCCGCTTCCGTATCGCTCTGCGCAACGCCCTCGCCATTCTGGTACATGACTCCCAGATTGTTCTGCGCATCGGCATCGCCCTGGTCGGCGGCAAGGCGATACCACTTCACTGCCTCGACATCGTCGACGGCAACGCCCCAACCTTCGTCATACATCTTGCCCAAATCGTATTGCGCGGTGGAAGCACCCTGGTCGGCGGCAAGACGGAACCATTTCAATGCCTCAGTATCACTCTTTGCAACGCCGTCTCCATTCAGGTACATGACGCCCAGATTTATCTGCGCATTGGCATTGCCCTGATCGGAAGCAAGTCGAAACCATTTCATCGCTTCCTTTTTGTCCTCCGTAACGCCCTCACCATTTTGGTACATGAGGCCCAAATCACTCTGCGCATCGGCATCGCCCTGGTCGGCGGCATGCCGATACAGCCTGACTGCCTCGGCATCGTCCTCAGCGACTCCCACACCGTTATCGTACATTTGCGCCAAATTGTATTGCGCAGAGGTATTGCCCTGGTCGGCGGCCAGGCGATACCACTTTGCCGCCTCCGTATCGCTCTGCGCAATGCCCTCGCCATTCTGGTACATGACGCCCAAAAAATATTGGGCATCGGCATCGCCCTGGTCGGCGGCAAGCCGATACAGTTTGACCGCCTCGGCATTGTCCTCAGCGACTCCCACGCCGTCATCGTACATCCGCGCCAAATTGAATTGTGCAGCGGAATTGCCCTGGTCGGCGGCGAGGCGATACCACTTTGCCGCCTCCGCGTCGCTCTTCGCAATGCCCTCGCCATTTTTGTACATGGCGCCTAAAACATTCTGGGCATCGGCATCGCCCTGGTCGGCGGCAAGCCGATAAAGCCTGACCGCCTCGGCATCATCCTCAGCGACTCCCACGCCGTCATCGTACATCCGCCCCAAACTGTATTGTGCTGTGGACTGACCCTGGTCGGCGGCAAGGCGATACCACTTTGCCGCTTCCGTATCGCTCTTCGCAACGCCCTCGCCATTCTTGTACATGATGCCTAAATTCGTCTGCGCCAGTGCGTTACCCTGTTCGGCGGCAAGCCGATACCACTTTGCCGCCTCGGCATCGTTCACGGGCACGCCGAATCCATCGTCATACATGCGCCCCAAATGAAACTGGGCCCTGGCATTACCCTTGTCCGCCAAAGGCCGCAACAATCGCATCGCCGAGGCATAGTCCTTGCTCTCATAGGCGCTCAGTCCATCTTCCAGGGTATCTGCGGAACACACGCCGGTGGTAACCACCAGGGCGCAGGCGAAAAACGATGTGCGGATTTTTTTCAACAAGATTAAAGGGGCAAGGTTCATTATTCTTTACTCCTTACTGGAAATATTACGATCAATGGAGTCTGACCCCATTGATTTTTTCTTCTTTGCGGATGATCACGGAACGGGCTCCTTCAATTTCCATGATCGGCTTCCCCTTCTTTATTATCGCTCGCTTCAGCCCAGGTCAGAAAGATTTCGAGGATACGTTCCAGCTTGGTCTCATCCCCCGCACCATGCCACACGCCCTCTTCACTGTGGCAGCTCATCCAGTTCGGAGCCTGAGCAAAACGTTGGGCATCCACACCTTCCGCGATCTCGGTGAAGGCCAGCGATTCCAATGACGTGCCAACAAGATTGATCTTTACCCACCACCCCGGATTATCACAAGACTGAATGCTGATACCAGACGCGTGTTCCCATTCACCGTTACATTGACGTGAATACCAGGACTGAAGTCGCGCAAGCGTGTTCATGGCAGCTGACATGGAATTAATCGAGACTGAAATTTAATCGGGCACCGCCCCCAATTAAAGCAATTAAAGGGGTCTAAATTAAAGGGGTCAGACCCCTTTAATTAGACCCCTTTAATTCTTAATTTTAATTCAAATTCCATGAGTCATTATTCCATGTGCCGGGACAATTGTCTGCTTCGAAGGAATATAGTTTTGCTGGATTCCCGCCTACGCGAGAATGACGTACTCACCGACTAATCGGCTTATACCGAATCCGCTTGGGCTTAGCCCCCTCCTCACCCAACCGCTTGCGCTTATCCGCCTCATACTCCTGATAATTCCCGTCAAAGAAGTTCCAGTGCGAATCCCCCTCCGCCGCGAGGATATGCGTCGCGATCCGGTCGAGGAACCATCGATCATGCGAGATCACCAGCACGCAGCCGGCGAATTCCAGCAACGCATCTTCCAGCGCGCGCAAAGTCTCCACATCCAGGTCATTCGAAGGCTCGTCCAGCAACAACACATTCCCGCCCGAGATCAGCGTCTGCGCCAGGTGCAGCCTGCCGCGCTCGCCGCCTGAAAGTTGCCCGACGATCTTGGCCTGGTCCGCGCCCTTGAAGTTGAAGCGGCCGATGTAGGCACGCGACGGGGTTTCGTATTTGCCAACGGTAAGGATGTCGTTGCCGCCGGAGATCGCGTCGAACACGGTCTTGTCGTTTTCCAGCGCGTCGCGCGCCTGGTCGACGTGCGCGATCTTGACGGTGGAGCCGATCTTCACCTCGCCGGAATCCGGTTGTTCCTTGCCGGTGATCATGCGGAACAAGGTCGATTTACCCGCGCCGTTCGGGCCGATGATGCCGACGATGGCGCCGGGTGGCACCTTGAAGCTGAGGTTGTCGATCAGCAGGCGGTCGCCGTAGGCTTTGCTTACGCCATCGAACTCGATGACCTCGTTGCCGAGCCGCTCGCCGACCGGGATGAAGATCTCCTGCGTCTCGTTGCGTTTCTGGTGTTCGAGCGAGTTGAGTTCCTCGAAGCGCGCGAGCCGCGCCTTGGATTTGGCCTGGCGACCCTTGGCGTTCTGCCGCACCCATTCCAGTTCCTGTTTCATCGACTTCATGTGCGCGTCGATCTGCTTGTTCTCGGTCTCCAGCCGCGCTTCCTTCTGCTCCAGCCAGCTCGAGTAGTTGCCCTTCCACGGGATGCCGTGGCCGCGGTCAAGTTCGAGTATCCATTCGGCGGCGTTGTCGAGGAAGTAGCGATCGTGGGTGACCGCGACCACGGTGCCGGGGAAGCGCACGAGGAATTGCTCCAGCCATTCGACCGACTCGGCGTCGAGGTGGTTGGTCGGCTCATCCAATAGCAGCATATCGGGCTTCTGCAGCAGCAGCTTGCACAGCGCGACGCGGCGCTTCTCGCCGCCGGACAGGTTCTTGATGTCCGCATCCCAAGGCGGCAGGCGCAGCGCGTCGGCGGCGATCTCGAGCTGGTGTTCGGTGTCGGAGCCGGCTGCGGCGATCACGGCTTCGAGCCGCGCCTGTTCGGCGGCGAGCGCGTCGAAGTCGGCATCCTCTTCGGCATAGGCCGCATACACCTCGTCGAGTTTCTTTTGCGCGGAGAACACTTCGCCGAGGCCCTCCTCCACTTCCTGACGCACATTGTTGTCGGGATTCAGTTGCGGTTCCTGCGGCAGGTAGCCGATCGAGATGTTGGGTTGGTGCTGCACCTCGCCGTCGTATTCCTTGTCCACGCCGGCCATGATGCGCAGCACGGTGGACTTGCCCGAGCCGTTCAGGCCGAGCAGGCCGATCTTGGCGCCGGGGAAGAAACTCAGCGAGATATCCTTGATGATCTGGCGCTTCGGGGGAACGATCTTGCTCACGCGGAGCATCGACATTACATATTGGGCCATTTGGGTTCTGTCTTGTACGGTTCAGGAAAGTGTATAGCTTAACTCATCCGGAGTCGTTCTTCCGCTTCACACCACGGGCGGCCTGGTGAGCAGGTCAGTCTCGCCGTCGAGGCGCGCAATGATCACGGCGCCGCAGGAATCGCTGAATATATTGACCGAGGTGCGGCACATATCGAGGATGCGATCGACCGCCAGGATCAGGCCGATCGCTTCCACCGGCAAGCCGATCGCGGCGAGGATGATGGCGATCGCGACCAGGCTGGCCGAGGGGATCGCGGCCACGCCGATCGAGGTGACCAGCGCGATGAACACGATGGTGAATTGCTGCACGAAGCCGAGCTCGATGCCGTAGGCCTGCGCGATGAACATCGCAGCCACACATTCATACAGCGCGGTGCCGTCCATGTTGACGGTCGCGCCGAGCGGCAGCACGAAGCTGGTGGTGCGGTTGGACACGCCTGCATTCTTTTCCACGCATTCCATCGTCAGCGGCAATGTGGCGGCGGATGAGCTGGTGGAAAAAGCCGTCAACAGCGCCGGCGCCATCGCGCGATAGTGGCGCAGCGGATTGACCCGCCCGACGAAGAACAGCAGCGCCGGCAGCACCACCAGGAAATGGATCGCCAGTGCCGCCATGACGCAGAGAAAGAACCACATCAGTGGCACGAAGGCAGCATAGCCGGTGCCGGCCACCACCTTGGCCACCAGCCCGAACACGCCGATCGGCGCGAACTTCATCACCCAGTCGGTGATCTTCATCATCACCTGGAACATGCCCTGCCAGAAGTTGTACATGGTTTCCGCATAGGCTTCCTCGATCCGGGTCATGAAGTAGCCGAACAGCAGGCTGAAGAAGATCAGTCCCAGCATCTGGCCATCCGCCGCGGCCGCGACCACATTGGTCGGCACCATGCGCAGGAAGATCCCGACGATGTCGCCCATGCCCTTGCCTTGCACCTTTGCAACCACGTCGCCCATGTTCGCGGACAGGCCGACCAGCTCGCGCGCCGGTTCGCCATCGATCATGCCAGGCGCCACCAGATTGACCATGAACAGGCCCACCAGTATCGCCAGCAGGCTGGTCGTGACGTAATACAGCACGGTCTTCAGGCCCAGCCGCCCGAAGGCTTCGCCCGAACCGATACCGGCGATGCCGACGATGATCGATGACATCACCAGCGGCACGATCAGCATCTTCAATGCATTCAGGAACAGCGTGCCGATGAAATCGAACACCGCGTAAAAGCGCAGGCCAAACACCGACGACTCCGTGCCCGCCAGCGTGCCCGCAATGACAGCAAGTGCAAGCGCGATCAGGATTTGCCAATGCAGTTTCAGTTTCATCATCTGTGGGTGCCGGTCATAAATGAGTTATTCAGTAAAGCCTGTAGGTTGGGCTGACGAAGGAAGCCCAACACAATGTCACCGAAAAACGTTGGGCTTCGTGCCTCAGCCCAACCTACGACTGGTGTGCGTCCCCTCCCCCTTGCAGGGGGAGGGTTAGGGTGGGGGTAGAGATTTTGCATTCCTACCGTCTATGGCATATCCACCGTCCTACCCCCATCCCAGTTGCCCCCTCGCTTCGCTCTCCCCCACTTAAAGGGGGAAGGAGCAAAACCTGCACACGCGTCGTGCGCGCATTAATTCACAACTTCGCCTCTACCCACCCGACAACAGAACCCAGCGCATTACCCAAATTCGCCGGATCAGTGCCACCTGCCTGCGCCATGTCCGGCCGGCCGCCGCCCTTGCCGCCGACTTGCAGCGCGACGAAGTTGACCAGTTCGCCCGCTTTCACTTTCGCTGTTGCATCCGCCGTTACGCCGGCGATCAGGCTGACCTTGCCGTCGCTTACCGAAGCCAGCACGATGGCCGCAGACTTGAGCTTGTCCTTCAACTTGTCCAGCGTCTCGCGCAAGGTCTTGCTGTCGGCGCCGTCGAGTTTTGCTGCCAGCACCTTCACGCCCTTGATGTCCTGCGCCTGCGCCAGCAACTCGTCGCCCTGCGCGGAGGCCATCCTGGATTTGAGCGCGGTCAGTTCTTTTTCATACGCTTTTTTATCTTGTTGCAAATGAAGAATAGACGTTGGTATTGCACCGCTTTGGCGCAATGAGACATTCAACATTGCTGCACTTGCTCTTCTGTCATCCTCCATCACTTCCACATAATGCAACGCACTTTCACCAGTGCATGCTTCCACACGCCTAACACCCGCTGCCACTCCACTCTCGACGATGATCTTGAACAAGCCAATGTCGCCTGTGCGCTTCACATGAGTACCACCGCACAATTCTCGCGACGATCCGATATCCAGCACCCTTACCTCTTCACCATATTTCTCACCGAACAACATCATTGCGCCAGTCTTCTGCGCATCCTCGATCGACATCACCCTAGCTTGACATTCAGCATTCGCCATGATTTCGCTATTCACAATTCTTTCCACCTTGCGCATTTGATATTCGGTCATTGGTTCGTTATGCACAAAGTCGAAACGTGTTCTCTCTTGATCAACCAGCGAGCCTTTCTGCTGCACGTGGCTGCCGAGCACTTCGCGCAAGGCCTTGTGCATCAGGTGGGTGACCGAATGGTTGCGCTCGGTTGCTGCGCGCGCCTGCATGTCCACGCGCGCCGTGACGCTGTTACCGACAGTCAGCTTGCCGGTCTTCACCACGCCGTGATGGCCGAATACGCTGGCCTGGATCTTCTGTGTATCTTCCACCGCGAAGATGCCGTGCGCGCTGCGCAACTCGCCGCGGTCGCCGACCTGGCCACCGGACTCGGCATAGAACGGCGTGTCATCCAGCACCACCACACCGATGTCGCCCTCGTTAAGTTCGTCGACCGACACGCCGTCCTTGTACAAGGCCAGCACGTTGGCCTGGCTTTCCAGCATCTCGTAGCCCTTGAACGACGTGGCCGGACCGGCATACTCGAGGTTGGCCGCCATCTTGAATTTTCCCGCCGCGCGCGCCTGCTCCTTCTGGTGCGCCATCGCCTTGTCGAACGCTGCGACATCGACCGTCACGCGATGCTCGCGGCAGATGTCCTGCGTCAGGTCGAGCGGGAAGCCATAAGTGTCGTGCAACTTGAACGCGGTCTCGCCGTTGAACACCGAGATGCCCTGCTTCGCCACCTCGACCAGGTCGGCTTCCAGTATCGCCATGCCGTGTTCGATGGTAGTGAAGAAGCGCTCTTCTTCCTGCTTGAGTATTTCCATCACGCGCACGTGTGCCGATGCCAGATCGGGAAATGCAGCGCCCATCTCGGTCACCAGGTCCGGCACCATGCGGTAAAAGAATGCCGCCCGCGCGCCAAGCTTGTAGCCGTGGCGGATCGCGCGACGGATGATGCGGCGCAGCACGTAGCCGCGCCCTTCGTTGCCGGGAATCACGCCGTCGGCGATCAGGAATGAGCAGGCGCGGATGTGGTCGGCCAGCACCTTGAGCGAATTGCTGGTCAGGTCATTGGTCTTCGTTTCGCGCGCGGCCGCATAGATCAGGTTCTGGAACAGGTCGATGTCGTAGTTGGAATGCACATGCTGCAGCACCGCCGAGATGCGCTCCAGTCCCATACCGGTATCCACCGACGGTTTCGGCAGCGGATGCATCACGCCGTGCTCGTCGCGGTTGAACTGCATGAACACGTTGTTCCAGATCTCGATATAGCGGTCGCCGTCTTCCCCGGGCGAGCCGGGCGGGCCACCCCAGATGTCCGCGCCGTGATCGTAGAATATCTCGGTGCATGGGCCGCACGGGCCGGTATCGCCCATCATCCAGAAATTGTCGGAGGCATAGCGCGCACCTTTGTTGTCGCCGATGCGGATCACGCGTTCTGCAGCCATGCCGATCTCTTTGGTCCAGATGTCGTAGGCCTCGTCGTCCTCTGCATACACCGTGACCCACAATTTATCGGCGGGCAAGCCGTACACATCGGTCAGCAATTCCCAGGCGTATTTGATCGCGTCATGCTTGAAATAATCGCCGAAGCTGAAATTGCCCAGCATCTCGAAGAAGGTGTGATGGCGCGCGGTATAACCGACGTTTTCCAGGTCGTTGTGCTTGCCGCCGGCGCGCACACATTTCTGCGACGAGGCGGCGCGCGTATACGGGCGCTTGTCGAAGCCGAGGAACACATCCTTGAACTGGTTCATGCCGGCGTTGGTGAACAGCAGGGTCGGGTCCTCATGCGGCACCAGCGAACTGGACGGCACGACGGCGTGGCCTTTGGAGGCAAAAAAGTCCAGGAATCTCTGGCGGATCTCGCTGCTTTTCATGTGTTCACCGGTATCTCAACGAAGCTGGGGTTGTTGTGGATTGTTGAAATTCGGATGATACCACCCCACCCTGCACTGCCGCATCCCCGCTGATGCGCTTGCGGCGGCTACTTCTCGCGACATCGCGCCGCGATGATATCTGTCGATCGAACGTCTGCTGCCGAAGCGAATCCGGGAAGCGATCTGCCCTTCGAGTATCCTGTCACACCCTCAGCGGGCCGCCAGCCTGCCTTGCGCGTTTGCTGCTGCCAGTTGGTAGATCTCCAGCAAGTCGGCTTCGCTCACGTCGATCATGCTATCCATTTGCGTCAACGCCCATTCGACGTCTACCGCTTCCACTTCGATCGTGCTGCCTGCGACGTGCGGGACCGGATGGTGTGCTGCGGCAGTTCGGCGCGAGGGATAGTGCCGGCCAGGTATCAGGTTGTTGATGATGTACGCCAGCGCCAGCGACAGCAGGGCATTGGCCAGCACCATAGACGCCGCCCACTGCCAGCCGTGCTGGTGGAAGACTCCGGCACTCAGCACCATGATCATCGCGGTCGCGCCGCCGGGCGGATGCAGGCAGTTGAGCAGGTGCATGGCCAGCACCGCCGTGCCAACCGCGCAGGCCGCAGCCATCACCGGATCGGGGATCAGCAGGCTGCACGCCCATCCGATCATGCCGGACAGCAGGTTGCCGCCGACCAACGGCCACGGCTGCGCCATCGGGCTGTGCGGTACGGCATACAACAGGACGGCCGCCGCCGCCATCGAAGCCATCAGTGACAGCGGATACCCAACCTGGGGCAAGAATCGCAACGCCAGACCCAGCAGCAAAATACCGGTGAGCGCAGCAAGACTGCTGCGGATCTTTTCGGTCAGGGGAACGGGATCGAATCCCGGCTTGAATGATGCAACCCATTTGTTTATGGACATGCTGCATGCTCCGCATAAAATGTATTAAGAATATATCAAATATCAAACGCTTGCCAGAATGATTTCCGACTACCCCCGAAATGATCATGCGGAACATGACCGGGCTGAACCTTCTACCGGATCGGCGCCGGGACAATTGTCCTCATGCAGGCTACCAGTCCCGAGTTATGGGGCATAATTAGCGCTCGATAGAATTCTCTCTGACGATAGACATGCTAAAAAAGCTCAGACAATCTCTAACGCTGAACAATCTAAAGAACTACATGCACGAGAATTTTGAGCAGTTGTTCGTGCTCACCATCCTGCTGTGTACCATTGTGCTGTTCTATTTTGTATCCAGCAAAATCGCCTTCCTGAATTTTTTCTTTTTACCGATCATTCTTGCGGCATATTTTCTGGACCTGCGCCGGGCGATACTGGGCGCATTCTTCTGCTTTTTGATGATGCTGGGATACGTATTGCTCTACCCGGCGGAGTTTGCTTACACCGGTTCCGAACAGGAACTTTACCTGCACCTGGTCATCTGGGGCGGCTTCCTGATACTGGCGGGTGCCGTGATGGGCAAGTTGCAGGAAAACCTGAAATCCGAAGTGGCCAATACGCTTGCATTGAACAAGCAACTGGAATCAAGCCGAATCGAACTGAGCAAGACAAACGATCAATTGCGTGACAGCAACCAGCATCTCGAGAGCCGGGTCGAGGAACGCACGCTGGAACTGCAGGAATCAAAATCGGCGGTGGAGGACCTGAAGTCCAGGGTCGAGAAAGCGCTGTACAGCGCGATGGATTCGACCGTGGTCAACCTGATGATCGAGGGCCGGCTGCGCACCGAAAAACGCATGATGAGCGTGATGTTCGTCGACCTGGCCGGGTTCACTTCCTACTCGGAAAACATCCAGCCGGAAACCGTGGTGGCGGACCTGAATCGTTATTTGCAGAGTATGGAGCCGATCATTCTTGCCTATCACGGGCACATCGACAAGTATCTCGGCGATGGCATCATGTGTGAGTTCGGCGCTCCGCAGGATTTCCTGCTGCACCGGCTGATGGCGGTCACCTGTGCGGTAAAGATGCAGAAGGTCTTTTCCGAGAGCGACTTCCCGTGGAAGATGCGCATCGGCATTTCATCCGGCGCCGCCATTGCCGGCCTGATCGGCTCGCAGCGGCAGACCTATACGGCTATCGGCGACATCGTCAATACCGCCTCGCGTCTCGAGGGAAGTTGCGTACCCGGAAAAACGCTGATCGATCGGGCAACTTTCGATGCGGTGAGTCCCTATTTTGAGTCGCACAAGCTGCGCGACCTGGCTACCCACGAAGGCAGCGATCCGCGCATGGAACAGGAACTGGACAAACTCTACAAGGAAACCACCGCCAACCCGGATTCGCCCGAGCTGCATCATCAAACAGGATTGATCTATCTGAACCTGGGCGAGAACGAAGCAGCGCTTAAATGTTTTGAAACCGCCCTGTCGCTGGATCCCAATAGCGACTTGCTGAAAATATCCTACGCGGAAGCGGATTTGAAGATCAAGCAACAGAACGGGATAAGCGTCAAGGGCAAACGCCAGCGTGTCGAGGCTTTCGAGATCCTGCGCATGAAGGACCCGCTGGAAAATCGCGGGAAGATCCCGCAGAACCTGTTCGATCGCTACAGGATAGTCCGTGATCAAATAACCATCCCGGATGACATCACCCTGCCCTCCGAGGTCATCGATGGAAGTATCGGCCAGTCGACCGTGGTGGCCTTCCTGTCATTTGCCCTGGCTGACAAGCTGGGGCTCGCTGAAAGCGAAAAACTCAATATCCTGCAGGCCGGATTCCTTGCCGACCTGGGCAAGGAGTTGATCCCGCCGAATTTGCGCAATCGCCGCGGCGGAATTTCGGCCACGGAATTCACCATCATCAAGGAACACCCGGAAGAATCATGCCGCCTGATGAAGAAGATGGGCTACGACAATCCGGCCGTATTGAAGCTGGTGCGTCACAGCCATGAACACTTTGGCCATAAGGGCGGCTACCCGGGGGAACTCGTGGGCGAAGATATTCCAATGGGATCTCGCATCATTGCCGTCGCAGATACCTACGATGCCCTGACCTCATGGAGGCCATACCGGGAACCGTGGGAACGACATGCTGCGCTTGGAGAAATTCGTCACCAGGTTGAGAAAGGCACCTACGACCCGCGCGTCGTGGCGGCATTGGCCGAACTGCTTGGCTGAACCGGGTGCCGCTGCAGGTTGGGTTGAGGCGCGAAGCCCAACGATCTCCCGCAGCGCCTTGTTGGGCTTCCTTCGTCAGCCCAACCCACAACTTGCTGCTCGAAGCCAGGAAAAAATCCCGTTATTCCTTGTTGAACGATTTCAGCAACTCGGCAATGCCGGAATGATTGTTCTTCATGGCAAACGTGAGCGCCGTACTGCCGTCGGTATACTGGATGCCGGCATCGGCGCCCTTGCTGAGCAGGAATTTGACTATCGGTTCATGGCCATTGATCGCAGCTTTATGCAAAGCGGTCCAGCCGTCGTCGCTGACCGCATTGACATCTGCCCCACCGGCAATCAGTCTCATCACCACGACCATGTGCCCCCTGGTAGCAGCCTGGATCAGGGGGGTCCAGCCGAAATTGCTCCGCGCATTGACATCCGCCCCCCCGCGAATAAGCATTTCAACCACTTTGTCGAAGCCATTGTAGGAGGTCCAGTGCAAGGGCGTATAACCGGTGCGATCCCTGACATGAACATTGGCACCCTTGCAGATCAGGATCAAGGCCAGTTTTTCGTTGCCGTTGAATGAGGAGATCATCAACGGCGTCCAGTGACGCTCGTCGCGGGATTCCAGGTCCACGCCTTCACCCAGGGATTTTTGCACCAACTCTGCGTTGCCGCTTTCGACGTGCTTCATGAAGTCGGCAGGGATTGCGGTATAGCCTTTCTGCTCGGCTTCCTGCTTGCTGCGCTCGAGAACGTCTTCCCAGGCTTCAACCTGTTTGGGCTTGATTTTTTCGCTTTTCTGGAGGTCGTACATTCTGCTCAGATTGAAGATGTCGCTCGCCACTTGCGGCGGGAATCCCTGCCGCGTGCCACCGCGAGTGTCCATCATCAAATCGTGAAAATAGGATTCTATTTGGGGTGTATTCCACAATTCGATTATTTTGTTCAGGATACGGGCAAATTGCTGCTCAAGCGCATGGGGATACTGCGACTTTTGTCCATTCAACAACTGTAAAACTCTTTCGTCCATATCAGATTGAGTCGTCAGTGTGATTGCATCAGGCACCTTGATGGGACTGCATATGCTTCATTAAATTCCAATTCATCCGCATATGCAACCATTCTAATGGCCAGTGCAGGAACAAGGACTCCGGCAGCTACCGCCTTGTCTGCGGGATTGCGATCCTTAGCAGCTACACAGTTCATTGTTAGTCCGGGCGATGCCGGTTAATATTCCGGTTATCATCATGACCGAGCCCGGCCTTGAACACCCGTCCGCCAGGCGATCTGGTTACCTGTCCAGAAAGATAAAATTACCGTCACTATCGTATGCAACTCGCCATAGCCCAAATCAATTGCCTGCTCGGCGATCTTGCTGGAAATGCCGGCAAGATCCTCGCCTGTGCCGAACGCGCCAAACAGCAAGGCGCAGCGCTGCTGCTTTCACCGGAGTTGGGCCTGTGCGGTTACCCGCCGGAAGACTTGCTGCTGCGTCCCGGGTTTTACGTTTCCTGCCGGCGTGAGCTGCACGATCTGGCACGCCAGGTACATGGCATCGGCGTAGTGGTGGGCCACCCGCATCAGGTGGGTGAAAATTACTTTAACGCCGCTTCCCTGTTACAGGACGGGGAGATCGTTGCCACCTACCTCAAGCAAAGATTGCCCAATTACAGCGTATTCGATGAAGAACGCTATTTCTCGCAAGGCACGCAATCCTGCCTGTTCGAGCTCGGCGGCATTCGTTTCGCCATCAACATCTGCGCCGATGTCTGGGGAAAGAACGCCGCACAGATGGCACGTGCTGCCGGTGCGCAAGTGCTGCTGGTGCTGAATGCCTCGCCCTACCACCTTGACAAGCAATTGTCGCGCTACGAAGTGATCCGCGACCGCATCAGCGAGACCGGGCTGGCAGTGGTGTATGCCAACATGGTCGGCGGGCAGGATGAACTGGTGTTCGACGGCGGCTCTTTTGCCATGGATGCGCACGGCGACTTGACCCACCAATTCCCCTTGTTCGAGGAATCGCTCGGCATGGTGGAGATTCGCCACGGCAAGCTGGTGCCGGGCGCAAAGACCCCTGCCGCCATGCAGGAGGAAAACATCTATCGCGCATTGTGTCTCGGGGTGCAGGACTACATCGGCAAGAACCATTTCCCCGGCGTGTTGCTGGGTCTGTCTGGCGGCATCGATTCGGCACTGACGCTGGCGATTGCGGTGGATGCGCTGGGCGCGGACAAGGTGCGCGCTGTGATGATGCCCTCCCCTTACACTGCCCGCATCAGCCTCGACGATGCGCAGGAGATGGCAGCCATCCTCGGCGTGCGCTACGAGGTGCTGGATATCAAGCCGGTGTTCGACGCCTATCTGGCCACGCTGAGCGAGCAGTTCGCCGGACTGCCGCAGGATGCCAGCGAAGAGAATATCCAGGCGCGCATCCGCGGCAACCTGCTGATGGCCCTGTCCAACAAGACCGGCGCGCTGGTGCTGACCACCGGCAACAAGTCGGAAATGACGGTCGGATACAGCACGCTGTATGGCGACATGGCCGGCGGCTTCGCAGTGCTCAAGGACGTCAGCAAGACCTGGGTGTACCGGCTCGCCAGTTACCGCAACCGCCTGGGCCGGGTGATACCGGAGCGCATCATCACGCGCCCGCCCAGCGCAGAACTGAGGCCGGAGCAGACCGACCAGGACAACCTGCCGCCCTACGACGTGCTCGACGGCATCATGGCCTGCTATGTGGAACAGAACCTGCCCATCGCAGTAATCATCGCGCGCGGTTATGCCGAAGCGGATGTACGCCGTGTGGTCAAACTGATCCGCATCAACGAATACAAGCGCCGCCAGGCGCCGGTTGGCGTGCGCATCACCGACCGCAGCTTCGGCAAGGATTGGCGCTATCCGATCACCGCCAGATATGAGGACGGCTTCTAATTTCCGGTTTTCTGCCTGCACAGGATATGGCGGCATCGCTCTTCGCATCGACCCCGATCGCAAGTCACACAGTTCGACTGAATCGCTCCTGGTAGTTCCTAAATAACCTGATTCCTGCAATAATCCACCGTGTATGAAGATATCGAACAGGACGACTTTATGAGCATGACTCAAGACGAAATGAAACGCGCGGTCGCGCAGGCAGCCATTGCACATGTACCGGCAGATTGCTACGTGGGCGTCGGCACGGGTTCAACAGCAAACTTTTTCATCGACGAGCTGGCGAAGATCAAGCATCGCATCCGCGGCGCGGTAGCCAGTTCCGAAGCTTCCGCCAAACGCCTGAAGGATCACGGCATCGAAGTGGTTGCCCTGAACGAATCGGGCGACCTGCCCGTGTATGTGGACGGCGCGGACGAGATCACCCGCCACCTGCACATGGTCAAGGGCGGCGGCGGCGCACTGACGCGCGAGAAGATCGTGGCGGCGGCGAGCAAAAAATTCGTCTGCCTGTGTGACGCCAGCAAACTGGTGGATGTGCTCGGCGACTTTCCCCTGCCGATAGAAGTCATCCCGATGGCGCGCAGCTATGTGGCGCGCGAACTGGTCAAGCTGGGCGGGCAGCCGGAATTGCGCGAAGGCTTCACTACCGACAACGGCAACCTGATCCTTGATATTCGCGGCCTCACCATCCTCAATCCGGTGGAACTGGAAACCACGCTGGACCACATCGCAGGCGTGGTGACCAATGGCCTGTTCGCCCGGCGCCCGGCGGATGTGCTGTTGCTCGGCACGGCCGGCGGCGTGCAAACGATCACGGCATGAAGTAACAATAATGTCACGGCAGACGGGTATCATTAACCGTCAGCGATTACCCAACATCAAGGACCCACACCATGGCCGGTAGCGAACATACTTCCAGACAATTTGATGCCGAACTCGAGACGGTGCGCGCGCTCGTTCTGCAAATGGGCGGGCTGGTCGAGAGCCAGGTCCGCCTTGCTGTCGAGGCGCTGGTAAACGGGGATGTCGCCCTGATGAACCGGGTGATCGCGGATGACCATCGCGTCAACGCAATGGAAGTCGATATCGATGAAAGCTGCAACCAGATCATCGCGCGGCGACAGCCGGCAGCCGGCGACCTGCGCATGGTGATGACGGTGATCAAGACCATTACCGACCTCGAGCGTATCGGCGACGAGGCGGAAAAGATCGGGCGCATGGCAAAACTGCTGTCGCAAAAGGAGCGCCTTATCCTGCCGCGCTACAACGAGATCAAGCATGCGGCCGAGCTGGCGCTGGACATGCTGCGCAAATCACTGGATGCATTCGCACGCCTGGACCTGTCCACTGCCGCGCAAGTGGTGCGCCAGGACGAACTGGTGGATGAGGAATTCCGCACCATCATGCGCTACCTGATCACCTTCATGATGGAAGACCCGCGCACCATCTCCACTGCGCTGGAGATCCTGTTCGTCGCCAAGGCGATCGAGCGCATCGGCGACCACGCCAAGAACATGTCCGAATACGTGGTGTACATGGTCAAGGGACGCGATGTGCGCCACGTCACCGTGGAGGAGATCGAGCGCGAGGCGCAAGAGGATAAGTGAAATATCACATCCTTGCCGCAGTCGATCTCGGCTCGAACAGTTTCCGCATGCAATTCGCCCGTGTCGAGGAAAATGACCAGTTGTACATGCTCGACAGCCTGCGCGAACCGGTGCGGCTTGCCGCAGGACTGACTGCCGACGGCAACCTGGGCACGGAAGCGCAACAGCGCGCCATAGTCTGCCTGCAACGTTTTGGCGAACGCTTGCGGGGTTTGCCGCGCGAGTCGGTGCGTGCGGTTGGCACGAATGCGCTGCGGGTGGCAAAAAATGGCGAAGAGTTCCTGCACCAGGCCGAGGCAGCCCTTGGCTTTCCCATTGAGGTTATTGCCGGCCGCGAGGAAGCGCGCCTGATCTATCTGGGCGTTGCCCACGGTTTGCCGCCTTCTGACAAGCGGCGGCTGGTTATCGATATCGGCGGCGGCTCGACCGAATTCATCATCGGCAGCGGTCTTGATCCAGCCGAGATGGAAAGCCTGTTCATGGGTTGTGTCAGTTTCAGCCAGCTTTACTTTCCGAAAGGTATCATCACCAAAGCCAGCCTCAAGCAGGCTGAACTTGCAGCACTCAACGAATTGCAAGCCATCACCCATGAATTTTCCAGCGCTAACTGGGAGCAGGCGTTCGGATCGTCCGGCACCGCGCGAGTGATTTGCGATCTGCTGGAGATGAATGGTTACAGCAACGGCGGCATCACCCGGTCAGGCATGGAGAAATTACGCGCTTACCTGCTGAAGGTCGGCGACATGAGCAAAGTCGACCTGCAAGGCATGAAGCCGGATCGCGTTGCTGTGTTGCCGGGCGGATTTGCCATCATGTATGCGGCATTCTGTGAATTTGGCATAGACCAGATGCAGCCGGCGGCCGGCGCGCTGCGCGAAGGCGTGTTGTACGACCTGCTCGGGCGTTTCCAGCACAATGACATGCGCGATGTCACGGTGCAGCAATTCATGAAGCGATATCATGTCGCCACGCCCCAGGCAAAGCGGGTGACGCATCTGGCAGATAATCTGGCCCGGCAGTTCCTGGGCAAGCAGGACAACGAGGATGCGCTGCGCATCCTTGGCTGGGCCGCCAGCCTGCACGAGATCGGCATCAGTGTCGCCCACAACAGCTACCACAAGCATACCGCTTACATCCTCAAGAATGCCGACATGCCCGGGTTCTCGAAAAAGGAACAGGACGAACTGAGCCTGCTGGCCCTGGCACACCGGGGCAAACTGAAAAAATTGCGCGGGATGTTCGAAACGCCTGAAGAAGCAGTGCTGATCATGTCGTTACGGCTGGCAGCGCTGTTCTGCCGCAACCGCAGGGACCTGGAGCTGCCGACCATGAATGCGAGCCTCAGTGGAGGAAAGTTCCGGCTGGTGTTGCCGCAGGACTGGCTGGAAAAGAATCCGCTAACCGATACGGTGCTGCATGATGAAGTCAGGCAATGGAAGGAACTTGGCGTAAGCCTGCGCCTGCAAAACGAATAAGCCGCCTGGATTCAGACTGCTCCCGCAATGATATTCAATACATCCAGGCAGCAGCTTGCGTTGATTTTCCCCGGCGTATAAATGCAATCGTGTCAAAGGGTCTGGGGAGGCTTGGTGCTTGCAGCCCGATACAGCCTGCCGCTATCTTCCCGGATGCCCGGCATATTGGCGTAGCCAAAGCGCCGTAAATCTGCAAAATGAAATCCCGGATCGGCATCGGCATCCACCACCAATAGAAAATCTGCGGGGGGAGGCGAACCCTTTGACAATATTTGTCCAAGTTCCGCTGCCGTTGTCAGCAGGCATGTCCTGCGGCCATCCGCAACCTGTCGATCGACGCTCAGGCGATGCAGGTCGCTCAAGTCTTCAATGTAGTCGTCGTCAATCGCAGGAGTACAGCACACGCGGTCTATGGCCTCTATTCTTTGCAACTCCTGTATGCGCTGATACGCCATGACTCGGCGCCGCAATGCCAAGCGACTGCCCCGGCGCCGGGAGCGCATATCCCTGCCCTGATCGCGAGCTGCCGATTCCAGCGCAGCAGCCTCGTCCCCGAGAGCGAATTGCAGGAAACGTTGCCGGCGCATTGGTTCTGCCATGGTGTCCATGTAGCGCTGGTGTCCGCTCATGGCAATGCGCAGGCACAGTTCAGGGTTGGCCAGGTAGTAGCGGGCCTTTTCTATCAGGTCTTGCTCGTCGTCGTACAGAATCAGATCGCGACCATCGGTGAATAAATCTTCCAATCCTGCTGCCGGCGACAGGCGATCCGTCAGCAGGCATCCTCCTGCGGACAGTACTTCGAATACGCGCATGTTCAGGTCACCATTCAAGCTGCAATTAAAGGTCAGCTGGGTCTTTGCAAACAGTTTCGCAGCCTGCTCGGGCAGGATTTCCACAAGTGGAACCGGAATCCCCGCCTGTACAAGCGCATTGAGCAACCTCACCCGCCGCGGATGATGCTTGTACAGTCCCACGAAGATCAGTGCAGGCTGCCGCAGGGAATTTAACGAAAACGGATAGTCGCGTACATTCAGATTCAATTGCAGCGCAACCGGCGACACCCCGGCCTCGGCAAACCAGTGCAAGTGGTGAGGATCATGGGTCAAGACGAAGCGGTCATAGCGCTCGGTAGCACAATATGCCAGCAAATTGCTGAGTGGGGCACGGCCGTGATGTGTGTCCGCGATAACCAATATCTTTCTGCAAGACAGGGCATCCAGGTTTTGCGGCACGCATTCCAGATAGCTGTCGATCAGTGCGACAAACAGCTCCGGTTGCTGATCCCCGGGCAGTGACCGAACGAGCGCCGCGACATCGAATTCACGCTGGCATTTTATCGATCGCGTTTGCCCGCCCGGATCCACGACATCAGGGTACTTTGGACCGACAACTATCTGCTGCCCGGACAAGGCCAGAGGCGGAATGTAATTCGGCGGGGAATGGGTGGAAAACAGTACTTTGGGCAATGCCATGTATGTCAGGTGCGTTGAAATTGTTGCCTGCAGGAATTCAGCATTGCGAAGTTATCGATGCGCCAAAATGTTGCCGGTAATTCCCGCCAAAGCAATATGCCAGGTGTCGCATGGATGATCCCCCTAACTTTCCCGGCATCGATAAATGCTTCATCAATACATCCGGCAGAACACCGGGATGCGCTTGCGGCTGCCAGAACACCGATCCTGACATTTCAATACTGGCCAAAAACGGGGAATTGAATCAGGCGCTGCAATCAGTTCGGATGGCGGCTGCCAGATATGATCAACGCCGGTGCGGCAGGCGCAATACAACCAATAATGCTGCCTAATGGCTGCCTGACAAATGCCGCTGCGCCAGATTGCGTCTCATGCTTCGTATGGCCGGCAGGAAACGCGCCAACTCATTCAGCGCCAGTCGATAGACACCACGCTTGAATTCGATCACGCTTTCCATCTCGATCCAGTATTTGTTCCAGCGCCAGGCATCGAACTCGGGGTGATCCGAGGCGCGCAGGCTAACATCGCAGTCGCGCCCCACCAGCCTCAGCAAGAACCAGATTTGCTTTTGCCCCTTGTAACTGCCTCGATATTCACGCTTAACCCAATTCTGCGGCACCTCATAACGCATCCATTCGCGGGTACGACCAAGTATCTGGACATGGCAAGGCTGCAGGCCGACTTCTTCATGCAATTCTCGGTACATGGCCTGCTCCGGTGTCTCGCCATGCTGTATCCCGCCTTGCGGGAATTGCCATGAATCCTGTTTGACGCGTTTGCCCCAGAAAACCTGGTTTTGGGCGTTAATGATAATGATACCGACATTGGGACGATACCCATCGCGGTCAACCATTTCCGTCACCTGTTAATTTATCTGATGACCCGATTTTTCCACATTTCTCGTCATATTGAAAGCCAAATCATGTCCGGGTTCCCGAGCGGAAGAATTGCTGCGGCTGAAAGTTTGCGTGGCGTCAGCTCAGGCGATCCGTGATCGCCTGAATACAAGGGAACATTTTCCCTCGGGTCGAGGGCAGAAGTGCGGGAGCAGATCAGTAATTGGTCGTGGCGGATTTTATGGTCCCGAATGCGGCTGCATTCCGGTTAAATCTGTGCCAGGCGGCGCGCACGAGATTCGGGTATTCGGGTCTTCCCAGGCTACCGTTGTAGCGTCCCAATGCCCGGAAGAGATTGCCTTTTTCCATATCCAGATACAGGCGCAATATGGTGCAGCCGTAACGCAGGTTGGTGCGCAGGTGAAACAGGTTGTCCTCTTTCCTGCCAATTTGCTTGACCCAGAATGGCATCACCTGCATGAAGCCGCGCGCACCTGCTCTCGATATCGCATATTTCTTGAAGCCGCTTTCAACTTCCACCAACCCCAATACCATCAGCGGATCGAGTCCTGCGCGTCGCGCCTCGTAATGTACGGTCTTGAGGAAATCCCGCCGGGTATCCGGATCGGGTATGCGTCTTTCCAGGCGCTTCGACATATCGACCATCCATAAGTGCTCTTCCTGCCTGGAAGCAAAGATCGCGTCGGGTACTGCCTGATCCGAGACAGCGCGCTGCAGGACTGCGCGCACGCTGGCTGACAATGGCGTATAGATCTGGTTACCGGCATGAGCTGCGCCGGTGAATAACATGCTCGCCAGCAACAGTGACTGCAGCAACCGCTGAAAAATGTCGTGCGCCTGGTTCATAGCCTTGATTGTACGAAACTGACGATATCCTGCAAGGGAATCTGTTGCGATTCCGCATCAGCCCTGCCCTTGTACTCGACCATGTTTTCCTTCAAGCCGCGCTCGCCGATCACGATGCGATGCGGGATGCCGATCAGTTCCAGGTCGGCAAACATCACGCCTGGGCGCTCGTCGCGGTCGTCCAGCAGGACCTCGACACCCAGTACGACAAGCTCGGCGTAAAGCCGTTCCGCAGCTGCCCGCACTTCGTCGCTTTTTTTGTATCCGATGGGCGCGATGGCGACGGCGAACGGCGCCATCGCGATCGGCAGGATGATGCCGCGCTCGTCATTGTTCTGCTCGATGGCCGCTGCCACGATACGCGACACGCCGATGCCATAGCAGCCCATCTCCATCACCTGCGACTTGCCGTTCTCGTCCAGGTAGGCGGCGCCGAGCGCCTCGGAATATTTGGTGCGCAATTGAAATATGTGGCCGACCTCGATACCGCGGCACAGCTCCAGTTTGCCCTTGCCATCCGGGCTGGCATCGCCGGCAACGACATTGCGCAGGTCATGCACATTCGCCTCATCCAGATGGACATCGCGGCCGAAATTCACGCCGGTGTAATGGAAGCCATCGTCGTTGGCGCCGCAGACGAAATCGCTCATCGCCGTGACGGCACGGTCGACCAGGACTCTCACCGCCGTATTGACCGGGCCGATATAGCCGGCACGGCAGCCCATGTTGCGATGAATCTCGTCCTCGCTGGCAAAGCGGAACTCGCCCAGCACCTTGCTGGTCTTGAGTTCGTTCAGCGTGTGATCCCCACGCAGCAGCAGCAGGGTGAAAACGCCTTCGCCATCCACCACGGCGATCGCCTTGAGTATCTGCTGTTGCGGCACGCCGAAGAATGCGGCTACCTCCTCGATCGATCTCTGTCCCGGCGTGATGACTTTTTCCATCGGCTTGTCGGCGTCCGCGCGGGGAACGTCTGGGGCAAGCGCCTCGGCCAGTTCCACGTTCGCCGCGTAATCCGAATCCGGGCAGAACGCCAGCGCATCCTCGCCGGAATCGGCCAGCACATGGAATTCGTGCGAGCCGCTGCCGCCGATGGCGCCGGTGTCCGCCGCCACCGCGCGAAACTCAAGGCCGAGGCGGGTGAAGATGCGGCTGTAGGTTTCGTACATCAGGCGGTAGGTCTGCTCCAGGCTGTCGAAACTGCTGTGGAAGGAATAGGCATCCTTCATCAGGAATTCGCGCGCGCGCATCACGCCGAAGCGCGGGCGCACTTCGTCGCGGAACTTGGTCTGGATCTGGTAGAAGTTGAGCGGCAGCTGGCGGTAGCTCTTGATCTCGCGCCGCGCGATATCGGTGATGACTTCTTCGTGCGTCGGGCCAAAGCAGAATTCGTTGTCATGGCGGTCGCGGATCTTCAGCATCTGCGGACCGAACACTTCCCAGCGCCCGGTCTCGCGCCACAGCTCGGCCGGCTGCACGGCCGGCATCAGCAACTCGATCGCACCGCTGCGGTTCATCTCCTCGCGCACGATGCCCTCCACCTTGCGCAGCACGCGCAGCCCCAGCGGCATCCAGGTATACAGGCCGCTGGCGAGTTTCCTGATATAGCCGGCGCGCAGCATCAGGCGATGGCTGACCAGTTCGGCTTCGGCAGGGGCTTCCTTCTGGGTGGAGATGAAAAATTGTGAGATGCGCATGTTCAAGTCAATAAGGACAGGATAGAAGTGTTGATTTTACAGGGAGCGGTGCAGTTATGCTGTTGCAATGACATCGGATGTCGAAAATCCCTTCAGTCCGAACCGGCTGGCACAATGCGGCGTGAAGACTATTTTCCGGCACGCAGGTAATTTTCCACACTTTCCCGGGTGACGGGACCCGGCTGGTAACTGGCAAGTTTCCCAGTCGGGTCGAACAGGTAAGTAGTCGGCAACGCCGCGACCGCGCCGATCTGCCCGGCCATCTTGTAATCGCCGAGCACGATCGGATAAGGCATGGCGAATTCCTTGACGAAATCCAGCACGAACTTAGGTTCCGGGTATTCCATCGCCACACCGATCACCATCAGGTCCTTGTCCTTGTGCGCCTTGTACAGGTCTGCCAGCTCCGGGATCTCTTCCCGGCACGGCGCGCACCAGGTCGCCCAGAAATTCACCAGCACCCACTTGCCGCGGTAATCCGACAGCTTGAGCGTATGCCCGGTTGTATCCTTGAAGGTGAAATCTCCGGCAGCAGCGGCTGCCGCGAACAACAGCAGGCAGCATGCCAGCAGCGCGCGTACCCGGCGCATCAATGCGACTCCTCACGCTGCTCATCTGCGCCGGCATGTTCGCCGGGATCGTGCTCGGCCGCATGCGACAGGTACAGCGCCAATGCGATCAGAGCGATGCTGCCGCCCAGGTAGAGCAGGTCTATCGGCGTGCTCAGTTTCATGTTCAGCGCTTCCTCGAACAGGGTAACGATCAGGATCATCAGGATCACCTTGGCCAGGCGCGATTTCAGGTCGTCCAGGCTGTTGATCACCAGGATCTTGCTGGATGCGCGCTTGTCTTCCTTTGCCTGGTCGATGTCGCTGATGAACAGCTCGTACAGGCCGAGCGAGAAGATCAGCATCACGGTCGCCAGCAGATAACCGTCCACTACCTCGACAATGTGCGTGACGGTACTGTCGTGCAACGCCTTGCGCGCATCGTCGGCCATGTCGGGGTTGGCGTAATTCAAGGCGTGTATCACCAGATACACCACATCCACCGTCGCCATGTAGAAAATGGCGAACCCTGCCAGCAGGCTGCCCACCACCGCAGTCAGAATCACGAAACGGCTGTTCCACAAGGTGCCTTCAAAAAGATTTTCCAGGGATTTCATGTTTGGCTTTCAAGTCATCGGCATTGATTATCTCACCTAATTGGAACGCAAACACATGCAGGGGAGCAACTGCTGCCGGTTGCCGACCTTTTCCCTTTGCAGCCAGATCATTTCGCCAATGGTCGCGGCATTCACCACACCGGCTTGCAGGCGCGGTGTAATGCAAGATTCGCTCCCGACTCACAGCGCGGGAAACTGCGCGATGCTGACTTGCGCGCCTCGCTTCCGGAACTTTGTCGGCTCGTTTCAGCCATATGATATATTGCCTGGGGAAGGCGAACCATGTACCTTCCTTCACACACAGTCATTACCGGTTGTACACTGTCACCTGCCCTGCGCAGACCTTATTCGATCAACCAGAATTTACCCCATCCAATCAGGAGTACCAATGAAACCAGCCAGAATTGTTGCCACCGCCCTTATTGCCACAGCTGCCCTGGTGAGCGGTTGCGCGAACACCGGGTCTGAAGAGCCGCTGTCTTCGTCTTCCAGTTTTGAATACGAGCCCACAGTCCCGCACGGCGAGATCGAATCCATCGAGATGGAGCGCGGCAATATCGACCAGGCCGGCACCGTGGGAGACGACACGACGGACGCGAACGAGACGGCAAAGACCGACTCGCAGCCGGAAACCTATCGCATCCGGGTGAAGCTGGATAACGGGCAGCACGTGACAATGACGCAACCACTCGTCAGCGATCTGCGTGTCGGGGACCGGGTCAGCATCGAGAACGAGCACATAACACGCGAGTGAGCAGGAATATGTCAGCCAGTCATGCAGTACTGTGCACAAGCGACCGAGCATGCACTGGCAGTATTTGCAATGTCAGGGTTTTGGTCGCATGCCGTCGGCAACAATGACCCCGACCGGAAATTCTGAAAGGAAATCACATCATGTTTAAATTTCTTCATGCACCGATTTTGCTGGGGCTGCTGCTTGGCTCTGTATCTGCTGCAAACGCCCAGGTGAGCATCGGCATCGGACTGCCGAACGTAAGCATCGGCGTCAACCTGCCGGTATACCCGCAATTCACCGTTGTACCGGGTTATCCGGTCTACTACGCACCAAGGGTAGATGCGAACCTGTTTTTTTATGATGGCATGTACTGGCTTTTCCAGGATGACTATTGGTATACCAGTTCCTGGTACAACGGTCCCTGGGAACTTGTGGAGCCGGAGTATGTGCCGCTATTCATCCTGCGCGTGCCGGTGCGCTATTACCGCTCTCCCCCTGCATTCTTCCGCGGCTGGCGCCTGAATGCGTCGCCGCGCTGGGGGGATCACTGGGGTCGTGGTTGGGAACGGCACAGGGATGGCTGGGACAGGTGGAACCGCAGGGCTGCCCCGCGGCCTGCCCCGCTCCCGACCTACCAGCGGCACTATTCAGGCAAGAAATATCCGCAGCAAGTCGAGCGGCAACGGCAGATCATCCAGCGCAATTACCGGTATCAGCCAAGGGATCCCGAAGTACGGAGACATTTTCAGGGACCGGGAAACCACAATGCCCCGGCCAGAACGCAGCAACCTGTCCAGCAGGGGCAACAACCAAACAATGACTCAAGGCGCGAGCAACATCAACGGCACGACCGCGATCGCAATGATTAAGGCGGTCAGCATGCACCAAACCGGGTTGGAACAGGTGTTGCCATCATGCGAAACTGTATCCTGACTGCAACGCGGCTGGAATGAGCGGCGCGCCGGGAAGCCGCAGCATGCCTTTACAAAAAAAAGAACGGCATCGCACGCACCGTATCGGCTGGCTGCGTGCGGCGGTACTGGGTGCGAACGACGGCATCGTTTCCACCTCGAGCCTGCTGCTCGGTGTCGCCGCCGCGCATGCGACGCATGCAGAGATCCTGATCGCCGGCAGCGCCGGCCTGGTTGCGGGCGCCATTTCGATGGCTGCCGGCGAATATGTGTCGGTGCAGTCGCAGGCCGATACCGAACAGGCAGAACTCAGCCTGGAACGCCGGGAGCTTGAAGCAGACTACCCGGGCGAGCACAAGGAACTGGCGGCAATCTACGTCAGCCGCGGACTCGAACCTGCGCTGGCGCAGCAGGTCGCGCGGCAACTCATGTCGCACGACGCGCTTGGCGCGCATGCCCGCGACGAACTGGGCATCTCCGCCGCGTTCAGTGCACGACCGATTCTGGCTGCGATGGCATCGTCCGCTGCCTTCACGGTCGGCGCGGCGATGCCGATGCTGGTCGTGATACTGGCACCCCATGCGAGCCTGATCCCTGTCGTCGCGATAACTTCGCTCGGATTCCTGGCGCTGCTGGGCGGACTGGCTGCGTATGCGGGCGGCGCAAGCGTGGCGGCAGGGGTGATGCGTGTCACGTTCTGGGGTGCACTGGCGATGGGCCTGACTGCCGGCGTCGGCTCGCTGGTCGGCACCGTGGTGTAATCCAGTCCGACACATCAACCGATGAGATTTCCTTCACCAGGCAAGATGCTGCGGCGCTGGAACATGCGCCGGATATTACGGCGCGATCCGATACCGCATGATATATGGCACGCCGCAACGCGACAGCTCGCGGTGTTGCAGGGACTGGATTCGATCCAGCTCGCGCGCCTGCGCGAGCTGACGACGTGGTTCCTGCACAGCAAATCGATCAACGGCGCACAAGGCCTGGAAGTGACCCTGCCGATGCGCGTGGTGGTGGCTGCTCAAGCGTGCCTGCTGATCGTGGATCTGGATATCGATTACTTTGACAACTGGGTGGAAGTCATCCTCTATCCCGGTGCATTCCGGGTCAACCACGAACAGAAGGATGCCATGGGGCTGGTGCATAACGACGCCAGTGTATTGACGGGCGAGTCCTGGTTGCGCGGCCCGGTGGTGTTGTCCTGGGAAGACGTGGTGCGTGACAGCTCCCAGACCCTGGCCGGCCGCAATGTAGTACTGCACGAGTTCGCTCACAAGCTCGACGGCAGAAATGGCGTAGCCAATGGCATGCCGCCATTGCGCAGGGGAATGGACCGGAACAAGTGGGCAGCGGATCTTGGCGCGGCTTATGCAGCGCTGCGCCGGCAGCTAGCGACCGGACAGTCACCCGGTATCAATCCCTATGCCGCCACCAACCCGGCGGAATTTTTTGCCGTAGCGAGCGAGTATTTCTATACTGCCCCGGAGATATTGAGAGACTGCTTTCCCGGCGTACACCGACAGTTGGCGATGTTTTACCGGCAGGCCGGAGGCTGGCAACGCGAACCTGGCGATTGAATTTTCAATTGCCGGCTCAATATGGATCGCTAACGGCAACACCATGGATTTTTCAGGAGACTGGCCAAATGGAATACAAGGACTACTACAAGATCATGGGGGTCGCGCGCGATGCCACCCAGGACGAGATCAAGCGCACTTACCGCAAGCTGGCGCGAAAATACCATCCGGATGTCAGCAAGGAAGCCGATGCGGAAGCTCGCTTCAAGGAATTGGGCGAAGCCTACGAGGTACTGAAGGATGCGGAAAAACGCGCAGCTTACGATCAGCTCGGCGCCAACTGGAAAGGCGGCCAGGAGTTTCGCCCGCCACCGGACTGGAATGCGGGTTTCGAATTCAGCGGCGGTGGTTTCGGCGGTGGCGATGGGGCAGACTATAGCGATTTCTTCTCTTCCCTGTTCGGCCAGGGATTTCGCCAGGACGCAAATGCACACGCTGCATTCCATGCCAAGGGACGGGACCACCACGCCAAGGTGCTCATTGACCTCGAAGATACGTATCATGGTGCGACCCGCGCCATCACGCTGCATGTGCCCGGCATGGATGCGCAGGGCCATGTCCTCACCCGGGAACGCGTCCTCAACGTGACCATCCCCAAGGGAATCCGCGAAGGCCAGCACATCCGGCTCAGCGGACAGGGCAGCCCCGGCAGCGGAGAAGGCAAGGCGGGAGATCTCTATCTCGAGATCGAATTCAAGCCTCACCCGCTTTACCGGGTCGATGGTCGCGATGTTTATCTAGACCTGCCGGTGACACCCTGGGAGGCGGCACTGGGCGCAACCGTGAAGGTACCGACACTTGGCGGCATACTGGAACTCAAGATACCGGAAGGCTCGGTTGCCGGGCGCAAACTGCGGCTCAAGGGACGCGGCCTGCCCGGCGACCCGCCCGGCGACTGCTATGTGATGCTGACCATCGCGTTGCCGCCGGCCGATAGCGAAACAGCGAAGGACCTGTACCGGAAAATGGCACAGGAACTTAATTTCAATCCGCGCGCCAAAATGGGAGTGTGAGAGATGACCACTGAAAATAATCTACCGCAAGTTTCCATCTGCATACTGGAAGAGCAAACGCAGCTGACGCTGGCCGATCTGTGCCGCGCCTGTGTCGTTCCCGAACAACGCATCGTCGAACTGGTGGAGTTTGGCGTGCTGGAGCCGCTGGAACGGGAACCGGTGCGCTGGCGTTTCGGCGGCGCCAGCCTGCACCGCGCGCGCACCGCCTTGCGCCTGCAGCGGGACCTGGACATCGACCTTGCCGGCGCCGCGCTGGCGCTGGAATTGCTGGACGAGATCGAGTCGCTGCGGGCGCGATTGAGGGCGCTGGGTGGTGAATATTGATGCATGAAATCTTGAGCCGCAAGGCGGCTGGTTTTCGTTTTGCTCCTTCCTCTTTAAGGGGGAGGGAACGGAGATAACAATAAAAAAGGAACGCCATGATCAGCAATCCCGATAGCCGCACAACCCCTGCAGACGCACTGGTGATATTCGGCGTGACTGGCGACCTGGCGCACAAGATGATCTTCCCGGCGCTGTATGCGATGGCCAGGCGCGGCGCGCTCAACATGCCGGTGGTCGGCGTCGCTTCCTCCAAATGGACCCTTGCGCAACTGAAGAAGCGCGCAACCGACAGCATCCGGCAAGCCGGCAAGATCGAAGACCGGGATGCGTTCGAACATTTTCTTTCCCTGCTCCGATATGTGAGCGGCAATTACAACGACCCGTCCACTTTCAAGGCACTCAAGCAGACGCTGGGCAAGGCGCGGCGTCCGGCGCACTACCTCGCCATCCCGCCCTCATTGTTCGCCACGGTGATCCAGGGGCTCGGCGCTGCAGGGCTTGCCGAGCAGGCGCGCGTGATCGTCGAGAAACCGTTCGGGCGCGACCTCGCCTCCGCGCGCGAACTCAACCGCATCGCGCTATCGGTATTTGCCGAAGACTCGATCTTCCGCATCGACCACTATCTCGGCAAGGAGGCGATCATGAACATCCTCTATTTCCGCTTTGCCAATTCCTTCCTCGAGCCGATCTGGAACCGCAACTGCGTGGCCAGCGTGCAGGTCACGCTGGCCGAGGATTTCGGCGTCAAGGGACGCGGCGCGTTCTACGAAAGCGCCGGCTGCCTGCGCGACGTGATCCAGAACCACCTGTTCCAGATCGTCGCGCTGCTGGCGATGGAGCCGCCGGCCTATCAGGGTTATGGCGCCGTGCACGCCGAGAAAGCCAAGGTGTTCCAGGCCATGCGCCCGCTGCGGCCGGATGACGTGGTGCGCGGCCAGTACAGCGGCTACCGCAAGGAAGATGGCGTAGCGAAGGACTCGGATGTCGAGACGTTCTGCGCGCTGCGCTTGTACATCGACTCGTGGCGCTGGGAAGGCGTGCCGTGGTACCTGCGTTCCGGCAAGTGCCTGGGCACCACCGTAGCCGAGGTGCTGGTGGAATTGAAGCCGCCGCCGCAACGGCTGTTCGACGACTCGGCGCCGGGCAAGGGGCGTGCCAATTACCTGCGCTTCCGCCTCTCTCCCACCTCTGCCGTTGCCCTCGCCGCACGCGTCAAGCGCGCCGGCAAGGAGTTCATCGGCGACCAGCGCGAACTGTTCCTGCTGGACGATCAAGGGGTGGAGCAAACACCGTACGAACGGCTGCTGGGTGACGCCATGGCCGGCGAAGGCGCGCTGTTCACCCGCGAGGATGCGGTCGAGGCTGCCTGGGCAGTGGTCGATCCGGTGCTTGAAACTCACCATCCATCGCACCGCTACAAACCTGGCAGCTGGGGGCCGAAGCAGGCCGATGCACTGATAGAAACAGACGGCTACTGGCACAACCCGGTACCCGCGAAATAACATCTGTACAGGAGGCATGATGAAAGCCACACAGCAACTGCACGAACTCGGCCAGAGTCTCTGGCTCGACAACATCACGCGCGAACTGCTGGACAGCGGCGCGTTGCGCCGCTATATCAGCGACCTTTCCGTAACCGGACTGACCTCCAATCCGACCATCTTCGAGCATGCCGTCAAGAATGGCGATTTCTACGATGACGCGATCCGCACCAAGGCGCATGCCGGCAAGTCAGGCGAGGCACTGTTCTTCGAACTGGCGCTGGAGGACCTGACCCGCGCCGCCGACCTGTTCCGTCCGGCCCATGATGCTAGCGACGGCATCGACGGCTGGGTATCGCTGGAAGTATCACCCCTGCTGGCGGACGACACCGCCGGCACCATCAAGGCGGCGACGCAACTGCATGCGCGCGCGCAACGCCCGAACCTGTTCATCAAGATACCCGGCACCCCGGCAGGCATACCCGCGATCGAGGAAGCCATCTTCGCCGGCGTACCGGTGAACGTCACCTTGCTGTTCTCGCGCGAGCACTATGTTGCCGCCGCTGAAGCGTACATGCGCGGCATCGAGCGGCGCATCGCCGCCGGCCTCGATCCGCGCATCGCGTCGGTGGCGTCGATCTTTGTCAGTCGCTGGGATGTGGCGGTGAAGGACAAGGCGCAGGCCGGGTTCCGCAACAACCGCCTTGGCATCGCCATCGCCATGCGCACCTACATCGCCTACCGTGCGCTGCTGGCATCGAGTCGCTGGCAGAAACTCGCCGCTGCCGGGGCCAGGCCGCAACGCCTGCTGTGGGCCAGCACCGGCACCAAGGATCCGGCAGCGCCGGACACCCTGTACGTCGAAGCACTGGCCGCACCGGATACGGTCAATACCATTCCCGAAAAGACGCTGCTCGCCTTCGCCGAACACGGCAAGGTCAGCGACGTGCTGCCGGTCGATACGGTGAATGCCGAGATGGTGGAGGCGGTGATCGCGGAATTCACCCGCGAAGGTATCGATGATGAAGCGCTGGCCGCCAGACTGCAGCGCGAAGGCGCCGAATCCTTTACGAAATCCTGGCACGACCTGATAGATTGCATCGCGGCAAAAAGCGCCGAGCTTGCGGAATGAATCGCTAACCGTACCGGATCAAATGAACAGCAGGCCGGTCATGATCAGGCCCATTATCAGGAAGCCCAGAATGACAAAAGGGACATATTCATCCCACGTCAGTTCGCGCTTTTCTGATAAAGGCCTCATTCTGAGGGTGGAGTCCTGCTCAGGATGTAACACGCCATTGTGGTATCTCATTTTTCGCTCCTGCAATCGAATTACTGTGCTTGAACATTAGCAAAACCGGGGGTACACACCCAACACCATCGGGCGGATTTCGAAAAATCGACAAGCGGCAGCTTGCCGAAATCCGGCATTTCGGTCCCGGATGTAACCTCGCACAGGATTCCTCGATAGCTGCATAGCCTGGCGCCGGGAAGAAAATTATCCATCCATACTCAATGTCGTTCCATCCATGTGACAGCGTTCTTACGCACATCCTCGTTACCGGGAAACCGGGATGCCAAATATCTCCAGAGGTATGAAACAGTAGTTCGACTTCTTTCCCATGCCCATCTCACCGGCGGGTTCCATTTGATCTGCTCAGGGGGCTGTTGCAGTGCTGATTCAAAATCCTTTATGCGGGCTATTGCCACTCCCGGATTTCCTGTCTCCACAGCTTCAATAAAAACTGCGTGATTCGCATAGAGTTCTTTTTGCAGCATTTCCCGGATTTGGACGTCCTTAACGGCGCTCACGGTAACATACGCTTCATTGAACAAGGCATTGGGCAACTGAATGGTCATGGCCTTGTATATGGCAGGAATGTAGTGGCCGGGATAAGCGCGCACATCAGCCTCGATCAATGCGTCGTAACTTTTCCAGTCACGAGGTCGAACAATGGTTTGATAACAGAGCGGCAACGCGAAGACGAGCAGCACTACCGCACGGGGGAGCAGACTTAACCGCCATGCCAATGAAACACCCAACAAGATGACAGGCCACACCGACAGGAACAGGAAACGATCCGCCACAAGCGAATAGGTACGGTAGGGAATGATTTGAAAATAGGGAATGCAAAGCAATGCAAATGAAAACAGAGCGAATCCCTCTATCGCAAAATCCCGTTTGCGCAAACTGATTACAACCCCTCCAACCACAAGCAGCAGGACAACCAACCCGAAGGCTGCCATCAAAGAAAATCGGGACTCGTCAAATACAGGGTAAAACGAATGTCTGCCCTCCGGGCTGATAGCCAGCCGGGCAAACCATCCCAATATGGACAGTGTCCTGTCGATCGTTTCAACGCCAAGATATGCCGGGTCTTTTATAAGACTTTTGTCGACAAATACCTTGGCCGCCCAGAACGCCACGAATAAACAAGCTGAAGGCCATAGCAACGTGGTGTAGCGACGCAAGTTGCCCGGAATATCTCGCCATAAGATCAACCAGAGCAGGGCAATGATCGGGGCGACGGCCACGGCCGTCGCCTTTGAGAAAATCGCTGCCAACAGCATCAGCAAAGCTGCTATGGCATGAGGAATGGACAAACCACGTTCCCGCATCGCACTGCTGGCTAGCCAGAGCGCGAGCATGGCAAACATTCCCGATAATACGTCCTTGCGTCCGCTCGCCCACACCACCGCCTCTACATGCGCGGGGTGAACTGCAAATATCACCGTAACCGAGACTGCAACCCATGTCGCGCTGGCGGCTGCAACAGGGCGAAGACGACACCATAAGCTGCGCGTGGCGCCAAACAGGAACAGGCAGCAGGCAAGATACAGCAGGATGTTGTGGATTCGGAATGCTGATGGCGATCGTCCATACAGCTTAAGATCGACCCAATAGGAGAAGTCACGCAGGGGCAAAAATTCGTAGGGGTTATAGGGCTCGACAAATAGCCGCCACAAATCGGCCACATGCAACCCTGATAATCTTGTATTACCAGTGATATAGGCGCTGTCATCGAACAAAAAAGGCGTATCGAGAACCTGCAGATAGGCTCCTGTCGCCACCGCCATACCTGCAAGCAGAAGCAGATATGGCACCAACCGCCTGATGTCGAGGGGAAGAAAAGTTGACATTGATAAATGTTGGCGCTTCCTGGCGCAACAGGTTAATTTATTGATATGACCTTCAGTTTAGCCAATATTGGCGAGAACAGTAAATGCTTCGCATGCCGATGAGTTCCATATCCGGCAAAGCAGCTTCCATGGACCGGAATCACTACCCGAGCTGGAAATATTTCAATCCGAACGTAACGACGGCTTGGCGTGTTCGCGCTGAAAGTGCGACGAAGCATGTTGAGCCCGCGTGCTGTGGCCGAGATGTTGTTGTCATGCACGTGCAGGGATATTCAACCGGGAGGTATGATCGACACCCCGATTGGCGGCCAGTTTGCTGAAACCGGAATACTTTCTTACCATCACGCCATGGATAACTTTGAATCAGCCAAGACCTTGTTCTTTGACGGATTGAATGATCTGCAAAACGGAGATTATTTATCGGCCGAAGGAAAATTTCGCGAATCCCTGAAACTTGTTCCAGACCGGGTATCGACCCTGACCAACCTGTCTGCCGCATTGATCAGGCAGATGAAACTCGATGAGGCAAAGGAAATAAGCCTGCGTGCAGTTTCGCTGGATAAGGACTCGGCAGAATCCTGGCTGAACCTGGGGTTGATCGCTGCAGAACGATCCGATTTTTCCGATGCAATGACAGCGTTCGACAAGGCACTTGCCGCCAACCCTGATTACGCCGAGGCTCATAACAACAAGGGACTTGTCTTCCGGGACCTCAAACAACTTGACGATGCCGTTGCGAGCATCCGCCGGGCGCTGGAGCTTGATCCCGGGTATGCCGATGCGCACAGCAACCTGGGTACGATGTTGATGAATCTGGGCAGAATGGCCGAGGCAGAAGCATCGCTGAACAGGGGAATAGAGCTGGCTCCGGGCCAGGCAAAGCCATTGACTGCGGCCCTCATGTATCTACCTTACCGGCAGGATGATCCCCGCTACTATCGACTGGATGAAGTTTATGCCAAACGCGAATCGCTGCCGGTTGAAGATCGCGTCAGGCTGAATTTTGCCATGGGCAAGGCTATGGAAAGCATCGGTCAATACGACAAATCCTTTAGCGCCTATGAAGAAGGGAATCGGCTCCATTTTCAGGGGCATCCCTTTAATGAGGAGGAGAACGACAGCTTCCTGGAAAAGTCATGCAGCCTTTTTACCGCCGACTTGTTCATCAAATGCGCTGCCCTTGCGGATTCCCTGCCAGCCGTTCCTGACGAACGAATACCGGTATTCATCGTGGGCATGCCCCGCTCCGGCACAACGCTGATCGAACAGATCCTTTCCAGCCATGCGGATATTTTCGGCGCCGAGGAACTCGCCACATTGGGCGAACTGGCCTCCCAGGCAAAGTTTCTCTCCCTCGATATTGCAGATTGCGGACCAACGCAAATTGCCTTGCGCGAGCTTGGGCAGGAATATCTTGACCAGGTATGGAAACTTGCGCCCAGTGCCCGTTACATCACCGACAAGATGCCCAGCAACTACCAATATCTGGGGTGGCTGCATTTGATGCTGCCCAATGCGAAGATCATCCACGCCATGCGCGACCCGATGGATACCTGTTTGTCCTGCCATGCCCTGCGATTTTCCCATGGCCATGAGTACAGTTACGATCTCGGCACCCTGGGCAGGCATTACCTGCGTTACAGGAAATTCATGCAACACTGGCACAGCGTCCTGCCACCGGGGCGGATACTCGACCAGCGCTATGAGGACATGGTTGCCGACCCTGAGCATGAAGCCAGGCGATTGCTGGACTATCTGGGACTGCCATGGGATCCGGCCTGCCTCAATTTTCACGAGAGCAAGCGCGCCGTCCGCACCTCCAGTGTGACGCAAGTTCGCAAACCGATCTACTCAACCTCCGTTGCACGCTGGAAACATTTTGAGAAGCACCTGGGACCTTTGCTCGAAATAATCGGCCCGGAAAGAATCGCATATCCGGAGTGAGCCTGCCCTGATGATTCCTGCAGGATCACGCGTTCTGATTACCTTGCACATTTATGTTTTAGATCACTCATCCAACCAGCAAAGAAATCTTTTTGCGCTCTGATGCTTTCGCAGGTGGCCATATTCGACTAACATGATGGTGCGCCATTTTGCAACCGATCACCATCACCGGAGACGCCATGCCGGTTCGCAACATCAGCGATGGATATTGGCAGCTATGCCTTGCACTTGTCCTTTTGGAAGGAGTGGCGTTGCGCGGCGCACAGGCAAGTGAAACCATCGCCTGGCATGGCTCCGACGAAACGCGCATCGACTATTACAATATAAACGGTGACCCTTCCGCCAGTTCCTGGCCGCACGAGGGCTGGTTTGCCTCCAACCACCTGAACCTGTCGATGGTTTGCCAGAACACTCCCGGACAACGCATCGAGGCCGATATCGATGCCGTCGCCGCCAAAGATCCATACCTGAGTCACGACGGTCTGATCCTCGGTACCGCACACCTCCGGGTAGAGAATGGCAATGTGTCGCTGCCCTACCGTGTTGATGCCGGCGATCTCGTTGCGAACCTCTCGCGGCGTACGCTGCAGGCTTCCGTGCGCGGCGCGGCCGTCGAGTTCCAGCCGCGCAGCGACAATGGCGCTCAGCAGTCCATCCTGCTGGTCAGTGGCATCGCCAAACCGCGCTGGAGCGACACATTCTCCAGCAACGCCGGCGACACCGTGCATACCGGCATGAGCTGGTTATATTCGCCGTCCGGTGGACAAACCCTGATAGGTGCCAATTTCGTTCACAGTCGGGTGCGTGACGGTGTTTACGGTACGACACCGGGTGCCGATCTCCAGCAGACCATCGCGGGCTTCAATGCAGAAACGCACCTGGGCAGCCTGTTGCTGGAAGGTGAGATCGCCAACCTCAGCGGCAGCGTCAGCGGTTCGCATGTTCATGGTGTCGCGCTGTATGCGCAGGCGTCGCAGGCAGCGAGCGCACTTTCCTGGCGCCTGCGAGCCGAACGCACCGGCGCCGGCTTTGCTCCCGTCGGCGGTGTGGGCTTGATCACCGACCGCAGCAGCATCGAGGGACAGGCACGCTACACCACTGGCGGCGGAGGCAGCATACTTGGCCGCCTGCAGCGATTTATTGACGGGCGCGAGCGCGGAATGGAGTTGACCACCAATACCGCGGCGCTGTCCTGGACCGGACTACCATTGAATCAGCATCCACAACTAAGCCTGCAGGTCGGCGGGCTGTACCAGGACATTCAGGCCGCCGATCGCTCGACCGATCGGCTATACCGCAATGCCTATCTCGGCGTGAGCGACCGTTTCCCGCGCGGCTGGCGCGGATCCTGGCGGTTCGACCTGCGCGATGACCAGCAATACGTGGCAGGATCCGTTGACACCCGCTCGATCGACCAAAGCGTCACCCTCAATCGCGCTTTCGTCGCTGGCGTCCTTGGTACGTCGGTGCAGTTTGATGCCGGTGCCGGCTTGATCCTGCGTCACCAGTGGCAAAACGCGGGCTCCACCACTACCAGCCCGTTGCTGCGCCTGACCGCGCACTGGGCGCATCAGCAGCTGGAGTTTTACTGGAGTTTTCTCAAACAGGACTACACTGCGCTTACCACCAGTGACCTGAGCAACCAGACCCGGCGACTGTCCTGGAGCTGGGAACACGGACCACACCGGTTCAGCCTGGAACTGAACGACGACCTGCGCTCGCCAGCAACAGCCATGCATACCGAGACACAGCGCCTTAGCCTGCGGTATCGCTATCAATTTGGCGACGACCGATGAACGGGGTGCGCGAAACCGCAGGCAGATACAGCTTCCCATTGGCGCAGTTGTTTGCCTGCGTATTGCTGCACGGATGCGCAACTTTACCCAGCATCGACGCCCTGCAGTGGCAGGCAGGGACGCCGCGCAAGCAGATCGAGGCGGAATTGCACGACGCCGGAGCTTTGACGCGCGCACCGGCGCCGGATCGGCTGGTGGTATTCGCAACCCTGCTGCCGTCCATCTACGCATCGCAACGCGGCCTGCTGGTGTTTTCCGCCAACGGCACGCTGGAGCAAATGCACGTGTTGGTGGAGCCCTTGCCGCAAAGCAGCGTCACGGATGTCATGCGCTTGTATGAGGAGGTGCGCGCTCTGTGCGTGCGCCGTGCCGGCAGCCCGGACCGTGAATATGCCGAAGGAGATGATGCCGATCCCAATCTGCTGCACGACCTGACCACTGGCCGCTACACGCGAATGGTACAATGGAACGACGGTGGCACCCTGCGCATGGGCATACCACAGAGAACCGATGGCCAGATCGTCATCGAGATCGAACTGTCAGGCCGGCGCCTTCCCCTCAAGGATGGATTCCGGGGGGCATCACCGTTCTGAACCATGGTCTGGAGGAAGACAGACATGTACATTAAACTGGTTCGAACACTTCTACTGCTCGCACTGATGACACCGTGCGGTGCTGCCGGCTTCGAGGGAAGACGGATCGTCCCGATCATCGGCGCACAGGACGGGCAGGCTTCGACATCACAGCCCGCCGGCGCACCCGCAGCGGTGGACCGCGCCGAATGCGAACAATTCACCCGGGAACTGGCGCAACACTACACCGATACCACGCTGGAAGATTACCTCGCCGAAGATTTTCCCAATCGTGCGGCACTGCTCGACGCTGTGGCTCGCAGTCGTCACAAGGCGGACAACGTCGAACTCGATATCGATGCCATCGAATCCATCCGCGTATTGCCCTGGCAACGCACCGATGGCGGCGCGTGGCTGGCACGCTGCATCGTTGACCTGCGCGCGAGGCTGTCGTGGGACGATCCCAACGGTGGTGGACGCACCGTTTATCCGTCCAGCCGCATGCGCTGGCACCTTGGCGTACTGCAGGAGGATTGAGCCATGGCAAAGACCAGGACAGGCATTATCCCGGCACTGCTGTCACTATGCATGCTCATGATGATTTCGCTGCACGCCCGGGCGGGCGACATCGACACGGTGCTCGCGCAGATCATTCCGCAGGTGCGCGCCGACATCAAGGTCATACGCTACGACCTGCAGGGACCGGAGTGTCCGAAAAAGGCCTTGATCGCCGCGCACAATTCGCTGCTCGCCAAGTGGAGCGGCGATGCGGTGACCGCAGTCAGCAACGCGGTGTTCGACGGCGTCGGCCAGGTCTTCGGCATGCTCGGCGACATTCCGTCCAGCGTCGAGAACGGCTTCAAGATCACCCAGTGTGCGGCAAAGTCAAGGGATGCCTCGGAATTTGCCGAGTGCCTGCGCCAGGCGTTCGATATAAAAGTGCCCGGCGAAGACCTTGTCGACGCCTATAACAATCTTCGTGAATCACTGATCGACGCCAAGACCGAGTCCTCGGAATGGGACGACGGTAACAGCGATGCGGACTGGTTCAAGGACCCGAATGCACCGGGCGCGGGTTCTGCCGGCAAGGTGCGTTTTACCTTCCGCCTCAAGGGGCCGTGCAACCGAACCGGTGACCTTGTCTGGGGCTTTGTTACTTTCGAGGTGCCGGTCAGCATCGAAATACGCGGCAGCCGCGGTGTATATGTGGCCGGCAAACCGGCCAAGTACAAGGTCGAGGCCAAATGCTGCAAACTGAATGGCAGATTTAGCGTCGCATACGATGCAGCCGGACATGTGGTGCCATGGGACGACGTGCCGCCGCCGAAACAGAATCCGGAACCGCAGCCACCCGAAACCGGCGGTTCCAGTACAGATAGTGGCACCGCTGGCGTTGGCGCTGGCGGCGGCACGTCCGCTCCACCGCCAGCGCCAACGCCACCGCCGCCCCCCGCACCGCCGAAGCCGCATTGGACTGTGGACAACCCATGCCCCGAATGCCAGGGTCTTGCCGACGAGATAGGCGCCATGGAAAAGTCCATCGCCAACGACGAACAGGCGGCCGCTGACCAGAAGGCTGCGCTGGACAAGCAGAAGGACGACCTGCGCAAGATGAAAGACACGGCGCGCGGACTGCAAAGCCAGCTCGACAGCGGCACAGGAGATTCAGCCGAAAGCTATGACCCGTCCACTGGTACAACCACCAGCGCGGTGGATACCGGTGACGGCATGCTGACCATCACCACCACCACGGCAGATGGCAAGACCTCCACACGCCAGGTCAAGAAGAAGAGTACCGAGCAGATCAAGGCAGACAAGGACGCGCTGGACAGGGAGATTGCCGACAAGCAGGCCGCCATGGACAAGGCGCAAAAGGCTGCCGATGATCTTGATGACAAAATCGAGCAGGACAAGGCGAAGCTGCGCGACCTGCGGCAACAGCTCATCGACTGCATCAAGAAGTGCAACAACCCGAAGACGAAACGCAAGATATCGCTACTCTATACCGAGTCGCTCGACGCCAATGCCAGCGGGCAGATATTCGACCCCGAGAGCGTCGATCCGCTGGATGGTAGTGGTGGCCTGTTCAGTACCAATTTGAATGGCGGCGGTGGTGGCGGCGGTGGCGGTGGCGGTGGCGGTGGCGGCGGCGGTGGCGGTGGCGGCGGTGGCGGCGGTGGTGGCGGTGGCGGCCCGGTTCACCCGTTCGTTGCCAACGCGTCACCCCCCGACTACAACGGGAGCGGGAGCTGCAATATCGCGGGACCCGTTGGCCTGGTACTGGTGGGACTCAACCAGGTCGAACTGAATCCCCTTGGCAGCAATGGACCGACCACCTTCACGGTAACCGGATTTACCGCCATGTCAGACAACCCTAACCTGATGATCAACGGCAACCCCGGTTTCCAGTGCATGCTCAACCATATTGATCCCAATAACTTCCAGATGTCCTGCAATAACGGCGGGCCGGTGAATTGTGGAGAGAATTTCACTCGCTAGCCGGAGTGTTGACCACACTGAGCAGCAAAAAGGCCTGGATCAAACCGGATATGCGCCAGATGCCCAAGGCTGCCGGATTCAAATGTTGGGTAAACCAGCTGCGACCCGAATAAGATACCCGATTGAAGTTGTTCAATCCGAGCGCAACGGTGGCTTGGCGAGTTTGCGCTGCAAGGTGCGGCGGTGCATGTTGAGCGCACGCGCAGTGGCCGAGATGTTGTTGTCGTGCTCGTGCAGCACGCGCTGGATATGTTCCCATTCCAGGTTGCCGATCTGGGTGGGTTGCGCCTTGAGCGGCGCATTGCCGTCGGGTTCGTGGCTGAAGGCTGCGACGATCTCGTTGGCGTTGGCCGGCTTGGCAAGATATTGCGTCGCGCCCAGCTTGATCGCCTCGACTGCGGTGGTGATGCTGGCATAGCCGGTCAGCACGACGATGCGCGTGTTCGGGTCGAGGTCGTGCAATGTCTTTACCAGCGACAGGCCCGACGCGCCGCCCATTTTCAGGTCGACAACGGCGAATTCCGGCAGGGACTCTTCCGCCAGCGGCATCGCCTCTTCCACGCCATGCGCCACCGTCACGGCAAAGCCGCGCTTTTCCAGGGCTGCGCTCAATACCCTGCAGAAAGTGATATCGTCATCCACCAGTAACAGCGAGGCCAACTCTTCGCGTTGCTGGGTCATGTGCTAGCCCCGACGACAGGCAACGTGAGCTCGGTGATCGCGCCGCCTTCTTCGTGGTTGAACAGTCGCACCGCGCCGCCCATGCGTTCGATGGTCGCGTTGGCGAGGAACAGGCCCAGCCCGCGCCCCTCTTTCTTGGTGGTGAAAAATGCCGAGCCGGCCTTGCGCGCCGCCTCGTCGCTCAACCCCTGGCCGTGGTCGCGGATCTCCAGCCTGAAACTTGAGGTGTCCCAGTGAGCATGTATCTCGATGGCCTGCGAACTGGCATCCGCCGCGTTGTTGAGCAGGTTCATCAGCGCGGCGCGCAGTGTCACATCGGTGTTGAGAAGTGGAGCGGGTTGAATCCCGCTGCAGCGATAATGATAGGGTGCTGCGGGACGCAGCAATTGCCATTCATCCAGCACCCCTGCCATCAGCTCATCCACCGCTTGCGGCGAAGCCGCGCCGCTGTCCTGCGCGTTCGCCAGGATCTTGTCGAGGATGCGTTTGCAGCCCCGCACCTGTTCGTCGAGGATGGCCAGGCTGTCATGCAAGGCAGGCTGGTCAACTGAATCATGCTGCAATTCCCCGATCACCACCGCCATGGTTGAAAGCGGCGTACCCATCTCGTGAGCGGCGCCTGCCGCCTGCGTGCCGAGCGCCACGATGCGTTCGTTGCGCAGTATCTCTTCGCGCACGCGCGCCAGCATTTCGTCCCGGCTGCGCATCGCCTGCGCCATCTGCACCACGAACCAGGCGATTATGGCAGCGCTCAGGACGAATCCCAGCCACATGCCCAGCACATGCAGGTTGAAGATATTTTCCTGGGTCATCCCGCCCATGTCGTGATTCATGCTGCCCATGTCATGCAAGCTGCCCATGGCGGCAGGTTGACCGTTGCGCATGGGCAGCGGCACATAGAATTTCATCAGCAAGGAATAACAGAGCGTGGTCAGCGCGGCCATGCCCCAGGTGTAGCGCGGCGGCAATGTCGCGGCGGCGATCACCAGCGGCAGCAGATACAGCGAGACGAAGGGATTGGTGGAACCGCCGCTGTAGTACAGCAGATACCGTGAGGGCAATCACGTCCATGCCCAATTGCGCAAACAGCTCCGGATTGGAAACCGGGGCGTTGTTGCGCAAACTCAGCCAGCTGAACAGGTTGATGGCTGCAAGCACTGCAATCGTCAGCAGCATCGGCTGCCAGTCGAGTTCCAGCCTCACGACTTTCCAGACGACAGCCAGCGTGACGAGTTGCGCGGCGACGGCAATGCTGCGCAAGGCGACCAGTCTGCGCAATTGGCTGTGTCCGGGTTGTGATGAATCCATCTTGCTGCTCATGCAGCAATTGTAATCGGAGAGGCATACATGGCGGTGCGACAATATGCCGCACGAAATGCGCACCGGAAACTTATACAATTTCCATGGTCATCTGAATACCAAGGAACCCATGCAATGAACGATGTACGCAACCCCCCCCGTCCCCGCAATTCCATCAGCAATTTCATCGCCGCAGCCATCGTCCTGCTGCCGCTCGCCGCGATCAACGATGCCCATGCCTGTGCCGCCTGCGGATGCACCCTGTCCAAGGATTGGGGCACGCAGGGGATCAGCGCGACGCCCGGCTTCACCTTCGACCTGTCCTACGACTATATCGACCAGAACCAGTCACGCTACGGTTCCAGCGCGGCCTCCGCGGCAACGATCAGCAATCTCTGGCTGTCAGGCGAGGAGATCGAGGATTACACCGTTACCCGCACGACCACTGCCACGCTCAATTACACCAGCGACGTCTGGGGCGTGAGCGTGCAACTGCCCTACCTTCAGCGCACGCATGGCACATTCGGCGACAACGGCGCCAGCCTTTCCATCTACCCGGATTACTCCAGTTATTCCTCCTCGTCTGACAGCGGCATCGGCGACGTCCGCGTGATGGGCAAATACACCGGCTTTTCCGCCGACAAGACTGCCGGGATCATCGCCGGGATCAAGCTGCCGACCGGCAGCACCGATACCAATTTCAACGCCGGCGCTGCGATCGGCACGCCGCTCGACCCCAGCCTGCAACTCGGCACCGGCTCGACCGACCTGATCGCGGGCGGGTTCGTCACCGGCAACCTCGCCGACTATGGCTGGTTCGCACAGGGCACCGTGCAGCATGCCGTGGCCGTCAAATCCTTCGCCGGGTCCGACTATCGCCCGGGCGATGCGTACTCGTTTAACGTCGGCATCCGCCATGCCCGGTTCGGCGCCCGCTTCACGCCCATGCTGCAGCTCAACTATATCCATCGCGCACCCGACGATGTCGGTGGGACCCCGCTCGACGGCGGCACTCTAATGTATATCGCACCCGGCGCATCGGTCAGGGTGGGCGGCGGAACATCGGTTTACGGCTTCCTCCAGTTACCCATCTACCAGAATGTCAATGCGCTGCAACTGAGTCCGCGCTATACCCTGACTGCCGGGGTCTCGCATTCGTTCCAGTGAAACAGGAGGCATGGCGTTTACCGACATGAAGGCAACCGAGAAAAATATATTGTCACGCTTGGGCGCGCTGTTCGCGACGCTGCTGCTTTCCCTCAGCCTCGCCCAGGCTGCCTGGGCCGGCGACTGGACGCTGAAGGACAAGGATGGCACGCAATTCACCTTGTCCGGCCTGCAGGGCAAATGGGTGCTGGTCAACTTCTGGGCGCCCTGGTGTCCGCCCTGCCTTGAGGAAATGCCGGCACTGGACAAGTTCCAGCAGCAGCACAGGAACGTGCAGGTGATCGGCGTGGCCGTCGCATATGGCAGCCGCAAGGAAGTCACCGACATACTCGGCAAGGTATCCGTCTCCTATCCCATCGTGTTCGGCAACGAAGACACTGCCGGGGATTTCGGCGGACTGGACGGCATGCCCACCAGTTTCCTCTATTCGCCGACCGGGAAACTGGTCGGCCATCACCAGGGCCCGCTGACGCAGGACGAAGTCGAACAGGCCATCGAGCAAAAACCGGGGGCAGCAGCACTGTTCATCCTCTAACACCAGGCTGCGGGATCGTTTCCGGGATACTGGCATGCCGCCTGGGTCATTAACCGCACGTCTCGATTATCTGCCGGGCAGGGTTACAAGATGCAGTTTCTGTGCCCCAAATAATATCCCGGCTACAAACCACGGCAAATCCTGATCGACCTGATTGACCTAAGTGCGGCTTTTGCACAGAGGCGCTGATTCCATTGATCTCGGCTAACGCATTTGTCAGTCAAACAGACTCTTTACAGCATTTTTTCACACACGGGATTTATCTTTACACCGTCTTTATGTGCGATCCCCTACCATGCCTCCCGTGGTTTATAAACTAGGAGTAAACAAATGGACTGGCTATATCTGCTGTTGATTATTGCCATATTCGGCCTGAGTGATCTGCTGATACGCGGCATCGAAAAACTGAGGGGGAAATCATGACCTTTTATATTCTGGGCGGCATCGTCTCCCTTGGATTGATGGTTTATCTCGTCATCGCCTTGCTTAAACCGGAGTTATTCTCATGAGCGCCAACGGATTGTTGCAAATTGCCTTGTACCTCGGTGTGCTTATTGCCCTTGCAAAACCGCTTGGCTGGTACATGGCGCGCGTTTACGAGGGCAAGCTGCCCGTGTTCGTGCGCTGGATGCAGCCTGCCGAGAATTTTCTCTATCGCCTGTGCGGGGTGGACAGCAAGCAGGAGATGCGCTGGACGCAATACGCGCTGGCGATGCTGTGGTTCAGCCTGCTGGGTGTGCTGGCGGTGTATGGCTTGCAACGCTTGCAAGGCTTGCTGCCGCTGAACCCGCAAAGCCTGGGTGCGGTCACCCCCGATTCGTCGTTCAACACGGCGATCAGTTTTATCACCAATACCAACTGGCAAGGCTACGGCGGCGAAACCACGATGAGCTACCTGACGCAGATGCTCGGTCTGGCAGTGCAGAACTTCTTCTCCGCCGCCACCGGCATGGCGGTGGTCATCGCGCTGATCCGCGGCTTTGCGCGCCACACGGCGGAGACCATCGGCAACTTCTGGGTGGACATGACGCGCAGCACGGTCTATATCCTGCTGCCGCTTTCCATCGTGCTGGCGCTGGTGCTGGTCGGCCAGGGCGTGGTGCAGAATTTTTCGGCATACCAGAACGTGCCGATGGTGGAAAGCGCGAGCTACGACCAGCCGAAACTGGACAATGCCGGCAATGCGATCAAGGATGCCTCAGGCAATGCCGTGACCGAGAAAATTACCGTGACCGAGCAGACCATCGCCGTGGGGCCAGCCGCTTCGCAGATCGCCATCAAGCAGCTCGGCACCAACGGCGGCGGCTTCTTCAACGTCAATTCGGCGCACCCGCTGGAGAATCCTACGCCCTTCGCCAATTTCCTGGAGATGCTGGCGATCCTGCTGATACCTGCCGGGCTGTGCTACACCTTCGGCAGCATGGTGGGCGACACGCGCCAGGGCTGGGCCATCCTCGCGGCGATGACGGTGATTTTTGTCGCATTCCTCGCCGCGGCCGAATACCAGGAACTGCAAGGCAACCCGGCCTTCACGGCATTGGGCGTGGACCAGAACGCTTCGGCCGCGCAATCCGGCGGCAACATGGAAGGCAAGGAAACGCGCTTCGGCATCGTCAATTCCGCGCTATGGGCCACGGCCACGACCGCCGCCTCCAACGGCTCGGTGAACAGCATGCATGATTCGTACACCCCGCTGGGCGGCCTCGTGCCGATGTTCATGATACAGACCGGCGAGGTGGTGTTCGGCGGCGTCGGCTCCGGCCTCTACGGCATGCTGGTGTTTGCCGTGATCGCGGTGTTCCTCGCCGGGCTGATGATAGGCCGCACCCCGGATTATCTGGGCAAGAAGATCGAGGCGTTCGACATCAAGATGGCTTCGCTGGTGATCCTGATTCCGCCGCTGCTGCTGCTCGGCGGCGTGGCGCTGGGCGTGATGACGGATGTGGGCAAGAGCAGCATCTACAACCCCGGTGCGCATGGTTTCAGCGAGGTACTGTACGCACTTTCGTCGGCGGTCGGCAACAACGGCAGCGCGTTCGCCGGATTCGGCGCGAACACGCCGTTCTACAACACCTTGCTGGGCATCGCCATGTTCTTCGGGCGTTTCTGGCTGATGATCCCGGTGCTGGCGCTGGCCGGGTCGCTGGCGGCCAAGAAACGCATCCCCGCCAGCGTGGGCAGCATGGCGACGCATACGCCGCTGTTCGTCATCTTGCTGATCGGCACGGTGCTGCTGGTGGGCGTGCTGTGCTATGTGCCGGCGCTGGCGTTAGGGCCGGTAATCGAACACCTGAACATGATAGGTGCGCATTAACCGCGTAGGGTGGGCACGTTTTTTGTGCCCACGCGGTTACCACGCAAATAATTTCAGCGTGGGCAAGAAATCGTGCCCACCCTACGAAGGAGATTTACATGACAAGCAAAGCAATTCCGTTTTCCCTGTTTGAGCGCGACATCGTCAAGCAAGCCGTGGTGGACTCGTTCAGGAAACTGAGCCCGCGCCAGCAGATGAAGAACCCGGTGATGTTCGTGGTGTGGGTGGGCAGCATACTGACGACGCTGCTGTTCATCCAGGCACTCACCGGACAAGGCGAAGCGCCGTCCGGCTTCATCCTGGCGATCACGCTGTGGCTGTGGTTCACCGTGCTGTTCGCCAACTTCGCCGAAGCCATGGCGGAAGGCCGCAGCCGCGCCCAGGCCGCCGCGATGCGCAGCGCCAAGCGCGACATTCAGGCCAAGAAGCTGACCCGCCCGAATTATGGCGAAAAGTTCGCTCTGGTGCCCGGTTCGGGCTTGCGCAAGGACGACGTGGTGCTGGTGGAGGCTGGCGATTTCATACCGGGCGACGGCACCGTGATCGAGGGCGTCGCCTCGGTGGACGAGAGCGCCATCACCGGCGAGAGCGCGCCGGTGATACGCGAATCCGGCGGCGACTTTTCCGCGGTGACCGGCGGCACGCGCGTGCTGTCCGACTGGCTGGTGGTGCGCATCACCACCAATCCGGGCGAGACCTTTCTCGACCGCATGATCGCGATGGTGGAAGGCGCGAAGCGCCAGAAGACGCCCAACGAGATCGCGCTCACCATCCTGCTGGTGGCGATGACGCTGATCTTTTTGCTGGCCACCGTCACCCTGTTGCCGTTCTCCATCTACAGCGTCGCGACATCGGGCGCCGGACAACCGGTCAGCATCACCGTGCTGGTGGCGCTGCTGGTATGCCTGATCCCCACCACCATCGGCGGCTTGCTGTCCGCCATCGGCGTGGCCGGCATGGGGCGCATGTTGCAGAAAAATGTGATCGCAACGAGCGGCCGTGCCGTGGAAGCAGCGGGTGACGTTGACGTATTGCTGCTGGACAAGACCGGCACGATCACGCTGGGCAACCGCCAGGCCAGCAACTTCCTCCATGCTGCTGGCGTGACCGAAGCTGAACTGGCCGACGCGGCACAACTCGCCTCGCTTGCCGACGAAACGCCGGAAGGCCGCAGCATTGTCATTCTGGCCAAGGAAAAATTCGGCCTGCGTGAACGCGACATCCATGCGCTGGGCGCGACCTTCGTGCCGTTCAGCGCGCAGACGCGCATGAGCGGCGTCAACATGGGCGATCGCCAGATACGCAAGGGAGCGGCCGATGCCATCCGCAGTTACGTCATCAGCCAGGGCGGGAACTTTCCTGCCGAGGTCAGCACCATCGTGGACACTGTCGCTCGACGCGGCAGCACGCCGCTGGTGGTGGCTGACGGCGCAAGAGTGCTGGGCGTGATCGAACTCAAGGACGTGGTCAAGGGCGGCATCAAGGAACGCTTCGCCGAACTGCGCCGCATGGGCATCAAGACCATCATGATCACCGGCGACAACCGCCTCACTGCCGCCGCCATCGCCGCCGAAGCCGGCGTGGACGACTTCCTCGCCGAAGCCACGCCGGAAGCCAAGCTGAAACTGATCCGCGAACACCAGGCGCAAGGCCGGCTGGTGGCGATGACCGGCGACGGCACCAACGACGCGCCCGCATTGGCGCAGGCCGACGTGGCGGTGGCGATGAACACCGGCACGCAGGCGGCCAAGGAAGCGGGCAACATGGTGGACCTGGATTCCAATCCGACCAAGCTGATCGAGATCGTCGAGACCGGCAAGCAGATGCTGATGACGCGCGGCGCATTGACCACCTTCAGCATCGCCAACGACGTGGCCAAGTATTTCGCCATCATCCCGGCGGCATTCGTGACCACCTATCCGGCGCTGGGCGCGCTCAACGTGATGCACCTGGCTACCCCGGCGAGCGCGATCCTGTCGGCGGTCATTTTCAATGCGCTGGTCATCATTGCGCTCGTTCCGCTGGCGCTGAAAGGCGTGAAATACCGCGCCATCGGCGCAAACGTACTGCTGCGCAACAACCTGCTGATCTATGGATTGGGCGGCATCATCGTTCCGTTCGTCGGGATCAAGCTGATAGATGTGTTGCTTGTGGCTTTGCATTTGGCTTGAATCTGTAGGGTGGGCACGTTTTCTGTGCCCACCCTACCAGGCAGGAATGACGAATGAATTTATACAAATTGAAATAAGAAAGGAATTGCCATGTTGAAAGACCTCCGTCCCGCCGTAATCAGCTTCCTGCTGCTCACACTGCTTACCGGCATCGCCTACCCGCTGCTGGTGACGGGCATCTCCCAGGCAGTCATGCCCGGCAAGGCCAATGGCAGCCTGATCATCAAAGACGGCAAGCCTGTGGGTTCCAGCCTGATCGGACAATCGTTCACTGACCCAAAATATTTCTGGGGACGCCTCTCCGCTACCGGCCCGACACCCTACAACGCCGCCGCTTCCAGCGGTTCGAACCTGGGGCCGACCAACCCGGCGTTGCTGGATGCGGTCAAGGCGAGAGTGCAAGCCTTGCGCGATGCCGATCCAGGCAACCAGCAAGCGGTCCCGGTCGATCTGGTGACTGCCTCCGGCAGCGGCCTCGATCCGCACATCAGCCCGGCGGCGGCGGAATACCAGCTTGCGCGCGTGGCGCGGGTGCGCAACCTCAACCTGGACACCGTGCGCAAGCTGGTGGCGGAACACACCGAGGGTCGCCAGTTCGGCATTCTGGGCGAGCCTCGTGTAAATGTGCTGGAACTCAATCTGGCGCTGGATGCGGTTAGGTAGGGTGGGCACGTTTTTGTGCCCACGCGGATGCCGCGCTGGAATATGATGGCCGCTGATCGCGTGGGCACAAACAACGTGTCCTCCCTATTTGGCTTATGCTAACCGCGCGAACATCAACAATGCGCACACCCCAAGATGAACGAAACGAACCAACGTCCCGATCCCGATGCGCTGCTCGATAGAGTGCAGCGCGCCGAGGCCAAACGCCGCCGCGGCCGGCTGAAGATTTTCTTCGGCGCGTCAGCGGGTGTCGGCAAGACTTTCGGCATGTTGCTGGCCGCGCGCGAGCGGCGCGCGGAAGGGCTGGACGTGGTGGCGGGCTATGTGGAGCCGCACAAGCGCGCCGAAACGGAGCAGCTGCTGGAAGGACTGGAAGTCCTGCCGCCGCGCCGGGTTCCATACCGGGATACGCAGTTGCGCGAGTTCGACCTGGATGCCGCTCTCAAGCGCCATCCGGCGCTGATCCTGGTGGACGAATTGGCGCATAGCAACGCGCCGGGTTCGCGCCATCCCAAGCGCTGGCAGGATGTGGAGGAATTGCTGGAGGCAGGGATCGATGTATTTACCACGGTCAACGTCCAGCACATCGAAAGCCTCAATGACGTGGTCTCGCAAATCACCGGCATCCCGGTATGGGAGACCGTACCCGACGCGGTGCTGGAACAGGCTGATGAAATCGAGCTGATCGACCTGCCTCCGGACGAGTTGCTGCAGCGTCTTAAGGAAGGCAAGGTTTATATCCCGCAGCAGGCGGAACACGCGGCGCAGAATTTTTTCCGCAAGGGCAACCTGATCGCGCTGCGCGAACTGGCGCTGCGGCGAACGGCGGACCGGGTGGACGCGCAGATGCGCGACTACCGCGAGGATCACGCGATACAGAATGTCTGGCAGGTGAAGGAACGCTTGCTGGTTTGCATCGGGCCGGGTGGTGCGGCGGAAAATCTGGTGCGCGCGTCATACCGTTTAGCGCAGTTGCTGAAGGCGGAGTGGATTGTGCTGTATGTCGAAACGGCGAAGCTTCAGCGCCTTTCCAGGGAACAGCGCGATGCCATATTGCGCGCGCTGAAGCTGGCGGAGGAACTGGGTGCGGAGACGGTAACGCTGAGCGGCCACAAATTGTCCGACGAGGTGATTGCCTATGCGCACACCCGCAACGCAACCCGCATCGTATTGGGGAAACCGACCCTGTCTGGCTGGAAGCGCTGGTTGTTCGGTTCATTGGTGGATACGATCGTGCGCCAGGCCAGCGACATAGGCATTCATGTGGTGGGCAAGGAAACCGATTTCCTGTCGCAGGCGCAGGAAAATCCGTATTTCTCGCGCAGCCGTTTATACCTCGGGCTTGCTTCCGAGGAACAACGTCCGCTGTTCATCTTGCGCGGCGCTTACCAGTGGGCCGTCGCCGCAACGGGAATCTGCACCGCCATCGCCTGGCTCATGTTCGGCCATTTCGACCCGGCCAACCTGATCATGGTTTACCTGCTGGGTGTAGTGGCGGTCGCCGCGCGTTACGGGCGCGGCCCATCGGTGTTGAGTTCGCTCCTGAGCGTGGTGTTGTTTGATTTCTGCTTCGTGCCGCCGCGCTTCAGCTTTGCTGTTTCGGATACGCAGTACCTGATTACTTTCGCCGTTATGCTGCTGGTCGCGCTGGTGATCAGCAGCATGACGGCAAGCACCCGCCACCAGGCCAGGATAGCGGGTCTGCGCGAGCGCCGTATCGCCTCTCTGTATGCGATGAGCCGTGAACTGGCCGCGACACGCGGCGAGGGGAACCTCTTGCGAATCGCGGTCAAACATGTGGCGGAAGTATTTGAAGTGCAGGCGGTGGTGCTTATGCCCGATGCGACGGGACGCATCGTTTATCCCAAGGGCGAAGGGACAGCGCAATCCTGCCGCGGCAGCGACCTGAGCGTGGCGCAATGGGTGTACGACCACGACCTGATGGCTGGATTGGGCACGGATACACTGCCGGGAGGCAACGTGGTTTATCTGCCGCTAAAAGCCTCTTCCGGAATAATAGGCGTGCTGGCCTTGTTGCCGCTTAACCCGGCGCGTCTTGCGCTGCCCGAACAACAGCGATTGCTGGAAACTTTTGTCAGCCAGATTGCGCTGGCACTGGAACGGGTCAAGCTGTCGACGGAGGCGCATAACGTCCAGTTAAAAATGGAAACGGAGCAGTTGCGCAATACCCTGCTGTCAGCGATCTCGCATGATTTGCGCACGCCTCTGGCGGCGATTGTAGGTGCATCAAGCAGTCTGGTCCGGGACGGCGACAGGCTGCCCAGCCAGGCACGCCATGAACTCAGCCAGGCCATTTATGACGAGTCCATACGCATGGCCGGACTGGCCAATAATTTGCTGGACATGGCGCGGCTTGAGGCGGGCGCTGTCGTGCTGAATCGGCAGTGGCAGCCGCTGGAAGAAGTGGTCGGCGGGGCGTTGGCAGGGCTGAGTACGCGCATGGCCAACCATCCGGTAAACGTCAATCTGCCGCAGAATCTACCTTTAGTTCAAATAGACGGCCTGCTGATCGAGCGGGTGTTCGCGAATCTGCTGGAAAACGCCGTGAAGTACACGCCGACCGGAACTCCCATTAATATTTCTGCTGCAACCGGACCGAACGAATTGGTGGTGACGGTTTCCGATCAGGGCCATGGGATTCCATTTGGGGAAGAAAAGCGCATCTTCGAGAAATTCCACCGCGTCGCCAGCGAAGGCAATCAGGGCGGGGCGGGTCTGGGCCTGACCATCTGCCGCTCCATCGTTGAAGCGCATGGGGGCCGGATATGGGCGGATAACCTGCCTGCCGGAGGCGCTGCATTCCACTTCGCGTTGCCATTGAGCGAGCCGCCCTTGATCGAGCATGAAGAAGCCGTTCCATCATGAGCCATACCGCCACCATCATCGTCATCGAAGACGAAGCGCAGATACGCCGCTTTTTGCGTACCGCGCTGGCCTCCGAAGGCTACAAGCTGATCGAGGCGGAAACCGGCAAGCAGGGCTTGAACGAAGCCATGACGCGCAAGCCGGACCTGATCGTTCTCGACCTGGGCCTGCCTGACATGGATGGCATCGAAGTGGTCAAGGCGTTGCGCGCGTGGTCTTCTGTTCCCATCATCATCCTGTCCGCGCGTTCTCAGGAAAGCGACAAGATCTCCGCCCTGGATGCGGGCGCCGACGATTTTCTGGTCAAGCCCTTTGGCGTAGGCGAATTGCTTGCGCGGATACGCGTCGCATTACGTCACGCGTTTTCAACTACGGATCGGGAGGAAGAGGGCATTTTCTCGGTGGCAGAGCTTAAAGTGGACATGATTCATCGCAAGGTCACAGTCAGCGGTGCAGAAGTTCACCTGACCCCGATTGAATACCGTTTGTTGGCCGTGCTGATCAAGCACGCAGGAAAGGTGCTGACGCACCGCCTGTTGCTCAAGGAAGTATGGGGGCCAAACTACGTGGAGCGCGCCCACTATCTGCGCATATACATGGGCGCCCTGCGGCAAAAATTGGAAAAAGACTCCGCACGCCCGCGTTTCCTGCTGACGGAAGTCGGAGTGGGTTACCGGCTGGCAGTTGATTAGAAAGTCCCGGTTCCGGATTACCTGAATGACCGATGGAGGAAGTTGAAGGACTGGTTTGGGTCGAAGCGATGATCCGGAAAATTTGCAAGCGGCCATCCAGGCAGGCTGAACCGGCGGCCTGCTTCAGGCACTGGTAGCGCACCTTCATGGCGATACTCCGACTGATCAATGCGTGCCGGAATTGCTGCGTTACGCCCCATTGCGGATGGCTTGAGCAAATTACCCAAATGCAAAGTTCGAATGATTGCCAGCAGGAAGGTGATGCCAAGGTACGCCCTGCTGTTTCGAATACCACCCGCTTCCCCCTCCGCCCTGCCGCCGAATAAATGCAATCAAGTTGCATTTGCAATCAAGTTGTGTTTAAATCGCGGCATGAAAACTTCTGCCGATTCACGTTTATCGACCATGGAAGCCGCAATCCGCGCAACCGGAGCGCGCGTGACGTCATCGCGCGTGCGTGTTCTCGGCCTGCTCCAGGCGGCCGGCGAACCGCTCAGCCACGGCGATATCGCAGAGCTGCTGAACAAGCATGCACTTCCCAACATCGACCGCGTCACCCTGTACCGCATCCTCGACTGGTTTGCCAGTGTTGGCCTGGCGCACAAGGCGGCGGACTCACGCGGGGTGTTTCGCTTCTCGGCGGCCAACCCTGACGGAAAACATACCCATCACGCGCATCTGCGCTGCACCGGCTGCGGCGGTGTGTTTTGCCTCGACTTGCCCCCGCCTTCGCCGCCCAAGTTGCCGCGCGGTTTTCGCCTGAGCGGGATCGCACTCGATATTCGCGGCGAGTGCCCGAGTTGCGCCCACTCCCACTGATGAACGTTCTTTTCCAGACTGTCGCCGCCAGCGTGCTCGCAGGATTTGCCAGCATGGCCATCGCGTTCTTTACCACTTCCCGGCTAAGCCAGCGCTGGCTGACCCGGCTGGTCAGCTTTGCCGCGGGCATGATGCTGGCCATCGCGCTGATCGACCTGATGCCGGAGGCGCTCGAAGGCGGCATGGCCGCCGACGACTTGTTCTCGGTGGTGCTGGTGGCGCTGATCGCGCTGTTCGCGCTCGACTTCAAACTCCACGCAAACTGCCATCATGGCGCCGACGGCATCTGCGCGCATGACCTGGAACGGCCGATCCCGATGATCCTTGTCGGCGGCGCACTGCATGTATTCACCGACGGCCTGATGCTGGGCGCGACGTTCCTGGTCAATCCGGTGCTGGCGTGGGCCATGACCCTGGCCATCCTCGCCCACGAAGTGCCGCGCGAGGCGGGCGATTTCGCGCTGCTGCTCACCGCGCGCTGGAGCAGAAACAAAGCGCTGGCCTGGAATGCCATATCGCGCTTTGCGTGCGTGTTTGGCGCTGTCGCCGGCTATCTGGCCCTGTCGAAGGAGCAGCAATGGCTGCCGTTCGTCCTTGCCGTTGCGGCAGCCAATTTCATCTATATCGCGCTGACCGGCATCCTGCCGTGGCTGCGCCAGGAGCGCGAAACTTTCGCGTGGCAGGGCAGCTTCATGATAGTCGGCGCATTATCGGTTCGCGTGGCGACAACTTATTTGCATTAGGGTTGTCCATGGGATCAGATAAAATTAAAATGATTGTGCCCACGTGAATATCGAAACATGAATGCGTAATAGTTTGCCCATCCGGCTTCTTTTCATCTTTGTCCTGCTGTTCGCGCAGCAAGCCGGTGCTGCGCACGCCGTTCACCATGCGCTCGAGGATCTGACCCAGCATCAGCAAGACGGGAAAGCGCCGCATTCGGATGCCTGCGGTAAATGCGCGGCCTATGCGCAACTGGGCAATGCCCTCAGCGTCGCCGTTTTCGATCTCCCGCCGCCGGTCGTGTCCGGCGAGACCATACACCACCAGACAGCTGCATTTCGTTCCATCCCCATTCTTGCCGCCGACGCGCGCGCACCGCCTTACTCCTGACCAGACCTGATATCGCTCCCCGCCTCGACCGGGCCGGGTTTATCAAGCTTTCAAGGAGTAGCTCATGTTCCGCAAATATTATCGTTACGCGGCGCTTGCCGCGCTGGTGTGCAATCCAGTCTTCGCCCACGAACTCGGCGCCCATGTGCACGGCATCGCCACCCTGCAGATCGCCGTCGACGAAAAGACCCTGACGCTGGATCTTTCCAGCCCGCTCGACAACCTGATCGGGTTCGAGCACATGCCGCGCGATGCCAAACAGAAGGCAGCAGTGAAAAATATGGCAGACAGCCTCAACCACGCCGAACGGTTCTTCATCCCGACCGCGGAGGCGCAGTGCACGCTGCAGTCGGTGAAACTCGATTCCCCGGTGCTCAAGGCGGAAACGGCGCCGGATAAAAAGGCGGCTGCCAAACCCCACCAGGAAGAACGCGTCCATGCCGATATCGACGGCGAGTTCGTCTTTGCCTGCAAACACACCGACAAGCTGCATGACCTCGAAGTGAAACTGTTCGACTCCTACCCTAACCTGCACAAGGTGAAGGTCGAAGTGGCGACGCAGAAAAAACAGGCCGCCGCCGAGCTCACGCCCGAGCAACAGCGCGCAAGCTGGTAACAGCAGCCCAATGAGGAAGGTTTTCGCTCCTTCCCCTTTGCAGGGGGAAGGTGGGGATGGGGGGACGGTGGCAAACCTGCAAAGGAACTAGTATTCCATAATGTTTATTGGAGCTTGTTAATTGACCGCAGCATAAGTCAAATTTTTTGAGTCCCCCGGCATAGCCGGGGGTTTACGAAATCGAATTAAAAGGAACACGCATGGCGAATCAAGTCATCCGCATCGACAACCTGGCATTCCGCTATCCCGGCGCAGGCAACGATTGCATCGACATCCGCGAACTGCATGCCGATGCGGGTGACCGCATCTTCATCTACGGCCCCAGCGGCAGCGGCAAGAGCACGCTGCTCGGGCTGCTGGGCGGCGTGCTGTCGCCGCAACGCGGCACCATCTCGCTGCTCGGCCACCAGCTGACCAACATGTCGCCTTCGGCCCGCGACCGCCTGCGCGCGGATCACATCGGCTTCGTGTTCCAGCAGTTCAACCTGATCCCGTATCTGTCGGTGACCGACAACGTGCTGCTGTCCTGCCGCTTTTCCGCGCGACGGCGCAAGCGCGCGCTGGCCGAAGCCGATTCGCTGCAGCGATGAGGCGGCGCGCCTGCTCGACCATCTCGACATCGCGCCCGAATTGCGCCACACCCCGGTGACGCAATTGAGCGTCGGCCAGCAGCAACGGGTGGCGGCCGCGCGCGCGCTGATCGGGCGGCCGGAGATCGTCATCGCCGACGAGCCGACTTCCGCGCTCGACGCCGAACGCCAATCCGCATTCCTCGACCTGCTGGCGCGCGAATGCATCGCCGCCGAGGCGACGCTGCTGTTCGTCAGCCATGATCGCAGGCTTGCCGCCGGGTTCAGCCGCGAGATCGAACTGCCCGCACTCAACCGGGCGCAAGCCAGACAGGAGGCCGCATGAAATACCTGCTCGCGCTGGCCATGCGCAGCGCATGGAACCGCAAACTGACGCTGGGACTCACGCTGATGTCGATCGCCCTGAGTGTCGCGCTGCTGCTCGGTGTCGAGCGCGTGCGCCAGGATGCGCAGGACAGTTTTGCCCAGTCGGTATCGGGCACCGACCTGGTGATCGGCGCGCGCACGAGTCCGGTGCAGCTGATGCTGTATGCGGTGTTCCATCTCGGCGATGCCACCAACAACATCCACTGGCAAACCTACAAGGACATCGCCGCGAATCCGCTGGTGGCGTGGACCATCCCGATCTCGATGGGCGACTCCCATCACGGCTTTCCGGTGGTGGGCACCACGACGGATTATTTCGACCATTTCCACTATGGCGAATCGCAGCCGCTGACGTTCAGGACCGGCAAGCCGTTCGCCGGCCTGTTCGATGCGGTCATCGGCGCGGAAGTGGCCGATCATCTCGGCTACCACATCGGCGACAAGATCATCCTGTCGCATGGCATGGGCGGCATCGGCCTGGCCCAACACGCCGACAAGCCGTTCACCATCTCCGGCATCCTCGCGCGCACCGGCACGCCGGTCGACCGCACCGTGCATGTCAGCCTCGAAGCCATTGAGGCCATCCATCTCGACTGGCAGGGCGGCGCCAAGATCCCGGGATTTTCGATCCCGGAAAAATATGTCACCAAGTTCGACCTCACGCCCAAGGAAGTCACCGCCATCCTGGTCGGCTTGAAGAACCGCGTCGCCGTGTTCAAGATGCAGCGCTTCGTCAACAACTACCCTGACGAGCCGCTGCTGGCGGTGCTGCCGGGGATCGCGCTCGACCAGTTGTGGCAGGTCGTCGGCGTCGCCGAGCGCGCGCTGCTCGCGGTGTCCGGCATGGTGGTGGTGGTCGGGTTGAGCGGGCTGGTGGCGGTCATCCTCGCCAGCCTCAACGAGCGCCGGCGCGAACTGGCCATCCTGCGCTCGGTCGGCGCGCGTCCGCTGGACGTGTTCCTGCTGCTGAGCGCGGAAGGACTGTTCGTCACCCTGACCGGCACGCTGATCGGCATGGTCCTGCTCACCGCATTGACCGCGGGGTTCGCCCCGCTGATCCAGTCCCACTACGGGCTGCTGGTAACGCCCCGCTTCATCTCTGCCGATGAACTCGGCCTGATCGGCATCGTGGTCGGCGTCAGCCTGCTGGCGAGCCTGGCGCCCGGCTACGGCGCTTACCGGCTCTCGCTGTCGGACGGCCTGACGCCGCGTATATAAAGGAGGTAATTCATCATGCAAACCCGACGCATCTTTCTCGCCGCATTATTGATGTGTTTCCTGTCCGCCCTTGCCGCAAACGCGATGGCCAAGGACGGTAAAAAAACCGACTACAAGGTTGGCGACCGGCTGAAATCACATGTCGCCAAGACCGCAACCGGCTACCGGCAGATCACCTGGGATGACCTGATGCCAAAGGACTGGGATCCATTGAAGGAATTCAAGAAGATGGATTTCAGCAAGCTGCAGGATTCCGACCCGCGTGCGCAGGAAGCATTGGTGAAACTGCGCGAGGCCTGGGACAACGCGCCGATCGAACCGTCGATAGACGGCGCCGTCGTGCGCATTCCCGGTTTCATCGTGCCGCTGGAAGTCGCCGAACACCAGATCACCGAATTCCTGCTGGTGCCTTTTTTCGGCGCCTGCATCCATGTCCCGCCGCCGCCCGCCAACCAGATCATCCATGTGTTCCCTGCAAAGCCATTGAAGAAGGGTCTGCAAAGCATGGACACCGTCTGGATCAGTGGCAAGCTCGAGGCCATCGTATCCAATAGCGACATGGGCATGGCCAGCTACCGGATGAACGCGGATATCGTCGAGCCGTACAAGAACTGACGATTGAGTCCAATGACCAGGCGCATTTTCCGAACCCTGTTTCTGCCGCTGATCTTCATCCTGCTGTTCGCGCAGCAGGCCGGGGGAGCGCATGCAATACACCATGCATGGGAGGACCTGACGCAGCAACAGGATGAGGACAAACACGCGCCGCACTCCGACGCCTGTCCCAAGTGTGCAGACTACGCCCACATCGGCAATGCGCTGAATGTCGGGACATACGACTTGCCGTCATTGCCGGTATTTGGCGACACCATAGCGTTCCTTTCGCTCCCCTTCCGTTCCACCCACACGCTGCCTGCCGTCGCGCGCGGCCCGCCGGTCCTTCTCCAGAAAATCGCATGAAGCCTTCCCTGCCTGCGGCGGGGTGTATGCCATTTATTTTGGAGAACCATCATGTTTATCATGAGATTCAAACGCAAATCCCTTGCGGCAAGCATCGCGCTCGCCCTGGTGACGCCGTTGGGCGCACAAGCCGACGATAGCACCGGGCAGATGCCGGCCAGTCCCGACACCGTGAACTCACCCGATTCGGGCGCTGCCCCACAGAAGATACAAACCGTAGTAGTGACCGGCCGGCCCAGCGCGACTCAACAGGGCGCCCTGCGGGACGACATCGTCAAGACGGAGACGATCAACGCTCAGGAGATCGCGAATTCCGGCGCCACCAACCTGACAGAATTGATGTCTCACCGCCCCGGCATCGACGTGCAGGTCGAGTGCTCGGTGTGCAACGTGCGCAACATCACGCTGAACAACCTGCCGGGGCGTTTCACCACTTTGATGGTCGATGGCGTGCCGATCTTCTCGTCGGTTTCCAACGCCTATGGACTGGACATGATCGGATTGAACGGCCTGGAGCGCGTGGACATCTCGCGCGGCGCCGGCACCAGCCTGATCGCGCCCGAGTCGCTGGCCGGCACGGTCAACCTCATAACCAAGCGGCCAACGCGCGACACGGGCGAACTCGACCTCGGTGGCGGAACCTTCGGTTTCCAGCGCGGTGCGGCCTATGCAGCCAAGACCTTCGACGGCGGCGCGCTTACTTTCACCGGTACGCTGCAGAAGCAGGACAGCGTGGACGGCATCGGTACAGGCATATCGCAATACACCGGTTACGACCGCAAGCTGGGCGGGCTGGGCCTGTTCCTCGACGACATTGGCGGCTTCAAAATCAAGGCGCGCTATGACCATGTCGACGAAAAACGCATGGGCGGCCCGCTCGGCACCGACTATGACGCGGTGCGCGCCAGCACCAGCGGCAACCCTTTCAACTTCAGCCCGGGTCCCCACGGCTCGCCCGACCCGAACGGATGGGTGGCCCCGGACGGCGTCAGCGGCCCGGACACTTTATCCAATGGACAAAACGGCGTGCTTTACAACGATGGCGCCTTCGGCCTGGCGCAGATCATCTTCACCAAACGCGACCAGTTCGTCGGTACCGCAGAACGGCAGCTGGGCGATGCCAAGCTGCGGCTCGCGGCCGGCTATGCCGAGCATCATCAGGACTCCTGGTACGGCGGCGATGCCGACTACTTCGGCAGACAGAAGCAATACTACCTGGAAAGCAGCATCCAGACGCCCATTGGCAGCACGCTGGTGACAGCCGGACTGAACTACCGTTACGAAGATCTGCACAGCCTTTCGATCAGCGAGGATCCCTCATCCCCGACCTATGGCGTGGTGCAGACGGATGCCGATGCCTACATCTACCGCACCCCGGGTGCATTCCTGCAGGCTTATCGGACCTTCTTCGACCAGCGACTGGAGGCGAATGCAAGCCTGCGTTACGACGACAATAATGTGTATGGCAGCATTACCACACCAAGATTGAACCTGTTGTGGCACCACTCGGACAACCTCTCCAGCCGCGTTGCCATGGGACAGGGTTACCGGCTCCCCACCTCGTTCTTTGAACTTGAACACGCCGTCCTTTCCGCGACTTCGGTGGACCGATCGCAAGCCAAGGCCGAGAAATCGGACAACCTGTCTTATGCCTTGAACTACGCCGATGACCGGCTGGCCATCACTTCATCGATCAATCACACGCGTATCAATAACCTGGCGCTATTCGTCGACAACCCGGCCGTCCCGGGCGGTCTCCTGCTGGCGCCCGCACCCAGTGCCTACACGATCAACAACATCGACCTGGTCGGCACCTGGCAGGTGAATCCGCGCGATGCATTGACACTTGGTTTCGAGCGCTACCAGTACCTGTTCAACGCGACGGACTTCCAGGGCAGCCTGTTCGCGCGGCCGGATTACCGGGTGAACCTCGCCCTGGATCATGATTCCGGTCCGTGGAACTTCAATGCGCACGCCACCTATACCGGCCCGCAGGATCTGGCGAAGTTTTACGACTATGCCGACACGCAGCAATACAACCTGGACGGCACGCCCAAGCCGGACAAGAGCCCGGGCTTCTGGGTGGTCGACCTGCACACCTCGTATCAGTGGGACAAGTCCTTCCAGACGTATGTCGGGATCAATAACGTATTTGATTACCGGCAGGCGAAGAATGACAGTTACCTCTGGGTGGACTCGACTGGCGCACTCGATGTCACCCACATCTGGGGACCCAACATCGGTCGCACCGTGGTTGCCGGCATCAAGATGAGCTACTGACCGTGGGATGGATGTCGAAAAATTCATGGCGCGGCCGCATCACTGCGGCCATCCTCGGCGTGTGCGGGCTGGCCATCGCGGGTTTGGCCCGGGCCGCACCGCCGTCGATGGCGCTCGAACTGCCGCTGCTGGACGGGACGAGATTCGTTCGACTCGCGGACTTCAGCGGCAGGCCCGTGCTGCTGAATTTCTGGGGCAGCGAGTGTCCTCCCTGCGTCAGGGAGATCCCCCTGCTGGTTTCAGCGTCCAGGCGATATTCCGCCGTGCAGTTCCTGGGCATCGCCGTGGATGACCGAATCAACGCCATCCGCTTCCTGGAGCGGATGCCGCCAGGTTATCCCCAGGTCATCGCGCCCAGGTCACCCGAGGTCCTGCTGCGCCGCTTCGGCAACAAACTTGGCGCGTTGCCTTACACCGTCGTCCTGAATTCACGGCATCAGATGTGCGTCAATCACCTCGGCGAAGTCGATGCTGCGTGGATCGCTGCGGCGATCCTGTACTGCGGGACCATGGACAAGTCAGCCCCCGAATCCACGGAAGCGCCGCGATGAACGGCGCAGTTCATCAATGCACGGTTGAAGAACGGTTCATCAATTAAAAGCGAGATGGAATTGGAATACGGAATGGAATTCAGGGAGTATGAGCGCAATCCGGCGGGGAAATGGGTCGGCATTTCCCTCGTCATCCTGTTGCACGTTTTCATCATCTACGCGCTGGTCACGGGTCTGGCTCACAAAGTCGTGGAGGTGATCAATCAACCGGTGGAAACCCGGATCATCGAAGAGGTGATACCGCCTGCACCGCCGAAGCCGCCAAAATTTCAACCACCCCCGAAACTTCCGCCGCCGCCCGCGTATGTTCCACCACCGGAGGTTCCGGTTCAGCCTCCGCCGCAGCAAGACACGATCACAGCCGTAACGAATGTAAAGCCGGAAACTCCGGTGCTGCCGCCGATTCAGCCCGCACCGCCACCGCGGGTACCGGTACGCGTTCCGGCAATCGTGGATGCCGAGGCATGCGAAAAGCCCGAGTACCCCCGCAAATCATTGCGGAATGAGGAACAGGGTACGGTGATACTGGCATTCCTGATCGGAGTCGATGGCCGGGTGGTGGATTCCAGGGTGGAAAAATCCAGCGGCTTCAGGGATCTCGACAAGGCAGCAATCACCGGGCTGAGTTTATGCAAATTCAGGCCGGGTACAGTCGATGGCAAGCCGGAACAATCGTGGACCCAAATGCAGTATGTCTGGAAACTGGAATGACCAAGGGGGCGTTGACATCAAACCATTTGTTCCGGCATCCCGGGATAATTTTTCATCACATGAGGGATATTTTATGAGCAAGCGTTTATTCAATTTCATTGCGTCACTGCTGATCTGCTTTGCCATATCTGCAGCGATGGCCGCCGTTTCGCAAGCTGCCGATGACGCCGTGCCGGCTCCACCCGTTATTGCCCCAAAGACGGCGCCTGCCGCACCGCCTTCCGTCTCGCAGGAAGTGGTCGACAATCCTTATGGCTTCGATTCGCTCTGGAACGGCGGCGACCTCGTTGCGCGCAGCACGATAATCATATTGCTCATCATGTCGATGGGCACCTGGTACATCATGATCACCAAGCTGGTCGATCAATTTCGCATGACGGGCCAGGCCGAAGAAGCCAGAAACCTGTTCTGGAAGGCTGCCTCGGTTCAGGACGGGATCTCGAAACTGAAACAAGGCAGCCCGTTTCGCTACATCGCGGAAATCGGCAGCAAGTCAACCGGGCATCACGATGGCGCGCTGCTGGAACGCATCGACCTGAATACCTGGATCACGATGTCGATCCAGCGTGCAGTCGAGAAAGTGCAAAGCCGCCTGCAGGATGGCTTGGCCGTGCTGGCAACGGTGGGTTCCACGGCGCCATTCGTCGGCTTGTTCGGTACGGTTTGGGGCATCTATCACGCGTTGACCGCGATCGGCATCGCCGGACAGGCCTCGATCGACAAGGTGGCCGGGCCGGTCGGCGAGGCGCTGATCATGACGGCGATCGGCCTGGCCGTGGCGGTTCCGGCCGTGCTCGGATACAACTGGCTGGTTCGCCGCAACAAGAAAGCAATGGAAGACCTGCGTTCATTCAGTTCGGATCTGCATTCCGTATTGCTCAGTGGCGTCATGTCCAGCAGCGAGGCGGGCAGCACTTCCGGCACGGCAGGGAACAAGTGATCATGGCGATGTCCTTTGAGTCCCCGGATGGAGATGAATCCGAGCTGACCAGCGCGATAAACACGACACCGCTGGTGGATGTGATGCTGGTGCTGTTGATCATTTTCCTGATCACCATTCCGGTCGTCACCCATACCGTGCTGGTGAAACTGCCGAGCGAACGGAACCAGCCATACAAGACCAAGCCGGAAAATATCAACATCGCAATCAACAAGGATGGCGACATGATCTGGAACGAACAATATGTGCCGGATACCGGGATGCTATTGCGCAAGCTGAAAATTATCGCCGTTCTGGAGCCGCAACCGGCCGTGAATATCCGCGGCGACCAGAACACCCGTTATGAATTTATCGGCAAGGTGATTTTTGCCGCGCAACGTGCCGGTATCACCAAGATCGGCTTCGTGACGGAACCCCCGGCACGAGCCGATTGAAGCGCATGCCGGATTACGCGACCAGATTATTGCTGGCGGTGCCTGCCCCTATTTTGAAACAGGAGTCATCAACATGGCCATGAATGTCAGTACCGGAAACAGTTCGGGTGAACCGGATGTGATGATCGAAATGAACATGACGCCGCTGATCGACGTGATGCTGGTGCTGCTGATCATGCTGATCATCACGATCCCCATCCAGCTTCACGCGGTAAATCTGAACCTGCCGGTCAACTCGCCCCCGCCGAGCACTCCGCCGACGGTAATCACGATCGATGTCGATCCCGACGGCGCCGTATCGTGGAATGGACTGGCCTTGCCGGATCGCGCAACCCTGGAAAGCAAGCTTCAGTCGGTCGCCGCGATGTTCGATCAAGCCGAAGTGCATGTGCGCCCCAACAAGCTGGTTGCGTACAAATCGGTAGCAGCGGTATTGGCGTCCGCGCAGCGTCTTGGTGTCACCAGGATCGGAATCGTTGGAAACGAGCAGTTCCTCGCTGAAGAGTCGGGAGGCGGCCATGCACAATAGTTACTTTGCCTGCCTTATCCGGCAGTGTGCCTAAATAAAATCGTCACCCCCGGGAGAACGACCATGACACAAATCCCATTATTCAGTTCCGGCAGCTTTCTGCTGGGCGTGTTGTTCCTGTCATGCCTGACAGGCTGCAAGGAAGACATCGCCCTGCTTGACGCCGGCGGACAGGTCGTTGGCAAGGGCGCGCTGGAAATCACCGCAACCTTCCCCTCGCCGGCGCACCTGATGCTCGATGGAAAGGAATACACGGGATACTGGAACCGGGACAGGATTTATGAAGAACCATTGGCAAGATCGCGTCGCCTGATTAGTGAACACGCCTATACCGCTTATGAGGTCGGCAATGACCCGGCGCAACTCAAACACGGGCAGACCAGCCTCACTGCCAGCGATGGTTCGGAAGTCCGGTGCGATTTCTACTACCGCAGCCAACCCGTGGCGGGTCACTGCGATGCAGCCGGAAAGCAATTGAAACTGATAGTGCATCAATATGGATAATTCGGCATGATCCTGCTCACCGCATTGACTGCGGGGTTTGCCCCGCTCTGATCCAGTCCCACCGGCCTGCTGGTGCCTTTTTTCGGCGCCTGCATCCATGTCCCGCCGCCGCCCGCCAACCAGATCATCCATGTGTTCCCGTCAAAGCCATTGAAGAAGGGTCTGCAAAGCATGGACACCGTCTGGATCAGCGGCAAGCTTGAGGCCGTTGTTTCCAACACCGACATGGGCATGGCCAGTTACCGGATGAACGCGGATGTGGTCGAGCCATACAAAAATTGATGTGCATGGGTTCAGGCTCGATCTGACAGACTCTGACTGAGCTTAACTTTCAGGTTTTGCGTAATTTAGCAGTTAATGTCTTCTTCGCGGCAGGGGAAAATTAACAGGAATCTTCCGTTACCTGCCAATTGCTGCTAGTCAGAGTAGTTTTCTGGTTGTATTCTTTCCTCACCAGGTACTCATGAAGGCCAAGTATCGACCGACATGTTGCCAAGGCCCCCTGCCCTATATGGATCACAGACACTTGGGAGCATGAATAAATTTCCCCTAACCAATGCGACAGGCGCAACCATTCATTTGTCGGTTCCAACACACAAACCATGAACACACCGGCTGTCAAAGTGACCATCGTAATCAGCTTCCGCGAACGCTGGAGTCTGACACTGGCGTCGATCGCATCCATCGTCAGCAATACCGATGGCCCGTACCATCTCTGGCTCCTCGACACGGGAATGCCACCCGGGCTGCGGCAAGTCGTGGAAGAACGCTGCAACGAATGGGGACTAAGGGTGATCGACGTTTCCGGTGATCTCTGGCCGAATCAGGCGCGTGGTCGCGTTGCCCCGATGATCGAGACCCAGTACGCCGTGTTCATCGATAACGACGTACTGGTAATGCCAGGCTGGCTAAACGAATTGACACGCTGTGCCGATGAGACCAATGCCGGCATTGTCGGCCCGTTGTACCTGTGGGGTATCGATGATAGCTCTGATCTTATCCACATGGCCGGCGGCGACCTGACTATAGTGGAGGAGCAAGGTGGACGGGTGATGATCGAGGCGCATCGCCACTTCAATGAGCGCGTAGCCGACCTGGAACAACAGCTCGTGCGCGAAACCTGCGATTTTTCCGAATACCACTGCATGCTTATGCGTCGCGAGATCTTCCGCGAAAAGCGCGTCTTCGACGACGATATTGTTTGTGTCCACGAGCATATACATGCCAGCCTGGTTGCTCGAGAACTCGGCTATCAAACCTGGTTCGAACCCGGGTCGCGGGTCATCTACCTGGCATTCGTGCCGTGGAAACTTTGGGAGCTGCCTTTATTGCGCAAGCGGTGGAGCAAGCAAGCCGGGGAACAAAGCATCCAGAATTTCGCGCGCCACTGGAATGTCATCAACGACGCACGTTCGTTTGGCTCGGTGCGAGACTTTCTGGACAAGCACAAGTCCATGGTTGATCCGCTGCTGATCGAGCGCGGCACCTCGTCGAACATGGAACGCAACATGGAAAGGCAGGATCTGGAACAGACTTTGGCCGGACTGTTGCTTCTGGCTCAGGAAAATAATTACACTCGAGACGAAGTACTCATGCTGCAGCAAGCCACCAGCCTGGCAATGCAATTGAGCGACGGCATCTATCGCCCTTGCGGCCGACCCTTCCTGAACCACCTTATCGGCACCGCGAGCGTGATGGTATTTTTCGGATTCGAACTGCATCTCGTGCTTGCCGGTATGCTGCATGCAGCCTTCAGTCACGGCCATCTCGACAGAACCGAGTCCAACAATAAGCTGCTGCTCAACCGATTCGCCTGCCTGGGCAAATTTGCGGAGCGGGTTGCCGGTCTTGTGTGGGCCTATGATCAGCGCAGCATGCTCTACCGGGAAATCCTTCAACACGGCATCAACCCTGCATCCCTGCGGATGAACGCGGTCAGCATCCTGCTGATGGAGGCCGCAAACGACATCGATATGCACCTCAGCCTGGAGGTGGCTTCGAGCAAACGCAGTGATGTTCCGGCAGGCCCGCTGTTTGAATTGATGAATTTTGCCTGCGAGGCCATCGGCCGACCGGCGATGGCCTCCACTCTCAGGGCCTGCCATGGACAACAGCCTGATATCCCTGCCGTCAGCTTTGTGGGCATCAAAAGCAGTTTCTATTTGACCAAGGACAGTGTGACCTCTGCATTGCGACAGAGGCAGTAAAATCCAGGCCAGCCACACGTCCATCCCTGCCGCAACGTATCGTCAGCCGAACGTCGAGAAGTGCTGCTTTGCTGCAACGTGAATTACCGAAGCGCGACCAACTGCTTTTCGGGGGACAACCTGGCAACATGACGTGCGGGTGTGTGGTGCGGATTCAACAGGTCGATGCAACATACTAGAATCCGCGAAAGCAGAAGAAGAAACTCAGAGTGGCCATTCTTGATGACGTCCCAATCCCCTTGTCAGCAAGCCAAATATCCATAACAATTCTCCCCCGTCGCATCAACCACAACATTCGAAGGTAATTACTCAATGAACATTCTCTTTGCATTTTTACTTGCCATGCTGTTGCTTACACTTGACGCTTGTGGCGACAAGAATTCCGGCAAAACCACTGAAGCCGCTCCGCCAACCGTCGCCGCTCCGCCTGTCGCACTGGAGAAAGCATCGGACGTGGATGAAAAATTGGCACAAATAAAAAAAGTTGCTGAAGCAGGAAATGAAGAGGCGCAGGTCAACCTTGGCTGGATATACTTTAACGGGCACGGCGCAACCCAGGACTATCAGAAAGCCATGAATTGGTTTCACCTGGCAGCAGCTCAAGGAAATTCAAGCGCACAACTTGCTATTGGCAAAATGTACAGCAGCGGGAAAGGTGTGGCACAGGATTACGTTCGAGCACAAATGTGGTTTATCCTTGCTGCGGCTGAAGGCGATAGTGAAGCGCAACAAATACTTGATATTGGAGCGAAGCATTTGACGTCCGCCCAGAACAGTCAAGCGAAAAAATTTGCTCAGGATTGCAAGGGTAGCAATTACAAAAACTGCGGTTGACCTGAGCCGATACGCCCTCGCTCCGGCAATTACTATCCGATATCGACCAGGATCTCGTTGCGACGGAGAAATGGCAACGTCCACGGCGGGTTATATCGGGCAAGCCGTGGCGTTGCGACAGCCTCGAGACCATGAGCCTCAATCCAGCCAAGCAATTCATCAGTTTTATTCCTGACACTGGCTTCCCGCGCGAGGCCAGAAAAAACCAGCGCTGCGGTTTTTTGTGCAGGGATCTCGCGCAATGTGACCCGGGAATCGGTCGGGATGGGCAAACTGGACAGCGTATAGGCGGCAGGCATGACGAAATGCACGCGCCAGCGGTCATCCTTGCTTTCCACTGATACTGGCGCTGTCATCGATATCTTTTGCGCTTCCGGTTTAATCGTAACTGGCGCCGTCATCGCGATTTCCTGCGAAGATGGCCCCTGCCGGCTTTGGTTGGCACCAAAGATATATGCGGCGATCAGCCTGAATCCCCCGCTGGATGCCTCACTTAGCGAGCCGCTGACAAAGGTTTCTGCAATGATCATCGGGTCGTATAATCGCAACTCGATATCGCCGCTTGTTTCGATCAATTTGAATTTGGGTTCTTCGATGGCCATGGCTAAATCTGACTCTGGAAATCCACAGACGCTTGATCATGCGCCTATTCTGCTGCGAGGGTTGAAAAAGATGAACCCGACCGCTGTTAACCGACTTAACTCATCAAGGATGGGCTGCATACATGAAATGGAAAACCCGGTTTCCAAACTGCTGTTTGCCGGTGTCCTGTCTGGATTGCTTATGCTGAGCGGATGCGCCAACAATGACTGGCGCACTGCCAGTCGCGAGTCTGCGGGGATCGCACCCGATCCATTAACTACCAAGGAAGCGGTGCTGCAGGTCTATGGCGCCAAGGCCTGGGGCTGGCGCGGCTTGTTCGCCATTCACACCTGGATCGCAGCCAAACGCACCGGAGAAACAACTTACACGGTGTACGACGTGGTCGGTTGGCGAGAAAAAAGCGATCAGCCGGTACTCTGGATCACGCATGACATCCCGGACCGCTACTGGTACGGCGCGAAACCCGTGGTGCTCAATGAGCACAGGGGCGAAGGCGTCGACAAACTGATCGACGAGGTCGACCGGGCTGCACGAGCCTATCCATGGAAGACGACCTATACGGCATTCCCCGGCCCCAACAGCAACACCTTCACTGGCTGGGTCGGCAGACATGTACCTGCACTCAAATTGAAGTTACCCCTTTCCGCCATCGGCAAAGGTTACCCGGAATAAACAGCGCCATTCAGGGCGTGGCACCCATAGAAGAGATGAACTCGACAAAGGAAACCCTGGCCCGGATCCCCGCCGGTGTCTGGATACTCGGCTTCGTCAGCATGCTGATGGACATTTCCTCGGAGATGATCCACAGCCTGCTGCCGATGTTCCTGGTCACCACGCTCGGCGCCAGTGTGTTTGCGGTCGGCCTGATCGAAGGGCTGGCCGAATCGACGGCGCTGATCGTCAAGGTGTTCTCCGGCGCGTTGAGCGACTATCTGGGCAAGCGCAAGGGTCTTGCCCTGTTCGGATATACCCTGGGCGCATTGACCAAACCGATTTTTGCAGTCGCACCCACCATCGGCATCGTGCTTGCGGCCCGCCTGGCGGATCGCGTCGGCAAGGGAGTTCGCGGCGCACCGCGGGATGCGCTGGTTGCCGACATCGCGCCGCCACAACTGCGCGGCGCCGCCTTCGGACTTCGACAGGCGCTCGATACCGTCGGTGCATTTCTCGGCCCGCTTGTTGCCGTCGGCTTGATGCTGTTATGGGCCAATGACTTCCGCGCAGTGTTCTGGGTCGCGGTGATTCCCGGGTTGATGGCTGTGGCGCTACTCCTGTTCGGTATTCGCGAACCAGGACAAGTCGGGCATGGCAAACGATCGAATCCGATACGCAAGGAAAATCTCCAGCGTCTCGGCGCGCCGTATTGGTGGGTGGTTGGCATCGGCGCCGTGTTCACGCTGGCCCGCTTCAGTGAAGCGTTCCTGGTGTTGCGCGCGATGCAGGGCGGCATCCCGGTCGCGCTGGTGCCGCTGGTCATGGTGGCGATGAACCTGATCTATGCGGCTTCGGCCTATCCATTCGGCAAGCTTTCCGACCGCGTCAGCCACAAGATGTTGCTGGCAGCTGGCCTGGTCGTCCTGATCGCGGCTGACCTGGTACTGGCATCCGGCGATCATTGGAGCGTGGTCATAGCTGGTGTCGCCCTGTGGGGTGTGCACATGGGCATCACCCAAGGGCTGCTGGCAACGATGGTCGCCGATACCGCACCCGCGGACCTGCGCGGCACTGCCTACGGTTTTTTCAATCTGATGAGCGGGTTCGCCATGCTGGTTGCGAGTGCAGTGGCAGGATTGATGTGGGACCGACTGGGGGCAGCATTCACGTTTTACTCGGGTGCGGCATTCTGCATCGTTGCGCTCGCTGGCCTGGCCTGGCAACCAGGCCGCGAAGTTTCCGGAAATATATAAGAACCCTGTATTCCGACCGACCCGGATAAGGCAAAATACACTCCATGGACACACACTTGAGTTGAGCCGCATGCACAGGGCGAAGGAAAGTATGTCGCAGACTATGCGAGATCGATCGGACTCAAACCGGTATTCGATGGTTATCAGACCGGATGGATCGGCTTCTGATGAACGGGACAGGCTGACAGCCGGAGAAAATAGTTTGAGAATCCCAGGACCCCGAGCATGAGCATCCCGAAGATAATCCACCAGACTTTTGGCTCCAGTCAGTTACCGGACGAGTTAAGCGAAAACATCGCCAAAATAAAAGCACTCAATCCGGGCTGGGAATACCGGTTCTACGATGACGTGGACATGATCGGTTTCATTGCCGCCAATTATGATTCCCACGTTGTCGAATGCTTCAACCGGATCAATCCTGTCTACGGCGCGGCGCGTGCCGACCTGTTCCGCTATCTGCTGGTATATAAATGCGGCGGCGTATATCTGGACATCAAGAGTTCGCTGCGTCTGCCACTGGATAGCATATTGAGAGATGATGACCAATACCTGCTGTCACACTGGCAAGCCCCCTTTGCGAATTGGGGGGAGTTTCAGGAACTGAGCCATATCGCCCGCGGAGAATTCCAGCAATGGCACATTATCGCCACACCTGGCCACCCTTTTCTTGAGTCGGTGATCAAGTATGTATTAAATAAAATCGACTGCTACACGCCCGGCGTGGATGGTGTTGGACGCTACGGAGTGTTACGGGTAACCGGACCGATAGCCTACACGTTGGCTATCGAACCTTTGTTGAAACTTCACCCCCATCGCTTTGCCGAGAGTGATGGGGAATTGGGATTCGAATATAATATCATCAGCGCCTCCACTAATCCTGTCGGCCATCGTGCGCTGTTCAAGAACCATTACACCACGTTAACAGAACCATTAATTATCAGGCCGGTCGATATACAGTCGAGAGAGAAACTGGAACACGCAGCAACCACCCCACCCTCCCCCGCCGCCGGCCCATTCCGAGTACGGCGCATGGGCGCGCAGTATGACGCTGCCGGTGTCCCGACAAGATCCGCCGTTCCCCCGGTGAAGGGGGCCACGATTGCGATCATTACGATTTGCAAAGGGCGCCTGGATCACCTGAAGCAAACCTTGCCGCTGATGCTGGACCAGGCGGCCGACGAGTTGGTGGTGGTGGATTATGGATGCCCGCAGGGAACAGGCGACTGGGTTGAAAAGAACCACCCGCAATGCAAGGTTGTCCGGGTCACGGATGACCAGAACTTCAGTGCCTCCCGTGCGCGCAATATCGGCGCTGCCGCCACTACTGCGAAATGGCTGTGCTGCCTCGATGCGGACATTCTGGTTCGTCCCGGCTGGCTAGACTGGCTGCGCCCGAGGCTGCACAACGAGAATACTTATTTCAGGGCCAACAAGCTCAATAGCAGTCGATTATTGGAGTCATATGGCATGGCATGCGTCAGTCACAGCGCTTTCGACAGCATCGGCGGCTATGATGAAGCGTTTCGTGGCTGGGGTGTGGAGGATGATGATTTTTTCATCCGCCTGAAGTCCGGCGGGTTCAGGGAAGACGAGTACCCCTTTTATTTTATCGGCAATATCCCGCATGAAGATGATCGTCGCACCCAGTTCCATGAAATAAAGGATAAGGAAATTTCCCGCAGGGCAGGAATATTTTATCTGGAAGCGAAAAAAACCCTTGCCAAGGTCTTGTCTCACGACCTGACGCTGGCAGAGCGGGAACAATTGATGCAGATCGCGCTTTCCGAAACCCCGAAATTGTTGCAGGGCACCCCCCAACAGATACCAAGCATGAGAGTTCGCTTCGATACCGATCGTGACATCGTAACGAACGGCGCGCGCTATCGGTTTCGCAAGGAATTGGTACTGTCAATGGTGCCGGTCATCGATGATACCCTCGCTGCCCAGGCACCGAAAAACCGATCATTCCCGGCATTGCCGCCGCTGGAGCGAGCCTCGACTGCAGCATGGCCAATGATTTCCTGTCTGATGGTGACCAAAGGCCGGCCGGAATTTGTCAAACAGGCGATCAACAGTTTCATTGTTCAAACCTACCCCAACAAGGAACTTGTCATCGTCTGCGATGCGCCCGGGGACGACGTGAAGCAACTGGTAAATGGGCTGGGGCGGCAGGATATTCGGCTGGTTCAACTGACCGGGCAGACCATGTCCCTTGGCGAACTGCGGAATCTGTCGGTCTCGAACGCTTCCGGCCAGTTCGTTTGCCAATGGGACGATGACGATATCTACGACCCGCAGAGGCTCGAATTCCAGTTCTGCGAACTGGCGAAGTCCGGCGCGCAGGCTTGCCTCCTGAAGCGCTGGGTGATCTGGTGGCCCAACCTGAAGCGCCTTGCAGTATCTCCATACCGCAACTGGGAAGGTTCCCTGTTATGCGACAAGTCCGTCATGCCGGAATACCCCGCCCTGCGCTACGGCGAGGATACGCCCGTGGTGGAAAAACTGCTCGAAACCGTGCGTGCCGTGACCATCGACATGCCGTACCTGTACATGTACGTGGTGCATGGGAACAATACATTCGAACCCGAACATTTTGAGGAGATGTACCATGAGGCCACGGATCGTATCGAGGGTGATTTCTACCATGCCGAATTGAACAAGCTGAAGCGACGCATGGATATCGAAGGCTATCCGGCTGCTTCCTGATATCGTGAGCAGACAGATCAACGACGGATAACGGGCCAGCTCTACCCGACCCGGTGTTCACGAACTTGCGCGCTATCGCCTATCCCCGCGATCACCCCGATGATCGCTGCCACGGTCACCCCTATCGCCCCTGTCATGGTCTCCTCGATAACCCCACCAACCCGGGAAATAACAACCCGCAAGCAGGGTCGTCAGCGCAAGCATCATTATCGACAACTTGAAAGTCTTGTTCATCGTAAAGCTCCTTTCGGCACGAGCCGCCGATCGTTCGGGACCCAGTTCAGCAAATCGCAGGGTATATGTTCGCAAGATTCACCTCTGTGCGATACCACACAGAGAGGCAACTACTTTCCCGATAGCATGTACCAGCTTGCTCAACTGATCGTGCAGACCGGGTACTTGAAACCAGTGTGCGGGATTCGGCTTGCAAACGGATATTCCGGCAGGACGATAAAAAGCTCGAGGAAACCACTGCCATGCACAATTCGACCTGGTACTCTCAATTCTCAAAGGCGGCAGCCCGTTTCTGTGGTCGGCCGCGCGTGTTTGTCATGGCCCTGGCCGTCATCCTGGCATGGGTCATCACCGGGCCGATATTCCACTACAGTGACACTTGGCAGCTGGTCATCAACACCGGAACCACGATCATCACGTTCCTGATGGTATTCCTGATCCAGAATACGCAGTATCGCGATACGGAAGCGATCCAGGTCAAGCTTGATGAACTCATTCGCGCAACCACTGGTGCACACAACTCGCTGCTTGACCTGGAAGAACTCGAAGAAGGCATACTTGACTCTTTCCAAAAGAAATATCAGGCGTTGGCAGCGGAGGCGCGAGCAGAATTGTTAATCGGTGCGAATGACACCAATACACCCGAAGCATAAGCTGCAACTTTTCATTACAGGTGGTATCTACATGATTCATGCCGGAGAATGAACCCGGAGCGGAACGGCTACCAGCATGACCGGGACGACATCGATCGGCCGCCAGCAATGACGGCAAGGCTGGCACCACAAAATGGATACTGACCAATGAACTCGAGAATTCAGTTCAGTACAAATCAGCAGGTGAGAGTATGAGCGAACCAGCACAAATCAATCGGCCGAAGGGGCATCTCCGGCTAACAGATGTGGAAGGATTCGATTCCCTGTCCGAGCTTGCGCTGGACATGCGCTCGGCGTGGAATCACGCCACCGACGATGTGTGGCGGCAGCTGGACCCGGTGCTGTGGGAATTGACCCAAAATCCCTGGGTCGTGCTGCAGACGGTCTCACACGAGAAACTCCGGCAGTTATTGGCCGATCCCGGCTTTCGCTGGAAAGTCGACGAGCTGGCGCAAGCCAGGCGCGATGCGGCAGAGGCACCCGCGTGGTTCCAGCAAGCCCATCCGCAATCAAAGCTTAACTGTGTCGCATATTTCAGCATGGAATACATGTTGAGCGAAGCCTTGCCGATCTACTCCGGCGGACTCGGCAACGTAGCCGGCGACCAGCTCAAGGCCGCCAGCGACCTGGGCGTGCCGGTGGTCGGCGTGGGACTGCTCTACCAGCAAGGCTATTTTCGCCAGGAGATCGACAAGGTCGGCGCGCAACTGGCCCTGTTTCCGTACAACGACCCCGGCCAGTTGCCGATCACGCCGTTGCGCCAGGAGAATGGCGAATGGTTGCGGCTGGAGATCGCACTGCCGGGTTATTCGGTCTGGCTGCGCGCCTGGCAAGTGCAGGTCGGGCGCGTGATGTTGTACCTGCTGGACAGCAACGATGCCGCGAATTACCCCGCGCATCGCGGCATCACCAGCGAGCTGTATGGCGGCGGCCCGGAGCTGCGCCTCAAGCAGGAGATGCTGCTTGGCATCGGCGGCTGGCGACTGCTGGCGGCACTTGGCATCAAGCCGGACGTGTGCCACCTGAATGAAGGACATGCGGCGTTTGCGGTGCTGGAACGCGCGCGCAGTTTCATGAAGGAAACCGGCCTGACTTTCGAGGCTGCGCTGGCGGTGACCCGGGCGGGCAACCTGTTCACCACGCACACGGCGGTGGCTGCCGGTTTCGACCGTTTTGCGCCGGCGCTGATCGAGCAATACCTGGGCGGCTATACGCGCACGCAGCTCGGCATATCACTGCAGGATCTACTGGCCATGGGCCGGCACAACCCGAACGATGAGACGGAGCCGTTCAACATGGCCTACCTCGCGATTCGCGGCAGCGGCGCGGTGAATGGCGTGAGTCGCCTGCATGGACAGGTGAGCCGCCACCTGTTCGGACCCCTCTTTCCCCATTGGCCGGAGGAAGAAGTGCCAGTCGGGCACGTAACCAACGGCGTGCATATGCCGACCTGGGATTCGGCCCCGGCCGACGCGCTCTGGACCGAAGCCTGCGGCAAGAATCGCTGGATGGATGGGGCCGATACGATGGAGCAGGACATTCGCAAGGTAGCTGATGCCAGGCTCTGGCAATTTCGCACGGCTGGCAGGAAATCGCTGATCGAATTCGCCCGCGAGCGACTGTCACGGCAGTTGTCCGCTTCCGGTGCGCCGCACGAATCGGCTGAAGAGGCCATGCACCTGTTCGATCCCAATGTGCTGACACTGGGTTTTGCGCGCCGCTTTGCCAGCTACAAGCGGCCTAATTTATTGTTGCACGACCCGGAACGATTGCTGCGCCTGCTGAGCGATCCGCAGCGCCCGGTGCAACTGATCATGGCCGGCAAGGCCCATCCCGCAGATGTGGCAGGGCAAGCCTTGATCCAGCAATGGATCCAGTTCATCCGCCGTTCCGAAGCACGTTCGCATGTGGTCTTCATCAGCGACTACGACATGCACCTGACCGAGCAGCTGGTGCAGGGCGCAGATGTCTGGCTCAACACGCCACGCCGCCCGTGGGAAGCGTGCGGCACCAGCGGCATGAAGGTGCTGGTCAATGGCGGCATCAACCTGTCCGAACTCGACGGCTGGTGGGCGGAAGCCTACACGCCGGAAGTCGGTTGGGCGCTGGGCGATGGACAGGAACATGGTGATGACCCCGCACTGGATGCCATCGAAGCGGAAGCGCTGTATGACCTGCTCGAGCGCGAGGTGATCCCCGAGTTCTACACGCGCGACGAACAGGGCATTCCCGTTGCCTGGGTGGCGCGGATGCGCGAAAGCATGGCGCAATTGACGCCGCGTTTCTCCTCCAGTCGTGCGGTGCGCGAGTACACCGAACAACACTATTTGCCGGCAGCCTCGGCCTATCTTGAGCGGGCCGCCGGCAAGGGTGAATTCGGCGCGGCAATGGTTGGCTGGCGCAACGCGCTGGACCAGCATTGGAACACGTTGCGCTTCGGCGAGGTGAAGGTTGAATCCGATGACAGGCAACATGCTTTCGACGTTCAAATATACCTTGATGACCTCGACCCTGAAGCAGTGCGGGTAGAGCTGTACGCCGATGGCAACGATGGTGCTGCGCCGCAACGGGTGGAGATGCAACGCACGCGGCAACTGGTGGGGGCAACCAACGGCTATGCCTATCATGCCGAGGTGCCCGCAACCCGCCCGGCAACGGACTATACGGCGCGACTCATCCCGCACCGCGACGGCGCGGCCGTGCCCCTCGAAGCCGCGCGGATCCTGTGGCAGCGTTGATTAAAGCCAAGCATGAATACTCCCGAACGCCCACTCGATGATTATGTATCAGCAGTCAGTGAGCGCACCGCAGTGCGCAGGGGCGTACCGTTACCGTTAGGAACTTCAGAATCCAGCGGGGGCGTCAACTTTTCCCTGTTCAGCCGGCATGCCAGCAGCGTCCGCCTGGAGTTGTTCGACCATCCCGCAGATGCGGCGCCAACCAGGGTGATCGATCTCGATCCCGCGCGCAATCGCACGGGGGATGTGTGGCACGTCTGGGTCGAGGGGATCCGTTCCGGCCAGCTCTATGGCTACCGGGTGGACGGCCCATACCAGCCCGACGCAGGCCACCGTTTCAATTTCAGCAAGTTGTTGCTGGACCCGTTCGCGACCGTGATCGCGCCATTGCCTGCGTGGGAGTTTGACCCGGCCCTGGGCTACGATGCGTCGGCGCCGGAACCTGATCTGGTTCGTTCGACTATCGACGATGCCGGCGCCATGCCGAAATGCATGTTCACCAATGAGCACTTCCACTGGCACGATGACCGGCCTCTCAAGCATCCCTGGTCACGGACCGTGATCTATGAAACGCATGTGCGCGGATTCAGCATCCATGCCAGCGCCGGCGTGGCGCATCCCGGCACCTATCGCGGGCTGATGGAAAAGATCCCCTATCTGACTGAGCTGGGCGTGACGGCCGTGGAATTGATGCCGGTGCAAGAATTCAACGATCATCAGGTTCCGGTCACCAACCCGCAAACCGGCGAACCGCTCAATAATTACTGGGGCTACGACCCGGTGTCATTCTTTGCGCCGAAAGCGTCCTACAGCAGTACAGGCGGGCTGGGCCAGCAGAAGCTGGAGTTCAAGGAGATGGTGCGCGCGCTGCACCAGGCCGGCATCGAAGTGATCCTCGATGTGGTGTTCAACCACACGGCGGAAGGAAACGAACTCGGCCCGACCTTTGGTTTTCGCGGCATCGATAACGCGATCTTCTACATGCTGGCGCCGGACCAGCGCCATTACCTCGACTACGCCGGAACCGGCAACACTATCAATGCCAACCATCCGGTGGTGCGCGATCACATCATGGGTGCGCTGCGCAGCTGGGTGGTGGAGATGCATGTGGATGGATTCCGCTTTGACCTGGCCTCGGTACTTGGCCGCGACGGCAACGGCAAACTGCTGGCCGATGCCCCGCTGCTGGAACGCATCGCCGAGGACCCGATCCTGCGCGACGTCAAGATCATCGCCGAGGCGTGGGATGCCGCCGGCGCGTACGAGGTGGGCAGTTTTTCGGAACGGCGCTGGGCGGAGTGGAACGGCCGCTACCGCGATGATGTACGGCGTTTCTGGCGCGGCGATGACGGCATGCTCGGCCTGTTCGCCAGCCGCATCTGCGGCAGTGCAGATATCTACACCAGGTCGGGCAAGGGTCCAGAGGGCAGCATCAATTTCGTCACCTGCCACGACGGCTTCACACTCAACGACCTGGTGAGCTACCAGAACAAGCACAATGAAGCGAACGGTGAAAACAACCACGATGGAACCGATGCCAACTTCAGCGAGAACTGCGGCGTCGAAGGCGAGACAACGGATGCCGGGATCGAGGCCTTACGCAAACGCCAGATCAAGAACTTCCTGCTGACCCTGCTGGTCTCGCGCGGCGTACCGATGCTGCTCGGCGGTGACGAGATGCGCCGCACGCAGGGCGGCAACAACAACGCATGGTGTCAGGACAACGAGACTAACTGGTATGACTGGGGCTATCAGGAACAGCACAGCGACATCTTGCGCTTCACCCGCGGCATGATTGCCTTGCGCCGCAACCACCCGGTGTTGAGCAAGGAGGAATTCTATACGGATGCCGGGATCCACTGGTTCGCTCCACCGGGAGGATTGCCCGACTGGGCCGATACGAACGCAAAACAGCTTGCCTGCCTGATCAATGAAGACGAACAGAGCGCGCTTTTTCTGATGTTCAATGCCGGCAACGATGCGATCGATTTCAAATTGCCTGATCTACTGTTGGCGACTGAGTGGTTTGTGGCCGCGGATACTTCGCACGAATCGCCACAGGATATATTGGCCGCTGGAGAAGAACCGCTTTGGCAGGATGCGGAAACCTACCGCCTGCGCCCGCGATCCAGCGCGATACTGCTGGCGCGAAACATGACTTAGCCGGTTAGCCAAGAGCACAATCCCGGTCAAATCGTTGCTTCTGAATATCGGTCGCATCCTGCTTACCCGGAATCAGGGCGTACTATCCGCAAATGGGAGACGACCAACTTCGTCTAAAAGCTTCCTGTTTCTGCAGGTTGAGGCAGGTCAGGGATGCCCCCTTTCGGGCAGGTGAAGTTGCATTACGGAGTCCGGCCAGGTGCCATGAACCCGTTGATCGATGAATCAATTGGATATGACCGTTTTTCGGCCATTGCGGACCGTCGTTCCAGCCAGAACTCAATTGACTATGGATGTCTGCTTTGTGGCATGCTGTTAGCAAGGCGCTACAGCCGCTACGTGCCAGTAGCGAAACTTCAATCAGTCACAATTCTTTTTTCCAATAGCACTGTTGGTTTCTTGTTGTTAAAGTAAATGCGTTTACAGAGTGAACTGATCTAGATAGGGGCTTGACATGGCAACTCTTATAAAAGGGGCATGGCCGACATCATTCGATACTGCTTTTGATACCTACGAAGTATTGGGTGCTCCGCTAGGTGAAGGTGGGGCTGGACGAGTTTTTTCTGTTAAGAACGGGAATAATGAACGATTTGCTCTCAAGTGTTTATCGCCGGAACGAATAACGACTGATAGGCGAAAGAGGTTCAAGAACGAAATTGCATTTTGCAGTAAGTACGAACATCAAAATATTATTCAAGTGCTCGATTCTGGACTGAGTATTATCAAAGGAGAGAAGTGCCCATTCTATGTAATGCCAGAATTCCAGATGACTTTGCGGAAGTTACTGGACCAAGGGATTTCGCGCGAGAAAGTTCTTCCCTTGTTTGGCCAGATACTAGATGGGATTGATGCGGCACATAAATTAAAGGCTTATCATCGAGATTTGAAGCCCGAAAATATCCTCTATGATTCAACCAAAAACCTTGCTGTCATAGCAGATTTTGGAATTGCTCATTTTGAGGAAGACATTATCGCAACACTGGTAAAAACAAAGGTCGGCGCAAAAATGGCAAATGCAGGCTATTTTGCCTCAGAGCAACGAATCAAGGGAGCAAAGGTCGATCATCGAGCTGACATATTTGCGCTCGGACTGATTCTGAATGAGATGTTTACCGGCGCTGTGCCTCATGGCGCAGGATATAAGGTTATTGAATCGGTTGCACCTGAGTTCGCATATCTTGACCCGCTGGTCGAACGGATGATTCAGAATGATCCCGGTGCACGACCGGATTCAATCGATACGATTAAGAGTGAACTTATAGCACGTGGGAATGCATTCATTGCGCTTCAGCGGGTTGATGCAATAACAAAAGAGGTTGTTCCTAAATTCGAGGCGGGGAAATTTGATCCCATAAAAATAGTATCTGCCGATTGGGAAAATGGACGTCTGATACTTGAACTTAACCGCATGCCCGAGAGTGGGTGGATACAAAGATTTAAGCAGCCCAATGGTAACTGGGGTTCCATTATGGGTTCAGGGCCTGAGAACTTTCAATTCAATGGAACTAAAGCAATTGTTGGAGCGAGTGAGCAAAGCGCCCAGCAGATTATCGATTACGCTAAGCGATATGTAGAAATGGCGAACAGTAGTTACCAGATGGATCTCGATTTGAAAGCTAAACAAGAAGAACAGGCATTCCGAGAGAAACTAAGGCTGGCGCAATCTGCGGCAGAAGCAAGAGCTCGGGTAGTAAGTAAACTTAAGGTTTAGTCCAGCCACCTATTCTGATTTCTACAAATGCGAATGTCTGGTTTGTGTCGATAGGGTGAGTTCGCTAATGTCCGCTGTCTAGCAGCTCAGTTTTTTGCACGCAGGGAAGTTTTCATTGCTCTGAAGCAGACCTTCGCCAACCGTCACAATCGACACACACCCGACCTTCAAGGTGGAGAGTCTGAACGACTGCTTCGCACCATATAACTGCCATTCAATTTATTGGAAATTGGCAGACTCAACTGTCTCTCATTGTTACCAAGCAGACCTTTGATATTAGACTCAAGGGGTAAACTTGAAGTCAGTGTTGAAATTACCTGTACTATCAGGCCAAAGTAACCAAGGGGGATAACATGAATCTGTTTAAGCATATAAAAGATCATAGATATTGGTACCCGCTGCTTGTTGCAATGCTTTTGACCATTTCCTGGTACTACTGGTTCGAGTGGCGCACCCTCAAAAATTTTCTTGAAGCCATAGATCACAACCAAGTGTTTATGGCAGATTTTCAAGTTTTCTTTTATCCCATGGGCAAACTGCTCTTTTACGGCTATACCCCAGTACCGGGATATTACTACTCAACATTTTTTGCTCTAATACTGGCACCAATCGGTATGCTTCCCCCGTTTTCAGCCATCATTGTATGGGGAACGATTCAATTAGCTTGCTTGGTGGCCCTGTGCATCATCTCCATCAGATTTATGCCCACACTGCGACCGCTCGGAAAGGTTTTTTTTGTTGGTTTGTACGTAACATCGTTTCCAATTATCCACAACATTAGCTGGGGGCAGGTTAGCATTATGCTGACAATGTTAGTGGTGGCTTCATTTTACTCATACAATAATAATAAGCGAGTTCTCGCAGGCATTTTACTGGCAATAGCCGCAGCAATTAAATTCTATCCATCAATCTTCGTCGTATATTTCATCTTTAAACGTGACATACGTACATGCATGGTTTTTTTCCTCGCTGCATTTGTTTTATATTTTGCTTTCCCTGCAACAGTGCTTGGATTTAATAAATGGCTTGAATTCGAGAACCTTGCCATAACTGCCGTCATAAATAAGCGTGTATTTTTGAGTGATGCCAATTCACAATACATTGTAAATGTTGTTCTTAGATGGATTGTAATCTTTACCAACCAATATTCTGGTAATTCAGTCACCAAAATGCTAACTTTTCTCGGCTACGGGATAGGATTATTCTCAATTGCATTGGTTAGGTTCCTGCAACAAAGGGCATTATGTGAAAAACATGGACTTCCAATGGTCGTTATTTTCCTGTCGATGCCATTTCTGATCAAGACCTCATGGCCGCATTACTTCGTATATCTTCCCGTGTGCCAAGTGGCAGTGCTTTCCTACTATGCTGCTCTGGATTCTAGCTTATGGGGAAAGTCGCTCATCGCACTTCCCGTGTTATCAATGTTGCTCTCCAGCATATTTCTGCTCAACATATTTCCAAATTGGATTATTTATAACGCGTATGGCATGCTTTTTATTTCGAATGTTCTGCTGTTAGTTGCCGTATTTGCAACGATATTTATTCGCCCTGCCAGCATTGATAGGTCGTTAGACAATCGTATCTGAAAGACCTCACGACATGCGTCTAATAGCCGATCTTTATCCTTGTCGGTTCATGGACGCATCGTCCAACGTCTGCTCTTCGCTTGCAACCGGTCGTTCAAATTTAGTTGTATGGACGGCAGCTCATGGCACATTGTACTCCGTCAACTTCTCGAATTGCCTGCCCCGAAGATTCTATGATTCATGTCAAGGCGCTAGTTAACCGCTTCGAGTCAAATCCCGTTTTATGGGTGTAGATTGACCAAGCGGTGCGCGCAATGCGCCGAGCCAGGATGACCAGAACCGCAGTGCTGGATAGACCTTTTTCCCGATAGTGTTCATAGAGTGGGTGCCAGGCTTTCGTTTTGGCAGCGGACAAGGCAGCCAGGAAGAGTAAACGTCGCAGTTCGGATGGACCGCGTTTGGAGAGACGCCGTTTGCCGCGATGCTGCCCCGAGTCATCCGGTCGTGGATCCAGACCGGTGAATGCAACAAAGGCATCTGCGTTCTTCAATGGCACACGCTCGAGGATATTAACCAGCGCAGCACTGACAACCGAGCCAACGCCGTAGATCGTACGCAAGTTCGCGACATGTTCTTTGCGATCTGGATTTGTCTCGACCAGTACTTTGACTCGCTGGTCGATGCGCGCAATTACCTGATCGAAGCGTTTTTTAAGCGCCTTGAGATCGGCGCCAAACCCGTCAACTCCCTTGAGCGACATTCCGAGTGCTGCACGCAAGGAAGTCAGCTTGGCGCGGCGTTTGATCAATTGAGCAATCTCATATTGTTCCGGGGTAGGCGGAACCCATGCGTACAACTTGGTGTGCTCGTGAGCGATCATTCGAGCAAGGAGTTCTGCATCCACCCGATCGGTCTTGCCACGCATCCCAACACCCTTGGCGTAGTTGCGAGCGTCCTTGGGGTTGAGCACAAAAACGATGAACCCGAGCTTGTGGGCAAGATTGGCAAACAACTCGTGATGAATGCCGGTGGATTCCATGCCGATGCGGCTGCCTGCGGGTAGATTCTTTAGAAAGGCCAGCAGAGCGGTGCGCTGATTCGCGAGTGGGCGCGTTGGGAAACTCCCCTCCGAGCAGGCCACGACGACCTCGTCCTTGGCTACATCGGCACCGATATTGAGTACTTGGGTTGGGGTTTGCATGATGTCTCTCCCATGATTAAGATAAGGTTGCTGGGGTGGACACACCTGCGTGAGCTTGCGGTCAAATCGGCGGTCACAGCCGCTAGATTCCTCATCGACGCTGGGTGGTGTGGGTGGGGGAATTCTTTCGGAGTCTGTCGAGAGCAGATGCGGTCACTGGCCCCTCCACCCCGGCTTCTTAACTATTGCAGAAGAAAGCCGATCACACCACCCCAACCATACAAGCGGTCGCTCAAAGTAATTGAGCCTGGACGGGCGTGACCGTCAGCAATGGCCGAGAAGGAGGCAGTCGAGAAAATTGGCATGAGCGCCCGCTGTTCGGCCTTAGCTGCCTTTATGACATAAATCTGAAAGCGCCCCCTTCTCAGGCAAAGTTGCCATGCAGATTCTGTAGCAATATTCGCTGGTAAGTGACTGCATTAAGATCGAGGACAGCAGCTATGTGCCCGTTGAGTTTAATATGTTTGCAGAGTTCTACCCACTCACTATTCCATCATGCCATTATTCACCACGTATATGGTTATCTCGGCGTTGTTTTTCAAATTCATTTTTTCCAGGATATGCGTTCGATAGGTGCTGACTGTTTTTACGCTGAGTGACAGTGCTTCGGCGATCTCAGAAACCGTTTTCCCCGAACCTAACGATCTGAATACCTGATATTCCCTGTCTGACAGGAGTTCGTGCAACGGCCTTGCGGAATTAATGCCACATTCCTGAAGCAATAATTCTGCCAAGTTTGGGCTAATATGCTTTTTACCTGCAACCACATTGCGAATCGCCGCTATCAATTGCTCGGGAGCTGAGTCCTTCGTCATATAACCAGATGCACCAGCCTTCATGAGACGAACCGCGTAATGCTCCTCCTCATACATGCTCAGAATCAGCACCTTTGTTCCACTCTTCCAGTCCATGATCTGCTTCAAGGTATCGACCCCGTTTTTTTCGGGCATAGATACATCGAGAAGCACAACATCGAACTTCCTTTCACGCAAGATTTTCAGAGCTTCGACCCCATTGGCGGCTTCAGCGCCGATCTCCATCCCTTTTGCTCCGTCAAGGATTCTTCTAAGCCCATGGCGCACGATTGCATGGTCATCGACGATAAGTACCCGGATCATTTTAGACCCCTGTAATTGGTCCTGCGATTGGCGTGAGGGGAATGCTTACAGTCACTCTTGTCCCATTGCCAGGCGTGCTGCTGATCCTGGCTTCCCCGCCGGCTATCAAGGCGCGCTCCCTGATTCCTATCAAGCCAAAAGATTGCTCCTTGTGTTTCTGGACAAAGCCGATGCCATTGTCCTCAATTACCATTAAAAGCGAGTTGTCCTGCTTGATAATCGAAATTTCCACCTTGCTGGCTTGAGCGTGCTTGGCTATGTTGCTCAGTGATTCCTGAAGTATCCGGAATATGGCGGCGGATTGATCAGCCGCTTGTACAAGCTTCCCCTCAGGAAGGGTTAATATGCACTCGATATCCGAGTTGTGCCGGAATTGCCTGACACAGTCTTCAATTGTCGCAGCAAGCCCTATGTCCTCAAGCAGGCTGGGTCTCAATTTTGTGACGATTCCTCGCAATGTCTGGATACCATCCGAAACCAGGCTGGAAATCTGGTAAGCTTCTTCAGCAAGAATATCTGAGCTGGGAGGGAGTATTGATGAAAGCCATGCAACCCGCATTTTCATGGCAGCCAACGTAGCTCCCATCTCATCGTGTAACTCGCGGGCTATTCGCGTCCGCTCTGCTTCTTTGGCATTGTCAAGATAAGAGGTCAGCTGTTGCAATTCCTTGTAGGAGTCGGCCAGTTTCATCTCGGAGAGCTTTTGTTCGGTGATATCCACGGCGATGCCCAGTACACCGATCGTTTCGTCCGGCATTGTAAGTCTTTTCTTGATCATGAGAAACCAGCGCTGTTCCCCTCCCGGAAGCGTAATGGGCTCGACATGCGAGATTTCGCGCCCTTCCTCAATTACCTGACGATCAACTTTCAGATATTCTGTTGCCCCCTTTAATAACTGGTCTATTTCATCGTTGCTCTTACTGACTATTTCATTTGGGGTCATGTTAAAAGCGCTTGCCAAGCTCTTGTTGACCAGGAGAAATCGTCCTTTTGAATCCTTGACGAAGATTTGGTTCGGGTCGGTATCAATAACCTGCAGCATGAAGGTTTTCTGCCGCTGCAACTTTTTTTCAATACGCTTTCGATCGGTGATATCACGGATAATGGCCTGATAAAATCTATCTCCATTTGTGTTGATCATGCGCTCACTGATTTCTACCGGAAATTTCTCCCCGTTCTTTCGAACATGAATTGATTCGAATTTCGATTTGCCCGTCCGCTCCACTTCCTTTAATCGTTCAGCCAGGGGCGGCAACAGTTCAACTGCCCGTAGATCAGCTATGTTGTAGCTGGAAAATTCTTCGGCGGTATAGCCATAAGCTTCAAGGGCCCGGTCATTGAATTCAATTATCTTGCCCGTTCCATCTCTCAATAGAATAATGTCATTGGCATATTTTGCGAGATAATCGAGATGCTTTTCAAGCACCGCGTGTTTGAGCTCGGCTTCGAATTGTTTTATTTCCCTGTTTCGCCAGAAGATGGCTATCCCGCCTCCTGCACTCACAAGGGCTATCATAAGTCCCGCCATCCAGTTGCGCATCTGATTGATAGGCGCGTATATCTCAGGTTTGTCTATCTTGGTAACCATGGACCATGAAGTGCCCGGAACTTTGCTCAATACGCAGACAACAGGTACACCCCGATAGTCAATACCCTCCACGATCCCTTCCCGCCCAAGTGCTGCCATAGCTGCCGGTAAACGGCTCTGGCTCAATGGCATGTGCATTGCCAACGCGGTATTTTTGCTGTGCCGCAACTCATTCAAATACACGACCTGATCGCCTTCGCGACGTACCAGCAGGTTCTCGGCGCTGGCACTGGTAGTAGGCCAGTGCTGGATGATTGGAAATAGGGATCGCTCTGGATTGGTACGGAAGAATAATGTGCCAATAGTATGCGCATGTTCTCCTTTGCCAATGAACAAAGGTGCCGCAATTTCGATATCGAGCACTTTCTTTCCGTTATGCGTTTCCCAGTGTATGTCAGAAAATTCCACCTGTCTGGTGCGTATGCTTTCCAGGGTACGTTCCTCTTCATCTCCTTTAAGCGGAGTCTCATCGGCAGATGATGACAGACGTAGCTGGCCATTGTTATCGATCAGGGATATCGATGTATAGCCGTGGCCCTCGTAAGCCTCCTGAAGTGACGACAGGCGTTCAATCAATCTGGTTTTTATCTCGCCATCCGGGCCGCCCTGTTGCAGCCAGTGGTCAACTTCTTCCACGAACAGCGGGTCGTTATTGAGGCTTATTGCATCACCTCTTCGCTCCGCCATCCAGTTGGTGACTTGATTGATTTTCAATTCGGCAATGCCGCCCAGCTCATGCAGTTTGTCGGTTTTTATGTTTTCCTTGTATCGTTGGAAGAGGAAATAGCCTGTCGCAGTAATCGCGAAAGTGAAGAGAATAAATGCGAGGATCGGCCTCCATACCTTGGTTTCGTGTGAATTCATCGGTCTGTCAGCCGACATTGTTTGAAAACTAACCATAATTTCGAGGACGGGATATTTGTGTGCGAAACCTTGAAAGTGATTGGAGTTTACAGAGCCCGTGGGGTCGATGGTATAGGACAAACACTGATGCGAAAATTCAGGATTATCCGATTCTAAATCAAGCCAGTTGCCGATACTTCGAAACAGGTCACAGAATCATAATCTCTTTGACATGAAAAGGTGAGGTGAGCGCCATTTGATTTGGTTTGTAGCAATAATTTACGACGCAGACAACAATAATATTGAGGGTATATGGCCGCATTCGTTTCAAAGATTCCAAGAGGGTTTGTCAACTAAACACCAAGGAGGTAGCTATCATGAGGACAGCAGCAGAACGAAATGGCGGGCAATGGCCGTTTGATGCCGCAAACGCGGAGGTACTGGATCATAAGCTCGACAAATTGGAGAAGTTTGTAGGTCAACAGTGTATTTCGTCCATGGCTGAATCAATCGACGTTTCACAGGAACAGGCGCTGGATATTCTGGTAAGAGTACATGTGTCCATGATGGGCGATTTAAAGGATGCCGTTCACTCGTTCGCGGATGGCGGATTGCTTGCGCGTGTCGGTCCGGAAAAATTGTGCAGGCAAATCGAAGAAGTCATTGCCGGAATTTCTGAAGCGACAGCATTGGATACGGAAGAAATAACCGAAATCTTCTCGAACAACCCGAGCACCGATTTTGAGGAACTGTCCTTCCGGTTGCATCGGCGGAGCTTGATCGATCGTTCCTATACTTCATGACACGAAATCCAGGCAATGAATATTACCGGGGATCGCAAGCGCCCCGGAGCTTGTTATGAGCGCGATGTCGGAACTCCGCGATTTCAGCTGGGGATGACCAGCCGTGGATGAATGAGCCTGGAGGATGCTCACAATGGACATATTGCCAGGTTCATGCAGACTGGATATCCCATAGGCCGGGAGAGTGGACACCCACGGCATTCCCAGTCACCGTTTCATCAGGGTCGGGTGAACGAATTTTCGGTTTTGGAAAGCAGACGTTCAAAATAGTCCTCAGCATTGTTCCATGAAAGATATTCACGGCAGGCCGCTTTGGCAGAACAGCAGGCTCTCGCAACATGCGAGCTGACCGTCTCCTATGTGTCGACAGGGTGAATTGGGCAATGTCCGGCATCCGTCACCCTAAATTATTTATTGCCAGTGACCGCAATTCTGCAACCAATACGGCCGAATTAAGGTCGGCAGCGTGCCCAAAGCCATCCCTCGCTTAATACTTGAAAAATTACCAAGGTATATATGATTCCCAAACTGCAAAAGTTGAAACGAGTTGTGTTGGGAGAACATAGTCAAATGCCGAACTTTTTATATCATCAAGCAAACTATTCAAACAAATTTACTGCGTCCATTACGAGGGATGGGCAACCAATTCAAAAGATAGGAAACCTGGATGTGTTTTATAAGGAATTGGGCTACACACCCGAATTAAGTAAGACTCAAGTACTACCGCAAGAGTTTATATGGGATGAATATACTAAAGGCAATCCGTCCCCTTTTGCGAGTTGCTTACAAATGCACATTGTTGAATACCTGGCAAAGAACTCCGTTGCATTTATAGTTGAATATGGCAACCAGTATCAAGATTGGTTTGATGATCATGTTGCGGCTGTAACAGAGAAAAACGTTTTATGTGTTACATGCAGAATGAAATCATCTTGCCAAATAGGAATGTCAATCCCAAAAATACCGCACACTTGAGCGCATGGCTGGTTAGCATCAATAATGACCGCTCTTGAGAAGTTCGACCGGCTGAAATGTGCCAGTAGCCGACTGTCGCGGTGTTAAATATCCAGAAAGAAAGCAGTCGTCCGCGGCCGGTAACAATGCGCCATAACTCGATGATGATGTCGATCATGCAGTTTGTATTGTCTGGTATTTCGGTCAATGGCTCTTAGAATTATGAATTTGATGATCTTACGGACGTAAGTGGCAATTATGGAGCAAGGACTAACCAGCAAGAAATGCAACAACACCTATTAACTCTAAATATAAGTACTTATTGACATAAGGGTAATTTGCTTTGTAGGATTTGTTCTATGTATCCATAACCCCCGTGTTACTCCGTCATATAAAAAAACACCGCATAATTTATAGTTCGGTCATAGTAATGGAGATGCTGACTGATGATGCGATACAACCCATTCAAACTGGTCTGCATGGATTTTGCAGATGGAGATCATAATTCTGACCAGCATACTCCGCGTGATAACCACCTGCTTGCCGCGCTGCCTGCGGACGTTTACAAGCACATACTGCCCAATCTTGAACTGATCCAGATGCCGCTCGGCAAGATTATCTACGAGTCAGGGGAAGAGCTGAATTATGTCTATTTCCCCACTGATTGCATCGTATCGCTGCTGTATGTCATGGAGAATGGCGCGTCGGCCGAGATGGCCGTGATCGGCAACGAGGGCATCGTGGGTCTCGCCCTGTTCATGGGCGGCGATACCATGCCGAACCGGGCACTTGTGCAGAGCGCAGGTTTCGCCTACCGCTTGCGCGCCCCTTTGGTCAAGAAGGAGTTTGACCAGAACGGGCCACTGATGCGCCTGTTGCTGCGCTATACGCAGGCGCTGATCACCCAGATGTCGCAGACGGCGGTGTGCAACCGACATCATTCGCTGGATCAGCAACTTTGCCGCTGGCTGCTGCTGAGCCTGGACCGGCTCAACTCGAATCAACTGGTCATGACTCAGGAATTGATCGCCAACATGCTGGGCGTGCGCCGCGAAGGCATCACGGAGGCCGCAAAGAAATTGCAGAAAGCAGGTTTGATTGAATACCGGCGCGGCCACATCACGGTACTGGACCGGTCGGGCCTGGAGAAGCGGGCCTGCGAGTGCTACCAAGTCGTTAAGGAGGAATTCGATCGACTTCTCCCCGAAGCTCACGCCGTGGCATAGTGACACAACTCTATTGCCGCATCCCAGTTGCAGCAACACCGCAGAGGCTGGCCAGATCTCTGCGCAAGTCTTACATAGTTGCGAATGATGAATGCCCCATTTGGTGGCCGAAAGCAGCTTTGCATTTAATCGGGGGGCTTTTTGTTTCTTCAATCGAAGGTTGAGAATATCCACATTGTTGGAAATTTAAGTTCCGGTTTGTATCGATAGCGCCATGTCACGACTGTCCGCTTCCAGTTGGCCTGAATCACTGTGGCGCGACCGACTGCTTTCAGGCGATCAGTTCGGTACTATGTATATCCGGTTAGTGCCAGTAACGGAAGCTCAAACCTGCCCTCTAGTCAAACTCAACCAAATCAAATTGCATAGATATTTTTCGTGAATTGCATATATAAATTTGCATATGTCCGTTGAATGACCGAAATGATTAAATGTGCGTAGTGAATTTCGATTCCGCTGGCAGTTTTGTGGCAAGTAGCTCGCAAAGATGAACGCTCACTCTGTGCCAGGAGCGGATGGTTAGAGTAGCACCCCCCAAAATGAAATTGAGCTAATGCCAGAATGCATATATATTTTTCCTCTTGTGGTAGAAGATTAATCACTATTACATTTCGGGTTATGTGTTTTTAGCCCCTGTGATATTTGAACGGGGTTTAGATAATATTACATAGGGAAATAATAAATGAAATCCCGCTCTCAAATCCTTCAGCAACAACATGGCTCTGGACGGAACGAAATAGTAAACGGGGTCAATAATTCAGAGGTGATCACCAAAGAAAAGCTAGCCAGTGATCAATTAAGGTTATTTCGAGTCCTTCTCGATAATTCCAATGATGGTATTGAAGTAATTGATCCAGATACCTTGCGTTTGATCGACGTGAACGAAACAACATGCAATTCACTTGGCTACACTCGCGAAGAACTTTTGTCGATGAGTATTTTCGACATTGATCCTGCTTTTGAATCGAATCCTGCCAATATCCTCGATCAATTTAAACAAACCGGGAGTGCTCAGTTCGAAAGTGTACATAGGCGCAAAGATGGTTCAGTGTTCCCCGTTGAAGTTAATGTGAAACTCATCGAGAGCGGCAAGCGGTACGCTGTTGCGATTACCAGAGACATCACCCAACGCAAGCAGGCAGAAATTTCCCTTATTCGAGCAAATCGCGCCTTATCTGCACTGAGTTTCGTGAGCCGCGTCTTGGCGCATGCAACGAATGAGAATGAACTGCTCTCAGGAGTCTGTCGCGCAATCGTCTCGCAGAGTGGTTATCGAATGGCTTGGGTAGGATATGTGGAACAGAATGAAGCAAAAACCATTCATCCGGTTACCTATGATGGAGATGAACATGGTTATATTGAAGCCCTTGGAATTGTATATTCAGATAGCGAGCGCGGAAACGGGCCATGCGGGAAGGCAGTTCGAAACAGAGAAACCCAGATTATTCAGAACATCCAGTCCGATCCAAGTATGGCACCATGGGCAGAAGCCGCTACAAAGGAAGGTTATGTCTCCATCATTGCCTTGCCACTAAGTATTAACGGAAATGTATTTGGCGTGCTGGCCATCTATTCAGGATATTCGGACGCTTTCGACGCAAAGGAGAAGTCTTTGCTGGAGCAAATGGCTGGTGATATGGAATTTGGCGTGAAATCCCTGCGTACCAAGATAGAGCGAGATGCAGGACAGGAGCAGATTAGTAAGCATTTAATCCAATTGAATGAAAACTTGACGGACACCATTAGAGCGATTTCCACCATCGTCGAATTACGTGACCCGTATACAGCCGGGCACCAGCGCCGTGTAGCGGAACTCGCAAAAGCAATAGCGCAAGCACTTGGCTTGAACGAGGAAGAGATAAATGGCATTTATCTGGCAGGGACCGTTCATGACATCGGCAAGATCAACATACCGGCAGAAATACTGGTCAAGCCGACCCGGTTGAGCGAACTGGAATATGGAATGGTTAAATATCATGCGCAAGCGAGCCATGAAATCCTGAAGGGAATAAAATTTTCTTGGCCGATTGCCGAGATGGCGCACCAGCATCATGAGCGGGTTGATGGAACCGGCTATCCTGATGGACTAAAGGGTGATGATATCCTGTTGGGAGCGCGTATATTGGCGGTGGCGGACGTAGTGGAAGCAATGTCATCACATCGTCCGTATCGTCCGGGGTTAGGTATAGACGCGGCGTTGAATGAAGTCAAGAAGGGGAAATCCACGCTCTATGATCCCACGGTTGTTGATGCATGCCTGAAGCTTTTTTCCGATTGCCATTTCGAGTTTTCAAAAGCATGAGCATTGCAGTACACGGCAAGTAATTTGCAAAGATGAACGCTCACTCTGTGCTAATTGCAGAACTTCAGAACCAAATTCTGATTGAGTTTATTATCCTTGCTCGATCCCGGTTTCATTTCATATTTGCCAGATGAATAATATTATTCTCATGCTGCTACTCTAAACTATCTATTAATCAACCATGCCTCAAAAATCTTCTGACCTTGAAGCTCGAATTATCGAACTCGAAATGGAGAACGCGCGGCTCCGTGACGAAGCCAGGCAATTCCAGGAGAGTCATTTTCATTCCATACTCAACAAGATCCCAGTCATGATCGGCTACTGGGACAAGAATCTGCTAAATCGCTTTGCGAACCAGGCTTACCATATCTGGTTCGGGGTTGAACCTTCATGGATCCACGGCAAGCACATCCGTGAACTGATCGGGGAAGAAATTTTTCAACAATACTTTCCCTGCATCGAAGGCGTGCTGCGTGGCGAGGAAATGGAATTCGAGCGTGAATTCACCATGCCGGATGGCATGCAAAAAACCCATCTTCTGGTGAAATTGTTGCCTGACATATACGATGGTGAAGTGCAGGGATTTTATTCCCATGTTACCGATATCACCAATGTTAAAGAAGTGGAAGAATTCTCCAGGCTGCTCGGGTTTGCTTTGAATCAGGTAGGCGAGGCTTTCTTTATGACCGATGAGTCGGGTCACTTTAATTATGTCAACAATGAGGCATGCAGGTTCCTTGGCTATGACATGAGTGAGCTGACAGGTATGAGCGTTTCCGATATTGACCCGGACTGGCCGGCGGAAAGATGGCCGGAACACTGGAACAAGATCAAATCTGAAGGCACGCTCACATTTGAGGGGCGCCTCAAAGCCAGAGACAGCAGAATATTTCCTGTGGAAATCAATTCCAGTTATTTCGAGTTCTCGGACAAACCCTTTACCCTGGCTTTGGTCCGCGATATTACCGAGCGAAAATTGGCAAAGAGTACCTTGCAGCTGCATAGCGAAATCCTGATGCATGTGCAAGAGGGTGTGCAGATTACAAGAATATCGGATGAGTCGATCATCTATACAACACCCGTTTTTAACCGGATGTTCGGCTATTCAGAGAACGAGCTGATCGGACAAAAGGTCAGCAAACTTAATGCAGCAACGGAAAAATCCCCAGAAGAAATATCGGATGAGATTAACCGGCAGCTTGAGCTTTCCGGTTTTTGGCAGGGCGAGATAAATAACCTGAAAAAGGATGGCAGCACATTCTGGTGCTGGGTGAATATTTCAACCTTCGATCATCATGAATATGGCATGGTGTGGGTTGCCGTCCATGAAGATATCTCGCAACGAAAGCAGGCTGAGCTTGAAAACCGGCAAGCCAGAGAGTCGATGTATCGTGACGTGCTGGTACAAGAAGTTCACCACCGGATCAAGAATAACCTGCAAGGCATAATTGGTGTGCTTGACCAGCACGCCAGAACCCATCCCGGGCTTGCCGAGCCAATAAATCAAGCTATTGGCCAGGTTCGGTCCGTGGCAATCATTCACGGCCTGCAGGGGCGTACCGGAATCTCCAGAGTACAGCTATGCGAATTGACCTCTGCTATCACTGAAGGAATCTCGTCATTATGGAATAAATCCATCCTGGTTGATATTCCTTCGACATGGGTGCCTTGCAGAATAGAAGAGTCTGAGGCCGTCCCGGTTGCATTGATAATAAATGAACTGATTACGAATGCCGTCAATCATGGCGGGCCGAATGGGGAGGTGAGCATCAAGCTTCGGCGCGAGCCAGGCAGGAGCGCTGTGAAACTGATTATCTGCAATGCCGGGATCATACCCGCCGGGTTCGGCCTGCAAGATTTGAAGCAATTGGGTACAGGCCTGCAATTGGTTGCATCTTTACTGCCGAATTCTGGCGCCAGCATATATTGGGAGAATCAATTGGGGAAAGTTATTACTACATTTGAACTTGATATACCCACCATTTCCATTAACCCTGAATTGAGCCGACCTTGAAAACTAACGCCAATAAAATAAAAATTCTGCTGGTCGATGACGACCGCCTGGTTCTGGTCACGCTGGCTCAAGGACTGGTTGAAAAAGGTTTGATAGTTCACACTGCAGAATCTGTCGATGATGCCGAGGCCATACTATCGGGTGGCAATCCGGTTGATCTGGCCGTTATCGATGTCCAGATGCCCGAAAGAGACGGCTTTGAACTGGCCGAGCGTTTGCGATTGTTTTATCACGTTCCGTTCATTTTCCTGAGTGCATTCAGTGACCAGTATCTGGTTGAGAAGGCCCTGGAATATGGCGCCCTCAGTTACCAGGTCAAGCCGATAGAACCTGTTCAATTGGCTCCGGTGCTGGAAGCATCCCTTGCGAGAGCCGGAGAACTCGAGCTGCTGAAAAATTCTGAACGCTGCTTGCAATCCGCCTTGAACAAGGAACGGGAAGTCAGCGTCGCCATTGGCATCACCATGATTCAGTATCGACTGGGACGCAAGGCTGCCTTCGAGCTATTACGCAATAGTGCGCGCAGTCAACGTTGCAAGCTGTCTGACATAGCAGCGAACGTTGTCGAAACTGCTGAAAAATTGATTTTCGATGTCACAAAGCCCCGTTGAAAAAGTCGGGAATTTAGTTTATAAGTAAAGTACTTGGTTTTCCATGACCCCGAATTCCAAAGTAAACAGGCCCTGAACTTGCCTTGTTAGCCACCTGAAAAATATCCCAGGTGCTTGCTGAGCTTTCTGAAATATCAGGAGGTTTGCGTGTTCGAATGCCTGAAAATTCTCCTGCCGGGTCATCTCCCCTTCAATCTGCCTGGCGAACCTGAGCATCACTACAGTATCGCGTTCGGCAGTAGTTCTGGTTGCCGGGGAGTATTCCCGAAGATCGCCACGCGCCGACCAGTTGATCTGCTGGATTCCGTTGCATTCCAACTTGCAATAAATCGATAGTCGACCCGGCACTATGAAATCGACTCCTAAAAATAGCAGCAGTGACCCTTCCCAATGGATCCTGAGCCAGGCCATCCGGCCCGGTAATTGGAACACGCTGCCGAAATTGACAGCGGTGATAACGGCCATGCTGGGACTGGTGGTCTTGATGGGCTGGCTGTTTTCCATTCCCCTGCTGAAAAGCGTTATCCCCGGCGCGGTTGAGATGAAAGTCAATACGGCTATTGGCCTGGTGCTGTCCGCCTTTGCCTTGTTCATTCTAAGCAGCCAGCCGTCACTGTCACAGCAACGCCTGGCGCAAGCTCTGGCGCTGGCGGTCGCTGCGCTGGGTCTCGCCACGCTCGGCGAATACCAGTTCGGATGGCAACCGGGAATCGATGAATTATTGTTCAAGGACAAGGCCGATGCATACAACGTGATACGTGGACGCATGTCGCCGCTCTCCAGCGTCGCCTTTGCCCTGATCGGCCTGGCGCTGACCGCCATGCCCAAGCGTTCTCTTCGGCCACTGGTATGGCTGGTGTCAATATCGGTCATGGTAATTGGCACTATCGTATGCCTGGGATACCTGTGGAATGCAAGCGAACTGGTTACCGACAGCTGGCTTCCGCCCGTGGCGGTGAATACTGCCGTCGGATTCGCACTGCTCGGGATCGGCTTGTTCAATGCGAGCATGTCATCGCAACGGCGGCGAGTGACCAGGTCCTCAATCGAGATCAAGATTCTCGTCGGTTTCATCACCGCGTTTGTGCTATTGATTCTGGTAGGGGGCTATTCCTATCGGACCAGCGCCGAATATGCGGAATCGGCGAAGTGGGTTACCCACACACAGCAGGTACGAATCATACTAGGCCAACTCTACAGTTTAATCTCCGATGCCGAATCGGCTCAACGCAGTTACCTGCTGACCAGCGAGCAGAAATACAAGGCTGAGTATAAGGACTTTCTCGATGAAATTAACAGCGAAATGCAGGATGTGACATTGCTCATCGATGACAACTCGCTACAAAAGCAGAATCTCGCAGAACTCAAGCAGTTGGCTGCCCATCGGATTGACCTACTGGATAAGCATCTGACAATTTTCGAACATCAGGGCTATGCCACTGTCAATGCTGCCATCTCCAGCGATGACGGAATTGAAACCATGCATGTCATACGCAAACTGGCTGACAAGATGGATGCTATGGAAGAAGCGTTACTGGTCGGACGCGAAGCTGCCCAGAAACAGGGTAGAAATCATTCGTTGGTTGCACTTCTGGCTACGCTGGCTGTCTCTATAGTTATCCTCATCGTTCTGTTTGCAAAAATCCGCCGGGAAATATTTTCGCGCTCACAAATGGAGGAGCAATTAAAAGCCTCCTCGAATCGAATTGGCGCGATCCTCGATAACGTAGTGGACGGCATCATCACCATTAATCAACGCGGCCTGATCGAGACATTCAACCCATCCGCCGAGGAACTGTTTGGCTATGCCGCCGCCGAGGCCGTCGGACAAAACGTCAGCATGCTGATGCCCGAGCCGCATGAAAGATTGCACGATAAATATATCGAACGTTACACCAGCACTGGCGAGAAACACATCATCGGCATCGCGCGCGAGGTCGTGGGCCGCCATAAAAGTGGCAGCACGTTCCCGATGGAATTGGCGGTAAGCGAGATGAAGGTCGGCGAAGAACGCCATTTTACCGGTATTGCGCATGACATCACGCTGCGCAAACAGGCGGAGGAATTGCTGAAGCGGGCAAAAGATAAAGCCGAAAATGCCAACCGCGCAAAGGATTCGTTCCTCGCCACCATGAGCCATGAGATTCGCACTCCGCTTGGCGGCATGCTGGGCATGATGGAGCTGCTTTCCCTGACTTCTCTTGATAACGAGCAACGCTCGACATTGGAGACGGCATGGGAGTCCGGCAGGGGATTGTTGCGAATCGTCAGCGATATCCTCGACTGGTCGAAGATCGAGGAAGGGAAGCTGGCACTTGCGCCGCGTTCCACCTCGATCCAGAATTTGTTGCAGGAGGTCGTCAACACCTATTCGCGCATAGCCAGCGCTAAAAGCCTGAAGCTGTGGCAGCACAGCGATGCACGTCTCAGCTCCGCCCACATCGTCGATGGGCTGAGACTGTCGCAGGTGCTGAACAACTTCGTAAGCAACGCGATCAAATTCACCCAGCATGGGGAAGTCGAGCTGAATGCCGAACTTGTCGAGCAGATCGAAAGCGGCGAGCGCATACGTTTTTCCGTCAAGGACACGGGCATCGGCATACCAAAAGAAGTCCAGCCACATTTGTTTCAGCGCTATCGTCAAGAGAGCGAAGATACCGCCCGGATGTATGGTGGAACCGGGCTGGGACTGGCAATCTGCCGGCGCCTGGCTGAATTGATGGATGGGCAGGTTGAGCTGGCAAGTGAGTCGGAGCAAGGATCCACCTTCAGCATCACACTGGTCCTGCCTGTCTCCGGCGCGCCAGTCAATGAGTTAAACAGTCAAAATCTCGAGGTGGCGCAAAGAGCTGTCAAACCCCTGCTTGAAAGCGGCGCTGACGCGCCGCTGGTACTTGCGGTGGACGATCACCCGATCAATCGGGATATGCTGGCGCGCCAGGTCAGGCTGCTTGGTCTGCGCGCTGAAACTGCAGAAAATGGACGGATAGCGCTATCGATGTGGCGGGACGGAAATTTTGCTCTTGTCATCACCGACTGTCATATGCCGGAGATGGATGGCTACGAGTTGACGCGGTCGATACGCATGATCGAGGCCAGGGAAAGGCTCCCGCGCACCCCGATCATTGCCTGGACGGCCAATGCGCTTGCCGAGGAAGATGAGCGCTGTCGTGACGCCGGCATGGACGACATGATGGTCAAGCCAGCCAATCTGTCACAACTCAAGATCAAGCTGGCGAGGTGGTTGTCCATCGCTGAGACTGACAACAGCGGAGCCGAGTCTTCAATGCCCGATGCGGATGCTGACCCGGTCACTGGCCCCATTGATTTTGCCGAACTGAAAAATATTGTCCCGGACAGGACCGAGCAAATTCTGGTGCTGCACGATTTTCAGTCACATATCCGCGTTGACTATGACAGGCTGCTCAAGATGCTGGAACAGGGTGATCAGGTCGACGTTGAACGTACAGCACATCGAATGAAAGGCTCGTGTCGTATGGTGGGCGCAAAGGAAATGGCAAATGCCAGCGCAGCCATTGAGCAGGCTGCGCGGGATGGAAACATGAGTGGTGCAAACGCAATAAAACCACTATTGGGGGAGGCTATCAAACAGTTCGAAGATTATCTCGAGATGCTGGATAAGCGGGAGGGATCCGATGAAGATTAGTGAACTGAATATTCTGGTTGTGGAGGATGATGACTTCCAGCGGCAGATGATAATCAGGCTGCTGCGCTTGCTGGGTGTGATATCTATTTATGATTCGAGCGACGGCAAACAGGCACTCGAATTTATACGAGGAGCGAACTTCGGGCAGGTGCACGTGGCACTTTGTGACTTGAACATGCCGGAAATGGATGGCCTGGAGTTTATGCGGCATCTGAGCCATGAACTGCATGACGTTGCAATAATAATAATCAGCTCCATGGATAACAAGTTGCTTGCCAGCGCAGGAACAATGGCCAGAATGTATGGCATTAAACTCTTGGGGATGGTTGAGAAACCTGTTTCGAAGGCACATCTTGAGGAGATGCTGTCAAAGCATGAATATACGAAGAATATTCAAAAGAAAATTGCTGGGGCGGCACATTTTACACTTGAGGAGATATTGCACGGCATAAGCGCCAAACAATTCGAACCGTTTTACCAACCCAAGCTGGACATGAAAAATGACTGCGTAATTGGAGCGGAAGCGCTGGCTCGATGGAACCATCCTGAGCATGGTGTGATCACTCCCTATGCCTTTATCCCTCAACTTGAGAAGAGTGGCAATATCGATGACCTGACTTTTCTGATGCTGGAAAAATCTGCATCTGCGTGTCATTCGCTGCATGAAAGAGGCCACAAGATCAATATCTCGGTCAATCTTTCGCTGGTCTCGCTGGATGATGTCTTGCTGGCGGACAGAATTACCCAGACAGTGAAGAACGCCGGCATTGATCCGGGCTACATCACTCTGGAAATTACTGAATCAGCGGCAATGACCGATGTCGCGCATGCGCTGGAGAACCTGACCAGGTTGTGCATGAATGGATTTAAACTTTCCATCGACGATTATGGAACCGGATATTCCAGCATGCAGCAACTCACGCGGATACCCTTTGCCGAACTGAAGATAGACCAGTCTTTCGTGAAGGACGTCTCGGACAACAATGCATTGCGCATCGTGGTTGAGTCCAGCATCGACATGGCGCATAAATTGCGGGTCAAGAGCGTGGCCGAAGGGATAGAGACGCAACGGGATTGGGATACCCTGAAGAGCATGGGTTGCGACACGGCGCAAGGTTACTTCATTGCAAAACCGATGAATCTGTCATCATTTGTAGAATTTTGCGAAAAGGATATATTTGTTCCACCCGGACTGAATAAGCGCCCTTGATTATCGGTATCCTGGTCATGGAGGAAGACGTCGAGTATCCTGACAGGCAGCAGTGGGTCGAGTACCGAACCTGGCAACTGGCTGCTTACGGACAGCCTGAATAATTGGCTAACCGGATCCACGAACCAGCTATTCACTTGTCGATCCTGACGCTTAAACAGGTGCCATCAGAAACCGGGAAACGGCCAGGGTATCGAAAGGCCCATCCAGCTCAGCGTTATTATCGACGCGCTGCAATACCGGAATCCGCAAACGATATTTCTCAAACAGGCTGTCATCGTCCAGGATATTGATGCACTGAATAACAACCCCGATCCTTGAGACAAGGGACTTGGCTTCATTGCAGATGCGACAGTGCTCGGCACAGAAAAGCCTGACTTCGACCAATTGCATGCCTGGATTTGGATGCTTGTCCAATGCTCCGATGGCTGAACTGATATTTTTTGACATGATGCTTCTCCTTTGGGGGAATGCGTAGCGTTGCCAGCCAGGATTTTCTCTGACCTGCTCCAGAAGCGCCGTGACGGGCACTGCCAATTACATTTGGATTTGGGAGAATGGCAGCGCCGGGACGTCAAGTCTGTGCGATAACGAACATTTGCAACCAGAAACAGGGAACAGATTTATTTATCAAAAGAAGCGCGGAGAATAAATCTCCTTTGTTTCGCACGGATGCCTCGCGCAAGCCGCCGCAGGACATGTTTGCCGCTGGAAAAGAACCGCTTTGGCACGATGCGGAAACCTGCTATCTCTCTTTTGATGCAATGTGCGGTAACGCACGGTGACGAGACCTTGAAAAGTACAGACTGAACTCCCAGTCCCGTGAAGGGAATTGAATCTTAATCCGGTGGCTATCAACAGGTTGCCCCAATACCAAGGAGTTCATCATGATCGGTCTTTTGATAGTTATCATTCTCGTGATAGTCATTGCCAGGATGATTTAGCGCGCGCCGGAATCCTGCGAAGCTGGCTTGCCAGCCATGCAAGGAATTCCGACTTGCGGCGGGGATTCCCCCTTGTCGGCATTCGCCGCCGATGCTTCAAGGTCAATGACAACTTGTTATTTGATCAGTCTGCAAAGACTGGTTTTGTTACGTCTGGATTTTCATTTGACGATAGAGCGATAATTCATGCAGCTTGAAATACTGAATCTTGCAAAGCGCTACGATCAAAAAAGGGGACTTGCGCCGACCAGCTTTGAAGTAAGCAAAGGCGAACTGATCGCAATCGTCGGCCATAATGGCGCCGGAAAATCCACCCTCCTGAAAATGCTGGCAAACTGGATCATTCCGGACGGCGGCACCGTCATGATCGACGGGATCGACCTGGGAAACAGGGCGGCTGTTGCCCGGAAAGTGGGATTTATTCCAGAAGAGCCCAATCTTTTCGACTTCTTCTCCGTCGAATACAACCTCAGACTTTTCGCTGCGCTCTCCCGCACCCCGTTTTCGCGGGTGGAAGAGATCCTCGGCGAGTTCAATCTGCTGCCGTTTCGAAAAACCAGGGTACAGACACTGTCAAAAGGCTTGAAGCAACGGGTGAACATCGGACGCGCACTGTTGGCGGATCCCCCACTGCTCATCCTGGACGAACCCACATCGGGCCTGGACTTCGAGATGACCCGGGAGATCTACCGGCTGTTGAACACGATGCATGACGCCGGCAAGACCATCCTGTTTACATCCCATCGACCTGAAGAGATAAAAAGCCTCGCCACGCGCATCATGGTGTTGCACGAAGGCAGCCTGATCTTCGACGGCTCCCCCGAGGAATATTTTCGCTCCGAAATCCATGAAAAGCTGTACGCATGATGAGAAATATTCTTGTACTCGTACTCAACGATCTGGCCATCGCATTCAGGAACAAGACATTCTTCCTGATCCTGTTCATTCCGCTGTTCGTCTTTGTTTCCCTGAATCTGGTGGACGGAACCGGCACAGCAGCGAGCAAGGTCAAGATCGGCCTGATCCAGCACGACACCTATGCGCCCGAGATCATCCGGAGCATCAACGCAGCCGAAAATCTTGTTGCAGTGACCTGGGTTAAAAATGAGCAGGATGGCATCCTGCAGTTGAAGGCACACCAGATAGACGGGATCTTGACCAGTAATGAAGATACAACCGGCAGCCTTGCATTGCTGGTTTTAAAAAAGGATTCCATCCATACCATTGCGATCATGCAGAATTTCTCTGCATTGCAGAAAGCGGCGGAAGGAACTGGTCCGGACTGGATCACCAGCATCAAATCACTGCACCAGGGCGGCGTTCAAAGAGAGACGCTGCCTACCTGGGTATTGATGCTGGTCCTGCTCATCGGTTTCATTATCCTCCCGGCACAAGTTGCCGAGGAAAAAGAAAAGAAACTGCTGCTTGCCCTGCTGCAGACTCCCATGCACGAAGTCCAGTGGCTGATCGCCAAATTGATCCTGGGAATGGTCCTGATCATCACTGCCGTCCTGTTCCTGCATCTGCTGGGCAAGTTCGGCCCGCTACATCTTTTCGACTATATCGTTATTATCCTCGCAGGCAGTTTTTGTTTCAGCGCCTACGGCATATTCCTGGGCTTTCTCTGCCGCAATCAGGCCAGCGCCAGAACGCTGGGCGTTATCTTCTATTTGCCGCACCTGCTTCCTTCTGCGATGTCTGATGTTTCACAAAAATTGACTGTTGTTGCACCCTTGCTGCCGTCATACCAATTGTACAAGCCGCTTCAATCCATACTGCTGGAAGATGGCAGTCTGGCGGATATGACCTTTGACTGGGTATATTTATTTCTTTTGGGAACGTTGATGTTTTATCTTTCCTGGCTGTTGATGAAAAGACGCTGGCTGATGTGATTTTCGTCCGTGGATCGGGCGATGCTGATCCCTGACCCGTAAAACGGAACGAATTTTATCAACCCGATTCAAACGGAAAGACGCAGTAGTTGCGTGTGGATGCCACCACCGATCACGGCACAGAGCGACAATTACGGCTCGCGTCACAGCAATGGAGTGCATATGATAATAAAAAGGAGCAGACCATGAAAATCGCTTTCCACGGTGCCGATCTTGGCGTTACCGGATCCTGCCATCTGGTGAGTTGCGCCGGCAAGCAGATATTGATCGACTGCGGACTGTACCAGGGCGGCCGCGAACTGGGTGAAGAGAACAGCGAGCCGTTCGGTTTTGAGCCGGGACAGATCGATTTCGTATTGCTTACCCATGCCCATCTGGATCACTGTGGCCGCCTGCCCTTGCTGGCCAAGCGCGGGTTTCGCGGCGAGATCATCACCACCGCAGCCACGCGCGAACTGGCGCGGCTGGTGATGGTGGACTCGGCGCACCTGCAAGAGGAAGAGGTGCACCATCGCGGACACCGATCCTCGCATCACGGCAAACACCAGCAAACTGCCGCACCACTCTATTCCATCGTGGATGCCTTCTCGGCGCTGGATTATTTTGGCCGCGTCGCCGCTTACGGGCAACCGGTACAGCTGGCGCCAGGCATACGCGCAACCTTTGTCGACGCCGGCCACATCCTGGGTTCGGCCAGCATCCTGCTGGAACTGGAAGAAGACGACCGGCAGCGCAGCGTGCTGTTCTCCGGCGACCTCGGCAACAGCGGTCGCCCCCTGCTGCGCGACCCGGTGACTCCGTCCGGTGCTGATATCGTCGTCATGGAAACCACCTACGGCGACCGCTTGCACAAGCCGTTCCTGCCATCAGTGGAAGAGCTGTACACAACCATCACCGAAACCTTCAAACGCGGCGGCAATGTGGTCATCCCGACTTTTGCGCTGGAACGGGCGCAGGAGCTGTTGTATTTCCTGCGTGAAGGCGTCGAGCAAAAGCGGCTGCCACGCTCGATCAAGGTGTTTCTCGACTCGCCGATGGCGATATCGGCAACCGAGATATTCGAACACCACCCGGAGTGCTATGACACGGAAACCGCCGCACTGTTTAGTGCAGGGCGTGATCCATTCCACCTGCCGGGACTGCAATTCACCCGCGAATCGGCGGCATCCATTGCCATCAATCATATAGACGGCGGCGCCGTCATCATGGCGGGATCGGGCATGTGTACGGGCGGACGGATCCGTCACCATCTGAAAAACAACATTTCGCGCGAGGAATGCGCCATATTGTTTGTCGGTTACGCAGCCACGGGCACGCTGGCTCGACAAGTCATCGATGGCGCAAAGGAAGTCAGGATCTACGGGGAAAAGGTTCCCGTGCGCGCCAGGATCGATACCATCAACGGCTTTTCTGCGCATGCCGACCAGGCAGAACTGCTCGCGTGGCACCAGCAGACCGGCAATCCTGAACGTACTTTTCTGGTTCATGGCGAAGAACAGGTCATGCGTCAGTTCGCGGCCCGCCTGACAGGAACGGAAGTTGTCATGCCGGCCTTGCATGAGGCTTTCACTATTTAAACTTTGCATATTTGCAATCGGGGCAACTGTCCCGCAACAGAAATCAACATGGAATCTGCCAGCCCGCGCATCCTGACCATCCACGGCGACTCGTCGAGCATCAAGTCTGCGCTGTTCGAAGCCGCTGACGAAGTTGACGGAGGATCAATGAAAAGAGCTGCCAGGATTATCCCGGTGCTTCTTGATATGGACGGTGTGCAGCTCCGCTCAAAATCGAAATCGACCGGATCGTATCTTTTGCGCAAGCAGGAAAGGACAGGCGCATGAACCAAGCAGCCGACGGCAAGATGGGCTTGTGGGCGGTGGTTGCCATCGGCGTCGGCGGCATGGTCGGCGGAGGGATCTTTGCGGTGCTGGGGCTGGCGGTGCAACTGGCGCATGGCGGCACGCCGCTGGCATTTGCGCTGGCGGGCGTGGTGGCGATGCTGACGGCTTATTCGTATGCGCAGCTTTCCGTCGCCTATCCGAGTCGCGGCGGCACGGTTGCCTTCCTCGACCGCACGTTCGGCGCCGGGATGTTTACCGGCAGTCTGAACGTGTTGCTGTGGCTGAGTTACGTGGTGATGCTGTCGCTGTACGCGTTCGCATTCGGCAGTTACGGCGCGACGTTCCTGCCGCAGGCCTGGCAGGGGATCGGCAAACACGCGCTGATCAGTCTCGCCGTGATCGCGATTGCCGGCATGAACCTGCTCAACGCCGAGTTGATCGGCAAAGCGGAGATCTGGATCGTCGCATTAAAGCTGACTATCCTGCTGTTGTTCGTCGGCGTCGGTGTTTTTGGCATCGACGCCACCCAGATCGCGCCGGGCTCATGGTCGCCACCGCTGCAGCTGGCCGCAGGCGGGATGATCATCTTCCTGGCTTACGAAGGTTTCGAGTTGATCGCCAACACGGCCAACGATGTGCGTGACGTGGCCAGGACACTGCCGCGCGCGTACTACACGGCGGTCGGGTTTGTGATCGTGCTCTATGTGCTGGTCGCGCTGGTCACGGTGGGCAATCTCCCGGTGGACAAGATCGTCGCGGCCAAGGATTACGCCCTGGCGGAAGCGGCCCGGCCATTTCTCGGGCAGGCCGGCTTCACGCTGATCGCGATCGCGGCGATGTTGTCCACCGCTTCCGCGATCAACGCCACGCTCTACGGCTCGGCGCGCTTGAGTTACAGCATCGCGCGAGACGGCGAATTGCCGACAGAGCTGGAGCGCAAAGTGTGGGGTCAACCGGTGGAAGGGCTGCTTATCACCGCCGGGCTGACGCTGTTCGTGGCCAACGTCTTTGACCTGACCAGCATCGCGACGCTGGGCAGCGCCGGGTTCCTGTTGATCTTCGCCGCAGTCAATAGCGCCAACGCGCGCCACGCGCCGCACACACATAGCCGCAGCTGGATATCGGCTGCCGGTGCGCTCGCGTGTCTGCTTGCCTTCGGCGCGTTGGTCTGGCAGACGGCGATGACCAGGCCGGCCAAGTTGTGGGTGCTTGCGGCGATGCTTGCCCTGGCGGTGCTGATCGAGGGCGCTTATCGGCTGGCGAAACGGGAGATCCGGTTGCATGAATAAACAGTCAAACCAGCAGCAGGGTCCGTCGTTGGTACTCACCATCAACGGCGGTTCGTCGAGCATCAAGTTCGCGCTGTTCGACGTCGGCGATCCGTTGCGCCGGGTCGTGCACGGCGCGATCGAGCGCATCGGCCTGCCCGGGACTGAATTGCTGGTGCAGGGTCTGGACCAGGCCGACAACTATACACGGCTGGTGTCGGCGCCTGATCACCAGGCGGCAGTCGAAGTGCTGATGGACTGGATAGCGGCGCGCGGCGATCACCAGACACTGGCCGCGGTCGGACATCGCGTGGTGCATGGCGGGCCGAACTACAGTGCGCCGCAGCGCATCACGGATCAGATGATAGCGGAACTGCACCGGCTCAGCCCGTTCGACCCCAACCACCTGCCGGAGGAGATCCTGTTGACCGAGGCGTTTCATCACCGTTTCCCCGACCTGCCCCAAGTAGCGTGTTTCGACACCGCGTTTCACCATGACCTGCCGCGCGTGGCGCAGCTGTTGCCTATCCCGCGCCGCTACGAGGCGCAGGGAATACGGCACTACGGATTCCACGGCCTGTCCTATGCATACTTGATGGAAGAACTCGCCCGCATTGGCGACCCGACAGCAACGACGGGACGCGTGATCCTTGCCCATCTCGGCAATGGCGCAAGCCTTGCGGCGGTGCGTGACGGCAAGAGCATAGACACCAGCATGGGGTTCACTCCCGCCGCCGGCGTGCCGATGAGCACCCGCAGCGGCGACCTTGATCCCGGACTGGTCTGGTATCTGTCGCAAGCCGAAAACATGGATGCGCGGCAGTTCAACGAGATGGTGAATTTCCACTCCGGCCTGCTCGGCATGTCGGAGACCAGTTCCGACATGCGCGACCTGCTGGCGCGCGAGGCCGACGATGTACGCGCGGCAGAAGCGGTCGCGCTGTTCTGCTACCAGGTCAGAAAGACGATCGGCGCCTATGCCGCTGCGCTGGGCGGACTGGACACGCTGGTGTTCGCAGGCGGCATCGGCGAGAACGCGCCGGTCATCCGCGCGCGCATCTGCGAGAACCTGGCGTTTCTTGGCATTGAAATCGAAGCAGAACAAAACGCCAACAATGCGGGCGTGATTTCCACATGCGACCAGCCGCGTTGCTGTCCGAGTCATGCGCACTGACGAAGAACAGATGATCGCCAGGATGGTTTGTCGCGTACTCGACATAAGTTCACCAAAAGGAGAATTGAATCATGCAAACCAGCACGCTTGCTCCGGAACTGCTGCACAAAATGGACGCCTACTGGCGCGCCGCCAACTATCTGTCGGTCGGCCAGCTATATCTCTACGACAATCCGCTGCTGAAGCGGCCGCTGGCGCTGACGGACATAAAACGCATGCTGCTCGGACACTGGGGCACGACGCCCGGGCAGAATTTCATCTACGTGCACCTGAACCGGGTCATCAAGAAATACGACCTCGACATGATCTACGTCTCCGGTCCCGGGCACGGCGGCCCGGCCGTGGTCGGCAACACTTATCTGGAAGGCACCTACAGCGAGATCTATCCGAATATCAGCCAGGACGAGGCCGGGCTGCAGAAACTGTTCAAGCAGTTCTCGTTTCCCGGCGGCATTCCCAGCCATGCCTCGCCGGAATGCCCGGGCTCGATCCACGAGGGCGGCGAGCTGGGCTATTCGCTCAGCCATTCGTTCGGCGCGGTGTTCGACAATCCCGGCCTGGTGGTCGCCTGCGTCGTCGGCGACGGCGAGGCGGAAACCGGGCCGCTGGCCACCGCATGGCATTCCAACAAGTTCCTCGATCCGGTCACCGACGGCGCGGTGCTGCCGATCCTGCATCTGAACGGCTACAAGATCGCCAACCCGACTGTTTTCGCCCGCATCGAGCCTGAGGAACTGGAGCAGTTCCTGCGCGGCTGCGGCTGGACGCCCTATTTCGTCGAGGGAGATGAGCCGGCGCTGATGCACGAGGCCATGGCGACCACGCTTGACACGGTGATGGAGCAGATCAAAAACATCCAGCACGACGCCCGCGTCAACGGCAACCTGACGCGGCCGCGCTGGCCGATGATCGTGCTGAAGTCGCCCAAGGGCTGGACCGGGCCGAAGGTCGTCGACGGCCTGCAGATCGAAGGCACGTTCCGCGCACACCAGATACCGCTCGCCGTGGATGCCGAGCATCCCGAACATCTGCCGATGCTGGAAGACTGGATGAAGAGCTACCGGCCAGAGGAACTGTTCGATGAGCAGGGCCGCCTCAAAGCGGAGCTGGCCGAACTGGCGCCCACGGGCGAACGGCGCATGGGCGCCAATCCCCACGCCAACGGCGGCATGCTGCTGCGCGACCTGGTCATGCCGGACTTTCGCGACTACGCGGTGAAGGTGCCGTCGCCCGGGACCGTGACGGCGTCCGATGCCCACGAGCTCGGCGTGTTCCTGCGCGATGTGGCCAAGCTCAATCGGGCGCAACGCAATTTCCGCATCTTCGGGCCGGACGAAACGCTTTCCAACCGCCTGGGCGCCGTGTTCGAGGTCACCAACCGGCAGTGGGATGCGCGCACGCAGGACAACGATGAATTTCTCGCGCTCGATGGCCGGGTGATGGAGATGCTGAGCGAGCATCAGTGCGAAGGCTGGCTCGAAGGTTACCTGCTCACCGGCCGGCACGGGCTGTTCAACTGCTACGAGGCGTTCATCCACATCATCGACTCGATGTTCAACCAGCACGCGAAGTGGCTGAAAGTCACGGCGGACCTGCCGTGGCGGCGCAAGATCGCGTCGCTGAATTACCTGCTGGCTTCCCACGTCTGGCAGCAGATGCATAACGGCTTCACCCACCAGGATCCCGGCTTCATCGATCATGTGGTGAACAAGAAGGCCGATGTCGTGCGCGTTTATCTGCCGCCCGATGCCAACTGTCTGCTCTCGGTCTGGGACCATTGCCTGCGCAGCCGCCACTACGTCAATGTGGTGATCGCAGGCAAATATCAAGCGCCGCAATGGCTGTCCATGGACGCCGCCGTCAAGCATTGCACCGAGGGCATCGGCATCTGGCAGTGGGCCAGCAACGACCAGGCGGTCGCGCCCGATCTGGTGATGGCCTGCTGCGGCGACGTGCCGACGCTGGAGACGCTGGCCGCAGTCTCCATCCTGCGCGAGCACCTGCCCGAGCTGAAGATCCGCGTGGTCAACGTCGTCGACCTGATGAAACTGCAACCGCAGATCGAGCACCCGCACGGGCTGAGCGACATGGATTTCGACGAGCTGTTCAGCCGTGACAAGCCGGTCATCTTCGCCTTCCATGGCTACCCCTGGCTGATCCACCGCCTCACTTACCGCCGCACCAACCACGACAACTTTCACGTCCGCGGCTACAAGGAGGAAGGCACCATCACCACGCCGTTCGACATGACGGTGCTGAACGAACTGGACCGCTTCCACCTGGTGATGGACACCATCGACCGCCTGCCGCAGACCGGCGACAAGGGCATCTACCTGAAGCAGCAGCTAAAGGACAAGCTGATCGAGCACAAGCAGTACATCGACAGGAACGGCGAGGACATGCCGGAGATCCGCAACTGGAAATGGAAAGGATGAGATAGAGATGGCGCTGCGCTTGATCGAGATGGTGTTGCAGGAGAAGGACGTCGCTGAACTCCGCGAACTTCTCAGGGAGCAAACGATGATCGAACACCGGCAACTCCGTCTGCCGGATGGACAAGTGCTGGTGCGGATCCTGCTGGACGCGGAACGGAACGAGGCGGTGCTGGATCTGCTGGAAAAACACTACACCGGCGAGATGGGTAACCGGGTGATTATCCTGCCGGTCGAAGCGACACTGCCACGTGCTGCGCCAGAACCAGAGACGGCAGCCGTACCCGAACAACCGTCAGCAGAGGAAAAACCGCCGGGCAGGATCGGCCGGGAGGAGTTGTACGAGGACATCAAGGATGCCGCACAGCTTTCGCCGGTCTATTTGGCAATGGTGTTTTTGTCCACCATCGTGGCGGCCATCGGCCTGTATTACAGCAGCGTGGCCATCATCATCGGCGCGATGGTGATTGCACCATTGCTCGGGCCGAACATGGCGATGTCGCTTGCCACGACCCTGGGCGACATGACCCTGCTGCGGCGCGCGCTGTTGACGTCCCTGGCCGGGATCGCGACGACGATGGTGTTGGCGGTGATCATCGGTGTGCTGCTGCAAATCGACCCGGCATCGCCGGAAATTGCGACGCGTGATGCGGTGGGAATAGGCGATATCGTCGTGGCCCTGGCATCAGGTGCGGCGGGCGCGCTGGCGTTCACCACCGGCGTGTCGACGACGCTGATCGGGGTGATGGTGGCAGTCGCGCTGTTGCCGCCGCTGGTGGCGTTCGGATTGCTGCTGGGTGGCGGGCATTCGGCACCGGCAATGGGTGCGTTGGCACTGTTCCTGATGAATCTGGTTTGCGTAAACCTGGCCGGCGTGACGACGTTTTTGATCCAGGGCCTGCGCCCGGCAACCTGGTGGGAGAAAGATCGCGCCGTAAAAGCTACGCGCATCGCCATCGCTCTGTGGGCGGTATTGTTGGCGGCATTGGCCGGCATGATCCTGCTGTTGCGAAAGGGCTGAATATGCCAGCCGTAAAGAAACCATTCCTCGAGGTGGCACTCGCACACCCGAGTTTAGTTAACCTGGATCACATCAAAGGAGCCAAAAATGACCATACAACTCAATGAAGAAAACAACGGCAAGCTGCTTGTCATCCACGTCAGCGGCAAGCTGGTAAAGGCGGATTACGAGCAATTTGTGCCGGAGGTCGAACGGCTCGTTCGGCAGCACGGGAAGTTGCGCCTGCTGTTCGACATGACCGACTTCCACGGCTGGGAAGCCAGTGCGGCCTGGGAGGACTTCAAGTTCGGCATCGAACACTTCGCCGACATCGAGCGGCTGGCGATGCTCGGCGACAAGGAGTGGCAGCACGGCATGGCGATCTTCTGCAAGCCGTTCACAAAAGCGCAGGTTCGTTACTTCGATCATGCCAAAGCAGCCGAGGCACGGCAGTGGCTGGAACAGGCATAACGGCCTACCCATATCAACCAAACCCAGGAGTGATGAAATGACAAAAGATGAAACGAGAAAGATACTTTCGGACGATATCGATAATTTCCGGTCGAAAGCCAAATACTACGAGTCGCTGCATTTGTTCGAGGCGGAGAAATATGCGGAAAAACTTGCCTCGCAATATCGAGCTGGCATTGACGACCATGCCATCCGATGACGACAAAGCGCGAGATTGCCTGACAGAACCTGATGAGCGGTAATCTCAGGGCTTTCACTGCGGACACTCCAATCAACCCCTATCGACAAGCAATGCTCGCGCGAATCGATCGGCATAGTTGCCTGCGTTCGAATCCCCGGATACAGATACGGCCGCTGAGCAAAGGCCTTCCCGGGACCGCGCCGATGGACATGTCTCGGCGGGAAAGTCGGGCGCGCAAGAAAAGACAGGAGAATAGCCATTATGGAAACCAATACTGACCAACCCAATGCGCCCGAATCGGAGTCCGATGCGAAGGATGAATCGAAGTCCGAATCTAAACCTGCTGCAAAGCCTGATGCGAAGGACGATCTGAAATCCCTGCCACTCGAAGAAGTGGAGAAAAAACTGGGGTCGTCGCCCGATGGCCTCACCCAGGCCGAGGCGGCAAAGCGGTTGACCCGATACGGGCCGAACGAGATCGAGGAAAAGAAGACCAATCCCTTCCTGAAATTCCTCAGCTATTTCTGGGGGCCGATCCCGTGGATGATCGAAGCGGCCGTGATCCTGTCGGGGGTCGCGCAGCACTGGCCGGACTTCGGCATCATCCTGGTGCTGCTGGTGGCCAACGCCGTGGTCGGATTCTGGGAAGAACACCAGGCCGGCAATGCCATCGAGGCACTCAAGGCCAAGCTGGCGATCAAGACACAGGTAAAACGCGATGGCAAGTGGACCAACCCGGCCGCGCGCGAGCTGGTGCCGGGCGACGTGATCCATATGCGCCTGGGCGACATCGTGCCGGCGGATGCGCGTTTGCTGGCCGGTGATGCGGTGGAGGTGGACCAGTCCGCACTGACCGGCGAATCATTGCCGGTCACGCACCAGTCCGGCGAGGCGGTGTTCTCGGGTTCGATCATCCGCACCGGCGAGATCGATGCGCTGGTATACGCCACCGGCCAGAACACTTTCTTCGGCAAGACCGCGCAACTGGTGCAGGGGGCGCAGACGGCCAGCCATTTCCAGCGCGCAGTGCTGAGGATCGGCAATTACCTGATCATCCTCGCGGTGACGCTGGTGGCGGTGATCATTACCGTAGCATTGTTCCGCGGCGATCCGATACTCACCACCTTGCAGTTTGCATTGGTGCTGACCGTGGCGGCGATCCCGGTGGCGATGCCCACTGTGCTGTCGGTGACGATGGCGGTCGGAGCGCGCCTGCTGGCCAAAAAGGAAGCGATCGTGACGCGGCTGGCCGCGATCGAGGAACTGGCGGGGGTGGATATTCTGTGCTCGGACAAGACCGGCACGCTGACCCAGAACAAGCTGACGCTGGGCGATCCGTTCAGCGTGAACGGCATCACTGCCGACCAGGTCATACTCAACGCCGCGCTGGCATCGCGCGCGGACAACCAGGACACCATCGACCTGGCGGTGCTCGGCGGACTGAAAAACAAGGATGCCTTGAATGGTTATCAGGTAGTCGCATTTCATGCCGTTCGACCCGGTGCACAAGCGCACCGAAGCCACGGTCAAGGGCGCGGACGGAAACCAGTTCAAGGTGACCAAGGGCGCGCCGCAGGTGATCCTGGAATTGTCTGCCAATGCCGATGAGGTGATCTCCGCTGTAGATAAAGCCGTCAATGAATTTGCGTCACGCGGCTTCCGCTCGCTGGGGGTGGCGCGTGCCGATGGGGACGGTGATTGGCAGTTTATCGGCGTGTTGCCGATGTTCGATCCGCCGCGCGAACAAGCCAAAGCGACCATCGCCACCGCCCGCCAGATGGGCTTGAGCGTCAAGATGGTGACCGGCGATGCATTGGCCATCGCGCGCGAAACCTCCAGCAAACTCGGGTTGGGCAGCAACATACTCGATGCCAGCGGATTCGGCGACACCCGGCATCACGAGACGGGACAGTTGGCGGAATCCATCGAGAAAGCCGACGGTTTCGCCCAGGTGTTCCCGGAACACAAGTTCCACATCATCGATGTCCTGCAACAACGCGGCCACATCGTCGGCATGACCGGCGATGGCGTGAACGATGCGCCCGCGCTGAAGAAGGCCGACTGCGGTATCGCCGTTTCCGGCGCGACCGACGCGGCGCGCGCGGCGGCGGACATCGTGCTGATGACGCCAGGCCTGTCGGTGATCATCGACGCGATCAAGGAGAGCCGAAAGATCTTCCAGCGCATGAACAGCTATGCGATCTACCGCATCGCCGAGACGCTGCGCGTGCTGTTATTCATGACCTTGTCGATCCTGGTATTCAATTTTTACCCGGTGACTGCGGTGATGATCGTGATGCTGGCATTGCTCAACGACGGGGCGATCCTGTCCATCGCCTATGACAACGTGCATTACAAGGACAAACCGGAGTCCTGGAACATGCATATGGTCCTTGGCGTATCTACGGTGCTGGGCGTCATCGGAGTGGTCTCGGCCTTCGGCCTGTTCTATCTCGGCGAGCGCGTGTTCCACCTCGACCGCGAACATATCCAGACATTGATGTACCTGAAATTGTCGGTGGCGGGCCACCTGACGATCTTCCTCACTCGAACGCGCGGCCCGTTCTGGTCGATCCGTCCTGCGCGGATCCTGTGGGTAGCTGTGCTCGGCACGCAGATCGTGGCGACGCTGATCGCGGTTTATGGCGTATTCATGACGCCGCTCGGCTGGGGTTGGGCGCTGTTGGTGTGGGGCTATGCGCTGGTGTGGTTCCTCGTCAACGACCGCGTAAAACTGCTGGCATACCGGATGTTCGATCCGACCGATGCGCCACTGCTGGCAAGGAAGACCACGGATGCGTCAGCACAGATCGCCAGCCGCGCCTATGAACTCTACGAGCAGGGAGGCCACCGCGATGGACATGCTGACCAGGATTGGCTGCAGGCAGAACGGGAGATGCGGAAAAAACAAGCGGACCGCTGACAGGATATTCGGCGCACCTGTTGTATATTCAAAGTTGAACAACCTGAGTGATCTTGACAACGAAAGGACCAGCATGAAGATCGATATCAAGGATTTCCGTGTGCCACCGGGGAAAAAGGTCAAGCTGGATAAATGGCCGACCCAGGTGAAGCCGGTGTACAAGTCGAAGAAACAGTACCGGGAGATGCTCGACCAGCAAACAGAGGATCTGAGCGAACAACAACAGCTGCAATACGCATCGGACAGTTATGCGGTGCTGCTGATATTCCAGGCGATGGATGCCGCCGGCAAGGACGGCGCCATCAAGCACGTGATGTCCGGCATCAATCCGCAGGGCTGCCAGGTGTTCAGCTTCAAGCATCCGAGCGCTACGGAACTGGACCACGATTTCCTGTGGCGCACCACGCAGTGCCTGCCGGAACGCGGCCGCATCGGCATCTTCAACCGCTCCTATTACGAGGAGGTGCTGGTCGTGCGCGTGCACCCGGACATCCTCAAGTCACAGGGTATCCCGGACGGACTGGTGAACGAGAAGACCATCTGGCAGGAGCGCTATGATTCCATCGTGGATCTGGAGAACCACCTGCATCGCAACGGCACGCGCATCATCAAGTTCTTCCTGCACCTGTCGCAGGAGGAACAGCGCAAGCGCTTTCTTCAGCGCATCGATAATCCCGACAAGAACTGGAAATTCAGCCTCGCGGATATGGCAGAACGGAAATGCTGGGATCAGTACATGCAGGCTTACGAGGAATGCCTGAGCGCCACCAGCAGCGGCGATGCACCCTGGTACATCGTCCCCGCCGACGACAAGGAGAATGCGCGGCTGATCATTTCCCAGGTCATTCTCGACACTTTCAAGTCGCTCAAACTGGCCTACCCCGAGCCCAGCGCGGAACACCGGAAGGAATTGCAGGCGATCCGCAAGCAACTGGTGAAATAGACCGGTCAGAGGATGAGGAGATAGTGCCGCAGGTTGGGCTGACAAAGGCAGCCCAACCTACCATACAACTTCATCTGCGATTCAAGTTAAACCCGCGTTTACCGGCATTCTCCTGCGTCTGCTCCTTGCCCTGGCACTGTTTCGGGTCAAGGTGTTGCTTGACTGCCAGACGCTCGCACTCGGCCTGGCGCTGCTCCTGCGGCGTTTGTGCCTTCTCAGCCTTGCCCTGTGGCGGTGGCGCGGCCTGCTGTTGCGATGGTGAAACGGGCTGCTGCTGCGCCTGTTTTGGCGGCACAAACTGACGTTGACGCTGCTGCTGTTGCGTATCGACCTGACGTTGGCGCTGCTGCTGTTGCTGCGTATCGATCTGGCGTTGACGCTCTACCTGTTGCTGTTTTGCTGCCTGCTGTTCGCTGTCGATCTGACGCTGGCGCTGCTGCTGTTGTTGCGTATCGATCTGGCGTTGACGCTCTACCTGTTGCTGCTTTGCTGCCTGCTGTTCGCTGTCGATCTGACGTTGGCGTTGCTGCTGTTGTTGCGTATCGATCTGGCGTTGACGCTCTACCTGTTGCTGTTTTACTGCCTGCTGTTCGCTGTCGACCTGACGCTGGCGTTGATCCACCTGACGCTGGCGCTGCTCCTGTTGCAGGGCATCGCTCTTGTTAATGTTGACCTGGTCCCGCGTCTGGCCAGTGATCCCGGGCAAGAATCTCGAGCGCGAACCGGGTTCGGTCGCACGATCCATTTGCAGTCGCAACTGATCGGGCCGCTTGCCCAGCACGCGCACGTTCGGGTTGGTATTGGTGTCGCGGCTGACCGCTGCTGGCTCCGGCACGCGGCCGGGGTTTTTCTTGAACAACGATTCCCGCGCAGCAAATGGGCTCACGCCGGGCGGCGGTGCATTGCGCACAAAGACCTTGCGATCAAAAGCTTCACGCGCTGGCCGCACCCTGGTTTCCTTGCCCGCGCCGATCACGCTGCGCGCGCTCGGGGCAACCGGTGCATTACTGGTGATCTCGCCGCTGCTCAGCGCCCTTTTGTCGAGGTGTATCGCCGCATGCCGCACCGGTTGCGCATTCACGAACACGTTCCTCGGCACCGCCGTGACGGCGCCGGCAACTTCGCGGTTGGCATAATGACGACCCTCGTGCCCATCGTTCCTGCCGCTGGAGTAGTTGTTGTAGACGTTGACGATGGTCGTGTTGTTGATCACCGTGTTGTTCACGTTGACACGGCGGAAATAATCGCGGCTGGCATGATAGGACGGCACATAGGCCTCGCGCGGCCCCAGCGGGAACCAGCCGATCGGCGCACCGGTCGAGATCGACAGGCTCCAGTTGCTGCCGCCGATAAAGGCCACCAGTGCCGGCGCATACACCGGACGCACATGGCGCGGACCCGGCACCCAGCCCCAGCGATTGGATACATGGACCCAGCGTCCATAGTGCGACGGGGCAAATCCCCACGGCGCGTCGTCCACCCAGGTCCATCCCCAAGGTTCCTGCCAGACCCAGTGCCCGTCGCGGTAAGGCGCCCAACCGGCGTCGACACGACTGGGGAACCATACCGGGCCATAACTGCTCACCGGGCGCCAGTTGCCGTACTCATCCAGGTCGGCATAGCCGACCACATCGTCATCAAGATATCTCAGAGACTCGGAACGGCTCAGGCGCAGGTCGCGATCGGAACAAAAACGATCGAAGGCATCCTCAGGCGGCATGTCAGTCAACTGGTAATTATGCATACTGTTGTCGTAGAAACGCACATTGTCGCCCGCGATCATAGGGAAGTTGGAATTCTCACCATAGGCCTCACCAGCCCCATCGCGAATCTGGATGGTGGTTATGTTGCTGTCCGGGTCGACATCGATGCGATAGTTGCCCTCGCGGTTGATGGTGAACGCCAGCGTCGGCGTATCCACTTCGTATATCTGCCCTTCATAGAGGCGCCGCACGCTCAGGTTGAGCGTACCCTCGGACAACTGGAATTGTGCGATGTTATCGTCCAGGTTCAGGATCTCGACGCCGGTGCTGGAACCGAGCCGAACCGCGGCGCTGCCGATCTGGAATTCCGCCAGGGAATTGTAATCCGACCACAGCCGGTCACCCCGGAACAGCGGACGATTACGCACAACGGTGACCCAGTCGTTCTCGCCTGCCGGCGAAAAACTCACCTCGCCCTGGCTGAAATTCAGCCGCGCCACGCGCTCGGGCGGATCGACATAGTCGGCACGGGCGAACGCAGCCCATAACATGAACAACAGCATGCCGGCGAGGGCAAACAAGCGGGATGGATTCGACATGAAGGACTCCTTAATATTCAAGTTGCCTGCAGAACAGCAGCAAACGTTACGGCGGCGATCTATACCCTTGATGCAAAATGGTACTCTTTATGGTTGACCAGTTCCATGTGTATTTGTTCCGGCAACGATTCAAGCACGCCATCAAACTGGTCAGCGGCATGGCATTCACCAGCCACCGAAGCGGACTAATGCAAAATCAAAACAGGTAAGATACGTACTGTCGATTCACCAGCATGTAGTCAAACCGGGGAATAGAAATGGACCTAAAGGAAGACCGCGTCGATTCAGCTATCGTTTATGAGGGCGATTTCATCAGGGTGTTGAAGGATAACGTGCGCCTGCCGGACGGCAGCATCGGCACGCGCGAACACATCGCCCATCCCGGTGCGGTCGCGATACTGGCGTTGCTGGACAACGGTAATCTGCTGCTTGAGCGGCAATACCGCTATGCGCCGCAGCGCGAGTTCATCGAGTTGCCGGCCGGAAAGATCGATCATGGCGAAGACATCCTGCTATGCGCGCAGCGCGAATTGCTGGAAGAGACCGGCTATGTCGCCAGCGAATGGCGTCACCTGTCCACCGCCTGGCCATGCATCGGCTATACCAACGAGCGCATCGAATATTTCCTGGCCCGCGGCCTGACCCATCAGGGACGCGACCTGGATGATGGCGAATTCCTCGAGGTGTTCGAGTTATCCCTGCCCGAGGCGCTGGAATGGATCCGGCTGGGCAGGATCAACGATAGCAAATCCATGGTCGGGCTATTCTGGCTGGAGAAGATGCTGAGCGAATGGGGCAGCTGAATTCCGGGTAGCGCGATGGCTGGCACGGATCAATGTCAAGCGCCGGCATCAGGTTCAGGATATCGTTTTTCAATGCGAAAGATTCAATTTCCGATAAATCGAAGTAGAATCTGCAGGGTCAGTTATCCATACAAAAAACTGGCCCATAATAAAGGGGGAGAACATGGAAGATTTGAAGACTGGCAGTGATGCCTTGTTCATTTTGCTTGGCGCCATCATGGTGTTGGCGATGCATGCCGGTTTTGCTTTCCTGGAACTGGGCACCGTGCGCAGGAAGAACCAGGTCAATGCGCTGGTCAAGATATTGACGGATTTTTCCGTATCCACCATCGCCTATTTCTTCATCGGCTACAGCATCGCCTATGGCACCAATTTTTTCACCGGGGCCGAAGACCTGGCGCAAAAGAACGGCTATGAACTGGTCAAGTTCTTTTTCCTGCTGACCTTCGCCGCAGCCATCCCGGCCATCGTGTCTGGCGGCGTAGCCGAACGCGCGCGCTTCAACCCGATGCTGGGCGCATCCTTCATGCTGGTCGGGTTCATCTATCCGTTGTTCGAGGGCATCGCCTGGAACCACCGCTTCGGCATCCAGGACTGGCTGAACACCTCGTTCGGCGCGGAGTTCCATGACTTTGCCGGTTCCGTGGTGGTGCATGCGGTCGGCGGCTGGATCGGCCTGGCGGCGGTGCTGCTGCTGGGCGCGCGGCATGGACGTTACGGCAAGGAAGGACAGATGTCCGGGCACCCGCCCTCCAGCATCCCGTTCCTCGCGCTGGGTGCATGGATACTGACGGTCGGCTGGTTCGGTTTCAACGTGATGAGCGCGCAGACCATCGACCACATCAGCGGACTGGTGGCGGTGAATTCGCTGATGGCGATGGTGGGCGGCACGCTGGTCGCGCTGTGGGTCGGCAGGAACGATCCCGGTTTCGTGCATAACGGGCCGCTGGCCGGATTGGTGGCGATATGCGCCGGCTCCGACCTGATGCATCCGATCGGCGCGCTGCTGACCGGCGGCATCGCCGGCGGATTGTTCGTGTGGATGTTCACGCTCACGCAGAATCGCTGGAAGATAGACGATGTGCTCGGTGTGTGGCCGTTGCATGGCCTGTGCGGCGCCTGGGGCGGCATCGCGGCCGGCATCTTCGGGGCCACGGCGTTCGGCGGCAGGGGCGGCGTCAGCTTCATGTCGCAACTGATCGGCACCTTGCTGGGAATCGGCATCGCCTTCGCCGGCGGTTTCCTGGTGTACGGCCTGACCAAAAAAATGGTCGGCATCCGCCTCAATCCGGAGCAGGAATTCAACGGCGCGGACTTGAGCATCCACAAGATCACGGCGACGCCGGAGCGTGAATCCGGCTGGTGACGCTGCCCCCCAAGCGCTGACAGTTCCAGGCTGGATACCCATTGGCCATGAACGCCGCATTCCCGGATAATGGATTCCAGCCAAGCCCTTGTCAGCCGATCATTGTTACTCGCCTGTCGCTGATGTCCGACTAAATGCTGGCATAGCGGTGCGTGCCAAAATTCAACAGGAGCCAGGATGTTCGTCAATGGTCTGGGCACGGCAAATCCACCGCGCCGCTATAGCAAATCCGAGTGCTGGGAAGCGTTCAAGGACTCGGACTGGTTTGGCAGACTCAACCCGCGTTCGCACCTGATCGCGGAGATGGTTCTCACCAGGGACAACGGCATCGAATCCCGGTCGCTCGCTCTGTCATCGCTGGATGAAGTATTCATGATCGACCCCGACACCCTGCACAGCCGCTTCCTCGCCCACGCACCCGTTCTCGGCGCTGCGGCCGGTATGGCAGCACTGGATGAAGCAGGCATCGATGCCGATGTAATCGATGGCGTGGTGATCAGCACCTGCACCGGATATCTGTGCCCGGGCCTTACCAGTTACGTGACGGAACGCCTCGGCCTGCGCGCCGATGTGCTCGCCTTCGACCTGGTCGGACAGGGATGCGCGGCGGCGTTGCCCAATTTACGCCTGGCCGAGTCATTGCTGTCGGCCGGTAGCTGCCGCCACGTCTTGTCGATCTGCGTCGAAGTGAGCAGCGCAGCGATGTATCTCGACGATGACCCGGGCGTGCTGATCAGCGCCTGCCTGTTCGGCGACGGGGCCGGAGCCGCCGTGTTGTCCAGCCAGCCAAATCCGCAGCGGCGCAGCATCGAATGGAAGGAATTCGCCTCACTCATCAATCCGTCTGAACGCGAGGCACTCAAGTTCGAAACGCGCCAGGGCATGCTGCGCAACATCCTGACCCGGCCGGTTCCCCGGCTGGCCGCCGAGCATGCCCAGCAGGTGCTGCACACGGCGCTGGGCAATGCCGGCATCGCGCCCGGGGACATCAGCGCCTGGATCATGCACGCGGGCGGACGCGATGTGCTGCTCGAGTTGCAGGACCGGCTGGATATCTCGGCGCACGACCTGAGATACAGCGCGGACATGCTGCGCCAATTTGGCAACATGAGCAGTGCCTTCGTTTATTTCGTGTTGCAGGCCGCGCTTCATGACAATGCCAAACCCGGATGGTGGTGGATGTCGTCGTTCGGCGCCGGATTCAGTTGCCATGGTGCATTGCTCAAGGTCGCGTAACCGCGCCGGGTCCGCGAGTCTGCCATGGACCTGAGCCTGCCGCGGCGCGTCGAGCCGGAGCTGCTGGACGGCCTTGCCGCCGACGATCCGAGCGCGCAACGCTCACGCATCGACCTGCGTCGCATCCATCGCGCGATGGCGACCCTGACGATCCTTGAGCGCGCACTGGAACGCAGCACGCAAAAATTCAGCCCGCGCACCCTGCTCGAACTCGGCGCCGGCGACGGTTCGCTGATGTTGCGCCTTGCGCAGCGTCGCAAGGAACGCTGGGCGGAACTCAGCGTCACCCTGCTTGACCGGCTGGACCTGGTCGCACCGCAGACTCTCGATGGCTTGCGCAAGGCCGGATGGTCACCCCGGGCTGAAGCCATGGACGTGTTCGACTGGTTGGAAAAACCGCAGGACACGCGCTGGGATATCGTTATCGCCAACTTGTTCATGCATCATTTCTCGTCGGACCAACTGACCCGCTTGCTGGCCGGGATCGCGGCGCGCAGTCGCCTGTTCCTGTGCTGCGAGCCGAGACGCGCTGTGCTGCCGCTGGCGGGCAGCCACCTGATCGGCTTGCTGGGCGCGGGGCCGGTGGCGCGGCAGGATGCGGTGTCGAGCGTGCACGCCGGATTCCGCGCACAGGAATTATCGAACCTCTGGCCCGACCGGCAGGACTGGGAAATACACGAGTATCCGGCGGGCTTGTTCAGCCACTGTTTTCTCGCCATCCGGAAACAGCAGCAATGAATGCCGCATACGATGCGATCATTCTCGGCGGCGGTCCTTCCGGCGCCACTGCCGCCGTGCTGCTGGCGCAGGCGGGATGGCGGGTCGCCGTCATCGAGAAGACGCCGTTCCCGCGGCGCAAGGTATGCGGAGAATTCATTTCCGCGACGACCTGGCCATTGTTGCGGCAGCTAGGGATCGCGCAGCCCTTGCTGGAGATCGCCGGGCCGGTCGTTCGCCGCATCGGCGTCTATGCCGGCGAGGCGATGGTGACCGCGCAACTGGACACGCCGGACGGTCTTGCGCAGGACGGCGGCAGGGCGCTGGGTCGCGAGCACCTGGATACGCTGCTGCTCGAACGCGCGCGCGAAGCCGGGGCCGAAGTGTGGCAACCCTGGGCGCTTTCCGCATTTGTCGCGAACGATCAGGGCTACGCATGCACCATCGTCGACAGGCACTCTCACCAGGTCCGCACATTGCAATCGCGGCTGGTCATCGCCGCGCATGGCTCGTGGGAGTCCGGCGCGATGCCGACACAGAACCTGCGCCGCCCGCCGCGCGACGCCGACCTGTTCGGCTTCAAGGCGCATTTCCATGACAGCGCCCTGCCCCGGGACCTGATGCCGTTGCTGGCGTTTCCGGGCGGCTATGGCGGCATGGTGCATAGCGATGGCGATCGCGTCAGCCTCTCCTGCTGCATCCGCCGCGACCAGCTCGCACGCTGCCGACTGCGTTCGCCGCATGCCAGGGCCGGTGCGGCGGTGCTCGCGCATGTCGGCGTGTCCTGCAAGGGCGTCGCGCTGGCGCTGTCTGCGGCGACGCTGGATGGCGCATGGTTGTCTGCCGGGCCGTTGCGCACGGGTATCCGCGGCTTCGGGCACGGCGGCATATTCGCCGTCGGCAATGCGGCAGCCGAGGCGCACCCGATCATCGCCGAAGGCATCAGCATGGCGATCCAGTCATCGACCCTGTTGTGCGGGCAACTGATCGCGCAGCCGGAGCTGCGCAACGCATTGTCCTGTTCCAGCCAGACGCTTGAGGCTGTGCGGCGTGACTATGCAAGGGCCTGGCGTGGCAACTTTTCCCGGCGCATGCGCATGTCCGCTCTGTTTGCGCACCTGTTCATGCGCCCGGTCACTGCCCGCATCGCAACGGGATTGCTGCAGCGTTTCCCGCAACTGCTGACCGAGGGCGCGCGCTGGAGCGGGAAAGCCGATCCATTGCGCGATGCTTGCCATGTCGACGGGGTGCGATAACCCTCGCAACAACACGACCGACCGCGGAATCTCGATCGCATTCTGTTACCATGAAGTCAATCCCAAGTTGAAGGCCCGATAAACATGAGCTCCCTGCAAACCATACAACGCCTGATGGTCGAACAGTTCGACCTCAAACCCGAAGACCTCGGCCCCGATGTGCAACTGGACAGCCTGGGACTGGACTCGCTCGCCGTCATCGAATTCATGTTCAACCTCGAGGATGAACTGAACATCAAGCTGCCTGACGAACGCGTCGAGCTCAGGACGATAGGCGACGTTGCGACTGCCGTCGACGACGTCATCGCCAGCCAGAAGGTTTCCGCACAGTAGTCTGCTGATGAACAGGCGCGTTGTCATAACCGGACTCGGCGTGATCTCGCCGGTCGGAAATGATCCCCAGGCGTTTTTCGGCAACCTGATGCAAGGTCATTCAGGCGTCAGGCGACTGCAGTTCGATGTCCCCGAAAAACTCGCCAGCCGCATCGGCGCGCCAGTCGAGGATTTCAACCCCGCAGATCACTTCAACAAGATCCAGTTGACCGGTATCGAACGCTTCAGCCAGTTCGCGCTGGTTGCCGCGGACCAGGCCATGCAGGATGCGCAACTTGCATCAAGCGAAGCCGGGCATCCCCGCGCCGGGGTCTGCATGGGTTCCTGCCAGGGTGGCACAGGAACGCTCGAAGACGGCTACCGGGAACTGTTCCAGCGTCCGCATCCGCGCATCAAGCCGCTCACCGTGCCGCTCAGCATGAACAATGCAGCCGCCTCGCATATTTCGATCAAGTACCACTTGCAGGGTCCGAGCCTGACCTACGCCACCGCGTGCGCTTCGTCGGCGATCGCCATAGGCGAGGCTTGCCGCCAGATAAGGCACGGCTATGCTGATGTGATGCTGGCGGGCGGCGCCGAGGCGATGCTCACGCCGGGTGCGATGATGGCCTGGGAAGCACTGCGCACGCTGGCGCAGGAAGACCCGCACGATGCCGGCGCCTCCTGCAAACCTTTTGCGAAGGACCGCAGCGGACTGGTGCTAGGCGAAGGCGCAGCGGTGCTGGTGCTGGAGGAAGCCGGGCGCGCCGTCGAACGCGGTGCGAAGATCTATGCGGAACTGGCCGGCTATGGCTGCTCGTCTGATTCCAGGCACATCACCAGACCGGATGCTGCCGGACAGGCGCAAACGATGCTGAACGCATTACGCGACGCGAATCTGCAGGCACGGGACATTCACTACATCAATGCCCACGGCACCGCCACCCTGGCGGGCGACATCGAGGAAAGCAAAGCGATAAAGCAAGTGTTCGGTGCGCAGGCCGGCAGCATCCCCATCAGTTCCACCAAGTCCATGCACGGGCACCTGATGGGCGCAACCGGCGCGGTGGAATTCATCGCCGCCTTGCTGGCCATGCATCACCAGGCCATTCCGCCGACCATCAACCTGCATGAACCCGATCCGGAATGCGACCTGGATTACGTTGCCAATCATGGCCGGACCAACGTCACGCTCGATGCCGTGATGTCCAATTCGTTTGCGTTTGGTGGCAGCAATGCGGTGCTGATCGCAAAGCGATTTGTCCCCTGAGCATCAATATTGAAAACATCGCATGTGGTTTTGCGATAATCTGGCTGCCGACCGAATCGTTTCCAATCTATCGTTACCGTGAGCGAAAATAATCCCAGACCCATTCCCGCGCTTGAGCGCCCCCACAAACTCGTCTGGCGCAAGTTGCTGAAGACGACCGAAGGACACATTCTGTTGCTTGGCATCGCGATTGCGCTCGCCGGCCTGGTCATCATGGGAATAGTCGCTTTCTGGTCGCCGCAAACCTCGCGCATCATGGGCACCATGGGCTTCGCCGACATAACCCTGGGCACGATCGTTTCCATGTCCATAGGCTATGCCGCCGGTTACGGCCACGCCGTCGTGATCCCGGTGAACATGTGGGCGGAGACGGTGATGTTGCTGTTGTTTTATCCCATCTTTGTTTTCAGCGTACGCAAACTGGTGGTGATTCCAAGGCTGAGGAACATTATTGCGCGCACTCAGGCTGCCGCCGAACTCAACCATGACAAGGTGCGTCGCTACGGCGCCATCGGGCTGTTCGTCTTCGTCTGGTTCCCGTTCTGGATGACCGGGCCGCTGGTGGGCGGGGCGATCGGATACCTGCTCAATTTCCCGGCCTGGCTGACGCTGTCGGTCGTGCTGGCCGGCACCCTGTTTACCATGCTGACCTGGGCATTCGTACTGTTCGGCCTGTTCACCCATGCCGCAGCCTTCGGCCATTGGGCGCCCGCACTCATTATCGGCATTCTCGTCCTTGTGGTGCTCATCGCCTACCTGCTTAACCGGCGCGGGAAAAACCGCAAACAAAAAATCCAGCGCGAGCAAAATTGAATCTGGTTGATGGCTTGCTGGTATCGCAGGTGCTCACATTATTCACTACGCCGGCTGTCCACCTTTACCTCGACCGGCCAGCCCAAAGGCTTTCGACAGGATCCTCCGGAGCATCGGAAGCCGTGCCGCTTGAGCCTGGCTCGCCGGAATAGAAAAACGGACCGGATCGAAATTGCAGCGATCTTCAAGCCGGAGTGCAAGGCATGAGATCAGTCTGCCTTGTGCCCCTCCGTCCATTTGCGCAATGCCTCAAGCGTGTTTTCGACATGCTTGTCCGGGTGCAGGTCCGTGTAGGTATAAATGATCTCGCCGCTCGGCGCGATGACGTAGGACGTGCGGTTCGCGTACTCCGGTTTGGCTGCCATGATCGAATCGTAGGATTTCATGATGCTTTGATCGGCATCGGATGCGACCGCGAACTTGCTGCGGCATTCGCTGACCGAGAAGCGGTTCAGTTTTTCGATGCCATCGTGCGAAACGCCGATCACGGTCGCCCCCAGTGCATGGTATTTATCGATCGCCTCGGCAAAATCGTGCGCTTCTATGGTGCAGCCCGGCGTGAATGCGGCCGGATAAAAATACAGCACGACCGGACCCTTCTTCAGTGAATCGGCGAGCGAAAATGTGAACACCTTGCCGCCCAGCGATGCCTGGGTAACGAAAGTCGGCGCTGTAGCCCCGATGTTCAGGGCTGAGTAAGCCGGCATGGAAACCGCTGCTGCCAGCAAGCCAAGAGCCAGGAATTTTTTCATTGCGAACCCTCCTTCAGTTGTTAGTGCATGCCATTATTCTATACTCCTATGCTGAAGCATCGGTGATCCTGTTCGGATACCTGATATTCGAACGTGTCAGCTGTTTTGACCGGTAGTAAAAAAATTAAAAAACCCACGATCTTGCGACCGTGGGCTTGAACACTTCGGCATCATGCACTGCATGACACTTATTATCAAATAGACAGCAACGGCACGATCAGCAACGCGACGATGTTGATGATCTTGATCAGCGGGTTCACCGCCGGGCCGGCGGTGTCCTTGTAGGGATCGCCCACGGTGTCGCCGGTCACGGCGGCCTTGTGCGCCTCGGAACCCTTGCCGCCGTAGTTGCCGTCCTCGATGTATTTCTTGGCATTATCCCAGGCGCCGCCGCCGGTAGTCATCGAGATCGCCACGAACAGGCCGGTGATGATGGTGCCCATCAACAATCCGCCCAATGCCTGCGGGCCGAGGATCACGCCGACCAGCACCGGCACCAGCACCGGCAACAGCGACGGCACCACCATTTCCTTGATCGCGGCTGTGGTCAGCATGCCGACCGCGCGGGAATAATCGGGCTTGGCCGTACCTTCCATGATGCCGGCGATCTCCTTGAACTGGCGGCGCACTTCGACCACCACCGAACCGGCCGCGCGTCCGACCGCTTCCATCGCCATCGCGGCGAACAGATAGGGCACCAGTCCGCCGATGAACAGGCCGATGATCACCATGTGGTTGGACAGGTCGAACTCGAATATCCTGTGGAATTGCGACTCGAGCGCGTGCGTGTAATCGGCGAACAGCACCAGCGCGGCAAGGCCGGCCGAGCCGATCGCGTAGCCCTTGGTCACCGCCTTGGTGGTGTTGCCCACCGCGTCGAGCGGGTCGGTGACAGCACGCACACTTTCCGGCATCTTCGCCATCTCGGCGATGCCGCCGGCGTTGTCAGTGATCGGGCCATAAGCGTCAAGTGCGACGATGATACCGGCCATCGACAGCATCGAAGTCGCGGCGATGGCGATGCCATACAGGCCGGCCAGCGAGTAGGAAGTCCAGATCGCGGCACAGACAGACAGCACCGGCCAGGCTGTTGCTTTCATCGAAATGCCGATGCCGGCGATGATGTTGGTGGCATGGCCGGTCTGCGAGGCGGCAGCGACATGCTGCACCGGCCCGAAGTCGGTGCCGGTGTAATACTCGGTGATCCACACCAGCAGGCCGGTCAGCACCAGACCGACGATGGACGTGCCGTAGATCGCCATGCTGCTGTAGACGGTGCCGTCCTTCAGCGTCACGCTGTCGCCGAGCAACCAGGTGGTGATCGGGTAGAACGCGATCAGCGCCAGCACGCCGGCAACGGCGAGGCCGCGGTACAGCGCGTTCATGATCTTGCCGCCCTCGTTCGCCTTGACGAAAAAGCAGCCGATGATGGAGGCGATGATGGAGGCGCCACCCAGTACCAGCGGATAGATGACCGCGTTCTCGCCGATGCCCGGCAGCATCAGCGCGCCGAGCAGCATGGTGGCGATGATGGTCACGGCGTAGGTTTCAAACAGGTCGGCCGCCATGCCGGCGCAGTCGCCGACGTTATCACCGACGTTGTCGGCGATCACCGCCGGGTTGCGCGGATCATCCTCGGGGATGCCGGCCTCGACCTTGCCCACCAGGTCGGCGCCGACGTCAGCGCCCTTGGTGAAGATGCCGCCGCCAAGACGCGCGAAAATGGAGATCAGCGAACCGCCGAAGGCCAGCCCGACCAGCGGCTGGATGATGGCGTGGATGTCAGTGCTGTTTCCGGCCATCATTTTCAGTGCGATGTAGTAGCCGGTGACGCCGAGCAAGCCCAGGCCGACCACCAGCATGCCGGTGATCGCGCCGCCGCGAAAGGCGACGTCGAGCGCCGCAGAGATGCCGTTGCGCGCCGCTTCAGCTGTGCGCACGTTGGATCGTACCGACACATTCATGCCGATAAAGCCGGTGGCGCCGGAAAGCACGGCGCCGATGACAAAGCCGACAGCGGACGTGACACCGAGAAATATGCCGATCAATACCGCCAGCACCGCGCCGGCGATGGCGATGGTGGTGTATTGCTTGTTCAGGTAGGCCGATGCGCCTTCCTGGATCGCCGCAGCAATCTCGCGCATGCGTTCGTTGCCGTCAGACTTGCCCAGTATCCATTGAATTGAAATGACCCCATACAAAATTGCCGCAACGGCACATAACAGCGCAAACCACAATCCACCTGACATAATTTCTCTCCCCCTTGAAGTTAAACCTGCGATTACCTCAAACCTTGAAACTGCCCAGCTTTTTTGGTACGGCTACATTTTTAAGACGAACATATTGCGGCAGCCCATCCTTGTATGGCGGATAGTCCTCGCCCTTGATCAGCGGCGCCAGATAGGTGCGGCATTTTTCGGTGATGCCGAAGCCGTCCTTGGTGATGAAGTTGCGCGGCATGAATTTTTCCACATTCGCAACCTTGCTCAGCGGTGCAACGCCGACCTTCCATTTATAAGGTTTGTCGGAAATCCGGTCCACCGTCGGCATCACTGCGTTCTGTCCCTTGATCGCCAGTTCCACTGCGGCCTTGCCCAATGCGTAGGCCTGGTCCACATCGGTCTTTGATGCAATATGGCGCGCGGCACGTTGCAGGTAATCGGCAACGGCCCAATGGAATTTGTAACCGAACGCGTCCTTGATCATGTTGGCAACGACCGGCGCTGCGCCGCCAAGTTGCGCATGCCCGAACGCATCGCGCGTACCCTGTTCGGCGAGAAATCTCCCGTCCGGATAATGGCAGCCTTCCGACACCACCACACTGCAGTAGCCATGTTTCTTGACCATGCCATCCACCCTGGCGAGGAATTTCTTCTGGTCGAACTCGATCTCGGGGAACAGGATGACGACGGGGATGCCGTGGTCCTCGACCAGCCCTCCCGCCGCGGCGATCCAGCCGGCATGACGGCCCATCACTTCGATCACGAACACCTTGGTCGAAGTCTTGGCCATGGAGCACACATCGTAGCTGGCTTCCAGCGTGGAGACGGCGATGTATTTCGCCACCGAGCCAAAACCGGGGCAGCAGTCGGTGATCGGCAGGTCATTGTCCACGGTCTTGGGGACATGGATGGCCTGTACCGGGTAACCCAGTTTTTCGGAAAGCTGCGAGACCTTGTAGCAGGTGTCGGCAGAATCGCCGCCGCCGTTGTAGAAGAAGTAACCGATGTCGTGCGCCTTGAACACCTCGATCAGGCGCTCGTATTCGCGCTTGTTGGCTTCCAGGCTCTTGAGTTTGTAACGGCAGGAGCCGAATGCACCGGAGGGAGTATGCCGCAGTGCGGCGATGGATGAGGCGGAGTCCTTGCTGGTATCGATCAGGTCTTCGGTCAGTGCGCCGATGATGCCGTTGCGACCGGCATAGACCTTGCCGATCTTGTCCTTGTGCTTGCGCGCCGTTTCGATCACGCCACAGGCGGAAGCATTGATGACGGCGGTAACGCCGCCGGACTGGGCGTAAAATGCGTTCTTCTTGGCCATACTTTGCATTTCCTCCTTGATAACTTCGGTGGCGCCATAATGATTTATTCCATCATGGAAGGCGTATCGGAGTCAATCAGCAACCATTCATGCATTATGCCTTTATTTGTTCGCGTACATTGACTTTTTCATGACCCAGATATCCGGTTGGGACAACGAGGATTTGCTGCAATCTCCCTACTTCGCGGCATTGCATCCGCAGGTCGCGCAACTCGACGCCGGCAATTTCCCCTGCCTCGATGACTTGAATTCCCTGCTCGATGCGCGCGCCGAGCCCATCGTCACGGGAAACGGCAAGCCGCTGCGGTTTGTTGCGCAAGCGGGCGGCAAATTGCCATTTGAAAAGCAGTATGAGCCGCGCTGCTATCTCGATGGCGAAGTGATGACGCGGCAGCAGAACTGGCATGACCTGTTCAATGCGCTGGTCTGGCTGACTTTTCCGCGAACCAAGGCAGCCATCAACCTGCGGCACTATCAGGCATTGCTGGAAAGCCGGCCGCCCAACGGTCAGCGCGGCGCAGTGCGCGACGTGACTACCCTGCTGGATGAATCGGGCGTGATCGTGGCCTGTGCCGACAGCGAGTTGTCCCGCTTGCTGGCTGGTTTCCGCTGGCGGGAATTGTTCTGGCGACGGCGCACCGATGTATGCGCAAGCATGGGCTTCTATCTGTTCGGCCATGGCTTGTTCGAGAAGGCATTGCATCCCTTTACCGGAATGACCGGACAGGGCCTGGTGCTGGCGGTGGAACAGGAATTTTTCGGCTGGCCGCTGCAGCGCAGGCTGGCACATCTCGACGGCATGCTGGCGGATCATTTGAATGCGTCACAACATTGCCGCAGCACGAGCGAACTCAATCCTGTACCGCTCCTCGGCGTGCCGGGCTGGACGCCGGATAATGCCGAAGAAGCGTATTACGGCAATACGGCTTATTTTCGTCCCGGCAGGTTGCGCGATTAACCTGCCTGTCTTTAATTACGAGCCGCTTGAACTTGTCTGCGCGAGCGATGATATTCCATCACCAGCGCATCCCTCCTGCCGCATTGCACTAGCCGTGATTCATTCAACGCATTCGTCGAGCGGAATAAATTCAGCCCAGCCCTTGATGCCTAGCAGAAAATCGTCGGCTTGCGATTCATCCTGACCGGTCCCTGCCTGGGGCGGCAGTTTTGTATACAGGGCAGGGATAAATAAATCATCACTTTGCAGCTGCTGCATCCGTTCTCTCCTTCGCTTGATGTTTCCTGCATAAAAATACCGAAAATATGTTGCAGGAAAGTTACCTGTCTGTTACGAAATGATGAATTTAAGAGTAGAGTTCCGCTCCATTCTTGCGCAGGGATAACAAAGGGAAGCCGATGGGCTCAACACAAACGAAACAAAAATTGTCCACGCTCATGCTTGGGGCGATTGGTGTCGTGTATGGCGACATCGGCACGAGCCCGCTTTATGCGTTAAAGGAAACATTTGTCGGACACCACCCGTTACCGATCAACGAGGCAAATATCCTCGGCGTGCTGTCGGTGATGTTCTGGACCATCATGCTGCTGGTGTCGCTGAAATACGTGACCATCATCATGCGTGCCGACAATCATGGCGAAGGCGGCTCGCTATCCTTGCTGGCGCTGGCCAGTTCACTGAACGCAACGCACCCTGGTATCAAATGGTTCATTGCAATAATCGGCGCGTTTGCGGCAGCCCTGTTCTTTGGCGACAGCATGATCACCCCTGCCATCTCGGTGCTCTCCGCCGTCGAGGGCCTGAAGGTCATCGCGCCGCATTTCAACAGTTACGTGTTGCCGGTCACCCTTATCGTGCTCACCGCCTTGTTCCTGGTGCAAAAACAAGGCACGCGCATGGTGGGCATGGCGTTCGGGCCGATCATGATCTTCTGGTTCGCCAGCCTCGGACTGCTGGGTATCCTGTCCATCGCCCATAGCCCGCATGTACTGTTTGCGCTCAATCCCCTTTATGCCTGGCAATTCCTGATCCTCGATCCGTGGTTGTCCTTTCTTGCCCTGGGCTCGATAGTCCTGGCAGTGACCGGGGGCGAGGCGCTCTACACCGACATGGGACACTTTGGAAAATTCCCGATCCGGATCACCTGGTTTTCCTTCGTGCTCCCCGCCCTGGTGCTGAACTACTTCGGACAAGGCGCACTGTTACTTGGCACCCCGCAAGCCATCGAAAATCCTTTTTACCTGCTCGCCCCTGCATGGGCGCTGGTGCCGATGGTGTTGCTCGCCACGGCAGCCACGGTGATTGCTTCGCAAGCCGTGATCTCCGGCGCGTTTTCGGTGGCGAGCCAATCGGTGCAAATGGGATTCCTGCCCAGGATGGAGATACGCCAGACTTCCGACAAGGCCCATGGCCAGATCTATGTTCCGCTGACCAACTGGACACTCTATGTGGCAGTCATCTATCTGGTGCTTACCTTCCAGAGTTCCAGCAACCTGGCAGCCGCTTATGGCATCGCAGTCACCGGCACGATGCTGATCGACACCATGCTGATCACGTTTGTACTGGTCGCATGGCGCTGGTCGCCCATGCTGCTGGTCCCGCTGCTCGGCACGTTTTTTTGCGTAGACCTGGCTTATTTCCTCGCCAATGTCATCAAGATTCCGCAGGGAGGCTGGTTTCCGTTGGGTGTCGCGGCCATTTCGTTCACCGTGCTCACCACCTGGAAGCGTGGCAGAAAGCTTCTGTTCGACGAGATCTCACGTCGCTACATACCGGTACAAAGTTTCATAGATGGTGTAGACAGCGTCCATCGAATAGAGGGTACGGCCGTGTTCCTGACCAGTATCGATGAAGGCGTGCCGGCTGCATTGCTGCACAATATCAAGCACAATCAAGTGCTGCACGAACGCAACATACTGCTTACGGTGATCGTCGAGAATAAACCTTATGTCGCCAGGGGTGACCGGCTGTTGATCGACGAAATGGGCAAGAACTTTTATCGGGTAAGGATCTTTTATGGCTTCATGGAAACACCCGATGTTCCGGCAGCCCTGGCGTTGTGTGCCGCGCAGGGCCTGGAACTGGACATGATGAAAACTTCATTCTTTACGTCGCGCGCCCTGATCGTTCAATCACCTACTCCCGGCATGACGAAATGGCGCGAGCAATTGTTCATCGCCTTGTCAAAAAATGCGATGAACGCGGCAAACTTCTTCAGGATTCCCACCAATCGGGTGGTCGAAATGGGCACTCGGATAGAAATCTGACTTCCTTGTCCCGGGCAATAATCCCGGCTAAGGTTCGAGCACCTTCAACCCGACAGCATAGCGTCGCAGATTAGCAACGTAGCGCGTGCTGTTGCCACGCATGGCCATGATCTCTTCGTCGGTCAGCAAGCGCAGCACTTTTCCCGGCGAACCGATCACCAGCGAATTGTCCGGTATCACCTTGCCCTCGGTGACCAGCGCGTTCGCGCCGATCAGGCAGTCCTTTCCGATCACCGCATGATTGATGATCACGCTGTTGATGCCGATCAGGCAGCCGTCGCCGATGGTGCACCCGTGCAGCATGGCCTTGTGGCCGATGGTGACGTTGTTGCCGATATTGAGCGGCGCGCCGGGGTCGGTGTGCAGCACGGCGCCGTCCTGCACGTTGCTGTTGGCGCCGATATGGATCGGTTCCACATCACCACGGATCACCGCGTTGAACCAGACGCTGACATTGTCTTCCAGGATCACCGCGCCGATGACGCTGGCGTTGGGGGCGATGAAGTGACTGTCGCCGCGCAGTTCCGGTGTCAGGTCACCCAGTGCGTACAGCATGGCTCAGCCCTCCTCGCCAAGCGCGTTGACGCCGGCCTGCGCGATCTGCCCATCCTGGAACGAGCGCACGCCGCTGATACCGAGGGCGCCGATGACCACGCCGCCGCGTAACAACGGCACGCCGCCCTCGGCCGGGATCACGCCGGGCAGGGCAAGGTGGATCAGGCGTCCACTCAACACGGCATCTTCCGATGCCTTGGTCGGGCGCTGGAAGGCGACCGCGGCATGCGCCTTGGCGATAGCCGTTTCGACGCTGCCGAACTGCGTGTCATGGCTGCGCTGCAGGTAGAGCAGATGGCCGCCGTCATCGACGACGGCGATCACCACGCGCCAGCCGTTGGCCAGCGCTTCCGCTTCCGCTGCAGCGGCGATGCGTTTGGCATCGACCAGGGTCAATATCGGCTTGTCGGCCATCTAACCTGCCGTCGTCAGTGCACTGAATATCCGGTCGCGGATGGCTTCCACGCTGCCGACACCGGCGACGTTGAGGCAATGCGGCGCATGCGCATCAGCGCTGTTTTCCCAGCTGCGGTAATACTCGACCAGCGGCTGGGTTTGGGCGTGATAGACCTCGAGGCGCTTTTTGACCGTGCTTTCCTCGTCATCCTGGCGCTGCACCAGTTCATCGCCGGTGACGTCATCCTTGCCCGCTGCTTTGGGCGGATTGAACACGATGTGGTAGGTGCGGCCCGATCCGGGATGCACGCGCCGACCGCTCATGCGCTGGATAATGTCGCCATCCGGCACGTCGATCTCCACCACATAGTCGATGTCGATGCCGGCGTCCTTCATCGCCTGTGCCTGCGGCAGCGTGCGCGGGAATCCATCGAACAGGAAGCCGTTGGCACAGTCCGCTTCGCGGATGCGCTCCTTCACCAGGTTGATGATGATGTCGTCCGAAACCAGGTTGCCGCTATCCATCACCTGCTTGGCGGCACGGCCCAGCGGCGTGCCCGCCTTGATCGCGGATCGCAGCATGTCGCCGGTGGAAATCTGCGGGATGGCATATTTTTCGGTAATGTAGCCGGCTTGTGTGCCCTTGCCGGCGCCGGGCGGGCCGAGTAGTATCAATTTCATGGTGATTTTTCCTTGAATTATTCAACTGTGAAAAAAATGTAACCTGGCTGATGCGCAACATTGGCGATTCTTCCCTGGCAAGTCAGCTGCCTGCCGCATCGAATCTCTCTCTGGTAACCCGCAAATCCTCTTCGGTATCCACCCCGCCTGGCGGCGCAACCGCAGTTACATGAACGCCGATTTTGAACCCGTGCCACAGTACGCGCAACTGCTCCAGTGCTTCCGCCTGCTCGATGGCGGCGGGCGCCAGCGTGCGGAAGGTGCGCAGGAAGCCGGCGCGATAGGCGTAGATGCCGATATGGCGCAGAACCGGGATGTGATCCGGCAAGGTGCCTCCGCCACTCTCCCCGCTTGCGACAAGGGTAACGGCAGGCGTGAAAGCATCGCGCGGCCAGGGGATCGGTGCGCGACTGAAATACAGCGCATTGCCATGCTTGTCGAGCACCGCCTTGACGACGTTCGGGTTACGCATGGTTTCCACGTCATGGATCGGATGACAGGCCGTGCCCATCGCGCATTCGGGATGATCGTGCAGGTGTTGCGCGACATCGCGGATCAGCTGTGGCGGCATCAGCGGCTCGTCACCCTGCACATTGACGACGATGGTGTCGTCCGGCCAGTCATGCTGATCCACCACCTCGGCGATGCGGTCGGTGCCGCTGGCGTGATGGGCGTGGGTCAGGCAAGCCTTGAAGCCATGCTCGTGGGCAGCAGCAATTATCGGATGGTGATCGGTGGCGATCCAGACCTGCTGTGCGCCGCTTTTGGCCGCCTGTTCGGCAACCCGTACGACCATGGGCTTGCCGGAAATCGGCAACATCGCTTTTCCCGGCAGCCTGGTGGAAGCGAAGCGGGCGGGAATGACGACATGAAAATCCACCATTGCGGCTTTACAGCTGCTCGACTTCTTCCGGCGTCATCTTGCGCGCCTCGTCCACCAGCATGATCGGGATATCGTCCTTGATGGCATAGGCGAGATGGTCTGCCTTGCAAATCAGTTCCTGCTCTGCCTTGTGGTAGATCAGTGGCGATTTGCACAGCGGGCAAACCAGGATTTCAAGCAGCTTGGCGTCCATTGCGGGCGATCCTTTCCAGGATGTGTTGGGTGAGCGCCGGGTCGACTTGCGCGTCCACGCGCAACACCCAGCATTTCTCAGTGGCGAAACGTGTGCATTTTACCGCATCTTTTTCCGTCATGAGTATCGCATCGGCATCGCTGATGTCGAGGTCGGCAGGAATGAAGCGATGGTGGTCCGGGAAAGGATGGGCTTGCACCATCAGTCCCAGTTCGTTCAGGTGCGCAAAAAATCGCTGCGGGTGGCCAATACCGGCAATCGCATGCAGGCACAAGCCGCGGAAATCGGCAGCAGAGCGTTCACTTTCCGGATTAAGCAGATTGCGGAACATCGAACCTGCGAGATCCATCCGGTATTCATGGTTGGATGCCGCGCCGCCGTTGATGACCACCGCATCCACCTGGTGCAGTCGCGACGGCAGTTCGCGCAGCGGCCCGGCGGGAAGAAGGAATCCGTTGCCAAAACGGCGCATGCCGTCCACCACCGCGATCTCGACATCGCGCCGCATACGGTAATGCTGCAGGCCGTCGTCGCTGAGTATCACGTCGCATTCGGGATGTGCCGCCAGCAGCGCGCGCGCAACGGCGGCGCGGTCGCATCCCACCCAAACCGGGCACAGCTTGCGCTGCGCCATCAGCACCGCTTCGTCGCCGACCCGGGCAGGATCGCTGCCATACAGCACCTCGAGCGGCATCGAGGAATCTCCCGCATAGCCGCGACTGATGATGCCCGGATGCCAGCCCTGCTCGAGCAACTGCTGAGCCAGCCACAGCGTAAGCGGCGTCTTGCCGCTGCCGCCGACGGTGATGTTGCCGATCACGATGACAGGCACCGGCAATTTTTCAGTGTGCAGCAGTCCGGATCGATAAAGCGCCCGCCGCGACGCCGCCAGCAGCAGGAACAGCATGCTGAGCGGCAGCAGGATGAGGTGGAGGAAAGTGATGCGGTACCAGTGTCGTTCCAGCCAGTGCATTGTGTCGTATCTCTTCAGTCTGGCTGACTCCAGGCCGCTATGCCGTCACTTGCGGCTGGTGGTGAAGGTGATGCGCGCGTAGCCATCAATGCGCGCTGCTTCCATGATATTGATGACGGACTGGTGCGGCGCCTTGGCGTCGGCATTGATAATGATGGTCGGGTTGTCCTGGCTGCCGGCAGCCTGTTTCATCGCTTCCGACAGCTTGTCGACGCCACTGAAGGCGTAGGTCAGGTCATTGATGGCGTAATGTTCGGAAGCGTCGACCGATACGGTGATCTGATCCGCTTTGTGGGCGGTGGTGGTGCCTTCAGCCTGCGGCAAATCGATCTGCAGGGCGGAGAACTTGGTGTAGGTGGTGGTGATCATCAGGAAGATCAGGATCACCAGCAACACATCTATCAGGGGGATGAGGTTGATCTCCGGTTCTTCACGTGCGCGTCCGCGTTGGAAATTCATTGCTAGCCCCGGCGTGCACCATGCACGATCTCCACCAGCTTGATCGCCTGCTGCTCCATGTCGATGGACAGGCTGTCCACCTGGGCACGCAGATGGCGGTAGGCGATCATGCTGGGCACGGCCACGATCAATCCGAGCGCCGTGTTGTACAGGGCGACCGAGATGCCGTGAGCGAGGACGGTGGGATTGCTGCCGGCCGCCGTCTGCGAGCCGAAGATCTCGATCATGCCGACCACCGTGCCGAACAGGCCCAGCAATGGGCTGATCGACGCAATCGTACCCAGCGTGGTGAGGAAACGCTCCAGCTCATGCGTTACGGCGCGTCCGGCTTCCTCAATGGATTCCTTCATGACCTCGGGAGAGCTCTTGACGTTTTTCAGCCCGGCTGCGAATACGCGCCCGAGCGGCGAATGCGCATCCAGTTCCGCCAGCATCGCATCCGAAACACCCTTCTGCTTCAACTCACGTATCACGTCAAACAGCAGGCCCGGTGGCGTAACCTTCTTCGTGCGCAGGAACCAGACGCGCTCCCCTATTACAGCAACCGCAATGATGGACGCAAAAATCAATAAATAAATGGGCCAACCGGCAGCTTCAACTAATGCTAACACTCAACTTCTCCTGAAAGGTTCAACTGCTGAACTGTATCCTGTCGCGTGCTTTTGGGCAACATTTCGAATTTCTTCGTCATATTTCAAGGGGAGCCAATTCATTTAATCACGGCCTGCGATTATCCTGCGCTACAAGCGCGATATTTTTCAGCGCCGCCCCTTCTTCATCGCCTGCTGAGCCTCTCGCGTCGCATCCCTTTCGCGCTCAGTATCGCGCTTGTGGCTGCCATTTAGCCTCGTTTCTGTTTCATCGCTTGTTGCGCCTCGCGCGTCGCATCGCGATCCCGCTCTGTAGCCCTCTTGTCATGCAGTTTCTTGCCCTTGGCCAGGCCGATCTCCAGTTTGACGCGGCCGCCCTTGAAGTGCATGTTGAGCGGCATCAGGGTATAGCCGGCGCGCTGTACCTTGCCGATCAGCTTATCGATTTCCGCAGCATGCAGCAACAGTTTACGGGTGCGCACCGGGTCGGGGACGATATGCGTGGAGGCAGCCAGCAGCGGGCTGATGTGCGCCCCGAACAGGTACAGGGCACCATCTTTCGCAGTAACATAGGCTTCCTTGATCTGCACCCTGCCGGCGCGTATCGCCTTTACTTCCCAGCCCTCAAGGGCCAGTCCTGCCTCGTAGCGGTCTTCGATGAAGTAATCGTGAAATGCCTTTTTATTTTGGATGATGCTCATAACTTGTGTATTCTATCAGTTTAGATGTTGAACCACGCAGCATGGCGTTAGTCGAAAAGTCGGTGTTGGTGTCATATAGCGCGGAGCAGATGTTCGCGCTGGTGGACAATGTGCCGGATTACCCGAGGTTCATGCCCTGGTGCGGCGGGACCGGTGTCAAACAGGTAAATGAAGACACGGTGCACGCGACGGTGCATATCAATTATCACCATATCAAGCAGAGCTTTACCACGGAAAATGTGCGCCGGGTCCCGGACCGCATCGACATGACCCTGAAGGATGGGCCGTTCAAGCACCTGGATGGAAGCTGGCATTTCATCCCGCTCACCGAATCTGCCTGTAAAATAGAGTTCCGGCTGCATTACGAGTTTTCCAGCAAGCTGCTGGAAAAGGTGGTCGGCCCGGTTTTCCATTATGTGGCCAACAGTTTTGTAGAAGCTTTCATCAGTCGCGCAGAAGAAATATATGGCCGAAAAAATTAATGTTGAAGTGGTTTATGCCTTGCCGCACGAGCAGACCCTGCTCAAGGTGCAGGCCCCGAAGGGAGCGACACTGGCCGAGGCGGTGCGCCTGTCCGGCATGCTGGACAAATATCCGGAGATCGACATCGCAAAGAACAAGCTGGGTATCTTCGGCAAGCTGAGCAAGCCGGATGCCGAGTTGCGCGAGCAGGACCGCATCGAGATCTATCGCCCGCTGATCGCCGACCCCAAGGAAGTGCGCCGCCAGCGCGCGGCGGAAGGCAAGGTCATGAAAAAAGGTGGCGGCGAGACCTGATGCTCGATTACGACCTGCATAGCCATTCCATCGTGTCGGACGGCCTGCTGTCGCCGGCGGACCTGGTGGCGCGCGCGGCCGCACGCGGGGTGAAATTCCTGGCGCTGACCGACCACGATGCGGTCGCAGGCCTGGGCGAAGCGGCAGCAGCTGCGGCCCTGCATGGTGTGCAGCTGATCAATGGCGTCGAGATATCGGTGAGCTGGCGCAGTCTTACCCTGCACGTGCTGGGCCTGAATATCGACCCGACCTATCCACCGCTGGCCGAGGGCTTGCAGACCATCCGCACCGGTCGCATGGCACGCGCCCGCCTGATGGCGGAATCCCTGTCCAGGAGCGGCATCGGCGGCGTGCTGGAAGGCGCATACCGCTACGCATCCAATCCCGAGATCATCGGCCGCACCCATTTTGCGCGCTACCTGGTCGAGGCCGGCCACAGCAAGGATGTGCGCAGCGTGTTCAAGAACTATCTGGTCAAGGGCAAGCCGGGCTATGTGCCGCACGAGTGGGCGCCATTGGCTGAGGCGATCCGCTGGATCGTCGGCAGCGGCGGGGTCGCCGTGCTGGCGCACCCGGGGCGTTATACGGTCGGCAAAAAGAAGATGGGCAACACCACGCTGCGCGAACTGCTGCGCGAGTTCATCGACCTTGGCGGCCAGGGCATCGAGGTGGTGAGCAGCAGCCACACGCCGGAACAATTCGCGCTGTTCGCACGCTATGCCACGGAGTTCGGCCTGCTCTCGTCGTGCGGATCGGATTTCCATGGCCCCGGCGAAAGCTATTTCGATATCGGTCACCTGCCGGACTTCCCGCTCGACTGTCGCCCGGTATGGCAGGCATGGGCTGGTGACAGCCGCAAGCCCGGCCAGCTGACCGGCAGATACGATGGCGCAGATATTTGTGATCCATCCCGGACAATCCGCAGCAACGGCTGATCCGGCAAGCGGCGACGATGGTGCGGGATGGCGCGGTGATCGCCTACCCGACCGATTCCTGTTATGCCCTGGGGTGCCATCTGGACGACAAGGAAGCAGTGGAGCGCATCAGGCAGATACGGGGCGTGGACGAGCGCCACTTCATGACCCTGATGTGCCGCGACCTGTCCGAACTTGCACGCTACGCGCGGGTCAGCAACGTGCAATTCCGCCTGCTGAAGAACAACACGCCGGGCAGTTACACCTTCATGCTGGAGGCGACCAGGGAAGTGCCGAAGCGCGTGCAGCATCCGAAGCGCAGCACCATCGGCATGCGCATCCCTGACCATCCGGTAGCGCTGGCATTGCTGGAGGAACTGGGCGAGCCCTTGCTGAGCACCACGCTGATCCTGCCTGGCGAGCAACAGGCGCTGAATGATGCGCAAGAGATCAGCGACCGGCTTGATCAGCAGCTTGACCTGGTACTGGACGGTGGCGCGGTTGGGCTGGAGCCGACCACGGTGATCGACCTGACTTCCGATACCCCCGTGCTGTTGCGGCAAGGTAAAGGGGAGATCGCCCATTTCGGCATCACCGAAGCTTGAATCATTATAGAAATCGAGAGTTGAATGCAGTTTGACGATTTAATACGAACCATCGCGATCGCGGCCATCCCGATCATCTTCGCGATCACGCTGCATGAAGCGGCGCATGGCTACGTTGCCCGATATTTCGGCGACATGACAGCTGACCGGGCAGGCCGCATCAGCCTGAACCCGATGCACCATATCGACCCGGTCGGCACCATACTGTTGCCGCTCGTCACCTTGTGGCTGGGCGGCATCCTGTTCGGCTGGGCCAAGCCGGTGCCGGTGAATTTCGGCGCCTTGCGCAATCCCAAGAAGAACATGCTGTGGGTGGCGCTTGCCGGCCCGGCCTCCAACTTCTGTCATGGCGATAGGTCTGGGTGTTAGCTGGCCAGACTGGCGACCAATTTTCCCGGTGATTATTTCACCGTGCCGCTGCTGCAAATGGCGCAGATCGGGGTCAAGATCAATATAGTATTGATCGCGCTGAACCTGTTGCCGCTGCCGCCGCTGGACGGCGGGCGCATTGCGGTCAGCCTGCTGCCGCATCGACAGGCATTCCATGTTGTCAAGAATCGAGCCTTATGGCATCTTCATCCTGATATTCATGGCGTTTACCCGGTGCTGGGCTGGGTGTTGATGCCGGTGATGTCGATCCTGATGCATCTGCTGAATCTTATTGTTTAGTCAACGTTAAAAAACTATGTTTGCTGATCGCGTGTTATCCGGAATGCGTCCCACGGGCAGTTTGCACCTGGGGCATTACCACGGTGTGCTGAAAAACTGGGTGCAGATGCAGCACGAATACGAATGCCTGTTCTTTGTCGCCGACTGGCATGCGCTGACCACCCATTACGACACGCCCGAATGTCATCGAACAGAGCGTCTGGGACATGGTGATCGACTGGCTGGCGGCAGGAGTCGATCCGGCGCACGCCACGCTGTTCATCCAGTCCCGGGTGCCGGAACATGCCGAACTGCATCTGCTGCTGTCGATGATCACGCCGCTGGGCTGGCTGGAGCGCGTGCCGACCTACAAGGACCAGCAGGAAAAACTGTCCGAGAAGGATCTGAGCACCTATGGCTTCCTCGGCTATCCGTTGCTGCAAAGCGCGGACATCCTGATCTACCGTGCCACCCAGGTGCCGGTGGGCGAAGACCAGGTGCCGCACATCGAATTCACGCGCGAGATCGCGCGCCGCTTCAACCACATCTACGGACGCGAGACGGGGTTCGAGGAAAAGGCCACAGTCAGCGGTAAAGAAACTCGGCAGCAAGAAGAGCCAAGCTGTACCGAGACTTGCGCACGCGGTACCAGGAACAGGGCGACGACGAGGCGCTGGAATCAGCCAAGCCTTGCTGGACGAGCAACAGAGCCTGAGCCATGGCGACCGCGAGCGCCTGTTCGGCTATCTCGAGGGCGGCGGCAAGATGATCCTGTCCGAGCCGGAAGCCATGCTCACCGCACGCTTCCAAGATGCCGGGACTGGACGGGCAGAAGATGTCCAAGTCCTACAACAACACCATCACCCTGCGCGAGGACGAAGCGAGCGTGAACAAGAAGATCCGCACCATGCCGACCGACCCGGCGCGCGTGCGCCGCAGCGATCCGGGCGATCCCGGAAAAATGCCCGGTGTGGCAATTGCATCAGGTATATTCCAGCGAGGAGACCCAACAATGGGTGCGACAGGGCTGCACCACTGCCGGCATCGGCTGCATCGAATGCAAGCAGCCGGTGATCGACGCGGTGCTGGAGGAACAGAAGCCGATGCGCGAACGCGCCCAGCAATATCTGGATGACCCGACGCTGGTGCGCAACATCATCGCCGACGGCTGTGAAAAGGCGCGCAAACTGGCCGCGGAGACCATGCGCGATGTGCGCGAGGCGATGGGACTGAGCTATGGATAGAATACAGCGATGAACCAATCCGACCTGCAACCCGTCCCGGTCGCGCACATCCACGGCGAGCCGCTGCTTGAGATGCCGCGCGATCTGTACATCCCGCCGGATGCGCTGGAGCTGGTGCTGGAAACATTCCAGGGACCGCTCGACCTGCTGCTGTACCTGATCCGCAGGCACAACCTCGACGTGCTGGATATCCCGATGGCGCAGCTGACCCAGCAGTACATGGACTACATCGAGCTGATGCAGCGCCACCGCCTGGAACTGGCCGCCGAATACCTGCTGATGGCGGCGGTGCTGATCGAGATCAAATCGCGCATGCTGCTGCCGCGCCCGCCGCGGGCGAGCGAGGACGACGGGGAAGACCCGCGTGCCGAACTGATGCGGCGCCTGCTGGAATACGAGCAGATGAAACTGGCCGCGCACAAGCTCAACGAGATGCCGCAGGCCGGGCGCGATTTCGAGCTGGTGCAGGTGCTGATCGAGCGCACAGTGGAACAGCGCCTGCCCAACATTGCAGTTGAAGATCTGCAGCAGGCATGGCTGGCCCTGCTGGCGCGCGCGAAGCTGAATGCACACCACAGGGTACGGCGCGAGGAAATATCGGTGCGCGAACGGATGACGCACATCCTGCGCAAACTGCGCCACGGCGAATTCGAGCCGTTCGAAAACCTGTTCGACCTGGAAGGCAGCATCCCGCAACTGGTGGTGACGTTCATCGCAATACTGGAACTGGCCAAGGAGACCCTGGTCGAGATCACACAAACCGAAACTTTGGGGAATATCTATGTCCGAGCAAGCAGAAACCTCACCATTGCAGAGTGAGGAAGCCGTGCCACTGGCTGAATCCGGGCCACTGGTCGACGCAATACAATTCCGCAAAGTCCTGGAAACGGCGTTGTTGACCGCGCAGGAAGCGCTGTCGCTGGCCGAACTGAAAAAACTGGGCGATGGCCCGGTGGAAAATAAACTGGTCGAGGAATTGCTGGCGCAAATAGCAGATAAATATGCCGACAGCGGCGTGGAACTGTGCCGCGTGGCCAGCGGCTGGCGCTTTCGCGCGCGACCCGAGATGCAGGATTCTCGACCGCCTCAACCCGCAGAAACCGCCGCGCTATTCGCGCGCGGTGATGGAAACACTCGCCATCATCGCTTATCGCCAGCCGGTCACGCGTGGCGACATCGAGGAGATCCGCGGCGTGGCCGTGTCTCCCCAGATCCTGAAAACGCTGGAAGCGCGTGGCTGGATCGAAGTCATCGGCACGCGCGACGTGCCCGGCAAGCCGGAACTGTTCGCCACCACCAAGCAATTGCTGGACGACCTCAACCTGCGCTCCCTGCAGGAACTGCCTTCCCTGGACGAGATCGGCAACCTGCTGGAACAGGAAGCGGCGGCAGAGACTGCCCCGCTCCTGTTGGCTCCGGAAGCCTGAACATACAGTGACGACCGTTGCAATGTGTCACTGACTTGCCCTGAAATATGAGCCCCGATCTCGGCACCCTGTTTGGCTATCCAGCGGCAATTCTGACCACCATTGCCTTTGTGCCGCAGGCATGGAAATCCTGGCGCACGCGCGACCTGTCCGGCATCTCGTTGCCGATGTATGCGATGTTCACCCTGGGCGTGGCGCTGTGGCTGGGCTATGGCATCGCGATCGACAGCCTGCCGGTCATCATCGCAAATGGCATCACGCTGATGCTGGCTGCGGTGGTGTTGTGGTTGAAGATAATTGAGGGACGTGGTTGAGTGGGGAGTGGGGAGTGGGGAGTGGGGAGTGGGGAGTGGGAAGTGGGAAGTGGGAAGTGGGAAGTGGGAAGTGGGAAGTGGGAAGTGGGAGTATGGCGTTGCGGAATCGGCCATTCAGTCGACTCAAGACATCAAATCAAAGTGGCCATTCCAGTTCTATCCATGCGCAGTTGGCGATGCTGCCGCGCACTACCCGTTCAACATCGCTGACCGCCAGGGCTTGCGCCGCGAGGATCGGACTCTCGTGCGATACGGCCAGTATCATCCCATCCGGGTGGCGCGCGGCAACTTCATCCAGGAAGCTGCGCAACCGCGCCATCTGCTCCAGGAACGATTCACCATGTTCCGGCTTGATGTGCAACGGGTCAGCCTGCACCAGTTCATTGAAGACGCTTACCGGCAAGCCGTCCATGCCGGAGCGGCGTTCGTTGAGGCGGGCATCGATGTGCAGCTCACAGTCCCTTTCTGCCAGCAGGATCGAGGCGGTCTGTTGGGCGCGCGGGAATTTGGAAGCATAGGCGTGAGTGAAGCTCACCGCGGACAGGGAAGCTGCCGCTGATCCGGCCTGAGCCCTGCCGCGCTCGGTGAGGTTCACATTGCGTGCCGGGTCGTCGTTGATACGATCTGTGACATTCGCTTCGCTTTCGCCGTGGCGAACAAGAATGATCTTCATGGTGCGGTCAGTCAGCTGACGGCGTCGTGAAGAACCGCCCGCTCATCTCTTCCAGCCCCAGCGTATGCAGCATCTCGCCAAGCCGCTCGACGGCGCGCTGGCGCGGCAGATCCTTGCGTGCGGCAATGATCAGTTCGTTCTTCATCGAATGTTCCCAGCCCACCAGTTCGGTGACCGTGACCTGGTAGCCGTGCGCTTCCAGCTGCAGGCAGCGCAGCACATTGGTGACGTGGCTGCCGAATTCGCGGGTGTGGATCGGATGACGCCACAGCTCGGTCAAGCTGTTCCTGGCCAGCTCCCGCCCCTTGTTCTTGCGCAGCACGGCCGCCACCTCCGCCTGGCAGCAAGGTACCAGCACGATGAACTGTGCCTGCTTGTGCAGCGCGAAGCGGATCGCATCGTCAGTGGCGGTGTCGCAGGCATGCAGCGCGGTGACCACATCAACCCTGGCGGGCAACCTGTCCGATACGATGGAATCCGCCACCGACAGCTTGAAGAAGGTCATGCCGTCGAAACCCAGACGTGCCGCCAGTTCGCGTGAATGCGCCACCAGTTCCTCGCGCGCCTCGATGCCGAAGATGTGTGCTGCACTTTTCGGTTGCGCCTTGAAGAACAGGTCGTACAGGATGAAGCCGAGGTAGGACTTCCCCGCGCCATGGTCCACCAGGCTGATGTCGGGATGATCGCGCTGCGCTTCCTGCAACAATGGCTCGATGAACTGGAACAGGTGATACACCTGCTTGAGCTTGCGGCGCGAGTCCTGGTTCATCCTGCCATCGCGCGTGAGGATGTGCAGCTCCTTCAACAACTCGATGGATTGGCCGTCCCTGATTTCGTGCTTGTCACTCATTGCCCTGATCTGTGAAACGAATCGGTTGGCAGCGGGACTGGAGGCGGGGGTCGGAATCGAACCGGCGTAGACGGATTTGCAATCCGCTGCATAACCACTTTGCTACCCCGCCGTACGCTGAGCTGCTTGAAGAAAAATTCCGGAAAAGCTTGCACTTTCCCGGAAAGAATTTGGAGCGGGAAACGAGATTCGAACTCGCGACCTATACCTTGGCAAGGTATCGCTCTACCAACTGAGCTATTCCCGCAAAAACGAAGCACGCATTATAGGGATATTAAAGGGAGTGTCAAGAAAGCGAGTCGCCTGAATTTATAGCGAATGACCCATGAAACCTTTCCCCGCCAGGCAGATCCCCCCCACTCCGGATTTTGCCGAAGCGGGTATTCTGGCGTCCCGGGTGAATTGCATGAGGATGCGGCGGGGAAATCCCTGTTGCAGGCAGAACATTGTCAGCAACAGGGATTAACGATACTCTGTGTCCGATTTGATATTGTTGCTGTAGCCACTAAGCCTAACCAACCCGACATCAAGTGTTATGAGGTATCCAGGAAAATATTTACATTCCAACCTTCTTTGGCCGGGCACTTTTCTTATCGCCCTGATTTCCTCGCTATTATTCTCCTGGGCGTATTGGCAGAATGTGGAGCCATCCGATATCCCCCCCCCACAATTACCTGACATGGCAACGGCCACCGAGCCGATCACCCCCATTCCGCTGGCAATCCCCGGCCTTGACAATGCCAGGGCAAAACTGGGGAGCCGGCTGTTCCATGAAACAAAACTGTCCGGCAACGATACCATGTCATGTGCATCCTGCCACCCGCTCGACAAGGGCGGCGCCGACCATGCCCTGCACCCCGTCGGCAAGGATAGCAATTCAGGCCTGATCAACACGCTTACCGTGTTCAACTGCCAATTCAATTTCCGTCAATTCTGGGATGGACGCGCGGCGAACCTCGAGGATCAGATCGACGAACCGATCAACGACCCAAAGGGGATGAATTCGAACTGGAACCAGGTCGTTTCCAGGCTAAAGGCCGACCCGTCATACCAGGCAGGCTTTCTGCAAAGTTACCCGGACGGAATCAACCCCGACAATATCCGCAATGCCCTGGCCACCTTTGAGCATACTCTGTTCACGCCCAACTCGCGCTTCGACAAGTACCTCCGGGGGGACAAGAGCGCAATCACCCCGAACGAACTGACCGGGTACCGGTTGTTCAACAGCTACGGCTGCATCAACTGCCATCAGGGCATGAATGTCGGCGGCAACATGTATGAAAAACTGGGCATCATGCGCGAGTACTTCCACGACACGAATGGGGTCAAACAGGCCGACATGGGCCGCTATGCGATCACCCACATCGAGGAGAACATGCACGAGTTCAAGGTGCCCAGCTTGCGCAATGTGGCCGTCACCGCTCCCTATTTCCACAATGGCTCCGCCGACACACTCGAAAAAGCGGTGGCAGTAATGGGAAAATACCAGCTGGGGCTGGACTTGCCCAATGAAGATATCTCCGCGATCACCGCATTCCTGAAGACCCTGACCGGCGAGTACAACGGCAAGCCATTATGAACAAGTTACCGGAGGGAAATCTCACCAGACAGATCCTGATCGGAATAGGCATCATTCTTTTCCTGACCCTGTTGTATGTCCAGAGCAGGAAAGCGGACCCTGTCCAGCACGGGCGTTCCCTGTATGCCATCCGGGAGATCGAAATGCTGGACCTGCAGATCGACGAATTGGTCATGAAGCTGAGGTTCAGCCGCCAGCACAACTACGATATATTTGTTGCTGCCAGCAAGGCCATCAGGCATCAATTGGACGAACTGGTCAGCGGACCCCATTCCATCTATCACAAGGGCGATGACAAGGTAGACAGCCTGTTGCTCAAACTGGAGCAATCGAACAGGCAAAAAGAGGACTTGCTCGAAGAATTCAAGTCCGACAATGCCGTGCTCAAGAATTCCACCTATTACCTGCCTATCGCCGCAGACCTGACGATACAGCTTGACCCATCCGACAGGGCGCTCAAGGATTATCTGCACAAACTGGTTCGCGATGTGCTGCTGATGCAAAGCAGCGGCAACAGCGAAGTGGTGGAACAGGAAATCCGCCAATTGCAATCCCTGCTGCCCAAACTCCAGTCGGCCAAACCGGAAATCCATACCAAGCTGGAATATACGCTCAAGCATGCCGATTACACGGTAGATCTTGGCTCTGACGTTGCCAATGATGTCGCCAAAATCACCAACGGGGAAAACCGCCGGGTTCTGGACGAACTCACCGACGCCTATGAAAAATCATTCAACAAGGCATATCGAACCGCCAACCTGTACCGCTTCATCCTGTTCCTTGCCACACTCTGGCTGCTTGCCTATGTGTTCTATACGTTGTTCCGCTTGCAGGTGAATGCAACAAAATTGCGCAAAGCGGAGCTCGAAAGCAGGACCGCCGAAAAACGCGAGCACAGCCGCAACAGGGTGCTGGAAATGCTGGCCACGAAGGATATTCCGCTGTCCGAGATTTTTCACTCTCTGATCGTCGATATCGAAGCGGAAATGCCCGGCATGACTTGCGCCATCATGTTGCCGGATGCCAACCACACCCACCTGATCAATTTCCCCTCTCCCACTCTGCCCGGGGCGTACGCGGCTTCGATGCACGGCATTTCCATCGATGATGACGCATGTCCCTGCATCTCCGCGATGCAAGACGGCAATCGCCAGTTTGTCGCTGATATATGTTCGACTGGAACAGCCCGGAATTGTGCTCTGGCAAGGGAGTCGGGGATCGCCGCCTGCTGGGCCGAACCGATCAAGACGGCTTCGGGCAAAATTCTCGGGATATTTGTCGCATACTTCAAGCAAGTCCATGCTCCGGATGACGACGAAATCATGCTGATGGAAAACGCCGCCAACCTGGCGCGCACCGCCATCGAGCGCAGGAGGCTGGATGAAGAATTGCTGCTGGCTGCCCAGGTATACCAGAACAGCTCGGAAGCCATCATGATCGCCGACGAGGATATGCAGATATTGGCCGTCAATCCTGCATTCACGCAGATCACCGGCTATAGCGCGGAAGATGCCATCACCCGGGACCTGAACTTCTTATCGTCCTTCCAGGATGACCCGTCGTTGAAGCAGGAGATATCCCGCTCACTGATAACCGACGGCAGCTGGCAGGGCGAGGTGTGGGATACGCACAAAAGCGGGAAGGCCCAGGCCAAATGGCTGACCATCAACACCATCAAGAATCCAGACGGTGCAGTGCACCGGTATCTCGCGCTGTTCTCCGACATCACCGAGAAAAAGCGCTCGGAGGAACTGGTCTGGCGCCAGGCCAACTTCGATATGCTTACCAGTCTGCCCAACCGGCGCATGTTCCGCGACCGGCTGGAACAGGAAATCATCAAGTCGCAACGATCAGGAATGCGATTTGCATTATTCCTGATCGACCTCGATCAATTCAAGGAAGTCAACGATACGCTCGGCCATCATATCGGGGATCTGCTGCTGGGCGAGACCGCAAAACGTGTCGTTTCCTGCGTGCGCGAATCGGACACGGTTTCACGCCTGGGCGGCGACGAATTTGCGGTGATCCTGACGCAGATCCCGGATAACGGGCAGATTGAAAAAGTCGCGCAGAACATCCTCAGCAAATTGAACGATCCGTTTCTGCTGGGTGACGAAACCATATATCTATCGGCCAGCGTGGGCATCACCCTGTATCCGACAGATACGACAGATGTCGACCAGTTGCTGAAAAATGCCGACCAGGCCATGTATGAAGCGAAGAATCAGGGACGCAATCGTTTCAGCTACTTTACGCTTTCGCTCCAGATCGCCGCCCAGAACCGGCTGTATCTTGCCAATGATCTGCGCAATGCCTTGCATGCCGGAGAATTGCGGGTCGAATTCCAGCCCATCGTGAACATGTCGACCGGGATCATATACAAGATGGAGGCGCTGGCGCGATGGGACCACCCGCGCAGAGGGCTGATTTCGCCCGTCGAGTTCATCCCGATCGCGGAAGAGACCGGACTGATCGTGCCGATCGGTGAATGGGTGTTCATGGAGTCGATGTACTGGCTGGAGCGCTGGAAAAAGTTACGCGGCGAAGATCTGCAGGTCAGCCTGAATGTGTCCCCTGCCCAATTGAAGGCAAAAGGCAATTTTCAGGAACAGGCGTGGCTGAAACACCTGGCCAGCCAGGGACTGAGCGGAAACAACATCACCCTGGAAATCACCGAAGGGCTGTTGCTTAATGCCGAGCCCGCCATCCTGGACAAATTGCTGAATTTCAGGGACGCGGGGATCCAGGTTGCGATCGATGACTTCGGCACCGGTTATTCTTCGCTCGCCTATCTCAAGAAATTCGACGTGGATTACCTGAAGATAGACCAGTCATTCGTACAAAATCTGGGCGAGAATTCCAGCGATATTGTGCTATGCGAGGCCATTATCGCGATGGCGCACAAACTCGAGATCAAGGTCATTGCCGAAGGCGTGGAGACCGAGATACAGCGGCAGCTTTTATTCGACATGGGCTGCGACTATGGCCAGGGCTTTCTTTATTCCATGCCCGTTCCGCCGGAACAAATGGAACGCCTGTTGACCGGGATGCCGATGCCGGTCTGATGTTCGGCGCCGTCTCGCCGGTCTCATGGTGAAATTTCCAGCCAGCCCCATCACCTGCCGGGAAACAAACTGTTTCAGCCCAAAGCCAATTCCTGCTAACCTTGCGCTTCACTTATAGCCCTGTATCGCCATGCAAAGTTACCTGAAACGCATACTCACTGCCCGTGTCTATGATGTAGCCATCGAAACGCCGCTGGAAATCGCCCCCAGCCTGTCCGCCCGCACCGGAAACAGCTTCCTGTTCAAGCGCGAGGACATGCAGCCGGTGTTCTCGTTCAAGCTGCGCGGCGCCTACAACAAGATGGCGCAACTCACCCCTGCCCAACTGAAGCGCGGCGTGATCACGGCATCGGCGGGCAATCACGCGCAGGGCGTGGCGCTCAGCGCGCATCGCATGGGCTGCAAGGCCATCATCGTGATGCCGACCACCACGCCGCAGGTGAAGATCGACGCGGTGCGGCATTTCGGGCAACGCGCGGTGCAGATCGTTTTGCACGGCGACAGCTACAGCGATGCCTACAGTCATGCCCTGCTGCTGGAGAAAAAACGGCAGCTGACATTCGTGCATCCTTTCGATGACCCGGATGTCATCGCCGGACAGGGCACCATCGGCATGGAAGTGCTGCGCCAGCACCAGGCGCCGATCCACGCGATCTTCTGCGCTATCGGCGGTGGCGGCTTGATCGCGGGCGTGGCCGCTTACGTCAAGCAGGTGCGGCCCGACATCAAGGTCATCGGCGTGCAGACCACCGATTCCGATGCCATGTACCGTTCGCTCAAGGAAGGGAAGCGCGTCACCCTCGGCGATGTCGGCCTGTTCGCGGATGGCACTGCCGTCAAGCTGGCCGGCGAGGAAACGTTGCGCATCTGCAAAAAATATGTCGATGAGATCGTGCTGGTGGACACCGATGCAGTATGCGCCGCGATCAAGGACGTATTCCAGGATACGCGCTCCATTCTTGAACCTTCCGGCGCACTTGCCGTGGCAGGTGCCAAGCTGTATGCCAAGCGTGAAAAACTCAAGGGCGAAACGCTGGTCACCGTGTGCAGCGGCGCTAACATGAATTTCGACCGCCTGCGCTTCGTCGCCGAGCGCGCCGAGATCGGCGAAAAGCGCGAGGCCATCCTCGCCGTCACCATTCCGGAAACACCCGGCAGCTTCCGCAAGTTCTGCGCGCTGCTCGGCAACCGCAATATCACCGAATTCAACTACCGCTACGCCGACCCGACCACGGCGCAGGTGTTCGTCGGCGTACAGGTGCGCGACCCGTCGGAAACCGACAAACTGGTCGCCAGCCTGAAAAAACACAAACTGCCGACCCAGGATCTCACCGACAACGAAATGGCCAAGCTGCATGTGCGCCACCTGGTCGGCGGCCATGCGCCGGACGTCAAGGACGAGATCATGTTCCGCTTCGAATTCCCGGAACGCCCCGGCGCACTGATGAAGTTCCTCAACAGCATGAACCACAGCTGGAACATCAGCCTGTTCCACTACCGCAACCACGGCGCGGACTACGGCCGCGTACTGGTCGGCATGCAGGTGCCGCACCACGACAAGAAGGCGCTGAAGACATTCCTCGACACGCTCGGCTACCGCTACTGGGATGAGAGCGACAACCCGGCGTACAGGCTGTTTCTGGGCTAAATACCCAAATCAGGCGCTATTGTCATGACAGCCCGGGCTATGAAGCAAACCCTCAGGCAAAGTATAATCACTGGCCGTGCTGCGCTGGCACAGGACTTGCGTTCGCAGTTAAGCCAGCAGATCACGATGCGCCTGCTGCAACTGGCACCCTATCGCGAGGCAGCCACGGTGCTGGGTTACATGCACTTTGGCGCGGAATTCATCAGCGAACCCTGGCTGCAGCAGGTGCTGCGCGACGGCAAGCGGTTGCTGCTGCCGAAGGTGAACCGCAGCACGGGCGAGCTGGATCTGTATCAGGTCACCGACCTGGCCACGCAACTGGCGCCGGGCGCTTACGGGATACTCGAGCCGATTGGTGCAGCAGTGCCCAGGCTGGAGCAGCTGGAACAGGTGGATTTCATCCTGCTGCCCGGCGTGGCCTTCAGGCGCGACGGGTGCACGGCTGGGTTATGGCGGCGGATTCTACGACAAGCTGCTGGCGCGGATGGAGCAGCAGCCGGCGCTGGTGGCGGCGGCATTTGCGATGCAGGTCGTCGGCGATATCCCGCAGGAAGCGACCGACCGCAAGGTCGAGTGGCTGGTGACGGAAAACGAAACGATGCAGTGTGCGGCGTGATGGCAGCAGTTCCCCGCCTCCCGTTCGCGGGAACGGAAGCGCAGGAGAACAACATGATGATAGAGAGTTGAACGATGGAAGAACAATATCCCGGACATTGATCCGCAGGAAACCCAGGAGTGGCTGGATGCGCTCGAGTCGGTACTGGAGAACGAAGGCGCGGAGCGCGCCCATTTCCTGATCGACCAGATGATCCACCAGGCGCGGCTGGCCGGCGACGACATGCCGATCAGCGCCACCACGCCCTATATCAACACCATCCCGCTGGACAAGGAACAGCGCTCCAGCGGCAACCAGGAACTGGAACACCGCATCCGCGCGCTGACGCGCTGGAACGCGATGGTCCTCGTGCTCAATGCCAACCGCGAATCGTCGGAACTGGGCGGACATATCGCCAGTTTCGCCTCGGCGGCGACGCTGTACGACGTCGGCTTCAATTATTTCTTCCACGGCAAGACCGATGATCATGGCGGCGACCTGGTGTATTTCCAGGGCCATTCCTCGCCCGGCATGTATGCGCGCGCCTTTCTCGAAGGCCGCATCAGCGAGGAACAGATGTACAAATTCCGCCAGGAAGTCGACGGCGGCGGCCTGTCCTCCTATCCGCATCCGTGGCTGATGCCGGACTTCTGGCAGTTCCCCACGGTGTCGATGGGCCTGGGTCCGCTGATGGCGATCTATCAGGCGCGCTTCATGCGCTATCTGCAGCATCGCGGCATGGTCGAAACCGAGGGCCGCAAGGTATGGGCTTTCCTCGGCGACGGCGAGACCGACGAGCCGGAATCGCTGGGCGCGATCTCGATGGCCGGACGCGAGAACCTCGACAACCTGATCTTCGTGATCAACTGCAACCTGCAGCGCCTGGACGGCCCGGTGCGCGGCAACGGCAAGATCATCCAGGAACTGGAAGGCGTGTTCCGCGGCGCCGGCTGGAACGTGATCAAGGTGATCTGGGGCAGCCACTGGGATCGCCTGTTCGCCAAGGACAAGACCGGCCTGCTGCTCAAACGCATGGAAGAAGTGGTGGACGGCGAATACCAGACCTACAAATCCAAGGACGGCGCTTATGTGCGCGAGCATTTCTTCGGCAAGTACCCGGAATTGCTGGAACTGGTCGCCGACATGTCGGACGACGAGATCTGGCGCCTTAATCGCGGCGGCCATGACCCGTTCAAGGTGTTCGCCGCCTATGCGGCGGCAAGCCGCACACCAGGGACAACCCACCGTGATCCTGGCCAAGACGGTCAAGGGTTACGGCATGGGCGAAGCAGGCGAAGGCCAGAACATCACGCACCAGCAGAAGAAGATGGACGAGGAATCGCTGCGCAAATTCCGCGACCGCTTCAACATCCCGGTGACCGACGAACAATTGCCGAACTTGCCTTTCTTCCGGCCGTCAGCCGACAGCCAGGAAGCGAAATACCTGCGCGAGCGCAGCCAGCAGATGGGCACCACCCCGATGCGCAAGCCGCTCGCCGCGCCGCTGCAGGTGCCGGCACTGGAGGCGTTCGATGCGCTGCTGAAAAGCTCCGAGGAGCGCGAGATCTCCACCACCATGGCATTCGTGCGCATGCTCGGCATCCTGGCCAAGGACAAGGACATCGGCAAGCTGGTGGTGCCGATCGTGCCGGACGAATCGCGCACCTTCGGCATGGAAGGCATGTTCCGCCAGCTCGGCATCTTCTCGCAGCAGGGCCAGCTGTACACCCCGCAGGATGCCGACCAGCTGATGTTCTACAAGGAGAACCAGAGCGGGCAGATCCTGCAGGAAGGCATCAACGAAGCCGGCGGCATGGCCGACTGGATCGCTGCCGCGACTTCCTACGCCAACCACGGTCAGGCGATGATCCCGTTCTATATCTACTACTCGATGTTCGGCTTCCAGCGCGTCGGCGACCTGGCCTGGGCGGCGGGTGACATGCGCGCGCGCGGCTTCCTGCTCGGCGGCACTGCCGGACGCACCACGCTGAACGGCGAGGGTTTGCAGCACCAGGACGGCCACAGCCACCTGCAGGCCGCGACCATCCCGAACTGTGTCAGCTACGACCCGACCTTCGCCTACGAACTGGCGGTGATCATCCAGGACGGCCTGTGCCGCATGATGCAGCAACAGGAGGATGTGTACTATTACCTCACGGTGATGAACGAGAACTACACCCATCCGGCGATGCCGAAGGGTGCGGAAGAGGGCATCATCAAGGGCATGTACCTGTTCAGGGAAGTGGGGAGTGGTAAGTGGCAGAGTGGGAAAACCGGCGGTGCAGCTGCATGGGCAGCGGCACGATCCTGCGCGAGGTGATCGCGGCGGCGGAGTTGCTGGAGAAGGATTTCGGTGTCGCAGCCGACGTGTGGAGCGTGACCAGTTTCAACGAGCTGCGCCGCGAGGGGCTGGATTGCGAGCGCTGGAACATGCTGCATCCGGAAGCCAAGCGCCGCATCAGCTACGTCGAGCAATGCATGGCGCCGCGCAAGGGTCCGGTGGTTGCTGCGACCGACTACATCAAGAGTTATGCCGACCAGATCCGTCCCTATATGCCCGCGCGCTACAAGGTGCTGGGCACGGACGGTTTTGGCCGTTCCGACACGCGCAAGAAACTGCGCCATTTCTTCGAGGTGGATCGCTATTACGTCGCAGTTGCCGCGCTCAAGGCGCTGGCGGACGAAGGCGCGATCAATGCAAAGGAAGTCAGCAAGGCGATCAAGCGCTACCGGATCGATCCCGACAAACCCAATCCGGTGACGGTCTAAGCGGAGAACCACGTGGCAGAAATCAAACAAGTACTGGTGCCGGATATCGGCGATTTCAAGGACGTCGAGATCATCGAGGTGATGGTAAAGGCCGGCGACAGCGTTAAAGCCGAAGACTCGCTGATCGCGCTGGAAACCGACAAGGCCACCATGGACGTGCCCTCGCCTTTCAGCGGCGTCGTGAAAGAGATCAAGGTCAAGGCCGGCGACAAGGTGTCGGAGGGCGCGCTGATCGCGCTGGTGGAAACGAGCGGGGAAAAAACAGCCAGCACTCCCGCCGCAGTCTCGGTTGCTGCACCTGCCCCGGCTGCTGAGCTCGCACCGAAATCGCGCCCCCCTGCTCCCGCGCCAGCAGCAGCTCCTCAAGCTACCAGCCACGAGCTACCCGCTACAGGCTCAAAAGCCCACGCCAGCCCGTCGGTGCGCCGCTTCGCGCGCGAACTCGGCGTGAACCTGGCGCAGGTGCGCGGCAGCGGCAACAAGGACCGCGTCACCCGCGAAGACGTGCAGGGCTTCGTCAAGGCGCAGCTTGCGCAACCGCGCGGCGCCGGCGGCCTGCAGGTGGCAGAGATGCCGGTGGTCGATTTTGCCAAATTCGGACGCGATCGAGAACAAGCCGCTATCACGCATCAAGAAGCTCTCGGGTTCATACCTGCACCGCAACTGGGTCAGCATCCCGCATGTCACCCAGCACGACGAGGCCGACATCACTGATATGGAAGCCTGGCGCAAGGAACTGGGCAAGGAATTCACGGCACAGGGCGTCAAGGTCACGCCACTGGCCTTTTTGCTCAAGGCGGCAGTGGAAGCGCTGCAGCAATTCCCGGATTTCAACGCCTCACTCGATGCCGGCGGCGAAAACCTGGTGCTGAAGAAATATTTCCACATCGGCGTCGCCGTGGACACCCCGGAAGGCTTGATGGTGCCGGTGCTGCGCGACGTGAACCAGAAAGGCATCGTGCAACTGGCAAAGGAACTGGGCGAGATCAGCGCCCGCGCGAGAGAGAAAAAGATCACCGCCGCCGAAATGCAGGGTGGCTGTTTCTCGATCTCCAGCCTGGGCGGGATCGGCGGTTCGTTCTTCACGCCGATCATCAACGCGCCGGAAGTGGCCATCCTCGGCGTGTCGCGCGCGAACATGAAACCGGTGTGGCAGGACGGCAAATTCGAGCCGCGCCTGATGCTGCCGCTGTCATTGTCCTACGACCATCGCGTGATCGACGGCGCGGCGGGCGCGCGCTTCATCACCGCGCTGTCGAAGATCCTGGCGGATGTGCGCCGCCTTGCGCTGTAAGCTGTGAGTCTGCGACCCATCGGCATCCTCGGCGGCACCTTCGACCCGGTCCACGATGGGCACCTGCGCCTTGGCCAGGAAGCGCTGGAGCAATGCGAGCTGGCTGCAGTGCATTTCATTCCGGCCGGCGTACCGCCCCATCGCGTCGCGCCACACGCCAGTACGGTGCAACGGCTGGACATGGTGCGACTGGCCATCGCAGGCAACCCGGGCTTCGTGCTGGACCAGCGCGAGATCGACCGCACCGAGCCCTGCTACAGCGTTGACACGCTCACGGCGATGCGCGCAGAACTGGGCGAGCGACAGCCGCTGTGCCTGCTGCTGGGCAGTGACGCATTTTTGCAATTGCACAGCTGGCATGAATGGCGCAGGCTGTTCGAGCTGGCGCACATCGTGGTCATGCAGCGCAGCGGGCGACCGCTGGGCAATGCCATGGAAGCGGCCGACCAGGACTTGCGCACCGAATACACCGCACGGCTGGCGCCAGCTGCACGCGTGCTGCATGAGACACCGGCCGGGACGATCCTGGTACTGGACATGCCGACGCTGGATATCTCCGCCACCGCCATCCGCGCACGCTGCGCGTCTGGCAGGAGCATCCGCTACCTGTTGCCGGATGCAGTTACCGATTATATTTTTACTTATGGACTTTACCGATGCTGACTATTGAAGAAAAGACCCAGGCCATCGTCGCCGCACTGGAAGACGTCAAGGCGATCGATATCACCGTGCTCGATACCGCCAAACAAAGCCCGCTGTTCGAGCGCATGATCATCGCCAGCGCGCAATCCACCCGCCAGACCAGGGCGCTGGCCGACAGCGTGGTGGTGAAACTGAAACAGCTTGGGGAAACCGTGATCGGCACCGAAGGCGGCGACAGCGGCGAGTGGGTGCTGGTGGACCTGGGCGACATCATCGTGCATATCATGCAACCAGCGGTGCGCGCCTACTACAACCTCGAGGAATTGTGGGGCATCCGGCATCTGCCGCGCGCTGCCGCCTGACATCATCTCCGGCGAGATCCCAGAGAATGAAATTGTTCGTTATCGCCGTCGGTCACCGAATGCCGGAATGGACAACTCAAGGTTTCAACGAGTATGCCAAACGCATGCCACGCGAAGCGAAGATCGAATTGATCGAAATCAAGCCCGAGCCCCGCACCACTGGCAAGAGCACGCCGCAGATCATGGCAGCCGAGGCGCAACGCATAGTTGCCGCCATTCCGCAAAATGCACTGTGCCTGGCGCTGGACGAACACGGTGCCAACTGGACCACGCGCCAGCTGTCGGAACGGTTGCAGCAATGGATGGCCGGTGGCAGCGACGTGGCATTCATCATCGGCGGCGCGGATGGCCTGCACGAATCGGTGAAGGGCAAGGCGGCGCAATTGCTGGCATTGTCGGCGATGACGCTGCCGCATGCGATGGTGCGGGTGGTGCTGGCGGAACAGCTGTATCGGGCGCACAGCCTGCTGCACAATCATCCCTATCACCGGGAATGAGCCTGTTAAAGCCGCTGGTTTTGCTCCTTCCCCCTTTAAGGGGGAAGGGTGGGATAGGGGTAGGACGGTCAATGCGGCAGTAAGTTGGAGTCTCTACCCCCACCCTAACCCTCCCCCTGCAAGGGGGAGGGGACTTTTGGCCAAGTTTAAATTTGCGCCTTCATTTTCAGGATAAACAAATGAGCACTGTCAACTCGCGCATCTACCTTGCCTCGCAAAGTCCGCGCCGGCGCGAACTGCTGAAGCAGGTCGGGATCAATTTCGAGGTACTGCTGTTGCGCACTGACCCGCGCCGCAAGGTGGACGTCGATGAGACGCCGTTCACCGACGAACCGCCGCTGGATTATGTACGGCGCATCAGCGAGGCCAAGGCTGTGGCAGGATGGAATGCGGTGGGGTTCCGCAACCTGCCGCGATTCCCGGTGCTGGTTGCGGACACAACGGTAACATTGAACGACTGCATCCTCGGCAAGCCGAGCGACAGAGAAGAAGCTGCTGCCATGCTGGCCAGGCTCTCCGGACGCAGGCACCTGGTGCATAGTGCGGTGGCCATGGCGTTCGAGCAGCGCGTCGAGGTCAGGGTCAGCGCCAGCAAGGTGACATTTGCCGAACTCGGCGCGGAACGCATCCAGCGCTATCTGGCGACCAATGAAGCCTATGACAAGGCCGGCGCCTATGCGATCCAGGGACGCGCCGGCGCATTTGTGAAACGTATCGAAGGGAGTTATTCTGGCGTGATGGGGCTGCCGTTGTATGAAACGGTCGAACTGCTGAATTTATTCGGATATCCGGTACCATGACCAACGAAATCCTGATCAACGTCACCCCGCAAGAGACCCGTGTTGCGATCATGGAGCTCGGCGTCGTGCAGGAGATGCACATCGAACGCTCGGGCCATCTCGGCATCGTGAGCAATATCTACGTCGGACAAGTCAAGCGCGTGCTGCCCGGCATGCAGTCAGCTTTCATCGATATCGGGCTGGAACGCTCGGCCTTTCTCCACGTTGCCGACATTTGGGAAAACCGCAATAACGGCGATGCCGCCAAGCCGATCGAAAAGGTTCTGTCCGAAGGGCAGCGCATCCTGGTGCAAGTGATCAAGGAACCGATGGGCACCAAGGGAGCGCGCCTTTCCACCCAGATCAGCATTGCCGGACGCCAATTGGTATACCTGCCGCAGGAATCCCACATCGGCGTGTCGCAACGGATCGAGGGTGACCATGAACGCGAGTTGCTGCGCGCCCGGATGCAACAACTATTACCTGCCGGTCAAAGCGGCGGTTATATCGTGCGCACCATGGCCGAAACGGCCACCGACAATGAATTGCTTGCGGACAACGAATACCTGAACAAGCTGTGGGAAAGCCTTCAGGACCAGGCGAAAACTGCGCCCGCACCCTCGGCGATCTACCAGGAACTCAACATCGGATTACGCGTGCTGCGCGACTTCGTCAATGAAGATACCTCGCGCATCCTGGTTGATTCGCGCGAGACTTACCAGCGTATGGTGGAATTTTCGCAACACTATATCCCCGGAACCAGGCCACTGTTGAATCACTATGCCGGAGAACGCCCGCTGTTTGACCTGTACGGCGTGGAAGAGGAGATCGAGAAAGCCTTGTCGCGACGGGTAGAACTGAAGTCCGGCGGCTACCTGATCATCGACCAGACCGAGGCCCTGACCACGGTGGACGTCAACACCGGCGGCTTTGTCGGCGGCCGCAATTTTGATGACACCATCTTCAAGACCAATCTGGAGGCAGCCCAGGTCATTGCCCGCCAATTGCGCCTGCGCAACCTCGGCGGCATCATCATCTGCGATTTTATCGACATGGATAGCCATGAACACCGCGACGCGGTACTGGAGGAATTCAACAAGGCGCTGGCACGCGATCGCATGCGCATTTCGGTGAACGGCTTTTCCTCGCTGGGACTGGTGGAAATGACACGCAAACGCACGCGCGAAAGCCTGGCACATGTCCTGTGCGAAGCTTGCCCAACCTGCCAGGGGCGCGGCGAGGTGAAGACGGCACAAACCGTTTGCTACGAGATCCTGCGCGAGATCGTGCGCGAGGCGCGCCAGTTCAATGCACGCGAATACCGCATCCTCGCTTCGCAACCCGTCATCGACATGTTCATCGATGAGGAATCACAGAACCTGGCGCAGGTTTCCGACTTCATCGGCAAGCCCGTTGCATTGCAGGTTGAAACGCTTTACACCCAGGAACAATACGACATCATTTTGATGTAGCTGCTTCCGTACTCATCTTATGCATGATCAGATTCGGCAATAAATCTGTAACACAATTCAGTCATCCTTTCGTCTTGTGCAAGTCTGCAACAATGTTCAAGGTAGCAAAGGTGAAGTCAGCTGATATTTCCAACAACAAACTGAATGTCCGGCAAATATCAAAGCTGACGGCTGACCTGCGACGTATTCGGGTCAAAGTCAAAAAGGCTGGAAAGGAATGCCTGAAAATTTGGCGCCCTCTTATCCACTGGCACGGTTTCCTGGCTTCTGCGGCCAACATGGGCGCCTATATCGGTTTGCGCCGCCATGATTTGCGCGACACCCAGTCGCTGCTTGCCGCCCTTGGTCTTTCCTCGCTCGGCCGCACCGAGGGCCATGTGCTGTCCAATCTCGATGCCGTCATCCTTGCCCTCGATGCATTGACTGGCAAAGCGGCTGATAGTGACAAGGTCATCAAGAATGCTGAGGCATTCAGTGCAGCAGCACTGCTTCTGGAGAAACAAACCCTGCGCCTGTTCGGCCCGTCCCACCACCACCGATTCGTCCGCATCATGGTGACCTTTCCCGGTGAAGCGGCTTCCGACTACGTATTTGTGCGCGAACTGGTCAAGCGGGGAATGGATTGCGCGCGCATCAACTGTGCGCACGACACGCCGGTGGCATGGAAACAAATGGTCGAATTCGTGCGCCAGGCTGAACGCGATACCGACCGTCAGTGCAAGATCATGATGGATCTTGCCGGCCCGAAACTGCGCACCGGCCCGGTCGCGCTTGATCAGGGTATCGTTCGTCTCAAACCCAGGCGCAACCGGCTCGGCAAGGTCAAGGAACAGGGACTCGTCGTCCTTGACGGCAGCGGCCTGCTCGGCAGGCAGGCGGTCAAGGACACGCTGGGACGACGCTCTCCCGCCAGGCTCAGCGTAGATGCGAACTGGCTGCGCAAGCTGAAAAAAGGCGACCGGGTTGAGTTGGTGGATATCCGCGGCAAATCTGTTGCCTTGGTGGTGGAGAAGCAATTGTCTGAACTAGAGATCATGGCCACCTCCGAAGGCTCGGCTTATGTCGCAGAAGGCCTGACACTGATCCGTCACGCCCAGCCGCGTTCCGGCAAGTCCGGACGGACAGGCACCGGAGCAAAGTGCCGCATCGGCGCGATATTGCCGAGCCCGGCCAGTATTGTGTTGCGCGAGGGAGACCTGCTGCAATTGACCCGGGATCCGCTGCCCGGGAAACCGTCAGAAGTTGACGAGGAAGACAACAGCATCAGCCCTGCGCATATCGCCTGTATCCCGCCTGCCGTGCTGGATCACCTCAAGCCGGGACAACGGGTCATGATAGATGACGGGCACATCAGCGCGGTTGTGGACTCCACGAATGCCGGCGGTGCCTTGCTGAAGATCACGCGCGCCAAATCGCAGGGTTCAAAATTAGGGCCGGAGAAAGGACTTAATTTCCCGGATACAAAGCTCGATCTGCCCGCGCTTACCGGCAAGGACAAGCATGATCTGGATTTCATCGTCAAACATGCAGATATCGTCGGCTACTCATTCGTCCAGTCCGGCGAGGATATGGAATTGCTGCTGCAGGCGCTGGCCGATCGAAATGCCGGGAAACTGGGAATTGTGGCAAAAATCGAGACCCGCCTGGCGCTGAACAACCTGCCCGAGATCATCGTACGCGGTGCAGGCAACCACCCATTCGGCGTGATGATCGCGCGCGGCGACCTCGCCGTGGAAATCGGCTATGAACAGCTCGCCGAAACGCAGGAGGAAATCATGTGGTTGTGCGAATCCGCGCATGTACCGGTTATCTGGGCGACGCAAGTACTGGAAGGGCTGGTCAAACAAAACATGCCATCACGAGCAGAAGTGACTGATGCAGCAATGGCGGAACGTGCCGAATGTGTCATGCTGAACAAAGGACCATTTGTGCTCGATGCGATCGACGTACTCGACCACGTCGTGGCAAGTATGCAATCTCACCAGCACAAGAAAAGCTCGCGCATGCGCATCCTGAACTGGTAGCAACAAGTTTGCCAAACAGATTCGAGAATTAGATTAGGCGGACCCCTGGCCATACCGGGGGACTCCGTCAGGATTGACCGTTCCGGAGCCCATTAAACCGTGAAGTAAAAACTAAGCAGTCTGGTTCCCTCCCCCTCTTGAACGGGGAAGGAGCTTAACTACCTTCTTGCGCGGCTCGCGGTTTTATAGGCCACTTTGAGTAGCTCAGGCAATAAGCCCACGGTTTACCAGGGTCATTTAACTTCACCAACCGGAATCGACAATCTGAAGCCGCATGAAACCGGAGGCCGGAAACGGCCTTGATACTATTTCTTCTTTAACACCTTGGTTTTTGCTGGTGCCTTGGTCTTTGCTGGTGCCTTGGCCTTTGCTGGCGCTTTGGTTTTTGCTGGCGCCTTGGCCTTTGCTGGCGCCTTGGCCTTTTCAGAGGACTTCTCTTTCTTCTTTTCCTTGGCGGCTTCTTTTTCCCTCAACATCTGGATCGTTTTTCGCCATGAAGCAAGTTGTTCGTCTTCCAGTTCCATCTGTATGGCCAACGCTTCTTCCTGGCTCAACTTTTCCTTCTGCAGCCGTCGCGGCAACTTGCCACCCATACGGGATAACAAGCGCTCAATTTCCTGCTTGGACAATCGCTTCACCATTGCGAGATAATCCGGCTTGCCGATTTTCTTCATGCTGATCCCCTAAAAATCGTAAATTCTTCTGGTTATATAAACTGAAAACCGGGAAAGACTATCTGCTCCAGGAAAAACTTGCAACTGTAATATTTGCAATATTGATTGGCCGTGGGCAAGTTATGGATTTATTCGAATGTCGCCTTTCTCCAAGGCAGCCACTCAGCGGCAGCAGGGTAATCAAGGTCGGGAATTCGTGATGCCGCCAGGCAATTGGCCGTCATTCAAACGAAAGTGGCCGAGCTGCTGCAGAAATGACGTTGCGTCCCCAGAAAAATCCGGGAGCATATGAATTTTACTCGTGCAATTCGCGCTCGATCTCTTCCACGGTGACATGACGCACGTCTCGTCCCTTGACCATATACACCACATATTCACACATGTTCTTGGCATGGTCGCCAATACGCTCGATCGCCTTGGCGACGAACAGGATTTCCAGGGCGTTGGAGATGGTGCGTGGATCTTCCATCATGTAGGTGACCAGATAGCGCATGATGGTCTGGAACTCCTCATCCACCTGCTCGTCCTGGCGCAATACTTCCCCAACGCCGGCGATATCCAGATGCGCAAAGGCGTCGAGCGATTGGCGCAGCATATCCAGCACCAGCCTCGACGCATGCTTGATCTCGTTGTAGCGAGGCAGACTGAGACGAGTATTCCTGGTCAATAGTTTGCCCATGCGCGCGATCTTTTTCGCCTCGTCGCCGACACGCTCCAGGTCGGTGATGGTCTTGATCACCATCATGATGGTGCGCAAGTCTCCGGCAGCCGGCTGCCGGCGCGCGATGATGGAATTGCAACTTTCGTCTATCTCCACTTCCAGCGCATTGACCCGGTGATCATTGGCAATAACGAGATCCATCAAATCCAGGTCGCCGGATATCAGCGCATCAATGGCAAACCGGACCTGCCTTTCCACCAGGCCACCCATTTGCAGCACGCGTGAGCGAACCGCTTCCAGTTCCACATCGAACTGTTTGGAGGTATGGTCACCTGTCAACATTTGCATCTCCCAAGGGAAGGAATAACAAACCAGGGATACTACTTGCGAATCATGACGGTATTGTTACATTCATCGATCTATCCGTTATTCGGCATACGGAGTATAAAATTCGCGGCATGCCAGATTTAAGATGAAAACAATCGGGGCACGTGACTTCGACAATCGCTGAATCCTAGCTCGCCAATGAGTTGATTCGAGTTGCTCCCGGTACGACCTGCTCGATCGTGGACTGGTAAAAGTTCAGCATGCGTTGTGCCTGTCTGGAAGCTGACCATCCTTTAGCATACTCTCGCCCTGCCTCGCCGACGCGGACTCTGGTATCTGCATCCCCCAGCATCCTGATGACCTTGCCGGAGAAATCCTCCAGTTCTTCCCTGGCGATCCAGACGCCTGCGCCTTCACGCAGCACGTCACGGGTACCCATTTCCGCGATAGATACCACTGGCACGCCCTGCGCCATTGCTTCCAGCAATACCAGCCCCTGTGTTTCGGTCTTCGATGCGAATACGAATATATCCGCCGAGTGATAGCAGCTATTAAGTTCGGTATGGCGATCCAGATAACCGACAAACATGACATTGCCGGACAAACCAAGTTGCGCCACCTCTTGTTCCAGTCTTTCGCGCGCAGGACCATCGCCGGCGATCAGCAATAATACTTCCGGCACATGCTTGCTGACGCGGTCAGCCACGCGCAGCAGGAATCCGATATTCTTTTCGTGCGCGACACGCCCGACAAATAGCAGCACGAAGCGATCTTGCGCAATGCCATATCTGCCGCGGAAAGTCTCGCCCTGGCCAGGCACAAAGCTTTCCGGTTTAAGTCCGGTCGGGATGATTTCCATATGGGTGGTCACGCCATATTCGCGCAACACTTCCATCATGGGACGCGAAGGAACCACCATGCCATCCAGGCTGTTGCCCTGATGGCGGGAGAATCGCCGGGCCACCGTCGCCATGATCGTCCTGGGAACAAACGGGATGTAATGATGCAGATATTCCTCGAAAAATGTGTGGTATGTCTCGACGCAGGGAATATTCAGCAAGCGGGATAACCGGATACCCAGGTAGTGCGCCACAAATGGCGTCTGCATGTGGATGATGTCGTAATGCTCGCTGCGCAGTGTTTCGAGGTGCGCCATCACCCAGCCGAATTTCATCAACCGGTCTTCCGGATCGAACGGCAGCTGGCGGGAAGGCACCCGCATGATATGACTTTCGTCCGAACTGGGACCGGGGTAATCCGGGGCAATCAAATGTACGGCATGGCCGAGTTCACGCAGGTCATGACGAAAGGTCTCTATTGACGTGGAAACACCGTTGATGCGCGGAAAATATACGTCGGAGATGAACAGGATTTTCATTGGGCGGATTCCCGCTATGGGTGGGCAGCTGACATGTCAGCCGAGCAGCACCAGTCCAGACCAGCACCAGATTGATAATGGTAATCAGTACGGCTGCACTGCCTATGTCCTTGGCGCGCTTGGCAAGTCTGTTGTCGTCCAGCGAAGTATGGTCGACAGTAGCTTCTATGGCCGAGTTTACCAACTCGACTATGAGCAGCAGCAGCACGCTGCCCACCATCAGGGCGCGCCCTATGCCTGACGATTCAAGCCAGAACGCCAGCGGCAGCAAATAGCCGCCAGTATTACTTCCTGGCGGAAAGCATCTTCATTGCGGTGTGCCTCTTTGATGCCGTCGAGAGAATAATGAAAGCGCATTCATCAAACGCCTGAACCCGGTCTTGCCTTTGTACGGACTTTCCATGACTCTTCGCTCTATAGTTTATCGGGGCGTGTTCAGGCTTGCATTCCAGGCGACCAGTTCCATACGCCCATCGAAATGTTCGACAATTGCAGAGCAACTATCCACCCAGTCGCCGCAGTTCAAATATGACAGCCCATCAACTTCCTTGATCATCGGCCAATGGATATGTCCGCATATGGCGCCATCCAGCTTGCGCTCCCGCACATGGCGAATGACCGAATCCTCGAAACTGAATATGAAGCTGACGGCAGTTTTTATCTTGCGCTTGGCATATCCTGCCAGTGACCAGTATCCAGGCCGACGAAATGTCCTGCGTAACCAGGATAAATAAATATTCAGGCTTACCAGCATGTCATATGATTTATCACCCAGAATGGCTACCCACCTGTGGTGACGCGTCACCTGGTCGAATTCGTCGCCATGCAATAACAGGTAACGACGCCCGTCAGCGGCAGTATGGACAATTTCATGCTCCACGACAACGTCGCCAAACGATGTGCCGATGTAATCACGCAAGGCCTCATCATGATTACCGGGGATGAAAAATATCTTGTCGCCGTGACGCGCACGCCGCAGCAGCTTCTGCACAACTGTATTCTGATCGGTGGTCCAATGCACGAACCCCCTTTTCATTGCCCACAAGTCGACGATATCACCGAGCAGGAAAACATTTTCGGCTGAATATTCCTTCAGGAATTCAAGAAGACGACTGGCCTGGCATGCCCTGGTTCCGAGATGGATGTCAGAAAGGAATATCGACCGGACTTGAGTCATATCAGGATGGAGAAATGACAGGCCGACAGGCAAAATTCAGGGCAGGCGGACCCGGCATGGGATGACTCTGCTGCCTAAATGACATATTGCTCAACAACACCGCAATGGGACGTGACGTTACGTTTCATGCCGACAGCCTGCAGGAAGGATTTAACAAATATTAAGGATTTGTTGTGGAAATATTAAACTTGCACCGCTCTGCCCGGGCTCTGGGCCAGCGCGATTACACAAGCGCATGCTGCAGTTTGTCCATAACCACGAAATCAACCGTTACTCCTGGCGCATGAAATGCCTGACGTATCTCTCGTTCAAGCGTGACATCGGCAGCAGGATGAACAGGTCAGCGGTATTGAAATCCGGATCCCATGCCGGTTCGCCGCCGACATAGGCGCCGAGACGCAGATAGCCCATGATCAGCGGAGGGACATTGGCATCCAATGTCTGGTTCAGCGCTTCCAGCGGTAGCGGTATTTCCCTTTTTTTTTTTTTTTTTTTTTTTTTTTTTTTTTTTTTTTTTTTTTTTTTTTTTTTTTTTTTTTTTTTTTTTTTTTTTTTTTTTTTTTTTTTAAAAAAAAAAAAAAAAAAAAAAAAAAAAAAAAAAAAAAAAAAAAAAAAAAAAAAAAAAAAAAAAAAAAAAAAAAAAAAAAAAAAAAAAAAAAAAAAAAAAAAAAAAAAAAAAAAAAAAAAAAAAAAAAAAAAAAAAAAAAAAAAAAAAAAAAAAAAAAAAAAAAAAAAAAAAAAAAAAAAAAAAAAAAAAAAAAAAAAAAAAAAAAAAAAAAAAAAAAAAAAAAAAAAAAAAAAAAAAAAAAAAAAAAAAAAAAAAAAAAAAAAAAAAAAAAAAAAAAAAAAAAAAAAAAAAAAAAAAAAAAAAAAAAAAAAAAAAAAAAAAAAAAAAAAAAAAAAAAAAAAAAAAAAAAAAAAAAAAAAAAAAAAAAAAAAAAAAAAAAAAAAAAAAAAAAAAAAAAAAATGCAGAGAATTTAGCGATGCGACATTGCCGCAGCATGAAGGACAGGTTAAAAATTGATTAATTCTGGCTTCATTTGAAACGTTGTCCGCCATGAACTGATCGTCAGGCAAATCCATCCAGCCTTGAATTGACGGCTTCCTGCGCTGCCCGCGCCAGCATGCGCCGGTCATTTCCATCAACCATGAACTGCAGGCAGATACGCAACAGTGACATGCAGGGAGGGACTGCATAATATTTTCCATCAGCGACTGCATGAAGGTCATGTCACCGATGAATGCCGCATCGTCCAGGCGCCGTCCGTTGCCGTCATGGTAGAGGACAGCCACCGGAAGGATGGCGGCGCCGGCATCGAATTCCCTGCAGCAGGGCAGGATTGAAATTCACGGGCTGCGAGCCGTCGGTGGAAGTACCCTCCGGGAACAGCGCAATGCACTCGCCCCGTTGCAGCATTGCGGATGATGAGCCGATTGACGCGCGCCGTGTCGCGCAGCATGTCGCGACGGATGAATAATGCCCCGGTGCGCCGCGACAACCAGCCAACCAGTGGCCAGTTCCCCACTTCCGACTTGGCGATGAAGTTGGCGGGAAACGCGGCATTCATCGCGAACACATCCAGCCAGGAGACATGGTTGGCGACGAACAGTTGGCCTTGGCCTGCGGCAAGCGCGTGATGAGCGTCCATATGCCAGCGCACGTTGAGGATGTTCAGCAGGCCCTGTGACCAGTGCTGCATGATGCGGCGCTGCACAGGCTTGTCCAGCGCCGGGTAGATGCAGGCGCACAATACGGCGTAGAAGATATGCGACAGCAGGCGCGCGGCACGCAGTCCGACGATAGGCATGAACAAGTGTATGGCTCATCTGGTGGACAGGTGATCGCGACGCGCCAACGGTAGCCGTGCATTGTTACCCGGATATGACGGCATGCAGTATTTCACGCCGCACAGCGCGGCCAAATTACAGACACCCAAAAAAAACGGAGCAGAATCCTGCTCCGTTAAATCCAGATATTGCATCTGGATGGGGGAAGTACGAGCAAAGAATAGGCTGTTTGACGAATCGATTCTGTGCGCCAGCGCACAATTCTCTAAATTGATGTCATGGGTGACAGGTAATATCCTCCAAATCAGGCCTGGAACCGGGATAGTCCCGCACAATCAAGGGTGAGGCAGTCGAATGGCGGTAATTTAGCGCCACTTCAGGGTCCCTCACATGTAATAATTGTGTAATAGAGCATGGTTATGATACGTCTCGCTGACAAACGGCAGCAGCACCCTAGCGAAACCTAATTATCTTGGAGAGACCATGAACAAAACGACCCGCCTCCTCTGCAGCATCAGCCTGGCTACCTCGCTGTTTGCTGCAGGCAGCGCATTCGCCACCGATATCACCGGTGCCGGCGCGACCTTCCCTTACCCGATTTACGCCAAGTGGGCCGAGGCCTACAAGGCCAAGACCAACATCGGCATGAACTATCAGTCCATCGGCTCCGGCGGTGGCATCAAGCAGATCGAAGCCAGCACCGTTGACTTTGGCGCTTCCGACAAGCCCCTGGAACCCGCAGACCTGGATAAGAACGGCCTGATGCAGTTCCCCACCGTGATGGGCGGCGTGGTTCCGGTCATCAACGTTAGCGGCATTGCTGCCGGCACAGCTCAAGCTGGACGGCCCAACCCTGGCCAACATCTACCTGGGCAAGATCACCAAGTGGAACGACCCGGCGATCGCCGCAATGAACGCTGGCGTGAACCTGCCGGATGACGCCATCACCGTGGTGCATCGCTCCGATGGTTCCGGCACATCCTTCATTTTCACCAACTACCTGTCCAAGGTCAGCCCGGACTGGAAGTCCATGGTCGGCGAAGGCACCTCGGTTTCCTGGAAGGCCGGTACCGGCGGCAAGGGTAACGAAGGCGTGGCTTCCTATGTACAGCGCATCAAGGGCTCCATCGGCTATGTGGAATATGCCTACGCGCTGCAGAACAAGATGAACGCCGTTCAGCTGAAGAATCGTGAAGGCAACTTTGTACCTGCCAACGCTACAAGCTTCATGGCTGCAGCAGCCGGGGCGCGCTGGGACAAGGCGCCTGGTTTCTATGAGATCCTGACCGACGAAGCCGGCAAGGACAGCTGGCCTATCGCCGGCGCCACCTTCATCCTGATGCACAAGAGCCAGGACAAGCCGGAAACCGCCAAGGCAGTGCTGAAGTTCTTCGACTGGGCCTATGCCAATGGCGACCAGATGGCCGAGTCCCTGGACTATATCCCGATGCCTGACTCCGTCGTCAACCTGATCCATGATGCCTGGAAAGCCCAGATCAAGGATCACGGCGGCAAGGCAATATGGTAAAAGCATCTTGAATGGCGCAAACCATGCGCCATGCCAGATGGAATCTCAGGGGGCCGCTGGCCCCCTGATTTTCACAACGCCGGCACCTGCAGTAAATTTTTCAAGCGACGAGTTACACGGTAAAATACCGCGCAATTTCAAATTGATATTTACCGAATGACCATGCCAACATTTCTACCTGCGGCAAGCATGAACAACAAGAAGTGGCAGGATTGGCTGTTCCGCAACCTGACCCGCCTTGCTGCATTCGTCGTTCTGGCATTGTTGATCGCGATCATGACTTCACTGGTCATCGGCAGCATGCCCTCGATCAAGCAGTTCGGCTTCGGTTTCCTGGTCAGCGATTCATGGGATCCGGTGCAGGACCAGTATGGCGCATTGATCCCCATCGTCGGCACCCTGGCCACTTCCGGTATCGCATTGCTTATCGGCATCCCGGTCAGTTTCGGCATCGCCCTGTTTCTCACCGAATTGTCCCCGCGCTGGATGCGCCGACCACTCGGCATCGCAGTCGAATTGCTGGCGGGCATCCCCAGCATCATTTACGGCATGTGGGGACTGTTCATATTCGCCCCACTGTTTGCCGATCATGTCGAGCCGTGGCTCAACAAGCATATCGGTACCCTGCCGGGTATCGGCCCATTCTTTTCCGGCCCGCCGATGGGCATCGGACTGCTGACCGCCGGCATCATCCTCGCCATCATGGTGATCCCGTTCATTGCGTCGGTGATGCGCGACGTTTTCGAGGTGGTGCCCACCATGCTCAAGGAATCCGCTTATGGTGTCGGCGCCACCACCTGGGAAGTGATGCGCAGCATCGTATTGCCCTATACCAAGATAGGCGTGGTCGGCGGCATCATGCTTGGCTTGGGGCGGGCGCTGGGGCGAAACCATGGCGGTCACCTTCGTGATCGGCAACGCCCACGACCTGAGCAAGTCGCTGCTGATGCCAGGCAACAGCATCTCTTCGGCCCTGGCCAACGAATTCACCGAGGCGGTGGGTGACCTTTATACTTCCGCACTGATCGAACTCGGCCTGATCCTGTTCTTCATTACTTTCGTCGTTCTATCGTTGGCGCGCTTCATGCTGTATCAGCTCGCCAAAGGGGAAGGGCGCCAGAGCTGACATGCTGACACTTTATACACGCCGCCGCCTGATCAACCTCTGGACGCTGGGCATCTCGGTGCTGGCGATGTCGTTCGGCCTGTTCTGGCTGGGCTGGATATTGTTGACCCTGCTGAAATATGGATTGCCCGGCATGAACTGGGCGGTGTTTTCGCAAATGACCCCGCCACCCGGCAGCGCGGGCGGCTTGCTGAACGCGATATACGGCAGCGTACTGATGACCCTGTTTGGCACCCTGATCGGCACGCCGATCGGCATCCTGGCCGGAACCTACCTGGCCGAATTCGGCCAGCGCGGCTGGCTGGCGCCGGTCACCCGCTTCATCAACGATGTGCTGCTGTCCGCACCATCCATTGTGATCGGCCTGTTCATCTACGAAATGTACGTGGTCAAGGTCAAGCATTTCTCCGGCTGGGGCGGTACGCTGGCCCTTGCCATCCTGGTGATCCCGGTGGTCATCCGCACCACCGAGAACATGTTGCGGCTGATACCGAACAGCCTGCGCGAAGCCGCTGCCGCGCTGGGAGCGCCGCAATGGAAGGTCATCACCTTCGTCACCCTGCGCGCTGCCAAGGCTGGCATCATCACCGGCGTGCTGCTGGCTGTGGCACGTATCAGCGGCGAGACCGCCCCGCTGCTGTTTACCGCGCTCAACAATCAGTTCTGGAACAGCAACATGAACCAGCCGATGGCCAACCTGCCGGTGGTGATCTTCCAGTTCGCCATGAGTCCATACGACGACTGGCACCACCTGGCCTGGGCGGGTGCGCTGCTGATCACCTTCAGCGTGCTGGCACTGAACATCGTTGCGCGCATCTTATTCCGCCAGAAGAGCAGTTCAGCACTGAAACAGGGACCCGAACCGATGAACGCTACCGTCTCCCGAAAACCCAAGATAGTCGTACGCGACCTAAATTTCTATTACGGCAAGTTCCTGGCGTTAAAAAACATCAACATCTCCATCCAGGAAAAGATGGTCACCGCTTTCATCGGCCCGTCCGGCTGCGGCAAGTCCACCCTGCTGCGAACGTTCAACCGCATGTACGAGCTCTATCCCAAGCAAAAGGCCACCGGCGAGATCATGCTGGACGGAGAAAACATCCTCAGTGCCAAGCAGGATCTTAACAACCTGCGCGCCAAGGTCGGCATGGTGTTCCAGAAACCCACGCCTTTTCCGATGTCGATCTATGACAACATCACCTTCGGCGTAAAACTGTATGAACGCATGAACCGGCATGACATGGACGAGCGCGTGGAATGGGCGCTCAAAAAAGCCGCCCTGTGGAATGAAGTGAAGGACAAACTCAAGCAAAGCGGCATGGGATTATCTGGTGGACAACAGCAGCGTCTTTGTATCGCCCGCGCCATCGCCGTCAAACCGGAAGTCCTGCTGCTGGATGAACCCACCTCCGCACTCGATCCGATCTCCACTGCGCACATCGAAAAGCTTATAGATGAATTGAAGGAGGATTTCACCATCCTCATCGTCACCCATAACATGCAGCAAGCCGCGCGCATCTCTGATTTCACCGCCTATATGTATCTGGGCGACCTGATCGAGTTCGGCGACACCAGCACGGTGTTCACCAATCCGAAGCGCAAGGAAACGGAGGATTACATTACGGGAAGATTTGGGTGAGTGGGAAGTGGGAAGTGGGAAGTGGGAAGTGGGAAGTGGGGAAGTGGGAAGTGGGAAGTGGGGAGTGGGGAGTGGGGAGTGGGGGCGGCGCAGGGTTTTACTCCCTACTCCCTACTCCCTACTCCCTACTCCCTACTCCCTACTCCCTACTCCCTACTCCCTACTCCCTACTCCCTACTCCCTACTCCCTCTACTCCCTACTCCCCACTCCCCACTCCCTATTTCAAAAATCACCTGTCCGGCAACACGCTCACACCTACCCGAACCGTTCTGCCCGGATCATTGGGCAGCCTGACGGTGACATCCTTGCCGCCGTAGCGATATGTCACGTCATAACCGCTGACGACATCCTTGTAGTTTTCTATCTGGCGGCAATGCCTTTCTTCCCGTGACTGCGGTACCTGGGTAACCTGCTCGGTACCATTCTGGTTCTGGCTTGCGATACGGTCGCCAATCAGCGCGCCAGCAACCGCGCCGGCGCCTGTTGCGATGGCGTTGCCGTTACCCTGCCCCATCTGGTTACCCACCACGCCGCCCACCAGTCCACCCAGCAATGCGCCGCCGATACCGTGTTCTTGCGGAGCGGGTTTCGTCACCGTGCCAGTGGAACTGACCGTTTCAACCCAGCACTCCTGCTTGGGATCCGATACCCGTTGATAGACTGGTTTGCTTGAAATCACTCGCGCTGTGTCTACGAAATCCGCCGCAAATACGTTACCGGCACACACTGCTGTGGCTATAAACAGAAAAATCTTTTTCATCAACGTCCCCTTCAAAATTAACACTAGCTATAGTCGCGGCGACTTAAAAATACCAAGCAATCCGCTCCAGATCAAGGAACCTGGGCCACCCTCTGTACAGTTTTCGCGATGGTTTCGGCCCAACGCCTTACCTCCACCCCATCATCCGCTTCGACCATCACGCGCAGGATCGGTTCCGTACCGGAAGGCCGCAGCAACACCCGGCCCTTGCCATCGAATGCAGTTTCAGCTGCGGATACCGCCGCCAGGACATCGGGATGATTCAGGCAATCGTCGCGCCTGGCGATGCGCACGTTCAGCAGAACCTGCGGATACAGCGTCAATCCTTCCAGTGCCTGCACCAGGGTCTGCTGATTCGAGCGCAAGGCATGCAGAACCTGCAATGCGGACACAATGCCATCGCCGGTGGTATGCCGATCCAGGCAAATGATGTGCCCCGAATTCTCGCCGCCCAATTGCCAGCCGTTCTGCTGCAACAACTCCATCACATAGCGGTCGCCCACTTTGGCACGCGCGAACGGAATGCCAAGGCGCTGCATGGCATGCTCGAACGCGAGATTGGTCATCTGCGTTCCCACCACGCCGCCATTGAGCGTCCCCAGAGACTGGCGATGCCTGGCGATGACGTACATCAACTGGTCGCCATCGTATAAAGTCCCGTCAGCATCCACCATCACCAGCCGGTCGCCATCGCCGTCCAGCGCGATGCCGAGATCGGCCTGGTGCTCCCTGACGGCTTGCTGCAGGTTGGCCGGGGCAGTCGCGCCATACCCATCGTTGATGTTCCTGCCGTCAGGTTGCACACCGATGGTGATCACGTCCGCGCCGAGTTCATGGAACACTTCGCGGGCGATGTGGTAGGCCGCACCGTGCGCGCAGTCGACCACCAGCTTAAGGCCGCGCAGGTCCAGACTGTAGGGAAAGCTGCTCTTGCAGAACTCGATATAGCGACCGGCCGCATCGTCGATGCGCCTGGCCTTGCCCAGGCTGGACGAAGGCATGGTGACGATCGGACTTTCCAGCCCGGCTTCGATGGCATGTTCGGTTTCATCCGGCAACTTGCTGCCGGAAGCTGCAAAGAACTTGATGCCGTTGTCCTCGAACGGATTATGCGAGGCGGAAATCACGACGCCCGCCTGCAGGCGCAATGCGCGAGTCAGGTAAGCCACCGCAGCTGTCGGCACCGGCCCGGCCAGATAAACATCCACGCCGGCGGCAATCAACCCGGCCTGCAACGCAGCTTCCAGCATGTATCCGGAGATGCGCGTATCCTTGCCGATCAGCACCGCCGGACGCTCGCCCTCAGCCAGATGCCAGTCGTTGGCAGCCAGCACCTTGCCGGCTGAATATCCCAGGTGCATGACGAACTCCGGCGTAATGGGAAAATCCCCCACCCGCCCGCGTATGCCGTCCGTGCCAAAATATTTTCTGCTCACTCGACCACTCCATTCACAGCGTTCCAGATCTTCAACGCATCCACTGTCGCGCGCACATCATGTACACGCACGATCGCAGCGCCGCGTTGTACTGCCAGCAATGCTGCCGCCACGCTGGCATGCAAGCGATGATCCACATCCTGGCCGGTGATCGCACCCAGCATCGACTTGCGCGACAACCCGGCCAGCAACGGCACACCCAATCCGGCAAATGCATCCAGGTTGCGTAACAGGGCCAGATTATGCACCAGCGTCTTGCCGAAACCAAAACCCGGATCAGCCACGATGCGCATCCGAACTATGCCTGCTGCCTCGGCAGCGACTATGCGATCGCGTAAAAAATCTTTTATCTCGCTCACCACATCCTTGTATTTCGGCTCGATCTGCATGGTCTGCGGCGTTCCCAGCTTATGCATCAAGCACACGGCAGCATCGCTGGCAGCGGCAACAGCCATTGCTTCCGGCTGTTGCAATGCGTTGATGTCGTTGATCATGCTTGCGCCCGCGTCCAGCGCCGCACGCATGACTTCAGGTTTGCAGCTGTCTATCGAAAGCGGAACAGGTGATCCACGCAATCCTTCAATCACCGGCATGACACGATCCAGCTCTTCTCCTACGCCGACCGGCACTGCCCCGGGACGCGTCGATTCCCCACCAATGTCCAGCAGGTCCGCGCCTTCTTCCAGCAACTGCTGCGCGTGTACCAGCGCCGCATCGCACCGCAGATGATGTCCACCATCTGCGAAGGAATCCGGCGTGACATTGATGATGCCCATGACCAGCGGGCGGGACAGGTCGAGATGGAATTTTCCGCAGTGGAGCATAAAGCAGTCGTTAGACGTTAGTCGCTAGTCGCTAGTTTGGTGCTAATGACTAACGACTAACGACCAGCGACTGCTTTCACGTTTCCTGCGCAGGCTGCGCGGGCGGAGGCTTGGGTGCAGGTGTAGGCGTCGTCGTTGCCGGCGCAGTGGGAGCTTCATCCTTGGGCGGCTGCGGCGGCTGGCTGCTCGGGCTTGGCTTGGGCGCACGCGGCGGATTGCCAGCCATGATGTCGTTGATCTGGTCGGAGTCCAGTGTTTCCCATTCCAGCAAGGCTTGCGTCATTGCCTCGATCTTGTCGCGGTTATCCTCGATCAGCTTGCGTGCCAGTGCGTACTGCTGGTCGATGATGCGGCGTATCTCCTTGTCCACTTCCTGCATGGTCGCCTCGGAGATGTTCTTGTGCGTGGTCACCGAGCGCCCGAGGAATACCTCGCCCTCGTTCTCGCCATACACCATCGGCCCCAGCGCATCGGACATGCCCCATTGCGTGACCATGCGCCGCGCCATGTCGGTGGCACGCTCGAAATCGTTGGAAGCGCCGGTGGTCATCTGGTGCATGAAGATCTCTTCCGCGATGCGCCCGCCGAACAGCACGGCAATGGTGTCGAGGATGCGGGTCTTGTCCATGCTGTAGCGGTCTTCCGCCGGCAGTTGCATGGTCACGCCCAATGCGCGTCCGCGCGGGATGATGGTGACCTTGTGTACCGGGTCGGTCTTCGGCAGCAGCTTGGCCACCACCGTATGGCCAGACTCGTGGTAGGCCGTGTTCTTGCGCTCTTCTTCCGGCATGATCAGGGAGCGGCGTTCCGCACCCATCATGATCTTGTCCTTGGCCGATTCGAAATCGTCCATCTCGACGAAACGCTTACCGCGTCGCGCGGCGAACAGTGCCGCCTCGTTCACCAGGTTGGCCAGGTCGGCACCGGACATGCCGGGCGTGCCGCGTGCCAGGATGTCTGCCTTCACGTCCTGGGCGACCGGCACCTTGCGCATATGCACCATCAAGATCTGTTCGCGGCCGCGGATATCCGGCAGCGGCACCACCACCTGGCGATCGAAGCGTCCCGGACGCAACAACGCCGGATCCAGCACATCGGGGCGGTTGGTCGCAGCGATCACGATCACGCCGCTGGCACCTTCGAATCCGTCCATTTCCACCAGCAGCGCATTCAGGGTCTGCTCGCGCTCGTCGTTGCCACCGCCCAGGCCCGCGCCACGCTGGCGCCCGACCGCGTCGATCTCATCGATGAACACGATGCACGGCGCTTGTTTCTTGGCTTGCTCGAACATGTCGCGCACGCGTGCCGCGCCCACGCCGACGAACATCTCGACAAAATCGGAACCGGAAATGGAAAAGAACGGTACCTTGGCTTCGCCGGCGATCGCCTTCGCCAGCAAGGTCTTGCCGGTACCCGGGCTGCCTACCATCAGCACACCGCGCGGAATGCGTCCGCCCAGCGTCTGGAACTTGGACGGGTCACGCAGGAAATCGACCAGTTCGCTGACTTCTTCCTTGGCCTCGTCGCAACCGGCCACATCGGCGAAGGTCACCCGCTCCTTGGTCTCATCCAGCATGCGCGCACGCGACTTGCCGAACGAGAACGCGCCACCCTTGCCGCCGCCCTGCATCTGGCGCATGAAGAATATCCACACCCCGATCAACAATATCATCGGGAACCATGACACGAAGATATTCATCAGCATGGAAGGCTCTTCTTCCGGCTTTGCCTCGATCTTGACACCATTCTTGATCAGGTCCGAAACCAGCCAAAGATCCTGCGGCGCGTAGCTGGTGATGTGCTTGCCATCGCTGGTGATCGCTTTGAGCGTACGCCCTTCTATGGTCACCTTGGTAACGTGTCCCTGCCGGACCTCATCGAGGAACATCGAATAGTCCATCTGCGACTGACCACCCTGTAACTGGCGCGTGTTGAACTGGTTGAAGACGGTCATCAACACCAAGGCTACAACCAGCCAGATTCCGATACTTTTAAACAGATTATTCAATGGTTACTCCTGGGCGCACGCGCCGAACTGCTGCATTAACCCGCATTAAACACCGTCCGGCTTGATTACTCAAGCTTTCCGGACCTTCCCACCCCCAAAAGATACACCTCGGAGCTGCGATCACGCGAGGCCTTGGGTTTGCGCGATACCACACGCTCGAAGCGACTGCGCATGAGTTTGAGGAAATCCTCGAACCCCGCTCCCTGAAAGACTTTCACCAGAAATGCGCCACCCGGCTGCAATTGGTCAGATGCAAATTCCAGCGCCAGTTCCGCCAGATACATGCCGCGCGCCTGGTCAGCCACGTCTATGCCGCTTATGTTGGGCGCCATGTCGGAAATTACAAGACCGACCGGCCTGCCCCCGAGTTGCCGTTCCAGTTGCGCCAGCACGCTATCCTCGCGGAAATCGCCCTGGATGAATTCCACGCCGGGCAAAGGCTGCAACGGCAGCAGATCGAGTGCGATCACTTTGCACCCCCTTGCGGCAGCCACCTGGGACCAGCCGCCCGGCGTCGCGCCAAGATCGACTACGGTCATGCCCGGCTTGAGCAGGTGGTCGCGCGCATCGATCTCCAGCAGCTTGAATGCCGCTCGTGAACGGTACCCTTCCTTTTGCGCGCGCTGCACATATGGATCGGTAAGGTGCTCCATCATCCATTGTTTGCTGGTCTTGCTTCTCTTCATCGCATAAAATGCTTCATTGATTAGCCAGTAGCCTGTAGCTCGTAGCTTGTAGCAAAACCTGGGGTAGCTACCGGCTACAAGCTACCAGCTACAGGCTACCAACACCCGGAGCCCCTATGCTTACTCTTACCGTATTGCAGCGCAAGAACCTCAAGGCGCGCGCGCATCCGCTGCAGCCCACCGTCATCATCGGCAATGCCGGATTGACGGCCGCCGTGCTGGACGAGATCAGCCGCAGCCTGAAAAGCCATGAACTGGTCAAGGTCCGCGTGATGAACGGCGACCGCGAGACCCGCGCTGCCATGCTGCAGGAGATCTGTGAAAAACTGAACGCCGGCCCGGTGCAGCACATCGGCAAGATCCTGGTGGTATATCAGCCGCAGGCAGAAGAACCGGAGAAAAAAACGACGCGCTACAAGGGCAAACCACTGAGCAAGAAGCAGATAGGTAGTCGGTAACATCGAGTCGCTAGTCGTTAGACGTTAGTCGCTAGTTAAACGCAAACCCGCGCAGCGGACAAAACCAACTAACGACTAACGTCTAACGACTACCAACTAGATGTACTGCACATTCACCACCTCATACTCACGAACCCCCCCCGGCGCCTGCACCTCGGCGATATCCCCGCTGTACTTGCCGATCAGCGCGCGGGCGATCGGTGAACTGATGGACACCTTGCGCTGCCTGATATCCGCTTCATCATCCCCGACCACCTGGTAGGTCACCACGTCGCCGTTCTGCACGTCCTCCAGCACGACTGTCGCACCGAACACGCAACGCCCATCGGCATTGATGGTCTTCGGGTCGATGATCTGCGCCCTGCCCAGCTTGCTTTCCAGTTCCACGATACGGCCCTCGACAAAACTCTGGCGTTCCTTGGCCGCGTCGTATTCAGCATTTTCTGACAGGTCGCCGTGCGACCGCGCCTCCGCAATGGCAGCGATCACTGTCGGGCGTTCCACGGTTTTCAGATGGTGCAGCTCATTGCGTAACAGCTCTGCGCCGATCGCGGTCAAGGGTACTTTGCTCATACTAAACTTCCTTAGTTAATAGTCGTTAGACGTTAGTCGTTAGTCGCTAGTCGCTAGTTGGCTTTGTCCGCTGCGCGGGTCTGGGTTTAACTAACGACTAACGTCTAGCGACTAACGACTAGTCTTCCATGCAACGCCTGTATATCATATACCTGCAACTCCGCCAGGTGTTGCATGCCCCGGCACGCCGCGCGCGCGCCTGCCAGAGTGGTGTAATACGTCACCCGCCCCTGCAACGCGGCATGGCGGATGGAATAGGAATCCTGCATCGCGCTGCGCGTGCTGTCCACCGTATTGACGATCAGGTTGACTTCGCCGTTCTTGATCATGTCGACAATGTGGGGGCGACCCTCGGCCACCTTGTTCACCACCGTTACGGGCACGCCTGCAGCTGCGATCGCCGCTGCCGTGCCGCGCGTCGCCAGCAGTGTAAAGCCCAGCGCCTGCAGCCTGCGCGCAACTTCCACTGTCCCGGTCTTGTCGGCATCGCGCACACTGAGGAACACTTTGCCGGAAACAGGCAACTTGACTCCCGCTGCCAGCTGCGATTTGACAAACGCTTCGGCGAAACTTTCTCCCACGCCCATCACCTCGCCGGTGGATTTCATTTCCGGTCCGAGTATGACATCGACGCCGGGAAACTTGATGAACGGGAACACGGCTTCCTTGACCGAATGATAAGGCAGCGTCACTTCTCCTGTCATCCCTTGTTGCGCCAGTGTCATGCCCACCATGCAACGTGCCGCGATCTTTGCCAGCGGCAGCGAAGTTGCCTTGGACACAAAGGGAACGGTGCGCGAAGCGCGTGGATTCACTTCCAGCACATAAACCGTCTCGCCCTGGATGGCGAACTGCACATTCATCAGTCCGACCACGTTCAGCGCCATCGCCATCGCCCTGGTCTGGCGCCGCAGTTCGTCCTGGATGACCGCAGAGAGACTGTAAGGCGGCAGCGAACAGGCGGAATCGCCGGAATGCACCCCGGCCTCCTCGATGTGTTCCATGATACCGCCGATCAATACTTCCCTGCCATCCGAGATCGCGTCCACATCCACTTCGATCGCATCGTTGAGGAAGCGGTCGAGCAGGATCGGCATGCGTTCCGGATAGACCTTGGCGCTCTCCACCGCCTCGCGCATGTAGCGCTCGAGATCGGACTTGTCGTGCACGATCTCCATGCCGCGTCCGCCCAGCACATTGGAAGGACGCATCACCAGCGGATAGCCGATCTCCTGCGCTGCCTGCGCCGCCTGTTCGGCCGTGCTGACCGTGCGGTTGGGCGGCTGCTTCAGGCCCAGCTGCTGCAGCATCCGCTGGAAGCGCGCGCGGTCTTCCGCGCAATCGATCATGTCCGGCGTGGTGCCGATGATGTTCACGCCATTCTTCTCCAGCCCGCGCGCAAGCTTCAATGGTGTCTGCCCGCCGTACTGCACGATCACCCCGAACGGCTTTTCCACCGCCACCACTTCCAGCACGTCCTCCAGTGTCAACGGCTCGAAATAGAGGCGATCCGAGGTATCGTAGTCGGTGGACACGGTCTCCGGGTTGCAGTTGACCATGATGGTCTCGTAACCGTCCTCGCGCATCGCCAGTGCGGCATGCACGCAGCAATAGTCGAACTCGATGCCCTGCCCGATGCGGTTCGGCCCGCCGCCCAGCACCATGATCTTCTTCCTGTCACTTGGCGCGGCTTCACATTCTTCTTCATAGCTGGAATACATGTAGGCGGTATTGGTGGCGAATTCAGCGGCGCAGGTATCGACGCGCTTGAACACCGGACGCACGCCAAGCTTGTGGCGTAACGCGCGCACGGCACTGCCATCTTCACCCGCCGCCAGCAGTGTTGCCAGGCGATCGTCGGAAAAACCGCAGCGCTTGAGTTCGCGCAACTCATCCGCACCCAGGCTGCCCAGCGCACGGCCGGCAAGCGCCTGCTCGCGCCTCACGATATCCTCGATCTGTACCAGGAACCACGGGTCGATGCTGCTCAGTGCGAACACCTCCGCCACGCTCATGCCAAGGCGGAACGCATCGCCCACCGCCCAGATGCGGTCCGGTCCCGGCGCGCTCAGTTCGGCAGCGATCACTTCGCGGTCGCTGAATTTCTCGTCCAGCCCGTGCACGCCGACCTCGAGGCCGCGCAGGGCTTTCTGGAATGATTCCTGGAACGTGCGCCCGATCGCCATCACCTCGCCTACCGACTTCATCTGCGTGGTCAGGCGGTCATTCGCCTGCGGGAATTTCTCGAATGCGAAGCGCGGGATCTTGGTCACCACGTAATCGATGGTCGGCTCGAACGAAGCGGGCGTGGCCCCGCCGGTGATCTCGTTCCTGAGTTCGTCCAGCGTGTAACCCACTGCCAACTTGGCCGCAACTTTCGCGATCGGGAAACCGGTCGCCTTCGATGCCAGCGCACTTGAACGCGACACGCGCGGATTCATCTCGATCACCACCATGCGCCCGTCCTTCGGGTTGGTGGCGAATTGCACGTTGGAGCCACCGGTGTCCACGCCGATCTCGCGCAGCACCGCGATGCTGGCGTCACGCATGATCTGGTATTCCTTGTCGGTCAGCGTCTGCGCCGGCGCCACGGTGATCGAATCGCCGGTATGTACGCCCATCGGGTCGAGGTTTTCGATCGAGCAGATGATGATGCAGTTGTCGTGGCGGTCGCGCACCACCTCCATCTCGTATTCTTTCCAGCCCAGCAGCGATTCCTCGATCAGCAGTTCCCGGGTCGGGCTCGCCTCCAGGCCGCGCTCGCAGATCTCGACGAACTCCTCGCGGTTGTAGGCGATGCCGCCACCGGAACCGCCCATGGTGAAGGACGGCCGGATGACCGTGGGAAAGCCCATTACCTGCTGCACCTGGAATGCCTCTTCCATGCTGTGCGCGATCGCCGAGCGCGCCGATGCCAGGCCGATCTTCGTCATCGCCTGCTTGAATTTCTCGCGATCCTCGGCCTTGTCGATCGCTTCGCGCGATGCACCGATCATCTCGACACCGTATTTTTCCAGCACGCCATGCCTGGCCAGGTCCAGCGCGCAATTCAGCGCAGTTTGCCCGCCCATGGTCGGCAGGATCGCATCGGGCTTTTCCATGGCAATGATCTTTTCCACGATGCGCCAGGTGATCGGCTCGATATAGGTCGCATCGGCCATGTTCGGATCGGTCATGATCGTCGCCGGATTCGAGTTCGCCAGGATCACGCGATAGCCTTCCTCGCGCAGCGCCTTGCAGGCTTGCGCGCCGGAGTAATCGAACTCGCACGCCTGCCCGATGACGATGGGGCCGGCGCCGATGATCAGGATGCTTTTTATGTCTGTGCGTTTTGCCATAATTCTTCAGTCGTTAGTCGTTAGTCGTTAGACGTTAGTCGTTAGTTGGTGTTGTCGCTGCGCGGTTTTAACTAATGACTAACGTCTAACGACTAACGACTCTTCATCATTCCAATAAACTTATCAAACAACCCATCCACATCATGCGGTCCCGGGCTCGCTTCTGGATGGCCCTGGAAACAGAAGGCGGGTTTGTCGGTCAGCTCGAAACCCTGCAGGGTACCGTCGAACAGCGAGACGTGGGTGGCGCGCGCGTTAGCCGGCAGCGTCTTCGCATCCACTGCGAAACCGTGGTTCTGGCTGGTGATCATCACGCGCTTGCTGAGCAGGTCCTGCACCGGGTGGTTGGCGCCGCGGTGGCCGAACTTCATCTTCAGCGTGGTGGCGCCCACGGCCAGTCCCATGATCTGGTGGCCGAGGCAGATGCCGAACAGCGGCACGCCGGACTCGAGAAATTCCTTCGTTGCATCGATCGCGTAACCGCACGGCTCCGGATCGCCGGGGCCGTTGGACAGGAACACGCCGTGCGGCTTCAGCGCCAGCGCATCGGCGGCTGGCGTTCTGGCCGGCACCACCGTCACCCGGCAGCCGCGCTCGGCCAGTTTGCGCAGGATGTTGTGCTTCACGCCAAAGTCGTATGCCACCACATGGAACTTCGCTTCGGCGATATCGCGGTAGCCGGCACCCAGCGCCCATTCGCGCTGATTCCATTCGTAGGGTCGGTCGCAGCTCACCACCTGCGCCAGATCCATCCCGGCCAATCCGGGGAAGGCGCGCGCCTGCGCCAATGCCGCATCCACATCCTTGCCGCTGGCGACGCAACCGTTCTGCGCGCCCTTTTCGCGCAGGATGCGCGTCAGCCTGCGCGTATCGATCCCGGCGATCGCCACGACGTTGTTGGCCTTCAGGTAATCGGGCAGAGACTGGGTGCTGCGGAAGTTGCTCACGGTCAACGACAGATCGCGTATCACCAGTCCGCTGGCAAATACCTGGCGCGATTCCACGTCTTCCGAGTTCGTCCCGACATTGCCGATATGCGGATAGGTCAGCGTGACGATCTGCTTGCAGTAGGACGGGTCAGTGAGGATCTCCTGGTAGCCGGTCATCGCGGTATTGAACACCACCTCGCCGGCGCTGCTGCCGGAAGCGCCGATGGCATTGCCGCGAAACACCGTCCCGTCGGCTAATACTAGAATGGCGGGGTTCGTTTGCGACACCGGATGACTCCCAAGGCATATGACATAAAGAAGCGGGACGAACCGTTCGTTCATCCCGCTCTGGATTGGGAAACATTATAGCCGATATGAGGGGGGGCATCAAATGCAGCAACACTTCGGGGTGATTGGGGCTGATGCGAAAATTATTTCGCTTGGCTGCACGATGCTGCAGCCCGGATCACGCCTTCCACAGAGTCCACAATCCGATAATGACGAAGCCTGCGCCCGCAATATAGTGCAGGTGTTTCTCGCTGATGACGCTGGAGATGGCGCCACCGGCCAGCACGCCGATACCGGACGCAGCAACCAGCGCCAGCGAGGCGCCGCAGAAGATGGTCCACTTGCCGACTTCCTTGTCGGAAGCGAACAGCATGGTGGCGAGTTGCGTCTTGTCGCCCATTTCGGCGATGAACACGGCGACGAAAACAGTGGCGAGTATCTTCCAGTCCATGGGGGTTTCCTCGAATTTTAGCTGGTGGCCAGTAGCTGGTAGCCAAACCCGCGCCCACAGGGCGCGACAAAACCGCTACCAGCTACCGGCTACTCGCTGCTTTTCAATCCCAGCACATCCTGCATGTCATACAATCCCGCCGGGTGGGTTTGCAGGAAACGCGCGGCACGCAAGGCGCCCAGCGCGAAGGTGGCACGGCTGCTGGCCTTGTGGGTGATCTCGATGCGCTCGCCGGTGCCGGCAAACAGCACGGTGTGGTCGCCGACGATGTCGCCGCCGCGCACGGTGGCGAAACCGATGGTGGAGGGATCGCGCTCGCCGGTGACGCCCTGGCGGCCGTATACCGCGCATTGCGCCAGATCACGGCCCAGCGTGCGGGCAACGACTTCGCCCATGCCCAATGCGGTGCCCGACGGCGCATCCACCTTGTGGCGATGATGCGCCTCGATGATCTCGATGTCATAGCCCTCGGCCAGCACGCGCGAAGCGGTCTCCAGCAACTTGAAGATCAGGTTCACGCCGACACTCATGTTGGGCGCGAACACGATGCCGATATCCTGCGCAGCGGCGCCGAGTTGCGCCTTCTGCTGTGCCGACAGCCCGGTGGTGCCGACTACCATGTTGACGCCGAGACGGCGACAGGCTTCCAGGTGACGTAGCGTGCCTTCAGGCTGAGTGAAATCGATCAATGTATCCGCACCCGACAATGCCGCATCCACATCGGAACGAATGGGGATCCCGCGCGCGCCGCCGAACTCCGATGCATCCTTGCCAAGATGCGGGCGGGCTTCATGCTCGAGCGCCGCGTGCAAAGCCAGGTCATCCGTCTGCGCTAGCGCTTCCAGCAATGTCCTGCCCATGCGGCCGGCGCTGCCGGCTATCGCGACCTTGATCCTGCCCATGCTTATTTGTCCTTCACGCCGGCATCCGGCACGGTCGGCACGGACTGTTTGGGCATATGGCTGTCATCGATACGCACCAGCTTGTCGTTTTCCAGGTACAGAGTCAGGCGCTGCTTGTCTTCCAGCTTGCTACCCTGCTTCAGGCTGTAATAATAATCCCAGCGGTTGGCATGGAACGGATCCTGGATCAGCGGCGTGCCGAGGATGGCGCGCAGCTGCCCGGCCGGCATGCCCAGCTTGACCTGTTCCAGCATTTCGGGTGTGACCAGATTGCCCTGGCGTATCGGCACATGGTACGGCCTCAACGAAGAGAAACTGGGCAACCCCATTTCGCTGCACGAAGCGAGCAGGATGGAAATAATGATGAATTTTATACGCATTTTTTCAGTACCTTTTACTAAATCCTGATTGTTCATTGGAGCCGCGTTTACTCCCGCCCTGCAAGGAGGAGGGGATATTATGCCAAAGGATTATTCGTGCTGAACGGCTGCATGATACATCAAGCAGCCGCACCGAGCATTTCCGCCGCATGCCTGCGCGTGGTCTCGGTGATCTTCACCCCGCCCAGCATGCGCGCGATCTCCTCGACCCGCTGCTCCGCATCGAGTTCGCGGATGCGGCTCAGGGTCATGCCATCGCGCTCGGCCTTGCTCACCTGCCACTGAACATCCGCCTGTGCCGCGACCTGAGGCAGGTGCGTCACGCACATCACCTGATGGCGCTGTCCCAGACGCTTGAGCAGTTGCCCGACGATCTGCGCCACGCGCCCGCCGATGCCGCTGTCCACCTCGTCGAAGATCAGCGTAGGCACGGTGGCCACTTTCAGCGCGGCAACCTGGATCGCCAGGCTGATGCGCGAGAGCTCGCCGCCGGAAGCGACTTTTGCCAGGCTGCGCAGGGGCGAGCCGGGATTGGCTGCTACCTGAAACTCGATCGACTCCAGGCCGTGCGCATTGCCCGCGGACAAGGTCGTCAGGGCCACGGCAAAACTGCCGCCCGGCATCGCCAGATCCTGCATCGCAGCGGAGATGTCCTGCGACAGTTTTTTTGCCGCCTTTTTGCGTGCAACACCCAGTTTGTTCGCCGCATCGCGATAGCTTGCCAGCGCCGCCGCTTCCTGCTGCACCAACGCCGCCAGGTCGTCATCGCTACCCAGTTCGCCGAGACGGGAAACGATACGCTGCATCGCCTCCGGCAGCGACTCCGGCGCCACACGGTATTTGCGCGCCATCTCGACGATGTCCGCGATGCGCTGTTCCTGCTCGCGCAACAGCGCGGGATCGGCATCCAGCTTGTCCTGGTAATGGCGCAACGCATACACCGCTTCCTGCAATTCATTCTGTGCGCTTTCCAGCATGGCCAGCGTGTCGCGCAAGCCGGCATCGAATTCCACGCCGTCACGCAGCCGCGCCAGCAGCGCGCTCAGTTGCGTCAGGCAGGCGCTATCGGATTCGCCCAGCACCTCGATGCCGAACTGCGCGGTTTCCAGCAGGCCGGCTGCGTGAGACAGGCGCGCATGCTCGGCCTGCAGATCCTGCCAGTCCGGCAGGCTGAAATTCAGGTTTTTCAATTCACGCTGCTGGAACGACAGTAATTCGCGCTCGGCGGCGACGGCTTCGGTATTCTGTTCCAGCTGAATGCGGCGGCGTTGCAACGCCTGCCAGTCGCGAAACAGTTGCGCCACCGCTTGCGCTGCATTTTCCTGGCCGGCATAGCCGTCCAGCAGGTCGCGCTGGATATCGGGCCGCAACATGGATTGATGCGCATGCTGTCCATGAATGTCGAGCAGCAACTCCCCCGCCTCACGCAATTGTTGCATGGTGGCAGTGCTGCCGTTGATGAAGCCGCGTGAACGACCGCCGCTATCCAGCACACGGCGCAGCAAGCAGGTGCCGGCATCGCCTTCAAGTTCCTGTGCACGCAACCACTCCTGCACCGACGGCAAGCCACCGATATCGAATTCAGCGCTGATCTCGGTGCGTTCGCAACCGCTGCGCACCATCCCGGCATCGCCGCGCTCGCCCAGCGCCAGCGACAACGCATCGATCAGAATTGATTTGCCTGCACCGGTCTCGCCGGTCAATGCAGTAAAGCCGGGGGAGAAATCGAGCTCGAGGGAATCGACGATGACGAAGTCGCGAATGCTGAGAAACTTCAACATTTAGAAGGATTTGTTCCAGAGCAGCTTTTCGCGCAGCGTATGGTAATAACTGTGGCCGACCGGATGCAGCAGGCATGCGGTCTTCGGATACCGGCTCACCTCTATCCTGTCGTTGTCCTGCAGGTCGAAATGGGAATGGCCGTCGAAACGCACGCGCACAAGGCTGGCGCCATGCAGCAGGATGGTGATCACCGAGTCGCTTTTCACCACGATCGGACGATTGCTCAGCGTGTGCGGGCACACCGGAACCAGCTCGATCACGTCGAGGCTGGGGTGCAGGATCGGGCCGCCCGATGACAGCGCGTAAGCGGTCGAACCGGTCGGGCTGGCAACGATCAGGCCGTCGGCGCGCTGGTGATACAGATAGTCATCGTTGATGCGTACCTCGAACTCGATCATGCTGCCGACGTTGTCACGATGCACGACCACTTCGTTGAATGCCAGCGATGTGAAAATTTCCTCGTCACCACGAAGGATTCGAGTCGACAGCAGCAGGCGCTGTTCGGTGACGAACTCCTGCTCCAGCATGGCGCCGATAGTCTGTTCCATGTTCTCGAGCGAGAGATCGGTCAAAAACCCGAGACGCCCCTGATTCACCCCGACCAGTGGGATACCGAAGGGTGCCAGTGTACGCACGACATTCAACAGGGTGCCGTCGCCGCCCAGCACGATGGCCAGGTCGACCACGTTTTCCATTTGCGCCAGTTCCAGCGTGCGGTATTCATGCTGGTCAAGATTTTCCGCAGTCTGCACATCCACCACTACCGTGATGCCCTTACCAGTTAAAAAGGCAGCCAGATGCAGCAACGGCTCGGTGATTTCCGGGGTATTGAACTTGCCGACCAGTGCAACGATCTTGAAGGGGTATTTCATGCCTGCGATTAAACCATATCGCCAGTTTGTTGACAAAGCAGCAATGGTAGAATGCAACCAGGCAAACTGATCGGACTCCATGCTCAACGACCGCGCGCAAATTCTGCTCAAGACTCTGGTGGATCGCTATATCAGCGATGGCCACCCGGTCGGCTCGCGCGCCTTGCAGCAATTCTCCGGGCTGGACGTCAGCTCCGCCACCATCCGCAACGTGATGGCCGACCTGGAAGAGATGGGACTGATCTCCAGCCCGCACACTTCCGCCGGTCGCATCCCCACCGCTCTGGGCTACCGCTTGTTCATCGATACGCTGATGGTGTTGCAACCGCTGGATTCGGCGCGCGTGCAACACCTGCAATACCAGCTGCAACCGGACAATCCATCGCGCCTGGTGACACAGGCTTCCAACCTGCTGTCCGAGCTCACCCGTTTCGCCGGCGTGGTGGCTACGCCCAGGCGCCAGAGCATCTCCGTGCGGCAGATCGAGTTCCTGCGCCTGTCGGAAAAGAAGATCCTGCTGATCATCGTGATGCCGGACGGCGAGGTGGAAAACCGGGTATTGCTTACCGACCAGGATTATTCACAGTCGCAGTTGATCGAAGCAGGCAATTTTCTCAACCAGCATTACTCCGGCTGCGACTTCCCGGAGATCCGCCGCCGCGTGCAGGGCGAACTGCACCAATTGCGCCACGACATGACCGCGCTGATGACAGCCGTCATCGCTGCCGGCGATGAAGTGATGGCGCGCAAGCAGGACGATTACGTCATCAGCGGCGAGCGCAACCTGCTGCATGTGCAGGACCTGTCCGCCGACATGAACCGCCTGCGCAACCTGTTCGGCGTGTTCGAGCGCAAATCCGATCTGCTGAGTTTGCTGGATGCCTGCCGCCACGCACCCGGCGTGCACATCTTCATCGGCAACGAATCGGGACTGGCCGGGCTGGACGATTGCAGCGTGGTCAGCGCACCCTACGCCAGCGACGGACAGGTCATCGGTACCCTGGCAGTGGTCGGGCCCAAGCGCATGGATTATGAAAAGGTGGTGCCGATCGTCGAAGTCACCGCCAAATTGCTGAGCAATGCGCTGTCGCAGTATTAACAGACGACGCGTGTTGCGCATCGAATAAAAAATCCCAACATTGACCAATCAACCAGAATAATTATGCCCTACATGACAGAACCTGCATTCGCCCACGGCGCACCGGAAAAAACCGCTGTCCTCGTCGTCAATCTCGGCACGCCGGATGCACCCACAGCGCAGGCGTTGCGCCCTTACCTGAAGGAATTCCTCAGTGACCCGCGCGTGGTGGAGATCCCCAGGCCGATCTGGTGGCTGATCCTCAACGGCGTCATTCTCAACACCCGGCCAAAAAAATCGGCGCTGAAATATGCCAGCATCTGGATGCCGGAAGGTTCGCCGCTGAAGGTGCACACCGAACGCCAGACCGCGCTGCTGCAGGGTTACCTGGGCAACGAATCAAAAGGTATCGTGGTGGAATACGCGATGCGCTACGGCAATCCCTCGATAGCCAGCGTGCTGGCGAAACTGAAAGCGCAGAATTGCCAGCGCATCCTGCTGCTGCCGATGTATCCGCAATATGCCGCCAGCGCAGTCGCCACGGTCTACGACGCGGTGTTCGGCGAACTGCAGCAGATGCGCAATGCCCCGGCGCTGCGCACCATCAAGCATTTCCACGACCATCCCGGCTACATCAAGGCCACGGCGCAAAACATCCGCGACTACTGGACGGTGCACGGCCGCCCGGACAAGCTGGTGATGAGTTTCCACGGCCTGCCGCAGTTCTCGCTCGACAAGGGTGACCCCTACCACTGCGAATGCCAAAAAAGCGGACGCCTGATCGCCGAGGCATTGAGCCTGGATCGCGACCAGTACCTGGTCACCTTCCAGTCGCGCTTCGGCCGCGCCGAGTGGCTCAAGCCCTACACCGCTGCCACGCTGCAGGAACTGGGCAAGCAGAAGACCAAGCGCGTGGACGTGGTCTGCCCCGGCTTCGTCGCCGACTGCCTGGAAACACTGGAAGAGATCAACATGGAAGTACGCGAGGATTTCATCCATGCCGGCGGCGGCGAGTACCACTACATCCCCTGCCTGAACGAGCGCGACGACTGGATGCACATGCTCACCGAACTGGTGCTGGACAACCTGCACGGCTGGCTGGAGCAGCCGGACCAGGCGGAACTGGAACAAAGCAGGCTGCGCGCGCTGGCGCTGGGGTCAAAGAAATAATGTAGGTTGGACTTCCTGCGTCAGTCCAACCTACAGCTTTCCGGCCAAAATCTCCGCCGCTTCAGCCGCGCCGCTCGCTTCAGGCACAGGCGGTTTTGGGTGCGACCACAAATCCCGCAGCACATCCTCAAGGTCACCGCCCTGCAAGCGTTCGCGTCCCACCACGCGGCACACGCCATGCTGTTGCAGCCATTGCACCAGATAGGGCTCCTCCGGCCAATCGCCGCGCGAGACGTACAACACCGGCACACTTGCACAGGCGGCTTCGACGAAGGTGCCATAGCCGGGTTTGGTGAACACGGCATCGCACGAAGCGAGCAGGTCGCCGAAGGGCAGACCCAGCGGCTCGAAGGCGATGATGTCGTCACGGACGATGTGCCATGCCTGCGGCACCAGCCAGCGCACACCGTCGAGGCGCGGCCAGTTTTCCATCGGCAGGCGAAAATCGATACCGCCCATGGCGACGAGGATGAGTTTTTCGGCGGGGACATCAGACTCCACATCTGAACCGGGCCGCTTCCTTCCCCCTGGCAGGGGGAAGGATAGGATGGGGGTTGAGACTGCGGAAGACCAGCGGAAATGCGAAGTCCCAACCCCCTCCCCAGCCCTCCCCCTGCCAGGGGGAGGGAGCAGGCTCGCTTCAATTTGAGCGCGTTGGCTACGGCCGACCTGAGCGATCGGCCCGATGATTTGCGCGTTCCCGAGATCCAGCATCGGCATCGTCGGCTGCACCTTGAGGAAGACCTCTGCGCTGTCGTAGGCGGCCAGCATCTGCGCATGGATCACTGCACTGTCGGCATCGCCGTGGCAATAATGGCTATAGATATCCGCCCAGTTAAGACAACACATCGCCGCACTGCGCACGCCGGCAACCCGCGCCGCAGCCAGCGACAGATAGGGAACATTCGCCAGCAGCAGATCGGGCTTCAGTGCGCTTATCTCTGCCGCTGCCAATCGCACCCGCTGATCCCAATTCGCATGGAACGCACGATAGGCTGCTGCGCTCTGCCCGACTTCCACATCCACCGCATTCGCCATGTTCATGCCGAAATCCAGCGCGACCTGAATATGGTCGAAATCACAGGAAAAACGCTGTCGCAGCAGGGGCAGGGGCGCGGCGGATCGCAACGTGACGCGCAAACCGGGAACGCGCCGCACCAGTTCGTTCACCACCGGCGCAGTCTGGCTGACGTGGCCGAAGCCATGGGCGGAGATATCAACCAGCAGATGGGGCATGTTCATTGATCAGCCAGCAACCCGGCCATCGCGCAGCAGACGGGTGCTGCGCTCAGAGCTTGAGGAAATTATCGCGGTAATACTTCATTTCGCTGATGGATTCGTAGATGTCCGCCAGCGCTTCATGCTTGCCGTGCTTCTTGATCCCTTGTGCGACTTCCGGTTTCCAGCGCTTGGCCAGTTCCTTCAGCGTGCTCACGTCGAGGTTGCGGTAATGAAAATACGCCTCCAGTTGCGGCATCCCGCGCGCCATGAAACGACGGTCCTGGCAGATCGAGTTGCCGCACATCGGCGAGGTAGTCGGCGGCACGTATTCCTTGAGGAATTCCAGCATCTGCGCTTCCACCACCGCATTGTCCAGCATGGATGCCTTGACCTTGTCGATCAGGCCGGACTTGGCATGCGTCGACTTGTTCCAGTTATCCATCGCATCCAGCACGCTGTCGGGTTGATGCACGACCAGCACCGGCGATTCGGCTACTGTTTCCAATTGTTCATCCGTGATCACCATTGCCACTTCGATGATGTGGTCACTGTCCGGATCGAGACCGGTCATTTCCATGTCCAGCCATACAAGATGGTTCGGGTTTTGTGCCATAATTCAGATCGCGCCATGAACTGTCAGGCGCATATTGTGTCACAGTCAGTCCAGGCCCTGCCATCCAAAATTCGCAACCGATGACTCCATTCCTGTTCAGCAAAATTTTTATCGCCGCGCTATTGCTTGCCACTGTCACCAAGTTATGGCTGGCACAACGGCATCTGTCGCACATCAAGGCGAATCGCGGAGCCGTGCCGCCTGCGTTCAGCGAAAAGATAGACCTGGCTGCGCACCAGAAAGCCGCCGATTACACCAGCTCAAAGACACGCTTCGCGATGGCGGAAGCGCTGTTCGAAGCAGTCGTGTTGCTGGGTTTCACGCTCGGCGGCGGCATCCACAAGATCGCCGCGTTCTGGCCGCAGTTCTTCGTCTCGCCGATCTACCAGGGCATGGGCATCATCGTCACGGTGCTGATCATTTCCGCATTGCTGGAAGCCCCGTTCGGCCTGTATCGGACCTTTGTCCTAGAAGCGCGCTATGGCTTCAACAAGACGTCGTTTGCGCTGTACCTGATGGATATCCTGAAGGGCCTGTTGCTTGCTGCCGTGCTCGGCCTGCCGCTGCTGTTCGGCGTGCTGTGGATGATGCAGCGCATGGGTTATAACTGGTGGTTGTATGTATGGGGCGTGTGGGTGGCGTTCAACCTGCTGCTGCTGTTCATCTACCCGACCTTCATCGCACCGTTGTTCAACAAGTTCCAGCCGTTGCAGGATGAGTCATTGAAGACGCGCATCGAGAACCTGCTGAACAAATGCGGCTTTACCGCCAGCGGCCTGTTCGTGATGGACGGCTCCAAACGCAGCTCGCACGGCAACGCCTATTTCACCGGCTTCGGCAAGACCAAGCGCATCGTGTTCTTCGATACGCTGCTGTCGCGCCTGTCGCCCGGCGAGATCGAAGCCGTGCTGGCGCACGAACTCGGCCACTTCAAGCACCGCCACGTGATCAAGCGCATCGGCATCAGTTTCGCTTTAAGTCTGGGGTTCCTGTGGCTGCTGGCGCAATTGATGCAGGCAGACTGGTTCTTCGAGGGGCTGGGCGTGCCCCTGTCGCACTGGGTGGGGAGCAGCAACGCCACCACCGCACTGGCCCTGCTGCTGTTTTTCATGGTGCTGCCGGTGTTCGGCTTTTTGCTGCACCCGTTATCGTCGGCCTACTCGCGCAAGCACGAGTTCGAGGCGGATGCCTACGCCGCGAAGAACACCGATGCGCGCGATCTCGCCGCCGCGCTGGTGAAGATGTACCAGGACAATGCCGCCACATTGACCCCCGATCCGTTGTATTCTGTGTTCTATGACTCGCATCCACCCGCCCCGGTGCGGATCGCGAAATTACAAACCACGTAAGGAGAAACCCGATGAAATTACCAGCCTTTGTTTTATTGTCCCTGATCGCCGGCAGCGCGCTGGCCAATCCTTTCCCGACCGGCGATGCCGAAGTGGGCAAGAAACTGTTCGTGAATGACAAGTGCGACAGTTGTCACATCGGCAAGGTCGGCGGCGACGGCAGCGGCATCTTCACCCGTTCCAACCGTATCGTGAACAGCCCGGAGCAATTGATCGCGCGCTTTCATGTATGCAGCGGCGCTGCCGGCATAGACCTGACGCCGCAGAACGAACAGGACCTGGGCGCCTACCTGAACCAGAACTACTACAAATTCGAGTGAGGATGACATGGCAACCGTTTGCGACTTGACCAACAAGCAGTGCAAACCCTGCGAAGGCGGCGTGCCGCCGCTGACCCCGAACGAGATCGGCGAATTGATGAAGCAGCTCGATGGCTGGGTGCAGTATGACCAACTGATCGGCAAGATCTTCGAGTTCAAGAACTATTACCAGACCATGGCGTTCGCCAATGCGGTGGCCTGGGTGTCGCACCGCGAGGATCACCATCCTGACATGACCGTCGGCTACAACAAATGCCGCGTGGAATACACCACACACGCGATCGGCGGGCTGTCGGAAAACGATTTCATCTGTGCCGCCAAAGTGGATGCGCTGTTCAAGCTTTGAACCGGATTCCCGCTTGCGCCTTCCCCGCCTGCACCGGAATGGCAAGTTAATGGGTCAACCGGGTTGAATCCACAGGGCCAGATCATCGCAGCATACGGCCGCCACTACCTGGCGGAACTGGCTGACGGCTCACTGCTTGAATGCGTCCCGCGCGGCAAGAAAAGTGAAGTGGCATGCGGTGACTTCGTCGAGTTGCAGCACACTTCCGACGGCCATGCGGTGATCGAAAAGATCCTGCCGCGCACTTCCCTGCTCTACCGCTCGGTCGCGCACCGCACCAAGCTCATCGCCGCCAACGTCACCCAGCTCATCGTCGTCGTCGCCACCGAACCTTCGTTCGACGACGAGTTGCTGGCGCGCTGCCTGGTCGCCGCGCACGACCAGCAGTTGCAACCCCTGATCATCCTGAACAAATGCGACCTCGCGACGGAGAAAGCACGCGCGCAACTGCAAGCCTATCGCGCCATCGGCTACACCGTGCTGGAATTGAGCGCCACTGAAACTGCCGCACCGCTGTTGCCTTACTTGCAGGGCCACACCAGCGTATTGATGGGACAATCCGGCATGGGCAAGTCCACGCTGATCAACGCCCTGTTGCCTGACGCCAAGGCATCGACACGCGAGATATCGACCTTTCTGGATTCGGGCAAGCACACCACCACCCGCGCCACGATGTATCACCTGAATGCCGACAGTCACCTGATCGACTGTCCCGGCGTGCAGGCGCTCGGCCTGCACCACCTGACTTTCGGCGACATCGAGGAAGGTTTCATCGAGTTCGCGCCCTACCGCGGGCAATGCCGCTTCCATGATTGCCATCACCTGCATGAACCCGACTGTGCGATACGCATGGCTTCCGCGGCTGGCAAGATCGATGCGCGACGGTTGCAGCTGTTTCAGGAGATCAGCCAGCGAGGCGCGTAAGCCTGCTGGCGATAATAATGCCGGCAACCAATTCCTGAATACATCAACGAATCGCAAACGAGTAAAATGCCAACCCGGCAGTCGAGAGGGCACGCATGTAACGGGCGTCGTGGATTGACAACTCCCATTAAACAGAAAAGGAACCAAAATGATGAACTTCGGATACAGCGGTGTCTTGGGCCTCCTGATACTGATCGGAGATATCTGGGCAATTATCAATATTTTCCAAAGCGCTGCTTCGAACGAGAAGAAGCTGATCTGGATCATCGCAGTGCTGCTGCTGCCCCTGTTGGGCTTGATCCTCTGGTTCTTCCTTGGACCGCGTGATCGCGGGGCGTAGGCACAGAACTGGGGCCAGGCTCAAATACAACAATACTTGAGTGAATTATGTGTACCCCACCCTGTTAATATGAATCACAGGCTCATATGTCAGACAAGACCCTCAGACTCTTCATCGCAGCCGTAATTTCCATGCTGCTCATCTATCAGATCGGCACGGTGATAGCCGGTATATTTGGCATGGCATGGGGAGCTGTGTCATCTATCGTCGTGGCGGCGGTGTCATTTTTCTCGGCGCGCATTGCCAGAGCAGGCGGGAAAAGCTCATTCTGGTTTCTTCTCCCCACGCTACTTTTCACGATTATCCCGATCGCCATGAGGATATGGGACGCAATCACAGGCACGACCAGCTGGTTCGATCGGCTGTTATCGCTAACCCCATTTATCTTGAGTTTTGGTGCACCGATGGTTTTGTTGTTGCTGGTTTATTATGAGTTGCGCAAAAGAACTGTCAGCAATTTACCTGCTGGAGAGCCGGAGGCTTGAGCCGCTCGACGGCTGGTTTTCGCTCCTTCCCTCCAAGCGGGGGAGAGCTTGTGAGCGGACCGGATTTTGGCTCCGATCTTGCTCTTTCATTTAGCTCCCCTACCCGCACCCAGCGCCATTTCAGCCGCGCGCCCTTATCCAGTATAATGCCCGCCTTATGGACGAACCTTCTGCAACAAAGATACTTTTCTCTTCTCTCGCACTCGACCCATTGATCCTGCAGTCGATCGAGGCAACGGGCTACACCGAACCGACGCCGATACAGGCGCAGGCGATCCCGCATGTCATCGCGGGCCGCGACCTGATGGCGATGGCGCAGACCGGCACCGGCAAGACGGCCGCGTTCACGTTGCCGATGCTGCAGCGCCTGTTGCCGTATGCCAGCACCAGCACCTCTCCCGCCAAGCATCCGATCCGCGCGCTGATCCTGACGCCGACTCGCGAGCTGGCGATACAGGTCGGCGAAAGCGTGGCCACTTATTCCAGGCATGTACCGCTGCGAGCCACAGTGGTTTACGGCGGCACCGACATCAGGGCGCAAAAACCGATCTTGATGAAAGGCGTGGAGATACTGGTCGCCACTCCAGGACGCTTGCTGGATCACGTCGAGAGCCGCAACCTGCAGCTCAACCAGGTGCAGATACTGATCCTGGACGAGGCCGACCGCATGCTGGACATGGGCTTCATGCCAGACCTGAAACGGATCCTCGCGCTGCTGCCCAAACAAAGACAGACACTGCTGTTCTCGGCGACGTTCTCCAACGACATCAAGAAACTGGCGCAGGATTTCCTGATCGACCCGGTCACCATCGAGTCCGCGCGACGCAACGAGGCGGGCGAGAACATCAAGCAATCGGTGTGCATGGTCAACCAGCATGACAAGTTCCATGCCCTGGTCGAGCTGATCCGTTCGCGCAACGTCAAGCAGGTATTGATATTCACCCGCACCAAGCTGAGCACGGCGCATGTCGCCAAGCAACTGGCGCGCAGCGGCGTTGCCGCCGATGCCATCCACGGCGACAAGACGCAGCAGGAGCGCATCAAGGCACTGGAAGCGTTCAAGGACGGCAAGATCATGGCATTGGTGGCGACCGACGTGGCTGCGCGCGGCCTCGACATCGACCAGCTTCCGCTGGTGGTCAATTACGAACTGCCGATGCACGCCGAGGACTACATCCATCGCATCGGCCGCACCGGCCGCGCGGGCGCTTCCGGCGAGGCTGTTTCACTGGTGGATGAAAAGGAAGAGCGCAAGCTGGCAGATATCGAAAAGCTGCTCAACCGGAAATTCCCGCGTGAGCAGGCTGTCGTCGCCGCAGCTACTGCGCAAGGGGCGTACCACAAACCCTACAAACCCTCCCCGCCCCGCAACCATAAACCTGCGAAAGCGGATGACTGGTTCTCCAAGCCGTACGAGCCATCAACCGGCACGAAGCCAGTCGAGGAATCGCCCGCCGCGCCCGCACCTAACCGGCCACAGAAGCAACAGGCGGCATTGTTCAAACCCAGAAACAAATAGGCGCTGTGGTGCGTGGATGAAACTCACGACGGCAAAGCCGACCACGACCAGCGCCGGAATGTGCCGCATTCAGTATCGACCCTGATAATCACCAATCCAGATGAGCACACCAGACCACAACGCACCCTGCTCCTGCGGCAGCGGAAAAATATATCGACAGTGTTGTGGTTCGCCGGCAGGGAAACAAAACAACCAGGTGCGCGCCGCAAACCTCGCAGCCGCCGATATCCTCCAGGCTGCGCTGACGCACCATCAGGCCGGACGTCTGCAGCAGGCGGAAGCGCTGTACAGGCAGGTACTCCAGGCTGCGCCCGATCACCCGGATGCGCTTCACTATCTTGGCGTGCTGGCACACCAGGCGGGCAACAGTGATGGCGCAGCCGAGCTGATCCGCAGGGCGATCCAGGCAAACCCGTCCGAGCCGGTGTATTACAACAATCTTGGTAATGTACTCAAGTCGCAGGGCAAGCTGGAAGAGGCGCTCGACAGCTACCACACGGTGATCCAGCTCAACCCGGACTCCGCCGAAGCGCACTACAACCTGGGCAACGCGCTCAGGGACCTGGGCCGTCCGGATGCAGCGATCGCAAGCTATCGCACGGCGATCTCCGTCAAACCGGATTTTGCCGATGCGCACAGCAACATGGGTCTGGTGCTGAAGGGCCAGGGGCAGCTCGATGCAGCCGGTGACAGTTTCCGCCGAACGCTCATGCTCAGGCCGGATTTTGCCGAGGCGTACTACGACCTGGGAAGCCTGCTGCAGGAACAGGGCCGGATCGAACAGGCGGTGATCAGTTACCGCAAGGCGATCTCGCTGATGCCGGAATATGCCGAGGCCTACTGCAATCTGGGCAGCTGCCTGCGCGGCCAGAACAAACTGGATGAGGCTACCGCAGTTTTGCAACGCGCTTTAAGCATCAAACCGGACATGGCCGATGTGCACGCCAATCTGGCTGCCATCCATACCGACATGGGGAAATTCGATGCGGCCGGGGAGGAACTGTCCCGTGCGCTGGCTGCCGACCCGGATCATCCCGTGGCCTGGGCTGCGCTGACCGGCCTGAGAAAAATGACCCCTGAAGATGGCAGCTGGCTAAGCAAGGCGCTCAGGCTGGCGTCCGATCCGACCGTGTCCCCGGAAAAAAAGATCCCGCTGCAATTTGCCATCGGTAAATTTTATGACGACACCAGCCAGTACGACCTTGCCTTCCCCGCATACCAGCAGGCCAATGCGCTGGATCGCCGGATACACGGGAAATTCGACCGCGACGGATTTTCCCGGCTGATCGACAGCCTGATCGCCACCTATAACGCCGATTTCCTGAGCCGTACACCGGCAGACGCCAGCATATCCCGGCTGCCCGTATTGATCGTCGGCATGCCTCGCTCGGGTACTTCCCTGGTCGAGCAGATCATCGCCTCCCATCCCGATGCATACGGTGCCGGCGAACTGGCTTTCTGGAACGACTGGCAGGTGGCCAATCGCTCGGCCTTGCTATCCGGAAACTACGGCAATGCGCTTGTGTCCACTACCGCTTCCAAATATGAACAATACCTGAGACGATATTCTGCGGATGCATTGCGCATCGTGGACAAGATGCCCGGCAATTTCATTTCGGCGGGCTTGATACACATGATCTTCCCGCAGGCAAAGATAATCCATACCCGGCGCCATCCCGTCGACACTTGCCTGTCGGTATATTTCCAGAGCCTTACGCCCGCCCATTCCTACGGTACCGACCTGGATGACCTGGCCTTTTACTATCGCGAATACGCCAGGCTGATGCACCATTGGCGCAAGGTGCTGCCAGCCGACGGCTTGCTTGAAGTATCGTATGAGGCACTGACCGATAACCAGGCTGAATGGAGCCGTCGGGTGATAGAATTCATCGGCCTCGATTGGGATGAGCGTTGCCTGGATTTCCACCAGACCGAACGCACAGTCGTGACAGCGAGCAACTGGCAAGTCAGGCAAAAAATCTATCATTCTTCCAAAGCCCGCTGGCGCAACTACGAGAAATACCTGGGGCCGCTGCAAAGCCTGCAGGAGATGGCCTGACCCGATGAATGAGCTGGATTCACCACGGCCGTTCAGTTCGACTACCCGGAATTCCGGGTTCAGGTCGAAGCAGTCAAAACGCCGCGGTTGATGCCATTGCCATGGATATAATAGGTCACACAAAACGCTTCCAGTCAGGTGTGACACCGTCACTTATTCCCGGCCTTCATGACGAATAACAATGCATTCACCCAACCGCAATGATCCCTGCCCCTGCGGCAGCGGCAAGAAATACAAGAAATGCTGCATGAACAAACCGGCGGGTCAGGGTCTTGCCGTGCAGGCAGGCAAACCACCCGGCCACGAGTCGAAAGCCGTCACTGTGTTGCCGGCGCCGGAGCTGTTGCTGCAAGCCGTGGCCCTGCATCAGGCCGGCAGGCTGGAGCAGGCCCGAACCATTTACCAGGACTTGCTGCGCAGGAATCCGGCGGACAGTCATGCCTTGCATTACCTTGGGCTGATCTCATTGCAACAGGAGAATTTTGCGGATGCGGTACGCCTGATTGAAAGCGCCATCAGATCAGACCCCCGCGTGCCGGCATTTTATTGCAACCTTGGCAATGCCTATAAAGGACTCCGTCAGTTCGATAATGCTGCGTCCGCTTTAGTTGAAGCGACGCGGCTCGACCCCGATTTTCAGGTGGCGTACTGCAATCTGGGGAATATCTATCTTGAGCAAGGCAAGCTGGAACAAGCCGTTTCCAGTTATCGCAGCGCGCTGGCGCTGCAACCGGACTTTACCGAGGCGCACTACGGCCTTGGCAATACCCTGCAGCAGCAGAATTTTCTGGGCGAGGCAGTTGCCAGTTATCGCAAGGCCATCGAACTCAAGCCGAATTATGCAGAGGCCTATAACAATCTGGGGCATGCACTTAAAGGCCAGGGCAATCTGGAGGAAGCGGCCGCCAGCTACCAGGCGGCACTTTCCCTGCGGCCGGACGATTCAAACGCATACAGCAATCTGCTGTACATGCATGCATTCTCCAGGGATATCACCATCGAGGCCGAACGCAGGCTGGCAGACAATTGGGAAAATATCGCGCTCGATGAAGCAGAACGAAATGCAGCCCGCAACAGGGCGCTCACCTTCGCCAACCCGCCCCGAGCCGGAAGAATGCTCAGGATAGGCGTGGTTTCCGCAGAACTGGGCCAGCATCCCGTGGCTGAATTCCTGGAGCCGCTATTGGAACAGTGGGATCGCAGCCGTATCCATGTCAGCCTGTACTCGGCAGCCATCAGACTGGAACCCAGGGCTGAGCGGTTCGTGGAGCTTGCCGACGAGTATAGATCGGTGGTCGGGCTTGCCGACGACCAGGCTGCCGAACTGATCAGGTCCGACCGGATCGATGTGCTGATCGATACCACAGGACATATGAACGGATGCCGGCTCGGCATCTTCGCGCGTCGCGCAGCACCCGTGCAATGTGAATACATCGGCTATCACGGCACCACCGGGCTGACCGAAATGGACTGGTTCATTGCCGACGAGGTTCTGTTGCCTGCCTCGCTGGATGCACATTTCCGCGAAAAGATCTGGCGACTGCCCCGTTTAAGGCTGGCCTACAGAGGCGATGCTTCCTTGCCCGCCAGCAACTGGAAACCCGATGCAAATGGAACCGTCTGGCTGGGCTCGTTCAATAACCTGAGCAAGATACGTGAACAGGCGCTTGGCCTGTGGGGAAGGGTTATGAATGCCGTTCCCGAATCAAGACTACTGTTAAAGAACAGCAAGTCGGTCGATCCTTTTGTGCAGCAGCGTATTCGGGATGAACTTGCGCGTTATGGCATCGATGGCGAACGCATAGAATTTGCCGGCTGGATATCCGGCTGGAACGAACATATGGCCTTGTATGACCGGCTGGACATTGCGCTTGATGCGATCCCCCTCAACAGTGAAACCACGGCTTTTGATGCATTGTGGATGGGTGTTCCCCTGGTTGCCCTGGAGGGGAACTGGTATGGCGCCAGAATGGCGAGCACGATCCTCAAGGCGCTTGGCAAGACTGAGTGGGTCGCCCGGGACGAGGATGAGTATGTCGCCATTGTCGCTGCTCTGGCCAGGGATGTTGACGAACGCAAGGCGCTCAGGGCAAGCCAGCGTTCGCTCGTGGCAAGCAGTCCGCTATGTGACGCAAAGGGCCTCGCCAGGTCGCTTGAAGATGCCTTTGAGGCCATGTTCGACCTCTGGGCTGAACGGGCAAAATAGATGTATTCCCGATCGCCAAACCTATGAGCACACCCAACCGCAATGACCCCTGCCCCTGCGGCAGCGGCAAGAAATACAAGAAATGCTGCATGAACAAGGCAGCGGCAAGCCAGGGATTTGTCGTGGCGGCGGCAAAATCGCCGGCCCAGAATGTCAATGCCAGGAACGTCGCGCCCGCATCGGACCTGCTGATGCAAGCCGTTGCGCTGCATCAGGGCGGCCGACTGGAAGAAGCCAAATCGATCTACCGGAACCTGCTGCGCAGCAATCCCGCCGATAGTCATGCCCTGCACTACCTCGGCCTGGTCGCCTTGCAGCAGAACGAGCCGGTCGAGGCGGCAAGCCTGATAGAGCGCGCGATCCAGTCGGACCGGCGGGTACCGGCATTCCATTGCAATCTGGGCAACGCCTACAAGGAACTGGGTAACTTCAACGCCGCAATCGCCGCCTATGTCGAGGCGGCGCGGCTCGACCCGAACTTCCAGGCGGTGTACAACAATCTGGGCAACATGTACCTCGAACAGGGCAAGCTGGACGAAGCTGTTGCCAGTTATCGCCGCGCGCTGGCTTTGCAGCCGGATTTTGCCGAAGTGCGCTGGCAACTGGCGATGTCCCGGCTGCAACTGGTCGCCGAAACGGATCATGAAATAGCAGCCAGCCGGGCCGAGTTCCTGCATGAACTGGAGGAATTGAACACCTGGTTCGATACCCGCATGGCACTTGGCTACAGAGCGGTCGGCGTTTACCAGCCGTTCTTTCTTGCCTACCAGGAACAGAACAATCGCGACCTGCTTTCGCGCTATGGCGCTTTATGCGCGCGCCTGATGAAATACTGGCTGGACCAGCAGCATCTGCCGCCGCCCGCCACGCCGCACAACCAGCCGGTCCGCGTCGGCGTGGTTTCGGCGCAGATCCGCAATCATTCGGTGTGGAATGCCATCGTCAAGGGCTGGATGCAGCATCTGGATCACAGCCGCATCGAACTGCACCTGTTCCACACCGACCTGAAGCAGGATGAGGAAACCGCATGGGCGGCAAGCCAGGCAAAGAGTTTTGAGCACGGCAGCAAAACTCTGCGCCAGTGGGTGGATGCGATCATGGCAAAGCAACTCGACGTGCTGATCTACCCGGAGATCGGCATGGATCAAGTGACCGTCAAGCTGGCGAGCATGCGACTGGCTCCGGTACAGGTCGCATCGTGGGGGCATCCGGAGACCACCGGCTTGCCGACGATCGACTATTACCTTTCTGCGGAAGATTTCGAACCCACGGATGCACAGGATGGCTATTGCGAACAATTGATATGCTTGCCGCATCTGGGCGTCTATTACCATCCCCTGCAGATCTCGCACATCGAGCCAGACCTTGCCGGGCTGGGCATAGATAGCGAGCGTCCGATCCTGTTATGCCCGGGCGCGCCGTTCAAGTATGTGCCGCAACATGACCGGGTGCTGGTGGAGATCGCCCGCAAACTGGGTGACTGCCAGTTTGTATTCTTTACCCACCAGTTGCAGGATCTGTCCGGCAAGCTGGCGCAGCGGCTGCAACGGGCATTTGAAAACGCCGGCTTGAATTTTGACCAGCATGCGATATTCATTCCGTGGCAGAGCAGGGATGCATTTTATGGTCTGATGGAACGGGCGGATGTCTTTCTGGACACGATAGGATTTTCCGGTTTCAACACCGCCATGCAGGCGGTCGAATGCGGTCTGCCGGTCGTCGCTAAAGACGGCCGCTTCCTGCGCGGCAGGCTGGCCAGCGGCATATTGCGGCGCATGGAAATGCCGGAGCTGATCGCAAATTCTGATGAAGAATACGTCAATCTGGTTATCCGGCTGGTACAGGATACCGACTTCCGCAGGCAGACCAGATCGCGCATGCAAGCCGCGCGCCCGAATTTGTTTGACGACATGGCGCCGATCCGCGCCCTGGAGAATTTTCTGGCAGATGTCGGCAAACAGGATGCAGCCAAAGCCTGAGCGGCTAGTTTCGCCCCGGCCTGACAGGTACGGACGTGAGTTCGTCCTGCAGCCGCTGAGCCTGGACCAACCCCGGATCCAGCGACAGCGCCCGTTCGCAACAGCGACGGGCATTATTCAATTCGCCCTGCCTGATCGACAGCAGCGCCAGATCGTCAAGCCGGCCGTTTTCATGATCCCGCTTCGTCTCGGGCAAAGGCGTGGCGTACAATACCGCCAGATCATAGACGAAGCGGGCATCCAGAGGACGGATGGCCGCGGCCAGTTCCTGAATGGCGCGCGCTTCGCGGATATCTTTCTTGCCGTGCTTGATCATGGCCAGAACATTCAGCGCCCAGGGATCGTTCGGGCTCAATTCCAGCGCCGCGCGGCATTTTTCTTCCGCCTCGTCCCACCGTCCCTTCTGTGCAAGCGTCCTGGCAAGTTGCAGGTACGGCATGACGCGCCCGGCCAGCGCGCTGCGTGCTGCCGCCCATTTTGCCTGTATGCGGTCGCGATACGAAATGAAGCGCGAATTATCCTGGTTGCCGCCCTTGCCCAAGCCGGAGTCCCCCGCCTCGATATGGTACGAGAATGAATTCAGCGGAACGAAATGGAATTGCGTCCGTTGCGCGAGCTGCAGCACGAAATCCCAATCTTCGAGAATATCCAGGGATTCATCGAAACGGCAGCCTTGCGTTACCAGTTCGCGCGCAAACACTGCCGTGGAAAGGCTGATGTAATTGCGCTCGTAGAGCTGGATCAGGGCATGCGGCTGGCCGACGAGTATGGCGCTCCCATCCTTGAATATGCAGCGCGCATATGAATGAACAAGCCCGACCTGCTGCAACCCCGGGCGCGCCGCCATCAAACCCGAGATATGTCCCGGAAGAAAGACATCGTCATCGTCCAGGAAAGTGATCCACTCGCCGGTGGCATGCTCCAGCCCGACATTGGCGGCGGCAGGACGCGGCAACCGGGATGCGCTTTTTACCAGCAACATGGGAAATGAACCGCATGTGTCCGGCAAAGGCGGATGGCCGGATCCGCAGGCAGCCACGACAACCACCTCGACGCAGGGGTAGTCCTGGCTGGCGATCGACGCCAGTGCTTCCTGCAGTGCAGGCCGAGCCATGCTGCGCACGATCACGCTGACCTTTGCAGTGTCGTTAATCACACTTGCGCTGGGCCGACTGCAAAATTAGCCAGTTTGCAATAGAATGCTTTACCGCCCTGGAAACTATCGATGATATGAGCTGACATGCAAGATTTATTCGTCAAATTTTAATGAACCCGCCACAAAACGACCCGTAAATATATTCACTCTTAATTGTCTTATAGAAATCATACATGAAATTTTATTCGCAGGTTTCGCAGGATCGATTTCTCTTCGAAAGATTCTTCTTCGGCAAGCGAAACGGTATTTTCGTTGATATCGGCGCTTATGACGGCGAGAAGTTCAGCAACTCTTTCTTCTTCGAACAATCGATGGGATGGCGTGGCCTTTGTATCGAACCGCAGCCGATCCCGTTCAGCAAATTAGTGGCGACAAGGACAGCCCAGTGCGAGCAGGTATGTGTTTCGGATTTTGAGGGCGAGGCCGACTTCATGGAAAGCAAGGCGGGTATCGACGAGACCATGTTGAGCGGATTGAAACAAAACTTCGACCCGCGCCATGTCGAGCGGCTGATAAGGTTCTCAACCGAGAATGCCTTGAGGAAAGTGCGCGTCGTCAAACTGTCCAGCCTGCTGGAAAAATACGGCCTGTATGACATCGATTATTGCTCGATCGATGTCGAGGGTGCAGAACTGAGTATTATTTCAGAATTGGATCTTGAGAAATTCAGGATCTCCGTCTTTACCATCGAGAACAACTACGATGATGACAGAATAACAAAACTGATGGATGCCAAGGGCTATGACTTCGTTATAAAACTTGAGCAGGACTATATATTCAAGCGCCGGGATGTAAAGCAATTGCCGATGACCACGGTGTTCTGCGCCGTATGGCATGGCGACCCGCGACGATGGGAGCTGTTGCGCGGTCATTCGGAAAACCTCAAGCGCCAGTCGATCCCGATCAATGTTGTTTATGTATTCGACGGCGGCGACATACCACCCCCCTGGCTGGAAGGAAGCGCCGTGTCAGTGAGGGAGCCACTCTCGATCTATCAGGCGTGGAATGTTGCGTTATCACTGGTTAAAACGCCGCTGACAATGAATCTCAACCTTGACGACCGCCTCGCCATCAATGCGGTGGAATTGATGCAGAACGCGCTATTGCAGACTGGCGCAGCAATCGTAGGAGGGGACTGGAAAATATGCTATTCGCAAGCCGATACAGATAACGTCACGGACTGCCAGGATGCCGCCCAGATACCGTGTGCCTTTAACTGTTGGCCGCCAACCCCTGGCACCCTTACGCGCCTGGGTACCGGCACCGGCGAGAATAATTCATTGGGACCTGCAACGATGTGGAGGATGGACGCCCACTTTGGCGCACCACGATACCCGTGGCGTTTCGTGGACGGAAGTCTTATTTCCTCTGTTGCCGACAAAGCCTGGTGGGATCTCCTCAAGCAGAACAAGCAGAAGGCATTCCGTATTCCAATGGTTATCGGCAATTACCATAGCCATCCAACCGAACAAGCCGAGTTCCGAAAAACTCCTGAAAATGAATTAAGCCTGTTGAACACGCTTGGCCCTTCTCTTTTGTGAGGAAACGGGTAATCAATCTCTTTACATGGTACGCCTCATTCCGAAACCAGCACCAGACCGCGAGGCTTGTTGCTGGTGGTGTCGATGGTGTCGATCGCTTTCTGCAGCGCACTGATGGCGACCCACTCCGGCGCATACTTGTACTTGGCCACATCGAGTATCAGCACCCGGTCTGACGCTGCATCATAGGCCGCCAGCACCGACCAGTGGCCGCCGCCGACCTGCCCCAGCACCTGGCGCAGATAATTGGCCAGCACAAATTTCCCGTCATTGCCGAGCGCCTTTTGCAGCAACGCGCGCAGGCTGTCGTCATTCAATGTGTCGCCGGCTATCGTCTCCGCCTTGACGCCCTGCAGCGACATCGTCTTGACCATTTCTTCGCGCGTCATGCCCTGCTTCAGCACTGTCTGCGCGCTGATGACCTTCGACACTTCCGGGGTAAAGAAATTGCTCTGGGTAAAGAAGGCATACGGCGCATAGGTCGGGTCCACCGGTTTTTTTACCGGCATTGCATTGAGCACGGTGATCGCGCTGGCCACCGAGCAATAGCTCTGCGTCTGCTGCGTGGCGAAGGTCGCGCTCAGCTGCCAGAAATCCGCATCGGCCGGCATGCGCGCGCGCATGGCCCTGCCCGCATCCGAGTCCCAATAGACCACATCCGGCAGCGCATCCGCCAGCGCATGGACAGGCGACAACACGGCCAGCAACAGCAGCATGTTCATGACAGTCTTCATCTGCAACCCTCCTCCGTGATTCATTTCGCTTCCTCTCTTTGCCGCAGCGCGCGCCACAGCCATCCCGCCAGCAGCAGCAATGCGACGCCCATCAACAATATCGGCCACCATTGCGGCCGGTTCCATTGCTTGCGCATGACGTCGCGTTTAGCGGCGTCGATGCGCAGGTATTTGATGCTGTTGTTCGCCATCTTGTTGGGTTTGCTGTTATACACCCAGCTGTGGCGCAGCACGAAATCCTTGGGATGATAACCCCACTGCCACGGCGCGTCGCGGTTCAGGATCTCCTGCATTTGATTGATGATGTCCTGGCGCGCGGGACCGTTGTCCATATTCTTCATCTGCTCGAACAGGCGGTCGTATTCCGGATTGCTGTAGTTGGACGCATTCTCGCCGCCATGCCCCACCTTGGCCTGGGCGCCGTTGAGCAGGAACAGGAAGTTTTCCGGGTCGGGATAGTCGGCATTCCAGCCGTAATAGAACATCTGCGTATCACCCTTCTGGATCTTGTCCTGGAAGCGGTTGTAGTCGGTGCTGCGCGCCACCAGTTGCAGGTTGAGCTTGGCGAACTGCTTGCGCAGCCAGTCGAGCCGCGACTTGTCGCCGACGCCGGTTGCGGTGGTATCGATGTACAGCACCAGCGGCTGCTTTGATTTCTCGTCCAGGCCATCGGGATAGCCCGCTTCGGCCAGCAGTTTCTTCGCCACCTCGATCGACTTGCGCTTCGGCGCGCCGTTCACCCAGTCGTAGACGTAATGGTTGATGCCCGCCTCGCCCTCGCGGTAACCGAAGATACCCGGCGGGATCGGCGATTGCGCGGCGATGCCGCGCCCGTTGGCAAAGATCGAGATGAATTCTTCCCAGTCCACGGCGATCGAGATCGCCTGGCGCAATTTGCGCGCGCGTTCACTGTCTCCGCCGACCACCGGATCGAGCCAGTTGAAACCCATGTACATGGTCGACGTGGCAACTGAAGTCGATAGCAGGATGCCCTGCGCCTTCATCGCATCGGTGACATTGGCCTCGCCCCCGACACTCACCTGTACCGCCTGGTCGAAGCTGTCGGAGCTGATGCCGGACGCATCGTAATAACCTTGCAGGAACTTGTTCCAGTACGGAATGGTTTCCTTCTCCAGCGAGAATTCCACGCGGTCGATCAGCGGCAGCGGTTTGCCCGCATCCGCCAGCAAGCCGGCCTCGCGGTCGCCCGGCTCGCCTTCGGAGGGATAGAACTCGCCGGAGAAGTTCGGGTTCTTGGTCAACACCATGCGCCGGTTCGGGTCGTTCTCCGACAGGTAATACGGACCACTGCCGAGCGGCCACCAATCCAGCGACAGGTTGCGTTCGCGCATGCCGGGCTGCGCGTAGAAACGTTCCGCCTCCCACGGCACCGGCGAGAAGAACGGCATCGCCAGCCAGTAGGCGAACTGCGGATATTTGCCGCGCACCTTGATGCGATAGGTCTGCGCATCCACCACTTCCACGCCGGACAGCGGATAGTCGTTCAGGTTCAGCCAGCCATCCGGATGCAGCTTGCGTGCCTGTTTCAGTGTCTCGGCATATTCCTTCAGGCCGACGATGTAATCCGCCATCACGCCGTAGATCGGCGAATACAGGTCGGGATGCGCCAGCCGCTTGATCTGGTAGACATAGTCGGCGGCGGTCACGGTCCGCGTGCCACTTTCCTTGAAATCGGCAAGGGTATGGATCCCGCGCCAGTCATCCTCAGTCAATGCCATGTAGCGCGGTTTCCCCGCCGCATCCTTTGCCAGCGCCGGATGCGGCTGGTATTTCAAGTCGGGCCGCAAGTGGATCTCATATACGCTGTAAGCGATCCTGTCGGCCGGCGCATCCTGCGGCAGCGGCCGGTTATCCTTGTCGTAATAGCGCACCTGCGGCATCGCGGCGGCGGCCTGCGGTATCAGCGTATAGGGGCGCTTCAGGTAATGGTATTGCAGCGGCGGCTGGTATATCTGCGCCAGGAATACATACTCGTTCTCGCTGTATGCCTGCACCGGGTCGAGATGCTTGGGCCGGCCGGTGAAAGCGGTGTAGAAGATCGACTTGCCCTCGTCGGCGGATGGGTAAGGGTTGTTCCACATGCCGCCGTCGCAGGCAGTCAACAGCAGGAACAGGGGTAAGCAGGATAGCCATCTCATGTCGCAAGAGTTTATACGAAACACGCCGCTTCACGGTAAGATTACATATTGAATGATAATTGCCCGATGCACTTTATGTGACTTCGTTCCCTCCCCCTTGCAGGGGGAGGGTTAGGGTGGGGGTAGAGACTTTGCATAGCCACCGTCCTACCCCCATCCCAACCTTCCCCCTTAAAGGGGGAAGGGGCAAAACCCAGCCGTCTCATGATGGCTAACGGATTTATCAGTCTCGTTACGGGGCTAACGCAATAAATTTTCGGCGCCGCCGGCGGCAAGTTAACTTCTCTGGAACAAGTCATGAATAATGGATGGAAAGATTTTCTGGTCGGCCAAGGGGCGCAGATGCAGGACGATGTGGTGCAACACTTCGGCGATGCGGCGGGCGAACTCGACAAGGCCGCGACCTGCACCGTGCTGTGCGACCTGTCCCAGTTCGGCATCCTCAGGGTATCCGGCGAGGACGCGCAGGGGTTCTTGCAGAACCTGTTCAGCAGCGACGTGCGCGAGGTCAGCCCGCAACGCGCCCAGTTCGGCAGTTTCAACACGGCAAAAGGACGCATGCTGGCGACCTTCCTGATCTGGCAGGTCGGCGCCGATTATTTCCTGCAACTGCCAAAGAGCCTGTGCGAAGCGATGCGCAAGAAACTGTCGATGTATATCCTGCGCAGCAAGGTGAAGATCACCGATGCCAGTGACGAGATGGTCAGCATCGGGGTGGCAGGCGTCGAGGCACTGGCGCTGATCGAAGAGTGTTTCGCCTCGATCCCCGGTGATGTGTTCGCGGTCGGCCAGTCGTCCAACGGCAGCGTCATCCGCTTCGAAGCCGACCGCTTCCAGGTCAACACCACGCCGGAACATGCGCCGTCGCTGTGGAAATGCCTGAACGACGGCGCGCGCCCGGCCGCATCAGCCTGCTGGGACTGGCGCAACATCCGCGCCGGCATCCCCGTCGTGCTGCCCGCCACGCAGGAACAGTTCGTGCCACAGATGGCCAACCTCGACCTGGTTGGCGGCGTCAATTTCAAGAAGGGTTGCTATCCCGGGCAGGAGATCGTGGCGCGCATGCATTACCTCGGCAAACTGAAACGGCGCATGTATCTCGCGCATATCGCAGGCAACGCACAAGCGGGGGATGAACTGTTCAGTGCGGAAATGGAAGGACAAGCCAGCGGCATGGTGGTGAATGCCGCAGCCGCACCGAACGGCGGCAGCGACCTGCTGGCCGTGGTGCAGATCAGCAGCCAGGCTGCGCAGCAGGTGCATCTAGGGTCGTTGCAGGGAGAGGCGCTGGAATTCCAGCAGTTGCCATATGTGATCCCGGAGTGATCGGCTACGCATAGTTGCATGCCTCGCCTTGCCGGGCAATTTATTCAAACGCCAGACGCATCTTGCGGTGCGGAATGCCTGCCTCCATGAATACCTCGCCCTCTTCCTCGAAGTCGAAACGCCGGTAGAACGGCAATGCCTGTACCTGCGCACTAACTTCGACCTGCGGGTAATTCTGGCTGCGAGCATAATCGAGCAAGGCTTCCAGCAGGGTCGAGCCTACTTTTCTGCCACGCCACTCCTTCAGTACTGCCAGTCGTCCGATATGGCCATCCGGGAGCATGCGCCCGCAGCCGATGGCGTTTCCCTGCCCGTCCAGCGCCAGCACATGGCGGCAGCTTTCGTCCAGCCCGTCCCACTCCAGCTCTGCCGGTACGTTCTGCTCGCGCATGAACACCGATTCACGCACAGCACGCAACAATGGCTCGCCGTCATGCAAGGATACGACGTGCACGGTAAATCCATTCATCGGTCTTCTTTCATTGCTGGTCTATAAACACAACTGGAATGACGGTTGCTGTACGGCCCGGGTCATGTATCGCGCAACGACTGCCAACCTGAAATTATCATAAGCCGCCGTTCGCCCAGGCACAAGTGACTGCTTGTTCAGTCACCTGGGCCTGCAACTCAGTCGCATTCCCCGGCAACGCCGGTTGCAGCGGCTAATTCTTTTGATGTGCCTGCTCGATCTCCTTGAGCCGTTTCAGTTCGCTGTCAATCGCGGAAAGCTGGTAGTAATCCGAGCCGGCTTTTTTTGCCAGTTCCAGCTGCTCGATCGCAGCGTGCACGTTTCCGTGCAGCATATCGGCACGAGCCTGCACGCGATGTTCGTCCTGCAACATGCCCAGTGCCTCGTAAGCACGCGCTTGCAATTCATGCAGGTGTGCATCGTCCGGATGGCTGATGATCTGGTCGGTGAGCAACTTGAGTGCCTGCTGGTTCTTGCCGGACTGCAGCAACAGGTCGGCATAGTCATAGGCCAGGGCGAGGTGCTGCGGGAAATTCTGCATTGCGCTTGCATAATAATCGTTCAGTCCCTTGTCATCCTTGTTGGCGTGGCGAAGTTTTCCAGCCAGTGTCGCCATCATCGCGTTCTGCGCGATCATGCCATGCAACGGCTCGAACTCCTGCGCGGCGCGCGCAGGCTGTCCACTGCGCAATAGCGCCAGCACCAGACCATAACGCTGGGCGACCTGGTTGCCATATTTATTCTTGCCCATGGCATCTGTGAAAAAGGCAACGGCGTCCAGTGCGGATTTGCGCCTCGACTGCAGCTTGGCGATCACCAGGTCATAGTCAAGGCTGCTCGGCACCAGGCGAAAGGGAACTTGCTGGGCACGGTTGTCCATGTCGGCGATGCGCTCGATGGTGAGCGGGTGGGTGAGCAGATAGGGCGGGATATCCGTTTCCAGCAGGCGCGTGGCTTTTTGCAGACGCTCAAAGAATGCCGGCATCGCATGCACGTCAAAACCGGCTTTCTGCAAGGTCGCGAAGCCGATCCGGTCTGCTTCCTGTTCGTTCGAGCGGGTGAAATTCAATTGCCGCTGTATCGAGCCCGCCTGCGCCCCGGCGATGGCTGCTTCCGTCGCATTGGGATTGCTGCGTGCGGCCAGGATGGCTATTGCGACAGACGCCAGCGTGGCAATCGTATCCATCTTCTGGCCCGCGATCATGCGCACGATATGGTGCTGGGTGACGTGAGAGATCTCGTGCGCCAGCACCGATGCCAGTTCCGATTCGCTTTTGGTGGCGAGTATCAGGCCGGTGTTCACGCCGATAAATCCACCCGGCAGGGAAAACGCATTGATGGCATCTTCGTCGATGGCAAAGAATTCGAATTCCTGGCTGGGGTCGTTGCTGCTGGCGACCAGCCGATAACCGATCTGGTTCAGATAGTCGTTGACCTCGGGATCATCCAGGTAGCTTCTGTCGGCACGGATTTCGAGCATGCTCTGCTCGCCCAGCTGGCGTTCCTGCTGCGGCGAAATGGTAGCCTGGGCAATATCGCCGAGATCCGGCAACCCTTCCGCATGGCACAGGAATGAGGCCAGACACAATACAATGAATGCCATTTTATGCATGCCGGCCATGATACCTGATTTGATAAGTGGAGATGCGTCAGCCGCGTATCACAAACTTGCTTGCGACCGGTTTCAGGTTGATTTGACCATGGTTTTTCAATTTGATTCTGGACAAGCAGTGCCAGAATCAGCAAAATGCCCGGAGTTTCCGTCACGCATGGGTCATATGGATAAAATAGGCAAGTACGAAATCATTCGGGAAATCGGCTTCGGCGCGACCAGCACTGTATATCTCGCATTTGATCCGTTCGGCAACCAGCAGGTTGCGATCAAATTGTTCAATCTGAGCGCGAATCGCGGTCCAGCCCTCGCCAAGGCCCACCGCAAACTGTTGCTGACCGAGGCATCCCTGGTCGGAAAATTGTCCCATCCCCACATCGTGAAAATTCTCGACGCCGTAATGGATGGCGAGCTGAATTACATGGTGATGGAATATATCGAAGGGAAGACACTCGAGTTCCATACCCAGATGGATCAGTTGTTGCCGTTCAGCACGATCGCCGAAGTTATCTACAAGTGCTGCAAGGCATTGGAGTATGCCCAGCACCAGGGCATCATCCATCGCGACATCAAGCCCGCCAACATCCTGTTGTCCGGACAGAATGACATCAAGATTTCGGATTTCGGCGCGGCCATGGTGATGAACCAGCAGACGACTCTGGTGATGGGTGTGGGCTCCCCCGCCTTCATGTCGCCGGAACAGGTCAACGATGAAGTGCTGACGCACCAGACCGACATCTATTCCCTGGGCGTGTCGATGTACCAGTTGCTCACCGGAAAACTGCCTTTCGAGGCTGCCAATAATTTCAGCCTGATCTTTCAGATCGTCAACGTCGAGCCGCTGCCGCCCGGGTCGTTCCGGCCGGAGATCCCGGCCGAACTGGATGCCATCGTTCAGCGCGCGATGCAGAAGGACATGAAACTTCGCTACCAGTCATGGGATCAGTTCGCCCAGGACCTGGTGAATTTCTTCAACCTCAAGGTGCAGACGCAGACTGAAATATACGACATGGAGAAATTCGACATCCTGCGCTCGATGCTGTTTTTCAAGAGCTTCAGCGATGTCGAATTGTGGGAAGTGCTGCGCATCAGCGAATGGCGCAAGGTGTCGAAGGACATGCACATCATCAGCGATGGCGATGTTGGCAGAAAGTTCTTCATCCTCGGGCAAGGCTCGGTAAAGGTGCTGAAGAAAGGCCACTTGTTGAGCACCCTGAGCAAAGGTGACTGTTTCGGCGAAATGGCGCACCTGTCCGATCATGTCGCAACCCGCACCACCGATGTCGTGTCCGAATCAGTTGTGACGCTGATCGAAATCAATCCGGAAGCGCTCAACAAGGCCACTTCAGAGTGCCGCTTCCAGTTTAACGATGCTTTCCTCAGGCTGCTGGTCAGGCGGCTGGACGAGGCGAATATCCGCATCTCGCAAATGCCGAAATCCGCCAGCAAATGAAAACCGGATAAATTCACGGGACGGATCGATCATGGCAGGCTACAGGAATATCGATATTGCTGAATTGAAATCCATGCTGGACAGGGGTGGCATCCGCCTGGTGGATGTGCGCACCGATGCCGAGATGGCACAGGGTTTCATTGCAGGCGCCGAAAAACTGCCATTGCACCTGTTGCCAATCAGCGTGAACACATTCGATGGTTCGCAACCGACGGTCTTTTATTGCAGGACCGGGGGACGCTCGGCACAGGCGGCCGCCTTCATGGCCGCACAGGGCCTGGAGCAGTCATTCAACCTGCAGGGCGGCATCATCGCCTGGGCACAGGCAGGTTTTCCGGTATCAAGATGAACGCAGCATAACAAGCAGCATTCACCCCAGCCTGGATCGTTGCGCCTGCAATTGCTCCAGCGTCGCGCCAAAATCCTCCATGCGCTTGCGTTCCTGCTCCACCACTTGCTGCCGGGGCGCGTTCGATGAAGCTTGGCATTGCCCAGCTTGGCTTCCGCCTTGCCGATCTCGCCTGACAGTCGCGCGATCTCCTTGTCCAGGCGCTCGCGTTCGGCTGCCACGTCGATCTCGACTTTCAGCATCAGCTTGAAATCACCGACGATGGCGACTGCGGCATCGGTATCCGGCAGTTCATCCAGCAGGCTGACTTCGCTCAATTTTCCCAGCGCCTGCAGATAGGGGCCGACATGGCTGATCGACGGCAAAGTCGCCGGCGACCAGCAAGGGCACGCGCTGTGCCGGCGACAGATGCATCTCGCTGCGCAGGCTGCGGCAGGCGTTGACCATCTCCTGCAGCAGGCGCACCTGCTCCAGTGCAGCCTGGTCGTCTTCCCCGGTCGCTTGCGGATAAGGTTGCAGCATGATGCTGTCGCCCGGTCTTTCCGGCCAGCGGCGCGACCTTCTGCCACAGCTCTTCGGTGATGAACGGGATGATCGGGTGCGCCAGGCGCAGCATGGCCTCCAGCACGCGCACCAGCGTGCGCCGGGTGGCGCGCTGCTGCGCCTCGTTGCCGCCGGCCATCTGCACCTTGGCCAGTTCCACATACCAGTCGCAATAGGTGTCCCACACCAGTTCGTAGACCGTGCGCGCCGCCATGTCGAAACGATAATTGGCGAAATGGCTTCGCCATCTCGGCTTCCGCCTGCTGCAACATGCCGATCATCCACTTGTCGGCCGCCGAATATTCCAGCGGCAGTTTCTCGTCCAGCCCGACATCCTGCCCCTCGCAATTCATCAGCACGAAGCGCGTGGCATTCCACAGCTTGTTGCAGAAATTGCGGTAGCCTTCGCAGCGGCTGATGTCGAACTTGATGTCGCGCCCGTGCGAGGCGAGGCTGGCAAAGGTGAAGCGCATCGCATCGGTGCCGAACGCGGGGATGCCGTCCGGGAAATCGCTTGCGCGTGCGCTTCTCGATGCTCTTCGGCCTGTTTCGGGTTCATCAGGTTCTGTGGTGCGCTTGGTGACCAGGTCTTCCAGCGTGATGCCGTCGATCAGGTCGATCGGGTCGAGCACGTTGCCCTTGGACTTGGACATCTTCTGGCCTTGCTGGTCGCGCATCAGGCCGTGCACATACACCTCCTTGAACGGCACCTTGCCGGTGAAGTGCTGCGACATCATCACCATGCGCGCGACCCAGAAGAAGATGATGTCGAAGCCGGTGACCAGCACCGAGGAGGCAGAAAGGTCTTCAGTTCCGGCGTCTCGATGTCGGCCAGCCCAGTGTGGAGAACGGCCACAGCGCAGAGGAGAACCAGGTGTCCAGCACATCCTCGTCGCGCCTCAGCTTTCCCTTGTAACCCCTTGTCGGCGGCCTGTTTGCGTGCCGCCTTCTCGTTGCGCGCGACATAGATATTACCCGTTCGTCGTCGTACCATGCGGGTATCCGGTGCCCCCACCATAGCTGGCGCGAGATGCACCAGTCCTGGATGTTGTTCAGCCACTGGTTGTAGGTGTTGCTCCAGTTCTCCGGCACGAACTTGATCTCGCCGCTGGCCACCGCCTGCAGGCCCTGTTTGGCCATGCCTTCCATCTTCACGAACCACTGGTCGGTGAGCATCGGCTCGATCACCGCATGGCTGCGGTCGCCGCGCGGCACCATCAGCTTGTGCGGCTTGATCGCAGCCAGCAGGTTCAGACCTTCCAGGTCGGCGACGATGCGCTGGCGCGCTTCATAGCGATCCAGGCCCTGATAGGCAGCCGGCGCGTGTTCGTTGATCTTTGCATCCAGCGTGAAGATATTGATCGGTGCAAGGTCATGGCGCTGCCCCATTGCATAGTCGTTGAAGTCATGAGCCGGCGTGATCTTCACGCAGCCGGTGCCGAATGCCGGATCGACGTATTCGTCGGCGATGATCGGGATGGTGCGCTCAGTCAGCGGCAGTTGCAGCATCTGGCCGATCAGGTGCTTGTAGCGGGCATCTTCCGGGTGCACTGCAACGGCCACGTCGCCGAGCATGGTCTCCGGCCGGGTCGTGGCAACGATCAATGCGCCCACGTCGGCTGCCAGCGGATAGGCGATATGCCACATCGAGCCATCCTCTTCCTGCGACACGACTTCCAGGTCGGACACGGCCGTGCCCAGCACCGGGTCCCAGTTGACCAGGCGCTTGCCGCGGTAGATCAGGCTCTTCCTCATGCAATTTGACGAACACTTCGGTGACCGCTTCCGACAAACCCTCGTCCATGGTAAAGCGTTCGCGCGACCAGTCGCAGGAAGCGCCGAGACGGCGCATCTGGCGGGTGATGGTCGAACCGGAATGCTCCTTCCATTCCCACGCCTTCTCGAGGAATTTCTCGCGGCCCAGTTCGTGCCGCGAAATATTTTTCGCATCGAGCTGGCGCTCTACCACGATCTGCGTCGCGATGCCGGCATGGTCGGTGCCGGGCTGCCACAGGGTATTGTCGCCCTTCATGCGGTGGTAGCGGATCAGCGCATCCATCAGCGTATCCTGGAACGCATGGCCCATGTGCAGCGTGCCGGTGACATTCGGCGGCGGCAGCATGATGCAATAGGCTTCCTTGTCGGCAGTCGTTCCGCGCACGGAAATATCCGGCGCTCTCCCATTGCGGATACCAGTGCGCCTCTATGTTTTTCGGCTCAAAACTTTTTGCCAGTTCCATCATTATCAACTTCGATTCCTTCGTGTCCGGCGTAGCGGCGGGGGGGGCGATTGTATCAAACGCGGCAGCATCGCCTGCTGCCGCAGAATGGTCTCCGGCAGTTTTCTCAGCCTGGTCATTCAGTTGCGAGGCCAGCAAATTCCTTAACATGCCCGGCAATTCTCTGTTGAACTCCCTCAATGCGCGCTCGACCACATCCTGCCGAACCTTTTCCCACTGCCTGGCCATCTTTTTCCGGAATGCCTCCTCCAGTTCCGGCCTCACCCTTTCCAGCAGCTCGCGAAATTCGCCATCGCTCCGGATTGAAGGGATAGCGATTGATTCGGCAGTAACAGGCGTGGCAACCCGCATCCCGGCTACAACGTCGGTCAGCATCGGTAGATCCATCGTCTCTTCGACTACCTCGGTCAGCACCGGTATGTTTGCCGGATCATTCATGTTGTTGTGCTTGTTCACGTTGCGTCTTTGACACGCAGGTCGAAGTGATCTATCTGGTAACCGCGATCCCGGTAGAAACTGAAGCGCTCGCGGCCCAGGCGCACATCCTCCTCATCCAGGCTGACGATCTCGATGACCTGTTCAAAGCGGCTGAAGAATGGCAGGCAGGCGGTATGCAGGCTGATCAGCATCTCGCTGTGCGGAAACGACTCGCCCTGCGTGTCGAGCACCACCGGCATGGTAGCGGCAGCCGCCTCGCTGCTGCGGCAATGCGGCATGAACGCAATGGGTGGATAGTGCCACAACAATTTGTCCAGCGTCCCGGCGGCAGTTTCATCCGGAGTATGCACAATTACGCGCATGCCATTCTGGATCGCCTTGTGGCTGAGCTGGCAGGCGGTGCGCAACTTGTCGCCGGCGCCGCTGTAGAACCTGATATTGGTCATGCCGCCCTGGCGCGGTTGATCAGGAATTGTGTGAGCAGCGGTACCGGCCGGCCGGTCGCTCCCTTTTCCTTGCCGGATTTCCAAGCCGTGCCGGCAATGTCCAGGTGTGCCCAGCGGTAATCCTTGGTGAAGCGCGACAGGAAACAGGCAGCCGTGATGGTGCCGCCGGCGCGCCCGCCGATGTTCTGCATGTCGGCGAAGTTGCTGTCGAGCAGCGACTGGTAGTCATCGAACAGCGGCAGTTGCCAGGCACGGTCATGCGCCTGTTCGCCCGCCGCGATCAATTCCCCGGCGAGTTCATCCTGGTTGCTCAGCAAGCCGCTGACCACATGTCCCAGCGCGATGACGCAGGCGCCGGTCAGGGTGGCGATGTCGATCACCGTATCCGGCTTGAATTTCGCGCCATAGGTCAGCGCATCGCACAGAACCAGGCGGCCTTCTGCGTCGGTGTTGAGGATCTCGATGGTCTGGCCGGACATCGAGGTGACGATGTCGCCCGGCTTGCTGGCCGAGCCGTTGGGCAGGTTCTCGCTGGCGGGAATGATGCCGACCACATTCAGCTTCAAGCCCATCTCGGCGATCGCCTGCAGTGTGCCCAGCACGCTGGCCGCGCCGCACATATCGTATTTCATCTCGTCCATTTCCGCGCCGGGCTTGAGCGAGATGCCGCCGGAATCGAAGGTGATGCCCTTGCCGACCAGCACCACCGGCTTCTGCTTCTTGTCGCCGCCGCCATATTCCAGCGTGATCAGCTTGGCTGGCTGGTCGCTGCCGCGCGAGACCGAGAGCAGCGACCCCATGCCCAGCTTCTGCATGTCCTTCTCTTCCAGCACGGTGGTCTTGATGCTCTTGTGCGCCTTGGCCAGCGCCAGCGCCTTGGCGGCAAGATAGGTCGGGGTGCAGATGTTGCCGGGCAAATCGCCCAGTTCCTTCGCCAGGTTCACGCCATGCGCGATGGCGACTGCCTGCTCCATGACCTGCTTCAATGCGGCGGGCGGTTTGCCATCGAGCAGCCCGAAACAGACCTTGTGCAACTTGCCCGGCTTGTCGTGCTTGCTTTTCAATCCATCGGAACGGTAAGCGGTCTCGTGCGCTGCCAGCACCGCCTGCTTGATCACCCAGCCCGAATCGCGCGCGATGGCTTCGTCCAGGCAGTACAGCACCACATCCTGTGCCTGAGTTGATTTCACCGCGCGAAAAGCCGCGCGCAACACCTCCTGGCTGGTTTTGCCGTTCAATTCGCCGGCCTTGCCCAGGCCGACCAGCAACACCCGCTTGCATGGCAGGTGCGGCACGTTGTGCAGCAGCAAGGTGGAAGCGGATTTGCCGCTCATGTCGCCGCGCGCGATGACGTCGCGCAGGTAATGCCTGGACGCCTTGTCCAGCGTCTGCGCCGCAGCCGACAGCTTGCCGCCCTCGAACACGCCCACTACCACGCAATCGCTGCGCAGCTTTTCCGGGTTACCTGGTTTTATGCTAAATTCCACCTGCTTCTCCTTTTCATATGCAGCATTTTGCAACGGATGATAAATTGAATTACTGTTCAAGCGGAATGAATCTCAAGACTGGCCTGGCCCCGTGATTTTTTGTATCCAAAGTTGGCTATGGTGATGTGCCATAGTTTGTAACCTGGCGCCCATTACAGATGCTGGATTATCCGCAATCTTCCGACCAAAAGTCAAAACGACCAGACGCCGTGCCAGCGCGATCCGGGGTGTTTCAACGCGCCCTGGTGCGCGAATTTGCCGTTACCGGGCTGCTGGTGTTCGTCATCCTGCTCAGCATTGTAGTGTTTTCCCAACTGATCCGCCTGCTGGGGGATTCGGCCATCGGTTTGCTGGCTGTCGAAGGCGTGCTGGTGCTGATGGGTTTTGCCAGCTTGAATTACCTGCCGGTGCTGCTTTCAATCAGCCTGTTCCTGTCGGTGCTGCTGGTGTTGTCGCGTTGTTACCGCGACAACGAGATGGTGGTGTGGTTCTGTACCGGCATCGGGCTGACGAGCTGGATCCGGCCGGTGCTATGGTACGCGCTGCCGGTGGCGGGCACCATCGCCCTGCTCAGCCTGGTGCTGTCACCCTGGGCCCTGACCAAGGCGGAGGAATACCAGCACCAGCTTGACAGCCGTGATGATGTGACGGCTGCCACGCCGGGCGCATTCAGGGAATCAAAGCAGGCTGACCGGGTTTATTTCATCGAGAATGTCGACATGGGCCAGAACCGGGTCGGCAACATCTTCGTGCAGTCGGTGGAGAACGGAAAATCCGGCATCATGGTGGCCAAGGAAGGCCGCCAGACAACGGCGGCCAATGGCGATCGCTTCCTGGTGCTGCTGAACGGCACCCGCTATGAAGGGATACCGGGACAGCGCGATTTCAAGATCGTCGAGTTCGAGCGCTATTCGATGCGCATAGAAACGGTGGAGACCCGGCAGCAGGCGCCGTCAGTGAAATCCTATTCGACCCTGCGCCTGTTGCGCGAACCCAGCAGCTGGAACCTGTCGGAACTTGAATGGCGACTCGGCCTTCCGCTCAGCGCATTGATCCTGGCGCTGCTGGCCATTCCACTGGCTTATGTCAACCCGCGCGCCGGCCGCTCGCTCAATCTGGTCATGGCACTGGTGCTATACATGATCTACAACAACATGATCAGCCTGACCAATGCCTGGGTCGGGCAGCAGAAGATGGGGCCGATAAGCGGCCTGGTGGGTATCCACGCATTGATGTTCGTATTGATGGTCGCGCTGTTCTATCAGCGCATGTCGGTATTTTCGCTGAAAAGGCTGAAGCGATGAGATTGCTCACCCGCTATATGGCGCGAGAGATCTACGCCAGCATCGCACTGGTATTTGCCGCCTTGCTGATGCTGTTTTCCTTTCTCGACCTGATCCACGAATTGAGCATGATGGGCCAGGGCGATTACAGCATCGGCTACGTCCTGCTGTTCGTGCTGCTGACCATCCCCAGCCATATCTATGACCTGTTCCCGGTGGCGATCCTGATCGGCGCCATCTTTGCGCTGGTGCAGATGGCCTCGAATTCCGAACTGGTCATCTATCGCTCCTCCGGCGCCTCGCTGAAGCAGATGGTGGTTGCCCTGCTCAAGATCGGCCTGCCGCTGGTGCTGCTGAGTTATATGTGCGGCGAGTTGCTGGCCCCGCCCAGTGAGCGCATGGCGCAAAGCCTGCGACTGAAGGCGCAAAAGTCCGAGGTAACGGTAAAGGAATTCAGCTCGGGCGTCTGGGTAAAGGACGAAACCAATTTTGTAAATGTCAAGAATGTGATGCCGGATACTTCACTGCTGAACGTGAGCATCTATGCATTCGATCCCAGTTATCACCTGAGCAGCATCACCACTGCCAAACGCGCCGTCTATGTAAACGACAGCCGCTGGAACCTGGGCGATGTAACACAAACCCTGTTCGGCACGAAAGGCACGACCAGCAATAGCCAGCCCACCATGGAATGGCATTCCGCGCTCAACCCTACCCTGCTCACCGTGCTGCTGGTGGTGCCGGAGCAGATGTCTGCATGGAACCTGTACCAATATACCCAGCACTTGCGCGACAACCACCAGGCTACCGCGCGCTATGAAATCGCCATGTGGAACAAGTTGCTGTATCCGTCTGCCGTGTTGATCATGTTGTTGCTCGCCCTGCCGTTTGCCGCACACCACAGGCGCGAAGCCGGTGTCAGTTCGAAAATCTTCCTCGGCATCGTGCTGGGCCTGTCCTTCCATTTTCTCGGACGCCTGTTCGCCAGCCTGGGTGCAATCAATGACTGGCAACCGTTGTTGAGCGCCATGCTGATGCCGGTCTTGTTCCTGTTGCTGGCAGCGGCAATGCTGTGGTGGACCGAGCGACGTTAAGCGATGAATACCCGGTCGATCAGGGCATACAGGCCGACCGAAACAAGCGCGGTCAAGACGATGATCCAGATCAGTTTCGCCCTGGTGATCTTCCATCCATTGGTCGCCCCGACCTCTTCAAAATAGTTACTACCGAGGTCTGTGCCGGTATTGGCAAGCGACAACTGCCTGCGGCAGGAGTGCAGGTCTGCCGCCAGCTCATTGGCGTTCAAATAGCGATCCTCAGGTTTTTTGGCAAGGCACCTGGCTACGATACGATCCAGTTCATCCGGAATCTCATGATTCAATGAACTGGGCTTTTGAGGATCTTCATTGATGATCTTGTACCATACCGCGTTGACATTATCTCCGTGAAATGGAAATTTGCCCGTCATCAACCTGTACAGTACCGTACCAAATGAAAAAATATCCGAACGGGGGGTGACTGACTGGGACTGGATCTGTTCAGGAGACATATACAGCGGCGACCCGATAACCTTGCCCGACTCCGTGCGCCACAAGGCAGATTCCATTCTCGCTATGCCGAAGTCGGCGATCTTGACGTGCCTTCCTCTCAATACCATGATGTTTGAAGGCTTGATGTCACGATGCACAACACCATGCTCATGTGCATAAGCCAGTCCTTGCGCCACCTGAAATGCGATATCCAGTTTCTCGACAATAGTCAGCGGCCGCTGTTCCTGGATTATGCTCTGCAGGTCCAGTCGCTCCATCAGCTCCATCGCGATATAGGCGATATTGCCCTTTCTGCCCAAGTCATAGACAGTAATGATGTTTGGGTGATTCAATCGTCCTGCCGCCTTGGCCTCCAGATAGAATCGGGCCTTGTATTCCTCCTTTTGTTTCTCGTCCAGTTTTTCCAGGTCTATCGTCTTGATCGCGACAAAACGGTCTATCAGCGGATCATAGCCCTTGTAGACAACGCCCATTTCACCCCGCCCCAACTCCTCGAGAATTTCGTACCGACCAAGGTGGGTTTCCATTTTTATTCCGCCTGATAACCATGAAAATGAAGACGTGTTTCGTTTTGGTCGCAGGAAATATCCAGCGAGTTCCTGGTGTTTGCTGAGACGATAATATTATATGTGGCCATTATGACAAGATAATCCGATATATCTCAAAACAAATTCGATTCATGATAGTCAGTGGCAGTTCTGCGATCTGTTCGAGCATTAACGCCGGAATCTGCGATGCAGATGGAAAAATGCGGAACGCTCAGCCGATCGAGCTGCGCGACTCGAGCGCCCGGTCTATGTCGGCGATCAGCATTTCAAGCTCCAGTCCTATCTGGACAAGCTGCGGTTCGATATCATGAACTGCTCCTTTCTTGATGCTGCTCTCCAATAACCCGGCGTGATTTTGCAGGGTTTCCGCGCCGATGGTGCCCGCAATCCCGCGCAGGGTGTGCGCCAGTCTTTCTGGAACTTTCGCATCATCTGCGGCCAGTGCTTCCCGGGTTCTTTGCACAAAATTCCGCTCATTGGTCCGGAAAGTGTTAAGCAGCGAGCAATACAGCGATGCGTCCCCGCCTATGCGGCGCACACTTTCAGCCACTTTTACTCCCGGCAGATCCGGCAGCGGCCCGGGCGCGGAAACGGGAGCCGCTTTCACGACAGGAATATCCTCCACTGTTCGGGTCGGATGCACCCATTTTGCCAGCGTGGCAACCAGTCGGTTCGGATCGATGGGTTTGCCGATATGGTCATTCATCCCGGCATCCAGGAATTCATTCTGCTCGCTGACCATCACATTGGCGGTCAGCGCAATGATCGGCAACCTGGAAAACTTCGGGTCCTTTCGTATCTCGCGGGTAGCGCTGACGCCGTCCATCACCGGCATCTGTATGTCCATCAGGACGCCATCGAATTGCTCATCCTGCAGCAACGCAATCGCTTCCAGTCCGTTCCCGGCAACCATCACCGTGACGCCAAAACTTTCCAGCAGCTCTTGCGCCACTTGCTGGTTGATCTCATTGTCCTCCACCAGAAGTATGCTTGCGCCACGGATACGAGTGACGAGCTCAGGATTGAACTGCGAACCGAATGCAAACCTGCCTGTCGTCGACGCATCCATTCTGAATATCTTGGCGATAGCGTCATACAAGTTGCTTGGCTGGAGGGGTTTTTCCAGTATGCCATTCACCACCTGCTCATCAAGATGCGGCAACATCTGATTATGGATGTAAGCCGAGACCAGCAAGACTTTTGGCCTGACACGCAAGTCCGGCATCTCCGCGATCTTTTGCGCCAATTCAATACCATCCATTTGCGGCATCTTCCAGTCGATGATCGCCAGGTCAACAGGCGCCCCCTGATCGCTTGCCCGGAGTATCGTATCCAGGGCTTCCTGGCCATTGCTGGCAACGGCTGTGCTCAAGAATGACGCTTCAAGATAGTCCTTCAGGATCTGCAGGCTGCTTTCGTTATCATCAACTGCAAGGACTCGCAGATTGTGGAAATTGTCATGCGCAATCTGGCGATTGCTCATTTGTTTTTCAGCCTTGCGAAAGCGCGCGGTGAAGATGAATTTCGAACCTGTCCCCGGGGTGCTTTCCACGCGGATGTTCCCCCCCATCATCTCGGCCAGGCGCTTGCTGATGGTCAGACCCAGGCCGGTGCCACCGAATTTTCGGGTGATGCTGGTGTCTGCCTGGGTAAATGGCTGGAACAGCTTGGCTATATCCTGCTTTGCCATGCCGATTCCCGTGTCTTCCACAGTGAAGCGAAGGACCGCAAAATCACCCGCATCCCGTTCCATTTCGGTACGCACGACCACCTCGCCATGGTCGGTGAATTTGACCGCGTTACCGGCCAGATTGATCAATATCTGGCTCAGCCTCAAGGGATCGCCGATCAGACTGGAGGGGACGTTGAGGGAGGTATCCAGGATGAATTCAAGATTTTTTTCGTGCGCTTTATGACCCACGATAGTGGCCAGATTGTCCATCACTTCTTCCAGATCGAAGGGCCTTTGATCCATCTCCATCTTTCCGGCTCCGATCTTGGAGATGTCCAGAATGTCGTTGAGAATCTCCAGCAGGGATTTTGACGCACCATGAATTTTCTGCAGGTAATCACGCTGCTTCCCGGTCATGTCCGTCTGCAGGCACAGGTGACTCAAGCCGATGACTGCGCTCATCGGCGTGCGCAGTTCATGGCTCATGTTGGCCAGGAATTCATCCTTGATCTGGCTGGCTGCTTCCGCCTGGCTCTTGGCCTCCTCGGCGGCTTTCAGTTTCCTGATTTCGAGCTCGAGTTCGCTGTTGACCTTCCCCAGCATCTTGCTCCGTTCTGCGACTGTTTTTTCCAGACTCAGAATGCCGCGCGTGACCCGTACCGTAAGCAGCACAATGATGACCAGCATGATCGTGCCGATACCGGCACCCCATTTCTGCGCACGCGCCGATCTTTCGATAGCAGTGCTCACATCATCCTGGAAATCATGCTCGGCAAGAATCTTGTATGCCACAGCATCAGACAAATAGGTGTCGCGCGCTGTCCGCATGTCCTTGATCTGCTGCCCAACGGAAAGATTTTCCTTGGTCGCCATCCGCGCTGACACGTCAAGCGCCAGGGCGAAGTAGGTACTGAACTCGGACTTCAGCTTTTCAACCCTGTCCTTGCGCTCCGAATCCACTTTTTCCAGGGTTTCATAGCGTGCCCGTATTGCGGATGCCTTTTCCCTGGCGATGTCCAGGATCTCCATTTCTCCGGTTGCGGCTGCCGAATCCAGCGCACCAACAAGCCGCTCATGATCGTAGAGATTCTTCTCGGCCGCATCGAGTATCGGAAGATCAATATCGCGCAGATCCTCAAGCAGGGCGCTTTCCTTTGACAGCATCAAGGATGAATAAGCCAGGTACCCGGCGAAGCTGATCGAGGCAACAATGGGAACCAGCAACAGCTTCCATGACAACGAATTGCGAATAAAATTTTTCATTTGCCCGGCAGTTCTGTCATGGGATCAAGGACGACCTTGACACTATTGTCGACAGCGCTCTTGTTGACATAACCGATGGCGCTTGGGTCGCCAGCGACAGCCTTGATGACTGCCGCGTCGTTTTCCAGTTTTTCCGGAGAGCGACCATCGCCGGTGAAAATGACTTTAGCCCAGTATGCGGAGAGCTGGGCGTTGCTCTTGCGGACCACTTTGGAATAAAACTCATTTCTGGCCGAACTACCCGCAAGCTGGTCGAAGGGAGTGGCAGCACTGTCATTCGGAAAGTTGTTGGTTTTGCCAAGGAAGATCCGTGCAGTCTGCGCGGCAGTCAGGCTGGAGATGGGGTTCTGGGCAGAAACAATAACGACCACATCCGCATTAGCCCTTGCTGCCATCCCGAATATGGCAGGAAGCAGTACGAGGCTGACACAAGCTTGGAGTTTTGTTAGTGGCTTCACATTGCACTCCGTGCCTAGAACACGAAATCTGCCACCGCAGTAATAACATGAAACCTTGTCCCACTCAGATTTACTCCCGCCGGCACATTCACCAGGAAACCGTTTGAATCGTTACCAGGCCTGACCTGATCGTATTGCAACTTCAAATCGGTATTATTCCTGAAGTCCCAGCGAACGCCCATGCTGACAGTACTCTGCGTCCTGCCAGCCAGCCGAATGGTGTTCGGAGATGGCGCGGCGATTCCCGGCAGGAATGAACCCGGGCTATTTTGACTGTAGGTCAGGAAGGGAGTGAATTTTTTCACCCGGTAACCGGCACTGACATACATTGCACCAACCTTGTAGGTCGATTTGCGCTGCATCCACTCGGATATCACAAACCAGTCACCCGGGTCATAACTTGCTCCAAAGGACAGATCGCTGTTCCTGACCCACGGCCCGGTTATCTCGGTGGTGAGATTTTTGGAGGCAGACTCACGTTCCTGGTAGCCAATATTGAATGTCGCAGGGCCATATTCAATCACATCGAAAATCCCCCACATATTCCTTGAGGTCGATGAACTGGTCACGCGTTCAATTTCGTTTCTGCCGAAAACGGCCTTGATCGAATTCCTCGCCTCCCCGATCTCCAGGCGGTACATGGCATCGATCCCATCGCTGCTCGAGATCGCAAGTTGATGGTAAAGCTCAAGCGGCGGACGAACCCAAGGATAACTGTAGCCGACATCCTTGTTTTTGGAATCCAGGAAAGTCGGCAATTCTGTCCGCCCTATCCGGATGTAGATATCCGGCGTGAATGCATATTTCACATTGGCCCATTCGACCTCTGGCTGGAAAGTATTGCCGATGTGATATTCGGAAATAACCTGGAGAACGGCCGAGACTTTAGGCGTGAAATCAGCCGCCAGGTGCACTGCTATCCGGCTGTCATTGGCAGTCGACCAGTTCTCGCTCAGTCCAGGCCCCTTGGGAATACCGCTATCCTGAACGTAATCCCCCCGGCTCTCACTGGAATGCGACAAGCCCAGTGATCCGAATCCGCTGAAAGTGAACATCGACTGGCCCGAATCGGCTGCCGCAACATCGGCAGCTGCCGCGGCAAAGAGGAGAAACACAACGAGTCTGAGTTTTATGGCCATAATGGCTCCTGATATCGAATATCCCGATGATCGATCGGGCAAGTCCAAACGCCAGAATCTGGAATTAACACAGGCATTTTGGTAGACTCGATGACTTATTCTCATGAAGCATAGATCATCAAGATGACTGCCCGATGAATTGCAATTGTATTCGGATAGAGATTGTCCGAGGCAGATTTGTACTGTGGCTCTTGAATAAAATCAAACTGACACAAGCTACCTTATCAAGGGAACCGCGAATTCTGATCCGCCTTGGTTTTGTGTGCCGCACAAGATTATAATGGCTTACCTTTGAGGAGACCAAAATGGAAGTATCTGCAGCACGGCCCACGATATTGGTAGTGGATGACGCCCCGGAAAATCTGATGATTATGGAGGCGATCCTGGCGAAGGATTATGCGCTGAAATTGCTCAGCGATCCCGATGATGCGATTGCATACGCGCTTGACTATCCTCCCGACCTGATTCTGCTCGACATCATGATGCCAAAAATCGACGGTTTCGAGACTTGCCGCCGGTTGAAAGCCGATCCGAAGCTGGCAGATGTTCCGGTCATCTTCATCACATCAAAGAACGATGTCGAAGACGAAGCGCTTGGATTCTCGGTTGGCGCATCGGACTTCATACACAAACCCATCAGCGCACCGGTTGTGGCTGCGCGCGTCAGAACCCACTTGAAGGTCAAGTTCATGATGGATTATCTGAGGGACGAGAATGTTCGGTTGCAGGAAAGCGTCGGCCACACCTCTTCCGAACTCGGCATGCTGAAGGAATTCATCTGGGGCAGCCAGTTCAATAAAGGCTGAAACTCGATAAAGCGAACGCTGCCGCAGGCTATCGACCGGGGGCATCCGGATTGCTGACAGAACCGCCATTTTGCGTTTGCTGCTCGCGCACCATCTCACGCACTTCCCTGCGCTGAGGCTCGGGTATCTGACTGAAAGCGCGGTAATTTTTCCTGGCATTCTTGCGCTGTTCCGGAGTCAGCTTGCTCCATGCAACCAGGTTCTCGCGCATGCGCAATCTTTTCTTCGGCGATAGCTCCGGATAGTGGCTGGCGAGTTTCAGGAAATGCTCTCGCTGCTGATCATCCATCGTGACCCAGGTCTCGGACAAAGGCGCCAATGCTTCCCGCTGTATTGCGGTAAGTTCCGACCATGGCTGTGCTTCGGCGATCGCCGGTAACCAGGGCAAACCCACTGCGGCAAGCAAGAGCATGCCGCGAATCACACGCTTCATGTCTTGCTTAATCCAGATAAACGTCAATTGGCATGTCATCCGTCAGTATGGCAATGTCGGCTTCAACGTCATCATTGTCCCGCACATGCTGCCAGTAAGCGACACCATTGAGCGCGGAGACCACCAGCAGGATGATGGCAAGCCAATAATAAAGGGTGCGGTGGGACCGTGCCGCCCACCCTGACCAGCCAGCCCAGGCAAATACCGGCTCCGCAACATGCGCGTCAAAGCGCTCCATGGCGTTGCTGCGCGCCTCGCGCAATTTTACCAGCGTGGCCTGGTCGATCCGGCCTGCGGATCGATCGAGTGCCTGCCTGACATTTTTCTGGAAGATATTGTCTTTCATGATAAATTGACCCCTTTCTTGCGCAAAGCATCAGCCAAAGCATGCGTAGCCCGCGAACAGTGCGTCTTGACACTCCCTTCCGAGCAGCCCATTGCCGCAGCGGTTTCAGCAGTATCCATGTCTTCCCAATAACGCAGCAGAAAGGCTTCGCGTTGACGCGCCGGCAAGTCCATTAATGCTTCTTCAATCAACCCAATAAGCTGCGTCTGCTCCAGGGCGGCTTCGGGAACGGAATTTTCGCTATCGCGCCCGAAACTGGGCAGGGTATCAAGCGGGTCATGATCTTCATCATCGTGTTGCGCCGTAAATGACGAAAACAGGGTAATCCATTTCGAGCGCACCCTTTGCCGCCGATTGCTGTCGCGGATCGTGTTTTGCAGGATGCGCTGGAATATCAGCGGGAATTCTTCAGCAGGCCTGGACGCGTATTTTGTGACGAGTTTGATCATGGCATCCTGAACAATGTCCAGCGCAACATGCTCATCCCGAACGGCAAACACCGCCTGTTTGAAAGCACGGCGCTCGACCTCGGCAAGAAAAACCAGTAATTCGTCGCGATTTGTCAGTTTGGTTTCAGCCAGATTGGAAGGTTCCAAATATTAACAAATTTCGACAATGAGGGCGCGATTAGCACTTTCCCGGTACAGCAACGGGGTTGACCAAAACGGGCCTAACCTTTATCTTGCACGGTCCTTCAATCAATGCATGCCAAGGTAGCTCAAGATATGGAACTGACGGGCGCGGAAATAGCCATCAGGTGTTTACAGGAAGAGGGGGTCGAGTACGTATTCGGTTATCCCGGTGGTGCGGTTTTGTTCATTTATGATGCCCTGTTCAGCCAAGACAAGGTCAAGCACATCCTGGTTCGCCACGAACAGGCGGCAGTCCATGCCGCCGATGGATATTCGCGCTCGACCGACAAGGTCGGCGTGGCGCTGGTAACCTCCGGCCCCGGCGCGACCAATGCCGTGACCGGTATCGCCACCGCCTATATGGATTCCATCCCGCTGGTGATCATCAGCGGCCAGGTGCCGACCAACTACATCGGCGAGGATGCTTTCCAGGAAGTGGATACCGTCGGCATCACCCGCCCCTGCGTGAAACACAATTTCCTGGTGAAAGACATCAAGGACCTGGCCGGCACCATCAAGAAGGCATTCTACCTGGCCAAGAGCGGGCGACCCGGCCCGGTGCTGGTGGATATCCCCAAGGACCTGTCGAACCAGAAAACGGAATTCAGCTATCCCGCCACGGTGAACGTGCGCTCCTACCACCCGGCGCAAAATGGCGACGCTGGCCAGATCAAACAGGCGGTGCAATTGCTGCTGGAAGCCAAGCGCCCGATGATCTATACCGGCGGTGGCGTGATCCTGTCCGATGCGTCCAGGCAGCTGACCGAACTGGTGCGACTGCTGGGGTTCCCCTGCACCAACACCCTGATGGGGCTGGGCGGCTATCCGGCGACCGACCAGCAGTTCGTCGGCATGCTCGGCATGCACGGCACCTACGAGGCCAATATGGCGATGCAGCACTGCGATGTGCTGCTGGCCGTGGGTGCGCGCTTCGACGATCGCGTGATCGGCAATGTGGCGCATTTCAACCAGGAAAAACGCAAGATCATCCACATCGATATCGATCCCTCATCCATCGCCAAGCGCGTAAAGGTGGACGTTCCCATCGTCGGCGACGTGGCGCATGTGCTGGGCGGCATGCAGGCATTGCTCACCAGCAGCAAGTAGAAGCCGGATGCGCCGGCGCTGGCTGCCTGGTGGAAACAGATCGATGCATGGCGCAGCAGGAACTGCCTGGTATACAAGAATTCCGACGAAGTCATCAAGCCGCAGTTCGTGATCGAGAAACTGTATGAGATCACCGGCGGCGATGCCTATGTCACCTCGGACGTGGGGCAGCACCAGATGTGGGCGGCGCAGTACTACAAGTTCGACCAGCCGCGGCGCTGGATCAATTCCGGCGGACTGGGCACCATGGGCTTCGGCCTGCCCGCCGCGATGGGCGTGAAACTGGCGCACCCGGATGCGACCGTGGCCTGCGTCACCGGCGAGGGCAGCATCCAGATGAACATCCAGGAATTGTCCACCTGCAAGCAGTTCCGCATCCCGGTCAAGGTCGTCTCGCTGAACAACCGTTATCTGGGCATGGTGCGGCAGTGGCAGGAATTCTTCCACGGCAACCGCTATTCCGAATCCTACATGGATGCGCTGCCCGATTTCGTCAAGCTGGCTGAGGCCTATGGCCACATCGGCATGCAGATCGTAAAACCGTCAGATGTCGAACCAGCGCTGAAGGAAGCGTTTTCGCGCAAGAACGACCTGGTGTTCATGGATTTCCAGACCGACCCGACCGAGAACGTGTTCCCCATGGTGCCCGGCGGCAAGGGCCTGTCCGAAGTGATACTGGCGGAGGACTTGTAGCTAGCTGGTAGCTCGTGGCTCGTAGCTGGTAGCCAACCGGTTTTGCTACCGGCCACCAGCTACCAGCTACAAGCTCAATATTGAACAACATATCGGATTACTTTTTTTAACATGCGACACATCATTTCACTGCTGATGGAAAACGAGGCCGGCGCATTGTCGCGCGTGGCCGGGCTGTTCTCGGCCCGCGGCTACAACATCGAGTCGCTCACCGTGGCGCCGACCGAAGACCCGACCATGTCGCGCATGACCATCGTCACCAGCGGCTCCGACGAAGTGATCGAGCAGATCAACAAGCAGCTCAACAAGCTGGTCGAGGTGGTCGCGGTGATGGACCTGAACGAAGGCGACCATCATGGAGCGCGAACTGATGCTGGTCAAGGTGCTGGCTGTGGGCGCAGGCACGCGAAGAAATGAAGCGCATGGCCGACATCTTCCGCGGCCGCATCATCGATGTGACCGCCAATTCCTACACTATCGAACTGACCGGCACCGGTTCACAAGCTGGACAGTTTCCTGCAGGCCATAGACCGCAGCCTGATCCTGGAAACGGTGCGCACCGGCGCATCGGGCATCGGGCGCGGGGACAGGATTTTGAAACTTTGAAGCAGTCGTTAAGAAGCAGTCGTTAGACGTTAGTCGTTAGTTGGTAGTTAAACCCGCGCAGCGGACAACACAACTAACGACTAATGTCTAACGTCTGACAACTAATTTTTATCAACGAGGACAATCATGAAAGTTTATTACGACAAAGACGCAGACCTTTCCCTGATCAAGGGCAGACAGGTGACCATCGTGGGTTACGGCTCGCAGGGCCATGCCCATGCGCAGAACCTGAAGGAATCCGGCGTGAACGTGACCGTCGGCTTGCGCCGTGACGGCGCTTCCTGGAAAAAGGCCGAAGGCGCCGGACACAAGGTGGCGGAGATCGCCGATGCGGTGAAGAACGCCGACGTGGTGATGATGCTGTTGCCGGACGAGCAACAGCCCGACGTGTACTACAAGCATGTCGCACCGAACATGAAGGCGGGCGCGGCGCTGGCTTTCGCACACGGCTTCAATATCCATTACAACCAGATCGTGCCGCGCGCCGACATGGACGTGATCATGATCGCGCCGAAAGGCCCGGGCCACACCGTGCGTTCCGAATACCTCAAGGGCGGCGGCGTGCCGACGCTGATCGCGGTGTTCCAGGACAAGACCGGCAAGGCCAAGGATGTTGCGCTGTCCTACGCGGCAGCCAACGGCGGCACCAAGGGCGGCGTGATCGAGACCAACTTCCGCGAAGAGACCGAGACCGACCTGTTCGGCGAGCAGGCCGTGCTGTGCGGCGGCGCGGTGGAACTGGTGAAGGCCGGTTTCGAGACGCTGACCGAAGCCGGCTATGCACCGGAGATGGCCTATTTCGAATGCCTGCACGAACTCAAGCTGATCGTCGACCTGATGTACGAAGGCGGCATCGCCAACATGAACTACTCGATCTCCAACAACGCGGAATATGGCGAATACGTGACCGGTCATCGCGTGATCGCCGACCAGGCCCGCGCCGCGATGAAGGAATGCCTGAAAAACATCCAGAACGGCTCCTACGCCAAGCAGTTCATCCTCGAAGGCCGCACCAACTATCCGGAGATGACCGCACGCCGCCGCCTCAACGCCGAGCATCCGATCGAAGTCGTCGGCGGCCAGCTGCGCGCGATGATGCCCTGGATCAGCAAGAACAAGCTGGTGGATCAGTCGAAGAACTAAAGGCAGTCGGTAGACGTTAGTCGTTAGTTGGTAGTTAAACCCGCGCAGCGGACAACTCAAACTAGCTACTAACGACTATCGACTAGCGACTAATGAACTCACTATCCCCACCCCATCATCGCCCGCGAGGGCTGGCCGTTCCTGGCGATCGCGCTGGTGCTGGCTGTCGCGGCCACCGTTCTGGTGCGCTGCCTGGTCGATCCCGGTGTGGATCATTGCGCTGTTCGTGCTGCAGTTCTTCCGCGATCCGCCGCGGGCGATCCCGCAGCAGGCCGGCGCGGTGCTGTCGCCGGCGGACGGCCGCATCGTCAAGGTCGAGCGCACGCAGGATCCCTATGCGCGAACGCGAAGCGATCATGGTCAGCGTGTTCATGAACGTGTTCAATGTGCATTCCAACCGCAGCCCGGTCGATGGCACGATACAGAAGATTGCAATATTTCCCCGGTAAATTCGTCAATGCCGACCTCGACAAGGCCTCGACCGAGAACGAGCGCAATGCGGTCATGATCCAGACCGGCGATGGGCAGACCATCACCATGCGTGCAGGTGGCCGGGCTGATCGCGCGCCGCATCCTGTGCTACGTCAAAGACCGGCGACTGCTCACGCGCGGCCAACGCTATGGCTTCATCCGCTTTGGTTCGCGCGTGGATGTGTACCTGCCGTTGACGGCTACCGTCAGGGTTGCCATCGGTGATAAAGTAGTCCGCCACCACCACCATACTGGCTCAGCTTTAACATGGCTGAATATCATGGCCAACTGACGAACGCAAACCGACCAACTTGCGCAGGCGCAGCATCTACCTGCTGCCCAACCTGTTCACCACGGCAGCGCTGTTTGCCGGGTTTTACGCCATCGTGCAGGCGATGAACGGCAAGTTCGAGCATTCGCGCCGTGGCCATCTTCATCGCCATGATACTGGATGGCCTGGACGGCCGCGTGGCGCGCCTGACCCGCACCCAGAGCGAATTCGGCGCGGAATACGACAGCCTGTCCGACATGGTCTCGTTCGGCGTGGCGCCTTCCCTGATCGCCTACGAATGGGCGCTCAAGGGACTGGGCAAGTGGGGCTGGTTCGCCGCCTTCATCTATTGCGCCGGCACGGCATTGCGCCTGGCGCGCTTCAACACCAACATCGACGTGGTCGACAAGCGCTACTTCCAGGGCCTGCCCAGCCCGGCTGCCGCGGCACTGATCGCGGGCTTCATCTGGGTCATGCTGGACAACGATTTACAGCGGGCAGGACGTGCGCTGGTACGCTTGCGCGCTGACGGTGTTTGCCGGCCTGAGCATGGTCAGCAGCCTGCCCTACTACAGCTTCAAGGTCATCAACATGCGCAAGAGCGTACCATTCATCGTCATCTTCCTGTTCGCGCTGTTCTTCATCTTCATCTCGGTCGATCCGCCCAGCATCCTGTTCATGCTGTTCTTCAGCTACAGCCTGTCCGGCTATGTGATGCAGTTGCTGAAGATGCGCCAGAAAAAAAGTGCCCCGCAGCCAAATGAACACCTCCCGAAGCAGGAATAAGTTCGAACGGGCTGACCTCGTCCTGACCCGGTTCGGCCTCAGCGAGTTCGGCGCCTGGCCAGGCTGAAACGCCACGATCAAGTTACCAATCTGGTATCGGTGCTATACTGGCTCGCAATGATGTAGCCCTTAACATCCTCAACCCTTGTTATCCCGCTGCTGTTGAACTTTGACCCTGTCAGTTGCACGCTCCGGAGACGAACAAATGGTCGCCAGCACCCACACACGGCATTCCCCCGACCAGAACCACCTTCTCGCCGCCCTGCCGGCGGAAGTATTCGAGCGCTTTTCTCCCCAACTGGAACTGGTTTCGATGCCGCTCGGAGAAGTCCTGTGCGAATCCAGCGCCCAATTGCAGCATGTGTATTTCCCGACCACCGCGATCATATCGCTGCACTACAACATGGAAAACGGCTCCACGGCCGAGATCGCGGGCGTCGGCAATGAGGGCGTATTCGGGATTTCGCTTTTCATGGGCGGCGATACCACGCCCAGCCTGGCCACCGTGCAGACTGCGGGTTTCGGTTACCGCTTGAAAGGACGGCTGCTGATGGAGGAATTCAATCGCGGCGGACGGCTGATGCGTTTGATGCTGCGTTACACCCAGGCACTGATGACACAGATATCCCAGACTGCGGTATGCAACCGGCATCATTCGGTGGAGCAGCAATTGTGTCGCTGGCTGTTGTCCACCCTCGATCGCCTGCCCTCGAATGAATTGACCATGACGCAGGAATTGATTGCCAGCATGCTCGGCGTCCGGCGCGAAGGCATCACCGAGGCAGCCGGGCATCTGCAGCAATCGGGGTTGATTCGTTACCGCCGTGGCCATATCACCGTGCTGGATCGGTCAGGCATGGAGAAACGCGCATGCGAATGCTATGCAGTGGTCAAAAACGAATACGGCCGATTACTCAACGATGTACGCCGCCCGGAATTCCCGGCAGCCGGTCAACCTTGATCCGTGGCCCTGATTCTCGTGATGAAAGCTATTCCGCCTTATGTGCGATAGCACACTGAAAGTTGCAGGAATAACCGCTATGTTGATCACATTTGATGCTCAAAATTCATCCATTGACTCATTACCCAAGGCGCGCTCATACAGTTCGTGCTTTACCAAAGATTGACTATGCCCAAGAAAATCTGCGCCCCTGACATTCTCAGCTCCGCCACTGACATGCGGGAGGGCATCAGCGAGCTGCGACGCCAGGAAGACTTGCTTATAACCGGCGCTTTGCAGAATGCGATCTTCAACAGCGCCAATTTTTCGAGTATCGCCACCGACGAGAAAGGCGTGATCCAGATATTCAACGTTGGCGCCGAGCGCATGCTGGGCTACCTGGCCACCGATGTGCTGAACAAGATCACACCGGCTGACATATCCGATCCGCACGAGGTGATCGCACGCGCCGAGGCACTGAGCCTGGAGCTTGAGACAAAGATTGCGCCGGGCTTCGAGGCATTGGTGTTCAAGGCCTCGCGCGGCATCGAAGACATTTACGAATTGACCTACATCCGCAAGGACGGCAGCCGCTTCCCGGCAGTCGTGTCGGTCACGGCGCTGCGCGATGCTGAACACAAGATAATCGGTTATCTGTTGATCGGAACAGACAACACAGCGCGCAAGCAGGTCGAAGCAGACCAGATGGTGCTCGATCAACGGCTGCGCGACCAGCAATTCTACACGCGCTCCCTGATCGAATCCAATATCGACGCGCTGATGACCACCAACCCGTCCGGCATCATCACCGACGTTAACAAGCAGATGGAGGCGCTCACCGGGTGCACGCGCGACGAGTTGATCGGCGCGCCGTTCAAGAGCCATTACACCGATCCGGAGCGGGCCGAGGCAGCTATCAAGCTGGTGCTGAACGTGAAGAAGATCACCGACTACGAGCTCACGGCACATGCCAGGCACGGCAAGGAAACGGTGGTGTCCTATAATGCGACCACCTTCCACGACCGCAACGGCAAGCTGCAGGGCGTGTTCGCCGCAGCACGCGACATCACCGAACGCAAGCGCCTGGACCAGGAGCTGCAGGATAATAACGCCGAACTTGAGAACGCCAGGTTCGTGGCGGAAAAAGCCAACCTCGCCAAATCGATCTTTCTTTCCCAAATGAGCCACGAGCTGCGCACCCCGCTGAATGCCATTCTCGGCTTCGCCCAGTTGCTGGAGGGCGGCTCACCGCCGCCCACGCCCGCCCAGGCCGACAGGCTGGGGCAGATCGCCAAAGCGGGGTGGTACCTGCTGGATCTGATCAACGAGATCCTCGATCTCGCGGTGATCGAGTCCGGCAGGCTGTCGTTGTCTCTGGAGCCGGTGTCACTGGCCAGCATCATGCACGAATGCCAGTCCATGACCGAATCGCAGGCACGCCATCGCGGCATCCAGCTAACCTTTCTGCCTTTCGACGATTCCTGGTTTGCCAATGCCGACCGCACCCGGGTGAAGCAGGTCCTGATCAACCTGATCTCCAATGCGATCAAGTACAACCACGAGCACGGAACGGTCGAGGTGGCGTGCGCCGCGATCACCCCGGAACGCATACGCATCAGCGTCAAGGACAGCGGCGCCGGCTTGCCCCCGGAAAAACTGGTGCAGCTGTTCCAGCCGTTCAATCGTCTCGGCCAGGAGAGCGGCATCGAGGAAGGGACCGGCATCGGCCTGGTGGTAACCAAACAACTGGTTGAACTGATGGGGGGCGCCATCGGCGTGGACAGCATCGTCGGCGTGGGCAGCGAATTCTGGATCGAACTGGTCCGCGACACCTCGCCGCAACTGGACACCGGCAGCATCCTGCCCGATGTGGTTGCGCAGCGAACTGCGGGCAACACGGCGCAGCGCACCCTGCTCTATGTGGAAGACAATCCGGCCAACCAGATGCTGGTCGAGCAGATCATCGAGGGTCAACCGCATTTGCGCATGATGAGCGCGCGCGACGCCAATCTCGGCATCGCGTTCGCACGCACCTTCCTGCCCGAGGTGATCCTGATGGATATCAACCTGCCCGGCATCAGCGGACTCGAAGCCCTGAATATCCTGCGCGCCGACCCGGCAACGGCGCATATCCCCGTCATTGCCATCAGTGCCAATGCCATGCTGCGCGATATCGAGAAGGGACTGGAGGCCGGATTCTTCCGCTATCTGACCAAGCCGATCAAGGTGGATGAATTCATGGAAACGCTGGACGATATACTGGAACTCTCCGGTACAGAAATAACCGAACCCGAAAAGACAGTGCAACCATGAAGATCAGCGAACAGGAAATTCTTGATGCCTACATTCTGATCGTTGATGATCAGCAAGCCAATGTGATCCTGCTGGAGGAACTGCTGCGTGAGGCCGGCTATACCGCCATTGCATCGACGAACGATCCCACCAAGGTGTGGGCGATGCACCACAAGAACCATTACGACCTGATCCTGCTCGACCTGCAGATGCCGGTCATGGATGGATTCCAGGTGATGGCAGCGCTCAAGAAAGCCAATAAGGTGGACTACCTTCCGGCGCTGGTGATCTCTGTCAATCCCGACCACATGCTGCGCGCGCTTGCCGCTGGCGCAAAAGATTTCATTGCCAAACCGTTTGACCTGGCCGAGGTAAAAAGACGCATCCACAACATGCTGGAAGTGCGGATATTGTACAAAAAACTCGAAGAATCCAACAAGGTGCTGGAATCCATGGCGCTGCATGACGAACTGACCGGCCTGCCGAATAGACGACTGTTACTGGACAGGCTTGAGCTGGCCATCGCCCATGCGCGCAGGAAAAAGCGCACCATGGCGGTGATGTACCTGGACCTGGACGGGTTCAAGCAGATCAACGACACATTGGGTCATGATATAGGCGACGCGCTGCTAAGCATGGTCGCCGCTCGCCTGACGGCTGCGGTGCGTGAAGAGGACACGGTGGCGCGTTTGGCCGGCGACGAATTCGTGATCGTGATGTGGGAATTAAGTCAGGCCAACAGTGTGGCCAGGCTGGGATCAAAAATAATCCAGGCGCTGTCGCAATCCTATAGCATTCAAGGTCACGATGTGAACATGACTGCCAGCATCGGAGTTGGTATCTACCCCGCACATGGCGAGGATGTCGAGACGCTGCTGAAGAACGCGGATAAGGCATTGTATGAAGCCAAGCGCTCGGGGAAAAACAACTATAGCATCGGAGCGCGCACCGGCGCTTTGGACCGTGTGCTGGAATTCTCCGAAACGGGGCCAATCAACGATAATTTATCCGGGCAACCATGATGATAAGCGAACAGGAAATTCTTGATGCCGGCATTCTGATCGTTGACGACCAGCAATCGAATGTGATCCTGCTGGGGGAGATGCTGCGTGATACCGGCTATACCAACATTGCATCGACGACCGATCCCGCCGAGGTGTGGGCGCTGCACCACAAGAACCACTACGACCTGATCCTGCTCGACCTGCAGATGCCGGTCATGGATGGATTCCAGGTGATGAAAGCGCTCAAGGAAACCGAACCGGACGACTACCTGCCGGTGCTCGTGATCACCGCCCAACCCGATCACAAGTTGCGCGCGCTGGCTTCCGGCGCGAAAGATTTCATTGCCAAACCGTTCGACATAGTCGAAGTGAAGACGCGCATCCGCAACATGCTGGAAGTGCGACTGCTGTACAAGAAACTCGAGAATTACAACCAGGAACTCGAAGAAACGGTGCTGAAACGGACTGGACAACTGCGTGCAAGCGAAGCGCGCTTTCGCCGCATGACCGAGCTGTCATCCGACTGGTATTGGGAGCAGGATGAAAACGGGCACTTCACCAAGATCTTCGGGCCGGTGCTGGAGATGCTCGGCATCCGGGTCGACGACGACCTGGGCTACACCATGGATGAACAGGGGGCAACCTGGAATGAGGCCGAGCGGGAAAAGCTGGTGGCGAATCTTAAGGAAAGGCGCCCGTTCCTGGATTTCGTCTACAGCCGGATCAATGCCAACGGCTCGAAACAATATCTGATGGTGAGCGGGGAACCGATGTTCGACCCGTCCGGCCGCTTTATCGGCTACCGCGGAGTCGGCAAGGATGTAACAGGATCGATGCCGCCTCAGCGATGAGTCGCTTCCGATAAATCAAGGCGACACACCTGACAACCAGTTATCGCTTGCTCAGCGCAGCTGGAGCAGCCAGAGGCGGTCAGGTTTATCCGCAGAGCTGGATCATCCTGGCTGCATCAAGCTTCCACCGAACTATTAACATCGCCAAACCCAGGCGTATACTGTCACCAACAATTGCACGCGGTCCTGGCCTGATGAAGCATGACGCGCATTGCCCGGCAAATGTTCTTCAGATCTCGGACAGTGAATTGGGAATATGCTGCAATGACTTTGATATCCACCAATTACTGATATATCTATGGAAACCAGCGAGCTGTCTCGACACCAGATAATCGAAAGTCTCACTGGGCCGCGCAGTGACAAAGGTGCAGCTAGCGCAATCTACTTATGGGAGCTGCTGGCGTCCCAGATCATTGCTGTCGTCGGCGAAGGGGGATTCGACTCACTTTACGCAAGAAGCCTGTTCCTTGCCCAGCCAACTTTTCCCTGGCTTGCGGGCAGCTCACCATCTCCACAGACTGATCACCGCTTCGCGGAATTGAAAACCAGCCTCGAAGGACAAGCGCCTGCGCAGGCCAGCGCTGCAAACAGATTGCTGCTGCTCACATTCACCGACATCCTGGCCTCGTTGATAGGCGAGCAGTTAACCGGCAGTATTTTGCATTTGGCATGGGGCGCCGAAGATCTTATGGCCGGGCACTCGAATGATGCCGCGTATAGAGTCAACAAGGAGACAAGAAATGAGTAAGGTAATTATACGGCGCCTGAAAACTGGCATACCTGGTCTGGACAATCTTCTGGGTGGCGGCCTGCCGGAGTTCTCGTTCAACCTGATTGCCGGCACACCGGGCAGCGGAAAAACCACGCTCGCGCACCAGATCATGTTCTCGCTGGCCGAGCCGGATAATCGGGCACTGTACTTCACGGTGCTCGGCGAACCCACGCTGAAAATGCTCCGTTATCAACAGCAATTTCATTTTTTTGACCTCACTAAAGTCAATCAATCGATCCGCTTCGTCAACCTGTCCGCAGACCTGCTGGACGGAAATTTTGACCGCGCAATGTCACGCATTGCCAAAGAAGTGAAAGACTATTCGCCCAGCCTGGTATTCGTTGATTCGTTTCGATCTGTCGTGCAGACAGCAAAGCAGAAGGAACAGGGAACGTCCGACCTGCAGCGGTTCGTACAGCAGCTGGGCATGCAAATGACCAGCTGGCAGGCAACCACATTTCTGATCGGTGAATATATGTTGCCGGAAGCGGAATCCAGTCCGGTGTTTACCGTGGCGGACGGCATCCTGTGGCTTTCGCAGAATTTGCACCGCAATTCCATGGTACGCAAGATGCAAGTGGTCAAGATTCGCGGTCAATCCCAGGCGCCCGGTTTGCATACGTTCCGCATCAGTGACAAAGGCATACAGATATTCCCGCGCGCGATCATCCAGCACGATGTTGCGCATGAGACACTTATCGCCGCGGAATCAGAAACGCAACGCGTTCCGATGGGGATTCCCGGCCTGGATGAAATGCTGGGGGGCGGCCTGCCAACCGGATATTCGATGCTCGTGGTCGGGCCTTCAGGTTCCGGGAAAACCATATTGACGACGGAATTCCTCGCCGCAGGGGTACGCTGTGGCGAACCCGGTGTGATTGCAGCGTTTGAGAAGAGCCCCAGCCAACTGCTGAACAACCAGCTGAACAAGATGGTCAGCGCGGGACTGGTTGGGGTGATCGACACGCGTTCGCTGGATCTGTCGATCGATGAAACCCTGCATGACCTGATCGAAATGATTAACCGAATGCAGGCAAAACGCGTCGTCATCGACTCCCTGTCCGGATTCGAACTGGCACTGGCTCCCGAGGTCAGTGAAGATTTTCGCGGATCGTTGTACCGGATGATCGCCGAGTTGACCAGCATGGGCATGACCATATTAATGACCTCGGAACTGGAAGACCGCTACACCGATCTGCGCTTCAGTCCATTCGGGAGTGCTTTTCTCGCCGACGCCATTCTCGTGCAGCGCTATATCGAGATCAAAGGGCAGCTCAAACGCGCCTTCTCTGTCGTTAAAGTCCGGGGCAGCCAGCACAGCAAGGATATTCGATTGTATGACATCACCGACGAAGGCATCATCATTGGCGAGACCTTGTCCGCGTATGACGGAATCATGACGGGCCGGCCCATGGTCAACCCGTAGCCTGAACCAGTCGATGAAAGGCGGCAATGGACAGCAATAACCATGACGGGGCTTCTGCTACCGATGACCCAGGTCAACCGGGAAGCCGCGCTGCCGTCAACAATCAAGTGACCGCTCCAAACCGCGAGGAATTGGTCTCTGCGCGGGAGGATGCCGTGCAATTGCGTGAAGGGTCAGTCACCTCGCGCGAGGAGGAACTTCACCAGGCAGAAAGCAAACAGGCGGCATCCGACGATCTCGGCATCATGATGCAGCAAGTGAATGAACGTCTGGTCATCACCACGATCGAAGCGCAAAAACTGGCCGAACAACTTCAGGCGACCAAAATCCAGCTGGAGAACGCAAAGTTGATGGCGGAAAATGCCAGCCTCGCCAAATCGGCTTTTATTTCCAGCATGAGCCATGAACTGCGCACCCCGCTGAATGCCATTCTCGGCTTCGCCCAGTTGCTGGAGGGCGGCTCACCGCCGCCCACGCCCGCCCAGGCCGACAGGCTGGAGCAGATCACCAAAGCGGGATGGTACCTGCTGGAACTGATCAACGAGATCCTCGATCTCGCGGTGATCGAGTCCGGCAAACTGTCGTTGTCCCGGGAGCCGGTGTCGCTGGCCGATGTCATGCGCGAATGCCAGTCCATGACCGAATCGCAGGCACGCCATCGCGGCATCCAGCTGAACCTTTCTGCCTTTCGACGATTCCTGGTTTGCCAATGCCGACCGCACCCGGGTGAAGCAGGTCCTGATCAACCTGATCTCCAATGCGATCAAGTACAACCGCGAGCACGGAACGGTCGAGGTGGCGTGCACCGCGATCACCCCGGAACGCATACGCATCAGCGTCAAGGACAGCGGCGCCGGCTTGCCCCCGGAAAAACTGGTGCAGCTGTTCCAGCCGTTCAATCGTCTCGGCCAGGAGAGCGGCATCGAGGAAGGGACCGGCATCGGCCTGGTGGTAACCAAACAACTGGTTGAACTGATGGGGGGCGCCATCGGCGTGGACAGCATCGTCGGCGTGGGCAGCGAATTCTGGATCGAACTGGTCCGCGACACCTCGCCGCAACTGGACACCGGCAGCATCCTGCCCGATGTGGTTGCGCAGCGAACTGCGGACAACACGGCGCAGCGCACCCTGCTCTATGTGGAAGACAATCCGGCCAGCCTGATGCTGGTCGAGCAGATCATCGAGGGTCAACCGCATTTGCGCATGATGAGCGCGCGCGACGCCAATCTCGGCATCGCGTTCGCACGCACCTTCCTGCCCGAGGTGATCCTGATGGATATCAACCTGCCCGGCATCAGCGGACTCGAAGCCCTGAATATCCTGCGCGCCGACCCGGCAACGGCGCATATCCCCGTCATTGCCATCAGTGCCAATGCCATGCTGCGCGATATCGAGAAGGGACTGGAGGCCGGATTCTTCCGCTATCTGACCAAGCCGATCAAGGTGGATGAATTCATGGAAGCGCTGGAGGTTGCACTGAAATATTCAGAAACGGGATTAATCGACGCACATTAAACCAGGCCAACATTAATGATAAGCGAACAGGAAATTCTTGATGCCGGCATTCTGATCGTTGATGATCAGCAAGCCAATGTGATTCTGCTGGAGGAACTGCTGCGTGAGGCCGGCTATACCGCCATTGCATCGACGAACGATCCCACCAAGGTGTGGGCGATGCACCACAAGAACCATTACGACCTGATCCTGCTCGACCTGCAGATGCCGGTCATGGATGGATTCCAGGTGATGAAAGCGCTCAAGGAAACCGAACCGGACGACTACCTGCCGGTGCTCGTGATCACCGCCCAACCCGATCACAAGCTGCGCGCGCTCGCTGCCGGCGCAAAAGATTTCATTGCCAAACCGCTCGACCTGGTCGAAGTGAAGACGCGCATCCACAACATGCTGGAAGTGCGACTGCTGTACAAGAAACTCGAGAATTACAACAAGGTACTCGAAGAAACAGTGCTGAAACGCACTGAAGAACTGCGTGCAAGCGAAGAGCTCTTTCGCCGCATGACCGAGCTGTCATCCGACTGGTATTGGGAACAGGATGAAAACGGGCACTTCACCAAGATCTTCGGGCCGGTGCTGGAGATGCTCGGCATCCGGGTCGACGACGAACTGGGCAACACCAGCGATGACCAGGGGGCGACCTGGAATGAGGCCGAGCGGGAAAAGCTGGTGGCTAATCTTACGGAAAGACGACCGTTCCTGGATTTCGTCTACAGCCGGATCAATGCCAACGGCTCGAAACAATATCTGATGGTGAGCGGGGAACCGATGTTCGACTCCTCCGGCCGCTTCACCGGCTACCGCGGAGTCGGCAAGGATGTGACAGAATCCATGCTGCCCTGAACCTGCCTGCAGGTTGGGCTGACGAAGGAAGCCCAACACAACGCCATCGGAAAAAATTGGGCTTCGTGCCTCAGCCCGACCTACGAGATGCCTTGAGGCCTGACCCGACGAACACCCCCCCGCAATTGCAGAAGTTACGCTGATCAAATTTCACACTATGTTCGTCAGCGTACAGAATTACCCGGCGATTCAATCTATTCTGATCCGAGTGTTGCAACATCGGGAAGCTTGTTGTTTCAGGCGATACGACAGCGCCAGTGGTTATTCGTTCGAGTTGACTACTGTAATTGTCGCCAGCGCATGAATCCGATTCGATAACACTGTTGCCGAAAACTGCTTCGCCCTGTCAGATTACTGGAAGGGCAAGCGTATTTATTCCATTCAATTAAACAGGAACAACATCATGAAAAATTCAATATTGATTGCTTCGCTGGTAGCCGTGTTCGGATTGAGCGCCTGCGACAGGCCCACCGTGGTCACGGTTCCGGCGACACCCGCTCCGGTGGCAGGACCAGCCGGACCAGCAGGCGAAACTGGCGCCCAAGGCATGACAGGAGCGCAAGGCGATACTGGCTCCCAGGGTTATACCGGCGCACAGGGAGATACCGGAACCCAAGGTACCACGGGCGCACAGGGATCTACCGGCGCACCGGGCTATGATGGTGTCAAGGGTGATACCGGAAAAACCGGCAGCACGTTGGTAGTTGTACCGGTCCAGAGCAACTAGTGATACCGGGCCGTAGTGCAGGCAATCTGTGTTTGGTCGCGGTGATTTTTCGGAATTGCCGGGACTTGACGGATAACGTTTCAATGCCGCCTGCACAAATATCAGGTGCCGGGGTTGCGCTGTGTTCGCTGCCGCACAGATGATCTGGAACTGCGGGCACATAATCCAAACCGACATTCCGGACTGTCGTGTGCATTGCGAGTAGACACCGGCACTACAACATATCGATTTTTCTGGCCCAGGAAAGCAACAGACGGTCAACTGCCGTGCTATTTCACATTTAACCAGAACCACTATCTCCAGGAGCATCCGCATGAAACACATTCTATTTGCAGCAACACTGACTATCGCCTCCGCCTCGGCATTGGCTGCCGACGTTGGCGTCTCCATCAGCATCGGCCAGCCGGGCTTCTATGGCCAACTCGACATTGGCGGCTATCCGCAGCCGCAGGTGATCTATCGTCAGCCGATCGCAATCGAGCGGGTGCCGATGGATCGTCCACCGATCTATCTGCGAGTGCCTCGTGACCACGCCAAACACTGGCGCAAACATTGTCATCAATACAATGCTTGCAACCAGCGGGTCCTGTTTGTGAATGATAGCTGGTACAACAGCAAGTATGCCCCGAGATACCAGGAACAACATGGCAATCGTCGCGACGATCGCCACGACAATCGCCGGAACGATCACCAGGATAAGCGTCGTGGCAATTAGACACGGAATCCCATGTCCGGGTATGGAATACATATGAGCGTGGTCAGTGATATCAGCCGGTGAGGGACTTTTTAATTACTGTCCGGAGTGAGGAATAAAGTGTTGTCTGCCAAGCCTGTCCCCGCTGAAAACCGCCTGCTCGCCGCTCTGTCTCGCGCGGATCGCCAGCATGTGCTGTCAGGCTGCGAACAGGTCGAGTTGGGTTTTGGGAACGTCTTGTGCGAGCCCGGGGAAACGATACACTACGTCTATTTCCCCATCGACAGCTTCATTTCACTGGTCACCCCGGTCAACAGTCACAGCAGTCTGGAGGTAGCCCTGGTCGGCAATGAAGGCATGTTTGGCATCCCCCTGATGCTTGGGGTGGCTGAATCACAGCTGCATGTGGTGGTGCAGGGTATCGGCCCTGCATGGCGCATGAATGCCGCTCGCTTCCGCAGCGAACTCAAGCACAGCGATGTGCTGCAACAGCATCTGAAGCGCTACACCCAGGTATTGATGAGTCAACTGGCACAGACCGCTGCATGCACCCGCTTCCACCTGGTGGAAGAACGCCTGGCCCGCTGGCTGCTGATGACCCGCGACCGGGCGCATTCGGACGAGTTCCATATCACCCACGAATTCCTGGCGCACATGCTGGGCGTGCGCCGCGTTGGCGTCACCAAGGCCGCAGGGGCGTTGCAGAAGAAGAAACTGATCAGCTATAGCCGGGGCAATGTCAGGATAGTCGACAGCGTCGGCCTGGAAGCCGCATCCTGCAGCTGCTACCGGACCGACAAGGAAACCTACGAACGCATCCTGCATTCGTAGGTCGGGCTGACATCGGAAGCCCAGCCTACGGATAACCCGGAGAACGCTCTCAAGATATATCCGAACAAGACTTCTCCCAGGATTCAAAAATATTCATCGTATGTGTGACAGCGCACAGAGTATCGTCGGCGAAAGTGGGATAACTGCGACTGACAAATTGCATTGCCTCAGGGCGGCGCCGTTACCGATACGGACAAACCAACCTTGCGGCGTTCGATAACACCGATTTTATTCGTGATCAGATTTGGATGAGGGGAATCAAATGAACAGATATCGTGAAAGTATTACCGGACCGGTGCAGTGGCTGATGGCATTGTTGCTGGCCGCTGCGTTAGCGGGATGCGGAGGCGGTCAGGATACAGTCCTCGGCGCAGGATTGCCGCCATTGGCGCCAGGGATCCTGAGCGACACGATCAAGCCCAGGGTGACGGCCTCCGTACCTGCCGATGGCAGTGTCGTTGCGCCCGCCAACGCGGCGATCACGGTGACCTTCACCGAGGCGATGGCCCTTGCAACGATCATCCCGGCAAACTTCACGGTATATGACACAACGACCAGCACAGCTGTCCCTGCTATCGACGTGACCTACGATGCCGCTTCCAAAACGGCGACATTCACGCATGCCGCGCTGACACCGGGCGACAGCTACACGGCCACGATCACCATCGGCGCCCAGGACGAAGCGGGCAATCCGCTGGCGGGAAACCAGGCCGCCCTGCCTGCGGCAAGCAGCTATGTTTGGACCTTTACCGCCTCGGCCGTCGATGCTGTGGCGCCTACTGTCACGCTCACCGCTCCGGTCGATGGTGCCGGCAGTGTGGATAGAAACACTACGGTCAACGCAACGTTCAGCGAAGACATGGATCCGGCATCGATCTGCGGTACCACCGGACTGACGATCGCATGCCCCACGGCAACTTTTACACTGGTCAACACGACGCTTGCCAGCAACGTCACCGGCACGGTGAGTTATGTCGCCGGCAGCAGGATCGCGACATTCACGCCGTCGGCACTGCTGCCGGCCGGTGACTTGTATACCGCCACGATCACTGTCGGCGCCACCGACCTGGCAGGAAATGCTTTGGCCGCCGGAGCCATGCCGAACCCATGGACCTTCACCACCGGTGCCACACTGGCGCCCGGCGCACTGAACCTGGGTTCGGCCGGCACCTTCGGCATCATGGCAACCGCCGCGATCACTACCGCCAACGCGTCGGTCATCAACGGGGACGTTTCGCTGGAGCCGGGCACTTCGATGACGGGATTCCCGCCGGGCGTGATAAACGGTGAGATACACATCAATGACACCATATCGCATCAGGCCAGGGCTGACCTGCTGTCCGCCTATAACACCGCCAAGGGGCTGGCCTGCACGACCGCCGTGGGCACGACCGACCTGGGCACCTTGTATGTTTATCCTACAGGCATCCCCCCGGGCGTCTATTGTTCCGGCAGCACGATGCTGGTCGGCGCCCATATCATTCTTGACGCAGGCGGCGATGCGAATGCCGTCTGGGTGTTCCAGGCCGGCTCGTCGGTGACTGTCAACGCTGATATCGAGTTGGCCAACGGTGCACAAACCAAGAACGTATTCTGGGTGCCTACTTTTGATGTGACTATCGGCTCGGGCATCACCTTCAATGGCACCATCCTGGCAGGCAGAAGTGCCACGTCTGCGGGAAGTGTCACACTCAACGGCCGCATACTGGCCGGCGCGACCACTGCCGGCACGATCGCCCTGAATGGCCCACCCAGCACCATCAACGTGCCTGCACCGTAATCTACAGACCTTAATCAGCGCCGGTTAATCCTTTTGGAGATAAATATGAAATCAGCAATAGCATCAGGAACTCTAGGCTTGGCTGCACTGGCCATCCTTGCCAGTCCATTTGCGCTGGCGGACGATGCCGGCTGGTATATCGGTGCCAATATCGGCCAGTCGAAATCAAAGATCGACAATGCGCGGATCACCAGCCAGATGCTGGGAGCCGGGCTCACCACGAGTTCGATCACCGATGATGAACACGACACCGGCTACAAGCTGTTTGGCGGCTACAGTTTCAACCGGTATTTCGCTGTCGAAGGCGGCTATTTCGACCTCGGCACGTTCAGCTTTACCGCAGTCTCAGCGGTACCGTTTTCTGGAACACTGAGCGGCAATATCAAGCTCAGGGGCCTGAACCTCGACGCGATCGGTGCCCTGCCCATCACTGAGAGATTTTCGGTGTTTGGCCGGGTGGGCATGAATTACGCTGAAGCCAGGGACAATTTCACCAGCACCGGGTTCGTGCCCGCACTGGCCAATCCCAATCCCAGCAAGCGCGAGTGGAACCCCAAGATCGGCCTGGGCGTCCAGTACGATTTCACTGAATCGCTGGGCATGCGTGTCGAGGCGGAGCGTTACCGGGTCAACGATGCGGTCGGCAACAAAGGCGACATAGACATGGTCTCGGTCGGCCTGGTCTATCGGTTCGGCGCACCAACACCGGCTCCGCGCCGTGCCGCCGCTCCAGCACCCGAGCCGATGGTGGTCGCACCGCCGCCTCCGCCTCCGCCCAGGCCGGTAGTCGTGGCTGCACCACCTCCACCGCCACCAGTTCCGAAGAAGGTGACTTTTTCCGCAGATTCGCTGTTCGGTTTTGACCAGGCTGTGCTGTTGCCCGCAGGCCAACAGGACCTCGACAAGATCACTGCAGCCTTGAAAGGTGCCAGATTCGAAGCCATCACGATAACGGGGCACACTGACCGCATCGGCTCGCATGCATACAACTTGAGCCTCTCGCAGCGCCGCGCCGATGTGGTCAAGGCTTACCTGGTGAACTCCGGCATGCCTGCAGACATGATCACGGCCACGGGAGTAGACGGCGCAGATCCCGTGACGACACCCGATGAATGCAAGTCCAGGATGGTGACCGCTAAAGTGATCGCCTGCCTGCAACCGGACCGTCGCGTGGAAGTCGAGATTGTCGGTACGCAAGTATCCGAATAATAAAATGAGATAAACCCCGGGCATGGTGCCCGGGGATTTTTTCCGGCGTGAATGTTTTGGCAATCGATAATGAGTAAAGCATGGCCCCTCTCCTTCAGGGGAAGGAGAGGGGCCGGCCGCCAAGGGCGGCTCAAGCAAACGCTGCGACTAGCGGCGACCGATGATCAATCCGAGCAACAGGCCGACAGCAGCAGCGGCACCGACTGATTCCCAGGGATTCTCGTGCACATACTCGTCACTCGCCCTGGCTGCCGCTTTGGCTTTGACCAGCAGCACTTCCTGAGCTTCCGCCAACCTGGCTTTCGCGATCCCCAGGGATTCCTCCGCCCTGGCGCGCACCTCCATCAGCTTCTCGCCGCCCTGGTTGGCAGTCGCTTTCAGCAGCGCTTCCGCGTCTGCCACGACCACCCTGAAATCGGTGAACAATTGTTCCCTGGTAACTTCATCAGATAATTTTTTCATGCTTTTCTCCATTGCGGGTTACACCGTGTTAAAGGTGCATGCCGGTCATTTCATTGCGGCAGGATTGCCAAAGCCAGCAAAGCTCCGGTATGCGGCTAGCCGGGTTTCACTGGGAATATATATTCAGCCATGGCAGAAGACCTCATCCGCCAGGTATAGACACTTACTTGCGCAACACCAGCAGCACCACTCCCGCCACCAATGCTCCCACGCCAGCCCACACCGGGATGTTGACCGTCTCGGTGTCCTTGATCGACAAATGCATCGAGCCCAGATCGGCTTGATGCGTTTCCTTGGTGTAAGTAAATCCGCCATAGGCCAGGGCCAGACCACCCACCACGATCAGTACGATCGCCAATATCTTGACTGAATTCATTTCATCTCCTCGGTTAACATTCCACTTGCATCGACAGTGGTGAAGGCGAAAATACAAATCGTGAACAAACCGGTCGGATTGCCCGCCCACCATGCCGCCTTGAATAGTTGCATGATGCTTACAGGCGTCTACCCTGAATGACCCGCACCAGTATCACCACGATCGCGATGACCAGCAGAATATGGATCAGTCCGCCCATCGTGTACGAAGAGACCAGACCGATCACCCAGAGAATGATCAATATGACTGCAATGGTTTCAAGCATTTTCAATACTCCTGATTAAATCGTATCAAGGTGGGCAGATTTACCCGCCATCGGATGTGCATCCATTGATGCACAGGATGATCTTCCTCTGCTTTGCATATGCGTTCTGTTCGCTAGCGCACTTATCTGGCGTATTCATTTCCAGCGCTGCTGCCAGCCTGCCCAGTCACTTGATGGCGCGACTCCATGGCAGCATCACATCACCATATACATTTCCCTTATGTGTGCCAGCGAACAGATAGGCCATGGAAATAGTTGCAACATACGACTCCCTGCCAAACCTGAAGAAAGACGAACATGAAAATCCAACTCGCGACAACCTGTTTCATCATCGGCACCTTGCTGGCACCGGTTGCAGCCTATGCCGAAGATGCGGATGCGAACCGTACTCACCCGATGACATGGGTAAAAGACTCGGTGATCACAACCAAGATCAAGAGCAAGCTTGCCGCAGATCACCCTGGCAGCATGAAGCATATCTCGGTAGAGACTGACAAGGATGGTGTCGTATGGTTGACCGGCACTGCCAATAACCAGTCAGAGATCGATGCGGCTATCGCTACGGCGCGCAACACCGAACACGTAAGATCGGTCTGGAGTGATCTGAAGATCGAAACAGACAAGTAAGGTACTGACTGCTGATGCATAGCCTGCATCGGATTGAGCAAACCGGGCCAGAGGTCGATGATATCGCCTCTGGCCTTTATTCTTCTGCCGGCCCCATTCTCAACATTGCGGTATTCAATTCACCCGGCAAGCGCCAGCCTGGTTGCAGTGGCGAAGCCTGTTGCAACAGCACAGGTATATTAATCGCCGAAGATGCGGGAAACTATTGACTGCGGAAGCTGACGAATTTCAAGGTATGTGCGATAGCGCACTGTCAGGGTTTTTTAATGGGCGTATTTTTCCCCATCGTTGGCATCGTTTCGAATTGCATGTGCAATAACGTTTCACTGCTGCGCACCCGAGCCGGGTCATTGCAACTGCCATCATCGCGGCGTAATGCCGGTGGCCATGTGCACAATCAATCAGAAGGAGTAAGCCATGTCGAATCCAACCCGCTTGCGTGCCTTCGTCGGCGTGCTGTTGTTCCTGCTGTGCACTGTGTCTGCCCGCGCGGAATATGCCGATCCACCCGGGCGCGTGGCGCGCCTGAACTTCAGCCAGGGCGAGGTGAGTTTTTCTCCGGCCGGCGAGAACGACTGGGTCACCGTGGTGCGCAACCGTCCGCTGTTCCGGGGTGACCGGCTGTGGTCCGATCACAACTCCCTGGCCGAATTCCAGGTCGGCAGCGCCGCAGTCCGGCTCGGTTCGAACACCGGTGTCGAGATCCTGAACCTGGACGATAACATCGCACAATTCCAGTTGTCCGAGGGTACGCTCAACCTGGGCGTGCGGCGCCTCTATCCCGGACAGGTATACGAAGTGGATACGCCGACGCTGGCGTTCACCATCAACCGCGAGGGCAACTATCGCATCGACGTCGACCCGAACAACAACATCACCACCATCCAGGTCCGCAAAGGTGCAGGTGAAGCCTATGGCGAGAATGCCAACTTCCCGATGATCGCCGGTGATAATGTGAACTTCTATGATGCCAGCCTGCATGATTACCAGTTGACCGGCATGCCGCCGGAGGATGCTTTCGATCGTTTCTGTTCCGATCGCGACCTGCGCCTGAGCCGCTCCGCATCGCTGCGTTACCTGGACGACGATGTGGTCGGCTATGCCGACCTGGACAAGTATGGCAACTGGCGCCCGGTGAGCAGCTACGGCCCTGTCTGGTTCCCCAGTAGCGTCGACGCCGGTTGGGCTCCGTACCGCGACGGGCACTGGGTCTGGCAGGAACCGTGGGGCTGGACCTGGGTGGACGACGCGCCGTGGGGATTTGCCCCGTCGCACTACGGACGCTGGGTCCATGTGACCAATCGCTGGGGCTGGGTGCCGGGCCCGCGCCATGTGCGTCCGGTGTATGCGCCGGCACTGGTGGCCTTTATCGGCGGCAACAACTGGAGCCTGTCGATCTCGACCGGTTCCCCGATCGGCTGGTTCCCGCTGGGGCCGCGTGAGGCCTATGTGCCGTCCTATCATGCCAGCCGCGATTATTTCCGCCGCGTCAACGTGAACAACACGGTGATCAACAACACGACCATCGTCAACGTCTACAACGACTACTCCAGTGGCAGGAAGGATGTGCGCCAGGGTCGCCATGCCAATCGCATGGTTGCCGGTGCCGTCACGGCGGTGCCGAGGAACGTGTTCGTGAATGCGCAACCGGTGCGGCATGCGGCGATACACCTCGACAAAAGGGCGCTGAGCAGCGGCGAGGTCACCAGTAATGCACCGGTTGCCCCGAGCGCGCGCAGTGTGTTCGGCGCGGGCAAGGATGCCAAGGTGCGACCAGCGCGCAAGATTTTCGAGCGCAAGGTGTTCGCACGCAATGCGCCGCCGCCTGCCGTAAAACCGTTTGCCGCGCGCGAACAGTTATTGCAGAAGAATCCCGGACGGGCGCTGGAGCCTGATGCCATCAAGCGCGATGACAAGACCGAGCGCAAAGTGCGCGTGCTGGGTAAACGGCCCGGTTCGGTCGATGCGCGTGCAGCGGGATCACGCCGCAGTGGTAACAAGTCCCCCGCCACGCCTGCTCAACCGAATCCGCAGGATCGCTCGACCCAACCCGGATCCCGGTCCACGCCCGTAAGCGGCGACAAGAGCAAAGGCAATACCAACAATGCTCAGCGTGATGCGCAGAAGCAAGCCGAGCGTCAACGCCAGGTCGATACGCAGCAGCAGCAACTGCGCCAGCGCAAGGCCAACAGCGCGCAACAGGCCGCAAAACAGAAACAAGCCGAGCGTCAACAGCAGGTTGATAAGCAACAACAGCAACTGCGCCAGCGCAAGGCCAACAGCGCGCAACAGGCCGCAAAACAGAAACAAGCCGAGCATCAACAGCAGGTTGATAAGCAGCAGCAACAACAGCGCCAGCGCAAGGCCAACAGCGCGCAACAGGCCGCAAAACAGAAGCAAGCCGAGCGTCAACAGCAGGTTGATAAGCAGCAGCAACAACAGCGCCAGCGCAAGGCCAACAGCGCGCAACAGGCCGCAAAACAGAAACAAGCCGAGCGTCAACAGCAGGTTGATAAGCAGCAGCAACAACAGCGCCAGCGCAAGGCCAACAGCGCGCAACAGGCCGCAAAACAGAAGCAAGCCGAGCGTCAACAACAGGTTGATAAGCAGCAACAGGGGCAGCGCAAGACTGCGCCACCTGATCGGATGCAGCGTCAGGCTCCGCCGCAACCGCAAAATCAGGTCGTGAAGCAGCATGGAAATGCCGTGAAAGCACAAACTGCGCAAGAGAAGCTGCAGGCCAAATGCGAACAACAGGCAAAGCTGCAACACCGTGATCCAAAGCAGTGCCTGAAAAAATGAAATATCGCAGGAAAGTTCAGACAGGCAGAAGCATCATCGCAGATGAAGGATGTTCTGCCGTCCAGTCATAGCGCAACCGCGCGCTACCCTGACATGACGGAAGCCTGGCGGGCAAGTAACTTCGCAAAGCAAAGTACCGTCCGAAAGGCGGTTGGTTTTTGCTCCATCCTCCTGTCAGGGGGATGATTATGTATGGGTACAGTAGTCGCGACTTGATCTGACGGGCAAGCCACAAATGGCAAGTTTCGGGGGGATAACATCGCAGCCGCGAGCTCAGCTCGACACCATCCGATATCGGCCTGGGCCGATGCAGTAACAACAGAAATGGATTCATATTCTGTCCACGTAGTTGATCGGCGCATGATCTGCCATAAATTTCGGCGGATAGAATAATCGATCAAAGGAAAATCCACGGCTGGGTGCGCCCAGCAGCAATTCAGTACCGGCATGACGGAAACCCAGCGCTTTCGAAGGAACAGTTGCAATGACATCCTGATCATCAACCACCCGATAGATGGGGACGGCGCAAAGTGTATCGATGAATGCCTGATTGCCAACCCGCGGTGAACCAAAGGTATAAACCGCGCCTGGCGCATGACGCGCTGCCGCCAGCGTGGCAAGTGCGGCTCCCATGCTATGTCCGGTATAGAACATCGGGTATTTGAGTCGGGCAAGCGCCATAGCAATTTCGTCCCATACCGAATCGAGCGCTTTCCTGAATCCTGCATGCACATCCAGTTCGTTTCTATCCAGGAATAATTTCCAGATTCCAATATAGGTGAGGTAGTCCCTGGTATTTTGTTCGGCGCCGCGAAATACCAGTACGGCGAATGGCGATGGCCCTTCAAACTCGACCAGCATGGCTTGAGTATCCGTTTCCCGCGAAAGGAAGAATTGCAGTTGTTTGAATCCGGCTTTTTCGAGAAAGCTGGATCGTGTTGGCTGCGGAGGCAGGTTCGATTCCTCGATATCGTGTCGATATACCAGCCGGCTCAACTCCGCGAGCCACAGAGCATTAACCGGACTGTACGCGAAGCTTGCCGGATCGAATGGCGGAAAGGGACGGCGCAAGAAGAAATCCGTCGCAGCGCCGGGATGCAGGAGGTCTTGCCATGATGTGGTAGTTTTTATTTATTCACCCGCGCAACAATAATGCGCCCCCTTCATTGACCAGAAGGGTGGCGCCGGAAGCCAGGGACAATGTGCGTTTTCATATCAGGAGGTTCACTGCAAAACATATCCCGGTCTCCTGCCCGTCTAACGCCAATTATATGGTTAAAAAGTTCGAAAACGCGCAAGCTCGTCGTGCAACCACTGGTTGCTGGTCCTCGCTACACCGTCACTGCATTTCACCCCATACGGCTTGCCGCTGAAACTGCTTTTCGTGGCCGCCTTTTCTATGAAGTCTTCTGCGGTATATATCTGGTACTTGAACAGGTAATTGTACTTGTCGCGCAAATGCTCTTCCGCCGCCTTCGAGTCGTACCAGGATCCGTTGCGATAGAACTGGCAGCCGGACCCGTCGACATAGCCAAGCAGAAAATTGACTTCTATCTGCGTATTCATCGGGGGCTCCGCATGCGCAGCCGGTATCAGCATGAGCGTCAGCATGATTGTCGAACATATCTTCAGTTGTGGTTTCATAGTTCCTTGTCCAGTGGTAATAATGATAATGAATTGGCCTTGATTCTTTGCCAGTCGCTCCTGGCCGGTTCCGTGTCGTACTCCACGGCTTTGCCATTTTCCTGCGTGCGCCAAACCAGGCTTGGCGCTTTGCCGGCATCGTTCGGGCGCAACGCCAGCGTATAGGAATTGGCCGGCTGTACCATGGCATCGAAGCGCACGGCGATCTGCCGGGCGAGTTCCGGACTGTCGATGATCAAACCGATCTCGGTATTCAGGTGCATCGATCTTTGATCGAAGTTCATCGAGCCGATGAACAGCCTCTTGCGGTCGAAAACGAACATTTTCGCGTGCAGGGAGTAGTTTCCAAAACGCGATATCGCCTTTGTTTGCCCGCTGCCCCGGGTGTTCCCCAGCAGTGAACGTACCTCATACAGCTCCACGCCTTCCTGCAGCATGGGTATCCGATAAGGCATGTAGCCGGACTGCGCCAGTATCACCGTATCCGATTCGAGTGAGTTGGTCAGGATGCGGACCTGCACGTTGCGCAGGCGCAGGTCCTTGAACATCTGCATGCCTTCTTTTCCGGGTATCAGGTAGGGCGTGATCATCAGCAGTTCTGACTGCACAGCGATAACGGCATTGGCCACTGACCGCCGCATCAGTTTGCCCACCAGGTCGCCCTCTTCCACTTTCTTCTTGTTCGGGCTGTCACAAACTACCTGCGCGTGCGCCCAGATCAGGGGCAGGCGCCCGGAGATGATGCTGTTAAATGGCTCGCCGGTCGCGATCCGTTTCACGTAGTCGATCCTGTCCGTCTTCAGCTCCTGATGTTGATCGTTCAATTCTTCGCGATGTTCGCTCAAGGCGGCATGCGACGTCTTGCCGACTTTCAAGCGCCTCGGCCGGGATAGACAGGAAGTTGTTCCAGTAATCGTCAAAGGTCGCCGAAAGCTGTTGCGCGATCGGGCCGGCAGCGAATACGTCGTCGTCGGCCATCTGGGATTCCGGGTCGATCTGGAAGTACTGGTTACCGATATTGCGCCCGCCTATGAGTGCGATGGAATTATCAACGACGAGCAGCTTGTTGTGCATCCGGTAGTCAAGTCGGGAGTTATTCAACGTGAATTCGGTGAACCGTATTAACGTGATATGGCCGCGATACCTGAATGGGTTGAAGATCCGGATCTCGACCGAAGGGTGCGCTTCAAGCGCCTGGATCTGGTCGTCACCGCCGATCGTTTCGCCATCGTCCACCAGCACGCGCACGCGCACCCCGCGATCGGCAGCATGCAACACGGCGCGGGTAAGCTGCTTGCCGGTTTCGTCACCGCGAAAAATGAAGTATTGCAGGTCGAGGGTCTTTTCTGCGGCATTGATCATTTGCATGCGCGTCAGGAATCCGTCTGCGCCCACCGGAATGATGCGAAATCCGGAGTTTCCGTCATGCACGCTTGCCGCGCTTTGAAACTGGCGGCCAAGCCGGGTCTGCTCCGGATTGGTCCAGCGCCGCAGAAACTGTTTTGGGAAAACTCGAACCCGGCGGCATCGACGAGCATCCGCCGAGGATAGCGATGACCAGCAGCAATAAATAATAGCGGATACGATCGATCATGGTCATGCTTCATCAATTTTTGAATCGGGTGCAACGCACATCGAGTAGCGCAACATTTGGTCCACGCAACCTCACATCGCCGCATTTTGTCGTGGCTGACATCACGGATGTCGGCCAGATCTGGAAGGGTATGGTGATTGTTCTTTAACGTCTGTTCGCTGACGCACACAAGCAACAATCTTGAAATGCGCAGTCTGCGCCGAGCAGGGTTACTGATCGACCTTTTAATCGCCTTCCTGCGCAGAATCATCCAGAGTCGAGGGAGCCTTGCGCCGCCAGCGCGCCGGCAGCGGTGGGTTTGCCCTTGAGTATCCACTCGAAAACCACCCCGATCAGGGCACCCAGCACCGGTCCGGCGACGTAGATCCAGGTCAGGCTCAGGTCACCGCGCATCAGGTCGGGCGCGAACGAGCGGACCGGGTTCATCGAGGCGCCGCTGATAGGTGCTGCCCACAGACCCGCCAGCGCAATATATCCACCCACTGCGATGGCGCCGTTGGCGCCGATGTTGCGCGCCCCCGAGGCCGTACCCAGGATCGTGTTCACCAACCCGGTGGTAAGCACCACTTCCATCGCCAACGCTGTCCCGTTGCTTATGCCGTTGCCCGGCACGGTCGCGCCCAGCGCGCCGACTGAACCAAACAGGGACCGCAGGAAAAGTGCCGCCGCGATGCCGCCGATCAACTGGGCCAGAAGGTAGCCCGGTACCCGTTGCCACGGGAAATTTCTGCGTAGCGCAAATGCCAGGGTGACTGCGGGGTTCAGGTGTGCGCCGCTGACGGTGCCCATGAAGTAGATGATCACCATCACCATGAGTCCGGGTGCTACCACTATCATGCCCAGGGTGACCGCCCCGCCGCTTGTTGCTGCCACGACCCCACCACCGGCGGCAACCAGAACCAGCAGGAACGTACCCCAGGTCTCCGCAAAGAGTCGACGCCATTCATGCGCCGGATCCAGAAAATCCAGGGATGCCTGCTTCTGCACCATCCGCCCCTGTTGCGCCGCGTTTTGCCGGTCATTGTGAACGGACTTTTTCATGCTTACCTCCAAACTGATGTTTCCCGGCGCAGTGGCCCGAAGCTGGAAACAAACACCTTGATCGTAATATCGAATGGCGATTCGCCTGTTATTTCATCCTAGCACTAATATTTCACCAGCTGTTTGCCATCAACTGCAGCTTTTGCTGGTACTTGGTCACGGCTTCAGGATTGCGCATGCCGTACGCCTGAAAATATCGAGAATAACCAGAGAACCAATCAGTATGGACAGACCATGATCCAGTATGCGCTTCAACGAATCACCTGTTCTGGCTTATGTGCGCTGACGAACAGACCTCTCCCCGGGGAATGGCAACAATGTGGCCTGAGTCACGGATAAGGTATCTTATAAATGCTACAGACACTGCTGGTGCATGCCTGACTCGACGGGAAAAGAGCATCTTGACTCAAAACAAGGCTGATGAGGGATATGCACAACGAATAATGTTCGGTCAGGCTGCCTGCATATCACTTTTCTTCACAATGTTGCCGATCGCAATCGGCAACGATCATTGAACGACTGACTTAAAGGAAATAACATGAACAATATTCGAAGCACTTTACGCAATCTCATTCTCGTGGCTGTCGCCACGTTCTCGTTGTGTGCGATCAGCAGCCCTGCAATGGCTGCCTCGGCAGAAGACCTGAACGCGGACTCCGCCCAGGCGCTGAAAAATCTTTACGACCACAACCCTGTTGCAGAATCCATTGGAAAGAATGCAAAGGCGATCCTGATCTTCCCAAAAGTCATCAAGGCAGGCCTCGTATTCGGCGGAAGTTATGGTGAGGGTGTCTTGATGAAAAACGGGAATATAGTCGACTACTACAATTCCGTTTCTGCCTCCTGGGGCTGGCAGGCAGGCGCCCAGTCATACTCCTATGTCGTATTTCTGATGAACGACAAAGCCGAGCAATATCTCGAGAAATCGGAGGGATGGTCATTCGGTGTCGGACCGACAGTTGTCGTGGTCGATGCAGGTGTTGCCAAGGATCTGTCAACGACGACAATGAAGGACGATGCCTATGCCTTCATCTATGACCAGCAGGGTCTGATGGCAAGCCTCAGCATCGAAGGTACCAAGATCTCCCGCATCAAGCGTTGAGCTGACAGCACACATGCCCTCGGGTATGTGCGCTTGTCGACCGCATCGCAGCAGGCTAGCCTGGAAGCGTGTAACCGCCCGATAGCGATTCACGCGTGTCAGGTCGCAGGAATACAAAGCGCCGGGCTTATCCCCGGCGTTCGTATTTGCGTCGCACGATGTCCAGCGCAGTAAGGCACAATGCCAGCCAGGCCGATCCAGCCGCTACGGCCGCCAGCACATCGCTCGGGTAATGCGCACCCAGATAGACGCGACTGAACCCGACCAGCAGCACCATGACCGATGCGCCAATGATCGCGCCCACGCGCCAGCGCCATGACTTGAGCAAGATGACCGCATACGTTGCCAGCAGGCCATACAGCAACGTGGCTGCCATCGTGTGACCGCTCGGAAAACTGTAGCCATCAAAGACCAGGAACGAATCCGCGAAATCGGGCCGCTGCCGATGGAAGGCGATCTTCAGCAGGAATGCCACGCCCATGCCGCCCGGCACAACCAGCAGCAGGGCCAGCAACCGGTACCAGCACCGTTTCCACCACAGCATGAGAGCGGCGACCAGCGTGATAGCCATTACCCAGTTGAAAGAAGCGAGACCCGTCACCAGTTGCATCGTTGTCGTCAGTGCGGGAGTCCGGCGTTGGTGGAACCACGCCGCGACGGAGCGATCGATGACCGTCAGCGGGTCACCGGTCGCCACATCTTCGGCAATGCCGCCGAACAACCAGGATGCGCCGACAAGAAGCAGGATACCTATGGTCAGATGCAGACCCAGATAACCCTGCGGCGAGAGGCGGTCAAGCAGGAATTCAAGTTGCGGGGCAAGCCGCTGGCGCAAGGTTGCCATGTGTGGATGTTGCACGAACAGCTGCCATCCGCGCCTGACCGCAGCCTCGTGGCGCACCAGCCAGTACCAAAACCAGCCGATGGCGATGGCGATGACGAGCAGCATTACATTCAAGAGGATCAAATCCAGATAGCGCAGAAATACCGAACGGGTTAGTTGTGAACCGGCGGGTCTTCGGCAATCACCGGCCAATTCCGGACTTGCAGCCAGGCCTGTTGTACCGCAGGCGGCAGCTTGTCCATGTGCTTCAGGAACAGCGCGAGCGTCCAGATCTCCCGGTCGCTGAGGGCGGAGCCGAACGAAGGCATACCGGTCAGGCGAATGCCGTGCTTGATCTTCCAGAACGAATCACCTTCCGGATCATCCTCTACCCCATCAGTCGCCAATTGTGGCGGTTTTTGATACAGGCCTTTCGCTATCGGCGATGCCGCCTCGTCACCCTTGGCGGAACCATGGCATACCGCGCAGTTCCTGGCATACAGATGAACTCCATCGAGCAGGTCCTGCTCATTCGGTTCAACCGGATTCTGTTCCCTCGGGGCATAGCGACCCAGTGTGGCATCCAGCGAGGTACTGGCCATCCAAGTTTCAAGCCGACCGGGTTTTGCATCGGCATTGGCCGGGATCAGGCCGCTTTTCACCAGCAAGAAAACGATAACCAGGCCAATTGCAAGCGTCAAGGCGACCCCTGCAGCTATCGGTTTCAACATCGCATCCCTCCCTCTCATTCAGCGGCAGACCATAAGCTGGTCACGGCGCATCATGTCCACATTACATAAGCCTTTTCTTTGGCTGCGGCAGTCAGCAGACTGATCAACGGCAGTGCTCGCGTAGCCGTGCTCACCGGCGGATCATCCGCAGTTTTATCCGCTGCTGACGGCGAGGTTTTTTCCGCTTCGATCGCGGCGCTCAACCGGCTCAGCGCTTCAGGCACATCTTGCGCCTGGATCGCGCCGGGCACGGTGGCACTGTGTCCCATCTTCTTCAGCATGGCAAGCGCGTCATCCCCGAACATGGTGATGCTGGCATGGGCATCGGTACTAAATGTCACAAGCATACAGTCCTCCAGTCATAAATAATATGTATCTGCCTGATAATTTCTGATAGCCATGAACGCACGCTCACAGGCCTTTAATCGATTTTTTGGTTTTGGAGTAACCAGCTCAGCAACGTATGCAGGCGCAGCGCATCCGGCAGCGCCCATCAATGCCATGTGATCGACAGCCGACACATCCGCCCTGCCGTTAGCTGTTGCACGCCAGCGAACCATTATCATACAGGCAACAACGAAGGATGGCAGAGCGTAGAGTCCAGAGGGTTCCCTGGAACTACGCTTTACCTTCAGTTCTTGTTCTCGTTCGCCTCGTTCTGGATTGCCTGGCCGCCTTGCTGGATATCCTGGCCCGCGCCTTCTACCGTGTTGCAACCGGCGAGTATCGTAGCAGCCCCGGCCAGATAAAAAGTCGAGAGCAGCAGTACAACGATTCTTTTGATCATGATGTGTCTCCTTGGTATAGAAATGGATTCAGGAATCGGAGCTCAAGCAGCGGAAACTGCCTTGAGCCTCACGAGGTTTCATGATGCACTGACAGGCATAGGTATTCTGTGCGCTACCGAACATTGAGATCAAATCCGGGTAAGGCCGGAAACAATGATGGCCAGGCGAATGCCGGGCTCAGGTTTGCACGGGAGGAATGCATGGCTATGGGCCATGGCAATGACCGCTTGAGCCATGGCTTTCACTTCTTGTGCAAGATATCCAAAATACCAACAGTGAGCACGATTCCGATCATGACCATCCATAATCCGCCCGACCAGCCCATGTAACTTGCTCCCCAGTCTCCCATCCAGTTTCCTTGCATCATGATCATCACTCCCATCAGTTATTGATTGCCGTCGCATCACGGCAGCCACGACAATTATCCACGTGACAGCAGCAAGTTCTGTACGTTGACGCACACAAAAGGACCCGGACCAGGTTGACATCCAGGCCAGGACAATACATATCTCAGAGTTTCGGTATGTGCAGTGTCCGGCTGATCATCAAGGAACCGGAAATCGCGAACATCAGCACCAGCGGATGGAATTGCCATGGGCCAAGGTGAACCATTCCAAACCAGAGCCGGTAGCCGACCGCACCATACCCTGCTGCGATCGCAATGACGATGACCAGCAACAGCGAACTGGGAATCGGCGTGCCCTCGAAATACTTCACCTTGTCGCTGCCTTGCGACAGGGTTTCGGCGGTGATGTTGTAACGGGCCAGGCGGCTCACGCCGCATGCCACGAAGAAGAGAAGGATCACTCTATCCCAGAGGCCGTCCATGCCGACTCCATAGGCGATGACCGCAGGTGCAACGCCAAAGGAGATCACGTCAGCCAGCGAATCCAGCTCGCGCCCGATCGCCGAACTTTGATGACGCCAGCGCGCAACCTTGCCATCGAGAACATCGAACACCAGCGCCAGCGCGACCAGGCCACAGGCAAACAGCAGGTGCATCACCATGAGGCTCTGCAGATAACTCATCACGGCGAACAGTGCGCCGACACCGCAGGCTGCATTGCCCAGCGTGAACCAGTCCGCAAGATGGAAGCTGCGGATCATCGAAAGATGCTTGCCCTGTTTCATGGTGTGTGACCTCTGGTTTGATTTCAAGTCGCCAACTGCTCGATCAAGCGTGCGGAAATTATGCATCCCGCATAACAGGATGTATGTGCGCTGGCGAACGAATAGCTGATGCACGTGAATAAATATGGGACACACAAAGTGGATCGCCGCTTGCGCTGAGTGCGGTAACGCACAGATAGATCTTTCTGGAGCGGGCATCCTTCAGTTACAGCATGTCCCCGGAGAATCCATATATCAAACATATTGCCCGGGTGAATGCTGCCTTGATGTCTCTTTTGCGTGAAGATTATCGCGCCCCGACCTGATGGAGGATCACCAATGCTTAACCATGAATTGCGTCGCGATGACGGGATACTGATACTGAATCCGGATGGGCCACTTGAAGAGGCAGACTTCACTTCGTTGACGATCCAGGTTGATGCCTATCTGGAAGGGCATGGAAAGTTGCATGGCGTATTGATACGCGCAGCATCGTTTCCGGGCTGGAAAGACTTCGGCGCGATGCTTGCGCACCTGAAGTTCCTCAAGGAACACCTTCATAGTATCGAGAAAGTTGCGGTCGTCGCGGATGGCGCGATCGCAAACGTCATGCCCGATATTGCGAACTATTTCGTCCACGCGCAGGTGCAGCATTTCGATGTCATGCGCGAAGACGCCGCATGGGTCTGGCTCGGGCAAAACGGCAACGCCCGGATGGAGTCATCGCACAAAATGCAAGGGCATCCTGCCTGACAATGGCCGTGTGAACCGGGCAGAAAACCGGACATTGCCGGGAATCTGCCCGCCCATCGTGCCGGGACTCGTCAGCAGGCGCTTCGTATCATCTCGAATCATCGAACAGCACTTCCATGCGCAAGCTGAGCGCAGCGCTGGCCTTGAAATTCCTCTCCCTGGGGAAATGCAGTTGCGGGCTTATCTCGAAGAACAGCCATTCCTTGTGCATTCGGTAACGGCAGAGCAACAGCGCGACATAATCCGTCACCTCAAAACTCGGATTGCTGACCCCGATCGCACTCACTTGATACAGCAAGGCCGTACGATCATTCAGCGTGTGGAAGACCGACAGGTCCTGGCGCATGTCGATGTTATGCTTGTCATTGAGCCATGTGGCATTACTGGATGAACGAAACAGGACAGAACTGCTGATAATATGATCGAGGTCGAGTTTGGAAGTCGCACCCACACCCAGCGTGTTGAACCAATACAGCGACTCGGCAGCGTTAATTTGCCACTTTCCCAGCGGGGCAGAATAACTGCCCCTGGCGCGCACGAACGGCTTGACCGGGATCGGGAATTTAAGCCCTGCATCAGTGCTGAAATGCCATACATTGTTTTCTTCAGTCGTATAGCGCACTGCCACGGCCGCGCTACCGGGAACGATGACCTTGTCGCTCAACACAGGATGGCCTTGCGCCGGATCTGCCGATATGTTCTTCTCGGGGTCTGTTTCCAGCAATAGACGCAATTTCCCCTCGGATTCGGGCAATTTCAAATTCACCCTGGCGGCGAGATCGTACTTGCGGTCACCGCCATATCCCAACGCCCGGGTCAGGCTCAGCTGAACTACACTTTGATTGCTCTCCTGGTAATGGCGATCACCGCCGAAGAAACGATCCATCTCGTTGGCGAAGCGGGTGATCTTTGCCGACAGATAATTACGCGGACCTTCCATTGAATCAAAACGATCTGATTCCTGCACCACCGGGATAGCCGACGCTGTCTGCGGCGTAACTTGTTCTGCCCCGAACAGCCGCAATGGAACAAGCATCAGGATGCCCAGCAACAGGTGCCAGGAAGATCGGTTGGGCCGGATATACCGCATCATGGCAGCGTCCTGGCCAGGCGAAACCCGAAGAAACCAAAACGGGCCCCAGGTTCGTAGCTGTTGCGAACTGCTGCACGCACATCACGCGGGCCGCTGTTCCAGGAGCCGCCTCGAAGCACGCGCTTAGCGCCATCTCCCTGCCAGGTACTACCGTCGTTCGGGGCGTCGCTATAGCTGCCGTGATAGCTGTCTTCTGTCCATTCCCACACATTCCCCAGCATGTCATTCAGCCCGAATGCATTGGCCTTGAAGCTGCCCACCGGAGCGGAATAGGCAAACCCATCCGTGCAATTATGTACCGTCCAGGACGACGCGCCATGAATCTGTGCCTGTGCTGTTTTATCTGCGACATTTGCATAGGTGCAAGCCGAATCAGGGTTGCCTCCCCAGTAGCGCGCAGTGCTGCTGTTGCCACGGGCAGCGTATTCCCATTCAGCCTCTGTCGGCAGGCGATAGGTCTTTCCTGTATAGAGTGACAACCAGTCCGCATAAGCTTTGGCGTCGTTCCAGTTGACACAGACAACAGGGTGGCTGTCGTCCTGTGCGGAATCTGTATCGCGCCAGCTGGCCTTGCTCTCCGCAACTTTGCCGCCTGCAAGAGTCGAGCATTTGTCGCCGGTGCTGTACCCGGTTTGTTTCACGAATGCAGCAAACTGGCCACGGGTGATCTCGGTCCTGACTAATGCAAACGTGGCAACATTGACCCGGTGCACGGGGCCTTCGTCGTCAGTTCGACCAGCCTCGGAACCTGGCGAACCCATTTCGAAGTCCCCCGGCGGGATCACCACCATCTCCGGACACCCGGCACAGTCGCTGAAAATATCGCCTGCCTCGAGCATGAGAACCCGTTCAGCCGTGGAAGCCCTGGCAGTTTTGCCATGCTTGTCGGTTTGCGCATGCGCGGTCATCCACGTCAGGCACAGTATGGCGAGGACGAAGCCGGGCAGTTTGCGTATCAGGGTTTGTCTCATATTCATGCAATCAGTTGATTGAGCGCTTCCCGTCCTTGTAACCCGGTCACTCCGGGTTACCTCAAAATGCATCGACAGGTCTGCGAAGACCCCTAGGCTGAACGTAATGCTCTCCCCAGTCTGTGCTATAGCGCACACATGAAATCAACATATAGCCCCCAGGCTTGCTCATATTGAATGTGCTCCAGCCGGGGTTTGAGTCTGCGGAGAGTGGATCAATGGATACGGTAGCAGATTACGATCTTACGAATACAAGGGATCGCGTGCACTTCGTTCAAACGCAGCGCTGGCGCGAAAATATTGCGACGATCAGCGCAAACAGCAGGACGAGGCAGGAATTATTGTTCATTTTCGTCTCCATGTTCATTGATGAACCGCGTTGGGTAGCGTCGCCATCCTCACGTCGACCACATGATCACGGCGGTCGTCGTTCAGCGGAATGACCTTGTCGGCGCGTTCGACACCATCCACCGTCACACGCATCGCGACCTGCTTTGCACCATCGGCACCTTCCGTTTGCGTCACGCTGATATGGTAGAAGGTCTCGCGATAGCGGTAGTGGATCTGATACGACGGCCAGTGGGCCGGGATGCACGGCGCGATGCGCAGCTTGTCCACTTCCAGTTGCAGGCCCAGCAACGTTTCCACGGTCAGCCGGTACATCCAGCCCGCTGCCCCGGTGTACCAGGTCCAGCCGCCGCGGCCGGTGTGCGGCGCCGCAGCGTAGATATCCGCGCACATGACGTACGGCTCGACCTTGTAGCGCTCGATCTGTTCAGGGGTATCGCCGTGATTGACGGGATTGAGCATGGCGAACAATTCCCACGCGCGTTCCTTGTCATCCATCCCGGCAAATGCCATCGCGGCCCAGATCGCGGCATGCGTGTATTGCCCGCCGTTCTCGCGCACTCCGGGCACGTAGCCCTTGATATAGCCTGGCTCAAGTTCCGACTTGTCGAAGGGCGGGTCGAGCAGCTGGATCAGTTGCGCGTCGCGCTTCACCAGGCGCTGGTCCACCGACGCCATCGCCTGCCGCGCGCGCGCCGGTTCGCCACCGTTGGAGATGACCGCCCAGCTCTGGCTGATCGAATCGATGTGACATTCGTCGTTGCCGGACGAGCCCAGCGGCGTACCGTCATCGAACCATGCGCGTTGATACCAGTCGCCGTCCCAGGCATGGGCTTCGATGTTGTTGCGCAGCAGTACAGCCTGCGCATCGCACATTTCGGCAAACGCCGCGTCGTTGCGGCCGCGCGCCAATGCCGAAAACTGTCGCAGGTTATCGTACAGGAACCATGCCAGCCACACGCTCTCGCCCTTGCCCTCGTGACCGACGAGATTCATGCCGTCGTTCCAGTCGCCGCAGCCCATCAGCGGCAATTCATGTGTGCCGAAACGCAATCCATATTTGATCGCGCGCACGCAGTGCTCATACAGGCTGGCCGTTTCAGGCGAGCGCTGCGGCTGGTCGTAGCAAGCCTCCTCGCTCGGATTCAGCTCGCGGCCTTCGAGGAAATGGACTGCTTCGTCGAGCACACCGGTATCGCCGGTCGCCTGCACATAGCGACAGGTCGCATACGGCAGCCACAGGTAGTCATCGGAGAAATGGGTACGAACCCCCTGGCCGTTGGGCGGATGCCACCAGTGTTGCACGTCACCCTGAAGGAACTGGCGCCCTGCACAGCGGACCAGGTGATCGCGGGCGAGCCCCGGCGTGGCATGGATCAGCGCCATGGTGTCCTGCAATTGATCGCGGAAGCCGTAGGCACCACCGGATTGATAATAGCCGCTGCGGCCCCATAGCCTGCTTGACAGAGTCTGGTACACCAGCCAGCCGTTGGCCAGCACGTTCAGCGCAGGATCCGGCGTCTCCACATGCACCGCGCCCAGCGTGCGATTCCAGAATCCCCATACTGCTTCCAGTGCCTGGCGCGCGCGCGCCGGCCCGGCGAAGCGCTGGATGAAATGCCGCGCTTCCTCGCCGTTGCGCGCCGCACCGAACACGAACACGATCTCGCGCTCCTGCCCGCTTGCCAGTTCGACCTGGGTCTGGATCGCGGCACACGGATCAAGCCCGGCACCGGTCCTGCCCGACAAGCGCTTGCGCCGCATGGCCGCCGGCCTGGCCAGCGAACCGTTGCGGCCGATGAACTCGGTGCGGTTTCCGCTCAGCGTGCGCTCAGCCTCGCTGACCTTGGCAAACACGATGCGGTCGGCGAATTCCCGGCCGTAGGCATTGCGCGCGAACAGCGCCCCGCTTTGCGCATCCGCTTCGGTGACGATGTGCATCATGTTGCCGTGTCGCCACTCGCCCAGCACCAGTTCCCAGTACCCGGTAAGCGACAACCGGCGCGTGCGCCCCGAATGATTGCGCAGCTTGACCACCACGAACTTCACCGGCGCATCGATGGCGACGTAGGTGTACAGCTCGGAATAGATGTTGGTTTCGTCATGTTCGAACACGCTGTAGCCAAACCCGTGGCGGCACACATAACCGGTGCGGCCGCGCGCGGGCAACGACGTCGGCGACCAGTAGGCGCCCGATTCCTCGTCGCGGACGTAGAACGCCTCGCCGCCGCTGTCGCTCAGCGGATCATTGTGCCAGGTGGTCAGGCGGAACTCGTGCGCGTTTTCCACCCAGGTATAGGCGCTGCCGCTCTCGCTGACGACGGTGCCGATATGCGGGCTGGCGATGACATTGGCCCACGGCGCCGGCGTGCTCTGGCCGGGCTCGAGGGTGATCACGTATTCGTGTCCGTCGGGCGTGAAGCCGCCCAGCCCGTTGCAGAATATGCGCTCGCGCGACCGCAACGCCTGCACCGGTTCGACTGGCGGTCGCAGCGATGGCTCCAGACGATCCGACACCCGTTCTGCCGACACGCGGCGATCCACCTGTTCGACCAGTGTCTCGGTGCTATCGGTGAACACGATGCGGGCGACGGTCTGGAACAATACCCGGTCCTCCTCGGAAAGTTCTTCGGCGCGGCGCACGAACACGCCACCCGGCTTGTCGACGATCTGCGCTTCCGGTCCAGTGTTGATCAGTCCCATGATCCGGTCATGCAACTCAGCCCGATAGCCCGAAAAATCCTCGTTCACGATCACCAGCTCCGCGGCCAGGCCCTTCATGCGCCAATAGGCATGGGCTTGCAGCACCTGCTTGACCAGATCGATGCGCTTCAGGTCGCCGATGCGCAGCAGCACGATCGGCAGGTCGCCCGAGATGGCAAAGCGCCACAAGCCGGACTGGCCCAGCTGGTTGCGGGCAATGATGGCGGGCGCGGCGCGGTGAAAGGCGCTGGCGTAAACGACGGCGCCGGCCAGGCGGCCATACAGCTGCGCATCGGCTTCACTGGCGCTGAGGTGGCGCAGCACTTCCTGGCTCTGGAACCATGCCATCTCGAAGGCGCGCTCGACGAAGTGCCGGTCGCAATACTTGTCCAGCAATGCCAATGCTGCCTCGCGCGTATCCGCGACGCCGGAGATGATCTGCACCATCGCCTGTTCGTCGGGTGCCAGGGTGATGATGCGGCGGATCGCCACGATGGGATCCAGCACTGAACCTTCGGTATTCGATAGCGCCGACGTGCTGCTGTCGTTGCCATCCAGCGCCACCGGGTTGGCCGCCGTGCGACCGCGCCCGATGAAGCGCGCGCGGTCGGTCTCGTATGACGGCGCGCCGGCAGTAGCGCCAGGCGCCGCCAACAGGTGAAACATCCATGGTGACTGCTCTCCGGGTATGCGACGGCGGCGCGTGCACAGGATCGCCTGCCGCTCGGGCAGGATCTCGGTTTGCACGAACAGGTTGCTGAACGTGCGATGGGCGAGGTCGGCATTCAACGGTGCCAGCACCACCTCCGCATAACTCGTCACCTCGATATGACGGGTGCGCGACGACTTGTTGGTGAGCGTGACGCGGCGGATCTCGACATCGTCCTCCGGTGAAACGCTGATCTCGGTGTGCGTCTCGATCGCCTGGTCACGGCGCCGGTATTCGGCGCGCGCCTGCACGAAGATCGCCTCGTAGTGATCGGCCCGGCGCCGTATCGGTTGATGCGCGCTCGACCAGCAGATGCCGTTGTCGCGATCGCGCAGGTAAATGAACGTGCCCCAGCAATCGGCAGTTGTGTCTTCGCGCCAGCGGGTGACAGCCAGGTCGCCCCAGCGACTGTAACCGCCTCCGGCATGGGTCGCCATGACGTGGTACCTGCCGTTGGACAACAAGTGGACTTCAGGCACCAGCATGTCCGGATCGGTGAATACGCGCATGATCGCCCCCGCCTCAACGGCGGGGGGACGCGCAGCGGCACTCACTTCTGCTGCGTGCGGGTGCAAGGTGGCGCCCTTCTTCGGCACACGCTCCTGCAGCAACAATTCCGCCGCTCGTGCCAGCGGGGAAGCCATGAAGCGCCGCTGCATCGGGCGGTTCTGCAGCACATGACCGAAGGCCAGCAGGCTCATGCCCTGGTGATGCGCCATGAAGTTGCGCACGATGACCTTGTTTTTACCGCGCGGCACCCGCGATGACGTGTAGTCGACTGCCTCGTAGAAGCCATAGTTGCCGAGCAAGCCCTGGCTGGCCAGCGTTTGCAGGTTGCTGCATGCTGCCTGCGGCATCACCGTCAGCGCCAGTGCGCTGGCGTAAGGCGCGATCACCAGGTCATCTCCCAGTCCGCGCTTGAAGCCCAGTCCGGGCACGCCGAAGGCCCGGTATTGATAGACCTGGTGCATGTCGGTGGCGTTGTAGCAGGACTCGGAGATGCCCCATGGCACGGATCGTTGACGGCCGTATTCGATCTGGCGCGACACCGCCGCGATGCAGGTCTGGTCCAGCAGCGTGTTCGGGTAACCCGGCAGCAGCAGCCGCGGCATCAGGTACTCGAACATCGAGCCGCTCCACGAGATCAGGCTCACGTCGCCGCCATGACTGGTCAGCAGGCGGCCGAGTGCGAACCAGTGCTTTTGCGGCACCTGGCCCTGCGCGATGAGCAGGAAACTGGCCAGGCGCGCTTCCGATGCCAGCAGGTCATAGCAGGACGGATCGCGCCGGCGTTCGTCCGCGTCGTAACCGATGGCCAGCAGATCGCGCGAGCTATCGTAGAGGAATTCGAAATCCATCGACGCCAGCTTGCTGCTGCGCTCCACCAGGTCGTCGATGATGCCGAGACGCTCCACTGCAGCCTTGTAGCGCAGCACGGTTGACCCGGCCGTCGGCTGCGCTGCGCTGCCGACGGCTCGCCCATTGGCAAGTCCAGCCAGCGTCGGGATGGTACTGAAATTGCGCGGTCCGGGCAGCAACAGCCCGAGCTCATCCCGCAGTGCACGGGTTTGCCGGTCGAAGGCCCGGGCCCAGTAATACAGTTCACCATCGATGTCGATATCCGCCGGCAGCCAGGCAAGCAGCTCCTCGCCGCCGCGCTGGATCCCGTCCAGCTGGCCGTCGACGGCAGCCAGCGTCTGCGGCAGTCCGTTCAGTGCCAGCGAATGCAGCGTGTCCTGCAAAAAACTGATCTTCTGCGCAAGATCCGGGGTAGGTAACGCAGGCACGTGTTCAGCCAGCACCTGCAGCGTGTCCTGCAGTCCCTGAAACGCGTTTGCCGACAGCACCGGGTGGAGTTTCAGCTCGGCCAGCCCGGCTTGCAAGGTGAGCAGGCTGCCGGCCAGGTTGCCGCTATCCACCGCAGACACGTATTGCGGATGCAGCGCTTGCAGCGTGTGCGTGTCATACCAGTTGAAGAAATGGCCGTGATAGCGGCCCAGCTTTTCCATGGTGGCCAGCGTGTTTTCGGTCAGCTGCAGGAATTCCCCGGTGCAGATGTAACCGAAATCGTGCGCCGCCAGATTTGCCAGCAGCGCCATGCCGATGTTGGTGGGCGAAGTGCGCGAGGCAATGGCCGACGCCGGATATTCCTGGAAGTTATCGGGCGGCAGCCAGTTATCCTGCGGCCCGACAAATTCGGCGAAAAAGCGCCAGGTACGACGCGCCGCCGTGCGCAGGAACGCGCGTTGTTCGATGCTCAAGTCCGGTACCGGGGAAACCAGCGGCAGGCTGATCCACCAACCGACGGCAGGGGCTGCCAGCCACAGCAGCAACAACGGCGCGCACCACAGCAATTGCGCCCCGCCGCTGCTCCATAACGCGACAGCCAATGCCAGCGCCATGAACGGTGCTGCCTGCATCTCCCTGTAGAAATCGGCAAGCGAATGGCACGCATTGCGGCTGGCATAGGAAGGCAATTGCCACAACAACAAGCCGCGCTTCGTGAACAGCATGCGCCCGCCCGAGCGCATGATCGCATCCAGGCAGATCAGCGCGTCGTAGGGCAGAAAGGTCAGCGACAGCAAAGCCAGCACGATGGGATGGCCAACGGATCTTCCGGTCAGGCTGAGATGCACCAGCCAATCGCGTTGTTCGGGCTTGCGCATGAGTCCGAGCACGCTGGACAGAGCGATGGGCAAAAACACCACGCCTGCAACCAGCAGGATCCACACCCATGCCGCTCCCGGGCCGAACAGCCAGCCACCTGCCAGCAAGGCAAACAGTGCGGGCGGCACGAGACTGCGGCGCAGGTTGTCGAGGATCTTCCACTGAGCCAGCGCGGTGAGCGGGTTAGCCTGCCGCTGCGCACTGGCGCCCGTCGCTCCCTGCGGCCCGGGCACGCGCGGCAGCAACCAACCGGCCAGTTGCCAGTCGCCGCGTATCCAGCGGTGGCGCCGGCTGATCTCGATGGCATAACTGGCCGGATGCTCCTCGATCAGTTCGACGTCGGTCACCAGCGCCGAACGCGCATAGCCGCTTTCCAGCAAGTCGTGACTGAGGATCAGGTTCTCCGGAAAACGTCCATCGACGGCCTGGCGGAATGCATCCACATCGTAGATGCCCTTGCCGATGAACGACCCCTCGCCGAAGATATCCTGGTACACATCCGATACCTCGCGCGTGTACGGATCGATGCCCGACTCACCGGCGAACAGCCTGGTGAAATGCGACTGGCCCGCGCTGGTCAGGCTGATCGATGCGCGCGGCTGCAGGATCGCGTAGCCCTCTGCGATTCGCCCCCTGGCGGCGTCGTACACCGGCCGGTTGAGCGGATGCGCTATATTTCCGACCAGGGTCCGCGCCGCATCGCGCGGCAATTGCGTGTCGGTATCCAGTGTGATGATGTATTTGATCGAAGCCAGGATCGATACGTCGCCGACGATCTCGGAGAATGCATCATGCGCGCCGCCCCTGAGCCGGGCATTGAACTGTTCCAGCTTGCCGCGCTTGCGCTCATAACCCATCCACACGCCCTCGTCGGGGTTCCACACACGCGGCCGGTGAAACAGGTAGAAGATGCAGGGACGGTCATCACGGTAGGTCTCGTTCAGCTTCAGCACGGCTGCGCGCGCATAGGCGAGCAAGGCAGCATCGTCCGGCAGCGTTTGTTCCGGCGCGTCAGGAAAATCCGTAAGCAGGGCAAACAACAGGTTGGCATCGCGATTACCCAGGTAGCGGATCTCCAGCGCTTCGAGCAGGTCATCGATCTCTTGCGCCTTGCCCAGCAGGGTAGGGACGATCACCATGGTGCGGTGGATGTCCGGGATCCCCTGCGAAAAATCCAGTCGCGGCAAGCCGCGCGGCGGCAGGATCAGCGTGACCAGCAGGTTCACCAGCGGCATCACCAGCGCCGACGCACCGATCATTCCGGTGAGGGCAAAGAACCAGTTGCGCCAGTCACCCGGACCGAGCCCGTTGAATGAGGAAAGTACCGCCCATGTCGCCAGTCCGCTGAGCAGCAGGATGGAGCCGAGGTAAAGAAGCAGGCGAACCTGACCAAACGCCTGACTGGCGCGTCTGCTCCACGACCAGTGGCAGCCGACCTCGTGCTCCAGCATGCGCCGGCCGCGGTCGACCAGATAGTATCCGACATGCGCGCTGCGGTCGCTGCCACCCAGGCGCGCAGCTGCCGCCTGCGCGAAAACGATCGCCGCGCGTGCCACGACCTCCTCGCTGCGAGCGCAACCCCGCGCCATATCCTCGACGGCATGCCGATAGCGATCGCGAGTGGTGAAATCCTGGCTGGCGTGCATGTCCGCAGGGTCTTCACGCAAGATCTGCTCGACGACACTGAGCGACTCGACGAAATTCCGCCAGTCCATCGCGCCGATGAAACGCAGGCTGCCGATGCTGTTGGCGATGGAGATCTGGTTGGTCGCTGCCGTGCGTCCGGCCGCCTCCGACAACTGCGTTGCGGTCACCCCCTGTTCGAGCAATTTTTGCTCGACCCATGCTTGCACAAACGACATCGCGGGGCCCTGGGCCTGCAGCCTGGCATAAAACTCCTCCACGAACGGTGCAGTCAGCGGCACATCTGCGTTGGCAAACTCGGCCAGCAGATGGATCAGTTGTTTCGGTTTCTTTTCGGCCGTAGCGAGCATGCGGTCTGCCCAGGTGATGGCCGCGTCGAGTTCCTCGCGCCGGCGCGCGATACGCACACCGACACGGCGCAGGTTTTCCAGCAGCGCCAGCTGCAGCATGATCGGGAATGCCCACAGTTCGCCCAGCTGCAACGGCTCAATGCCCTGGTAGGCGGCGACGAACTGGGTGGCATTGTCGCTGTCCACACGGCCATCCATATGCGAGATCAGCTCCAGCGCCAGGTCGTAGATGCGTGGGAAACCGGCTGACGAACCCGTCGCCAGCCGCTGCAACTGCCTGCTGTACCCGCGCGGCAGATGCCGGCGCGCCATGTCGATCTGCTGCTCGACCAGATAATAATTGTCGAGCAGCCAGGCTTCCGCCGGTACGATGCGCTGCCCCGGCGATGCTGCGGCTGTCACCACGTCATATGCCGCCAGCAGCACACGCGCATTGTCCGCCAGCCGCGGCAACAGCTTGTCCGGCCCCGGCCGCGGATCGATCACGTGCTGGCCAGCCAGCGTCACTGCATGACGCTTGAGTTGTTCGATGCTGAACAGCTCCGAGCGCAGCAACCCGGCATCGGCGTCGTTACGCGATGCATTCCGTGTGCGCTCGGGAAATACCAACTCTTTGATGACCACGACATTCTCCTCGATGGAACTTGGGGTAGTCGGCACCAGACAGACTGGCGGGGCTGTCTTTGCCGAATACTCTTGCTGCCGGTTTCAGCCCATCAGCCGGTTACCTGCCTGCGTGATTTTCTTGCGCAAATTGCCAGGTATTGAAGTCATCAAGGTAATAGGGATAGTGCTGTTGCATTGCTTGTTGAAGACGACCCGAGTGCCGCGAATCGACAGTACATGGCAATCGTTGCAGGCAGGTTCAAGCCTGAGAAGAACGGCTTGCTGGCACCTGCAGGTGGCATATTCCGTTGCCGGACAAGACTCGTTATCGTGTCTTGTCCGGCAAGCCGGTGATGCCCGGACAATTTCCGGGTTTCTTGTGCCGATCCTTGCCAACGGCGTTATTCAACGACCCTCAGCGCAAAGCAAATTTGCCGTTGATGTCTGACAGGATAATCTCAACGCGCCGATTCATTTGCCGACCAGTGGCTGTGTCATTGCTGCTGACCGGGGACGCCTCGCCATAACCGTGCGTGGCAATTCGGTCGCTGCCGATCCCCCTGTCCAGCAAAGCCGTTCGCACAGCACCGGCACGCTGGTCAGACAGATCCTGGTTGTAGCTGCTGCTTCCGGTGCTATCGGTATAGCCTTCAACCAGAACCTTTTGTTGCGGGTATTGATCGAGGAATTCGGCCAGTTTCTGAATATCCTGCATACCGCCGGCATTCAACTGTGCCTTGTCGGTGCTGAACAGCACGTCTCCCAGCGTGATCACCAGGCCACGAGCAGTCTGTCTGGCATTCAATGCCTGGAGCTGCATTTCCTGTTCTGCAATGAGCGCCTGGTCACGTTCCGAATTGGCGTCGGCTACTGCCAAAGCGGCAGCTTGCTGGTCGGCTGTTTCCTGCATGTCCGAGACCTGCTGTTTGGCCGCATCGGCCTCAGCCGTTCGCGCCTCAAGGCGAATCTGGTCTCGATTGGCTCTGGCCCTGGTTACCTCGAGTTCAGCGGCTTTCCGCCTCGAGGTTTCCACCGCGATCGCCACCTGCTGCTTGGCGAGATAAGCCAGTTGATTGACCGAGGATTCACTATCACCCTCGCTCAAGGCATGATCCGCCTTGTTGAGCGTATCGCCGGCTTGTTGCAGTTCAGGTAATGCCAGACTTGTAACCTGAGTGCTGTTGCGGGCACTGTCGTAGCTGCCATGCGCCTCGGCAAGTGATGCATTGTGCGAAACGGAACTGCAGCCGGACAAGATCGCGGCAGCAATGATGGTCATGTGAAAGTAATGTTTATTTTGCATGGTGAGCTCCTGTGGGTGATTATTGTGTATTGCGGTCGATTTCCTGGCGAAGCACATTGCTATCTTCCTGCACCGCGTCCGCAGCTTTCTGTGCCTTGGCAGATCGCGCCTTCTCTCCCGCCAGTTCGGCGTCGACCTGTGCCTGTGCCGCCAGTTTCCCGGCAAGCCCATATTCTTCGTCTACCATTGCGCGCTCGGCGCCAGCCATCTTTTCATTTGCAGACTTGATCTGCAGCGGTGCAAATTCATTGGCTCCGGCGCTGTTTGCATTGGTTATCGCTGCCCGGGAAACGGCCATCTGCGCCGTAGGCGGCGGCGTGCTTGCGCATCCAGTCATGAAGACGGCAGCGGCCACGATCACGGCCAACCGGCTCCGCAATTGATACGGTTTGATGCTGTAGGATTTATTCATTGATGTTCTCCAGTTGAGTAAGGTTGACTTGCAAATCATGCGCCGATCCCGTGCACGGTTTCGGGTAGTAAAGCGATATGCTGTGTGGTCGTTGAAAATCGGCTTGCCCATATTCGGATCCGGGCAACCGGGATCGTTATCCCGGTGTTAAACCCGAACCGAAACGAACAAGATATTTATGTCCCGAAGGACACTGGTATGGCACTGTGTCTGCTACGGTTTCCACGGGATCCGCTCCATTCCACCAAGGCGGCAGCGCCAACTCCCGCCTGTGGTCTGGATATCTTCATCACTGGTTACGATTCCGGTCACGCCCTTGCTGTTGTTCACGCCTGGGATCATTCGTGGTGTCATTGCCTTGTTGATCCTGCTGGTCCGTAGATTCCTTGGTCTTTTTCTTGTTCTTTTTGTCCTTACTGTTTTTGTCCCTGGCAGTCTCTTTCAGTACCGGTTTCTTGCCATCCAGAATCTGCTGGCGTCCATGTTGTGGCGTGGCCGGGGCAGCCCTTTGAACTGCCGTGCCCCTTGTTTGCGGTGACGGGCGGCTCGATTTGTCTGGGCGATTCTGTGGCGCATTTCGCTGGATATTCTGCTGCCTCGTTCCTCTATCTGCCGGCGCTGCCTGCTGTCTCTGTTGAGTTGGCTGTCTCTGCTGAGTTGGCTGTCTCTGCTGATCTGGCTTTCTCGATACCCTCCCGCCCTGGAATAGTTTCCGCGCTACCGGGTCACTCGGCCGATAATGGTAATCTCGCCTGGTCAGCTGACGTTGCTGGTCGACATGCCGGGGATAGTTTTTTCCGGCATACCGCTTCTGGTATGTTGGCAACGGGGCAGGTGCCGGGACAGCACTTCGATTCCATCTGTCCCAGCCTCTCCTGTGCTGTTCCCAACCATGGCCCCAGTGATCACCCCAGCGCGGCGCGTAATCTGCCCGCCACCCGCGGAAGTACAGCGGGGGCTGGCGGTAGTAACGCACGGGTACGCGCAGGATGAATAGCGGTACATACTCCGGGCCCACATATTCCCACGGTCCGTCGTACCAGGCGCTGGTGTACCAGTCGTCATTCTGGTAAGCCCAGTACATGCCGTCATAAAAGAACAGGTTTGCCCGCACCTGCGGCGCGTAGTAGACCGGATAGCCCGGCACCACGGCAAAATCCGGGTAGGTCGACAGGCTGAAGCCGATATTTGCGTCCTGATATCCGATGCCGATGCTCACCTGTGCTTCTGCAGTGGCAACCGAACCAGCCAATGCCCCAAGCACGATCAATACATTGCGAAGTTTCTGCATTTTGCGATCTCCATTTAAATAATTCAGATCAGAGTCAGGATTGCCTGCTGCAGGCAAATCCAATCCCGATGATTGAAAATATTATCTTCTGGTGCCAGATCGCGTCTGTGCGCTATCGCACGTATTGATGATCGGCAATCATCTTTCTGCTCATCAAGGGCTGCGGCATGAAAAACGACGGCGAAAGCCATGCCAGCCGGACCTGGCTGATGCGGGCTATGAGTACGGTGCCGCACATAGCCGCTGGAACCGTTCTATAATTTGACCCGACAACCGGTTTACTTGATGCTTTCAAACAAGTCGTACGCATTGGGCGAAGGGGGCTCAGATGTCAGATCAGCATTCCCCGCGTGAAAACCATCTGCTCTCCGCACTACCTGCGGATATATCCGAGCGCATGTTTCCCGATCTGGAACTGGTCGCGATGCCACTCGGCATGGTGCTTTATGAGTCCGGGGAGAAATTGCGTTACGTTTATTTCCCCACGGATTGCATCGTGTCGCTGCTGTATGTCATGGAGAACGGTGCGCCGGCCGAGATCGCCGTGATCGGCAACGAGGGCACCGTTGGTATCGCCCAGTTCATGGGCGGCGGCTCCATGCCGAATCGGGCGGTGGTGCAGTGTGCGGGTTCGGCCTACCGCTTGCGCGTCCCGCTGGCAAGGCAGGAGTTTGGCCTGAACGGGCCGTTTCTGCGCCTGTTGCTGCGCTATACCCAGGCGCTGATCACCCAGATGGCGCAGACGGCGGTATGCAACCGGCATCATTCGCTGGATCAGCAACTTTGCCGCTGGCTGTTGCTGAGCCTGGACCGGCTCTCCTCGAATCAACTGGTCATGACCCAGGAATTGATCGCCAACATGCTGGGCGTGCGCCGCGAAGGCGTCACCGAGGCGGCCGGGAAACTGCATGCGGCGGGATTGATCGATTACCGTCGCGGCCACATCACGGTGCTGGACCGGACGGGACTGGAGCAAAGGGTGTGCGAGTGCTACAGGGTGGTCAAGCAGGAATTCGATCGCCTGCTTCCCGATCTTCACGCCGCGGCAAAGTAACTGTATCCATCCAGGTTTCAACGACACCTCAACCTCCAGGCCGGGCCGGCTCTGCCAACCCGGGCCTTGGCTATTGGCTTGCAACAGGAGTTCATACTGCTAAACGCCACCCCGGATCCTGCATGTGTGTGCGTTCCCGCACAGAAAAAAATAATCCATGGTGTGAACATGAGGCGAGTGAATCAGGGTTGCCTGAGTTTCCAGGGAACCGGGTCACGACCGATGTTGTGTGTTCAACCATTAATAAGGAGATTCAAATGAAGAAAATCGCTGCCGCCCTGTTGCTCGCTGTGATCGCTGTTCCGGCCTATGCGGTTGACTACGGCTACTATGCCGGAGTCAATGCAGGCCGTTCAAAAGTGGATTCCACTATCGGGAATACCGCGCTGACCAGGACCGATGACACTTCTTACGGCCTGTTGCTCGGTTACCAGTTCAACCCGAACTTTGCCATGGAATTGCAATACACTGACCTGGGCGATTTTGAGGTCTCACCCGTTAGCGGAAAGGATAATGTGTGGGCCCTGGCGCTCGTAGGCAGTGTCCCCGTTGCCGATGCCTTCTCGCTGTATGGCAAGCTGGGCTATGCCAATACACGATCCAGCTTGTCAGCCGGACCCGCTTCCGGCACTAATCGCTCCGCCGTGACTTACGGCCTTGGCGCTCAATACGACTTTACCCCTGAAATTGGCATGCGCCTGGGTTGGGATCAATACAATGCTGCCGTCAACGATGGTGCGGGCAACTCGCAAAATTACAAGATCAGCAACTGGAATATTGGTCTAATAGCCAGGTTCTAGGCAGTAATGGCTGACACACTTGAGCGATCGAGTTGATCGGTTGCGGAGACGGGGAAGTTGCAGGCAGGTCGAGCAACTACCCGTTCCCGCGTTTCCCGGCGAGCGATGGCAGTCACAATCCGAAAGCGCTTGATCCGGGCAGCATTGCGACAGTTTTAAGACACTGCATGCCCAGTAACCTCCCGGTAACATATTGACGCTACCCTGTCAGGCAAATCTCATCATGAAGAAAATCATGCTTCAACTGACCAAACAATCGCAGCAGAGTCAAACACCGAACAAATCCATTCCCACCGCAAACTGTTCCGGAACAAACCAGACGCAATGCCGGATATTAAGAACCTTCACAGAAAAAATTCGTGCACGCTTCATCGATTCATATGACAAGTTTGATCGGGATGCGCTTGAACTATTCTGTGGATTCATGCTGCCGATAACTTTTTGTGACTGGATGTGCAAACCAATACAGGTGGATTCACGGGAGCGGGCAATAGATCGAAAATAGCCCGGATCGAGCCGATTGTCAGCCATGGCTCGGCGATGCGAACCTGACCCATATCTGCATTGCAGGTCAGTTACGGGCTTGCCGGCGGGCAGAGATGCTATTTGTTGATCTCGTGACCAACAACACCGCCCACCGCTGCGCCACCGATCGTGCCGGCAGCGCTGCCGCCGGTCAGGATGGATCCGCCCACTGCCCCGACTCCGGCACCGATCGCTGTATTCTTATCCTGCGCCGACATTCCGGAGCAACCTGTCAGGCCAAGCAGCATGACAGCTGTTACCACATTCACTGCGATTTTTTGTTTCGTGTTCATTTTGGATACCTCCGTTTAAAACATCCGGTGCCGGGGGATCCCGGCCCGATGGCTTGTTTGTTGCGTTACATGTTCTGTTTCGTTCAAACCAGATTTATCGGGCTGCCCGTCACTACATATTCTGTCGGCGCGCCTTGACTGGATCGCGCCGGTCAATTGTTGGAGTGGATGACACCATCAACGACCCTGACCCGGTCACCCGGTCGCCATGTCGAACCATTGTCCGCGTGGATCACGCCACTCGACCCGTCCTCATAGCGGACAGTGATGTCATAGCTTTTGGTCGAATTCACCGACTTCTCGATCTGGTTTCCGGCAACTGCGCCACCCACCGCGCCGACCGCTGTCGCCACATTTTTTCCGTTCCCGGCACCGACCTGGTTGCCGAGCAATCCACCCACGACTGCGCCGCCGACCACACCCAGGCCACTGCTTTCACCTTTGGTAGTGACCTCACGAATCGAATCGATGACACCGCATTGTCGGCATACCGCCGGGCTGTCAGGTTCCGACTGGGTGGAAGTCTGTACTTGATCGGGAGCATTTCCGGCTTGCTCGGAGGAGCTATCCTGTTTCCCGCAACCGGATAGCGATGCCAGCAACAGGCCCATCGCAAATGCCGCACCAATATTTTTTCCGAATTTCATCATTTGTATCTCCTGAACAAGAATGCTTTATGCCAAAGGGGCACATGGTTCACGGTTCTTATTAGACTCCTCTCGCGGGAAATGTACCGTGCGCTATCGCACATAGGCGCTGTACAGCGCGGGAGCATCCCAGGCCGGCTTTGTGCGCTCGTCTGTACTGTGCGGTTGCCCTCACCTTCCCAGCAACGCACCGACCGGCTTGAGCGATTCGACCCGGTCACAGATCACCTTGGCGATGGCGACCAGCGGCGCACCCAGCAACAGGCCCCATACGCCCCACAGCCAGGCGAAGAACAGCAGGGCGATGAACAGCACGGCGGCGTTCACGCCCGCGAACCGGCTTTGCACCCAGGGCATGAACACGAAGCCGACCGTGCCCGCCACCAGAAAGGACATGCCGGCTATGCCGAACGCATGCAGCAACGACTCGAACTGCATGAACCCGGCCATGCCGCTGGAAAATGCAACCAGGGCCGGCCCCAGGTAAGGGATCGAGTGCAGCACACCGGCAGCCACGCCCCACACGGCTGCATGCTCCATTCCCAGTGCCTTGAACACCAGCCAGGTGAGCACGCCGACCAGGGCATTCGACATCAGCATGGTCAGCAGGAAGCGCTGGATCTGCACGTCGATCTCATCGAGTATCAGCGCGGCGTCGATCTTGCGCTCCCTGGACGGCCCGACGAACTGCACCAGCTTGCGACGAAAATGTGTACCCGATGCCAGCAGAAAATAGGCCAGCAGCAGGACGATCGGTGTCTCGCTGATGACCGCGAATAGCAACGCAGACTGCGCCAGCGCATAGTTGCGCAGCCAGGCGGTGGGCTCACTCACTTGAACCACGGCCCTCCTGCGTACTCCCGGATTTGCACCGGCGTCATCCGTCGCCCCTTCGATCTGCTTGGCGGCTTCCTGCATGTTCTGCAGCGCGGTCGGCCCGGTGCGTTCATCACTCAGGTTCTGCCGCATCTTGCGCGCGGCGTCCGGCAATTTTTCGATCATCGCCGCAGCATCATCGCTCAGTGAGAACACTATCCAGGACAGGCTGCCAACCAGCACAGCCAGCACCAGTGCCGCCCCCAGGGGGCGCGGAATATGGAGCTTCTGCAGCCAGCCGACCAGCGGACTGAGCGTATAGCTGGCGAGGATCCCGATCAGCAAGGGCACGAAGAAGGCGCGCGCCAGATACAGCGCAGCGACCAGCGCGATGACCGCAAGCACGCCGACCGCCACATTCAAGCGCAGGTAACGCGACTGATGGACCGTGATCACTGATGAATCTGCTTCCGGAGCAGATGGCCCGGACGCGACTTCGTCCGCGTCATCGTGACTGGCCCCATTATTTTCAGCACCTGGCGTTGTTTCATTCGCCAACTCCGGGTTCACCATTTTTTATATTGCTCCGTTTGGATTTGATATCTGGACATACGGATATTCTCCGGCTTTCCTCAGGCGCTATCTGTGCGATAGCGCTCATAGCACAGTAAATTCCACAGCCAAACCGGCAGCCAGTTGTTTGCGTGCTATGCGCGCTAGCGCACAGAGAATACGGCGCATCTGCTGGATGATGCCTGCATTGACCGATCGATCCCGGAGCATTCGGTCAGTGATGAGCGGCATGAATAGGACTCGAATCGATACTCGTCCTGCATATCACGGGGTCGGCGACTGGTTAGCATCACCTGACTGTCGGTATTTCGCCGCTATTACTGGCAGTCGAAAATCAAGACAAGAAAATGGCGAAAATTTTTACAACTTTATGAATCGGAAAACATCATGAAAAACTCATTTACCAGGAAACAAATAGGACTCGCAATATCGTGTGCATTCGCTCTGGGCGTTGTATCCGCTACTGCCGGGGCAGAAACCATCTCCACTGAAGTCGGCTACGTCGTGACCCAGCCTGACACGGCCGTCAGGAACAGCAGCGGCGGATGCTGGCGCACCGGTACCGGCCCTCCCGAGTCGCAGAGCGAATGCGGCGCAAAAGCTGTAGCAGCACCGATCGTCAAGGTCGCCGAACCGGTTGCCATGGCGCCGGAGCCCGTTGCAGTGGCTTATGTGGCACCAGTCCGCGCAGCCGAACATTTGACCGCGAGCGCAGATACGCTGTTCGATTTCGACAAGTCGGAATTGCGTCCTGCAGGGCGCATGAAGCTGGATGAATTCATTACCAAGACCAAGGGTATCGATCCGGAAACCATCACGGTCGTCGGACATACCGACCGCTTTGGTTCGGAAAGCTACAACCAGATCCTCTCCGAGCAGCGCGCAAATTCCGTCAAGAACTACCTGATCAGCAAAGGTATCGACCCGGCTCGTATCCAGACTGAAGGCAAGGGAGAGAGCCAGCCGGTCACATTGGCCGGCGAATGCAGCGGAGCCAAGAGCACCAAGGTGATCGCCTGCCTGCAACCGGATCGAAGCGTGGAAATCGATGTGGAAGGTGCCAGCATCGCCTACAAGTAATCATTTTGCCTGCTGCGATTCCCCCGCAACGAGATGCCCTGCCTGTGCAGGGCATTTTTTTCGTGTGAACGGCTGGAGCGCGATCTGCATGCTGCCTGATTGGCGGAAATATATCCGCAGGTCGAATTCAAAAATAGCTGTCGCCGGCTCTGACCATCTCTGCAACCGGCATGCTCAATGATGTTTTATGTGCGCGCCCGCACAGACCGGGTCAGCAGCGTCTGCGATATTGGCCGCTGATCAATTTACAACAACCATTACTGGAGGAACAAATGAATTCACTATTGAAAGTCGCAATGGCGGTTGCCGGATTGGCGATGGCGACGCAGGCGATCGCACAGGTCACGTTTTATGAACGCGAATCCTTTTCAGGACGCCAATTTTCCACGGACAGCCGGATCGACAATTTCAGGCGCTATGGTTTCAACGACCGCGCCTCCTCTGTGGTGGTTGACCGAGACCGCTGGGAGGTCTGTGACAAATCCCGGCTACACGGTCGATGCGTCGTCCTGCGCCCGGGAAGATATCCGTCGCTGGACGCGATGGGCTTGAATGACCGTATCTCATCAGTACGTCGCGTGCGCAACGACGAGCGCATCGATAACAATCGCTATGCGCCCGATCCCGGCTCGCGACATGACTATCGCAGGCACAGGAACGAGCGCCTGTTCGAGGCGAACGTCACTTCAGTACGCGCGGTGGTTGGTCCACCCGATCAGCGCTGCTGGGTCGAACGCGAGCAAGTCGTTCAGGATCGCAGCGGTCCCAATGTTCCCGGGGCACTGGCCGGTGCCGTGATAGGCGGCATACTGGGTCACCAGATCGGCGGCGGCAGCGGCAAGGATATCGCCACTGTCGGCGGCGTTGCAGCAGGGGCCATAGTGGGCGCCAACGTCGGACGCGATGAAGGCGGTCAGCAGGTTACGACCCATAATGTCCAGCATTGCAAGACGACACCGAGCCAGGCTCGACCTGACTACTGGGATGTCACCTACAATTTCCGCGGGCTGGAACATGGCGTGCAGATGACCAATCCCCCCGGCGCCACCGTCACTGTCAATGACAGGGGCGAGCCGCGGGAATGATGGTTTGACGCATCACACGATACAGGCGGCCCGCAAGGGCCGTTTTGTATGGGTACACATGGATGAGGTGCGCAGCGATGGCTGATGCATGGCGCAAGAAAGCCACAGGCAAAATGCAGGCTGGACCCGGGGATTTGAAAGAAGCAGGACGTGTATGTAAAGCGGTACTTCAAGCAGGGTAACGGAGTCCGTTACCCTGCCTTCAGGCTATATCACGCCCAGCAGCAATAGAATCAGCAGGATCACCAGCACCAGCCCAAGGCCGCCGCTGGGAGCGTAACCCCAATTCCTGCTGTGCGGCCAGGTTGGGATCGCGCCAATCAGCATCAGCACCACTATCACCAGCAGTATCGTTCCTAATGTCATTTTATCTCTCCACACAATGAGTCGTTGCGGCACATTTTCGGGCAAGCTCACGCTTGATCCTGCGGCGCGCCAAGGCCGTTTTACTCGTCACGCCGGCACCGGCCATTTGACCGGTTCGCCAGTTGTTCCTGTGATCGGCAGTGCTTTTCCCGATTGCTCCGGATCCACCGTGGTAACTGACATATCTCTCAATGACCTTGACTGAATGTTCCCAGACTGGCGGACAGCCGTCCGTGCGGTAGCGCACACCGAACTGCCCTCACCCCTCCACAGCAAAGACCCGGCCCCATTGCCATGGCCTGAATGAGTGCGCTGGCGCACAGACTGCGAGCATCGCGCGGAATAGTCTGTGCCATGCAGAATGGTTTTTCTGTCCCGCAGTCAAGCATGTAAAGGAAAGCAAAATGAAGCCCTCGGCGAATCTGAAATTGATCGGTTTTTCGATCTTGTTGGCTGTTGCTATCGCCGCATGCGAGAAGCCGGGGCCGGCGGAGACTGCAGGCAGGAAGATAGACCAGGCGGTCAATGATGCCGGAAACAAGATGGAAGAAGTCGGCAGCAATATCGGTGAAAAGCTGTCAGATCAAAGTGCAAAAACCGGCGTGGCGATCGATGACGCCGAGATAACCGCCAGGGTCAAGGCGGCCATTTTTGCCGAGCCCGGCCTGAAGACGCTGCAAATCGGGGTGGACACCATCAAGGGCGAAGTCACATTGAGCGGCTCGGTCGATTCCCGGTCGAATAGCGATAGAGCAGCAGAACTGGCAGGTGCCGTGGCTGGCGTAAAGCATGTTGAGAACCGCCTGGAGCTGAAATCGGCCGGAACAGACTGAGCCTGCGTAATATTATCGAAGGGAGCGGATCATGGAAATCCCATGCCTGTATAAACATAGAAGGACGGCTGAACTGGAGGAATGGGGCACCCAGATCAACCAGCTCGAAGCCCGGCTGGAGAACATGGAGGCTCACCTCATGTCTGGACATGTCGAACAGTTTAACGAGTTGCGTACCAAGCAGCGGGCAGCAGTTGAAAACCTGAAGGAACTGGGCCATGACAGTAACGCAGCATGGACGCAGGTCAAGATCTCTGCTGACGAGATCTGGGAAGACCTCAAGACCAGCTTGTCAGACATCAAGTCCAGACTCGAATGAATCACGGACAGTTACCCATTCGTCAATCTGAAGATAATCGTTTGACTGAGTGTGTTACCGCACAGAGTTAATGCGCTAGCCAGTGCAATCTGTACCCGACCGTTCAATTCAACTTGAACGCAAAACACCAGGCTGACCAATCACGATCATCAAGAAAGGAAACAACATGAAAACCACTACTATTTCAAGCCGTATACACACCAGCAAACCGATATTGCCCGTAGACATGGGACACCTGCTTTATAAAACCATCGCCATCTATCCTAATTTTTCCGACGTTGGCAATGCCATTTCCTTGTTGAGAAGCGAAGGTTTCACGGACGACCAGATCAGTTTGCTCGGCCGCGAGCAGGAGGATTGGGCGGAGCGACTCAGCACCCAATGGGAAACATTGCATACCGCAAAAGGCGCCCTGATAGGTGGGGCATTGGGCTCTGTTCCCGGGTTGGTGCTGATCGCCGGAATCGTCTTGACGGATGGCGTCGGACTGCTGGCTGCAGGACCCATGGTTGGTGCATTGAGTGCGCTTGGCATCGGTGCGCTGGGCGGGAGCGTGATGGGTGGTGGCGCCATCAATGATCTCGACAACAAGAACAAGGAAGTCAATGTCGAACTGGAAGTGGAAGAAGCCATCGGCAATGGCCACTGGGTGATCGTAGCCCAAAGCCATGATGAGTCCGAAGCCTTGCGTGCACAGGCGCTGCTTTCCGATAGCCGCATCGTCATGGAAACCGCAGCAGATGCGAAGCTGAACTGAAACCGGGATAGCCTGGAGCAGGGATCACCTGCTTCGGTAAAAATCACGGGGCACGTGATTCCCAAACCATCATTTGCCAAAAAACTGAAGGAGAATCACCATGCTTGAATATCTGTACATCTTCATGATGCTTGCATTTACAGCAATCGTCATCATTTCGGATGATTCGCTCAATAACAGAAAGGCCATGGCCAGAAATAATCACAGGTAATGCACCGGGTCTAGTGCAGTTGCTGGCCGGCAAGCAGTGCTGAACGTTGCCAGGCATCCTGTGCGGGCAGGTGTGCGCCGGGATCCCGGGTCTGGGCCTGCCACCAATATTTCCGATGCATCTCCGCAACTTCGCAACAGGCTGCCGGGGATCAGCGGCCCACTTCCGTGTTGCCGACGCCTTCAATATCTGTCCTGTCGGTATTTGCCACAGTACTCTCTGATTCGGCCTGGTTTTTGGGCAAGGAACTGCTTGAAGCCGGATTGCCTTCCTTGCCACGGCCTTCCATGTATGCCTGATAGCGCAGGTTCTGCTGTATCCAGCGCATTGAAGTATTGACTGTGAGTTTCATTCTGAATTCTCCTTGTGGATAGGTGCGGCTCTTCCTGGATCAAACAGGTATAGACCCGTTTTTCGCACCTTCAGGCAGACGTCGATAAAATCATTCCTCAGGCTCGCATCGTATCGCCCAGGCATATCCTTCTCTGTGCGGAATCCCACATAAGGTGAAGTTTTTCGGGAATGGGCGCCGGGACTGGTTTCATGGCCAGCGACAGCTGGTGATCCACTCTTCCGGGAACTCATTGAATCGCCATCGTTGCGCCTGCACTATGCATTGAGTCCCAATGCCAGGGTAGGCAAACCCTGGTTGCGAAACGTTTCCGGCAGGTTATTCAAGCGTGAGGGCTGGATGGCGCAGATGCCGACGCAAAAATGGCCACAGGTATCGCTGTGGCCATTCGGGCTTTCGACTCATTCGCATCTTGTGGTGACGGAAATCCCTGGATCAGGTACCGGTGAACAGGTACCGGTGAAATCGCAGTTGCGGGCCGCGCTCCCGTGCAAGCCTAATTCAACAGCAACAACGACTGCTGCACCGACGCAGCGCACACTGCCATCAAGTTGCCCGGAAGGATGCCCAGCAGCAATACCGCCAGGCCGTTGAACGAGATCAGTACGCTGCTGTCCGGCTGCAGCGAGATCGGCACGTGGCTTTCCGGCGCGTCGAAATACATCAGCTTGACGATGCGCAGGTAGTAGAACGCGCCGATCAGGGAGAACAGCACGGCAAACACGGCGAGGACAACATGGCCGGAATTGACCGCCGCACTGAGCACCGCGAGCTTGGCGTAGAAGCCCACCGTAGGCGGTATCCCGGCCATGGAGAACATCAACAGCATCATCATCAGGGCCAGCCACGGACTGCGCTGGTTGAGCCCCTTGAAGTCGTCGAGCATGTCCGCCTCGAATCCTTCGCGCGACAGCAGCATGATCATGCCAAACCCGCCCAGGCTCATCAGTACATAGACCACGGCGTAGAACATCGCCGCGCCATAGCCATCGAGCCCGCCGCTGAGCACGCCGAGCAGCAGGAAACCCATATGCGCGATGGTCGAGTAGGCGAACATGCGCTTGAGGCTGGTCTGCGCGATGGCCGTGATATTACCGAGACCCATGGACAGCACAGCGAGGATCTCCAGCATGCCGGACCAATGCACCATCAGCGGCTGCATGCCCCCCACCAGGATGCGCATCACGAAAGCGAACGCGGCCAGTTTGGGCGCGGAACTGATCAGCATGGTCACCGCAGTGGGCGCGCCTTGATACACATCCGGCACCCACATGTGGAACGGCACCGCACCAAGCTTGAATGCCAGGCCAGCCACGATGAACACCAGCCCGAAGGTCAACAATTGCTTGTTCTGCACACCATGGGAGATCGCATCCGATACTGCGCCCAGTTCCAGCGAGCCGGTGGCACCGTACAGCATCGACATGCCGTACAACAGCAGGCCTGATGCCAGCGCGCCGAGGATGAAGTATTTCATCGCCGCCTCGGTCGCCGTGGCGGAATCGCGCTGCAATGCAACCATCGCATACAGGCTCAGCGACAACAGTTCCAGTCCGAGATACAGGGTGAGGAAATGACTGGCCGAGATCATTACCATCATGCCAAGCAAGGCGAATAATGTCAGCGCCATGAACTCGCCGGTAAACAGGCCGCGCAGCATCATGTATTTGCGCGAATAGACCAGCATCATGGATACCGAAAGGTAGCTGAACACCTTGAGCACATCGGACATGGTGTCGTCAACAAAGGTGTCGTGGAACAGGTAGGTCACGCCCGGTTCATGGGTAAAAACCGTGATCATCACACATCCCACCAGGGTTGCCTGGACCAGGATATAGGTTACGGTTCTGGCCGCGCCGGAGATAAGGACGTCCACGACCAGGATGAAGCACACCATCAGCAGCAGAAATATCTCCGCGCCGGCCGGCATCAGGGTAGTCAGATAACTCATTGCTTCCTCGCTTGACGGTTGCTCATAACTTTGACCTGGCAAGGTGCACCAGCAGGTCGTTCACCGACACATGCATGATTTCAGAAAAGGGCAGCGGGTACAGGCCCATGCCCAGCACGGACAGCGCCAGGATGCCGAGCACCAGCGCTTCGCGCGCCGTAAGGTCCTTCAATTCCGCGACGTGGCGGTTGGCCACTGCACCGAAGATCACCCGCTTGTACATCCATAATGTATAGGCCGCGCCGAACACCAGCGTAGTGGCAGCGAGGAAGGCGTACCAGAAGTTGGCCTTGACCGCGCCCAGAATGACCATGAACTCGCCGACGAAGCCGCTGGTGCCGGGCAGGCCGCTGTTGGCCATGGCAAACAGCATGAACATTGCGGCAAACACCGGCATGGTATTGGCCACCCCGCCGTAATCGGCGATATTGCGCGTGTGCATGCGGTCATACATCACGCCGATACACAGGAACAGTGCGCCCGACACAAACCCGTGCGAGATCATCTGCAGCAGCGCGCCTTCCACGCCATAGGCGTTGAAGATGAAAAATCCCAGCGTCACGAAACCCATGTGCGAGATCGAGGAATAGGCCACCAGCTTCTTCATGTCGGTCTGGGTCAGCGCCACCAGCCCGATATACACCACCGCGATCAGCGACAGTGCGATCATGAACCCGGCCAGCTTGTGGCTGGCATCCGGCAGGATCGGCATCGAGAAACGGATGAAACCGTAGGCACCCACTTTAAGCATGATCGCCGCCAGCACCACGGAGCCGCCGGTAGGCGCTTCCACGTGGGCATCCGGCAGCCAGGTGTGCACCGGGAACATCGGCACCTTGACCGAAAACGCCATGAAAAAAGCCACGAACAGCAGTACCTGCGCCGTCATCGGCAGCCGCACATTATAGAAGTCCAGGATCTCGAAGCTGCCGCCGGACTGGAAATACAGGTAAAGCAGCGCAACCAGCATCAACAGAGAACCGAGCAGGGTATAGAGGAAGAACTTGACCGCCGCATAGATGCGGTTGTTGCCGCCCCATACGCCGATGATGATGAACATCGGGATCAGCATGGCTTCCCAGAACACATAGAACAGCAATCCATCCAGCGATGCGAACACGCCATTGATCAGGCCGGACATGATCAGGAATGCGGCCATGTATTGCGCCACCCGCTTCTCGATCACTTTCCAGCCGGCGATCACCACCAGCGGCGTAAAAAAGCTGTTGAGCAAAACGAACAACACCGATATGCCGTCCACACCGAGGTGGTAATGCACGTTATAGCGGCTGATCCAGTTCTGCATCTCGACGAACTGCATCGCGCTGGTGGTCTTGTCAAAACCGGTATACAGCGGGATCGCCACGACGAACCCGAGGATAGCCCCGACCAGTGCGATCGTGCGCGCGAGCTGCGCATTGCGGTCACCACCTGTCGCCAGGACGAGCAGCCCGAAGGCTATCGGCAGCCAGATGACGACGCTAAGCAAGGGTATTCCAAAAATCATGCACTCATTCCTTTAAATCGGGAGTGGGGAGTGGGGAGTGGGGAGTGGGAAAACCCACTTCCTACTTCCCACTCTCCACTTCCCACTCTCCACTTCCCACTCTCTTCCACTTCCCCTCTCCACTTCCCACTCTCCACTTCCCACTCTCCACTTCCCATTCACCACTAATCAAACCAGTTGCGCACCGTCAGCAGCACGAACACGCCGATGATCATCGAAAACGCGTAGTGATATATATAGCCGGTCTGGAACCGGCGCAGCAGGCCGGAGAACACGCCTATCGCTTTCGCGGTGCCGTTCACCATCAGGCCATCGATCAATTTCACGTCGCTGAACTTCCACAGGAATCGGCTTAGCCAGCGCGCGCCGCCGGCAAAGAACCAGTCATTGAATTCGTCGAAACCGTATTTGCGGTCGAGGATCTCGTAGATCGTGGAGTAACGATTCTTGAGCATGACCGGGATGTCCGGGCGTTTCATGTAGAAGAGCCATGCTGACAGCACGCCCGCCAACGCAAACCAGAATGGCAACTCAAGCAGGGCATGGCCGACCTTGGCGATCGCGCCGCCGTATTCCTCCGCAAGTTCCGCCATGGCGCCATGATTCCCGCTGACAAAGATGGAATCGCTGAAATAGCTGCCGAACAACATCGGTTCGATGGCCAGGAAGCCGATCGCGAATGAAGGGATCGCCAGCAACACCAGCGGCAACGTAACGACCCACGGCGACTCGTGTGGCTTCTCGCCCGGCGCCAGGCCATGATGATGGTCGGTGGACACTTCCTCTGATCGCCCTGTGCTGGTCGAATGGGCAGCATGGTCGCCATGATGCTCATGCTGGGCCTTGCCGAATCGCTCCTTGCCATGGAACACCAGAAAATACAGGCGGAACGAGTAGAACGCGGTGACGAACACGCCAAGTATCAATGAAGGTGCCACAAAAACGGAAACCATCAGGTCGGAATGCTCCACCGCCTCGATGATCGAATCCTTGGAATAGAAGCCGGAGAAGAATGGCGTGCCGATCAGGGCCAGCGAACCGATCAGGAAGGTGATCCAGGTTATCGGCATGTACTTGCGCAAGCCGCCCATGTTGCGAATGTCCTGGTCATGGTGCATGGCCATGATCACGCTACCGGCGGCGAGAAACAGCAGCGCCTTGAAAAAGGCGTGGGTCATCAGATGGAAGATCGATGCGGTATAGGCGGAAGCGCCCAGCGCCGCCGTCATGTAGCCCAGTTGCGACAGCGTGGAATAGGCGATCACGCGTTTGATGTCGTTCTGGATCATGCCAAGGAAACCCATGAACAGCGCAGTGATCGCGCCGATCACCATGACGAAGGACAGCGCCGTATCGGACAGCTCGAACAAAGGCGACATGCGCGCCACCATGAAGATACCGGCAGTCACCATGGTCGCGGCGTGGATCAGCGCGGAGATCGGCGTCGGGCCTTCCATCGAATCCGGCAGCCACACATGCAGCGGGAACTGCGCCGACTTGCCCATCGCACCGATGAACAGCAGGATACAGATGGTGGTCATCAGGTTCCAGCTCACGCCTGGTATCGGCGCAACATCATCGGCCATCTGGTAGGCATGCTCGAACACGGTGGCATAATCCAGCGTGCCGAACACCATCAGGATCAGGCCGATGCCGAGCAGGAAGCCGAAATCGCCGACGCGATTGACCAGGAACGCCTTCAGGTTGGCGTAGATCGCGGTATCCCGCGTATACCAGAAACCGATCAGCAGATAGGAAACCAGTCCCACCGCCTCCCAGCCGAAGAACAGTTGCACGAAATTGTTGGCCATCACCAGCATCAGCATGGAGAAGGTGAACAGCGAGATATAGCTGAAGAAGCGCTGGTAGCCTGGGTCGTCCTTCATGTAACCGATGGTGTAGATATGCACCATCAATGAAACGAAGTTCACCACCAGCATCATGGTCGCGGTCAGGTGGTCGATCAGGAAGCCGACCCCGAAGCTGGTGCCGCCCGATGTCAGCCAGCGATACACCGGGCCGTTGAAATTATGCCCATCCATCACGTCCATGAATACGCGTACCGACGCGGCCAGCGAAACCGCCAGCAGCAGGATGGCGACGCGATGCGACCAGGTGCGGCCCAGCACCTTGCCGAACAGGCCGACGATGAGCGCGCCGAGCAGCGGCGCGAGGGGGACCAGCAAGTACAAGTTCTGCATAGAGCCCATGCTTAACCTTTCAGGCTGCCGATATCATCGACGTTGATGCTGCGAATATTGCGGAACAGCACGATCAGTATCGCCAGCCCGATGGCGGCCTCGGCTGCGGCCACGGTCAGGATGAAGAACACGAATATCTGCCCCGCCGTATCGTTCATGTAATGCGAGAAAGCGACAAAATTGGTATTAACTGCGAGCAGCATCAGCTCGATAGACATCAGCAGGATGATCACATTCTTGCGGTTCAGGAAGATGCCCACCACGCTGATGGCGAACAGGATCGCTCCCAGTATCAGGTAGTGTGAAAGGCTCAGTTCCAGCATGTTTCCCCCTTTTTTTGCTTGGTGGATTTCGGCCGCAAGGCCAAAATCCGCCATCCCTCATGTTCAGCTTGTTGGGTTACGCTGCGCTAACCCAACCTGCAATTATTCGCCGGGATTTTCCGACGGCATCTTCACGATTCGGACGCGGTCCTCGCGCCTGACTGCCACCTGGTGCGCCACGACTTGCGCCTTGCTGTCCTTGCGATGGCGATGGGTCAGCGCGATGGCCGCAACGATCGCAACCAGCAGCAGCACGGCTGCAAGCTCAAACGGATAAACATAATCGGTGTAGATCAAGCGCCCCAATTCCTTGGTGTTGCTGTAATTCGCCGCATGCTGCATCGCCCCGGTCACCTCAAACATGCGACGGTCGCCCAGCACCCACACCATCTCCGCCACCATCACGGCGGCCAGCGCCACCGCGAACGGGAACCAGCGCCAGAAACCTTCGCGCAACTGCACCAGGTCGATATCCAGCATCATCACCACGAACAGGAACAGCACCATCACCGCGCCGACATACACCAGCACCAGCGTGATGGCGAGGAATTCCGCTTCCAGCAACAGCCAGATGCCGGCCATGCTGCAGAACGCCAGCACCAGGAACAACGCTGCATGCACCGGATTGCGCGCGGTGATCACACGCACGCCTGCCAGCACGGCGATCGCTGCAAACAGGTAGAAAATCAGCGTTTCAAAATTCATGTGTTGACCCTTTGGGGGAGTGGGAAGTGGGGAGTAGGAAGTGGGAAAACCCATCATCCTTTCCACCTCCGCTGCCCACTCCCTACTTACTACTTCCTACTAACTATTTTGACCCTTTGTGAGTGGGGAGTGGGAAGTAGGGAGTGGGAAAACCCATCTTCCTTTCCAGCCCGCCCCCACTTCCTACTTACTACTTCCTGCTAACTATTTAGACTCTTGGGGGAGGGTGGGGAGTAGAAAGTGGGAAAACCCATCTTCCTTTCCACCTCCGCTGCCCACTCCCTACTTACTACTTCCTACTAACTATTTTGACCCTTTGTGAGTGGGGAGTGGGAAGTAGGGAGTGGGAAAACCCATCTTCCTTTCCAGCCCGCCCCCACTTCCTACTTACTACTTCCTGCTAACTATTTAGACTCTTGGGGGAGTGGGGAGTGGGGAGTAGAAAGTGGGAAAACCCATCTTCCTTTCCAGCCCGCCCCCACTCCCCACTCCCCACTCCCCACTCCCCACTCCCCACTCCCTACTCCCCACTACCTATACTTAGCATCCGCCGCGCGATCCGCGGCGATCTGCTGTTCATACTTGTCACCCACCGCCAGCAGCATCTCCTTGGTGTAATACAGGTCGCCGCGTTTCTCGCCGTGGTATTCGTAGATGCGCGTCTCGACGATGGCGTCGACCGGGCAGGATTCCTCGCAGAATCCGCAGAAGATGCATTTCACCAGGTCGATGTCGTAGCGCGTGGTACGGCGCGTGCCGTCCTCGCGTTCCGCCACGTCGATGGTGATCGCCAGCGCCGGGCACACCGCTTCGCACAGCTTGCAGCCGATGCAGCGCTCCTCTCCGCTGGCGTAGCGGCGTTGCGCGTGCAGGCCGCGGAAGCGCGGGCTCTGCGGCGTCTTCTCGTCCGGGTACTCGACCGTTATATGGCGCGCGAAGAAATAGCGCCCGGTCACCGCCATGCCCTTGAGCAGTTCGATCAGCAGGAAGCTTTTGAAGAATCTTGTCAGAGTAGCCATATCATTTCCTCGGCCGCTACCACAGCCAGTACGGCGTCTGCATCCAGGCGGCGACGACGACCAGCCAGACTATGGTTAACGGGATGAACACTTTCCAGCCCAGGCGCATCAGCTGGTCGTAGCGATAACGCGGGAAGGTCGCGCGGAACCACAGGAACAGGAACAGCATGAACGACATCTTGCCGAGCATCCAGAACAGCCCGGGGATCTCGTCCGTCAGGGGGCCGATCAGCGGAAATCCCTGGAACGGGTTGAGCCAGCCGCCGAGGAACATGACCGAGGCCAGCGCCGCGATCAGGATCATGTTGGCGTATTCGGCCAGGAAGAACAGCGCGAAGCCCATGCCGGAATATTCTGTATGGAAACCGGCCACGATGGTCGCCTCGTCTTCCGCCAGGTCGAACGGCGCGCGGTTGGTCTCGGCCACGCCGGCGATGAAATACACCACGAACATCGGCAACAGCGGGATGAAATACCAGCCGAGCAGGCCGTAACCGTGGCTCTGCCCGCGCACGATGTCGCCCATGTTCATGCTCTGCGCCGCCAGCAGCACGCACACCAGCGCGAAGCCCATGGCCAGCTCGTAGGAGATGATCTGCGCGGCAGAGCGCAGTGCGCCGAGGAAGGCGTACTTGGAATTGGATGCCCAGCCGGCAATGATGATGCCGTACACGCCTAGCGAAGTCATCGCCAGGATATACAGCAACCCGGCATTCACGTTCGCCAGCTCCATGCCGTCGCCGAACGGCACCACCGCCCAGGCCGCCAGCGCCGGCGCAAGCGCCAGCACCGGTGCTGCGACGAACAGGAACTTGCTGGCATTGGTCGGAATGATGATCTCTTTGAGCAGCAGCTTGAGACCGTCGGCGATCGGCTGCAACAGTCCCCAGTAGCCGACGCGGTTCGGGCCCGGACGCACCTGCATGAAACCGAGGATCTTGCGCTCGAACAATGTAAGGTAAGCGACGCTGCCCATGATCGGCGCGACGATGACCACGATCTTGACCAGTGTCCACACCGGCATCCACAGCGGCCCGAGCAGGTCGTGCCCGGTCTGTTCCAGGGTTTGCAGAAGCGCCATCATGCGCGTTCCACCGTGACCGTGCCGAACATCGCGCCCAGCGCTGCGGTCGCCGCATGACCCGCCGCTATTCGCACCGCGCCCATCGGCAGCGAGTCATCCGCTGCCGCCATCAAGTTGACACTGCCTGCGCCCTGGCTGACCTTCACCTGCTCGCCGGTAGCCACGCCCAGCCTGGTCAGCTCGGCGCCATGCATCAGTACGATCGGCGTTGCTGCATCGCGGGTATGCTGCAGTGAAACAGCGCGGCGCACCACGGCGTCGGCATAATAGATCGGCACGTCGGCGACGCGCTGCAGGCCGCCGGCACCGGCTGATCCGACATGCAGCTCGATCCCTTGCAGGGTGTTGTCCAGCCGGGCTGGCACGTCGACATGGGCCAGCGCCTCGTCGCGCACCGCCTCGCTGCTGTCAAAGTCGAAACCGGGCAGATCGAGCAGGTTGCCAAGTACGCGCAGCACCTTCCACGCCGGCCGGGCTTCACCTTGTGGCTTGACTGCACCCCTGAAACTTTGCACGCGGCCCTCGGTACTGACGAAGGTGCCGGAGGTTTCGGCGAACGGCGCGATCGGCAACAGCACGTCGGCGTATTCCAGCGCATGATGTTTGTAGGCGCTCATGGCCACCACCATGTCGGCGGAGCGCAGCGCGACCATGGCCTGCAGCGAATCGGCGCAATCCAGTTCCGGCTCGGCGTTAAGCAGCAGGTAAGCCTTGCGCGGCGCGGCCAGCATCGCGGCGGCGTTCATGCCTTTCTCGCCGGGAATGGCGCCAGCCAGGTAGCCGCCGACGCTGTTCGCGGCCTCGCCGAGAAAACCGAATTTCGCGCCACACAACGCAGCGATCTGCTGCGCCAAGTATTGCAGCTGCGCAGCCTGCGGGTGCTGCTGGGCAAAATTGCCGAGCAGTACTGCGCCATTCTTTCCTTCGCCCAGGCTGGCGGCGATGGCCGCAGCAACTGCGCTGACTTCCACCTGCTGGAGGCCGGCCGGCACTGCGGCCTGTTTATTCTGGGCCAGCGCCTTGGCAATCTGCGCCAGCATGCCAACGATTGCATCCGGCGCGACGATGGCCTTGTGCGCCACCTTCATCAATAGTTGGTCATCGGCCGCATGCACGATGCTGGCCTGTGCGCCCTTCTTCACTGCCTGGCGGATACGGTGCGCGAGCAAGGGATGGTCCTTGCGCAGGAAACTGCCTACAACCAGGAAGCGATCTGCCTTATTGATGTCGGCGACCGGCAAGCCCAGCCAGGGTACGCCCGCCTGCTTGCCATCGGCGCTGAAGTCGGACTGGCGCAGGCGGAAATCGATATTGTCGCTGCCGATGCCGCGCAGCAGTTTCTGCAACAGGTACATTTCTTCCAGCGTTGAATTCGGCGTCGCCAGCGCGCCGATCTGTCGCGCGCCAGCACCTCCGGCGATCAGGCGCAGGCCGTCGACGACATATTCGAGCGCGGTCTGCCATTCCACTTCCCGCCATGTGACACCCTGCTTAAGCATCGGCCTGGTCAAGCGCTCGGCGGAATTCAAGCCTTCGTAGCTGAAGCGGTCCTTGTCGGACAGCCAGCATTCGTTGATGTCCTCTTTCTCGATAGGCAACACGCGCATCACGGCATTGTTCATCACCTGCACGGCCAGGTTGGAGCCGAGGCTGTCATGCGGGCTGATCGATCTGCGCCGAGACAATTCCCATGAACGTGCGGTATAGCGGAACGGCTTGCTGGTCAGCGCGCCGACCGGGCACAGGTCGATCATGTTGCCCGACAGTTCGGAATCCACGGTGCCGTTCACGAAAGTCATGATCTCGGCATTCTCGCCGCGGAACGCCTGTCCCAGTTCCATCACCCCGGCGATCTCGGTGCCGAAGCGCACACAGCGCGTGCAGTTGATGCAGCGGGTCATCTCCTCGGCGCTGACCAGCGGACCGATCTCCTTGTGCAGCACGATGCGTTTTTCCTCGTCGAAGCGCGATGCGCTGGCGCCGTAGCCGACGGCCTGGTCCTGCAGCTCGCATTCGCCGCCCTGGTCGCAGATCGGGCAATCCAGCGGATGGTTGATCAGCAGGAATTCCATCACGCCCTTCTGCGCCTTGATCGCCATCTCGGAAGTGGTGTACACCTTCATGCCCTCAGATACCGGCGTGGCGCAGGCGGGCATCGGTTTGGGCGCCTTCTCGATCTGCACCAGGCACATGCGGCAGTTGGCCGCGATGGACAATTTCTTGTGGTAGCAGAAGTGCGGGATATAGATACCTGCGGCATGCGCCGCCGCGATCACCATGGTGCCGCTTTCCGCTTCCAGCTTCCTGCCGTCGATCTCAATATTAACCATCGATTTCCCTAGACACATGACCGTGGGATGCCAGGTGACGCGGCAAAGCCGCCACCCCACTCCCTACTTCCCACTCCCCACTTACCACTCCCCCACTCACACCAGACACCGTTTGTGTTCGATGTGGTACTCAAACTCGCTGCGAAAATGCTTGAGCATGCCCTGCACCGGCCACGCCGCGGCATCGCCCAGCGCGCAGATGGTGCGTCCGGCGATGTTCTCGCACAGGCTTAGCAGCAGGTCCAGATCTTCCTGGCGACCGGTGCCGTGCTCGATGCGATGCACGATGCGGTACAGCCAGCCGGTGCCTTCGCGGCACGGCGTGCACTGGCCGCAGGATTCCTCGTAATAGAAGTAGGACAGGCGCTCCAGTGCCCTGACCATGCACACGGTCTCGTCCATCACGATCACCGCGCCGCTGCCCAGGTAGGAGCCGGCCTTCTGCAGCGAGTCGAAATCCATGTCGGTTTCCATCATGATCTCGCCGGGCAGCACCGGCATCGACGAGCCGCCGGGAATCACCGCTTTCAATTTATGGCCGTTGCGCACGCCGCCCGCCATCTCCAGCAGCTTCCTGAACGGCGTGCCCATCGGCACCTCGAAGTTGCCGGGGTTGTTGACGTGGCCGGATACGGAGAACACCTTGGTGCCGCCATTGTTCGGTTTGCCCAGTTCGAGGAATTTCTGGCCGCCCTCGCGGATGATGTAAGGGATGCTGGCGAAGGTCTCGGTGTTGTTGATCGTGGTCGGCTTACCGTACAGACCGTAGCTGGCCGGGAACGGCGGCTTGAAGCGCGGCTGGCCTTTCTTGCCTTCGAGTGATTCGAGCAGCGCTGTTTCCTCGCCGCAGATGTAGGCGCCGTAGCCGAGATGGTTGTGCAGGTCGAAATCAAAGCCGGCACCGAGGATGTTATTGCCCAGATAGCCGGCCGCGCGCGCTTCCTCGCAAGCCGCTTCCATGCGCTCATAGGCCTCGAAGATCTCGCCGTGCACATAGTTGTATCCGGTCTTCACGCCCATCGCATAGGCTGCGATGGCCATGCCCTCGATCAATGCATGCGGGTTGCAGCGCAGGATGTCCCAGTCCTTGGAAGTGCCGGGTTCGCCTTCGTCCGAGTTGCACACGATGTACTTGTCGCCGGTGTAATTCTTCGGCATGAAGCTCCATTTCAGACCGGTCGGAAAACCGGCGCCGCCGCGGCCGCGCAGCGCGGAAGTCTTGACCTCGGCAATGATCTGGTCGGGCGAGATCTTTTCGCTCAGCACCTTGCGCAATGCCTGGTAGCCGCCGACCTTGAGATAGTTCTCCAGTGTCCACGGCTGCTCGAAATCCATTGTTGTGTAGGTAACCGGCCCGTTCATCGTCAATCCAATCCGGAAAGAATCTGGTCAATCTTTTCCTGCGTCAGGCGGGAACACAGGCGCTTGTTGTTCACCGTCATCAACGGCGCTTCCACGCAGGCGCCCATGCATTCGGCTTCGCGCAGGCTGAACCTGCCGTCTGCCGTCACCTCGCCGACGCCGATGCCGAGCTTGTCCTTGAGGTAATCCAGCGTCTCGTTCGCCCCCATCAACTGGCATGACAGGTTGGTGCACACGGTCAACGTGTGTCTGCCCATCGGCTTGAGATTGTACATGTGATAGAAGGTCGCCATCTCGTACACCGCCATCTGCGGCATGCCGAGGAAGCCGGCCACATCCATCATGTCGTCGTTGGAGATCCAGCCTTTTTCATCCTGCACGAAACGCAGCGCCGACATCACCGCAGACTGCTTCCAGTCGGCCGGATATTTCTCCAGCTCGCGATTGATCAGTTCCTGTACCTGTTGAGACAACATCAGCGGTCAACCTCTCCAAAAACGATATCCTGCGTGCCGATGATCGCCACCACGTCGGCCAGCATGTGGCCGCGGGTCATCTCGTTCAGCGACGACAGATGGGCGAATCCCGGCGCGCGAATCTTCATGCGGTAGGGTTTGTTTGCTCCATCGGAAACCAGGTAGATGCCGAACTCGCCCTTGGGGTGTTCGACGGCAGAATACACTTCGCCCGGCGGACACGTGCATGCCCTCGGTGAACAGCTTGAAGTGGTGGATCAACTCCTCCATGTTGTGCTTCATCGCCTCGCGTTTCGGCGGCACTACCTTGAAGTCGTCGATCATCACCGGACCGGGATTGTCGCGCAGCCAGTCGATGCACTGCCTGATGATGCGATTGGACTGCCGCATCTCTTCCACGCGCACCAGGTAGCGGTCGTAGCAGTCGCCCTCGACGCCGACCGGTATGTCGAAATCGATGCGATCATATACTTCATAGGGCTGTTTCTTGCGCAAATCCCACTCCACCCCTGAACCGCGCAGCATGGGTCCGGTGAACCCCAGCGCCAGCGCACGCTCCGGCGATACCACGCCGATTCCGACGGTGCGCTGCTTCCAGATGCGGTTGTCGGTCAGCAGGGTCTCGTATTCATCCACATGTTTGGGGAAACGACTGGTGAAGTCTTCCAGAAAATCCAGCAATGATCCCTGGCGGTTCTGGTTCATCCTCTTGACGGCAGCCGCGCTGTGGATCTTGCTCGGCCGGTAGTGCGCCATCGTATCCGGCAGGTCGCGATAGACCCCGCCCGGACGATAGTAGGACGCATGCATGCGCGCGCCGGACACCGCTTCGTAGGCATCCAGCAGGTCCTCGCGCTCGCGGAAAGTATAGAAGAACATGGTCATCGCGCCCATGTCGATGCCGGAAGCGCCCAGCCACAGCAGATGGTTGAGGATGCGCGTGACCTCGTCGAACATGACGCGGATATATTGCGCGCGAATGGGTACTTCGATGCCCATCAGCCGCTCGATCGCCATCACATAGGCATGTTCGTTGACCATCATCGACACGTAGTCAAGGCGATCCATGTACGGAACGGACTGCAGGAAGGTCTTGTGCTCGGCCAGCTTCTCGGTGGCGCGGTGCAGCAGGCCGATATGCGGGTCGGCGCGCTCGACCACTTCGCCGTCCAGCTCCAGCACCAGGCGCAATACGCCGTGCGCAGCAGGATGCTGGGGGCCAAAGTTTATTGTGTAATTCCTAATTTCCGACATTGTTCAATTCCTGTATAACGCCGGAATCAGCGCGTTCACAATAAACTTCAGTGAAGGCTAACTTGCGCAAGCAAGTTAAGCCCGCAGGGCGGCCGCAGCTAAAATTGATGGTGTAATTCCTGATCTCTGACATAACGTATCAATGATGTCCGTAATTGTCTTCGCGCACGATGCGCGGCGTGATCTCGCGCGGCTCGATCGATGACCGGCTGGTACACCACGCGCTTCTGTTCCGGGTCATAACGCATCTCGACGGTGCCGGAAAGCGGGAAGTCCTTGCGGAACGGATTGCCGACAAAACCATAGTCAGTGAGGATACGGCGCAGGTCGGGATGGCCGGTGAACACGATACCGTACAGGTCGAACGCTTCGCGCTCGTACCAGTTGGCGCTCGGCCAGATCTCGGCAACGGAATCCAGCACCGGCAGCGTATCGTCCTCGGCGAACACGCGCACCCGCATGCGCAGGTTGTGCGTGACCGACAGCAACTGGTAGGCAACCATGAAACGGCAAGGGAACTCCGCCACTACATCATCGGATTTCAGGTAGGCGCCGCCTTCGCAGATATCGCTGCCGTAGGTGGAATAATCCACGCCACACAGGTCAACCAGTTGCTCGAAGCGCAATTCCGCGTCGTCGCGCAAACGGCTCATCACCGGCAGCAGGTCGGCAGCGCGAATCACCAGGTTCAGTTCGCACAGGGCGACATCGGAACTTACGATGCGGTCTGCAAACCTGCTGGCCAGTTTCTCTTGCAGCGCGAACAGTTTCTTGTCATGTAACTTGCACAAATCAGCAGCCATATTCACCCGCGCGCAATGGTATTGGTTCGTTTGATCTTGTTCTGCAGCTGGATGACGCCATACAGCAGCGCCTCGGCAGTCGGCGGGCAGCCCGGCACATACACGTCTACCGGCACGATGCGGTCACAGCCGCGCACTACCGAATAGGAATAATGGTAGTAGCCGCCGCCGTTGGCGCAGGAACCCATGGAGATCACCCAGCGCGGCTCAGCCATCTGGTCATACACCTTGCGCAGCGCTGGCGCCATCTTGTTGCACAGCGTCCCCGCCACGATCATCACGTCGGACTGGCGCGGACTGGGGCGGAAGGCACCGGCACCGAAACGGTCCAGGTCGTAGCGCGGCAATGCCGCGTGCATCATCTCCACCGCACAACAGGCGAGACCGAAAGTCATCGGCCACAGCGAACCGGTGCGTGCATAGTTGATGATGGTGTCGGCAGTGGTGACCACCATGCCTTTTTCCAGGATACCTTCTATTCCCATTCCAGCGCTCCTTTCATCCACTCATAGATGAAGCCGACGACCAGTATGGCGAGAAACACCATCATGGAAACGAAACCGAAGGTGCCGATCTCCTTGAGCACAACCGCCCACGGAAACAGGAACGCAATTTCCAGGTCAAACAGGATGAACAGGATGGCAACCAGGTAGTAGCGCACATCGAATTTCATGCGCGCGTCTTCGAAGGCTTCAAAACCGCATTCGTACGGTGACAGTTTGGCATCGTCCGGCCGATGCGGCGCGACCACCCGGCCAATCACCAGCGGTGCAACGCCTACGGCCAAACCCACGACGATGAACAGCAGTACCGGAAAATAGTTTTCCAACATTCAGCTCTCCCCCCTCCACAACACCCTGTCATCCGGGCGTAACCAGCATTCAGCTATATATTAGGTCAGAGCCTGATTTTTGCAGTGCCTGTATCCTGGTTTGATATCTGGTGCCGATGAGCAGACTCGAACTGCTACGGCTTTCGCCACTACCCCCTCAAGATAGCGTGTCTACCAATTTCACCACATCGGCATTTTTGTTATTTGGGTATATCCTTCGATTTTGAACCTGTTGTATCCGGATTCACGGTATCGGCAGCTGCCGGAGCCGTGCTCGCCGGCGGAACGGTCTGCACCTGGTCCATCACGCCTTGCGGGGTGGATGCACGCGAACCCAGGTATGTCAGGCTCATGCTGGTAATAAAGAATACCGTCGCCGCCACTGCCGTGCTGCGGCTCAGAAAATTAGCGGAACCGCTGGAGCCAAACAGGCTGCCGGCAGAACCCGCGCCAAACGAAGCGCCCATATCTGCGCCCTTGCCGTGCTGGACCAGGATCAGGCCGACCAATACTAAAGCGGTTATCAAATGTACAACCCAGATTATAGTTTCCACACGCTACCCCAAAATTAATTCTGCGCGGCCAGGCAAATTGCCAGAAATTCCTCTGCCACCAGTGAAGCGCCGCCGATCAGCCCGCCATCGATGTCGGCCTTGGCAAACAGTTCGCTGGCGTTCGATGCCTTGACGCTGCCTCCGTAGAGTATACACAAGCCTTGCGCGACCTGACTATCCAATTGCGCAACCCGTTGACGGATAAAGGCGTGCACCGCCTGTGCCTGTTCCGGGGTTGCGGTTTTTCCGGTGCCGATCGCCCACACCGGTTCGTAGGCAATGACCGTTTTCGCCAGCGCCGGCGCGCCGGCATGATTGAGTACCACCTCGAGTTGCCGCGCAACCACCTGTTCGGTCACGCCGGATTCACGCTCGGCCAGTGTCTCACCCACGCAAAAGATCGGCAGGAGTCCGGCCTTCATCGCCGCATCGAACTTGGCAGCGGCGATCTCGTTGCTCTCATGGAACAGCGCGCGACGCTCGGAATGCCCGATGATGACGTAACGGCAATCAAAATCCAAAAGCATGCCGGACGATACCGCCCCGGTAAACGCACCCTGGTCATGCTGGCTCAGGTTCTGCGCCCCCCAGGTGATGTTGCTGCCCTGCAGCATGGACTGCGCCTGCGCCAGATACGGATAGGGCACGCATACGGCATAATCGGCATTGCGCATATCGCGCAGTCCTGCCAGCAACCCTTCCAGCAACGTCTTGTTGCGGGCAAGGCTGCCATGCATCTTCCAGTTCCCGACTACCAGCTTGCGGCGCATTTATCAGCCCATCCTCAGAGACAACGAAAGGGTGCGAATGCTACCCGTGAAAGCGAGACAGGTCAATCCTGCCAGCACATCCAAGGCCATGAAAAATTGGCCCAGTTGAAGTATTTGCCGGCATTCGTGCATACACAACTCACCCTGAAACTCCGGTGTATTCATATGCAAAACCAGCATAAAAACAAGGCTCGAATCAGGCCTTAATCCGCCAGTATCGACCCGGTAACAATCACCAGCGCGCGCACCACCAGCAATGCCTTGCCCTGTGAATGATGCTCCGCGCGCGCATCGATATCACCCCTTAACAACTTGCGTGCCGTCAGGATCTGCGCCACATCCAGTACATACATGGTAATGATCAGCCCGAAATGCATCCATACAAGAAAGGACAGGATATCCTGCTGTTCGATCAAACGATGCCACCAGCGACGATGCGTATACAGATAGATCGGCATCCCCAGATCGAACAGCATGATGGAGATCATTGCCGGGATGTGGAAAAACCGATACCGCGCCAGGAAGTACGCAGCCAGCATCAGCAGGTATGTAGAAAAGGCGGCGAGGACCGTGACAGGTGGCATGAACGACGATTATACCGGTCTTTACCGGTCATGGTTCCATGCAGGAATTGACGGTATCTCACAAACCCTGATCTGCAGGTGATGCGACTGCGGCTTAACCGATGCCGCAAGGATGGCCTGCAAACACCAGCTTACTTTCCGCAGTGACATGCGCTAAACTCGCCGGGCTGTCACATTCCCCAAGTATCAATCGGGTCAAACTGACTCCATTGATCAGCCAGGATTATGCTACTCACCGAATACCGTCTCGACCTTACCATTCAGGCCTTGCGCCAGATCATGCCGCTGGCGCACCCTGCCGATGCAGGACTGCGCCATTATTTTCAGCAGAACCGCAGCATCGGCTCCAACGAGCGCCACCTGATCGCCGAAACCGTGTTCGGCATCCTGCGCCATCGCCTGTTCCTGGAACACGCCTGCCAGTCCACCCCTTCCGCGCGCGCCACACCGCGCCGCCTGGCGCTGGCCTACTGGGTGCGTTTCGACGGATACAACCTGCGCGAACTCGCGCCATTGCTCAAGCGCGAGGAAAACGAATGGCTGGCACAGGTCAAGAGTATCGCCCTGACCGAAATGCCCCTCTCGATACAGGCCGAACTGCCCGAATGGATCGTGGAAAAACTGCGCCTCACCATGACCGACGAGGACATTCTCTCCACCGGCCGCGCCATGCAGCAACCGGCGCCGCTGGACCTGCGCGTCAACACCCTGCTCGCCGGGCGCGATGAAGTACTTCAATCGCTGCAGGCCGGCGGCATGGATGCGCGCGCCACGCCGTGGTCGCCGATCGGCATCCGCGTGGTCGGCAAGCCGGCGCTGAACCGGCAGCCGCTGTATGTCACCGGCAAGATCGAGGTGCAGGACGAAGGCAGCCAGTTGCTCGGCTTCCTGCTGGCGCCGAAGCGCAACGACATGGTGGTGGATTTCTGCGCCGGCGCCGGCGGCAAGACCCTGTTGCTGGGCGCGATGATGAATTCGCAGGGACGTCTGTACGCCTTCGACATCTCGGAGAAACGCCTCGCCAACCTGAAGCCGCGCCTGAAGCGTTCCGGCCTGTCCAACATCCATCCGCAACTGATCGCGCACGAGAACGACAACAAGGTGAAGCGCCTGGCCGGCAAGATCGACCGCGTGCTGGTGGATGCGCCGTGCAGCGGCCTCGGCACGCTGCGCCGCAACCCCGACCTGAAGTTCCGCCAGTCCGTACAAAGCGTGGCAGAACTGAACCAGAAGCAGGCCGCGATCCTGGCCGCCGCCAGCAAATTGCTCAAGCCGGGCGGACGCCTGGTCTATGCTACCTGCAGTCTGCTGCGGGAAGAAAACCAGGATATCGTGAATGCCTTCCTCGCCGCGCATCCGGAATTTTCGCTGCGGCCCGCCAGCGAAATCCTTGCGCAACACCTGATCGAGCTGGATACCGGGGAATACCTGCAACTGCTGCCGCAGGTGCATGGTACGGACGGATTCTTTGCGGCGGTGATGGAGCGCAACAAGGCTTGAGCTCGCAGCTCGTTGGATGTGGTGATGCAGGAACCGCATCGTTCGCGAATCGACGCGAAACTATCCCAGCACGATCTCCCGGTAACTCACCTCCACCACTTCCAGCTCCGCCACCCCGCCCGGGATGAACAGCGACACCGTATCGCCCTCCCTCGCCTTGAGCAGCGCACGCGCCAGCGGCGACACCCAGCTCACCAGCCCGCGCGCCGGCTCGGCTTCGTCCACGCCGACGATGCTGTAGGTGGTTTCCACCCCGTCGTCGTCGCTCACCGTCACCGTCGCTCCAAAGAACACCTGGTCGCACTCGCCGCGTTGCGCCGGATCCACCACGATCGCTTTATCCATGCGCTTGGCCAGGAAGCGGATGCGCCGGTCGATCTCGCGCAGGCGCTTCTTGCCGTAGATGTAGTCGCCGTTCTCGGAACGGTCGCCGTTGGAGGCCGCCCAGGTGATGGTCTTCACCAGCGCCGGCCGCTCGACCTTCCATAACTGGTCGAGCTCTTCCTGCAGGCGTTTATAGCCGGCAGGCGTGATGTAGTTGTTCTGGCCGGGCGGAAGCTGTTGCGCCAGCTGCAACTCTTCATCGTCTTCGCCGTCGGTTTCGCGGGTGAATGCCTTGCTCATGATGGAGATATATGGTGCCTGTATCGTCGATTTGCAATGGTCGGTAGTGATCCATGGGGCCGATCGCGGCATGTACCCGCCGCCGCTCCCGGCCCAGCCAGACCCTTATCTGCGGCAGTAACAGTAGATGAACTTCTGCTCCGCGCCGGATGGTGTGTGATGCGCCTCGTCGACGCTATCTATCAGGTCGAACGCGGCGCCGAACTCGTCATGCAGGGAATCGGGCCGGTAACGCATGATGTCCAGCCCGCTGCACTGCAAGGGGCCGTCTTCCGCGAACGTGGCGACGATCACATGGCCTCCTGGTTTAACCGCGCGCAGCACCGCCTGCACATAACGCAGCCGGTCTTGCGCGAAGGTGAGGAAATGAAACACCGCACGATCATGCCAGACATCCACGCTCGCCTCGGGAAATTCGATCTGCGTGATGTCGGCCTCCAGCCAATGCACTCTGTCTGCAGCTTCGCCGAGACGTCGCTGCGCGGCTTGCAAAGCGGCTACGGAGATATCCAGCACGGTCAGGTTGCGGTAGCCCTCGCGCAGCAGGTCGTCCACCAAAGTGGACGCGCCGCCGCCGACATCGATGATGTGGCCGTCCTTCGCCACGCCGGTGTTGCGGATGAATTGCAACGAGCGTTCGGCATGTTCCTGGAACCAGCTCACCTGGTCAGCCGGTTTTGTTTGATAGACCCTGTCCCAATGTGTCTTGTTCATCTCTATCCTTCCACCAGCGTTGCCAGGTTCAACAGCAATAATATGACCAGCCACAACACCAGCGTACGCCAGAGCAGGCCAATGGTGCTTTGCAGGAAATCGACATCGGCCGCATCGCCCACACCCAGTTCCGGCCGCTCTATCAGCACGCCGTCCCCGGGGATGGGCTGGCCCAGGGTTACGCCGAGCGCGCCTGCACCACTCGCCAGCAAGATGCCCGCTTCCGGATCGGGCCAGTTCCGCGCTTGCGTGCGCCAGCAATACAACGTGTCCTCGAAATTGCCGACGATGGCAAAGGTGATGGCCACCAGGCGTACCGGCAACCACTCCACCCAGCGATAACCGCTGCGTGCAAAATCGCCGAAACCCCCGACCTGCTCATTATCCTGCCGGAACCAGCTCGCATCAAGAACATGCGCCAGACGATACAACGCCGCACCTGCCGGACCCAGCCCCAACAACATGCCGATCACGAACCACACGATCACGCCGAACACAAATCGGTGCGCAGCCAGCAGCGCTTCTTCCATGGTGACACGCGCCAGCTGCTGTTCATTCATTTGTTGTGCCGGCATACCGCGCCAGGTGGCAAGCAAACTGCTCGCCCTACCCAGATTCGCCTCGCGCAACGCACGCTGGATAGCGGTGAAATGATCACTGGCATCGCGGAAGCCCATGGTGAGATACAGCACCAGCACACAGAATGCCCAGGCGAGCACCGGATGGAGGCGGTGCAACAGCCAGTAGGGTATGGTCGAGACCAGCAGCAGCGGGAACACCGCCAGCAACCAGGCGATGCCGCCGTGCGAGCGTTCTCCCGCATTGAAGTGATGCCGGAAGAAATCGACGTAGCCGCACAGCCAGGCGGACAGATACTTGCGCGCAACCAGGGGGTGCAACTGTTCCAGCAGCAGAGCGGCGATCAGGGAAATCAGGCTCATGATGTCAGGCAAATCAGCTTGCGTATGGAATCCATGCAAGATAGCACACCCACTTGCAGGCTGCGTGGATGCATGGCCGGTCCATATTTTCTCTGCATGGAAATCAACAATGCTAAAATCCTGCTCCCCGACCAACTCCAAGGAGAACACTCATGCGTCGAGTACTTATTGCGCTTGCACTGGCAGGCATATCGACCCTGACTTTCGCCTCCGGGTTCACGCTTTCCAGCCCGGAAATAAAAGCCAATGGCACGATACCCAGGAGTTTCGAATTCAACGGTTTTGGCTGTTCAGGCGAGAACAAATCGCCTGCGCTCAAGTGGAGCGGCGCCCCCAAGGACAGCAAAAGTTTTGCCGTGACTGTTTACGACCCGGATGCGCCGACAGGTTCTGGCTGGTGGCACTGGATGGTGTACAACATCCCGGCCAACGTCACCGAACTGGCTGCGGGCGCCGGAGCGGTCAACAGCACAATCCTGCCCGCCGGCGCACAGCAGAACCGCATAGACTACGGCATGGCGGGCTGGGGAGGCACCTGTCCACCCCAGGGTGACAAGCCGCATCACTATATCTTCACCGTGTATGCGCTCAAGACCGGCAAACTCGAGGTACCCGCCGATGCCACCGCTGCATTGACCGGCTACATGATCCACGCGAACGCACTGGCCAAAGCCAGCTTTACCGCCAGATACGGTCGCGCTAAATAGGCCGGTAGCGGCTGCAGGCTAGTTCCTGAGCGCCGAGAATATCTTCTTTGCCAGATTGCCGGTTGCTTGCAATGGATTCGCGCGGATGGCCCGTTCCTGTTCCGCCATCATCAGGAACAGGCCATCCAGCGCCTTGCGCGTGATGTAGTCGTCCAGTTTGGCATCGCGTTCATCCACCAGGCCGAACTTGACGCCTTGGCCGGCAAACTGGTCGTATTTCTCGGCGACCTTGACCTTCCGCATCGACTTGCTGACGATGGGCCTGAATTTTCCCGCCAGCGCGAGTTCAGTGTTCCTGCGGAAGTATTGCGTCGCGGCATCGTTGCTGCCGGTCAGGATGTCGGTGGCATCCTTTACAGTCATCTTCCTGACCGCGCCGACCAGCAAGGTTTTTGCTTCCGGCACGGCCGCTTCAGCCGCACGATTCATCGAGGTAACCAGTTCGTCCGCATAACTGCCCATACCAAATGTACGCAGCATACCCTCGACTTTTTGCAGGCTGGCGGGCAAGGGAATGCGTACCTTGTCGTTGCCGAGATAACCGTTCTCCCTGGCCAGGTTCGCCACTGCAGATTCGGCGCCCTGGGTAAGCGCCTGCTTCAGGCTGCCGACCTGGTCCTTGTTGCTGAAATTCGCCAGGCTGGATATTGATCCGCCGGATGAAGCGGGTACGGCTGCCGGCGCAGCAGTGGCAGGAGCCGCCGTACCGCCCCCCTTAAGTTTGTCGAGTTGATCCTTGTCTAACAGGCTGCCCAGGTCGAATGCATGGATCTGGGCGGAGGCGAATGATAAAGAGGCAATGGCCACAAAAAGTGGGTGTTTGAACATTAGCAATGTCTCCATGATCGCTCAAACCTTGTTGCAGCCCCCACGAACAGGAGAGTCAGCGCAGGATGTTGCAGCAAGCAGGTCGGCGATGCCGGCCGGAATGTCCAGCATCGATACCTGCGTAGCGTAGCACGATTGCCCGTGAGCAACGACCGCAAACAAAACCGGCGGAGCCCGCCATGCACTTGTGCGGCCTCAGGCGATCATCCCTGCCGCAACCGTATTGTTGGTCGCCTCATCGATCACGATGAAGCTGCCCGTTGCGCGGTCGATGTCGTAGTTGTCGAACACCAGCGGCAGTTGGCTCTTGATCGCGACGCGGGCAATTTCGTTCATATTGAGCCTGTCGGTGACGTGCTGCTCAAGCGTGTTCACGTCGACACGGTATTTCAGGGACGAGAACAGACATTTCGCCGTGCGCGTGGTGTGCTTGACGAGGTACTTGCGGTTCTTGTCCAGCGGCGATTCGGACAGCCAGCACAACATGGCCTCGAATTCCTTCTCCACCTTCGGCGGCAGGTGGTCGGTTTTCACGAACATGTCGCCGCGTGAAATGTCGATCTCGTCTTCCAGCGTCAGCGTCACCGACTGTGGCGCGAAAGCGGTTTGCAGGTTGCCGTTGTAGGTGACGATCTGTTTGACCCGGGTCGTGCGGCCTGACGGAAGGATGGTCACTTCGTCGCCAACCGATACTTCTCCGGCCTCGATGCGCCCCATGTAGCCGCGGAAGTCATGGTGCTCCTGCGACTGCGGCCGGCACACCCACTGCACCGGGAAGCGGAAGTCGCTGGTGTTCACGTCGTGGTCGATCACGATCGTTTCCAGCAACTCCATCAACGTCGGCCCGATGTACCAGTCCATGCTGGCGCCGCGCTCGACCACCATGTCGCCGTTCAGCGCGGACAGCGGTATGTAGCGGATGTCGTGCAAATTCAGTTGCGCGGCAAAGCGCTTGTATTCACCGACGATCTCCTCGAAACGTTGCTTCGAGTAATCCACCATGTCCATCTTGTTTACCGCCAGCACGATATGCGGCACGCCGACCAGGCTGGCGAGATAAGTGTGGCGGCGCGTCTGCACCAGCACACCCTTGCGCGCATCGACCAGGATCACCACCAGGTTGGCCGTGCTCGCGGCAGTCACCATATTGCGCGTGTACTGCTCATGCCCCGGCGTGTCGCCGATGATGAACTTGCGCTTCGGCGTGGCGAAATAGCGGTAGGCCACATCGATGGTGATGCCCTGCTCGCGCTCGGCCTGCAGGCCGTCGGTCAGCAACGACAGGTCGACCGCGGCCATGCCGCGCTTCTCGCTGGTTTTCGAGATGGCGGAAAACTGATCCTCGAAGATCGACTTCGAATCATGCAGCAGGCGGCCGATCAGCGTGCTCTTGCCGTCGTCCACGCTGCCGGCGGTGATGAAGCGGAGTAGTTGTTTCGCGTTGCTCATGGTCTGGAACCTTTAAAAACGGACTTTAGTCGTTAGACGTTAGTCGCTAGTTGAATTTGTCCGCTGCGCGGAAATATGTTTATTAATTGATTATCGCCTGCGCAGCAGACAAGACCTGACCTAACGACTAACGTCTAGCGACTGCCTCAGAAATACCCTTCCTTCTTGCGCAGCTCCATCGAAGCCTCCGAAGTCTGGTCGTCCATGCGTGTCGCGCCGCGCTCGGTGATGCGCGTGATCGCGGTCTCTTCGATGATCTCCTTCACGCAGCACGCAGTGGAGGCCACCGGCGCGGTGCAGGTCATATCGCCGACGGTGCGGAAGCGCACCGATACCCTTTCCACCTGTTCGCCCGGCTTGGGCTGCACCAGATGCGACACCGGCACCAGTTGCCCGTTGCGGCGGATGATCTCGCGTTCGTGGGCGAAGTAGATCTCCGGGATGTGCAGGTTCTCGCGCCCTATGTATTCCCAGATGTCCATCTCGGTCCAGTTGCTGATCGGAAACACGCGGATGTTCTCGCCATGGATGCACGCGCGTGTTGTAGATGTCCCACAACTCCGGGCGCTGGTTCTTCGGATCCCACTGGCCGAACTCGTCGCGGAAGGAGAAGATGCGCTCCTTGGCGCGCGCCTTTTCCTCGTCGCGCCGCGCACCGCCCATGCAGGCATCGAAGCCGAACTCGGCGATGGTCTCCAGCAGCGTCACCGACTGGAACGGGTTGCGCGGCAGGTCGGGATTCTTGATCACGATGGTGCCGCGCTTGATCGAGTCTTCCAGCGAGCGCACGATCAGGCGTTCGCCCAGATCGGCGGCCAGCTTGTCGCGGCAGGCGATCACTTCGGGAAAGTTGTGCTCGGTGTCGATGTGCACCAGCGGGAACGGGAACCTCGCCGGCCGGAACGCCTTCTCCGCCAGGCGCAGCATGACGATGGAATCCTTGCCGCCGGAGAACAGCAGTGCGGGATTCCTGCACTCAGCCGCGACCTCGCGCATGATGTGGATGGACTCGCTTTCCAGCGCATCCAGATGGGTGAAGATGTGACTGCTCATATTGTTGTTTTCTGCCAGTTTCAAAATTGCTTCCGTCCGATTATCCCGGATTAAAAGTGACTGCTGCGCGCATTTCGGTCAGCGTCCACCCGGATGCTGCGCAGCCTGGTGCCCTTCCCGGTGCAGGCTGACCACGTGCAACCCGCATTCCTTCTGTTCCGGTTCTTCCCACCACCAGCGTCCGGCACGGATGTCTTCGCCCGGCGTGACTGCGCGCGTGCACGGCGCGCAGCCGATGCTGGGATAGAACTGGTCGTGCAGCTTGTTGTACGGCACCTCGTTCTGCCTGATGTAGGCCCACACATCGTCATTGCTCCAGTCCAGCAGCGGATTGAATTTGTGCAAGCCATTGCCATCATCAAAGGACGACAATTCCAGGCTGCCGCGTGTCACCGCCTGGTCGCTGGCGCATGCCGGTGATCCAGGCGCCCTTGCCCGGACAAGGCGCGGCGCAGCGGCTCCACCTTGCGGACATAGCAGCAGCGCTTGCGCGCTTCCACGCTGTCGTAAAAACCGTTCTTGCCGTAGTGCGCGACATATTCGGAAACCAGTTTTGGGTCCGGGTAATACGCTTTCAGCGCGATGCCGTAGTGGCTGCGCACTTCCTTCATCAAATGGTAGGTCTCTTCCGGCAACAGATTGGTGTCCAGGGTAAATATGGTGATGTCCGGCTGATGCCTGACGATCAGGTCGGTCAGCACCATGTCTTCCGCGCCCAGACTGTTGGCGAAACTGACCGGCGCGTAGTCGCGCACCGCCTCGGCCAGTACGGTGACCACTTGTTCGATCTTGCGTTCGAGTGTCATACCGCAACCCCTTCCGGCAATGCCTCGTTCAGGTCCAGCCCTTCATCCAGCGCGACGCACAGGGTGGCCGCCTTGACTGTCCATGCATCCACCGCACGGTTCAACGGCGCCAGTGTTGCTTCGGTCGATTCCTGCGCGAGCGAGAATTTCGCTGCCAGCTGGATGAACTCCTGCGCGATCTCATCCGGGCGCAGTTGCCCCAGTTGCGCGCCGAGCTTGCCCAGTTCTTCCTGGCGGAACCCGCCCAGCAATTGCGCCAGGCCGCTGCCGAGGATGCGCAGGATGGATTCGTTGCACTGCGCCGCTTCCGCATACTTGCGCTGGAACATCAGCGCATTGCGGTATTCGCGCTCGTGCGCCGCCTCGAAGAAATTCGCGCCGATCAATACCTGCGAGGCACCGGCGCATTCGCCGCCGCCCAGTTGCAGCACGCGGAAATCGGCTTCGTCGCCATGGTCGCGCATCACTGCCTGCGCATCCGCCTCGCTGACCTCGACCAGGTCAGCCAGCAGGGTCTTGAAATAACCGCTTTCCTGCCGGTGCGCCCAATCGAAGAATGTTTCCTCGCCGCTGTCGGCATAGGCCTGCTGCACGCGCTCAATGACCTGCGGCACCCGTGCTGCCGGCACCGACGGCCCCTTCAAGGCCAACTTGCCATTACCGAGTCCGTTGCCGCCGAAATAGGTCTGGTAATGCGGCACCAGCTTGCCGTGCAGCCGCTTGCCTTCGCCGTAGATACCGATGTCGCCGGTCTCCGGCTGGGCGCAACCGTTGTGGCAACCGGACACGCGGATGCTCAGGTCGTTGACACCGCCTGACAGCTTGGGCGCGACGATGGTGCTGGAAGTGATGCCGAGGCGGCAGGTGGAGGTGCCGGGGCAGGCCACCACGTTGTCGCCCACGGCCGGCTCGCGCAATCCCAGTGCGGCAAAACCGCTGCGCAAGGCTGCGACTTTTTCCACCGGCACATTGGTGACCACCAGGTTCTGGTCCTGCGTGGTATGCGCTTCGTCCAGCCCATGCTCGCGCAGCAGGCTGGCGATGCCGCGCAGTTGCACCACGTTCAGGTCGCCCAGCGGCACCGCCAGCGGCAGCACGAACAAGCCAGCCTGGCGTTGGGCGTAACAGCTTGCGCGGCGCACCTTGTCCCGGTGCAGCCACATCGGTGGGCTTGCGCCATTCGCCTTGCGGATACGGCTTGTCCGCCAGCGCCTGTTTGGTGCGCGCGAATTCCTCGCGATACTTTTCGCGGAAGCCGTCCGCACCGAAGCGGTCGACCAGGAATTTGATGCGCGACTTGGCGCGCTTGGTGCGGTCCGAATATTTGTTGTGCAGGGTCACCAGCGCTTCCAGCGCGAACAGCAATTCGTGCTCGGGAATGAATTCCTCGACCACGATCGCCTCGTGCGGCTTGTGGCCCAGACCGCCGCCGGCCTTCACCATGAATCCCTGCTGTCCGTCGCGGCTGATCGCCACCACGCCGGCATCGTGCAGCAGCGATTGCGCGCAATCCGACTCGCAGCCGGAGAAGCTGATCTTGAACTTGCGCGGCAACTGCTGGGTGAGCGGGTTGCGCAGGAAATGCTGCATCGCGCCATCCAGGTGCGTGCCGACATCCGTGTGTTCGCGCGGGCATACGCCCGCCAGCGGGCAGGCCGTCATGTTGCGCACGGTGTTGCTGCACGCCTCGCGCGTGGTCAGCCCGGACTGCGCCAGGCGACGCATCGCGTCAGGCGTCTGACGCCAGCGGAACGTAGTGGATCTGGATCGACTGGCGCGTGGTGATATGCGCGATGGCGCGCTGCGACCAGGTCTCCGCCACGTCCGCCAGCGCATCCAGCTGATCGGGTTTGATGCGACCGCCGGGCACCTTGACGCGCAGCATGTTCACGCCTTCCTGGCGCTGGCCGTACACCCCCATCTGCAGGCGCGTGGCGGTGAACCGTTCGGCATCGATGTGGCCGTTGAAGAACGTCTGCACCGCCTGTTCGAACACGTCGATCTCTTCCAGGTCGGACAGGTTGCTTGTGTTTATGCTCATTTCAATTTCCCTTTACAAAATTCCTACTCGAACAACAAGCGGCCGCCGATCAGCATCAGCATCGTCGCCAGGATCGGGCGCAGCACGCGTTCCGGTATCTTCACGCCGAGGTGGCTGCCCAGGTAGATTCCCGGCAGCGAGCCCAGCAACAGGCTGCCCAGCAACCCGAAATCCACCGTGCCCAACGCTGCATGACCGAGTCCGGCGATCAGCGTGAGCGGCACCGCATGGGCGATGTCGGTGCCGACTATCCTGGCCATCGACAGGCGCGGGTACAGGAACAGCAGCACCACCACGCCCAGCGCGCCCGCGCCGACCGAGGAAATCGTCACCAGTCCGCCGAGCAGCGCGCCGGTCAGGATGGTTGCCCCCGGCAGATGGCGCAGATGCAATTCATGCGCCGCGCCGTCTGCCCTGCGTCCGAGTTTTTGCAGCCATGGCTTGAGCATCAGGGCCAGCGCGGTCAACACCAGCGCCACACTCAACACCCCGGTGATCAACAACTTCAGTTCCTTCTCATCCAGCGCCAGGTGCTTGAGCGCCAGCAAGCTGAGCAGGGCTGCGGGCAGACTGCCGGTTGCCAGCAGCCGGACCACTTTCCAGTCGACCGTGCCGTTGCGGCTGTGCGCCCAACTGCCGCCCAATTTCGTCAGCGCGGCATACAGCAGGTCGGTGCCGACGGCGGTCGCCGGCGCGACGCCGAACACCAGCACCAGCAATGGCGTCATCAGCGAACCGCCGCCAACGCCGGTCACGCCGACGATGAAGCCGACCAGGAAACCTGAAAATGTGTAGAGCCAGTCCATGAAGTCTCCAAATGTGGAGCGCATCGTAGCTGACCTGCTTATCGTTACTAAATGGTATTATGTTAGTATGTTATAACCTGAGAGCATAAGGGGCCGCAGCATGAACATGCAGCAACTGCGTTATCTTTTCGAAGTGAACAAACAGGGATTGAAGATCTCCAGCGCGGCAGAGGCGCTGTTCACTTCGCAACCGGGCATCAGCAAGCAGATCAAGCTGCTCGAGGAAGAACTCGGCATCGAGATCTTTGTGCGCAACGGCAAGCGCCTCAGCGCCGTCACCGAACCGGGCAAGGCGATACTCGAGATCGTCGGCCGCATCCTGCACGACACCGACAACCTCAGGCAGGTGAGCGAGGAGTTCCGCGCACAGGACAATGGCACGCTGACCGTCGCCACCACCCACACCCAGGCACGTTACGCGCTGCCGCCGGTGGTCAGGCAATTCATCAAGCGCTATCCGAAGGTCAAGCTCAACCTGCACCAGGGCAACCCGACACAGATCGCGCAACAGGTGCTGGATGGCGAGGCCGACATCGCCATCGCCACCGAAAGCCTGGCGCTGTACGACGAACTGGTCACGCTGCCCTGCTATGAATGGCACCACTGCATCATCACGCCACCGAAACACCCGCTGCTGGCGGAGAACAAACTGACGCTGGACAAGGTCGCGCAATATCCGATCATCACCTACGACTTCGCCTTCACCGGACGCAACAAGATCAACGCCGCATTCCAGGCGAAGAACCTCGCTCCCAACATCGTGCTCACCGCGATCGATGCGGACGTGATCAAGACCTACGTCGAACTGGGTCTCGGCATCGGCATCGTTGCGCATATGGCCTATATTCCGGAACGCGACAAGCACCTGCGCATGCTCGAGGCCGGCCACCTGTTCCAGCCCAGCACCACGCGCATCGCCATCCGCAGGAACGAATACCTGCGCGGCTACACATACGATTTCATCGAGCTATTCGCCTCGCACCTGACCCGTGACGTGGTGGCGAAAGCGCTGCAACGCGAGGCACCGGACCAGCCATGAAGCCGGCATCGCAATCCCTGCCTGTAGCGCCGGACTACACTCCGGCAGCAGCAACCCTCCGGAGGGAACAGCAGTGGTAACGTTTATCCTGCTGCTGCTCGGCGTCATCGCCGCGCTCGTGTTCTACATCGGGCTGATCAAGCGCAGGCTCGCGCGTGACCGCTCCGACAGCAGGCATTCCGAACAGCGCGAGCAGACCCGCAACCATGTACTGGAATTGCTGGCCCAGGGTGCGCCGCTGGCAGAATTGCTTGAGGCCATCGTGCATGGCGTCGAACAGGAACATCCCTCCCTGCTTTGCAGCATCCTGTTGCTCGACATTGCAGGCGCTCACCTGCAGACCGGCGCGGCCCCGAGCCTGCCCGATTTCTTCAATGCCGCGATCGACGGCACCGAGATCGGCATCGGCGCCGGTTCCTGCGGCACTGCAGCCTTCACCGGCCAGCGCGTCATCGTCGAAGATGTGCAGACCCATCCTTACTGGGCAAGCCTGCGGGAGGTCACTGCCAGGGCAGGGCTGAAAGCGTGCTGGGCGGAACCCATCCGTTCGGCTTCCGGCAAGATACTCGGCACCTTCGGCATCTATCACCGGCAAGTGCACCAGCCGACCGCGGAAGAGATCCGCCTGATCGAGCAGACCGCCAATCTGGCCGAGATCGCGCTGGCCCGCAGCCGCGCCGACCAGGCGCTCAAGCACAGCGAGAAGCTGTTGTCCGATATCCTGGAAAACGTCAGCGCCTACATCTACACCAAGGACACGCAAAGTCGCTACCTGTTCGCCAACCGCCTGTTGCGCGACCGCTTCGATGCACCGATGGAAGAGATCGTCGGCTACGACGACAGCAAGTTCTTCGATGCCGACACCGCCGCCAACATGCGCAAGGACGACCTGCGCGTGTTGCTCAATGGCGAGAAACTGCAACTGGAAGAGACCAACCCCAATATCCTGACCGGACTGACCGAGGTGTTCCTGACCGTCAAGATTCCCCTGCGAAGAGGGGACGGCAGCATCTATGCGCTGTGCGGCATCTCCACCGATATCACCGAGCGCAAGGACATCGAGGAACACATGCAGCACATGGCGCAATACGATGCGCTCACCCACCTGCCCAACCGCGCATTGTTCAACGACCGCCTGCAGCAGGCGATCGCCGCCGCGCAGCGCAACAAGGCGAAACTGGCGCTGATGTTCATCGACCTGGACAAGTTCAAGCCGGTCAACGATACCTACGGCCACGGCGTTGGCGACATGCTGCTGAAGGAGGTCGCGCAGCGCATCCAGGATTGCCTGCGCGATTCGGACACCGCCGCGCGCGTAGGCGGCGACGAATTCGTCATCCTGCTGCCGACCATCGAAACAAAAGCCGCCGCCAACAAAGTCGGGGAGAAGATCCTCGATGCGCTGAACCTGCCTTTCGAACTGGCGGGGCACACCCTCAACATCGGTTCCAGCATAGGCGTGGCCATCTATCCGGAGCACGGCAAGGAAGAGAAGCTGCTGGTCAAGAGTGCCGACATCGCGATGTATCACGCGAAGAAGAACGGGCGCAACAACGTCCAGGTGTATCAGGCGGGAATGCAGGGAGTCAGTGAGTGAATTTGATTACAGCAAAAAAACAGATAGCCACAGAGGACACAGAGATCACAGAGAAAAGCGGAGAAGGATGTGGTGGCGAAGTAACCGCATCCTACCTGTGCGAATAGGTTTTCCCTCTGTGATCTCTGATGAAACAACTAGCCAATCCACTAAGCCAGCAAGCTGGCAAGTGGCTGGTTATGTGTACTCTGTGGCTTGATTCAAGAATTTCAGGATCAATGGGGCCTGCCAATGAGTTCACAGCAACTTGACTAAACGTACGTTAAACCGTACCATCAGGCTTCTTGAAAGGAGCACGCAATGAACACACTTACCGCCAGCGAAGCTCGCGCCAATCTGTATCGGCTCATCGATCAAACCGTTGAGTCGCACGAACCGATCATCATTTCCGGAAAACGGAACAGTGCCGTGCTGCTCTCCACAGAAGATTGGAGCGCAATACAGGAAACCCTGTACCTGCTGGCCGTGCCTGGCATGCGCGAATCGATCAAGGCCGGTATGGCCGAGCCCCTCGCAAAAAGTTCGAAGACGCTTAAGTGGTGAGTTGGGTAGTTGTTTTTGCCAGGCAAGCGATGAAGGATGCAAAGAAACTTGCTGCAAGTGGTCTTAAACCAAAGGCGGAAGAATTGCTCGCGGTTCTTGCCAACGACCCATTCCAGAATCCACCTCCCTTCGAGAAGTTGGTCGGCGATCTTGCTGGCACATACTCTCGCCGCATCAATATTCAGCACCGCATCGTGTACGAAGTTTTTACCAAAGAGAAAACGGTTCGCGTCTTGCGGATGTGGACGCACTATGAATGAGAGGCTCAACCCATCCATCGTACGGACTAGCACGATAAAGCCGCACAATCCGGTTATGGCAAACATCAGGTGGAGTGTTAAGGTTTAGCGCGGTCCCGATGAACCCTGAATCAAAGCTGCGTGCCATCAAAGCGATCCACACTCTGGTGTGGGCAGCCTTCGCCGGGTCGATTTTGGCTATTCCCGTCTTCGCGTTTCTCGGGAAGCTTTCGGTGGCCTGGGGCCTGGTCGGTTTCGTTTTCCTGGAGGTTATCGTGCTCATGGCCAACCGGATGAGGTGTCCGCTAACCGATGTTGCCGGCCGCTACACCTCGGAGCGCCAGGACAATTTCGACATCTATCTTCCACTCTGGCTCGCTCGCCATAACAAGGAGATCTTTGGCGGGCTATATGTTGCAGGTATCGTTTACGCCGCATGGGTGTCGGTTTATCCTGCAAATTAAAGAGGTCAGAGCCCTTTAAATACTAGGGAAGTCCATTACCTTCGTTAGGCCAAAAATGAGATGCACTATCATGCTCGCCGGACTCATCTTGAGCAGCCAGGTTTGGGCGGCGGACACACAATCTGACTGTCCCATTCAGGGCGAGGTAGTCCAATGGATCGCCGATTTCTGCATGGCCAGGATCGGCACAGATGACGAAATTGCAGCGTCGGACTGCATCGCTGAACAGATCCCGCTTTCCTTCAAGAATGCCTGCAGTGCCAAGGAACATTACAAACGCGCCCTGTGTGCGCTCGCGATCTCGAACGGCTCCATCCCCGGTCCGATCGAACGATGCGTCGATGATCCATCTTTCAGTGGCTCTACAGTGCGCAACGGGGGCGTGGGTTCCTGAGTTTAGCTGCCGACGGGTAGAGACCATTGTGGCACGCCACCAAATCAATGGGGCCAGACTCCATCGGTCGAGGGGGTTCTCAGTGATCTCTGATGGAACAACTAGCCAATCCACTAAGCCAGCAAGCTGGCAAGTGGCTGGTTATGTGTACTCTGTGGCTTGATTCAAGTATTTCAGGCTGATCCAAGTCAGTCCAGCACTTCGTCAACACCGCTGTTTGCCTGCGCCTCAGCCTGATGCCGCTCGATCACGCCATCTATGAAGCGGCGCAGGAAATGTTCCGGATGCGCGCCATGGAAACGGTCGATCTCCTTGCCGTGACTGTAGGCAACCACGGTCGGGAAACCGCGCACCTTGTGCCGTCCGGCGATCTTCATGTTCTCGTCCGCATCGACCAGGCCGAGCAGGAACTTGCCTTCGTACGCCCGCGCCAGCTTGTGCAGCGCCGGCCCCAGCACCCGGCAGGGCGCGCACCATTCCGCACTGATGTCGACCAGTACCGGCACCTGATGAGAGCGCTTCTCGACCAGTTTTTCGAAACTGGATTCTTCAACGGTGTAGCTATGGGTATTCAAGGAATGCATGCCGGTGCCCGCTCACTCTTCCGCTGCCGGAAGGCGTACCGTGTACTGCCCCGATTTCTCGTCGCGCACCACTACCAGCAGCTTGCGCTTCTGCGCATCCTCCACCAATTCCTTGAACGAACGATAGCCGTAGTAGGACTCGGTGAAACCCGGCTTGCGCCGCTGCATCGTGGTCTTGACCATCGAACCCCAGATCTTCTCGTCGGAGCCGCGCTCCACGATCAATGCCTCGACCGTTTCGACGATGAAATCGAGCGCTTCCTGGCGCTTGTCATCCTCGCCCCGTGCGGCAGCCGGCTTCGCCTTGCTGGCCGCGGCTTTCGCCGGGGCTTTCCTGGCGTTGCGCTTCTGTTTGGCTTCCTGCTCACGCACCAGGTCGTCGTAGAAGATGAACTCGTCGCAGTTGGCGCTGAGCAGGTCCGAGGTCGAATCCTTCACGCCGATGCCGATGACGTACTTGTTGTTCTCGCGCAGCTTGGACACCAGCGGCGAGAAGTCCGAATCGCCGCTGATGATGACGAAGGAATCCACATGCGACTTGGTGTAGCACAGGTCGAGCGCATCGACAACCATGCGGATGTCGGCGGAGTTCTTGCCGGACTGCCGCACATGCGGGATCTCGATCAACTCGAATGCCGCCTCGTGCATGGTCGACTTGAAATCCTTGTAGCGTTCCCAGTCGCAGTAGGCCTTCTTGACCACGATGCTGCCCTTCAGCAGCAGGCGTTCCAGCACCTTGCGAATGTCGAACTGCGCATACCTGGCATCGCGCACACCCAGTGCGATGTTCTCGAAATCGCAGAACAATGCCATATTGGTGATCTCGGGTTGACCTGCCATCGGATACTCCTTGGTTCAATTACTCCGGATATTTTAACAACCTCCGGAATTGGTTTTAGCTCCTTCCCCCTTGCAGGGGGAGGGAACGATGTTGTTTGTTTTACTTCACCCATATTTGCATAGATCAACCTGCCTATGATACCCGTCAAAAGTGATGGCTCATTGCCATTCGACGTTTCTTCAGCGCTTGAATCCCAGCACCAGCACCCCGGCCGCGACCATGCAGATGCCCAGCCACTCCCTCGGGACCGGGCGTTCGCCGAGGAAGATGAAGGCGAAGATCGCGACCAGCACGAGGCTGAGCTTGTCCACCGGCGCGACTTTCGAGGCCTCGCCGATCTTCAGCGCGCGGAAGTAACATACCCAGGACGCTCCGGTAGCCAGTGCAGACAAGGTCAGGAACAGCCAGGACTTCGGGCTGATGGCGAACGGATTGCTCCACTTGCCGGCAAAATAAACGAAAGTGGCGAGCACCAGCAGGATCACGCAGGTGCGTATCAGCGTGGCGTAATCCGAATCGATGCCCTCCAGGCCGATCTTGGCGAAGATCGCCGTCATCGCCGCGAACACCGCCGAGAGCAGCGCCCAGAAGAACCATTCAGGAAATGCGAGCATGTAAGACCTCATCGTGAAGAGAATATGCAGCCGACCCGAAGCGCGTCGCTTGAATCATGCTTTGGCTGAGCGCGACATTTCAACCAGCGCTTGCCGCGCCTGCATGGCATCCAGCACCGGATCGGAAAAATCGAAGCGTAGCACGTTGCCGTCGGCGCGCAGGTCAAAACCGTCGCAGTCGATGCCCAGCATTTCCACCTCTGTGGCATCGTACTGATGAAAATGCTTGCAGTAGCGTTGCATCGAATCCCGGTGATCCTGATTCATGTGCGCAATGATGCCGTCCTCCTGCCCGGCCAGCGCCCCCGGCTGCACGGCAAAGCTGTCCGCATCCACCCAGTTGATGTTGCCGAACCCGCCGATATAGCGGATAGCCGCAGGCTGGATGCGATAGAAGGAGAAGTCGTGCATCTGCAGATAGGCTTGCGCTTCCGGAAAGTACCGCAGGTAGCGTTTGCCGGCCTGCTCGCGCGCGGCTTCGATGTGCGCCTCCCCCATCACCGTCACGCGGCCCTGCGCCTGGATCTGCGGGTCGTTCTGGTCGTGGGCGATAAGGCTGACGCGTGCATCAACCAGGATGTTCCTGGTATGTTCGGCCAGCGTACTGATCAGGATCAGCACGCTGCCGTCGTGCTCCACCAGGTACGGCGTGATCGAACCGAACGGGTAACCATCGAATTTTTTCGACAAGGTGCACAGCACCCCGTAGCGGTGGGCGCGGAGTAATTGCCTGGCTTCACGTGCCGTGTCCATGGGAACCTCTGCCGGTGTCGGGTATCATGCGCACATTGTATTCTCAGCATGAGTAAGCATGAAGAAAAATTGGCCGGATCTACGGCGCTTCCTGGGGTTTTTGATCGAGCGCTTCCGCGAGGATCGGTGCGAGCTGATCGCTTCGAGCCTGACTTTCACCACCCTGCTCTCGCTGGTGCCGCTGATCGCCATCGCGCTGATGATCTTTTCCGCATTCCCGCTATTCGATGACTTTTCCGCGGCAATCCGGAATTTCCTTATCACCAACGGCATGCCGGAGGCCAGCGGCAAGGTGATCTCGCAATACCTGGAGCACTTCGCCAAAAGCGCATCGCACCTGACCGCCATGGGTATCGCGTTCCTCGGCGTGACTGCGATGCTGATGATCCACACCATAGAGGATGCATTCAAGACTATATGGCGAGTATCGAAGAAGCGCGCGCTGTCGCGGCGGATCATGGTCTACTGGGCGATACTGACGCTGGGTCCGCTGCTGATCGGCGGCAGCCTGTCAGTCACCTCCTGGCTGACCGGCATGTCGGTCGGTTATGCGAAACAGGTTCCGACATTCGTCATGGACCTGCTGAAACTGGTGCCGGTACTGCTGACCACGCTGGCCTTCAGCCTGATGTTCCGTGTCGTGCCGAACCGGTTCGTGCCCTGGAACCACGCAGTAATCGGCGGCGTCGTGGCATCGCTGCTGTTCGAATTCATGAACCATGCCTTCGCCTACTACATCGCGCACTTTCCCACCTACAAGCTGGTCTACGGCACCTTCGCCAGCATCCCGATCTTCCTGCTGTGGATCTACCTGTCCTGGCTCAGCATCCTGATCGGCGCACTGATCACGGCTTCCCTGTCCCACTGGCGCACCGGCCATATCCAGCACTACGAACCGGTAGTGCAGCTTTACTGCGCCATGCGCATCCTCAGGGCGATGGACGAAGGCATGGACAGCGGCACGGTGCAGACGCTGGCCTCGCTTTCCACAAAACTGTCGATCGGCTTCGACGTGCTGGAACAGATACTCGACAAGCTGGAACAGGCGAACATGGTGCGCAAGGACGCCGAAAGCGGCTGCGTGCTGGTGCGCAACACCAGGAACCTGCGCGCCAGCGAACTCTATCACCTGTTCGTTTTCGACACTTCCGTATTGGCAGCACAACAGGGAGACACGGAAATCAAGGCCTGGCTGGGGCAGATGGACCAGCGCATCGCGGACAACGGGGATATCAACCTGCATGACATATTCGTCGCGCCCGGCAGCACCGGGTTGAAGCAGGAACCACCGCGGTAAAACCGGATGTTGCACCATGACATAAAAGCCGTTATAGTCCTGCCATGCACTTCTCACGCCACATCTCGCAATTGCACTCCACCTTCAGCCTGCTGGCCGCGCTGAAGCTGCGCTCCGCGCGCTAAAAAACCCCTCCCCCCGGTTTCAAAACAGGCGGCATCCAGCTGGATCACCGCGAGATAAGCAATTGCAATGGAGAATCACATGAAAGACAAATTGATCATATTCGATACCACCTTGCGCGACGGCGAGCAGAGCCCCGGCGCATCCATGACCCGTGAAGAAAAGATCCGCATCGCGCGCCAGCTGGAAAAACTCGGCGTGGACGTGATCGAGGCGGGCTTCGCTGCCGCCAGCCCCGGCGATGCGGCGGCGATCAACAGCATCGCCCAGATCGTGGAAAATTCCACGGTATGTTCGCTGGCACGTGCCACCGAGCGCGACGTGCGCGCGGCAGGCGAGGCGATAAAGCCGGCGAAATCCGGGCGCATCCATACCTTCATCGCCACTTCGCCGATCCACATGGAAAAGAAGCTGCGCATGACGCCCGACCAGGTGGTCGAGCACGCGGTGAAGGCGATCAAGCTGGCGCTGGAATACACCGACGACGTGGAGTTCTCGGCCGAGGACGCAGTGCGTTCGGAGATGGATTTCCTGGTGCGCGTGTTCGACGCGGCGATCAAGGCCGGCGCTACCACGCTGAACGTGCCGGACACGGTCGGCTACAGCATCCCGGCGTTGTGGGGCGAGCGCATCAGGCAGCTGATCGAAAGCGTGCCGAATTCCGGCAAGGTCATCTGGTCCACGCATTGCCACAACGACCTTGGCATGGCCTCGGCCAACTCGCTCGCCGCCGTGATGAACGGCGCGCGCCAGGTCGAATGCACCATCAACGGCCTGGGTGAACGCGCGGGCAATGCCTCGCTGGAAGAGATCGTGATGGCGGTGAAGACGCGCCGCGACATCTTCACCTGCGACACACGCATCGACACCGCGCAGATCGTGCCGACCTCGAAACTGGTATCCAGCATCACCGGCTACCCGGTGCAGCCGAACAAGGCGATCGTCGGCGCCAACGCCTTCGCGCACGAGTCAGGCATCCACCAGGACGGCGTCCTCAAGCACCGCGAGACCTACGAAATCATGCGCGCTGAAGACGTCGGCTGGAGCACCAACAAATTGACGCTGGGCAAGCTCTCCGGCCGCAATGCCTTCCGCACGCGCCTGAACGAACTCGGCATCGTGCTGGCCAACGAGGACGCCTTGAACGCGGCATTCGCGCGCTTCAAGGACCTGGCCGACCGCAAGAGCGAGATCTTCGACGAGGACTTGCAGGCTCTGGTCAGCGATGAAGCAGTGGCGCAGGTCAGCGAACATTACCGGTTGGTGGCGATGGGCGCGCATTCCGAGACCAGCAAAATGCCGGTAGCGCGCGTAGTGATGAGCATGGATGGCAAGGAGTACCAAGCTGACGCACTAGGCGGCGGCCCGGTGGACGCCACCTTCAAGGCGATCGAGCAGATCGCGCACAGCGGCACCGAGTTGCTGCTGTACTCGGTGAACAACATCACCAGCGGCACCGATGCGCAGGGCGAAGTGACGGTACGCCTGGCCCGTGGCGGGCGCGTGGTCAACGGCCAGGGCGCGGACACCGACATCGTCGTCGCCTCGGCCAAGGCCTATCTCAACGCGCTGAACAAGCTGCATGGCGGTGCGGAACGGGCGCATCCGCAGGTGTAAGACGATGGGGTCAGCTGAGCTGACCCCATTCGAGTCTGGTTTGATGCAAACCGTCTGGAGAGATGTTCAGCCCGCCCAGCGGCGAATGAGGTTGCCGCGGATACGGCGCAAACGAACCGCTTCTTCCCCTTCGAATTCGCGTTGTGCGGCTACCTGGATCGCATCCTCAAGCTCCCTGATGATGGCTCGCGCCATCGGATCCCGCACCCAGCTTTCCAGCCAGCCCACGATAACCAGGCGGGTCCCCTTGGTAACCTTCTCCACCCTGTGCATGAGGCCAGTGTCATAAAACACTGCGTTGCCTGCCGGTTCCTTGATGCGGACTTCACCCCAGGGTATCTCCAGGACGAGATCGCCTCCTTCATACGTTTCCGGTTGCGCGAGAAACGACGTGAACGATACGTCGGCCCGGCCGGGTCCCTGCCCACCGCCATCCGCAATGGGGGCGTCATTGTGGCTGCCGTAAAACATGCCTTCCCCGTAACGGCTGAACATGATGCGGGTGATGCGCTTGGGTTGGGCGAAATATTTGACCTCGGGATTATTCATGATGACTTGCGCAATCTGCTGGAGCATGGGACGGGCGTCGGCAGTCTGAAAGGTGAGCTGTTCGTTCTTCTTGCGCGTCACCGCTGCGCCAGCCGTCAACTTCCCGTCTTCCCATGTCAGCGGTTGCAGTTGAGCATGGAGTTGGCTGACGCCGGCCGGCGAAAGAAGGGGGCTGATGCGCTTGAACATGATTTAAGTGATCCTCAGGTTAGGTTGTTTTGCAGGTCGCGCAACTTTCCGGTTCACCGCATGCGTTATCCCTGTCGAATCCCATGTTAACAAAAATCACTCGCATCCGGCCCGGCTGGTCATATTTTTTGACGAAGCGCGTGCTGCGGCAGCGAGGCCAGTTGCCGCCGGGTGTGCTCGTAGCCGATGTCGATTATTTCCCGTGCGCGGTCGAATTCCAGGAATCGTATATGCCCCAGCGGGGGCTGGATGATCACATCCGGCTTGTCCAGCAACAGATTGGACTGCGTGATGCGGGTTTCCATGATGTTGATCGAAGCCAGCAGTACTTCGAAGATGCTGGGCAGGGGTTCCGCAGAGGCCCATTTCCTGAATTGCGCCGAGGCGGGATTATCCCCGGCGAGGAGTCTCTCCCGGATATCCTTCATCGACAAACGATAGTCGTTGATCCAGCGCGAGAACATGTCGGACGAGTCGCTTTCCGGGCTACTTGCCTTTTCCGTGCTGGTCACGGGTTTCAGGTTCTTGCCGGCATTGATTCCGTGATTGAGATCGACCGCGATCACGAAATCGGCCCCCATCGCGCGAACCGTGCTCACCGGCACCGGGTTGGTCAGGCCGCCGTCGACCAGGATGCGTCCGTTACTGCGCACCGGCGTGAAGATGCCGGGAACCGATATGCTGGCACGCACCGCATCAATCACGTCGCCGCTGCGAAGGGCAACCTCCTCGCCGCTGGCAATGTCCGTCGCCACGGCGGCAAAGGGTATCGGCAACGCTTCGATGGCGTCGGCATGGACATGTGCGCGCACCAGTTCGCTGACCTTGTCGCCGTCGATCAATCCGGATTTCGGCAATACGACGTCAAAGAAGGAAGCCGTCGTTTTCCAGTCGAAGGCCAGAAAGGTGGATTCCAGTTCGCCCAGCTTGCCGGCGGCATGGATCGCCCCGATCAGCGCACCTATGCTGGTGCCGGCGATGAAGCCTGCCTCGAAGCCGGCTTCCTCGATGGCCCGGATCACGCCCAGGTGCGCAAGCCCGCGCGCCGAGCCGCTGCCCAGCGCGAGGCCGACGCTGGGGCGGCTGCCCGATTTGCTGTCGAAGGAATTGATTGCCTTCGCTGGATTTTCCATTTCTTCCTGTTACCGGTGCACGCTGCGTACCGCAAATATCAAAATCAGCGGGGTCGGCTCGATCTACCCCGATTGCTTTCCCGCCTCGGTATTTTTGCTGACGATGTGGGTGGGAATGTCATCGATGCTCAGCTGGTTCTTTTGCCCCCAGTACTGCCGCAAACCCTCATCGCCTTTTTTTATTGCCCAGTCAGAAAGCGATTCCCTGTCGCCGAGGTACGAGAAACAGGGGACGCCCATCCCGCAGGACGTTTGCACCAGGTCGATCGTGACATCAAAGATCTGGCGCGCGCCGGGCAGTGGCTGGAACAGGGAAAACAAGTCATGCCATTCCGCATCCCCCTTGTGCACCACTGTTGCATTGCCATAAAGCCGCAGAATCATGGGCGCGCCCTCGAAGGCGCAAAACATGATGGTCATCCTCGGGTCCTGCTGGACATGTGCTGACGTTTCGTTGCCGCTGCCGGTGACGCTTAACCAGGCGACACGCGTGCTGTCCATGACTCGCAGTGTATCCATGCCCTTGGGGGAGACGTTCACGCGACTGTCGGCAGTCGCCGTGCCGACGAAAAAGATCTTCTGCGCGGCGATGAATTCGATATGCCTGTCAGAAAGCTCCTTGAATTGCTGGCCCATTCGGTTCTCCGTGTTTTGGGTGGCTTATTGCATGGAATGCAGGCCTATCATGTTCCCCTCGGTATCGTAGACCAGCGAAATATGGCCGTATTCACCGATCGGCATCTTGGAGCGATGTATCTTGCCGCCCGCATTCACCACGCGGCCTTCCTCGACGGAGCATTCGTCGCAACGGAAATACACCACGGTCGAGTTGCCGCCGGACGGGAATCCTTCGATCTTCACGATGGCGCCGGAAGTCCCGTACCGGTTCTGGTCCGCCGGGAATCCCCACAGCTCCAGTTCCGGCACGGGCGCATTCAGTTTCTGCAGTTTCACCTGGAGTACGGACTCGTAGAACCGCTTTGCACGTTCAAGGTCCTGAACGTAAATTTCAAACCAGACCACGGGATTGCCGTTCATTTCATTCCTCCTTGTGTCAGGGCCGGGAAAGCTCGATCCAGCGTGACATGACCAGGGATGATGCGAGTTTATTCCAGCTTATCGATCCTCGGGCGCGATTTTACCGATACGGGTCGCGAACCGGGCATGCATCACCGGATCAACCGGCCTGTGCCTGATCACGGTGCTGGCCGGATCCTTGCCGAGAAAGTTGTCGTTGTTCCAGTTGCTCGAGGGCCTGATGGGCCTTGGAACAAATCCGCCTCCGCAGTTAGGACAGACATTGCCGAGGACAGTATCCACGCAAGCGGCGCAGAAAGTACACTCGTAAGAACAGATGCGCGCCTCAGGTGAATCGGGAGGTAAGGGTTTGTTGCAATGCTCGCATGTCGGCCTGAGTTCAAGCATGGTCGTCCCCGCATCGATTGGTCAGCTTCACTGGTGGTTACCTCTGCAGACCACCTTCCACTTCAGCGCGCTTGGCCGGCCCGATCAACCGCTCCACCAGCACGAGCGCAAAATCCATCGCCGTGCCCGGCCCGCGCGAAGTGATCAGTTTGCCGTCCTCGACGACTGCGGCTGTTTGCAGGTTCACATCAGGATAGGCGGCGAGCGACCCGGGAAAGCAGGTGGCGCGCTTGCCGTCGAGCAGCCCGGCTGCCGCCAGCACCGACGGGGCTGCGCAGATGGCAGCGACATATCGTCCCTGCCCTGCCACCTTCCGCACCAGTTGCAATACGCGTTCATCGGCTTTCAGGTTGTTGGTGCCGGGCTGCCCGCCGGGCAGCACGACCATGTCGTAAACATGATTGAGCGCATCGTCCAGCGTGATGTCCGGCAGCAGCATCGTGCCACGGCTGCCGCGCAATGAGCCGGCATGCAAGCCGGCCAGTGTCACGGTAACGCCGGCGCGGCGCAGGATGTTGACGACCGTGACCGCTTCAAGTTCTTCGCTGCCTTCGGCAAACATGACCAGAACGGTTTTCATATCCATACTCTCGTGTGTAGTCTTGCGGGAATTTTAACGGCTTGGATTGCCTGCTGCCACTGTTTTCCTGCACCACACCGGACAATGTTTCCGGGCAGGCTCAGTCGCGGAAATTCTGGTATTGCAGCGGGAAGTCGGTGATGGATTTCCGGACGAAGGCGATGGCATCCTGCAGGTCGTCGCGATTCTTGCCGGTGACGCGCACGGTATCGCCCTGGATACTGGCCTGCACCTTCATCTTGCTGTCCTTGAGCAGCTTGACGATCTTCTTCGCCAGCTCGATTTCCACGCCGACCTTCACGGTGCAGGCGCGCTTGACCTTGTTGCCGCTGACCTTGTCGATCTTGTCGCTGATCTCCAGGCATTTGATGTCCACGCCGCGCTTGGTCAGCTTGCCGTTGAGGATATCCTGCACCTGATTAAGCTGGAATTCGTTGTCGGCATGCACGGTCAGCACCAGTTCTGCCTGCTCGACGCGGGCATCCGAGCCCTTGAAGTCGAAGCGCGTGCCGACTTCCTTGTTGGTCTGCTCGACCGCGTTCTTGACCTCGGTCTTGTCTACTTCGGAAACGATGTCGAATGATGGCATGGTTTTCTCCTGTTCTTGCGGGGGCAAGATCAGCTTGTAGCCTGTAGCTCGTAGCCCCCCGTTTTGCTACAAGCTACCGGCTACCAGCTACTAGCTCTCTGCAGAACCAAAGCTGCACACGTAATTCACTTCATCCTTTGCATGGATCTCGAAGCTGCTGTTCGCTGCCACGCGGAACGAGGTGCCCGCGACATAGGTCTTGAACTCGGGCTCCCCGGCGATCTTCACCGAGCATTCGCCGGCGGTGATCTCCATCAGCTCGGGCGCGCCGATGTTGAAGGTGAGCTGGCTGCCCGGCATGATCACGCCCAGGGTCTTGCGCGAGCCGTCCGGGAAGAACACCGAGTGCGACACGCACTTGCCGTCGAAGAACACATTGGCTTTCTTGCCGACGCTGACGTTATCTATCCTGTCTGACATATTGGGCTTCCCGGTTATTTGCGATTCTTCAGGTTCGCCGCGATGCGCAGGCGCAGCGCATTGAGCTTGATGAAGCCGGCTGCGTCCTTCTGGTCGTAGGCACCCGCGTCGTCCTCGAAGGTGGCGATGGTCGGGTCGAACAGCGAATCGGTCTCGGAGTCGCGCGCGGCCACGATCACGTTGCCCTTGTACAGCTTGAGCAGCACCCAGCCGTTGACACAGCCTTGCGTATGGTCGATCAGGGTCTGCAGCGCGATGCGTTCCGGCGCCCACCAGTAGCCGTTGTAGATCATGCTGGCATAGCGCGGCATCAGGTCGTCCTTCAGGTGCGCGACTTCGCGGTCCAGCGTGATCGACTCGATCGCGCGGTGCGCCTTGAGCATGATGGTGCCGCCCGGGGTTTCGTAGCAGCCGCGCGACTTCATGCCGACATAGCGGTTCTCCACCAGGTCGAGGCGGCCGATGCCGTGCTTGCCGCCCAGTTCGTTCAGCTTTGCCAGCACTTGCGCCGGCGACATCTTCGTGCCGTTGACGGACACGATATCGCCCTTTTCGAATACCAGGTTGACGTATTCGGCAGCAGACGGCGCCTTTTCCGGCGACACCGTCCAGCGCCACATGCTCTCCTCGGCTTCCATCGCCGGGTTCTCCAGGTGGCGGCCTTCGTAGGAGATGTGCAGCAGGTTCGCGTCCATCGAATACGGCGAGCCGCCCTGCTTGTGTTTCATGTCGACCGGGATGCCATTCTTCTCGGCATACGCCATCAGCTTTTCGCGCGACAGCAGGTCCCACTCGCGCCAGGGCGCGATCACCTTGATGTTCGGGTTCAGCGCATAGGCGCCCAGTTCGAAGCGCACCTGGTCGTTGCCCTTGCCGGTGGCGCCATGCGCGATCGCGTCAGCGCCGGTCTGGCCGGCGATCTCGATCAGGCGCTTGGCGATCAGCGGCCGCGCGATCGAGGTGCCGAGCAGGTACTCGCCTTCGTACACGGTGTTGGCGCGGAACATCGGGAACACGAAGTCGCGCACGAATTCCTCGCGCAGGTCGTCGATGAAGATGTTCTCCGGCTTGATGCCGAACTGCAGCGCCTTTTGCCGCGCCGGCTCAAGTTCTTCGCCCTGGCCGAGGTCGGCGGTGAAGGTGACCACTTCGCATTGATAGGTGTCCTGCAGCCATTTCAGGATCACCGAGGTGTCGAGGCCGCCGGAATAGGCGAGGACGGTTTTTTTTATTTCGCTCATGTTTTTCTCAATTAAAAACTTACCATATCAGTTCCTTCCCCCTTGCAGGGGGAAGGCTAGGATGGGGGTAGGGAGATGGCAAAGTTTGCTGGTTGGCAAAGGCTCAACCCCTCCCTAACCCTCCCCCTGCCAGGGGGAGGGGACTTTAACTATCCACTTTCCCCAACAGCAAATATTCCATCAGTGCCTTCTGCACATGCAGTCGGTTCTCCGCCTCATCCCACACCACGGACTGCGGCCCGTCGATCACGGCGGCATCCACTTCCTCGCCGCGATGCGCGGGCAGGCAGTGCATGAACAGGGCATCGGGCCTGGCCACCGCCATCATTTCCGCATCGACGTTCCAGTCGGCGAAAGCACGACGCCGCGCATCGTTCTCGCGCTCGAAGCCCATGCTGGTCCACACGTCGGTGGTCACCAGGTCGGCGCCGCGCGCGGCATCCATCGGGTCGGCAAATTCCTCGTAATTGTCCTCGCCGAACAGGCCGGCGCGCTCCGGTTCCACTTCATAGCCGGGCGGGGTGGAGACATGCACGTTGAATCCGAACACCTCGGCCGCCTGCAGCCAGGTATTGCACACGTTGTTGGAATCGCCGATCCAGGCCACGGTCTTGCCCTTGATCGAGCCGCGCTGTTCGATATAGGTGTAGATGTCGGCGAGGATCTGGCACGGGTGGTATTCGTTGGTCAGCCCGTTGATCACCGGCACGCGCGAATTGGCGGCGAAGCGCTCGATGATCTCCTGCTCGAAGGTGCGGATCATCACGATGTCGCTCATGCGCGAGATGACCTGCGCCGCATCCTCCACCGGCTCGCCGCGTCCGAGCTGCGAATCGCGCGTGTTCAGGTAGATCGCGTTGCCGCCGAGTTGCTGCATGCCGGCCTCGAACGACAGGCGCGTGCGCGTGGAACTCTTTTCGAAGATCATCACCAGCGTGCGATCCTCCAGCGGGTGGTATTTCTGGTAGGCCTTGAACCGCTGCTTGATGATGCGTGTGCGCTGGAACAGATGCTCCAGCTCCGCGGCGGACAGGTCCTTGATCTGCAGAAAATGCCTGATGTCCATGATTACGCGTCCTCTGCCAGGAAACCAATGATCAACGGGCAGAGCATATCCAGCAACTGTTTCACTTCCGCTTCGGCATAGATCAGCGGCGGCAGCAGGCGCACCACGCTATCTGCGGTGACGTTGATCAGCAAGCCCTGCGCCAGCGCCAGCTTGACCAGTTCGCCGCAGGGCTTGTCCAGTTCGATGCCGATCATCAATCCCTGGCCGCGAACCTCGACCACGCCGGCAACGCCCTGCAGCTGCTGGTGGAATCCCTGCATCAGTGCTTCACCCAGCGCAGTGGCGCGCGACAGCAGCTTGTCCTGCTCCATGATCTCCAGCGTGGACAGCGCGGCGGTGCAGGCCAGCGGATTGCCACCGAAGGTGGAGCCGTGGTTGCCGGGCTTGAAGGTGCCGGCCGCCTTGCCGGCGGCGATGCAGGCGCCCACCGGCACGCCCGAACCGAGACCCTTGGCCAGTGTCATCACGTCCGGCAGGATGCCGGTGTGCTGGAAGGCGAACCATTTTCCGGTGCGGCCGATGCCGCATTGCACTTCGTCCAGCATCAGCAGCCAGCCCTGCTGGTCGCAGATCTTGCGCACCTGCTCGAGATAATGGATGTCCAGCGTGCGGATGCCGCCCTCGCCCTGGATCGGCTCGACCAGCACGGCGACCACGTCCGGATTGTGCTCCGCCACCTGGCGGATCGCCTCGACATCGTTATACGGCACCCGCACAAAGCCCTTCACCAGCGGCTCGAAACCGGCCTGCACCTTGCGGTTGCCGGTGGCCGATAGTGTTGCCAGCGTACGCCCGTGGAACGCCTTTTCCATCACGATGATGTTGGGGTTGTCGATGCCCTTGTTATGCCCGTACAGGCGCGCCAGCTTGATCGCGGCTTCGTTCGCCTCGCAACCGGAGTTGCACAGGAATACCTCGTCCATGCCTGACAGCTCGCACAGCTTGTCTGCCAGGCGTTCCTGCTGGGTCACCAGGTAGATGTTGGAGACGTGGATCAACTTGCCGATCTGGTCATTCAGCGCAGCGGTGAAGCGCGGGTGCGCGTGTCCCAGCGTGTTGACCGCGATGCCGGCGAGCGCGTCCAGATAGCGCTTGCCATTGCTGTCCCATAACCACGCGCCTTCGCCATGCGTAAACGCAACGGGCAAGCGGGCGTAGGTGTTCATCAGGTGCGACATGGGAATCCCCGTAAACTTGTATTAGCGCAATTCCAGCTATTTCAAAACGAAAAAGGCCGACGCTTGGTCGGCCATTCCAGTTACTTCCAGTACCGCGCAGGCTTAGGCCATTGCCTTGATAGCAGCGGACAGGCGGCTCTTGTGGCGGGCTGCCTTGTTCTTGTGAATGATCTTCTTGTCGGCGATGGAATCCACGATGCTGGTGGATTCGCTGAACACGACTTTCGCGGCCGCCTTGTCGCCGGCCTCAATGGCTTTTGCCACTTTCTTGATTGCGGTGCGCAATTCCGAACGCAGGCCCGCATTATGGAGGCGCTGATTGTCCGCTTGTCTTGCGCGCTTTCTGGCTTGTGCGCTGTTTGCCATGGTAACTCCTAATAAATTCGCTTGCGATGAAAGGCGCGCATTATAGGGAGGCTTGCCCGCTTTGGCAAATATTTATTTGCTGTGGCGAGACGCATAGACGTTGCCGAATCATTGCGCACTCATTATTTCCCCTGTATATTTACAAATAAATTCCATCGAGAATAAAAACAATAAGAAACAGTGCGATGCAAAAAAACTCAGGCAAACAATTCTGCCAATGGATGCCGCTGCTTACGAGTCTGCGGGCAATATTGCTGCTGCTGTTGCTGCTCATCCTGCTGCCCGTTTACAGTCTTATCCTGTATTCCACCTTTGAAGTTCGCCAACAGGCTGCTGCCAACGCCAGAGGGGATGCGCTCTCGCTAACGCGACTTATAGTACTTGAACAAGATAATCTGTTTGAGATTGCCCGGCAACAGCTGCTCGATTTTGCCCAGTTCCCGAGCGTGCGCAATGCGCAGTTGGTTTCCGAGTGCAACCGTACATTTGCGGAACTGCTTAAATACCATCCGCTCTACGCCAATCTTGGCGTGATAGACCCGGACGGCACCTTGCGCTGCAGCGGCGTCCCGATGATCGGCAAGCCCGATCTTTCTGACCGGGGTTACTTCCATGAAGCCATATCTACACCCGGCTTCAGCATCGGGCACTACCAGATCGGTCGCGTTAGCGGCCAAAGTTCGGTCAACCTGGCCGCTCCCGTCCTTGACGCGGACGGCCATCCCCAGGCAGTAGTTTTTATCGCGTTCAGCCTCGATGCGCTGTCCGGCAGGCTGATCGAAACCTCGGTGTTGCCTAAAGACTCGACGATATCGATCATGGACGAGCACGGCACTATCCTCGCACGCCAACCCGATCCGGAAAAATGGGTCGGTCAATCGCTGCCCGAAGTGACAAAGATCAAGACCATCCTCGATCGTCAGCCGGAAGGATTCATGCAGGCACCGGGTATAGACGGAGTGGAACGGCTCTATGTGTTCGCGCCCTTGCACTCGACCCTTACGAACCATGTCTATGTAAGCGTGGGCATACCCACGGCAGCCGTGTTTGCCGATGCGCAACGAAACTTTGCCCGCGCCCTGATATTGATGGCGCTGGTCACGGCTGTGGTGTTCGCAGCAGCCTGGTACGGCGGGAGGGCCCTGGTATTGCAGCCGATGACAACATTGATGCTGGCGGCTCGCAAATTGGGAAAAGGCGACCTCAGCGCACGCACCAACATACCGCATACTACAGATGAGTTCGGCCAGCTTGCCCAAAGTCTGGACGACATGGCCGTCTCCCTGCAGGAGCGCCAGAGCACGGCTGCGCGCGCCGAGGCTCGCTTTACGAACATCGTCAATCTTGCAGCTGACGCAATAATCAGCGTCGATGAAGAACAGCGTATCGTCGCCTACAACCGTGCCGCTGCGCAAATATTCGGGTATGCGGCGTCCGAAGTGCTCGGCCAGCCGCTCGACCTGCTGCTTCCTGCTGGCGTTGCGGCATCGCACAGCCAGCATGTCCGGTCGTTCGGACAGGGAACGGAATTGACGCGCGGCATGGGCAGCGGTCGCGAGATTACAGGTCGGCGCGCAGACGGCGCGTTGTTTCCGGCGGAGGCGAGCATATCAAGGAGCATCGAGAACGGCAGCATCGTGTACACCGCCGTCCTGCGCGATGTCACCGAAAGGAATAAAGCCAAAGCGGAAACCGAGATTCTGCGCAGTCGCGCAATCTTCGAGAACCTGTTCGAGTCGCTGCCTGGCCTCTACCTAGTACTTGCACCCGACCTCACGATCGTCGCCGTAAGCGATGCCTACCTGAAGGCGACCATGACCAATCGGGAAGATATCCTCGGGTGCGGCCTGTTTGAAGTGTTTCCCGATAACCCCGATGACCCTGCTGCGACCGGCACCACAAACCTGCGCGCCTCCCTTGACCGGGTGCGCAGAACCGCCGCTGCCGACACCATGGCTATCCAGAAATACGACGTTCGCCGGCCCGACGGCAGTTTCGAAGAGCGTTACTGGAGCCCGATCAACTCTCCGGTGCTTGGAGCGGACCGCCGGATCGAATACATCATCCATCGCGTTGAGGACGTGACCGAGTTCGTTCGGCAAAAATCCCGGCCAGCAGGCGTTGCCGACGAGATGCGCACCCGCATGGAGCAGATGGACGCCGAAATATTCCAGAGTTCGCAGAGGATGCAAGCAGCCAATCAGCAACTCAATGTCGCCAATCAGGAACTCGAAGCGTTCAGCTACTCGGTGTCGCACGACCTGCGCGCGCCGTTGCGCGCCATTGACGGATTCAGCCAGGCGCTGCTTGAGGATTACGCCAGCCAGTTGGACGTCCAGGCCAGGGATTATCTCAATCGTGTGCGCGGCGCAACCCAGCGTATGGGACTACTCATTGATGACATGCTCACGCTTTCCCGCATCACACGCGCCGAAATGCGGCGCGAGTCTGTCGACCTCAGTGAGCTAGCCCTGGATGTGCTTGCAGAACTTCAGATAAGCGAGCCTCATTCGCAAGGTTGACTTGCATATCGATTCCGGCATGGCCGTTATAGGCGACACCCAACTGCTGCGCGTAGCGCTTGTCAACCTGCTCGGCAACGCATGGAAGTTCACCGGCAAAGACAGCCGTCGCAAGGATCGAGTTCGGTTCGATGCATACCGACGCCGAAGGTACAACTGAATTCTTCGTGCGCGACAATGGTGCCGGCTTCGACATGGCCTACGCCGGCAAATTGTTCGGCGCCTTCCAGCGTATGCATCTGTCCAGCGAATTTCCCGGCACTGGTATCGGACTCGCCACGGTGCAGCGCATCGTACATCGCCACGGCGGACACGTTCGTGGAGAAGGGAGTGTCAGGCCAAGGCGCCACATTTTATTTCACTTTACCCGGCTAATTTTCAACTATCACTTGATACAAAACGGAGGCTGACCAGATGGACCCGTTGAAACCAAAAATCATCCTGTTGATTGAAGACAACCCGGACGACGAAGCGCTGACGCTGAGGGCATTCAAGAAGAACAACATCATGAACGAAGTGATCGTGGCGCGCGACGGCCAGCAAGCCATCGATTATTTCTTCGGCGAGAACTCATCGGAAAATCCTGTTCCCGCTGTGGTGCTGCTGGACCTGAAATTGCCCAAGATCGAAGGACTGGAGGTACTGCGACGCGATCCGAGCCGATGCACAAATGAGCTTGATGCCGATAGTCATCCTCACTTCCTCAAAGGAAGAGCAGGATGTCATCAGTGGCTACAGCCTCGGCGCCAACAGCTACATCCGCAAACCGGTGGACTTCAGCCAGTTCATGGAGGCGATCCGGCAGCTCGGTCTTTACTGGCTGGTGCTGAATGAACCGGTACCCTTGGGAGCAATGAAATGATGCCTTTGCGTGCATTGATCGTCGAGGACTCTGAAGATGACGCCGCCCTGCTGTTGCGGGAGTTACGGCTTGGCGGCTATGAGCCGGTCTATGCCAGGGTCGATACGAGCGACAGGATGCTTACCGAGTTGTCCGCACACCCATGGGATATCGTGTTTTCCGACTTCACCATGCCGCAGTTCAACGCATTCAACGCACTGGCATTGCTGCAACAGACCGGCATGGACATCCCCTTCATCATCGTCTCAGGCACTATCGGTGAAGACCGCGCCGTAACAGCCATGAAAGCAGGCGCGCACGACTATATCCTGAAAGGCAACCTGAAACGTCTTCTTCCCGCAGTCGAGCGCGAACTGCGCGAATCACTCAACCGCAAGGAACGCCTCAAGGCAGACGAAACCATTTATCGTCTTGCATACACTGACCCGCTCACCAACCTGCCAAATCGCGTACGGTTCCTCGAACTGGTGCAGCAATCCATCGTGACCGGGGCGAAGGAACAGCGACCAGTCGCTCTTTTGCTCGCTGACCTTGATAACTTCAAGGAAGTCAACGATACGCTTGGACATGATCGCGGCGATTGCCTGTTGCAGCAGGTCGGTCAGCGCCTGCACACCGCTTTGTTCGAGCCTGACATAATCGCGCGGCTGGGCGGCGACGAATTCGGCATATTGCTGACCCAGTTGGCGGCAATCAAAGATGTGCAACTGGTCATCAACAAGCTGCATGATCGCCTGAAAGAGCCGTTCATGATCGACGGGATTCCAATTGTGGTTGAGGTCAGCATCGGCGTGGCAATCATGCCTGAACATGCTGACAATGCGGACGCCCTGTTGCAGCGTGCGGATATTGCCATGTATCGGGCCAAGAAGCTGGCGAGCGACTATTCGTTCTATGCACCTGAATTCAACCTTCACAGCCCTGAGCGACTCGGACTCATGGCAGAGTTACGCGATGCGATCGATAACAACCAACTCCTGCTGCATTTCCAGCCAAAACTGGAGCTCAGATCCGGCCGCATCGTCGGCAAGGAAGCCCTGGTGCGCTGGCAGCACCCGCGCCACGGTATGGTTCCACCCGACAAATTCATCCTGGCTGCAGAGCAAACCGGACTCATCATGCCATTGACCCGCTGGGTGTTGATCGACGCGCTGACCCACTGCCATGATACTTGGCACGCCGGCATTCGATTGCAGTTGAGTGTGAACCTCTCGGCGAGATCGCTGCATGATCCTCAACTGCCCCAGATCATCGCGGATGCACTCAGGGAAACCGACGCTGTGCCGGGTTTGCTGACGCTCGAAGTAACCGAAAGTGCCATCGTGCTGGAGCCGAGGCGCGCCGAGGCGAATCTTTTAGCGCTGAGCGGCATGGGCGTAAAGCTTTCGATCGACGATTTCGGCACAGGCTATACTTCCCTCGCCAGCATCAAGCACCTTCCCGTCAACGAGATCAAGATAGACAAATCGTTTGTCACCAACATGCTGGTGGACGAAAGAGACGCAATGATCGTGCGCACGGTGATCGATTTTGGTCATAATTTCGGCCTGACCGTCGTCGCTGAGGGGGTGGAAACCAAAGATGTGATGGACGCGCTCACCGAGCTTGGCTGCGACGAGGTGCAGGGATATTTCATCAGCAAGCCGATGCCTCTCGATTCACTGACGAAATGGATATCGGCATCCCCTTATATCATTGGCCAAACCGATGCGCACTGAAAAATAATGCGTGTCCGGAATAATGGATTTGCACGCGTTGCCCAGCATTCGCTCCGTACCAAAGAATACATTGATGCTGCAGCCAATCGGTGGGGCGACCGGCGGCGATAGCGCAATGGTATGATGCGCGGCGTGCACAGGCACGCATATGACCAAGCATGAATCTACTCAAGGCACTCGCCACCATCAGCAGTCTGACACTGCTATCGCGCATCCTCGCCTTCGTGCGCGATGTGCTGATCGCGCGCATCTTCGGCGCCGGCATGGCGACCGACGCGTTCTTCGTCGCCTTCAAGCTGCCCAACCTGTTGCGCCGCCTGTTCGCGGAAGGCGCGTTCTCGCAGGCGTTCGTGCCGATCTTCGGCGAATACAAGAACCGCAGGGGCCACGACGAAACAAAGCAACTGGTCGATCACGTCACCACCCTGCTGGCGATCATCCTGTTCTTCGTCACGCTGGTCGGCGTCATCGCCGCGCCGATCCTGGTCTACATCAGCGCACCGGGCTTCGCCAGGGATCCGGACAAGTTCGCGCTGACCGTGCTGCTGCTGCGCATAACTTCGCCCTATATCTTCTTCATCTCGCTGGTCGCGGTGGCCGCAGGCATACTCAACACCTACAACAAGTTCTGGGTGCCGGCGTTCGCGCCGATCCTGCTCAACGTATGTTTCATCGGTGCGGCGCTGTGGCTGGCGCCCTACTGTGACCCGCCGATCCTGGCGCTGGCCTGGGCGGTGTTCATTGCCGGCATCGTGCAACTGGCCTTTCAGATCCCGTTCCTGAACAAGATCGGCATGCTGCCGCGCTGGGACCTGAACCTGAAGGATGCGGGCGTGTGGCGCGTGATCAGGCAGATGGGTCCCGCCGTGTTCGGCGTCTCCATTGCGCAGGTCAGCCTGATCATCAACACCATCTTCGCTTCGTTCCTGGTGGCCGGCAGCGTGTCGTGGCTGTATTACGCGGACCGGCTGATGGAATTCCCCTCCGGCATCCTCGGTGTGGCGCTGGGGTCGATCCTGCTGCCGTCGCTGTCCAAGTGCCATGCCGACAACAACACGGCGGAATATTCGCGGCTGCTGGATTGGGGCCTGCGCCTGACCATCATGCTGACGCTGCCTGCCGCGCTGGCGCTGGGCATGATCTCGGTGCCGTTGCTGGCGACCTTCTTCCAGCGCGGCGCGTTCGTTGCGCACGATGTGCTGATGACCAGCTACGCGCTGATCGGTTACAGCATCGGCCTGGTCGGCATCATCCTGGTGAAGATACTCGCCCCCGGTTTCTACGCGCGGCAGGACATCCGCACCCCGGTGAAGATCGGCATCGTGACGCTGCTGGCGACGCAGGCGATGAACGCGCTGTTCATCGGCTGGATACAGCATGCCGGCCTGGCCTTGTCCATCGGCCTGGCTGCCTGCCTGAATTCCGCCATCCTGTTTCATTTTCTCAAGAAGCGCGGAATCTATATACCCGAGCCGGGTTGGGCAAAATACTTCGCCAAGATATGCGTCGCACTGGCAGCGCTGGCGCTCACGCTCTGGTTTGGCATGGGCAGCCAGGAAAGCTGGCTGACCGGCTCCGGCTGGTTGCGTATCCTGCGCCTGACAGAACTGGTGTGCGGCGGTGTCGTGGTGTATTTCGCCGTCCTGCTGGCGCTGGGTTTCAGGCCCAGGGATTTTTCCCGGCGGGCGGTGCAGTGAGGTACCACAAGGAAGTTTGAGTTTATACTGTCACCCGTTCCGGAGCCCTTGAGCATAATGGGTTGTTGCAGTGAATGCGTTATCGTGAAATGCCTGTGCGGTTCAACTGCACCTGGTGACACAGTAGCGCGGAGGAATACATGAAGATACAGACCCGAGTTCTGCTGCTGATGATTTCGATGACCACGCTGGCGATGATCACGGCGATCATCGTCTCAACCTATTTGCTGCGTGAATCCCTGAAATCCGGCGCACAGATACAATTATCCACGGTGCTGACCATGCGCCATAGCGAGCTGGCCCGGCATCTGAATGATCTCAAGCTGAATCTGGATATCTTTACTCTGTCCGATTCGACAGTCAAAGGAATTTCCGCCTTGTCCAAAGGCTATGTCGCTTTGGGCAAGGGCGCGCAATCCGTGTTGCAGGGAAAAGCCGCGTCAAGCAACAATGCAGGCGGCATTTCCAGTCATGCCGCCTCGTCCTTCTCGGCATACGACCAGGCCTACTTCAAGTACGCGCCAACCTTCCATAAAGGAAGCAGTGCTTATGGATGGGAGGACATGTATCTGATCGATACGAGCGGCAATGTGGTGTTCAGCATCCTCAGGAACAGCGATTTCGCCACCAATCTGGTATCCGGCCCGTGGAAGGACTCGGGATTGGCCCGGGCGGTGATGCCATTGCTGCACGATGCGGTCCCGGGAATGTTGGGCTTTGGTGATTTCTCCTCCTATCTCCCAAGAGAAAATCTGCTCTCCGCTTTTCTGGCGATGCCGGTATTCGACGAGGAAAAGCACCAGTTTCTTGGCGTGGTGGCGATCCAGTTCCCGATCAAGCGCGTCAACGAATTGATGCACGCCGAATCCGGCATGGGCGAAACCGGTGAAGCAATGCTGGTCGGCAAGGATGGCTGGTTGCTGAGCAATTCTCGCTTCGACAAATTCTCGAATATCCTGAAAACCCAGCTCAATTCTGAAGCTGTCAAGAGCGTGCTGGCGGGTGAATCGGGGCAGGGAGAAATGGTCGATTACCGAAACCATGACGTAATCGTGGCCTATAAGCCACTGCAGCCTTTTCTGGGCGCGCTGGGCGACACTGCGCACTGGGGTGTCATCGTAAAGAAGGACAAGGATGAGGTACTCAAGGATTTCTATGATCTGCGTTTGACACTGCTGATAACAGGTGGCCTGCTTGCGCTGGTTACCCTGCTGGTGAGTTTGCTCGGCTCACGCAGCATAACGCGGCCATTGCTGGACATCAAGGAGGCGCTCAACAAGCTGTCCAAAGGCGAGCAAACCGCGATACCCGGACTGGAGCGCAGCGACGAGATCGGTGAAATGGCCCATGCGGCAGAGTTGTTCCGCGCCATGGCGCAGGAAATCGAGGGGGAGCACTGGATAGCCGAAAATGTGGCAGTTGTAACCAGCACGGTATCCTCGGAAGTCACCCTGAAACAGGCAACAGATAAAGCCCTGCATCTGCTATGCGAAAAACTGAATGCGCCGGTCGGGGCGATCTACCTGCTGGACAAGGACTGTTACCACCTGTCCGGATCGCATGGGCTAGCGCTGCGCGACCATGCCGAGAACTGGTTCGCGCTGGGCGTCGGGGTGATCGGCCAATGCGCCAAGGACCGGCAGCCAGTCGTGATATCGCCGGTGCCGAAGGAATTGCCCGCCATCAGTACCGGCCTGGCGGAATTCCAGCCGCATGAGTTGGTGGCCTACCCGATCCAGCACAAGGAAACGGTATTCGCGGTGATCGAGTTTGCCACCATGACAGCAATGACCCCACGGCATCATGAGTTCCTCAGGGAAATCTCGGCGGCGCTGGGCCTGCACCTGGCCAACCTGCAGTCTGCCGAGAATAACGCTTCGCTGCTGGAAGAAACCCGCAGGCAATCACAAATCCTGACAGAGCATCAGGATGCATTGCTCGAGAAGAACGAGGAGATGCAGAACCTGACCGAAGAATTGCGCTCGCATGGGGAGGAAATGAAAGCGCAAAACGAGGAACTCAGGGCCAACCAGGAGGAATTGCGCGCCCAGCAGGAAGAGATGAAGCACAAGAATCTCCTGCTGGAGGTGCAGAGTTCCCAGCTGAAGGATGTGCTGAAAGAAGTCGAAACCAAGGCTGATGACCTGCAGCGTTCCAACAAGTACAAGTCCGAGTTTCTCGCCAACATGTCGCATGAGCTGCGCACCCCGCTCAACAGCGTGCTGATCCTGTCCAGGGACCTTGCCGACAATGAAGAAGAAAACCTGACCCCCGAGCAGATCGAATCAGCCAAGGTGATCGGCGAGAGCGGCTCGCAACTGCTGACGCTGATCAATGACATTCTCGACCTGTCCAAGATCGAGGCGGGCAAGCTGGAATTGCACAAGGAGGAGTTCAGGCTCGACGACATACTGGCTTATCTGCGCCGGGTGTTCTCGCCGCAGGCGGAGAAGAAGCAGCTGGATTTCCATATCCAGGTTTCTGCCGACCTGCCGGAAATGATCTGTACCGACAGGCAGCGTTTGACGCAGGTCCTGACCAACCTGATCTCCAATGCGATCAAGTTCACCGACAGCGGCAGCGTCACGCTCATGGCCAGCAGGGACAGCGACCATCTGCAGCTCGACGTCACCGATACCGGCATCGGCATACCCTCCGACAAGCTGGAACATATCTTTGGCGTATTCCAGCAGGTGGACGGTTCCACCAGCCGCAAGTACGGCGGGTCGGGATTGGGCCTGGCGATCAGCCGCCATCTGGCAGATCTGCTGGGCGGCGAGATCGTGGTGCACAGCCAGCTGGGCAAAGGCAGCAGGTTCACCATCCGGCTGGTCAATCTGCTGGGCGAGCGGAATCAGCCTGCTCCAGCCAGGAAGGAAACGGCTATTCCGGCGATACGGCCCGCCGAGCCGGTCACGACCAACGCGTCGAATGCCGGCGTGGACATATTGGTGGTCGAGGATGATGCCAGATTGCGCTCGATCCTGGAAAGGATGATCAGGGCGTTCGGATTCTCGCCGGTATGCGCGGGGTCTGCCGAAGAGGCACTGGAACTGGTTGCCGCAAGCAAACCGGCAGGCATATTGCTGGATCTGGGATTGCCGCAGATGAGCGGAATGGAAATGCTGCGGCACCTGAAGGCAGACGAATCCTCGGCCGCTATCCCGGTATATATCATGTCGGGCGCAACGGATAGCGGTGAAGCCAAAGTGCTTGGAGCAAAGGGATTTCTCAAGAAACCGGTCACGCGCGATACCATCTCGGCGGCGATCCGGGCGATGGTGGCCGGAGAGATGCAGCGGGCGATCAAGCGCATCCTGCTGGTTGACGATAATCCGGTGGACGCACAAGCCATCGGCAGGATGTTCCGTCAGGACGAGGTCGAGATCGTGCCGGCCAACAGCGGCGCCAGCGCCATGGAACTGCTGCAGGCACACCGCTTCGACACGGTCATCCTGGACCTGCAGTTGGAGGACATGACCGGCTTCGAATGGCTGCAAATGGCGCGGAATATGCTGAATCCGCCGCCCGTCGTCATCTATTCGGCGCGCGACCTGACCGAGGCCGAGGTGTTCGAACTCAAGGAGATCACCGAAAGCATCGTTACCAAGAGCCCGCTGAGCGGCAGATTGCGCGAGGAAGTATTGCTGTCACTGCGCGTGGATATCAGTTCGGACAAGATCCGGGCGCCGGATCGCTCCTCCGGCATCGGCAAGAAATTGCTGCTGGTAGATGATGACGCAAGGAACCTGTTTGCGCTGACCAAGATCCTGCGTTCCAGGGGATATGGCGTGGAAGTGGCCCCGGATGGCGCAAAGGCGCTGGAGCTGCTGGCGCAGTCGAATTTCGAAGCGGTGCTGACGGATATCATGATGCCGGACATGGACGGTTATGAGCTGATCCGCCAGATACGCGCGATGGGCCATACGGATGTCCCGATCATCGCCATCACCGCGAAAGCCATGCAGGGTGATGATGTGCTGTGCATGCAGGCCGGCGCGACCGCCTACCTGCCCAAGCCGGTCGATACCGACAAGCTGTTTGAGTTCCTGAGGAGAGTGTAATCCCATGGCCCTGGTCAAATGGAAGAACCATAATACCCAGGATGTCGAGGTGGGCCTGATGCTGAGTGCCCTCAAGGAACGCTATGGCTATGACTTCAGCGGCTATGCACAGGCCTCATTGAAGCGGCGGCTGCAGGAGCTGACCAAGTATTTTGATGTCGACCACCTGTCCGAGCTGATACCGGAGATGCTTTATGACGAGGCGGTTGCGCAGACCGTCATCAACAGCATCTCGGTGCCAACCTCGGAATTTTTCCGGGATCCGCAGGTGTGGAAAATGATCCGCGAAGTGGTCATGCCGCAGCTGGACAGTTTTCCCTGGATCAATATCTGGCAGGTCGGCTGCGGCAGAGGCGAAGAGACCTACACCCTGGCCATCCTGCTGCATGAAGCGGGCTTGTCGCGCAAGGCGCGGATATTCACCTCGGACATCAATCCCGCATTCCTGAACGAGGCGCGCGAGGGCAGCTGGCCGCGCCATCGTTTGGCTGGCTGGCGCGATAACTACCAGAACTCGGGCGGCACGCAAGTTTTTGACAGTTATTTCGAGGACCGGGAAGACCAGATAACAATCCGACCGGAATTCAAGCATTTCATCGAATTCGTGCAGCACAACCTGGTTGAGGATGAAGTGTTCAAGGAAGTGCAGTTCGTGGTGTGCCGTAATGTGCTGATCTATTTCGGGGAGAGATTGCAGGAGCGGGTGTTGCAACTGTTCACGCGCAGCCTGGAACGGGGCGGCCATCTGCTGCTGGGGCGCTCGGAACGCATCATGGACCTGTACGAAAAACATCCCGGACTGGAAGAACTGGACGGCGATTTCCAGCTGTACCGCAAGATAATCGGGGGTGAGCATATTGTATAAGTTGCTGGCCATCGGCTTTTCGGCCGGGGGGATCCCGCTGATCAAGCGTATCCTGAAGGCGCTGCCGAAACATTACCCGCTGCCGGTCGTGATCGTGGCACACTTGTCAGTCGGCGAGGCCAGTCACTTTGCCGAAATGCTCGATGTTTCCTCGCGCCTGCCGGTCAAAATGGCGACCGACAAGGAAATGATCCTGCCCGGATGGGTATATGTGGCTCCGCCCGACTATCATTTGCTGGTTGAGCAGAGCCGGAACACGACACCATTCTTTTCGCTGTCGATAGACGAGCCGGTCAGGTCGGTCCGCCCGAGTATCGATGTATTGTTCGAAACTGCCGCGGAAGTCTTCGAAGCGGGCATGATCGCGCTATTGTTGAGCGGCGCCAACTCCGACGGCATGGATGGCATGGCGTATGTCAAGCAACTGGGCGGACTGGGCATCGTGCTGGATCCGAAAGAATGCGAGTTCAGCACCATGACTGAGGCCGTCATCAGAAAGGTTGAAGTCGATTATGTGGTCAACATGGAAGAGATCATCGGATTATTGCTGTCGGTGCAAGAGACAAAATGAGCGCAGCGCCTAAAGTCCTGATCGTTGATGACAATCCGAACAACCGCCTGGCGGTACGTATCGTATTGAAGGGGCTGGATGTCGAATTGCAAGAAGCTGGCAACGGCTTTGATGCGCTGACCATGTCCATGGAAGAAGATTACGCATTGATCCTGCTTGATGTGCAGATGCCCGAGATGGATGGTTTTGAGGTGTGCGAACAATTGCGTGCCGATCCGCGGACAGCTGAAGTCCCGGTTATTTTCCTGACCGCTGCTTACAAGGAACTGGGAGACAAGGTGCGCGGCTATGTTGCCGGCGCTACCGATTATCTGTCCAAGCCCATCGAGGATCATATCCTCAAGGCCAAGGTTCTGGTGTTCCTCAAGCTGTTCAATCAACAGCGCCTGCTGCAGGAAAGCAACGAGTCGCTGCGCATCGCTGCAAAAGTGTTCGAGTCACAGGAAGCCATGATGGTGACCGATGCAAACCAGAATATATTGCGCGTCAACAATGCGTTCAGCCACATCACCGGTTACAAGCCGGAGGATGTGATCGGAAAGAATATCAGGTTATTTCGATCCGGGCGGCATGGCGAAGCTTATTATTCCGACATTAAACGTGACCTTGCCATTAATGGCTATTGGCAGGGTGAGGATTGGAGCCGACGTAAAAATGGCGAGGAATTCCCGTGCTGGATGACGATCAGCGCCGTGCTGGATGCGGAAAACCAGGTGACCAACTACGTCGGCGCATTTTCAGATATCACCAGCCACAAACTGGCCGAGGAAAGAATACACAATCTGGCATTTTACGATCATCTTACCGGGCTGCCCAACCGGCGCCTGCTGCTTGATCGTATCGAGATAGCGAAAACATCGGCCATCCACAATCAGCATTTTGGCGCATTGATGTTTCTGGATATGGACAATTTCAAGGTCCTAAATGACACCAGAGGTCATGAGATCGGCGATCGCCTGCTGATTGAGGTTGCCAGACGCCTGCAGTCCGAGGTGCGCGAGAAGGACACCGTTGCCCGTCTCGGCGGCGATGAATTCGTCGTGGTCCTGGATGAACTGGACACCGATGAGTCCCTCGCGATCAAGGATGCGGAGACAGTGGCGGAAAAATTGCGCGTAGCCCTGGCTGAGCCTTTTCGATTGGCCAGTAACATTGCTGCCGACAGGCAAAGCTTTATTGAGTATCGCTGTACCTCGAGCATCGGCATCACGCTGTTTCGCTATAACGAAGATTCGATTGAAGACATGCTTAAACGGGCTGATGCCGCGATGTATCAGGCCAAGGCGGCAGGGCGGAATGTCATCCGCTTCTTTGATCCTGCCATGCAGCAGATAGTGCAATTGCGGTCCGAGCTGGAAGCTCAATTGCACAACAGCCTGGACAACCAGGAGCTGGTGCTGCAGTACCAGTTGCAGGCCAATGCTTCAGGCCATCCAATCGGCGTGGAAGTGCTGCTGCGCTGGAACCACCCGCACCGCGGCATGTTGTCGCCGAATGAGTTCATTCCGCTTGCCGAAGAAGTCGGCGACATTGTGCCGATCGGTTGCTGGGTGCTTGAGCAGGCCTGCGGCAAGATCAAGCAATGGCAAAACAAGGATGTGCTGAAGCAAATGCGGGTAGCCGTCAATGTCAGCGCAAAGCAATTCAAGCAGAATGACTTTGTTGAAAAGGTCGGCAGGGCGATTAGCCAATTCGGTATCGACCCGGCCCTGCTCAAGCTTGAGCTGACCGAGAGCGTGATACTGGATGATGTCAAAGATGCAATAAGCAAGATGGGTGAGTTGAAGGCACTCGGCATCAGCCTGTCCATGGACGACTTCGGCACCGGCTATTCATCGCTCTCCTATCTGCAACGACTGCCTATCGACGAACTGAAAATCGACCAGTCCTTTGTGCAGGACCTGATCGGCAGCACCAGCAACAAGAGCATCGTCAAAGCCATCATCGGATTGGCAAACAGCCTGAATATGGAAGTGGTCGCCGAGGGCGTGGAAACGCAGGCGCAGTTCGACTTGCTGAAAAAGAAGGGTTGCACCGGATTTCAGGGGTACTTTATCTCCCGACCGGTTGCGGCAGAGGAGCTCGAGATACAGCTGGCGAAGTTCAGCAGTGCTCAACAAAGTGCTGCAGGCCGGTCAACCTGAAAGAGCTGATCCTGCGTTGTTCTGCGGCTTCAGACTATCGCATCCGGTTGGCTCGGCGCAGGATGCGAATGCCTGGCTTGTTGACACCCGGCAACGGTTGCTACTTGTTTTTCTTCTGGATCATTTCATGCATGATCGGCGTCAGGATCAACTCCAGCGCAAAGCTCATCTTGCCTCCCGGCACCACCAGCGTATTCGGCCGCGACATGAATGAATCGTTGATCATGCTGAGGTAGTAGGGAAAATCCACGCCCTGCGGCTTGCGGAAACGCACCACCACGAAACTCTCGTCCGGCGTCGGGATGTCGCGGGCGATGAACGGGTTGGACGTGTCCACTGTGGCGACACGCTGGAAATTGATGTCGCTGTAGGTGAATTGCGGCGTGATGTAGTTGATGTAGTCCGGCATGCGGCGCAGGATGGTATCCACGGTCGCCTCGGCGGAATAACCGCGCTCGGCCTTGTCGCGGTGGATCTTCTGGATCCATTCCAGGTTGACGTTGGGCACCACGCCGATGCTCAGGTCCACATATTTACCGGCATCGACCTTGTCTGTCTTGACCATGCCGTGCAGGCCTTCGTAGAACAGGATATCCGAACCGGGGGCGATATCTTCCCACGGAGTGAACTGGCCCGGGCTGAGGCTGGTGCCGAAATGGGCATTCAGCTCCTTGGCTTCCGCCTCGCTATGTATGTAATAGCGGCGCTGGCAGGAGCCGGTCTCGCCATATGTCCTGAAAGTGTCCTCGATCTTGTCGAAATGGTTGGCTTCCGGTCCGAAATGGCTGAAATGATGGTTGCCATCCTTGGCGGCCTCGGCCACCGCAGCGCGGAACGCAGCGCGGTCAAGGCTGTGCAGGCTGTCGCCCTCGATCACTGCCGCGTTGATCTGCTCGCGACGGAAGATGTTGTCAAAAGCGCGCTTGACGGTGGTAGTGCCAGCGCCGGACGAACCGGTGACTGCGATCACGGGATGTTTCTGGGACATGGTTTTCTCTCCTGAACGGAATGGGCAATATTTTTATAGCGCAAGTTTAGCAGAATGCCTGCTACCGGGCTAATCCAAAAGCTGATGGCAGGGGCGGAAGTTTCTTCGGCCCGGTCGGGGCCACCAGTTTCTGCGCGCTCTCCGTATATAATGCCGGCTTACCGGAAAACCACGCATAACCGCCCATAGAACATGCAAGCGCACTACTTACCAAAAGATATCGAAGCCGCCGCCCAGCAACACTGGGATGCCACCGAGGCATTCTTTGCGGACGACCACTCGGACAAGCCGAAATATTATTGCCTGTCGATGTTTCCCTATCCTTCGGGCAAGCTGCACATGGGGCATGTGCGCAACTACACCATCGGCGACGTGCTGGCGCGCTACCACGCGCATGCAGCGGCTTCAACGTGCTGCAGCCGATGGGCTGGGATGCCTTCGGCCTGCCGGCCGAAAACGCCGCGATGGCCAACAACGTGCCGCCCGCCGCGTGGACCTACGCCAACATCGACTACATGCGCAGCAGCTGCAGGCGCTGGGCCTTGCCGTCGACTGGTCGCGCGAACTCGCCACCTGCAAGCCCGACTACTACCGCTGGGAGCAGTGGCTGTTCACGCGCCTGTTCGAAAAGGGCGTGATCTACAAGAAGCTGGCGACGGTGAACTGGGACCCGGTGGACCAGACCGTGCTGGCCAACGAGCAGGTGATCGACGGGCGCGGCTGGCGCTCCGGCGCGCTGGTCGAAAAGCGCGAGATCCCGATGTATTTCTTCCGCATCACCGCAGTATGCCGAGGAACTGCTGGCCGACCTCGACCAGCTCGCCGGGCTGGCCGGAGCGGGTCAAGACCATGCAGGCAACTGGATCGGCAAGAGCTATCGGCGTGCGCTTCGCCTTCCCTTACCAGCTCGACGGCAAGGACGAGCAGCTGTGGGTCTACACCACCCGCGCCGACACCATCATGGGCGTGACCTTCTGTCGCCGTCGCCGCCGAGCATCCGCTGGCAACGCATGCCGCGAAGAACAACCCGGAACTGGCCGCCTTCATCGAGGAGTGCAAGCAGGGTGGCACTGCCGAAGCCGACATGGCCACGATGGAAAAGAAGGGCATGGACACCGGGCTCACCGTCACCCACCCGCTCACCGGCGAGCAGATCCCGGTGTGGGTCGGCAACTACGTGCTGATGGGCTACGGCGAAGGCGCGGTGATGGCGGTGCCGGCGCACGACGAGCGCGACTTCGGCTTTGCGAAAAAATACAACTTGCCGATCATGCAGTCCATTCAGGTGGCCAACGAAACATTTCTCCACCGATGCCTGGGCCGAATGGTATGCCGACAAGGAACATGGCGTCTGCGTCAACTCCGGCAAATACGACGGCCTCGATCTACGAGCAGGCCGTAGACGCCATCGCCGCCGACCTCGCCGCGAAGCACCTGGGCGAAAAGCAAGTGCAGTTCCGCCTGCGCGACTGGGGCATCTCGCGCCAGCGCTACTGGGGCTGCCCGATTCCGATCATCCACTGCGCCGCCTGCGGCGACGTGCCGGTGCCGGACGAGCAATTGCCGGTGGTGCTGCCGGAAGACCTGGTGCCGGACGGCTCCGGCATCCCGCTGGCGAAATTGCGCGGACTTTTACGAATTGCAGCTGCCCGAAATGCGGCGAGCAAGGCGCGGCGCGAGACCGACACCATGGACACCTTCGTCGAGTCGTCCTGGTACTACGCACGCTATGCCAGCCCGAACTTCGACCACCGGGATGGTGGACAAGGCGCCGCACAGAAATGGCTGCCGGTCGACCAGTACATCGGCGGCATCGAGCACGCGATCCTGCACCTGCTGTATGCGCGCTTCTTCCACAAGCTGATGCGCGACGAAGGCCTGGTGCAGGGCGACGAACCCTTCAGCAACCTGCTGACCCAGGGCATGGTGATCGCACCGACGTTCTATCGCGAGGACGGACAACGGCAAGAAGCTGTGGATCAATCCCGGCCGATGTCGATGTGGAACCGATGCGAAGGGACGGCCAACGGCGCAAAACTCAAAGCCGACGGCCAGCCGGTCACCATCGGCGGCACCGAGAAGATGGCCAAGTCGAAGAACAACGGCGTCGATCCGCAGGCCCTCATCGACCAGTACGGCGCCGACACCGCGCGCCTGTTCATGATGTTCGCCGCGCCGCCCGACCAGCAACTGGAGTGGTCGGATGCCGGCGTCGAAGGCGCCTATCGTTTTCTTCGGCGTGTCTGGAATTTCGCAAACAATTACAGTCCGAAGAGCTCCAATCAGCAAATTCCATTTAACTGGAATGATGTTGCCCAACCCGTAAAAGATAGTCGCAGGGAGATTCACGTCATACTCAAGCAGGCTGACTACGATTTTGGCAAACACCAGTTCAATACCGTTGCTTCTGCCTGCATGAAGATCCTGAACACACTCGAAAGCATTTCAAATGAGCGGCAAGACAAGGGACTCAATGCAGACATGGAAGCTAGCCTGTACACCATTGCCGAAGGATTCTCGATTCTTCTGCGCCTGCTCTCCCCGATTGCGCCGCACATCACCCATGCCCTGTGGAAGGAATGCGGCTACGGCGTCGACATCCTTGCCGCCCCCTGGCCCAAAGTGGATGAGGCCGCGCTGGTGCAGGACGAGATCGAGCTGGTGATCCAGGTCAACGGCAAACTGCGCGGCAGCCTGCGTGCGGCGAAAGACGCGGACAAGGCCACGCTGGAGACGATGGTGCTGGCGCACGAGGCAGTGCAGAAGCATCTTGCAGGCGGCGCGGCGAAGAAGATCATCGTGGTGCCCGGACGTTTGATCAACGTGGTGGCCTGACGCGATGACGATACGTTCCGCTTCCCTGTTGCTGCTGCTGACCATGCTGCTCGGCGCGTGCGGTTTCCACCTGCGCGGCCAGGCAGCATTCGCGCTGCCGTTCCATACGCTGTACGTGAAGTCGGCCGATCAGTTTGCGCCCTTCATCCTCGAACTGAAGCGGGCCATCGAGGCGAATGGCGTGGAGATCACCGACACGCCGGAGCAGGCGCAGTTGACGCTGTACATCGTGTCCGAATCCACGGACAAGCAGATCATGTCCCTGAGCGCCAGCGGCCGCGTGCTCGAATACCGCTTGTATTACCGTGTCTCGTTCCAGGCGTACGACAACAAGCATCGCGACTGGCTGGCACCGGACGAGATCACGCTGCGGCGCGATTACTCCTACGACGCCACCCAGGTGATCGCCAAGGAACAGGAGGAGACACTGCTGTTCCAGAACATGCGCAGCGATGCGGTTCACCAGATGCTGCGCCGGCTGAACCATGTGAAGGCTCCCGATGAAACTCTCCGCTGAAGACCTGCCCGCTCACCTGGCGAATGGACTGGCGCCGTTGTATGTCATCCACGGCGGCGCGCCGCTGTTGTCGATCGAGGCTGCGGATGCGATTCGCGCGGCAGCACGCGCGGCGGGCTATGGCGAGCGCGAAGTGTTCCAGGCCGAGCGGGGATTCCAGTGGGCGGAACTGCGCAACAGCGCACAGAGCATGTCGCTGTTTTCCGCGCGCAAGCTGATCGACCTGAGCATCCCTTCCGGCAAGCCCGGTATCGAAGGCGCGCAGGCATTGCAGGAGTATTGTGAACGGCTGAGTGAAGGCACTATCACATTGATCTCGCTGCCGCGCATGGACAATACGGCACAAAAAAGCAAATGGTTCACCACGCTGGCAAAATATGGCGTGACCATCGCCACCGAAGAAATCGCCCTCGGCGCCCTGCCCGCCTGGATCGCGGGCCGGATGAAACGGCAGAAACAGTCGGCGGACCCGGATACCCTGGTCTTTCTCGCGGAGCGGGTGGAAGGCAACCTGCTGGCAGCGTGGCAGGAGATCCAGAAGCTGGGCCTGCTCTACCCTCCCGGCAAGCTGAGTTTCGAACAAGTGAAGGATGCGGTGATGGACGTGGCGCGCTACGACGTATTCAAGTTGTCCGAAGCCATGCTGGCGGGCGATGCCGCGCGCTATGCGCATATTCTCGACGGGCTGCGCGCGGAAGGCGAGGCACTGGTGCTGGTCCTGTGGGCGTTGACCGAGGATGTGCGCATTTTGGCCAAAGTCACGCGTAGCGCGCAGCAGGGAGGCAACCTGGCCGCCACACTAAAAAGTGAACGCGTCTGGGGGGCGCGCCTGAAGCCGATGGAACGCGCAGCGCGCCGCTTCAAACCGGCGCAGGCCGAACGCGCGCTACGCCAGGCCGCGCATCTGGATAAGGTGATAAAAGGCTTGCGTCCAGGCGACGCATGGGATGAATTGCTGCAATTCGGCGTGCGTTGTTCAAGGGCGGGAAACGCATGAACGGCGAACAGGTATTGCTGGTGCTGACCACCCTGCCCGACTACGACAGCGCGCAACATATGGCCGAGGCGCTGATCGCGGAACGGGCCGCCGCCTGTGTTAACATTCTGGGTGTATGCAGTTCGGTGTATCGCTGGCAAGACAGGATAGAAACCACCAATGAAACACCGCTGCTGATCAAAACCACGCAGGCTGCTTATGAACGCCTTGAAACCGTTATCCGTGCGCATCATCCCTATGAACTTCCGGAAATCATCGCTGTCCCTGTAAACACCGGATTGCCAACCTATTTGCTATGGGTTGCACAGGAAACGACCCCACAAGCAGGATGAACCCTTTCAGGCACCAACCCTCTCCAATGATGAACCCGATGCGATTATTGCTATTATTCCTGCTGATCCTCTCACCGCTAACTCACGCGGAGGGATTGTTCGACCGGATCCCGCTGTTCGGTTCTGCACAGACCAAGTTCCTGCAGCCAGACGAGGCATTTGGCATCGATGTCGCAGTCAAGGATGCGCATACCCTGGTCGCCAGCTTCAGGGTCACCCCGGACTATTACCTGTATCGCGACAAGGTCGTATTCAACACCACCGACCTCGGCATCAAAGTCAGCAAGGTATCGATGCCGCGGGGGCAGATGAAGCACGACGCCAACTTTGGCGACATGGAAGTGTTCCATCAATCGTTCCAGGCCGAGATCGCCCTTGACCGAAACAACTACGCAGCCCGCAGCATCGCGCTGGAGGCAACGTACCAGGGGTGCAGCGAGAAAGGCCTGTGCTATCCGCCGATCAACAAGACCATCAACATCGCGCTGCCGGCTTTCACGGCAGCGGCCGCCGCGACACTCAGCCCTGCGGATGCGGCAGCGCCACCTCCACAACAGGAGATGAGTGCAGCGCCGGCATCGGTGACGCCGGCGCCCGCCGCCGTCAACGAGAACTCGCAGATCGCCAGGCTGTTCAAGCAGGGCAGTTTCTGGCTGATCATCTCGTTCTTCTTCGGCGCGGGGCTGCTGCTCGCCTTCACTCCCTGCATGTTCCCGATGGTGCCGATCCTGTCCGGCATCATCGTCGGACGCGGCCACAAGATCACCCATATGCACGGCTTCATCCTGTCGCTGGCCTATGTCATGGGCATGGCGCTCACCTACGCGGCGGTTGGCGTGGCGGCCGGGCTGTCCGGCACGCTGCTGTCCAATGCCCTGCAGACACCGTGGGCGCTCGGCGGTTTTGCGGCGATCTTCGTGCTGCTGTCGCTGTCGATGTTCGGTTTCTACGAACTGCAACTGCCCACCGCGCTGCAAAGCCGCCTTTCCGACACCAGCAACAAGCTGCACGGCGGCCACATCTCCGGCGTACTGGTGATGGGCGCGCTGTCCGCAATCATCGTCGGCCCCTGCGTCGCCGCCCCACTGGCCGGCGCGCTGCTGTATATCGGCCAGAGCCACGATGCCCTGCTCGGCGGCTCCGCATTGTTCGCGATGGCACTCGGCATGGGCGTGCCGCTGCTGCTGATCGGCGCCTCGGCTGGAACGCTGCTGCCCAAGGCGGGGGCCTGGATGGAATCGGTCAAGCGCTTCTTCGGAGTACTGCTGCTGGCGGTCGCCATCTGGATCATCTCGCCGCTCATCCCGGTCAGCGCGCAGATGTCGTTGTGGGCAGCCTTGCTGATCCTGTCCGCAGTTTTCGCGCGCGCGCTGGATGGGCTGCCGCACAACGCGACCCACATGCACAAGCTGCTGAAGGGCATCGGCATACTGGCCTTGCTGGTGGGCATCGGCTACCTGATCGGCGCGCTGTCCGGCGCCCGCGACGTGCTGCGTCCGCTGGGTGCGCTGGACAGTGGTACGCGGACAGCGGTGACTTCCCCCGCACTGCCGTTCGTGCGAGTCAAGAATCTGGTGGAACTGGATGCCCGTATCGCCCAGGCAGGCGGCAGGACCGTAATGCTCGACTACTACGCCGACTGGTGCGTGTCATGCAAGGAGATGGAGCGCTACACCTTCAGTGATTCCCGGGTACAGGCAAAATTGAAGAACGCAGTGTTGCTGCAGGCAGACGTTACCGCCAACAGCGACGATGACAAGGCCCTGCTGGCGCGTTATCAACTGTTCGGACCGCCGGCGACCCTGTTCTTCGATGCACAAGGCCACGAGCTGGCCGATTTACGGGTGACCGGTTATCAAGACGCCGAGCAATTCCTCGGTTCACTGCAAAGCGTAGGACTTTAATCTCCGCTCAAGCCGCCCCCTCATTATCACCCTCCAAACCCCCAGGTTTGCTGCCCCATCCCGTCTAACTCCCTATTTCTTCAGCGAGTTAATTTTTGCGCATAATTACAGCCAAAATCTGGACAACTTCCCCTAATTTGCGGCAAAATGCCCATATGAAAAACCTGCTGGTCATGCATGGCCCCAATCTGAATCTGCTCGGAACGCGTGAGCCGGATGTTTATGGTCATGTCACGTTAGATGAAATTAACCACAAGTTAGCGAATTTAGCTGAATCCAGTGGCGCCAAACTGTCTCACTTCCAGAGTAATGCCGAAGCCGCGATGGTGGAGCGTGTCCAGCAGGCTCGCCAGGACGGCACCGACTTCATCATCATCAACCCGGCCGCCTTTACCCATACCAGCGTTGCCTTGCGCGATGCCCTTGCGGCAGTAGGGATTCCTTTTATCGAAGTACATCTATCCAATGTGTTCGCACGCGAGGCATTCCGCCGGGAATCCTATTTCTCCGATATCGCTGTCGGCATCATCAGCGGTCTTGGCATGACGGGATATGAACTCGCCGTGCAATTCGCAATTCAATATTCCGTCAGGAGCTAACCATGGATTTACGCAAACTGAAGACCTTGATAGAACTGGTCGAAAACTCCGGTATCGCCGAGTTGGAGATCAGCGAAGGTGAAGAACGCGTGCGCATATCGCGCTCCTCTGCTGCCCAGCAACAGGTTTACCACGCCCCGCCGCCCCAGGCCGCTGCTGCAGGAGCACCGCCTCCAGCCGCACCTGCTGAACCGGTCAAGGCGCCCGAGCCGGAAGGACATGTGGTCAAATCGCCGATGGTCGGTTCCTTTTATCGCAGCCCTTCCCCCGGCGCCAAGGCATTCGTCGATATCGGGCAAAGCGTCAACGAGGGAGAAACACTGTGCATCATCGAGGCGATGAAGCTGCTGAATGAAATCGAAGCGGACAAGTCCGGCGTAATCAAGGCCATCCTGGTTGAAAACGGCCAGGCGGTAGAGTTTGGCCAGCCGCTGTTCGTGATCGGGTAAGCCATGATTGAACCCATGTCAATCTTTCCGGCCGTTTCGGCGAAGGCTAACGAGAGCGCAGCGAACGTTAAGCCGCAAAGCGGCGGCCGTAACCAAAACGGCCAGGCGGTAGAGTTTGGCCAGCCGCTGTTCGTGATCGGCTGACCATAAATGTCGTTGATTGATCATGTTTGAAAAGAAGCCTGCTGCCCCGCCAGTTCCAAACAAGAAGTCGAGCAGCATATTAAAGCGCGGGATCATGCGCTCGGCAACAAGATCGGAGCCCTTGATGTTTGAAAAAATCCTGATTGCCAACCGCGGTGAAATCGCCCTGCGTATCCAGCGGGCCTGCCGCGAAATGGGCATCAAGACAGTGGCAGTCCATTCAGAGGCTGACGCCGACGCCAAATACGTCAAGCTGGCAGATGAATCGGTGTGCATCGGCCCGGCTCCTTCCGGCCAAAGTTACCTGCACATCCCGGCCATCATCAGTGCTGCGGAAGTCACCGATGCGCAGGCCATCCATCCCGGCTATGGCTTTCTGTCGGAGAACGCCGACTTTGCCGAGCGTGTGGAAAAAAGCGGCTTCGTATTCATCGGCCCACGCCCCGACACGATACGCCTGATGGGCGACAAGGTTTCAGCCAAGAACGCGATGAAGAAGGCCGGCGTGCCCTGTGTTCCCGGTGTCGACGGCGCACTGCCAGCGGACCCGGCAGAGATCGTCAAGATCGCACGCAGCATCGGTTATCCGGTCATCATCAAGGCATCCGGCGGCGGCGGCGGACGCGGCATGCGCGTGGTGCATACCGAGGCGGCGCTGCTGAATGCAGTCACCATGACCCGCACCGAGGCGCAGACGGCGTTCAACAATCCCATGGTGTACATGGAAAAATTCCTGGAAAACCCGCGCCACATCGAGATCCAGGTGCTCGCCGACCAGCACGGCAATGCCGTGCACCTGGGCGAGCGCGACTGCTCGATGCAGCGCCGCCACCAGAAGATCATCGAGGAAGCGCCGGCACCATTGATCAACCTGCGCCTGCGCAACAAGATCGGCGAACGCTGCGCCGAAGCCTGCCGCAAGATCGGCTATCGCGGCGCCGGCACCTTCGAATTCCTGTACGAGAAAGACGAGTTCTATTTCATCGAGATGAACACCCGCGTGCAGGTGGAGCATCCGGTCACCGAAATGATCACCGGCGTCGACATCGTGCAGCAGCAGATCCGCATCGCCGCCGGCGAAAAGCTCACGCTCCGGCAAAAGGAGATCGTGTTCAAGGGGCATGCGATCGAATGCCGCATCAATGCCGAACACCCGTACAAGTTCACCCCCTCACCGGGGCGCATCACCACCTGGCATCCGCCCGGCGGTCCCGGTATCCGCGTCGACTCGCACGTCTATGCCAACTACTTCGTGCCGCCGCATTACGATTCGATGATCGGCAAGATCATCGCCTACGGCGACACGCGTGAACAGGCGATGGCGCGCATGCGCACCGCCCTGTCCGAAATGGCGGTCGAAGGCATAGAAACCAACATCCCGTTGCACAAGGAACTGATGCTGGACGCCGCCTTCATGCGCGGCGGCACCAACATCCACTACCTGGAACACAAGCTCGCGGAACGCGCCAAGGGAGCCAAGGCAAAGTAATGAGTTGGCTCACGCTGAACGTGGATGCCGATGCTCAAAACGCGGACAAACTGAGCGAAGCACTGCTGGAGTTAGGCGCACTATCGGTGGACGTGCATGACGCAGATGCCGACACGCAGAACGAGCAGGCGATCTTTGGCGAACCCGGCGCACCCGATTCGCAATTCTGGACACACAATCGCGTCACCGCGCTGTTCCCCGCCGACGCGCCGGTCACAACCATATTGATCGAAGCCGCGCAGCTTGCAGGCTTGCCACCCGTGTCCGACTTTCATATCGAAACGCTTGAAGACGACGACTGGGTCAGGCGCACCCAGTCGCAATTCGATCCGATCCGCATCTCACAGCGATTGTGGATCGTCCCTAGCTGGCATGAACCACCGGACCTCCAAGCACTCAATATCGTGCTGGATCCGGGCCTGGCGTTCGGCACCGGCGGCCATCCCACCACGCGTTTGTGTTTGCGCTGGCTGGATAACAACATCAAGGGCGGAGAATCGGTGCTGGATTATGGCTGCGGCTCCGGCATCCTGACCATCGCCGCGCTCAAACTGGGCGCGGCCAGCGCTATCGGCGTGGATCTCGATGCGCAGGCAGTCGGGGCCAGCCGCGACAATGCGATCGCCAACCAGGTTTCGGCACAATTCTTCCTGCCGGACGATGCGCCGCATGGACAGGCCGACATGGTGGTGGCAAACATCCTGACCAATCCGCTCAAACTGCTCGCACCATTGCTGGCTGAAGCAACCAGACCGGGCGGACGCATCGTACTTTCCGGCGTGCTTGCCGAACAGGCCGAAGAAGTGATGAAAATCTACGCGCAATGGTTTAATCTGGACACTCCGATCCTTGAACAAGGCTGGGCTTGTCTGTCCGGCACGAAACGATGAGCACTACCACCCTGTGTCCCAAATGCAATACACGCTTCAGGATCAGCGAACAGCAGTTCGATGCGTGTAACGGTCTGGTGCGCTGCGGACGTTGCCAGGCCGTGTTCGACGCCCGCGAAAATATGCAGAACGACCAGCCCGATCCTCGACTGGATTCGCCGATTGCCGATACCGTACATGAACAGGTCGAAGATGGCGCGGCGCAGATCGGACTGCACGAGATACCAGCTCAATTCGACAATGTGCACTCATCGGTTGCTGCAATCGGCAACCCTGCAAATGCAGCACCGTTCATACGGACTCGGGAAACCGCCTTTACCCGTGCTGCCGGCGACAACACTGAGTTGCTACCCTTACCGGAAAAGCCTGCCTGGCCACTGGCCGCTGCCAACCTGGCCCTGCTGCTGATCCTGCTGTTGCAGGGTGCCTATTTGTTCCGGGTTCAGCTTGCCGCCGACATACCCGGCCTTAAACCCGCTCTCGTCAGCTTCTGCAAGTTCTATCGTTGCACCGTCCCGTTGCCGCGCAGGCTCGACCTGATGAGCATCGAATCTTCCGACCTGTCAGCAGATCCGGCACAGCCCAGTGTCATCACCCTCGACGCCATCCTGCGCAACCAGGCACTGTATGCCCAATCCTTCCCCAATCTGGAACTCACGCTGACCGACGAGCAGAATCGCCCGCTCGCTCGCCGCACCTTCAGCCCGGCGGAGTATCTTGGTTCCGGCAATGACGAACAGCAAGGCTTGTCGCCTAACCGCGAGCTCAACATCAAATTGAACTTTGACACAACGGATCTCAAGCCGTCCGGTTACAAGTTGTTCATCTATTAACTCCGGATTACTTCTAACCGGTCCTTTCCTCACCCACCCTTCACCTGACAAACTGGTTTCGTTCAGCACCAGGGGGTATTATCCACACTGATGCTGCCAGTACTCCAATCTAATGGAATTGCAGGAGTCACATGATAGATGAATCGCTCAAACGCTTGCTGGATGCGGAAACCAATGCCGAACTCGTCATTGCCCGCGCTGATACCCAACGCCAGGACATCATCGAGCAAGCCAGGCAGGATGTCAGCGAAGCGGAACGACAGCATGCCGAGCGCGTTGCCGGGATTCATGCTTCCTTTCTTGCCCAGGCCGAACAACGCGCACAACAGACCATCGCAGAACTGAAGCGCCGGCATACCGAACGTGCGAGCGCATTAAAGTCTGCCGCAGAACAGCACCGGCAGCAGGCGATCGACGCCGCTGTTGCGTTACTGGTCGGCGACCAGAAAGCCCGGACATGAACGTTGCCAGTCATGCCTACCTGCATACCCGTGTCAGCATGTTTGCGGAAAGGTTGCTCGATCTGTCCAAGCTTCAGGAGTTGATCGACCAGCCCGCCGATCCCCGGCTGGCAACGGAATCTGCTGCGGATACAGACAGTGGTGGCGTTGCCAGGCAGTATGCCGGCGACCTCGATCAGAGCAATGTCACTATCCTGCTAAGGGAGCTGGCACTGCTGATCCGGCCCTTGTCCGGATCATCGCGCGATCTGCTCGGCTACTGGGCTCACCGTTTCGAGCTCAGCAACCTCAAGGTGATCATCCGCGGCAAGATGGCCGGGCAGCCGCAAAAGATCATCGAAGACCAGCTTCTGGACATGGGCAGTTTTACCCGCCTGCCGACTGCCGAATTGTTGCAAAGCGACAGCCCGGCGGAACTGATGCGCCGGCTGGAACATACCCCCTATGCCGACATCGCGCGCCAGGCGCGGCACCTGCTCGACCAGGGCGAGGCATTATTTGCGCTGGACGCCGCCATCGACCGCCGCTATTACGCCGGGCTGGCGCGGCGCGGCAACGAGATCGGCGATACCTCCGGCCAGTTGCTGCGCACCATCATCGGCAGCATCATCGATCGCGTCAATCTGGTGTGGCTGCTGCGCTACCGCTTTGCCTACAACCTGCCGCCGGCCCAGGCCTATTACCTGCTGATCCCGGCCAGCCAGCGTTTGGGCGCTGCGCAATTGCAGCAACTGGCTCAGCGGGCCAGTTTTGAAGATGCGATCGGCAACTTGCCACGCCCTTATGACAAGCTGCTGGAAGGGACGCATAACAATACCGAAGTGACACTCAGGCTGGAATTCGAAACCTGGCGCATCGCCAATAATGCGCTGCTGCACAGCTCATTCAATGTGGCGCGCGCGCTGGCTTACATGGTGCTGCGCGAGCGCGACCTGCGGCGGTTGCGCGCCATCATCCGCGGGCGCAGATTGCGCGCGGCGCCGGACTTGATCCGCTCCGCGCTGGGTCTGCCACTGTCCGAAGGCACGGAGTCGGAATTGACGTAGGGAACGCAATGTTCAAGCCGCAACCCATGCAACGCATAGAACTCAGCCTGCTCAAGGACGATGCGCCGCAGACAGCACTGTTGCTGGCCAACTTCGGCAGTTTTGCGCCGGAGTTCACCGAGATGATCCCGGAGAACCTGCCGGAATTGCCCGGCGAAAACTACCGCAGCGCGTATTACGAGAACCGCTCACGCCTGGACAAGATACTGGATCATTTTGCCATTGATGTTCCGGTCGAGATCAGCTCGCCGATGCAGCAGGTCACGCTGCAGCAACTGGAGGAACTTGGCGTCTGGCTCAGGCAGGTCTGGGCACAATGTTCGAATGACCAGGAACAGTTGCGCAAGCTGCGTGACGAGCATCGGCACACCGAACAATTGCTGCGCGCGCTCGACCAGTTCGGCGACCTCAATATCGACCTGACGCGCCTGCAGAAAAAGGGCGGGTTGCTGGACGTCCGGGTCGGCACGCTGCCGCACGCCAACCTCCAGCGTTTCGAGGAAGCACTGAAACTGGCGGGCTATATCGCGATCAAGTTCTTTTCCAGCGCGGAACTGATCCACCTGATCATCGCCGGCGCCAGCGGACAAGCTGGCGAAATCGAGCGCGTTTTGCAGGCGGCCGGTTGGCGCGCGATGGAAATCCCGGCGGAATTTCACGGCGAACCGGTGCAGGTGCACCGGGAACTGGTCGAGCGCATCAAGCATCTCGAACAGCAGACCACGCAGGAAGAACAAAAGCGGCGCGAACATGCGGCGCAACCCGAAATTCATGCGCGACTGCTGAATGCCGCGCAGACGCTGGCGCGAGCCGAGCCGTATGCGGAACTGGCCGTGCTGATGCGCGGTCGCGGCAATCTGGTCACTGTCAGCGGCTGGATACCCGGCAGCCAGTTGCCGCGCCTGCAGCAGATGCTGCAGCAGACATTGTCCGGCCATTTCGTGTTGAGCGCGCGCGAACCGCGCCCGGACGAACGCCTGCTGGTGCCCTCGCTGATCAGTCACCAGCGCTGGTTGCGGCCGTTCGCCAGCCTGGTGCTGAACTACGGCGTGCCACGCTATGGCGAGGTCGATCCCACCATCCTGTTCGCGATTTCCTTCGTGCTGATGTTCGGCATGATGTTCGGCGACCTGGGGCAGGGACTGGTGATCGTTTTGGCCGGGTTGCTGCTGCGCAAACGCATCGGCCACTATCTGCCGCTGGTGGTGGCGGTCGGCCTGAGTTCGGCATTGTTCGGTGTGCTCTATGGCAGCGTGTTCGGCTACGAGGAACTGGTGACGGCGCTGTGGATGCCGCCGTTGTCCGACCCGATGCGGATGCTGGGCATGGCGTTGGGCTGGGGCATCGCCTTCATCATACTGTCCACGCTGCTGACCATCCACAACCGGCTCGCCGACGGGCGCCTGGTCGATGCCCTGCTGGACAGTCACGGCGCCGCCGGACTGATGCTGTACCTGGGCCTGCTGATCGGCGCCTGGCGGGTGGCCGACGGCGACCCGGTCGGCATCACGGCCCCGCTGCTGGTAGGCGCGGCGCTGACTGCCATATTCATTCATTCCTGGCGGCGCAATGGCGACAGCGCGACGGGAGAGCGGATATTGATCGTGCTGGTGGAAGGGTTCGAGGCGATCATGGCATATGTGTCCAATACCCTGTCGTTCCTGCGCCTGGCCGCGTTCAGCCTGAACCATGTGGCGCTGGCCATCGCCATCTTCACCGTCGGCAACATGCTGCATACTGCGGGATACTGGCTGGTGGTGGTGCTGGGCAATATTTTCATCCTGGTGCTGGAAGGCGCGATCGTCGCGATCCAGGCGCTGCGTCTCGAATACTACGAGGGATTTTCGCGTTTCTTCGGCGGCGACGGGCGGCCATTCCGTCCGCTCAGGCTGGGCAGCGCGAAAAAACTGGCGATACAGGATTGAGGGATCATTTAACTGGAAAGGAGCAACCATGTACTGGCTCATCGCGATAATCGCATTGAATCTGCTCGGCACTTTCGGGCTGGGCGCCTATCTGGAATTCCGCCCGCTGGCGGATGGCGCGCGCGCGCAGCGCTGGTGGAAAGGCACACTGGCCACCAACCTGCTGGTATTCGCCGGCGCAAGTCTCACCCTGCTGTTGCTGGGCGTGGACGAAGCGCTGGCTCAGCAGGCTGCAGCTTCCCACGGCGAGATCTCCACCGGTCTCGGGCTGGCGCTGCTGGGTGCCGGCCTGCCGACCGGACTGGCGGCATTCGGCGCGGGGCTGGCAGTGGGGCCGGTCGGCGCGGCCTCGCTGGCGATCATCTCGGAAAAGCCGGAGATGTTCGGCCGCACCCTGATCTACCTCGGGCTGGCCGAAGGGATCGCCATTTACGGCCTGGTTGTCACCATCCTGCTGTTGGGGAAAATTGCATGACTAACGGGAAGCCTGCCGGCGACGCACACCAGCAACTCAGCCTGACCGCGCCGGCGCGTTTGATCGCGCTGGGCAGCTCGGCGCTGATGGAGGGATTCGAATTGATCGGCTTCGAGACCTATCCCGACCCGACCGCGGAAATCATCGAGGAACTGTTTTATGAATTGCTGCGCAAGCAACAGGCGGCGCTGGTGGTGATCGAGCAGGGATTGACGCAGCATCCCGGGCGCCACCTGATGCACGCTCAACGCGAAGGCGGTCGTATCATCATCACCGAGATCCCCGAGATACTGGAGTCCGCCAGCTACCATTCGCGCGTCGAAAGTCTGGTGCAAAGCGTGCTTGGTTCAGCTGCGCTGGAGATACAGGGATGAGTGACGGTATCCAGGTCGGAAACCTTGAGGCGGCCTTGCTGGCGCGCGCACAGAAGCTTGCCGACGAATACATCGAAGGCGGCAACAGGACCCACCAGCAGATACTCGATGATGCCAGGCAGCGCATGCATATCGAGGAGGAGCGTGAAGTGCTGGCAGCCAAGGCGCATGCCGAGCGTGTTTACCAGCAGCATGTGCAGGCGGCGGAACTCAACCTGCGCGCCGAACTGGATCGACTGCGCTGGAGCATGGTCAATAGCGTGCTGGATAGCTTGCCGGCGCGTCTCGCGCAACTGGTGCAGGACGAAGCACGTTACCTTGCGCTGCTGCGCGAATGGATAGCAGAGGGTGCCGAATCGATCGAGCGCGACGACTTGCTGGTGCAGGCGAATGCACGCGACCTGGCGCTGCTGCAACGCGACTGGCCAACGCTGGCGCCAGCGGTTGCGCCGAAAAAAAACCTGCAACTGTCCGATCAAACTACCGACAGCATGGGCGGCGTCCTGATCGTCAGCCTGGACGGCAACATCCGTCTGGACAACACATTCGAGGCGCGCATGGAAAGGCTGGGCGAAATAATGCAGCGCACCGTGGCCGATCGACTGATCCCTGCCGGAGAGCATCACGGTGGGTAAAGTCGTCGAGATCAACGGGCCGCTGGTCACGGTCGAACTGGCCGACGTGCCGACCGGCGAGCAGGTGCGCATCGGCTCGCTCAACCTGATGGGTGAAGTCATCGCGCGCCACGGCAAGGATGCGCTGGTGCAAATGTACGAACCCACCGAATCGTTGCGTCCCGGCGAACCGGTGGTCGCGCTTGGTCATCCGTTGTCGGTGGAACTTGGCCCGGGCCTGCTTGGCGGCATCTTCGACGGCGTGCAGCGGCCGCTGCTGGAGTACGCAAAACAGCACGGTGACTATGTGCCGCGCGGCATCCAGATCCCGCCGCTGAACCGCAGCAAAGTGTGGCACTTCGAACCGCTGGCCGAACTGAAGGTCGGCATGCGCATCGAAGACGGCGCGGTGTTGGGCACGGTGCCGGAAACGCCGAGCATCGCCCACCGCATCCTGGTGCCGCCGGGCATGGGTGGTGAACTGCAGGAAATCTCTGCTGCCGCCGATATTACCGTGGAGGCCGTGATCGCGCGCGTCAGAAGTGATGACGGCGCGACACATGAATTGCAGCTGTTCCATCGCTGGCCGGTGCGCAACCCGCGGCCCTACCGGCAGCGCGACAATGCGGTGGCGCCATTGCTGACCGGACAGCGCGTACTCGACACCTTCTTCCCGCTGGTGAAAGGCGGTCGCGCCGCCGTACCCGGACCGTTCGGCGCGGGCAAGACCATCGTGCAACAGCAGATCGCGCGCTGGTCGGATGCCGATATCGTGATCTATGTCGGTTGCGGCGAACGCGGCAACGAGCTGGTGGATATCCTCGAAAGTTTCCCCAAGCTCACCGACCCCAACACCGGGCGTTCGCTGATGGAGCGCACGCTGCTGGTGGCCAACACCTCCAACATGCCGGTGGTGGCGCGCGAAGCATCGATCTACGTCGGCGCCACGCTGGCAGAGTATTACCGTGATCAGGGCTACGACGTGGTGATGGTGGCCGATTCCACCAGCCGCTGGGCCGAAGCGTTGCGCGAAGTGGCCGGCCGTCTCGGCCAGATGCCGGTGGAGGAAGGCTATCCGGCTTACCTCGCCTCGCGCCTGGCCGCCTTCTACGAGCGCGCCGGACGCGTCACCACCCTGTCCGGCGGCAGTGGCTCGATCACGCTGATCGGTGCCGTGTCGCCACCGGGCGGTGATTTTTCCGAGCCGGTCACCAGCCACACCAAGGAGATCGTGCAGACGTTCTGGGCGCTGTCCAAGGAACTGGCCGACGCACGCCATTACCCGGCGGTCGATTGGGTGGAAAGTTTTTCCGGCTATGTCGCAAGCTGCAGCGGCTGGTGGGCCGAGCATGTGGACCCGCGCTGGGAAGCCCACCGCGCCAGCGCACTTGGCATCCTGTCGCAGGCCGACGAGCTGGCGCGCATCGTCAACCTGGTCGGGCCGGAAGCATTGTCACCGCAGCAGCGCTGGGCGCTGCAGGGCGTGGGGCTGTTCAAGGAAGGCGTGCTGCAGCAGAGCGCGCTCGATCCGGTGGACAGCTATTGCTCGCCGCAAAAACAATTCGCCTTGCTCGACCAGATGCTGGACATCTACCAGCAGGGACTGAACCTGCTCGACCAGGGCGTGCCGGTACAGGAGTTGTTGCGCCTGCCGTTGCTGGCCGATGCACAACGACTGAAGGGTCGTTACGCCAACGACCAGCTGGACGGCATGAAGGAATTCGCCGCGCAAGTCAACGCCGAATTCGCGCGCGTGGCGAACGAATACGCGCAACACGGAAAGGCGAAGGAATGAGTGAAAAGGAATACCGTCTGGCTTCGGCGGCGCGCGGCGGATTGCTGTTCATGCGCGGCGTGCCCGGCGTGGCGCTGGGCGACCGCGTGGTGGTGCGTGACCACAGCGGCGGGCGGCGCAACGGCCAGGTGATCCGCACATCCGATGAATTGGTCATGATCCAGGTGCTGGAAGGCACCGACGATCTCGACCTGGAGCGCACCTGGGTGCGCTTTCTCGACCAGCCGTTCGAGATCCCGCTGAGTCCGGATATACTCGGTCGCGTATTCAACGGACTGGGCCAGCCGCGCGACGACAGGCCACCGTTGTTCTCCCGGTTGAAACGCAACGTCAACGGCGCGCCGGTGAATCCTGCCGCGCGTGCCTACCCGCGCGAGTTCATCCAGACCGGCATCTCGGCGATCGACGGACTCAATTCGCTGGTGCGCGGACAGAAGCTGCCGATCTTCTCCGGCTCCGGTCTGCCGCACAACCGGCTGGCCGCACAGATCGTGCGCCAGGCGCGTCTGCCCGGCGAGGAATCGCAGTTTGCCGTGGTGTTCGCGGCGATGGGGGTGTCGTTCAGCGATGCGCATTTTTTCCGCGAGACATTTTCCGACAGCGGCGTATTACGCAATGTAGTGATGTTCCTGAACCTGGCCGACGATCCGACGATCGAGCGCCTGATCCTGCCGCGCGCCGCGCTGACCGTGGCGGAATACCTTGCGTTCGACCTCGACCTGCACGTGCTGGTGGTGATGACCGACATGACGCATTACGCCGAAGCGCTGCGCGAGGTGGCCACCGCGAAAGGCGATGTGCCGGCGCGCAAGGGCTATCCCGGCTACCTGTATTCCGACCTGGCGGAGATCTACGAGCGCGCCGGCCGCATCCGCGAACGCCACGGTTCGATCACCATGATGCCGGTGGTGTCGATGCCATCCGACGACATCACCCACCCGATCCCCGATTTGACCGGCTACATCACCGAGGGACAACTGGTGCTGAGCCGCACGCTGAACAATCTCGGCATCTATCCGCCGGTGGACATTCCGCCGTCGCTGTCGCGCCTGATGAAGGACGGCATCGGCAAGGAACTCACCCGCGATGACCACGCCCGTGCCGCCAGCCAGCTGTACGCGTCCTATGCGCGCGCGCTGGAAGTGCGCAATCTCGCCTCGATCATCGGCGCCGACGAGTTGTCCGAAACCGACCAGAATTACCTCGCCTTCGCGGCAGCCTTCGAGGGACGCTTCGTCGGACAGGGCGAGGACGAAGACCGCAGCATCATCGAAACCCTTAACCTGGCCTGGGACCTGCTATCCCTGCTGCCGCCGGAATCGCTGACCCGCGTCGGCGCGGATGACCTGGCCAAATATCACCACTGGCAGGGTGCCACGCCGAAAACGACATGAAACCCCGGCTCAAAGTGCGTCCCACCAAGAACACGCTGCTGTCGCTGCGGCGGCAGGTGGTATCGCTGCAGCACGGCCATGACCTGCTCGAGCGCAAGCGCGAGCTGCTGACGCGTCTGGTGCACCAGCGCCTGAAAAACTACCGCGAACTGCGCCTGGCCGTGAGCCGCGCGCTGCAGGGCGCCTATCACTGGCTCGCCATCGCCCACATGCGCATGGGCAGCACACAGCTGCGCCAGGCAGTGCTCGGACTCAAGCCGGTGCTGACGGTACGCATCCTGCCGCGCAGCAGCATCGGCGTGGAGTATCCGACCGTGGCGGTGGAAAGCGCGCCGATACTGCCGATCGGGCTGATGTGGACTGACGCCAGTTTCGACGAAGCGCGCAGCCGCATGACCGAGATCGCCGTCCTGCTGGCGCAGTTGGGGGAATCGGAGACGGCGTTGTGGCGACTGCTGACCGAGCAGCGCAAGACGCAGAAGCGCGTCAATGCGCTCAAGTACAACGTCATCCCGCGCTACCAGACCACCATCCGCTATATCGAGTCGGTGCTGTCCGAGGAAGAGCGCAACACTTTATTCCAGCTCAAGGTCATGCGTGACCAGGGCGCAAGCGTTTAGAGGGCGATCCAGCCCAACCCGCTGAGCGCAACTTGCCGCCCGCTGGCGTCTTCGGTATAGTGCCGCCTGCCGTTCAGATGTATGGGAGAGAGTGTCAGCCGGCACCAGATCGTCCGCGACACCGCCGAAGGCGTAACACCCGCAATCGCTCAGGCTCAATGAACCATACATTCAGGCAAATCTGGAGAGCGTCAATTACATGAGACTCGCGCAAGCGAGACCTTGCCCCCTCGCACCTTGCGGGAAATGAACGGGCAGAGGAGCAGTGATTGACCACCGAAGGGGCACGCAACGCGAGTTGTAATCTCTCAGGTACCAAGGACAGATGGGGCGAAGCAGCATTTGCTGCTTCGCCTTTTTTATTTTGTGGAAACCGACATGACATTGAAACAGACCCCATTGAATGCTGCACACCGCGCGATGGGCGCGAAGATGGTTGATTTCGGCGGCTGGGACATGCCGGTGAATTACGGCTCGCAGATCGACGAGCACAACAAGGTGCGGAGCGATTGCGGCATGTTCGACGTATCGCACATGCGCGTGGTGGACATCAGGGGCGATGGCGTACGCGATTTCCTGCGCACGCTGCTGGCAAACAACGTGGACAAGCTGCAACTGTCCGGCAGGGCATTGTATTCCGCCATGCTGTTGCCGGATGGCGGCGTGATCGACGACCTGATCACCTATTTCATGGACGAGCAATGGTTTCGCATCGTGGTCAACGCAGGCACGGCGGACAAGGATATCGCCTGGATGCGCAAACAGGCAGCGACGCTGGCGCCGCAGCTCGAGATTCAGGATCACCCGGAATTCGCGATGATCGCAGTGCAAGGCCCGCATGCACGGGAAAAAGTCTGGCAGGTATTACCGCAGACGCGTGCCGCCACGGAAGCTCTGGTGAATTTCCAGGCGGCGGATTGCGGCGAGTATTTCATCGCGCGCACCGGCTACACCGGCGAGGACGGTTTCGAGATCGTGCTGCCGAAGGAGAAGGCGGAAGCATTCTGGACTGCACTCAACCAGGCAGGTGTCGCGCCGATCGGCCTGGGCGCGCGCGACACGCTGCGGCTGGAAGCCGGCATGAATCTTTATGGCCAGGACATGGACGAGACGGTCAACCCGCTGGAATCGGGTCTTGGCTGGACCGTGGACCTGAACAGCGAACGCGACTTCATCGGCAAGGCCGCACTGCAGGCCAACCCGCCCACGCGCAAGCTGGTGGGGCTGCTGCTGCTGGATCGCGGCGTGCTGCGCGGCCACCAGAAAGTGCATACCGCACACGGCGACGGCGAGATCACCAGCGGCTCCTTCTCGCCCACCCTGGAGAAATCCATCGCCCTGGCGCGGGTGCCGAAAGCGGTGCAGATCGGCGAGCAGATACAAGTCGAGATTCGCGATAAGATGCTGGCAGCGCAGGTGGTCAAGTATCCGTTTGCGAGAAATGGGAAAGCAGTCGTTAGTCTGTAGTCGTTAGCGATTAGTTAAAATCGCGCAGCGACATCCCCAACTAACGACTAACGTCTAACGTCTAACGACTATTTAAGGAGTTCCACATGAGCAACCCAAGCAACCTCAAATACACCGCCTCCCACGAGTGGGTCAAGACCGGGACAGATGGTACGGTAAGCGTCGGCATCACCCAACACGCGCAGGAGCTGCTGGGCGACATGGTGTTCGTGGAAAGCCCTGCCGTGGGCAGCAAGCTGAAGGCCGGCGAAGAGTGCGCGGTGGTGGAATCGGTGAAGGCGGCAGCCGACATCTACGCGCCGGTCTCAGGCGAGGTGATGGAAACCAACACCGCACTGGACAGCGCGCCGGAAACGATCAACAGCGATCCCTACGGCTCGTGGATATTCAAGATCAAGCCGGACAATGCGGCGGATGTGGACGCACTGATGGACGCCGACGCATACCAGAAGCATGTGGACAGCGAAGCACACTAAAATTTGCACAGACTAGTTCCTTCCCCCTTTAAGTGGGGGAGAGCGAAGCGAGGGGGCTTTAGGATGGGGGTAGGACGGTGGGATTATTTAAGACGGCGAGAATGCCGAGTCTCTACCCCCTCCCCAGCCCTCCCCCTGCAAGGGGGAGGGAGTACTTCGGCGAACGATTATTCCAAGATTAACCCACCAACAATTTTCCAAGCTCAAACATGATCAACACCGACCAATTCGTCAATCGCCACAATGGCCCCTCCGAGCAAGATGTGCAGGACATGCTGCACAAGATCGATGCGCCCTCGCTGGATGCGCTGATCGACCAGACCATTCCTTCTGCGATCCGGCTGAAGCAGCCGCTGGCGCTGCCGGACGGCCTATCCGAGCATGCCTATCTGCAGCATCTGCGCGCCATCGCGTCAAAGAACAAGCTGTACAAGAGCTATATCGGGCTGGGTTATTACGACACCATCGTGCCGCCGGTGATCCAGCGCAACGTGCTGGAGAATCCCGGCTGGTATACCGCCTACACGCCGTATCAGGCGGAGATCGCGCAGGGGCGCCTGGAAGCACTGCTGAATTTCCAGACCATGGTGATGGACCTGACCGGCATGGAGATCGCCAATGCATCGCTGCTCGACGAGGCCACGGCCGCCGCCGAAGCGATGACCATGCTGTACAGCCTGCGCTCGCGCGATGCGGTTGCCCAGGGCAGGAACAGTTTCTTCGTGTCGCACGAATGCTATCCGCAGACCATCGAGCTGTTGAAGACGCGCGCCACGCCGCTGGGCATCGACCTGGTGATCGGCGATTTCAGGACCGTGACGCTGAACGAATCGCTGTACGGCGCATTGCTGCAGTATCCGACTGTCGATGGCGCGGTGCATGACTACGCCGATTTCGTCAGCCGCGCAAAGGAACACGGTATGACCATCGCGGTGGCCGCAGACATCCTCAGCCTGGTGCTGCTCACCCCGCCCGGCGAATGGGGCGCGGATGTGGTGGTCGGCTCGACCCAGCGTTTCGGCGTGCCGATGGGTTACGGTGGTCCGCACGCGGCCTACTTCGCCTGCCACGATGCGCACAAGCGTTCGATGCCGGGGCGCATCATCGGCGTGTCGGTGGATGCCGACGGCAACCCTGCATTGCGCATGGCGCTGCAGACGCGCGAACAGCATATCCGCCGCGAGAAGGCGACTTCCAATATCTGCACCGCGCAGGCATTGCTGGCGATCATGGCCGGCATGTATGCGGTATATCACGGCGCGAAAGGATTGCGCGGCATCGCGCAGCAGGTGCATCTGTCCGCTGTCGCACTTGCTCACGAATTGAAGAAGCTGGGCTACAGCATCGCCAACGATGTGTTCTTCGACACGCTCAAACTGGTGCACACCGATAACGTGAAGATCCATGCGCTGGCCGAAGCCGCCTGCATCAACTTCCGTTACACCGACGATGGGCTGAGCATCGCACTGGATCAAACCACCTCGATCGAGGACTTGAATGCGATACTCGCCGTGTTCGCGCAAGCCGCTGGCAAGCCGACCCACCTGCTCTCCGCGATCCAGGTGGACGTTCGATCCATACTGGTGAAACCGCGTCACTCGACCATCCTGAGCCACCCGGTATTCAATGTCTATCATTCAGAAACAGAGATGATGCGCTACATCAAGCGACTGGAGAACCGCGACCTTTCGCTGACCCACTCGATGATCCCGCTCGGTTCCTGCACCATGAAACTGAACGCGGCGGCCGAGCTTCTGCCGGTCACCTGGCCGGAGTTCGCCAACCTGCATCCGTTCGTGCCGCTGGAACAGGCCGAAGGCTACCAGGAGATGATCACCGGACTGGATGCAGCATTGTCCGAGATCACCGGCTTCGCCAAGATGAGCTTTCAGCCCAACAGCGGCGCACAGGGCGAATACACCGGACTGCTGGTGATCCAGGCGTACCACCATTCGCGCGGCGAAGGCCAGCGCAAGGTGGCGCTGATCCCGGCCTCCGCGCACGGCACCAATCCGGCCAGCGCGGCGATGTGCGGCATGCAGATCGTGGTGGTGAAGTGCGACCGCAACGGCAACATCGACATCGACGACCTGCGCGAAAAAGCCGAACAGCACAAGGACGACCTGTCCTGCCTGATGGTCACCTACCCCAGCACGCACGGCGTGTATGAAGAGGGTATCAAGGACATCACTCGCATCGTGCACGACAACGGCGGACAGGTTTACATGGACGGCGCCAACATGAACGCGCAGGTCGGCCTGACCAGTCCCGGTAACATCGGTGCCGATGTGTGCCACCTCAACCTGCACAAGACCTTCGCCATCCCGCATGGCGGCGGCGGACCCGGCATGGGACCGATCGGTGTCGCCGCGCACCTGGCACCGTTCCTGCCGAGGCATCCTCTGGTCAAGACCGGCGGCGCGCAGGCCATCCACGCGGTATCCGCCGCACCCTTCGGCAGCGCGCTGATCCTGCTGATCTCCTATGGCTACATCAAGATGCTCGGTGGTGCGGGCATGCGTGAGGCCACCCGCATCGCGATCCTGAATGCAAACTACATCAAGGAAATGTTGAAGGATCACTACCCGACGCTGTACAGCGGAGCGAATGGTCGCTGCGCGCACGAGATGATCCTGGCCTGCGCCGACTTCAAGCGCGATGCCGGCATCGAGGTCGCAGACATCGCCAAGCGCCTGATGGATTTTGGCTTCCACGCGCCCACCACGTCATTCCCGGTGGTGGATACATTGATGGTCGAACCGACCGAAAGCGAATCGAAAGCCGAGCTGGACCGCTTCTGCCAGGCGATGATCGCGATCCGCGGCGAGATCGACGAGATCGTCGCAGGCCGCGCCGATCGCAAGGACAACGTCATCAAGCATGCACCGCATACTGCCCAGTCAGTGGTGACCAGTGACTGGAAGCGCAACTACTCGCGCGAGCAGGCCGCCTTCCCGCTGCCTTGGGTGCGCGACAACAAATTCTGGCCCAGCGTCGCGCGGGTGGATAATGTGTACGGCGACAAGAACCTGGTTTGCGGTTGCCCGCCGATCGAAGACTACAGCGACTCGTAGGTTGGGCTGACAACGGAAGCCCAACATTTACCGATGCCATTGTGTTGGGCTCGTGCCTCAGCCCAACCTACGGATACTGCGGCAGCACCATTCCCGCGCAAGCGTTATCGACAGGGTCAGCTCAGGCTGGCCCATTTGATTTAACCCCATTGTTCATGGTGTTTTGACAATAATCTACTTTGCCATTTTCACCGCAAGGGCAGTATCATGATCATCCAGATACAAGGAGAAGCAAGATGACCAAAGACACGAAGAACACCACATCCGTCACCCTCGGCGGCGCACCCGTCACCCTGTTCGGCACCTTTCCGGAAGTGGGCCAGACCGCGCCGGCGTTCTCACTGGTAGACAAAGAACTGAAGGACGTGACGCTGCAAAGTTTCGCCGGCAAGCGCAAGGTGCTGAACATCGTGCCCAGTCTCGACACCGCCGTATGTGCAACTTCGACGCGCAAATTCAACGAGGCTGCGGGCAAACTGGACAACACCGTGGTGCTGGTGATCTCCGCCGACCTGCCGTTCGCGATGAGCCGCTTCTGCACCACCGAAGGACTGCAGAACGTGATCCCGCTGTCGCTGATGCGCGGCCGCGATTTCATGCGCAACTACGGCGTCAAGATCGCCGACACCGCGCTCGCCGGCGTGACCGCGCGTGCAGTACTGGTGCTGGACGAGAACGACCGCATCCTGCACGCGGAACTGGTTGACGACATCACCCACGAACCGAATTACGATGCAGCGCTGGCGGTGCTGTAAACGGCGATGAAGCCCATCCATCTCAGCCTGCTTGCTGTCCTTGCCCTTGCCGCCTGCGGTATGGCCGATCGCGACACCAAACTCAAACAGCTACCGGGCTATCAGGCCGCCAACGCCAATTGCTCGCAGTGCCACGTATTACCTTACCCGCCCGACCGCCCTGCCGTCGCCTGGGAAAGTATCGTGACGCGCATGGAAACCCAGATCCGCAGCAGCGGACGTCCGGTGCCGGATGCGGCGACCCATGCCGCCATCGTGCAGTACTTTGAGGCGGGTGCAAAGCTGTAAGTTCCAGTTGCCGGAAGGTTGACACTGATACAGCCCGGGCAGCCCGGATTTTGTCCTGTCTGCCTGCGGACTGTCCCGCTTGAATTTCAAAGTCTTGACCTATCCCCCGCTTCATCATGAGCCAGATCGCCCGCACCAGTTGGCGATCCAGGGATCGTTTTGCCTTATTGCAGTTTTTTCCTGCCAAATTTTTTGCACGGAACAAATCCGGATTTCCCTTGCCATAGCCTCCACTGGTGCATTTCTGAAAATCAATAACCAATAAAAATGGAGAACATGTTGGGAAATTCGACTGCGCAAGCTGCATTTCACTTACTGAAAAATCATATCTCGCAACAAATAATCGGGCAGGAAACGCTGGTAGACCGGCTGCTGATCGCACTGCTGGCCGACGGGCACCTGCTGGTCGAGGGTGCGCCGGGGCTGGCCAAGACGCGCGCGATCAAGGTCCTCAGCGAAGGCCTGGAAGCCGATTTCCACCGCGTCCAGTTCACCCCCGACCTGTTGCCGGCCGACCTCACCGGAACCGATATCTTCAGGCCGCAGGACGGCTCGTTCCAGTTCCAGCGCGGACCGCTGTTCCACAACCTGGTACTGGCCGACGAGGTGAACCGCGCGCCGGCCAAGGTGCAATCGGCCCTGCTCGAGGCGATGGCGGAACGCCAGATCACGGTGGGCACGACCACCTATCCGCTGCCGCGACTGTTCCTGGTGATGGCGACGCAGAACCCGATCGAGCAGGAAGGAACCTACCCGCTGCCGGAAGCCCAGCAGGACCGCTTCCTGCTGCACGTGAAAGTCGATTATCCGCGCGCCGAATCGGAACGGCAGATCCTGCAACTGGCCCGCAACGAAGCAGCGCAACTGATCCGGGGCGCCGCGCCGGCGGTACAAAAACTGAGCCAGGAAACCCTGTTTGCCGCACGCCAGGAAGTGCTGAAGATCCACATGGCGGATAACCTGGAGCAGTACCTGGTCGAGATCGTTCTCGCCACGCGCAAGCCGGCGGTGTACAAGCCGGAGCTCGCCCGCTGGGTGCAGTGGGGCGCCAGCCCGCGCGCCACCATCGCGCTGGACCGCTGCGCGCGCGCTCACGCATGGCTGGCGGGGCGCGACTATGTCGGACCCGAGGATATCCAGGCGATGGCATTCGATGTGCTGCGCCATCGTGTATTGCTGAGCTATGAAGCCGAGGCCGAAGGGCATACGCCTGATCAATTCGTAGAAGCACTGGTCAATCTGATACCTGTACCATGATCCCGTTGTTGCGTCGCAACAAAACGCATCCTCCACAACCTGTTCCAGCTGCAGATCCTCCCGGCAACGACGAAGGAGTGGTAAGCGTCAGCCTGCAATCGCTGATCGCCCTGCACCGCGCGGCGCAATCGTTATCGCTCAAGCCCGGCCGCATCCGCGCGCTGTCCGGGGGTGAATACCATTCGCCGTTCAAGGGCCGCGGCATGGAGTTCGACGAGGTGCGCGCCTACATGCAGGGCGACGATGCGCGCACCCTCGATTGGCGCGTGACCGCGCGAACCGGAAGCCCGCACACCAAACTGTTTCGCGAAGAGCGCGAGCGACCGGTGCTGCTGTGGCTGGACCTGCGCAGCACGATGTTGTTTGCCACGCAGGGCGCGTTCAAGGCAGTGCGCGCGGCACAGGCGGCGGCCCTGCTCGGCTGGACTGCGGTGCAACAGGGCGAACGACTGGGCGGACTGGTGTTCAGCGAACACTCGCATATCGAGCTGCGGCCCCGGCGCGGGAAGCCGCCCTTGCTGCATCTGCTGCAACGAATCGCTTTCCATGCCGCGTGGCGCAACCATGATTTTTCCGGCGACTCCAGCCAGGCATTGAATCAGGCGCTGACGCGGCTGCGCAGCGTGGCGCAGCCCGGCAGCCTGATCGCGATGCTGAGCGATTTTTCCGGCCTCGATGACCAGGGGCGCGCGCAACTGGCCTTGCTGTCGCGCCACAGCGAACTGATGTTGATCGACATCCACGACCCGATGGAGCAGGAATTGCCGCCACCGGGAAAATACCGGCTCAGCGACGGCGATAATTTCATCACACTGTTTACTTCCGACCAGCGCCTGCGCGAGGAATACCGCGCACGCTATGTCCGGCAGCAGCACGAATTGCAACGACTGTGCCGCCGCTACCGCATGCAGCTGTTGCCTCTGGGCACGGCGGACGATCCACTGAATGTATTGCAACAGGCGCTGGGAGTGCGGGTATGAAGCCTGACCTGAGCCAGCTGCGCGACATTCATCTGCCCGCACCGGTTTCATGGTGGCCGCCCGCTCCGGGCTGGTGGCTGCTGCTGGCGTTACTAATGCTGGCCGTGATCGGCAGCCGGCTTTTCTACCGCCGGCGGAGACGCAATGACTGGCGGCGCACTGCGCTGGAACAACTGACCCAACTTCGCCAGCAATTCCAGTCGCAACTAATAGTGCCGCAGCAAATCGCCGGCGAACTGTCGGTGCTGATGCGCCGCGTGGCGATCAGCCGCTTTCCGCGCGAGCAAGCCGCGCAGCTCAACGGTGAGGCCTGGCTGGCATTCCTGGATCGCAACCGGCGCGAGGGCGCAGCGTTCCAGACAGAACTGGGGCGCCTGCTGGTGGTTGCACCCTATGCGCAGGAAACACAAATCGGCGCTGATGAGATGCGCCAGCTGCTCGCGTTGTGCGAAGGATGGATTTCCGGCTTGCCGGCGAGGAGCCGCAGATGATCCACTTCGAATGGCCCTGGATCTTTTACGCTGCGCCGTTGCCGCTGCTGTTGCGCCTGCTGACTCCTGCTGCAGATGCGATCAAGGAAGCCGCGCTGCGTGTACCCAGTCTGGCCGCATTCGCGCTGGATGCCGGCACGCAACCCGGAAAGGTCGTGCGACGGCACTGGCTGCTGCTGCCGGCTTTGCTGGCGTGGCTGCTGCTGGTAAGCGCTGCGGCTCGACCGATATGGCAGGGCGATCCGGTCGAGTTGCCGGTCAGCGGACGCGACCTGATGCTGGCCGTCGATCTCTCCGGCAGCATGCAGATCGAGGACATGATCATGGGCGGCAAGCAGATCAGTCGCCTGGCTGCCGTCAAGCAAGTGGCGGGTGACTTCATCGAGCGGCGCATCGGCGATCGCATCGGCCTGATCCTGTTCGGCAGCCAGGCCTATGTGCAAACGCCGTTGACCTTCGACCGCAAGACGGTGCAGGCCATGCTGCAGGAATCGGCCATCGGCCTGGCCGGCGAGCAGACCGCGATCGGCGATGCGATCGGCCTGGCGGTGAAACGCCTGCTGCAACACCCGCAGGGCAACAAGGTGCTGATCCTGCTCACCGACGGCGCCAGCAACGCCGGCGAGGTGCAACCGCTGAAGGCGGCGGAACTGGCCGCAAAAGAAGGACTGACGATCTACACGATCGGCATAGGCGCGGACGAGATGGTGGTGAATTCGCTGTTCGGCAGCCAGCGCGTGAATCCCTCCGCCGACCTCGATGAGAAAACCCTGACCGCCATTGCCAACGCAACCGGTGGAAAATATTTCCGCGCGCGCGACGGCAAGCAGCTCGAACAGATCTACAGCATGCTGGATGAATTGCAGCCGGTGGTGCAGGACAAGCAGACCTTTCGGCCCCAGCGCGCGTTGTTTTATTGGCCGCTGGGCGCAGCCATGCTGCTGGCCGGCTTGCTGATGTTGCCGGTCGCGCGGAGGAGATAAGGCGATGGACCGATTTGCCCCCTTTCATTTCTTGCGGCCAGAGTGGTTCTATGCGCTGTTCCCGCTGCTGTTACTGATGTGGTTGCAATGGCGGCGGCGTTTGTCCAGCCGCAGCTGGCAGAGCGTGGTCGCGCCGCGCCTGCTGCCGCACCTGCTGGTGGGCCAGGGCAGCGGACGGCGACCGTGGGCACTGCTGCTGGCCGGAATCGGCGGGCTGCTGGCGATCGTTGCGATGGCAGGACCTGCGTGGAAAAAACTCGAGGTGCCGGTTTATCGGCAGCCTTCGTCACTGGTGCTGTTGCTGGATATGTCGCGCTCGATGGATGCGGCGGACATCAAGCCCAGCCGCTTGCTGCGCGCGCAAATGAAACTGCGCGACATCCTCGCCCAGCGCAAGGAAGGCGATACCGCGCTGATCGTGTATGCCGCCAACGCCTTCGTCGTGAGCCCGCTGACCCCGGATGCCAGCACCATCGCCAGCCAGCTCGACAGCCTGAGCAGCGACCTGATGCCGGCGCAGGGTTCGCGCCCCGACCGCGCCATCGAATTGGCGCTGCAACTGTTGCAACAATCGGGCGTCAGTCACGGCGGCGTGCTGTTGGTCAGCGACGGCATCGATGGCGAGGAGTCGAAGGAATTGAAAAGCGCGATCAAGCAACTGGTCGATGCGGGACACCGCCTGTCGGTGCTCGGCGTGGGCACTCCCGAGGGTGCACCGATCGCCACGGCCAACGGCGGCTTCCTCAAGGATAGCAACGGCGCGATCGTGTTGACGAGGCTGGATGATACCGAGCTGGACGCGCTGGCCCGCCAGGGCAACGGCAGTTACCGGCGCATCAGCACCGACGACAACGATTTCCATGCGCTACTCGCACCGTTCGAGAACATGCGCGCGCAACTGCAAAGCAAAAAGGTCGAAGGCATGAACAGCGACCAGTGGCGCGACGAAGGGCCGTGGCTGTTGCTGCCGCTGTTGCTGCTGGGTGCGCTTGCGTTCCGCCGCGGTTATGTCGTGGTGTTGCTGCTGCTGGTGTTGCCGCTGCCGCGCCCGGCGCACGCGTTCGACTGGGACAGTCTGTGGCAACGCGCCGACCAGCGCGGCCAGCATGCCATGCAGGCCGGTGATACCAAGCAGGCTGCTGCGCTGTTCAGGGACCCGGAATGGCGTGCTGCGGCAAATTACCGCGCGGGAGATTACCAGGCTGCGGCGCAAAGCCTGAAGGATATCGGCAGCGCCGACGCTGATTACAACCGTGGCAATGCATTGGCGAAACAGGGACAGTTGCAGGAGGCCATCAACGCCTATGACGCAGCGCTCAAACTCGACCCGAAACATGCGGATGCAAAATTCAATCGCGACCTGCTGGAAGAAATGCTGAAGCAGCAACAGCAGGACAAGCAGCAAAACAAGAACGGCAAGGGCCAGGACAAGAACCAGCAACAGGGTAGCGGCAAGGGCCAGGACAAGAACCAGCACAGGGTAGCGGCAAGGGCCAGGACAAAAACCAGCAGCAGGGTGGCGGCAAAGGCCAGGACAAGAACCAGCAGCAGGGTGACGGCAAAGGCCAGGACAAAAACCAGCAGCAGGGTGACGGCAAAGGCCAGGACAAAAACCAGCAGCAGGGTGGCGGCAAAGGCCAGCAAAGCAAATCCCAATCAGCTCAATCCGGATCTGGAGATGACAAGCAATCGGGACAACAGAACGCCGGGAAGAACGGCAACCAAACCAACCACCAGAGCGGGCAGGAAAAATCCGCCGCCGATGCCGCAGCAAGACAAAATGGCACGGACCAGAAGGATGGCCAGCCGGACAAGGATCAAGCGCTGTCGAAAGCGCAAAAAGACAGCGGCGATAACAACGGCAAACCCGATACTGCAGTCGCAGGTCAACCGGACTCCAGCGAATTGCAGCAGGCCGACAAGCAATGGCTGCGCCGCATCCCGGATGATCCCGGTGGCCTGTGGCGGCGAAAGTTTTTGTATCAGTACAAACAGCAACAGCAATCTGGCAAGAGTGAGGACAAGACATGGTAACGTCTGATTTGAATCGAACGATCGTATTGCTGATCACCCTGGTTTACCTGCTGATCCCCCTGTCGGCGCTGGCCGCGCTGCAGGCTTTCGTCGACCGCAACCCGGTGGCCGAAGGCGAATCGCTTACCCTGACGCTGAAAAGCAATGAGGATTTGAATGGCAACCCGGACCTGAGTGCGTTGCAGCAGGACTTCGATGTGCTGGGGCAAAGCCAGGGCAGCAGCATGCAGATCATCAACGGCAATGTCACCCGCAGTGTGCAATGGCAGATATCCATGATGCCGAAACGCAGCGGTACGCTGGTGATACCATCGATCAAGGCTGGCGGACAGGCCACGCAACCGATCACGCTCACCGTGACCAAGGCGGATCAGGCGAAAGCTTCACGGCAAAGCGGCGAACTGTTTCTCGAGGTCAGCGCGGAACCGCATACGGCTTATGTCCAGCAGCAGATAATTTTCACCGCGCGGCTTTATCGCGCAGTCAATATTGGCAACCAGAGTACCCTCAGTGAGCCAAAGTTTCCGGGGATGGATGCGGTGGTCGAACAACTGGGCGATGATCGTTCCTACCAGACCGTACGCAATGGCCAGGAGTATGCGGTGACAGAACGGCGCTATGCGGTCTATCCGCAGAAGAGCGGCCAATTCAGCAGTGCGCCGGTGCAGTTTGACGGGGTGATCGTCGAAGCTGGCGGGGGTGGCGGTTTTTTCATGTTCGACCCGTTCAGCCAGCGTACCCGCCAGAAACGGGTGACTTCCACAACGATACCGTTCACGATCAAACCGGCTCCCGCCGGCATTGGTGGTGCACAGTGGCTGCCGGCGACTCGACTCGATCTATCGGAACAGTGGTCGGAGAACCCGCCAAAGTTCATTGCCGGCGAACCGATAACACGCACCGTAGTGATATCGGCCAGGGGATTGACCGCATCGCAGCTGCCCGCGCTGGATAGCAGCGCCATCGACGGACTCAAATTCTATCCCGACCAGCCGACGCTTAAAGATAACAAGGGTAACAACGGTATCGACGGCGTGCGCACGCAGAAGGTCGCCATCCTGCCTACGCGCGCCGGCAGTTTCATCCTGCCCTCCATCGAAGTGAAGTGGTGGAACGTCGGCACCGACCGCATGGAAGTGGCGCGGTTGCCGGCACGGACGATAACCGTGTTGCCTGGCACTGCGAATTCAGGCAACACGATCCAGACGCCCGTGATGTCGGGCAGTGCCTCATCGGCACGAACTCCAACACCTGAAACGGAAGCCGACAGTTCCTTGCTGCCTGGCAGCCTGATCGGCACCCATTACAGCAGCGGCTGGTGGCCGTGGCTGTCGCTGGTATTGGCGCTCGGCTGGCTGGCGACGCTGTTCCTCTGGTGGCAGGCACGCAACAACAGCGCGCCGGCAAAGACGTCAACGGCCAGCGAGGAATCGCTACGGCAACTTGAAAACCAGTTGAAGAAATATTGCTTCGGCAACGACGCGGAACAGGCGCAAGCAAAACTGCTGGCATGGGCAAAAGTACGCTGGCCACAAAATCCCCCGACCAGTCTCACCGCGATGGCTGGCTACTGCGAACCGGAACTGGCAAGCGAATTGAACAAACTGGACAGGACGCTCTATGCCGGTGACAAGGCCGCATGGCTCGGCGGGAAATTGTGGCAAGAATTCATTCAGCACAAACCGGATTCGGCAACGGTCGGGACAGGGGAAAATGAGTCGCTGGAGCCGCTGTTTCTGTCAACAAAGTGATCGTTGAAAACGGTTGGCAGCGCTCTCCTGGCCATACGCAGGTTGGGCTGACAACGGAAGCCCAACCTGCGGGTTGCTTCTGACTCCATTAATCATGATCTGCCGACGCTGCCTTTGCGTCAGTCGGTCAGCCAATAACAGGACAACTGCGGAATATTGACCGTATCGTTCTCCACCAGCACCCGCGTACCCGAGCACAGGTCTTTCATCCCGTCCGGCTGGAAGAATCCGTAAGAGCGCAACCCATCGACCTGCAGCACCTGCGGTTCGACGCTGAAGTTGGCGAGCACCAGCACCCGGCTGCGGCTGTTGTTCGGATCGGTGCGGGAAAAGACCATCAGGTTCGGGTTATCCACTGCCAGCATCTGGCGGTTGTCGAAATCCGCGAACGCCATCGTTTCCTTGCGCAGCGCGATCATTTTCTTCAGCGCGGTGAATATCCGCTGTTCCACCGTGCCGGTCTGGTGGCGTTTCTCCGCATTGTTCCAGTCAAAGAACGAGCGGTGTGCCCAGCGGTTGTCGGCACTCAGGGACGGGTCGGCCAGGTATTCCAGGCTGTTGAGCGTGCCGATCGCATCGCCGTAGTAAAGCAGCGGAATGCCGCCGAAGGCGAGGATGATGCTATGCAACAACAGGATAGTCCTGATCGCGGCGTCGATCGCCTGCTCGTCCTGTCTTTCGAGTGCTGACTCGAGTCCAACCAGCGAAGCGAGCGAGCCGGAGATGCGTGCATCGCCGGTCTTGTCGTTCACGCCGAACGGCAGGCCGCGCGCCTGCGAATCCTGAAACTTGCCGGTAAAGTATTCAACCAGGAAGTGCCGGTGCTGGACCGGGTCATAGCCGGCCAGGCGCACGTCGTTGTCGGCGAAACCAAGGCCGATATCGTCATGGCAACGCACATAGTTGAGCCAGGTCGCGCGTTCCAGCTTGAGCGGCAGGTTGCGCGTGCCCTGGTTGAGCAGCCTGGCGTTCTTGGTCGCGACCGCATCCCACAGCAGCGCCATCAGCGTGGCGTTGTAGGCGATCTCGCATTCCTTGGCATTGATCGCATCCTCGCCGAAATACTTGGCGATCTCGCTCGGCGCGACGATGGCTTCGGCGATGAACAGCACGCCCGGCGCAGTCACCTGACAGCAGTCCTTCATCAACTGCAGCAGCAGGTGCGCCTCGCGCTCGTTCTGGCAGGTGCTGCCGATCTTCTTCCACAGGAATGCCACCGCATCCAGGCGCAGGATGTCCGCGCCCTTGTTGGCCCAGAACAGGATGATATCGATCATCTCGATCAGCACCGCCGGGTTGCGGTAATTGAGATCCCACTGGTAATTGTTGAACACCGTCATCACCCACTTGCCCATCGCTTCGTCCCAGGTGAAGTTGCCCGGTGCGTTGATCGGGAAGATCTCCGGCATGGTCTCTTCGTAGAGGTCGGGTGTTTCCCGGTCGTCGAACACGTAATAGTAATCCTGGTATTTCTGCTCACCCGCGCGTGCGAGTCGTGCCCACTCGTGTTCATTCGAGGTGTGGTTGACCACGACATCGAGGGTCAGCAGCATGTCGCGTTTCTTCAGGGTGGCCGCCAGCGCCTCGACTTCTTCCGTCGAGCCGAAACGCGCATCCACCCTGGTAAAGTCGCGTATCGCATAACCGCCGTCGCTCTTGTCTTCCGGGCAATCCAGCATCGGCATGATGTGCAGCATGTTGATACCCAATTCCTGCAGATAGGGCAGCCTGGTGCGCAAGCCTTTAAGGTCATGCGCAAAGCGGTCGCAGTACAGCGCCATACCGACCCACTTCTGGCTGAGGAACCAGTTGTAATCGCTTTCGCGCGCGAGGTCGGATTTGCGCAGGTGGGGCGAACGTTCGATGTAGCGCTGCGCGAGCGTCTCCACCAGGCTGACCATCTGATCCTTGAAATCGTGCCGTTCGCCATACAGCAGATGGAACAGGGAATGGATGGCGTAGAAATTCGCCCCAAGGCGGGTATAGAAATGCCGCAACCGGTGGTTTCCCACTTCAGGCTTGAGCTTGACCAGAATTTCGTTCAACAGCGAATGGGAAACTTGTTCGTACATGGGCAACCCTTGTTTTAGTTCAGTTCATTTCACGCAGCCATGCATCCGCTTCCGGCCAGTAATGCGCAGCACCTTCCAGGATACCGGCACTGTAATTTCCGTTCATGCCAAGGTAATCGCCGCTGGCGACGTAGAGCGTACCCGGCCGCGCCTGCGCGGCCCACCGCCTGGTTTCCGCATCGGCGTTGGCTACCAGCACGGCGGGAATATCGCTGATCAACACATCCAGGTCATTGCCGCTATCGCCGGCAAAGATCGTGTCCCCGCGCAGAAAACCCTTGCCCTGCATCAGGAAGCGTATGGCATGCAGCTTGTTGGCGCTGGCTGGCAGGACATCCAGCAAGCCAAGTCCGGCGGGTTCGTCGATACTCCAGACCAGGTTGGCATTGATGCCCGCGTGTTTCAGTCGCGAGTCCATGTCTGACAGCAATGCTTGCACATTTGTTTCCAGCGCGACATAGAAACTGAGTTTGTGCGGGTTCTGTTTTTCCTGTTCCTGCAAGCGCAAAGAGGGGAAAACGCTCAGTTGCCGGTACAAATCGTCATGCGTCATGCCCTGCCAGTCCGGCGCGATCTCCGCATCCCATTCCTGCCATCGTCTCCAGCCGGACGATTCGATCCCGTATATCGAGGTACCGACATCGGCGATGACAAAATCCGGCTGCGGCAGTTTGAACTCAGCGATGGCCTGCTCGATCAGCGCGCGATGGCGGCCGCTCACATAGGCAAGGGATATTTCCTGGTGTCGCAACAATCGCCCGAACTGCTCCCTGGCGCCGGGCGATTCAGGCTGGATACCATTCGGGATAAGGGTCCGGTCAAGGTCGGTGCACAACAGGAACCGCTTCACGCTTGCTCCGTTTCCCGTTTATCGGCAAAGAAATCGTAGTAGTCCATCGCTTCCAGTATGCCGGCGGCGTATGGAGTCTTCGCAAAATAGATATCCTCGATATTGGACAGGTCGGATAATTCCCCAAGATGGCGATTATCCACCACCACGCCCAATGTGTTGCCGCGCAGCATGTCTGCATCGGCGCCGGTAACGCCGGCGACCAGCGTATTCTCCAGTGCAAAGCCGAGTTGTTCGGCGCACCAGCGCAAGGCGAGACCTTTTGATGCACGCGCCGGCAGCACATCGAGGAATTGCCCGAAGGAAAACACGGCATTCACGGCTTGCTCGTTGCGCGATAACGCCTGCCTGATCTCCTGCACGTCCGCCACCTTGTGATCGATGTAATAACTGATCTTGAACGCACTTTGGTAACTCTTTGGCTGCATCTTGAGCCCCGGCATCTCGCCCAGGGTATCGCGCACTTCCTGTGGATTCCACAGGTGGTTGATGTGGCGCTCCCACACGTCGGACCGGGTCAGGTTCGGCGCATAGTGGATTTCCGTCCCCTGACCGGAGATCAGCACATCAGGCTGTGGGATGTTGTATTGCTTCAGTGTACTCAACGCATCATCCAGTCGGCGGCCTGTCGCAATACCGAAAATGACCGACTTGCGATGCGCCTGCATGGTTTGCAGGAACGTCTGCAATGACTCCCGGTCGCCCATCAGGTTCAGGTCCAGGCCGGCAAAGATCGCCCGATTGCGGAACACGCCCGGCCGGCGGCTCGGCATCACCCTCGGAATAGGTTCGGTTTTCTCGACCAGCGGACGGATAACTGCCAGATATTTTTCCACGTGCGCCGACCACGAGTAATGGCGGCGCACGCCTTGCACACCGTTTTTGGCCAGGCGGCGCCACGCCGGCTTGTCGGTCAGGGTCTGCAGCAACGTCTCTGCCATCGCCGCCTTGTCGAGCGGATCGATCAGGTGACCGTTCTGGCAATTGCCGATGATGTCGATCGGGCCGCCGTCCTCGGTCGCCACGATGGGCAAGCCGCAGGCGGCGGCTTCGATCAGCGTCAGGCCGAACGGCTCGGTCAGCGCGGGATTGACGAACACCCCGCGCGAAGCGGCAGCCAGGCGATACAGGACCGCCACTTCTTCCGGCTTGTGATGTTTCGGGTAGGCAACTTTCCCATACAAGTCATATTTATCGATGGCCAGCAGGATATCGTTAAGGACGGCCCTAGAACCACCTTCCATATCCTGGATCTCGTTTCGGTTTCCGGCGATGATCACCAGGTTTGCAATTTCCTGCAATGGCGGCGATTCGCCATAGGCCTCGATCAATGCCACGATGTTCTTTCTCGGGTCGGGACGCGACAACGCCAGGATGATCGGCTTGCCGGGTTGCTTCAAAAAACGCTTGAGTTCGGTCGCGATGTCACGGTGCTTTTCATTCCCCTCGGGTGGATAGAATTTCTCCAGGTCGGTGCCGGGCGGAACCACGCGCATGCGTTCGGGCTGATAGAAATCGTACAACCCGTACTGTTGCTCGATCTCCTGCTGGGTACTGGTGATGACACGCTCGGCCACGCCCAGCGTGGTCTCCTCGGCCTCGATGCGACGGGAGATGTTGTAGGTGGTCTCTATCTCGCTGCGCTTGACGCCGCTGGCCAGCAATTGCTTGCGCTTGTTGCGGCCGAGTGAATGTCCGGTATGCACCAGCGGGATGCCCAACTGGTGCGACAACTGCGACCCCACGTAGCCGGCATCCGCATAATGACTGTGGATGATGTCCGGCATGCGCGGCTGGTTCTTCAACCACGCGAGCGCATTGTCGGAAAAATTGTCCAGGCAGTCCCACAACATCTCCTTGGCCAGGTATTTCTGCTCGCCGCATTCGATGCGCACGATATCCACCTTGCCGGACAAGGGTTCGACAGGTTCTGCATAATCCGGGCTGATCTGGGGATCGATGACGCGGCGCGTCAGCAACACCACTTTCTCCACATCGGGTCGCACTCCGAGCGCGCGGGCAAGTTCCACCACATACTTGGTCTGGCCGCCGGTATCCGCATCGCGGCCCAGTTCGAGGTCCTCGCCGCGGATCAGGCCATGCACGCTGATCAGCACGATGTACAAGGGTCTGGCCGGTTCGGCAGTCGGCTTTTTCATACGCCCCACTCCTTGCAGAACGGCTCGTAGAAACTCGCCCGCTCGGGAACCGCCCCACGGATCCCGCAGATCGCTGCGGCAAAGGCATTCGCCCGTTCCAGCGTCGTGGCAACAGACCAGCGCTTGAGCGAGCCAAGTATGCATACGGCGGAAAATCCGTCCCCGGCGCCGACTGTGTCCACGACCTTTATGAGTTTTTTCCTCGCGCCGACCTCGATCTTCTTGCCGTCCCGATTTATCTGCCAGGCGCCTTCCGCACCGCAGGTCACCACCATCCGCGCGAGGTCGAATAGTTTCATCAATTCCCTGGCCTGACCCTGCGGCTGGCTAGCCGGCAATTCGAACATCTGCGCCAGCTCCGACAGTTCCCCGTTGTTCAGCTTCACGGTATCCGCCAATTGCAGGGATTGCCGCAGCATCTTTTCGTCATACCACGGGGTGCGCAAGTTGATATCGAGGAATTTTGCCGCCCCGGTACTGCGCAGCAGGTTCTTCAACGCACGCCTGGAAACTTCGTTGCGTTGCGCCAGGGTGCCGAAATAGACCAGTGCGGGATGCACCGACAGCGCGGTCATGCGTGCCACCCCCGGATGGATGAAGTCATAGGCCTGACTGGGAAGTATCTCGAAACGATGTTCGCCACCATTGAAATGTACCTTCACCCGGCCTGTCGGATATTTGTTGCTGCGCTGGATGCCCATGGTTTCCATCCCGTATCGCGACATTGTATCCAGCACTTCTTCGCGCAAGGCATCACGGCCAAGGCGGGTGATCAGAACCGGATTCTGTCCGAACGCCTTGAGGTGTCTCGCAACATTGAACGGCGCGCCACCAAGGACGGATTTGTCGGGGAACAGATCTGCCAGCACCTCGCCAAACAGCACCACAGTAGCCTTGCGGCCGAAGCCGGCACGCGGCAACTGGGAGATGGATCGTTCGACTGCTAACTGCTGTGTCATCGTGGTGGCTGGTCCTTCTTTATTGTGTATAGCTTAAGGAAATCATCTCCCGGGACACTGACAGGCGCAACGATATCCTGAATCCGGACGAAAGGCATACCACTGCATCACCCCGTCCTCTCCAGCCACCCTCAGCAAGACGAGAAAAATCGCATATTACATTGATATCAATATAATTGATGCAAACATTAAAAGCAAGCCTTATAATCCGGCACACCGGAGCAAACAGTACAGAATTTCGCGCGAGGTACAACTTGAGCAACAGCAACAAAGATATTCTCTCACTGCAGGTGCTGAAAAAATTCCGCATCATTTTCGGCTCGGTGCGCCAGCATTTCCGGGAGATCGAACGAACCTGCGGCGTGTCCGGATCGCAACTATGGGTGATGCAGGAAATCGCGAATGTTTCCGGCATCGGCATTTCGGAGCTGGCCGAGCGCATGTCGATTCATCAATCCACCTGCAGCCAACTGGTTGAAAAGCTCGTGGCTCGCAAACTTATCATCAAGGAGCGCAGCAAGAAGGATCAGCGCCGCGTTGGATTACGCCTCAGCGCAAATGCCGCCAAACTGATACTGAAGGCTCCCGGCCCGGTCGAGGGAGTGCTGCCCGAAGCGCTGCGCACCTTGCCGGTCATGACAATTCAATCGCTGGATTCGTCGCTGGAAAAGGTGATCGAACAACTCAAGGTCAGGGACGACAAGCTGGCCGAGAAGCCGTTGTCGGAAATGTAAAATAGATCCCGGCAAACCAGAGCGCCTGCTGAGCGAGTTCCCGAATCGACAGGGCAAAACCTGAGCCAGACAAGGCGGCCGGTTTTCGCCCCTCCCCCTGCAAGAGGGAGGGAGGCAGGTGATTATTTTCTCAACAGATCGCGGATCTCCGTAAGCAGGACTTCCTGTGGTGGTGGTGCAGCCGGTGCGGGCGGGGCAGCTTCGGCTTCCTTCTTCATCGAGTTGATAGCCTTGATGACCATGAAGATCACTGCCGCAATGATGGTGAAATCCACCACCGTCTGGATGAACTTGCCGTAGCTGATCACGACAGCCGGCGCGGTATCGGTGGCTGCCTGCAGCGTGGCGGACAGTTTCGAAAAGTCCACCCCGCCGATCATGACGCCGATCGGGGGCATGATGACGTCGGTCACGAAAGAAGAAACAATCTTGCCAAATGCGGTGCCGATAATCACACCCACTGCCATATCAACCACATTTCCCTTGACAGCAAATTCCTTAAATTCCTTGATCATGCTCATGATGTATTCCCTTGGTCGTGTGTTAAACCAGCCCCTGGAACCCACCTTGTTGCCCGCGAGGAATCCAGGCTGGTTAACGCGGGCATAGCAGCAGGTACCGAATTTAATTAATGCAATTCCAGCGATTATCAGACTAACACGCTTTGATTTCGCTCGAAAGCATACCCATCGTTTCACATTGAAATTCTTTCACTGCCATGTCCATTCATCGATGCAGGCTGGGTTCCGATAACGCGAATGGAATGCCAGTACTGCGCGCGATGTGATCGACCGGGTAGAGTCATGTACAATTTGCATAACCGCATTGCAATGCCTGCCTTGCCCCACTGGTTGTTCGCTATCGTTGCCCACACAGAAACGAGTTGACATGCTGCTCTGGCTGGAACTCCTGATTTGCCTGTCCATCATCGGCTACGCGGGATACTTGCTTTCCCACTATGGAGACATCATCGCCGAGAAGACGGATATCTCCGCATCCTGGGTCGGCCTCATCCTGCTCTCAACCGCCACCTCGCTGCCCGAACTGGCGACCGGGATCTCATCGGTCTCTTTCGCCAACGCACCGAACATCGCCGTGGGTGACGTGCTCGGCAGTACGGTGTTCAATCTTTTCATCCTGGTGCTGCTGGACCGGCTGTACCGGCGTGAAACCCTGTATAGCCGTGCTGCCCAGGGACAGATCCTGTCGGCCTCGCTGGGCACGCTGCTGATCGCTTTCGCCGGCTTCAGCCTGCTGCTTGATCATGCGGGCATCAGCCCGGTCATCGGTCATGTCGGGCTGTACTCGCCGATCATCGTGCTGGTCTACCTGGTCGCGATGCGCGCAGTATACAGTTATGAACATCGCACCGTGGCTGAATACACCGAGGAATCGGTCGAACGATATCCGGACGTCACGCTGCGCAACGCCATCAAGGGATACTCGGTGGCAGCACTGGCTGTCGTGCTTGCCGGCACCTGGCTGCCATTTGTTGCCAGTGACCTTGCCGAGATGATGGGCTGGGGGCGAAGTTTTGTCGGCACCCTGCTGGTGGCGGGCGTGACTTCCGCACCTGAAGTCGCCGTCACCATTTCGGCTTTGCGCATCGGCGCGCTGGACATGGCGATCGCCAACCTGCTCGGCAGCAACCTGTTCGATATCCTCATCCTGGCGCTGGACGACTTGTTCTATACCGATGGTCCGCTGCTCGCCCGCGTCGATGCCAGCCACGCGCTGACCGCATTCACCGCCGTGATGATGAGTGCGCTGGTGACCGTGGGCTTCATCTTCCGCCCGCAGGGTCGTGCGGTGCTCGGACTTACCTGGGTGAGCCTGGGGTTGTTCATGTTGTATGTGCTTAACTCGTGGATATTGTTTGAGCATGCTTCTTAAAGATGGGGAGTGGGGAGTGGGGAGTGGGGAGTGGGGAGTGGGGAGTGGGGAGTGGGGAGTCAGGAGAGGGACTGATATTGAGGAGGGTAATGCTGGTATGCCTGATAGCGCTGACAACTGGCACACGCTGACGGCTGATGCAGTCGCGCAGCGACTGGAGTCTGACCCGCAATCCGGTCTGAGAGCTGGGGTTGCGGCGAGCCGTCTGGCACAGTACGGCCCCAACGCATTGCAGGAAAAGCGCGCGCGCTCGCCCTGGCGCATGCTGCTCGACCAGTTCAGCGATTTCATGATCCTCGTGCTGATCGGGGCGGCGATCATCTCCGGTTTCGTCGGCGACGTGGAGGACACCATCGCCATCATCGTCATCGTGATCCTGAATGCGGTGATCGGGTTCATCCAGGAATTCCGCGCCGAGCGCGCGATGGCTGCGCTCAAGCGCATGGCCGAGGTGAGCGCGCAAGTGATGCGCGATGGCCGCGTTGAAACTGTCAGCGCGTCGGAACTGGTGCCGGGCGATGTGGTGCTGCTGGAGGCGGGCAACGTGATCCCGGCCGACTTGCGCCTGGTCGAAGTCGCGCGGCTCAAGATCGACGAATCCGCGCTCACCGGCGAGTCGGTCGCAGTGGAAAAACAGATTCGCGAACTGACCATCGCCGCCGCCCCGCTCGGCGACAAGACCTGTCTCGCCTACAAGGGCACCATCGTCACCTATGGCCGCGCGCGCGGCCTGGTGGTGGCGACCGGCATGCACAGCGAACTGGGCAAGATCGCCGCCCTGCTCGGCGAGGACGGCGATACCAGGACACCGATGCAAAAGCGGCTGGCGCAATTCGGCAAGCGGCTGGCGCTGGCGGCATTGGCGATCTGCGTGCTGGTGTTCGCTTTCGGCTTGCTGCGCGGCGAACCGCTGCTGCTGATGTTCATGACGGCGATCAGCCTGGCGGTGGCGGCCATCCCCGAGGCGCTGCCGGCGGTGGTGACGATCTCGCTGGCTTTGGGCGCGCGCAAGATGGTCAAGCAGCACGCCCTGATCCGCCGCCTGCCGGCGGTGGAGACGTTGGGTTCGGTCAACTACATCTGCTCGGACAAGACCGGCACGCTCACCCAGAACAAGATGAAGGTCACGGCGCTTTACGCCGACGATGTCCTGCGCCAGTCCTGGCCGGACAGCGGCGAACCGTGGGCCACGCTGCTGCAGGCGCTGGCGCTGAACAACGACGCGCATGTAGACCAACACGGCAAGGCGCGTGGCGAACCGACCGAGGCGGCACTGCTGCATGCCGCGCAACTGGCGGGTTACGACAAGACCACGCTGGAGCAGGATGCGCCGCGCCTGCTGGAGCTGCCGTTCGATGCCGAACGCAAGCGCATGACCACGCTGCATCGGGCTGGTGCTGCGATCATCGCCTACACCAAGGGCTCGCCCGAGGCTGTGCTGTCCTTGTGTGTCAGCAAACTTGTCAGCGGCGGAGAACAGACTATCGATCACGCAGTATTGTTGCAGCAGGCCGAGGCGATGGCTGCGGACGGCCTGCGCGTGCTCGCCTTCGCCTATCGGCGCTGGCCAGCACTGCCCGACAGCCTCCTCCATGCTGAAGTCGAAGCCGAGCTGGTGTTCCTCGGCTTCGCCGGACTGATCGACCCGCCGCGCAGCGAAGTGAAGCAAGCCGTCGCGCAATGCAGATCCGCCGGCATCACGCCGGTGATGATCACCGGCGACCATCCCGCCACCGCGCGCGCGATCGCGCGCGAACTCGGCATCCTTGCCGGCAACGACGGCCGCGTGCTGACCGGTACCGAACTGGCGCAACTCGACCAGGCCGCATTCGAAATGGAAGTGGAGCAGATCAGAGTCTACGCGCGCGTCGACCCGGCGCAGAAGATCAGGATCGTGAAGGCGCTGCAGGACAAGGGCGCGGTAGTGGCGATGACCGGCGACGGCGTCAACGACGCGCCGGCCCTGAAGGCGGCGGACATCGGCGTGGCCATGGGCAAGGGCGGCACCGACGTGGCACGCGAAGCGGCGCACATGATCCTGCTCGACGACGATTTCGCCACCATCGTGCATGCGGTGCGGCATGGCCGCCGCCTCTACGACAACATCCGCAAGTTCATCCGTTATGCCGTCACCACCAACTCCGCCGAGATCTGGACAATCTTCCTTGCGCCATTCCTCGGCCTGCCGATCCCGCTGCTGCCGATCCACATCCTGTGGATCAACCTGGTCACCGACGGCCTGCCTTCGCTGGCGCTGACCGCCGAGCCCGCCGAACGCGGCGTGATGCGCCGTCCGCCGCGCCCGGCGCAGGAAAGCCTGTTTGCCAACGGCATGTGGCAGCACATGATCTGGGTCGGACTACTGATGGCCGCACTCACCCTGTTCACCCAGGCGTGGGCCCTGCACACCGGCCATGCGCACTGGCAGACCATGGTGTTCACCGTGCTGACCCTGTCCCAGCTCGCGCATGTGCTGGCGATCCGCTCCGAAAGGGAATCATTGTTTGCCATTGGTTTCCTTTCCAACCCCTGGATGGCGGCGACGATCATCGGCACGTTCCTGCTGCAGATGGCCACGATCTATGTGCCGGTGCTGAACCCCGTGTTCAAGACTGAACCGCTCGACCTGGGCGAACTGCTGCTTTGCCTTGCGCTATGCAGTATCGTGTTCGTTGCCGTGGAAACCGAGAAATGGCTGGCGCGGAGCGGGCGGCTTTACCGTTCGGCGGACTGACAGCGAGTTGCCGGAACAAGGGAATCATTTAGCGGAAATGACACGGTCTAAAATTTTGGCCGGCTTATCTCTTCAGGAGGTTGATTAAATCCGCTTTAACGCGCTGAAAGACATCATTCCAATCTCCAAACTTTGACTGCCTGTACAGTTTAACTGATGGATACCACGGGCTGTCTTCCCTATCCAGTTGCCAGCGCCAGTCTGGAGCCGGGGGCAACAATATCCAGGTCGGCTTGCCCAATGCGCCGGAAAAATGAACAGTTGAGTTATCAATGGAAATTATCAGGTCGCATGCATCGATCAGGGACGCAAATCCATCCAGGTCATTGTAATTATCAACCGTGGGGCACTGCAAAACTTCAATCCCCGTGCTTTCCTTAACTTCATTTAGCTCTTCTGCAACTTCTCCATACTGCAGATTTACAAATTTCACATCCGCCCCGCCAAGAAATTTGAGGAAATCTTTCAAATCAATGCTGCGGTCGCGGCCGCTCTGTATATTCATGCTTCGCCAGCTGATCCCACATAGCTGCACATCAGCAGCACAAAGTGATCTCCTGATCTGGCCGGACCTTTCTTTATCTGCCAATAAATAATTCGGCTTGATTGATTTGAAAGCTTCTGAGTCCCTACAAAAGTACTTGCCTAAACTGCCCATTGGCATGTGGTTGTCATAGGCTTCTTCGTTGACCGGCATGTTTGCGGGGAAAAAGTCTATCTCAGGCATTGAGCGCTCGAATAATGGGACTAATCTGTTATCAATCCGTACCAGCGTATGTGAAGACAGCGTTTTGCTTTCCGAGAACAGCGAACCAAACATGATCTGATCGCCAATTCCCTGCTCTTCCCAAATCAACAATCGTTCTTTTTCGTCGCCAGGTTGCCATGCTGGTCGGTTGGTTTGCATGGGTTTTGACGAGAATTCACTGCTTTCTGTTTTCCAGCGCCACTCGTACAATTCCCATCCATTGGAAAAATCTCCGCCCAGCAACAAAGCCAGCGATTTATTCCACCAAGCCTCTGCGTAGTCTGGTTTGATGGCAATGGCCTGGTCATAACTTGCCAGCGCTTCGTCCAAGCGCTTGAGTTCTTTCAAGACGTTGCCACGGTTGCTGTAAGCCTCTGCATAGTCTGGTTTGATGGCAATGGCTTGGTCATAGCTTGCCAGCGCTTCGTCTAAACACCTGAGTTCCTGCAAGGCGAGGCCGCGGTTGCTGTAAACCTCCGCGAAGTCAGGTTTGATGGCAATGGCTTGGTCATAACTTGCCAGCGCTTCGTCCAAGCGCTTGAGTTCCTGCAAGGCGAGGCCGCGATCGCTGTAAGCCTCTGCATAGTCTGGGTTGATGGCAATGGCTTGGTCGTAACTTGCCAGCGCTTCGTTTAAACGCTTGAGTTCTTTCAAGGCGAGGCCGCGGTTGTAGCAAGCCTCTGTGTAGTCTGGTTTGATGGCAATGGCTTGGTCATAACTTGCCAGCGCTTCGTCCAAGCGCTTGAGTTCTTTCAAGACGTTGCCGCGGTTGCTGAAAGCCTCTGCATAGTCTGGGTTGATGGCAATGGCTTGGTCATAACTTGCCAGCGCCGCATCAAACTGATTGAGCTCATGCAGCACCAGGCCACAGTTGTTATGGGCTTCAGCATAATCTGATTTAATTGCAATAGCCTTGTCATAACTTGCCAGCACTTCATCCAGGCGCTTGAGCTCCTTTAAGGCATTGCCACGGTTGCTGTAAGCCTCTGCATAGTCTGGTTTGATGGCAATGGCCTTGTCATAACTCGCCAGTGCCGCATCAAACTGATTGAGTTCATGCAGCACCAGGCCACGGTTGTTATGGGCTTCAGCATAATCCGGTTTAAGCGCAATGGCCTTGTCATAACTCGCCAGTGCTGCATCAAACTGATTGAGTTCCTTAAGCGTGTTACCCCGGTTGTAGTAGGCCCCCGCATAATCCGGCTTAAGCGCAATGGCCTTGTCATAACTCGCCAGTGCTCTGTCCAGTTGCTTGAGTTCCTGAAGCAAAACACCACGGTTGGAATAGGCTTCAGCATAATCCGAATTAATTGCAATGACCTTGTCATAACTCGCCAGCGCACGCTCCAGCTGATTGAGCTTATGCAGCACCTGGCCGCGGAAATAGTAGGCATCCGCATAATCAGGTTCAAGCGCAATGGCTTTGTCATAGCTCGCCAGCGCTGCGTCGAATTGCCCGAGTTCCCTGAGCACGGCACCCCGGTTGGAATAGATAACGACATTATCCGGATTGATTTCTATGGCCTTGCTGATCAACTTCAAAGCTATCTGCAGATTTCCTGCCCGATACTCGACCATCGCCAATAACTGCAGCGCGTCAAAGTGCTTGGGTTGTATATTGAGGATTTCTTCATAGATAGCTTGGGCTTGCGCCAAGTGACCTTGTTTATGGAGCGCGAATGCTTGTTGAAATTTCGCAGACACTTGGGACGATGCAATATTCGCCGCCGATATGGTTTTGGAACTGTCCGAATCAGGTCGCATTGGATAATAGTACTATTATCAGATCCCCATTGGGCACGGAGCCGATGTTCATCCATCGATATTCAACGCCAGAAAGCCGCCCTTGGCTTTTTCATCCGATAGCACGCCGTATAGCGGTCGTTCGCGAAGTAGCACTAACGACACATTCCAGTTATTCATTTTTTCTGAGCTGGAGATTCAGAATTATCGTTTGCGATGGCTCCTCGCACTGGGAGATCCGGTCATTTATATAACTTGACCGGCTTATCTCTTCAGGAGGTTGATTAAATCCGCTTTAACTCGCTGAAAGACATCATTCCAATCCCCATACCTTGACTGCCTGTACAGTTTAACTGATGGGTACCACGGACTGTCTTCCCTATCCAGTTGCCAGCGCCAGTCTGGTATGCGGGGCAACAATATCCAGGTCGGCTTGCCCAATGCGCCGGAAAAATGAACAGTTGAGTTATCAATGGAAATTATCAGGTCGCATGCATCGATCAGGGACGCAAATCCATCCAGGTCATTGTAATTGTCAACCGTGGGGCACTGCAAAACTTCAATCCCCGTGCTTTCCTTAACTTCATTTAGCTCTTCTGCAACTTCTCCATACTGCAGATTTACAAATTTCACATCCGCCCCGCCAAGAAATTTGAGGAAATCTTTCAAATCAATGCTGCGGTCGCGGCCGCTCTGTATATTCATGCTTCGCCAACTGATCCCACATAGCTGCACATCAGCAGCACAAAGTGATCTCCTGATCTGGCCGGACCTTTCTTTATCTGCCAATAAATAATTCGGCTTGATTGATTTGAAAGCTTCTGAGTCCTTACAAAGGTACTTGCCTAAACTGCCCATTGGCATGTGGTTGTCATAGGCTTCTTCGTTGACCGGCATGTTTGAGGGGAAAAAGTCTATCTCGGGCATTGAGCGCTCGAATAATGGGACTAATCTGTTATCAATCCGTACCAGCGTTTGTGAAGACAGCGTTTTGCTTTCCGAGAACAGCGAACCAAACATGATCTGATCGCCAATTCCCTGCTCTTCCCAAATCAACAATCGTTCATTTTCGTCGCCAGGTTGCCATGCTGGCCGGTTGGTTTGCATGGGTTTTGACGAGAATTCACTGCTTTCTGTTTTCCAGCGCCACTCGTACAATTCCCATCCATTGGAAAAATCTCCGCCCAGCAACAAAGCCAGCGATTTATTCCACCAAGCCTCTGCGTAGTCTGGTTTGATGGCAATGGCCTGGTCATAACTTGCCAGCGCTTCGTTTAAACGCTTGAGTTCTTGCAAGGCGAGGCCGCGATTGCTGTAAGCCTCTGCGTAGTCTGGTTTGATGGCAATGGCTTGGTCATAACTTGCCAGCGCTTCGTTTAAACGCTTGAGTCCTTTCAAGGCGATGCCACGATTGCTGTAAACCTCCGCGAAGTCAGGTTTGATGGCAATGGCTTGGTCATAACTTGCCAGCGCTTCGTCCAAGCGCTTGAGTTCCTGCAAGGCGAGGCCGCGATTGCTGTAAGCCTCTGCATAGTCTGGGTTGATGGCAATGGCTTGGTCATAACTTGCCAGCGCTTCGTTTAAACGCTTGAGTTCTTTCAAGGCGATGCCACGATTGCTGTAAACCTCCGCGAAGTCAGGTTTGATGGCAATGGCTTGGTGATAACTTGCCAGCGCTTCGTCCAAGCGCTTGAGTTCTTTCAAGACGTTGCCGCGGTTGCTGAAAGCCTCTGCATAGTCTGGTTTGATGGCAATGGCTTGGTCATAACTTGCCAGCGCTTCCTCTAAGCGCTTGAGTCCTTTCAAGGCGTTGCCACGGTTGTAGTGAGCCTCTGTGTAGTCTGGTTTGATGACAATGGCTTGGTCATAACTTGCCAGCGCTTCGTCCAAGCGCTTGAGTTCCTTTAAGGCGTTGCCGCGGTTGCTGAAAGCCTCTGCATAGTCTGGTTTGATGGCAATGGCCTGGTCATAACTTGCCAGCGCCTCGTCTAAACGCTTGAGTTCTTGCAAGACGTTGCCGCGGTTGCTGTAAGCCTCTGCATAGTCTGGTTTGATGGCAATGGCTTGGTCATAACTTGCCAGCGCCTCGTCTAAACGCTTGAGTTGTTTTAAGGCGATGCCACGATTGTAGTAAGCCTCTACGTTATCTGGCTTGATGGCAACGGCCTTGTCGTAACTTGCCAGCGCTTCGTCCAAGTGCTTGAGTCCTAGTAAGGCATTGCCTAGATTGCTGTGCGCCTCAGCGAAGTCGGGTTTGAGCTCCAGCGCCCGGCGACAGCTTGCCACCGCGTTGTCGAGTTGCCCGAGGTTTCGCAGGGCATTGCCCAGATTATTATGTGCCTCAGCGAAGTCGGGTATGATCTCCAGCGCCCGGCGACAGCTTGCCGCCGCGTCGTCGAATTGTCCGAGGTCGCGCAGAGCATTCCCCAGATTGCTGTGTGCCTCGGCGTAATCCGGCCTGATCTCCAGCGCCCGGCGGTAGCTTGCCACCGCGTCGTCAAGTTGTCCGATATCTCGCAGTGCATTGCCCAGATTATTATGTGCCTCGGCGTATTCCGGGTTGATCTCCAGCGCCCGGCGATAGCTTGCCACCGCATCATCGAGTTGCCCAAGATCTTTCATGGCATTGCCCAGATTGCTGTGCGCATCGGCGTAATCCGGGTTGATCTCCAGCGCCCTGCGACAGCTTGCCACCGCGTCGTCGATTCGCCCAATATTTCGCAGTACATTGCCCAGGTTACTGTGCGCCTCGGCATCATCCGGCAATAGTTCCACCGCCCTTTTCATTGCCGGCAGGAAATCCTTATTTTGCAGATAAAGGGTTGCTCCCAACACCTTCCAGACAAATCCGGAATTCGGATACTGCTCAATCATCAGGCGAGCAGCACTTTCCAGCTCAACATTGCGTCTGGAATTAAACAGGGTGACAAGCTGGTTGCATTCGAAGGGGGTTGGCTCCAAAGCCTTGGTAAAATCAGATGGTGGCTTAACCCCGGATTCCCCTTCGCCTGGAACTGCTGTCATTTTAGTACCACCCATTGCGAGATTTTTTGCATCATCCGTCAGTGCTTCATCGGGTGAAAATTGTTGTGCATTTATTCTTCCTCTTGTGGCACCTTCCCGCTAATCACCAAGTTCCGCTTTCAAGCAACTCAACTATTCGCGATCAATTGGGACAAACTGAGCCGATCCCGTTGATATCTTTCCCGACACTCATACTCGAGTGGCATTCGTCTTATTTTCCGGATCGCCCCTTGCCAATCGGATCAGCGCCTATGGTACCGCGCAGGCTTTGTAGGTAGGCACTGCCGCGCAACTGCCCGAGCTTGGCTCTGGCTCCTTCGATCCTGCTCTGGATGTCGAATTTTTCTGCCACATCGCGGTGGCTGGCGCGGCTGACAAAGGCATCAAGGGTATCGATATGGCGCTGCCACAGTTGAATATCCCGTGCCTGCTTTATTTCAAGACGTTCCTGGTACCAGTCGGAAGCGAGCAGCGCTTCGCGGGTAAACAGGTTGCGGATGGTGGGGTGGTGCACGTCCATGCCCTGGTAACTGCCGGTCGCCATGATGTATAGCAGTGCCTTGAGCGGCGGACAGGCATCCTCCACGCTGCCGACTTTCAGGTAGCGCGCCGCAACCATCTGCTGGGCTTCAACGATATTTTCCACGCCATCAACGAACACTTCCAGGCTCTGGGTTTCCGGCTTGAGGATGTGCTCGCCGAATACCGCACGGGGAGCATCGAACATCTTGCCCATGAAACCGTATACAAAACGTTCGGTGATGCGATAGCCCAGACGGCTGGCCTGGATCAGGCGCCCCTGATAGTCGAAGTCCTCGACCTTTTCCAGGTAGCCATTTTCGATCAGGAAGCGCGGATCGCGAGATTGCGGTGTCAGGCGCGACCAGATTTCCGGCACCAGCAGGCTGATGTCGTGATCGACACGCACACTTGGGCCAATGTATCCGGCGGCGGTCGAGTATCCGGCATAGCCACTGAGTATGAACGACACCAGCGCGTTATTCAGGTCGATCGCGGGACGCAGTGCATTGAACGGACCCTTGGTGAGCGCGCCCTCACTGCCCGCACCGGTGGTGGAAGGCGACTTGCCGGTGAGGCTGCACACAAAGTCCATGAAAAGTTCGGGCAATTCCTGGTAGTGGATCGGGTTGAATACTGCCAGCGGACGAATGCCGTCAGACGGCGGATTGTTGCGGCGACCGATGAGCACGGCGTTAACCGGTTCCACCACGGCGGTGCCGAGCGGTACGCGGCGACTGAAACGAGCGCCGATCTCGGCGACATAGCGCCGTACCGGATCGGCGATGTCGTGACGCAACTGCAGGTAGCGCGGGTTCTTGCTTGGCTTGCCGTCAACCATGCGAGGATGGGCGGATGACACCACAGCCTGACCTGCGTCGTGTGCTTGCTGAAGCATTTTGCGCATCGGCTTGGTGTATTTACCGAATCCTGCCACGTCTTCGATGATCTGGGTCAGCGCTTCACCCTTGAGCGGCTCGAAATTTGCCAGGAAGTTGTCGTGCTGTGAGAGGTCTTTTTCGGTCTGCTTGTCGAAACCGCGATGGATCGCATCATCCGGGCGCTGGAACAGGCGGTACTCGCAATTGCGCACCAGCTTTACCGACAGGTCATCGCTTTTGGGTGAGGTGTTGGGCAGCATTTCGGCAGGGACGACAACCGAGACACTGATGTCGTCTTCCATCTGCACTTTTTCGGCGGGAATGAAATCCTGGCGCATCTTGAATACGCGCCATGCCCCTTTTTCCGTGAAGCCGACGCGCAAATAGGAACCGACCAGCTTTCTTTCGCCCAATTTCAGTTCATGCCCCGGATGACCATTAACGAAGTCTACCGAAAAATACTTGCGCCAATTATTGCCCCACTTCGGGAGATACATACGCTTGATGACAAACACCAGCGCGAATATATGGTCGTGGACACTGGCCAGCCATGCGTTGAACTCGTCGGTGTAGTGGGGAGAGGGCGTGAGCACCTTGATCACCGAGCCAAGGCTGCGCTCCGCACTGAGCAACTTGCGCGTGGGGTCGCGATCACCGGACTCGAAGCCGGGCTTGAAACGCTTGCTGTAGTCCCGCTCGAAAATGGCTTCGACATGATCGAGATCGTGTTCCAGATCGGCCACGAACAGCGGCGCGTAGATCACCGCGTCGGTCATGGACTTGGAAATCTCAGATTTCCCGCCGCCCGATACGGTACAGGGCTTGTGGCAGAAAGTGCCTTCCGCGTCGGTGCCCACCAGCCGCCAGGAAGGCGCGCCGGGATGCTTCTGCATCTCGATCTTGTAGCCATTTGGCTGGATGTATATCTTGCCGGGTTGCAGCTTGATGGATTGCAGCTTGCCATCCTTGATCCAGTTGATGGTCTGGCTGGGCAGATCCATGCGCACCACCTGCGGCAAATAGATCACCTCGGGATACTGCTTGTCGATGCCGTAGCCTTGTGGATGCAGGTGCATCAAGTCGGCGTAGTTCGCCGCCACATCCTCGAAACTGTAGCCGTCTCCGCGGGTGACGCTGTCCACGCCGAATTCTTCACCGTGATTGTGGCGCGGAAAAGCCAGTGCGCCGCCGGCATGCTCTTCTTCGGCCAGGCCGAACAGGTTGGCGGCATAGCTGATCTGCGTCTTGACTTCTTTCTTGCAATAGCCGAAATAATTGTCCGCCAGCAGGGTGACGATCACGCCGCGCTCATCACGGGCGGTGATCTTGAAGGCGTCGCCGCCGTTATAGAGTTCGCTCTCGTCACGCCAGCACATGCCATCCTCCAGCTGGCGCGGCGTGGCGTTATCGCAGTGCGGCAGGCCCAGTTCCTTCTTGGTGAGCTTGACCAGATGCGGCGCGAGGATGACGCAGCCGCTGTGTCCGGACCAGTGTTCCACATCGAGGCCGGCATCGTTGGAGGCCAGCACCGGATTACCGCCATTGCCGAAAATGCTCTCGACGAAATCGAGATTGCTCACCAGGCTGCCGGGGGCAAAAAAACGGATCTCCATGTTCGTTTCCGCTTCGATGCCGGGGATCTCGGGACACACCGTCGGCCGCAGCAGCAACGACACGAACATCTTTGCTTCCTCCTTTTGTCCGGCAGTAAAGGGCAGGCGCAGCAGATCGTCCGGCGGATTCAGCGCGGCTTTGAGCAGGCGCGCATACACCAGCTTTGGCACCGCTATCTTGTCGGCGGGGATGGGCAGCCCTCCTTCGGCCACATGGAATGAGCCCTTGGTCGTGCGCCTGTCATTGAGCGGGTTGTTGAGGATGCCGTTGCGGATGCGATAGCTGCTGACATATTCGCTCCTGTATTCGTCCATCCTGACCGGCAGTGACAGTTCACGTGCCACTCCGTGGCGGTCGAGGATCAGCGTGTTGCCCGGCAGGCGCGGCACCTCGCCCTCGGCAACATCGGCCAGGTAATCGTCAATGAAAGACTGGATGCGCTGGTCGGGCGGGCACAGATAGCCCGATAGCAGGCGCGATTTTTCGCGGTAGCTCTTGAGCAGATTTTTGGCAACATCGAGAAAACCGCTGTCGCTGCCCTCCTCGCAGGCAGGTTGCCCGGACGAGGATAGCTTCAGGTTGATGTACAGTTGCAGGCGCTCGCGCGCCCGTTGCGGTTCTTTGGAACTGCTTCCCAGTCCGAGAAATTGATCCATATCCATAGTGTGCTTGCCTGAGTGCATACTTGCGCATGACGAATCCGGTGAGGCGTAATATTAACCTGAGACGTTGAATAGTGTGTCTCGATCTGGCCGTGACGAGTTCCCGCGATTCGCCGGCATCCACTTTCGGGCGATTCGGCAACCAAAAGACGATCCCATGCATGACTCGTAATATTGGATGCACCCGGGTAATGTACAATCGGCCAAACGGTTGCGGGAGCCTCATGCATGTCCATTACGATTTTGATCATTGGCCTGATGGTGTTCTTTGCGCACTTCCTGTCGCTGCAATTTCGCAAAACCAATATCCCTGACGTGCTGGTGCTGATGCTGGTCGGCATCGTGATCGGTCCCCTGCTGGGTCTGGCCACGCCGGAGGATTTCGGCAAGATCGGCTCCCTCATCGCCACCATTGCCCTGGTGCTGATCCTGTTCGAGGGCGGCACTTCGCTGAACCTGGCAGTGCTGGGCCAGTCACTGCGCACGACCGGCCTGCTGACCCTCGCCAGCGTCGTGATAACCATCGTCGTCGTCGTCCTGTTCGGCGTTTACGCAATGGGATTGACGCTGCTGCCCGCCACGATACTGGGCGTCATCCTGGGCAGCATCTCACCGGCCGTGGTGATTCCGCTGGCGAAAGCCCTGCGCCTGCCGGAAAGGACCTGCACCGTGCTGGTGCTGGAGTCGGCGCTGAGCGACGTGCTGTGCATCGTCGGCGTGTTCGCGCTGCTGCAGATCCATATCCAGGGCGGCGTTGAACCGGGCAAGCTGGTGGGCGGCGTGCTGGCCTCGCTGGTGTTTGCGGCGGTGATCGGCCTGCTCGGCGGCATCGGCTGGCTGATGGTGCTGGGCAAGGTGCGCGACTTCCCCAACACCATCACTTCCACTCTCGCCTATGTGTTCATCGTCTATGGCCTGACCGAGATGCTGGGGTTTTCCGGCGCGATCGCCGCGCTCGCCCTCGGCGTTACGCTGACCAATTTCGAGAAGTTCCGCCTCGACCGCATCCCAAGCATCGACCTGAACATCGTGCCGCTGAGCGAAATGGACCTGACCTTTTTCCGCGAGGCCGTGTTCCTGCTGCAGACCTACTTCTTTGTCTATCTCGGCATCTCGATCCATTTTAGCGAAGTGAACCTGGCCGTGGGCGCTGTCGGTATGGTGCTGATCATTTATGCCTTGCGCCTGCTGCTTACCCGCTACGTATTCAACGATGACAGTTACGACCTGCGCGAAGCCGCCATCACCTCGATGATGGCGCCGAAGGGACTGGCATCCGCCGTGCTGGCCGCCCTGCCGCTGCAATTCGGCGTGGTGGGCGGCGAGGTGATACGCGATACCACCTACATGGTGGTACTGGTCAGCATCACGGTGACCGCATTGCTGGTCATGGTTTATCCGGCGCCGCTTGCGCAAAAGTTCTACTCCCGCGCGCTGGGCAAACCGCTGACCAAGGCAAAAGACGAGTAACGCCGGGACGAATCAAGCCACCGGATCGAGCGTTCGCCACCCGGGCGCAAATATCAGGCGGACTTGTCCAGCGTGACCGCGAGGGTGCCGGAGCGTATATGCAGGTCCCGTTGCGGGAACGGGATCTCGATGTTTCTTTTCCTGAGCTCGTCTTCGATCGCCCACAGATACTTTGCCTGGGTACTCCCCGGCGAAGCAATGGCATTCGGTCCTACCCACACCACCAGTTCAAAATCCAGGCTGCTATCCCCGAACTTGACCAGCCATGCATCCGCTTCGCGTCCGGGGCCATTCTCGGTGCCGGCAACGCTTGCTGCAGCGGCTATCGCCGCCTCCCTGACCAGTTGCTTGTCCGCGCCATAGGCCACGCCGAACGGGACATGGATCCGGCGCACGCGCTCGCCCAGGGTCCAGTTGATCACACGGCCGCTGATGAATTCGGAATTGGGCACGATGATATCGATCAGGTCGGTGGTGGTGATGCGCGTGTAGCGCAGGTTGATCTCGGCCACCCTGCCGATAACTCCGGACTGCAGGTCGACGAAATCATCGACCTTGACGGTCTTTTCGACCAGCATGATGATGCCCGAGACGAAGTTGCTGATGATGTTCTGCAGGCCGAAACCCAGACCGACGCCGAACGCACCACCGATCACGGCAAAGCTGGCCATGTCGAAACCGAGGTAACTCAGGCCGATGAACGAGCCCAGTATCCAGATGAAATAGCGGCTGATACGGCTAAGCGCGAACCATCCCGGGCTGGATTGCTGGTCATGCCTGCTGCCGACCCTGGCCAGGGCCTGCTCGAACATGATGCCGATGCGCCAGACCACGACCAGGATGAATATCAGGCCGATCAACCGGAACAGGTCGATCGGCGTGTCGGCGATGAAGAACCAGGGAACCCGGGCGCTCTCCAGCAGCCAGTTGTAGATGTGTTGCAACAGTTCCATGGGAATATCCCGGTCAAGTTGAAATCTGATCACGTCGTTCCCGGCTCAATGTGGCCGCGCGGGAGTGTGAGACAATAAACCATTGCGCTATAAATTGGGGTGACAACGGTTTGATTATAACTTTGCTGGCGATCACCGTGATCCTGTTCCTGGCGCTGCAGCTTGAGGACAAGCTCAGGATACCCTCGCCGCTCGGCTTGATCGCGCTCTCGTTCGTGGTTCATTTCGGCCTGCAACAGGTACCGGTGCTGACCGGGGACGCAGAGCATTTTGCCTCGCTGGTGATCCTGCTGCTGCCCATCCTGCTCATATCCGATTCACTGGAGCTCAAGGTGGCGGACCTGAAGGAGCATGGCCTGAGCCTGCTCTACCTGGCCGTGGTCGCCGTCCTGCTCTCGGTGATGATGGCGTTATTCGTCTCCAGCTGGCTGTTCGCCGACTATGCCTTGTCCACGGCGGCGGTGATCGTGCTGTTCGCCATGGTGCTGGCGACCGATCCGGTTTCCGTGGTCAGCATCTTTTCCAAGTTCGACCTGCCGCACCGGCTGAAGATCCTGGCCGAGGGCGAAAGCCTGTTCAACGATGCCACGGCACTGATCGTGTTCGTGTTCGTCGGGCTGTACGTGCTGGGCGGCGGCGACATCACCACCGGTTATGTGGCACAGATCACCGGCGCAGTGGTACTCGGCTCGGTCGCCGTCGGCGTGGTGATCGGCTTCATCGGCCTGACCGTGCTGAAGACCACGGAGAACCGCATCGCCGAGATGATGGTGCTGATCATCACCGGCTATGGCGCGTTTGCGCTGTCCGAGCATTTCTCCGTCCTGCTCAATATGCTGGGCGGGCATTCGCACATGCACCTGTCGGGCATCCTGTCCTGCATCTTTGCCACGATCACGGTCAACCACATGATGACCCAGGCCATAGACGAGGAGAACACCCGCATCGACAGCGACGAAACCGAACTTCAGCGTGAAGCCCAGAATCGCGATCCTTCCTCCGGCGTCATTGCCGGTGCGCTGCGGCGCATCAAGGCTACCATCGAGGAACGCGACCGGCATCTGCGCACCAAGGAAGACGTACAGCTGCTGGCGCTGGTGGCCAATACCATCCTGTTCGTGGCGATGGCGGAAATGATCGACCTGAAACTGCTGTGGCAATACAAGTTCGAGATTCTGGTGCTGTTCCTGGCTACCACGGTGATACGCGCAGTGATGATGGCGCTGTTCGCCTGGGTCTCGAACAGCACTGACAAGATGGCCGATATCAATCTGCGCTGGTGGGGCGTGCTGACCTTTGCCGGCATCAAGGGTGGGCTGTCGATCGTGATGCTGACCATGATCCCGGCCTCGTTCCAATATCTCGAGATGTTCAAGGCCGTGGTGATCGGAGTCATCATGCTGTCCACCTTCATCTACTCGGCCGTGCTGCTGGTCATCATCGGCAGCAACAAGGACAAGTTCCTGCTGGAGATGCGCGAGGAGCACAAGGAACGTGCAACTGCAGATCCCACCCATGCGCACTGAAAGTGGACGCCGGGATGCCTGAATCCGCACAGACACGCGCAGGATGCAAGGTATTGCCGGCGCTGCCGCACGACAAGCAACGGATTGAACTACCCATTGGAGAATAAAGTCATGGCAAAGCGGATCATGTTGGCGTTTTGTTCCTTACTCTGCCTGCTGGTGATGAACACATCACTTGCCGCACAGGACAAGCCCGCCACACCTGCAGACATAGCCGCGCCGCTTGCGCAATCCGCGACGCAGGTGGTGCAATCCATGGCCGGATTCCCGGTGCTGTTCGCCGGCTCCGAGGTCGCCCTGGTTTCGAACAGCCTGACTGGCGAACTGACGCCGGAAAATCGCGCCAGACTGATCCAGCAGAACATCCAGGTCTTCGCCGACAGCAAGGCGGATATATCCGGGATCAGGATCATCAAATTGCCGGAAGGGTTCGGCATAGGCACCGATGAAAGCATCCTGATGGTCATTACCCCACGGGACGCGGAAAATACCGGCAAATCCGCAGACGAACTTACCCAGCAAACCCTGGCACACATCCAGGCCGCCCTGGAAAATTATCGTACCCATCACCACTGGAAAACCTATGGCCTGGGAGCGGCGCTCACCCTGCTTTCCATGCTCGTGCTGTGGCAGGCGCTGCACTGGAATAACCGCGCGTTTGCATGGCTGAAGGACAAGGCATCCTTCCTGCATGATCGCCGCAAAGGCGGGATACATTTCAAGCAGGTCGAAGTGGTTTCAGCCAGACGGATCGAGCGTATCGTTTTGATGACGCTCAAATCTGCGCGCATCTTCGTGATACTGCTGTGCCTGTATTTCTTCCTGCCACTGATCCTGAGTTTCTTTCCGGAAACGCGGGAGCTGAGTTCCAGGATACTGGATTACCTGATCACCCCGTTCGTCTCGATCTTCAGCGCCCTCATCAGGTACATCCCTAACCTGGCCCACATATTCGTCATCGGGTTGATTGCCTTCTATGTTTTGAAGTTCATTTCCTATGTGTTCAAGCTGATCGAACGCGGCAAGCTGAAGTTCGACTGGTTCTATCAGGACTGGGCGCGACCCACCTACCAGATCATCCGCTTCCTGATCATCGTGACGGCGCTGATCAGTTCCTACCCCTATATACCCGGCTCAAGTTCGCAGGCCTTCCAGGGGGTCGGCCTGGTGCTGGGCGCGATCATTTCATTCGCTTCTTCATCGGCGATCTCCAACATCGTGGCGGGCATCATCCTGACCTACACGCGCGCGTTCAAACTCGGCGACAGGATACAGGTCGGCGACTCTGTCGGGGACGTGGTCGAAAAGACCCTGCTGGTGACCCGCGTCAATACCATCAAGGAAGTGATCGTAACCATCCCGAATTCGCTGGTGATGAGCTCGCAGATCATAAACTACAGCACATCTGCGGCGGACGGAGACGGCGTGATCCTGCACACTTCGGTCACCATCGGATATGACGTACCCTGGCGGCAAGTCGAGGAATTGCTGGTGCAGGCCGCCATTGACACGGAGCATGTGCTCAAGAAGCCTGCGCCATTCGTGCTGCAAACCTCGCTGGATGATTATTTCGTCACCCACGAGATCAATGCCTATACCAGGGAGCCTCAATACATGGCGAACATCTACTCGGACTTGCACACGAACATACTGGACAAATTCGATGCCGCCGGCGTCGAGATCATGTCGCCGCATTATTATGCGCTCAGGGATGGCAACGCCTCGACGGTGCCGAGTGTTCTGGAAACGAAAGGCTACCAGCAGCCTGGATTCCGGGTCGGCAAGGGACCTGAGGCCGGCCAGACCTGAACCTGATACGGCAACCAGCATGGAACTACACCAATTTTTTCTCTTCCTCGCGATCATCCTGATCTCGGCGCGGCTGCTGTCGGAAACGGCGGCGCGCTTCGGCATCCCCTCGGTGATCGGCGAACTGCTGGCAGGACTGCTGATCGGTCCTTCCGTACTGGGCTGGGTGTCGCCCGACACCACCATGAAATTGCTGGCCGAGATCGGCATCATCCTGCTGCTGTTCGAGGTCGGCATGGATACCGACCTGAGCCGACTGGCGCGCTCCGGCAGCAAGCCCATCATCGTGGCGCTGCTCGGCTTTGCGCTGCCGTTCGGATTGGGCTATGGCGTCAGCGCATGGCTGTTCGGCCTGCCGGAAATGACCGCCCTGTTCATCGGCGGCACGCTCACTGCCACCAGCATCGGCATCACCGTGCGCGTGCTGGACGACCTCGGCAAGCGCCAGTCCGACGAGGCGCAGATCGTCATCGGTGCAGCGGTGCTGGATGACATTCTTGGCGTACTGGCGCTCGCATTCCTGTATCAATCCGCAGTTGAGGAACAGGTATCGCTGCATGCCCTGGGCGAAGTCGGCCTGTACATCCTGGCGTTCATGATACTGACGCCGCTGATCGCGAAACTGGCGTCCACTGTGATCGATCGGCTCGACCAGAACGCCGCCACACCCGGCCTGTTGTTGACCATGGCACTGTCGCTGATCCTGTTGTTCTCCTGGCTGGCGCATGCCGTCGGCGCACCGGAGATCATGGGCGGCTTCGCGGCGGGACTGGCATTCAGCCAGCATTTCGGTTTCAGGCTGTGGATGGGCAATGCACCTGCCCTGGAATTCAAGCCCAGCCCGAAACTGGCGCACCGCCTGGAAGAGCAGATGCGCCCGCTGATCCACACCTTTTCCCCGCTGTTCTTCGTGATGGTGGGCGTCTCCCTCAACCTCAAGTCGGTGAACTGGGGTTCGGCCTTCATCTGGGGCCTGGCCGGGATGCTGCTGCTGGTGGCTTTTGCCGGCAAGTTCGCCGCCGGATTCTGCATCCGCGTGCCGCGCCGCAACCAGATCGCCATCGGCCTGTCGATGGTGCCGCGCGGCGAGGTGGGGCTGATCTTTGCCCAGCTCGGCTTCAGCCAGGGCATCATGGACAGCGAGTTGTATGCCGCGCTGCTCATCGTCATCGCGGTCACCACCATGGCACCGCCGTTCCTGCTCAAATGGTTCTACGGACGACAGGCCTGAGGCAGTTATAATCCACCCACTGCGAACTCTATCCGGCGATTATTTATGAATACACTGATATGCGGCTCGATGGCCTACGACACCATCATGGTGTTTCCCGACCAATTCAAGAAACACATCCTGCCCGAGCAGATCCATATCCTGAATGTCGCGTTCCTGGTGCCGGAGATGCGCCGCGAATACGGTGGCTGCGCGGGCAATATCGCCTATAACCTGAAACTTCTCGGTGGCCATCCGCTGATCATGGCGACGGTGGGCGACGACTTCAGCGCCTACGCTGCGCGCCTGGAGAGGCTGTCCCTGTGGCAGGGACACATTCGTCATGTTCCTGGCACCTTCACCGGCCAGGCCTTCATCACCACCGATCTCGACGACAACCAGATCACCGCTTTTCACCCGGGCGCGATGAGCTTTTCGGAACGGAACAGTGTTGACGAAGCTGTGGGTGTCACGCTTGGCATCGTTTCGCCGGACGGACGCAACGGCATGCTGCAGCATGCACGTGAATTTTACCAGGCAGGCATCCCTTTCGTGTTCGATCCCGGCCAGGGTATGCCCATGTTCAGTGGCGAAGAGTTGCTGAATTTTGTCGAGCAGGCGACCTATGTCACGGTGAACGACTACGAAGCCAGGATGTTGCAGGAAAAGACCGGCAAGACACTGGAGGAGATCGCCGCGCAGGTAAAGGCACTGGTGGTCACACAAGGCGGCGAAGGTTCGACGATCCACACCGGCGGCAACGAGATTCGCATCCCCAGCGTGCCGGCCAGCGAGGTACTCGATCCCACCGGCTGCGGCGATGCCTACCGCGCGGGCTTGCTGCACGGCATCCAGCAGAACTGGGACTGGGAAACGACCGGACGTATCGCTTCGCTGATGGGCTCGATCAAGATCGCGCACCGCGGCGGCCAGAACCATGCGCCCGGGCGCGACGAACTGGACGCGCTGTTCCAGGAAAAATTCGGGTATTCCATCAGCCTGTAACCATTTACCGCCCGTATCGCACGTCGACACCGGAGGAAGCATGAAGATTCCGCGCATGACCGTCATCACCCTCGGCGTGGCCGATCTTGAGCGCGCCACCTCGTTTTATCGCGAGATATTTTCCACCGCGCCCCTGACTCAAAATGAGGGCGTCACCTTCATTCCGTTACCTGGTGTGTGGCTTTCGCTCTACCCGCTGGATAAACTGGCCGAGGACATAGAGGAAGAAGTGAAGCTGCCCACACCCGGTATGTTTCGGGGTTTTACCCTTGCCTATAACGCGCGCAGCAAGGAAGAGATCGCGAGCATCTTCACCCGAGTTGCCTCTGCAGGCGCGCATGTTGCCAAGGCACCGCAGGACACTTTCTGGGGTGGTTTCAGCGGCTACTTTACCGACCCTGACGGGTACTACTGGGAAGTGGCCTGGGGACCGATGTTCGAATTCACCGGTCATGGCGATCTTCGGTTCAAGGTGTGATCTCTTCCCGCCATACCCGCGCCGGCGGGAATGGCGAGGTTTATCGAATGGCAGATATGAACCCTTCCCTCCTGACTCACCTTGCCACCGCCATCAGCGCGACGACACAGCACCCATTCGCATTGCGCAGCACGACACCGGTCGGCGGTGGCAGCATCAATGAATCATATCGACTGGAAGCCACCGATGGCGCGCGCTACTTCCTCAAGCTCAACGCTGCGCGCCATCACCGGATGTTCGTCGCCGAAGCCGCCGGGCTGGCCGCGATCGCAGCAACCGTACCATCCAGGTCCCGAGCGCCATCGCGCACGGCATAGCAGGCAGCCAGAGCTATCTGGTGCTCGAATACCTGGAACTGGGATCGCGCGGCGACGCAGCATCGCTCGGCGAACGACTCGCCGCATTGCATCGGCATTCCGCAATGCAATTCGGCTTTGCCGCGGATAACTTCATCGGTACCACGCCGCAGCCGAACGGCTGGAAGGACGACTGGATCGATTTCTGGCGCGAGCGACGGCTGGGGTTTCAATTGCAACTTGCACGGGAGAACGGCCACGATGGCCAGTTACAGCGACTGGGCGGGAAATTGCTGGACGCGCTGCCCGCCTTCTTTACCGGCTACACGCCGCAGCCCTCGCTATTGCACGGCGATCTGTGGAGCGGCAACCACGCCTTTGTTGCGGATGGCGCGCCGACCATCTTTGACCCTGCCGCCTATTATGGCGACAGAGAATGCGACATCGCGATGACCGAGCTGTTCGGTGGCTACGCCGCGGATTTCTACGCCGCCTACCGCGCTGCCTGGCCGCTGGATGCGGGCTATGCAACGCGCAAGATCCTGTACAACCTTTATCACATCCTCAACCATGCCAACCTGTTTGGCGGCGGCTACGCGCGACAGGCAGAACAGATGGTGCAGCGACTGCTGGCCGAGATCAGTTGATCGCGCAGGAAGGCAGGACAGTCGCTCGCCGGTACATCATCCCCAACCCGTCTTCAGGTCAGGGGAACGGCTTCCTGACCACCGCATCCAGAACCAATAGAACGATTTCCGCTGCCTTGAATTCGATATTGATTTTGTCGCTGTCGTTTGCGAGTTCGAAATTGGCAAATCCTTCGCCGTCAAATGTGAAACTGGCAATGATGTCTGGCGTCTCGGAAAAAGTTGGCCACACGCGTACGGCAACGATCTTCCCCGCGAATACCCCATCCTCGCCGTAATTCGCCAGAAAAAGAAAGCGAATTCGCACACCGCTAAAGAAGACATCGAAATAATTCTCCTCCAGCATCGGTTTCAGCACCACACCTTCGACTGGGGTATCCGCTTGCGTCAGAAACTTGGCGCTGTTAAAGAAACGCTTGAAAATCTCCTTGTAGCGGCCATACATCTTCATAGTGTAATTGGCTTGATCAAAGATTTGTTTTGCGAGCTTCATGATTAAGTCTCCAATTGCCAAAACAAGAAACAGGCCCCGATATGTCTCGATCCATTGGCAGATTATTTCCGCAACCGGACAAACCATCCCAGTTGGGTTCGGGACTGGAGTAAATCATATTATCAGAAAAGTTGTTTGGCTTAGTATCGGCGTAATCAACAGAAAACACGCCGAGCAGCATGCGCATCTGCTCTGTTCAGGAGAAAGATCAGCTATTGATGACCATCGAACGAAGTTTTAATAATTTGCGCCTTCACCCGGTTGCGAAGGTTGACATCCCGGTTGCGTCCAAAGCAACAACCCGAAGGCTGCCTCTAGCATGAACTGCTGTTGGCGGATTGAGGTGAGGACATGGACACCAGCATATTGGTGATCGGCTTGCTGCCCGCCATGCTGTCAGCCAGCAGTTTTTGCGCTTCTTCGACCCGACCCCGCTCCACCAGATAATAATAAAATGCGGCAAGGTCTTGCCAGCAGGCAGGATATTGAATGACGCCTGTTTCCGAATCTAGAATCGTCACACCGGTGCCAACCCTGTCGGGTATGACGTGATACCGGAATTTCATGCTCATCACATTACTTTTTATCCACCTGTCCAAGATTGAATGAGTGTTACTGAACAAGCATGCACGCAATAACCATGCCCGCAACTCAACTCCAGGCAAGTCAAGGTTTTGCATCAACCACGCTGCGCCAGCTTGCGTATTCGCGCACAACCGGCATGCATATGACAAATTTTTCCATCCATTTTGGTGCATGGGGAAACCGGCGCTGACTTGCTTGCCATGCAATTTCACCCAATTGCATGGCCGCAACAGGTTAATTGTTGTCACCTGTTTATTGCCGATGGAAGCCTGCAGTTGACCGGCAAAGTTACCGGGCAGCGATTGATTTCATTTGCTTTTGCGCGCAATACAGTGCATAGTGCGCGCCAGCGATTCTCAAGTGCTGTCATTGTGTCTGGTTCTTTATCCACATACCCGTGGTATTTCTCCCTTCATCTACTTGCCTCTTGACCATCGCCTCGATCAGGGATCCGTCCCCGTTAGTTTGATTTTAAGGAGATTCAAGATATGTCTACAGGCACAGTAAAGTGGTTTAACGATTCCAAGGGCTTCGGCTTCATTACACCGGAAGATGGCGGCGATGATCTGTTCGCGCATTTTTCCGCCATCCAGAGCGCGGGTTTCAAGACGTTGACCGAGGGTCAACGGGTGAATTTCGACATCATTGCCGGCCCCAAAGGCCAGCAAGCGTCGAACATCCGTGGCGCAGATTAATGGCCAAGGAAGAACTGCTGGAAATGAATGGCCAGGTGGACGAAGTCCTGCCTGACTCGCGTTTTCGCGTCACGCTGGAGAATGGTCACAAACTCATCGCCTACAGCGCCGGCAAGATGCGCAAGAACCACATCCGTATCATCGCCGGTGACAAGGTTTCCCTGGAACTCTCTCCCTACGATATGAGCAAGGGGCGCATCACCTTTCGCCATATCGAGACACGCGGTCCCGCCGTTCCGCAGCAACGGCGAAGATATTGATCTGAACTTCCATGCCCGGCTATGAGGTGAAATGGCAGCAGGTTGCCATTGCCGGCGGGGCCGACCTGCACATCCGCTCGCTGCTCGACCGGCAGCAATACTACGACCCTGCTGGTGAAGCCGAAGCAGCCGGCATCTCTTCGGCCTGCTGGCCGCTGTTCGGCCTGGTCTGGCCATCGGCACAGAAACTGGCCGACCTGATGCAGGGATGGGAATTGCAGTCACGTCGCGTGCTGGAAATCGGCTGCGGACTGGGACTGGCCAGCATGGTTATCCATCGGCGACAGGGCGACATCACGGCCAGCGATTGTCACCCATTGGCTGCGACATTCCTGCACGCCAATCTGCTGCTCAATCTTCTGCCTGAAATGAAATATTGCACCGGGAATTGGGGGCGCGACAATCCCGATCTGGGCGAATTCGACCTGATCATCGGCAGCGATGTGCTGTACCAGCGCGATCACCCCGAACAACTGGCGGCATTTATCCTGCTGCACGCCGCACCCCGCGCCGAAGTGCTGATCATCGACCCGAACCGCAGCAACCGCAGCGCATTCAACCGTTGCATGGCACTGGCCGGATTTACATTGTCTGAAACGATGCTGAACTTGCCATTGCACGACGGCAGCCCATACCGGGGCCGTTTGCTGCGTTACTGCAGGACATAACCCGTCAATTGCATCCTTCCCGCTCTGCATAAGCTGCAAGCAGAAAAGGCAAGGTCTGGGCTAAAATCAGGCCGACTACTCCCATCCTGGTTATCCGATGCAGCAATTGCCCGCTGCGGAATATCAGCGGTTGCTTAAGGTATAATGTGCGACTTTCACGATCAATCGATAAGGAGCATATCGTGCCCATTTACGAATACCGCTGCAGCAGTTGTGGCGCGCAGAAGGATGTGATGCAGAAGCTCAGCGACGCGCCGTTGAGCACCTGCCCGGAATGCGGCAAGGAAACGTTCAGCAAGCAGCTGTCCGCCGCCGGATTCCAGTTCAAGGGCAGCGGTTATTACGCCACCGACTTCAAGGACAAACCTGCCAGCAAGTGCGAAACCGCACCGTGTGCCAGTTGTCCGGTCGCCGGGAACGACGCGTGAAAAAATACCTGTTGACCGGGTTGCTGGTGTGGGTTCCGCTCGGCATCACCTTCTGGGTGCTGAACCTGACCATCGGCATCATGGACCAGACGCTGCTGCTGCTGCCGGAAAGCTGGCGCCCGGACAAGCTGCTGGGCATCCACATTCCCGGCCTCGGCGTGATACTGACTGCGGCAGTGGTGATCGGCACCGGCCTGCTCACGCGCAATGTGTTCGGGCAGCGCATGTTGCAGTATTGGGATGGCCTGTTGCAGCGCATCCCGTTCGTGAACTCGATCTACAACAGCGTCAAGCAGGTCAGCGACACGCTGCTGTCCAGCAACGGCAACTCGTTCCGCAAGGTATTGCTGGTTCGCTACCCTCACCAGCAAGCCTGGTCGCTGGCGTTCCAGACCAGCGTGGCCAGCGAAGCGATCGCATCCCACCTGGACGGGGAATATGTGGGCGTTTTCATCCCCACCACACCCAGCCCGGTGAACGGATTTTATTTTTACGTGCGCAAGTCCGAAACCATAGAGCTGAACATCAACGTGGACGTGGCCCTGAAAACCATCGTTTCCATGGGCGTGGTGCCGCCGATCTCGAACGTTGTTCCAGCCCATCGGCAACATCCCTTCAACCATTCCAATTAATTATTAATCTGATCGAATCGAATCATGCGTACACATTATTGCGGACAACTTAGCGTACCCAACCTGGGACATACCGTCAGCCTGTGCGGCTGGGCCCACCGCCGCCGTGACCACGGCGGCGTGATCTTCATCGACTTGCGTGACCGCGAAGGCCTGGCGCAGGTGGTATGCGATCCGGACCGTCCGGAGATGTTCCAGATCGCCGAATCGGTTCGCAATGAATTCGTGCTGAGAGTGACCGGCCGCGTGCGCCGCCGTCCGGAAGGCACCAGCAACCCCAATATCCCGAGCGGCGAAGTCGAGGTGTTGTGCCATGAGATCGAGATACTGAATTCCTCGACCACCCCGCCATTCCAGCTCGACGACGAGAACCTGTCCGAGAACGTGCGCCTGATGCACCGCGTGATCGACCTGCGCCGCCCGCAGATGCAGAAGAACATGATATTGCGCTACAAGACCGCGCGCGCCTTCCGCCGCTTTCTCGACGACAAGGGTTTTATCGACATCGAGACGCCGATGCTGACCAAATCCACGCCGGAAGGCGCGCGCGATTACCTGGTGCCGTCGCGCGTGCATGCGGGCCAATTCTTCGCGCTGCCGCAATCGCCGCAGTTGTTCAAGCAGCTGCTGATGGTAGCCGGCTATGACCGTTATTACCAGATCACCAAATGCTTCCGCGACGAAGACCTGCGCGCCGACCGCCAGCCGGAATTCACCCAGGTGGATATCGAGACTTCGTTCCTGTCGGAAGAACAGATCATGGCGCTGACCGAAGACATGATCCGCACCGTGTTCAAGGAAGTTCTGAATGCGACGCTGCCCAACCCGTTCCCGCGCATGACCCACAAGGAAGCGATGTCGCGCTTCGGCTCGGACAAGCCGGACCTGCGCGTGATGCTGGAACTCACCGAGGTCACCGATGCCGTCAAGGACGTGGCATTCAAGGTGTTCTCCGGCGTCGCCAATTCCGAAAATGGGCGCGTGGCCGCATTGCGCGTACCGGGCGGCGGCGCGTTCAGCCGCGGCGAGATCGATGAGTACACCCGCTTCGTCGGTATCTACGGCGCCAAGGGACTGGCCTACATCAAGGTCAATGACGCGACCCAGTTGAACGAGACCGGCCTGCAATCGCCGATCGTCAAGAACCTTCATGAAGCCGCGCTGCATGCCATCATCGAACGCACCGGCGCCACAAACGGCGACATCATCTTCTTCGGCGCGGACAAGGCCCGTGTCGTGAACGATGCGCTGGGCGCATTGCGCGACAAGATCGGCCATGAAAAGAATCACCTCACCGGCGCGGCCTGGGCGCCGCTGTGGGTGGTGGATTTCCCGATGTTCGAATACGACGAGGAGGCTGGGCGCTGGAATGCCTGCCATCACCCGTTCACCTCGCCCAAGGACGAGCATCTTGAATTCCTGGAAAGCGATCCCGGCAGATGCCTGGCCAAGGCTTACGACCTCGCCTTGAACGGTTCCGAGGTCGGCGGCGGTTCGGTTCGTATCCACAAGGAGGAAGTGCAAAGCAAGGTATTCCGCGCCCTCAACATCGATGCGGAAGAAGCACAGTTGAAATTCGGCTTCCTGCTCGACGCGTTGCAATATGGCGCCCCGCCGCATGGCGGGCTGGCTTTCGGCCTGGATCGCATCGTCGCCCTGATGGCCGGTGCCGAATCCATCCGCGACGTGATCGCTTTCCCCAAGACCCAGCGCGCGCAATGCCTGCTGACCCAGGCACCGAGTGCCGTGGACGAAAAGCAGTTGCGCGAGTTGCACATCCACCTGCGCAAACAGACGCAGACCACGGTAGAAGTGGCGACGGAGTAGCCATGCTGCGCAGCGGCAAAGCGCTGTGGCTGCAATTGCTGGCGCTGCTGCTGGTGAGCCTGCCAGTAGCCGTGCAGGCGGACATGATGGTCCGCCCCGGCATCGGACCGGCATACATCAGCCTGGACAGGCTGCCCCCCGAAGCCCGCGATACCCTCCGCCTCATTCATGGTCATGGCCCGTTCCCGTTTCAACGCGACGGCATCGTGTTCGGCAATTACGAGCGGCATCTGCCGCCAAAGCCTCGCGGCTATTACCACGAATACACGGTGCCCACGCCGGCCATGCGCAGTCGCGGCGCGCGGCGTATTGTGTGCGGACCATTGCCGGAATGCTATTACAGCGGCGACCATTACCAGACTTTTCAGCGTATCAGGGAGTGAGCGATGGAGAATTTGTGCGCACGCTTGAATGATGTAAGTGGCACAGGAGCGTATCGTCTGAATTGCCCGCCGGATGATTTGCGCAAGGCGGTAGAGCAGACAGGCTATATGCTGTTCGAGGCAGACCTGGCCGGGATGAAGGGCAAGGGTGCGTTTCTCGCCGCCGTGGCACAAGCCATCCATGCGCCGGGATGGTTCGGCAATAACTGGGATGCGCTGGCAGATGCGCTGGGCGATCTTTCCTGGCAACCCGCCGCAGGCTACGTATTGTTGCTGCGCAATGGTGGGGAAACACTCGGGCTGAACGCTGATGACCATAAGATAGCGCAGGAAATATTTATCCATACGGCTGCATTCTGGAAATATCGGAGCCTACCGTTCTGGGTATTTTTTGACGATGCCGTATAAGCAACCGGTCTCGGCGCTGATCGTCATCTATACTCCGGCGCTCGAAGTACTGCTGCTGGAGCGCGCAGATTTCCCCGGCTACTGGCAATCGGTGACCGGCAGCCGCGATGACGAGGAATCACTGCGCGAGACGGCAGTCCGCGAATTGCATGAGGAGACCGGGCTGGAGGCGATGCGTTACGCGCTGACCGACTGGCAGGTGCAGAATGAGTATGAAATCTATCCCAGGTGGCGGCATCGTTATCCGCCCGGCACCACGCACAACACGGAGCATGTGTTCGGGCTGGAATTGCCGGCCCCGGCCGTAGTTCAATTGTCGCCGCGTGAGCATTTGAGCCAGATCTGGTTGCCGTGGCAGGAAGCGGCAGATAAAGTATTTTCTCCGAGCAACCGCGCGGCGATCTTGCAGTTACCGCAACGGGTGGAGACCGGGAACCCGAGATGAAGGAATCAAGGTGAAAGAAAACGTCATAACCATTGCTTACGATCATCCGCATGCCAACACGGCTTGCAGTTCGGAACTGGCGTGGGCCAGAAAGCCACGCGAGCCGGAAGCGGGCGAAAAGACCGAGCTGATCGCGCGCATCAAGCGCCTGCTGCAGGAGCAGGATGCGGTGCTGGTGGCGCATTATTATGTGCACGCAGACTTGCAGGATCTGGCCGAGGCGACCGGCGGCATCGTATCGGATTCGCTCGATATGGCCAACTTCGGCCACCAGCATCCGGCAAAGACCATCGTCGTTGCCGGAGTCCGTTTCATGGGCGAGACGGCAAAGATACTCAACCCGGAGAAGCGCGTGCTGATGCCAGACCTGGAGGCGGAATGTTCGCTCGACCTGGGCTGCCCGGCGGACGAGTTCAACGCGTTCTGCGATGCACACCCCGATCGCACGGTGGTAGTGTATGCCAACACCAGCGCGGCAGTGAAGGCGCGCGCCGACTGGATGGTGACCAGTTCCATCGCACTGCCGATTGTCAGCCACCTCAAGCAGCAAGGGAAAAAAATCCTTTGGGCGCCGGATCGCCACCTCGGCGCCTATGTACAGGAACAGACCGGCGCCGACATGATGCTATGGCAGGGTAGCTGCGTCGTGCATGACGAATTCAAGGCAAGGGAGTTGGCCGAATTAAAGGCGCAGCATCCCGCCGCCAAAGTGCTGGCGCATCCAGAATCGCCGCGCGCGGTGATCATGCTGGCAGATGTGGTCGGCTCCACCACGCAGTTGATCGATGCCTCGCGCTCGCCGGAAACGCAGGAATTCATCGTCGCCACCGACAACGGCATCCTGCACAAGATGCGTACATTGTCTCCGGACAAGATGTTTCTTGAAGCGCCCACGGCGGGACACGGCGCGACCTGCACCAGTTGCAACCACTGCCCGTGGATGGCGATGAACGGACTGGTGAATCTGGCAGCGGCACTTGAAGGCCGCAACAACGAGATCCATGTCGATCCGGAGATCGGGCGCCGCGCCAGGATCTCCATTGAGCGCATGCTGGACTTCGCCAGGCAGATCAAGCTGCCGACAAGCGGGATCGGCAACGCATGATGGAGACAGGAATTTCGTTGTGACCACGCTGAAAATCGCCACCTACAACATCCACAAGGGATATTCCCAGTTCAATCGACGCGTAATCCTGCCCGAGTTGCGCGACCGCCTGCGCGAACTGAACGCCGATATCGTATTCCTGCAGGAGGTGCGCGGCGAACACAACCGGCATCGACTGTTGCATGGCTTCCACTCCGAACAGCCACAGCATGAATTCCTGGCGCAGGAAATCTGGCCGCACAGCATCTACGGCAAGAACAAGGTGTATGACGAAGGCCACCACGGCAACGCCATCATCAGCCGCTACCCGATCCTGCGCTGGGACAACCAGAACATCTCCGCGCACGGCTTCGAAAGTCGCGGCGTGCTGCACTGCGAGCTGACCCTGCCTGAACGCGAGCCGATCCTGCATTGCCTGTGCGTGCACCTCGGCCTGTTCAAGCACTGGCGCGGACGCCAGTTCGGTGCGCTGATCGAGCGCATCAATCGCATGGTACCGGAGCGTGGGCCACTGATCCTCGCAGGCGATTTCAACGACTGGAACAACCACGCCAGTCACCTGCTGGAGCACGAACTGCAATTGCATGAAGTGTTCACGGCCAGCGGAGGCGGGCTGGCGCGCAGCTATCCGGCAGGCATACCTTTGCTGCGCATGGATCGCATCTATGTGCGCGGGCTCGACATCCACCACAGCGAGGTGCATGCATGGAGAAAGATCTCCGATCACGCAGCATTGTCTGCGACGCTGATGCTGCCATGACCAGCGTCCACATTGTCGATGACCATACGCTCACCCTGTTGCGCAATGGCGAGGAATTTTTCCCGCGCCTGATCGCGGCGATCGATGCAGCAACACGTTCGGTCTACCTGGAAACCTATATCTACGCCGCCGATGCCACCGGGGCCCTGGTCTCGAATGCCTTGCAGCGCGCCGCCAGGCGCGGCGTAAAGGTGCATTTGATGCTGGACGGTTATGGCAGCTCGACGTTTCCGCAATCCTGGCTGGATGAATTGCGCCTGCCGGGGGTGGAAGTGCTGAAATTCCGCCCGCAGATCTCCTGGCTCACATTTCGCCGCCAGCGCCTGCGCCGCATGCACCGCAAACTCGCCTGCATGGATGAAACTATCGCCTTCATCGGCGGCATCAATATCGTTGACGACATCCCCGGCAAGGACATCCTTGCACCGCGCCTGGATTATGCCGTGGAGGTACAGGGCGAAACCGCGCAACGCATGTATGCCGCCATGCGGCGCCTTTGGTCGCTGGTATCATGGACGAATTTCCGGCGCCAGCACGAACGCATCAGGCTGCCGCCCAATTTGCCGCAGGCGCCCGACCAGAAGGTCACCTTCCTGTTTCGCGACAACCTGCGCCACCGGCGCGACATCGAACAAGCCTACATCAAGGCTATCAACAGCGCGCGACAGGAGATCATCATCGCCAACGCCTATTTCCTGCCCGGCAAGCGCCTGCGCAATGCCTTGCAACTGGCGGCGCAACGCGGGGTAAAAGTGGTGCTGCTGCTGCAGGGCAAGGCGGAATACCGCTTGCAGCACTTTGCCACGCTGGCGCTCTATGATGGCCTGCTGCGCGGCGGCATGGAGATCTACGAGTACCATGCCAGCTATCTGCACGCCAAGGTGGCAGTGGTGGATTTGCATTGGGCGACCGTGGGCTCGTCCAACATCGAGCCATTCAGCCTGTGGCTGGCGCGTGAAGCCAACCTGGTGGTACGGGACGATGAATTTTCCCGCACACTGCGCGCGAGTCTGCTGCATGAGATCGAACAGGGCGCCCATCTGGTCGAGCATTCCACCTGGAGCAAGCGCAGTGCCTGGATGCGCCTGGTGACGCGGGCAAGCTATGCCTTCATGCATGTGCTGACCAGCGTGATCGGCAATACGCGCGGTCATGACGATGTCTAGTATCGCAACCTGATCATTACGAGTTCATCATGCGCCATCATTCCTCCTCTTCCGCATCCCCGTCACGTGGTGACTGGCGCACCATCCGCACCCTGCTGCCCTATCTGGCAGAGTTCAAGGGACGGGTGGCGTTGGCGCTTTCATTGCTGATGCTGGCCAAACTCGCCAACGTGGCGGTGCCGTTGGTGCTCAAGCAGATCGTCGATGCAATGGGCAGGCCCAAGGCGCTGCTGGCAGTGCCGGTGTTACTGGTGGTCGGCTACGGCCTGCTGCGACTGTTAAGCACCCTGTTCGGCGAACTGCGCGATGCGGTGTTCGCCAAGGTCACGCAGCGCGCGATCCGGCGCGCGGCTCTGCAGGTGTTCTCCCACCTGCACGGGCTGAGCCTGCGCTTCCACCTGGACCGGCAGACCGGCGGCGTATCGCGCGACATCGAGCGCGGCACCAAGGGCATCAGCTTCCTGCTCAACTTCATGCTGTTCAACATCCTGCCGACACTGTTCGAGATCGTGCTGGTCGCCGGCATCCTGTTCAGCAAGTACAGCCCGTGGTTCGCAATCATCACTTTTGGCACCCTGGTGGTGTATATCGCGTACACCCTGGCAATCACCGAGTGGCGCATGTCGTTTCGCCGCACCATGAACGACATGGACTCCAGAGCCAATACGCGCGCCATCGATAGCCTGCTCAACTACGAGACGGTGAAGTACTTCGGCAATGAAAACTACGAAGCACAGCGTTACGACGAGCAGATGTCCAAATGGGAAGTCGCAGCAGTGCAGAACCAGACTTCGCTGTCCGCGCTGAATGCCGGACAGAGCACGATCATTGCCATCGGCATTACCGCGCTGATGCTGCTGGCGGCAAATGGCGTGGCCAACGGCAGCATGACGATTGGCGATCTGGTGCTGGTCAACGTGTTCATGCTGCAACTTTCCATGCCGCTGAACTTTCTCGGTTTCGTCTATCGCGAGATACGCCACTCCCTGGCCGACATGGAGCGCATGTTCCGCCTGCTCGACGAACACCGCGAGATCGAGGATGCACCAGACGCAGTAGCCCTTGCGATCAATAATCCCGAGGTGCGTTTCGAGCAGGTCGGATTCTTCTATGACCCGGAGCGGCGCATATTGTCCGATGTCAGTTTCGTGATCCCGCCAGGCCATACTGTTGCCGTGGTCGGGGCCAGCGGCGCGGGAAAATCGACGCTGTCGCGGCTGTTGTTCCGCTTCTACGATGTCAGCGAAGGGCGCATCCTGATCGATGACCAGGATATCCGCGCCGTGACCCAGGCCAGCCTGCGCGCCACCATCGGCATCGTGCCGCAGGACACCGTGCTGTTCAACGACACCATCTATTACAACATCGCTTATGGCCGCGTCGGCGCCACGCGCGAGGACGTGCTGCAGGCGGCGCGCTCTGCGCATATCCACACCTTCATCGAATCGCTGCCGCATGGCTATGACAGCATGGTGGGCGAACGCGGGCTGAAACTGTCCGGCGGCGAAAAACAGCGCGTCGCAATCGCGCGCGCGATACTCAAGAATCCCGCGATACTGATTTTCGACGAGGCGACTTCTGCACTGGACTCCAAATCGGAAAAAGCGATCCAGGATGAATTGCGCAGCATCGCCCGCAACCGCACCACCCTGGTCATTGCGCACCGCTTGTCCACGGTCATTGATGCCGACCAGATATTGGTGATGGACAAGGGGCGTATCGTCGAGCGTGGCATGCACCATGAATTGCTGGCGCAAGAAGGTCCGTATGCGCAGATGTGGGCGTTGCAGAGGCAGGAAAAGCCGCTCCAGCAGTAGCAGGACAGTGACCACCGATCCTCCGGGAAAGCGCAGTTTCATCGAAGCGAAATTCAGTTACGCGTGAATGAAAACTGGCCTTATGTTTAACCTGTCGTGGTGCTCACATTAAAATTCGCAACTTTAGCCCGTTTCCGGGGAAAACCCGGCATTCAATTGTTTTCCCTTGATTTATTCACGTTTTACGGTATCCTTGCGGAAAAACAGGTTTCATAAAAGGGTAAACGATGAAAAGTAAAATCTTGCTGCTGCCGATAATCTGCCTGGTTTTAGCAACCCAGTCCGTCTATGCACGACCAGCAAAATCACCTGCTCAGGATGATGCAGTTACCAGCGACATCATAAAAAAAACCGTTTCCCCGAAACTGCGCTCCTCCATTGCGCTGATCTATGACGTCAATGATCATCGTCCGCTCTATTCCAAGAACGAGGACAGCGTCACGCCCATCGCCTCCATCAGCAAGTTGATGACCGCCATGGTCGTGCTGGACGCGAAGTTGCCGATGGATGAAGATATCCGCATCAGCGAAGATGATTCCGACACGCTCAAGGGAACCCATTCGCGCATGCGCTTTGGCATGAAGCTGCCGCGCGGAGAGTTGCTCAAACTGGCGCTGATGGCATCGGAGAACCGTGCCGCTGCTGCATTGGCACGCACCTACCCCGGCGGCTACCAGGCTGCAATATCCGCGATGAACAGAAAAGCCCGGGAACTGGGCATGACCAATACGCATTTTCTCGACCCGACCGGACTGAACAGCGGCAATGTTTCCACCGCGCAGGATCTGGTCAAGATGGTGCTGGCCGCACAGCAATATGACAAAATCCGCGAATTCACCACTTCAACTTCCCACCAGGTTGAGCCGGCAGGCTATCGACCACTGGAATTCCACAACACCAATCCACTGGTGAAGAACGCATCCTGGGACATCGGACTGAGCAAAACCGGTTACATCAGCGAGGCAGGGCGCTGCCTGGTGATGGAAGCCAACATCAACCAGCGTCCGGTGGTGATCGTGTTGCTTGATTCCTGGGGCAAGAGCACACGCGTCGGCGATGCCAACCGGGTCAAGAAATGGATGGAACGTTACAACATGTAACTACTCCTGCTGCAAACAATGTCCACACAATAATCACGGGGCTCATGCCCCGTGATTTATTTGCAACACCTCTCCGGCTGTAACTGAACCGTAACAATCGCCACCTATACTGCCTGCGTCGCATAGGGCGGCTTTCGAATTCATTATTATCAGGAGAGTTGATGATGCAAAAGAAGATTATTGTAATGGCCGTGGCCGCGGCGCTGGCTGCCCCGATGGCTTATGCAGAAACTACTATATACGGCAAGGCCGATATGGCTTTCGCGGTAACGGATGATGGCACTATCAGCACCAACCAGGTATCCAGCCAGGTAACGAAGATTGGCTTTAAAGGTTCTGAAGATCTGGGTGACGGTCTCTCCGCCATCTGGCAGATCGAACAGCAGATCGACATCGATGGCGCAGGAACGGGCAAAAGCACCCACACCACCTTTGCCAGCCGTAACAGCTTTGCCGGCCTGAAAGGCGACAGCTGGGGTACCTTGCTGCTGGGACAACATGACACCCCGTACAAGATCGCAACGCGCGGTCTTGACGTATTCGGCGATCAGCTTCCGGACAACCGCAGCTTATTGGGCGGCGGCGCCGGCAGCGGCGGTACGCATGATATGCGCGCAGGCAACGTGCTCGCTTATATGAGCCCAAAGATGAGCGGATTTTCCGTAGCGGCAGCTTATGTTGCCGGTGCGGAAACTACCACTCTGCCTAGCGACACCAAGGGTTCTGCATGGTCGCTAGCCGGCATGTATGGCGACGGCCCGTTATATGCGACGATCGCCTACCAAACCATTACCTATGGTTCTACCGGCACCGGAACTCTTGCCAAAACGGCGGCACCGGTAGATGACAAGTTTAACGCATGGAAAATCGGTGGCAGCTATAAGCTGGATGCCTTGACACTGAATGCCGTCTACGAGGCGGTAGACAGCTCCGGAACCGTACTTGGCAATACTCTCGACCGTCATGACTATTACCTGGCCGGTGTCTATGACCTGGGCAGCAACGATATCAAGCTGGCTTATGGCAAGGCAGGCGATTCAAACAGCGTTGCCAACACCGGCGCCAGTCAGGTTTCGGTCGGCTTTGACCATAAGCTGAGCAAGAACACTTCGTTGTATGCTCAATACACCAAGATCAGCAATGATAGCGCCGCTGCCTTCAACATTACCGGTTCCGGTTCTACTGCCGGCGGTTTCGGTGTCGTAGCTCTTGGGAAAGATCCTTCTGCCTTTGCCTTGGGCATGAAAACCAACTTCTAAGCTGTTGCAACTCCTAAGGGGTCTCCCCAGACCTTCTGTTCAACGGGCGCTGCAAGGCGCCCGTTTTTTATTGGGGTGGTTGAATCAAGTTTGCCGCCGCACACCAATGACACTGGGAACCTGGCTAACCTGCGCGAGCAGATTTTTCAGCTGGCCCCCATCCGTTATCTCCAGGGTAAAACGCATCCTGGCGCGGTTGTCCTGGCTCTGGCTTTCCACCCTGGAAACATTGACCCGTTCGCTGGCGAACAGGTCGCCGATGTCGCGCAGCAGACCTTGCCTGTCATTTGCCACCACTTCAACGTCAACGAAAAAAGTCCCAGCCCCACCCTGACCACCGCCCCACTGTGCGCCGAGCAGACGATCCAGCCTGGACTCGGTCGTGCGCAGCATGAATGGACAACTTTTCCGGTGGATGGTGATGCCCCGGTCGCGCGTGACATATCCGACGATCTCGTCAGGCGGCACGGGCTTGCAGCATTTCGCCATCCGCGTCATCAGGTTCCCCACACCCTCGACCAGGATATCGGTCGCCTGGGAGCGAGCACCTGGCGCTGCCGCGACGGGTTGCCTTGCCTGCACATCTGCTTTTGCCGGCATCAGGTCGCTGACTGCATGGGCGATACGTTGTTGCGTGATCTCGCCACGTCCGAGGGCTGCCAGAAAATCTTCCTGTTTATTGAAATGCAGTTTCTGGGCGATGGTTTCCTGGTTGACCGAAGTCACGCCGAGCCGGTGCAGTTCGCGATCCAGCTGCGTCCGTCCCTGCGCGACACTTTCGTCGAAATTCTGTTGCCTGAACCAGTTGCGCACCTTGGCGCGGGCGCGCGGACTTTGCAGATAGCCGAGTGCCGGGTTGATCCAGTCGCGGCTGGGCCCGCCTTGCTTGGCGGTGAGTATCTCCACGCGTTGTCCGTTCTGCAGCTTGTAATTGAGCGGCACGATGCTGCCGTCCACCTTGGCGCCGCGCGTGCGATGTCCCAGATCGGTGTGCAGGGCATAGGCGAAATCCATCGGGGTCGCATTCCTGGGCAGATCGACCACCTTGCCCTGCGGCGTGAGCACGTATACCCGGTCATCGAACTGGCTCGTCCTTGAATTGCTCCAGCAGGTCGCCCTCGTCGGCGACCTCGTCCTTCCATTCCAGCACCTGCCGCAACCAGGCGATCTTTCTCTCCAGCCCGCTGTCCGCCTTTCCGCCTTCCTTGTAGCGCCAGTGTGCGGCGACGCCGAGTTCCGAATGCCGATGCATTTCATGGGTGCGTATCTGCACCTCGAGCGGCAGGCCGCGCGGGCCGATCACCGCGGTATGCAGCGATTGGTAATTGTTGCTCTTGGGGTGGGCGATGTAATCGTCGTATTCGCTCTGTATCGGCAGCCACAATTCGTGCACCATGCCCAGTGCGGCATAGCATTCGCTGATGTCGTCGACCAGGATGCGCAAGGCTCGGACATCGTAGAGTTCGCCGAAATCCATCTGCTTGCGCTTCATCTTGTTGATGATGCTGTAGATGTGTTTGGGCCGGCCGCTCACTTCAGCCTTGATGCCGGCCTTATCCAGCACGTGGCTCAATTGTGACACGATATCCGTGATGTATCGCTCACGGTCGACCCTTCGTTCGTCCAGCAGGCCGGCGACTTTCTTGTAAAGCTCCGGCTCGAGGTAACGCAAGGAGAGATCTTCCAATTCCCATTTGATCTGCCATACGCCGAGGCGGTTCGCCAGCGGTGCAAAGATGCTGGCGGTCTCGTGCGCGATCGACTGCTGCTGTTCCGTGCTTGCACCAGACAGGCTGCGCAAAGTCTGCACGCGGTCGGCCAGCTTGATGAACACCACGCGGATGTCTTCTGCCATCGCCAGCAGCATCTTTCTCAAGCCCTCGATCTGCTGCGCATGGCCTCCGCGCTTCTTGCCCTGCCCTTGCGGGCTGCCGGTCTCGCCGAATTGCTGGATCTGCTCCATGCGCGAAACTCCTTCGACCAGGTTGCTGACGTTGGCGCCGAACAACTCTTCCAGGTTGTTCGCCCAGTCATCCATGAATTCCGGCACCGCATGCAACACCGCAGCAGCGATCGTTTCGGCATCCATGGCCATGCCGATCAATATCGACGAAGCCCCCAGCGCATGCTGCATCAGCGGCACGCCGGTCAACTCGAATCGACCGGCATACAGAGGTTGGGCAAGTTCACAAGCCTGGCGCAGCGTTTCAAGTTCCGCTGCAGGAAATGCTTCTTTCAGGGCGGACAGCCAGGAAGAGCAGTCCAGGCAATCCTTGTCTGTCAGGGAAATTAATTTGTGCTGTACAGATACCATGTGTCCTTAATAACGCCGCAAACATTCTCAAGCAAATCTGGAAATTATTTTGGGCACCTGAACGGTGTCATGGTCAGGATAGAGGATGCAGTGGAAACCGGAAAGATCGGGGCGCTTTACAGGTATAAACCATGTTCATTCCGGACTTCCCCCTGCACCACACCAGAGTCTCAGGATGTGACGCGCTTGCAAACAGCATCAAGCACGAGCCATGCGCTTCCATGCGTTCAGCACATGCTGTTTTAGTCAGTCGGGTTTACTGCGTAATCGGTGTCAGAGATACGCCGCGTTGATCGGCAGCCGCCTGAATTGCGTTGGCCAGGGCTGTGTCAGCAGATTCGGAATGGGGCCTGGTTTCAGGATGCTTGAACATTTCCGCTTCGGAAAAAACGCGAATGGTATCCAGATCGCTCTCCTTTTCCTGCGGTGCCGTTGCCTGGAAATACAGCACGCCATCGCGCAGCGTCGCGGCCAACAGGTAAACCTTGGCGCCGTGGGCTTTGACTTCCTTATCGCTTACTGCAAAATACAGCGACTTGCTGTTGTCGCCTTGCCGGTCCTGCTCGCCGAGATTCCGCGAAATGTTCTCAAGCAACGGCTGCGACAGGTTGAGCATGGGTGCCAACACGGCATTGAAGCGCCCGACTCGATTAATCGCCAGCGGGTTGTTCAATGGCTCGGTCTTGCCCGGCCGGAAAAAGATCAGTGCCAACACGCAGAGCGTAATAATAGTCAGGGTTTCAAGCATGCACTTCCTCCATTAATTTCAATTCGAATGCCACAACACATGAATATGTATGCTGGCAAGGATCGCAGATGCGTACGTCTGGCGAGCCCGTGGTAGCAGTTCAATTCATATCGACACCAACCCCGTGTAAGCCTGGGATGGTCACTGTGGGACGGCGCGCAAAAGAGCATTGTCCAACATGAATGGCAATATGCCAAGTCCCGTATCATCTTGACATGCAATAGTTATTACTATTCGGTACGGGACAGGGGAAAGCGCTTGCCTTGAAAGTCAAGAGTGAACACTGCATAGGGGATGAAAAAGGCAGGCAAGTGAAATATCCCGGTAACAATCTGCCCTTATGCTGACATTGTCCTGCCAGCCGACAATCACCCGAATATGAAACTTGTGCAGCAGGCAATATTTCCATATTATTGGAAATATCGAAATATAGACAGGGCGCCGGCATGAATATCAAGGTTGCGGTGGGTGCACTGGGGGCGCTGGCACAGGAGTCTCGCCTGGCGATCTTCCGGTTGCTGGTACAGGCCGGCAGGGAAGGACTGGCCGCTGGCGCGCTCGGCGAGAAGCTGGGCGTCCCGCCCGCCACGCTGTCATTCCACCTCAAGGGGCTGGCGCATGCCGGACTGGTCAAATCGCGCAGCGCCGGGCGCTATGTGATCTATACCGCCAATTATGCCGAGATGGATCAGCTGATCGCATACCTGACCGAGCACTGCTGCGCGGGAGATGCATCGCAATGCGCACCGCGCAAATCTTGTCAATGACTGGAGAATGTATGCAGGCTGAAAAAATCTATAACGTGCTGTTCCTTTGTACCGGCAATTCAGCGCGCAGCATCCTGGCCGAGGTCATGCTGAATCGCCTTGGCAAAGGGCGCTTCCGAGCTTTCAGTGCGGGCAGCCATCCCAACGGCGTGGTGAATCCTGGTTCGATCCGCCTGTTACAGCGTATGAAATTGCCAATTGATGGCCTGCGCAGCAAGAGCTGGGACGAATTTGCCGCACCCGGCGCGCCCCACCTTGATTTCGTGTTCACTGTTTGCGATAACGCCGCAGGCGAGATCTGCCCGATATGGCCAGGCCAGCCGGTAACCGCTCACTGGGGCGTACCCGATCCCGCCGCCTGCAAAGGCAGTGAAGCAGAGCAGGACAAACTGTTCGAGCAGGTGGCGCAGCAATTATCCACGCGCCTCCAGTTGTTCGTCAGCCTGCCGATCGCCAAGCTCGACGCATTGAGCCTGAAACAAAAATTACAGGAAATCGGCGAGGTCTGATCATGGGTATCTTCGAACGCTGGCTCACGCTCTGGGTTTTGCTGTGCATCGTCATCGGCGTGGCGTCGGGACAATTCTTCCCCGCTCCATTTCAGTTGCTGGGTGGTCTGCAGGTGGCGCAGGTAAACTTGCCGGTCGGCCTGTTGATCTGGGTGATGATCATCCCCATGCTGTTGCGCATCGATTTCGGTGCGCTGTACCAGGTACGCCAGCATTGGCGCGGCATCGGCGTGACCCTGTTCATCAACTGGGCGGTCAAACCGTTCTCGATGGCATTGCTCGGCTGGCTGTTCATCCGCCACCTGTTTTCTCCCTATCTTCCCGCACAGCAGATAGACAGTTACATTGCCGGCCTGGTGTTGCTGGCCGCCGCACCTTGCACCGCAATGGTGTTCGTATGGAGCCGTCTGGTAAATGGCGAACCGCTGTTCACCCTGAGCCAGGTCGCACTCAACGACACCATCATGGTGTTGGCCTTTGCGCCGCTGGTAGCTTTGCTGCTGGGACTGTCCGCTATTGTGGTGCCGTGGGATACGCTGCTGGTATCGGTGGTGTTGTATATAGTGGTGCCAGTGCTGCTGGCGCAAGTGTGGCGCAAGATGCTGTTGGCACGCGGCAATGAGGCGCTTGAACGCGCCCTGGCAAGACTGCATCCGTTCTCGCTGTCCGCTCTGTTGCTCACGCTGGTATTGCTATTTGCCTTCCAGGGCAAGGCCATCGTCGGGCAGCCGCTGATCATTGCCATGCTGGCCGTGCCGATCACCATTCAGGTGTATTTCACCTCAGGTTTCGCCTACTGGCTGAACCGACGACTCGGCGTCGCGTATTGTGTGGCAGGACCTTCGGCACTGATCGGCGCATCTAATTTTTTCGAGCTGGCGGTGGCTACCGCCATCAGTCTGTTCGGATTCGAATCCGGCGCGGCGCTGGCTACCGTGGTTGGCGTGTTGATCGAAGTGCCGGTAATGTTGTCAGTAGTGTATCTGGTGACTCACAGCAAAGGATGGTACGAAGCTGGAATTCATGGTCATTGAATCCGCTTATGGGCGACCTGTCCGGGGTCGCACCGTTACATTATCTCGAAGGCAAACCCCACCGTGCCAACAACCATCATTAACAGGCCGAACATGAACAAGCCGTCAGCCAGATTCTCCAGGCGGACCGAATTGAAGTTAAATCGCATGGCAAAGTAGGAACAGGCTGCACTGCCAAGGAAGATTATGCTGTCCAGTGCCAGCACCTTGTCGACGATCAACCCGGAATATCCAACGTGCATACCCTTGATGATACTGATTACCGTCACGCATACCCCGGCCATGGTGGCGGAGTTCGGCAGGATATGGCTGGACAGATTTTTGGAGAAGTTGTTCATGGCTATACCTGGTTGAGTATTTGTTTTGCCGCAGGATGAGACACTCAACTGGCGATTTTGTTCACTGACGCTGGTTGTGGCTACGGCCACCGCTGCGCGGCTTAACTTGCTGCGCAAGTTAGCCTCCGCCGCAACCTGGTCTTGCTGTTTCACGCACCAGTGGTTGTGGCTCCGCCGCAACCTGGTCTTGCTGTTTCACAGCACTATTGGTTGTGGCTCCGCCGCAACCTGGTCTTGCTGTTTCACAGCACTATTGGTTGTGGCTCCGCCGCAACCTGGTCTTGCTGTTTCACGCACCATTGGTTGTGGCTCCGCCGCAACCTGGTCTTGCTGTTTCACGCACCATTGGTTGTGGCTCCGCCGCAACCTGGTCTTGCTGTTTCACAGCAAGACCAGGTTGTCCCGATGGATCAGTTCTGATTCATCCACATAGCCGAGTAAGCTCTCGATCTTGTGACTTGGGTGGCGAGCGATGCGGCGTGCTTCGTCGGCACTGTAGTTGACCAGGCCGCGTGCGATGTCGCGGCCATTCTCGTCCAGGATGGCAACCACTGCGCCACGCTCGAATTGCCCGCTGACTTCAGTCACGCCGATCGGCAGCAGACTCTTGCCTTCGTTGCGCAAGGCGCGCACTGCACCTGCGTCCAGTTTGACCTTGCCGCTGACCTGAAGATGGTCGGCCAGCCATTGCTTGCGCGCAAGCAGCGTCAACTGGGGGGCGATAAGCAGGGTGCCGATATTCTCGCCGCGCAACAAGCGCGGCAGCACATCCGTTTCATTTCCCGATGCGATTACGGTGTGGGCGCCGCTGCGCGCCGCGCGCCTGGCGGCAAGCACCTTGGTGATCATGCCGCCGCGGCCGATGTGGCTGCCGGCCCCGCCTGCCATGTTTTCCAGTTGTTCATCACCTGCCCGTATCGAGCTGATCAGGGTAGCACTGGCGTCCTTGCGCGGGTCGTTGCTGTACAGGCCGTCCTGGTCGGTCAGAATGATCAGTACATCAGCTTCGATCAGGTTGGCGACCAGCGCGCCCAGTGTGTCATTGTCGCCAAACTTGATTTCGTCAGTAACCACCGTGTCGTTCTCGTTGATGATCGGAATCACGCCCAGATCAAGAAGTGTGCGCAGGGTGGAGCGGGCGTTGAGGTAGCGTTCGCGGTCTGCAAGGTCGGCGTGGGTGAGCAATACTTGTGCGGCATGCATGCCATGCTCCCGAAAACAACTCTCATACACTTGTACCAATCCCATCTGGCCGACTGCGGCTGCGGCCTGCAACTCGTGCACTGCACTGGGACGCTGTTTCCAGCCAAGACGCTGCATGCCTTCTGCGATCGCGCCGGAGGAGACCAGCACTACTTCACTGCCGTTTTCCCGTAGCGCAGCGATCTGCCCGGCCCAACTGGCGATGGCCCGGACATCCAGCCCGGCACCCTGATTGGTGACCAGGCTGCTGCCGACCTTGACGACGATACGCTTGCACTGGGTTAATACTGTCTTCATGGCTAATTCGATCTCAACTGTTTCATTTACGCGCGTTCCAGGCTGACGGGATAAGGAGTACTTATTCGTCAATGGACGGGATTGGAAAATCGCTTTCCTGAACGCTTTTCTCGTTCGCTTCCTGCTCCTGTCTGGAAACCTGCTCCAGATGTTCCATGATAGCGTAGGTCAGTTCCTTGCAACCATCACCGTTGATTGCCGAGATCGTGAAATGACGCGAGTGTTCGCCGAACTCGCGCAGGAATGCCGCGACAGTTTCATCCCTGGCTTCCTCTTGCAGCAAATCGAGCTTGTTCAGCACCAGCCAGCGCGGCTTGCTGTACAGCGCTTCATCGTATTTTTTCAGCTCATTGAGTATAGCGTGCGCATCTTTTACCGGATCGATCCCGGGATGCAGCGGAGCGATATCCACCAGGTGCAGCAGCAAACGGGTGCGCGCCAGGTGGCGCAGGAACTGGTGCCCGAGGCCGGCACCTTCTGCCGCGCCCTCGATCAGGCCGGGAATGTCGGCGATGACGAAACTCTTCTCGGTCGATACGCGCACCACGCCCAGGTTCGGGTGCAAGGTGGTGAATGGATAATCGGCCACCTTGGGACGCGCGGCAGACACCGCGCGAATGAAGGTGGACTTGCCGGCGTTGGGCATGCCGAGCAGGCCGACATCGGCCAGCACTTTCAATTCCAGCTGCAGTTCGCGCCGCTCTCCCTCCTCCCCCGGCGTGCACTGGCGCGGCGTGCGGTTGGTGCTGGACTTGAAATGCAGGTTGCCCAGTCCGCCATTCCCGCCCCGGGCCAGCAGAGTCTTCTCGCCATCATGGTTCAAATCAGCGATAAGTTCGCCGCTGATGAGGTCGGTGATCACAGTGCCAACCGGCATACGCAGGATGATGTCGTCTGCACCTTTTCCATAGCAATCGGCTCCACGCCCGGACTCGCCGTTGCGCGCACGATGGGTGCGCGCGTAGCGATAATCGATCAGCGTGTTGATGTTGCGATCGGCCAGCGCATACACGCTGCCGCCACGCCCGCCGTCGCCACCATCCGGGCCGCCCTTGGCGATGTATTTCTCGCGCCGGAAACTGGCCGCGCCGTTACCGCCATTGCCGGCAATGACCTCGATTTTGGATTCGTCTATGAACTTCATGATGTACTCAAACCCCGGGGATCCTTCGGCAGGAATGGAACGTTGCCTTTGCAGTCCGCATTACGGACGTATCGAAGGGCAAAAACAAAAAAGCCCTATCACATGATAGGGCTCATTGTACTTGAGTTGGCGGGGCTTACGCTGCAGCCACCACACTGACCGTCTTGCGCCTGGCTGCGCCCTTGACGGCGAATACGACATTGCCGGTCACCTTGGCAAACAGGGTATGGTCCTTGCCGATACCAACGTTGTCACCAGCATGAAACTTGGTGCCGCGCTGACGCACGATGATGCTGCCTGCGCTGATCAGTTCGCCACCGTAGCTCTTTACGCCCAGTCGCTTCGAGTGCGAGTCGCGGCCGTTACTGGTACTGCCGCCGCCTTTTTTCGATGCCATGTTTGTGCTCCTTCAGTATTAAGCGGAAATGCCGTCGATGCGGATTTCGGTATAGTTCTGGCGATGCCCCTGGCGCTTCTGGTAGTGCTTGCGGCGCCTCATCTTGAAGATCCTGACCTTGTCGCCACGGCCATGCGATACGATGGTCGCTTGCACGGTTGCGCCATTCAGCATCGGCTTGCCTACGGAAACCTTGTCACCGTCGCCGACCATCAACACCTTGTCCAGAACGACTGCGCCGCCGATATCACCGACAACGGTTTCGATCTTCAGGGTTTCCCCTGCAGTTACGCGGTATTGCTTGCCACCTGTCTTGATTACTGCATACATAACAGCCTCGCTTTAATGCGGTTTTTCCGAGCCGCGCATTATACACAAATTGCCCGGCAGGTCAAAATCCTTTTTCAGACAGAATCTGTCATTCTACAAGGATCGGCATCATTTCCATGATTGCCAAAGTACTCAAAGCAGGGTTTACTAGACACGGGATGGAGCCTGATGGAAATCAATGATTTGCTTCCTGATACGGAAAGGAATTTGAATTGGCGACATACGCAGTAGGCGATATTCAAGGCTGTTATGCCGAGTTCGAGAAATTGCTTGATCAGGTGCGCTTCGATCCGCATCAGGACAGGCTATGGCTGGTAGGCGACCTGGTCAATCGCGGGCCGGATTCGCTCAGCGTGTTGCGCCTGGTGAAGACATTGGGTGATGCCGCCGTCACCGTTCTGGGCAATCACGACCTGCATCTGCTGGCGGTAGCCGAAGGCACAGCTGATGTTCATCGCAGCGATACGCTGGACGACATCCTCAATGCACCCGACCGCGACGAATTGATGGCCTGGTTGCGCACCAGGAAGTTGCTGTATGTAGAAAACGATTGGGTTTTGGTGCATGCCGGTCTGTTGCCGGCATGGAGCATCAAACAGGCGGAGAAGCTTGCGCAGGAAGTCGAGTCAGCGTTACGCGGGGATGACTTTCGCGAATTCCTCTCGCACATGTACGGCAACCAGCCCGACCACTGGGATGACGATCTTGCCGGATACAAACGCCTGCGTGTCATCACCAACTCGTTCACCCGATTACGTATCTGCAATGCGCGCGGCACAATGGAATTCAAATTCAAGGGCGAGACAGGGAAGATACCGGCAGGCTACATGCCCTGGTTCGATGTGCCGGGACGTGCCAGCGCAAATGCCACCATTGTGAGCGGGCATTGGTCCGCATTGGGGTTGAAAGTCACACCGAAGGTCATCACGCTGGATACCGGCTGCTTGTGGGGCGGCACCCTGACCGCCATATGTCTGGAGGACAGGGAAATATTCCAGACACCATGCGCATCTTCAGTGGCAAGGGATTGGTAAATGGCGCGCGAGAAAAAATGGAATCCGGCAAAGGTCGCGTCCCAGAAACTAACTATCCAGGGGATGCCATTGCGGCGTCTGCGCACCTTGTGCGTCCAGCTTCCTTGTTTCGTGTGCTTCCGCCAGTGCCGCACGCAGCTCGTTGATCCCCGCACCAGTTTTAGCACTCAGGAATATGCGCTCGACGATGCCATTTTCACCGCGGCGCACGCCCACCGGCATATCCTGCAGGTCGATCTTGTTGAACACCAGAATCTGCGGGATAAGCTGCGCATCAATCTCCGTCAACACCTTGTTAACCTCAGCAATCTGGTCAAACCGCTCGGAGCTGTTCGCATCCACCACATGCAGCAGTAGATCAGCCTGCGCCGTTTCTTCCAGCGTGCTGCGGAACGCTGCCACCAGTCCGTGCGGCAGATGGCGTATAAAGCCAACCGTATCCGACAGCACGACTTTTCCGGCGCCTTCGATGAACACCTTGCGCGACGTGGTGTCCAGCGTGGCAAACAACTGATCCGCCGCATAAACGTCAGCTTGCGTCATGCGGTTGAACAAGGTGGATTTACCTGCGTTTGTATAGCCGACGATGGACACGGACATCACATCGGATCGGTCGCGCGCACGACGCTGCACCTGGCGATGGCGTTTGAGTTTTTTCAGCCGCTCGTTCAACAGATTCACGCGATTGTCCAGCTTGCGCCGGTCCAGCTCCAGCTGTGTCTCGCCCGGTCCTCTCGCACCAACGGCATATTTCTGCTGCCCCATGTCCTGGTTCATGCCGACCAGGCGCGTGGAAAGATATTTCAGCTGCGCCAGTTCAACCTGCACCTTGCCCTCGTGGCTTTGCGCGCGTATTGCAAAAATATCCAGGATCAGCATGGTGCGATCGATTACCCGCGCCTTGACCCTGGCAGTAAGATTGCGCATCTGCGCGGGGGAAAGATCGTGGTTGAAAATCACCAGTGGCACTTCCTGCTGCTCGACGATGGCGGCAATCTCATCCACCTTGCCGCTGCCAGCGAATAACGAGGCATCGGGACGCTGGCGCCTGCCCTCCACCAGCGCAACAGTTCTTACCCCCGCGCTGTCCGCGAGCAAGCGCAACTCTTCCCGGCTTTCAGCATAATCCGGCGCGCCGAAATCCAGGCTTACTAAAACTGCGGAATTGTTGGCAGTAGTCAATTCGTACATGGTTGAGTGATTCTCGTGTCAATATCGAACTATCAATCAATATCAACAAAAAAGCCAGATTTCAGTAATTCAATTTTTGCATTTCTCCATGCAGAAGGCGCGCTCCCCCTCAACCGAGTTCAGGTTCAGTCCAACAACGCCAAAGTCAATCAGGAGAGAGGCTTCGATAGCGCAGGCTCTATGCGAAAAAGCGGAAATAATTGCATTTATCGGTCATTTTGGTGAAAATGTCCCTTCTCCATGACTATCGTGTTCGACCTGCAAAACGACTTCAAACGAAGTTAGAAGCTCGCACGAGAATTTGTGATGTGCGATAAGCGATATTCAATCTATTGACATAAAATCAAGGACTGCATGAAAAACATTTTCCCGGCTATTTTATTGATTGCATTTACCTTACCCGGTTCAAACGGTTTCGCCGAGGCAAAACCAGACCTGTTACTCGCTTCCGCCAAAACGACTAAGGCGAACTCGACAGTAAAAAATGATGATATTGCCCCAAAATCTAAGCAGGCAGTTCAGGCATACAAGGCAGGGGATTATGCACGGGCAGTCACTTTCTTTCGCAAAGTGGTGGCGCTTGAGCCCCGCGACCCCTTCGCCTGGCATTTTCTTGGCCAGTCACTGGAAAAGGTCGGCGATCTGAAGGGCGCTCGAAAGGCATATCAGCAGTCCCTGACTATTGTTCCCACTGGAGATCTGGCGCTACGCAATCGGGAGTTCCTGGAGCAGCTGAAACTCCGGGGAAAAGTGTTTTCAGATTGTCCCGACTGCCCAAAGATGGTGGTAATTCCTGCCGGCAGTTTCGATATGGGAACAAAAAGCGGTGGCTATGATGATGAACTTCCCGTGCATCGCGTCACCTTCAGCCAACCATTTGCGATGGGCAGGACCGAGGTCACCCAAGGTTTATGGAAATCAATCATGGGCAACAACCCAAGTGCGAATAGCCAGTGCGGCGACAACTGTCCGGTAGAGGAGGTCAGTTGGAACAATGTGCAGGAATTCATCCAGAAGCTCAATACAAAGACCGGCAAGCAATACCGATTGCCGACTGAAGCCGAATGGGAATATGCCTGCCGTGCGGGTGCGCAACAGAAGTTTTGTGGTAGCGATGATGCATCGAGCGTAGCATGGTTTGAAGAAAACTCCAGCCACCCGGTGGCTGAAAAGCAACCCAATGCCTGGGGCTTGTACGACATGAGCGGCAACGTTTGGGAATGGGTAGCGGACCCCTATCATGATAGTTACAACGGTGCGCCGACTGACGGAAGTATGTGGAATGGTGATGCATCGATACATGGTGTTCGAGGCGGTTCGAGGTACAGTTCAGCCTGGTATGGCCGGGCGGCTATTCGCGGCAGATATGCACCGGATGCACATTACAACGACGGCGGATTTCGTTTGGCGAGGTCACTTCCGTAGCCATGGTCAGGGACTCGGCAAGATCGTCCCACCAATAGATTTGCATAAGCAATGAATGATGGTGATATTCTTGGGGATGACTTGCAGATCTTTACAGCTTGCGCCTGGGATAAATTGCCCTTATACGTGCCACCAAGCATCAAACTGGAATGTAATTACTTCACATCCTTTGCACACCTGAACCCCAGATCAATCCATGAAGAATCCGGCTCCCAGTGGTTGCGTTTGGCGCTACGGAACGTCACGCTGAGAGAATCATAATGGCCAGCCCCGGTCATCCCACCCCGCGCCACACGCTGGACTTTTCCATACAGCTTGTTGGTGGAAGGTGGCGCGTCGGGATAGGCGTCATACCAATCCGCCACCCATTCTTCCACATTCCCCGCCATATCGTAAACGCCATAAGGTGATACGTCGTTTGGATTGGTACCCACTTCCGCATACGGCTGCTCTGAATCCTGGGACATGGCATTGATTTTCTTTGGATCCCAATCGTTGCCCCATGGATATTCGAATCCATTGGGTCCGCGCGCCGCTTTTTCCCATTCAGCCTCGGTTGGCAAGCGCTTGCCTGCCCATGCACAATAATCCCTGGCATCGAACCAGGCCACTCTCGTGACGGGAAGCTTGTCAAGCGCCCTTTGCACCCTGTTCAATTCAGCAAGCAAGGCTTCCTGACTAGCATTGGGCACGTCCATGTCCAGATTGAATTTATTGCTGGCAATCTGGCGCAACAGAGGCAACGGCAAGGAGGCCAGGAACTCGTTGGTAAGATAGTAGCCGTTCTGTGTCCATGTTAGCGGTTTATTATGTTTTGTCGCCGTCACGAATTTCAGGTATTGGCTATTGGTTACTTCATATTTGTCCATCCGGAACGCAGGTAATGTCACTTTACGCTCGGGATGCTCATCCACGTAGAGCTTGTCTTTGAATCCGTAGGGATTGAGCGCATTCTCATCTCGCTCCATAGCAGTATTTTCTGCCTTGTTGCTGCCCATGGTGAACTCCCCTGCCGGTATCAATACCATGCCATCATCAGGTTGGGATGCTATAGGGGGTTCTGCAGCATAGGCCATACTGCCTGTCAGCAACAAGCAAAATATGCTGTTTAGTAATTGATTAGACCGAATCTGCATCTTTGAAAAATTGAATTCTTCACTTGTTAAAGTAATAGCAGCAGATGAGTGCTGTGCCGAAATGCCCACGCAGGCAATTCAGCCATATTGAATCAATTCCCTACTTATCGGCCAGTTGAATTTGATTAGCTAAGATCAACCTAAAAACGCGAATAGCCCCTGTCATTGACGCCATGCAACAACCTTACAGAAAGAAGCTATTCACTAACTTGTGGGCAGATCAAAAAAGGATTTTGTTTGATATTTCAATCTTGGCTGTCTTGCGCAAGCGTTCGATATTATCTTTCAATGCCTTTTCCTGGTTGTCACGAATGAGCAATTGCTCCGCGCGCTCTTTAGACCGACTAAACGGTGACACCAAAGGTGGAATGCGGTCTTCCAAACGGAAAATTGACCAGCCTTCAAGCATCTTGATTGGCTCAGTCACGACTCCAACCTGAAATTTGTCCACTTTATCTTCCAAACCCCTGGGCAACATTCCGTGGTGCAGGTATCCAAGGTCACCGCCTTTTGCCGCTGATTTGTCGGTGGAAACTTTGCGTGCCATCTCTGCAAAGTCAGCTCCATTCTTGAGCTTATCGTAAATATCTTTCGCTTTGCCATAAGCCGTTACCCAATCGGCCGGAACCGAAGGATCCGCCCCCACGAGGATAACCGACAAACGCATTTGAACCGGCTGCGTGAATAGATCCAGATGACTATCATAATAAGCGCGAACTTCTTCAACGGTTGGTGGCGGCACGCTCTTCTTCAACTCCGTTTCAAGTTGATTGATCTGGCTTCGCTTTCCTTCGATATCTTTTATCTGGCTTATCAACTGATCGCGATCAGGCCCGTCCAGCTTGCCGCGCTTTTCCCAATGGGCAATAACACGAGCGACATACTTTTCGTCAGGCTTGATGCCTTGCCGATCGGCATCCTGAATCAACAATATTCGGTCGATCATTGTGTTGGTCAATTCCTTGCGAACTGCCTCGCCCTTTTCCTTGGACACGCGCCCGTGATAGAACCGCGCCTTCAACAGCGACAAAAGTTCTGCGTTGTATTGGTCAAAAGTAATCGGCGTCCCATTCACCAGGGCATATTCATGTGCCTTTAGATCTGTTGCAGCCACACCGCTGGCTATGTTCAGGTCAGGCTCAGCCACACTACTTGGAATGTTTTCACTGGTAGCGGGATTTGCGTCCATCTCGTCGGCGGCCCAAACCGATACTGAACTACTACCCATTACCAGGAAAATGAATGAAGACAAGGCAACACGTCGGCCAACATATTTAATGATATTCATGTGAGTCCTTTAATAGTGCTCATTTAACATTAATCAAATCGTAGAAATCCCTACTCTTTCGCGATTTGAATCTCCACCTCAATCCATTCGCGCAGGCAATGATGTTGACATCTTGCCTTAAGAATAATTCCTTTGGTTCAGTTCTCTTGAAAAAGAAACAGGTGCTTCAAACAGTTGAGATTTGAAATATATGCGGGCGGCTGGGTTGGAACAATTTACTCGTTGACTTCGACCAGTTCGGCTTCAGCCGGACGATCCAGTAGCTCTACCAATGCCATCGGTGCATTATCCCCCTTGCGAAAGCCAAACTTGAGAATACGTGAATATCCTCCGTTGCGGCTGGCATAGCGAGGACCCAGTTCATCGAAAAGCTTGCTGACCATTTCACGGTCACGCAGGCGGTCAAATGCCAAGCGACGATTTGCCAGACTCGGCTTCTTGCCCAATGTCAGGAGAGGCTCAGCTACGCGACGCAATTCCTTGGCTTTTGGCAAAGTGGTCTTGATGACTTCATGGCGCAGCAGCGACACGGTCATGTTGCGCAACATGGCCAGACGATGGCTGCTGGTGCGGTTAAGTTTTCTCAATCCTAGACGGTGACGCATGATTTCCCTCTCTTACTTCTCAATCGCTGCAGGCCAGTTTTCCAGCTTCATGCCCAATGACAAATTATGCTCAGCGAGTATTTGCTTGATTTCGTTCAGTGACTTGCGTCCCAGGTTAGGGGTGCGCAGCAAATCGTTTTCGGTGTACTGGATCAGGTCGCCGATATAATGAATACTCTGCGCCTTGAGGCAGTTTGATGAGCGCGGGGTCAATTCAAGATCGTCCACCGGACGCAGCAACATCGGATCCACCTTCGGTGCCTGCGGCTTCTCAACCGGAGCAGGAGTACCTTCCAGTGCAGCAAACACCGAGAATTGCTCGACCAGTATGCGTGCAGCATAACGTATGGCTTCTTCCGGATCGATGGCGCCATTGGTTTCGATGTCCATTACCAGCTTATCGAGATCGGTACGCTGTTCGACGCGCGCACTTTCCACGGCGTAACTGACACGGCTCACTGGACTGAACGACGAATCAAGAGCGATATGACCAACTGAACGTGTCTGCCCTGGAGACTGGCGAGAGATAGCGGAAACATAGCCCCGTCCCTGCTCAACCTTGATTTCCATTTCCAGCTTGCCGCCCGCTGTCATGTTCGCAATAACATGGGAAGGGTTAACCACTTCGGTGTCTGCATCATGCACGATATCCCCTGCAGTCACCACGCCGGCGCCTTCTTTCTTCAGCGTCAGCACGGCCTCTGAGCAATTATGCAGCTTGAGAACCAACCCCTTGAGGTTCAGTAATATCTCGACCACATCTTCCTGCATGCCGTCGATAGAAGAATACTCATGCAGCACGCCGGCAATCTTGACTTCAGTTGGCGCATAACCAGGCATGGACGACAACAAGATACGGCGCAAAGCGTTACCCAGCGTATGGCCATAGCCACGCTCAAAGGGTTCCATCACCACCTTCGCTTGTGTGCTGGAAATTCTTTGCACATCAATGATGCGAGGTTTCATAAAATCATTATTATGCATATCCGGCTCCGCGTGGATTACTTGGAATACAATTCAACAATCAGGTGCTCGTTAATCGTAGCGGGCAACTCTGAACGTTGTGGCTTGGACTTGTATGTGCCCTTCATTGTCTTGCCGTCGACCTCGATCCATTCCGGGAAGCCACGCTGCTCGGCAGCCTCGAGCGCTGCCTTGACGCGCAGGTGCGCCTTGTTCTTTTCCGCAACCTCAACCACATCCCCGGGACGAACCTGATAGGACGGGATATTGACCCGCTTGCCGTTCACCATGATGCCGTTATGGCGAACCACCTGGCGTGCTTCGCTACGCGAAGCGCCAAAACCCATACGGTAGGAAACATTGTCCAGTCTCGATTCAAGCATCTGCAGCAGGCTTTCACCCGTGATCCCGCGATCCTTCTCGGCGCGCTTGTATGTCAGGCGGAACTGGTGCTCCAGCACGCCGTATATGCGGCGCAGCTTTTGCTTTTCGCGCAACTGACCACCATACTCGGAAACGCGCTGGTTCTTCTTTTGTCCGTGCTGTCCCGGCGGATAGGCGCGACGTTCCACCGCACATTTGTCGGTGAAGCATTTTTCGCCCTTCAGGAACAACTTCTCGCCTTCACGGCGGCACTGACGGCACTTTGCATCAAGATTTCTAGCCAAGGTGTGTCTCCCAATTGTTAGATACGGCGTTTCTTCGGCGGACGGCACCCATTGTGGGGCACCGGCGTGATGTCGGAGATGCTGGTAATCTTGAAGCCGGCCGCGTTCAAGGCGCGCACAGCAGATTCGCGACCAGGACCAGGGCCCTTGATGCGCACTTCCAGATTCTTCACGCCGCATTCCTGCGCGGCCTTCCCGACCACTTCCGCAGCGATCTGCGCCGCGAACGGGGTACTCTTCCGAGAACCCTTGAATCCATTCCCGCCGCTGGTAGACCAGGCCAGGGCATTGCCCTGGCGGTCCGTGATCGTCACGATGGTATTGTTAAAAGATGCGTGCACATGGGCGATGCCCTCGGCTACGTTCTTCTTGACTTTCTTGCGCACTCGCGTGCTGGCTTTAACCATGTCTCAAATCCCCTGTAAATTACTTCTTGCCGCCGGCAACGGATTTGCGCGGGCCTTTGCGGGTACGCGCATTGGTTCGGGTACGTTGACCGCGAACCGGCAGACCGCGCCGGTGACGCAAACCACGATAACAGCCCAGATCCATCAAACGCTTGATGTTCATGGAAATCTCGCGTCGCAGGTCGCCCTCAACCGCAAATTTGGCGACCTCGTCACGCAATTTATCCATGTCTGAGTCAGTCAGGTCCTTGATCTTGGTGGCCTCACCGATGCCAGAAGCAGAGCAGATCCCTCGCGCAAGCGTACGTCCGATGCCATAGATCGAGGTCAAAGCGATTACAGTGTGTTGGTGGTTGGGGACATTTACCCCTGCAATACGAGCCATGCAGCTACCCTATCGTTCAAAAGTCATTCAAAAAACGCTGATTATAACATCTCGGAGCGATTATATTCAATCAGCCCTGACGTTGCTTGTGGCGCGGGTCGGTGCAGATCACGCGCACTACCCGGTTACGCCGTATAACTTTGCAATTACGGCAAACTTTCTTTACCGATGCCTGTACTTTCATTTGCTTCTCCTCAAATCGACTTAACGATGTCAACTATTTACTTGGCACGGAAGACGATGCGCCCCCTGGTCAAATCATAGGGTGTCAATTCGACCGTTACCTTGTCACCCGGCAGGATGCGTATGTAATGCATGCGCATCTTGCCGGAGATATGGCCCAGCACAATATGACCATTTTCCAGCTTCACCCGAAAGGTTGCATTGGGAAGAGATTCCTCTATTTCCCCCTGCATCTGGATTACATCTTCCTTGCCCATCTCTCAACGCGCCATTCCACCTTTGAAATTCGCCTTCTTCAACAGGCTATCATACTGGTGCGTCATCATGTAGGACTGCACTTGCGCCATGAAATCCATGGTCACCACAACCATGATCAACAACGATGTACCGCCAAAATAAAACGGCACATTCCACTGTATCACCAGAAATTCCGGCAACAGGCACACCAGCGTCACATACAGTGCGCCAATCAGAGTCAAGCGCAGCATTATCTTTTCAACATAGCGGGCAGTCTGCTCACCCGGACGAATCCCGGGCAGGAAAGCACCACTCTTTTTCAAATTGTCTGCTGTATCCTTCGGGCTGAATACCAGCGCCGTATAGAAGAAACAGAAGAAAATAATCGCTGACGCGTACAGCAAAACATATATCGGCTGTCCCGGCGCGAGTTTATCGCTGAAATCCTTCAGCCATGTCATACCGGGCCCACTTCCAAACCAACCCGCCAATGTTGCCGGGAACAGGATGATGCTGGATGCAAAGATCGGCGGAATCACGCCTGCCATATTCAATTTCAACGGCAAGTGGGAACTCTGCCCGCCATACACCTTGTTGCCGACCTGGCGCTTGGCATAATTGACCAATATCTTGCGCTGCCCCCGCTCCACAAACACCACCAACGCGGTCACCGCGACTGCGCCAAAAAACAGCAACAGCACCTGCGGAATTGAAAATGCGCCAGTCCGAGCCATTTCCAGCGTGCTGCCTATTGCGCGCGGCAAACCTGCGGCAATTCCCGCGAAAATGATCAGCGAGATGCCATTACCCAAACCGCGCTCGGTAATCTGTTCGCCGAGCCACATCAAAAACATCGTACCCGTCACCAGAGTGATTACCGAGGTCATCTGGAACATCATCCCCGGGTGCGGCACCAGATTTTGCTGTGCCTGCAACATCACTGAAATACCAAAGGCCTGGAACAGGGCCAAAAACAAGGTCCCATATCGCGTGTACTGGGTAATTTTCCTGCGCCCAGACTCACCTTCTTTCTTCAACTGCTCCAACTGCGGCACCACCATGCTGCCCATCTGCAGGATAATGGATGCAGAAATATACGGCATGATTCCAAGAGCAAATATCGTGAAACGAGACAGCGCCCCGCCTGAAAACATGTTGAACATGCCCAAAATTCCGCTCGACTGCTTATCGAACAGTTCCTTCAGAACATTCGCATCGATACCTGGCACCGGTATATGGGCGCCGATGCGATATACGACCATCGCACCAAGCAGGAACCACAGGCGACGACCCAGATCGCCATACTTGCCCTTGCTCGCACTTTTATTGGCCACTGCGCTCAAAATCCTTATTCAGTAATACTGCCACCGGCAGCTTCAACCTCACTACGTGCACCTTTGGTCAGCAATAGACCCTGCAGCTTGACTGCGCGCTTGAGTTCTCCTGACTTGATCACTTTGGCGGTCAATGCGGCTGCCGGAATCACACCAGCCTGCTTCAACGCCAGCAGGTCGATCTCGTCCACCGGCATTTTTTGCAGATCGGACAAACGCACCTGTGCATTGTCATTGCGCGTCAGAGAAACAAAGCCGCGCTTTGGCAAGCGGCGCTGCAGTGGCATCTGACCACCCTCAAAGCCAACTTTGTGGAAACCACCAGCACGGGATTTCTGACCTTTGTGTCCACGCCCAGCTGTCTTGCCCAAGCCTGAGCCAATACCACGACCAACGCGACGCGCTGCCTTTTTGGATCCTGCCCCGGGTTTCATTTGATTGAGTTGCATTTACGCCTCACACTTGACCAGATAAAACACCTTGTTAATCATGCCTCGCACCGCTGGAGTGTCTTCCACCTCTACGGTGTGATGCATGCGCCGCAAACCCAGGCCGCGTACACAGTCACGATGTGACTGCTTGGTGCCGATCGGGCTCTTTATCAGCGTTACTTTAAGTTTTTGTGCCATGTCTCGTTACCCCTGTATTTCTTCAATACTCTTGCCACGCTTGGCAGCGATCTCGGCAGGGGAATTGATTGCCTGCAAACCATTCAGGGTCGCGCGAACCACGTTATACGGATTGCTCGATCCTATGCACTTCGCCAGTATGTTGCGCACACCTACTGCTTCGAACACCGCACGCATCGCTCCGCCGGCAATAATTCCCGTGCCTTCCGAGGCCGGTTGCATGAATACCTTGGCAGCCCCATGGCGACCGATCACCGTATGGTGCAATGTGCCATTCTTCAGATTGACCTTGATCAGCTTGCGGCGCGACTCTTCCATGGCCTTCTGCACTGCCACAGGCACTTCCTTGGACTTGCCCTTGCCCATACCTACACGTCCATCACCGTCGCCAACCACCGTCAGCGCAGCGAAGCCGAGAACCCGGCCACCCTTCACTACCTTGGTCACGCGATTGATCGCAATCATCTTCTCGATGAGTCCGTCACCGCGATCTTCAGTTTGCTGTCCTTTACCTTGCGCTTTAGCCATCATTTACCCCAAGTTAGAACTTCAAGCCATGTTCACGCGCAGCATCTGCCAGCGCTTTTACACGACCATGGTATTTAAATCCGGAACGGTCGAAAGCCACCGCCTCTATACCCGCGCTCTTGGCTTTTTCGGCAATACGCTTGCCCACCACTGCAGCTGCCTTGGCGTTGCCGCCGTTTGCCAGTTCCTTGCGCACTTCCGCTTCCAGCGTCGACGCACTTGCCAATACCTTGCTGCCGCACGCGGAAATGATCTGCGCATAGATATGCAGGTTGGTACGGTGTATCGCCAGGCGATTCGTCTTTTGCTCGGCAATGCGAATACGGGTCTTGCGTGACCTGCGTTGACGTGATTCATTCTTGTTTAACATATCCGCCTCGCTTATTTCTTCTTGGTTTCTTTCAGGATCACCACTTCATCCGCGTAGCGAACACCCTTGCCTTTGTATGGCTCCGGTTCGCGGAACGCGCGAATTTCTGCGGCGACCTGACCAACCTGCTGCTTGTCCATTCCCTTAAGGACGATTTCCGTCTGGGAAGGCGTTTCCACCTTGACACCCTTGGGCATCTTGTACGCGACCGGGTGGGAAAAACCCAGTGTCAAATTCAGCGTATCACCGGCCGCCTGTGCGCGATATCCCACGCCAACCAACGTCAGCTTGCGCTCAAACCCCTTGGAAACGCCGTGTACTATATTGGCCAACAGTGCACGCATGGTGCCGGACATCGCATTCGCCTGCTTTGTGTCATTGGTGGCACTGCACTGCAACTGTTCGCCGACCCGCTGCACCGCAACATCGCTGTTGATGGCCTGAATCATGGTTCCCAGCGGACCCTTGATAGAAATTTCGCTGGCTGCCAGCGCAACCTCGACACCGGTTGGCAACTGGACAGGATTTTTGGCTACTCTGGACATATTTCCCCCATTACGCGACGATGCACAGCACTTCGCCGCCAATACCATTGGCTCGCGCCTTGTGATCGGTCATCAACCCCCTGGAGGTGGACACGATGGCGATCCCCAATCCGTTCATCACCTTGGGTATATCCTCGCAACCCTTGTAGATGCGCAAACCGGGACGGCTGACGCGCTGCACTTTTTCGATCACCGGGCGCCCGGCATAATATTTCAGGCCGATTTCCAGGACAGGCTTGCCATCCTCGCGCTCCGAAACCTTGTAACCATCTACATAGCCTTCATCCTGCAGCACCTTGGCGATCGCCACCTTGATCTTGGAAGACGGCATCGCAACTATTACTTTTTCCGCCATCTGCGCATTTCTGATTCGCGTCAGCATATCGGCGATTGGATCACTCATACTCATAAATTCACCCTTACCAGCTAGCCTTGATTACACCGGGAATTTCGCCGCGCATTGCAAACTCGCGCAACTTGGTACGGCCCAAGCCGAACTTGCGGTAGGTGCCGCGAGGGCGACCGGTCAGCGCACAACGGTTGCGCAGACGAACCGGACTCGCATTGCGCGGCAACGCCTGCAATTTCTGGCGCGCTACCAATCGTTGCTCTTCGCTCAACTTGACGTTGGAAATTATCGCCAGCAATTCGGCGCGCTTTGCAGCAAATTTCTTCACCGTATCGCGGCGTTTCTGTTCTCGGTTGATCAATGCCATCTTAGCCATTTTGCCCTCAATTCTTCAGTGGGAATTTGAATGCCGTCAGAAGTGCTTTCGCTTCTTCATCGGTCTTCGCTGTGGTCGTGATAGTGATGTTCATACCACGCAGCGCGTCAATCTTGTCGTACTCAATTTCCGGGAAAATGATCTGTTCCCTGATACCCATGTTGTAATTGCCGCGACCGTCGAAAGCCTTGCCGGAAACTCCGCGAAAATCACGGATACGCGGAATGGCAATGGTAACCAGACGGTCCATGAATTCATACATGCGCGATTTGCGCAACGTCACCTTGCAACCCACCGGATAGCCTTCGCGAATCTTGAAGCCCGCGATGGATTTCTTGGATTTCGTCACCACGGGTTTCTGGCCCGCAATTTTCTGCATGTCGCTCACGGCATGCTCCATCACCTTCTTGTCCGCCACCGCTTCGCCAACCCCCATGTTCAGGGTGATCTTTTCGATACGTGGCACTTCCATGACAGACTTGTAGCCGAATTTTTTCATCAGCTCCGGCGCCACCTTGTCCTTGTAATGATCATACAGACGAGCCATGCTCTCTTACCCCTTAAACGTCAATCACTTCACCGTTGGACTTGAACACGCGAACCTTGCGTCCATCTGCCAGCGTCTTGGTACCGATACGGTCGGCTTTTTTGGCCGTTGCGTTGTATATGGCAACATTCGATATATGGATAGGCGCCTCCATCTCGACGATTCCACCAGTCGTACCCTTAATAGGGTTTGGCTTCTGGCTCTTTTTCACCTTGTTGATACCGCCTACCAACAGACGGTCGCCCAGCACGCTCAGCACATTGCCGCGGCTACCTTTGTCTTTGCCTGTTATGACGATGACATCATCATTTTTTTTGATCTTGCGCATGATTTTTTCCTTGCTGCGTTCGTCGTTATTACAGAACTTCAGGGGCCAGGGATACGATCTTCATGAAGCGCTCTGTGCGCAATTCACGGGTTACCGGTCCGAATATGCGGGTACCGATCGGCTCCAGCTTGGCATTCAGCAACACTGCCGCATTGCCGTCAAACTTGACCAAGGAGCCGTCCGAACGACGCACCCCCTTGGCGGTGCGCACCACAACGGCACTGTAAACTTCGCCCTTCTTTACACGAGAGCGCGGAGCAGCATCCCTGATGCTGACCTTGATCACGTCGCCAATCGCCGCGTAGCGGCGCTTGGAACCGCCCAGCACCTTGATGCACATGACGGAACGTGCGCCGGTATTGTCGGCCACATTCAAAACCGATTGCATTTGTATCATTTTTTAAATCTCCAACTTATTCCGCCTGCGGCGGCTAGTTTTGGAACCCGTTCGGGTTAAATTGCCGCAAGCGGCAGTGAAACGAAGCCGCGCATTCTATTCAAACCTGGGCATTAGCACAAGAGAAAAATGCATCATTTGAAAATAATCAGGCCGCCTGTGACTTTCCCTGCAACTTGGTCACACGCCAGCTCTTGGTCTTGGACAGTGGCCGACACTCTTCGATAGTCACCACATCACCCTGATTGAACTCATCATTCTCGTCATGGGCATGGTATTTTTTCGATACGCTGACGATCTTTCCCAATTGCGGGTGCTTGACCTTGCGTTCGACCAGGACCGTCACCGTCTTGTTCATCCTGTCACTCACCACCGTACCGGTAAGTGTACGCTTCAGATTTTCACTCATTGCTGCGCACCCTTCTCTTTCAAAATGGTTTTCACGCGAGCAATGTCGCGGCGCACCTTGCCCAATTGACTGAAATTTCCCAGCTGCTGGGTGGCCAATTGCATGCGCATGCTGAATTGCGTTCGGGCCAGGGACAGCAACTCCTGCTCCAGTTCCGCCGTTGATTTAACCCTCAACTCACTTGCCTTCATGATTACGCCCCTACCTGTCTGATTACAAACGCGGTGGCTATTGGCAGCTTGGCTGAAGCCAGGCGGAAAGCCTCGCGCGCCAATACTTCATCCACGCCATCCATTTCATACAGCATTTTGCCAGGCTGGATTTCCGCAACATAATATTCCGGATTACCCTTGCCGTTACCCATACGCACTTCGGCAGGCTTCTGCGATATCGGCTTGTCCGGGAAAATGCGTATCCAGATACGCCCACCACGCTTGATGTGGCGCGTCATCGCACGACGAGCTGCCTCGATCTGGCGTGCCGTCAATCGACCACGCGCAACGGCTTTCAAACCAAACTCGCCAAAACTGACCTTGTTTCCGCGCGTCGCAATACCTGTGTTGCGACCTTTTTGTTCCTTGCGGTATTTCCTTCTAGCTGGCTGTAGCATGCTTTGCTCCCGACTTTCTGATTCTCTTTTCCGGTTCGGCCGCTACCGGCGCGGCAGCTTCTTCCGCAGACACATGTTCACCCTTGTACACCCAGACCTTGACACCGATGATGCCGTAAGTGGTCTTGGCCTCGGAAAAGCCGTAATCGATATCTGCACGCAGGGTATGCAACGGCACACGACCTTCGCGATACCATTCAGTACGAGCGATTTCGATACCATTCAGTCGACCCGCACTCATGATCTTGATGCCCAGCGCTCCCAGGCGCATGGCATTCTGGATCGCGCGCTTCATCGCACGGCGGAACATGATACGTTTTTCCAGTTGCGAGGTGATACTGTCGGCGATGAGCTGCGCATCGACTTCCGGCTTGCGCACTTCCTCGATGTTCAACGCCACATCCGGCAGGCCCATGCGCTTTCTCAGCTCGGTGCGCAGAACCTCAATATCTTCGCCCTTCTTGCCGATCACTACCCCCGGACGCGCGGAGTAAATGGTGATCTTGGCATTCTTGGCAGGGCGCTCGATAACGATCTTGGATACGCCCGCATTCGCCAGTTTCTTTTTCAGGTAATCCCGAACCTCGATATCCTTCAGCAGCATTTCGGAAAAATTTCTGCTGTTGGCATACCACTTGGAAGTCCAGTTTTTCCGCACGCTCAACCGGAAACCGATTGGATGAATTTTCTGTCCCATGTTTATCCTCAGTTCCCGACAGTTATCGTAATATGGCAAGTCTGCTTCTCGATGCGATTGCCTCGACCTTTGGCCCTTGCGCTGGAACGCACCATGGATTCGCCCTTGTCCACGAAGATGGTCGTTACCCTCAGTTCGTCGATGTCGGCGCCATCATTGTGCTCGGCATTGGCAATCGCGGACTCCAGGCCCTTCTTGATGATTACCGCACCCTTCTTGGGGCTGAAAGACAACAGATTCAGCGCCTTGTCCACCGGCAATCCACGAATCTGATCCGCCACCAGACGGCCTTTCTGGGCCGACAGGCGAACACCTTTTACTTTTGCAGTTGTGTTCATCATGACTCCTTATTTCTTGACCGATGCTTTTTTATCGGCGGCGTGTCCCTTGAAGGTGCGGGTCAGTGAAAATTCACCAAGCTTGTGACCAACCATGTTCTCGGAGATATACACCGGAATATGCTGTTTGCCGTTGTGCACAGCTATGGTCAGGCCGACGAACTCCGGCAGCACCGTTGAACGACGCGACCAGGTTTTCACTGGGCGCTTGTCACTGGTTGCGCGCACTGTCTCCACCTTCTTCAACAAGTGGGCATCAACAAACGGGCCTTTTTTAATGGAACGTGCCATATCTATCTACCTCTTATTTCTGAAAGCGGCGGCGCAGGATCATGCCGCTGGTGCGCTTGTTGTTGCGTGTACGAAAACCCTTGGCCGGCACGCCCCACGGACTGACCGGGTTGCGGCCCGCCGCAGTCTTGCCCTCACCACCACCATGCGGATGGTCAACCGGGTTCATCACCACGCCACGCACAGTCGGGCGAATGCCGCGCCAGCGATTGGCGCCTGCTTTGCCGATGGAACGCAGCGAATGTTCGCCGTTGCCCACTTCGCCCAGCGTTGCACGACAATCGATGTGCACCTTGCGAATCTCACCGGAACGCAAACGCACCTGGGCATAGCTACCTTCGCGCGCCAGCAATTGCACGGATGTACCGGCGGAGCGGGCCAATTGCGCGCCCTTGCCGGGCAGCATTTCAATGCAATGTATGGTTGAGCCAACCGGAATGTTTCGCAGCGGCAGCGCGTTCCCGTTCTTGATTGGCGCCTCGGAACCGCTTATCAACTGCGCACCAACTTCAACGCCCTTGGGCGCGATGATGTACTGGCGCTCACCATCTGCGTAGCATAGCAAGGCCAGATGCGCGCTGCGGTTCGGATCATACTCCAGGCGCTCCACAGTAGCCTTGATGCCGTCCTTGTTGCGCTTGAAATCGACCACGCGATAATTCTTCTTGTGGCCGCCACCCATATGGCGCGTGGTGATATGGCCGTTATGGTTGCGACCGGCAGTGCGGTTCTTTTTTTCCACCAGCGGAGCGTGCGGCTTGCCCTTGTGCAGGTCTGTATTGACCACGCGCACAACTGCGCGGCGTCCCGGAGATGTTGGTTTAAGTTTGATCAGTGCCATGATATTTACCCCTGCTCGCCTGCAGCAAAATTGATTTCCTGGCCTGGCGCGAGGCTTACATAGGCTTTCTTCCAATCCTTGCGCCGCCCCATGCTTTTGCCGAAGCGCTTCTGTTTGCCCTTGACGTTGGATACTTGCACGCTCTCGACGCTTACCTTGAACAATAGCTCCACCGCGGCCTTGATCTCTGGCTTGGACGCATCGGATGCGACACGGAAGATCACCTGTTCATTCTTCTCAGCGACGAAAGTTGCCTTTTCCGAAATTTGCGGCGCAAGCAACACGTTCATCAAACGCTCATCATTGAATTTTTGCGTGCTCATGCCAGCATCTCCTCGAATTTCGCAACCGCATTGCGCGTCATCAATACGCTATGGAAATGTGCCAGATTGACCGGATCCGCCTGGTGCGCTTCCAGCACCAGCACATTCGGCAGGTTGCGCGAAGACAGGTACAGGTTCTCGTCCATGCTGTCGGTGATGATCAGCACGCTGCCCAGGCCCATGCTCTTGATCTTCTGTGCCAGGAATTTGGTCTTGGGTGAATCAACTGTCAGGCTGTCGACCACCTTCAAACGGTCTTCCCGCACCAGTTGCGACAGGATGGATGCCAGGCCTGCGCGGTACATCTTGCGATTGATCTTCTGGGTGAAGTTCTCATCCGGCAGGTTAGGGAACGTCTTGCCACCCCCGCGCCACAGTGGGCTGGAGGCTCGGCCTGCGCGCGCACGGCCGGTACCTTTTTGCGCCCATGGCTTGTGCGTGCTCTTGTTGATGTCGCTGCGGCCTTTCTGTGCACGATTACCGGATCGCGCATTGGCTTGATAGGCAGTTACCAGTTGGTGAACCAGCGCTTCATTGTATTCACGCCCGAACAGATCGTCCGAAGCGGAGATACTGGATGTCGACTGGCCATTGTCATTGATGAGTTTCAGTTCCATTATGCACCTGCCTTTACTGCCGGACGCACGATGACGTCGCCACCCTTGGCGCCGGGAATTGCCCCCCTCACCAGCAGCAACTGGCGCTCGGCGTCTATGCGCACGATCTCCAGGTTCTGCACTGTACGCTGAACATCGCCCAGGTGGCCGGTCATGCGTTTGCCCGGAAACACGCGGCCCGGATCCTGCGCCATGCCGATGGAGCCCGGAACGTTATGCGATTTGGAGTTGCCGTGAGTGGCACGATTCGAACTGAAGTGATAGCGCTTGATAACGCCGGCATAACCCTTGCCGATGGTAACGCCAGTGACGTCCACTTTCTGTCCAACCTTGAAGTGATCGATACCGACAGCTTCGCCCATCTTGAGCTTCGCCGCCTCATCTTCGCTGATCTTGAATTCTTTGAGGATGCTGCCCGCTTCCACGCCCGCCTTGGCAAAATGCCCCGACGATGCCTTGTTGACGCGACCCGGACGGCGCGTGCCAAAAGCTACCTGAACGGCACTATAACCATCGGTTTCTGCGGATTTGATTTGGGTGACTCGATTATTGGACACGTCCAGCACGGTCACCGGCAACGATGTTCCATCGTCGGTAAATATGCGAGTCATGCCAATCTTTCGACCGACAAGTCCTAAGCTCATTTCATTTCCTTATATTAATTAAGTGGCTGACTTCAATTGGCCAGCCAATCCAAAATCAGTTATTAGCTTTTAGTCGTTAGTCATTAGTTGGTCTTGTCCGCTACGCGGGTTTGCTTTTAACTAACGTCTAGAAACTAACGTCTAACAACTGTTTTATTACTGCAACTTGATCTCTACATCCACTCCAGCCGGCAGATCCAGCTTCATCAGTGCATCGACCGTCTTCTCGGTCGGGTCAACTATGTCCATCAGGCGCAAATGCGTGCGAATCTCGAATTGGTCGCGCGAAGTCTTGTTCACATGCGGCGAACGCAACACGTCAAAGCGCTCGATCTTGGTAGGCAAGGGAACAGGGCCTTTAACGACTGCGCCCGTACGCTTCGCGGTATCGACGATACGCAATGCGGATTGATCAATCAGCGCATAATCGAATGCCTTCAGGCGAATGCGAATTTTCTGGCTTTGCATAATCTCTCTCTTGCCACTTTTGGCGAAATAACCGCCGGTTTAAAGAACGAAGGGCGCGAATTCTACTACAAACAACCGCGCCCGGTAAATATTTTTTGTGAAGCAGTTACTAGTCGTTAGTCCGTAGTCGCTAGTTGGCTTTGTCCGCTACGCGGGTTTTGCTTTAACTAACGACTAGCGTCTAGCGTCTAACGACTGCTTTACTCGATAACCTTCGCCACCACGCCCGCACCCACCGTGCGGCCGCCTTCGCGGATCGCAAAACGCAGACCTTCTTCCATCGCGATCGGCGCGATCAGGTTTACCGATACCGACACGTTGTCTCCCGGCATCACCATCTCGGTGCCCGCCGGCAATTCCACCGCACCGGTCACGTCCGTGGTGCGGAAGTAGAACTGCGGACGGTAGCCCTGGAAGAACGGCGTATGACGACCGCCTTCATCCTTGCTCAGTACATAGATCTCCGCCGTGAACTTGGTATGCGGTGTGATGCTGCCCGGCTTCGCCAATACCTGGCCACGCTCGACGTCCTCGCGCTTGGTGCCGCGCAGCAGTACGCCCACGTTGTCGCCCGCCTGACCCTGGTCCAGCAGCTTGCGGAACATCTCAACACCCGTGCACGTGGTCTTCTGCGTCGGCTTCAAGCCCACGATCTCGATCTCCTCGCCCACCTTGATGATGCCCCGCTCGATACGTCCGGTCACCACCGTGCCGCGACCCGAGATCGAGAACACGTCTTCAACCGGCATCAGGAATGCCCCATCCAGCGCACGCTCCGGCTCGGGAATATAGCTGTCCAGCGCATCCGCCAGCTTCATGATCGCGCCTTCGCCCAACTCGCCCGTGTCGCCTTCCATCGCCTTCAGCGCCGAACCCTTGATGATCGGGATGTCGTCACCCGGAAAATCGTACTTGGTCAGCAATTCGCGCACTTCCATCTCGACCAGTTCCAGCAACTCCTCGTCGTCAACCATGTCGCACTTGTTCATGAACACCACGATGTACGGCACCCCAACCTGGCGCGCCAGCAGGATGTGCTCCCGTGTCTGCGGCATCGGACCGTCTGCAGCAGACACCACCAGGATCGCGCCGTCCATCTGCGCAGCTCCAGTTATCATGTTCTTCACATAGTCCGCGTGCCCCGGGCAGTCAACGTGCGCATAGTGGCGCTTCTCCGTCTCGTATTCCACGTGTGCCGTGTTGATGGTAATGCCGCGCGCCTTCTCTTCCGGCGCCGCGTCGATCTGCGCATAACCCTTGGCTTCGCCGCCAAACTTCTTCGACAGCACCGTCGTGATCGCCGCCGTCAAGGTCGTCTTGCCATGGTCAACGTGTCCTATCGTACCCACGTTCACGTGCGGCTTCGTACGTTCAAATTTGCTCTTTGCCATGATATCGCCTCAGTCTAGTCGTTAGTCGTTAGTCTACTAGTCGTCAGTGCCAGTCAGAAGTTGGTTTAACTATTAACTAACGACTAACGTCTAGCGACTTGAAGTTATTTTTTGCTGTTCATAACCGCTTCAGCGACGTTCTTCGGCGCTTCGGCATAAAGTTTGAATTCCATACTGTAGGTCGCACGTCCCTGCGTGGCAGAACGCAAAGCAGTCGAGTAACCGAACATCTCGGCCAAAGGCACTTCAGCCTTGACGATCTTGCCGCCGCCAACCATGTCATCCATGCCCTGCACCATGCCGCGGCGGGACGACAGATCGCCCATCACCGTGCCGGTATAGTCTTCCGGCGTTTCCACCTCGACCGACATCATTGGTTCAAGCAGCACCGGACTTGCCTTGCGCATGCCGTCCTTGAAGCCCATGGAAGCCGCCATCTTGAAAGCGTTTTCGTTGGAGTCCACATCATGGTAGGAGCCGTCGAACAAGGTAACCTTCACGTCTACCACGGGGAACCCGGCCAGCACACCATTCGGCAATGTTTCTTCCAGACCCTTTTTGACCGCCGGAATGAATTCGCGCGGAACCGAACCGCCCTTGATTGCATCCACGAACTCAAAACCTTTTCCGGACTCGTTCGGCTCCAGTTTCAGCCACACATGGCCGTACTGGCCGCGGCCACCGGATTGCTTGACGAACTTGCCTTCGACCTCGACCGGCTTGCGTATCGCTTCACGATAGGCAACTTGCGGCGCCCCCACATTTGCTTCCACGCCGAATTCGCGCTTCATGCGTTCAACCAGAACTTCCAGATGCAATTCACCCATACCGGAAATAATGGTCTGGCCCGATTCCTCATCGGAGCGCACGCGGAAAGACGGGTCTTCCTGCGCCAGACGATTCAGCGCGATACCCATCTTTTCCTGGTCCGCCTTGGTTTTTGGTTCCACTGCCACGTGTATCACCGGCTCAGGGAATACCATGCGTTCCAGCGTGATCACCTTGGCCGGATCGCACAGCGTATCCCCGGTAGTCGCATCCTTCAGGCCGACCGCAGCGGCGATATCACCGGCATAGACTTCCTTGATCTCTACACGCTCGTTTGCGTGCATCAGCAAGATACGCCCGATGCGCTCTTTCTTGCCCTTGATCGGGTTATAAATCGTATCGCCCGAGTTAAGCTTGCCGGAATACACGCGAAAGAAGATCAACTGGCCCACGAAGGGGTCCGTCATGATCTTGAAGGCCAACGCCGAGAACGGCTCGTCGTCCTGGCGCCTTGCGCTCGCCCATTGTTTCATTTTCCAGTTCGCCCTTGACCGGCGGGATATCGGTTGGGGCCGGCAGATAATCAAGCACCGCATCCAGCATGGCCTGAACACCCTTGTTCTTGAAGGCCGAGCCGCACAACATCGGCACAATTTCGCTGGCGATAGTGCGAATGCGCAAGCCCTGTTTGATCTCGGCCTCGGACAGGTCGCCTTCCTCGAGATACTTGTTCATCATCTCTTCAGACGCTTCCGCTGCGCTCTCGACCATCTTCTCGCGCCATTCCTGCGCAGTTGCCAGAAGATCAGCAGGTATATCCCGCAGCTCGAACTTCATGCCCTTCGTCTCTTCATCCCAGTAGATAGCCTTCATGCGAATCAGATCAACCACGCCTTCGAACTTCTCTTCGGCACCTATCGGCACCTGAATCGGCACCACATTGGCACGCAGACGCGTTTTCATCTGGTCGACAACCTTGAAGAAATTGGCGCCGGAACGATCCATCTTGTTGACAAAAGCCAGGCGCGGCACGCGGTACTTGTTGGCCTGGCGCCACACTGTTTCCGACTGCGGTTGCACGCCGCCAACTGCGCAATACACCATGCACGCGCCGTCCAGCACGCGCATCGAGCGCTCCACCTCGATGGTGAAATCGACGTGTCCCGGCGTATCGATGATGTTGATGCGATGCTCGGGATAGTTCTTGTCCATCCCGGTCCAGTAACAGGTGGTCGCGGCAGATGTAATGGTAATGCCCCGCTCCTGCTCCTGCTCCATCCAGTCCATCACGGCGGCGCCATCATGTACCTCGCCAATTTTATGCGACACCCCGGTATAGAACAGAACACGTTCCGTGGTCGTGGTCTTGCCCGCATCGATGTGCGCACTGATGCCGATGTTGCGATAGAGTTCGATTGGTGTTTTGCGTGCCACAGTGTACCTAGCCTTATCTTTATTCTTTTAGAAACGGAAATGCGAGAATGCCTTGTTTGCTTCGGCCATACGATGCACTTCTTCACGCTTCTTGACCGCACCACCACGGCCTTCCGATGCGTCCATCAACTCGCCAGCCAGACGGAAACCCATGGACTTTTCGCCACGCTTGCGCGCAGATTCCTTCAACCAGCGCATGGCCAGCGCCATACGGCGCGAAGGGCGCACCTCGACCGGAACCTGATAGTTGGCACCGCCAACGCGGCGACTCTTCACTTCGACCTGCGGCTTGGCATTGGACAATGCCATGTTGAACACTTCGATCGGGTCTTTCCCGCTCTTTTTCTCGATCTGCTCCAGCGCGCCATAAAGGATGCGCTCCGCCACCGACTTCTTGCCGGCAGTCATCAGCACGTTCACGAATTTGGACAGGTCCTGGTTGCCGTATTTAGGATCCGGCAGGATGTCACGTTTGGGGACTTCTCTACGTCTTGGCATATCGACCTCGAATCTCTAAAAGTTAAGCTTTCTTGGGGCGCTTCGCGCCATATTTGGAACGGGATTGCTTGCGATCCTTCACACCTGCCGTATCCAGACTGCCGCGCACCATGTGGTAACGCACACCCGGCAAGTCCTTGACGCGACCGCCACGGATCAGCACGACCGAGTGCTCCTGCAGGTTATGGCCCTCGCCACCGATGTATGAAATCACTTCAAAACCATTGGTCAAGCGAACCTTGGCAACCTTGCGCAACGCCGAGTTCGGCTTCTTTGGAGTAGTCGTATACACGCGGGTACACACACCACGCTTTTGCGGACTCCCGCCAAGAGCCGGAACCTTGCTTTTTTCTTGTTCGGCGACACGAGATTTGCGCACTAACTGGTTGATGGTTGGCATTTCAATATCCCTAAAAATTCTTTCAATATGGCAACAATATACAAAAAATAACAGCCGTCACGGAGATTTTGCACCCCTCACCGTGACGGCTAAAAAGACCGCGCATTCTATTGATGAACACCAGCCATGTCAAGCCAACTGCGTACTGTCATGCGCCGGTTCGCCTGGCTCACCTTCACTCAATCCGGAGTCCGGCGCCATGTCCAGACCCAACCGTTGCCGGCGACGGGTGGTGTGGTAGGCCAACCCGGTTCCTGCCGGGATCAAGCGGCCGACAATGACGTTTTCCTTCAAGCCGCGCAGTTCGTCCTTCTTGCCCATGATCGCGGCTTCGGTCAGAACCCGCGTGGTTTCCTGGAAAGACGCCGCCGAAATGAACGAGTCTGTGGACAATGAAGCCTTGGTAATGCCCAACAACATGAAATCGTAAATCGCTGGACGCTTGCCTTCGGCCTCCACACGTTCGTTTTCCTGCAGCAAATCTGCTCGCTCGACCTGCTCTTTCGGGATGAACCTGGTGTCGCCCTGATCCCTGATCTGCACACGGCGCAACATCTGGCGCACGATCACTTCGATATGCTTGTCGTTGATCTTCACACCCTGCAAACGATACACGTCCTGGACTTCGTCAGTGATATATCGTGCCAGTGCCGGCACGCCAAGCAGGCGCAGGATATCGTGCGGGTCGGCCGGGCCGTCCACGATCATTTCACCCTGGTTAACCACCTGGCCGTCATGCACCAGCACATGCTTGTCCTTGGGTATCAGGAACTCGTTCGCCACCCCCTCCACGTCGGTGATCACCAGCCGCTGCTTGCCCTTGGTATCCTTGCCGAACGATGCCGTGCCGGTAACTTCGGCCAGCATGCCTGCATCCTTGGGCGAACGCGCCTCGAACAATTCCGCCACCCGTGGCAGACCACCGGTGATGTCACGGGTCTTGCGATGATTCCTGCGGAATGCGCGCCAGCACCTCGCCCACACCAACACGCTGTCCATCTTCCACGGTGATGATACAACCGGTCTGAAAGGTTACCGAAATAGGCGTATCAGTACCGGCAATCTTGATTTCGTGATTCTTTTCATCCAGCAGGCGAACCAACGGGCGCAAGCCCTTGCCGGAACTGCCGGCTCGTTTTGGATCGATCACCACCAAAGTGGACAATCCAGTCACTTCGTCGATCTGCTTGGCGACAGTCACGCCCTCTTCCACGTTCTCGAAGCGAACCTTGCCCGCAGTATTCGGTGATGATGGGACGGGTGTGCGGATCCCAGGTGGACAGCACCTCACCGGCGCGCACAGTATTCCCCTCCCGAGCGACCAGCGATGCGCCATATGGCACCTTATGCCGCTCACGTTCACGGCCATGATCATCGGTCACCATCACTTCGCCGCTGCGCGCAACCACCACCAGTTCGCCACGCACGTTACTGACCGTGCGCATGTTGGCGCTATATTTCACAATACCATTGGACTTGCTCTCGACCTGGCTGGCCACCACGGTACGCGATGCCGCGCCACCGATATGGAAGGTACGCATGGTCAACTGGGTGCCCGGTTCACCGATGGATTGCGCAGCAATGACGCCCACCGACTCACCCATGTTCACCAGACCACCGCGACCCAGGTCGCGACCGTAGCATTTTGCGCATAAACCGTAGCGCGTATCGCAAGTCAGTGGAGTACGCACATGAACTTCGTCTATGCCCATTGACTCGATCGTCTCAACCATGTCCTCATCCAGCAGGGAACCCGCTTCGTACAAGGTTTCACCGGTTTCCGGATTCACGATGTCAGCGGCAGCCACACGGCCAAGTATGCGCTCGCGCAATGGCTCGATCACCTCGCCACCTTCCACCAGCGCCTTCAGTGCCGCACCGTTGGTCGTGCCGCAATCGTCCTCGGTCACTACCAGATCCTGCGTCACGTCCACCAGACGGCGCGTGAGGTAACCGGAGTTCGCGGTCTTCAACGCGGTATCGGCAAGACCCTTGCGCGCGCCGTGAGTGGAGATGAAGTATTGCAGCATGTTCAACCCTTCGCGGAAATTCGCCGTGATCGGGGTTTCGATGATGGAGCCGTCCGGCTTCGCCATCAGGCCGCGCATGCCGGCAAGCTGGCGGATCTGCGCTGCTGAACCGCGTGCACCGGAGTCGGCCATCATGTAGATGGAGTTGAACGACTCCTGCATCACCGGCTTGCCCTTCTTGTCGGTGATCGCCTCGCCGGTGGCACGATCGAGGACCGGCTCGGTGCCCAGTTGATCCATCATGGCCTTGGCCACCAGGTCGCCGGTGCGACCCCAGATGTCCACCACCTTGTTGTAGCGTTCGCCCTGGGTCACCAAACCTGAGGTGTACTGGGTATCGATCTCATGCACTTCCTTTTCCGCATGGGTGATCAGTTCATTCTTCAGCGGCGATACCAGCATGTCATCCACGCAAATCGAGATGCCGGCGCGCGTCGCATAGGTGAATCCGGTATACATCAGCTTGTCTGCCATGATCACGGTATCGCGCAAACCGCAACGACGGAAGCTGGCATTGATCAGGCGCGAGATCTCCTTCTTCTTCAGCGCGCTTGTTGATCAGGCCGAACGGCAGCTCGTCCGGCAATATCTCGGACAGGATGGAGCGGCCCACCGTGGTTTCATAGCGCGTCAGTCTTTCCTGCCGCTCGCCATTCTCGTCCGCATACTTTTCCTTGATACGCACCATCACCTTGGCATGCATCTCGATCTGGCCGGACTCGATATGCGCGCAATACCTCGGACACGTTGGCGAATATCGAGCCTTCACCCAGCGCACCGATCTTTTCGCGGGTCATGTAATACAGGCCCAGCACGATATCTTGCGACGGCACGATGATCGGCTCGCCGTTGGCGGGCGACAGCACGTTGTTGGACGCAAGCATCAGCGTGCGCGCCTCCATCTGCGCTTCCAGCGAAAGTGGTACGTGCACGGCCATCTGGTCGCCGTCGAAGTCGGCGTTGAATGCAGAACAAACCAGCGGATGCAACTGGATCGCCTTGCCCTCGACCAGCATCGGCTCGAATGCCTGGATACCCAGGCGGTGCAGTGTCGGCGCGCGGTTCAACAGGATCGGATGCTCGCGGATCACTTCTTCCAGGATGTCCCACACGACCGGCTCTTCCGCCTCCACCATGCGCTTGCCCGCCTTGATGGTCGTGGCCAGGCCCATCACCTCGAGTCTGTGGAAGATGAATGGCTTGAACAACTCCAGCGCCATCTTCTTCGGCAAGCCGCATTGATGCAGCTTCAATTGCGGACCCACCACGATCACCGAACGGCCTGAATAGTCGACGCGCTTGCCCAGCAGGTTCTGGCGGAAACGACCGCCCTTGCCCTTGATCATGTCGGCCAGCGATTTCAGCGGACGCTTGTTAGCGCCGGTCATCGCCTTGCCGCGGCGACCGTTGTCGAGCAGTGAGTCCACCGACTCCTGCAGCATGCGCTTCTCGTTGCGCACGATGATCTCCGGCGCCTTCAATTCCAGCAGGCGCTTCAGGCGGTTGTTGCGGTTGATCACGCGGCGATACAGGTCGTTCAGGTCGGAAGTCGCGAAACGGCCGCCATCCAGCGGCACCAGTGGGCGCAGTTCCGGCGGCAACACCGGCAACACGGTCATGACCATCCATTCCGGCTTGATGCCGGAGACCATGAATGCCTCAAGGATCTTCAGGCGCTTGGCGTATTTCTTGATCTTGGTTTCGGAACTGGTCGCTTCCAGGTCAGCGCGGATCTTCTCGACCTCTGCCGGCACGTCCAGTGCGCGCAACAACGCGCGCACGCCTTCGGCGCCCATCACTGCGGTGAATTCATCGCCATATTCTTCCAGCTTGGCCAGATAATCGTCTTCCGACAGCAACTGGCCGCGGTTCAGCGGCGTCATGCCCGGCTCGGTCACCACATAGGCCTCGAAATACAGCACGCGCTCGATATCGCGCAGCGTCATGTCCAGCACCATGCCGAGACGCGATGGCAGCGATTTCAGGAACCAGATATGCGCGACCGGTGAGGCCAGCTCGATGTGGCCCATGCGCTCGCGGCGCACCTTGGACAAGGTCACTTCGACGCCGCATTTTTCGCAGATCACGCCGCGGTGCTTGAGGCGCTTGTACTTGCCGCACAGGCACTCGTAATCCTTCACCGGGCCGAAGATCTTGGCGCAGAACAAACCGTCGCGCTCCGGCTTGAAGGTTCGATAGTTGATGGTCTCCGGCTTTTTCACTTCGCCGTACGACCAGGAACGAATCTTCTCCGGGGAGGCCAGACCGATCTTGATCGCGTCGAACTCTTCCTTTTGCGTTACCTGCCTGAACAAATCCAGCAATGCTTTCATTTGTGACTCCTAAAAAACTGGTGAGTGGGGAGTGGAGAGTGGGTAGTGGGAAAACCGCCCCCACTCCCTACTTCCCACTCTCTACTTCCCATGTTTAGTGACGTTCCAGATCAATATCGATACCCAGCGAACGGATTTCCTTGGTCAGCACGTTGAACGACTCCGGCATGCCGGCATCGATCTTGTGGTCGCCCTTGACGATGCTCTCGTATACCTTGGTGCGTCCGGTCACGTCATCCGACTTGACCGTCAGCATCTCCTGCAGGGTATACGCCGCGCCATATGCTTCCAGCGCCCACACTTCCATCTCGCCAAAGCGCTGGCCACCGAACTGCGCCTTGCCGCCCAGCGGCTGCTGCGTCACCAGGCTGTATGGCCCGGTCGAGCGGGCATGCATCTTGTCATCCACCAGGTGATGCAGCTTCAGCACATGCATGTAACCGACGGTGACCGAACGGTCGAACGCATCGCCGGTGTGACCGTCATACAGCGTTATCTGGCCGGAACGAGGCAGGTCCGCCAGCTCCAGCATGGCCTTGATCTCCTCTTCGTTGGCGCCGTCGAACACCGGCGTGGCGAATGGCACGCCGCTGGTCAGGTTGCTTGCCAGATCGATCACTTCGTCATCGGTGAATTCGGCGATGTCAACCGTCTTCTGGCCATCCGGGTTGTATATCTTGCCCAGGAAACGACGCACGTCGGCGATCTTGGCCTGCGATTCCAGCATCGCCTCGATCTTCTTGCCCAGGCCCTTGGCTGCCCAGCCAAGGTGTACTTCCAGCACCTGGCCGATGTTCATCCGCGACGGCACCCCCAGAGGATTCAGCACAATATCCATCGGCGTGCCGTCAGCCATGCACGGCATGTCTTCCACTGGCACGATGCGCGAGACCACACCCTTGTTACCATGTCGTCCTGCCATCTTGTCGCCGGGCTGCAAGCGGCGCTTGACTGCCACATACACCTTCACCATCTTCTGTACGCCCGCCTGCAATTCATCACCCTGGGTCAGCTTGCGCTTTTTCAATTCGAACGCGGCATCGAATTCGACGCGTTTCATCGCCAGGCCTTCCTTCACCTGTTCCAGTTGCGTTGCCGCATCTTCGTTTGCAAGGCGGATGTCGAACCACTGGTGGTGCTCAAGTTCGGACAGATATTCCTTCGTCAGCTTGCTACCCTTGGCCAATTTCTTGGGGCCACCGTTGACCACCTTGCCCAGCAGCAATTTCTCCAGACGGGTGAACACGTCCTCCTCGACGATGCGCATCTGGTCGGCAAGGTCTTTCTTGTAGCGGTTCAGTTCATCGTCGATGATCTGTTGCGCGCGGTTATCACGCTGCAACCCTTCACGGGTAAACACCTGCACGTCGATCACCGTGCCGGAGATCCCCGCCGGCACGCGCAGACTGGTGTCCTTCACGTCGGATGCCTTTTCGCCGAAGATGGCGCGCAACAGTTTTTCTTCCGGCGTCAACTGGGTCTCGCCCTTGGGCGTGACCTTGCCGACCAGCACGTCGCCGACCCCGACTTCAGCACCGATATGCACGATGCCGCATTCGTCCAGTCGCGCCAGTTGGCCTTCCGACAGGTTGGGAATATCACGCGTGATTTCTTCCGATCCCAGCTTGGTATCGCGTGCCACCACGGTCAGTTCTTCAATATGGATGGAAGTGAAACGGTCTTTTGCCACCACGCGCTCGGAAATCAGGATCGAGTCTTCGAAGTTGTAGCCATTCCACGGCATGAACGCCACCAGCATGTTCTGGCCCAGCGCCAGTTCGCCCATGTCGGTAGACGCGCCGTCGGCGATCACGTCGCCGCGCGCGATCATGTCGCCCACTTTCACCAGCGGACGCTGGTTGATATTGGTGTTCTGGTTGGAACGGGTGTACTTGGTCATGTTGTAGATATCCACGCCGACTTCGCCGGCGGTGGTTTCATCGTCATTGACGCGGACCACGATACGTCCCGAGTCCACATAATCCACGCGACCACCGCGCCACGCCTGCACTGCCGTGCCGGAGTCCACCGCGACGGTGCGCTCGATGACCGGTGCCGACCAGCGCCTTCTCCGCACGCAGACACGGCACTGCCTGGCGCTGCATGTTGGCACCCATCAAGGCGCGGTTCGCATCGTCGTGTTCCAGGAACGGGATCAGCGAAGCAGCTACCGAAACCACCTGTGAAGGCGCCACGTCCATGTATTCCATCTTGTCCGGTGCGGCCAGCACGAATTCGTTGTGCTGACGCGACGACACGATGTCGTTGGTGAAATGGCCGCGCTTGTCCAGTTCGGCATTGGCCTGGGCGATAGTGAACTTGCCTTCCTCGATCGCGGACAGGTATTCCACATCGTCCGTCGCGCGGCTCTTTACCACCTTGCGGTAGGGCGTTTCGATGAAGCCGTATTCGTTGGTGCGCGCATACAGCGCCAGCGAGTTGATCAGGCCGATGTTCGGACCTTCCGGCGTTTCGATCGGGCACACGCGGCCATAATGGGTCGGGTGCACGTCGCGCACCTCGAAGCCGGCGCGTTCGCGCGTCAGGCCGCCCGGTCCCAGTGCGGAGATACGGCGCTTGTGCGTCACTTCCGACAGCGGGTTGGTCTGGTCCATGAACTGCGACAACTGGCTGGAGCCGAAGAATTCCTTCACCGCTGCCGAGATCGGCTTGGCATTGATCAGGTCGTGCGGCATCAGGTTGTCCGCTTCGGCCTGGCCGAGGCGTTCCTTCACCGCGCGTTCGACGCGCGCCAGACCGGCGCGGAACTGGTTCTCCGCCAGTTCGCCCACCGCGCGCACGCGGCGATTGCCGAGGTGATCGATGTCGTCGATCTCGCCACGGCCGTTGCGCAACTCGACCAGGATCTGGATCACTGCCACGATATCTTCATTGGACAGGATGCCCGAACCGGTCAGTTCTTCACGCCCGACGCGGCGGTTGAATTTCATCCGGCCCACAGCCGACAGGTCATAACGTTCTTCGGAAAAGAACAAACCGTTGAACAGGTTTTCCACTGCATCTTCCGTAGGCGGCTCGCCTGGACGCATCATGCGATAGATGGCCACGCGCGCAGACCACTGGTCGGTGGTCTCGTCCACGCGCAGGGTCTGGGAAATGTAGGCGCCCTGATCCAGATCGTTGGTGTACAGCGTGTTTATCTTGCTGACCCCCGCCTCCTGCAGCTTGCCCAGCAGGGTTTCGGTGATCTCGTCGTTGGCACTGGCGACGACTTCGCCGCTATCCTTGTCCACCACGTTGTGCGCCAGTACGCGTCCGATCAGGAAATCCTCAGCCGACCACCAGCTTGTCGATACCCGCTTCCTGCATCTCGCGAATATGCCGCACGGTAATGCGCTTGCCGTTGGTGACGATCTCCTTGCCGCCCTTGCCCAGGATGTCGAAGCGCGCCATTTCGCCGCGCAGACGCTCCGGCACCACTTCGAACTGGATGCCTTTCTTGCCCAGGTGAAACGTGTCGCACTCGAAGAATGTGTCCAGGATCTGTTCCTGCGTATAACCCAGCGCCTTGAGCAAGATGGTGATCGGCATCTTGCGGCGGCGGTCGATACGGAAATAGACGTAGTCCTTGGCATCGAATTCGAAATCCAGCCAGGAGCCGCGATAGGGAATGATGCGCGCCGAGAACAGCAGCTTGCCGGAGGAATGGGTCTTGCCGCGATCATGCTCGAAGAACACGCCGGGAGAACGATGCAGCTGGGATACGATGACACGCTCGGTGCCGTTGATCACAAACGAGCCGGTATGCGTCATCAGCGGGATCTCGCCCATGTAAACTTCCTGCTCTTTCACTTCCTTGACGGTCGGCTTGGACGCTTCCTTGTCCAGCAGGGTCAGGCGCACGCGCGCGCGCAACGGCGAAGCATAAGTCAAGCCGCGCTGCTGGCATTCCTTCACGTCGAACGGTGGCATACCCAGCGAATAGCTGACAAAATCCAGACGCGCGAACTTGTTATGGCTTTCGATCGGGAAGATGGAATTGAAGGCGGCCTGCAGACCGTCATTCTTGCGCTGTTCCGGCGCCACATAGGCCTGCAGGAAAGCGCTGTAGGATTCCAGTTGCGTGGACAGCAAGAAAGGTACCGGCAATGCGCCGACACGCTTTGCAAAACTTTTACGGATACGTTTTTTTTCAGTAAAAGAATAGTTCATGATATCTCCACGACCTAGGGTAAAAGACAAGGGACAACGGATAGCGCAGTTTGCACCGTGAACTTCGACGCGCTTGGCTTCTGTCATTGCCGATTATGCTTCTAAAAGCGGCAAAAGGCTGACGGACAAACCGTCAGCCTTTTACACCGCAAAACGTTACTTGATTTCAGCAGTCGCGCCAGCTTCGATCAGCTGTTTCAGGATTGCATCAGCATCAGCCTTGTTGACACCTTCCTTGACCGGCTTCGGTGCGCCATCAACCAGGTCCTTGGCTTCTTTCAAGCCCAGGCCAGTGATCGTGCGTACTGCCTTGATCACGTTCACCTTGGCGTCGCCGGCAGCTTAGGATCACGGTGAATTCGGTCTGTTCAGCAGCAGCCGGAGCGGCAGCACCGCCACCAGCAGCAGGCGCTGCCATCGAAGCGGCGGAAACGCCGAACTTCTCTTCGATCGCTTTTACCAGCTCGTTCAATTCCAGTACGGACATGCCGTCCAGTGCTGTCATAAATGCGTCTTTATCAAATGCCATTTTTTTCTTCCTAGATATTTAAGTAGTTGTGATTGTTAAGCAGCGACAGTCTTCTGCTCAGCCACGGCGCTGAGCACGCGTGCCAGACTGGAGATCGGCGATTGCAACAAGCCGCACAGTTGTGCCAACAGCACTTCCTTGGACGGCACTGTAGCCAGCGCATTCACGCCTGCCACATCCAGCATCTTGCCGTTGTACGCGCCGGCCTTGACCACCAGTTTGTCGTTCGTTCTGGCAAATTCATGCACCACTTTCGCGGCAGCAACCGCATCGGCACTGATGCTGTATACCAGCGGACCGACCATCTTTTCCGCCAAAGCCTCGAACGGGGTACCCTGCACCGCACGACGCGCCAGCGTGTTTTTCAACACATGGAAATACACCCCTGACTTGCGCGCATTGGCACGCAACTGGGTGATTTCGCTGACTTCGATGCCACGGTACTCAGCCAGAACGATGGTCTGGGCCTGCGCCACTTGTGCGCCGACTTCTGCGACCACTGCCTGTTTTTCCTGCAGATTAAGAGCCAAGTCTTCCTCCATCCAATTACCGGGACACAGTTAATGTCCCGTGGTTAACAACAGCGCCCTTAAAGCCAGGAATAAACTCACAACTTCCTGCTCGCCGGCACACCATCTGCGTGGGTATCGGAAGACAGAAGACAGAATACCGGGGAAAGAAACAGCCCCGCACCATCAACATCTACCGAGTATTAAGCCCTGAGGCACCTACGGTCTTTGACAATCTGCCTGTGATGCCAGCAGTCCAAAGCCTTCAAGCGGCATGGCACACCACCATGCCGCAATTCAAATTAAATTATTGCCAAGCTGCTCTGTTCAATACGGATGCCAACCCCCATGGTGCTGGAAACGGATACCTTTTTCAGGTACACACCCTTGGTAGATGGCGGCTTGGCCTTGTTCAGCGCATCGATCAATGCCAGCAGGTTTTCACGCAGCGCCTCCGGCGCGAACGAAGCGCGTCCGATGGTGCATTGCACGATGCCGTTCTTGTCGGTACGGTATTGCACCTGACCGGCCTTGGCGTTCTTCACCGCCCCCGCCACATCGGCGTTACCGTACCTACCTTGGGGTTGGGCATCAAGCCGCGCGGTCCGAGAATCTGACCCAATTGACCGACGATACGCATCGCATCCGGGGACGCGATCACGATATCAAAGTCCATCTTGCCACCCTTGATGGTTTCCGCCAGGTCCTCGAAACCGACGATGTCCGCGCCGGCAGCCTTGGCTTCCTCTGCCTTGGCACCCTGGGCGAATACAGCCACGCGCACCGTCTTGCCGGTACCCTTGGGCAGCACGACAGAACCGCGCACCAACTGGTCGGATTTCTTGGCATCGATACCAAGGTTAACTGCTACGTCTATCGATTCGTCAAATTTTGCCTTGGCGGTTTCTTTCACCAGATTCAGTGCTTCGGTCAAGCGCATACAGCTTGTTGCGGTCTACCTTGGCAGCCAGCGCCTTGTAACGTTTGGAGATCTGCGCCATGTTATACGCCCTCCACGGTAATGCCCATGCTGCGCGCACTGCCAGCAATGGTGCGTACCGCCGCATCCATGTCGGCTGCGGTCAGGTCGGGCATCTTGGTCGTTGCGATCTCTTCCGCTTGCTTGCGCGTCAGCTTGCCAACTTTTTCGGTATGGGGGTTCTTGCTGCCCTTCTGCACACCAGCGGCCTTCTTGATCAGAATGGTCGCGGGCGGGGTCTTCATGATGAAGGTGAAGCTCTTGTCCGCAAAAGCGGTGATCACACACGGGATCGGCAGACCGGGCTCAACGCCCTGAGTCTGGGCGTTGAACGCCTTGCAGAATTCCATGATATTCAATCCCCGCTGACCCAATGCCGGGCCGATGGGCGGGCTGGGATTTGCCTTGCCTGCGGGCACTTGCAGCTTGATATAGCCGACAATCTTCTTTGCCACGTTGCTACTCCTTTTTAGTGGGTTAAACGCATACCGCCGTTACTCCGATACGCTCCCCGTTAAAATAGCCTGTAGCTGGTAGCCTGTAGCTAGTAGCTAAATTAAGATGCGCGCTTTTCGCGCGACAATTAAAAGCTACAGCTACAAGCCACAAGCTACTAGCTCCTTCTTTCAGGCCTTTTCGACTTGGCCGAAATCCAGTTCCACCGGTGTCGAGCGACCAAAAATGGTCACCGCCACCCGCAACTTGTTCTTGTCGTAATTGACGTCTTCCACCGAACCGTGGAAATCGGTGAACGGGCCTTCCTTGACGCGCACCGCCTCACCCACTTCAAACAGCACCTTGGGCCTGGGTTTTTCAACACCGGCCTGCATCTGCTGCATGATGTTCTGCACTTCCTTTGCGCTGATCGGCGTCGGCTTCATCGCCGAACCGCCGAGAAAGCCGGTAACCTTGGGCGTGCTCTTGACCAGATGCCAGCTTTCGTCCGTCATTTCCATCTCGACCAGCACGTAGCCGGGAAAGAACTTGCGTTCGCTGATGCTCTTCTGGCCCGACTTCAGTTCCACCACTTCTTCGACCGGAACCAGGATCTGCCCAAACAGATCCTCCATTCCGGCGCGGGCAATGCGCTCCTGCAACGCGCGCTGCACGCTCTTTTCAAACTGCGAGTAAGTATGGACTACATACCAACGCTTGGTCATCACTCACTCCGTCCCATCAGTTTATTGACCACAACCATCAGGCTCGCATCCACCGCCCAGAGGAACAGCGCCATGGTTATCGCAAATGCGATCACCACGCCGGTCGTCTGAATGGTCTCCTTGCGTGTCGGCCACACCACGCGCTTGGACTCGGCCACTGATTCCTGCGCAAACACGAACAGACGTTTGCCAGGCTCGGTTGTCCAGGCAACAGCTGCCGCCAGCAAAAACCCGACCAAAATCGACAACAGCTTTACCACGGCGGGGCTCTCGTGCAGGTAATAAAACCCTGCAATACCGGCTGCCACCAGCAGGATAGCCACGCCCAACTTAATTTTGTCAACCATCCGCGTATCCATTTTTGGCCATGTCATTCATGGCCACTATTATCTTGGCAGGCCAGGAGGGTCTCGAACCCCCAACCCTCGGTTTTGGAGACCGATACTCTACCAATTGAGCTACTGGCCTAAATACAGTTACTAGTCGTTAGTCGCTAGTTATTAGTTGGGCTTTGTCCGCTGCGCGGGTTTTGCTTTAACTAACGACTAGCGTCTAGCGTCTAACGACTGCTTTACTCGATAACCTTCGCCACCACGCCCGCACCCACCGTGCGGCCGCCTTCGCGGATCGCAAAACGCAGACCTTCTTCCATCGCGATCGGCGCGATCAGGTTTACCGATACCGACACGTTGTCTCCCGGCATCACCATCTCGGTGCCCGCCGGCAATTCCACCGCACCGGTCACGTCCGTGGTGCGGAAGTAGAACTGCGGACGGTAGCCCTGGAAGAACGGCGTATGACGACCGCCTTCATCCTTGCTCAGTACATAGATCTCCGCCGTGAACTTGGTATGCGGTGTGATGCTGCCCGGCTTCGCCAATACCTGGCCACGCTCGACTTCCTCGCGCTTGGTGCCGCGCAGCAGTACGCCCACGTTGTCGCCCGCCTGACCCTGGTCCAGCAGCTTGCGGAACATCTCAACGCCCGTGCACGTGGTCTTCTGCGTCGGCTTCAAGCCCACGATCTCGATCTCCTCGCCCACCTTGATGATGCCCCGCTCGATACGTCCGGTCACCACCGTGCCGCGACCCGAGATCGAGAACACGTCTTCAACCGGCATCAGGAATGCCCCATCCAGCGCACGCTCCGGCTCGGGAATATAGCTGTCCAGCGCATCCGCCAGCTTCATGATCGCGCCTTCGCCCAACTCGCCCGTGTCGCCTTCCATCGCCTTCAGCGCCGAACCCTTGATGATCGGGATGTCGTCACCCGGAAAATCGTACTTGGTCAGCAATTCGCGCACTTCCATCTCGACCAGTTCCAGCAACTCCTCGTCGTCAACCATGTCGCACTTGTTCATGAACACCACGATGTACGGCACCCCAACCTGGCGCGCCAGCAGGATGTGCTCCCGTGTCTGCGGCATCGGACCGTCCGCAGCAGACACCACCAGGATCGCGCCGTCCATCTGCGCAGCTCCAGTTATCATGTTCTTCACATAGTCCGCGTGCCCCGGGCAGTCAACGTGCGCATAGTGGCGCTTCTCCGTCTCGTATTCCACGTGTGCCGTGTTGATGGTAATGCCGCGCGCCTTCTCTTCCGGCGCCGCGTCGATCTGCGCATAACCCTTGGCTTCGCCGCCAAACTTCTTCGACAGCACCGTCGTGATCGCCGCCGTCAAGGTCGTCTTGCCATGGTCAACGTGTCCTATCGTACCCACGTTCACGTGCGGCTTCGTACGTTCAAATTTGCTCTTTGCCATTATTTTTCCCCATCAAACGTCAAATCAACGAAAAGAACCTCAAAAAAACCTTGGTGCCCATGGGCAGGATTGAACTGCCGACCTCTCCCTTACCAAGGGAGTGCTCTGCCACTGAGCTACATGGGCCAAACCCTGGAGCGGGTGAAGGGAATCGAACCCTCGTCGTAAGTTTGGAAAACTTCTGCTCTACCATTGAGCTACACCCGCACACCTCACCGCCTGAAGGCGGTCCGGCATCAATCACTACAACACCAGCCAAGGCAACCACCTAACAAAACTCAGTCACGCCACCATATCGTTTGGTGGAGGGGGAAGGGTTCGAACCTTCGTACTCATAAGAGGGCAGATTTACAGTCTGCTGCCTTTAACCACTCGGCCACCCCTCCAAAAATGAACCCGCGATTATCCTGAAATTAGCGGGCCTTGTCAAAGGGATTCTGCGCAAACCTCCTCGGCAAAATAAAGACTATGGCCTGGCTGATGGCAAGCTGACACAGAAGATCCGACTCCGTGCAGAGCGTTATCCCGAATTCTTCCTGAACAACGCCGATTGCGCGTGCGCTTGCAAACCTTCGCCGAAAGCCAATACCGGAGCAATCTCTCCCAGTTTTTTCGCGCCCTGCTGCGGAAACCTGGATCAGGCTGCTGCGTTTCTGGAAGTCGTACACGCCCAATGGCGAAGAAAAGCGCGCCGTGCCGGAAGTCGGCAGGACGTGATTCGGGCCGGCGCAATAATCGCCCAGCGCTTCCGAGGTATAGCGTCCCATGAAGATCGCACCGGCATGCTTCAATCTTGGTCAGCCATGTCTTGCGGATTCAGCGACCGACAATTCCAGATGCTCCGGCGCAATGCGGTTGCTGATGGTGCAGGCCTCGTCCAGGTCGGCGACATGGATCAATGCGCCGCGATTTTCCAGCGCAGTCCGGATGATGTCGCGGCGCGGCATTTGTTCCAGCTGGCGCGTTGGCACTTTGCGCCACCGCCTGCGATGAATTTCGCATCCGGCGACAGCAGGATGGCCTGCGCCAGTTCGTCATGCTCGGCCTGCGAGAACAGGTCCATCGCGATCCAGTCGGGATCGGTCTTGCCGTCGCAGATCACCAGGATTTCCGACGGACCGGCGATCATGTCGATGCCGCACACGCCGAACACGCGGCGCTTGGCGGAGGCGACATAGGCGTTGCCGGGGCCGACGACCTTGTCCACCCTGGGTATGGTCGCGGTGCCGTAGGCCAGGGCCGCCACCGCCTGCGCGCCGCCGATACTGAACACGCGATCCACACCAGCAAGATGCGCCGCCGCCAGCACCAGCTGATTCTTCACGCCGTCCGGCGTCGGCACCACCATGATGAGTTCGGCGACGCCCGCCACTTTCGCCGGCAGCGCATTCATCAGCACCGAGGACGGATAGGCCGCCTTGCCGCCAGGCACATACAGGCCGACGCGATCCAGCGGCCGTGACCTGCTGGCCGAGCAGGGTGCCGTCCGCATCGATGTAGCTCCAGGATTCCTGCATCTGCTTCTTGTGGTAGGCGGTGACGCGTTGGGCAGCCTGTTCCAGTGCACTGCGCTGGTCGGCCGGCAAGCCGTCGAACGCGGCGACGCAGTTCTGCTCGCGGCAATTCCAGCGCTGCCGCATCTGCCAACCGCAAGACGATCGAAGCGCGCGTGTATTCCAGCAACGCCGCATCGCCGCGTCGCTTCACGTCGGCGAGGATGGCCGGCCACGGTCGCTTCCAGTTTTTCGTCGGCGGTCTCCTCGAAAGCCAGCAGCGAACTCAGCTGCGCATCGAAGTCGGCCTGCCTGGCTGGAAAGTCGTCTGATGTTCATCTCGCCATATCCATGCGTCATTTTTTCACCGCCCGGGCAAACGCATCCAGCATCGGCTGGATCGCATCATGCTTCAGTTTGAGTGCGGCCTGGTTCACCACCAGCCGCGAGGAGATCTGCGCGATCTCCTCGACCGCCTTGAGGTTGTTCGCCTTCAGCGTGTTGCCGCTGCTCACCAGATCAACGATCGCATCGGACAGCCCGACCAGCGGCGCCAGTTCCATCGAGCCATACAGCTTGATCAGGTCCACATGCACGCCTTTTGCGGCGAAGTGCTCGCGCGCGGTCTGCACATACTTGGTCGCCACGCGCAGGCGCGCGCCCTGGCGCACCGCAGACTCATAATCGAAATCGTCGCGCACCGCCACCATCATGCGGCAACGGGCGATGTTCAGGTCCAGCGGCTGGTACAGCCCGGTGCCGCCGTGTTCGTCCAGCACATCCTTGCCCGCCACGCCAATGTCGGCCGCGCCGTATTGCACATAGGTCGGCACATCGGAGGCGCGCACGATGATCAGGCGCACATCGGCGCGATTGGTCGGCAGGATCAGCTTGCGCGACGACTCCGGGTCTTCCAGCGGTGTGATGCCGCTGCCGCCAGCAGCGGCACGGTTTCCTCGAAGATGCGTCCTTTGGACAATGCAATGGTAATCATGGTCAATTCTTTCTTCAAGCGTCGAATTTACGCACCCAGCTGCGACAGCTTCGCCTCGATGTGCTCGTAGCCGCGATCCAGATGGTAGATGCGATCCATGATGGTCTCACCCTGCGCCACCAGCCCGGCGATCACCAGACACGCCGACGCGCGCAAATCTGTAGCCATCACGGCTGCACCTTCCAGGCGTCCACGCCGCGCACCATGCAGGTATTGCCCTCGACGTCGATCTGGGCGCCGAGGCGGCGCAATTCCTGCACGTGCATGAAGCGGTTCTCGAAGATGGTTTCCACCACCATCGCACTGCCCTCCGCAATCGCATTCATCGCCATGAATTGCGCCTGCATGTCGGTGGGAAATGCCGGATAAGGCGCGGTGCGCAGATTGACCGCCTTCGGGCGCCCGCTCATTTCCAGGTGGATATGGTCTCCGCCGATTTCTATCCTCGCACCGGCTTCGGGCAATTTTTCCAGCACGTTTTCGAGAATGTCGGCACGCGCATCGGTCAACGTGATGTCGCCGCCCGCTCGCCGCCGCCGCAACCAGAAAGGTGCCGCTCTCGATGCGATCCGGCATGATGCGGTGATTTGCGCCATGCAATTTTTCCACGCCGGTGATGGTGATGGTATCGGTGCCGTCACCGTCGATTCGCGCACCCATGGCGCGCAGACAATTGGCCAGGTCCACCACTTCCGGTTCGCGCGCAGCATTCTCCAGCAGCGTCACGCCATCGGCCAGCACAGCTGCCATCATCAGGTTTTCCGTGCCGGTAACACTGACGATATCAAAAAAGATGCGCGCGCCCTTCAGTCGTTTTGCCTGGGCGTGGATATAGCCATGCTCGATGTGGATCTCGGCGCCCATCGCCTGCAGGCCCTTGATGTGCAGGTCGACCGGGCGCGAGCCGATGGCACAACCGCCGGGCAGCGACACGCGCGCCTCGCCGAAACGCGCCACCAGCGGACCCAGCACCAGCATCGCCGCGCGCATGGTCTTCACCATTTCGTAAGGCGCCTCCAGCTTGTCCACCTGCGCGCCGCACAACGTCATGGCACCCGGCCCGACAGCTGCCGTCACCCCCATCTGCACCAGCAGCTTGCGCATGGTGGCGACATCGTGCAGATCGGGCAAGTTGTCCAGATGCAGGTCGTCCGCCGTCAGCAGACCGGCGCACATGATCGGCAACGCCGCATTCTTCGCGCCGGAAATGCGCACTTCGCCGCGCAAGGAAGTGCCGCCTTGTATCGCAAGTTTTTGCATGAAAGCAGTCGTTAGTTGGTAGTCGTTAGTCGTTAGTTAACACCACCCCAACTAATGACTAACGACTAACGACTAGCGTCTAGCGACTGCCTTCCCATTCTTCCGGCGTCAAAGTCTTCATCGACAAGGCATGGATCTCGGCGCGCATGCGATCCCCCAGTGTCTGGTAAACGCGCTGATGGCGCTGCACGCGGCTTTTCCCGGCGAACTCTTCGCTCACCACCACCGCCTCGAAATGCTGGCCGTCACCGACCACGCTGAGATGCGTGGTCACCATGCCCTGGTCGATATTCTGCTTGATGCTTTCTGGTGTAACCATGAAATTCTTCCTAGTCGTTAGTGGGTAGTCGTTAGTCGTTAGTTAAACCCTCCTCACTAGCGACTAACGACTAACGTCTAACGACTGCCTCTTAAAGACGCAACTTATAACCCGACCTCAACAGCGCCAATGTGAATCCCGTCATCACCGCGAAACAGGACGCCACCACCGCCAGGCTGAACCAGGGCGAGATGTCGGACACGCCGAAAAAACCGTACCGGAAACCGTCTATCATATAAAAAAACGGGTTGAAACGCGACAGGCCCTGCCAGAAATCCGGCAGCGAGTGGATCGAATAGAACACGCCGGACAGAAAGGTCAGCGGCACGATGATGAAATTCTGGAAACCCGCCAACTGGTCGAATTTTTCAGCCCAGATACCCGCCACGATGCCCATGGCGCCGAGGAATGCGCTACCCAGAAGCGCGAATGCCACGATCCACAGTGGGTATTCCAGCGGCGGCATGGCGAACCACAGCGCGGCCAGGTAAACCCCGAACCCCACCACCATCCCACGCACCACGGAAGCCAGCACGTAGGCACCGAAGAATTCCCCGTAGGCGATCGGTGCCAGCAGCACGAATACGATGTTGCCGGTGATCTTCGACTGGATCAGGCTGGAAGAGCTGTTGGCAAAGGCGTTCTGCAGCACCGACATCATCACCAGCCCGGGGATCAGGAATGCGGTATAGCGCACACCCGGATACACTTCGACATGCTGCTCCAGCACATGCGAGAAGATCAGCAGGTAGAGCATCGCCGTCAGGACAGGTGCCAGCAGGGTCTGGAAGGCGACCTTCTGCACGCGCAGCACTTCCTTGTAGAACAGGGTGGCGAAACTCGCGTTCATGCCCTGCCCACCACTTGCAGGAACACTTCCTCCAGGTCGGGCTGCTGCAAACTCATTTCGAGCACTGTCACGCCTGCCTCGCGCAGTTGTGCGAGCACGGTTTCCAGTGCCGGATAGGACGGCAATGCCAGCAGATAGCCCTCGTCCACCCGCTCGATCAGCTGCGGCAACAGGACAGCGGGCAGGTCGCCGGACAAGCGCATGCGCACCCGGCAGGCAGCGATGCTGTCGAGCAGGTTACGCGTACTGTCCAGCGCGACGATCTTGCCGCGCTTCAGCATGGCGATGCGGCCGCACAGCGCTTCCGCCTCATCGATGTAATGCGTGGTCAACAATATCGTGTGGCCCTCGCGGTTGAGCCGCTGGATGAATTGCCATAATGCCCGGCGCAACTCCACATCCACCCCGGCGGTCGGCTCGTCCAGCACGATCACCGGCGGTTTGTGCACCAGCGCCTGCGCCACCAGCACACGTCGCTTCATGCCGCCGGACAGGCGTCGCATGTTGGTATCCGCCTTGTCATTCAGGTCGAGATGATGAATCACTTCGTCTATCCAGTCATCGTTATGGCGCAGGCCGAAATAGCCGGATTGCAGCCGCAGTGACTCGCGCACGGTAAAGAAGGGATCGAACACCAGTTCCTGTGGCACCACGCCGAGCATGCGACGGCTGTCGCGGTACTGCGTCACCACATCGTGGCCGAGGATGGAAAGTTTCCCGCTATCCGGCCGGGCCAATCCGGACAACAGGTTGATCAGCGTGGTCTTGCCCGCGCCGTTAGGACCCAGCAGGCCGAAGAACTCGCCCACCTCGATACGCAGATCCACATTATCCAGGGCTTTCAGGCTGCCAAAGTTTTTGCACGCCTGGCGTACGTCAACGGCGGGAAACATGGAAGAACGCACTAGGACTGCGAAGCAGGCGCATCGATAGCCGTGGGCAACAGTTTCGCAACATCATACAAATTGGCAAGGCTCAGCAGGTTGTCCGGGAGCCGGAGAAACTTCAGCCGGACATTTTCCTGCTGCGCCCGGCGCAACCAGCATAGCAGCAGACTGACTGCGGCGGAATCCACTGCCTCGACCTGGCTGAAGTCTATGTTCATCCCGTCGCTGCCCTGGGGCTTCAAGTCGACATCGAAGGATTTGGCAACTGTCTCCACTGTCAGCCGACCGGATATCAGCAAGGTGTCGCCATTGCGGTTGATCACTTTGCGGCCGCCTTGTTAACGGGTTCGCTGTCGGCAGCCTTGTTCTTGTCCACCAGCGTCTTGATCAGCCCATCGATGCCACCGCGATTGACCTGCTCGCCGAATGAGCTGCGATAGGTGGTAACCAGGCTTGCACCTTCCACCGACAGATCGAAAGCCTTCCAACTGTCAGCAGTTTTCTCCATCTCGTAATCCACTGCAACCGGCTGGCCGCCGGGCTTGGAAATGAGCGTTCTGACGGTCACTTCGGTGTCGCCAGGCTGCATCCTGAGCGGCTTGATCTCCACTGTCTGGTCCTGGAAGCGGGTGAAGGCGCTGGCATAGGTGCGCACCAGCAGGTTACGGAACTCGGTCATCAGCTTCTGTTTCTGTTCCGGCGTTGCTGAACGCCAGCCGCGGCCGACTGCCAGTTTGGTCATGCGCTCGAAATCAAAATGCGGCAACACTTTTGCATCCACCAGTTCGAGGATCCTTTTCTCGTCGCCGGCGCGGATGTCGCGATCCTTTTTAACCACCGCCAACACATCATCAACCGTAGATCTGATCAGTTCGTCGGGACCAAGCGTATCGGAGCGCGCACCAGCAAACGCTGCTATCAACAACAGCCCGAACAATGCAACGATTAATTTCTTCATTTTTGTCCTCGATTCTATTTCCTGGTTCAGTTGCCCGATCCACCAGCCTTGTTATACATGAACTTGCCGATCAGGTTCTCCAGCACTACAGCGGACTGGGTTTGCTTGACCTCGCCCCCGTTCTTCAGCATCGCATCGTCCGCGCCCGGGGACAAACCAATGTACTGTTCGCCGAGCAGGCCGGAAGTCAGGATGCTGGCGATCGTATCCGTGGGGAACTGGTAGCGCTTGTCGATACTCATGGTTACTTTGGCTTCGTAGCGCTGGGTATCCAGCGTGACCCCGGTCACCCTTCCAACCAGCACCCCGGCGCTCTTGATCGAAGCCTGCGACTTGAGACCGCCGATGTTGGAAAAATACGCCTCCAACTGATAAGTGTCAGATACATTATAAGTACTCAGGTTCCCCACCTTGAATGCCAGCAATACCAGCGCGGCTATTCCAGCCACGACGAACATGCCTACCCATAGATCCAGCGTGGTGCGTTCCATCTTCAATCCCCTCGAAACATGAATGCGGTCAAAATAAAATCGAGCATCAAAATCGCCAGCGATGACTGCACCACGGTGCGCGTGGTAGCGCCGGACACGCCTTCCGCAGTTGGCGGCGCATCGTAGCCCTCGAACAGCGAGATCGTGGTGACAGCCACGCCAAATACCAGGCTCTTGATCACGCCGTTCAGTATGTCGTGCTGGAAATCCACCGCAGACTGCATCTGAGACCAGAACGAACCTGCGTCCACGCCGATCAGCACCACGCCCACCACATAGCCACCGAACACGCCCATGGCGGAAAACATCGCCGTCAACAGCGGCATCGAGATCACCCCCGCCCAGAAGCGCGGCGCGATCACGCGCGCGATCGGGTTGACTGCCATTATTTCCATCGCCGCGATCTGCTCGGTTGCCTTCATCAGGCCGATCTCCGCCGTCATCGCCGAACCGGCGCGACTGGCAAACAATAATGCGGCCAGCACCGGCCCCAGTTCGCGCACCAGACTCAATGCCACCAGCGAGCCAAGCGCCGATTCCGAACCGTAGCGCTTGAGCGTCTCATACCCCTGCAAGCCCAGCACCATGCCCACGAACATGCCCGCCACCAGGATGATGATCAGCGACATCACGCCGGACGAGAATAACTCCCTGACCGTCAAGCGGAAGCGGCGGAAAGCGGTGCCGGAATAGATCAGCACCAGCAGCAAGAAGCGGGAACCATAGCCGATGCGCCACACGCCGTTAACCACGCGCTGGCCGATCCCTCTTACGTTGCTGACCAATTGCATCAAGTCCGCACCCCCAGATCCTTGTTGTAATCGCCGTCCGGATAATGGAACGGGATCGGGCCGTCCATCTCGCCATGGACGAACTGGCGCACGAACGCTTCATCGGAATCGCGTATCTCTTCCGCCGTGCCTTCCGCAATGATCGCACCGTTCGATACGAAATAGACGTAATCCACGATATTCAGCGATTCCTGCACATCATGTGTGACGATGATCGAAGTCGCCCCCAGCGCATCATTCAGGCGGCGGATCAGTTGCCCGACCACCGTCAGCGAGATCGGGTCGAGGCCGGCGAACGGCTCGTCGTACATGATCAGCATCGGATCCAGCGCCACCGTGCGCGCCAGCGCCACGCGCCGCGCCATGCCGCCGGAAAGTTCCGCCGGCATCAGGTCCTGCGTCCCGTACAGCCCGACCGCATGCAGTTTCATCATCACCAGGTCGCGGATGATCTCTTCCGGCAGATCGGTATGCTCGCGCATCTGGAATGCCACGTTATCGAACACCGTCATGTCGGTGAACAGCGCGCCGAACTGGAACAGCATCCCCATCTTGCGGCGCATCTGGTACAGGCCATCCTGATCCAGATCGTGGATGACCTGCCCATCCACTTTCACGCTGCCCTTGGATGGCTTGATCACCCCGCCGATCAGGCGCAGTATCGTGGTCTTGCCGCATCCGCTCGAGCCCATGACGGATACCAGCTTACCCTTGGGGAAAGTCATGTTGATGCCTTTCAGGATAGGGCGTTTGTCATAGGCAAAATTGACATCTTGAATTTCGACCAGCGCTTCGGGGGACACTTATAACACCTTGATTTCTAATTTGAGCGGGCATTCTAATCTACGCCGCCACACAACCACAACTTATCTCGCCCGCAGCCATTGCATTCCCGCCACGGCAAAACCTGGCTGAGGCGGATTTTCGCCAGCGATCCTGTTTACGGTTTTAATAAGAAACAGAAATTCCTTACCGGTCACCCAGTATCAATTCACCTTCATCCTGGTAGGTAGCGGCAATTTCCCGAATTTGATCTTCTATCCCGAGAAAGGCATCGAAAACCGCCGGATCGAAAATTTTGCCCCGCTTTTCCCGCATGTACTGGATCGATTCCTCGTGCGGGAATGGCGGTTTGTAACAGCGCCGGCTGATCATCGCGTCATACACATCCGCCACAGCCATGATCCTGCTGGCAAGCGGGATGTCCTGTCCGGCAAGTCCGAGCGGGTATCCTGTTCCGTCCCACTTTTCATGGTGGCCATATGCGATCTCACCCGCGATTTGCAGGAAATTGTTCCCTTCGATTTTTTTCGCCGTGCTGTAAATGATCTTTTTTCCGTATTCGGCATGCTTTTTCATGAGCTCAAATTCCGAATCGGTCAGTTTGCCCGGCTTGAGCAATATTTTGTCCGGCACCCCTACTTTCCCGATGTCGTGCAACGGGGCAGAGGCAAAAAGCAGGTCTATGTACTCGCGTGTCAGGGTGTCTGAATATTCGCCGGCACTTTTTAATTGTTCGGCGATCGCCTTTACATAATGTTGTGTGCGCTTGATGTGCGCCCCGGTTTCCGGATCGCGCGATTCCGCTACTGCGGCCATCGATTCCATGGCGACCTGCCGTGCATTGGCCAACTGTCTGAACCATACATAGGCATGCCTTTTTTCAATGGCAAACCGCATGCCGATAAATAGCGTAAACAGGATCCCGGCCACCAGAACAGGTCCTCCCGGAGACAGGAATATCCCGTCAAAATTGAACAGGTACAGGGAAATCAGCACAACGATCCCAGACAGGGCCGCAGTGCCAAGAAACAGCTGTAAAGGTCCGCGCAATAAAACAAACAACGTCGACATCAGCAAGCCGGTCGCGATGCACGCCAGCAATATCGCCGTCCCTCCCCACGTAGGCTCCCTGACAAAACTGTCGCTCTCGATATCGTCGAGCGCCACTGCTTCCACTTTCAACCCCGGAAACCGGGAGTCGAATATCGTGTTGTGCTGGTCATGCAGCGCGGCAGCGGTAGAACCGATAAAAACAACCTTGCCCTTTATGTCGGCCTCATTAAATGAGCCGTTCAATATATCCAGCGCCGAAATTGAAGGATAAAGATCGGGCGTACCGACAAACCGCAGCAGCGCAAAACCCCTGCTGTCGATCGGGATGGAATGGTCACCCACGCGAATGAGCGGCCCATAGCGGTCTTCCCCGATGGAGGCGTGATCCACTCCGACAGAGCGCATGTATGTGGCGAGGGAAAGATGCGGATAAATAACGCCTTGATGGCGGATCAACAGGGGAAGCCTGCGCAGTACGCCGTCACTGTCCGGCTGATTATTGATAAACCCGCCGAATTTCAACTGCGAAGAAATCTCATAGGTATTGTCCAGGACACCGGGCGCATCATTCAGCGCCAGCAAATCGGTTCTTCCGGTAATGTTGAACGTTGGCTTGGCGGATATTTCCGTTCTGTTGGCGTAATCGAAATAATAATATCTTGCCCCGACAACGCCAACATCAGACAAGACCCGGCCAAGATACCCGTCATTATCCTTTAATCCGTCGGGAGCGCCGCCAATGGACAGATCCAGGCCAAAATCCCGCTTGAAAGTTTTCTGGATATTGTCCAGCGAAGTTCGGTCCGGCTCGGAAAAAAGAATGTCCAGTCCAATTGCCGCCGGCTTGTCGTCGGCTATTGCCTGAACCAGCGTAGCCATCCTGTATCGCGGCCACGGCCATTGGCCCGCAGCTGCCAGGCTGAGTTCGTCGATATCAACGACGACGACATTCTGTGGGGCTTTACCCGTTGCGGATTTTTTCAGGAAGGTATCAAGGAACAGGCGGTCCCATTGCGCGGGAATCCCTGTCTCCATGCGGCCAATAATCCCCACAGCGGATGAAACCAGCAGGCCCAGCAGCAATAGCAAGTAAATCCATTTCCCTGACAGCTTGCTTGAAAATTCCAGGGCATGCACTTGGGATTTTTCCCTTTATTAGAGGATGACGACCTCGACGCGCCGGTTTCTCGGCTCGTCAACATTCGGGCCGGTTGGAACCAGCGGATCCTTTGAACCGAAATACTTGACGCTCACCCCTTCCAGATCGGGAATATCGTCTTTCAGGATCTTCTCAACCGCAGTGGCCCGCTCCAGGGATAACTTCTCATTGAATTCATCCGCCCCGGTTGTGTCCGTATGACCGATAACACTGATCTCGGTCGGTCCATGCCCCTTGATCCGGTCCAGGATCTGCGGGATGACGGCTTTGGAATCTTCTGTAAGCTCATTCGAGCCGGAAACAAAATAAAGAATAAAACTGGCTGGCATGGCAGGTTGCGCCTTGAGCATCTCCCCATATTCCTGATTCACCTGCGCTTCGCTCGACATCTGGATGCCGGACAGGCGCGAATTTTTCTTGTTTGCGGTGACGAAGTTGTACGCCTGGTCTACAACCTTGAAATCGTCTGTTGTCTTGACCGTTACGGCGCCAACTTTGCCGCCTTCATCGGGCAGCAGGATCACTGTGGTGCCAGGATTCCCGCTGCTCAGGAACACGCCTATGATAAAAGTCACTAATGCAGCAAATTCTGCCATTCCCCCCCCTTAATCGACCTTGACGATAAAGCGGGTGCCGCGCACCCCGACCGCAGCCCTTGGCGTATTCAGCTTGACGGATTGCGGCGAAAGCTTCCCAAGCTTGCCGGAGGAATAGATGGCTTTCCCCTTCTTCAGGTAAAGAGAAAAATCATATTTGGCTTTACTTGGCTGGAACAGATACCGGCTGATCTCGATTTCGGACGAAGCACCCACTGTAAGCAGCGTCCCATCCTTGAACACGATGCCCGCAGTGGAATGTGGGCCTGAAATGACCGTGTCCATCCTCATCAGTTGTGTTCCAGGCACCACAACGATCTCCGACTTATCGCGCATGACTTTTACGTTGCCGGAAACGTTCTTGACCAGTGCCACATGCTCATCCTGCGCCATGGCAATACTGGCAAAACCGAATACTGCGATAAGGATTACGGCAATCATGTGTCGCATATCAAGCCTCCTTTGATTCGCGAGCGGCAGGGCAAGCCAGCAGCCCATCATTAAAATTCAAGCATGCGTAACCATACCATTTTATCGAATCAAGGTCGGTAAATTTTCCCCCGCGCAGAAACCGGGAAAACCCAGAATCGGGCATGGTTTTGTGCGTAAAATTCCTCCTTCCTGATGATCTCTCCTGCACTCCGTGCATCCCTCCTATCCGTCCTGACAGCTAGCCAAAGGTGGGGCCGATTGAAAAAATACTGCGCATCGGGATGCATCTGTCCTGTGTACCTATCGGGTAACGATGTTCGAACAAGGGAAATCATGAGGCTCGGCAATCTCTGGATGATCTGTATGGCTTGCGGCCTGTTCAGTGCATGTGGCACGCAGCCGCGCAAACAACCGGAAGCGATCGTTCATGGCCCGAAAGTAACTACTCCCTCCGTCACCAGCCTGCCACGCCACGCAGAACCAGTCCACCCGCCCCAGACAACTGACATATCACCACCCGATACTTACAGCGTAGTCGTTTCCAATGTTCCTGCTCAGGAGATCCTGTCCGCACTGGCGCGCGACGCCAAGGTCAACCTGGACATCCATAGCGGCATCCAGGGCAATGTCACGCTCAACGCCGTCGAGCAGACCCTGCCGCAGATCCTTGCGCGCATCGCCAGCCAGGTGGACATGCGCTACGAACTGGAGGACGGCACGCTGGTGGTGATGCCGGACTCGCCATTCCTCAGGCATTACAAGATCGATTATGTGAACATGGCACGCGACTCGGACGGCGCCATGTCGAATGCGATCTATGTCGGCTCGGCATCAGCTAACGGCGTCACCGGGCCGGGCAGCACCGGCAGCAATAACTCCCTGCTCACCATCAAGAACGTTTCCAGGAATCATTTCTGGGACACGCTGACGCAGAACATCAAGGACATCCTGCACGAAACCGACAAGATATTGCCTGCAGGATCCAGCGAAACCGTGGTTGAACAGAACAGCTCCACCAGCACCAGCGGTCTGTCCTTGAGCAAGCCTGCCGGCAAGAAGCGGCCCGCATCCAACCGGGGCAATAACGAAGTCAGCTCGCCTACCGCCCGTGTCGAGGAAGGCGGCACCACGGTCACGCGCACCAGCACCTTTCGTGAGGCCGCCGCAGTGATCGCCAATCCGGAAAGCGGCATCATCACGGTGCGCGCCACCGGCAGGCAGCACGCGAAGATCCGCGAGTTCGTCGACCGGATCATGGCCAGCGCCAGGAAACAGGTGCTGATCGAGGCGACCGTGGTCGAAGTGCGCCTCAGCGACCAGTACCAGCAAGGCATCAACTGGTCGCAACTGCGGTTGGGCGGCAGCGGTTTCCAGTTGCGGCAGGAAGGCAGCGCCGGATTGCCAGCGACCAATACCGGCAGCATGTTCGTCCTCGATTACGCCAATCCGCTGTCCACGCGCTTCGGGCCGCTGAGCCTGCAGATCTCGTTGCTGGAATCCTTCGGCAAGGTGAAGGTATTGTCCAGCCCGAAACTGAGCGTGATGAACAACCAGACCGCCATGCTGCGCGTGGTCGACAACCTGGTGTACTTCACCGTCAAGACCGACACCACCACCAACCAGACCAGCTCCGTCATCACCTATACCACCACCCCGAATATCGTGCCGATCGGCTTCACCATGAGCGTGACGCCGCAGATCAACGACAACGATACGGTGCTGCTCAATCTGCGCCCGTCCATCTCGCGCCTGCTCGGTTATGTCAACGACCCCAACCCGTCGCTGGCTGCCGCCGGTGTAGTCAGCCGCATACCGCAGACGCAGACGCGCGAGATGGAATCGGTGCTGAAGATCGGCAACCGGCAAACCGCCGTGATGGGCGGATTGATGCAGGACGAGGTGAACAACCTGACCGATGCCGTACCGCTGCTGTCGAAGATCCCGTTGCTCGGAAACCTGTTCAGCAACCGCAACGACACCAGCATCCGCACCGAACTGGTGATCTTTCTGCGGCCCATCGTCCTGCATAACGCAGGGCTGGATGACGACACCGACGCATTCCTGCACACACATACACATGATGAAACTGGCCTCGACATTACCATGAGGCTTGCCCATGAAAATGACCCCACAACCCCCTGAGGCGACCGTAACTGCCATGCTTTCACCCGCCCGACCATCGCTGGAACAACTGCTGCTGGAAAAAGGCATCCTTACCCAGGACCAGTTGCGCATCGCGCTGCAGGAACAAAGCAAAGACCAGCAACCGCTGAGCCGCCTGCTGGTCAGGCTGGGATTCCTGACCGAGGCCGGCATGCGCGATGCGATGTCGGAAAGTCGCGGCCAGCAGAGCATCGACCTGAGCGGCATCGAGGTAGATCCTGCGGCGATCCGGCTGATCCCGAGGGATGTCGCACAACGCCATCAACTGTTACCGCTGTCGCTAGACCCGGTGAGCAAGCAGCTCACGCTGGTGATCGCCGACCCCGACAATATCATCGCCCTGGATCAACTGCGCGCCCTGCTCAGGAACGAGTATCACCTGATCACGCAACTGGCCGGCCATGCCGACATCCTGCGCGCGATCGACCGGCATTACGGCTGTGAGCTGCCGATCGATGCGATCCTGCACGAGATCGAACCGGGCCAGCTGGAATATCGATCTCCCCACCTCGTCGTCGACGAATCCAGCCTGCCACTGGTGCGCCTGGTCGATGCACTGCTGACCGAAGCGGTGCAGCAAGGTGCCTCCGACCTGCATTTCGAACCGGAGCATTCCTTCCTGCGCATCCGCTACCGCATAGACGGCGTGTTGCGCCAGGTGCGCAGCCTGCACAAAAGTTTCTGGCCGGGCATGGTGGTGCGCCTGAAAGTGATTAGCGGCATGAACATCGCGGAAACGCGCGCGCCCCAGGACGGTCGCGTGTCGCTGCAGATCTCGGGACGCCAGATCGATTTTCGCGTCGCGTCGCACCCGACCGCGCACGGCGAGAATCTGGTATTGCGCATCCTGGACCGGCACAAAGGCATCGTGCCGATCCAGCAGCTCGGCCTGGACGACGCGGCACTGCAATCGCTGACGAAAATGATCGCCCGGCCGGAAGGCATCGTACTGGTGACCGGCCCCACCGGCAGCGGCAAGACCACCACCCTGTATTCCATCCTTAACCACATCAACGCCGAATCGGTGAACATCATGACGCTGGAAGACCCGGTCGAATATCCGATGCAGATGCTGCGACAGACTTCAGTGAACGAAACGATCAAGCTGGATTTTGCCAACGGTATCCGCTCCATCATGCGCCAGGACCCGGACATCATCCTGGTCGGCGAGATCCGCGACCATGCCACCGCCGAGATGGCGTTCCGCGCCGCGATGACCGGCCACCAGGTGTATTCCACGTTGCATTCCAACTCGGCCATCGGCGCCATTCCGCGCCTGCTGGACATCGGCATCCTGCCTGAGGTGATGGCCGGCAACATCAACGGCATCATCGCCCAGCGTCTGGTGCGCGTACTGTGCCCCCATTGCAAACAACCCTACCAGCCGGACCGGACCGAACGCGAACTGCTCCAAGGAGAAGGCGATGCAGACATCACGCTGTTCCGCGCCACGGGTTGCGGCCGGTGCGACCACCAGGGTTACAGCGGACGCATCGCCATCATGGAACTGCTCAGGATGGACAGCGACCTCGACGAACTGCTGGCACACTGCGCCAGCCGCCGCGAATTGAAGCATGCCGCACTGGCCAGGGGATTCCGCCCGCTCGCTGCAGACGGATTGCAACGCGTCAGGTCAGGCATGACCTCGCTGTCCGAAGTGGCGCGGGTGGCTGACCTGACCGATCGTGTGGGCTAGGCGAGGAATGCACATGGCACGCTATTCCTATACGGCGATCGATGCATCCGGCCAGCTCTGCAAAGGCCAGCTGGATGCCGCCAGCGAATCGGACCTCGAACAGAACCTGAAGCACCTGCAACTGGACCTGGTCAGGGCGAAAATCCGCCTGCGACTCCCGTTGCTTGCCGGCAAAAAGATCAGGCGCACCGACCTGATCACCCTGTTCTTCAATCTCGAGCAATTGTTCCGCGCAGGCGTACCGCTGCTGGAAAGCCTGGCCGACTTGCGCAACAGCATGGATGACCGGCAGCTTGAGACCATACTCTCCGACATGATCGCCGCCATCGAAGGCGGAAAGATGCTTTCACAGGCCATGGCCGACCACCCGCGCGCATTTGACAACATCGTCGTCAGCCTGGTCCAGGCCGGAGAGAAAAGCGGCCGCCTGGCGGAGATCTTCAAGCAGCTCGCCGACTCGATCAAATGGCAGGACGAAATGATCCTGCAAAGCAAGAACCTGATGATCTATCCCGCCTTCGTCGGGACCACCGTGCTCGGCATCACCCTGTTCCTGATGATCTACCTGGTTCCGCAATTGACCGCCTTCATCAGCAACATGGGGCAGACCATCCCGTTGCAGACACGCTTGCTGCTGGCCACGTCCGGTTTGTTCGTGCATCACTGGCATCTCATGCTGGCCCTGCCAGTGATCCTGATCATCCTGTTGCGGCTGATGCTGGCATGGGACAGCCGCATGCAGCACCACCTGGATCATCTCAAGCTGCATTTGATCTTCATCGGCCCGATCCTGCGCAAGATCATCATGGCGCGCTTCGCCAACACCTTCGCCATGATGTATGGAGCCGGCATCAGCATCTTCGATTGCATCGCCAGCCTGCGCGATCTGGTCAGCAACCGCGTCATCGCCGCCAGCCTCGACCAGGTGATCGGAGAGATAGAGGCAGGCAAGAACATGACGCAAAGCTTCCTCGACACCGGCGTCTTTCCGCCGCTGGTCGTGCGCATGATCAGGGTGGGCGAGGCCACCGGCAGGCTGGATGAAGCGCTGTACAACGTCAGTTATTTCTATGACCGCGACATCAAGGATACGATCAGGAAGACCCAGATACTGATCGAGCCGATCATGACCATCGTCCTCGGATTGTTGCTCGGCTGGGTGATGCTGTCCGTGCTGTCGCCGGTCTACGACATCATCAGCAGGATAAAGACGTGATGACCGGGAAGATCCTCCTGCTCCTGACCGCGGATAACCTGCGTGCATGGCTGTGGAGCCGGGGCAGGCTTTCCCCGCCACAAAGCTTCGTCGGCGATGCAGCAGGCTTCGAACGATTTTCGAACTTCCTCAGGCGCAATCGCGGGCCTACCTGTCTGCTCACGGACCTGAGTGGAGAAGATTTCCGGCTCGAGACCCTGCCCCGCCTCAGCGGTCGCGATCGCCGTGACCTGATACAGCGCAAGCTCGAACAGCTGTACCGCAACACCCCGTTTCGCCAGGCGACGCTGCAACAACGCCGCATCGATGGCAGGCAGGATGACGCCGTGCTGTTCACGGTACTGACCGATCCGTCGCCGGTCTCAAGCTGGCTGAATGTCATGCTCGCCGAACAGACAGAATTGACCGGTATCTATTCCATCCCCACGATCAGCGAGCCGCTGGTGGCGGATATCCCGTCCCGGCATTTGCTGTTGGTAACTCGAAATGGATCGGGCGGGCTGCGCCAGACTTATTTCGATGACAGGCTGCTGCGTTTTTCTCGCTTGACTGCAGCTCACCCAGACCATTCGTTTGGCGTAGCCCTCCCTGAAGAAATCGAACAGACACGCCACTACCTGCACAGCCAGAACCTGTTGCCAGCGGATCAAGTACTGGATGTGCGCATCATCTGTCATGCGAGCGAGCGGTCCGGGCTGGAATCAAACCTGACCGACAGCGCAAGCCTGCGCTATGCCTGTATCGACTTGCAGGAACTCGGAGATCGCATCAGACCCGGCTCGGCATTCACCGACTCCGACGCAACGCCGCTGTTCCTGCAACTGCTCGCCACCCGACGCAACCCGCACCATTACGCCGCACCTGCTCACACACATTACGCCCGAATGTCACGGCTGCGGCGCAGCCTGCATCTATCAAGCGCGACTCTGGCTGCGTGCAGCCTGATTTGGAGCGCCAGCAATGTCATGACAGGTTACCGGATGAATACCGACACAAGCGCCATCATCGCCAACACCCATCAATTGGCACAGCAGGCAGGTAAGGTTCGGCAGGAATATGACTATCCGCAGGTCACGACAAACGATATGAAGACAGCGGTCGAACTGGTTCGCAAACTGGCGGATAGCGCCCCCGAACCGGAGACCATCCTTGATGAACTGAGCATGGCATTGAGTGATTTCCCGCGTATCCAGGTCGCGAAACTCGCCTGGCAAACAGCCATGCCAGCACATGCAGAACCATCGAGAGATCCCGAAACCAACGTATCCAGCCCGGAAATCATTCTGGTCGGCGAGGTTGAATCAACTGGCGCGGAAGACCCCGGCGCCATGGAATACCTGGATGGATTTCGGCAGGCGCTGATCGCACATGGCTATAACGTAACCGCATCTGACCTTCTGCCGCACGGAGGTGCAGACAACAGTAATGACCGGCACCGCTACACACTGAAGCTCAGCCGGAGTACGACGCCATGACTATTTCCAGAGCTGACTTTCCATTGCTGAAATGGGGAATATATATTTTCCTGGCTGCGCTTTTCCTGGCGATCACGGCAGTCGTTGCCAGCGGGAATTTTGTTGCGCAGGCGCGCCAGGGCTATCTGGATGCCGGTCACAAACAGTCTGCGGCACAAAGCCGACTCGATCATGACTTGCAGGATGCACAGGACAGGAAAACCTACGCGGCGGAATACGCTGAACTGCTGGGGCACGATCTCATCGGCAATGACCGGCAGCCAAACTGGGCGGATGAACTGGAAACATTCCGCAGCCGGCACCTGGTGCTCGGTTTCAACTATGTGATCTCGCCGCAACAATCCCTTAACCCGTCTTCTCCGCTTGAGCGCGGCAACTACGATCTGCACCAGAGCCGTATGTCGATCAGGCTCGACCTGCTGCACGAAGGTCAATTGCTCGCTTTCCTTGCCGCGTTGCACTCCGCCAACAGTGGCCGTTTCATACTGGACCATTGTTCGATCGAACGCAGCCGCGATATGCCGATATCAGCGGCCTATCCTTATCCCGCCTCAACCATGCAACGGAGCCAGTCCAACCTTCATGCGGCGTGTACCGGCAGCTGGCTGACCATGAACAACCGGAACGCTCAATGATCCGCACCATCGTTTCCCTGTTGCTGTCATTTTTCGTTTCCGGCATCACGCATGCCGGCGGACTCGGGCGCCTGTTCTTCACGGCCGAACAGCGCAAGCAACTTGATTCCGGTGAAGGTCAGACAGCGATAGTTCAGCCTCAACCTCCAGCAGTTCAGGTACTCAACGGTATCGTCCAGAGATCGGACGGAACCCGCACGATCTGGATCAATGGTGTGGCGCAAATCGAGGACGGCAAGGGGAAGGCACCAGATGTACAAATGCTCATTCCGCCTGGCAAGTCACAACCGGTAGCCGTCAGGGTAGGGCAACGCCTGATGTCGGAACAGACTGCCGGAGAATAGCTGCATCATGTGCTCCAACACCGGACAGCAAGGTGCGACATTGATCATCATGCTACTCATCATGGTGCTGGGCATGGCATCCCTGCTGATCGGCTCGATGAATATCGCCGCACAGCAGATCGAACGCAACAGGATATCCGACGAGGCACTTGCACAGGCCAAGGCCGCGCTGATCGGCTATGCCATCACATACGGCGACAGCCACAGCGGTGAAGTACCGGGTTACCTGCCCTGCCCGGATTTCGACGGTGGTAATCCTGAAGGCAGCGCGGAAGCCGTTTGCGGCAGCAAGAACGTCAGCGTGCTGGGGCGCCTGCCATGGCGCACGCTGAATCTTCCGCAGCTGCGCGACGGCGCCGGCGAATGCCTGTGGTATGCGGTCGCGGGCAGCTACAAGAACAACCCGAAAACCGACCTGATGAACTGGGACAACAACGGAGATTTTGAAGTGCGGGGAGACAGCGACGAGCAACTGGCCGGTCCGGACCCGGCATCGCGCGCCGTCGCAGTGATCTTCGCGCCCGGCATGGCACAGGGCAACCAGGATCGCACATCCTCCGGCAACACCCCGGCGTGCGGCGGCAATTACCTTGCGGTGAATTACCTGGACAACGATGGCGCACATGATAATTCTTACGTCCCCTCCATTGCGGGGGCGATCTCAACCTTCAGCTCCGGCACATCTCCCACGTTCAACGACCGCATGATCTTTATCACCAAAGATGACATCTTTGACGCATTGCTGCGCCGCTCCGATTTCATCTCCACGCTGACCGCAATGACGCAGCAGACTGCCGAATGCATCGCCGTTTTCGGCACCAGAAACGGATACAGCGGAAGCGCCAACAAAAGCCTGCCCTGGCCCGCGCCACTGGTCCTGTCCAGCTATGGCGCGAACGCCAGCTACAACGACGCCAGCGACCTGTATGCCGGACGCGTGCCTTATCAGGTCGATACCGCTAGGACGGCGACCGGCAACAGCATCAGCGGCAACCTGCTGTACCCCGGCAACTGTCCCGCCGGCTGGTCTGACGTGGACGCATGGTGGAGCAACTGGAAGGATCACCTGTTCTACGCCATCGCCGCCGAGTTCAAACCGGGCAACCTTGCGACCAACCCGTGCGGTACCTGCTTGCGCGTCAACGGCAACGGCCCCTATGCCGCCGTGATCCTGTTCGCGGGAAAAAGACTTGCGTCACAGGACCGGGCAGACAGGAGTGTGCTGGCCGCATATCTTGAAGGCCGCAATGCCGGCAACTATTCGAATGCCGGCGGCAACAGCGACTATGAAGTTTCTGTCGAAACAGATGTCTTCAACGATGTGTTGTATTGCATAGACGAGCAGCTCGCCGTGCAGCCATGTCCGCCATGATTCCGCAAGGATGCCCGCCGCCGCACGGCTTTACGCTGCTCGAAACGGCGATCGTGCTGTTCATCGTCGCGCTTTTGCTGGGCGGGCTGTTACCGACCTTGTCCAGCCGGATCGAACAACAGCGTATCCGCGAAGTAAGCATGCAACTGGATGAGGTCCGGCAAGCCTTGATCGGCTATGCCATCGCCAATGGGCGCCTGCCTTGCCCTGCCTCGGCCACCAGCAATGGCGCAGAGAGCTACGCTTCGGGTGGCAACGCCGCCAACGGCGATTGTTCGAATTTCGATGACGGTTACGCGCCATCAGTGACGCTGGGCCTGGTCACATCCGATGAGCGGGGCTACGCCATCGATCCCTGGGGCAACCGCATCCATTACGCGGTGACCTCGTGGAACGCCAATACCTACACCAGCACCGGCGGCATGCGCACCGCTGGCCTATCCACCCTGGCGCCCAACCTGTTGGTGTGTTCTACCGCCAGCGGCATCAGCGCAACAAGCTGCGCATCCGGCACCGCGCTGACCTCGAGTCCGGGCGTACCGGCAGTAATCTATTCGACCGGCCGTAATGGCAGCCTGGGCGGCACCGGCGCCGACGAAGCGGCCAATCCCAACCCGAACAGCAGCAACAACGACCGCGTATTCGTCAGCCATACGCCCTCTGTCATCTTCCTCCACGAACGGCGAGTTCGATGATATCGTCTCCTGGCTGTCACCCAACATCCTCTACAACCGTATGGTGGAAGCGGGTAAACTTCCCTGAACCGCCCTGCATTATCGTTGTCTATGCTTTGAGCCTTATTCTTTGCCTATCGAAAGGAGAGAACATGCAAACAACTCGAACCCTGGCTGCTCTGTTTGTCGCTGGCTTCATGCTGGCAAGCACTGCTGTAGCACAGGAAGGTGCGATTGCAGAACCGACTGAATTGGAGACTGCCGCGCTGGCGCTGGTGAATCAACATGGTTGCTTTACCTGCCATGCGATCGACCATAAAGTCATTGGCCCGGCATGGAAGGATGTGGCCGATAAATATCGCAATGACCCCGGTGCAGAGGACAGGCTGGTAAGCAAGGTATCCAAGGGCGGCAAAGGTGTGTGGGGGGATGAGATGGCGATGCCCCCGTTCGGCCCCTATGTACCAGAGCCTGACATCCGGACACTGGTTCGGTTCGTACTATCCCTGAAGTAGAGAGAATTTTCCGGGTACTCGCACTCTGATCAGGCTCGGCGCCAGGTGGTGCCTTGCGGCGAGTCTTCCAGCACGATGCCGGCATCCAGCAGTTCCTTGCGGATGCGGTCGGCTTCGGCGAAGTTTTTGGCTTGCTTGGCGGCGATGCGCACAGCGATTAATTGATCGACTGATGCGGCACCGATTTCACGCGAAAGTACTAATGAAGCAGAAGCTGTTCCAGCTGTGGCACCAATGGCTAACGCGTGATTGATCGCACCTTGCAAGTGTGATTGAGGGTCTCTTTGCAATAATCCCAGCACACCACCCAACGCCTTGAGCTGCACTGAGGCTTCAACTGATTTAGTAGTGTTTACTTGTTTCGCCAGATCGAACAACACCGCCATCGCCTCCGGCGTATTGAAGTCGTCATCCATTGCCGCCTTGAAACGTTGCGCATGAGGTTCGTTCCAATCGACCGTAGCTGCTTCCACAGGCACACTCCTTAACGCCGTATAGAGACGATCCAGCGATTGTTTCGCATCGTCCAGATGAACGTCGGAATAATTCAGCGGGCTGCGGTAATGCGCACGCATGATGAAAAAGCGCACCACTTCGGCATCATATTTTTTCAGCACCTCGCGGATGGTAAAAAAGTTGCCCAGGCTCTTGGACATCTTTTCCTCGTCCACGCGCACGAAGCCGTTATGTATCCAGTAATTGACAAACTTGCATTGATGCGCGCCTTCGCTTTGCGCGATCTCGTTTTCATGGTGCGGAAACTGCAGATCCGCGCCGCCGCCGTGGATGTCGAAATGATTGCCGAGCAATTCCGAACCCATCGCCGAACATTCCAGGTGCCAGCCGGGACGGCCCTTGCCCCATGGCGAATCCCAATTCACTTCAGCCGCCTCGCCTTCCCTGGCATGCTTCCACAACACGAAATCGAGCGGGTCATGCTTGCCGTCGTTCACTTCGACACGTTCCCCGGCGCGCAAGTCTTCCAGCGACTTGCCGGACAGCTTGCCGTAGCCGTCGAACTTGCGCACCGCGTAGTTGACGTCGCCATCGGCGGCACGGTAAGCCAAGCCGTTCTGTTCCAGTTGCGCGACCATCGCCAGCATCTGCGGAATATATTGGGTCGCGCGCGGTTCGTGTGTCGGTGGCAGGATGCCGAGCGCGCGTTCATCCTCGTGCATGAAGCCGATGAATCGTTCGGTCAACGTATAGATGGACTCACCATTCTCCGTCGCGCGCTTGATGATCTTGTCATCGACGTCGGTGATGTTGCGCACGTAGTTCACCTCGTAACCGCTCGCCCTGAGCCAGCGATAGACCATGTCGAACACTACCATCACCCGCGCATGGCCGAGATGGCAGTAGTCGTAGACCGTCATGCCGCACACGTACATGCGCACCTTGCCCGGCTTGATCGGGGTGAAGTCCTGCTTGTCACGCGCCAGCGTGTTGTAGATTTTCAGCATGACAGGATCAGAACGTCATCGGCTTGTTGTCGTTGAGGTTGAGCCACCCCTTGACGATGCGATAGATGATCCAGCAGAAATTGGCGAACAGGATCACCATGCCGATCACAAAAAAGAAGGTTATTCCACCGATTACCGCCCACAGCAAGCCAAACCAGAAGGTTCGTATCTGCCAGCGAAAATGACTTTCCAGCCAGGTTCCGGCTACGTCGTCTTTTTTCACATAGTTGATGATGATGCCGACGATGGCGGTGATGCCGGCGAAATACGACAATGCGTACAACACATAGACCACCAGCGTCAGGGTTTTCAACGATTTCATTTGCGCCTCGTCATGCACGATGATCTCTTCGCTCATGATTGTCCTTTCGACCAGGAATCCTTCAGTGTCACGGTGCGGTTGAACACCAACCTGCCCCCGGGTTGATGGTCGCGACGGTCGGTGCAGAAATACCCCAGACGCTCGAATTGATAGCGCGTTTCTGGCGGCGCATCTTTCACGCAACTTTCAACCCAGCCCTGTACCACGATCAGCGACTCCGGGTTGAGATAAGTGCAAAAATCCACCTCCCTGTCACCATCCGGTTCCGGCACCGTAAACAGGCGATCGTATAAACGTATCTCGGCAGGCAAGGCATGCTCGCACGACAGGAAGTGGATCACGCCTTTTACCTTGCGTCCCTCGGGATTCTTGCCCAGTGTGTCGTGGTCTATGCTGCAGCGCAGTTCGACAACATTTCCCGATCCATCCTTCACCGCTTCGTCGCAACGCATCACATAACTGTGACGAAGTCGTACTTCGCCGCCGATGGTGAGGCGTTTCCAGCCAGCCGGCGGGTTTTCGGAGAAGTCGTCCTGCTCGATGAAAATTTCCCTGCCGAACGACACCACACGCTTGCCGAACTCGGGGTGGCTGGGATGGAAGTCTGCCTCGCGTCCCCGCGCTCCCTCGAAATTGGTGATGGTAACCTTAAGCGGATTGATCACTGCCATCACGCGCGGGGCACGCAATTCCAGGTCTTCGCGGATCGCGCCTTCCATGATCACCATATCGACGATGTTCTCGCTCTTGGACACGCCGATTCGCCTTGAAAATTCGCGGATGCCTTCCGGTGTGTAGCCTCTGCGGCGCATGCCGCTGATCGTGGGCATGCGCGGGTCATCCCATCCACTTACGTGTTTCTCGTTCACCAGTTGCAGCAGTTTGCGCTTGCTGGTGATGGTGTAGTGCAGTTCCAGGCGCGAGAACTCGATCTGTTGCGGGTGACAAGCGATGGTGATGTTATCCAGCACCCAGTCGTACAACGGCCTATGGTCCTCGAATTCCAGCGTGCACAGCGAATGCGTGATGCCTTCCAGCGCATCCGAGATGCAATGTGTGTAGTCGTACATTGGGTAGATGCACCACTTGTCGCCAGTGCGGATATGATGCGCCCGCTTGATCCGGTAGATAACCGGATCGCGCAGGTTGATGTTGGGCGATGCCATGTCGATCTTGGCGCGCAACACCTTCGAGCCGTCAGCGAATTCTCCGTTCTTCATGCGCGTGAACAGGTCGATATTTTCCTCGACCGTGCGTCCGCGGCTGGGGCTGTTTTTTCCAGCCTGGGTCAAGGTACCGCGATATTCTCGTATCTGCTCGGGCGTGAGGTCGTCGACATAGGCCAACCCCCTGTTGATGAGTTCTACCGCAAAGTCGTACAGCGCATCGAAATAATCCGACGCCCAGCGAACCTTTCCGCTCCACAGGAAACCAAGCCAATGGACGTCTTCCTCGATGGATTGTGCATATTCCTCGCTCTCCTTCTCCGGGTTGGTGTCATCGAATCGCAGGTTGCAGTTCCCGCGATAATCCTGTGCCAGGCCGAAATTTAGGCAGATCGACTTGGCGTGACCAACGTGAAGATAGCCGTTAGGCTCCGGCGGAAAGCGGGTAACGATGCTTTTATGCTTGCCGCTGGCGAGATCGGCTTCGATAATGGTGCGGATGAAGTGCGCGACGGGCGCAGATGCGTTGCTGCTCATTAGTCTAGAATCAATCATTCCCTGAAAACGGGGGAATTTTACCTGAATTCCCGTATCTACTTATCCGTTAATCACTTCCTGGCATGATAATATATTAACCAGACTGGCATAATTTGCTAGAATCCTAAGCCTTAAAGGATGAAGTCACGGCTTTGCCTAAGAATCTAATGACGTTAATTACCAATAATTTCAGGACCTACTAAATTATGAACAAGTTTATTGAAGCTTTGAAACACTACAGCCTGCATACAGCCTTTTGCTGTGGCGCTTTGTTGTTGAGTCTTAGCCTGACAGCTCGTTCGGATGAATTACAGGATGCCAACAAGCTGTTCAAGCAAGGGCAGCGCGAACAGGCCTTGACGCACGTCGATTCTTACCTGAAAGACAAGCCCAAGGATGCGCAAGCTCGTTTCCTGAAGGGTTTGATCCTGACCGATGAAGACAAAGTTAATGATGCCATCCGCATCTTTTCCGATTTAACCGAGGATTACCCGGAACTTCCCGAACCCTATAACAATCTCGCCGTGCTTTATGCCAGCCAGGGACAATATGACAAAGCCAGGATCGCACTGGAAATGGCGATCCGCACCCACCCAAGTTATGCAACCGCCCACGAAAATCTGGGCGACATCTATGCCAAGATGGCTAGCCAGGCCTATGATCGCGCCTTGCAACTGGATCGCGGCAATACCAGCACTCAAACCAAACTTGAGTTGATCAAGGAATTGTTCACCAGTGATATGGCGGCAGGCCACAAGCCCGCGAAATCGGTTGTTGTCGCTTCTGCAACTCCCGCGCCGGCACCAGCACCTGCCGAGATGAAAACTGCTGTACAGCCAACCAGGAAAGCAATGGTTGCAAGCCCTGTAAGCCATGCTAATAAGGACGAGGTACTCAATGCAGTACATGCGTGGGCGTCCGCTTGGTCAGCAAAAGACGTGAAACAATATCTCTCTCACTATGCCAGCGACTTCAAGGTACCTGGCGGTCAAAGCCGTTCTGATTGGGAGGCATTGCGTACTGACCGCCTGACCAAGCCCAAATTCATCAAGGTTGGTATCGAAAATGCAAAGGTCGATTTTCAGGATGATACGCATGCGACTGTAGTTTTCTTGCAATCCTATAAGGCCAGCCACTACAGGGCACGCGACAAGAAAACGCTGGAAATGGTCAAGTCCGGTGACAACTGGCTGATAATGAATGAGCAAACCGCTAATTAACCCGTATGCGCACGTCCCCATTGTTACTGGTACTGGCAGTTGCTTTCAGCGTTGCTCATGCCGAAGATTTAAATACTGCCTCTGATTCACGCAACACGGAAGCCCTGCTGGTGGAAAGCATGTTGTCGATTTCCAACAACAGACTGGATGTTGCAATGAACGAAGTGGATTCAGTGCTCAAGACCGAGCCCAATTTCAAACTTGCACAATTGGTCAAGGGCGACTTGCTGTTGGCGCGGACGCGACCACTCACTACTCTGGGTGACGCAACCACCCCCCCTGCTGATCGCATGGCGGGGTTGCGTGATGAAGCACGAGCGCGACTGCAGCGATTCCAGGAGCAGTCTCCATCCACCACCTCACCCAAATACTTATGGCAGCTGGACGCGGAACAGCGCTATGCCATCGTGATTGACACCAGCAAGTCCACTCTGTATCTATTCAAGAATGAAAACGGGGAACCCCGTTACGTTGCAGACTATTACATCACCAGTGGCAAAAAGGGCTCGGAAAAATTATCAGAAGGCGATCAGAAAACCCCTCTGGGTGTGTACTATATCAAGTCCAGCATCCCGAAAAGCAAGTTGACCGATTTTTATGGGGACGCGGCCTATCCACTTAACTACCCCAACGCGTGGGATCGCAAGAACGGGCGCGACGGCCATGGCATCTGGTTGCATGGCACACCAAGCAATACCTATAGTCGCCCACCACGTGCCAGCAATGGCTGCGTGGTGCTTTCGAATGATGACCTGGATATAATCGGCAAAGTGTTGCAAGTCGGTATCACTCCCGTTGTCATTACCGATCAGATGAAGTGGAGTGACGAGAATGATCATGCAAATCGCTCAGATTTGTTGGTTGCTCTGGAGCAATGGCGCAAGGATTGGGCCAGCATAGACACCGACAATTACCTGAAGCACTACGCCCGTGATTTCAATAGTGGCAACCTGAATTATGCAGCATGGGAGCGGAATAAAAGAGCGGTAAACTCAAGAAAGTCCTGGATCAAAATTAAAATATCCAACCTGAGCATCTTCGACTATCCGACCGACCCGAATATGGTCGTGGTGAACTTCGAACAGGACTATTCCAGCAATAATCTTTCCAATCGCATGAAGAAGCGCCAGTACTGGATAAAGCGCGACAACCAATGGAAAATAATTTACGAAGGCGCTGCATGAGCAAAATATTTTCCACCCTGTTATTTGGCTGGCTATTGTGCTTCTGCGGCCTGGCCGTATCCGATAATTTACAAACTCAAGATAAAGGAAAACACAGCATGGTCAAACTGCACACCAACCTCGGCGACATAACCATCCAGCTGGAAGATGAAAAGGCGCCTGTCACGGTAAAGAATTTTTTGGATTATGTCAGCAGCGGATTTTATAACGGCACGATATTTCACCGTGTGATCAATGGCTTCATGATTCAGGGCGGCGGATTCGAACATGGGTTGAAACAGAAGCATGCCAAGGCCCCGATCAAGAATGAGGCGGCAAATGGGCTGAAGAATGATATGTATACTGTCGCCATGGCGCGCACTTCCGACCCCCAATCTGCCACAGCTCAGTTTTTCATAAACGTCAAGGACAATGACTTTCTGAATTTCACTTCTGCTGACCAGCGTGGCTACGGGTACTGCGTTTTTGGCAAGGTTGTCGACGGGAAGGAAGTAGTGGACGCCATTCGCAAGGTGCATACCGCTACTCACAAGGGATTTCAGGATGTCCCGGTGCATGATGTCGTTATAACCAAGGCTGAAATTTTGCAGTCACAATAATGTCACTGACGCCGTTTATTATCGGCAGCCGCAACAATAATCACACTCACAATTGTATACCCTGATTATTTCCGATTTGCATCTTAGCGCCAAGCATTCGGAAAGCGCGCAGTTGTTCATGCGTTTTACTCAAAGCATTGCCCCTGGCGCTGACGCGCTTTATATCCTTGGCGATTTGTTTGAATACTGGGCGGGCGACGATGACCTTGATGAGGCATTCAACTGCCAGGTTGCTCAAGCCTTGAAAAGTCTGTCCGCCACCGGTACCAGGTTGTACTTCATGCACGGTAATCGCGATTTCCTGATAGCTGATAAATTTGCGTCCGCCTGCGCTGCTACCCTGCTCCCCGATCCTGTATTGCTGAATTTGTATGGTGTGCCCACACTAATCAGCCATGGCGACCTGCTTTGCACCGATGACACTGACTATCAGGCATACCGCAAACAGGTACATGACCCCGCATGGCAGCAGCAATTCCTTGCCCTGCCTTTAGCACAGCGAAAAAGTTTCATAGCACAACTGCGCATGCGCAGCGAAAACGAAAAGCAGCACAAGAGCAGCGAGATTATGGATGTCAACGATACGGCTGTAGCTGAACTATTGCGTAGCCATGGATATCCGCGCCTGATACACGGCCACACCCACCGCCCCGGACTTTCGCTACATAATCTGGACGGCCACACCTGCGAACGCTGGGTACTGGGGGATTGGGACAACAATCCCAATGCATTGCGTTGCGACAACAACGGCATGACATGGCTTAATAAATGGTAATTTAGGATCTTATAGAAGCATCGAGTCGGCACGTTGATGCGAGATCAACTGGTTCGCGGTTATTCCGTATCCTTCAAGGCATTTGTCTTTACAGTGTTGAATCAAGCCGTTGCTTCCACAAAAACATACAGTAAGTACACGCTCACTTCTGGCCATTCTGAAATTTTCACCACGTTTCTCCTGTGCCATAATCGATAGAAAGTAATTTCCTCAGCCCAAATCCGCATTAAACCTTTTTTCATTCTGGCACTCTAACCGCCAGAGTGCTAGAATCAATCATCAAGGAGGTTTAAGTCATGGCTCATTCTTTAACTTTACCCGTACCCTCATCGACCGGAAGTCTGGACAGCTACATTCAGACTGTGGGTCAATTCCCCATTCTCACGCAGGATGAAGAGCTAGGGTTGGCACGACGATTCAAGCGCGACAACGATCTTGAAGCCGCAAGACAATTGATTGTGTCTCATCTGCGAGTGGTGGTCAGTGTTGCACGCGGGTATACCGGCTATGGTCTGCCCCAGGCCGATCTGATTCAGGAAGGTAATATAGGTCTGATGAAGGCAGTCAAACGCTTTGACCCGGAACGCGGGGTAAGGCTGGTTTCGTTCGCCTTGCATTGGATACGCGCAGAAATGCACGAATATATCCTGCGCAACTGGAGATTGGTCAAGATTGCCACTACCAAGGCGCAACGCAAATTATTCTTCAATCTGCGCAGCATGAAGCAGGGGCTGGGCTCACTCAAGCCAAGGCAGATAAGTGATATTGCCCAAAAGCTGAATGTCAGCGAAGAGGATGTCGCAGAGATGGAAGCGCGCTTCAATGGTCACGAGTTGGCGCTGGAGCCGGATACAAATGGAGACGAAGACGCTTACGCGCCAATCTCTTACTTGGCTGCCGACTCTGAAAACGAACCCTCCCTGCTTCTGGAAAATTTCGAGGCCAAGGGTATCGAATCCTCGGGCCTAAGCCATGCGCTGGAAAGTCTGGACGAACGTAGCCGCCGCATCGTCGAGGCACGCTGGCTACGCGAAAATGACAGTGCTACGTTGCATGAGTTGGCCGATGAATTCAATGTATCCGCCGAACGGATTCGGCAGATCGAACAAAAAGCATTGGCAAAGATGAAAACGGCACTATTGCCTGCAGCCTGAAACACCACAGCCGCAACACACAACCCACATATACTTTTCTGTCGCCCATGTTCCGGCTGTGATCAACGATCCGCAGCTAGTATTGCGTTATATGCGGGGCCGACCCGTAGCCGGCAAGGATTGCCTGCCTGATTATTTCACTATTCTTAGATGGGATTTGGAGGGAGGTGTGTTGCCGTTTTCTGGAGGTGTTTCTGGAGGTGTCGGGGTTGATTCCTTTCCCTGAAACACCAAGCCCTGACCATTTTCCTTGGCAAAAATCCCTATCACGGTGGGAATAGGCACAATCAGCTTGTGCGGAACGCCACCAAACCTGCCACCGCAAGTAATCTCCTCATTCCCCAGTTGAAGATTGGCTACGGCGTCCATGCTTAAATTCAGGACTATCTCACCGTCCTTGACAAAGGACGCTGGTACTTGAGTTTGGTCATCAACGCGCACGGCCAGATAAGGGGTCAAGCCGCTGTCGATACACCAATCGTAAATTGCGCGAATCAGGTAGGGTTTGGTAGATAGCTCGGTCACTTACGCATCGCTTTTTCAGCCGGTGTCATCGCTTCGATGTAGGCTGGACGCGAAAATAATCGTTCGGCGTATTTCATCAATGGCGCAACTTCCTTGCCCATCTGGATCCCATAATGATCCAGTCGCCAGAGAAGCGGCGCAATCGCAACATCCAGCATTGAAAATTCCTCGCCGAGCATATACTTTTGCCTGGAAAAAACAGGTGAAAGCTGCGTCAGATTATCGCGAACGGCTTGTCGAGCCTTGTCGGCGGCTTTTTGCGGCCCATGCTCAATGTCCTCGATATGGGAGAATAACTCGTGCTCAAACCGGTACAAAAACAGTCTGGCACGTGCGCGCATGACCGGGTCGGCAGGCATCAATTGCGGATGGGGGAAGCGTTCATCAATATATTCATTGATGATATTGGCCTCATACAGGATCAAATCCCTCTCGACGAGTGCGGGCACTTTACCGTAAGGATTGATCACTGAAATGTCTTCCATCTTGTTGAACATATCAACGTCGATAATCTGGAAGTCCATGCCCTTCTCGTACAAAACTATGCGGCAACGCTGACTGAACGGATCAACCGTTCCCGAGTACAATGTCATCATGCTTGGTTACGCCTTGATCAGGTTACTTCGATGCATAGCTCCGCGCACCAGCATGAACCCGGCACCTGCCACCAACACTCCCACCACTATTACAGCCAGGATGGGATAAGTTCCCGTTCCGTTAATGCCGGAAATCCAGACATAACGCTCAAACAGTGTTCCCACAATAATGCAAGCTGCAACAGCTACAGTAACTTGCGGATTATGGCGCGTTATCGGAAAAGTTAGCGCAACGAATGGGATCACAAACTTCATTGCCACCATGGCCCACCATATCACGGTATAGCTGCCGTTTTGCATCGCGTCTAGGCGATCACGTTCATCACCAATGTTACCGTACCAGATGACCAGATATTGCGCAAAAAAGGTATACATCCACAGCAGGGTAAAGGCGAGCATCATTTGCGCCAGATAATTGTAGACATATTCATCCACTTTTTTGTTTAGCTGGTTACGTGTATTCAACACAAAGATCCAGATCAGCATGAAAGCCAGAAACATGTTGAAATTGCTGACCAGATTGTACATTGCGTATATCGCGCTATGCCAGGCTGGTACCAATGTCATTTCAAAGTCCCATGCAACCATGGTGGCATACAGCACGGTAAAAAAAGGCACCCAGCATGCCACATGGTGGAACCTGTTACGATCATCCTCGCTCCGATCCATGATTTCCTGGCGTGTAATGAATACCCACCACACCGAAATAATCGTAAGCATGCCAATCACTTCACGTGCCGCCAACAGAGGCCACGTATACCAGCCTGGCATGTGGAGATTCTCACCATGCGAGACGTGACCGATCCAGGGAAAAGTGATCTCCCCCCCACCAGCAAAATCAATAGCAGCACGAATGCCAAGGGAAAGAGGGCGAACAGCGCTACTGCCAGATGGCGCACCTGAAGCCTCCATTTGGCACCCACCAGATAAAGCACTGAGCACAATGTCACGCCGCTTAACGCAAGGTAAGTCACAACCACAAAGCTGGCAGTCAGAACTGACCAGTTGCTGTAAGAAAACATGCTTTCTCTCCCTTATTTACCGGCCGTTAACATTGGCCTGGACGGTTCCGCCCTGTTGCAACACCTTGCGCACGTAATTGACCACATGCCAACGCTCTGTTGGCGACAGGTCATTGGCATAAGAAGGCATCACCGCCCCGCCAAATGTCATGTACCCCCAGATAAAGCCATCGGTGAGTTCCTTGACCGCATCTGAAGTCAGGTCGAACGGTTGCAATATCAGTTTTTGACCCACCAGTCCGTCGCCCTTGCCGGCATAGCCATGACACGGAGTGCAATAGATGCCGAACAGTCTGCCGCCAAGTTCCACTGATTTTGCATCAGCTACAACAGGATTCGTCTGTGCAGCCGCCGTATCCTGGTCCTTTACCAGCGAACCCGTTCCCGGAACCGGTACTGAACGCTTGGGAAACGGATACATACCCGGATTATTGGGATCGGGGCTCTCCTGCGGTTTGATCATGAGCGATTCGGACATATCCTTGGACCACGGCCAGGCTTGAGCGAGCACCGGGGTCAACAACAAAACGAATACTATGGTTATTTTTCTCATTTACCCGCCTCTTCCTGGATTTCCAATGCTTGGTGTCTGGTGAATATGCTTCTTAGCGCTGCCGCACTGTGGTCATCCACCTTTACCAGAATGCCAATTTGGTCCTCCGATACCTTTGCACTGTATAGCGGCGACCGTCTGGCCGGCAATCCAGCGCAAATCAGAAACCCCAGCACCGTGATATACACCCCACCAAGAATGAAAAATTCATAAGTCAGAACAAAGTTCGGGGGAAATGGCACGATAGGTTTGCCGCCCTTCATCTGGGCATAGAAATTGGCTTGTGAACCGGAAATCAACCAGAAAGCCAGCAGGCCGCCGGTAAGCGCCCCAAACAGAGTGAACCATTGCACCTTGACTGGCTTCTCACCCAGGAATTTCTCCACTTCGGGATGTTCGATCGGCGACTTGATCACCATGTCATCGGCCGCAGTGAAACCCTTGATACTGCTGTTGCGCAACTCGCTAACCACCGCTTCGGCTTCGTCAAAATTATTGTACAGGGCCAGAATGTGACGTTTACTCATTATTAATGCCCCCCCTCAAAACCAAGTTCTTCACTGCCAAGTTCTTCCTTCTTTCGAGCCAGTTTACGGTGGTAAACCATCTCTTTCACCTCGTACATGGAGACGGAAGGAACAATCTTGCAGAAAATCATAAACAGCATGGTGAACCAGCCGAAACTGCCGAACACAATCCCCCACTGGACCAGGCTGGGCCACTGGTCGTGATCCCATGTCCACGGGTAATGACCATGTGCAAAAGACGGCGAAACAATCATCCAGCGCTCCAGAAACATGCCCACGTTAAGCAATAACGATACCGCGAACATCACCGGAATACTGGTCTGCCAGCGTTTTACCATTAACGAAAACGGAACCACGGAGCCACAGAAGATCATCGCCCAAAAGAACGGGGCATAGGGGCCGATCGCTTTCTGGATCAGCACGCCTTTGGACACCGGGTCATGGCTGTACCACACTGAGGCGAACTCGATGCAGTTCAGGTATGTCCACACCATCGCGATCGCAAATGTCAAGCGCACAATCTTTTTCAGGATCGGCAGCGTCATGTATTCCTCGAACTTGAACACGTAGCGCAGGATGACGAACAAGGTGATGATCGCCGCGCAGCCAGAATACAGCGCTCCTGCCACAAAGTAGGGCGGAAACGATGTAATGTGCCAACCCGGCTGCTGCGACACAGCGAAATCGGACGCCACGATCGAATGCACCGACACCGCCAGAGGGATCAAGAAACAGGCAACGGTCAGATAGGTAACGCGGAAATTACGCCACTGGCGATCGGTACCTTCCCAGCCCAGCGCCAGCAGGGTATACAGTTTCTTGCGCCAGCCGGAATGAATATTATCCCGCGCGATAGCCAGATCGGGAATCGAACCAACATACAGGAAAAGCACCGACGAACTCAGGTAAGTGAAAACCGCCATTGCGTCCCACAGCAACGGCGACTGGAAGTTGGGCCAAGCCCAACGTTCGTTCGGGTAGGGCAACGCATAATAGATCTGCCACACTCGCCCCAGGTGAACCGCCACAAACAGTGCAGCTGTCAGCAATGAAAACGTGGTCATCGCCTCGGCGAATCGATAGATCGGTTTGCGCCAGTCGGCATGCATGATATGCAGAATTGCAGATAGCAATGTGCCGGAATGGCTCATGCCGATCCAGAAAATGAAGGAGGCAATATACAGCCCCCACACATGTGGATTGTCCAGATTGGCCACTCCCATGCCTCTGTTGTACTGATATACCTCGCATCCAGCGCCGACGCTAAAAACCAGCATGGCACCGAACAAAATAACCCAGTACAACTTGCGCGGGTTTTCAAGGCTCTTGAGCACATCCTGGTTGATCTGCGCCCAAGCGATGTCTTCACGGATATCTTTTCCCATTTTTCTCTTTTCCCTTACTTGTGACTACACCGTGCTCTCGCGCACCCGTTCCAGATACATGATCGAGGGAAACGGACGCAGATGTGCCAAGACATGGTATCCGCGCAAGCGGTTATCCGGATCTTCATCCTTGACCTGATTTTCTTTTTTCAACTCGACTTTTTGCTGTTTCCACTGCTTTGCCACTTCAGATTCCGGGTTAAACAAATTACCGAAGGTGATCGCACCAGCCGGGCATGCCTGCTGGCAAGCCGTTTGCACATCTCCGTCACCCACCAGACGGCCTTCGTTCTTTGCATTATTGCGTGCGGTATAAGTACGCTGCTTGCAGAAAGTACACTTCTCCATCACCCCCTTGGTGCGCACCGTCAGGTCCGGGTTCAGTTGCATCTGCATTGGCTCCGGCCAGACCTTTTCCTGCTCCGGATAGTTGTACCAGTTGAAATATCTGACCTTGTACGGACAGTTAGCCGAGCAATAGCGCGAACCGATACAGCGGTTGTATATCTGCGAGTTCAAGCCATCTGGCGTATGGTTGGTGGCACCCACCGGACATACCGTTTCGCATGGCGCCGCCTCGCATTGCTGGCACAGCATGGGCAGGAACTGCGCGCCCTGATCGACCACAAATCCGTCACTGTTCTCATCCCAATAACGTTCGATGCGCATCCAGTGCATCGCAGCACCATGGGCATATTTCTCCTTGCCCACCACCGGCAGATTATTCTCGGCATAGCACGCCACACTGCACGCATTACAACCCGTGCAGGAATCCAGGTCTATGCTCATCGCCCAATTGATATTAGTTGCAGGATACGACTCCCAGTCCGGATGCCCACTGTCCTCAACAGGATGGGTATGGCGGAACTTCGACCAGTTATCTAAAAAATTGGCAATGGTCATGTTTAAACCTCCTTGGAAAGGTCAATGTCGTCGGTTGACACCTTGACCGCTATTTTCTTGTGGCCCCCCAGGCTACCACCCGCAGGACCCTCTTCCTTCACAACGACGACCCGATCGCCGACCTTGCTGATTTTTACATTGGTTTCGTTGAACGCCAACTCACCCGTTTCATTGTCGTACACCGGATCAAGTATGGCGAACACGTTGGCGCCGACCTCTTTCGCATAGCGCCCCATCGCCTCATGGCCGTAGCCTACCGGGATGGAAATCACGTCCGGATGGATGCCAGGGAACAGATAAGCTTGCGAAGTGATAGACCCACTTCTGGAAGTCACCTCGACAATGTCGCCTTCAACGATACCCAGCTTGGCGGCAGTCTTGGGATGTATCTCCACCCACGAATCCCAGACAACAGTAGTCAATGGATCGGGCGATTCCTGCAACCATGGCTCATTGGCATTGCGTCCGTCACGGATACTGGCCGAAACATGCGGAATCAGGCGTAAAGGATATGAGATATTCGCAGCTGTCGGGCCCGGAAGCGCAAGATTGGCTACAGATAGCCCGGAAGATAAGCTGCCAGCTATGCCCTTCAATGGAATGATGCCCTTGCTCAAGGTCTCATCCCAGAAACGATCATCATCTTCAGTCGCGGCTCCGCCAAGTGCGGCCTTGTTTTTCAGAATGGCGCTACGCAGATATCCATAATAATCGTCAAAACCCTTATATTCGTCGGCTTTGCGTTGCTTCAGCAAAGCCAACAGAATATCGCCCAATCCGCGAGTATCGGGATACAACCTTTCCATCAAGGGTTGGCGCAAGGTAATTTGAGCATAGTCCCCAGGATTCCCGCTTGCGGGAGCGGCCATATATTCCGGCACCACTGTTGCCCAATCCTCCATGGCGGAATCCAGTGGCATGACCAGGTCGGCTTCCTGCGCGGTTTCATCCAAGTAGTGTGCAAATGCCACCTTGAATCCGGCCTTGTTGAAATTTTCCTTGAAATTCAGAGCGGCGGGTGCGCTGTACACTGGATTGCCACCGTAATTGAACACCACCTTGAATTTGCCCGCAGCCAAACCATCATTCAGGCCATTCAAGGCAGAGCGGTTGCCAACTGCCGGCACAAGTTGCGGAAATGGAACAGAGGAGGCCGCTTCCACGGTCTTGCCTACGTTACCCAACACGAAATTGAGCAATGCAATGGCTGCTGCATTCTGCGAGCCGTGTTCATAACCCTCTACTGTATGCCCGGCAAGCACCAGACTGGGAGAATTCTCTTTAAGCAACCTTGCCAATTTGTTGATGAGTTCAAACGATACGCCGGAGTCAACTTCAGTCCGCTCAGGCGTGTAATCCTTGACAGCGGCAGCGACTTCAGCAGGAAGATTAAATCCCGCATTACCCAGGGCATTGATGAGCGCCAACGCAACCATGCCTTCGGTACCCGGGCGAACTGCAATCCAGCGGTCTGCATTCGCGCCGGTCAACGTCATCTTGGGCTCGATTTGCACCAGTATCCCGCGACCCTCAGGACGAGTCCCCTTGCGAAATTTTGCATACTGTTGCGAAAAATGAACTGGCGAAACCCATGCGCCCAGAAAATCGGCGCCAAACGACACTACCATCTTTGCCTTGTCGATCCGGTACTGCGGCATCGACATGCCATAAGCCTTCTTGTTGGCATTACGCAAAACCGCCGGAGATACCGCCTCATAGATAAAATGATTCTTGCTGCCCAGCGCGTCCATATAGTTACCCAGCAGCGCGCTAACATGGCCACTTAATCCGCCGGTAACAAATGCAACTTCCTCTCCTTTCACGCCCGCCAGTTTATCGCCGATCAGTTTCAGCGCCTGGTCCGCAGTGATGGGTCGGCCATTCAATAATGGCTGACGCAAGCGGTCTGGATTGTAGTGCGCCTGAACACCCGATTGCCCCAAACCACACATTTTTCCATGGTTGATTGGAGAATTCGGATTGCCTTCCGCCTTAAGTACGCGACCTTCACGCAACCGGCCCATAATGCTGCATCCAGCATCGCACTGGGCACAGGTTGAGTTGTAGTACGTGCTGATCCCGGGAATAACAAAGTCCGGCAACTCCACATAGGAAGTTACGATTTCCTCGCCATTCTGAATCGAAGTATTACCGCAACCACTCAGTGCGACTGCAGTTCCACCCCAACCCAGCACTTTCAAAAAATCTCGTCGATCAAATCCGTCATCAATCATCGCAATTACCTCTTAAATCTAGCTTTTGACAAACAGTGCGCCAGTTACTTATGGCACGTAAAGCAATCATTGGGGCCATGACCAGTCTCACTGGAGTTGGCGCTCACCAAGTGATCCTTTTGGTGACAATTTGCGCACCAGCCCATGGTGAGAGGCTTGACACGACGATCTACGGTCATGCTTTTTACATCGCCATGACAATATCCGCAAACTTCCAAATAGGGTCGATCCTGCTGAAAATAGAAACGCTTGATATGGCGCTCATGATTGAAGCGAACGAAATCAGGTTCGTCGTTCACTTTTTTCCATGGGATGGCTTTCTTTGCCTCCCAGTAAGCGAATAATTTCTTGATGCGGGGCTTGTCCTTTACCGACTCGATGCTGCGGTGGCACCCCATGCATTTCTGCACCGGCGGAATCCCAGATACCAAACTGCGCCGAGCATACGTATGGCAATACATGCAATTGATCTGCATGCCGCCATCCTTGGCGTCGCCGGCATGCCGGAAATGGGGAAACTCTATTGGCTGTTCAATTTGAGGACCTAATTCATCCTCGGTGGTAAGGGGTTGCTGAGCAGCATTTACAGAATTGCCGTAAATAGCAAGCGTCAACCCGATCAAGAAAACGCAAAAGCGTAAAGTACAATGCATCGTAAGTGGCTCCCCCAACAAACAATTAGACGGCCGGCTATAACATCACCGACTTGCATATTACAATTTCATTCAACTGATTATTTTTTTATGCGGCGAGATCGCTTTATTATTTTTCAGTGCACGCCAGACCGCAAGGGATAGGCACAAAGGGCACATTCGCAATGATGTCCAGTTTGAAATATAAAGTCAACACCACAAATCAAACGGACATTAATTAATCTAAAAAAACTCTTTTCAGGCAAAAAATTACAGCATTTACTTATATAGCAGACTGTCAATTGCCCATGAAAAAACATCCCGGTAAATTATTTTTAGGCATTTTTAACTTCACATCACCATCCTCAAATCTCGAAGAAATTATTCAGTGTCTGTTGTTAGCGAAATCAACAAAATCTCAGCCGCCTTAGGCAATTCCAGCCTCTTGAAAATAAAAGCAAAATAAATGGAACAAAAATCCAACTGCCTGTCTAATACGTTGGATGGACCATATATTGCAAAGTTCGCCGTAGCTCGTTGACTTCAATGAAACGGCTGATTGAAGTAATATCCACTGATTCCAATGTTGATGGAGACTCAAATTAATGAAGGCAAGTTATCTTGTTATACTGGCTGCAAGCATGGCATTTTCGAGAGTTGCCCTTGCCGATAATGGTGTAGCCTTGGCTCAAAGTCACAATTGCCTGACTTGCCATGCCGTTGATAGCAAAAAGCTGGGGCCCGCCTTTAAGGATGTGGCAGCAAAATACAAGGATGACAAGAACGCCCCAACGATGCTGGAAAAGAAAGTTCGCAACGGCGGTGGCGGAAACTGGGGCAAGATGCCGATGCCGGCAACCGCTCAATCGGTCAGTGATGCTGACATCAAAAATATCGTTCAGTGGGTTCTGTCACTTAAATAAGGTCGCTTGAGCACCACCAAAGCACAAGGCCGACTTGAAATCGGCCTTGTGCTTTTCGTTCCCATTTACAACATGTTGGCTTTGTCCTGCTTGGCTTTATGCAACAGCGGCATGGCATTGAAATATTCCTGGCGAGTCACCTTGCCATTCTTGTTTGCGTCCACTTCGTCGAACCACATCGATAGCATCGGCATATTTGCAGCTTCTTCGCGGTCCAGCCCGCCATCGTGGTTTTTATCAGCCGCATTGAATCGCATGTCCAGATGAGATGTTACGGAATTACCTGTATTACCCGTTACCATTTTGTGCCCGGCATTCAATTCATCCATGGTAAGCAAGCCATCCTTGTTGCTATCCATCTTGTCGAACCGCCCGGAATTGAAAGCATCGAACTCAGCCCTTGAAATCACGCCATCACCATTTGCGTCCATTGCTCCCAGTGCTCTACCCACTACCGAACCATGAGCCATTCCCGGATCGCAGTCATGGCAGTCATCTGCTTCAGCCTGCGCAAAGCAAAAAAATATTGAGGAAACAACTGCGATCATACGAATGGAATTATTCACGAATCACTCCCGGATAACGTTCAACAAGACAAATATTTATAGAGGCAGGCGCAAACCCTCTTGCAGCAGGTAAGAGACACGCCATCTTCCGCCTAGTTCCGACCTGCCAGCTGCCTGCTACATCCCGCAACGCGACAAGTTGCACACAATATCAGGACATTTGAGCCTTGTGAAATAAAGCGTGTTCCTGCAGGGCATAATCCAGAGATGGACTTTGGGTAGAGTATAATCGCGCCTCCAATAATTACGCCCCTGCAATGAATATATTTTACGAAGATGATGGCGTTTTCAAAGCCGGAACCATACTCGCTGACAATTCCACATCGCTGCAAGTGGAAAGCATGCATGGCAAGCGCGGCAAGATCAAGGCATCAAATATATTGCTGCGCTTCAATCAACAGGGGCTGGCCGAATTCATGATTCAGGCGGAAAACATCGCTTCGAAAATGGATATCGAATTCCTTTGGGAGTGCAGCCCAGCGGATGAATTCGGGTTTGATTCACTTGCCACAGAATACTTCGGCCACGCACCCAACCCGACAGAAGCGGCAGGAACCTTGATGCGCCTGCATTCTTCACCAATGCATTTTTACAAGAAGGGCAAGGGCCGCTACCGGGCCGCCCCACCTGATGCGCTGAAAGCCGCTCTGGCCAGCTCCGAAAAGAAGCGGCGGCAGGCCGAACTGCAAGCGCAATATGTCGATCAGCTGGTCCACTTCTCTCTGCCCCCGGGTTTCAGTGGCATATTGCCCCAGCTGTTGTATAAGCCGGACCGCAACACCATAGAATCAAAGGCACTTGAAGCCGCCTGCGCCAGCACACACCTGTCGGCTGCACACATGTTGCATCGTTGCGGCGCCATCCCCTCTTTTACTGAATACCACTTGCAGCGATTTTTGCTGGAGCACTTCCCTCATGGCGTTGGCTTTCCCGACACCAGCGTGGACATCCATCCCGAGTTGCCACTGGCGACGGCCAATGCATTCAGCATCGACGATGCTGCCACCACAGAAATTGATGATGCTTTTTCGGTCACGCGACTCCCCGATGACAACTGGCGAATCGGGGTACATATCGCTGCACCCGCGCTGACCATTTCTCCCGGCTCGGTAGTTGACGCCATAGCCGCACAACGTCTTTCCACTGTCTACATGCCGGGAGGCAAGATCACCATGTTGCCGGGAAACGTTGTTCAGGCATTTACGCTTTGCGCTGACAACGTCTGTCCCGCACTATCCATGTACCTGGACTTAGACCATGAGACCCTTGGCCTGATCAGAACCGAAAGCCGCATCGAACGTATCCACATCTCAGCCAATCTGCGCCACGATTCGCTGGAGCCCCAATTCAATGAATTGACACTGGCAGCGGGCAAATGCGACTACCCTTTTGCAAAGGAACTCACCCTGCTGTGGAACCTTGCCAGAAAACTTGAAAGCGCACGAGGCAAATCCACCGACAACATGCAACAGGTTGACTATAACTTTGAGGTCGATAACGACCGCGTCACCATCAGCGAACGGCGGCGCGGCTCACCCATAGACAAGGTAGTGTCAGAACTGATGATCTTTGTGAACAGCGAATGGGGCAAGCTGCTTGCCGAACATGATGTGGCCGGCATCTACCGCACCCAGAACAATGGCAAAGTCAAGATGAGTACGGTACCAGCACCACACCAGGGATTGGGCGTGGCGCAATATTTGTGGGCCAGCTCTCCTTTGCGCCGCTATGTTGATTTTATAAACCAGCGACAGATCATTTCCATCCTGCAAAACGAGCCACCCTGTTATGAAAAGAACGACACCAAACTATTCTCTGCAATGCAGGATTTCGAGGCCGCTTATGCAGCCTATAATGAGTTCCAGCGCGGAATGGAGCGCTACTGGTGCCTGCGCTGGTTGTTGCAGGAACAGGTGCAACAGACCGAAGCGCTGGTGCTGCGTGAAAATCTGGTGAGACTGGTGAAAATTCCACTGACAGGTCGCATCCCCTCCTTGCCGGAATTGCCCGCCAATACTCGCGTCAAGCTGGAAATTGGAGAGATTGACCTGATTGATTTGAGTTTCAATGCACGATTCATTTCAGAAATCGAGGAAGTTGCGGCTTGCCAGCCCTGATCAGACAACCACTCGCGATTGCATTCGCCTGTTCATTGGCTATACATGCTTTTTTTCTTTTCGGTATCGGCATCTCCCTGCCCGACCCGAAAAAAATCGCAAACTCACTGCAGCCGCTGGAAGTCATTCTGGTCAACAGCAAATCAAAACATTCCCCGAAACAGGCCGATGCCATGGCGCAAAACAACCTCGACGGAGGTGGCAACACGACTGAAAGCCAGACCGCAAAGAGCCCTCTCCCGGTGTTGTCGGATGGCCAGCAATTCACACCCGACCAATCTGCCCGGCAGATCCAACAACTCGAACTGGAAGCAAAACGCCTATTGACCCAGATCAAAAGCGACCACAGCATAAGCCAGATAAATGAACTGACGCCGATACAGCAACTGCTACATCCACAGGGTGAAGACCTGAGTCAGCACGACCTGGATATGGCGCGCATGGAAGCGCAGATCAGCAAGGATTTTAATGCCTACCAAAAACTCCCGCGCAAGACATTTATCGGCGCCCGCACGCAGGAATACCGCTTCGCACAATACGTAGAAGACTGGCGTATCAAGGTGGAGCGCATCGGCAATCTCAATTACCCGGAAGCTGCTCGCCAGAAGAAAATCTATGGCAGCCTGCAACTCACCGTATCCATCCGCGCCAATGGCAGCGTGGAGAGCGTCCAGATCAGCCGTTCCTCCGGTCAGCCCATCCTCGATGCCGCCGCGCAACGCATCGTCAGGCTGGCCGCCCCCTTTCCTCCCTTCCCGCCTGACATCCGCAAGGATACCGATGTCCTCAGCATCACCCGCACCTGGACATTCACCCAGGCCGATACGCTGAAAGGTGAGTAGCCGAAGGGTTGCATCTGCCGTAACAACTGCTGCACCAGGCTGATCGTTCCCGCTCTGGACGCGCGCCGAATGAAGATATAATTCGCACATTCGACAGGAACGAAGCGGTTTTCAACCAGAACTGCAATTCCCTTCGACCTTTCCATAAGCTCTTGACTCAGGACCAGCATGACCGACAAATACGCCGTCATCGGCAATCCCATCTCACACAGCAAATCGCCACCGATCCATCAAATGTTTGCGGTACAGACTGGGCAGGACATCAGCTACAAGCAGATCGAGGCGCCTTTGGATGGCTTCCCCGCCACGATAACTCGGCTTCGCGGCGAGGGCTACAAGGGCTGCAATGTCACTGTGCCGTTCAAACAACAAGCTTATCAACTGGCAAATGAACTTACACTCGAAGTCGGTTTTGCACATGCAGCCAATACTCTTGTATTTAAGGATGACCAGATCAAGGCTCACAACACGGATGGGATCGGTTTGTTGCGCGACATCGAACAACATCACAATGTAAGTTTGCGAGGAAAACGAATATTGCTGATGGGAGCAGGGGGAGCCGCCAAGGGAGTGGCTACCCAAATTGCTTCATTGCTGCTCAGCCAACTGCCTGGCACAACTCTGGTTATTGCAAATCGCACCGCAGAAAAGGCACATCAGCTTGCCAGAGCGTGCAGCCCAGCCACAAGAGTCAAAGGCTGTGGTTACGAAGAACTTGGCGACCAGCAATTTGACATAGTTATCAATGCGACTTCCAGCAGCCTGTCCAATGAACTGCCGCCTCTTCCGCCCGGCGTTTTCGCCCCCGGCGCACTGGCCTACGACATGATGTACGGGCATGAAACGCCATTCATGAAATTCGCCAGGGAACACGGCGCGGCCATCGTAGCTGACGGACTCGGCATGTTGGTCGAACAGGCGGCAGAAGCATTCCGTATTTGGTATCCAGGCTCTATTCTCGATACCGCATCTGTCATAGCCAAGCTGCGTAACCCATGAAAAAATTCTGGCGCTGGACCTGGCGCATTCTCGCCGCGCTGCTCGTCCTGCTTCTGCTCTACCAGGGATGGATCGCAGCGCACGTCTGGTGGTGGATAGGTCACAATCCTTCCACCAGTTCGTTCATGGACGACAGGCTGGAAATGATGCAGGACAAGAATCCGAAGGCCGCACTGAAACATCGCTGGGTACCGTACAACAGGATCTCGAACAACCTGAAAAGAGCACTGATCGCCGCCGAGGATGCCAAATTCGTGGATCACGAGGGTTTCGACTGGGAAGGCATCCAGAAAGCATACGAGAAAAACCTGAAGAAGGGACACATCGTCGCCGGCGGCTCCACCATCAGCCAGCAGTTGGCGAAGAACCTGTTCCTGTCCACCAAACGCACGCCGTGGCGCAAGGGCGAGGAAGCATTGATCACGGTAATGCTGGAAAAGATGATGGAAAAGCGGCGCATCTTCGAGATCTACCTGAACGTGATCGAGTGGGGCAACGGCGTATTTGGCGCAGAGGCTGCGGCACAGCATTATTTTGGTGTCAGCGCCGCCCAGCTATCGGCGGAACAGGCTGCCAAACTCGCCGCGATGGTGCCCAACCCGCGCTACTACGACACGCACCGGGAGGCCAGAGGACTTATGCGCAAGACCGGGATAATTCTCGATCGCATGAACGATGCAGACATTCCCTGACGCGGACAGACTGTGATTTCTGGTTCGCAAAATGCAAAAGGCTGCCTGATGGCAGCCCTTCATCAAGACCTCAGTGTGGCCTACAGTTCCCCGGAATGTTTGGCCAGATAGTTAGCAACCCCTTCGGTTGAAGCTGCCATGCCGGCCTTGCCCTTGTTCCAGCCTGCCGGGCAGACCTCGCCATGCTGTTCGTGGAACTGCAACGCGTCCACCATGCGCAGCATCTCGTCGATGTCGCGGCCAAGCGGCAGGTCATTGACGACCTGGTGACGCACCACACCGGATTTATCGATCAGGAACGAGCCGCGCAACGCCACTCCACCATCGGTCTCGACATCGTATGCCTTGCAGATCTCGTGCTTCACATCGGCCACCAGCGTATAGCCCACCTTGCCGATACCTCCCTTGTTTACCGGCGTGTTCTTCCACGCCAGATGGGTGAACTGCGAATCGATCGAGACGCCCAGCACTTCCACCTTGCGTTTCTTGAATTCAGCCAGGCGATGATCGAAGGCGATCAGCTCGGACGGACAGACAAAAGTGAAGTCCAGCGGGTAGAAGAACAGCACGGCATACTTGCCCTTGATGACCCTGGAAAAAGTGATGTCCTTGAACTCATTGTTGCCCAGCACCGCGGATGCGGTGAAATCAGGCGTGGCTTTGCCGACTAGAACTGCCATGTGTACTCCTTAAATGAACTTGAGCCATATTATATTGAGTGGCCTGGCGGAATTAATACGGGCATACACACGGCGCGTCTTTCCAGCGTATGTTCCTGTGCTTAATCCCAGCAGAACTGGAGCGGGTGAAGGGAATCGAACCCTCGTCGTAAGCTTGGGAAGCTTCTGCTCTACCATTGAGCTACACCCGCATGTAAAATGCGGGCGCCATCTTAACATGAGCAGTAATAGAAAGTGATCTCAGTCGTCATCAACGGTTCAGCACAAACGTTCGACCAACCCCTCAGCCTCACCGAGCTGGTTCAGCAGATGGAACTTGCGGGCAAGCGCATCGCCATCGAACGCAATGGCGAGATCGTGCCGCGCAGCCGATTTGCGCAGCAGGCGCTGGCCGACGGCGACAAGCTGGAGATCGTGGTCGCCGTTGGCGGCGGATAACCAGCGCCTTTGCTGACGTTTTGCCAGTCTGGTCGACTGGCAGGCAAAGTTAACTTCGGGAAACCAAATGAACAACGACAACCTGGTCATTGCAGGAAAATCCTATACTTCACGCCTGCTGGTCGGCACCGGCAAATACAAGGATTTTGCCGAGACGCGCGCAGCACTGGATGCCAGCGGCGCCGAGATCGTCACCGTGGCGATCCGCCGCACCAATCTCGGCCAGAATGCCAACGAGCCCAGCCTGCTGGATGCCGTACCGCCATCGAAATTCACCTACCTGCCCAATACCGCCGGTTGCTACTCCGCCGATGAAGCCGTGCGCACGCTGCGTCTCGCGCGCGAATTGCTGGACGACCATACGCTGGTCAAACTGGAAGTGCTGGGCGATGCGCAATCGCTGTATCCCAATGTCGTCGAGACGCTCGCTGCCGCGAAGACACTGGTGGCCGAAGGCTTCCAGGTGATGGTGTATACCTCGGACGACCCGATCATCGCCAAACAGCTGGAAGACATCGGCTGCGTCGCCATCATGCCGTTGGCCTCGCTGATCGGTTCCGGCATGGGCATCCTCAACCCGTGGAACCTGCAACTGATCATGGAGCGCGTCAGCGTGCCGGTGATCGTTGACGCGGGTGTCGGCACAGCTTCCGATGCCGCGATCGCGATGGAGCTCGGTTGCGACGGTGTGCTGATGAATACCGCTATCGCCGGCGCGCAGAATCCGGTGCTGATGGCGCATGCCATGAGGATGGCAGTGGAGGCCGGACGCGCGGCCTTCCTCGCCGGACGCATGCCGAAGAAACTGTACAGCGCCAGCCCGAGTTCACCGACAGCGGGCATCATCAGCTCGACACGTAATTAACCTTTCCCTCCCGCTTGAGGGGAAAAGGTGAGTGCATCATTAGATCTCGACAAACCCCATGACCGATACCACCGATCTCAGCAAGCGCCACATTCGCAGCTATGTCTTGCGACAAGGCCGCGTCTCGATTGCCCAGCAGCGAGCCGTGGACAACCTTATGCCGCGCTTTGGCATTCCATACGCTGCGAAGGCGCTCGATCTCGCGCAAGCTTTCGGGCGCGACGCCCCGAAGATCCTGGAGATCGGTTTCGGCATGGGCGAGACCACCGCCACCATCGCCATGGCACATCCTCACAATGATTATCTCGCGCTCGAAGTCCACAGCCCCGGCGTCGGCAGCCTGCTCAAGCAGATCGACGAGATGCAGCTCGCCAACATCCGCATCATCCAGCACGATGCGGTGGAAGTGCTGCGCGACATGCTTCCTGATGACTCGCTCGACGGCGTACAGATATTCTTCCCCGACCCATGGCACAAATCCCGCCACAACAAACGCCGCCTGATCCAGGCGCCGTTCGTCGCGCAGCTGGTGAAGAAGATAAAGCCCGGCGGCTACCTTCACCTCGCCACCGACTGGCAGGATTATGCCGAACAGATGCTGGCCGTGTTATCCGCCGAACCTATGCTGAAGAACACTGCTGACGACTATGCGCCGCGGCCGGGATATCGCCCGCTCACCAAATTCGAACAGCGCGGTTTGCGCCTGGGCCATGGCGTATGGGATATGGTATTCAAGCGGATCGCCGTTTAGACTGGCGCACATACCACTAACTCAACCGTCAAGGGGAACAGCATGGTCTACAAGGGAAGCTGCCACTGCGGCCGTATCGCATTCGAGGTAGAGGGCGACCTGCACGGCGTCGCTGAATGTAACTGTTCGATCTGTAGCAAGCGTGGGGCATTGTGGTGGTTCGTGCCGCGCGCCCAGGTGCGCTTCAGCACGCCGGAAAGCGATCTCTCCACCTACCAGTTCGGCAAGAAGCGCATCAGTCATCACTTCTGTTCGGTCTGTGGTTGTGCTCCGCTGGGAACCAGCCTTTACGACGGCGTCGAGATGGCCGCGATCAATGTCCGCTGTCTGGATAACGTAGACCTGACGACGCTTACGGTAAAACAGGTCGATGGCCGCAGCCTCTAGCGCGTCATCTTGAACCCGCGTGCCAAGGGCGCGCATACATCACCGCGCCGGCATTGAACAACAGGTACACCAGATAGGTGATGCAATAGAACAGCGCCGCGCGCTCCAGCGACATCTGCGCCGAATAGCGCCACAACATCCAGGCGAACAACGGCAGCGACAACACCTCGCCGACCCCGATCAACCAGGTGCGCCGAGCAGCGAACAGCGCAAACAGGAATACCCAGGACCCGACGCGCAGCATGCTTCCCAGCATGAACAATGCCACTGCCTGGTCGCTTACCGCGAAGCGCGCATCGTAAAGTAGCGACAACACGGCGCGCTGGTTACTGTATATCAGCCCCAGCAACAAAGCTGATGGCACCAGGACGATCAGCGCAGCACGCCGCAACTCGTGACCGAATCCGCGCGTGCCGTTGGCGGCAGAAAGTCGCGGCAGGAAGATCAGCGACAGCACCCCTGCCGCGCAGCTGGTCACCCATTCGCTGGCGCGCCACAGCGCCTGCATCAGCCCGGCATCGTTCCAGGACAGTTCGTCGGCCAGCGTGCCACGCACCAGAAGCATCGAGGCTGGACTCATGATGCCGATCGCCAGTCCCGCCACCGTAAAATGCGCCAGCTTGCGCAACGCTGCAGCATCCTCGGCATGACGAGAGTTGCGGAACAGGAACCAGCCCATCGGCAACGCCACCAGCAACAGCGTGCCGCATTGCACCAGCGCCAGCTCGTGGATCTGCATGCTGCGGAATGCCATCAGCGCCACCATCAACAGCGGCAGGCTTGCGAGCAACGCGAATTGCAGCACCCGCTGCTGCTGGTGCAAGCCGAGCCAATATGCGGACATCAAACCAGGCATGACGGCGATGCAGCCGATCAGGGCCGCCAACACCAGCAAGTTTGCATCGAGTTTCCCGTGCGCCACCCAGTCTGCCATGAACGGCAAAGCAATCACGAACAGCAGCGCAACCGAGATCGAGACCAGCGGCCCAAGCTTGAGTGCTGCACGCAGGTAGGCAGCCTGTTCCTGGCGATTGCGTGACTGCGCGATCAGCACTGTCAGCCCCTGAGCGACGCCGGCGAGAGTCACCCCGCTCACCAGTTCCACCACCGATTGCAACTGCGCCCACATCGCCACCATGGCCGGCGTCCCGACCAGGGCGAGAATCTTGTCCAACATGGCGCGGCCGGACAGGTCGACCAGGATCACGCCGAATGCGGCAAGCACGCTCAGGATGGAAGTCATGCAGGCAGCTGCAAAGACGAAGGCACGTCAGTCGGCTTATTCATGTAAAAATATTTGCAGCAAGTCGTTAAGGAAATCCCTTCCCAACCGGGTCGGCGCGATGCGCTGGTTCTCGTGCAGCAAAAGGCCGCGTTGTTGTGCCTGTTCCAGTTCGCGCCGGATCAGCAGCAACGGCAGACTGGTGCGCTCCGTGAACAGGGACTCATCGAAGCCTTCGTTCAGTCGCAGCGCGTTGAGCATGAATTCGAACCCGAAGTCGTCGCGTTGCAACTCATGTTCGCTTTGCAGCGGCGCATCCTTTGCCACTGCATCGAGATAAGCCTGCGGCTGTTTGTGCCGCACCTGGCGGATCACCTTGTCCGGAAAACTCAGCTTGCTGTGCGCGCCGGCGCCGATGCCGAGGTAATCGCCGAATTGCCAGTAGTTGAGATTGTGTCTGGCACGGCGCTTCGGCTGTGCGAACGCCGAGGTCTCGTAATGTTCGTAACCGCGCGCGACCAGCAATTCCTCGATGCGCTGCTGCATCGCGTAACCCGTATCACTGTCCGGCAAGGGTGGCGGCTGATGCGCGAACAGTGTGTTCGGCTCCAGCGTCAGGTGGTAGCTGGAAAGATGCTGCGGCGAATATTGCAGCGCGGCCTGCACATCCTGCAATGCCTGCTCCAGCGTCTGCTTGGGCAGCGCATACATCAGGTCGAGGTTGATGTTATCGAAGTGCCGCTGCGCGATGTCGATCGCTTGCCTCGCTTCAGCGGCAGAGTGGATCCGCCCCAGCGCTTGAAGGTGCGTATCGTTGAAACTCTGAATGCCCAACGACAAACGGTTCACACCGGCATCGCGAAAGGCAGCGAACTTGCCGGCTTCCACCGTACCCGGATTGGCCTCCAGCGTGATCTCGGCGCCATGTACCAGCGGCAACAGCATGTGCACCTGGCGCAGGATCTCGGCGATCGCCTCCCCGCTGAACAGACTCGGCGTGCCGCCGCCGAAAAACACCGTATGCAGCTTGCGCCCCCAGATCTGCGGCAACGCCAGCTCCAGGTCACGGACCAGTGCGGCGACATAGGCCTGCTCCGGCAGCGCAGTGCGCGCCTCATGTGAATTGAAATCGCAATACGGGCATTTGCGCACGCACCAGGGGATATGGATATACAACGACAGCGGCGGCAAGGCGCGGAAATTCACGGCGCGGGATTTGATTCCGATAGGATGCAGGGTATGGGAGGTCATCATGCGGGGGCACTTCGGCGAAGTGTGCGTGTTATCTCTTCAGTTTTTCCAGCAACACTTTAAGCGCTTTTGCCCGGTGGCTAAGTTGTGCTTTTTCTTCGCGCATCAATTCCGCGCTCATTCTGCCCAGTTGCGGCAGCCAGAATAGCGGGTCATAGCCAAAGCCTCCATCGCCGCGTTCTGCGTGCGCGATCTCGCCATACCACTCGCCCTCCGCAATCAGCGGCTGCGGCTCGCCGGCATGACGCACCAGCACCAGCACGCAATAGTAATGCGCGCGGCGATCAGTCACGCCCTGCATATCATGCAACAGTTTTTCGTTGTTGCGCTGATCGGATCTCGGATCATCACCCGCATAGCGCGCCGATAACACACCGGGCGCGCCGCCCAGCGCATCCACGCAGATGCCGGAATCGTCAGCAAGCGCCGGCAGGCCGGAGGCAGCACTGACATGGCGCGCCTTGGCCAGCGCATTCTCGACAAAGGTGCAATGCGGCTCATCCGCTTCCTCAATGCCGAGTTGTGCCTGCGTCAGCACTTCAATTCCAAGCGGCGCGAGCATGGCCTGGAATTCGCGTAGCTTGCCGGGATTATTCGAAGCGATTACTAATTTTTCCATGGACCGTCTTTGATCGTCATTCCAGCGCATGCGGGAATCACGGATATCTGTCAGCTTTGCAATGCTGCATGCTGCATCTCGATCAACTGCGTGATGCCGGATTTTGCCAATTCCAGCAACTCGTCCATTTCCTCGCGGGTGAAGGCATGGCCCTCCGCCGTTCCCTGCACCTCGACGAAATGTCCGTTGCCCAGCATCACCACATTCATGTCGGTGTCGCAGGCGGAATCCTCGATGTAATCCAGGTCGAGCACCGGCGTGCCCTGATAGATGCCGACCGAAATGGCAGCGATGGAATCCTTGAACGGATTTTCTTTCACCAACCCCTTGTTCATCAGGCCGCTCACCGCATCATGCAGCGCGACAAAGGCACCAGTGATGCTGGCCGTGCGCGTGCCGCCGTCGGCCTGGATCACATCGCAATCGAGCTGGATGGTGCGCTCGCCCAGTTTCTTCAAGTCCACCACCGCGCGCAGGCTGCGCCCGATCAGGCGTTGTATTTCCTGCGTACGACCGGATTGTTTGCCCTTGGCCGCTTCCCGTTGCATACGGCCGCCGGTGGAGCGCGGCAACATGCCATATTCCGCCGTGACCCAGCCTTCTCCGGAACCCTTCTTGTGCGCCGGCACTTTTTCATCCACGCTGGCAGTACAGATCACCCTGGTGTCGCCGCATTCGATCAATACCGAACCCTCGGCATGCTTGGTGTAATGGCGGGTGATGCGAATGGCTCGCAACTGATCAGGCGTGCGATTGCTGGGGCGCATTATTGGAAACTCCGTGAGATTGAATGATTGTTGATTATAGCCCGGCATCGACCCGGCGACATGGACCGGCATTCACGGCACTCGATTAAGGCTTCAACACCTTTAAAAACGGCGGGCTGAACACTTCAGCAACTCGTAGCTTGGGCTGACAACGGAAGCCCAACATTTACCGTTGCCATGGTGTTGGGCTTAGTGCCTCAACCCAACCTGCAGACAACTGTGCTGGTCGCAACGCCGTCCCAGGCGCGAAAGTAGTTCGGTTCAGTCGCCTGTTCCAAGTCCGTGAAGACCGACGCTGGTACGACCCAGCAGTTCTGACAGGGAATCGTCATCATGCACATCGAGTACATTGCATAAAGCCGTTGCCGAGCCCTGTTCCTCATCGCCCTTGCCCCCCCAGTGCATGATCACCGCAGTGGTATTGTCCGCTTCGCTGCCGGCCTCGATCAAAGCCTTGTCGATCAGGGTCTCCAGCGATTCCGGCAGGTTATTCGCATCCAGCCCGGCGGCAAGCATTTCATCCGTCAAGGGGCCCCACAGCCCGTCGCTGCATAACAGCAGCAAGTCGCTCGATGGACGCATCGGCATGGCCGGGGCAGGCTCAACATGGAACATCCTGCTGACACCGCCAAGACAATTGGTGATCTTGTTGCGTTCAGGATGTGTCCTTGTTTCTTCCTGGCTGATGATGCCGTGATCGGCCCACTGCTGGACGATGGAATGATCATGCGTCACCGCAGCCACATGTCCATGTCGGATCAGGTACAGACGCGAATCACCGGCATGAGCCCAGTACAACAGCCCATCCTGCAATACCGCCGCCACGCAAGTCGTACCGGGATTCCCGCCAAGCCGCTGACTCTCGGCATATTCTATGATGGCTTCGTGGGCGTTCTGCATGGTCCCGGCCAGGAACGCATCGGGGTCAGCAATCCCCGGCTGAGCTTCCCGGATAAAAGCATGCATGAATGTATTGACCGCAAGCTGAGCGGCGACTTCACCATGCAGATGACCGCCCATGCCGTCAGCAAGCACCATCAGCAATGCTTCGCCGGTATAAGCGTAACCCACTCGATCCTGATTGTACTTTCGACCACCGATATGGCTGGTCTGGTATATGGAGAATTTCATAAGGTGCAATCGTAATATAATGCACGGGATTTAGCCCAACTTTCTACCTCGGGAACCCAATGATATTCAGCATGACCGGCTTTGCCGCCGCTGCAACGGAACTGGAAACCGGCTCTTTGACGCTGGAATTGCGCGCAGTCAACCATCGCTATCTCGACCTCCAGTTTCGCATGCCGGATGAATTGCGCGGGCTGGAACCCGCGTTGCGCGAAATGATCACCACACGCCTGACGCGCGGCAAGGTCGAATGTCGCATCGGTTTTTCCGCGCGCCAGTCAGAACAGAATCCGGCTCAACTCAACCATGAATTGCTGCAGCAACTGGCCCAATGGAACGATCAGGTACGTTCCGTGATGCCCGACGCACGCGGCTTGAATGTGGGCGAGGTACTGCGCTGGAACGGCATGCTGCAAGACGCCATCCTGTCCGCCGACACCCTTGGCACCACCCTGCTGCAATTGCTGCAACAGGCGCTGCGCGACTTCACAGATGCCCGTGGACGCGAGGGCGAGAAGTTGCGGGAATTCATGTTGCAGCGTGTGACACAGATCGAAGCACTATGCACCGAAGTCGCCCCACGCATCCCTGCAGCCATCGCAGCCCACGAGGAAAAATTGACGGCGCGCCTGCGTGCTGCAATGCAGGATGGGGATGATGAGCGTCTGCACCAGGAAATCGCCCTGTTCGCCCACAAGATAGATGTGGACGAAGAACTGTCACGGCTGAGTACTCACCTGGCCGAAACCAGGAGAACGCTGGACAAGGGCGGCACCGTGGGAAAAAGGCTGGATTTCATGATGCAGGAACTGCACCGCGAGGCCAACACGCTGGGATCGAAATCGGTGGATGCGGAAGTATCGCGCGTGGCAATGGATATGAAATTGCTGATCGAGCAGATGCGCGAACAGGTTCAGAATATCGAGTGAAGTCCAGACTACCCCTGCCGACCGTTCCTCAATAAGGGCGCTGTTCTGCGCCAGTTTCACTATATTTCCACAGAGCGCCGGGGCAGCGCATGAATAATGGCATACGCTGATGTATGATGTGCCTTCAATGCTGAAATCAACGGGTGGAAAAATGAGCTTTCCCAGCATCGCATCCTTGTTTGGCCAGCGGCAGCAAGACTTCGACTGCCTGCAGAAGCTCGAGAAGGATCCACATGCCCGGTAATCTTTTTATCGTCAGCGCCCCATCGGGCGCGGGCAAGACCAGCCTTGTGAGCGCACTGCTCGCCAGCAACAAGGATATCGACCTGTCCATCTCCTACACCTCGCGCGCACCACGCCCCGGCGAAGTTGATGGCAAGGATTACCATTTTGTCAGCCGTGAGACCTTTCTGGACATGATCCAGCGCGGTGATTTCCTGGAAAGCGCAGAGGTTTACGGCAACCTGTATGGCACTTCGCAGTCCTGGATCGAGAAGGAGATCAACAATGGCCGCGACATCCTGCTGGAGATCGACTGGCAGGGCGCGGAGCAGGTTCGGCGCATATTTCCGCGATGCATCGGCATTTTCATTCTGCCTCCATCCCTGCAGGCGCTGGAGGACCGACTGAAGGGTCGCAAGCAGGACAGTGCAGAAGTGATCGCGCGGCGCATCGCCTCGGCCCAGGAGGATGTCGCGCATGTCGCCGAGTTCGATTATGTTATCATCAACGACAAGCTGGACGTCGCATTGCAACAACTCAATGCCATTGTCGTTGCCACAAGCTTGCGCCGCGACAGTCAACTCACGCGCCAGCAGAACTTAATCAACCAACTGCAAACATAGAGAGGTCAAACGACATGGCACGTATTACCATAGACGATTGTCTGGCACGTATCCCCAACCGCTTTGAGCTGACCCTGGCTGCCGCCTACCGCGCGCGCCAGTTGGCCAACGGCGCCAGCTACCTGGTAGAAGAGAGCAAGGACAAGCCCACCGTGGTCGCTTTGCGCGAAATCGCCGAGGGCAAGGTTGGCCTGGAAATCCTCAACCGTGGTCAGGCGTGAAAAATCAGCTGGTAGCTGGTAGCCAGTAGCTGGCAGCAAAACGGGTTGGCTACAAGCTACGAGCCACAAGCTACAAGCTATATCCCCGGGATGCCAAATGTCCGATGCCAGCTCTCTCCTGCAAGAGGTATCAACCTACCTGAAACCGAAGGACGTCGAGAACATCCGGCATGCGCTCGAATATAGCGAAGCCGCGCACCGCGGACAGTCCCGCCGCTCCGGCGAGCCTTACATCTCCCACCCCATCGCAGTAGCCTCCATCCTCACCCAGCTGCGCCTGGACTCCCAGGCGATCAAGGCGGCGTTGCTGCATGACGTGGTCGAAGACACCGAGATCACCAATGAGGATATAGCCAAAAAATTCGGCAAGCCGGTGGCTGAACTGGTGGACGGCCTCAGCAAGCTGGACAAGATCGAGTTCGAGACCAGCGAGGATGCGCAGGCGGAAAACTTCCGCAAGATGCTGCTGGCGATGGCACGCGACGTCCGCGTCATCCTGATCAAACTGGCAGACCGCCTGCACAACATGCGCACGCTGAACTCGATGTCGTCAGAAAAGCGCGAGCGCATCGCGCGCGAAACAATGGAGATCTACGCGCCGATCGCGAACCGCCTGGGGCTGAACAACATCTACCAGGAGCTGGAAGAACTCAGTTTCAAATACCTGCACCCGAACCGCTATTCCGTGCTTTCCAAGGCGATCAAGGTCGCGCGCGGCAACCGGCGCGAAGTGGTCGGCAAGATTCTCACCGCGATCAACGAGCGGCTGAAAGAGAACCACATCGATGCCGAGGTACACGGACGGGAAAAGCATCTGTATGGCATCTACCTGAAGATGCAGTCGAAGTCGCTGGCTTTCTCCCAGGTACTGGACATCTACGGCTTTCGTGTCGTGGTGAAGGATGTTCCTTCCTGCTACCAGGCGCTGGGCGCGTTGCACGGCCTGTACAAACCGATCCCGGGCAAGTTCAAGGACTACATCGCGATTCCCAAGGTGAATGGCTACCAGTCGCTGCATACCACGCTGTTCGGTCCGTTCGGCACGCCGATCGAAGTGCAGATCCGCACCCAGGAGATGCACAGGATCGCGGAAACCGGCGTGGCATCGCACTGGCTGTACAAGTCGGCCCATGCGCCGATCACCGACCTGCACAAGAACACCCATCAATGGCTGCACAGCCTGCTGGAAAGCCTGGCCGAAAGCGGCGACTCGATCGAGTTCCTGGAACACCTGAAAGTGGACCTGTTCCCGGACGAGGTCTATGTGTTCACCCCCAAGGGCAAGATATTGTCATTGCCGCGCGGTGCCACTGCGGTCGATTTTGCCTACAGCGTGCATACCGACATCGGCAACCGTTGTGTGGCCGCCAAGGTGAATTTCGAACTGGTGCCGTTGCGTTCCGAACTGAGGAATGGCGACCGGGTTGAGATCATCACCGCGCCCCATGCCAAACCCAATCCCGCATGGCTGAGCTATGTGGTCACCAGCAAGGCGCGCGGACACATCCGGCATTTCCTCAAGACCATGCACTATGAGGAATCGGTTGCGCTGGGGGAAAAGCTGCTGGGCCAGGCGCTGGCTTCGTTCGGCGTCAAGTTGCAGGACATAGCCAACGAACAGTGGGACAAACTGGTCAAGGAAACTACCGCCAAATCGCGCGACGAGATCATGGCTGATATCGGACTGGGCCGCCGACTCAACATGGTCATCGCCCGCCAGCTGACAAAAAGCGGCGAGGCCGGCTCACCGGAACACCTTGCCTCGAGCGAGGTGGTCACCATCCAGGGCACCGAGGGCATGGCCGTCCAGTTTGCCAAGTGCTGCCGACCGATCCCGGGCGACCCCATCATCGGCTACATCAAGGATGGACAGGGACTGGTGGTACATACCCATGACTGCCCCACGTTACGCAAGGGCCGCAGCAGCATAGACAAATGGCTGGACGTGACCTGGGACAAGAAGATCAACCGTCCATTCGAGGTCAGCATCAAGCTTATCGTCGAGAACCAGCGCGGCGTGCTGGCGAAGGTCGCGGCGGCGATTGCAGCCGCCGAATCCAACATCGAGAATGTGCACTTCACCAACGAAGGGAATTACACTGCGCTGTATTTCACCCTGCAGGTCGGCAACCGCCAGCACCTGGCCCGGGTGATGCGCAGTCTGCGCGTGATACCCGAGGTGATTCGCATCTCGCGCACCAAGAGCATGCCGAGCTAAACCAACCCCATCTGGAGGATCGCCATGAAGGCCAGCTTCTCGGCCTGTGCTGACGCTCGAAAGTATTACGTTATTGCTGGCCGTGAAGGTCTGTTATTCAAAATGCCGAACAGGTACTTTCGACACGTTCCAGCTGCTCACTTTTTTCGGAGCTGGAGATTCAGAATTAGAGTTTGTGTCGGCTCCTCGCACGGAAAGGCCTGGTCATTTATGTAACTTGTCCGGCTTATTACTTCAGGAGGTTGATTAAATCCGCTTTAACTCGCTGAATGACGTCATTCCAATCTCCAAACTTTGATTGCCTGTACAGTTTAACTGATGGATACCACGGGCTGTCTTCCCTGTCCAGTTGCCAGCGCCAGTCTGGAGCCCGGGGCAACAATATCCAGGTCGGCTTGCCCAATGCACCGGAAAGATGAACAGTTGAGTTATCAATGGAAATTACCAGGTCGCATGCATCGATCAGGGAAGCAAATCCATCCAGGTCATTGTAATTGTCAACAGTGGGGCACTGCATGACCTCAACGCCCGTGCTTTCCTTAACTTCATTTATTTCTTCTGCAACTTCTCCGTACTGCAGATTTACAAATTTCACATCCGCCCCGCCAAGAAATTTGAGGAAATCTTTCAAATCAATACTGCGGTCGCGGCCGCTCTGTATATTCATGCTTCGCCAGCTGATCCCACATAGCTGCACATCAGCAGCACAAAGTGATCTCCTGATCTGGCCGGACCTTTCTTTATCTGCCAATAAATAATTCGGCTTGATTGATTTGAAAGCTTCTGAGTCCTTACAAAGGTACTTGCCTAAACTGCCCATTGGCATGTGGTTGTCATAGGCTTCTTCATTGACCGGCATGTTTGCGGGGAAAAAGTCTATCTCGGGCATTGAACGCTTGAATAACGGGACTAATCTGCTATCAATCCGTACCAGCGTTTGTGAAGACAGCGTTTTGCTTTTCGAGAACAGCGAGCCAAACATGATCTGGTCGCCTATTCCCTGCTCATCCCAAATCAACAGCCTCCCTTTTTCGTCACCAATTTGCCATTCTGGTCGGTTGGATTGCAGGGGCCTTGATGAGAATTCAGAGCGTTCCGTTTTTCTGCGCCACTCATATAATTCCCATCCATTGGCAAAATCCCCGACCAGCAACAAAGCCAGCGATTTATTCCACCGAGCCTCCGCAAAATCCGGCTTTATTGCAATGGCTTTGTCATAACTTGCCAGCGCCTCGTCTAAACGCTTGAATTCTTTCAAGGCATTTCCACGATCGCTGTAAGCCTCTGCATAGTCTGGTTTGATGGCAATGGCTTGGTCGTAACTTGCCAGCGCCTCGTCCAAGCGCTTGAGTTCTTTCAAGGCGTTGCCACGATTGCTGTAAGCCTCTGCATAGCCTGGTTTGATGGCAATGGCTTGGTCGTAACTTGCCAGCGCCTCGTCCAAGCGCTTGAGTTCTTTTAAGACGATGCCACGATTACTGTAAGCCTCTGCGTAGTCTGGTTTGATGGCAATGGCTTTGTCGTAACTTGCCAGCGCCTCGTCCAAGTGCTTGAGTTCTTTTAAGGCGATGCCACGATTGGTGTAAGCCTCTGCGTAGCCTGGTTTGATGGCAATGGCTTTGTCATAACTCTCCAGTGCCGCATCAAACTGACTGAGTTCCCTAAGCACGTTACCCCGGTTGAAGTTGGCCTCTGCATAATCTGGTTTAAGCGCAATGGCTTTGTCATAACTTTCAAGCGCTCGGTCCATTTGCTTGAGCTCCTGAAACAAAACGCCGCGGTTGGAGTAAATATCGGCATTATTCGGATTGATTCCTATGGCTTTGTTAATCAACTTCAATGCTATTTGCGGATTTCCTGTTTGATACTCGACCATCGCTAATAATTGCAGCGCGTCAAAGTGCTTGGGTTGTATATCAAGGATTTCCTTAAAAATAATTCTGGCTTGAGCTAATTGCCCTTGCTGAAGGAGCGCGAATGCTTGTTGCAATTTTACAGAGACTTGTGCCAACGCTATATTAGATGCGGCAATTGGTCTGGCATTATCTGAATTGGATCGCATTGAAAGATTCTATTATCAGGGCAGACTTTTTGACAAGCACCCAAATACAAATAAGCAGGAAATACTATGCTTCCCAACTGAAGGGTTAACGTGAGGAGTCTCATGGTGAACACTGCCTAGATTACTTACGGCCATCTGATTTTGGCGCGAAGCCGAACTTCATTCTATGAAATAGCTTCCAGTAAGCTATCGCTCACGACGCTCGGTTACGTATGGCACCAACCTCGAGAATCCATGGTCAGTCCTGACAAGAACTACCGACGAAGATCACGATAATACGCAACCCCTACAGCAAGACCTTCCATGCGATCAGCACATACCGCTCGAGCAGGTAGAGCACACCAAATATCAGCAACGCATATACCGTGAAGCGTACGATCTCCCATGCCAGCCTGAGATAACGGCGGTTGCGGGTAAATACGTACATGCCGCCGGACAGGATGATGGATAGCGCGGAAAGTATGAGCAGGAGTCGCAGAATGAGCATGATGTTTCCTGGTGTTTCACATTCCGGATCGACCAGCCAGTATGGCTGCGCCATGGGAAAGTGAGCGTATCAGGCTGACTGCATTTGCAGGCGCAGGAATGCCGGGGCTTCTTCGGCCTTGTCGAAGGTGACGAATTCCCATGCCTGGTCGTCGGCCAGCAGGGTGCGCAGCAACGCATTGTTGAGCGCGTGGCCTGATTTATATCCCGAGAACGCCCCGATCAATGGGTGGCCCAGCAGGTACAGGTCGCCGATGGCATCGAGCACCTTGTGCTTGACGAACTCGTCCTCGAAGCGCAGCCCGTCGGGGTTGATGACGCGGTACTCATCCATCACGATGGCGTTGTCTAGATTGCCTCCAAGGGCAAGCCCCTGGGCACGCATGGCCTCGACCTCATGCATGAAACCGAAGGTGCGGGCGCGGCTGACTTCCTTGATATAGGAATGCTCGCCCAGGTCGATCGTTACCTGTTGCTTGCTGGCGGCAAATACCGGATGCGCGAAATTGATGGTGAAGGCGAGCTTGTAGCCGTTGAATGGGTCGAACCGCACCCACTTGTCGCCATCCTTGACCTCTACGGATTTCTTGATGCGGATGAATTTCTTTGGCGCAGATTGCTCGACCAGGCCGGCCGATTGCAGCAGGAAGATGAACGACCCGGCGCTGCCATCCATGATGGGTACTTCCGTATTGTTCAGCTCGACGATGGCATTGTCCACACCCAGACCGGCAAAAGCGGACATCAGGTGCTCGATGGTGGCCACCCGCGCGCCATTCGCTTCCATGCAGGTGGACAACCTGGTGTCATGCACCGCATGAGCCTCGGCGCGAATATCCACCGCCGGCGACAGATCCACGCGGCGGAACACGATACCCGTATTGACGGGCGCGGGGCGCAGGGCCAGATCCACACGCTCGCCGGTGTGCAATCCAACCCCGGTAGCCTGCACCGGGTTTTTCAGTGTGCGTTGCCTAACCATATCGCATCAAGCCTTGTGACGTTCACGCAGTCTAGCATGACCGCAATAAGCGGCCCAAACGTAATACATGCGCATCCCGGACTAGTCTGCCTGTTTACGCAGGAATGACGGAATATCCAGCATATCCACCCCGGATTGCTTCATGGCTTCAACTGCTGCATGGTGGCGACCACTGCGCGTCACTGCAGGCTTTTCCAGTTCGCTATAGTCAACCTGCATGGGCTCATCGTTGGTCCCGGTGCGGATTTCGTAAACCAGTTCCGGCTGCGATTTCTTGCGCGTGATCGGCTGCCCCAATCCGGTTGCCACGATAGTTACCCGCATGGAATCACCCATCGTTTCGTCGAACACCTGACCCACCACCACCGTGGCATCATCCGCTGCGACGTTTTGCACACAACCCATCACTTCCTTGTATTCGCGCATGGTGAAGGTAGAACTGGCAGTGATATTCACCAGCACGCCGCGAGCACCCGACAAGTCCACGTCTTCCAGCAGCGGACTGGACATCGCGCCCTCGGCCGCTTCGCGCGCGCGCGATACGCCGGATGCCGTGAATGAACCCATCATCGCCATGCCGTTTTCCGACATCAGGGTGCGCACGTCGGCAAAATCCACGTTGACCATGCCGTCCACATTGATCACTTCGGCAATGCCCGCTACCGCACCTTGCAGCACGCCATTGGAAGCGCGATAGGCATCCAGCAGTGTGGTATCTTCGCCCAGCACAGTCATCAGCTTCTCATTCGGCACGATGATCAGCGAATCCACATGTTGGGCCAACGCTTCAATGCCGATCAGGGCCAATTGCATGCGCTTGCGCTCATGCTCGAACGGCTTGGTCACCACTGCCACGGTGAGTATGCCTTTCTGCTTGGCGATTTCTGCCACCACCGGCGCTGCGCCTGTGCCGGTGCCGCCGCCCATGCCTGCCGTGATGAACACCATGTCCACGCCCTCCAGCATCGCCTCGATCAGGTCGCGATCTTCAATCGCCGCTGCTTGCCCGACTTCCGGTTTGGCACCCGCGCCCAGGCCCTTGGTCAGGCTGCTGCCGATCTGCAGCTGGCTGCGTGCCTTGTTGTTTTTCAATGCCTGTGCATCGGTATTGATGGCGACGAAGTCCACGCCATTCACCGCCTGCTCAATCATGTGGTTCAATGCATTGCCGCCGCATCCTCCCACGCCGATCACCTTGATTATTGCGCCCTGAATTTGCTGCTCCATTATTTCAAACATCTTCATTCTCCTTCCTAAGAGTGACTCAAACCACCGGAACAAAACCCAACACCTGACTACCCCGTTACCGCATTAAAAATTCCCCTGAAACCATGCCTTCATCCTTTCCAGAACATCCCCAAACGAACCCGAGCTCAGCCGCGTTGCCTGATGCCGCTGGCGCCGTTCCAACCCGTACAGCAACAAGCCGACGCCAGTCGAAAAACGCGGCGTCTTGACCACGTCCGACAACCCCCCGACGTAGCGCGGTAATCCCAGACGCACCGGCATATGGAATATTTCCTCGCCCAGTTCCACCATGCCCTGCATCGCGCTGCTGCCGCCGGTGATGACGATGCCGGATGACATCAACTCCTCGAAACCGCTGCGGCGCAATTCCGTCTGTACCAGTGAATACAATTCTTCCACGCGCGGCTCGATCACCTCCGCCAGTGTCTGCCGTGACAGCATGCGCGGACCGCGGTCTCCAACTCCCGGCACCTCGATCGCGGCGCTATCCGCCAGTTGACGCAGCGCACAGCCGTACTTGATCTTGATGTCTTCTGCATCCCGCGTCGGCGTGCGCAGTGCCATGGCGATATCGTTGGTGATCTGGTCGCCGGCGATCGGGATCACTGCGGTATGACGGATCGCGCCACCCGTGAATACCGCCACATCGGTAGTGCCCCCGCCAATATCAATCAGGCACACGCCCAGATCCTTTTCGTCATCGGCCAGAACCGCCTTGCTCGATGCCAGCGGTTGCAAAATCATCTCGCTCACTTCCAGGCCGCAGCGGTGCACGCACTTGAGGATGTTCTGCACCGCCGCCACCGCACCGGTGACGATGTGCACTTCCACTTCCAGGCGCATGCCGCTCATGCCCAGAGGTTTCCGAATGCCATTCTGTCCGTCGATGCTGAATTCCTGCTCCAGAATGTGCAGAATCTGCTGGTCACCCGGCAGGCTGATCGAACTGGCGGTCTCCACCACCCGGTCTATGTCCGGCTGCATCACTTCCTTGTCCTTGATCTTGACCATGCCGTTGGCGTTGGCGCCCTTGATGTGGCTGCCGGCAATGCCGGTGTACACCTCGCGGATCTTGCAGTCCGCCATCAATTCCGCATCGCCCAGCGCGCGCTGGATCGCGCCCACCGTCGCATCGATGTTGACCACCATGCCCTTCTTCATGCCGGATGACTCGTGCATGCCCACACCGATCACCTCCAGCGACCCGTCAGGCCTGATCTCGCCGACGATGGTGACGATCTTCGAGGTGCCGATATCCAGCCCAACGATCAAATTTTTCGAATCTCTGCTCATGCTCATTGTCTGCACTCCGACATCTAGGTTTTTCCGCCTGGCCAGTTGACCGCAAAACCGTTGCGGTAACGCAAATCGACATAACTTGCTGCATGCTTCACAGAACCCAGGCTATATGGATACACCGCGATGAACCTTTGCAGCCGCTGCTCCACCTGTTCGCGTCCCAGCTTCAACACCATTCCGCTTTTCAACTGCAGTTGCCAGGCTCGGCGCGGCGACAGGCTGATGCTTTCGATTTGCTGCCGGATAGGTGCCAGCATCCCGCCGAGGCCGTCGAACTTCTGCTTCACATCGACAGAAGCATCGTCATCGGGACCGGTGAAAGACGGCAATGGCTGATCTGTATTCCCCGCGAACACCTCGCCATATGAATTCACCAGGCGATCTCCATTCCAATGCGCCATAGCAACATGCTCTTCCAGTTCAACGTCGAGCTGCCAGGGAAATTGGCGGCGCAGGCTGGCCTTGCGCACCCACGGTAATTTTTCCAGCGCCTGGCGTATTCTTTCCATATCCATGGTGAAAAAATTCCCGCTCAACTCATTTCGCACCACCGCTTCAATCTGTTTGGCATCTTCGTGTTGCGGAACGGTTTCCAGTTGCACCACTCGCAGCGCGAATCGGGGCAAGTGCAATGCGTAGTACACCACCCCCGACAACAACAACAACAAGCTGATCCCCAGCAGCGTGCCGGACAATTTGCTCAGTGCCTTTGCGTCATTCCACATTTCAGCAGTTCCCCGAGTCCAGGATATTCACCACCAATTGTTCGAAACTCATTCCCGCCTGTCTTGCTGCCATCGGCACCAGGCTATGACTGGTCATCCCTGGCACGGTGTTGACTTCCAGCAGATACGCTTTCCCCGACTGGTCCAGCAGGAAATCCACCCGGCCCCAGCCGCAGCCGCCCAGCAGGCCGAACCCTTTTTGCGCGAGATGCTGCATCTCCGCTTCCTGCTCCGGCGTCAGTCCGCATGGACACAGGTAGCGGGTGTCGTCGCGCAGGTACTTGGCCTCGTAGTCATAGAACTCGGTGACCGATTCGATCTTGATCACCGGCAGCGCCTTCCCATCCAGTATTGCCACGGTGTATTCCCCGCCACCGATGAACTGTTCCGCCAGCACCAGCTTGTCGTATTTCGCCGCCTCCGCATAAGCCTCACGCAGTTCACCTGCCTGTTTCACCTTGGTGATGCCCACGCTGGAGCCTTCGTTGGCCGGTTTCACGAACAGCGGCAAACCCAGACGTTGCGCAACCGCATCGAAATCGCTGTCATCGGTGAGTAGTTCATAGGCCGGGATCGGCAAGCCTGCAGCCTGCCACACCAGCTTGGTGCGCCACTTGTCCATCGCCAGCGCGCTGGCGAGCACGCCGCTGCCGGTATAGGGCATACCCATCAGTTCGAGCGCGCCCTGCACCGTGCCATCTTCGCCATAGCGCCCATGCAACATGATGAACGCGCGGTCGAAGCCTTCATCCCGCAACGCCTGCAACTCGCGTTCTGCCGGATCAAATGCATGCGCATCCACGCCACTGTGCCGTAACGCGGCCAGCACTGCCGCACCGCTGTTAAGCGATATCTCGCGCTCAGCGGAGCGTCCGCCAAACAGTACCGCTACTTTTCCATAGGAGCCGGTAGCTGGTAGCTGGTGTCCGGTAGCAGTTGCTGAATTCATTTCACTTGCGCTCATTTGATTAATTGTTCACCGATGATGCGTACTTCGGGGTGCAGCTTGATGCCGGTTTTACGCAGCACCTCATTCTGTATTTCGTCGATCAGGTTCTCGATATCCGCCGCTGTCGCACCGCCGACATTGACGATGAAATTGGCGTGTTTTTCCGACACCCGCGCCGCGCCGATCTGCCTGCCTTTCAGGCCGCAGGATTCGATCAATCGCGCGGCGTGATCGCCCGGTGGGTTGCGAAATACCGAGCCGGCATTTGGCAAATTCAGCGGCTGGCTGGCGAGACGTCTTTTCAACAACGCCTTGATTGCTTCCCGCGACCCGCCGCCATCGCCCGGCACAAATCTGAACCACGCACCGACGAACCACTCGTCAGATGTATCCCGCAGCGCTACATGCCGATAGCCAATCTCGTAGTCCTCCGGAACGCGCTGCATCTCTTCACCGCTATGCGTCAACACTTGCACCCGTTCCACTTTTTCCCAGGTTTCACTGCCATAACACCCTGCGTTCATCGCCAGCATGCCGCCCATCGTGCCGGGAATGCCCGCGAAGAATTCCGCGCCACCGAGGTCATGCAACGCCGCGAAGCGCGCCAGTTTCGCGCCCGGCACACCGGCTTGCGCATACACCGATCCATCCGCCTCCAGGCACAATTTGTTCAGCGCCGCATGCAGCAACAACACCGTGCCGCGCCAGCCGCCGTCTCGCACCAGCAGGTTGCTGCCCAGGCCGACTGCCATCAGGGACTCATCGACTGGCTGCTGGCGCAGGAATGCCTGCAGGTCAACCAGGTCCGCCGGTTGATACAATCGCCGCACCCGACCGCCCGCGCCCCAGCTGGTGTGGCGGCTCATGTCTACCTCGCTGCGCAATTTTCCGCGCAACCCTTCGGCGATGAATTGGGTTGGCTCAGTCATGTTCATGTGCCCTCCGCCAACTGACATAGCTGCGCCGATACGGCACCGATCGATCCCGCACCCATGGTCAGTACGACATCGTTCGAACGGACCATTTTCAATATTGCCTGCGCCATGTCCGCGATCTGCTCGACAAACACCGCCTCACCCTGCCCGGCAACGCGCACCGCATGCATCAACGTGCGTCCATCTGCTGCGACGATCGGCGCCTCACCAGCCGCATACACTTCGGCCAGCAGCAACACATCGACTGTGCACAATACCTTCACAAAATCCTCCAGCAGGTCGCGCGTGCGTGTGTAGCGGTGCGGCTGGAACGCCAGCAACAAACGCCTGCCCGGGAACGCCCCGCGCACCGCAGCGAGCGTGGCGGCCATTTCCACCGGGTGATGGCCATAGTCGTCGATCAAGGTAAAGCTTCCGTCTGCCAGAGGTATCTCGCCATAGCGCTGGAAGCGCCGCCCCACGCCCTGAAACTCAGCCAACGCGGCGGCGATGGCATCTTCCGCGACGCCGACTTCCAGGCCCACGGCGATGGCAGCCAGCGCGTTCTGCACGTTGTGCAATCCCGCCAGGTTGAGTGTGATGTCCATGTCCGCCGGTACACTGTTGTGCCGGCATTGCGCGGTAAAGTGCATGCGTCCGCCTTCATGGCGCACATTCACCGCGCGGATCTGTGCGTCCTCGGCGAAGCCATAGGTGGTCACGGGCTTGCTGATGGCAGGCATGATCTCGCGCACATTCGCGTCGTCCACGCACAGCATGGCGCGACCATAGAACGGCAGGTAGGCGGTGAAATCCACGAACGCCTGTTTCAGTTTTTCGAAATCATGGCCATAGGTTTCCATATGGTCCGCATCGATATTGGTGATCACGGCCAGGATCGAGTGCAGGTGCAGGAATGAGGCATCCGATTCGTCCGCCTCGACCACGATGAATTCGCCGGTTCCCAGCTTGGCATTGGCGCCGCTGCTGTTGAGCAGCCCGCCGATGACGAAGGTCGGGTCAAAGCCTCCCTTGGCCAGCACACTCGCCACCAGGCTGGTGGTGGTGGTCTTGCCGTGCGTGCCGGCGATCGCGATACCCTGGCGCAGGCGCAGTAATTCGGCCAGCATCATCGCGCGCGGCACCACCGGGATGTTGCGCGCGCGCGCTGCCAGGATCTCAGTATTGTCGCTGTCAACCGCCGTAGAAATCACCACTGCATCCGCATCGTCCAGATGGCTGGCGTCGTGGCCGATATGAACTTTTGCGCCGAGCCGGTTCAGGCGTTGCGTGACGGCACTGTCGAACAGGTCCGAACCGCTGACCTGGAATCCCAGGTTCAGCAGCACCTCGGCGATGCCGTTCATGCCGGATCCACCTATGCCGATGAAGTGAATTTTTTTAACCTTGTGTTTCATTTGCTACCTTTACCGGTACGCCTGGTTGCAATTTCAGCGCAGATTTCCGCAACTCTTGCTGCAGCGTCCGGCTTGGCCAGAAGCCGTGCAGCAAGTGCCATTTCCAGTGCGCGTTCGCGCGTCATGCCAGCCAATATTTCCGCCAGTTTTACCGGGTTCATCTGCTCCTGCGGCAACAGAATCCCGGCGCCATGCTCGCTGAGAAATCGTGCATTGCTGGTTTGGTGGTCATCCACTGCAAACGGGAACGGAACAAGAATGCTCGCAAGGCCTGCCGCCGCCAGCTCTGCTACGGTCAATGCGCCGGCGCGGCACAACACCACATCGGCCTGCGCATAGAAGTACGCCATGTCATCCAGAAAAGGCAGGATGTCCGCTTTTACTCCCTCCCTGATGTATGCGGCCTGCACCGCCTCGAGGTGTTTCGCGCCGGACTGGTGCAGCACGTCGGGCCGGGCATCTTCAGGCAGCAATGCCAGCGCTTTCGGCACGCAATCATTGATCGCCTTTGCCCCCAGGCTGCCGCCAAGCACGATCAGATTCAACTGGCCGCTGCGTGCGGCATAGTGCTGCCGAGGTTCTGGCAGCGCCGCGATCTTCTCGCGCACCGGGTTGCCGCACCACTCAGCTCCCGGCAGCACATCCGGAAATCCGCTCAGGATCCGCGTGGCCCACTTCGCCAGCGTTTTGTTGCTCAGGCCGGCTATCGAATTCTGTTCATGGATCACCAGCGGGCAACGCATCAACTTGGCCATCAAGCCACCCGGGAACGTGACATAGCCGCCCATACCCAAAACGACGTCCGGGCGATGTGCGAGAAAGATCATCGCGCTCTGCCACAAAGCCAACAGCAGGCTGAATGGCATCATCAACTTGCGATACAGGTTCTTGCCGCGCAAGGCATAGAAATCCACCCATTCGATCTGGTAACCATGTTTGGGCACCAGGTCTGCCTCCATCCCGCCCGGTGCACCCATCCAGATGACATGCCAGCCTTGCGCACGCAGCACGTCAGCCACCGCCAGCGCGGGAAATATGTGTCCGCCGGTACCGCCCGCCATGATCAGAATCGTCTTCCTGCTCATACCGGCAACCCTCTCATCATTCTCCTGCTTTCCCAATCGATCCTGAGCAGGATCGCTGCCGCGATGCAATTCACCACTATTCCGCTGCCGCCGAAACTGAGAAACGGCAAGGTCAGTCCCTTGGTCGGCAAGACGCCCATATTCACGCCAATGTTGATCATCGCCTGCACCCCCAGCCAAATGGCTATACCCTGTGCCAGCAGGGCGGCGAACTGGTGATCGAGGAATACCGCCTGGCGACCGATGGCAAATGCGCGAATGATCAAGCCGGCAAACAGCAGGATGACCACGCATACGCCAACGAAGCCCAGTTCCTCGGCGATTACCGCCAGCAGGAAATCCGTGTGCGCTTCCGGCAGATAAAACAGTTTTTCGACGCTGGCTCCCAAGCCCACGCCCAGCCACTCACCGCGACCGAATGCGATCAGCGCATGACTGAGTTGATAGCCCTTGCCGAAAGAATCCGCCCATGGGTCCATGAAGCCGGTGACGCGCTGCATACGATAGGAGGAAGTAACAATCAACAACGCAAACGCAAGCGGCAGCGCGATCATCAATCCGCCGAATACCTTGAGATTGAATCCCCCCAGCCACAGCGTGCACACCGCGATCGCACAGATCACCGCGAATGCCCCCATATCAGGCTCGAGCAAAAGCAGGGCGCCTACCACCACCATCACGATGAACATCGGCATGAACGCCTTGCGGAAGGTGTGCTTGACCAGACCCTTGCGCACGGTATAGTCGGCCGCATACAGCACGGCAAACAGCTTCATCATTTCCGACGGCTGCAGGTTGAAGATGAACAATGACAGCCAGCGGCGGCTGCCGTTGACCGACCGGCCCACGCCGGGGATCAGCACCAGGACCAGCAACATCACTCCCGCCACGAACAGATAGGGCGCCCACTTTTGCCAGGTCTGCACCGGAACCTGGAAAGCTGCCACGGCTGCGATCAGGCCTACCAGCATGAATACACTATGCCGGATCAGATAATAGGCAGAATTGAATCCGGTAAATTTGCTTTCTTCTGCCGTGGCGATGGAAGCCGAATACACCATCACCAGTCCGATCGATAGCAATGCCAGCACTATCCAGGTCAGGACCTCATCATATTCCGCGACGGCATGACGGGGAGCACTCATGCTTGCGATGCGCATGACACCTCCTTTTTCAGGTTATGCACTGCCGTAACAAATACCTCGGCGCGATGTACATAATTGCGGAACATGTCGAAACTTGCACAGGCTGGCGACAGCAACACCGCATCGCCCGACCGGGCAAATTCGGCACCCTGCCTGACTGCATCGGCCATGTCACTGGCATGCGTCACCGGCACATCGCAACCTTGCAATGCACTTTCCATCCTGTCTGCGTCACGCCCGATCAATACCACAGCGCGGGCGTGTTTGCTCACAACCGGCTGCAGTGGCGAGAAATCCTGGCCCTTTCCCTGTCCGCCTGCGATCAACACGACCGGGATCACCAATCCCTGCAGGGCAGCGATCGTCGCACCCACGTTGGTTCCCTTGGAGTCGTCGTAATAACTTACCCCATTGATCTCTGCTACCAACTCGACTCGATGCGGCAATCCCTTGAAAGCACGCAATGCCTTCAGCAATGGCTCAAGAGGCAACCCAATGGCGTGACAAAGTGCCAGCGCGGCCAGAGCATTTGCCACGTTGTGCAAACCGGTAGTCTGCAATTCATTGGCATTCAGCACAGGCAGGTTTCCATGCACCAGTGACACGCCGGCTTCACTGCACGCGATGCCCCAATCTTTTTCTTGCGCCGGGGAGTTATTCAGGCCGAAGGTCATCACGACCCGCTCCGGCAAAGCCATGCCCAGGCTGTATTCGTCATCCCGATTCAGCACCTGGACACCGCCTTTTCTATCACCACACCGGAAGATGCGCGCCTTGGCGGCGATATACTCGCCCATGCCTGCATAGCGGTCCTGATGGTCCTCGCTGATATTGAGCACCGTCGCCGCATCGGCATTCAAAGTCTGCGTTGTTTCCAACTGGAAACTGGACAGTTCCAGCACCCAGACATCCGGCTGTCGGCCATCGCGCTCCAGCAAGGCATCAAGCACCGCCGGTGAAATGTTGCCTGCAATCACGGTATCCAGTCCCGCTTCCCGACACATCGCCCCGACCATGCTGGTCACCGTGGTCTTGCCATTGGCGCCGGTGACTGCGATGACAGCGGGCATTCTGTTTCCAGGCTCCTGCATTTCCTTCGCTGCTTCGATTTCCCGGGCGAGGATTTCGATATCACTAATAACCGGGATCTTGCGTGCCAGTGCCAGTTGTACCAGCGGTTCAGACAGCGGCACACCGGGACTGATGGCGATCAATTCGATTCCCTCGAGCAACTCGTTGCCAAACGAACCGCGATTCAGCGTTACCTGCGGGAACTGCTCCTGCAACACCTGCAGGGACGGCGGCTCCTCGCGACTGTCGGCAGCGCTTACCTGCGCACCCTGCGCCGTCAACCAGCGCACGAGCGACAGCCCGGTCTCACCGAGACCCAGTACCAGCACTTTTTTGTCAGTCCAATCGTTCAATGTGTTTCCTTATTGGGGAGTGGGGAGTAGTAAGTGGGAAGTGGAAAACCACTCCCTACTCACCACTTCCCACTTCCCACTACCTAAGCTTCAACGTCGCCAACCCCAATAACACCAACAACATCGTGATGATCCAGAACCTCACCACTACCTGCGTCTCTTTCCAGCCCTTCTGTTCGAAGTGATGGTGCAGCGGCGCCATCAGCAGAATGCGCTTCCCTGTACCGTATTTTTTCCTGGTGTACTTGAAGTACGACACCTGCAGCATCACCGAAACCGCCTCGACCACGAACACGCCGCCCATGATGAACAGCACCAGTTCCTGGCGCACGATCACTGCCACCGTTCCCAGCGCTGCGCCCAGTGCCAACGCGCCGACGTCACCCATGAAGACTTCGGCCGGATAGGCGTTGAACCACAGGAAGGCCAGCCCGGCTCCGGCGATCGCAGCGCAGAACACTGCCAGTTCGCTTGCGCCGGGAATGTTCGGCATACCAAGATATTTGGAGAACACCGCGTGACCTGCAACGTAGGCAAAGATCGCCAGCGCGCTGCTCACCATCACCGTGGGCATGATGGCAAGACCATCCAGTCCATCAGTCAGATTCACCGCATTGCTGCTGCCCACGATGACCAGATAAACCAGAATGACGAAGGCGTATCCGGATAACGGGAAAACCAGGTATTTGAAAAATGGAACGATCAGTTCGGTTTGCGCGGGCAGATTGGCGTGCTGCCACAGATAGATGCCCACTGACAGCGCAATCGCTGATTGCCAGAACATCTTGGCCTTGGCCGACAGACCCTTGGGATTGCGATGCACCACCTTGCGATAGTCATCCACCCAGCCTATGGCACCCACACCGACCGTAGTGAACAGCACCACCCAGATGTAAGGGTTGCGCAGATCCCCCCACAGCAGGGTAGTGATGACGATCGAGGTCAGGATCAGCGCACCGCCCATAGTCGGCGTGCCTGCCTTCACCAGATGAGTCTGCGGCCCATCGTCACGCACCGACTGGCCGATTTTCATCGCAGTCAGCTTGCGTATCATTGCCGGACCCACCATGAACGAGATGAATAACGCTGTCATCGCTGCCAACACCGCGCGCAAGGTAATATAGTTGAATACGCTGAACGCACGCACATCCTCGGACAACCAGTTTGCTAGTGCGAGCAGCATGTGTTTGCTCCTGGTGAGTGGGACGTGGGAAGTGAGGAGTGGGAAGTGGTTTTTCCGCTCCCCGGCCCCTCGTTGTGCTCTTCCCACTCACCACTCACCAAATATTTCACCACCCGCTCCATACGCATGAAGCGAGATCCCTTGACCAGCACCGTCGTTCCCGCAGCCAATTCACTGTCCAGCGCCGCGCACAAGCTTTCCATGTCATCAAAATGCTGCGCGCCCGTGCCGAATGCGCGCACTGTTTCACGACTCATCTCGCCTGTGGCCAGCAGGCGCTGGATGCTGAGCTTGCGCGCCAGCTCACCGGTTTCGGTATGGAAGCGCAGCGCATCGCCACCCAGCTCGCCCATGTCCCCGGCCACAAAGATGCGCTTGCCCGGCGCTTGTGCCAGTACCTGCAAGGCGGCACGCATGGAGGCGGGATTGGCGTTATAGGTGTCGTCGATCACGGTTGCGCCATGAAGACCTGCCTTGCGCTGCAAGCGCCCGGCCACCCCGGTGAAGGCTTCCAGCCCTCTGGCGATGGTCTTCAGCGGAATATGCAATGCCACGGCGGCGGCGGCGGCGGCAGCCAGCGCATTGAGCGCGTTATGCGCACCGGGCACCTGCAGCTGCACACTTGCGCTTCCTTCCGGCGTGGTAATCTCCATCTGGATCCCGAAATCGGTAACGTCCCAGCATGCGGCCACGGCGGCTTCGGCATCCAGCGCAAAATCCAGTACCGCATGCGGGACAGCTAGTTCGCGCCACAGCGGTGCAAACGGGTCGTCGGCGTTGATGATCGCGATGCCGTTTTCCAGCAACCCGGCGAAGATCTCGCCCTTGGCGCGTGCCACCGCTTCCACTGTCCCCAATCCGGCCAGGTGTGCGCTGGCGGCATTGTTGATCAGGGCGATACCGGGACGTGCGATGCGGGAGAGGTAGTCGATCTCACCGGAATGGTTCATCCCCATCTCGATCACCGCATAGCGATGCGCAGACCGCAATTTCAGCAGTGTGAGCGGCATGCCGATGTCGTTGTTGAGATTGCCCTGCGTGGCCAGCACTGAATCCGCATCACCGGTTGCCGTGCGTAAAATGGATGCCAGCATTTCCTTGACCGTGGTCTTGCCGTTGCTGCCGGTCAACGCCACCACGGGAAGGGTGAATTGCGTGCGCCAGTATGCCGCCAGGCTACCCAGTGCAAGGCGCGTATCCTCTACCAGCAACACCGGGCAGGGCAATTCGGCACCATGGTAGCTTGCTGCATTTACCAGCGCCGCGACTGCGCCGTCGCGAACGGCGGCAGAGACAAATTCACTGCCGTCAAAATTCTCACCCTGTAACGCGATGAACAGGTCGCCTGCTGCAATACAACGGCTGTCGCTGCTCACTGAGGAAAATTTCACATCCGCGCCGATATGTTTTCCACCCAGCACTTGCGCGGCCTGCGATAGCAGCATCATGCCTGCGCCCTCCAGGATGCCAGCGCGTGCTGCACCTCCTCGGTGTCGCTGAAAGGATATTTATTTCCGCTAATCTCCTGATAGGGTTCGTGCCCCTTGCCGGCAACCAGCACGGTGTCCGCCGCATCAGCACATCTCAAGGCATGGGAAATAGCCTCGGCACGATTTTCGATTTTCAGGTATGGGCCATTGATGCCGGAAGCGATGGCGGCAATGATCTCGCCCGGTGATTCGTTGCGCGGGTTGTCACTGGTGACGATGCAGATATCTGCCAGTTTGGACGCCACCGTGCCCATCATCGGCCGCTTGCCACGATCCCGGTCGCCGCCGCAACCGAATACGCAAATCAGTTTTCCGGATTCCACCACAGCGATTTCGCGCAGGGCCTGTAGTACCTTTTCCAGCGCATCCGGCGTATGCGCATAATCCACCACCACGGTGGGAAGACCGCCGCCGCCGAACGACTGCATGCGACCGGGCACGGCGAACACCCGCTCCAGCTCTTTCACGGCGGCAGGCAATTCGTTGCCGCTGACCAGCAGCACGGCCAGCACACCAAGCAGATTGGCGGCATTGAAGCGACCGAGCAACGAACTATGCAAAGCAGTGCGGCCCCAGCTCGAATGTACCTGCAGGCTTATGCCCTGCGCGCCGGTTTGCAACGCCGTGCCATATACCATCCGCAGGCCAAGTCTCTCCGCCAGTTCCAGCGCGGCTTCGCTCAGCCCGTAGCCCACCACTTCCACTTCCCTGTCCTGCAATTGATCGGCAAGGTCTGCGCCGAAATCATCGTCCAGATTCAACACGGCACACTTGAGCTGCTGCCAGTCAAACAGGCTGCGCTTGGCCGCCGCATAGTGCTGCATATCGCCGTGATAATCGAGATGATCCCGGCTCAGATTGGTGAACAGCACCACGTCGAATTGCGTGCCGTTCACCCGTCCCTGTGCCAGGGCATGGGAAGACACTTCCATCGCCACCGCCCGTGCTCCTCGTTTCAGGTAATCCGCCAGCAAGCCGTGCAGACAAACAGCATCGGGCGTGGTGTTCTGTGTAGGCTGCAAATCATCGGGGAAGCCGTTGCCCAATGTACCGAGCAACGCAGATTTTTTTCCCAGGGCGGAAAATGATTGCGCTATCCACTGACTGCATGATGTCTTGCCGTTGGTGCCGGTGACGCCGACCATCCATAACTGCCTTGAGGGTTCACCATACACATGGCTGGCTAACTCCCCCGCGTGATGGCGCAGGTCGCTGATCGCCAGTCGGGGCAGCTGCCAGGCATCGTTCCATTCAAAGTCATGGGCCTCGTAAATCACTGCATTGGCACCATTGGCGATGGCTTGCGCGATGAACTGGCGCCCGTCCGCATTGCCGCCCGGATAAGCGACAAAGGTTTCGCCAGGTTCCACCATGCGACTATCCGTATTCAATCGCTTGATCGTTACGCCTATTGAATCGATAACTTCGGGACGGAAGACGGTGCCGAGTCTGCTCGATGAACTGGTCCCGGGCATGGCCGAAGGACTGCTCATGTGTCCTCCTTCACGACTTCTGCTGGCGGCGCCACCACATTGTCCAGCGGCGCATCATTGGGCACATTGAGCAAGCGCAACGCGGAACTCATTACATTGCGGAACACCGGCGCAGCAACTTGTCCGCCATAATATTCCCCTACTGGTTGATCGATCATCACCGCCACGATCAGACGCGGATTTGACGCCGGCGCCATGCCAATGAAGGAGGCAACATATTGGTTCACGTAACGTCCGCCGACCAACTTGTGTGAAGTGCCGGTCTTGCCCGCAACACGGTAGCCGTTGATTTGAGCCAGTGGCGCCGTGCCGCCCGGCTTCACTACCATTTCCAGCATGTCGCGCATTTCTTGCGCCGTCTTTTCGGAAAACACCGTTTTGCCGACGCCGGGCGTATCCTGCCTGAGGAAAGTAACCGGCTTCAATTCGCCGCCGTTGGCAAATATGGTGTAAGCGCGCGCCAGCTGCAGCAGATTCACCGAGATACCGTTGCCATATGACATGGTCGCCTGTTCGATCGGACGCCAGGTTTTATAGTCGCGCAACTTGCCGCTCGCTTCGCCGGGGAATCCACTGCCGGTTGTCTCGCCAAATCCGGATTCATGCAGGCTATTCCACATGGTTTCCGGCTCGAGAGAAAGTGCCATCTTGGCAGCTCCAACGTTGCTGGATTTCTGGATAACCTGCGCCACCGTCAGTTGCGTGTCAGGGTGCGAATCATGGATAGTGCGCCCGCCGATGGTCAACGTGCCACCCCCGGTATCGATTATCGTGTCAGGTTTGACCTTGCCTGTTTCCAATGCCGTCGCCACGGTAAACGGCTTCATCGTTGAGCCCGGCTCGAATTGGTCAGTCACCCCGCGATTGCGCAACACATTCAGGCTGGGCTTGCTGCGGTTGTTGGGGTTATAGCTGGGCCAGTTGCCCATTGCCAGAACTTCGCCGCTTTTTGCATCCAGCACCACGATCGATCCTGATTTGGCGTGGTGCTGTTCAACTGCCAACTTGATTTCGCGAAATGCCAGGTACTGAATCTTGCTATCTATGCTCAATGCCAGATCAGTTCCCGGTTTGGGTGCCCGGATGCTGGCAACGTCCTCGACGATTTCTCCCCGCCTGTCCTTGATTACGCGCTGGCTGCCTGCCATGCCACCAAGACCCTGTTGAAACTCCAGCTCCAGGCCCTCCTGCCCGTTGTCATCCAGATTGGTGAACCCGATCAGATGCGCCGCAACCTCTCCTGCAGGGTAATAACGACGGTATTCACGCTGCAACGACACGCCGGGCAGTTCCATGCTTACAACCTTTTCCACCTGGTCTGGAGGTAGCTGGCGCTTGAGATAGACAAAATCGCGTCCGCTTCCGGACAATTTTTTCTTCAGCTCTCGGGTATCCATGCCCAGCACATGCGCCAGTTGAGTGATTTGCTGCTCCGATGCATCCACGCTATTCGGGCTGGCCCACACGGATTCCACCGGAGTACTGATTGCCAATGGGTCCCCATATCTATCCGTGATCATTCCGCGATGCGCATTGATGTCAACCACACGACTGAAGCGCTCATCGCCTTTTTGTTGCAGGAAATCGTTGTGTATGCCCTGCAGATAGACTGCACGCGCCAACAACGCACACATACCCAACAGCAGAAATATGAACAACAGCTTTGCCCGCCATGCCGGTAATGCTGCAAGTCCAGAAGTCTGTATGCTGGCGGTATAGTTCACGGCAATGGCTCCTCGCTCATTTCCTTGCTGTGAATGAAGTGCATTTGCCCATTTTTCGGAAGCTGCATGTGCAGCTTGAGGCTGGCTATCTTTTCCACGCGCGCAGGTGTTGCCCATGTACTTTGCTCAAGCTGCAACTGCCCCCATTCCACTTCCATTTGCTGGGCCTTGTCTTTTTCGGCTTGTAATTCCACAAACAATTTGCGCGTCTTGTGTTGAGAAGTCACAACACCTAACGCGCACGCGATAGTTACCAGCAATAGAAATATCTTCGTCCTAGTCACTTGCCCCACCAATACGTTCCGCCACACGCATCACGGCGCTGCGTGCGCGGGGATTAGCTTCCACTTCCGACAGTGAAGCGTGTATGGCACGGCCAATCAAACGCAACTTTCCCAACGGCACATCAGCAGCGCGAACCGGCAAATTGCGCGGCAACTTGTCGCCTTGGGCCTGGTCGCGCATAAAGCGCTTCACCAAGCGGTCTTCCAGGGAATGGAAACTGATCACCACTAGTCGTCCTCCCGGATTCAGGCTATCCACGCATTGCGGCAGAACATCCTCGAGTTCTTCGAGTTCGCGGTTGATATAAATCCGTATAGCCTGAAAGGTGCGCGTCGCCGGATTTTTCCCGGGTTCACGCGTGCGGACTGCCTGGGCAACAATTTGGCTGAGATGCCGCGTGGTTGTGATGGGGCTTTCCTGGCGCGCAGCAACAAGCGCTCTTGCAATCTGTTTAGCAAACCGTTCTTCGCCATAGTCGCGTATCACCTCCCCAAGCAAACCTTCATCCACTGATGCCAGCCACTGCGCTGCAGTCTGGCCACTGCTGGAATCCATACGCATGTCCAGCGGCGCGTCGAATCGAAAACTGAATCCCCGCTGTTCATCATCCAGCTGTGGCGATGACACGCCCAGGTCCAGCAACACTCCATCCACTTTGCCCACCTGCAACTCTTTCAACACCACTGCCAGTCTCGAGAAGCTGCTATGCATGATGCTAAATTTGCTGTCGACTATTTCTCCTGCTGCTGCAACCGCCGCCGGGTCCTTGTCCAGTGCAATCAATCGACCGCGCCCCCCCAATTGCTGCAGGATCATGCGGCTGTGTCCGCCACGCCCGAACGTGCCATCCACATAGATTCCATCTGGCTTTATCTGCAGTGCCGCGACTGCCTCGCGCAGTAACACTGCAGCGTGGGCGTGGGATATACCCACGCTCATAGAATCCTCTGTACTCCTGCTGCGCCCGCAGATACCGTATAAAAAAATCGATCCACAATTGTTTGCATTCCCGCGTCTCTGCCACGAAAATTTTTCACAAGGTAAATCCTTCCAGCTCGGGCGGAAGGTCACCCTCGGTGAATCCAGCCACTTTTTCGTGCTGAGCCTGCCATCTCGCTTCGTCCCAAACTTCGAACTTGTTGCCTTGTCCAACCAGCATGACTCGCTTGTCCAGAACGGCGAAATTGCGCAAAGTTGAAGAAATCAAAATCCGTCCAGCAGCATCCATAACCAGATCTTCTGCGTGACCGACCAGAAAACGTTGCAAGGAACGAATGCGGGGATTGAATGCAGATAACTGCATCAATTTTTCGCGGATGGGTTGCCACTCGGGTTGCGGGTAAAGAAGCAGGCAACCATCTGCATCGGCCGTCATCACCAATTGACCATTGCATTGCAGCAACAGCATGTCGCGATACCGTGCCGGGACCGCAAGCCTGCCTTTACTATCCAGATTAAGTTGTGCCGCTCCCTGAAACATTGCCCCCCCAATTCCCACAATTTCCCACCTTTTACCACTTTCGCCCACTATATTGAAAAATATAACTACAGTCAAGGCTAAAGTCTGGATTTCCTCTTTTATGACAAGCAGTTAGCGGATATTTGCAAATATCATTAATAAATAATGAATTGCGGCATCTACCTAAAGTTACTTGCGAGAGTGGTGGTGTTCGGGGTCGGTTCACTTAAACCGGTTTTGGAATGGACAACATCAGCTAATTGCCACTGCCCTCCTGTCGACTCCGGGTAACACAGGTATAATTCTCAGCTTCAAATGAAGGCGCCTGATTTACCTTGAAAATCGCAGAGAAGCGCGACCTTCAAATACGCCTGAAAAACCCCGAAATATTTTCTCCCTATTTTTTAGCTTATGAGTACAGCCAACCGGAATGACCCCTGCCCTTGCGGCAGCGGCAAGAAATACAAGAAATGCTGCATGGGCAAGTCATCGGTAAACCCGGGATTTCTCCTCCAGGCCGCCAAGCCGACTGGTCACGACCTTAACGCGACCAACGTCGAATCCCCATCGGATATGTTGATGAAAGCGGTCACGCTGCATCAATCCGGCAGGCTGGACGAAGCCAGAACCATTTACCAGGAATTGCTGCGGATGAATCCCAGGGATTGCCATGCATTGCACTATCTGGGCTTGATCGCATTACAGCAGGAGAATTATGCCAATGCGGCAAACCTGATCCGGGAGGCGATCAAACTGGACCGCCGCGTGCCGGCATTTCATTGCAATCTCGGCAATGCATACAAAGGCCTGGGCCAGATCGATTCCGCCATTGCCGCCTATGTCGAGGCCGTGCGGCTGGACCCCAATTTCCAGGCAGCACACAACAATCTGGGAAACATATATCTTGAGCAAGGCAGGCAGGCTGAGGGTATTTCAAGCCATCGTCGCGCGATGCTGATGAAGGCCGAGGCGCTGCATCAATCCGGCAGGCTGGATGAAGCCAGGGCCATTTACCAGGAATTGCTGCAGAAGAATCCCGCAGATACCCTTTCCTTGCATAACCTTGGATTGCTCGCATTGCAACAGGAGAACCATGCCGATGCAGCAAAGCTGATCGCGATGGCCATTCGATTGGACAGCAGCGTACCGGAATTCCATTGCAATCTGGGGAGTGCTTACAAAGGCCTGGGGCAGATCGACTCCGCCATTGCCGCCTATCTTGAGTCAGCACGGCTGAACCCCAACTTCGCGGGAGTCCACAACAATCTGGGAAATATCTATCTTGAGCAAGGGAGGCTGGAAGAAGGCATTGCCAGCTATCGTCGTGCGATAGCGTGCCAGCCGGATTTTGCAGAAGTGCGCTGGCAACTTGCCATGACAAAGATCCAGATGGTAGCTGATTCAGCGCAGGAAATCGCAGACAGCAGGACCGGATTCCTGAAAGAGCTGGAAGAGTTGGATGCCTGGTTTGACACCCATATGGCGCTTGGGCACAGGGCGGTGGGCGTCTACCAGCCTTTCTATCTGGCCTATCATGAAGATAACAATCGCGCGATCCTGTCCCGATACGGCACGCTATGCGCACGTCTGATGAAGTACTGGCAGGACGAACAGAATCTTCCTCCTGGCAGCGGTGGTTCACAAGGTCCGGTCGTTCGCGTCGGCGTGGTTTCTGCGTACATCAGGAATCATTCCTGCTGGAACGCTATCGTCAAGGGATGGGTCCAGCACCTTGACCGCAGCCGCATCGAGTTGCACCTGCTGCATACCGGCACTATCCAGGATGACGTGACTGCGTGGGCGAAAGACCAATCGAACAGTTTCGAGCAGGGCAACAAGAGTCTGCGGCAATGGGTGGATACAATCATGTCGAAGCAGCTTGACGTGTTGATCTATCCGGAGATCAGCATGGATCAAATGACTGCCAAACTCGCGAGCCTGCGCCTTGCTCCGGTGCAGGTTGCATCATGGGGCCATCCGCAAACCACCGGCTTGCCCACGATGGATTATTTCCTGTCTGCAGAGAGCCTTGAACCCCCGACAGCGCAGGACCATTATGTCGAAAAACTGGTTCTCTTGCCCAACCTGGGTGTCAGTTATCGCCCTCCGCAAGTTGCCAGCATCGAACCTGACTGGGCCGCGTTAGGCATCGATCGCGGACGCCCTATCCTTTTATGCCCGGGCGTCCCGTTCAAGTATGTGCCCCAGCACGACCAGGTCTTTGTAGACATCGCGAAAAAACTCGGCAATTGCCAGTTCGTGTTCTTTACCCACACGATGGAAGTCTTATCCAGCAAGCTGCATCTGCGTCTGCAACGCGTATTTGCAGAAGCAGGCATGGATTTCAACAACCATGGCGTGTTCATCCCGTGGCAGCGCAAAGACGCATTTTATGGACTGATGCAACGGGCAGACGTATTCCTCGATACGATCGGGTTCTCCGGATTCAACACCGCCCTGCAGGCGCTTGAATGTGGACTGCCGCTGGTAACCAAGGAAGGAGAATTCATGCGCGGCAGGCTGGCGAGCGGCATCTTGCGGCGCATGGGAGTGACAGAGTTGATCGCTGCCAGCGATGAGGAATACGTGAACTTGGTGATCAGACTGGTGCAGGATAAGGAATTCCGGCAGCGAATCAAATCCGGCATTGAAGCTTCCCGAGCCGTATTGTTCGACGATGCCACGCCGATCCGGTCACTGGAAGATTTCCTGATTGAGGTGAGCAATAAAAGCACAGCGACCACGCCAGGTTAGTTCGAAAATGGATTCCGGAGTGACCATGCAATTTGTGGAGCGGAGGAGGATCGAACTCCCGACCTTCGCATTGCGAACGCGACGCTCTCCCAGCTGAGCTACCGCCCCAAACAACGTGAATCTTAAACAGATATCAGTGGATTGGAAAGTGGCAAACCGATCGCCCTGTATAGAGCATCGGGATCATCCAGGTCTTCAAATACCGCAGCTGCTCCAGAGAAATCCTGGTCGCGCGTATAGTTGTTAACCGTGATATAGGTCTTGATTCCTGCGGCAAGACTGGAACGGAGTCCGTTGTTGGAATCTTCCAGTGCAATGCATTCCTGCGGTGCGCGATCGAGTTTTTCCAGCACCCAGTTGTAGATATCGGGCGCAGGCTTTTTCATCGGCACGATGTCGCCGCAACCGACACAGTCAAAATAGCTTTCCCAATCTTTTCCCAAGCCGACCTCGAGCAGCGCGGAAACATTTTCCGGCGAGGTGGTGGTGGCGATGGCAAGCTGGATACCGCCAGAGCGCGCGTCATCGATAAGTCGCCTGATGCCTGAACGAAGGGGGATACGGCCGTCCGCCAGCATGCTGGTGTATTGAGCGGTCTTGACCTTGTGAAGGTTTTTGACGAAGTCCTCAAAATTTTCCGGCTTGGCGAACCCGTCAAGATAACTGTCCACGAAATACTTGATGCGTTCCTTGCCGCCTGTCACCTTGAGCAATTTTCCGTACAACGGAATATCCCAGTTCCAGTCAAGATCGTTTTCCGCAAACGCCTTGTTGAAAGCAATGCGGTGAGCATCCTCGGTATCGGCCAGCGTGCCGTCCACGTCAAATATGATGGTCTGTATGGTCATGTTTCGAACCTGAAAATATTAAAAAGATTATAGATTCCCGGATTCGCCCCAGAAATCTCGGCTTGCCAAGCACAGGAAGACAATCTGAAAAACAGCTGAAAACAATAACTTGAAAGAAACGAACATGGTCGATACGCTGCAGAAGATCAGCGCATGCCCGGCAACATTCCCTTCATCCCGCGCATCATCTTCGACATGCCGCCCTTGCTGAACATCTTCATCATCTTTTGCGTCTGTTCGAACTGGTTGAGCAACTGGTTGACATGCATGACCTGAACGCCGGCACCCGCTGCGATGCGACGCTTGCGTGAGGCCTTGATGAGCTCCGGCTTGCTACGCTCGGCAAATGTCATGGAGTTGATGATGCCTTCCAGCCGGTTTATCTGCTTGTCGTCCACTTTGCTGCCAGAGGCGGCTTGGGAAAGCTGGGCGGGCAATTTGTCCATTAGCGCAGAAACACCGCCCATCTTGCGCATCTGCACTATCTGCATCTTGAAATCGTTGAGATCGAAACCCTCGCCTTTCTTGAACTTCTTTGCCAGTTTCTCGGCTTCGGCCACGTCTACTTCACGGTGCGCTTCCTCGATCAACGAGAGCACGTCACCCATGCCCAGCACGCGCGAGGCCATACGTTCCGGATGAAAGGCTTCGAGACCGGTCATTTTTTCGCTGACCCCCACGAACTTGATCGGCTTGCCGGTTACGTGGCGTACGGATAATGCCGCGCCGCCGCGCGCATCCCCATCCAGCTTGGTCAGGATCACACCGGTGAGCGGCAAGGCATCGCCGAAAACCTTGGCAGTGTTCACGGCATCCTGGCCGGTCATCGCATCCACCACGAACAAGGTTTCGACTGGCTTGAGTACGGCGTGCAATTGACTGATCTCTGCCATCATCGCTTCATCGATGGAGAGGCGGCCCGCAGTATCGACGATAAGAACGTCGTGGTAGTGCTTCCTGGCGAAGTCCTGCGCGGCCAGGGCGATATCCAGTGGCTTCTGACTGAGGTCGGAAGGAAAGAAATCGATCCCCAGTTGTTGCGCCAACGTGTGCAATTGCTGAATGGCAGCGGGGCGATACACATCGCAACTGACCAGCAGCACTTTCTTCTTTTGCTGCTCTCGCAGCAGTTTGGCCAGTTTACCGCTTGTTGTAGTCTTACCAGCACCTTGCAGGCCAGCCATCAGGATTACGGCCGGCGGAGTGGTGGCGAGATTGATACCGACATTTTCTGCACCCATCAGCCTGGTCAACTCGCGGTGAACAACGCCAATCAGTGCTTGCCCTGGATTCAGGTTGCCAACCACCTCCTGCCCAAGCGCAGCCTGTTTCACGTGGGAAGCAAATTCCTTAACCACAGGTAATGCCACGTCAGCTTCCAGCAGCGCCATGCGCACTTCACGTAAGGCATCCTGGATATTGGCTTCTGTCAGTCTTGCTTGTCCGCGGAGATTTTTGATAACGCCGGAGAGGCGCTGTGTGAGGTTATCCAGCATGCTTATTTCCCGATATTCATCGTTAAAATATATAGTGTAGAATTACTCAAGTCTAAACACCTTGACCAAAAATGTCGAATCTTGCTCTTTCTCTGCTCGCCTTCCTCGCCTATGGAGCGTTGGCTGTATTTTTTTGGCGAGCTCAGTTCACAGGCAATGGAGAATCTCTTAGCCGTGGAGTGATCGGACAGGCTGTATTATTACCGCTTGTTCTGCAAGCTTACCTTTTGAACGAACAGTTGTTCTTTGGAGGGGCGATTAATCTTGGCCTGATAAACGTAATCTCACTTATTTTGTGGCTGACCATGCTGGTATATTGGGTGGCACGGTTTTTCTACCCGATAGCTAGCCTGCAAACATTAGTTCTCCCTCTAGCTGCAATTGGAGTTCTTCTACCGGCTATTTTCCCCAAAGAACATCCCATTTCCGGCGAAATATCGATTGCACTTGAGGCTCACATCATGGCGGCAATGTTGGTATACAGCCTGCTTACAATCGCAGCCTTGCATGCAAGCTTGATGTCGCTGGTAGAAAAGCGGTTACACCACGCCACGCTACCTCGAATACTTCAAGCTTTGCCACCATTGCTTACCATGGAAACCCTTTTGTTTCGCATTATTGGTGCTGGATTTATCGTGCTTACCCTCACCTTGATCTCAGGCATAGTGTTCTCCGAGCAGGTGTTTGGAAAACCGTTGGAATTCAATCATAAGATGGTGTTTGGTTTCATTTCATGGGGAGTATTTGCAGCATTACTGGCAGGACACCATTTCTATGGCTGGCGTGGACGCAAAGCAGTACATTGGACCATGATTGGCTATGTCTTTCTGTTACTTGCATATTTGGGAAGCAAATTCGTAATGGAAGTGTTATTACATCGAAACTAATGCTATAGAGATTGTTGCCATAGACAAGCTATAATGGATTAGTCGGGAATTTCTCGCAATTTCGTCAAGGAACTTGCGAGATATGTGTCAATTAGATAGACTAGCAAGCTGCGCAGTATGAATTTTTGGATTTGTGGGATGTTTTTATAACGCTATATTTAGGGGGATATTATGCCAATGGAAATGTTTGTTCCTATCGGTGTCTTCGTGTTGGGCATTTTTGTTTCATGGGTAGCTTCCGATTTCGGAATTCAGCGAGTAATTCAGAAAAGGCCTGGCGAGGAAGAACTGGGACGTACTGCTGCTTATGCAGAACCATTCAGGGATTCAAAGCACGAATTGGCCAGTTCTATTACGAGAAAATAATTCTATCTTTGCTTCCCTATAAAGCACGGTCGAGCGCGACCGTGCTTTTATTATCTTTGCGCTTTTCAATTTTTCAATGAGTTTAAATACACCCCAACCTCATCTGGTTAAATTTCTGGTTGTATCTGCCATTTCATTTTTTATCGGCGCAACTCATGGCATGTTGCAGGTTCTTCCGCCGATACGATCATGGCTTGATTCGATAGGCAGCCCATACGGCGGGCCTGGACACATGATAGATCCGCTGGCGCACGCTCATATAAATCTGGTCGGTGGACTGGTTATTTTGGCTATGGGAACAACATATTATCTGTTGCCCATTTTCAGCGGGAAGGCGATTTATTCCACGCGTCTGGTAGATCACTCGTTTTGGTGGACCAGCACTGGCGTATTCTATTTTTATATCGTACAAATGGTGTTTGGTATCTGGGAGGGGAATCTATTGATTGCCGATCCGAAATCGATTCCTGATGTTCACCACTATTATGGTCCCATAGTAGCCAGTTCCGGGATTGTCATGGCGATTGGCTTCTGTATTTATCTCATCAATATAGTAATGTCTCTAAAGAGCAATTCCGGAAATCAATGAGACAGATCACCTGATCACTGTTCCACTTTCAAAGGGAATCGCAACTCACTTTTCACGCCATCGCGCATAATCTGCACCTGCATGGTGGATCTCTCGCCAGGACCAACTTCAGCGGCACGGCGATATACTCCCATTTGACCATCTTCTATAGCCTGCACCCACGGATCCTGATTACTTGTTCTGATTGACACAATCAAGTCATAAACCGGTTGTCCGCGCTGGTTCGTTGCCATAATCAAAAATTCATTCATTCCCACTTGCGGCGGGCTCGGCCTGGATTCAATTTGCACATTTACCCCTTGCCAGTTTTGTGATGGCGCACTATCAATGTCGCCGCCGCATGCTGATAACAACCCCAGCAAAAGAAATCCTGTGTATTTACATATTTTCCATTTCACTTGAATCTCGGCGCATCTCAACTCTAAACTCCCCGATCTAATTATCTGGATCTTTCTTGCTTGGGTCAGAGTCCAGTTTGCCACCTGCTGAAGAACCATATAGCTGCACCATAAAATATACAAATGCCGCAGCCGCAGCTATATAAAACAAAGCAGCAATAAAACCCCAGTCAAACCAATCCCTTACAACCCCAGGTCGATTCCCCCAGAATGGAAAACTCAACCCTACTGCAACCAATAACACCACGATAATCACCGCCACAAACCAGTAAGGAATACCTTTTTGAGATTCGGGAATCCTCTCTACCAACTCCCAGTCTTCCATGCCTCGTTTCGCCAATCTCTCTTCATCAGAATCATAGCCAAAATGATCTTCTGATTGCTCCCCCCACTGGGACTTCTCAACTCCGGTAAGAATTCCGGATTCTGCTGAACTTTTGTCTGCCATCTGTTACCCCTGTTCTGAAAAATGCTGCATTCTGAGCCGACTGGCCCAGCCATCATCCGAGGTTACTTTAACCACGAAGGAATATAGGCCCCGTGGCAAATTCCGATTGATTGACAGCGTTAATGATTCTCGCCCGGCTGGCGACAACTTGATCCTTTCGTTGCTTAAATGATAGCTCCCCTCCGGCAAACCTTGCACACTTACTACGAACTGAGCTGGCCGATATAGCTTGTTGGCTATGCTGATTTGATAATCCTGAATCGTTCCCTGATGAACCTCTGAATGGTAACCCGCCGCGTGGTATGGTTCATATGACCACACCCCCCAAGTAAGCATAGCAACCCCCAGAACTAGAAATGGAGTTACCCAGTTCGCCCTGGAAAACAGCGATACTGCAGCAGATCTGAATTTATTGGCTGCTTTCTGCTTGCGTTCTCCCAACTCAAATTTTAACAATCCGGGAATGTTCTGCTTGGAGTGCAGTCGATCACATGCATCTATGCATTCTCCGCAATTGATACAGCTATCATATTGATCAGTCTTACGCGGGTCCAAGCTTATAAAACATGAGGAAACGCAATAATTGCATTTGTTGCACTCGTCGGAACGATCGGCATCATAAACCACATGCAAGGTTTGTTTGGTTTTAAAAGTGTGCTGCCAAACTCGATATACGCAGGAAAACCTGCACCAGAAATGCCTGATAAAAGCTATGTCCAGAAAAATAACCAAAACACTAACGGCATAAATCCAATGCAAGGATCTTGCCAGCCCCGCATTGTCTTCCATGATGATAAAAGACCATACCAAGCTTGGCGGATAAAAATAGAACAGGGGAATCAAACCAAAAAACATGGCTGCCAGCAAAAATAGCACGCCCAATATCAACCAATTTATGATTTTGTTTTTTCTGGCTGCAACGTGTACTGCCTCGCCGGTCAAACTGACTTCAGCACGCTTGCCTAACAACTTGTGCATCATGTTGTTGGCCCACTCTGACATCGTATTTTGCGGGCAAGCCCAGCCACAAAATACTGTACCAGCTGTCGAGTAAAGCATCACCAATCCGCAAACGATTGTTAGCCACAATCCAGCAATCAGGAAGAAATCCGCCAGCCATATCTGGCGATCCAATATAACGAATGCGCCAGCTTCTGGATCAATGCGAAACAGGCCGCTGGCAGGAATGAGTATGGCGATAGCAATTGCCAAAAATTGAACCAGGCGCCGTTTCCAGTGATAGTGCTTAAATGCCGGCACTCTTCCGATGACCTTGATTGGTATCGACGAGATTGCTTTTGTGTTGATATTGCCAGACATAGTTATTTTCCTGCAGAACGCGCCTCAAGATCAAAGGGGCTTAATGCCAATAGACGCACACGCGTAGATTCCGCTCGCGGATCGTTAGCTTGTCGTTCAAGCCTCCATAAAGCACGCAATGAATCCACATGCTGAGGACAAATTTCCAGAATCCGCGTCAATGCCGCTTGCTCACTTAAACCATGCTGACGCGCTTGTTCCAGAGACGAGAACATACTATCAGCCAATCCATATGCAATCCAGCGGTCTTTCGGGTTTGCCTGATAAGCCAGATACATCAACCGGGATGATGTTTGTGTAGATTCGTTCATGGCGGCAAGCCAGCTTCGCACCATCAATTCCGTAGCCCCGTACGCCCTTTCAAATATCTCTTTATTGGTATCCGTCACGCCAAGCGTCATTTCAGCCGCCTTCATGTCTGGTCTATGCTCCAGCAAGAATCTCAAAGTGGCTGATACAGCTTCAATTTTCTTCGCATAGCGGGCTTGGGGCAGTTTAAATTCTATTACTGGTGACCATTCATCTTGTAGCGGGCCAACCATACTGGGGATAGGTCCGAAATAGCGCCCCAACCAGGTCCATCCTCCCTCTCCTGCTGTTGCCGCATTTTGCTCCGAAACTGTCATCCTATGTAGATTTTCCAATAATGCCCGAGCCTCCGGGATTTTTTGTTCAGGCCCTACCAGAGCCAAATGCATGCCGTCGAGAAAAAGTTGCGCCCCCGGATACACGCTTTGAAAACTGCGCAATATCACAGCCAGAGAATCTATATCAAATTGGTTCAGGGCTAACCATTGAACAAACAACCCATTGTCATTAAGTCGATTTTTGGCGCGACGAAATTGCTGAACGGTTAACAACGACCCGTATCCCGCCAGATCGGGGTGGAAGACATCTCCAATGATTACATCGTACTTTGTCTTTGTAGCGCTGAGAAAGTGACGTGCGTCATCTCTTACAACGCTTGTTTGGCTCATTACTCCTTGGTTTATTGGCGCAAACCATTTCGATGCCGAATTTATCGCTCCTTGTGACAGTTCAACAGCTGTACGCTGCAAGCCGGGAAATGGCAATGACCCCGCCACGGAGATCCCTGTACCTAATCCTAGAAATAGCACTGATTGTGGGTGCGGGTGCAACAGCAAGGGCAGCCTGGCCTGATTCGATTGAACAAAAACCGCAGTTGGATCGGTTGATGCATCCATCCGTTGTAAATCTGTCAACAACACTAGCTGACCATCTTGCTGTTCTACTACATTGGACATCGAAACGGCATCTTCATAGCTATAAATATCCTTGCTCCCGGCTTGAGCTTGCGGCAATAATGAGCTGACTGGGGGAAACTTCAATACGGGCCAAGCGACAGCAATGAAAATTAGCACTGAAATCCACGCAACTCTAAGCTGAGACTGAGCCAAAATCAGGCCAAATACCAATATTGCTGCAGCAGCCACAACTATGGCAGTTGTACTTCCCCATATTGGGATTAGCAGTAATCCGGCAATGACAACCCCCGCAGCAGCACCGAGGCAATTTGCTCCATATAACCAAAGACCACCGCCATTCTGGCGGTCATTTAATAACGGCAACCAAGCCCCGAGCATCAATGTAACGGGCAAAGTCAACATTGCAAGCGCCGATGCCTGAGTAGTTAATGCGTTGGACAAGGATGAGAACTCATCGCGCTCAACCCATGCCGAAAGTTCAGGTAGCATCCAAAGGCTTACCAGTGAAAAGAACCCGGCAACGACAGGCAAGACCACGATCCAAATTTGTCTATGCTTTCGAGGCACTATCAGGCTACCCAAACCAATGCCTAAAAGAAACACAGCCAGGATAATTGCCAATACATATTCAGTCCGCAACATCACCATCCCGAACAAGCGGGTCCAGCCGATTTCCAGAGTTAAGCTAGCCGCACCAATTCCGGCATATGTCAGCAAGACCCGAAAATCGGGACGGGCAATCTTGTTTTCTACAATAATTTGCGCGTCACGACGAAATGAAAGCATTAACACCAATAAGGCCACGAGCAAGCCAATTCCGGCTATCACCCTGATCCCACCGGACCAGCCCAATGCAGGCAATAACCAGAGCGGTAGCAACGCGCCACATGACGCTCCTAGCGTGTTGACACCATATATCAGGCCCAAGCGCTCTTTCGCATTCCCCAGAGCTTGTAGAATCAACGGGAATCCCATTCCCATGGCAAAGGCCGGGAGAAGCAGCAAGAAAAATGCACAGATTGCAATAGAGCCATACCATTCAACAAGAGAAAGCTGCGATGCTTCCATCTCTATCCAAACTGACAATCCATGAAGTAGCTTTGGCAGAAGTAATGCAAATATTGCTATGCCGCCTTCCAATGCTGCAAATATCTGAAGGGGATTTTTGACACGATATACGCGATGCGCCGAATACAGACATCCTGCTCCCAATCCGAGCATGAATGTTGCAACTGTCAAGATCACCGCAAAAACACTTACTCCGAATTGCAGCGAAAGCATCCTGGTCCATAATACCTCGTACGCCACACTGGTTAGTCCAGACAGGCCATACAATACCGCCAATACCCAATGCGATTGAATTAAGCTTTTCTGTTCACAAATCGGGGAATCGAGCTTTACGCCAGGCATGAATTGATTATGTTTTGAATGATTTAGGGCGCAGAAACCTTAAACTGCCCATAGAACATGGCGGAATCAGAATGGGTTAAACCAAACCAATCCGACTATTGCATGAACGATCATGAGAGTTATGCTGAGCCCGGCAAAAATCATATGCAATAGGAATACAGGCTTGCCATATACCACCATAGCTACACCTAGCGCCCCGGTAACGATAATAAACAGCAAAAGCGGCACGCCAATTATAAACATGATCAGATGTTTTTTATGGTCGCTGACAGCTTGCTTGCCAGCCAGATTTTGCCGATCAAAAGATTCCATTACCTGTATGCTGTCGCCGCTTTGTTGAGGCGTATCAACTGCCCTTGCAACAGGCACGAGTGAGAATAAAACTACGGCAAGTAACATCATCAAACCCACAAGCGACTTATTTAATGAGTAACTATAAATTGAATTCAGCTTCATTGAATGCCTTCATTTGGCGGGTTTGATGGATCTTCTGGATCAACTTTTTTTTCAGCATAACGCCATACCAACACCCCCATAAGAACAAAAGGAGCAAGAACTGCGAATAATAAGAATATGAATATCAACCATGGCGTCTCAATAGTCACATGAAGAAAACGATAGCTATCTAATGCCCAACATGAATCAACCGAGGAAATAAGTAAAGTTAAAGTCAGCCAGGAAAGCACACAATATTTATGCATGTTCACTTTCCTTTTTGCAGATCACGCACATTGCTCGCACAACGGAATCCGTAGAAATCTGAGGCGTAATTTGCCCAGGCAGCGTCACGATGGAATACCTGGGTTGAGAATGGATCGCTCTTCCATGACCCCCCCCGAAGTACCTTATATTTACCTGCTGTAGGCATCATATCGGCAACCTGCACTGACGTATCTTCGTTGCTGATTACAACTGGAACTTTTGCCTGAAAGACACTAGAAGGCGCGTCAGATCCCGGGTATGGAGCATAATCATCATCCACCCATTCATCTACATTGCCTGCCATATCCATTACCCCATATGGGCTGGCGCCACTGGGATACGCATTCACGTTGGTTGCTGAACCCACATAATAGTATGTGTTCAGCCGATTTGGGTCCATCTTGTCTCCCCACGGCCAGCGCCTGCCGTCAGTCCCACGAGCGGCCTTTTCCCATTCTGCTTCAGATGGTAAACGCTTACCCGCCCAGTTGGCATAATCTCTCGCGTCATACCATGAAACCATTGTCACTGGTCGCATCAACTCACCCTGTGGGATCTTGCCATCCTTCCAGTCTAATGGTTGCCGATGTGACGTAGCGGCAACGAATCTTGCATACTGGGCATTTGTAACTGGATATTTGTCAATCATATATGTCGGCAGGGTAACTTTGTGTTGCGGATGGGATTGTGCATCTGCACGTTCAGAATTAGTCCCCATTGAAAATGAACCTGCCGGGATTGAAATCATGCTTTCCAACTCTATCCACTCACTTTTGGGTAATAGGGCTTCAGCTTCCGCAACACTGTACCCGACCGGCCTATTTTTCTGCGCCTCATGATTTTCGTGTATTGTAATATCTTCACCTGCCGCCCTTATGCGTGAACTTTCTTCCTTCAGGTCATAGGTTGCAAGTTTGCGCATGTCCTCCATGCGCAAGGCACCTAGCTTTACGACATGAAGGCTGCCTCCAATCATCAAGAGGACAATACAGGTTATAAACGTGGCAGATAATAATCTCTTGCGCTTGGCTTTTTCACCTGGAGAAAGTGCGTGTCTTTCTGGCCCGCTAGTTTTTGTCATGCCTCCAAATCGCTTTCATTGCTGCCCACCTTATCCTTGTACACTTTGTGTCGCGGGCTTCTTCCGTAATTCCCTTTAATTATTACCTCGCCTATTATTCCTCCGAAAGCTGAAGACTCTACTACCAAAATTACGAAAAATCCCCACCATCCCATAGGCAGAAGTGAGGCTCCATCCGGCACTCCTGTTACATATGCTATTTCATAGTAACTGATCATGCGAACAATCATTGGCGGAAAATAGCTTAGCCATCTCCCACCAAATCCGAAAATTATTGCGCACACGAAGCCTACGATAAAGGGTAACAGAAACATATCGACTATCCACATGCCGCCAAATCCCTGGATACCTCGATATAACTCGATTTGCACACCAAGCAGATGATCGCCAAAATAATTTATCGCGACCCCAACAAGAACTGCCGCCAATCCCTTGTAGAATCTGACCCGCCCGGAATTCAATTGTTTACTTGTGGCCATACTCTTTCCCAGTTAGCTTCTCATATTCTGCTTTGCGCGTTTGTTCAAGATACCAATCTTTGACTTTTAGGCTGGCCATATACTGCGCAAGCAATTGTCGATCATGTTCGGAAATACTGGAATATGATGGCATGCGGTATTCTACCTTCAGTCTGGATGGAAGAATTTCCTGAGGATGTGGAGATGAGAAATAGTTATATAGCCATTCTTGTGATCGCAAGGATCCAATTCCATCCAGGATCGGAGCCGGCACACTTTCAAGCGGATTTTTAACCGTCCACAATGAATGACAATTTTTGCAGCCTTGCTGATGGTATATTTCCATGGCATCACTTGTTAGTTGAGCTGATGCTGTTGAGTAGTAAGGTATTCCTTTATCTACTTCATGATCTGCCTCAATGCGCCATAAGTTACGCCCCATCAATGCAAGCACAACAGCTGCTATAACTAGCAGAATTCCCTTTTCACCGCGCCTCATTGCATCAATTTCTATTTTCTTGTTCCTGCTGTTTTAGGACCCGGATTCTGCTTGCCTCTTGGGTCGCAAGTACTTCTCGGCTTTTCGCATAATCCTCAGCAGACATTTTTTCTCTATCACCTTCGTCAAAAACCAGGTATTTGATGTCTTCATCAAATTGCTCGTTTCTCGCCGCCCAGCGTATCCAGTACACACAGGCGGCAATAATCATTCCACCAACTATAAGCCAAAGATATATTGTCCAACCATCACCAAGTGATTCAAAAAATTCCATATTTCCTCCGATGGCTGTTAAAAGAGATACCCTGAAAGCATTTGTAATGCTGCAAATACAATTGCAAACACAATTCCAAGGATTATTGCAGCAAATAGGATTTTTTCCCCAAGTCTTAATGTTTTTGGGGCATATTTTCCAAACACTACAGAATAGACTATTGAAGAAAATATGAAGATACCCAGCATCAAAAAGAAGAATACGCCAACACTGTATTGTTGGCTGCGCATTCCCTCTATGCTGAGATCCAGTTTAGGTGCATTACCTGCAGCAACTAATATGGACATAATCCTATCCACACTGACTGAATTTATTAGCGAAGAAATAATGTCTGCTCACATGCCTGAAATTGATTTTCCAAAAAAGTGATGCCGCGCTAGTTGGCGGCATCACTTTTCCAAATAAAATTATTACTTAACTTATTGCTTTTTCGCTTTGGTCGCTATGATCGGTGGAGTCTTCTTGTCATAATGATCAACAAAAAAACTGTAGAACATCGGTAGCAGGTAAGCTAGAGCAATCACGCCAGCCAATACGCCAGGTCCGAAATCAACGTCTATCATGCATTTCTCCTATTAATTTAATCATTCGCGCAAGAACAACACGTTATATATGCTAATGCTCGTGGCCGTGAGTTGGCTGCCAACTATATGGTGGAAGCCGCTTCACTACCAGAATCACCCCCAGAAAAAATGCTGTCAGATAAAATATGTCTATCGTATACCCTTTGTCCCAATATGGCTGATGACGCTCGCGACTGCCATCAGCTCGATAGTTGCCTTCAAAGTTTGCGATAACAACATTCGACCCCACAACCGTGTAATCTTCCATATGGGCATTTTGACTCAATAATGCCTCAATTTTAGGTTTTATAGCTCGCAAATCATCCATACTTACCGGATGGCGTTCAAGCAACTGACTGTATTCACTACCTCGATGCATCGCGACAATTTTTGCCATCGCTTCATTGTCAGGCAGGGCCTTAATTTCAGGCTTGTCCATATCCTTGATATAGTCAACATATATCGCCGCAGTTGGACGTTGACCCCACAAGGGGAATGTAACTAAAAACGCAGTTACAACCGTCAATAGAACCAACCAGACCACAGGAACCGGCATGCGGTTGTTATCTTCGGTAATTCCCCCCAAGTCCTCCAATTCCCAAAGTTTCTTGTCCCTATCGTTTTGTTCTGGGCTGTTTGTTGTTGCCAGCGGATCAGTCATTATCCATACCATTGCGTCACCCCCTAAATTATTTAAGACTTAAGACAAAATCAATCAAATAGCGTGCTTCGCTATTCTTTGCTGGTACAGGTACGTCCGGCGCATAGGGCGTTTTACCTTCCCGATAGTCCGTATACTCTGCCCGCCACTTGTCATAATCGATTTTTTTCCCATCTGCATCCACGGGCCCCCAAAGATAATCAAAACGCGGCATGATGGAGTGAGGTTGTACCAGGCGCGGATTAAAGAAATGCAGCATCATCCACTCCCGGGAAGCGTTACGTGAACCAACATGCAGCAAATCCGGACCTTTACGATCTGAACCAAATGCAGTCGGTGATTCGCCATTAAAGTCTCCAAGCATTGGCGGTGCCCCGAACACTTGCCAATCTTGTGTTTGTTCCGGCAACAAAGTATGACACCACCAGCAGCCCTCGCGCACAAACATGGTCTTGCCTGCACCGACATGCTGGATATCAGCATCATCATCCTTCATGGCGGCCATAACTTCTTGCGGAGTCCATCCTTTTGTTGCTGTCGCATTCTCCATGTAGGTAAGAGGCTGCCCGCCATATGTGCCGTTTGTAAGCAAGAAAACAGCTCCATTTGCTTTGTGAGCTTCTGTGATGTGCCCTTGCTGAACACTCAACTCCTCAACTCCTTTCCCCAGAATATCCGGGTGACCAACTCCGTTCGGCATCGGTGTTCCAGCCGAGTACACGTAAGCATACGTTGGCTGCATGGGCTGACCTGTTTTGGGGTCGACTTTCAATAATACCTTTACAGGCTTATTGTGCCCCAATAAAAGGGGATCCGCCAAGCTAAAACCCGCATCCCATCCAATTGTCAATTGCTTATCCAACGCCACCGGAGTTGACTGAGCCGACCGCAAGTCAATACTTGGAAAAAACAGTGTGATGGACATGGATGTGCCCAGCGCAATACCGAACATTCGCGCACCGATTTTATACTCTCTAAATGCCATATTTATTCTCCCAGATCGCGTGTAATTATTAGCGTTCGTACGCCATTTCGTGAGGCATGCGCCCAGCTGGAACAACCGTCCCTTGGCGTGCAGTCATCCACATGTTGAACAGCCAGAGGACATTAGAGATAAACACCATCGTTCCGCCAAGCCAACGCGCAATCATGTATGGGTGCTCAGCTATCACAACATCAATGTATGGCACTTCATAGATTTTACCCGCACCTTGAATCAACCCCGCGATGGTCATCGAGATCCAATAGATGCTGAATCCGATCAACAACATCCAAAAATGTATATTGCCCAAGGTTAGGGAATAGAGTTTCCGCTTCATCAGGGTTTGCAGCCCAAGATAAACTGCTGCGGCCTCCAGGAAAGTAGAGAACCCTAGCAAGGCTAAGTGTGCATGGGCTACTATCCAGCCAGTTCCATGGATATACCAGTTAATCGCACGAGTTTGCTGGAAACCACCTTGCATGTTAAGCGGTATTGCCAGCAAACAACCGGTTACCGTAAAACGAATTTCAAGGTTTTCAACGAACATGTTCCATTTACCCTGCATGGTCAACATGATGTTTGACACGAACGCAATCGCCGGCACCAGAATCAACACCCCTTCGACCGAGGCAAAGGACTTCAACCATTCGGGTAGCGGAGCTGACATCAGATGGTGAGCAGCGGGAGTAGAGTAGAACACAACAACCGACCAAAAGTGCAAGTGGCCGATACGGTGTGAGTACAATGGATTCCCGGTAACCTTTGGAATGGTGTAGTAGGCGATCGCAGCGGCAACCGGGGTAATCCACAGCCCCAGCACATTATGTGCAAACCACCATGTCATGTAAGCTTCTGTCAAACCAGTCAGGTGGAAAAACTCTGGTGTATTACCAACAATAAAAACGATGATCACCATGAACGTCGCTGCTGCAAAGAACCAGTTGGTGGTATATATCCCCTGAGTGCGGCGATTCAAAATCGTCATCCACACATTAGTCGCCAAGGGTATGGCCATAAACGTTGCGATGTACAAATCGACTGGCCAGGGAAAGTCAGAATATTCGCGGCCTGATGTCACCCCAGCCCACAGCAGCGTCAATCCTGCCGAAAGTCCAATATTCCAGAGTAAACAATTCCACAAGCCTAATTTCTCGGACCACAACTTGGTATTACCAAGAGCCGGCGTGATATACATCATGGCCATGGCAAATGCCATCGAAATCCAGCCAAAGATCACCGCATGAACATGCACTTGACGCATGTGGCCAAATGCAAAGAACTCATTTCCAGTAACAAAATCTGGAAAGGCTAGCTTTGCCGCATTAAATGACCCTAACCCGGTTCCAATTACAAACCACACAATCGCGGAAAATCCGAAGTAGACCGCTGCTGAACCGGCCGGGATATCCTCATTTTTAGCTAACAAATATTTAAGCATTCTGCTTCTCCTCCTAAACAAGCTTATTGGTGACTAAGACTAGCGCCAACGTAATTGTGAATTATTTTTTCTTCTTCGGCATGAATAGGTAAGCCGAAAGCACCATGCTCGAAAATGCCAAGAGTATGCAAAACACACCTGCAATTATCACAGTCGCGCTCATAATTCCTCCTTAAAATAATACGTCAAAATTTCGAATCAAAAAAATTATGCGGCAGGTTTTTCAAGCGCATCATGGCGGTTTAAGCCTACTATCATGATCAGGCAAAAAGCAACGCCAAAGACTATCATCGCCATATCCATGAAACCAGTAAAAGTTGATGGCATATATGCAGTACCCCCTTCCCCCCCCCAACTTGCAAAAGGCGCACGGCCTAACATACACATCATGGCAGCGCCAAACACGCTACCATTACCCATGCCCGTAACCATACCTGCGATTACAATCAACCAAAACGATCTAGATGTTAACGACTTTCTTTGCATTTGCATCCCCCATTTTTTTGACTAAACCCAAAAGAAACAATACATATCTCTAAAATATAACTTCGCAAGCAAATAGCAAAATCATTTAGTAGCACGCGTATTACATCGCCCCCTGCGCACGCACCAAGCCAGTAGAATTGAACCGGTGGTATAATAAAACCCTATAATTAGCATGTCAAGAACATACTAATCGCGCTAATAAACATGCTTATATAAATCTTCTTGAATTTTAAACAAATCCTCCCTGAATTAATGACAAACCATAATTTTAAGATCCAGATTCCAGTGCATTACTGGGGTTATATAGCGTTATTTTTATGGGGCTCAGCCTTTTTATTACTCCTTCGCCACGATCCATACCATCTGAACGAAGGCTCGGCCCAGTCACTATTACTTTCCTGGTCAATCGCTGATCAAATTGCCAGTTCCGTAGTTACATTTGGCGCACCCGATTTACGCTTTGTTCTATATTTTCCGATTGGAATTCTCTGGACCGGTAATATTTTTGCAGCAAAAATTTTTACTATTTTGTTGCTGGGCCTTACAACCTGGCTCCTTTTCATATGGCAAAGGCGAAGAACTGATGCCGAATGTGCATTGCTTGCTGCGGGACTTTTAATTCTTTCTCCCTTAAGTTTAGACCAGGTCGACTCTCTTTCCCCCGGAGTTTATATTCTCCTGTCATTTATTCTGGGGGCTTGGATTGATGCTGCGTATCGTCTTGATCCCCGGCCATTCGGTGGGTGGTTTTTTGGCCAACTATTTATTTGCGCCCTGTGTGTTAGCTTACATCCTATAGGTTTGGCTTATCCTCTTTCACTACTTTGGTCATGGTATAAGGATCCGATTAATTCCAGGCAGCAAAAATTCTTTTTCTGGGGGATTGGCATTGTCGTTCTCGTCACTTTGCTAATTAAAGCGGGGTGGTCCAATTTGATTTGGTTCCAAAATCCCATTGTCAGTCTTGCGACGATTATTCTTGACTACTCCGTAGCGAACGAAATGACAACTGCTCGCTGGATATCAGGCGGCAGTCTGCTATTAATTCTGGCGATTATCATCGCAATGCAGTATCGCAAGCTATGGCCGGATCTTTTTGGCCGATCTCTTCTTATTGCTGTATTCCTTGGGGCATTTGCATGTGATGCAACTTGGTCACTGATCGCTTTATGCATAATTTTATTTTTCGGATTTCCTATTTTGTTACGCTCGCAACAATTTTCCGGGGGATTTATTCAGCAACGAGGAATTGCACTGGTTCTGGTAATTATTCTGTTAACTCTATTTATGCATGCTGATAAGATGCATTATGCGATTCGTCAAAGTGGCATGCTATCTGTACAAGACCAGTTAATTAAAACCTTAACTGAAGAAGTTGAAAGCGCTCGCAAAGTTGCCGAAGAAAACAATAAGGATGAGGCGCATATAAGAATTGCGAGCCAATGGCCAAGCCGCACAATGATCGCCTGTAAATGCGATACTTTGCCATTGCCTCCGGCTACAGAAAACCCAAAATCACAACTTGATATGCTGACGGGCTTGAATTACTTGCTTTTCGATCCACAGCTATCTGCTAATTCGGAACTTGCCCATAACCTTGCAACAATCGGAGGAGCCAGTTCGGAAACGATTGCCTTGCAACAGGGCGGGGCACTATTGCGCATCAAAACAACAACCCCAACATCTGAAGAAAAGTAATTTTCATGCCTATTCAGGAAATATTAGTTTATTTGGTTGTTGCAATCAGCTCATTATTTATCATGGGCTTTGCCATGCATATGCTGGTAGGTGGCCTGGTAAGTTATGACACAGAAGTGCTATTAATTGCGCTGATTTGTCTTGCCGATCTAACGGCTATTGGTTATATGGCATGGGATGTCATGCAACGACGTAAGCGAAAATAGTATTCAGCAATCCCGAGTGCACACCACTCAAGGCAATCATTTTTAATATCGATCTCTTTGGTATTTATTTCGGCTTACTTTAGTTTTTTAATATTTTCTTGAACATCTCGGTAATCTTGCGCAGAGGGAAACTGCCCCTTATGGAATACGAACTGTAATCGTTGACCTGAACCACTCATCCCTGCCATACCAAAAGACTTTCCGGCGTAATCAGAAAAAAATTTCAGGTCTTTTACTATATTCAAGCGCACACCATTTCGTAATATCAAGCTTACAGATTTGTCAATTTCAATGGCAACAGGAGAAGACGGCAAAATCATAAGCCTGGTCTTAAATATGCGATTAGCGCCGGAAATACAGAAAAAGCTGCCTAGGAATACAAGCAAATAAGCTAACTCATGCTCGTCTCCATACCAAAACTTAGCGGCCATTGAAAGCAAAGCAACCACAGTAGGAACGTAAAGGAGCAAGTCCCATGTCATTCCTTTAAAGTCTTGGACCAAATCAATTTTAAACACACTCATAGCTGACTAACTCGCAACCCCCGGGCCAACTTTAAGTATGTCCTGAATATCCATCTCCATCTCACCATACAGCATGCTGCCTGCACGGTGATGGCGAACCACTCCCTTGGCATCAATAAAGAACGTCCAGGGATCTCCCATAACGCCATATGCCTTGAATGCCTCAGGATTCATGTATTGGTCCATGTGAAGAAAGAGCACCTGACTCTGGTACTTTTCCATCAATGCCTTTACAATTTGCAATTGCCCATCACATACTGTGCAATGGCCCGGGGTAGCAAATTCCAGCACGATTGGCTTACCTAACGCCAGGGCTTTATCGAGGGAATATTGATACATACGCGCATCCGGCTGACGATAAGTCGTAATTCTGCTCATGTCGCCACCTACATCTGCCAAAGTCTTCGTTGGCAATCTGGGAGCAACAACCCCATCCTGCAATCCAGACTCAAACTGACTGCCGCAGCCCCCTATTCCTATGGCCGAAACAATAATCAACAGTTGCAACAATCCCGCTTTCATGCCTTGCGATTCCATCCATAACAAGTTTTAAAAATGTTATAGCCCCAAATAATATTCGCCAGCAAAACCAATCCGCCAAAGAATCCAGCCAAAGCCATGAAGCGCGAGGCCACATCCTCTCCTCCATCGACATAAATCCCGGTCAGACCTGATGCGCTGAAGAAAACTACAACTCCCAACAAACCAAAATTGTGCATCCAGAAATGAACCTTAACCAAGCGAAGGCTGTATATCGATCTCCTGACCAATCTAGGGACAAGATAGTAAATTGAGCCAAATATGGCCATCTCCACCCATCCCAACAAATTAATGTGTGTATGTGCCAAAACTATTCTGTGCCCATGCACTCCACTATCAACAATATGGCGGAATGCAGGGAGCCCGCCCATCAGCGCCCCCCAGGAAAAACCGATGATGCTATAAATTATGCAAGCGTAAATAAACCATAAGGTATATTTCGTATATTCTGTGTCTGCTACCCAAGGTTCATTTTGTTGTTGCGTCATGCTGTTCCTCTTTCGAATTATCTGTCCCTGGCTCACGGACATCCTTATATTCAGCTTTCCAGTTTTTAGGTGCCCAAATCTTTACCATTTCATCAATAAAACCTGAAGGTCCCAATGGTGCCTCCGCTGCCGGCGAACCAGGATCAGCCCGTAATTCGGAAAGAAAAACTGCCATCAATCGCAAATCTTCCGCTGGCAAATCAGAAACAAAAGCTGCACGTTTGGGTGGCAAACCATGATCCACTGTCTTTGTCTCGTATGTTGCTTCCGGATTTTTTAGAAAGTTGATTAGATATTGAGAACTTCGTCTTGTGCCAATTCCATCCAAATCCAGACCCATGTTTGTGCCGCTGTTCAAGGCTCGATGGCAATCACTGCATTCATATTTGCGAAATAATGTGGATCCTCGCAAACCATCTGATGAGAAATCAAAATGTGTAGTAATTGGATACATGGGTTTATCCATGTGTGCACGTACAACTTCCAGCATTACTAAACTCGCAACGGCAAAAATGCCTATTAGAGCGAACACTCCAAACAGAATTTTCTCACCACGCTTCAAACCACTATTAGCCATGCAAAATACCTTTTAGTAGCAAATGATTCATGCTTAATGTGCGCCCACCTCTGAAATTCGCACACGTGTGGATATGTAAATACCGGATTCCGCCCTTTAATAAATGGACGATAAATTAAGAGAGTTTGATACGCCCTTAATCTATAAGGTTCAATCAATAGTTCAAAAACAAAAGCCCCGTGCCCTATTATCGGCACGGGGCCTGCTAATTGTATAGCAGAGATACGATAAATTACTTTTTAGAAACGGCTTCCAGCAAGGTTTTATTGTCTGGTACAGTATCACCTCCACCTCTTGTCGGAGAAGCATGGGATAGATATGCAGCAACGTTAAGTATATCCTCATCACTAAGTTTCTTCGCCACGGCACGCATTATCCCGACATTATTAAGTTCGGGATCATTCTTCCTTGCGATAGCCCCATTCTCAATATCGCTATCGTTTGCGCGCCAGTTATGCAATTGATTGACCAGGTACACATACCTCTGCTCGCCAATCTTGGGGAATACGGGGTCGACGCCAGCACCATTGTATTGATGGCATGAGGAACACGCAGGGATGTCATTCTGCCCAGTTTTCGTCGGATCTGGTCGTCCGTCCACCATATTTTCCGGATCTAATCGTCCGGACATTACTAATTCCATTCCCTTATATTCCTCTTCACCAATTGCCTGACCTGATTCTTTAAGCGCTTTCAGATCTGATATCTCTGGTGTAGTCTTCAATGAATTAACGTACGCCGCCACATCGCGACGATCTTGATCACTCAGTCCCTTGGCAAAACCGTTCATTACAGCCCCAAGTCCGGATGGTGTACGTTTGTCCTGAGAAAAATCAGTAAGTTGTTTGACAATGTAGCCAAAACCGATATTTGCTAGGCGAGGCGCTCCCATGTCATCATTCCCTTGGGCATTTTCTCCATGGCAAGTTTGACAAGGCTGAACGTCATCTCCCTTTCCTTCTGTAAAGATAGTCTTGCCATTAGCAATATTAGGAACTGCAGAAGCCACTCCGGACATGAAAAAAGCAGCCATAAGCAATGAAGACAAAATAAATTTAGACATACACATTTCCCTCACCCCTATTTGAGTTCTTGAAATAAAGTTTTCCATGAATCATCTGCCACGAATTTCATGGCTACACCCATCCGCAGACTTGAAAAGCTGACCCAAGGGCAACCGAATTAGTCTTGGCGAAAAGGCTATTAAGAATTCTTTTTAAGTAAAATTAAAGCTATTCCAAAAAAGAACGCAAAAATAAACGCGTACATCACAAGAACTTGGCTTGTTGTTGTATCTGGCTCAAGCATATTTCTTCCTCCATATTAGTATTTATACGTAAAATAACAATAAACCAAACATTGTTTTTATGTCGAACGATTTTAACATCGCTATTTTATCCTGCGCAAGACCTTTTTAGATCACAAACCGGCTCGCCTATGTAGTTTTTATTCAAGTTAGGGATTTGTTGCGTTCCTAATGATTTGTAGATCTGTGAACCCAGACAAGGACATGTTGTGAAATGATAACTGTTTGATATGCAGGCATTTAGGATTAAATTTACGAATCAACTCCAGCTCACGGAAATTGTCGACTATCTGAACTTGCTTCTTTCCCAAGATTATCCAAAGTCTGCCTGGCTGTTTTTACTATTTTGGCATATTTCTCGCCACACTCCTCAACTCGACAATTGACCCTCATGCTGCGCAATTCTTGCTGTATGTCAGAAAGGGCTTTGGTGTGCTGGGGCATTCTTAATTTTAAAATTTCTGCTTCTATTATCATTCTATCGCGTTCGCGCCAGGCTTTGGGAATCATTCCTGCCAGAATGCCATAAGCAGTCTGCAGTTCCCCAGTCTGAACGTAAGTTTCCGCAAGTAATATTGCACTATCCACTCTTGAGGGATCATTGCGCAATGATTCTTGAAGAAGCTTTCTGGCAGTTTGTAATCGACTCGAGTCAGAACCATACCTCAAGCCAAAATCAATAAGAAAGCCCGCCTCATATGCAGGGATTGCAGCATCATACTTGTTTTGCGTTCGCATTAATTCATAATCACTTACGATTTCATCAAACATTCCTCTCGCCTGTTGCGGGCTAATAGTCTGATTATTAATAACTTCATCTTTCAAGCTGGCCGCAATATAGCGCTGAGCATTTGTATCGGACGGCCTAATGGAAGCCAGCAATACTGCTACGGAATATGGGCTGGATGCTGGTGCTATAACATGAACTGCTTTCCATGCTATTGACTCAGAACGTAATAACGATAGCCCCGCAGAAGTAAGCATTGCATGGAAACCATTTACAGCAATTACCATCAGCATCATTCCGGAAATTGCCTTGTTCAACGATCCTGATGAGACACCAGATTTTTGTTGGCTTGGCTGACTAACTTGACCTGGCACCTGTGACAATCTTCCAAAATATATTCCCACCAGGATATTTATATAAATTAAATAAAATGAAAAATTTACTGTTGCATGCAAAATCACAGCAGTAATTCCTGCCAATAAGCCTAAATTTTCAATCCTTTCCAAACCAGAGTTCGTTGCCAGTTTTCTAATGTTACCCAGATAAAACCATCCAATTAACCCGACAAAAATCACAATAAAAACTGCCCCCCCCTCCTGTAGCAATTGCAAATAATCATTATGGGCGAAATATCCAGAGGTTCCTGATTCATCAGCAATTCGGTAAGCCGGATAAATATAATTCCATGAACCTAATCCGCCTCCGAACCAAGGCGAGTCAAGCCACATATGAATTGTAGATTGCCACATCAATAATCTGGGGAAATGGGCTACTGGAGCAGTGTGCGGTATGCTGATAGCCGCCTCATAGGAAGAAACTGCAAGATGGCCTGAATGCAATGAGTAGATAAAATAATTGCCGGCGGCAATTGCGCAAATAAACACTAAACGCGCCCGCGATACAGTATTCCATAGTAACAATGCAATTGCTGCAAATAACAGTAACCATATCAGTGATGCCGTTCTCGACCCAGACATCATAAGTGCCATCTGGACTACAAATAATACGACACCATAGAGCTTGGCCTCGTTCTGCTTCGAAGAAAGAAAGTGCGTAAACAGCGGGAACCACAAGATATTGAGCAAACATCCATAGGTGTTGGGATCGGACAATGGGCCGACAGCTCTAGTGTAGCCCAGTGCAGCAACTTGAATAATTCCCCAAACAGCAAGCAGGCTACCCAAAAAACCGAGGAAATTTTGCATGAAATGCCATGCTGCCGGGCGGTATCTGGAATGGAATAGCCACCCTACGTACGCCAAGGGAATGGCCAGGAATGTCCAGGTAGTGAACCAGCCGATAGATCCCACACCAGACCAGAATTGGGCCAGCGTAATCCATGTAGAAAACAGAACCATGGTCAGTGCCGGTGCTTCCAAGCTGGAGTCAATATCCCGTGCCGACCACAGCGAAAACAACACCCAAGCCAGTAACAACAATTGGGCATTAGCAATATTCAAAAACAACGCACCGACAATTGCCAGACAAGGTAAAGCAATGCTAGCTATAGCTTTGGAGAAATCCATTATCAGTTATGAAAAAACAAAAGCCCCTCGATAAATCGAGGGGCTTTTGATAACAACTGTATCAAGACTTCTTACTTGCAAAGGCCGGAGGTCAGACAGGTCGAAGACACATTTGTCGACCAACTAACATTATTGCTACCGCCTGCTCCAGCAGTACCAACGGCAGGTGTCAGAATATAAGTTGCGCCTGCGGCACCAGTTGAATCAGGTATAGTAGTCTTTGCAGATGCGGTGATAGTACCATCGTCTGCTACAGAAACACCAGCCACATACCCGCTCGCACCTGCATTTGATGGGAACCCAGATACCGAATTAACACCAACGATAGTGGTTCCTGAAACACATGTGTTGTCCGTAACACATTCTTCAACTGCCAACTTGAATGGCGAAGTTGCCTGAACGACTTCAGTAAACTTGGCCTTCTTGGTGTAGTTTTGATAGGAAGGAATTGCAACAGCAGCTAAAATTCCGATGATTGCAACCACGATCATCAATTCGATCAGCGTAAAACCTTGTTGAACTTTATTCATTTTAGTACTCCTTGAGTAGTTATTGCTTAACGGTGACACACTCTGTGTGCATTATCTGTAGAGCAGGAAGCATGCCACATCGACAACATTACATTAAGCAACTGAAATGAATGTGAAAAAATAAGTTCGCTGATTATCTGCAAGGCCTAAAACCCGGATTTCGTCAGGTGGAATGACAATTTACGTCACTTGCTACTTATGGAATGTACCCTGGTATCTTGCTTTCATCAACATCATCTATTTGTCCGGGATCGAGAAATTGGTTTGCATAAGTTAAGTACACTTTTTCACGTACAAATATGTCAAACAAATCCGGATCGATATGGCCATTGAGCTTGAATTTACCCAGTATTTCAAGCGATTCGCTGAGACTCTTGCCCTTTTTATACGGCCGGTCCTTAGCAGTGAGTGCCTCAAAAATATCGGCTATGCCCATCATGCGTGCCTGTGTCGACATCTGATCTCGAGTCAACCCTTTGGGGTAACCCTTGCCATCCATACGTTCATGGTGGCCACCGGCATATTCCGGGACATTTTTCAGGTGTTGTGGCCACGGTAATGATTCAAGCATTTTTATGGTGACATCAATATGATGATTGATGATTCGACGCTCGGACTGGGTAAGCGTGCCCGCAGAGATGGTAAGGTTCTCCAACTCGTTTTCGCTTAGAAAATTTACAACTTCACCGACATCATTTCGCCACTGATATGAAGCTATTTCTCGAACCCTAGCCTGATCGGAATTCCCCATTTTTTCTGAACCAATATTGCATAACTGTAAAAATTCACGATCCGAATCCAATTGCATAATTCGCGAGTGATAATGACTGCGTATTGATTCTTCTTCCTCGTAACCCTGACCAACCCGAAGCAATGCCTTCAGCATGTCAATTTCGGCATCACGCTTTAACACTTCAAATCGTGTATCTACCAATTGAATGCGGTCAAACAGGGTGTGCAGCTTCGTCTCTTTGTCAACCACATGAACCGGAGTAGTTATCTTTCCACAGTCATGCAATAACCCGGCAATTTTGAGTTCGTAACGATCTTTTTCAGTCATTACGAAATCCTTGAGTTCCCCCTGATTGGTTTGATTCGCGGCATCAGCCAGCATCATGGTCAGAACTGGTACACGCTCACAATGACCTCCGGTATATGGAGACTTGTCATCTATTGCGGTGTTAATAAGATTTACAAAAGACTCGAACAAGCTTTCCAGTTGTTCGATCAAGCGACGATTGCTTAATGCAATTGCGGCCTGGGATGCAAGAGATTCGGTTAAGTGCCTATCGTCATTTGTAAAAGGTACAATAGCGCCACTTTCCTGATCCAACGAGTTGATAAGCTGCAACACCCCGATTAATTCGTTCTCGTGGTTTCGCATTGGTATCGTAAGAAACGATGTAGATCGATATCCCGTCCTTTTATCGAAAGCTTTGGTACCGGAAAAATCGAACCCCTCAGCAACATAAGCATCAGGGATATTGACAGTCTCTCCGCTCAAGGCCGCATGGGCCACCACCATGGCATGGTTAGGCTCACCGTTTTCGCTGTATAGGCGAATTGGATAAAACGGGATTGGCTGCCCAGTTGTGCCACCCATAGCGATTCCCAGGGAATCAGTACGAATAATTTCAAACCTTAATTGATTATTGTCCGGTTCAAACAGATACAGAGTTCCGGCATCTGCATTGGTAATATGTTTGGCTGCTATCAATATAGATTCAAGCAAACAATCTATATTGCGTTCACTTGAAAGCGCAATGCCAATATCATTTAATGCGCTCAGACGCCGCAATAGATGCTCGGGTTGCTCTTTAGTTTGGATTCCCATTCCTGCGTACTCACACTAGCCGTATGTTATTTAATGCAAACAGCACGCACTTGATGCATATCGGTAATGCCCTGCAGGACTTTCTCAATGCCGTCCTGTTTCAAGGTGCGCATACCCTCATTCAGCCCAGTGGCAAGCATTTCCGCTACTCGCGCATGTTCCTGAATGTTCTTCTTCACCAAGTCCGAACCCACCAATAACTCATGCAGACCTACCCGACCTCGGTATCCGGTGTCAGAACAATTATCGCAACCTACTGGTTCATACAAAGTGAATTGACCCTTGCTGTCTGCAAACATCTTGACCCATTCTGCATAAAGTTCCTGATACGCCTGATTCGGGTCACGTTTCCACTTTTCGGTGTTGCCCAATTCAAGAGCATATTCTGCCAATATCTGCTTGATTTCTTCCTTTGTGGCAACATGTGGTTTCTTGCATTCCTTGCACAAACGTTTCGCCAAGCGTTGTGCCAAAACACCCAGCAAGGCATCTGCAAAATTAAACGGGTCCATCCCCATATCCAATAACCGGATGATCGACTCTGGTGCGCTATTGGTATGCAAGGTAGCAAACACCAAGTGACCTGTAAGTGATGCCTCGATACCGATTGAAACTGTTTCCTTGTCCCGCATTTCACCTACCATGATTACGTCTGGATCGGCACGCAGAAATGCTTTCATGATGGTAGCAAAATCCATCCCGGCTTTTTTGTTGATTTGTACCTGCCTCAGGCCTTTTTGCGTGATTTCCACAGGATCTTCGGCAGTCCAGATTTTTGTATCTGTCTTATTGATGTATCCCAACACTGAGTGCAAAGTGGTTGTCTTGCCTGAGCCCGTTGGCCCACAAACAAAAAATAATCCATATGGCTTGGTAATAATGGATTTGACTGTTTCAAGGTTGTGTGCGGACAAGCCCAGGCTATCAAGCTTGATCGGTTCACCGGAAGCCAATATTCGCATAACCACATCTTCCACTCCTCCTTGCGAAGGCAAAGTGGCAACGCGAAGTTCAATATCCAAGGGGCCAAACTTCCTGAATTGAATCTTGCCATCCTGTGGTTTGCGTTTTTCAGAAATATCCAAATTACACATAATCTTGATGCGCGTCACCAAAGCATTACGGTACGTTGCTGGCACCTCGATATAGTTAATCAGGGAACCGTCTTTGCGCAGTCGAATCTGGGTCTTTGCTTTGCCGGGAGCCGGTTCGATATGGATATCCGACGCACCCAATTTATACGCATCAACGATAACCTTGTTTACCAGCTTGACCAACTCGTTGTCGGCGGCAGCATCAACGTCTTCCAGATTATCGGCGGAATCAAACTCATCATCTTCGCCTCCAAGAGAGGTTAGGAAATCGTCAACCGAGCCTTCCATTTCATAATCTGATGCCCCAGAACCTGATCTGTCACCCCCATAAAACAAATCCAGCGTAGCCTTGAATTCACGCTGTGAACACACCCTGTAAATCAAACGATTTTTTGGAAATATATTATTTACTATACGAGAAGCTTGAATTCGCTCAGGATCGGTTGTCAGCACGACCAAGCCATCTGGCGTATCGTCAACCGGAAGCCAATGGCTGCCCTGAACATATTCACGCTTCAGATTTTTCAGCAAATCGGCTGGCTTTATTCTATCGTGCTTAAATGGCTCATATGGCACATTGAAAAATGAGGATAGCGCCTTACCCAGTGCCGATACACTGACTTGGAATTCATCCACCAGAACATCTTCAATATCAACACCCTTGCGTCGTGCAGTACGCGTGGCCAGCTCGAATTCAGCTGCAGAGATAACTGCATCCGCAACCAGAAAATCATATTTTGTTTTAGAAAAAGATTGAGGCTGGCGACGACGCAACGCCACCGCCAAAGGTTGCGATAACTCCTGCACCCCCTCCGACACCAATAAAGGAAACGGTTGGTTGGCAAGATTATTGATTAATTGGATTACGCCAAGAAGTTCATTGTTTGCAGTGTCCAAGACCGGCACGACCAGCATTTGCTGGGTGCGGTAACCAGTCCTTTTATCAACGTCTCTCAAGAACCTCAAACTGGGCGAAATGGATGCTAATTCTTTTTCGTCATATACATCATTAATATTGAGCGTCTTCTTGTTCAACGCCACAAAACCAGCAATGCTCTGCTCGGCAATAGGTAATTTGAGATCCTTGAAGGAATTCAGCCCGGTCTTGACTTTGGATATGAGAGTCGACTTGTCATCCCCCACCACATATATAGTTATCCGGTCCGCATTAAACAGTGCGCATATTTCCTTGCTCACATCCAGCATTATCTCGTCGATATTGCTGGCCGCATGAATCCTGTTGATAACATGATTGATGTTATTGGTAAACGCCAAACGATCTTCCATATCATTTGCCTTGCTCTGCTGTTCCGGTTGGCTTTTAACAACACTACTCATGCACCGCTCCTTCATGTCTCTGATCAACTGGAATGCGACAAGCTGCACATCCTGAAATAAGACGGTTGCTTAATATTATATTTAACAACAAGTTATGCATCAAAATTCCTGAGTAGTGTTTACCTGGTGTCGTAATAGGCTGATAACTCCCAACCTTCAAATATCAGAACTCAAATACCTTGCCATTTTGCAGCATCTCAGGGATGACCCCCTGGACACACTCACATATTTCTTGCATGGTAAGTTCAATCTCACCAGGCTTAAGATGCGTAATGAAGATTTCCGGTTTGCATTCAAGTTTTTTTAGTTCATCAGCCAGCATGCTGGGACAAAGATGCTTGGATACCACCGCCAAATCTTTTTCAGCATTGGAAAATGCAGTTTCAATAATCAGGTAACGCAGATTTCCTGCACGATTGACCACCTTCCATAACTCATCGTTGGTCGTGGTATCTCCGCTGAAAATCAGACTGCTATTACCGCTATCAAGCCAGTATCCTACAGCCGGAACAACATGATTTGCCGGAAATGCCGTAATTTTGCGAACTGCAGGCTTCTCTGAACTTGCACCTTGGGAAACCTTGTCATTTCGGAAAGCTTCAAGTTCGATGGTCTCTCCTACTTGTAAAGCTTGATAACGCATGTACGGTCGTTGTGGAACGGGTATCTGCGTAAAATCCGGCCATATTTTCCAATTGAAAATATGCTGCCTGAGAATTTCTAGCGTCTCCCCGGTTGCATGCACGATCAGCGGCTTGTCACGCATAAAGCCGGCGCTATCTACCAATAACGGGATGCTGGCGATATGGTCAAGATGGGAGTGGGTAATAAATACATGGTCAATCAAACTCAGTTCAGTTAGGCTAAGGTCGCCTACACCTGTCCCTGCGTCAATCAACACATCGCTGTCCAGCAGCATTGAAGTCGTGCGCAAGTTGCCGCCTATTCCGCCGCTACAACCGAGTATCCTGAGTTTCATTGGCAATCGCCCATACTTGATTGGCTGATCATATACAGGTTGCTATTGAACCTTAAAGATAAGCAGGTTGTCCACTCCATATAGATCAATAGCCTCCGGACATCAATGCCAAACAGCCTTGGCAAGCTATTCAGGTTTCAGGATTAAATCATACTTGACCGGGATTGGGTTATTCAGGATAGCAAACCAGGCCAATGCTACTCAACACTTGGCCATGGGCAACTAGTCAGGCTCCCCATAATTTCACAGAAATATCATGCCAGAAAAAACCAGGATTAATCAGCGATGACGTTCACTAAATCCTTGGCGTGACCGGAAAATCCATGTTTTACAGCCAGGAAGCCATGATTCTTCAGATATTTAGGAACACGGTATCAATTCGATCAATGTCTGGGCAGCAGCATTGGGAAAATTGAACAAGCTCTAGAGACATTATTGTCAGACGTTGAACAGGAAATGCATGACGTCTCCGTCCTGCACTATATAGTCCTTGCCTTCCACGCGCATTTTGCCTTTTTCCTTGGCACCAGCCTCTCCGCCACAAGCGATAAAGTCGGTATAGGAGACAGTCTGTGAACGGATGAAGCCACGCTCAAAATCTGTATGAATAACGCCAGCTGCCTGCGGTGCCGTATCTCCCTTGTGGATAGTCCAGGCACGCACTTCCTTGACCCCTGCGGTGAAGTAGGTTTCCAGGCCAAGCAATTCGTAGCCCACGCGAATCAGCCGGTTAAGGCCCGGCTCTTCAAGGCCCAAGTCGGCGAGGAATTCCTTTTTGTCCGCGTCATCGAGGTCGGCCAATTCTGCCTCGATCTTGGCGCATAACGCCACCACTGGCGCACCTTCATTGGCGGCATATTCGCGCAAACGATCAAGATATGCGTTATTTTCAAAGCCATCCTCCAGTACATTGCCGACATACATCGCAGGTTTGACGGTGAGCAAACACAAAGGTTTGATGATTTCCTTTTCCTCATTGGCAAGTTGCAGCGTGCGGGCAGGCTTGCCTTCGTTAAGATGTGGCGTGAGTTTATCCAGGACAGCGATCAGTTTCAGCGCCTCCTTGTCGCCGGACTTGGCCTTCTTGCCATCTCGCGCGATGGCCTTCTCGACAGTGGCTAGATCTGCCAGTGCCAGTTCAGTAATTATGGTTTCAACGTCGGCAAGCGGGTCCACCTTGCCTGCAACGTGCACCACGTTGGGGTCATCGAAGCAGCGCACCACGTTGACGATAGCATCGGTCTCGCGGATGTTAGCCAGAAACTGGTTGCCCAATCCCTCACCTCTGGAAGCGCCCGCCACCAGCCCCGCAATATCTACAAATTCAACTATGGCGGGTTGCATGCGCTGTGGTTTGACGATCTCCGCCAACGCCTGCATGCGAGCATCAGGCACCTCGACGATGCCGATATTGGGTTCGATAGTGCAGAAGGGATAGTTTTCCGCTGCTATGCCTGCCTTGGTGAGGGCATTAAACAAGGTCGACTTGCCGACGTTGGGCAGACCGACGATACCGCATTTCAAGCTCATGACTGATCCTTAGGGTGATCACTGTGAAGTTTCAGCATCGCTGCTTCCAGCTTGCCTTCAACAAACAGCGGCGCCACATCCTGTGCGCGCTGCATTGCTTCATCTATCAACATTCGCTCTTCGTGCCGCGGCGCATTAAGTACGTATTTCGTTACTGCATCTCGTTCGCCAGGGTGGCCGATACCGATACGCAAACGCCAGAATTCAGGTGTGCCCAGATGCGCGATAATGTCTTTCAAGCCATTGTGCCCACCATGACCACCGCCAAGCTTCAATTTTGCGCTGCCCGGCGGCAAATCGAGTTCATCGTGCACCACCAGAATGTGCCGGGGGAGAATTTTGTAGAACTGCGCCAGCGCGCCCACGGCCCGCCCACTGACATTCATGAATGTCTGCGGCTTGAGTAGATGAATCTCGTGTCCGCGCAGTGCAATGCGCGCAACCATCCCATGAAATTTTCCCTCTTCCCTGAAGCTTGCTCCATAAATGCGCGAAAATTCATCCACCCACCAGAAACCGGCATTGTGGCGCGTTGCTTCGTATTCCCGCCCAGGATTGCCCAAGCCGATGATTAGTTTGATCTCGCTCATAATGACAAAGCCCGCCATGCGCTTTCAACTAGCATGGCGGGCTTCACTGATGGCAGATTACTTCTTGGGTTCTGCAACCGCAGCAGGTTCGGCGACGACTTCCGTCGCTGCCACTTCGGCCACCGCTTCAACTGCACCGCGTGGCACCTGCACCGTCGCTACTGCATCACCGAGATGATGGTGACCGGCTATTTGTACGCTGGTGGGCAACTTGATATCAGACACATGTATTGAATGCCCAAGGTCCAATCCAGCCAGATCCACTTCTATGAACTCGGGTAGATCATTCGGCAAACAGGAAATTTCCAGTTCGCTCAGCACATGGTTGATAATGCCGCCACCCAGCTTAACGCCGGGCGCAATATCCGCATTGATGAAGTGTAAAGGCATCTTCATGTGTATCCTCTTGCTCGCATCCACGCGCTGAAAATCTATATGCAGCACTTGCTGACGGAAAGGATGCATCTGGAAGTCGCGCAGCAGCACCTGCTCCTTCTTGCCTTCCATTTCCAGCGTCAGGATGGAAGCGTGAAAAGCCTCATTGCGCAAACTGTAATAGAGGTTGTTATGATCAACCTCTATCAGGGCCGGCTCGCCGCTGCCATAAATGATTCCAGGCACCCGACCTGTCTTGCGCAGACGGCGGCTCGCACCCGTACCTTGCGCCTTGCGTGATGTTGCACTTATTTCAATTTTCATTTTGATTCTCCACTATATTTAGGAATCATCCGCGACCAGACAATTCCGGGTTTGCTGCCACCCCCATGGTGACTGCCAAGTTTTTTGCTTCTATTCCATGAACAATGAACTGACCGATTCTTCCGCACTGATGCGACGCATGGTTTCGGCCAGCAGTTCAGCCACGCTAAGTTGGCGGATTCGTTTACATTCCCTGGCTTCCTTGCGCAGCGGAATGGTGTCAGTGACGACCAGTTCGTCAATGGCAGAATTCTCGATGCGTTCAATCGCCGACCCGGACAGGACCGGGTGCGTACAATATGCCAGTACTCGTTCCGCGCCCTTTTCCTTCAACGCTGCCGCAGCTTCGCACAGCGTATTGGCAGTATCTACCATGTCATCCATGATCAAGCAGGTGCGGCCCGCCACCTCGCCAATGATATTCATGACCTTTGCTACGTTGGGCTTGGGCCTGCGCTTGTCTATGATGGCAAGGTCAGATTCAAGACGCTTGGCCAGTGCGCGAGCGCGCACCACGCCACCCACATCGGGCGATACTACCACCAGATTCGGATAATCATGCTTCCACACGTCCGACAACAGAATCGGGCTGGCGTAGACATTATCGACCGGAATGTCGAAAAAACCCTGAATCTGATCCGAATGCAAATCCATGGTCAACACCCGGTCCACACCGGCACCGGACAACATGTCTGCCACTACCTTGGCTGTAATCGCCACGCGCGCCGAGCGCGGGCGACGATCCTGCCGCGAATATCCCAAATACGGCAACGCCGCCGTTATGCGCGATGCTGACGCACGCTTCAACGCGTCCACCATCACCATCACTTCCATCAAACTATCGTTGGCCGGGGCACAGGTGGATTGCAGCACGAACACATCCTTGCCACGTACGTTCTCAAGAATCTCGACCATCACTTCGCCATCGGAAAAACGGCCCACTTTGGCTCGTCCCAGGCGTATATCGAGATGCCGCGCCACATCTTCTGCTAGCTTAGGATTGGCATTACCAGTGAATACCATCAAGCTGTCGTAGAACACCACGTGCAAGCCCTCGAATTAAACTGCAAGTAAACGGTGCCCGATAGACACAAGCGCCACATTCAACATGAAACTGGCTGGGGAGGTAGGGATCGAACCTACGAATGCTGGAATCAAAATCCAGTGCCTTACCACTTGGCGACTCCCCAAGAAATATTATTCAATCGGTGACAAAATCCCGCAAAGGGTGATGCGGCAAACCACGCGCCACCACACCCCGCATATCCTGCGGCAACTTTGCCAGCACACCCTGTGCCTCAGTTTCCGTAGCAAAAGCAGCAAATACGCATGCGCCTGACCCGGTCATGCGCGCCTTGGTGAACTGCCCTAGCCAGGCAAGATGACGTGCCACTTCCGGATACAAGCGACACACCACGGGTTCCAAATCATTGTGAGCAGCTTGCAATTGCCGCCCCGAAAGGCCGCGAATTCTGAAGGAAATCGTATTTCGTGTCAAATCTGGCTGCATGAAGATCTGCTTGGTTGCAACATGAACTGACGGAATTAACACCACATACCACGCATCTGGCTGTGGGCAGGCCTGTAATTGCTCTCCCACGCCTTCTGCGAATGCATTCTCGCCAAACAAGAATGCCGGCACATCAGCGCCAAGTGACAAGCCCAACTGCATCAATCTTTCGCGACTCATGTCCAGACCCCACAGCCGGTTCAATGCCAGAAGAGTTGTGGCCGCATCGGAACTGCCTCCACCCAACCCGCCGCCAAGCGGAATCTTCTTTTCCAAAGCTATATCGACCCCCATGCTACATCCGGTTTCGCGTTGCAACATACGCGCAGCCAGCACGCATAAATCCTCATCCTCCGGCACACCTTCCAGTACACTGACCCGGCGCACCATGCCGTCCGCGCGCAAGGTAAAACTGATGGTGTCGCTGAAGTCGATGAAGCGAAACAGGGTTTGCAGCAAGTGATAACCATCGGCACGCCGACCCACCACATGGAGAAACAGATTCAGTTTCGCCGGTGCCGGGCAAATCAAGCTGTTTACTGCGTTTCCCATGCATCTATCAGCAAATCGATGTTAAGTTTTTCACGCTGCAGCGACATGCGCAGGGGCAGGCTGTCAGCTGCCTGCGCAGCATATTTTGTATAGTGAATTTCCCATCCGTCCTGCTTGAGCATACTTATCCGGTTTTTTTCATCGCGCTTGATATCCGCATCGATGTCGGGCTCCGGCAACGCCAGCACCCAATAAATCATTCCTTCCAGCGGCAAGCGCCAGCCGAGTATTTTCTGCGTCAGTGCCTCGGCATCCTCAGCAAAATATTGCTTGTCTGACGTATCCAGTTCGACAACCCCTACATTGCGATTAATGCGCGCCACTGTCTGGCCGAGTGGCGCAATAAGCGATATCTCATCTTCCTGGCTGGATATGTGCGACCAATGTACCCCTACGAAGGAACGCTCCTTGTCATTTTTGATGGCGATGCGGCCGGACAGGGAAAAAGAAGACGTTGAAGATCCCGCAGAGCGGGTTACGGGCTGCACCAAAGGCGGATTGCTGGCACAACCGGTTACAAATAGGGCAAGAAGCAATAACAGCCGCTGCATCAGGGCAGGTATTTTTTCATCACCGCCTGCAGCAGTGTATTGTCCGAATGCGATTTGAGCGCATCCCCCCAGATTTTTCTTGCTTGCTCCTGCTCACCCTTCACCCACAACACTTCACCCAGATGTGCCGCGATTTCAGGATCAGGTATGGCCGTGTAGGCACGGCGCAAAAACTCCAGGCTTTTCGCGTAATCGCCCAGGCGGTAATGGCCCCAACCCACACTATCCATTATGGCTGCATCATCTGGAGCAAGTTTGATGGCCTTCTCCACCAGCTCCATTCCTTCCTGCAAATGCTCGTTCCGGTCCAGCATACTGTAACCCAGGGCATTGTAGGCCTGCGCGCTGTCGGCTTTGAGCTCGATCACCTTGCGCATTTTCTGCTCGAACTCATCATGCTTCCCGATTTGTTCCGCCAGCATCGCTGACTCATACAACAGTTCAGGATTATCTGGCAGTTTCTCCAGTCCTTGCTGCAACAATTTGTATGCTGTCTCGGACTGCTTCGAGTCTCGCAGCAACTGGGATTCAAGCAGGATCAACTGCACGCGCTGTTCATCGTTCTGCGTTTCTGTCTGGTGCAAAAAATCACGCGCATCTTCCAGTTTTCCCGCCTTAAACAGCAAATATGCCACCCGCAGGCGAGCCGCATACTCATATTCCCCCCCGTCCACCTTGTGGTAATACTCCATGGCCAGCTTATCGTTTTTCTTTGCTTCTTCCAGCTGGCCCAGATAGTAATTAACCCCGCCAGTGTTGCTTTCACCACTGTCCAGTGCGTGTAGCAATTCGACTTCCGCCCCGTCCAGATCGCCCTGCTGCAGGGACAGCATGGCCACGGTAAATGCCAGATCAGCACTATCCGGATTCATGGTTAACATTTTCTTGAATTCAGCCTGCGCTTCCGCAAACTTATGCTGCTCCAGCAGGGCTTTTGCATAGAACAGATGCACTTGGTCGGCGTCGGGATGTTTCTCCAGGAATTTTTTCAGAGAATCCAGCGCCCGGTCAGGAGCGTCTTGCTTGACCAGTTGCGCTTCCATCAATACGGCCATTGCCGACTCGGGCTTCAGGGTGCGGGCTCGGTGAGCCTCATCCAGCGCCAGCTTGAGATCATTGTTCGATGCAGCGGCTTGCGACAAAACCATATGCGCTTCGGCCACATCAGGATAGGGCGCGGACAAATCCCGCATCAGGTTGAACACGGCTTGCTTGTCCGGATTCTGCTCGAGCAGGGAATAAGTCTGAAACAGCGTATGGCCTGCCTTGTCCGGGAATCGCTTAAGCATCTCTACCAGATATGGGCGAGCTTGCTCCAACCGTCCATCACCAAGCATCGCGGTAACCAGTAATTGCCTCGCCTGTTGCGATCCCGGGTCGAGTTGCAACCACAATTCAAGCGCCTCGATCGCCTTGTCGGTCTGATGCGCATCAAGCTCCAGTTGTCCGGCGCGGCGCGCAACACGAGGATCGCGGGTAGTTTTAGCCAGATCCAGATAGATTTGCGCCGCCATAGCCGGGTTGCCGCGCTGGCTTGCGACCTCGCCAAGCAGGAAGTCATACAGCAGCTTATTATCCAGGTCCACGTTCGGTAATTTAACCTGCGCTTCCGGCACTTCCCCGTGTGGATTGGCTATCGAATCCTGCGCATCTTCACTGCCCCCAGATTCATCATCGCTGGTTACGGACTGAGCGCCGCTGCTCACGAATTCAGCCTGGTGCTGCGGCGCATGGGCACAACCAGCAATGGCAAGAAAAGCAAGAATAATCGCACTACGCTTCAGCATCATCATATATACATCTCAGTGTTAGCGGGTTTTGCGGATACCAGAAGTCAGTTGGACCAGAGCTTCCGGAAAAAATTCAAATCTTCAATGATGGATATCAGATTATAGGGATACTAATATTAGGTTATATTGGGCATACATCACAACCGTAAATACAGCATCATGAACGCCGCCGCACCGACCACCCTGTCCGCACGAAACCTGACCCGGCGCTACGGCCATAGCGAAATCATCCATGGTATCTCGCTGGAACTGAAGCGCGGTGAGGTGCTTGGCTTGATCGGACCCAATGGCGCAGGCAAAAGCACTACGCTGCAATTGCTTAGCGGAGTTCTTCAGCCACATTCAGGACAAATCGAGGTATGCGGCATCGATCTCATGCGCCACCCGATAACAGCCAGAGAACATATCGGCTTCCTGCCAGATACCCCCCCGATATACAGGGAAATGCGTGTTGATGACTATCTGGCTTTTGCCGCCAGGCTTCACCTCGTGCCGACCAGCAAAATTGCAGACTCCCTCATTCAGGCCAAACAGCGTTGCGGACTGCAGGAGGCCGGCGACAAGTTCATCAGCACTCTGTCCAAGGGCTACCAGCAAAGGGTCGGTATCGCCCAGGCGATCATACATACTCCGGATGTCATCATTCTCGACGAGCCAACCGTTGGTCTTGACCCGGCGCAAATCCGCGACATACGTTCCCTGATCCGCGAGTTGGGCGAAATGCACAGCGTGATTCTTTCCACCCACCTGATCAACGAGGTGGAAAGCATCTGCGACCGCGTCGAAATCATGCAGGAGGGCAGCCTGATCTACGGCGGAACCAAAAAAGACATGATGCAACTTGGCAGTGAGCGAATGAATCTGGAAGCGATATACATCCAGATGACGGAAGACCATGCGCCCGGAAAACCAGCAACATGATACGACTGATCGCATTTAAAGAACTGCGCAACCTGATCGCCGCACCGACAACATGGATACTGTTGGCCGTGCTGCAATTCATATTCGCATGGTACTTCCTGGTGCGCCTCGACGCCTTCCTGCAAGTGCAAAACCAGCTTGCGCAGCTTTCCAATGCACCAGGTGCAACCCAAGCCATAACCGTGCCGATGTATGACACGATCGCCCTGGTCCTGATGATGCTGATACCGCTCTTTACCATGCGCCTGCTTGCGGAGGAGAGGCGCAACCAGACGCTGGTGTTGCTGCTGGCAGCACCGATCTCGGCAGCTCAGATCGTGTTTGGCAAATATATCGGCCTGATGGTGATCCTGGCATGTGTCATCACAGCGTGCACCCTGATGATGCTGACCCTGGTCACGGGCACGCAACTGGACCTCGGCCTGCTACTGGGCAACGCTCTGGGGCTGTTGCTGCTGGCCGCCAGTTACGCCGCAATTGGCCTGTATGTCTCCTCGCTTACCGCGCAACCGCTATTGGCAGCCACCGGCTCGATGGCTGTATTGTTCGGCGCCTGGCTGGTCGAAGCCAGCGCGACCGGCGACGACAATCCGGTACGTGCGTTCACCCCAACCGCTCATCTGCAGAGTTTCTCCCATGGGCTGCCGAACAGTGCCGACACGGTATATTTTCTGACAGTTTGTGCGGTTTTTCTGTGGTTGACGATAAGACGAGTCCAAAGCAACAGCATCTGCGGATGAGCGTAATTACTGTAAAAAATGGATAAGCGCAGAATCAAAACCTTTGTCTTCGCCCTCCTGCTGTTCGCAGGCGCAATGGTTGTCTACCAGGTCGCCGCACGCCACCCGATGCAATGGGACATCACCCAAAATGACAGCAACAGCCTGGATGCCAGGAGCATCGATGTATTGAGGATGTTGCAGGGAGAAGTGAAACTTACCGTGTTCAGCACCGGCCACAGCGCAAAGGAAGCTGACATACGCAAGCTGATCCGCGATTTCGTGGCGCTTTATCAACGCTACAAGCCGGACATGGTGCTGGACTTCGTTGACCCGATGCTGCACCCGGATGAGGCTCGCAAGGCCGATATACAGGCCAACGGCGAGATGCTGGTGGAATACGGCGGGCGCAGTGAAACCCTTGCCATGCTGAGTGAGTCATCCCTGACCGGCACGCTGCTGCGACTCGCGCACAACGGGGAAAAGCTGTTGCTGTACCTGGACGGTCACGGTGAGCGCAAACTGGATGGCATCGCCAATCGCGACCTCGGCGATTTCGGCAAACGTCTGCAACAGAACAGCTACCGCATCGACAGCCTGAACCTGACCGTCGCGCAGGATGTGCCGACAAATGCCAGCGCGCTGGTCATCACCCAGCCGCAGCTCGACCTGTTGCCGGGCGAAACAGCCAAGCTGCTGCATTACATCGACGGCGGCGGCAACCTGCTGTGGCTGGTGGATGCCGAACCACTGCATGGACTGGAGCCACTGGCCGCAAAACTCGGGCTGCGTCTTGCACCCGGCATTGTGATCGATCCCGCCGCCGCAGAGATGCGCGCGCCGGAAAATTGGGCGCTGGGCGCGAGTTACCCGGCCCACGCCGTCACGCATGATTTCAACCTGATCACGGTGTTCCCGTTCGCGCGCGCACTTGGCTGGGAGAAAGACAAAACCTGGCGGATCACTCCCCTGGTGGAGGCTGCACCGCGCGGCTGGGTAAGTACCGGCAAGCTGCAGGACAAACCGCAATTCGACAAGACCCATGACATGCCCGGCCCAGTCACCGTCGCGCTCGCCCTGCAACGCAACATCAGCAACCGCGACCAGCGCATCGTTGTCGTCGGCAGCGGCTCTTTTCTGGCCAATGTCTACTCCGGCAACGGCGGCAATCTCGACCTGGGCATCAACATGGTGAACTGGCTTGCCAACGATGACAAATTCATCGCCATCCAGCCGCATGCATCAAAAGACCGCCTGGTCTCCCTGAGCAAGGCACAACTGAATTTCATCAGCATCAGCCTGGTGATCGTGCTGCCATTGTTGCTGATACTGGCGGGCGTTGTGTTGTGGTGGCGCAGACGACGGTAAAACCATCACCAAATCCCCACCATGCCCGAACTCCCCGAAGTTGAAACCACCCTGCGCGGACTGGCACCGCACCTGTCCGGACAGTGTGTCGCCAATGTCGTCATCCGCCAGCCGCAACTGCGCTGGCCGGTCCCCAGGACCCTGCCCGGCCAGTTGCGCAACCAGACCATCCGCGCCCTGCATCGCCGCGCGAAATACCTGCTGCTAGAATTCGATCACGGCACCCTGATCCTGCATCTCGGCATGTCCGGCAGCCTGCGCATCCTGCCTGTCGGCACGCCGGCCGGAAAACACGATCATTTCGACCTGATCCTGGACAACGGCAAGCTGATGCGACTGCGCGACCCGCGCCGCTTCGGGTCTGTGCTGTGGCATGCGGGCGATGTTTCGGATCATCCGTTGCTGGCCAGGCTCGGGCCGGAACCGCTGGAAAGTGAATTCGATGCTGCGTATCTCTACCGCGCCACGCGCAATCGCAAAGCCGCGATAAAACTCGTCATCATGGACAACCATGTGGTGGTCGGCGTCGGCAATATCTACGCCAGTGAAGCCCTGTTCCGAGCAGGCATCAGGCCGCAACTTGCCGCCGGCAAGCTCAGCCTGCCGCGTTGCGCAAGACTGGTCGAGGAAATTCGTGCCACCCTTGCCGCCGCCATCAAGCAGGGCGGTAGCACGCTGCGCGACTTCGTAAACAGTGCGGGAGAACCGGGATATTTTCAACAACAGTATTTTGTATATGGGAAGGCCGGGGACCGCTGCCGAAAGTGTACTGCGATTATCAAACTGATCCGGCAGGGACAGCGCTCATCCTTTTATTGCCCAAACTGCCAGCACTAGCGCTTGCGTGAGGACATCCCGTGACGCGGCAACTTTTCCCATCCGACTTCATGGTCGATAGTTTATATAGGGCCTCGCGCCAGATCCACGCTGTTACACACCTGTTCGGCACCCAGCAGGATTCGGGGGGAAGGACGGCTGATCAGGTCGGAGGCGACAAACGCCATATGTCCCTTTTTGGCGGCAAGCAACGGCAGTTTGCGCCATTGACCGGTGATCTGTTCGGCCTGCCGGGGCGAGTCTGCGATGCCGAGCAAAACCTGCGGCTGTTCCCTGACCAGGGCTTCATCTGAAACGACCGGGGTCAGCGGCAGGGCGCCGGCAAACACATTTTCCGCGCCACACAGATGCAGCACATCGCTGATGATGTGTTTACCGTTGATCGTCAGCAAGGGCGAATCGGCAATCTGGAAATAGACGCGCACGACAGGATGCGCTGCATATCGTTTGCGCAACGCGTCGCGTCGCTGCTCGAAGTCCCGGGCAGCGGATTCTGCCATCACGGCCGCTCCCGAAACCCGACCGAGCAGGCGCAAGGCTTTGGGAATATCGTCCAGGCGGCGCGGTTCAAGCACCAGCAGTTTCAATTTCAGTTTCTCGAAGGAAGCACGGTCGCGGGCCGACAATCCACTTTGCCACGCCAGTACCAGATCCGGCTTGAGCGCAACGATGCGCTCCCAGTCGAGGCGAAATGCATCGCCAACTAACGGCAGTTTTTTTGCTGCCGCGGGAAAATTGCTGTATGCGGTAACCGCCACCATATGTTCTCCCAATCCGGCAGCGTATGCCAGTTCAGTGATACTCGGGGCAAGCGAAATGATGCGCCGGGGCGGTTGTTCGAAGGCAAGTTTGGCGCCGCTGTCGTCGGTAATAGTCAGACCAAAAACAGGCGCCGCAGCAACCAGTATAAAAATGGCAGCCAGCCGCACCAGGCGGCAAACCGGGCAAGGCGTAGCAAAATTCGGCATTATTCTCAGCAACTGTTGGGCTTCACTGGCTCAGCCCAAGCTACAGGTATTTCTGCAGCAAAGCTACCCGCTTCAGGTATGCCTCGCGGGCGATCTGCACATCCTCGAGGAAATAAGGCAGTTCCTTCAGCGTCAACGCCTGCGGACCATCTACCAGCGCCTTGGTAGGCACCGGATGGAAATCCACCAGCACCATGTTGGCCCCTGCCACCACACCCTGGGCGGTGACATGCATCACGTCGAGAATACCGTCCGACGAGGCGGCGCGCGTGCCGACCGAGTGCGAGGGATCGATGCACACCGGCATCCTGGTCAGTCGCTTGACCACCGGCACGTGCGCAAAGTCGACGAAATTGCGGTGCGGGTCGCCCATGTTGGTCTTCATCCCTCGCAGGCCGAACACCACGTTGCGGTTGCCTTCGGATGCCAGGTATTCCGCGGCATTCAGCGACTCGTCCAGGGTGATGCCGAAACCGCGCTTGAGCAGTACCGGGAATTGCTGCTGGCGCCCGACGATCTTAAGCAGCTCGAAATTCTGTGTGTTGCGCGTGCCGATCTGCAGCATCACGCCGGCGGGATCGCCGGTCTGTTGCAGCGCCGCGCGTATCTCGTCGAGGTGGGATTCGTGCGTGATCTCCATCGCGATCACTTTCATGCCGTATTTGCCCGCCAGTTCGAACACATATGGCAAGCAGTTCTTGCCGTGGCCCTGGAACGCATATGGGCTGGTGCGCGGTTTGTATGCGCCCATGCGCGTACAAACCTGGCCATTGTCGCGCAAGGCTTTCAGCATCATCTCGACATGCTCAGGGTTATCCACTGCGCACAGGCCGGCGAACACATTGAGCGTGTCCTGGCCGAAGCGCACGCCGTTATAGTCAAAGTATGCGGCGCGCGGATCATCGCTGTGGCGCCCCAGTATCCGGTATTCCTCCGACACGCGCACCACGCGCTCCACGCACGGCAGGTTCTTCATCTCGCCGATGTCCAGCGGCAGCGTGTTGCCGATCAGGTAGATCTCGGTCAACGTCTGCTCGGCGCCGCGTTCGGTGTGGATGCGCGTGCGGATGCCCTGCAGACCGCCGAGATGGTTCATCAGTTGCTGGAAATCAGCGCCTTGCTGGTCGGTATTTGAACTCAGGATCAGTATCATGGAATTGCCTGTCAGTGTGAAAGGATAGCCCACTGTTGCGGCCACTGCGCCATCGGGTCGCGCGCGAATCCGCTCTTGCCGAACAGTTGCCAGCGACCAATGACATAGCATAACAGCAGGTTGGCCTTTGCACCGATATCGGTGGCAGTGTCCAGTTCGCCCTGCGTCACTGCGATGCGCAGCGCTTGCTTTAGCGTAGTCTCGATGCGGTCGAGAAACTGGTTGATGCGCACCTGCAGGCGTTCATCCTCGTTGACCAGCGCATCGCCGATCAGCACACGCGTCATGCCGCGGTTCTTCTGCGCAAAACCGAGCAGCATGGCAAGTATGCCTTCCACCTGCTTCAACCCGTTACTCTCTTCGGCGGTGATCTTGTTGGCCAGCCCGAACACGGTCTGCTCGATGAATTCGATCAGTCCTTCGAACATCTGCGCCTTGCTGGCGAAGTGGCGGTACAAAGCTGCTTCGGACACGTCCAGCCTGGCCGCCAGCAGGGCGGTGGTGATCTTGTCGCCCTTGGGTTTCTCCAGCATGGAGGCGATGGTTTGCAGGATCTGCATTTTGCGTTCGCCCGGTTTGCTCGCCATTTCGTTCCCCTTTTGTCAATTCCCGCTCCCGCATGCGGGAAGTATTCACATCAGCCGCGACAAGGCGCGCGGCAGATCCATCACGTCCCTGATCTTCACATCCACATATGCCGGTGAACGCTGCGTGGCATCCACCCATACCGTGCGCATCCCCAGGCGTTTCGCCGTATGCAGGTTCTCCGCACTGTCTTCCACCATCACGCAACGCGCCGGACTGAGCCGGTATTCGCGCAGCAATTGCACGAAAGCGGCTATCTGCGGCTTGGGCCGGAAGCGCGCGTGCTCGATGGCGAATACACCTTCGAACAGATCGTTCACCCGCAGCAGCTCGAGCACCCTGCGCGCATAGACCTGCGGCGCATTCGAAAACAGGATCTTCCGGCCCGGCAATCGCTTCAAAACATGACGCAGGCGCGGGTCGCGCAATACCATCTGCGGCAATTCCGGAAACCGGTGCGTATGCCACAGGAAATGTTCCGGATCGGTGTGGTGATGTTTCATCATGCCGGAGAGTGTCGCGCCATAGCGCTTCCAGTAATCCATGCGCAACTCGCTCGCCGCCTGTTCGTCCAGTCCCAGATGCTGTTGCAGGTACGCCGTCATGCCTCTGTTGATGTGCGGAAAGATATGGGGTGTTGCATCATGCAGCGTGTTGTCCAGATCGAAAATCCAGACCAGCTTGCTCATTTACTTTTGATGAGCGTCCCCACACCCTCATCAGTCAAAATTTCCAGCAACAGCGCATGCTCCACCCGGCCATCGATGATGTGCACCGACTTCACCCCGCTGCGCGCGGCGTCCAGTGCGGAACTGATCTTGGGCAGCATGCCGCCGGACAGGCTGCCGTCCGTCACCATGTCATCAATCTGTTTAGGCGTTAACCCGGTCAGCAATTCGCCATCCTTGTCCAGCACACCCGGCATGTTGGTCAGCATCACCAGTTTCTCTGCGCGCAGCACTTCCGCCAGCTTTCCTGCCACGACATCGGCGTTGATATTCAGCGTATCGCCATTGGGCGCGACTCCGATCGGCGCGATGACCGGGATGAAATCGCCGGAATCGAGGAAAGTGATGATGGAAGGATCGATCGAGCTGATCTCTCCGACCAGGCCGATATCCAGCATCTTGCCTGGTTCGTCGCGGCTTTCCAGCAGCATTTTTTCGGCGCGGATGAACGCGCCATCCTGCCCGGTCAGTCCCACCGCCTTGCCGCCATGCCGGTTGATCAGGTTGACGATGTCCTTGTTGACCTTGCCCAGCACCATTTCGACCACATCCATGGTTTCTTCGTCGGTTACCCGCATACCCTGCACGAAAGTACCCTGCTTCCCCACTCGGTTCAGCAGGTCGTTGATCTGCGGCCCGCCGCCATGCACTACCACCGGATTCATGCCGACCAGTTTCAGCAGCACCACGTCGCTGGCAAAACTTTCCTGCAACACCGGCTCGGTCATCGCATTGCCGCCGTATTTCACCACGATGGTCTTGTCAAAGAAACGCTGGATGTAAGGCATCGCCTCGGAAAGAGTGCGTGCTTTCTTGTCGGCGGCGGAAGGGGTAAGGGACATGGGCTTTCCTAAAAAGATCAAGGCATGGTAACTACCGCGAATTTTACCTCAGAAGCCGCCCTGTCCGGCACCCAATAACAAAAAAATGGCTTGCTGCCGCCCCTTGTGTACGTAGTCTGTGCTTACTCGGATCAACTCACTTGCATCTGCGGGAACCACCTATCCCTGCATAGCCAGGGGCAAAATAACGGGCGGCTACAGCCGCCCGTTATTTGCAATCCCAAACCGCGCGCTTACTGAACCGTCACTTGTCTGGATTTGGTTGCAGCTTTCTTGGGCAAGGTCAGGTCGAGAATGCCGTTGTTGTATTTTGCCAGCGCGGCAGTATCGTCCACGTCCTGCCCAAGCGTGAAGGCGCGCGAAACCTTGCCATAGTAGCGCTCGCTACGCAGTACTTTTTCGCCGTCCTTGACTTCCTTTTCCTTCTTCACCTCGGCGCTGATCGCCACCTGATTGCCGTCAATTGTGATATGGATGTCTTCCTTGCTCACGCCAGGAATCTCGGCGTGCACTTTATATGCCTTGTCGTCTTCCTTCACGTCCATCTTGATCTGCACTTCCGGCGAGTCTTCCATGCGTACTGGACGCATGAAAAAACCGCGAAACAGGTCGTCGAAAGCATCGTCTGCCGGATTGAATCTTACCAGATTTGCCATTTTGTCCTCCATGCCAGGTAACGGGGAACATTCCCCTTGCATCCTAATATGTGGATGGCGAATCCCGGTTTCAAGAGTCCGGCAGCAGGAATCACATGCCAGGCATATCGGGCATGTCCTTCATGTCATGCTGATGGCTCATATCATGGGTCGCCGTTATTGGGCTGACTTCGACACTGGCATCGATCGTGGCCTTGCTGTTGTCGGCATATTGCACGGTAAGTGTAAATGGGATGCTTGCGCCTGCCGCGAGCGGCTGTTTCAAGCCGATCAGCATGACGTGCTTGCCGCTCGCCGCAAGATCTACTGTCTTGCCGGCAGGCAGGGCGATGGAATCGATGGCACGCATTTTCATCATGCCATTTTCGTGGGTCATGCTATGCAATTCCACCGTACCCGCCACCGGGCTTGAAACAGCGACCAGCGTCGCGTCTTTATTACTGACAATGGAAAATTCCAGGGATCCGTTAGCCTGTCCAGGCGCTGTTGCACGCACCCATGCATCGCTGACTACCACGTCCTGTGCTGCCGCTACTGAAATGCTGCAGAATATTCCCGCCAGCAAACCGATCAATTGACGCATCCAACTCTCCAGACAAAATTGTAGAAGGCCTGCATGATATTCGGAATACATTCAATTGTCCTGTTCCTGCACTTGGCGATAAAATCCATAACGCCGGAAGGATCGACCGATAACAGGTCATATTCCCGCCACGCCAAAAATCGTGATCAAGCCGATAGCGCTACAATTAGAGACAGCGCATGCTTGCCAGCGAGTTCCAATAACCCATAACCTGTGCTACCCGGCATTAACCGGTCGCAGACATTCCGAAGCCGATGAAACGTGTATTGATATTCCTGATTGCCCTGTTGTCGATCCCCACCGTACTTGCTCAACAGGCGCAGCAACCGTCCGCCCCTGTGCTTTCCGCCAAATCCTGGCTGCTGTTCGATTACGACAGCAACCAGGTCCTGGCCAGCGAAAACAGCCAGACACGGATAGAGCCGGCGTCATTGACCAAGCTGATGACCGCTTACCTGAGTTTCGCGGCGCTCCGGAGCGGCAGCATCAAAGCCGACCAGAGCATCACTCCTTCAGTAGATGCATTGCATACTGACGGGGACGAATCGCGGATGTTTCTAGACCCCCGCATTCCGGTGACGGTTACGGAATTGCTGAGCGGGCTCATTGTTCAATCCGGCAACGACGCCGCGCGCGTACTGGCTGAAACAATTGCCGGTACCGAGGGGAAATTCGTCAACATGATGAACAAGGAAGCGCAACAGCTTGGCATGAAGGATACCCACTTCATGAATGCCACCGGCATGCCTGATCCGCACCATTATTCCAGCGCCTATGATCTGGCACTGCTGGCTGCCGCGCTCATCCACGACTTCCCCGAATACTATCCTCTCTACAGCCAGCGCGATTACCAATACAACAATATCCGTCAGGCCAACCGCAACCGCCTGCTGTGGATGGATCCGTATGTGGATGGAATGAAAACCGGCCATACCGAATCCGCCGGATATTGCCTGGTGGCTTCAGCGAAGCGTGGCAACCGCCGGCTGATCTCGGTAGTGACCGGTACTGCATCCGACAATCTTCGCGCCTCGGAAAGCCAGAAATTGCTGAATTACGGATTCCAGAATTTCGAATTGATGCGCCTGTACCAGAAGAACCAGCCTGTTGCCAGGTTGCGCGTATGGAAAGGTACTGAAGATCAGATCAGCATTGGTTTTCGGAACGATCTGTTCCTGACTCTCCCGACCGGACAATCGAAGCAATTGAAGGCAACCATGGAAACTGGGCAACCCATCGTTGCGCCGGTCCAGTCAGGCTCGCAGATGGGGACCCTCAAGCTCGAACTGAACGGCAAACCGTATGGCGAATTCCCCCTTTTGGCGCTGGAGTCCGTGCCTCTGGCTAACGTATTCCTGCGCGGCTGGGATAATATCCTCCTGCTGTTCCAATAAGGAAGAATCATGACTGTGTATCTGAACGGGCAATTCATGCCGCTGGAGGAAGCCCGCATCCCGGTGCTGGACCGGGGTTTCATATTTGGCGATGGCGTATATGAAGTCATTCCTGTCTACTCGCGCCACTCCTTCCGTCTGGCTGACCACCTGAGACGATTACAGCAAAGCCTGGATGGCATACGCTTGAGCAATCCACACAGCGATGCCGAATGGACAGCGCTCGTCAGTGAACTCATTGCTCTGAACCCGGGTGACGACCAGTATCTTTACCTGCATATCACGCGCGGCGTGGCCAGGCGCGACCACGCCTTCCCCCGGCCGCCGGTACCACCCACCGTATTCATGATGAGCAACCCGCTACCCGCCCCGCCCGCCGAATTGCTGCAAAGCGGCGTTGGTGCGGTGACTGCGGCGGACAACCGCTGGCTGCGCTGCGACATCAAATCCATCGCGCTGTTGCCTAACGTGCTGCTGCGCCAACTGGCGGTGGACGCCGACTGCGCCGAAACCATCCTGATCCGCGACGACAGTTTCATGACCGAAGGCGCCGCCAGCAACATCTTCGTGGTCAAGAACGGCACCCTGCTCGCACCGCCCAAGGATAACCTGATGCTGCCCGGCATCACCTACGACGTGGTGCTGGAACTCGCCGCCGCGAACGCCATTCCGCATCAGGTGCGCAAGATCGCCAAGGCTGAAGTGCTGGATGCCGACGAACTCCTGCTCACTTCAAGCACCAAGGAAGTGCTCGCCGTCACCCGGCTCGACGGCAAACCGGTGGGCACGGGAGTACCCGGCCCGATGTTCGCCCGGCTGCACAAGCTGTACCAGGATTTCAAACGCGACGTGATGCGAAAAAACATATAGGTTGGGTCAGGCGCATTTTTGCGCCGTGACCCAACATGCAAACGTCGGACTACGCTTCGCTGACCCGACCTGCGACCAACCGTGGATACCATGACACTCTCAGCCTCTCCCATCGATTACCCCTGTGATTTCCCGATCAAGGTGTTCGGACAAGCGCAGCAGGGATTTGCGCAGGCAGTGATGGCAGTCATGGTGCGCCATGACCCGGATTTCCAGGCTGGCACCATGCAGATAAGAAACAGCAGCCAGTCGCGTTACCTGAGTCTCACTTGCACCGTGCGTGCCACCTCGCGCGAACAGCTCGATGCGTTGTACCAGGAGCTGTGCGACCATCCAATGGTGGTGATGGTGCTATGAAAATCCAGCACTCGATTCAGGTCCGTTCCCTGGGTCTGGTCGAATACCGCCCCACCTGGCTGGCGATGAAAGACTTTACCGCTCAACGCATCGCTTCAACGCAGGATGAGATCTGGCTGGTGCAACACCCGCCGGTCTATACGCAGGGACAGGCAGGCAAACCCGAACACCTGCTGCACAACACCGAAATCCCCGTCGTAAAGATCGATCGCGGCGGCCAGATCACCTATCACGGCCCCGGCCAGATCGTCGCCTACCTGTTGCTGGATCTACGCCGCTGGCAGATCAACGTGCGCGAACTGGTGCGCCTGATGGAACAGGCCGTGATCGACCTGCTCGGCGAATTCGGCGTGGCCGCACACGGACGCAATGACGCGCCCGGCGTCTATGTCGGCGATGCGAAGATCGCCGCGCTGGGACTGAAGATAAAGAACGGCTGCTGCTATCACGGCCTGTCGTTCAATGTGGACATGAATCTCGCCCCCTTCGCCAACATCAACCCGTGCGGCTTCCCCGGCCTGCCTGTCACGCAAGCCTGCCAACTCGGCATCTCCGACTCGATCAACGAGCTGCAGGCGATGCTGGCGCAGAATCTGATCCATGGCTTGCAAAAACATTTGGCCTCTGTTGCAACCAGCGCAGCAATCTATAATGCGGGTCCTTACCAAAAGAAAATGTCATGAGTACTATCGAAAAGCAGACAGGCCATTCCAAGACCGCGCGCAACCCGATCAAGATCGTCCCGTTGCAGCAGCGCCTGCGCAAGCCGGAATGGATACGCGTGAAGACCGGCGGCGGCCAGGGTTACCACGATGTGAAGCGCCTGCTGCGCGAGCACAATCTGCACACGGTATGCGAGGAGGCATCCTGCCCGAACATCGGCGAATGCTTCGGCAAAGGCACTGCAACGTTCATGATCCTGGGTGACGTGTGCACGCGTCGCTGCCCGTTCTGCGACGTGGCGCACGGCAAGCCGCTGGCGCCGGATGCGAACGAACCGCTGCATCTGGCGCAATCCATCGCGCTGCTGAAACTGAAGTATGTGGTGATCACCAGCGTGGACCGCGACGACCTGCGCGATGGGGGCGCACGACATTTCGCCGACTGCCTGAGCGCGATCCGCGCTTCGTCTCCCAACACCCGGCTGGAAACGCTGGTGCCGGATTTCCGTGGCCGCCTCGATGTGGCGCTCGATACCCTGGCAGATAGCCTGCCCGACGTGCTCAATCACAATCTGGAAACCGTGCCACGCCTGTACCAACTCGCGCGCCCCGGCGCGGACTACGCGCATTCGCTCAAGCTGCTGAAGGATTTCAAGGCGCGCTTCCCGCACGTGATGACCAAGTCAGGCCTGATGCTGGGACTGGGCGAGACCGATGAGGAAGTACTGCAAGTGATGCGGGACCTGCGCGCCCACGATGTGGAGATGCTGACGCTGGGACAGTACCTGCAACCCTCTGACGGCCACTTGCCGGTGCTGCGCTATGTGCCGCCGGAGACATTCAAGGTGTTCGAGGACGCAGCCAGGGAGATGGGATTCTCCCATGCCGCCTGCGGGCCGATGGTGCGCAGCAGCTATTTCGCCGATGAGCAGGCGCACCAGGCCGGTGTGGCCAGTCTTTAACCGGTCATACCGAGGATTAACCGAAAGTCGCTTTCGGGAAAATCATACTTCGGCGGGCTGGCCGGCAATTCGAAAGTATTCGTGTGGCTTTGTTTCATGGCCAGGTCGCAGTAACCACGCAGCAACTCTCCCTGTTGATCTGCAAGAAAATGCTTCAGGGTGATATCGCAGAAGCCGCGTAACATGTCGTAGCCATAGTCGTACTTGGCGTGCATCGCCAGCTGCGCATTTTCGATCTCGTGCACGAACTCGTCCCAGGTTTTATGCCGGTGTTCGGGATCTTTTTTCAGCGCCTTGTCTATGATGCCGGACAATTCTGCGGGAATTCCCTGGCGCCGCGCCGCAACCGGAACATGGGGATGCTTCAGGATTTTCTGCACGGCATCCTCCGCGCTGACGGCATCGAATGAATAGTGCCCGGTCAACAACCTGTAAAAAACAGCACCCAGCGAATATATGTCCGACTTGTGATCCAGCGCTTTGCCGGCCAATTGTTCCGGCGACATGTATGCCACGCTTCCGGCTACCGCAATCGGTGCAGCATTGGGTTCATTGACTATCGCACAGCCAAAATCCGAGAGTTTGACCTGCCCGGTAGCGGAGCGTATCAGGTTGTCCGGCTTGACATCGCGATGGATGATGCCTTTTCCGGAAGAGTGCCTGAGCGCTTGCGCCGTCTGCTTGATGGCATCGATAACTGCATCCGTGGGCAGTAATGCGTTGGGTCTGGAAAATTTGTCCAGTGACTGACCGTTGATATATTCCATGATCAGATATGCACCATCCTCGTAATCCAGGTCGGCATCGAGGATGCTTACGATGTTCGGGTTATCCATCAAACCGCACAATGAGGCCTCGGTAGCAAACATCTGCTTGTGCTCCTCGGTCTTGCATTCTTCGCGCAATATCTTGATCGCAACCGATGCAAGTGTCTTTTCATGAACGCCGAGATAGACGTTGGAGCTTGCTCCCTGTCCTATCTGGCGCACGACCGGATAGTCGCCAATGCGCCGGGGAATGGCGCCGGGCTTGATTGGCGATTTTTTGCCGGCGAAGCGGGATAGAATATTTCTCAAGTCGCTGAAGGGAAACGCTACTAAAGTCATAATCGCAAGAAATTGGGTCGGAACCGATTACACGTCTTCATGGCAGTCGATATTAATAACCGAATCTTTCACCAGCATTAACGCAAACCCACTTTTCCCAAGTCGGAGTTCTTTAAGAATATTTTCACTTCGCACTTGAAATCGGAGCGGGACACCCCTATTATTAGCAGTCGCAACAGGCGAGTGCTAACCAGCAGCGCTGTTTCTAATTCAATTCATTGTTTTCAGGAGAATAATATGAAAGTTCGTCCCTTGCATGACCGCGTTATTGTCAAGCGCCTGGAAGAAGAACGTAAAACTGCGTCCGGCATCGTGATTCCCGATTCAGCTGCAGAAAAGCCGGATCAAGGTGAAATCGTGGCTGTCGGCAACGGCAAGGTCGGCGACGACGGCAAGCTGCGCCCGATGAATGTGAAGGTCGGCGACAAGGTGTTGTTCGGAAAATATGCCGGGCAGAGCTTTCAAGATGGATGGCGATGAATACTGACCATGCGCGAAGACGACATCATCGGCGTGGTTGAAGCGTAAGTCGGGTCAGGTCAAAGGCCTTAACCCAACACTCAGACTCACCCTACACGAGATAACAGGAGATAAAAATCATGGCAGCAAAAGACGTAAAATTTCATGACGCCGCACGCAGCAAGATGGTCGTCGGTGTCAACATCCTGGCCGATGCGGTCAAGGTCACGCTTGGCCCGAAAGGCCGCAATGTGGTGCTGGACCGTTCCTACGGCGCACCCACCATCACCAAGGACGGCGTATCCGTCGCCAAGGAGATCGAACTGAAAGACAAGTTCGAGAACATGGGCGCCCAGATGGTCAAGGAAGTCGCTTCCAAGACTTCCGACGTGGCCGGTGACGGCACCACCACTGCAACCGTGCTGGCGCAGTCCATCGTGCAGGAAGGCATGAAATTTGTTGCTGCCGGCATGAACCCGATGGACCTGAAGCGCGGTATCGACCAGGCGGTCATCGCTGCCGTTGCTGAACTGAAGAAGATTTCCAAGCCTTGCACCACCAGCAAGGAAATCGCACAGGTCGGTTCCATCTCCGCCAACTCCGATGCCATATCGGCAAGATCATCGCTGATGCGATGGACAAGGTCGGCAAAGAAGGCGTCATCACTGTCGAAGACGGCAAGTCCTCGAAGATGAACTGGAAGTCGTTGAAGGCATGCAATTCGACCGCGGTTACCTGTCGCCTTACTTCATCAACAATCCTGACCGGCAAATTGCGGCGATGGAAAACCCCTTCATCCTGTTGCACGACAAAAAGATCTCCAATATCCGCGACCTGCTGCCCTTGCTGGAACAAGTCGCCAAGGCTGGCCGTCCGCTGTTGATCGTGGCTGAAGACGTGGATGGCGAAGCGCTGGCCACCCTGGTGGTGAACAACATTCGCGGCATCCTGAAGACCGTTGCGGTCAAGGCCCCGGGCTTCGGCGATCGCCGCAAGTCCATGCTGGAAGACATCGCCATCCTGACCGGCGGCACGGTTATCGCCGAAGAAGTCGGCCTGTCACTGGAAAAAGCCACGCTGGAAGAACTGGGCCAGGCCAAGCGCATCGAGGTTGGCAAGGAAGACACCATCATCATCGACGGCGCCGGCAAGGAAGACGCCATCAAGGGTCGTATCAACCAGATCAACAAGCAAGCCGAAGAATCCACCAGTGATTACGACAAGGAAAAGCTGCAGGAGCGCAAGGCCAAACTGGCCGGCGGTGTTGCTGTGATCAAAGTTGGCGCGGCAACCGAAGTGGAAATGAAAGAGAAGAAAGCGCGCATCGAAGACGCACTGCACGCGACCCGTGCTGCCTGGGAAGAAGGTATCGTTCCCGGAGGCGGCGTAGCCCTGTTGCGTGCCAAGGTCGCTGTATCCGGCCTGAAAGGCGACAACCATGACCAGGACGCCGGCATAACCATCGTGCTGCGCGCCATGGAATCCCCGTTGCGTGCCATTGTGTCCAATGCCGGCGACGAACCATCGGTAGTGGTCAACAAGGTGCTGGAGAACAAGGGCAGCTATGGCTATAACGCCGCAACCAGCGAGTATGGCGACATGCTGGCGATGGGTGTGGTCGATCCTACCAAGGTGACCCGCGTCGCGTTGCAAAACGCCGCTTCCATCGCCGGTTTGATGCTGACTACGGCCTGCATGGTTGCCGAACAGCCGGAAGACAAGTCTGTCGGCGGCATGGGTGGCGGTGACATGGGCGGCATGGGCGGCATGGGCGGTATGGGTGGTATGGGCGGCATGATGTAATGCCTGCTTTTTGAAACTGATTTAACCGACAAACCCCGCTGCATGCGGGGTTTGTTTTTGCCCGCCATCAGCGCACAAAGCGTTTGACACAAGGTTGTCATTTACCTTAGAATTCGCGCCCTTCAAGATTTTTTGTATTCAGGAATTGCCATGAAAACGTTTTCCGCCAAGCCGCAGGAAGTCCAGCACGACTGGTACCTGGTAGATGCCGCAGACAAGATATTGGGTCGCCTGGCCAGCCAGATAGCGGCACGCCTGCGCGGCAAGCACAAGGCCATCTATACGCCGCACGTGGACACTGGCGATTTCATCGTCGTGGTCAATGCCGACAAGCTGCGCGTGACCGGCAACAAGGCCGAAGACAAGAAATATTATCGCCACACCGGTTACCCTGGCGGCATCAATGAAACCAATTTCACCAAGCTGCAACAGCGCCATCCAGACCGCGTGCTGCAAAATGCGGTGAAAGGCATGCTGCCAAAGGGTCCGCTGGGTTATGCCATGCTGCGCAAGCTGAAAATTTATAGCGGCACGGAGCATCCCCATGCCGCGCAGCAACCTAAACCTGTTGATTTGTTGAAAGCCTAATCCATGAGCGTAAATTATAACTACGGCACCGGCCGCCGCAAGAGCGCAGTAGCGCGTGTGTTCATCAAGCCCGGCAAGGGCAGCATCGTTGTCAATGACAAGCCGGTGGACGTGTTCTTTTCCCGCGAGACCGGGCGCATGGTTGTGCGCCAGCCGCTGGTGCTGACCGACAACCTCGACAAGTTCGACATCATGGTGAATGTATCCGGCGGCGGCGAATCCGGCCAGGCCGGTGCAGTGCGCCACGGGATCACCCGCGCCCTGATCGATTTCGATGCCAGTCTCAAGCCGACCTTGAGCAAGGCCGGCCTGGTCACCCGCGATGCGCGTGAAGTGGAACGCAAAAAAGTGGGCCTGCGCAAGGCGCGTCGCCGCAAACAATTCTCCAAGCGTTAAGCGTTGGGTTGTTTCAGACAAGGCCGCCTTCGGGCGGCTTTGTCATTTCCGTGTATTATTTGGCCGTTGCGCCAATCAGCTAATCAGGAGTATGCAGTGATCAAGGTGGGTATTGTAGGAGGCACAGGTTACACCGGCGTCGAATTGCTGCGGTTGCTGGCATTGCATCCCGATGTGGAATTGCGCACCATCACTTCGCGCGCCGATGCGGGAACGCCGGTCAACCAGATGTTCCCAAGCCTGCGCGGTCATGTGGACCTGGCTTTTGTACACCCGGACGAAGCACGGCTTGAGCAGTGCGAGCTGGTGTTTTTCGCCACGCCCAATGGCATCGCCATGAAACAGGCGCAATCCCTGCTGGATGCGGGTGTGCGGGTGATCGACCTGGCGGCCGATTTTCGCATCAAGGATGTCGCACTGTGGGAAAAATGGTATGGCATGAGTCACGCCTGTCCCGGACTGGTAGCTGAAGCGGTTTATGGCTTGCCGGAAGTGAATCGCGAACAGATCAAGGGCGCCCGGCTGGTGGCCAATCCCGGCTGCTATCCGACTGCAGTGCAACTGGGCTTTATCCCGTTACTGGAGGCTGGCCTGGTGGATTCGAGCGGATTGATCGCGGATGCAAAATCCGGCGTATCAGGCGCCGGACGCAAGGCGGAGATTGGTTTTCTGTTCTCTGAGGCAGCAGACAACTTCAAGGCCTATGGCGTACCTGGGCACCGTCATTTGCCGGAGATTCGGCAAGGACTGGAGCAGGCATCCGGGCAGAATGTCGGGCTGACCTTTGTGCCGCATCTCACGCCGATGATACGGGGCATCCATGCCACGCTATACGCCCGGATGAAGCAGGCTGACGCTGGCAAACTGCAGGCTCTGTTCGAGCAACGCTACGCCAACGAGCCTTTCGTGGACGTGTTGCCAGCGGGCAGCCATCCGGAGACCCGTTCGGTGCGGGGCAGCAATTGCTGCCGTATCGCCGTGCACATTCCCCAGAATGGCGATACCGTGGTGGTGCTTTCTGTCATCGACAACCTGGTCAAAGGTGCTGCCGGCCAAGCCGTGCAAAACATGAATATCATGTTCGGCCTGCCCGAGGCGACCGCACTGGGAACGGTACCCCTGCTGCCCTGATGCTGCGCAAATTCAATCGCAAATTCAGCATCACTGCGCCGCGCTTGGCTGTGCGCCCTTTTGTGCCTTGGTATGTACGCTGGGCGCTGGTCCTGCCCTTTATCCTGCTGGCAGGCGGCCTGGTATGGTGGGCGTACGACTCCGGACTGGAGCTTGCCGGCTTCAACCGTAGCCAGACAACCCTCGAACTGGAACAATTGCGTAGTCAGGTTACCAAGTTGCAGAGTGAAAACACACGATTGGCCAAGTTGTCGGAGACGAATGAACGGCAGGCGCAGATCGACCACGCAGCCAACCTGGAGACCGCCCGGCAATTGAAGATCCTGAATGAATCGAACGCCGAACTAAAGGAAGATCTGGCATTTTTTCAGAATCTGACTGCGCCCGGCAAGCATGCAGGCGAACTGTCGATACCCCGCTTCAAACTGGAGCAGGACGGCATGCCTGGAGAATTTCATTACCGCTTCCTGCTGGTACGCGATGGTCAGGCACGCGCAAAGGATTTTCAGGGCAGCCTGCAGTTACTGGTCAATACGCAAGTAGCAGGCAAAAATGTAGTATTATTGTTTCCAGAAAATCCTGAAGCTGACGCCTCTGCCCGGCTCAAGTTCAAGTATTACCAGAACGTAGAGAACAGTTTCAAGCTGCCGGCGGATGCTCAGTTGATCAGCGCGCAGATACGGATTTTTGAGCACGGTGAAAATGAACCCAGGATAAAAAAGAACATCACCTTGTTCCAGGGTTAAAAACAGGGGAGAATGCTCCATGTTCAGGAAACGGCACAGTAAACCGCAGAATCGAATCGATACATTGATTGGGGCGGAAACAAAGATAGAAGGCAATCTCAGTTTCAGCGGCGGATTGCGTGTGGATGGCGAGATCAAGGGCGATGCGATTGCCGTCAAGGGCAAGCCATGCACGCTGGTATTGAGCGAGCATGGTCGCATCAGGGGCAAGGTGGAAGTGGCACATCTGGTGGTAAATGGCCTGGTAGATGGCCCAGTACATGCTACCGAGTACATGGAACTGCAAGCCAAAGCCAGGGTCACAGGTGATGTGCATTACAAAACGCTGGAGATCCAGATAGGCGCGGTAGTTGAAGGAAAGCTTGTTCATCAGGAGAATGCCGGAACTGACAAAGTGATCGCGTTCAAGGGAATGGGCAGTAATTAATCACATATGGAGTAAACCATGAATACAGTAACCGAGATGCAAGACCCGCTGCTGTTCACCGACAGCGCGGCCAGCAAGGTAAAGCAGTTGATCGAGGAAGAAGGCAATGCCGACCTCAAGTTGCGCGTGTTCGTCAGCGGCGGCGGATGCTCCGGTTTTCAGTACGGGTTCACCTTTGACGAAGTAGCCAATGAAGACGATACCGTGCTGAGCAAAAACGGGGTGCAACTGCTGATCGATCCGATGAGCTTCCAGTATCTGGTGGGTGCCGAGATTGATTACACCGAAGGCCTGGAAGGCGCGCAGTTCGTAATCAAGAATCCCAATGCGACGACAACGTGCGGGTGCGGCTCCTCTTTCTCAGCTTGAACGAGCGCCTGAATGAGTAACGGGAGGGTGTAAGCCCTCCCGTTTTTTTGCCTCAAATTGACGCGTGTTTGTATGAAACTGGCCCAGCTGCAGCATCAGGCCTGATAGATCGCCCCCAGAATGCAAGGATGGCGCGCTCCGGTAACCGCCGGCAGATTGGCGGGTACCTTGTGTATCGCCTGGCGTGCCAGCCAGGCAAATGCGATTGCTTCCATCCAGTCGGCGGGAACTCCCAGCGTATCCGTTAACCCGATCCGGCATTCCGGCAATGCGTGTTGCAAGCTGGAAACCAGGGCGCGATTGTGTGCGCCGCCGCCGCACAGGTAGACCTCTTGTACGCCGACGCAATGACGCTGGATGGCATCGACGATGCCCGCGCTGGTAACCGCCAACAGTGTCGCCTGCACGTCCGCGGGGGACTCTGTTCCATGCAAATGCCGCCCCAGCCAGTCCTGGTTAAACAAGTCGCGACCACTGCTTTTCGGCGGCGGTGCCTGGAAATATGGTTCCGCCAGAAGTTCCTGCAATAACGACACGATGGCCTTGCCGCTCGCCGCCCATTCGCCATTCTCGTCGTACGCTTTGCCCAGGTGGCGAGCAGTCCATGCATCCATCAACAGATTGCCGGGGCCACAATCGAAACCGCCGGTCGGCTTGCCCGGCGCCAGGTCAGTGAGGTTGCTGATACCGCCGACATTGACGATGACCCGGTGAATAGCGGGATGACGCAATACCTTGTCATGAAATGCGGGCACCAGCGGTGCGCCCTGGCCACCAGCTGCGATGTCGCGACTGCGGAAATCGCCAACCACGGTGATACCTGTCAATTCGGCCAGCAAGGCAGGATTTCCTATTTGCAGAGAATAGCCATGGCCCGGGTTGTGGCGTATGGTTTGCCCGTGACACCCGATGGCGCGCACCTGTTCCCGATCGGTATTGGCAATTTTCAGAAGGGATGTCGTGGCGGTTGCATACAGGACGGCCAATTCGTTGCCGACTGTCTGTGTCTGATGCAATTCGTTATCGGTCAAGCGGTGCAAGGCCAGCAAGGCATCCTGGAGATGTTGCTGGTATGGCTGATAATAAGTAGCCAGTTGCCTGATCTGCCCACCATCGATTTCTACCAGCGCGGCATCAATACCATCCAGGCTGGTGCCGGACATGATGCCGGCATAAATTTCCGGACCACTCACTTTCTGGTTCAGTCAAGCAGCGCCAGATTGGAATTTTGGAGCAGATCCAACCGCTCGATCAGTCCATCGGCCGCTTGCCGAAACGCAGCCATCTTCTTGCTGCTGATCGGTGCCGCGGTTGGCAGTGCGACCTTGAGAGGATCATGCTGCTGCCCATTGATCCTGAATTCGTAGTGCAGATGCGGACCCGTCGCCCACCCTGTCATGCCGACGTAACCGATGACATCACCCTGGTGGACTCGCTCCCCGCGATGCAGGGATTTGGCGAAACGGGAAAGATGTCCATACACGGTGGTATAACGCCTCTGGTGATTGACCATGATGACATTGCCATAGCCCGTTTGCTGGCCGACAAAGGCAACCGTTCCGTCCGCCGTCACCTTGACCTTGGTGCCGGTCGGCGCCGCAAAGTCCACGCCTTTATGTGAGCGCCATTTTTTCAGGAAAGGATTGAAACGCGAAGAAGTGAATCCGGAAGAGATGCGGGAAAACTCCACCGGGGAACGCAAGAACGCCTTGTGCATGCTTTTACCTTCCGGAGAATAGTAATCGCCATGCTCGCTATCGGTCTGAAAATAAACTGCACGATAACGCTTCCCCTGATTATCGAACTCGGCTGCCTGAATTCTCCCGGGTTGCAACGGCTCACCGTTACTGTATTTCATTTCGTAGGTAACGGTAAATCTGTCGCCCTTGCGCAAGTCATGGTTAAAATCTATGTCACCGCCAAAAATATCAATCATCTGCGAAGCCACCGAATCGGGAAGATCTGCCGCATCGGTTGCCTCATACAAAGAACTTTTGATCTCTCCGGTTCGCACCATCAAGCGCTGCTCGGTCTGGGCAGGAGATTCGCTGACCTGAAAACCATTGGCCGATGTTCCGATGGTCACCTGATTTCCGCTGTTATCGATAAAGCGTAGCGTCTGCAAGCTGTTGTCCGCGCGCGTGATCGCCTGCACTTCCCTGCCAACAGCAAGTTTGCGCAGGGATTCTGCCGCCGAGTCCTTGCGCAGAAAATCACTGGCAGCACCGTCCTGAACACCAAGACGGCGCAATAATGCATCCACCGTATCACCGCGCTGCACTTGCTCGGAATGCCAATAGGTGGGGCTCTTGTTGAAAGCAACCACCTGGCCGGGCAATACAACTTTTTCCACCAATACCTTCTGGAATGTGTCATCAATGTTGGTTTGCGGCACGATGCCGAATGCAGTCACCACACCAAGTAATGGCAGGGTTGAAAGGGAGACAAACCAGCGTAGCTTTAATTTGCGTTCTTGTGACAGAGAATTTTGAGTTAACATTTCGTCTTTCATTGCCGCGAGTTGGCGCGGTGAATACTGGTTTATTCAGGCAGGGCGCCACTTTACCAGAAAGATGCCTGCACGCAAAATCCACCAGGATTTCGACTGCCTTGATGATGAACGGAAAACATGGCGGATAAATGGTGATAATTCATGAACCGGCGGCAGATCGCTTAACGAGTATACCCATGACACAAGAAATACTAGCGTTGGTCAAACGCGGCTGTGATGAACTGCTGCTGGAACCCGAACTGAAGCAGAAACTCGCGCTCGGTCGCCCGTTGCGCATCAAGGCGGGCTTCGATCCGACCGCGCCGGATCTGCACCTCGGGCACACCGTGCTGCTCAACAAGATGCGCCAGTTGCAGGATCTGGGCCACCACGCCCTGTTCCTGATCGGTGATTTCACCGGCATGATCGGCGACCCCACCGGCAAGAACACGACCCGCCCGCCGCTGTCGCGCGAGCAAGTGCTGGAAAACGCACAAAGCTACCGGGAACAGGTATTCAAGGTGCTGGACGAAGAAAAGACCGAGATCGTGTTCAACTCCACCTGGATGGACAAATTCAGCGCGGCGGACCTGATCAAGCTGGCCGCCACCCATACCGTGGCACGCATGCTGGAACGAGACGATTTTGGCAAGCGTTACAAGAGCAACCAGCCCATCGCCATCCACGAATTCATCTATCCGCTGGTGCAGGGCTACGACTCGGTGGCACTCAAGGCCGACATGGAACTGGGCGGCACCGACCAGAAGTTCAACCTGCTGATGGGTCGCGAACTGCAAAAGCATTATGGCCAGCCTGCGCAGTGTGTACTTACCATGCCACTGCTGGTGGGACTGGATGGTGTAAACAAGATGTCCAAATCTCTGGGCAATTATGTTGGCATCACCGATACGCCACAGGAGATGTTCGGCAAGCTGATGTCGGTTTCGGATGAATTGATGTGGCGCTATCTGGAATTGCTGTCATTCGAGAGCATGGCGACCATCGCCAAATGGCGCGAAGAAGTGAATGACGGCCGCAATCCGCGTGATATCAAAGTGTTGTTGGCACAGGAAATCATCACCCGCTTCCACTCGCGCAAGGCGGCTGAAGATGCATTGGCGGAATTCGAGGCACGTTTTCGACAGGGGGTATTGCCCGAAGATATGCCTGAAATGACTGTCACCTCGGCCAATGGCGCCATTGGCATCGCCCAGTTGCTCAAGCAAGCCGGGCTGGTTGACAGCTCCTCGGAAGCCCTGCGCATGATCCAGCAGGGCGCAGTCAAGCTGGATGGTGCGCGCATCGATGACAAGGCCCTGCAGTTGCCCGCTGGCGCCACCGTGGTGGCCCAGGTCGGCAAGCGCAAATTCGGGCGGGTGCTGGTGCAGTAAATTCAGGTTGTGGAACAGCAGGATACTTTGGTAGAATCTCGCCCTCAATTTTTTTGAAGGGTAGTTTGTTCATGACAACTGTACGTGTAAAGGAAAACGAACCGTTTGAAGTGGCCATGCGCCGATTCAAGCGTTCGGTGGAAAAGACCGGTTTGCTGACCGAATTGCGCGCCCGCGAGTTTTACGAGAAGCCAACGGCAGAACGCAAACGCAAACTGGCCGCCGCCGTGAAACGCCACTACAAGCGCCTGCGCAGTCAAGTCCTGCCTCCCAAGCTGTACTAAAATCTCCAGCGGTTCGCGTCACACTTTAGCGTGTGGCCTACTCCTATGAGTCTGAAGCAGCAGATCACCGAAGACATGAAGACAGCGATGCGTGCCAGGGATAGCGCGCGCCTCGGCGCGATCCGCTTGTTGCTTGCCGCCATGAAGCAGCGCGAGGTCGACGAGCGCATCGAACTCTCCGATACCGACATAGTTACGATCATCGACAAGATGATCAAGCAGCGGCGGGATTCCATCACCCAGTTCGAGTCCGCCGGACGGCAGGAACTGGCGGATGCGGAAAAATTCGAGATAACCGTACTGCAAACTTACATGCCACAAGCGATGACCGAGACAGAGGTAAGCGCTGCCGTGGATGAAGCCGTAACTGCCAGCGGTGCCAGATCGCCCCAGGAAATGGGCAAGGTGATCGCACTACTCAAACCCAAACTGGCGGGACGCGCGGACATGGGCAAGGTTTCAGCGCTGGTCAAGACTCGTCTGACGCAACAGTTATAATTCTCCAGGCCGGGGCAAGAATATGAACCCCGGCATGTTCTGTCATTAAACGCTGGGGTTTGCATCACTCACCCCAGCCTGCATGCGGGAGCTGACCCAGGGTGATTCCAAATAGCTTCATTCAGGACTTGCTCAACCGCATCGACATCGTGGACGTAATCGAGCATTACGTTCCGCTGAAAAAGGCAGGTGCCAACTATGTCGCCTGCTGTCCCTTCCACAACGAAAAATCCCCTTCCTTCACAGTCAGCCAGAGCAAGCAGTTCTACCATTGCTTCGGCTGTGGTGCGCATGGCACCGCTATTGGTTTCGTCATGGAACACGTCGGCATGGGCTTCGTGGATGCGGTGGAAGAACTCGCAGGCAATATCGGGGTAAGCGTCCCGCGCGAAACCTCAACGCAAGCTCAGCACAAAGCCGCACCCGACCTGTATGAAACCATGCAAAGCGCCTTGCGCTATTATCGCGACCAGCTCAAGCAATCGCCACGCGCGATCGATTATCTCAAGCGCAGGGGCTTGAGCGGCGAAATCTCGGCACGATTCGGCATCGGTTATGCGCCGGATGGCTGGCAGAACCTGGGGGCCACCTTCCCGAATTATCAGGATCCCGGCCTGCTGGAAACCGGACTGGTCATCGAAAACGACGAGGGCAAACGTTACGATCGTTTCCGCGATCGGATCATGTTTCCGATCATCAACTCGCGCGGCCAGGCCATCGGTTTCGGCGGCCGTGTACTCGACAAGGGTGAGCCAAAATACCTGAACTCCCCTGAAACGCCGCTGTTCGAAAAGGGGCGCGAACTGTACGGCCTGTTCCAGGCGCAGAAGGCCATTCGCACCAGCGGCAGGGTATTGGTCGTAGAAGGATACATGGATGTGGTGGCACTGGCTCAACATGGGGTCGAGTATGCCGTTGCCACGCTGGGTACGGCGACCACGCCGTTCCATGTACATAAACTGCTGCGCCTGACCGAGCAGATAGTGTTCTGTTTCGATGGCGACCAGGCCGGACAGCGCGCGGCCTGGCGGGCGCTGGAAAACGCCTTGCCCCAGCTGGTGGACGGCAAACGCATCGATTTCCTGTTCCTGCCGGAAGAACACGATCCCGACAGTTTCATCCGCGAGCTGGGCACCGAATCATTTGAACGACTGATCGGACACGCCTTGCCATTGTCGAGCTACCTGTTGCGCGAATTATCTTCCGGCGTCGATCTGCAAACACAGGAAGGACGAAGTATCCTGCTGGAGCGCGCCAGGCCTTTATTGACTGCGATCACGGCCCCCACGACCTCCTTGCTGCTGCGCAAGGAAGTTGCTGTACTGGCAGGTGTCACCCAGGCGGAACTGGAAGGGCTTTATGCCATCAGGCCGGTTGCGGCTCCTGCGCGGCGTGCGCCGCAAAAAACACCGCACCACGAAAGTTCGAGCATGCACACTTTGTTGCGCTGCCTGCTGGCGAAACCGGAACTGGCGCGCGAACTCCCGGTCGAATGGCAGATTTCCGGCAACTGCGCGCCCGCAGCATCCGCATTACTCGACTACCTGCGTGAACAGAATTATTCAGTCAACACGGCTGCCATCATCCAGCAATTCCAGGGAACGCCGCATGAATCCCTGATGACCGCTGTCGAGGCCGGGATTTTATTCTGGGGCGAGCAATTCGATGTCGAGTCGGAATTCCGTGTCAAGCTTGAGGAACTGCGAGAAGAACAGGACAAGATCAAACGACAACAACAACTTAATGATTTACTTGAAAAAATGGAACGCGCCGGGATAGGACTCAAAGGCCTGGACGATCAGGAGAAGGCGCTATACCTGCAATTGACCAGCCAACGCAGGCAGGGCTGAAACAGTTTGAAAATTCGGGTATAATCTATGCCTTTTTTCGGCGGAACTTATCCACTTCCGCTTCAATATAATTTTCCGGGAATCACCGATCATGGCGACTCTGCAAGGCAAAAAGAAGACTGCGCGCTCCAAGAAGACTGCTAGCAACAAGCAGGTTGTCGACAGCAAACAGGTAACGCCTGCTGCCGATCAACAACTGGATATTGAAGCACGACGCACTCGACTGAAGACTCTGATAGTTCTTGGCAAGGAACGAGGTTACCTGACCTACGGTGAGATCAACGATCACCTTCCCGAGATGCTGGAAGTCGAGCAGATCGAAGGCATCGTCAGCATGATCAACGACATGGGCATCTCCGTGTGCGACGAGGCTCCGGATGCCGAAACCATGATCATGTCTGAAGCCACCCCTGCGGCGGCAGATGATGATGCGGCCGAAGAGGCGGAAGCGGCGCTTTCGACCGTGGATTCTGAATTCGGGCGTACCACCGACCCGGTGCGCATGTACATGCGCGAGATGGGCACGGTCGGCCTGCTCACCCGTGAAGACGAGATCGAGATCGCCAAGCGCATCGAGGATGGCCTCAAGCACATGATCCAGGCGATTTCCGCCTGCCCCGCCACGATCGCAGAAATCCTCATGCTGGCCGGAAAAGTCTCCCGGGAAGAATTGCGTATCGACGAGGTTATTGACGGATTCATCGATACTGACAGTCCTGAAGAGGCTGCCATGGAAGCCGACTCTGAAGACATAAATTCTTCTGAGGGCGACACGGATGACGAAGACGAAGAAGATACCGAAGCGATAGCTGCCGCCAATCTTGCGCAACTCAAGGAAGATGCGCTGGTACGGTTTGCCCTGATCGCCGACCAGTTCACCAAGCTGGGCAAATCTTATGAAAAGTATGGCTACCGCAGCAAGCAATACGACAAGCTGCAGGAACAGATTTCAAACGAGTTGATGCAATTCCGTTTCTCCGCCAAACAGGTGGATGCGCTTTGCGACACCATGCGCAATCTGGTCGAAGAGGTACGCAGCTACGAGCGCAGTATTCAACAACTCTGCGTCACCAAGTCGCGCATGCCGCGCCCCCATTTCATCAAGACCTTCCCCGGCAACGAACAACGCCTCGACTGGGTGGCGCGCGAAGTGGCCGCAAAAAAACCCTACAGCGAAGCGCTTTCTCGTTTCCAGCACGCGATCGTTGAAAAGCAGGAGCAATTGCTTGAGTTGCAGCAGCGCGTGGGCATCCCGATCAAGGATCTTAAGGAAATCAACAAGCAAATGACCAATGGCGAGGCCAAGGCCCGCCGTGCCAAGCGTGACATGATCGAGGCCAACCTGCGCCTGGTGATTTCCATCGCCAAGAAATACACCAATCGCGGCCTGCAATTCCTCGACCTGATCCAGGAGGGCAATATCGGACTGATGAAAGCGGTGGACAAGTTCGAATACCGCCGTGGCTACAAATTCTCGACCTACGCCACCTGGTGGATACGCCAGGCGATCACCCGCTCCATCGCAGACCAGGCGCGCACCATCCGTATCCCGGTGCACATGATCGAAACCATCAACAAGATGAACCGCATCTCCCGCCAGATTCTGCAGGAGACCGGGCTGGATGCGGATGCCGCGACGCTGGCGGTCAAGATGGAAATGCCGGAAGACAAGATTCGCAAGATCCTGAAGATCGCCAAGGAACCCATCTCAATGGAAACCCCGGTGGGCGACGATGACGACTCGCATCTGGGAGACTTCATCGAGGATGCCAATACTTTAGCCCCGGTTGAAGCGGCCGTGTACGACAGCCTGCGCAATGTCACCGCCGATATCCTCGACAGCCTGACGCCGCGCGAAGCCAAGGTATTGCGCATGCGCTTCGGCATCGAGATGAATACCGATCACACATTGGAAGAAGTAGGCAAACAGTTTGATGTCACGCGCGAACGCATACGTCAGATCGAAGCCAAAGCCTTGCGCAAACTTCGCCATCCATCCCGCTCGGAAAAACTCAAGAGCTTCCTCGACGGCGAGGGCTGATTCATCGGGTCGTTAGCTCAGTTGGTTAGAGCAGAGGACTCATAATCCTTTGGTCGAAGGTTCAAGTCCTTCACGACCCACCATACAGTACAAGGCTTGCAGCGATGCAGGCCTTTTTCACATCTGACAGCTAATGGCTACATGCAGTGCCGATGCAGGATTCTAGACCAATGAGGCACACTCACTGTAACCACCTTGCAATCCATTTTACTGGATGATGCATCACCCACCACGAAAAGCGGCTTCATTTTTGACTTTCATCTGGCGTTACATCTCGTGGACCATCATCGCGCACAGAATTTACGCAACTTGTTGCGTTCCAGTTAGATTGGCATTGAAAAAATTGCTTTAACCCGGCGCAACCAGACATCAATAAAACAACAAGCAAAATTAATAATTTCCTCATATCTATCTCCTCTGGCCGAGATAATGCCACGAAGCGATTACGAAGGAAACCGATTCGTAAGAGATTCCCCGGCATGCACAGCGCACCAGACAAATTAAAGCGATTCGTATAAATATACTCAGCGTTTCTGAGTATTATTTTTCTTGCACTGGGTTTGGCCACGAGGCGGATCGTCGGCCCATTTCCCCCTGCAAAGTTTCAACCTTATGGCTTCCCTGCAGAATAAACCAAGCACTCCGTCTCGACATTCTTTTGCAGCCCGCACTTTGTATTGTTCGTCGATCGTGTTCAGCAACCTTAAGGGAGCCATGGCAAGCGACAACCGGAAAGGAACTTGATGCCGATTACCATTACCTTTCGCCTGCATCGGCAGGCGTGATGGATCGACTGAAGCCCTGGATCCTGCAGACCTCCCGGCCCGCCTTTCAACATGCGCTGTATGTTTTGGCGGAGGCGCAGACTTCATTGCAGGCGAACCCAAAGTAGGGACTTCCCTTTTCTCTACCGGCATTATGACTTGCGCAGCTTGCCGGGGAAGCGCAGATCTTTCCTCTGATGGAACCGGGGGCGGAAGTTCAGGCGACGACGGCACCGAAACGAGCGGGGATGCTGTCACAACGGGGGCGCTGGCTGATTTACTGGCGATGACTGCTAAATGTACAGTCGATGTAGCAACAGAATCGTTGTGATCAGTCAGTAATTTTTCCTTCGTCAGAAAGTAGCCGATCGCCCCCATTAATATCACCAGCCCGGCCACAACTACAGCAATGGAAGCAAGAGGTGACTTTCTGGATGGATTCCTGGTGTTGTTACTTGCCGCTGCAATGACGGTATTTCCAGCCGTGAATGATGACGCTTCCGTGTCGGCCGCAGACAGCCCGGGCCTGGCTACCGCGACCAGATGTTTCGGCACAGGTTGGCTGGGCTTGTCTTCTTCTACCGGAACCGATTGCAGCAACTCTATTGCCGCCGCCACCCATCGTTGAACTTCAGTTTCTTTGGCAACCGAGGTTTCCGCTGCTTCCGCATGGTTGATAGCAGTGTTGCCTTTGCCGTATTTTCCGCCAAATGCCTGATCCAGCGATGGCTCTTCTCCCTTCAGGTATTTAACGATAGCGTCCGAGACAAATTGCAATCTATTGGATGGATCGGGAACCTTGGCCAGATGATTTACAGCGGTATTCAGGGCGATGATGCTTTCAACAGGCAGATCTTCATAGGCCTCTCTTGCATCGTCAGTGTCGCTCATAAATGCACCTCTACAATGTGCAAACATTCAACCAGAAAACTTCGTCAGGCCGAAAAGGAATCAGTTTTTCGACCGCAATAACCAGGCGGATATTGTGCAATTATGCCACCAGACGCAAGCTTCCCGGACGCCCCGGCATCAAAATTTACTGCCTTCCTGTCCATATATCCATGCTGCAATTCTTTCTTGCCGTCTCCGCAGCAGGCCCGGACCGCAGCCGATGCAGGCCATTATTACATCTGGCCGCTGCAAGCTCGGCAAACAGATCAGCTCCGATTATTTGGCCTATAGGAAGTCTTCCTACAATCAAATTAGAACTCTTCCGATTTGTGCAATTCAATTGGCAAAGCAAGATGCGTACGTCTTGAGAAGCGCGTTTGCCAATCTGTTGCGAAGGGACCAATCATGAAAACAACTCAATTGCACGAAGATATCAAGGAAATCAACCTGTCTTATCTGCTGCTGGCCCGTCAGATGATCCTTGAAGACCGGGAAATGGCCATGTTCCGCCTGGGCCTGAGCATTGAAATGACCGATCTTCTGGCCGGACTGAGTTCGGCGCAAATGCTCAAGATGGCGGCATCCAACATGTTGTTATGCCGTTTCCGCCTGGACGAAAAACTGCTGCTGAACATGCTCACGGATTTCAACAATAACAGACTGATGCCCCAGGCACACACTGCCATTCTGATCGCAGGACAGCAGATCGAGGCCATGGCCGCCTGATGCATTGATCGATGATTGCCCTCAGGGAGATGCCATGCGCAACACGAGTCTAGTAACCGAAGCCTATCAGATCCAGATGTCCGTCGCCCTGATCGAATTGGGCGCACGACTGCAATTGCTGCAGGAGGAAACCGCCCTGAGCCGCGAGCGATTGCTCAAGCTGTATAAGGAAATCAAGGGAATGTCCCCGTCCAAGGGTTTGTTACCTTACTCGACCGACTGGTTCATCAGTTGGGCGCCGAATATCCATTCTTCATTGTTCATGGGCATCTACCAGTTCATGATTGCGAACGCCAGCCTCACCGGCGTCGAGGCCCTGATCAAGAGCTATCGTTTATACCTTGAACAAATCGGGATCAGCGGCAGCGAACCCATTTTGAGCATAACGAGAGCGTGGTTCCTGGTGCGCTTTTTCGATGCAGGCATGTTGCAGATGACCGATTGCGCCGAATGTGGCGGACAATTTGTTGCCCACAGTAATGAGCTGAACAAGAATTATATATGCGGCATTTGCCGCCCTCCGTCCCGCGCAGGCAAGACCAATCACAAGAACCACGCCCACGCGGAAGTGTGCAATAGAAAGCTGCATCCCGGTTCCACGGAATTGGTCAGTCGCTGACAGTGCATCCTCTATAATGACGGCTGGAATGGACCTGAAATGGAGACGAGCGCCGCGTATGGCTTGAACACGAAATTCCTGGTGGTGGATGATTTTCCCACCATGCGCCGGATCATGCGGAATTTCCTGAAGGATCTGGGCTATGCCAACGTGCAGCAAGCAGCAGACGGCATCGATGCATTGAACCAACTGCACAGCGGAGGGTTCGACTTCGTGATATCGGATTGGAATATGCCCAACATGTCCGGGATCGAATTGCTCAAATGCGTGCGCTCCGACGCCAAACTTTCCCATCTGCCGGTATTGATGGTGACCACCGAAGCCAGGCGTGAAAGAGTCATAGAGGCGGCCCAGGCTGGTGCCAGCGGATACATCATCAAGCCATTTACGATAGACATATTGGACGCCAAACTGAAAAAAATATTTCAATCCTTGAAAAAGTGAGCACCTCCATGAACCATGTAGCCATCTCAACCCGGGAAGCTGAAGACCTGGACGCGCTGTTCGACAGCGTTGTCATGGCAAACAAGGGACGCAAGGCATTCGCCGAAGCATCCCCATCCGGCAATTCTTCCGACATGCTGATCAATCAGATCGGCCACATGACTCGGGCACTGCATGACAGCTTGCTGGAGCTGGGGCATGACCAGAACCTGGGGCGCTCGACTGCCATCATTCCCAACGCTTTTGATCGCCTGCATTATGTCGCATCCATGGCCAGCCAGGCCGCAGAGCATATTCAAGCTGCCACTGAGGCAGCACAACCTGTCGTTGAAAAGATCGGGATCGACGCACAAAGTCTGGCGCGCGAATGGGACAAATTGTTCGACAACAAACTTGATGCCGATCAGTTCAGGGATCTCGCCGCCCATACCAGGGATTTCCTGGCCGCACTTCCCGGGAAATCCGAAATGACAAATGGTTGCCTGATGGAGATCCTGATGGCACAGGGATCCCAGGACATGGCAGGCCAGGTTATCCAGCAGGTTGTGGACGTAGCCCAGCAACTTGAAAAACAGCTGCTGCAATTGTTGATCGCCAATCCACCCTCCACCGCCGACTCCAGCAGATATGCCGAATTGTTGAGCCGCCCGGCAATCAACCCGGAACGACACTCGAATGCCGCCAGCACTCAGGACCAGGTGGATGAACTGCTGGAATGCTTCGGCTTCTGAGTTCACCGGATATTTGGCATGAATGATTTTACCGGCATGGAAGACTTGATGCAGGACTTCCTGATCGAGTCTTCCGCCTTGCTGTCCGACATCGATTCCATGCTGCCGGACCTGCAAGGCGCGCCCGCAGACAGCAATATCTTCAATGCCATATTTCGCGATTTCCACACCATCAAGGGCGGCGCTGGATTCCTCAACGCAACAGAACTGGTTACGCTGTGTCATCTGGCCGAGAGCCTGTTCGACAGGCTGCGCAATGGCGAATTGGCTATGGATGATGAGGTGCTGGATCTGGTGTACCAGGTGATGGAGCAAGTCAGGAGCATGTTCGGTTCTCTGTCGGAGAACAAGCAACCTGACGCAGCCGTACCCGGCCTGGTTGCGGCATTGAACTCCTTGCTGCAGGAAGGCGGCGATGCAACGCGTGTTGCAATGCCAATTCAGTCGTCGTCGACGCCTGACAAGCCGGACTGGAACATGCTTTATCGATCGGTCGCTCCTGCCACATCCGGCGCTGTCAAATCGCCGGATCCTGCGTATTCCGTGCGCGAGAAAAGCCGGCCATTCCCGGCTATGCGTGCATCCGACAAAATGGGCAGGACAGCTTCCGCCAGCGCAGAAAAAATATCCGTATCAACACTCCCGGGCAAAACAACTACTGACCAGAACGGTACAATACGGGTGGATCCTGAACGATTGAATCAGGCCCTGAATCTGTCTAACGAGATGACCGGCATAAAAAATAAACTGGCGGGCTTGCTTGGTGAACTTTCGCAAAAGCATGCCGACGCTGCAGTACAGGAAACCCTGGGCGAATCCATCGATCAGATCGACGCATTGGCGAAGAGGTTATGGAAAGCGATAGTCAGGTCGCGCATGCAGCCGATCAGCGGCATATTCGTCAATAGCAAACTGCTCGCGGACGATCTGTCACACCAGCTCCACAAGCAAGTTGAGGTGACGCTGGCCGGGGAAGAAACCGAGATTGACACGGGCATTATCGATCGACTCGGCGAACCGCTCGCTCACCTGCTGCACAATGCGCTGTCACATGGCATTGAAGATCCGGATCAGCGCATCGCAGCAGGCAAATCCGAGATCGGCATGCTGCGACTTGGCGCACGCCAGGAAGAAAACCGAATCATCATCACCATCGCCGATGACGGCAGGGGCATGCGCCCTGAAACCATCTGCACCAGGGCTGTCGCGCAAGGACTGCTTGACGCGGAAGCGGCAAAAAAATTGACACCGGAAGCCTGTTTTGACCTGATATTCCTGCCTGGCTTTTCATCCAGGAACCAGGCCTATGCCAACGCCGAGAATGTGGGCGGCCTGCATAAAGCTCAAACCGCCATCAAGAACCTCGGGGGTACGCTTGCCGTGGCGTCCGAATTAGGCAATGGCTGCGAATTCACCATCACCCTGCCACTCAAGCTCGCGCTGTTGCAGGTAAGACAGCTGCGACTGAATGACAAATTGCTTGCCGTGCCCTCTTCCATGGTGCGTGGTGTGTTGCCGCTGTCCCATGCAGATTTGCAGCAGGTTTCCGGCCAGGCCATCATGCTGGTTCAGGGCGAGGTGATGCCGGTGCTGCCGTTGTCCAGGCTGATCGGGTGGGAAGAGCTGAAACCGCCGGAACTGGGCGTGCATATCCAGTTTGGCAGCAGCAACCTGATACTTGCTGTCGATGGCGATGCCGGTCCGGATGAAGTCGCGTTCAAGTCGATCGACACCCTGCGCCCCAAAGGCGTTACCGGCGCATCCATGTCCAGCGCCGGAAAGATCGTGCTGATCCTGGATGTTCCCGAACTGCTTGCCGACAAACTCGGCTGAACGACCAGCCTGCAAAGATTCAGCCTGCAGCGACAGCGACCTTGAAGATCACCTTGTGTATGAGGCCGCTGCCAACCAGCGGCGCATGCGCATCCTCCGGAAAGAAGATACAGAACGCATCGGGCGGCACGGCGACCCAGGCCGCCGGCGAGTCGTGGAAGAAGCGGATGTCCTTGTCCGCGTTGTGATCGCCCACCGGATCGTGGCAATCCGCCAGCGCCTTCCAGCCCATCTCGTCGATCCCTTCCAGCACCAGCTGGATGTCGATGTAACGACGGTGACACTCGAGCTTCGCCGCATCGCGCGCGCGCCCCGGACCCTGCTCGACGATAACGAACAAGTCCTCGCCAAGGATCGCATGCTGCCCCGGCGCGAGCGCGCGCAGGTCGGTGTTGCGCATGTATTCGAAGGCGCGAATGAACAGCGGATGCATCAGTACGTAGCGGCCGGATTGGGACAGGGTTGAAAAGATCATGATTGTCTACTTTCACTCGTTGACGGCGCGGATGGTCATCGTTCCCCGGTACAGCCGCACCTCCATCCGGTTCAGGAAAGACATGCCCAGCAGCATGTCGGTAGCGAGATCGGGCACGATCGTGGCGGCTACATCGGTTGCCTCGATGCCGCCAAGCTTGACGCTCCGCAGACGGGTCATGTAGCCGACCGTCGCGCCGTTCGCGGTCTGCGTGCGGATCGCATGGTTGCTCTGTATTCCCAGTTGCCGGGCGAATCTGCTTGAAATAGCCACATCCGTTGCGCCGGTGTCTACCAGGATCGTGGTCTTCACGCCGTTGATGAAGGCCTCGGCGCGATAATGCCCGCTCAAATCCCGCTGCAGCGTCACCTGCGGACCGTCGCCCAACCTGTCGGCGGTATTCGGATGGACCCTGGCATTGAAGTAGACGAACAGCCCGCCTGCCAGCAACAGCCAGATCAAGGTGACGCCGATGGTCCTGAAGTTCACGCTGTACCGGCAACCGTTACTGGATGAACCGCGCCAACATGCCCCTGGCCAGTTCAGCCGGCATCGGGATCTGGACGCGATGCCCACTGCCGGGTGCCGTTGTGAGCGCAGCACCCTCGAGGTCTCGCATCTCGACGAGTTCGACGATGCGATTGCCGGAGGGATGGATGATCTCCAACCGGTCGCCGACCTGGAACCGGTTCTTCACCTCGATCTCGGCCATGCCGTCGGCGCAGCTGACGATGTCGCCGACATATTGCTGGCGCGTGCTTTCCGAGTGGCCGCGCAGGTAGTTCTGCTGTTCGTGGGTATGATGGCGTTCGTAGAAACCGTCGGTATAGCCGCGGTTCGCCAGTGCATCCAGCGCACCCAGCAAAGCGTAGTTGAATGGGCGTCCCGCCACTGCATCGTCGATCGCCTGTCGATAGACCTGCGCGGTGCGCGCCACGTAATAGATCGACTTGGTGCGTCCCTCGACCTTGAGTGAATCGATGCCGATCTTTGCCAACCGCTCGACGTGCTCGACCGCGCGCAGGTCTTTCGAATTCATGATGTAGGTGCCGTGTTCGTCTTCCATCACCGGCATCAGCTCGCCCGGATGATCATGGCGCGAGATCAGGTAAACCTTGTCGGCGGCGGGATGGCGTTGTTGCGAGCCGCAGTCGGACAGCCCGGATCGTCCCACTGCCTTGTCGAAATCGAAATCGATCTTCTGTATGTCGCCGGTCGCGTCTTCTTCCGCATCCTTGACCTTGTAATCCCAGCGGCACGAATTGGTGCAGGTGCCCTGGTTCGGATCGCGGTGATTGAAGTAACCGGACAGCAGGCAGCGTCCGGAATAGGCGATGCACAAGGCGCCGTGCACGAACACTTCCAGTTCCATGTCCGGGCATCGCTGGCGGATCTCCTCGATCTCGTCCAGCGACAGCTCGCGCGACAGGATCACGCGTGTCAGTCCCAACGACTGCCAGAATTTGACTGCCGCATAATTGACCGTGTTGGCCTGCACCGACAGATGGATATCCACTTCCGGCCAGCGCTCGCGCACCATCGCGATCAGGCCCGGGTCGGCCATGATCAGCGCGTCCGGCCGCATCGCGATGACCGGCTCCATGTCCGCCATGTAGGTCTTCACCTTGGCGTTGTGCGGCATCAGGTTGCTGGCGACGAACAGTTTCTTGCCCAGCGCATGCGCTTCCTTGATGCCGGTCTGCAACTCTTCCAGCTGGAACTCGTTGTTGCGCGCGCGCAGGCTGTAGCGCGGCTGCCCGGCATACACCGCATCCGCGCCGAAGGCGAAGGCGGTGCGCATCTTGGCCAGGGTGCCGGCGGGTAATAAGAGTTCGGGTACTTTCATCATCGATTCAATCCTGAAACCAGCTCCCTCCCCCTGGCAGGGGGAGGGTTGGGGAGGGGGTTGAGACTTAACTTTACTCAACGTCCCACCCCCCATCCTAACCTTCCCCCTGCCAGGGGGAAGGAACGATTGCTTTGCATAACATACGCATCTACAACCCCAGCCTCTTCCATATTTCCAGCGACGGGCCGGCATGGTTCAAGGTATAGAAATGCAATCCCGGCGCGCCGCCGGCGAGCAATCTTTCGCACAGCTGCGTGACCACGTCCAGACCAAATGCCTGCACGGCTGCATTGTCATCGCCATAGCTTTCCAGCGTCTTGCGCATCCAGCGCGGGATCTCCGCGCCGCAGGCGTCGGAGAAGCGCGCCAGTTGCGAGAATTTAACGATCGGCATGATGCCGGGTACGATCGGGACGGCGATATCCAGCTTGCGGCATTCGTCGACGAAGCGGAAATAGCCGTCGGCATTGTAGAAATATTGCGTGATGGCGGAATCCGCGCCGGCTGCAACCTTGCGCTTGAAATTGAGCAAGTCGTCGCGCGGCGACCGCGCCTGCGGATGGAACTCGGGATAGGCCGCCACTTCGATATGAAAATGATCGCCGGACTCGCTGCGGATAAACGCCACCAGGTCGTTGGCAAACTGGAATTCGCCGATGCTGCCCATGCCCGAGGGCATATCGCCCCTGAGCGCAACGATGCGCCTGATGCCCATATCCTTGTAGGTATTCAGCAGCGCACGGATACTCGCGCGCGTGGCGCCGATACACGACAGGTGCGGTGCAGCGGCATGGCCCTCGGCGTGGATCTGCTGGATGGTCTCCAGCGTACGGTCGCGCGTGGAACCTCCTGCGCCAAACGTGACCGAGAAGAATTCCGGCTTGAGCGGCGCCAACAGCTTGCGCGTGGCGGCGAGCTTTTCCATTCCCACCGGCGTTTGCGGCGGAAAGAATTCGAAACTGAAAGATTTAGAGTTTGTCATGGTCTATGGTGATTGGGCCATCCTGCGGCGGCTGCCGAAACGACCGCGGCGGGATCAGCAACAAAAGCAGCCAGGAAATAATGCTGTACAGCAAGGCGCCCATCAGGCCGACCCAGAAACCGCTGACATGGAAGCCGGCCAGCACCGATCCGGCAAACCAGAACAGCAGGCCGTTGATGACCAGGATGAACAGCCCCAGCGACAGCACGGTGACCGGCAGCGTGAGCAGGATCAGCAAGGGACGGATCAGCGTATTGATCAGGCCGAGCACCAGCGCGGCGATCAATGCATTCCCGAATCCATCCACGCTCACGCCCGGCAGCAGGTAAGCCACCGCCAGCAGTGCCAGCGCATTGCAGCACCAGATCAGGATGAGTCGCATATGAACCCCTTAAATTCAGGTTAAAGGCTCAAGGTTAAGGGCAAAAGGCAACCCACCACCCACATTTACCTTTTACCTTTGACCTTTTACCTGTCTTTTTAGTAGCGGTAATGCTCCGGCTTGTACGGGCCTTCCTTGGGCACGTCGATATACGCGGCCTGCTGGTCGGTCAACTCGGACAGTTGCGCATTCAGCGTCTTCAGTTGCAGGCGCGCGACTTTTTCATCGAGGTGCTTGGGCAAGGTATAAACGCCCACCGGGTACTTGCCGGAACCCTTCTGCGCTTCCGTCCACAACTCGATCTGCGCGATGGTCTGGTTGGCAAAGGAGGAACTCATCACGTAAGACGGATGGCCGGTGCCGCAACCCAGGTTCACCAGGCGGCCCTTGGCCAGCAGGATGATGCGCTTGCCGTCCGGGAAGATCACGTGGTCGACCTGCGGCTTGATCTCTTCCCACTGGTATTTTTCCAGCGAGGCGACATCGATCTCGTTGTCGAAGTGGCCGATGTTGCACACGATGGCCTGGTTCTTCATCGCCGCCATGTGATCATGGTTGATGACGTGGAAATTGCCGGTGGTGGTGACGAAGATGTCGGCCTTGTCGGCAGCGTATTCCATGGTTACCACGCGATAGCCTTCCATCGCGGCCTGCAGCGCGCAGATCGGGTCGATCTCGGTGACCCACACTTGCGCAGACAGCGCGCTCATGGCTTGCGCACAGCCCTTGCCCACATCGCCGTAACCCACGATCACGGCGACCTTGCCCGCGATCATCACGTCGGTGGCGCGCTTGATGCCGTCCACCAGCGATTCGCGGCAACCGTACAGGTTGTCGAACTTGGACTTGGTGACGGAGTCGTTCACGTTGATGGCCGGGAACTTGAGTTCGCCGCGCGCATGCATCTGGTACAGCCGATGCACACCGGTGGTGGTCTCTTCGGTCACGCCCTTGACTGCGGCCAGACGGGTGGAATACCAGGTCTTGTCCACGGCCAGTTTGGCCTTGATCGACGCGAACAGACAGGTTTCCTCTTCCGAGGTCGGCTTGCTGATCAGCGACGCATCTTTTTCGGCGCGCGCCCCCAGGTGCAGCAACAGGGTGGCGTCGCCGCCGTCATCCAGGATCATGTTGGAATAACCGCCGTCCGCCCACTCGAAGATGCGATGGGTGTAGTCCCAGTAGTCGGTCAGTGTCTCACCCTTTACCGCGAACACCGGCGTGCCGCCCGCAGCGATGGCCGCAGCGGCGTGATCCTGGGTCGAGTAGATATTGCACGAAGCCCAGCGTACTTCTGCGCCGAGCGCATTCAGCGTCTCGATCAGCACGGCAGTCTGGATGGTCATGTGCAGGGAGCCGGTGATGCGCGCGCCCTTGAGCGGTTGAGACTTGGCGAATTCCTCGCGGATCGCCATCAGGCCGGGCATCTCTATCTCGGCGATGGCGATTTCCTTGCGGCCCCACGAGGCCAGGTTGATGTCGGCGATCTTGAAGTCGGTAAAACCATTTGCAACAGCGTTCATGCTTACTCCATTCATGGTTAGTGAATGGGCGCCGTTGATACCATGGAAGACTTCCGAGCCTGACAGTTATTGCTGCTGCAGCGCCCCTCGGAAGGGACAGCATTTTATCACAGGGGCCGCGCGGAAGCACAAGCCGTCTTGGATGACGTTCCGGTCAGGGCAGATCGAACAGGATCACCTCGGCGCCTTGCGCCTGGCCCAGTTCGACTATTGCCTCATCCTCGAACATCAATGCGTCACCTGCATCCAGCCTGCGCCCGTTGGCCTGCAGGTTGCCGCGCGCGACGTGCAGATAAGCTTTGCGACCGGCCGCCAGCGGGTATTGCAATGTTTCCGCCCCGTCCAGGCGTGCTGCCGATATGCCCGCATCCTGGTGGATCAGCAATGAGCCTGCGGCGGCATCGGGCGACGCCAGCAGGCACCAGCGCGCCTGCTTGTCCGGTAGCGGAAAATCTTTCTGCTGGTATCCCGGCGCCAGGTTCTGCCGGTCAGGCATTATCCAGATCTGCAGAAGATGCACCGTTTCGTCTGGCGACGGATTCACCTCGCTGTGGCGCACCCCGGTGCCCGCACTCATCAACTGCACTTCGCCATAACGGATGTCCCCGCTGCTCCCGGTGCTGTCGCTATGACGCAGCGTGCCGCTCAACACATAGGTCAGGATCTCCATGTCGCGATGCCCGTGCGTGCCGAAACCGGTACCGGGCTGCACGATATCCTCGTTGATCACGCGCAGCGGCCCGAAATTGACATGCGCCGGATCGCGGTAATCGGCGAACGAAAAACTGTGCCAGCTTTCCAGCCAGCCATGGTGAGCGTAGCCTCGCTCGGCGGATTTGCGCAACGTTATCATCAGTTCAGCTCCTGTATCTTTCCATCAATTCGATCATTGCCCCGGCCTTGTCCAGCGTCTCCTGATATTCCGCCGCCACTTCCGAATCCGCCACGATACCGCCGCCGGCCCAGCAATGAATCTTCCCGTTAGTGTAAACCAGCGTGCGGATCACGATGTTGCTGTCCATGTTGCCATCGAAGCCGACATAACCTATTGCACCACAGTAGATGCCGCGCGGATGCGGCTCCAGTTGCTCGATGATCTGCATGGCACGCAGTTTGGGCGCCCCGGTGACCGAGCCACCCGGGAAGCAGTCGCGCAGGACATGCAAGGCATCGCGCCCTGCCGCCAGCTTACCCACCACCGTGCTGACCAGGTGATGTACGCTGGCGTAACTTTCCACTTCGAACAATTTCGGCACGCGCACCGAACCCGGAACGCAACTTTTGCCGAGGTCATTGCGCAGCAGATCGACGATCATCAGGTTTTCCGCCCGGTCCTTCGGGTGGCTGCGCAAATCCTCCGCAAGCATGCGATCCAGTAACTGATCGCTGTTGCGCGGGCGGGTGCCCTTGATCGGCCTGGTTTCCACGCTGCCATCGTGCACTCTCAGAAATCGTTCCGGCGAGGCACACAACACCTGTAACTGCGGCAGGTTGAGAAAGGCAGAATACGGGGCGGGACTGAGCTTGCGCAGCCCGAGATAGGCAACCAGGGCATCGCCCGTGGCACCGGCACTGAAACGTTGTGCAAGATTGATCTGGTAGCAGTCTCCTGCCTGCAAATAATCCTGGACTTGCGCGAATGCAGCAGCATAGTTTTGAAAAGTGAGATTGGAGCTGATTTCCTCTTGCACGCTGAATGGTGCAGCAGACTGCGCAGCTACCCGCTGCAAGCGTGCAAGAATTTTCGGCAACCGGTGTTCTGTTTCGTCGAACCGCAACTGCGACACCAGATGCGCAGTTTTTCGCTGATGGTCCAACACGATGGCCCAGTCATAGATGCCGATCGCCATGTCAGGCACGCTGTCTGCTGCAGCCGACTGTCGCCGCAGTCCCGTCGTCCGACGCGCCAGATCGTAGCTCCAATAACCCAGCGCACCGCCCGCAAATGGAATGTTGGCCAGGTTGTCTGCGGGGTCGCCCAGTTGCTCCCGCAGCAAGGCGAACGGATCTTCAGTTGCATGGCGTACCCCGGAAGCGTCGGTTATCTCGGTATCCATGCCGCGCGTAACCAGCGTCACCGCTGGTTGCGCGCACAGGATATCGTGGCGCCCCATTCCCGCGCTATCCAGCCACACAGCCCAGGGCAGGTCGGCGATGGCCGCGTAAATGGCAGCAGCGTCTGCGCTATAGGGTAGAGGAGAGCTGTATTGCATCAGTATTCAAAGGGCATGACCACTATCGTTGCAGCCAGAAAAATTGGCGCCGTTGGCAGTGCGCAGGAGATCGCGCGTGCCGAGGGAGGGACAATGAACGCACAGACAGGAACAACGCTGCGCCCATCTCGCTGTATATCGTTCGATTATAGCGAAAGGATCTTTCTGCAGGGGGCAACAAACCCCACCGGTCCAAATATGGCTTTGCTGCAGCGTCCCAATTGATCGACGCTGTTTGAAAGCGGACAGGAGTTCATGCCAGCATGCTGCTGGCAAAAATGAGCGCACATGGACTTCCATCCAGCGCGCCCAGCATAACAACCGCGTGAAACTGAGGACAGCCTCCGTTAACTTAACCTAGAGGCCGTCTCCACAGTCCCCATTCCCATCAGTTCGGCTTGCTGATGCCTGGCGTAGGAAAAGGCCAGGTTGTCGCCGGACGCACGGGAGCCGGAGCAGAAGGAGCCGGCGCTGCCGCTGCAGGTGCAGGCCTGGCCGCAGGTTTCTTGGCCGGAGCGGCCTTTTTAGCTGCCGGCTTCTTTGCTACAGCCTTTTTCTTGGCTGCCGGCTTTTTCGCTGCGGCCTTTTTCTTGGCTGCCGGCTTTTTAGCTGCGGCCTTTCTAGCTGCCGGCTTCTTCGCTACAGCCTTCTTCTTGGCTGCCGGCTTTTTCGCTGCGGCCTTTCTAGCTGCCGGCTTTTTCGCTGCAACCTTCTTCTTGGCTGCCGGCTTTTTAGCTGCGGCCTTTCTAGCTGCCGGCTTCTTTGCTACAGCTTTTTTCTTGGCTGCTGGCTTCTTCGCTGCAACCTTCTTCTTGGCTGCTGGCTTTTTAGCTGCAACTTTCTTCTTGGCTGCTGGCTTCTTCGCTGCAACTTTCTTCTTGGCTACTGGCTTTTTAGCTGCAACTTTCTTCTTGGCTGCTGGCTTCTTCGCTGCAACTTTCTTCTTGGCTACTGGCTTTTTAGCTGCAACCTTCTTCTTGGCTGCCGGCTTTTTTGCTGCAGCCTTCCTGGGTGCGGCTTTCTTTGCCGCAGGTTTGGCTTTCTTTGCTGCTACCATTTCAACCTCCTTGTTTAAGTTAAGGAAACAACACTAACAACAACTACACCCTCCAGCACGACGCTATGCGACGTGTCCGAAGCCCGTTAGCCAACGATTGCCGTGTTGGCTCCTCAGTCGATGGCATTGCATTACCAGCCCTCGACATATATTCCTGCAATTTGGCCAATTGGCCAAATTCGCTAATCCCAGGATAACGCTCCACCTGTCTGGTATTCCGTTACCCTGGTCTCGAAAAAATTCTTCTCTTTTTTCAGGTCTATCATTTCCGCCATCCACGGGAACGGATTGCTTGCTCCCGGATACAGCAGATCCACGCCGATCTGCTGGCAGCGACGGTTGGCGATAAACCGCAGATACTCCTTGAACATGCCGGCATTCAAACCCAATACGCCGCGCGGCATCGTGTCTTCGGCATAGCTGTATTCCAGCTCCACGCCCTTCCGTATCAGGCCGCAAACTTCCTCGCGGAATTCTGCGGTCCACAGATGCGGGTTTTCCAGCTTGATCTGGTTGATCACATCCACCCCGAAATTCAGGTGCATGGATTCGTCGCGTAAAATATATTGGTACTGCTCGGCAGCGCCGGTCATTTTGTTCTGTCTGCCCAACGCCAGGATCTGCACGAAACCTACATAAAAGAACAACCCCTCCATGATGCATGCGAACACGATCAGGCTCTTAAGCAATTTCTGGTCGTTCTCCGGCGTGCCGGTCTGGAATTCAGGATTGGTCAGCGTATCGATGAACGGGATCAGGAATTCATCCTTGTCACGTATGCTGCCGATCTCGTGATAGGCATTGAACACTTCACCCTCGTCCAGCCCGAGGCTTTCCACGATGTACTGATAGGCATGCGTATGGATGGCCTCTTCAAAGGCCTGCCGCAACAGGAACTGCCTGCATTCCGGATTGCTGATATGGCGATAAGTACCCAGCACGATGTTGTTTGCGGCAAGGCTGTCGGCGGTGGTGAAGAAACCCAGGTTACGCTTGACCAGACGCCGCTCGTCATCGGTCAGGCCGTCCGGATTCTTCCACAGCGCGATGTCGGCGGACATGTTCACTTCCTGGGGCATCCAGTGATTGGCGCACGCGGAAATGTATTTCTCCCACGCCCATTTGTACTTGAACGGCACCAACTGGTTCACGTCTGCACTGCAATTGATGATGCGCTTGTCTTCCACGCGAATCCGGCCGGTACTCGTGGATGCGATGGTATAGTCGATTTCATCGTCAACCGATCCGGCATTACCCCTGGCAGCGCCCGCCCCTGTAGACGCAGTGCGCAAACTCATGGGCATTTCGGCAGTAGCCATATCATCATCGAATGCCAGCATTATCTTTCCCTTCCATGTCTTGCGTTATCCGCAACGCGGTCCCAATTCCAGCTGTGGCTTCACCAGCCAACTTGCACCTGGATCCAGAGTACGGAACCTGCCTATTGGCAGGCTTCGCAATCGGGATTGTCAATCGAACAAAACTTGTTTTCTTCTGATTCTGCGGCGTCTCCACCATTCGAGACCGCGTTCAGCGCGCCTGCGCGACCCGTCGATTTCTCGGCCGATGTCGCTCCCAGCGTGCGCAGGTAGTACGTTGTTTTCAGACCGCGCAGCCAGGCCAGCTTGTATGTCTCGTCCAGCTTGCGCCCGGACACGCCGGACATGTAGATATTCAACGACTGCGCCTGGTCTATCCATTTCTGGCGGCGGGACGCCGCCTCGATCAGCCATTGCGGCTCGACCTCGAAAGCGGTGGCGTAAAGACTGCGCAATTCCGTCGGTATGCGGTCGATCTTGGACAGGCTGCCATCGAAATATTTCAGGTCGGAGATCATCACCTCGTCCCACAGTCCCAGACGCTTAAGGTCGTTCACCAGGTATGCATTGATCATGGTGAACTCGCCGGACAGGTTCGATTTGACGAACAGGTTCTGGTAGGTTGGCTCGATGCAGGCCGATACGCCGATGATGTTCGAGATGGTCGCGGTGGGCGCGATGGCAATGCAATTGGAATTGCGCATGCCGTACTGCTTGATGCGCGCGCGCAGGGCATCCCAGTCCATAGTGGCAGATTCGTCCACCTCGACATAACCGCCACGGGACTTGCGCAGCAACCCCAGCGTGTCCTGCGGCAGGATGTCCTGGTCCCACAGGCTGCCGTGATAGCTCGGATAGCGGCCGCGTTCCCTGGCCAGCTCGGTGGAGGCCCAATAAGCGTAATAGCACACCGCCTCCATCGAGCCGTCGGCAAACTCGATCGCGCCGCCGGAAGCATAGGGCACGCGTAGCTCGTGCAGGCAATCCTGGAAACCCATGATGCCCAACCCGACCGGGCGATGTTTGAGATTGGCGTTGCGCGCCTTGCCGACGGCGTAGTAATTGATATCGATCACATTGTCCAGCATGCGCATCGCCGTTGTAATGGTGCGCTTGAGCTTGTCGTGATCCAGTTGCCCGGCATGTTCATGGTCCTTTGGATACAGATGCGCTACCAGGTTGACCGAACCCAGGTTGCAGACCGCGATCTCGGAATCCGAGGTATTCAGGGTGATCTCAGTGCACAGGTTGGAACTGTGCACCACGCCGACATGCTGCTGCGGCGAGCGGATATTGCACGGGTCCTTGAAAGTGATCCAGGGATGGCCGGTCTCGAACAGCATGGTCAGCATCTTGCGCCACAGTCCTTGCGCCGGGATCTTCCTGAACAGCTTGAGTTCGCCGCTGGCGGCCTTGGCTTCATAACCGAGATAGGCGCTCTCGAATTCCGCGCCAAACTTGTCGTGCAGATCCGGGCAGTCCGAGGGCGAGAACAATGTCCACTCGCCGCCTTCCATCACGCGCTTCATGAACAGGTCGGGAATCCAGTTCGCCGTATTCATGTCGTGCGTGCGGCGCCGGTCATCTCCCGTGTTCTTGCGCAGTTCGAGAAACTCTTCGACGTCCATGTGCCAGGTTTCCAGGTAGGCGCATACCGCACCCTTGCGCTTGCCACCCTGGTTGACGGCCACGGCAGTATCGTTCACCACCTTGAGGAACGGCACTACGCCTTGCGATTTTCCGTTGGTGCCCTTGATGTGGCTGCCGAGCGCGCGCACGTTGGTCCAGTCATTGCCCAGACCGCCCGCATATTTGGCCAGCAGGGCATTTTCCTTGACCGCTTCATATATGGAATCGAGGTCGTCGTTCACCGTGGTCAGGTAACAGGATGACAACTGCGAACGGCGGGTCCCTGAATTGAACAGGGTCGGCGTCGAACTCATGAAATCAAAACTGGACAGCAGGTTATAGAACTCGATGGCGCGCGCTTCGCGGTCGATCTCCTTGAGCGCCAGTCCCATCGCCACGCGCATGAAGAACGCCTGCGGCAATTCGATGCGCCGCCCCTCGATGTGCAGGAAATAGCGGTCATACAAAGTCTGCAAGCCAAGATAACTGAATTGCATGTCGCGGCTTGCGTCCAGTTCGCTGGCCAGGCGCTGCAGGTCGAAACGGCCGAGTTCCTCATCCAGCAATTCCGCCTCGATACCGTGCTTGATGAACGATGGAAAATATTCGGCATAACGGCCGACCATCCCGGCCTGCTCGATTTCCTCGCCCAGTACCTCGCAGCAGATGTTGTTCAGTAACAGCCGCGCCGTAACGAACCCATAAGCCGGGTCGAGCTCGATCAGCGAACGCGCGGACAGGATGGTGCATTTTCGCACCTCCTCTATCGGCACGCCGTCATACAGATCCTTCAGCGTGAACTTGAGTATCTGCGCAGCATCGACCACGTCACCCAATCCGGCACAGGAAGCCTTGATGATGCCTTCCAGACCGGCAACATCCAGCGGACGCGATTCGCCGGCAACTTTTACGCGGATGACATTCGCAGGTTGTTCCTTTTTCGTCCTGGCGCGCTCCCGCGCGCGATCCTCGCGGTACAACACATAGGCACGCGCCACATCGTGTTCGCCGGAACGCATCAACGACAATTCGACCTGATCCTGTATATCCTCGATATGCAGCGTACCCCCATGCGGCTGACGACGGACCAGCGCACCAACGACGGCCTCCGTCATTTGCCCCACCAGTTCGCGCACGCGCGCAGAAGCCGCTCCCTGCCCGCCGTTCACGGCGATGAAGGCCTTGGTCATGGCGATGGAGATCTTGGATGGTTCGAAAGGAACAACAGAGCCGTTGCGGCGAACTACATTGTATTGGTCAAACTGGGAACTTGAAGAAGCGGCTGGCTCGGAAACCTCGTGAGCAAACCCTGAATCTGAAATGGGAACAACTTTCTCTGTAGCTTGCAACATCCAACCCCCTCCCTTCGCCTGATCTGCCTGACAGGTAACTTCAGCCAGAGTAAACCAAAACCACTACATCTAGTGCTTTATTAGCTTATTTGAGCTAATTCTAGTACATATTGAAATTTATGCAAGCGGTTTTTCGTCCTGGATAATTTTTCTTTCGAACACCGGAACCGTGCATGGCAAGATGCGCCGCTGCCGGCCGTTCCATGCTCAGAGAGCAACGTTGTGCGGGAGGGAATTGCGAATCGAGGAAAGATAGCGCGCCCAGTCAAAGCAGGGGCCGGGATCGGTCTTGCGTTCCGGCGAGATATCCGAATGTCCGGCAACGCCGCGCAGCGGATAGCTGCGCTTGAGCACTCGCGTCAACCGGGTCAACGAGTCATATTGGCGTTCATCGAACGGCGTTTCATCACTGCCCTCGAGTTCCACGCCAATGGAAAAATCATTGCAGCGGGATCTTCCGCACCATGATGAAACTCCCGCATGCCATGCACGCATGTTGCAGGACACGAACTGGACGATCTCGCCGTTGCGGCGAATCAGGAAATGCGCGGAGACCTTTAATCCGTTCAACCTGGCATAGTAAGGATGTTCTTCGACCGGCAACGCATTGGTGAACAGGCGCTCGATCGCATCGCCGCCAAACTCGCCAGGCGGCAGGCTGATGTTATGGATGACCAGCAGTTCTGTTGCGCTTCCCCGCGGACGGCTGTCACAGTTGGCCGAAGCCACCTTGCGCACCCCGCTGATCCAGCCGTCCGCACCGGTCCGCACCGATCACTCGTCCTTGTCGGTGATATTCAGCCGCTCCATGCGGTAGCGCATGGCGCGAAAGGACAGGCCCAGCAACTTGGCAGCGGCAGTCCTGTTGAATCCGGTCTTCTGCAACGCATCCAGTAATGCCGCGCGCTCGATCTTGTCGAGATAGTCGGGAAGCGGGTGCTTGCCGCTGGCATCCAGCATGTCCGTCGATTCGCCGGCATCGACAGGGGCAAGATGCAGGTCGCCCGGCGTGATGATGCCATCGGCACACAATGCCAGGGCCCGCTCGATGATATTTTCGAGCTCACGCACATTGCCGGGAAAATCGTAGTGGCGCAGGGTCTGCAGCGCCTCGGGCGAAAAATCCACCGCAGCGCCACCGCTCAATGCAACCAGGAGAGTCCTGGCTATCTCTTCGATATCGGAACGCATCTCCCGTAGCGACGGCATTTGCAACGGGATCACATTCAGGCGGTAATACAGGTCCTGGCGAAAGCTGCCCTTGGTCACCAGTTCCGCCAGCGAGCGATGGGTCGCGCTGATGATGCGCGCATCCACTGCCTCCTCCTGGGTGGCGCCGACCTTGCGCACCATCTTCTCCTGGATCGCGCGCAGCAGCTTTACCTGCATATGCAAAGGCAGGTCCGCCACTTCATCAAGAAAAAGCGTGCCGCCATTGGCCGCCTGGAAAAACCCTTCCCGGTCCGCATCAGCGCCGGTGAAGGCGCCCTTGCGGTAGCCAAAGAATTCGCTTTCCATCAGGTTTTCGGGGATCGCGCCGCAATTTACCGCGATGAACGGCTGGTCACGCCGCACACTATTCTCCACGATCAATCTGGCGGCCAACTCCTTGCCGCTGCCGGATTCGCCGCTGATATGCACCGGTGCCTGGCTACGCGCCACGCGCACGATCAAGTCGCGCACCTTCTCTATGGCCGGAGAACTTCCCAGCAGTTTGTGCGTTCCATCCAGCATCCCTTCCGGCTGCTGGGACAATTTAAGCGCCGCCTTGACCAGCGCGCGCAATTGCTCCAGCGAGACCGGCTTGGACAGGTAATCGAACGCGCCTGCCTTGAGCACCGAGATGGCATTTTCCAGGTTTCCGTGCGCAGTGATCACCGCCACCGGGACCTTCAGGCTGTTCTCAACGATATGGCGTACTACCATCAGGCCATCGCCATCAGGCATGCGCATATCCGTCAGGCACAGGTCGAACGACTTGCTGTCCAGCTGCTGCACTGCCTCACTTACATTGGCAGCGCGTTCGACCCGCAAACCCATGCGGCCCAGGGTAAGCTCGATCAACTCCAGGATGTCCGGTTCATCGTCCACCACCAGAACACATGGGCTCGTATGCCGATCTTTGCTCAAATCAGTTCTCCAAATCCAATCCGGAAACGTGCGCCACCCGAATTATTCTGGACATAATCGAGTCTGGCCCCATTAGCTTGGCACAATTCGCGGGCAATGTATAAGCCCAGGCCGGTACCGCCGGCAGCCGTGGTAAAAAACGGCTCGAACAATTGCTGCGACGCTTCCTCGGAGATACCCGGGCCATCGTCCACGATATCCAGCGTAACGTGCTCATCGGAACGCCTGACCAGCAATTGCACGCTACCCGGCAGTTTCTGGCAGTACCGTATCGCGTTGCAGCAGATATTCCACAACACCTGATCCAGGTGCCCGCGATCGAAGTTGATCGTGCATGCTGCATCCACATCCAGATTGAATATGTTGCGCCCCACATGCTCTGCCTGGCACAACTCGGTGACGAACATCGGCAACAGTTCAACTGGCCGCAGGGTTTCCGCGCTTCCCCGATCACGCCGGTTCAGCTGCATCACATCCCGCACGATACGGTCCAGCCGCAAGGTATTGTCCAGGATGATACGGAGCAACCGCTCCTGATCGGGATTGTGATATTGCTCCTGCAGTAACTCGGTTGCATAGCTGATCGATGACAACGGATTGCGCACCTCGTGAGCGATATTCGCGGTCAGGCGACCCAGGGCCGCAAGCTTGATCTGTTGCGCTTGCGCCTCGGAGCGCTGAATGTCTACCAGGAACAACACCACCCCCCAGAATCCTTTGCGCCGCACCGGAAGAAAATGCACCCGCACCCGATAATTGGTGTCCGGCAAATGCAACTCCCTGGGCTCATTCTCCCGGTCGATCAGCCATGCCAGGTAGTGTTGCGCCAGCAGCGGGGAGCAATCCTGCAGGTTGATATCACCCGCCGCCGAGAAGGCGAATCCCAGCAGTCGTTCAGCGCTCGGATTGCTTTGCCTGACCATGCCGCTTGCGTCCACCACCAATATCCCGTCCGGCGCATCCTGCATCACCAGCCGGTTGGCCTCAGCCATGTTGGCCAGGTCCACTCCGCGTCTGGCAGCCAGCATCTCGCTGGCGATCACGTAACGGGCCAGTGCATGCGCCAGCCAGGCCACGGCAAAGCAGGCAACGCTCAACATCCCGGTCTGCACATACTGGGACGCATCGGCACCATCGTTCAGGATCGCATACGAATGCTGCAGGAGTATGGCGATACTCGCCATCGCCGCAAAGAACAGCGTGATCCTGCCGCGGCTGATCAACCCCGCCGCCGCCAGCGATACCAGCAGCAGCATGCCGAAGCCGCTTTGCACACCGCCGCCGGCATAAGTCAGCAACGTCAGGCAGGCGATATCCGATCCCACCTGTAAAGCCAGTTGCCATTTAAACGTCGGGAAGCGCAGCCATATCGCCAGCAATGATGCCAGGGCCAGTCCTACATATGTATAGCCGGTATACAGGAACAGCGGCAGGTTATAGGCATCCAGCGACAGCAGATCGCTGTATTTTCTCGCCAGCAAAACGAACAACAAGCTGAGGACCAGCCGGTACAGATTGAACAGGAAAAGCGAGCGCCACAGATTTTCCGCCGTCGGGTCAGAGTAGACTTGGGGGGAAAACGAATGCAGCGGCAAGTCTGGCGGATCGTCGCTCATCAGGTCTTGTTCTGATCTTCGGAATACAGTCGAAGATGTTCCTCGCTGCAAAAATACTTGCCCCCGGTGAACATGCTTTCGTGCTTGGGCAGGTGCACGCCACACTGCTCGCAGCGCACCATGTCCTCTGCCGGCGGCGGCACAGCGTCATCCCGATGGAGCAATTGTTTGCGATATGACTTGAGCAGCCAATAAACGACGAAGCCAACCACCGCAAGAACCAGCAAACGACTCATCGACCCAAGCTCCGCAAAATACCGCCATCAGGCAGTTGCTAATTGGTCGGGGTGAGAGGATTCGAACCTCCGACTCCTGCGTCCCGAACGCAGTACTCTACCAGGCTGAGCTACACCCCGAATTTCACAGACCAGACAGCAATCAGAATCGCAACGTGCCGAGGAGATTTATACCGCTGTCCTGTCAATATTGCCGCGAAGCAGCAAAGTCCGCCAATTGTAGCAGGGATTGACGGTAATCCGAATCCGGCAAAACGGACAAAACAGCACATGCCGCCTGTGATTCGCGCTGTGCCTGTTGCAGGGTATATTCCAGTGCGCCGGTCTGTTTGATGACGTCCAGCACTTCTGCAAAACGCGACATGTCGCCGCTTTCGATGACCTCGCGCACCAATCCGGCCTGGCCCGCATTGCCATGCTGCATGGCGTAGATCAGCGGCAAGGTGGGTTTGCCTTCGGCCAGGTCATCGCCCAGGTTCTTGCCGGTCTCGTGTTCGTCGCCGGAATAATCCAGCACATCGTCCACCAGCTGGAACGCGGTACCCAGGTGCATGCCGTATTTCGCCGCCGCCTGCTCGATCGCCGCATCCGTCCCCGACAGTATCGCGCCCAAGCGCATTGCCGCCTCGAACAACTTGGCGGTCTTGCAGTGGATCACATGCAGATAATTTGCAGCATCAACATTTGCATCGTGGCAATTCAGCAGTTGCAACACCTCGCCCTCGGCGATCACATTGGTGGCATCGGCCAGCGTCTGCATCACGCGCATGTCGTTCACTTCCACCATCATCTGGAAGGCGCGCGAATACAGGAAGTCGCCGACCAGCACGCTGGCCGCATTGCCGAACAACGCGCTGGCGGTGGCGCGGCCGCGGCGCAACTCGGACTCGTCCACCACATCGTCATGCAGCAGCGTGGCGGTATGGATGAACTCGACCACGGCGGCGAGGCTGTGATGATGGTCTCCCTGGTAATCGAATGCCCTGGCCGAAAGGACCACCAGCGCCGGGCGCAGGCGCTTGCCGCCGCTGTTGACGATGTACTCCCCCACCTGGTTGACCAGCACTACCTCGGATTTAAGGCGGGCGCGGATCACCTGGTCCACGATGGCCATATCCGGCGCGAGCAGTTGTTTTATGGATTCAAGCACACGACGATTCCCGAAAAGGCGGCGATTTTACGGTTTGATGGCATGTCAGGCAAAAAATCATTTATCAGGAAGTATTGTCGCATAAACCAGCGATACGATTTCATGCTCCGGACAAGCCCGTAGGTTGGGCTGAGGCCCGATCCGACGCACAGCCAAAACCCATAATCGGGTTGAGGGCCATATTCATGCATGGCTGGTCCATCCTTGGTTAAAATACCCGTCATCGATCCGGCCCACCCATTACAGGACAGATGCAATGAACAATAAAGCGCTTACCCTGCTCACCTGGACCGCCGTCGCCGTGCTCGGCGCAGCTGCCTTCGGCGGCATCGCGCTGAGCCGCGGCGAGCCGGTCAATGCGCTGTGGTTCGTCGCCGCCGCCGTGTGCACCTACGCGCTGGCCTACCGCTTCTATGCAGCCTGGATCACCGCCAAAGTTCTGTGCATCGACACCACGCGCGCGACGCCGGCGGAACGACTCAACAACGGCCACGATTTCATGCCGACCAATCGCTGGATCGTGTTCGGCCACCACTTCGCCGCCATCGCAGGACCCGGGCCGCTGGTCGGGCCGACGCTGGCCGCGCAGTTCGGCTACCTGCCGGGCACGCTGTGGATACTGGTCGGCGCGGTGCTGGGCGGCTGCGTGCAGGACATGGTCACGCTGTTCTACTCCACCCGGCGCAACGGCCGCAGCCTGGGCCAGATGGCGCGCGACGAACTGGGCGCGATCGGTGGCATCGCCGCGCTGGTCGCCACCATGCTGATCATGATCATCCTGATCGCGGTGCTCGGGCTGGTGGTGGTCAACGCGATGAAGCACAGCCCGTGGGGCACCGCCACCATCGCCGCCACCATCCCCGTCGCCATGCTGGTCGGCCTGTACATGCGCAACATCCGTCCCGGCCGCATACTCGAAGGCTCGCTGCTCGGCGTCATCCTGCTGCTGCTGGCGGTGGCGGGCGGCGGCTGGGTGGAGCAGCAACCGGTGCTGCGCGCATGGTTCGACCAGCCTGCCCTGGTATTGGCCTGGTGCGTGATCGCCTACGGTTTCGCCGCCGCCATCCTGCCGGTGTGGCTGCTGCTGGCACCGCGCGATTACCTGTCCACCTACATGAAACTCGGCACCGTGATCCTGCTCGCCATCGCCATCGTCTGGCTGCAACCGACGGTGAAGATGCCCGCGCTGACCCAGTTCACCGACGGCAGCGGGCCGATCTTCGGCGGAAAATTATTCCCGTTCGCCTTCATCGTCATCGCCTGCGGCGCGATCTCCGGTTTCCACGCGCTGATCGCCTCCGGCACCACGCCCAAGCTGCTTACCAACGAGCGCGATATCCGCATGATCGGCTACGGCGGCATGGCGCTGGAATCGTTCGTTGCGATCATGGCGATGATCGCCGCCACCGTGCTCGATCCCGGTGTGTTCTTCGCCATCAATTCGCCGGCGGGCGTGGTCGGCGCAGAAGCAGCGGACGCCGTGGCGAAGATCTCCTCGTGGGGCTTCCCGGTCAGCACCGAACAGATGCACCTGCTGGCGCAGCAGATGGGCGAAGCCACGCTGTTCGCGCGCACCGGCGGCGCGCCGTCGCTGGCAGTGGGCATGGCCAGCATCTTCGGCAGCGCCTTCGGCCAGGGCATGCTCGCGCTGTGGTACCACTTCGCCATCATGTTCGAGGCGGTGTTCATCCTCACCACGCTGGATGCCGGCACCCGCGTCGGCCGCTTCATGCTGCAGGATATCTTCGGCAACGTGTGGCCGCAGATGGGCCGCACCTCCTGGTATCCGTCGGTACTGCTCACCAGCGGCATCGTCGTCGCGGCCTGGGGCTATTTCCTGTACATCGGCGTGATCGACCCGAATGGCGGCATCAACATCCTGTGGCCGCTGTTCGGCATCTCCAACCAGATCCTCGCCGCCATCGCGCTGTGCGTCGCCACCGGCATCCTGGTCAAGTCCGGCAAACTGAGGCATGCCTGGATCACCGGGCTGCCGCTCGCCTGGCTGGTACTCATCACCACCAGCGCGGTATGGCAGAAACTCTCCAGCGACGACGTGCGCATCGGCTTTCTCGCCGCCGCACACGGACTGGCCGACAAGCTTGCCGCCGGCACCCTGCCGCCGGACAAGGCCGCGATCGCACCGACGCTGATCTTCAACCTGCAGCTCGATGCCGCGTTGTCGCTGTTCTTCGCTGCGCTGCTGTGGATCATCGTCCTCGACATGTTGCGCATCTGCATCCGCGCACTCAACGGCAAACCGGTGCCGCCGCTGTCGGAGTCACCGCATCAGGTCACCAGGCTGGAGGAAGCATGGCAGCGCGACTGAAGGCATGGCTGCGGCGTTGCTGGCGATCCATCCGCCAACTCAGCGGCGACGACGCCTATGAGCGCTACCTGCAGCACCATGCCGCCTGCCATCCCGACTCGGCACCTTTATCTGCCAGGGAATATTTCGAGCGCAGCCAGCAGCAGCAATGGAACGGCATCAAGCGCTGTTGTTGAGCCGGCACCACTGCCGCATGGCCCGCCCATGCCCTGTTTCACGCGCCCGGATCGCCGGTTGCACAGCCGGCCCTTTTCATGGATAATGCGCCCCCTTGCGCGTACCAATGCCGCGCACTACAGTAAGGAAAAGACATGAAAGCCGATACCCATCCGCAATACCAGGAACTGACCGTGAACTGCAGTTGCGGCAACACCTTCAAGACCATGTCCACACTGGGCAAGCCATTGCACGTCGAAGTCTGCTCGGAGTGCCATCCGTTCTACACGGGCACGCAGAAGATTATCGACACTGCAGGCCGCGTCGAAAAATTCCGCCAGAAATACGCCAAGCCGGGAGCCGGCACCGCAGCGTAAGGATTCTCGCGTCAGGCAATGCCAAAAAGGCAGCATCAGCTGCCTTTTTTGTTTCCACCCCGGCAATCAACCGGGTAAACTCCTGCCGGAACGTCTGGAGTCAAAAGCCCGCTTCCCATGTTTCCCTATCCCGATCCCAATGAACACCAGATAACACGCGGCAAGGCGTTGTTCCTGATGCTGCTGTGCGCGATCTGGCTGCTCACCGGTCTGGTCGGGCACGATCCGTGGAAGCCGGAAGACGCGCACAGTTTCGGCATCGTATATCACATCCTGCGAAGCGGCGACTGGCTGGTGCCATACCTGGCGGGAGATCCGTACATGGATAAGCCGCCCCTGTTCTATATGACGGCCGCGCTGTTCGCCAAGCTGTTTTCTCCGCTGCTGCCCCTGCACGACGGCGCCCGCCTGGCCAGCGGTTTCTATACCGCATTCACCCTGTTGTTCACCGGACTGGCCGCGCGCGAACTGTTTGGCCGCGGCCGCGGCTGGGCCGCGGCCATCATCCTGATCGGCTGTCTCGGCATGCTGGTGCATACGCACCAGATGATCACCGACCTCGGCCTGCTTGCCGGTTGCGCGATGATGCAATACGGCTTCACCTTGAGCCACCGGCGGCCACAGCGCGCGGGACTGTTGCTGGGGATCGGCCTCGGTATCGGCTTCATGGCCAAGGGTTTCATCGCGCCGATGCTGTTCCTGCTGATCAGCGCCAGCATGCTGATCTATCGCAACTGGCGCATCCGCCCCTTTTATAACAGCCTCGCTATCGCCGCACTGGTTGCCTTGCCCTGGCTGGTGATCTGGCCGGTCTGGCTATACGTCCGCTCGCCGCAACTATTCGTGGAATGGGCATGGACGCTGAACATCGGGCGCTGGCTGGGTTATGCGCGCGGCGGTGAATACCGCGAAGTCTTCTACTACCTGAACATCCTGCCGTGGTTCGCCTGGCCTGCCCTGCCGCTGGCTGCGTGGGCCGTGTGGCAGGCACGCAAGCGGCTGTTCCACACGATCGAGTACCAGCTGCCGTTCAACAGTTTCATCGTGATGCTGGTCGCGCTGAGCCTGGTGCCCAACATCAAGGACATCTATGCGCTGCCGATGCTGCTGCCGCTCGCCCTGCTCGCCACGGCAGCATTGACGTCATTGCGGCGCGGCGCGGCCAACGCGCTCGACTGGTTCGGCATCATGACCTTCGGCCTGATCGCCATCCTGATGTGGTGGGGCTGGGCCGGCCTGCTGCTGGACAACCATGCCAAGATCACGCAATTGCTGAAGGAATACCAGCCCGGCTTCCAGCCCACGGTGCACACCCCGACTTTCTGGGTCGCGCTGGTCGCGACGTTCCTGTGGATCGTGCTGGTGTGGCGCGTGGGCCGCTCGATGCGCCGCGCCGTGGTCAACTGGGCGGCGGGCGTCACGCTGGTGTGGGTGCTGGCGATGACCCTGTGGCTGCCGTGGCTGGATAGCGGCAAAAGCTACCGCGGCATGGTCGCATCGCTCAAGCTGTCCTTGCCCAAACATTACAACTGCCTCGCCAGCCAGGAAGTCGGTGCTACACAACGCGCAATGATGCAGTATTTCGGCGAAATCGACACGCGACCCGGTACAAATCGCCGCTGCGATATGGTGCTGACGCAGGGAAGCAGCATCAAAGGGTCTTCGGGAAGAAAAAGGGAGTGGAAATTGATCTGGGAAGGGGGGCGTCCCAGTGACAAGGAGGAGAGGTTCAGGTTGTATCAGAGGGTGGGGAGTAGGAAATAGGGAGTGGGGAGTGGGGAGTGGGGAGTGGGGAGTGGGGAGTGGGGAAATAGCTTGTAGCTTTGCGGAAGGGGGGGTGTAAAATTACCATCCAATCCTGTTGAATGGAGTTGAAGATGGCCGCAACACTGGAAATCAGACCCGATTTGCAATCACGGCTGGGTAGCCTCGCGACCGAAACGCAACGCAGCGAATCTGAATTGATCAACGAAGCGCTGGAATCCTATCTGCAACGCACGCAACTTTACATCACGAAATTGAAACAACGCGTCGCCGAAGCGGACGCCGGAAAATTCGTAACGGATGGAGAGAAGGTTCAGGTTGTATCAGAGGGTAGGAAGTAGGGAGTGGGGGGGGGCTGTAGGTCGGGTTACGGCCTGCGATGCTTATTGCAGGAAAAACTCGCCGCTCCATTTTCCGCCGCCATAATCGATGCTGAGACGCTTTGGCACGAAGGCTTGTGGCTTGACGATGGGGAAATCTTCGATGGGCGGCTCGCCTTCAAAATCGCTGATATCGCAGGCCTTGGTCATCACCGGGCGGAAACCGATGCGCAGGTGCGGGCCGGCCTCGGCAAAATCTCCAGCCTGCGCGTCGCGGCCGAATCGGACGGCCTTGCGTATCAGGCAACTGAAATAAAGCTCCATCTCGACCAGCAGCGGCTCGGCGAGGGCTTGCATCTTTTTATCGGCGGCCGCGCTCCATTGCACCAATACCGGTCTGCCCATGATCTCGACTCTAGCTTGCATATATCATCCTTCCGCCGCGATTACGTGGGTTGGGCTGAGTGAAACGAAGCCCAACGATTTTGTACGGTGAATATTGGGCTTCACAAGTTCAGCCCAACCTACCGCAGCTTCGGTGTCGCGCACACCACATCCGCGTTCTGCGCGCGGTGCCTCAAAGCGTGATCCATCAGCACCAACGCCAGCATCGCTTCGCCGATCGGCGTGGCGCGGATGCCGACGCAGGGATCGTGGCGGCCTTCGGTGGAGACCACCACGGCTTCGCCCGCCTTGTTGATCGATTTGCGCGGCAGGCGGATGCTGGAGGTGGGCTTGACCGCATAATGCGCGACGATGTGCTGGCCGGTGGAGATGCCGCCGAGGATGCCGCCGGCATTGTTCGACAGGAAGCCGCCCGGCGTGAGTTCGTCGCCGTGCTCGCTGCCCTTTTGCATCACGCTGCCGAAGCCCGCGCCGACCTCGACGCCCTTCACCGCATTGATGCTCATCAGCGCATAGGCGATCTCGGCATCGAGGCGATCGAACACCGGCTCGCCCAGGCCGACCGGCACGTTCTCCGCCACCACGGTGAGTTTTGCGCCGACCGAATCGCCGGACTTGCGCAGCGCATCCATGTAATCTTCCAGCGTCGGCACCACGCTGGCATCCGGCAGCGAAGAACGCGTTGTTGCCGACATCGTCCCAGTTCCTGAACGGGATCTCGATCTCGCCCAGTTGCGACAGATAACCGCGTATCACCACGCCATATTTTTCATGCAGCCACTTCTTCGCGATCGCGCCGGCCGCCACGCGCACCGCGGTTTCGCGCGCAGACGCGCGCCCGGCGCCGCGATGGTCGCGGATGCCGTATTTCTGCCAGTAGGTGTAGTCGGCATGGCCGGGACGGAAGGTCTCGGCGATGGTGCCGTAGTCCTTGCTGCGCTGGTCCTCGTTGCGGATCAGCAGCGCGATCGGCGTGCCGGTGGTCTTGCCCTCGAACACGCCGGAGAGGATCTCCACGGCATCGGATTCGCGCCGCTGCGTGACATGGCGCGAAGTGCCGGGCTTGCGCCGGTCGAGGTCATGCTGCAGGTCGGCGGCGCTCAGTTCCATGCCCGGCGGGCAGCCGTCCACCACGCAGCCGAGCGCGGGGCCGTGCGATTCGCCGAATGAGGTGACGGTGAACAGGGTGCCGAATGTGTTTCCAGACATGGTGTAGATCCAATAAACCGTTAATGCAATGAAGCTCAGTTTACCTCAGATGACTCAATTACATCCAAGAGGACAATAAAACCGCGCACCATTAAACAACTTGGTTTTCGCTCCTTCCCCCTTGCAGCGGGGGAGAGCGCAGCGAGGGGGCCCTGGGATGGGGGTAGGACGGTGGATATGCCACAGGCATGTGGGCATGCATAGTCTCTACCCCCACCCTAACCCTCCCCCTGCATGGGGGAGGGGACTCGACTCCTTCCATCTTTAAGAGGAGGAGAGCTTGCGAAGGGCAGGACAATATCGCTAAGTATTAACTCACCGAATTAAACTTGTTTCGCGCCCGGCACGTACTCGGGGACCCACTGCCGCAGCAGACTTCTCGCCTCGGCATCGTCCAGCGTGGCGCGCGAGATCAGGATCTCCTGCAACTCTGCCAGCCAGGCGGCATCCACCGCGCGCGCGCGCGCGATGCGCAGCTTCGGATGAGGGGTGGTCAGGGTGTGCTCGTCGTCGGAGAGCAATTCCTCGAACAATTTTTCGCCGGGACGCAGGCCGGTGAATTCGATGCGGATGTCGTCATCGCTGAAGCCGGACAGGCGGATCATGTCGCGCGCCAGGTCGACGATCTTCACCGGCTCGCCCATGTCGAGCACGAAGATCTCGCCGCCCTGTCCCATCAGCCCGGCCTGCAGCACCAGCTGGGTCGCTTCCGGGATCGACATGAAGTAGCGGTTGATCTCCGGATGGGTGACGGTGACCGGGCCGCCGCTGGCGATCTGCTCGCGAAACTTCGGGATGACGCTGCCATTGCTGCCCAGCACATTACCAAAACGCACCATGACATAGCTGGTGTCTGCTCCCTGCTGCAATCCCTGGCACACCATTTCCGCCAGTCGTTTGGTTGCGCCCATCACATTGGTCGGATTGACCGCCTTGTCGGTGGAGATCAGCACGAATTTTTTCACGCCGAGGCGCTTCGCTGCGGCGGCGATGGTCCAGGTTCCCAGCACGTTGTTGCGAACTGCCTGCCAGGCATTGTCCACTTCCATCAGCGGCACATGCTTGTAAGCGGCGGCATGGAATATCACGCTGGGCTGCCAGGTCGCGAGGACTTCTTCGACCCGGGCCTTGTCGCGCACGTCGCCCGCGAGAAATATCATCTTCTGTTGCGGATCACTCTTTACCAGCTCCTGCTCGATCGTATACAGCGCGAATTCACCGGCATCCAGCAGCAGCATGGTGCGCGGCGCATAGCGCAGTATCTGGCGGCACAATTCGGAGCCGATGGAACCACCGGCACCGGTGACCAGCACCACATTGTCGTTGAGCAAGCCATGCAATCCGGCATCATCCAGCTGCACCGGATCGCGCCCGAGCAGATCGTCCAGCTCCACTGCGCGCAATTGCGACACCGCCACGCGCCCGCTCAGCAAGTCATCGAACGATGGCACCGTCAGCGCCTTGATGCCTTCCTTGCCGCACAGTTCGATCGCCTGCTTGCGCTCGCGATGCGGCGCTTCCGGCATGGCGATGATGACCTGGCTGACATTCATTCTTGCCGTCCACTCCGCCAGGGTGTCGATGGTGCCCAGTACGCGGATGCCATTCAGCGTGTGTCCCAGCTTGTCGGGATCGTTGGCGAGGAATCCGACCTGGTGCCAATCCCTGCTGCGTGACAACTCCTTGGACAGGTTGACCGCCGCATCGCCCGCCCCCAGGATCAGCACCGGCTCGCCGGTCAATTTGACTTTGCTGTACAGGCCCTGCTCGCGCCACAGGCGATAGATGAAACGGCTGCCACCCATGATCAGCAGCAGCAGTATCGGGTCGAAGATCAGCACCGAACGGGGCACCACCGCATCGACGCGGAACATCCACAACACCAGCGCTATCATGCCGGCGGCGAATATCACGGACAATGCTATGCGCCGCAGGTCGTTGACGCTGGCATAGCGCCACATGCCGCGGTACAGGCCAAAGCCCCAGAAGATCACACCCTGCAGCGGCACCACCCAGACCAGCGTATCCCACATTTCCTGCTCGAAATGGGACGGCAGGTCAAAGTCGAAGCGCAACTGGTAGGCCAGCACCCATGCCAGCGCCGCTGCGACGACATCATGCAGCATGGCCAGCAGGTTGCGCACGCTGAGTTTAGCCATGCTGTTCCCGCAGATAGATCTTCCAGCGCCAGTCCAGCGCCAGCATCAGCACCGCATAGACCATGCCCCAGGCGATGAACAACTTCCACGGCAGCCCGGGCGGCCCGCCGATGGCCAGGATCGAGGAAATGCCCGCCGCCAGCATCAGCACATATTCCAGCCAGGCGGTATTGCGGTGGCCGTAACCCATCTGCACCATCCTTTGATAGTAATGTTCACGATGTGCATGCCATATTTTATCGCCGCGCAGCGTGCGCTTGAACAGGGTGACGGTGGCATCGACCACGAACGGGGAAAACACCAGCAGCGGGAACCAGGCCGGCCAGGCGCCGCTCTGCCAGCCCCACACCCCCATCGCGGCAGACAAAAATCCCAGCGGGATGGAACCCGCATCGCCCATGAACACCTTGGCCGGATGAGCATTGAAATAAAGGAAGCCCAATGACGCTCCCCCGACCGAAAAATTCAGCATCGCCAGGGTGTCGTCGCCATGCATCAGCGCCGCGACCCCGTATGCGGTAAAACCGAAGAACGTCATGCCGCCGGCCAGCCCATCCGAACCATCCATGAAATTGTAGAGGTTGGTCATCCACACCACATACAGCAGCACAACCAGACCCAGCACCGCACTTTGCCACAGCACGCCGGAGCCGACTACCAGGATGGCGGCTGCGGCGACATGCGCCAGCAGGCGCCGGCGCACCGGCAGGCCATGCACGTCATCGAGCAATGAAACCACGAGCAGGATGATCGCCGGCACCACCACCCACCATGCCAGAAACTTGAACATCAACGCCCAGCCGCAGAAGATCCCCGCCATCAACCCGACACCACCGATGCGCGGCACCGGCGTCTCGTGCAGGGAGCGTTCGTTGGGAACGTCCTGGATCTCCTTGCCGACCTTGCTCAGCAACAGGATGGTGGTCAGCAACATGGTGATGAATACGGAAACTACCGGCGCGTAATGTGTCATATCTCTCTGTGGCGCCACCAGTCGGCGACGGTTTGTAACCCTTGTTCCAGGGTGTAAGGCGGATGCCAATTCAGTTCGCGGCGGATTTTACCACTATCCACCTGCAGCGAACCCAGCAACCGCTCCACCTGTTCACGCTTGCCGGTCATGCTTCCGGCCAGCAGCAGCAAGGCAGATGGGCAGGGCAACAGGCGCGCCGGCAGGTTCAATGCCTGCGCCAGCTTGCGCAGCAATTCGGGCGTCGACACATCTTCGTCATCGCCTAGCAGATAAGTTTCCCCGGCGGCGGCGGGAGCAGTGGCGCAGGTGATCAGCGCATCCACCAGATTGCCGATATAAACCAGGCTGCGCCGGTTGCGCACGGAAGCGAATGGCAGCGGCATCCCCTTGGCGACAACCGCCAGCAACTGCGCAAAGTTGCCCGGTGCAGCGGGGCCATAGACCAGGGGCGGCCGCACGATGACGATCTGCAAGCCGGTCTCGGCGCCGATGCGCGTCAACGCCTGCTCCGCTTCCCATTTTGACAGCGCGTAATCATTGTGCGGCTGCGGCACGTCGATCTCGGAGAATCTCCTGTCGGCTTGGGTGTACAGCCCGTTCACCCCAACCGAGCTGACATAGACCAGACGCCTGACCCCCGCCGCCGCCGCGCTGCGCGCCAGCCGTTCGGTTCCAGCCACGTTGGTCCTGCGGAACGCCGCCAGCGGATCGGCGGCCGTTTCCCGCAGCACGTGGGCGCGTGCTGCAAGGTGGAACACCACTTCGACGCCGGGCAGCGCAGCCTCCCAATCCGTAGTGCCATTGATATCGCCGACGACAACTTGCCTGATATCAGGAATGGCGCTGGAATCACTACGTTCCTTCCCCCTGGCAGAGGGGGAGAGCGAAGCGAGGGGGCAACTAGGATGGGGGTTGGGACTGTGGGTATGCGAAGTCTCAACCCCCTCCCTAACCCTCCCCCTGCCAGGGGGAGGGGACGTGGGATCTCGAACTCTCCACGAAAGAAGAAGGGCGCGTTGGGACTTGTGAATTTTCGACTGGTCGCCTGATTGCCGCCACCACATTGACGCCCGCTTCCGCCAACCGGCGGCACAGCGCTGTGCCAACGAAGCCGCTGGCGCCGGTGACCAGCGCCGTCCCGGTTATGCCGGGCGATCTGGAATTATCCGGATTCATGCATCACTGCCCATTGCTGCCAGCGCCAGGTGTCGCGGCACATCCGCTCCAGGTCGAGTTCTGCCTGCCAGCCCAGCAGAGTTAGCGCAAGTTGCGGATCGGTGTAGCACGCTGCGATGTCGCCCGCGCGGCGCCCGACGATGCGGAACGGGATCGATTTGCCGCTCGCCCGCTCGAAGGCATGCACCATGTCGAGCACGCTGTATCCTTCCCCGGTACCAAGATTCACGGTGATCACGCCGGCATTCCCGCCCAGGTGATCGAGCGCCGCCAGGTGTCCCCTGGCCAGGTCCACCACATGGATGTAGTCGCGCACACCGGTGCCGTCGGGCGTCGCATAATCGTCGCCATATACCGACAGGACTTGCAGTTTTCCCGCCGCCACCTGACTGATGTAGGGCATCAGATTGTTCGGGATGCCATTCGGGCTTTCTCCGATCAACCCGCTTTCATGCGCGCCGACCGGATTGAAATAGCGCAGCAGCGCGATGCGCCAGTGCGGATCGGCGATGGCGAGGTCACGCAGCATTTCCTCCACCATGATCTTCGAACGCCCGTAAGGGTTGGCCGCCCCCAGCGGAAAATCTTCGCGGATCGGCAGCGTAGCCGGCGTGCCGTACACGGTGGCGGATGAACTGAACACCAGCGTCCTGACATCATGCCGATCCATGATATCGAGCAGCACCATGCTGCCGTACACGTTGTTGTCGTAATATTCCAGCGGCTGCGCAACCGACTCGCCCACCGACTTGAGTCCGGCGAAATGCAACACTGCGGCAATGGCATGATCGGTAAAGACCCGCTCCAGCGCTTCCCTGTCGCGAATGTCTCCGGCAATGAAAACGGGTCGGCGTCCGGCGATCTGCGCAATGCGATCGATCACACCGGCTTTGCTGTTGCACAGGTTATCGAACACGATGACCTCGTGCCCGGCCCGCAGCAACTCCACGCAGGCATGCGAGCCGATATAACCGGCGCCACCGGTGACCAATACTGCACCGGATGATACTGAAATCAATGAATCCATCTCGTCACGCTCACTTGTAGCTACATTGAAAAAATCGACTGTCGCACAAACTGCATCGAGCCGGCACCACTATGGCTATCTTATCCATCGACCGACACCCATGAATCGAGCAGCCGGCGATATTCCTCGATCACGTTTTCGTTCACCTGCCTGGCGTCAAACAGATTCTGCACCCGTGTTCTGGCGGCCTGCCCCAGATGCAAGCGCTGCGCATCATCCTGCAGCAGGTGTTGCAATGCGTCTGCCAGTGCGGAAGCATCGCGCGGCGGCACCAGCATCCCGGTCTCTCCCTGCACCACCGCATCCGACAGGCCGTATATATCCGTCCCCACCGTCGGCACGCCCATGGCGGCAGCCTCGATCACTACCGTGCCGAATCCCTCGCGGTAACTTGGCAGGCAAAGGATATCCGCGATAGCCATGTATTGCTCGGGACAGTCGGTGTAACCGACGACATGCGTATCCGCTACGTCGTCGATAGCATGCCGCAAGTCCTGTTCACCGCCGCTTGCCGGATCGAACGGCCCCACCAGCAGCAGATGCACGGCAAGGCCGCATTTCTGCAACTGCCGGAACGCGCGCAGCAGCTCGTTGACCCCTTTGTCGGCCGTGATGCGCCCAACGAACAGCAGCACCTGAGCTGTTTGCGGAATGCCCGATGCGTGCTTCAAGGCGGCACGTTGCGCAGCGGGAAAACGAGCGCCGTCGAACCGTTCAAGGTCCACGCCGGCGATCGAACCGGCGCCGATCACGGACAATCGATCGACGGCGACGATCCCTTGCCGCACCAGGAATTGCCGCTGGCTCTCGCTGTCGGCATAACAACGCGTATTCAGCTTGCCGATCAGCCAGTCGCTGCGGCGCGCGAACCAGCGCATCGGCCCGCCCAGGTGCACCCAGGGCTGGCCGGTGAAAGTGTGCACCCTGACCGGATTGCCGGACAGCCTGCCGGCGATGGCCGCAAGCAGGCCGGCCTTGGGCGTGGTCGAATGGATGATATCGAAGCGCTCGCGACGAAACAGGGCATACAGCTGCCACAATGCCTTCAGATCCTGCAGCGGCGCGATGCGCCGGGCGATCTCCACTGCGATGAACTTCAGCGATGGCACGTCATTGCGCAACTTGTCCAGTTCCGGTCCGTCGCTGGTGATCACCGTAACCGACGCACCGCTGCGCACGATGCACGCGATCTGCCCGGCAAGCTGGGACACCATGAAATAGGGTACCGTCGAAATGCGCGCGATCCGCATCCCGGATTGCTTGATGGGTGGTTCCGGCTTGCTGGAACTGCTCTGGTCGCCCGTCACCTGTCCGCCTTCCCTTGTTGCAGTCGCATCATCGTGCTGCCAGCGTTCACAGCCCATCCCTGCAGGAAGCTATGTGCAATCTCAGCGTTTCAAGACTTGCAGCATCTCCTTCCGGATCGGCAGTCGCATGTCTGGCGTTACCGTCCCACAGGACTCGCCAGATGTCAGCCGCGCTCTTGACGACGAACATCGATACCGCCAGCAGCAAATATTGCCATTCAGAACGAAAATAAAATTCCTGCATTTGCGCACGCAAAAAATTCCTCCTGGCAACCCTGCTGACCCGAAGCAACGGCTTGTCACGCACCCGATACGCAAACAGTATCTCCTGCAGGCAGGCAAACCGGCTGCCCGGGTAACTGCGCAGGAGCAGATCCTGGTCTTCGGCTCGTTCGATTTCCGGTATGCGGTAATGGTGACTTCTGAACCACTCGACCCGCCCCATCCAGGTGGGATGGGGAAGGTAGAATCCATTCCAGGGATGCCTGCAGATCTCGTCATGCGTCTGACGGAACGGGAAGCGACCCGTGACATCTCCAGCAGGATTGAACAGAATGGCCGAGGTTCCCAACAGATCGATCTCAGGGTGACTTTCAAGATATTCCACCTGTCGCGCCAGCCGATCAGGGAAGCACAGATCGTCGGCATCCATTCGCGCCAGATACTTTCCGCCGGCATGGTCTATCCCCTCGTTCAGGCGTGCCGAAAGCCTCATGTTTCTGCCATCCGCATATATCCTGATGCGCGGATCCTTAAACTGCCTGACGATTTTCAATGTCCCGTCACGGGAGCCGTCATCGATAAACAGCAATTCCCAATTCAGGTAGGTCTGCAACAGAATGGATGCGATCGCATCCGCAACAGTTTCCTCTGCATTGTAGGCAGGCAGAATGATGCTGACCAATGGTGTCATGACGGCAGCAGCATATCTGTTATTGGCGCCCCATTCTTCGATCCGGATCCGCTCCTGCGACCGCTGCAAAAGCCAGGGCCCGGCACGGTGCAGCATTGCGACAGCTCAACCACAACTGCCCCTCAACCACTCACAGGTGCGACGCAATCCTTCGGCAAATCCCACCCGCATTTCCCAGCCGGTATGCTGATGCAGTTTCGTCGAGTCCAGCACATTGGCTTTGACATCGAAAGGTCGTTCGGCAAGATGCTCGACCGTTATGCGCTTGCCGGTCTCCCGCAACAAGGAATCGATCGCTTCGATCACCTGCATATTGGACAGGCCTGTCCCCGTGCCGAGGTTATAGGTTTCGGACAGATGCCCGCTGTCCAGCGCGCAGACGATTCCAGACGCAAGGTCGCTGACATAGATGTAGTCGCGAATGGTGCCCTGTCGACCGAATATCTTTATCGGCTGACCGTTCAACGCCAGCGCCAGCGCGGTAGCAATGAATCCCTGCCCCACGAATGGGCGCTGTCCGACGCCGTACGCATTCGCCGGGCGCACGCAGACGAAGCGCAAGGCCTGCGTTACCTCATAGAGATGCGCATAGTTCTCCAGCGTCAGCTTGGTGACGCCGTAAGGAGAAATGGGTTTGGTGGAATGATCTTCCCGTATCGGCAGTTCGACTGATTCGCCATATACCGTTCCGCCGGAAGACACCAGCACCAGCTTGCCGCCCCGTTCAGCCACCTCGGCAAACAACTGCACCGTGGGCGGCAGGTTTTGCTGCAGGTCCGCCAGCGGATTTTCAAACGAAGTATTCGGCACCGTAGCGTAGGCCAGGTGGATCACTTCGGCATGGCGGTCGAGCAGGCTCCGGATAAGGTCGAGCCGGGCGAAATCGCCGCTGACATATTCGACACCCTGCGGCATCGCGTACCCGGGCGACGCCCGCCTGCCCAGCACCGTGACGCGCCGCCCTGCGGCAAGGAGTTGCGGCACCAGATGCGACCCTATATATCCGCCGCCACCGATGACCAAAGTGTTTCGTTCATTGCTCATAGCGTCACCCAGTCCCCGGGAATCAGGTCTTTCACATCATTATTGCCGGCGAACCACCGTTGCGGGGCGACCACGATCTTGCCCGGATCAGGGTTGAGCCACGCGCCCCACCAGCTGAATGAACTGTTGGCGATCACGTGATGTTTGCACAGACTCATCAGTTGCATGTCCTGGTAACTTTCATTCCCCTGATTATGGTCGACGTATCGGCACGGAAAAGGCAGCTGCAAATTTTCTCGAGCCCAGTCCACGTCATCGGAAAACACAAAAAAAACCGGCGCCGGCACTTCCTTCTCGATGCGACTCGCCGCATCGTGATAATAGGCCAATGGCACAGGCCCGAGAACCGCTTTGGTTTTGGCATTGCTGACATAGTCCCCCCGGCGGACATGCAGGCTGACGGCGTTGCACCCGGCTATCTGTCCGGCCAATTCTTCGTTCTGCCCCAGCGGCGCCGACTTGAATGCGAATTCCTTGCGGATCATTTCCGCGACCGGCTTGAAGTATCTTTCCGATTGCCAATACCCGGCCAGATAACAATCGTCGGGAACGTCAAAGAATCCTGGCCAATAATGGAAATAAGGCTCCACTACAAAGTGCTCATTCCTGAACAATGACAACTGCCGACGCTTGAGCATATTGCGCAGCGAAGGATGCGCACGCCACCCCAGCACCCGCTCGAGCCGATCCTGGTCGGCCGTCTCGAACGCACCGCAAAACACCCTGGATAGTTCGAAACCGTGGTGCAGGTGGTAGCTGGGGAAATCGCTCAGGTCAAGATACAGCGGCGCCCGCCTGGCCACTGCCAATGAGCGCGCCGCCGCATATTGAAACATCTGGTTACCCAGGCCGCCGAGTATGTTGCAGATGATCATCGGTCGGGGGATTTTTTCGACCAGCTTTCCCAGACGAACGGGTAGTCATAGGCCAGGGAATGCGTCTTCGCCAGTGCTTCGCGGATCCGGTGCCTCAGTTGCCTGGCATCGGGCACGAAATCATGAAACTGGATCTGCAGGTGGGTGATGTTGTTGACCATGCCGGAACCGATCAGCGCTTCAAGCAGCGGGTATTCCTCGCCCTCGATATTGATCTTGATCAGGTCGATGGCATCGACATCCTCTGCCGCGAAGAACTTCACCGCATCCCTGACCTTGATCAGCTCGACGTTGGCGGAATCAAGGTTGAGGCTCGAGGCGTCGTCGAGCAGGGCGATCTCCTGTTCCCGGTCGCTGTCGCTGAGCCCGAAGTCGAAGACCCGCACCCTGGGGTTATCCTGGAAGCGTCGCCGGATGATCGCGGCATTCGCCTGGATGGGTTCGAATACCAGCACCCGGCAGCCATACCGGTCCACCATGTCAGCCGCCCAATCCCCATGGTAGCCGCCCACGTCGACCACCAGGTCGTCCGGCTGCAGCGGGTAATCGAGCCTGAACGTGCGGTCGCCGTTATCCAGGCGCCAGCGCAAGGCCGACCAGCTGGCGGTATCGAAGCGCAGCAGTTTTGCCAGAAAGGAAAGTTTAGTTTTGATCGACACGGTTCATTTCCGAAAGGTTCTTCCCGGCCCACTCGCTGGCCGGGGAAAAATGATTCAAGTAACGCGAACGCACACGGGTCGTCACCCAATAATACAGCCTGGCGAGCATCCCGGCAGCGGCGCCTGACGCCTGCATCTCGTTCTGCCGGATGCGCTCCCGTTCGACCTTGTACTTGCCCCTGAAACTCATCGACAGCTGGCCGGCGTGATGGCGGTGCGCGCCGAACGCCTGCGCAGAATAGCCGGCCTTGCCGAACCGCGTCATCCTCAGGAACAGGTCGTAATCGGCCGCCAGCGCGACATCCCGGTCGATCCCGCCGCATCGCTCATAGATCGCCCGGGTCCAGAAACAGGACACCTGCCACGGCGTCCAGCCGCCATACAACATGTATGAACGCAACGGCTGAAAATCGGCGGAACTGACCCAGAGCACCTTGTCATCCTCGTCGATATCGATCGCGTCGCCGTACAACAGATCGGACTGGTTTGCGGCCAACAGGTCGCGCGCCTTGTCCAGCGCGCCGTCGAGCAGCAGGTCGCCGCAGTTGACCCAGCATAGATACTCGCCGCCGGCACGGCTGAAGCCCTTGGCCAGCGCATCCGCATAACCCTGATCCGGCTCGCTCACCCAACCGGCGAGCTGCTGCTCATAGGAGCGGATGATCTCGATGCTGTCGTCCGTCGAGCCGCCGTCGATCACGAAATACTGGTCGCCCGGACGCAGGTTGCCGAGCACCGACTCGATGGTGCGCGCGAGGTAACGGCCCATGTTGAAATTTGGGGTCACCACCGTAAAACTGTTGCCGATAGTCATTGGCCAACCTGAAAAATATCGAAGGCCGGTGCGTGTCTGATTTCGGGACAGCAGGTATAGAGGCTATCAACCGTAATGGCATCGATCCAGATCATTTCATGACATATCTGATGGAATCGACAAGGGTATTCGTATATTTCCTGATACGCCCTTCTGTAGCTGACTGACGATTGTCAAAATCGGGAGATGCGCTTTCCCGCGAGACGAAACGCTGGGCATTTTTCCTCCGCCAGGTCCCCGGGATCACCCACATGAAACAAATGTACGCTGTCATCATCTATCTCCTTGTTCACCTCGATATCCGAAACTATCGATGGAATGCCCAACGCGACCGAATCATAGATGGCTCCGCCCCCGGGACCCCCCTCGAACAGAGTTGGCTGGATCACTGCGATGCATTTCTTCATGATCTGGATCTGGTCGAGCTTGGAGACATAGCCCAGAAATATAATGCTGTTTTTCAATCCGTGGTCTGCGATCTCTTCATGCAGGCCGGAGACGTATTCCGGGAATCGGCGTCTTCCATCTTCCCGGTGCACACAATCTTTATATCCCTGGCTCCGTATCTCTCGTGCAGGATTGAAAGCGCCCGGAATAGCCGTTGCATGATCCTTGTGCACCCAGAATTGATTGGAAATCAGGAAATACCGCTCGGGAAGCCCATACGGTCCTGACACCCTTGCGAGGCGGATCGAACCAGAACCTGATCGGGAACGGGGCGAATGGCAACGCAAATATGGCCGCCCGGTGCTGCGGATAGTATCTCTCGATATCTTTCCTTGCGGCATTCGAATTGACGATGACTGCAGAAGACATATTCACCATTCTCCCGAAATGAAAATCCCGGTAATCAATCTCAAGCCGGGAAAAATATTCCGGATAATACTTGTGCTGGAAATCAGGGATATAGCCGATCCACGGGAACGGAAAATCCCGACCAGGAATATTTCCGCACAGCATCAGAACACTCGCATCGACCTTCCCCAGCGCCTTTATAAAGGAACTTTCGGTTCCGTTATAATGAATGATGCCAAATCGGCCGGCCAGACTCGTGAGCGCATCCAGCATCGGACTGCAATCCGTCAGCGGCCTGAATGACAAGGCCGGCTTCTCGAAATTCACAAGTTGCCTGGCCACCTGCCTTAAATAGATCGCTGTTCGCCTTAAGATTGCCAGGGGCGAATTGTCCGGCAACAGCAAATACAGGTTAACTGGCAATTCTTCATTATCGGCCAAGAGTGCATTCAGGACATTCCGGACGAATTATCCCCCCGCCCCACCCGATAAAATACGCACCCATTACGACTACATTAATGGAGGGTCGTGTCTTTCCGTCTGCCATCAATTTACCTTGCGTGCGGGGCAGCCGACATAGGTTCCCGGCTCCGATATCGAACGTATCACAGTTGAATTGGCTCCGATGATGGTGTTTGAACAGATCGTTATGTTGTCCACCACACACGCGCCGACCCCGATCATGACCTGATCTCCGATTACGGTTCTGCCAGAGATGGAGGCATTGGGGCCGACATGGCTGTGGCTGCCGATCTGCACTTCGTGTTCGATCACACAGCTGGTGTTGATGATCGAGTCTCACCCACTCTTGCGCCAGGTCCCAGGTGGCAGGAATGCGCCACGAACACGCCACGTCCGATCGTGACGTCCTTCCCAATATAGGCCAGACTGGATACGATGGAGATAATGTTTGCGGCTCCCAGCTCCAGGTATTTATTTCGCCTGGCCGCGTTGCCGCCTATGCTTACAAAACATCTTGTAGCCGGCTCCAGCCGGATGTCCGAAAGTACCCCGAACCCGAAAATCGTTTCCCCGGCCCTTGCATTGACATCCACGAATACCAGTTTTTCAAGTGGATCGTTGTGCAGGATCACATCCGCGACACTACTACTGTGGCCACCACATCCGAACAGGACAATGTCATTCATGATTATCGATTCCAAGATAGTTAGTACGGAGGAGACGCAGCCCGCCGGCAGCGGCTGGCTGGACAACTACCGGGCGAACATCGGCACACAATCCAGATGGCGGCTGCAGGTCACCGGCTTCCCGCTTGTCTGTGCCTCTATGCCTTGCCCCGATAATACTCACCGATTGCGCTGCAAACCGATTGCACCTGTTCAAGCTCAAGCATGGGCCAACTCGGCAGGTTGATCCCTCTCCGCCCCAGATTTTCCGCGACCGGGAAGCGCTGGAATTTATCCGCATACATGGGCATCGTATGTACCGGATAAAACAATGGCCGCGTTTCGATTCCCAGCTTATCCAGATGATCCCGCAAAGGATCACGGTCTGCCTCATCCTTGACCAGGATCGAGAACATCCAGTAGGAATGGTATGCATCCGCATGTTCGCCATGCGTCTCCACGGGCAGATCCTCCAGCCCCCGGACATACCATTCGGAAACCCTCCTCTTGTTCTTTATGAACTGGTCCGCCTGTTCCAACTGCGCCAGGCCGATGGCGGAACAGATATTGGTCATCCTGTAGTTGTAACCGATGACGTCGTGCCAGTATTGTCGGTGTAGCGCCAGCCCCTGCCCCTTGAAATGGACCGCGCGATCGAACAGGGTGCTGTCATTGGTAACAACCATCCCGCCCTCGCCGGTCGTGATGGTTTTGTTCCCGAAGAAACTGAAAGTGCCAATATGGCCGAAACTCCCGACATGCCTGCCTTTGTACAATGTGCCGAATGCCTCAGCGCAATCCTCGATGACATACAGGTTGTATTCCCGGGCGATCGCCAGGATCTCGTCCATGTCGCATGGATGTCCGTAAAGGTGGATAACCATGATGGCTTTCGTCCTGTTGGTGATCTTGCGCCGAACATCCGCCGGATCCATCTGCCAGGTAGAAGCCAGCGAGTCGACAAATACCGGGGTGGCGCCAGTGTAGGTGATCGAATTTGCCGACGCGATATATGTCAGCGTCGGGACGATCACTTCATCGCCCGCGCCAATCCCAAGAGCGAGCAGCGCCAGATGCAGCGCGACAGTCCCATTTGAAACCGTTGCCGCATGGCCGATGTCGATATACCCGGCAAATCCCTGCTCGAACTCCGAGATGAATTTTCCTCTCGACGAGATCCAAGTCGAATCCAGGCATTCATTCACGTATTTCTTTTCGTTCCCGCCCAGATGTGGTTTATAAATCGGGATCTTGTAATCAGGCATATTGCGTTCCCTTCGATTCATGTCTTCCATCGGTTCCGTCCGGTGGCTTGCGATGCCTGTTCCGGATATTTCGGCATACCGTTTCGATCAATTGAAGCAATCCAGCTTTGCCACCGTGCTCCAGATTCATTTATCCATTCATTATGCGGCATCCCCCGACTGCGCAGCAAATCAGCCTTGCCCACGAAGCATCCGGCCGAACAGCTTGCCGGGCTTCCATTGCCTGTTCTCATTCCGCCCGATTGCGTAATTTGCAAACGTGTCGTATATACTTATCGCGTGGGCGTTACGCTTGGGATTCGGGGTATTTGCAATCAGCTGCGTTCCTCTGCTTTTTCCGGCAAGGCCAGGACTCAAAAATCTAATTGCAAATGTGGACTATCATGAAATCGCCCAAGTATATTATCGCCAAACTCAAGCAGGCAATCTCGATCATCATGAATTTGAACGAGAGGCTGGATGAATTGAAAATCAACCAGGGAAGGATTCTTGCCACCCTTAACGAAAGCAAAAATTCCTCGGATCTTGGAGACTATGAATTCAAGATATTTTCGCAATGGGGAGAGGATGGAATAATCCAGCACTTGATCAATTCGGTGGAAATAAAGAACCAGACTTTCATTGAGTTCGGCGTCGAGTCCTTCATTGAATCGAACTGCCGCTTCCTCCTGATGAAGAACAATTGGAGCGGATTTGTCATTGATGGTTCTACTGACCATATCCAGACCCTGAAGAATTCATACTACTACTGGAAACACCAAATCAATGCCATTCCCGCATTCATAACCCGGGAAAACATCAATGAACTTTTGGCAAAGAGCGGATTCGATGAAGACCTGGGAATCTTGTCCATCGACATTGACGGCAATGATTACCATGTTCTCAAGGCAATAGACTCCTTCAGGCCCCGCATTCTGATCTGTGAATATAATGCCGTCTTCGGTGGTACGAAGAAGATAACCGTCCCGTATGAACCCGACTTCGTCCGCACGAACAAACACTATTCTAACCTGTATTTCGGCGCATCCCTGCCTGCAATAACCGATCTGGCCAATAATATGGGTTATGCCCTTGTTGGCACGAACAGCAATGGCGGAAATGCCTTTTACCTAAGAAACGATCTGCTGAACGACAAGGTCCGGGTGTTATCTGCCGAGCAAGCCTATTTCCCGTCCAAGATCAGGGAAAGCCGGGACGCGCAAGGCAATCACACCACCTTGACCGGGGACCAGAGGCTGGATCTCATCAAGGGATTGCCTGTGCTCAATATTGAAACGGATACCCTGGAAGCACTTTGATATCCGGCAGAAGTTCAGGCACCTGGGTCCGCCCTGATCACCTACCGCGTCATCCTGGCAATCTTGTTCAATACCCTGGTATACAAACTCATCCGTAAGGACATGAAGTACCTGCGCACAGCACTGCGCACCTCCGCATCTTCAGCTATATCGGCGACCGATATGACAGGCAGAGATGAAGAAAGTACCACTTCATATGATTCCGAGTCACTGCAATGTACTCCACTGCCATCATGTCCAATGTTGTTAACCAATGATTTGCCGGGGAAGAGTGTAAGTTGCCCGCGCAAAAACAGGGTCGCATACCAGCGTATCGCCCAGGAATCATTGCGTTTGGCTATCCATCCCTTGAGCATGCCCAGGAAGTCGTAGCTTCCATCCAGATTGAATTCCTCGGCCAGGTTTCTTTCCAGTATTTTTTCCAGCAGCCGCTCGCCCTGCGGGTCGAAAGCCGACCAGGCCCGCTGCCAGGTAGCCCAGCCCCACGACGATCCGGCCTTCAGGAACAAAACCTCCGGGAGACGCGCGTCAACCGGGAAAGAGTATCCGCTAATGCTTGCCACGCGCTCCTCGTCCGCGAATCTGGTCAGGCCTTCATTCATGAAACGAAGGAAGCTGGGTGCGGTAACCAGGTCATCTTCAAGCACTATCACCCTGCCGAATTCATTACACAGTCGCGTTATGCCATCGATGATGGAATTGGCCAGCCCCCAGTTCCTGTCCCGCTCGACGATGTTGACCGACCTGAACCCCGTGATCGTCCTGATGTATTCGCGCACTTCGCGCACCGCTTCTGCGGCCTCCGGATTTTTCGGCGCATCGGAAAATATATACAAGTCACTTTGTCCGGCGAGCTCGTTCCGCAGCAACGCCTCCACTGTCCGGCGGGTATGCAGTGGGCGGTTATAAACAAAGAGCGCGATTGGCGCTGTTGTCATGGCATGCATCCTGGCATGGTTCTCCGGTCGTTCATGGCTTGATAGCGTCGATTATCAGCGAGGTATAGGCCGTGGGATTGACCTTGTTGCGCGGATCAAAACGAGTGGAGCGCATGACATGGCCCCCATCAGCACTCCAGTTTTCCTGATGGAATGTACCCTGCTCATCGAACCATTCCAGCAACCGGACCTTGTATCCTGCCTGCTCAAGCCGGGCTGAAAGTGTTTTGCAGTTATACAAGATCTTATGGTCATCCGCCCCGGGCCCATAGCCGCCCGGCTTGACCTGGTTGATGTAATCGGCATCCGGATGGAATCCATCCGGAACCGCGATACGCAAATTTCCGCCATGTTTCAAATAGGCAAAACAATTCCGGAAACCCTTTGCCCCGTCATCCGGCGACAGGTGCTCCCAGACGTGCTCTGCATAAAAATTACTGATCGTCCCAGCATCGAACAATGCCGCAAACGTGCTTTCGTCGGTCAGATCCAGCAACGGGTAATTGGTGCTTATCCATCCATCCTGTCTGGTTGCGGCCGACCCGATAATGACTTTTATGTCTTCATGGCACTGCCGGACCAGCCTCTTCACCTGAAGTTTCTCCAGCCGCATTTTTAGCGTCTTTTTAAATTGCTTCAGCATAAGAACAAGCGCATGACGCCAGACCTTCAGCAAATTGAACGGAACATGACTCCAGGGAGTGACCAGCATGATGAACAAACTTTTGTAAACCGGATTTATCACGGACCTTTTCGAGAAATATCGCTTCACATAATCGCCAAACCTGCTCTCGCTGATCGCGTGGAGGCCCGTCGTTTCCCGGTTTGGCACGACTACAAGTTCTGCGCTGGTTTTGCACTTGAGCCCTTTGTTAAACGCCCTGATCGTATATTCATAATCGGACCAATAGTGCGGTAGAAGAACGGGATGGAAATCGCCGATCACACGAACATCTGCCCAATGAACAAACAGACCCCTGGTGGACAGACAATTTATCTGTTCGGCAGAATCGGCAATGTTGAATGCAAGCTTGTTCAGGTCAGCCGCGACGCCTGACTCCTCGATCTTTCCAGTTGCAGGCGACAGCCACCGCGACAGCATCAGGACACCCTTCTCGCCCGCCATCACGCGCACGGCGCTTTCCAGATAATCCGGCGCGAAGCCCAGATCATCATTGATGATCAGCACCAACGCTTCATCGTCCGGCTCCTGCTGTTTCAGCCAATCCAATCCCTGCTGCAGGCTGCCCGCCCACCACCAGTCGCCAGTTCCGCGCAACACGGTAACGGAAGGAATAATTTCCTGCACCATTTCCGCCGTGCCATCCTCCGATCCGTCATCGATCAGCAGCAGGTGGTAATCCGTGAACGTCTGCATTTTCAGGCACTCGATAAAACCGCGCGTGATCTCTTTGCGGTTATGCACCGGCAGCAGGATATATATCGCGGGCATCACGGCTTGCGCAGAAAAAAGAGCCGGTTGTCACCGATCCCCACGGCATCCAGAAGACGCGTTACCAGATGGTTCAACTTGCTGCGGTAAACGATCCCGAAAACCTTGAGCATGACCTTTTGCATGAAACTCCATCGCCCGCCGGGCGACCAGAACACGGACGGCATGCCCTCCGGCGGGCAGCTGAACAAATGAACCCACTGAAAATGCAGCCATGCCGAAGGCGTGATCGTCACGGACCGTTCCAGCACCAGCCCGGCCTGTTCCGCCGCCAGCCGCATCGACCGCACCGAAAAGAATTGCAGATGGTAGGGCGCGTGCCAGTTTATCCAGTGCCTGCCGAATACCTTCGCACCCCATCCGTTCGCATTGGGCGTGCTCAATATCGCCACGCCGCCCGGCTTCAGTATCCGCGCAATACCGCGCAGGGTCTGCAGCGGATCGGTGACATGCTCGATCACCTGGCTCATGGTGACGTAATCGAAAAATTCCGCTTCGTATACATCCGGGTCGAACAGGCCGACATGCACCTTGTAGCCGAACTTGTCGGCCACACGCCGGATATTCTCGTCTGCCTCCACGCCATACACATCGCAACCGCGCGACTGGTGATAACCAAGCGACTCACCAAAACCACAACCGATATCCAGTATGCACACATCGCGCGGTACCCAGCGGAACGGTGAACTCCTGTCCCCATCCAGCCAGGCCGTGAAACCACCATTCTCCTTGCAGAGCTTGTGCTGCGACAGATCAAAAGTCGAGCGCGGGTAATAATTGGAATACAGGTCGCGCAATGCCTCGGGTGAAAACGTCGCCTGCAGGAACGCGTGTCCGCAATCAGCGCACCTCAACAGCGGGAATCTGCCGGGATAACCGTAGCGGTCATCGTACCTGTCGCCCAGGGAAACAAGGGAAGTCGAGTTGCAAATGGAACAGCCGGTCAATTGGTAATCACCTTGAATTTTTCAATGTCCGAGAAGTTGTTCACGTTCCTTAAGGATAATTTCGATTGGCATTTCCACCAAACCGGCTTCATTTCCTCAAAATGATCAGTGCATGATCAGGCCCAAGCGCAGGCAATCCGTTATATGCACGCCCTCGCAGCACATTTTTCAGCATTGTCTCGCAACCTTTATAAAGCGGCTGCTTATACCCTTTTGACGCATAGGTTGGTATCCATTTCTCAATATGAAAACCTGAATGTTCAAGAAAATATTTCCGTGAAGGAAAGACGATATGTTCTGGATATTGGGCATACCACCAATGGCGCCCTGTCAGTTTTGCGCTCAGGGAACCGACATCCCCGGTCAGGAATACCAGCCTGCCCTGCTCGACGAGTTTTTCACGGCAACCTTGCAGAAAGGAAGGAACCCCATACAGGTGCTCAACCAAATCAAAAGCCGTGATAACGTCGTAACTATCGGGAGACTCTTCAAATGCCGAATAGGTTTTGTGACCTTTTTGCCTGAGCATTTCGCGGCTTGTCGAAGAGAATTCGACCCCCGCCGTTTCACACCCAAATCCATGCGCAAAATCCAGCAATTCCCCCGTGTTGCATCCCACATCGAGCACGCGCCCCTCACACTTGAATACCTCAGTCATACTGTCGATGACCTCGGGCGTTTTCGACTCATCAAATGCCACTCTTGACCATCGTTCTCCTGCTTGTCCGGTTGAGTAAAGCATCTTTGCCGTATCGGCACTCACAGTATTCTGAACAAAACAGGATTTGCATTGCCGGCACTCCCATAGCTCCGGAATGCGATCAAGCTCGATCTCGGCAGTGGAGAAGTTTACCTTTCCACGATAATCCAGACTGCCTATTCGGCTGATATCCCCTGACTCACAAAGTGGACAACAGTCCCACTTCAGACTGTTGGATATCTTCAATACACTCATTTTTTCCCCGCGCCATCCGGGCGGATGGCGTTAGCCAGTTTCCCGATTGCCCTGAGTATCTTGCGAAAGATACGGATATGCACCGGCGGAGGCATCGAGTATTGTTTTCGGAAGAAATCCTCATGCCGCTTAACCGCCTCCGCGGACTCCCTGACGGGTATCTGCGTTATGCGGATCGCCGAAGCGGATGGTTCCATGTCGTAAATGTAATTTGTTCCGCAATGTACCCCGGAACCGTCCATCCCGATATTTTTAACAAGAGACTTTCCCGGAAATAGCGACATACCACCCCGCAGAAACAGCGCCGCATACCAATAAATAAACCAGGTATCGATCGATCCATTTTTATTATTTTCAAGCTGCATCCACGAGTGATAGGTATTATTGAACGTAAAATCCCGACGCATCTTCCGATCGAACTTCAGCATCACATCATTGCTTTTGGTGAAATGTCGCCATGCACGATCCCATGTAGCCCACCCCCAGCATAGCGGGATGCGCAGGAACAAGGTCTCGTCTTTCACGTCCCCAATGGGGTAGATGGAGCCGGAAATATGCATTACCCGATCTTCGTTCTTGTATATATCGAGGGCGTCATTCATATATTTCAAGAAATGGGGCGAGGTAATCAGGTCGTCTTCCAGTACGATCACCCGACCATATTCCTTGCAAAGCCTGGTAACCCCATCAATGATGGAACGGGCCAGTCCGAAGTTCGTTTCCCGCTCGACTAAGGTGACTGACTTGAACCCGTCTATCCCGCGAATGTAATCGCGCACCTCGCGCACCGTCCCGGCTTGTTCCGCCGACCTGGGGGCATCGGAAAACACGACCAGGTCACTGTCCCTGGCCAGATCGTTATTCTGCAATGCCTCCACAGTCTGCCGCGTATGCAATGGGCGGTTATAGACAAACAAGGCAATGGGAGAGAGGTTCATGCCTGAAGGACCAAGGTCAGAGATCAAGATGGGCAGTCAGCACGTGTTTACTCGAATTCGTATCCAAAGAGCGCAATATCGGCATCGAACGTTCGCCTTACAAGCTCCCTGGTTTCTTCATTGTAATAGGGTTGATATGGCTTCACGTTGGAGACGTTGATCCTGGGCAAGGACGCTGAAATTCCAATGCGGGCACATATGGTTTCGAAATCAGCATTCAAGTTTTCAAATCTCCCCACGAAATCCACAAGCAATTCACCCTCTGCCGAATAGATGAAATCCTTCTGGAACCTGACTTCTTTTGCGCACCGCCACCTGATGTATTCGTCAAAACCACCAAAGCTTTTGTCAATTCATGCTGGGGATGAGAGGTGCTTTTTAATGCGTAGTTATACAGGGAGACCTGCCAATCCCACGGATTCCTGACTATCGCAAAAGAATAGAAGGAGTCAAAGGCCTCTTTGCCGATCGCTTTGACGAGTTCCGGCGCCCTGATGTGAACCGGGAAGGGTGCGGGATCGAATTGCCGGGGGAGCTTCAGCTTGATCGATACGCGATCGATCATGCGCTGCCATTTGCTGGTGGCAAAAGGCAAAAGGGCATTTGTCACGCTTGATCCCGCATTCTTGTAAATATGGATGAAGATGAATTTTCGCTTCCTCGACATCAGCATATGAATTTCACTTTCACGATTCAGGCTCGATTTTAGTTCTGCACATTCTCACTCCGGCACGCTCGGCCCCAGGATATATCGCATGGCTTTGTCAGCTTCCTCATCGTCGGCATACATATGGTGATTGATAGCGAGGGCACACCTTCAATAATTGAGTGCGCCAGCCCGCAATTCATGCCCCTCTCGATGACTATGGCCGACTTGAATCCATCGATTTAATCTGGATTTGATTTGCATGTCACTTGGTACAGTAGTAAATCTCACCAGCAAATGGCGTAATTCCCATTCGTTCGATTTCTTCCTGCGTTAGAAAATCCGCAGGCCGCGTTAACTGAACGCTAAATCCCGCATCTTTCAGACGATCGATATAGTCTGGCCCATAAAGTCGCACATGTGTTGGGTCGCCGAAATATTTCAACCGTTCTGCAGGATCAGTGATTGAAAAATCCTCGAATGTTTTTTGCGCATTGACAGGCACCAGCAAGACAGCCCAACCATCCTTTTTAAGGACACGAAAAAATTCGCGCATGGCTTTCCTGTCATCCGGGACATGCTCCAGCACATGGGAACAGTAAATCACGTCGAATGAATCATCCGGATATTGAATATCCGTAATATCCATTTTGACCATGGCATTCTGATTGTATAGGTCAGCTGTCAAATAACCGCTTCCCAATCGAGAACGAAGACGCTCTTCCAGCGACGGTTCAGCCGCAACGTGAAGCATCTTCAAGGATTGGCCGCTGAACAGATCTGTCTTCCTTTTGAAGAAAAGCCAAACCAGGCGATGCCGCTCAACTGCGCCGCAATGAATGCATTGCGCATCGCTTCTTTGAACTTTCCCTATTGCGCCAAACATTCTCGAATTGCGATTGCAAACCGGGCAGTGACGTTTGCTGCCGATATATTTCAAATTTCCGAAAAACCGCCTTACTTTGCTTAACGGCGGCCGGATCGCTTGCGGAATCATTTGGTCAATTCTCATTTTCGCTACATCGTAATCAGGCTGTTCGACCCGGGCTTGTTGTACATTCGCATCATATTTTCAGTGTTGCTTTGGCAACATCTGTTTTCCCAATAGCGATATTGCTTTTGCGGTCTTTATTCCCTGCGCCCGCGACCATATTCCCGACATGATTTCCTTGTTCGTTGATACATCGTCCTTACTGAGCGGTGCATCCAGGTCTGCAATCGTCATGGCATCGGAAAACGGAAACAGTTTTACTCCCATACGGGTGTAGTGATTGTAAGTGGGATTCTCTGGCCGAAGGAACACTTTCCCCCCTCGTATAAGCGTGGCGCTGATATTTCCCATAGCCTGCTGCCGAACAGAGTTCATGATCAGAATGCCACAGTTTGATACCGCCTGATTGTATTCAGGCAGTGAGATGAAATTTGCAAGCGGCACAAAGGATTCACCAAGAATCTTTTCTCCTGCCTGCAAGATTTTTTCCTGATATGCCATATCACCGTAGCTGAGCGGAACAATCACTTTTCTGCCCTGCATTCCAAGGCTGGACAGGATGTTCATCGCCTCGACATGGTTGTTGGTAGGCGTCGCAGAATTGCCCAGCAGGATGTCATGTCCTGTCAGGTCTTGCAGGTTGTCTCCGCGCAGGAATACATCCTCTGTGCTGTAGTAATTCAAAGGTAAAAACTGCGCCTTGAAATTCGGCAACGCCCGCTTTAGCGCACTGAAATCATCCGGAACACAGCAGGAAAAATAATCGATCCTGGCTATTAACCTATTTCTGATGATCTTCCCTGCTACCCTGGAAATCATCGCCTTCAATATTTTCCATGGGCGCAGCTTGTCAAAAACCGATTTTGATGCTTCCGGGCCCTTAATCAGCGAGCGCGTTTCCGGCAATATTTGGCTCAGGCCGCTATCCCGCAAGTATTCGTAATAATCAAATCCCCATCCGCGCCACACGATCGGCATGTTTTTCGGGATTCGTGAAAGCACCAAGAATTTTTTCCAGTTTGACAGGTTAAGCGAATGAAATATCACGCAGCTTGCCACCTGCAAGTCGTTGCTGAATCTTTCGGAAGCATAATATTCGCCATTGATCACTTCCATGCCACCTACCTGCAACGCAAAGGCTGGATTGGGCCTGGCTGATAACACGCGCCACAAACTCTCTCCTGGCGCTGCTTCCTCAAACAGCCCTTGCAGGAATGGCACAAATTTATTGTCAGGTGCTATGTGAAGTATCATGCGGCGGAATTCATGATTATCGGAATATTCTCCGTGCTATCTGTCTTGTACCCGCGATCAACAGTGCGTTGAAAAGCCACATTGACTGCGTGAAACTGATCCTGGACAGATAAAATATGTACCCGAGTGAAATCAATGGAAATCGATGATCCAACAGCCTGGCCCAGTGTCTGCTTAAACGGGAACCCAGTACTTTCTTCTGTTGCCGGCTTAGCGCATCGATATTCAATATTTCACGAATGACCTGAAGGATTTCCTCATATCTGAGCTTTCTTGATGTGGTTATACGGACTGTGGCAGCGTGCACCCTGAAATAATTCAAGGTGCCCGCATGAAAGGCCACCTCACCCAGTTGGACCAGTCTGCTCCAGATCAACCAGTCGCCGCATAATTTCATCTGCGTTCCGGTATTGATCCTTAAAAATGCGTCCTTCCTGAACAGCACAGCGCTGGCATTGGGAATGGTGTTTTTGATCGACAGATATTCGATGTACTCGTCCTTGCCATGGTTCGATGAAATCATGTTTCCAGCGTTCGGCATCCAGATCATTGGTCCAGGTCAAAGCAGAACCCGTCACCTCGCCATTCTCATTGATATAGGAAGACTGGCAATAGGCCAACACAACATCGGGATTTGCATCAAGTATTTGTACCAGGGTCTCAAGCAGATTCAAATCTGCAATATCATCGGATTCCGCTATCCAGACATAAGCACCGGAAGAATGGCCCACACCTTTTCGCCACTGAATAAATGCGGATCCGCTGTTCTTGTCATTCAGGATGATCTGCACCCTGGGGTGACCCCGATATTTTTCAATTATTTGTTTACTATCGTCCGTCGAAGCATCATCCAGCAGGATGACCTCGAAATCCTGGAATGATTGATTGATCACACTTTCTATACGAGCTTCAAGATATCTGGCATGGTTATAGTTGGGAATGATAACGCTGACTTTCGGGGCTTTACGGTTTGTTGGCATCTTCCACAGCCTTGAGAGTAGCTTCCAGATATGCCCTGCCCCATCTTTGGTCAGGCTCCAGATAATTGCCTTCTGCCCATTCATTCCATGCGTTCACGAATACCAATTTTTCATTACCCGGCCTATTGGCCGAGATTTCCTGGAGTATTATTTCTTTAAGCCAGGCGCCGTATGCATCTGGCGAGCTGTTAATAAAAATCGCCGCATTATTTTTTCGGCGTGCGGAGTTATCCCAACTGGGAGTTACGCATCGATAACGGCGGAATGCCGGAATGGGTTTTTCCAGCATGGCACGTACAAGAGCGTTGTAATCTGTAAATCGATGATCAAGGTATCCTTTTGGAACAAGGCCTAATTTTATCAGCGCTCTTTTAATTCTATTTATCGGCAAGTAGCGAACCTTCCGCCAATCCGGAGCAAATTCCACCGCCGCATCAAAACCGATTTGCTCCGGGTTGATATCAGACCGCATGGATTCAACGCGAGCCAGAAACAGATCACCTACACCTGCCCTTATCGCCTCGTTGCGCCAAACATCCGCTGTTCGCGCCGCATCCGGTAGCAATTCTGTTCGATAGACCAGAAGCAATGGACGGCCACCCACGCGAACATAGCGGGAGTCAGCAAGAATCGGCAGAAGGTGACGAATGTGTGCGAGGTCGTCTGCTTCAGAGTAGTGCTGTTCCACCAGTAGTTGCTGCGTGCCTCCGTCCCAGGCTCGCGTCCAGTTCTCGTTGGCCCAGCAAAGACAAAAGGGGAAATCCGGCTTGCCGCTGGCCAGGATCTCATCAACCGGTCGGTTTAGTAATCGACGGCCATTGAACCAGTAGTGGTAATAGCAAAATGCGTCGATTCCATACGCTGAAGCCAATTCGGCCTGCGCCAGCCGCGCCTCGGGCAAGCGCAGATCGTAAAAGCCCAGGTCGGACGGAAGCTTCGGCTGGTAATGTCCCGGCACCACCGGGCGCGCGCGCGTAACGTTGGTCCATTCCGTGAAGCCTTTGCCCCACCATTCATCGTTCTCAGGGATCGGATGAAACTGGGGGAGGTGAAAAGCAATCGTTCGTACTGGCAAGGCAGGTGTCGCCGTCATAGCGCTACTTTCTATTCATGAATCGGTT
>CAVXFS010000004.1:0-853466 GCA_963761115.1 uncultured beta proteobacterium | reverse complement strand
CGCTCGTTCCCCATTTTGCACTCGTTTTGTCAGGTATTTGCCCCTCGTGTCCCCGCAAAGTCCCCATATCACAATATCAGCATGACCCCATTAGGTTCTATCGTAAATCTGAACAACTGGGGAGTAGATTTGCGAATGAAACCAATCATTGCAGCCACCTGGAGTGGGGTGATTGCCTCCTGTCCAACAAGCTGAATTATCTTTCGAGTGACTGGATCGAAAGTCCAAACAGAATATAACCAGTATAACCTTGTGGGCGGTCGGAAAAGCTGTACTCGGATTACTCTCTGGGAGGTGGTGATACAAATGTTAGACATGCACCAAAACTCTTACCGCTAAATGTATAACTGTCAGGATTGAAACCTGTGGATATCATCTGTTGAGTACACGCACAATTTTGGCTCAATTTCATGTATATTTTCCTTCGTTGAACTTAATACTTGATCGGTTTGACTATTTCGAGTGTCTGCTTGTTCCTTCGTTGCTGCCGGTTGGAGTGTTCCGGAAGGCGGAAGCCGATTACGCGAGCATGAAAATTTGCAATACTTCTATTGCGCCAAGTCGAACGGACAAAATTGGACCGTCGGTGAAGTCACCACCGCGCGAACACTCGTGATTTTGTCATCCGCTTGTCCAGGCACTACCATCTATGTGGGAGCACCAATAGATGGTAGTGCCTGGACAAGCGGATGCAGCGAAGACCGCCGAGTACTACGCGGTGGTGACTTCACCGACGGTCCAATTTATGTCCGTTCGACTTGGCGCAATAGAAGTATTGCAAGTTTTCATGCTGGCGCAATCGGCTTCCGCCTTGCCAGAACACTCCAACCGGCAGCAACAAAGGAACAAGCAGACACTAGAAATAGTCAAACCGATCAAGTATTAATTTCAACGAACGAAAATATACATGAAATTGAGCCAAAATTGTCGTGTACTCAACAGAATATATCCACAGGTTTCAATCCTGACAGTTATACATTTAGCGGTAAGAGTTTTGGTGCATGTATAACATTTGTATCACCACCTCCCAACAGAGTAATCCAAGTACAGCTTTTCCGACCGCCCACAAGGTTGTACGGGTTATATTCTGTTTGGACTTTCGATCCAGTCACTCGAAAGATAAATTCAGCTTGTTGGACAGGAGGCAATCACCCCACTCCAGGTGGCTGCAATGATTGGTTTCATTCGCAAATCTATCCCCCAGTTGTTCAGATTTACGATAGAACCTAATGGGGTCATGCTGATATTGTGATATGGGGACTTCCCGGGGACACGAGGGTCAAATACAGGACAAAACAGTGCAAAATGGGAACGGAGCGGCACTTTTACACTTAATAAATCAATAAGTTACACCACAAAGAGCAACTACGAACCAAGGGGTCAGGAGTTCGAATCTCTTCGGGCGCACCATCAATATTTAACGGCTTATTTCTAAACAGAAGTAAGCCGTTGTTCTTCTCTCCATAAATTATAAAACTGGGTACTTAATTCAAGACACTTGAATTTCCACTGCGTGCCATTTGCGACAGCAGTTATTGAAGGCACGACGAACGCTCTGGAAAGGCAGCCCCTTCCTCGAAGCAAACATTTTATTGACCCAAGGCCAGAAACTTAAAAAGCCGACCAGAATATAACGCCAAGTAAACCAAGTAAAAGAGTGAGCCCAAAGAAAAACAGTAGCCCATCCATCAGGCTGGTGGCGTCTTCCAGGTTGTGTAGTTCTTCAACAGACTTGCTCATGGCTGCTATCTCCTCTATGTAATTGATGCTAGAAGTGAAGCTTCCCGTAACTATTTCTTCTGTTTTCAGCATTGTCTACGCTCACATTCTGTATTAGTTGACTTAAAAAGTCAAGTATTATTTCCGTATCTTCACTCACGACAGAAAACTTTTCCCCAAAAATTTGATTCGCACATTTAGCGACCAGTCGAGAGAAGACAGAACGAGAGGAATGTGTCGAAAGAGGAAGGTCACGGTAGCAATATGGCCTCTTCCCAGTGACCAGTTTTATCTCTTCGGGCGCGCCACAATTTACACCCGATGATTCACTGACGTATGATGAAAAAACTCTCTCAATGAACAACACAAAAATGAAAGCAGTAAATTGCCAGGGGAAATCGGAGGTTAAGTCACCAGTCGATCTAATTGAGGCCTTGGCGCCAACCCCATTCGAATGCAGCCAGCTTATCGCCCTGTTTAATGCTGGACGCCATGTCGAACTGGAAAGTACGGCGCGGCTAATGATTGAGCGGTATCCGGATTCCGGGTTTGTATGGAAGATCTTGGGAGTTGCCCTTTATGCGCAGAAAAAGGATTTCCTGTCAGCAATGAAAAGATCAGTGGAACTATTGCCGGATGATGCCGAAGCGCACAGTAATCTGGGCAATGTCCTGCGAGATATCGGGCGACTCGACGACGCGGTGGCAAGTTGTCGTCGGGCGTTGGAGATCAAGCCGGATTACGCCGAGGCGCACAGCAATCTGGGCAATGCCCTGAAAGATCTTGGGCAACTCGACGATGCAGTGGCAAGCTACCGTCAGGCGCTGGAGCTCAAACCGGATTACGCCGAGGCGCACAGCAATCTGGGCAATGCCCTGAAAGATCTTGGGCAACTCGACGATGCAGCGGCAAGCTACCGTCAGGCGCTGGAGCTCAAACCGGATTACGCCGAGGCGCACAGTAATCTGGGCAATGCTCTGCGGGACCTCGGACAACTCGACGGTGCGGTAGCGAGCTGCCACCGGGCGCTGGAGCTCAAACCCGACCTCGCCGAAGCGCACAGCAATCTGGGCAATGCCCTGCGAGATATAGGGCGAATCGACGATGCGGTAGTGAGCTGTCGCCGGGCGCTGGAGCTCAAACCCGACTTCGCCGAGGCGCACAGTAATCTGGGCAATGTCCTGCGGGACCTCGGACAACTCGACGACGCGGTGGCAAGCTACCGCCGGGCGCTGGAACTCAAACCCGACTTCGCCGAGGCGCACAGCAATCTGGGCAATGCTCTGCGGGACCTCGGACAACTCGACGACGCGGTGGCAAGCTACCGCCGGGCGCTGGAGCTCAAACCCGATTACATTGAAGTACGCTTAAATCTTGCGCAAGCAGGAAGGGTGGTGGCAGGCGATGAAAATTTCGCCGCGCTTGTCGCATTAGATAATTCCCCACCGATCGGCACCTCACCGCTTTCAGAAAGGAAGGCCTTGTTTCTGAGTTTCGCGTTGGGAAAATGTTATGACGACATCGGCAATCATGGCAAAGCCTTTTCTTGCTTCCTTGATGGTTGTCGACAAAAACGTGCTTCATTTGATTATGACCCGAACCAGACCACTCAACTCTTTACCGAGATTATGCGAGTTTTTGATGCGGCGACGATAGATAGGCTGCGTGGCGGCGGCGATCCTTCTCATCTGCCGATCTTTGTTCTGGGCATGCCGCGTTCCGGCACCACACTGATCGAACAAATTATAGCCAGTCACCCTGAAGTCCACGGTGCGGGCGAACTGCATGATCTGATGGCGATTGCACAAAACAATATTGCGGATACAAGCTTCCCCGATAATCTACGATCATTGGATCAGGCACAACTCGTTGCATTGGGGACAAGATACGTCGCCGGATTGCAACGCCGCGCACCGGACATGCGACGGATAACCGACAAGATGCCAGAAAATTTCCTTATCGTCGCGCTGATTCATTTGATGCTGCCGAATGCCAAAATTATCCACGTCAACCGCAATCCCGTGGATACCTGTCTTTCTTGCTTCACTCAGCTATTTACCTTTGGACAACAGCACACCTATGACCTGGCTGAATTGGGGTTGTACTACGCTGACTATTTTCGCTTGATGCAACATTGGCGCACGGTCTTGCCAAGTGATGCATTTCTCGACGTGCGGTATGAAGATGTTGTGGCGGATCAAGAAGCGCAGTCGCGCAGGATTGTTGAGTATTGCGGTCTGGAGTGGGACGAAGCTTGTCTCGACTTTCACAAGAACAAACGCGCGATACAGACCGCCAGCGTGATGCAGGTGCGCCAACCGATTTACAGATCATCGGTGGAGCGCTGGAAGAAATACGAGAGTTTTCTTGCCCCGTTATTGGATGCGCTGGGTGATCTTGCACTCGAATAGCTCAGGTAGCGCAGGAGCTGAAACCAGAGGCAACGCGACTGCGGCGACCAAATTTTGGAAACAATAGTTACTACCTATTTGGATGCTTGTGGAAAAGGCTGTCCTGATAATAGAATCATCCGATGAAACCTAACTCAGATAGTGCCATGCCAATTACCGCGTCTAATTTAGCGTCGGAACAAATCTCCGGAAAATTTCAACAAGCGTTCGCGCTCCATCAACAAGGGCAATTAGCTCAAGCCCGGATTATTTATGAAGCAATTCTCAATATACAACCCAGGCACTTTGACTCACTACATTTATTAGGGATGGTCGAGTATCAATCAGGAAATCCGCAAAGAGCGTTGAAACTAATTAACAAGGCTATAGGAATCAATCCGGATTTTGCCATTATTTACTCCAACCGTGGCTTGGTGCAGCAAGAACTCAAGCAATTCGACGCAGCACTAGCCAGTTACGACAAAGCCATTGCGCTTAAACCAGATTATGCTGAAGCCTACTTTTTCCGAGGCCAGGTGCTGCATAAACTCGATCAGCCAGACCGTTCGCTGGAGAGTTATGACAAAGCCATTGCGATCAAAGCTGACTTTGCGGAAGCCTATTCCAACCGCGGCGTATTGCTTCAAGATCTCAATCAAATGGACAGAGCACTGGAGAGTTATGACAAGGCCATTGCGATTAAGGCAGATTACGCAGAGGCCAACTACAACCGCGGATTGGTACTACAGTTACGCAGGCAATTGGATGCGGCAGTGGAGAGTTATGACAAGGCTATTGCAATTAAACCAGATTATGCTGAAGCCTATAACAACCGTGGGCTAGCACTTCATGGACTCAATCAGTTAGACCGGGCACTGGAGAGTTATGACAAAGTCATTGCGCTGAAATCAGACCATGCGGAGGCCTACTCCAACCGGGGCCTGCTACTACATGACCTGAATCAATTAGACAGCGCACTGGCGAATTATGATAAAGCCATTGCGCTTAAACCAGACTATACGGAAGCATATATAAACAAGTCTTTGACTTTGTTGCTCGGCGGGGATTTTGCCAATGGGTGGGAATTATATGAGTGGCGCTGGAAATCGGCACGCGCTGAATTCTCATCGATGCCCCTGCAATCCAACCGACCAGAATGGCAAGTTGGCGACGAAAAAGGGCGGCTATTGATTTGGGATGAGCAGGGAATAGGCGATCAAATCATGTTTGGATCGCTCTTGTCAAAAAGCAAGATGCTGTCTTCACAAACGCTGGTACGGATTGATAGCAGATTAGTCCCATTATTCGAGCGCTCAATGCCCGGGATAGACTTTTTCCCCTCAAACAAACCTGTCAACGAAGAAGCCTATGACAGACACATGCCAATGGGCAGTCTGGGCAAGTACCTTTGTAATGATCCGGAATCATTCAAATCAATCAGGCCAAGTTATTTGTTGGCGGATAAGGAAAAGACTGGCCAGATCAGAGGATCACTTTGCGCAGGTGAGGTGAAGCTTTGCGGAATCAGCTGGCGCAGTTCGAATCATCTGAAAGGCCGCAACAGGAACATTGACTTGAACAATTTCATCAGGATTCTTGGCAAGACGAATGTGAAATTTGTAAATCTGCAGTACGGAGAAGTTGCAGAAGAGCTAAATGAAGTTAAAGAAAGCATGGGGGTTGAAGTTTTGCAGTGCCCCACTGTTGACAATTACAATGACCTGGATGGATTTGCGTCCCTGATCGATGCATGCGACCTGGTAATTTCCATTGATAACTCGACTGTTCATCTTTCCGGCGCATTGGGCAAGCCGACCTGGATATTGTTGCCCCGGGTTCCAGACTGGCGCTGGCAACTAGATAGGGAAGACAGTCCGTGGTATCCATCAGTTAAACTGTATAGGCAATCAAAGTATGGCGAATGGGATGATGTCTTTCAGCGAGTAAAATCTGATTTGAGGAGTTTCAACAATTAGCCCATCAGATGCTAACGAAAACGCCGTGGATGGCCATACCGTTCCATGTCCAGGCTAAATCTGACATGCACAGAATCGGCAATTCAGCTATTAAAATCAGTTCCGCTTCAACAATGCCTCAAATTGATCAATCGACACTGGCTTGCCGAACAGATATCCCTGGTAGCGATGGCAGCCATATGAAGAGAGCAGTTGACGTTGCGATTCCATCTCTACGCCTTCGGCGATGATGTCCAGATTCAGTTTCTTTGCCATGGCAATAATGGTTTGCACAATCGAGTTGTCGCTGGCATCAGTAACCATATCCCTTACGAATGATTGATCGATTTTTAGCTGGTCAAGCGGTAGACGCTTGAGATACTGTAGCGAGGAGTAACCGGTGCCGAAGTCATCCAGCGAAAACTGTACACCAATTTCTTTAAGCGCCCGCATGGTTATCACGATCTCTTCAACATTTTCCACCAGCATGCTTTCGGTCAGTTCCAGTTTCAGCAGACCTGGAAGGATGCCATGTCGCTGCAATGCAGTTTGCACCTGAGCCACGAAATTCTCCTGGCGGAATTGTCTGGCACTTACGTTTACTACCAGAACCAGATTTCTGGTAGTTTCATCCTGTTGCCATGCTTTCAGCTGAGCGCACGCCGTCTCCAGCACCCAATGTCCTATAGGCAGGATTAACCCCGTTTCTTCAGCCAGCGGAATGAATTGAGCAGGAGAAACGATACCTCGATCAGGGTGTATCCAGCGGATCAGGGTTTCTGCCCCCAATGGCCGATTCGATTCGTCCACCTGAATCTGGTAATACAACTGGAATTGTTGATTCAGAAGCGCCTTGCCCAGGTCATTTTCCAGCACCGCACGAGCAGTGATGTTTTTCTGCATCTGCGGATCATAGAAACACAGCAAGTTTCGGCCGGATTTCTTCGCCTGGAACATGGCAATGTCAGCCTGTCTTATTAGCTCTTCTGCCGAATGTTGATAGCCATCATACAGAGTGACGCCAATACTGGCAGTACAGCGGTGCTCATACGCCCCCAACTGGTAAGCATGATTGATCTTGGTAAGAATTTTCTCGCCAATGACTTTCGTCTGCGCTGCAGCCTCAAGGGGGTTCTCTCCAAGGCCCAATAGCAACACTACAAATTCATCACCGCCCAAACGAGAAACTGTGTCGCCTTCACGAATGAAATACTGCAAGCGTTGCGTGATTTGTTGAAGAAGCATATCTCCAATTTCATGGCCAAGCGTATCGTTAAGGTTCTTGAAATTGTCCAGATCGATGAACAACAGGGAACCTTTCTGATTGCTGCGAGCGCTTAAAGCCAATGCCTTCTGCATCCTGTCCAGCAGGAGCAATCGATTGGGCAGGCCAGTGAGATGGTCGTAGTACGCCAGGTGATTTATTTTCTCCTCCGCCACCTTGCGATCAGTGATGTCGTGCAATACAACCAGGTAGTTTTCGGCAAAGTTCTTTTTCAATGGTGCTGCGGCGACACTGAATATATGCATTGAGCCATCCTTGCATCTGATATTCAGTTCAATGGGGGAAAATGCACTGTTGGTTCGCATCGCATTTTCCATATTAGCCTGCCAGGTTTCTACCATCCATTCCCGATATTCAGTATCAGGGTAGGCACGGATCCACCAGTCTGCCAAGGAGGGAATATCGTCCTGTGTATAGCCTGTAACGTCTATAAATGCCTTATTAAGGTATTCGATGTTCCCATGCTCATCAATCATGGCCAGAGGCGCTGGAGATGCTTCGAATATCGCGCGGAACTTGGATTCACTCTGTTGAATAGCGTCGTACATAGACTGATAATCCTGCAGGCGCACATTTTCTTTTTGCATAAACCGGTACGATAACCAGCGTTTTACAATAAGCGGCAATTCGTCCGGTTCTACAGGTTTTTCAAGATAATCCGCAGCACCTTCACGCAAGGAATCAATGGCATTGCGTTTGTTGGCAAATGCAGACACCATGATCACCGGGCAATTGGGATGGTGTTGCCGGATGAATTTCAATACCTCGATGCCGGATTTCCCGCCCAGAAGGCTGATATCTACCAGGGCGAGATCAATGGATGAGTCTGCCAGGGCAATAGCCTGGTCATAATCCTTGGCTGTGGACACCTGATATCCGGCACGTTCAAGAATGGCGCGGTATATCTGCTGGGTAGTCAGCATATCCTCAACGATTAGAAGCTTTGCCTGAGTCACATTATTCCTTTCGTTTCAGCCATTTTGGCAATTCGTTCTGATATCCAGATAATCAGGCCTGCTCGCAACTGCACAAATATTGCAGCATATTTAACCATTTCTAAAACTTACTGAATATATGCAATAGTATATATTGGTCTTTAAGGGAAATGTCTATGTTCTATGGTACGCAGGGGTAACTCAGGAAGTCAGATACAGAATGACTGGCAGTTCAGTTGAAAGCTTGCTGATTATCAGATTTCCCATTCAGCAAGTATTCCCCAATCCGGCCTGGAATCTGATTTTTAAGAAAGAAGGCAGGGTTCTCCCCTGCCTTCAAATTTGCCCAACTTATCCAGCCTTGTACCTCAACTGGATACTTATTTTAATCCGAACCAGAATCATTAGAACTTGAATTATCCGAGCCCGAATCGCCTGAACTTGAATTATCCGAACCCGAATCGCTTGAACCTGAACTTTCGGAAGCTGAATCACTGGAACTTGAATTATCATTTTCTGAAGCTGAGTTACTTGAAGCGTCTGTAGCGGTCGTACTAGTCGCGGTAGAATCATTTTCGGAATCGGCAAATGCTGGAATGGAAACAGCAAGTACAAAGCCCAAACAAGCCAATGCAATCAATTTATTCATGAAATTCCTTTTATTGAGGTTATAGATAAATGTCTTTGTGCAGCGGAATCTCGCTTGTCACAGCTAACTCAACAAATTCTATAAAATCGGTTGCCCGTTGATATAGTATTTATCATGTGGCTGAGAGCTAGTTCCAGCGACATAAACGTGCCAGTTGATTATGCGTTGACACACTACTTTCAAGTAGCGTGACTGACTGAATGGATGATTGAATCGCCAGGTTCACGGCATTACCGAAAAAGAAGTTCAAACGTCTGCTTCAGGCTGCCTTGACGTTGGTATCCTTGTACTTTGTGGAGATTGCGATGCGACAAATCGCCTTGATATTCTTACTCGCATTGGTGTGCGCCGGATGCGCAACGCGTGTAGCTGGCTCAAACAATGGGGGGGCCGTATTGGAATCTATCCATATGAAATGGTAACGGGCAAAGATGGCTTACTGAACGAATGGGTATCAGAAATCGTATGGATCCTCGACGATCGATGCGGGTAGCGTATTTCTTCTGACCGGGTACATGAGTTCAAGTCGAAGCGAACGCCAATTTTGGTACCGGGTCGATATGCTTGTGGAACTATCAGGCTAAGCATTTACCAGGAGGTTTTAGATATTAATTAACACGTATAATTATGTAGTTGTTTCACATACCTCAACTTTCAATGAAGGATGGGCCATTTGGGATGGCCAAAAAAATATGCCCCTGGACCACAAAGACCAGGGGCAAATGTCTTAACTAGGAGAGGAGAAGTCAAGACGGCAAGCTCAAGGAGAATTAACATTTTGAAGCTTACTGGGCAAATAGATACAGCAATACGCAAATAGTTCCATATCACTCAAAAGTTTGAAAAAGACCTGAATCAGCATTTGGAGCTTTGCGCTCCCCCGCCTCCCGCCATCTGTACGAATCCGCTGTGAATTTGCTTAACTGCAAAACGCATCAATGAATCAGGAATGGTGCCTAACTGTTTTGATAGTTACGCAGCAATTACCTCAATTCATAATTCAGTGCGTTCCGAATACCTTATTATCAGCAGACAAAATTCATGGCAAGTTCGAATTCAACCGATTACCCATCCACCAGAACAATCAAGCAAGCGCCTTCTCCGCCTCGGAATCACGCCCGCGCAAAGGACAAACTGCCCGATGCAATTATGACTTCTGCAAATGACCCGGCAAGAAAAGTCATCTCCAGTTCATTTCGAATCGCGCGACGATCGGATTTCAATCGCCTGGAATTAAGTGACATGCACCAATTGCGGGCGAAAATATTCAGCGAAAAAATGGGCTGGACCGTATCCGTCATAAGTAACATTGAAATCGATGAATTTGATTTCCTTGACCCGTACTACATGATGATCTTTCATCCTGACAATTACTTGTGCGGCTGCTGGAGATTGCTACCGACCGAGGGCCCTTATATGCTCAAGAAGGTATTCCCGGAGTTGTTGCATGACCATCCGGTTCCCGAGAATCCGAAAGTCTGGGAACTCAGCCGGTTCGCAATCATGACCGACGCTTCGGAAGGGTTTGGGTTTACCGGCCTGGCAATGGAGGCGATGCGGGAAGTGGTTGCCTTCGGTGACCGGATGGGTATTGAACGTTATGTTACGGTAACCACTGTCGCCATTGAGCGCATGCTCAGGCATGCAAACATTACCGTGAACCGGTTTGGGCCGCCGCGCCGCAAGGGTACTGAAAAGGTCGTTGCATTGAATATCGAACTCGGGGAAGAAACTCATCGGGCCCTGTTCGATGAGTAGTATGAAATCATGGGAAAACCGGCTTGGCATAAATCCCAGCCAGAGAAACCAGTTTAGCGCTACCGGATCATCTGGTTCATCTCGATAATGGGCAACAGGATAGCGAGCACGATAGCCAATACCAGCCCGCCCATTAGCAGGATCAACAGGGGTTCGAGCAGTGTGGTCAGCACGGTGGTGTAGTTGCTGATTTCCTGTTCCTGCTGAGTCGCCGCCCGCTCCAGCATCAGGTCTATCCTGCCGCTGGCCTCTCCGCTGGCGATCAGGTGGATCAGGATCGGCGGAAACAAGCCGGAGACAGCCAGCGCACGGCTCAAGCCAACCCCTTCGCGCACCTTCCCGGAAACCTCCTGCAGTGCGCGTTTCATCGGCAGGTTTTCCACCACTCCAGTTGCCGCCTGCAATGAAACCAGCAATGGCACCCCGCTGCCCGACAATATCGCCAGCGTGCTGGCCATGCGTGCCGTATTGATACCCCGCACCAGCCGCCCGATCATCGGCAGGCGCAGCATGATGGCATGCCACTCGAAGCGTATCGCTTCATTGCGCAGCAGAAGGTGTATCGCCAGCCCGATGCCGGCAATGGCGGTCAATAAATATATCCAGGAAACTTGTAACGCCGTGCTCAGCCAGATCAACATGCGAGTCAATAGTGGCAAGGTCTGGTGAGACTGTTGAAACACATTTACTACTTGTGGCACTACATACATGAGCAGACCACTCACCACTAGCAGCGCCACCACGGAGACGATCACCGGGTAGACAAATGCCAGCCCCACCTTCTGGCGCAGCGCCTGCCTTGACTCGGTATAGTCGGCCAGACGCAGCATGACACGATCCAGCTCGCCCGATGCCTCGCCGGCCTTGACCAGCGCACGGTAGATATCCGGAAAGGTCTTCCCGTACCGGCCCATTGCCTGGGCCAGGGTATGCCCTTCCAGCAGTTCGGCGCGGACGCCAGCCAGCAGCTGGCGCACGGCTTCGCTTTCGCTCTGTTCCATCGTGGCGTTCAACGCCTGCTCGATGGTAAGCCCGGCCCCCAGCAAGGTCGCCAGCTGGCGGGTCAGCAAACTGAGCTGGGCGGCGGAGATACCTGTGCCGAATCGCCAACGCCGGCCATGGCCGGACAGCATGGATTCCTGCGTGACCGCCTGCACCGCGATCAGGGTCAGCCCCAGCTCCCGCACCCGGGCGCGCGCCAGGCGCACGGTCTCCGCCTCGATGACTCCATGAGTGACCAGGCCGGTATCGTTCAATGCCTCATAGCGGAAGGCAGCCATAGATTATTTTCAGGTATAAATATTGAAGGTGGAACAAGGCAACAACGACACAGGATCAATCACGCGTTACCCGCAGCAGTTCTTCCAGCGAAGTTGCGCCCGAAACAACCAGCCGTACTCCGTCCTGGCGCAGCACGCGCATGGCACCCTGAACGGCGTATTCACGCAATGATTGTTCCTGCACCCGGTCGTGGATCAAACGGCGCAGCCCATCATCTATATGCAACAGTTCGAATATCCCGGTGCGTCTGCGATAGCCACTATACGCACAGCTTGCACAGCCAACCGGACGATAAAGGAGTTGCGGGCGATCAGTTTCTCCAAGCAGCGCCAGCTCGGTCGCATCGGGTACATAGCTTTCCCGGCATTCCGTACACAGGCAGCGCACCAACCGTTGCGCCAGCACACCGAGCAGGCTCGAAGACAACAGGAACGGTTCGACGCCCATGTCGGTCAGGCGCGTCACCGCGCTCACCGTGTCGTTGGTATGCAGCGTGGCCAGTACCAGATGCCCGGTCAGGCTGGCCTGCACCGCGATCTGCGCCGTTTCCAGGTCGCGGATCTCGCCGATCATGATCACATCGGGGTCTTGCCGCAGGATCGCGCGCAGCGCGCGCGCAAAACTCATGTCGATGCGCGAGTTCACCTGCGTCTGGCCGATGCCGTCGAGGTCAAATTCGATCGGGTCCTCGACCGTCATCACATTGGTCTGCGTCGCATCGATCTGTGAAAGCGCGGAATACAGCGTGGTGGTCTTGCCGGAGCCGGTCGGTCCGGTCACCAGCACGATGCCGTGCGGCTGGTGCACCAGCTTGTCCATGGCCGCCAGCGTATCGGCGTCCATGCCCAGCCGCGCCAGGTCGAGACGCTCGGCATTCTTGTCGAGCAGGCGCAACACCACGCGCTCGCCATGCCCGGTCGGCAACGTGGAAACCCGCACATCCACGGGGCGTCCCGCCAGCCGCAGGGTGATGCGGCCATCCTGCGGCAGGCGTTTCTCGGAGATATCCAGGTCGGCCATGATCTTGATGCGCGACACCATCGCCGCATGCAGGGCGCGATGCGGTTCGACCACGTCCTTCAGGGTGCCGTCGACGCGAAAACGCACGACCGAGCGCAGCTCGAACGGCTCTATATGGATGTCGGAGGCGCCCTCGCGCACCGCCTGGCTCAGCAATGCATTGATCATGCGGATCACCGGTGCATCGTTCTCGGCATCCAGCAGGTCCTCGGTCCTGGGCAGGTCATGGATCAGTTGCGACAGGTCCATGTCCTGTTCCACATCGCCAACCATCGCCGCCGCGCCATCGCCCTGGGAATAGACGCTGGCCAGCGCCTGCTCGAATGCCGCCGGTTCCAGCAGGGTCGTGCGCAGTGGCACACCCAGCACGCGGCGCACTTCGGCCAGAACCTCGGCTGCGGCATCCGTGCGCAATTGCACGTCCGCGACCTCACCCGATAAATGCGTCACCAGGACGCCTTTGGCCTTGGCGAAGGAATAGGGGATCTTTCTTGCAGCCTGCCGGTCGGAAAGTGCGCCTGGGTGCGGATCCATGATGTTGACTCAGGGAGCGGGAACGGCTGCGACACCTGAAGCCGCGGCCGGGGGCGTGATCGACAGCTCGCGTTTCAACTCGAATGGTGGAACTTGAGGCACTGACATACTGGGTAATACGGGACCGCGCTCCGGCAACGCACTGCGCAGCTGTTCGCCGCGCAGATAGTCGTAGCGGTCTCGGGTCAGTCCCTGGGAATCCGCTGCGCTGCGCAGGATATAAGGGCGGATGAATACCATCAGGTTGGTCTTGGTATGCTGGCGGGTCTCATAGCGGAACAATGCACCCAATATCGGAATGTCCCCCAGCAGCGGCACCTTTTGCTGGGTGTTGGAAACCGAGTCCTGGATCAGGCCGCCGAGCACGACGATCTGCCCCTGATCCACCAGCACGGTGGATTCGAGCGAGCGCTTGTTGGTGATGACACCCGCAGCATTGTTGATGGTCGAGTTCTGCACGCTCGAGACTTCCTGGTAGATCTGCAGCTTGATCGTGCCGCCTTCTGATATTTGCGGCTTGATGCGCAGGGTCAGGCCCACATCCTTGCGCTCGATGGTCTGGAACGGTGTGGCGGTGGCCGTCGAGCCGGTCTGTGCATAGCTGCCGGTGATGAAGGGTACATTCTGGCCGACGATGATCTTGGCTTCCTCGTTATCCAGCGTCAGCAGATTGGGCGTGGACAGGATGTTCGCGTTCGCATCGGATTCAAGCGCACGCGCCAGCAAACCCAGGTTCAGCACCGTGGTGCCGTCCGGCAGGACCATCGTACCGCGCACGATCCCGAGATTGAGCCCCTGCCCCACCGAGGCGATATTACCGGCTGCACCGATGATGTTCTGGCCGCTGCCTGCGGTGCCAAAATTGGTTCCGCCCACGACATTCGCGCCGGCGGAGTTGATGCCATTCAGGCTTTGCCACTGCACGCCGAACTCGGCAGCTTTGTCTGCCGTCACCTCCGCGATCAATGCCTCCACGTAGACTTCTGCACGGCGTACATCCAGCATGTCGATCACCGCGCGCAGGTTATTGTAGGTCGCATCCGGTGCGGTAATGATCAGGGCGTTGGTCGCCACATCGGCCTGCACCATACCACCGCCGGTGGGTGCGGTGGCACCGGTCGTAGTGTTGGCCGTGGTACCGGTAGTACTTGGTGCTGCCGAAGGCGATGCAGTAGCAGCTGTCGCTGCAGCAGTCGTGATCTCTCCGGACATCACGGCACGCAGGGTTTGCGCCATCGTCGCGGCTTCGGCGTTCTTCAGGTACACCACATGCATGTTGCCGGGTGCGCCGGTCTCGATGTCGAGTTTCCCCACCAGGTCCTGCACCCGCGCCAGCCGTTCCGGATTATCCGAGCGCAACAACAGGCTGTTGCTGCGCGGGTCCGCCAGCAGCACGAGACGCTGGCTGGCATCGGCAGTGCCGGGACTATCCTGCATCAAATGGCTGATCGTCTGCGCCAGGTCTACGGCAGAAGTATGCTTGACCGGGATCACGATCGGCGCCGCGGCATTCGGCTGGTCGATGGCATCCACGATCTGCTCGATGCGTTTCAGGTTGCTGGCGTAGTCGGTTACGACCAATGTGTTGTTGTTCGGATAGGCGGTCACGATGTTGTTCGGCGCGATCAGGGGTCGCAGGATCGGCACCAGCTGAACTGCAGATTCATATTTCAGCACATATACCCGGGTGACCAGCTTGTCATCGGTGCTGTGGGTATCTTTCGCGGTACCGATATTCAGCTTGGCATCGGCCTCCGGCATCACCTTGGTCACGCCGCCCGACTCCACTGCAGCAAAGCCCTGCAGGCGCAAGGCCGATAACAGTATGTCATACGCCAGAGCGGATGAAACCGGGGTGGACGAAACGATGTTGATCGTGCCCTTTACCCGCGGGTCGATCAGGAAGTTACGACCGGTGATCTTCGATACGGCCTTTACCACCTCATCAATATCTGCATTTATGAAATTGAGCGAAACCCTTTCATCCTGCGCGCCCATGGCGACGCCGTAAAAAAGCAAGCTGGCCAGGAATAACGCCCGGTATGTCCGATTCAGCATTCGGCTCATAAAATGACCTTCGGATTGATTTTGTCGCACTCAAACATGATTTGATTATTTTCCGGCGGGCACTATACCCGTTCCTGCTGCATCTGCATTCACATTCACCAGCTCGATTCTCTGGTGTACGCCAGACCTGTCCAGCACGACATGATCCGGATGAACTTCCAGCAATTTGACACCCGGCGCGACGGTGCCGCCTGCCACCACCCCAACCTGATGCTGTTCGTCCAGGCTCAGCACCGCAAATCCGTCAGATCCCGAATCGGGTGCAAATACGCCAACCAGCTTTACATTCGGGAGGACAGCAGCGGCGGCCGAATTTGCTTCCGATACCACGCCAAACAACTGGCCCGCATTTCCGGAGGTATCATGACTGGGCGCTATCGCGGTCACCGTGGCGGGCGATTTCAGCAAAACCCAGCTCCACTTTGCCAGCAAGGTTCCCAGAACCAGCGCACCCAGCATATACCAGGCCAGCATCAACAGGGAAAAGGCTGGGATGGCCTTGCCAGTGACCAGATCTCTTTGTATGAATTTTGTGCTGCCTGACACCATCGATCCACCTCGTATGAAGTGATCAGTATACAACGAAGCGATATGACAATTGATTGTCAGAAGCAAGAGCCATTCAGGTCGGGTCGTAAAACTTACCCGGCAGGGTTTGTCGCCACCGGTATATTGGGTGCCTTTGGCTTGCGCACTAACAACAACAACGGCAACATCATCAGGAAATTCAGGGTGGCAAACCAGAAGCTGTCAACGTATGCATTGTTCTGCGCCTGATGCTGCAAGGTTTGGGCGACCAGTGCCAGGCCTTGGCCGCTATCCGGATCGAGATGCAGTTGTTGCAGGTAAGTGCTCAGTGCTCCATTGTAAGGATTGATGTAGCCGCGCAGCGAAGCCCAGTATTCCTGCGAGCTGCGCGACAGATAAGTGGTCAGGATGGCGATGCCGGCTGCCGAACTCAATGCGCGGATCAGGCTGTAGATACCGGCTGCTTCGGCCGCGGCAGACTTGGGCAGGGTGGTGAATGCCAACGTGGAGATCGGCACGAACACCAGGCCCATGCCTATTCCCTGGAATATCTGCGGCAGGATCAGGTCGGCCGCATGAACCTCGGCTGGAAATCGCGTCATCATGTAGTTCCCAACCACACTGGCCAGGATGCCGACCAGCACGAAATTCCGCGGCGGGACCCGGGTGGAATATTTTCCCACGATCATCATCACGAAGAACGAGGCGATACCGCGCGGCGCCAGATACAGTCCAGCGTCAAAAGCCGTGTAGCCGAGAAAATTCTGCAGATACAGTGATTGCAACACCATTCCGCCGAAAAAGCCGATACCGATGGCGATCATCACCAGGCTGGCGACAAGAAAATTGTTGTCGCGGAAGATGCGCAAGTCGAACAAGGGATGATGCTTGCCGGTCAGCGAATAGACCAGGAAGAAGATCAGCGTAGCACCGGCAACGATGGCCGCGATGCTGACGGTAGTAGAACTGAACCAGTCATCCTGGTTGCCCCGGTCCAGCACCAGTTGCATGGCGGAAACACCGATTGCCAGCGAGGCGAAACCGAGCCAATCCATGCGCCGCGCCTTGGTATCGCTGTCCGGAACATGACGCAATGCGAGCATGAAGGCGAGGATACCGACCGGCAGGTTGATATAGAACGTCCAGCGCCAGCTGTATGAATCGGTCAGCCAGCCACCCAATGTCGGCCCGAGCACCGGAGCGACCATCACGCCCATGGCCCAGATCGCCATCGCCTTGCCGCGTTGTTCGCCGGGATAGACCTGCAGCATGATCGATTGCGACAGCGGCACCAGCGAGGCGCCGAACACTCCCTGCATGAAGCGGAACAGCACCATTTCGGCAAGACTGTTCGCCATGCCGCACATGGCGGAGGTGACAACGAACCCTGCGATGCTGATCAGCAGGTAGCGCTTCTGCCCCATGCGGTCGGTGAAATAGCCGGTGAGCGGCATGAAGATGGCAGAGCCGATCAGGTAGGAAGTCAACGCCCAGCTGATGTTATCCGGCGTCGCGTCCAGTTGTCCGGCCATGTGCGGCAACGCGACGTTGATGATCGTGGTATCGAGCACCTGCATGATGGTCGCACCCATCACGGCGATGCTGGTCAATAAGCGGCGGTTGTCCATTTATTCATCTGGATAATCTGTTTGTATCCTGTGTTGCGCAAGCTATCTTCAGGCACGAGTCCTCTCCCCTTGCCGAGGGAAGGCACAATAAAGTTGTGCGCCTTATTTTGGATCAAGATGCACGGTCACCGTAGCCGTCGCCCCGATGCGCAAGGGGAAATCCGTTTCCTGCTTGTCCAGCCTGATTCTTACCGGCACGCGTTGCGCGATCTTCACCCAGTTGCCGGTCGCGTTCTGCGGCGGCAACAGTGAAAACGCCGTACCGGTTCCGCCACTCAGGCTCGCAACCGTGCCGTGAAATGGATGATGCGGATACATGTCGATCTCGATGTCAACTCCCTGCCCTGGACGAATGCCCGGCAACTCGGTTTCCTTGAAATTGGCGTCAATGTAAAAACTGTCGGCGGCGATGAGCGCAAACAACGGTTGCCCAATGCTGACAAGGGATCCGGGATTGATGCCAAGATTGGTGATCTGCCCATCCTGGCTAGCTGATACGTGAGTACGATCAAGATCAAGTTGAGCCTGGGCAATTGCCGCCCTCGCCTTTTGAACATCCGCCCGGTCTTCAATATTGGCCGGAACGGAAAGCGCCTTGGCAAGTTTTGCGCGCGATTGCTCAAGGACAGCCTGCAGCATCAGCACATGCGATTTCGCATCATCGATCGCCTGCTGTGACAAAAAATGTTGCGCCACCAGTTTTTGAGTACGCTTCAGCGTGGTGCGTGCATTGTCAAGGTCGGCTGCGTTCTGTGAAATCTGTGCGCGCGCCACGGCGACTTCCGCTGAATCCTGCCGCGCTGTTTCCATCGCCTGAGCCAGGTCTGCCTCGGCTCGTGCAAGCGTAATTTCTATGGGAGCCGGATCGATATCGAACAGGGGATCACCCTTGTGCACTCGCTGGTTCTCATGCACATGCACGGAAATAACACGACCAGCCACCTGCGGCGCCACCTCGATCACGCTGGCATTCAGGTAGGCGTTTTCAGTGCTGCGCTCCTTGGCACTGTATTGTTCATAGATGAATCCGCCGACCAGGGCGACCAGCAACAGGACGATGACAATGACTTTCCTGTTTTCAAATATGCGTTTCATGCCAGCGACTCCAGTCGGGCGCGGATCTTTTGCAGCACATCCAGTGTGGTATTGATCTCCGCCTTGCTCAAGCCAGCCAGGATCTCCTTGCGCAGGTCGGCGGCGCTGGCCCAGATGCGTGTGACCTCCTCCGTGCCCGCGGCGGAAAGGTGCAGATGCTTGACGCGGCGGTCGCTCTCGCTGGCGCGGCGCCGCAGCAGACCATCGCCTTCCATGCGGTCGATCAGGCGCACCAATGTTGGCGCTTCGATACCCATGCGCTCTGCCAGTTCACGGTGGGTGATGCCGTCGTTGCGCGATACATGCAGCAACACCATCCAGCGCGATCGCGAATAGCCCAGCGGGCGCAGGCGCCGGTCCAGTGCGGTGCGCCAGCCGTGTGCGGTGAGGTGCAGGGCTTCGGCAAAGCGTTCGTCGAGTGCTTTCATAAGTTAGTTTCATAATAATTAGCTTACTAACTATTATCCGGGAATTCCGGGAATTGTCCAGCAGCAAAACCGGATAAGAACCAGGGGGGCATGAAAGCAACCAGCAGCAAGCGATAACATGCAAGCGCCACCCTGCGGGAGAAACCACTTCGACCGACGCGCTGGAGAAAGTCACGCCCTATGCCGACGAGATGGTGTGCATCGAAACGCCCGAGATGTTCTATGGTGCAGGCCAGATCTATGCGGATTTTTCGCAGGTCAGCGACGAGGAGGTGGTTACGCTGACGCTGCGCACAATGCTGCTGTTATCCATATAACCCCCCTACTGACTGCAGACCCGCAAGCCTCATGTAACAAGAGGTCTGAATATATCAAGCATCTTCCATATGGATCGGGATCCTGCGCTGCCCGAACGGCTGCGTGAATCGTCCGAAACGACCTGCCATGAGCGCACCACAATGAGGACAGTTGCCGCTTTCAGTCAGCCGGTATTCATCGATCCGGTACCAGTCACGCACGATCAGCGGCGCTTGGCAGGATGCACAAAAGGTGGTGTCACCCTCGGTGTCGTGCACGTTGCCGGTGTAGACATGATGCAAGCCGGCATCCAGCGCGATGCGGCGCGCACGCTGCAACGTGGCGGGCGGGGTCGGCGGTATGTCCGCCATCTTCCAGTCCGGGTGGAAGGCGGAAAAATGCAGCGGCACGTCCGGCCCCAGTTCCTGCATCACCCATTTCGACAGCGCAGCGAGTTCAGCATCGGAATCGTTCTGGCCGGGGATCAGCAAGGTGGTGATCTCGAGCCAGCAATCGGTTTCGTGGTGGACATAGACCAGCGTCTCCAGCACCGGCTGCAGATGCGAGCCGGTCAGCTTGACGTAGAATTGGTCGGTGAAGCCCTTCAGGTCGACGTTGGCGGCGTCCATTTTGGCGAAGAACTCGCGTCGCGGCGCAGCGTGGATATAGCCGGCGGTGACGGCGACGGTGTTGATGCCGATCTCGCGGCAGGCGTCTGCCGTGTCCAGCGCATATTCGAAGAACACCACCGGGTCGTTGTAGGTGAAGGCCACGCTCTTGCTGCCGTGCTCTTTGGCCGCCTGCGCGATCGCCATCGGCGAGGCCTGATCCATAAGCCTGTCCATGTCGCGCGACTTCGAGATGTCCCAGTTCTGGCAGAACTTGCAGGCCAGGTTGCAGCCGGCGGTGCCGAAGGAGAATACGCTGGAGCCGGGATAAAAATGATTGAGCGGCTTCTTCTCGATCGGGTCGATGCAGAATCCGGATGAGCGGCCGTAGGTGGTGAGCACCATCTGCCCGTCCGCCATGCCGCGCACGAAGCAGGCGCCGCGCTGGCCCTCATGCAGTTTGCAGTCGCGCGGGCAGATGTCGCATTGCAGACGGCCATCGTCCAGTTTGTGCCAGTATTTTGCCTGATGCCGCTCGTTCGCGTGAATGACCTCATCCATGATGGACTACTCCTTCCATTTCTCCACGCCGTAGCGCGAGATCTTTACCCCCGGACCCCAGAAATCCGCCGGCAGCCCGGCCTTGTGCTTGAGGTGCGCCATGAACTCGCGCGGCTGCGGCAACTGTTCCCAAACCTGCGGCAGGAAAGTGCTGCGGTATTGTGCATACTCAAAAATCAGCCCATCCTGATTGGGTCGTAGTTGCGCCAGCATATCGGCCTCGTCGCGGAATGTCATGGGCTCCGCCGGCGACAACAACGAGATTTCGACCCGGGTGATATCCAGTTCTTCCGCTCGCAACGGAGCGAAGCGGGGATCGCGAATCGCAGCAGACACTGCATTGCTTTTGACGTCGTCCAGCAGGGGACGGTGCGCTTGCAGCGACCCGATGCAACCGCGCAATTCACCGTGCTGGGTGAGCGTGACAAAGCTGGCACCCTGTTCGGCCAGCCAGGGAGCACTTTCGTCAGCGTTGAGCGGACGGTTCAGCGCGGTGGAAATCGCGGCGCGCGCGATCGGCAGCAGGACCCTGCCCTTTTCGCCGGTCATGGTGTTGCGCCCTCCTCAGCAAAGGCAAACGAGGCATAACCCACCACACCGTTGCGTGGCCCGGCGGTATCGCCCGAGTTGCGCAGGTCGAGCAAATGCGGAACCAGGTGATGCCGGCGTGCGGCAAGCATCAAGCCGTTCACCGGCGTCGCACCGCAGGCATGGTCGTGGGTGATGTTCGTTTGCAGGCCCAGGATCGCCTGCGCGGTGGACTGGTCCTCTTTCCTGGCCACGTCATAAGGCAGGTAATGCGAAAGATCGGAACTGATCACGATCAACGTCTCGTCTCCGCCCCACAACAACTCCAGCACTTCCGCCACTTCCTGTGGCGTGGCATCACCCACTGCCAGCGGCAGCAGCTTGAAATCGGTCAGTATCGATTGCAGAAACGGTAGTTGCACCTCGATCGAATGCTCCTGCGCATGAACCTGCGGGCTGGTCACGACTTGCGGCAGGTATGATATGGCTTGTACTGCATCGGCATCTATATTGACCATGCCAAGTGGTGTGCTGAAGGAATCCGCTCCCGGCAAGGCCAGGCCGCGCACGGCGACACGATGCGTGGGGCCAAGCAAGACGACACGACGTACCCGCGCAGCGATGTTTTCCAGTGCTGCATATCCTCTGGCTGCGACAGCTCCGGAATACACATAACCCGCATGCGGAACGATCAGCGCCTTGGGCGAAAACGCGCAGGGCTGGGCGCTTGAGAGCATGGCATGCACATCAGTTGACAGCGTTTTTTCGTCGCCGGGATAAAACAATCCCGCAACAGCGGCAGGTCGGGTGATCAACATGGAAGGTCCTCGCTATGTCATAGGCATGTAAATTGGGACGAAGCCCGGATGATTCAAGGCTACGCGTCACAAGTTCGCAGGTCAATGGCAGTCGCTGAGCCTTGCAGATGCTCCCCGCAGACAGCTTCCCTTTGATTGAATTTGTCAATATTGACGGAACTTTATGACGGGCCGACATACAAATTGTCGACTCATATTGTTATACTTTGCTCATACAAGTAGATATTCATTACACCCCCATGATCCGATTTCACCCAGGCGCTATCACGGCAATATTCGTATGCGCGTTGCTTTCCTGCCCATTGCATGCAATAGCCAGCCCTGACGTTTTGAATACCGAGGAGTTCATCTCCAAGGGACCGCTTGCCGTTGCCCCCGCAATCTGTCCGCAAGACCTGATCAACAAGCGACTCGACCTGATGGACGTGGTTGAGCTGGCGCTGTGCAACAACCCGCAGACGCGCGCATCTTGGGCAAGCGCAAGCGCGCAGGCTGCACAATTCGGTTCCAGCCTGGCTACTTATTTCCCCACCTTGTCCGGACCCATTTCGATTTCCCATAGCCGCGACAATACCGGCATCAGCAGCGAATCCAGAGGTGCCAGCCTGACCGTCAGCTATTTGATGTATGACTCCGGCGGCCGCGAAGCGAGCATTGAAAATGCCAAACAGGTTCTGCTGGCCACCAATGCCACGCGCAACGAAACGCTGCAAACCGTTTACCTGAATGCCGTGCAGGCCTATTACACGTTGCTGGCAACGCGAGCCACTGCACAGTCCAGTCATGCTGCCGAAGAAGCCGCGCAAAAAAGCCTGGATGCTGCGAATGCCCGGCACAAGGCAGGCACCGCTACCCCGCTTGATCGTTTGCAGGCTCAGACTGCCTTGTCGCAAGCCGTGTTGAACCGCATCCGCGCCGAAGGCGATGCTGCCACCGCGCAGGGTACGCTGGCCAATATCATGGGTTACCTGGCAACCCAGCCGTTCGAGCTTGCCGATGTGAAGGACGCCAGTCCTGACCCGGTAGCGGAAAGCGATATTGGAAACTTGATTGAACAGGCGATGCATAGCCGGCCGGACCTGCAAGCAGCCGAAGCACAGATCAAGGCGGCCGAGGCGAATATGAAAGTGGTGAAGGCCAGCGGCTTGCCCAGCCTCAGCTTGAGCGCGTCGATCTCGCGCTACAACTCCACAACCGACGGTGTGAGCAGCATCAATTACAGCAAGGGCGTGGGTGCCACGCTCAATGTGCCGTGGTTCACCGGCTACCGGGATACCTACAATAACCGGGTGGCTGAAGCACAACTGGACAGTTCCAGGGCGCAACTCGACCAAGTGGCGAACCAGGTCGCCCTGGACGTATGGAAATCCTACCAGACGATGCTGACCGACGGCCAGGCACTGCGCGCTACCGATGATCTGCTGAACGCCGCGGAAGAATCGGAAAAAATGGCATCCGGGCGCTACAAGGCCGGCATCGGCACCATCCTGGATGTATTGACCGCACAAAGCTCGCTGGCCGATGCGCGCCAGCAGCGCGTGGTCGCGCGCTACAACTTCGAGGCCAGCAAATTCACCCTCGCCCAGGCGATCGGGCAGCTGGATCTGTCCAAGGTTGGAACGAAAGATTGAGGTCCGGATAAACATGAAAAAAATACTTCTGGTGGTGGTGTTGCTGGCTGGGATCGCCGCCGCTGCGTGGTGGTGGTTTACACCAAAAAAGGTCACGGCGGCAGAGCGGTTCGCAACAGCTCAGGTAGAACGCGGCCAGATCACTCAGACCGTTTCGGCAAACGGCACGCTGAACCCGGTCAAACTGGTCAGCGTCGGCAGCCAGGTTTCCGGCATCGTCATCAAGATGTATGCCGACTTCAATGACACGGTCAAGGCTGGCCAGGTGTTGCTGGAACTCGATCCGTCCCTGGTCAAGGCGCAGCTGCAGCAAAGCGAGGCGAACGTGCTCAGCGCAAAGGCCTCACTGCAACTTGCCGAAGCGAACGACAAACGCAATCGTGATCTGCTTGCCCAGGAATACGTCACCCAGCAGGATGTCGACCAGTCGACACAGGCGCTTGCCGCTGCCAGGGCGCAACTCGTCGTCGCGCAAGCACAGGCCACGCGCGACCGAACCAACCTGGGCTACACGGTGATCCGCTCACCCGTTTCCGGCGTGGTGGTGTCGCGCGACGTGGATCTGGGACAGACCGTGGCAGCGAGTTTCCAGACGCCAACCCTGTTCAAGATCGCGCAAGACCTGAGCAAGATGCAAATAGACACAAGCTATGCCGAAGCGGATGTCGGCAGCATACGTGTCGGGCAAGCGGCCAATTTCCGCGTGGATGCGTTTCCCAACCGCATCTTTCAGGGCACGGTGCTGCAGGTACGCCTGAACCCCACCACGCAGCAAAACGTAGTGACTTATGACGTTGTCGTTGCCGTCGACAATCCAGAACAGATCTTGCTGCCCGGCATGACCGCCTACGTGAACATCACCACCGCACAACAGGATGATGTGCTGATGGTGCCCAATGCTGCGCTGCGCCTCCATCTGTCCGAAGCCAATGCCAAATCCGGCAGCGCCAAACCTGCCGACGCGGGCAACAGCAACCCGGATCGCCCCGCAGCTGCAAACAACCATGGTGGCCACAGCGACGGTGAACACGAAGCTGCGGGTGGCACCAGGGGGACGGTGTACGTGCTTGACAATGGGCAGCCCAAGGCAGTGCGCATCGTGACCGGCATCACCGATAACCGCATGACTGAATTGGTCGGCGGCGAGCTCAAGGAAGGCGACACCATCATCACGGCGGACCGCCAGCCACCCGCAAAAGCACAGAGCAGTCGCAGCCCCAGGTTGTTCTGATGCCAGATCCGGTCATCCGCATCGAGCGGTTATTCAAGGAATACCATACCGATGCAGGTACGGTCCCGGTGCTCAATGACGTGTCGATGTCGGTGATGCCGGGTGAATTCCTCGCCATCATGGGTCCATCCGGCTCCGGCAAGTCGACTTTCATGAATATCCTCGGCTGCCTCGACGTGGCGACAAGCGGCAGCTACCTGCTCAATGGTCGCGATGTGAACGCACAAGACTCCGATGAACTGGCCAACCTGCGCAATCAGGTGATCGGCTTCGTGTTCCAGGGTTTCAACCTGTTGCCGCGTGCGAACCTGCAGGACAATGTCGCCCTGCCCTTGATCTATCGCGGCACGCCCTATGCCGAGCGCACGGCGCGCGCCAACGAGATGCTGGAAAAGGTCGGACTCGGCAAATACGCCCGCTCGCGCCCCAACCAGATATCCGGCGGCCAGCAGCAGCGCGTGGCCATCGCCCGCGCCCTGGTCAACCATCCCCGCTTGCTGCTCGCCGACGAGCCGACCGGCAACCTGGACACCCACACCAGCCAGGAGATCATGGCATTGTTCAGCGAACTGAACCAGCGCGAAGGCATCACCATCGTGCTGATCACGCACGAGTCCGATATTGCCGCCTGCGCGCAGCGGCTGGTGCGCCTGACCGATGGGAAGATCGTATATGACGGCCCGGTGGAACATGCCGCGCCGCATCACATGGAGACCACTTCGTGATCGGCCCGATGCTCAGGGAAGCCTGGATGGCGATGGGTGCCAACCGCCTGCGCACTTTCCTCACCATGCTCGGCATGGTCATCGGCGTCGGCGCTGTCATCCTGATGCTGGCCATCGGGCGCGGCGCACAGAAGCAGGTGGAAGATGCCATTGCCTCGATGGGCAGCAACCTGTTCATCATCCTGTCCGGCTCCACCACCTCCGGTGGGCTGCGCATGGGCGGCGGCGCGTCGCCGACGCTGACTGCGGATGATGCGCAAGCCATGACCGAACTGCCACTGGTGACCAATGCTGCGCCCTCCTCGCCCGGATCGGCACAGCTGGTCTACGGCTCCAACAACTGGAGCACCCAGATCACCGGGACGACGCCGGGCTATCTGGCGATACGAAGCTGGAAGATCTCCTCCGGTTCCATGTTTACCGATTCAGACATCCGTTCGGTGACCCGCGTGGCGATCCTGGGGCAGACCGTGGTGCAAAATCTTTTCGGCGACGAAAACCCTGTCGGCAAAACCATACGCATCAAAAACAGCCCCTTTGTCGTGCTCGGCGTGCTCGAATCCAAAGGCCAGAGCCTGGACGGCAGGGATCAGGACGATACTGTCTTTGTCCCGATCTCGACCGCCCAGCGCAAGCTGTTTGGCGACAGGTTCGCCGGTTCAGTGCGCTATATCCTGGCCGAGGCGGAATCAGCCGATGCGATGTCGGCGGTGCAACGATCCATCACCGACCTGTTGCGCCAGCGGCACCGGATCCGCGAGGGCGAAGAAGATGATTTCACCATCCGCAACCTCACCGCGATGGCGAACACCGCTGCCGATACCGCTCAGACCATGTCGCTGATGCTCGGCGCCATCGCTTCGATCTCGCTGCTGGTCGGCGGCATCGGCATCATGAACATCATGCTGGTGTCGGTCACTGAACGCACACGCGAGATCGGCATTCGCATGGCTATCGGCGCCCGCGGCAAGGACATCCTGCTGCAATTCCTGCTCGAAGCCATCATGATCTCCAGTATCGGCTGCCTGATCGGGGTACTGGTCGGCGTCGGCGGCGCGCTTGCTGTGAACAAGATAACGGGCATGGAAGTGTTGATCACCACAGCTTCCATCATCACCGCATTCGTGGTGGCTGCTGCGGTCGGCATTTTCTTCGGCTGGTATCCGGCGCGCAAGGCCTCGCTGCTCAGGCCGATAGACGCACTAAGATTTCAATAGCGCGTAGTTCAGTCGCCAGTTTCATAACCCTGATTTATTCCTTGAACAGAAATTAGTCCCAGAGCACACAGAGAAGACATTTCCTTCGAATCGCAGCCAGTTTCTATTTCTCGAATTTTGTCGTTTGACAGTCTGCTTCCGGCACCGAACAGTCATTCGGCAGAGCGATCCTGTACTTCCGCTTCTCGGCCATTGCAGACCTAGATCACTTCATTGCCATACGGCATCAGCCGATCCTTAGCGGATCCTTAATATTGAATCTGCAATAGTTATAGGTTAAACTGAAACAAGTCACAAGAACTGGATCAGGATTTACTCAGGTCAGCCATGACGAAAGGTTAGCCATGACGAAAAACAGCATCGCAGTCCTTCAAATCGTATCATCCTGTCTGATCATCGGCGGAGTGTCTTCGGCTCTTTTCCCGGCAGCAACGGCACCAACACCGCACTCGGCGTGGTTCGTTTATGGGGGGTGGCTCGGATTAGTGACGGCACTACTTATGATTATCGTGATGGCTGCCAAGACTCGATAATCGATTAGTATCGCTGAGGAAGTACTGGAGGCAGTACAGCACCTTGCCGGGTTCATCACTTCGCAAAGAGAGTGTGAAATATTGGCACGTTGTTGCTGGTCACGGTCGTCAGCCTTCTTGCGAAGTATTTTACACCTTGACCCTCGGCAAATGGCACATTACGGAATTTCCTAATCAGTAAATCGGCTGTCAGAAATCAGGCGATGCATGAAGTTATTTCTTCTGCTTCGCCAGATACAGCCAGGTCTCAACTACGGTATCCGGATTCAGTGAGATCGCTTCTATTCCCTGTTCCATCAGCCAAAGCGCAAAATCGGGATGATCTGAAGGCCCCTGTCCGCAGATACCGATATATTTGTCCAGCTTGCGGCAGGATTGGATCGCCATGCCGATCAATGCCAGCACCGCCGGGTTGCGTTCGTCGAAGGAGCCGGCGACGATGCCGGAGTCGCGGTCTATGCCCAGTGTCAACTGCGTCAGGTCATTGGAGCCGATGGAGAAGCCGTCGAAGTATTCGAGGAATTGCTCGGCCAGCAGCGGATTGGAGGGTATCTCGCACATCATGATCACGCGCAGGCCGTTTTCACCGCGCTTGAGACCGTTCTTCTCCATCTCGGCGATCACGCCGCGCGCCTCGTCCAGCGTGCGCACGAACGGGATCATCGCCTCCACGTTGGTCAGGCCCATGTTGTCACGCACCTTTAGCATGGCGCGGCACTCCAGCGCGAAGCAGTCGCGGAAATTGTCGGCGATATAGCGCGATGCGCCGCGAAAACCGATCATCGGATTCTCCTCGGTCGGCTCATATTTCTTGCCACCGAGCAGGCTGGAATACTCGTTGGACTTGAAATCGGAAAAGCGCACGATCACTGGTTTGGGTGCGAACGCCGCGCCCAGCGTGGCGATGCCCTCGGCCAGTTTTTCGACATAAAAATCCACCGGCGAGGCATACCCTGAACATTTCGCCTCGATCTGCGCCTTCAATTCGACAGGCAGGTCGGGATAATCCAGCGCCGCCTTGGGATGCAAGCCGATCATGCGTGCGATGATGAATTCCAGTCGTGCCAGACCGACGCCATAATTCGGCAGTCGGCAGAACTCGAACGCCAGTTCAGGATTGGCCACATTGAGCGAAATTTTCACCGGCGCCTTGGGCATCTTGTCCAGCGCCAGTTCGATCACCTCGACTTCGAGTATTCCCTCATACACCTTGCCGACATCACCGTCGGCGCACGACACGGTGACCTCCTGGTCATGGGTCAGTACCTTGGTCGCTTCACCGCAGCCGACCACGGCCGGGATGCCCAACTCGCGCGCCACGATTGCCGCGTGGCAAGTGCGCCCGCCGCGATTGGTTACGATGGCTGAAGCCAGCTTCATCACTGGCTCCCAGTCCGGATCGGTCATGTCGGTCACCAGCACATCACCCGATTGCACCAGCGACATCTGGCTGGCATCCGGCACCAGGCAGACACGGCCGCTACCGATACGCTGGCCGATGGCACGGCCGCTGATCAGCACATCCGACGTCTGCTTCAGCCTATAGCGCCGCAGCATGTCCGCATTGCCCCGCGCCTGCACGGTCTCCGGGCGTGCCTGCAGGATGTAAAGCTTGCCGTCCATCCCATCCTTGCCCCACTCGATATCCATCGCGCGGCCGTAGTGTTCCTCGATGGTCAGCGCATAGCGTGCCAGTTCCTCCACTTCCGCATCGCTGATGCAAAAGTGGCTGCGCTCCTGCACGGAAGTGTCCAGCGTGCGCACCGATCGTCCCGCATCGCTACCCTCGGCGAAGGTCATCTTGATCGCCTTGGCACCGAGGTTGTGACGGATGACGGCGGATTTGCCCTGCTTCAATGCCGGCTTGTAAACGTAGAACTCGTCGGGATTGACCGCGCCCTGCACCACCGTCTCGCCGAGACCGTAGGCCGCAGTGACCAATACCACCTGGTCGAAACCGGATTCGGTATCCAGCGTGAAGATCACGCCGGAAGCGCCGATGTCGCTGCGCACCATGCGCTGGATACCTGCCGAGAGCGCGATATCGTGTTCCGCAAAACCCTGGTGCACGCGATAGGCGATCGCGCGATCGTTATAGAGCGAGGCGAATACCTTGCGCACCGCTAACAGCACATTGTCGATGCCGGAGATGTTGAGATAAGTTTCCTGTTGCCCGGCGAAAGAGGCATCGGGCAGGTCCTCTGCCGTGGCGGAAGAACGAATCGCCAGTGAAACTTCCGCACCCGCCTGCTCCCGCATGATGGCATAGGCCTCGCGCAGCTCGCCTTCCAGACGCGGCGGCAATTCTGTATCCATGATCCATTGCCTGATCTGGCTGCCTGCCTTGGCCAGCGCAGTGACGTTGGACACATCGAGTTCTTTCAGGAATGCCTGAATGCGCTTGTCCAGGTCATCCTGGGCCAGGAAATCACGGTAGGCTTGAGCCGTTGTAGCGTAGCCCTCCGGCACGCGTACACCGAGTTGTGCCAGCTGGCTGATCATCTCCCCCAGCGAAGCGTTCTTGCCGCCTACTCTGGGTACATCGCTCATGCGCAACGTCTCGAATTGGGCGATATAGCTTTCCATAATCAACTCCTCACTTTAAATTTCCTACATCATAGGACAATTCGAGCAATATGTTTGAATCAGGCAGCCACAATCATGACAGCGGAGCCGCATATAATTAGCCGGAGTCGGCGGCTGAATTTACCCGAATCGGGTTTGGCGTGCAGTCATCCCGGCATAGCAGGGGTTTTACCTGCTCGGGATAGAGGCTGGGACTCCCGCAATCCAAGTGGAGGTGATTTTTGAAAGTATCTATCGTCGACCTGGGTGACATGGATTTCACCCCTGACACGCCATTCTTAAAGCCACTGGGAGGAATGCAATCGGGAGCGGTCTATCTGTCACTCGAATTGGCCCGGCGAGGCCACGAGATCACGATAATAAACAACACCACACAACCGGGGACATACAGGGGGATTTGTAATATTGGCTTGGACGAGGGTCTGGAGCATGGCTTCCTGAACAGATTTGATCTTGTCATCAGCATTTACTGTGATGCAATGGCACTGAGACGCGCCGGCCTTAACAAGCCCCTCATGCTATGGACAGGGCACAATGCCGAAGAACCGACGGTCCAGAAGCTTGCCCAGCCAGATGAGGCTGCTCTATGGGACTATTTCGTATTCAAAAGCGACTGGCAAGCGCAGACTTACATCAGAAAATTTCATATCGATCCCGGAAAATGCCGCTGCATAGGGAATGCCATTTCCCCGCTTTTTTCCTCCCGGGGAGTTAGGGATAAGTATTTCTTTACGGAAGGAAGACCTCCGGTGTTTTATTATTCAAGCACACCCTTCAGGGGGCTGGATGTCCTGTTAAGCGTCTTCCCGAGGATCAGAAACGAGTTTCCAGGCAGCGTGCTCAGAGTTTACTCGAGCATGAAAACCTACCAGGTCAGCGATGAGGACGATAGCCATAAGCAGCTCTATGAAACATGCATGGACATGAGGGGGGTCGAGTATTTTGGATCCGTACCACAACACGAACTTTCCGAGGCGCTGAGAGCAGCGGACATCCTTGCATTTCCCAGCACCTACCCCGAGACGGCATGTATCACCCTGATGGAAGCCATGATTTCCGGATGTCTTCCGATTTCCACCGACCTTGGCGCCATGCGCGAAACAGCTGCAGGATTCGGATTTTTGTACACGCCAGACCAGCAGGTCGACCTGGCTGAATTCGCAGCCGGATACTCAAGGTTTCTGATCGATTCACTGCGAACTGTTTACGCAAACCCTGCAAGATTCGAAAGGGCTCTCAATGATCAGATCCAGCATGCAGCCCTGAATTACTCATGGGCGCACCGTTGCGATCAGTGGCTTGCATTCCTGCATGACATGCTTGCGAAACAGGAATATATATTCAACACTCGACTGCCATACAAGAATTCAATATTGCAATGATCAATTCGGCATCTGGATCGCTTTACCATAAATGCATTGCTGCATTGATCGCCGCCAAAGGCGCTGTCAACATAGTTCAGATAGGAGCGAACGACGGAAAATAAATGACCCGATCTACGAAACCGCAATCGGCAATATTGCCAAAACAAACATCTTGCTGATAGAACCACAACAGGAACTTATTCCTTACCTGAAACGAAATTTGCCGATCATCCCGGCGCCAGGATCTGGAACGGCGCCACCGGTCCGGAAGGGACGCTCAGTCTGTACAGGGTCAGGGCAGTTTATTGGGAGAGGCATGTCAAACACTATTTATTGGACGCCCCGGCCTACAGGGTCCCCAGCGGCTTTGCCTCTGCTTCCCGCCTGCATGTGCTTATTCACGCAATCGGAAATCTACCCGCAGGCATCAAGCTGGAGCAGGCTATTGAGGAGATCCGGATATCGACGTTATCAGGCCAGCACTGATAAACTTTGAACACTCCCATCTACGACATGTGGACTATTCTGGAGCCAGGAATTACCTTGAGCTTATGGGATACAAATTATTCAGATGGTCGGACAATGATACCCTGGCCATCAGGCGCGGCCTGATTAATCCCACTTTTTAAACGCATGGCTCCCGCTCTCTCGATTGGCATATCGACAGGTTTATCTACTTCAATATTTATTACGCAGCTACATTTCATTCTGTAGGGAAAGGGAAGCCAACCCGGCCTGTCAAGTGTGATAGTCACTCGAGGCAGAACCTGATTTTGATTATTGCCCCAGCCGTTGAATGACTTCCTTATCCTGTCCTGAATCAGGGTGCGCACTTCGATCGGCAATTCCGTCCTGATGTTGTAAAAGGCCATGAGTTGCCTTTTCGACACCATATAGAATTGGGATACCATGTGCGAAATGTTTTTGTCTTTTATCTGATGGAAGGCAAACCTTTCAGAGTCACCATGAGAAATGGCACTTACAAAATGGAAGGGGAAATAACTCTCGGAATATCCACTGATACCAAAACGATAATAAAGATCGTCATCCTCGCCGCCCCAGCTTCTGAACAACTCATCATAGCCATTTACCGTCTCGAATGACTTGCGCGAGCATATTACGGTACCGTACGTTTCCTTGTCCTGGATTTCGCCCAGCTTTGCATGGCGGTAGTAATAGTTAGGCCGCACGTTCTGTCTTGTCCAGGCCACAAAGCCTTCCTCAACCAGGATGTCGGCGTCGACGAAACATATCCATGGCGAGGAACAGTTGAGCGCGCCGATATTCCTTGCCCTGGCAACGCAGAACCCGGGGTCGTCAGTCACCCTGACGACCTTGACCGATTTATGATTTTCCTCGATCCAGTCCCCTACATTTTGCGGGCAGCCATAGTCGACCACCACGATTTCGTCGGGCGACTCGGCCAGTAGTTTCGGTAATGTCTGCTTGATATGATGCAATCGACCCTTGCAGGTGGTAACAAAGCTGATTGCTTCAGCAGCCTTTGCCGAGTGAGTTTGGCTAGTCATATCAGGTCTTCTCGTTAATCGAATCACATGGCGCGATGTGCGCGCCGATTGGCGCCCTACACTGCGCGTATCGGTATCTTGCGGCGAACGCTTTCACCGTCATTTTTCGGCGTGTATTTGCGTACCACGTACGCATCCACGATCTGCTGGAATTCCTGCACGATGTTGTCGCCGCGCAGGGTGACGACTTTCTCGCCGTCCACATACACGGGTGCTGCGGGGCTCTCGCCGGTACCGGGCAGGCTGATGCCGATGTTGGCGAGCTTGCTTTCACCGGGACCATTGACGATGCAGCCCATCACGGCCACGGTCATCTCTTCCACGCCGGTATATTGTTCCCGCCAGGTAGGCATTTGCCCGCGCAGGTAGGACTGGATGCGCTGTGCCAGGTCCTGGAACACGGTACTGGTAGTGCGCCCGCAGCCGGGACAGGCAGTGACCATCGGCGCGAAGGAGCGCAGTCCAATGGTCTGCAGGATCTCCTGCGCCACCACTACTTCCTGAGTGCGATCACCGCCCGGTTCCGGGGTGAGCGAGATGCGTATCGTGTCGCCGATGCCTTGCTGCAACAGCACGGCAAGTGCGGCGGTGGAAGCGACGATGCCCTTGGAGCCCATGCCCGCCTCGGTCAGCCCCAGGTGCAGCGGATAATCGCAGCGTTGCGCCAAATCCTGGTATACGGCGATCAGGTCCTGCACCGCGCTGACCTTGCAGGATAAAACGATACGGTCATGCGGCAGGCCCAGTTCCTCGGCGCGCCTTGCACTGTCAAGGGCAGAAAATATCAACGCATCGCGTGTGACTTCAGACACATCCCTGGGCTGCGCCAACCTGCCATTCTCGTCCATCATGCGCACCACCACCGCCTGGTCCAGGCTGCCCCAGTTGACCCCGATGCGCACCGGCTTGCCATAGTGGATGGCGGCGCCGATCATCATACTGAACGGATCGTCCTCTTTTCGATTGCGCCCGACATTGCCTGGATTGATGCGGTATTTCGCCAGTGCCTGGGCGCATTCCGGAAACTCCTTGAGCAGCCGGTGACCGTTATAGTGAAAGTCGCCGATCAATGGAACATTGCAGCCTTTGCCATCGAGGTATTCGCGGATGTGTGGCACTTGTGCAGCGGCTTCGGGCGTGTTCACGGTGATGCGTACCAGTTCCGAACCGGCTTGCGCCAGTTCGTATGCCTGCAGCGCCGTCGCTCGCACATCGACGGTATCGGTATTGGTCATCGATTGAACTACGACAGGCGCACTGCCACCAATGGCGATATCGCCTACCATGACGCATTGGGTGAGACGACGCTGAATGGAATGATTCATGACTTACTCCAGTTTCAGCCGGGCAACACTGATGTTGGTATAGGGCGCCAGATCTATTGCTTTCCCCTTGTAATACAGATGCACACCCTTGGCTGCGCCGATCACCAGGGAAAATGGCGGGTTTCCATTGATGTTCTGCACGGTGCCTTGCGGATTTATTTTTGACAGCAACACATTGCCGCTTCTGTCCTTCACTTCCACCCATGAGATCCCGTCAAACTCCAGACGAATCATGCCCGAACCTGTATCTGAAGTGGCTGGGACTGGCGATGGCGCCAACGCTGCTTGAGGCGAGGTTGCTGTTGCAGCCATCACCCCAGATACAGGCACCGGCACAGGAAGCGCGATTGATTGAACCGCTACTTTGTCCGGTTGCTCGATTCCGACCTGTCGTCGCTCGAATTTCGGCGAAGAATTGCTCATCACCCATACACTCAAAGCCAATGCCACGGCTATGACCAAAGCCGCGACCAGCCAGATGATATTCGGCTTGCGCTCGGAATAGACACCGGGAAAAGGAACGGCAATTGACCCTGTTGCCGCTTCGGGAGGAATTACTTGCTTCTCGACTTTGGGCAAGGCGGCCAGCAGGGTTGCAGGTTCAATATTCAGCAATTTGGCATAACTGCGCACGAACCCCCGCACAAAAGTCACTTCCGGCAAGTGGGCAAAATCATCCGCCTCTAGCGCTTCAATCTGACGCGGCGCAAACTTGATACTGCCGGATACATCAGTCACGCTAAGACCCAGCCGTTCACGTGCAGCCCGCAATGTAGCGCCGATAGCTGGCAGTTGCACACCCTCTTTGCCTGTCCTGCCTGCCATTGCACCTTTGTCAGATATTTCTTCCGGCATGGTATCGATTATTTTTCCGGGGGCAGATGTTTGGATTCCGGGGAGTCTGGAAAATGCTTGCGTAACTGCAGCGCGTAGCTTTCCTCTTCACCCCTGTTTCCCAACTCGTGCTCGATACGCACTCCCAGCCATAAATTCTCGGCAGTCAGGGCATCGTTATCCTTGGCATAGCGCGTAAAATAGGTATTTGCAGCCGAATAATCGCCCTTGGCGAAATTCAGTTCTGCCAAAGCCAGCACTGCTTCCTGCAGACCGGAATTGAACAATAATGCCTTGTGCAGGAATTCTTCCGCATCACTCAATTCACCTGCTTTCCTGGAACACAACCCGGCATTCAGGTAGGCCTTTCCCGGGGTCGCGTAAAGAGGATCCTTCAATGCTGCAAGAAACAACTTTACCGATTCACGTTCGCGTCCGCGCTGGCACAGGAACCAGCCGTAATTGTTATAGGTTTCAGGGTTTTTGTCGTCCAACTGCAGGCTGTGCTGAAAATCCGCCTCCGCTTCCTTGTCCTCATGCAACGCCATATGTACCAATCCCCGCACACTGTATGCAGGCGCATAATCCGATTCTGCCTGCAACGCCAACCGCAGTTCATTCAGCGCGGTGCCCAGCTGTGAAAGCTCGTAATATTGCGCCGCCAATTCGGTATGGATCTTGGCACTGGCAAGCGTGCGTGTGGTGACTTCTCCGTCCTGGCCGACAACATATTGCGTGGAGCATCCAGCCAGCAGCCAAGCGGCAACAATGACGATGGCGATCCTCATGTCCGAATCTCCTGCAAGCGATGGGTTCTTTTCGTCTTGTCCAGCACCTGTCCGGCGAGTTGGCCACACGCCGCATCGATATCATCGCCGCGCACCTTGCGCGTGGTGGTGACGATGCCGGCCTGCATCAGTACATCGCGAAAGCGGCTTATCGCATCCGCAGATGAGCGCTGGTAAGGTGCCTGCGGAAACGGGTTGAACGGGATCAGGTTGAATTTGCACGGCACCTCCCGCACCAGCGCGACCAGTTCGCGCGCATGCATCTCTGAATCATTCACGCCCTTCAGCATGACGTACTCAAAGGTGACAAAATCGCGCGGCGCTTTTTCCAGGTAACGCATACAAGCTGCCATCAGCTCGCGCAGCGGGTACTTCTGGTTGACCGGCACCAGTTGATCGCGCAAGGCATCGTTCGGTGCATGCAGCGAGACTGCCAACGCCACAGGACAGGCATCGCGCAGGCGATCCATCGCTGGCACGATGCCGGAAGTCGAGACCGTGACGCGGCGGCGCGACAACCCATAGGCGTTGTCATCAAGCATCAGGCGCAGCGCGCTCACCGTGTTGTCGAAATTCAGCAACGGCTCGCCCATGCCCATCATCACCACGTTAGTGATCGGCCAGTTGCCGTCCGCATCCTTGCCGATTTCGCGGTTCGCCAACCACAACTGGCCAATGATTTCCGCTGTGGACAAATTGCGGTTGAAGCCCTGCTTGCCGGTTGAGCAAAAGGAACAATCCAGCGCGCAGCCGGCCTGGGTGGAGATGCACAAAGTTCCGCGATCTGCCTCCGGAATGAACACTGTTTCCACTGCATTGCCGACACCCACGTCCAGCAGCCATTTGCGCGTACCATCTTCGGACAAAGTTTCGCGTGTCACTCTGGGTGCCTGCACGCAGGCCGCAGACTTGAGCTTGTCGCGCAGCGACAGCGCAAGGTCGCTCATCGCATCGAAATCCGCCACCCCGGATTTATGCACCCAGCGCAACACCTGGCGCGCGCGGAAGGGTTTCTCACCCATATCCGCAAACCAGGCGCTTAACTGTTGGGCATCAAAGTTGAGGAGGTTTTCAGCCATCAGGACCCATGCGTTACCGTGAGTAAACGTTCATGCTGGGGAAAAAATAGGCGATCTCAACCGCAGCCGTTTCCGCCGCATCAGAACCATGCACTGCATTGGCATCGATACTGTCGGCAAAATCGGCACGAATGGTGCCCTTGTCTGCCTTCTTCGGGTCGGTGGCGCCCATCAGTTCGCGGTTCTTCAGGATCGCGCCTTCGCCTTCAAGCGCCTGGATCATCACCGGGCCGGAAGTCATAAAGGCGACCAGGTCATTGAAGAACGGACGCGCGCGATGAACTGCGTAGAATCCTTCTGCCTCGGCGCGGGACAAATGCACCATGCGTGCGGCAATGACCTTCAGCCCGGCGTTCTCAAAGCGGGAATAAATCTGGCCAATGACATTTTTGGCAACAGCATCGGGTTTGATAATGGAAAGCGTACGTTCTACAGCCATGCTATTTTCTCCAACTCGTTCAAGGTTAATAAAAAATGACTTGATATTTTATCAGGCTTTGCATGCGATGTCGCAGATAAGTAGCGAATTTGTATGGAAATCAAAGAAGTCGTGAAATTCCGGATCCGGTGTTCGATCCCGAACATCGCAGGTTGGGTTGAGTTACGAAGCCCAACGATTTCCGGTAACCTTTTGTCGGGCTTTCTTTGTCAGCCCAACCTACGAGACTGAATCCAGTTTGGCAAGGTACCCGTTTCTCCAGACTTGGCGCGGAATTCAACCGCCGTTGAGATGCCGGGGATGGCAACCAGTGTTTCGCCGCAATACAGCAATGGCCAACGCACGCGTTGCCAAGGCGGCACATCGTGCTCCTGGAACAGATATTGCAGCGAGCGCTCGGGTCGGGTTGCATCTGGGCGCAATCTTTCTTCTCCCGAACGCAGGCGGATGGAGGCTGATGCAATATTCAGTCTTGCCAGGCTGATGCCCTCGCCCAAGCTGTCGTCAAAGCGCAGCACCCCACCGAGTTGAGGCAATTCCACGGCTTTCTCTCCCCGCCACGGAATATTCAGGCCGGTGTCAGGATTGGGCAACGAGGGACAAACATACACCCTGTTTCGAAAGCTGCGTACTTCCCAGTTGCTCCAACTGACGCAAACCTGTCCATCGGCACGTGACGTCAACAACTGGCGCAACATTTCTTCCATGCGCCGATGGTCTGGCATCGACACTCCCCTGCAATGCAGCAAATAACGCAACAGATTTTTTGAGCGCACCAACCCGAGGGTTTGCAGGCTGGAGATTGCAAGCAAGGGTTCATCAGCTCTTCCGCTTCGCGCCGAGGGAAAGGCAAACCCGTCCGCATCGAGTTCCGCCAGGGTTTCCATCAATTCTGCTGCCTCGGCAAAATGCCGCGCGCTGCGCGCCAGCGTCTCGCGATAGGTGGGGAAGCGTTGTTGCAGCACCGGCAGCACGCGATGGCGCAGGAAATTGCGCGGATAGCTGCTATCTTCGTTGCTTTCGTCTTCCACCCATTGCAGCTCATGTTGCTGCGCGTAAGCGATCAATGTTTCACGGGCGATGTCGAGCAGCGGCCGCACCAGCGCAGGACCGCCTCTGCCTGCTTGCAGCATCGGCATCGCCGCCGCGCCTTTCGCGCCGCTTCCGCGCAGCAACTGCAACAGCAGCGTTTCCGCCTGGTCATCCTGATGGTGCGCCAGCGCGATAAAATCCACCTGCTGCCCTGCCAGTGCTGAATGACGCAACTCGCGTGCAGCGGCCTCCACACCCAGATGGCGCAATGGTTCTATGTCCACATGTTCGAGGTGCAGGGGAAGGTCGTGCCGGGTACACAATTTTTCACAGAATGCAGCCCACTCATCGGCATGCGGGCTGATGCCGTGATGGACATGCAAAGCGGAGAGTTTCCAGGAAAAACGCGGCGCAAGTTGCGCAAGCACATGCAGCAGGACAACGGAATCCACACCACCGCTCAATCCGACCAGTATGGATGCGCCATCCGGAACGAGGGTGGCAAGCTTCCCGGCGACGCGATCGCTCAGCTCACAGACTGACTTCCTTGAATTTTCCATAGCCCATCAAACGGTTGAATCTGGTCTGCAGCAGGTCCTCGGCGGGGCGGGCTTGTACTTGCTTGAGTGACGCCTGGAGTGCCTTGCCGACGGCCTGCATCATGGCCGGATAGTCACGATGCGCGCCACCCAGTGGTTCGTTGATGATCTTGTCCACCAGTCCCAATGACTTCAACCGCGTCGCAGTGATGCCCAGGGTTTCTGCAGCATCGGCCGCCTTTTCCGCACTCTTCCACAAGATGGAAGCACAGCCTTCGGGCGAGATCACCGAGTAAGTGGCGTATTGCAGCATCAGCAGTGCATCGCCTACTGCGATCGCCAGCGCACCACCGGAACCGCCTTCGCCGATCACCGTACAGATGATCGGCACACGCAACTCGGCCATCACATACAGGTTGTGGCCGATGGCTTCAGACTGGCCGCGTTCTTCCGCGCCCACGCCGGGGTAAGCGCCGGGCGTATCGATAAATGTCATGATCGGAATGTCGAACTTCTCGGCCAGCCGCATCAGACGCAACGCCTTGCGATACCCTTCCGGACGCGGCATGCCGAAATTGCGATATTGCCGCTCCTTGGTGTCGCGCCCTTTCTGGTGCCCGATCACCATCACGCTCTGGCCATTGAAGCGCGCCAACCCGCCAACGATGGCAGGATCGTCGGCAAAACTGCGGTCACCGTGCAACTCCTCGAAATCGGTGAACAGATGCTGGATGTAGTCAAGCGTATAGGGGCGCTGCGGGTGCCGTGATACCTGGGAAATCTGCCACGGTGTCAGCTTGGCGTAGATTTCCTTGGTCAGCGCCTGGCTTTTCTGCTGCAGCGTGCCTATCTCTTCGGAAACATCCAGCGACGAATCGTCCCGCATCAATCGCAGTTGCTCGATCTTGTTTTCCAGTTCAGCGACCGCCTGTTCGAAATCCAGGAATGTGATCTTCATAGTTCGACATATTGTCCAAGGTGGGCTGGATGATACAGCAGACTTGGCCTTCAGGCCAAAGAAGCGATATCTGGCAGTCAGGATTTTTCTGCGTTCCGGAAAACCATACTCACCTGATTTTATTCCAGAAAGACATCAACCAGCCATCAGTTTTGTAACCGTGGCTTTACACCAGTGCGTACTTTGCCAGACTTGCTGGTATGCGCCATAGCTTCCATAGATCGTTGCTGTTTACAATAAAACGCCTGGCTACACCCGCTTGCAGGATATCAAGGGTAATCCTCGCGATTTTTCCGGTTTGCATGGCTTGCAACAATGGCGTGGCGATGTTCTGCTCAAGTTCAAGCAAGGAATCACGCCAGCCCTGAAAATCTCCATTCTGTATTCTCCGGTGCAGATTTTCGATAGTGATCAGCACCTGCCCATCCGGCTCAAGTTCCCGCAATGCATCCAGATCAGGCGCAAGGAATGCAATCTCGGCCGTAGCGGCAAATGCTGCCGACAGATCGCTGTCACCGATGATGCGCCGATATTTTCCAGTCAATTGGCCGGCGCTTCTGCCGCCGCCCCAGAACCAGATGCTGTTGACAGGCAACTTTGCATTTGCCTCACGCGCCTGGTTCACCCGGTGTTCGTACAACAGCATCTGGATTTCATTCAACACGCCGTGCCAGTGCAAGGCATCCTTGCCCTGCGGCAGGTATTGATGCACGTCCCTGCCGATCACCATTGACGGGGAGCAGGTTTGCATCTCCGGAACTGCATCCAGTTGCAGATACCAGCGTTGTGGATGCAACGCAAGAAAGCGCATGCCAGATGCTTCGAAATGCGCATTCAGGCTGGCGCAAAGCTGTCCTGCCTCGTGCATGCCAAGATCCAATCCGGACTGAAGCATCAGTTGATCGCGCCTCATAAGCAGACTGACAGGGTCGGCGCGCAACCAGAAATGCGCTCCCGGTTCCGCACCGTCCGCGCGTAACGTGATTGGCGCGATGGCCATATCCTTGATGCCGAAATCAGCACACATCCACTCTTCTATCCCGTCTACAGCGAGCGGTTCAGGCTGGGCGCGCGCCAGCAATTTTTCCAGCGCGGGCAGGCGCAAGCCCGCATAGGCCTCTTTCGCCAGTTCCTGTGGCATGAACAAATCGGAAATAACCAGATGGACGCGTGAACTCATGTTGCGAGTTTAGCATCCCGTATCATCGCCGCTTGTGGCAAACTAATGGCTTGGCCCTCTCGATAGCAAAAATGTCACTTTCAACTTTTCGACCCTATGAGCTCCTGATCGGCCTGCGCTATACGCGCGCCAAGCGGCGCAACCATTTCATCTCCTTCATTTCGCTGATCTCCATGCTGGGTATCGCACTGGGTGTGGCCGCGCTGATCATCGTGTTGTCGGTGATGAACGGATTCCAGAAGGAGATACGTGCGCGCATCCTCGGCGTCACCCCGCATATCCAGGTCGCGGCCGAGGGCGGCCAGATGCAGGATTGGCAATCGATACTGGATCTGGTGTCACATTTCCCCAAAGTCCATGCCGCCGCGCCATTCGTGAATGGCCAGGGCATGTTGTCGCTGAATGACAGCGTGCAGGGAGTGATGGTACGCGGCATCCTGCCGGAAGCCGAGAACCGCCTGATCGGACTCTCCAACAAGATGAAAATTGGATCGCTGGATGACCTGCGGCCAAATGAATTTGGCATCGCCCTGGGTTCCGACCTGGCGCGGGCGCTGGGCGCGCACATGAACGACAAGGTGCTGCTGATCACGCCGCAAGGACAGATCACGCCCGCCGGCATGATGCCGCGATTGAAGCAATTTCGGGTCGTCGGGATTTTCGAGATCGGCATGGCGCCCTATGATAATGCGCTGGCGCTGATCAATCTGAACGATGCGCAAAAACTCTTCCGCATGGGCGATTCCGTCAGCGGCGTCAGCGCGCAGCTGACCGATCTGGATCTCGCCCCACAAGTGGCCAGCGAACTCGAACAACACCTGCCCAGGGACAGTTACGCCACTGACTGGACTCGCCAGAACGCAAACTATTTCAGCGTCGTTGCGATGGAAAAGAAAATGATGTTCATCATCCTCTCGCTGGTCGTGCTGGTTGCCGCATTCAATATCGTTTCCACCCTGGTAATGGTGGTTACGGACAAGCAGGCAGACATCGCCATATTGCGCACGCTGGGCGCTTCCCCCGGCAGCATCATGAAAATCTTCATGGTCCAGGGCGTGCTGATCGGGCTGATCGGCATGTTATTCGGGGTTGCAGGCGGCGTTGTCATTTCGCTCAATATCGGCACCATCGTCCCGTTTATCGAGCATCTGTTCGGCGTGCAGTTCCTGTCCAAGGAATTTTATTTCATCAGCGAGCTTCCTTCCGACCTGCAGCACAGCGATGTGCTGGTGGTGGCAGGCTTCTCGTTCCTGATCAGCCTGCTGGCTACACTATATCCAAGCTGGCGCGCGTCGAAAACGCAACCGGCGGAGGCGCTGCGCTATGAGTGATCGGGGAACGTCACCAACTGTTGCAAACGTCCTCTCCTGCCGGGATTTGCGCAAGACCTATTCTCAGGGAAACCTCAATGTGCCGGTACTGAAAGGCGTCGATCTTGACGTCATGCGCGGTGAGCGCATCGCCATTGTCGGCGCATCGGGTTCCGGCAAAAGCACTCTGTTGCATCTGCTGGGCGGACTGGACAAGGCTTCAGGTGGCAGCGTGAAAATTCTCGGGCAGGACGTGCTGGCCATGGATGAGAAAGAGCGCGGAAATCTGCGCAATCGCTCGCTTGGATTTGTATATCAGTTCCACCACCTGCTGGCAGAATTCAGCGCTGTGGAAAATGCGGCCATGCCGCTGATGATTCGGGGCATGCTGCGCAAACAGGCGCAAGCGAAAGCCGCAGAGATGCTGGAACAGGTCGGACTGGCGCAAAGGTTATTGCATCTGCCGGCAGAGTTGTCTGGCGGCGAACGTCAGCGCGTCGCTGTAGCCCGTGCCCTGGTCACGGACCCAGTTTGTGTCCTGGCCGACGAGCCCACCGGCAACCTTGATCGCGCCAGCGCTCATGCGCTATTTGAACTGATGCTGGAACTCAACACCCGGCTTGACACCAGTTTTGTTGTTGTCACTCATGACATGGAACTGGCAGATAAAATGCAGCGTCGATTGCGACTGCTGGATGGAGTGTTGCAGAAAGATTACTGATCTGAAATGATCCGGGGCGCTTGCGCGCCCCAGAGTGGATTTTGCAGTTGCATCTATCGTGTCATGAAGTATAGGAACGGTTGATCAGGCTGCGCAAATGCAAGCGGTAGGAAATATCCGCCAGGTTGGCGTCCAGATTCTTTGCAAATATATCGGTAATCTCTTCCGTATCCAAAGCTGTCGCATCCGAAATCGCCTTGATCACATCTTCGATCTCGCTGCACATTTTATCGCGATCCACGCGGTGGAACAATTTTTCATCCGTGAATGAATTAACTGTTTTCTTCAGGTCGCCCATCATTGCCACATGGACCTTAATCAGTATCTCAAGCGCCTCGTCCGGTGAAACGCTCAGAGATTGCGCCATGGTTTCAACTGTATCACCTACAAACTTGTGAACCTTGTCCAGCTTTTTATCCAGTAATTCGGAATTTGCCGGATCAAATGGCCAGATCCCTGATTGTTGTTGTGCTGTCAACATGATAGTCACCTCCTATGAATTGAAAATACATAAGCGATGCTAAACATTTGTCACTCCATGCTGCATCGTCAGGTTTGTTGCAGTGTGCATAAACATTTGAACATACCGGAGTGATTTTGTCAAGTATTTCCCTGCGTCAGCATACCTATTGCACCCGTTCAACCGCCTGCTCCACTCTCTCCACTGCGATGATTTCCATTCCCGCAATCTTTTGCTTCGGTGCGTTGGCCTTGGGTATGACGGCGTGAGTAAAACCCAGCTTGGCAGCTTCCTTCAGACGCTCCTGTCCGCGTTGCACCGGGCGGACTTCACCCGCAAGGCCGACTTCGCCGAACACCACCAGTTTCTCCGGCAACGGCTTGTTGCGCAGTGAGGAAACAATGGCGAGCAGCACGGCGAGATCGGCACCCGGCTCGGTGATCTTTACCCCGCCCACGGCATTGATGAACACATCCTGATCGAAGCAGGCAATGCCGGCATGACGGTGCAGAACGGCAAGCAGCATTGCCAGGCGGTTCTGCTCCAGACCCAGCGATAGCCGCCGCGGGCTGGGCGAATGCGCCGCATCAAGCAGCGCCTGTATCTCAACCAGCAAGGGACGCGTGCCTTCTTGCGTGACCATCACGCACGAGCCTGCCACCTGCGCACCGTGCTGCGACAGGAACAGCGCGGACGGATTGCTCACCTCGCGCAAGCCCTTTTCGGTCATGGCAAACACGCCGAGTTCGTTGACCGCGCCGAAGCGGTTCTTGAACGCGCGGATCAGCCGGAAACTGGAATGCGTGTCGCCCTCGAAATACAGTACGGTATCGACGATGTGCTCCAGCACACGTGGCCCGGCCAACGCCCCCTCCTTGGTGACGTGGCCGACCAGGATCATGGTCACGCCACTGCTCTTTGCCAGCCGGGTGAGCTGCGCCGCACATTCGCGTACCTGTGCCACCGAGCCGGGCGCGGATGTAAGCTGTTCGGAATACACGGTCTGGATCGAGTCGATCACCACCACATCGGGTTTTTCGTGGGCAACGGTGGCTTGTATCTTTTCAAGCTGGATCTCGGGCAGCAGGTGCACTTCGCGTGCATCCAGCAGCAAACGCTTTGCACGCAACGCAATCTGCTGGGCAGACTCCTCGCCGCTGACATACAGCACTTTCTTGCTTGCCGAGAGATGCGCCAGGGCCTGCAACAACAAGGTGGATTTGCCGATGCCGGGATCTCCGCCGATCAGTACCACGCCGCCCTCGACCAGTCCCCCGCCCAGCACACGATCGAATTCGGCGATGCCGGTCGGAGTGCGCGACACTTCACTTGCCTCCACCTCCGCCAGTTGCTGCAACTTGCCGGAAGAGGCCAATGCGCTGTAGCGATTCTTGCCGGCGGCGGGCACTGCTTCCGCCACTGTCTCGACCAGCGTGTTCCAGGCCATGCAATGCGGGCATTGACCCTGCCACTTGGGGATCTGCCCACCACATTCGGTACAGCTATAAATTGTCTTTGCTTTTGCCATGCTTGCCGTTGGGCCGTTCATCCTGAATCAAAGATGGAAGCCGTGGATTGTACAACTGTTAGTGACGCACAGGCTCGCCCGGTCTCAATCCAGGCATCCTGATCAGGCAGTGGTGGAGCGTGATTGTCCGGATAAAAAAGCTTGACCTGACAACAGCTTTCGCTATAATGCGCGGTCCCAAAACCTTGCTCCACCGTAACGCATGACGGGGGGCTTTATCCATAAGGAGAAAAAATTGCGACATTACGAGATAGTATTCATCGTGCATCCCGACCAGAGCGAGCAGGTTCCAGCGATGGTTGAGCGGTATCGCGCCCTGGTAACATCCAAGGCCGGACTGATCCACCGCATGGAAGATTGGGGACGCCGCCAGTTGGCCTACCCGATTCAAAAAATCCACAAGGCGCATTACGTGCTGATGAACATAGAATGCAACCAGGAAACGCTGGATGAACTGGAGCACGCATTCAAATTCAACGATGCCGTTCTGCGCCACCTGATCATCAAGACCAAAGCAGCAGTGATCGTCCCATCGGCAATGATGAAGGAAGAAAAGTCCCGCTCACTGGGTAGTGATACACCAGTGACGGCACCGGCACCGGTTCAGGCTGAAGAAGCCACCGCCGCCACCGCTAAAGTTGAGTGAATTGGAGTGCAGTAACCAGTTTGTCATTGAAGGCAAACTCGTTGTGCTGGAGGATTTGCGTTACACCCCGGCTGGAATAGCCAGGATCGGATTGAAGCTCCATCACGTTTCGACCCGCCAGGAAGCAGGGATATCCCGCCAGGTGACATGTGAAGTTCCGGTTCTTGCATTTGGCGACATGGCCATACAGGCAAGTCGAATGCAGCAAGGCCAGCAGGTGATAGCGGAAGGATTCATTGCCCAGCGCAGCTTGAATAACAAGCAACTGGTGCTGCATATAAACAATATTAGATTGAATGAAGGAGCATAAGCATGGCTCGAGTATTTAAGAAAAAAGATGACAAGAAGAACAACTCTTCGCGTCAATTGTTCAAGCGTCGCAAATTCTGCCGCTTCACCGCAGAAAAAATCGCCGAAGTGGATTACAAGGATATCAACATCCTCAAGGAATTCATCAGCGAAAACGGCAAGCTGATCCCGGCCCGCATCACCGGCACCAAGTCCCGCTTTCAGCGCCAATTGAGCACGGCCGTGAAACGTGCGCGCTTCCTGGCATTATTGCCGTACACCGATTTGCATTAAGGAGCGAACATGCAAGTGATACTGATGGAAAAAATGGCCAATCTTGGCCAACTGGGCGATGTGGTCAAGGTCAAGTCCGGCTACGCCCGCAATTTTCTGATTCCGCAAGGCAAAGCCAAGCGAGCCACGGAAAGCAGCCTGGCTGAATTTGCGGCACGCCGTAGCGAGCTGGAAGCGGCAGAAAACGCCAAACTGGCAGAAGCCCAGGCAATTGCCGAGAAACTGGCAGGACTGACCGTGCAGATCGTGCAAAAAGCCGGTGTAGATGGCAAGCTGTTCGGTTCGATCACCAATGCCGATATCGCCGCGGAGTTGAAACTGCAGGGATTCAGTGTTGAAAAATCGCACATTCGGATGCCTGAAGGTCATCTCAAGCAAGTGGGCGATTACCCGATCAATATCGGATTGCACACCGATGTAGTTGCATCCATCACGGTTGCAGTGCTGGGCGAACACTAGAAATACCCGGCACTCCAAAAAAAGGGCTGGCAACAGCCCTTTTTTGTTTTGGCGGGTAGTAAAATACCCTGGCTGGTTCGTGCGAGTCGATAATCGGTAACGTGATAAATATGTCCAATCCCCTGGGTGACCTTCAGCTTGAAGCAATCAAGCTTCCCCCTCATTCCGTCGAGGCCGAACAATCGGTACTGGGCGGTATTCTGCTGGATGCCGGCGCCTGGGATAAAGTGGCCGATGTAATTGGCGAACAGGATTTTTATCGCTTCGAACACCGTTTGATCTACCGGAACATCGTGCTGCTGATCGAGCGCGCCAAGCCGGTCGATGCGATCACTGTTGCAGAGTCCCTGGAAAGCAATGGCGAACTGGACAAGGTCGGCGGACTGGCTTATCTCGGTTCACTGGCCCAGAATGTGCCGTCTGCAGCCAATGTCCGGCGTTATGCTGAAATCGTCAGGGATCGCTCGATCATGCGCAAACTGGCCGAAGTTGGCAGTGAAATTTCCACCAGCGCCTACAATTCGGCCGGACGCGATGCGTCCCAACTGCTGGATGAAGCGGAAAGCCGCGTGTTTGAAATTGCCGAAGCCGGCGAGCGCGGCCGCCAGGGATTCTCACCCATCCCCCCCCTGTTAAGCAAGGTCGTCGAACGAATTGAAACATTGTATGGGCGCGACAATGCCAGCGATGTAACTGGATTGGCAACCGGCTTCGCCGATCTGGACCGGGAAACTTCTGGCTTACAGCCGGGAGATCTGATCATCGTGGCTGGGCGCCCAAGCATGGGCAAGACTGCATTCTCCGTCAACATCGCAGAACATGCGGCACTGGAGCTGAACAAGTCTGTGGCTATTTTCAGCATGGAAATGGGCGGCACCCAATTGGCAATGCGCATGATTGGCTCAGTTGGCAAACTCAACCAGCACCATCTGCGCACCGGGCGCCTGGAAGACGACGATTGGTCACGCATGACGCATGCCCTGGGGCGCCTGAACGATGCGCCGATATTCATTGATGAATCAGCTGCACTGAACGCGCTGGAATTGCGCTCGCGCGCGCGCCGCTTGCATCGACAGAACAATGGACTGGGATTGATCATCATCGATTATCTGCAATTGATGTCCTCCCCTTCGAACAAGGCAAGTGAAAACCGTGCCACTGAAATTTCCGAAATCTCCCGTTCCCTGAAAGCCCTGGCCAAGGAACTGAGCGTACCTGTGATAGCCTTGTCTCAACTTAACCGCAGTCTGGAGCAACGACCCAACAAGCGCCCGGTGATGTCGGATCTGCGTGAATCCGGGGCGATCGAACAGGATGCCGACCTGATCCTGTTCATCTACCGGGATGAGGTTTACAACCCGGATTCGCAGGAAAACAAGGGAAAAGCGGAAATTATCATCGCCAAGCAGCGCAATGGGCCGATCGGGAAGATCGATCTTACCTTCCGCGGCGAATTCACTCGTTTTGAAAACTATGCCTCGGCTCAGTATTGAGCCAACCACGCATCTGGTCATTTTGAGCAGATGCTCATCCAGCAAACTTGCGTAACAGCCTTAGACTGGCGGGAATATCATTCCAAGTCGTATCGCTTTGACCACTGCCTGGCGTCGTGAAGTGGTATCGAACTTGCGGCGCAGATTGCCAAAATGGAAATTGATCACCGCCTCGGAACAATGAAGGATATGCGCTATATCCCAGGAACTTTTGCCCTCCGCACACCACTTGAGACACTCCAGTTCGCGCGGGGTCAGAACCGGCATCTTAGCCTCATTCACCTCTGGATTTACAAAACGCAAAGAAGACTCAAAAACAAGATCGCGCATCAGGGACAGCGCTGACAATTCACTCAATTCCCTGCTGCAAACCCCTCTGCCGTGTCGGTCGGATACGAAACAGAGCATTCCTACTTCACTGCTGGCTCCGTGGAACGGCAGCGTGATTCCTGAATGCAGTCCAAAGCTGCAAGCTTCTTCGTACATTTCCATTTGCTGCTTTGTTCTGAATATATCCGCCTCCCAGATCAGGGGCGTTGAATGCTTCAGGCAATGCTTGACCGTCGGGTCAATGTGCACCAGCTTTTTGCTGTCATAGATGGCACGCCACTGGGTAGGATAATTGCTGCAGATAAATGCTTTTTCCAGAGGAGTATGGCGATTGGGCACTACGGCAAACAATACGTACTTGTAACCCAAATCATTGCCCAGCTTGAATACTGCCTTGCTCCACTCGTCTTCCCTGTCGCAGTCGAGCAAAGTAACGATGTGATCGAAGGATTTCATATGTACTCCTTATAAATAAGCACATAATCCCCTCCTGTATTACTTGTATATAACTCCTTCTGCGGGAGCCTGCCCGGATAGAACTGGTTCTTTATCCATGATTATCAATGGGATTGGCGAACCTTAACCGAAGATCAGAAAATTAACAAGTGCCTCATTGGCAAATCAAGGCTGTGGATTGCTGCATACTTGGGCCACAGTCCGCATGTAACAGGCTGAACCTTGCTGCGAATAAAAGGGAGATCCGGACTACGGATCCCCCCATGAACTTAATCGCCCTGTTCCTGAACTGGACTTGCTTCGGCTTCCACTGCCAGCGCTTTCATGCTCAAGCGCATGCGTCCCTTGTCATCTGCTTCCAGCACCTTAACCTTGACGATCTGGCCTTCTTTCAGGTGGTCTGCAACACTATTGATACGCTCGTTCGATATCTGCGAAATATGCAATAGCCCATCCTTGCCGGGCAGCACATTGACGATGGCACCAAAATCCAGCAACTTTACCACCGGACCTTCGTAGATCTTGCCCACTTCGACTTCCGCCACAATATCTTCAATGCGCTTCTTGGCGAGCATGCCGCCCTCACCGCTCACGCTGGCGATGGTAACGATGCCTTCTTCGTCGATATCGATGGTAGTACCGGTCTCTTCTGTCAGCGCTCGGATCACCGCACCACCCTTGCCGATCACGTCGCGGATCTTGTCCGGATTTATTTTCATCTTGATCATGCGTGGCGCATGCATGGACACTTCGGCACGTACTGTCGGCATGACCTGCTGCATGATACCGAGGATATGCAAGCGACCTTCGCGCGCCTGGCTCAGTGCAGCCTGCATGATATCGCGCGTGATGCCATTGATCTTGATGTCCATCTGCAGTGCGGTTATGCCATTTTCAGAACCCGCCACCTTGAAGTCCATATCACCCAGGTGATCTTCATCACCAAGGATGTCTGTCAACACGGCGAAGCGGTTGCCATCCTTGATCAGGCCCATGGCAATACCTGCAATGTGATTCTTGAACGGCACGCCCGCATCCATCATGGCCAGGCAACCTCCGCACACCGAGGCCATCGAACTGGAGCCGTTCGATTCCGTGATTTCGGACACGATGCGCATGGAGTAGCCGAAATCTTCCTCGCTCGGCAACCCTGCGACCAATGCGCGCTTGGCCAGGCGGCCATGACCTATCTCGCGGCGCTTGGGAGTACCCACACGTCCGGTTTCACCGGTAGCATAGGGAGGAAAGTTGTAATGCAGCATGAAACGATCTCGGTATTCGCCTTGCAACGCATCAATGATCTGCGCATCGCGTGCGGTACCCAGCGTCGCCACAACCAGAGCCTGTGTTTCGCCACGCGTGAATAGCACCGAACCATGGGAACGCGGCAGCACGCCGGTGCGGATGGTGATCGGGCGCACGGTGCGGGTATCGCGTCCATCTATGCGCGGTTCTCCGCTGAGTATCTGGCCGCGCACGATCTTGGCTTCCAGTGCGCTGAACAGGTCGTTTACATGATTCTTTTGCAGTGTCTCATCTGCGGCCAGCAATGCATCAACCGTGCGAGCACGGATCGAGTCCACTTCAACCGTGCGTGCCTGCTTCTGGCGTATCGCATAAGCGGCTTGCAGATCATTGTCGGCCAATTCCGCCAGTTTGGCGATAAGTGCCTCGTCCTTGGCCGGAGCCGTCCAATCCCAGGCATCCTGCCCAATGGCATCCGCCATTTCGTTGATCGCATTGATCACAGTCTGCATCTGCTCGTGACCAAACATGACCGCACCCAGCATCACGTCTTCAGGCAATTCCTGCGCTTCCGATTCCACCATCAGCACTGCCTGCGACGTACCGGCGACCACCAGGTCCATCTTCGAATCCTTGAGTTGCTCGGCTGTCGGGTTGAGCAGATAACCACCGTTAAGGTAACCCACACGCGCCGCGCCGATAGGACCATCGAACGGGATGCCGGATATTGCCAACGCGGCGGATGCGCCGATCATCGCAGGAATGTCGGAATCGATCTCGCTGTCGGAAGACATTACCGTGGCAACGATTTGCACCTCGTTGTAGAAACTTTCCGGGAACAGCGGACGCAGCGGACGGTCGATCAGACGCGAAGTCAGGATCTCCTTCTCGCTCGGCCGGCCTTCACGGCGAAAGAAGCCACCGGGAATCTTGCCGGCAGCATAAGTACGTTCCTGGTAATCCACGGTAAGCGGGAAAAAATCCTGTTCCGGCTTGGCGTCCTTCCTGCCCACTACTGTAACCAGCACCACCGTGTCATCGAGACTGACCATCACCGCGCCGCTTGCCTGGCGCGCAATCTCACCGGTTTCCAGGGTCAATTGATGATCGCCGTATTTAACTGATTTTTTATAATGACTCAAAATTCGCCTCTCTATAAGAACATGACATGACGCGCCGTTGCGCCATGATGATGGAATACCGTACCCGAAATGAAATGGGCCGCATATGCGACCCACATTGGCTTGTAGCTTATTTGCGCAGTTCCAGGCGTTGGATCAAAGCGCGATAGCTGTCCTCATTCTTGCCCTTGAGGTAATCCAGCAATTTGCGACGACGGCTCACCAGACGCAGCAAACCGCGGCGCGAATGGTGATCCTTGCTGTGTTCCTTGAAATGACCAGTCAGGTAATTGATGCGCGCAGTCATCAATGCAACTTGAACTTCGGGAGAACCTGTGTCACCCTTGCTACGCTGGAAATCGGTCACGATTTGCGATTTTGTCGCTGCCGTAATGGACATATCTTTCTAACTCTCCGTAAAAAAGTCCTGCATTTTACTCTCGAATGCGGTAGTTGCTCAAGCCCATTCATTAGTTTCATGCCACGGAGCATTTTTCAGGGTGGCACGCTTCCCCCACCGATACCGGGTCTGAATTGTGGCTGGGGAGTATTTTAAGCCTCCGATATATATCCCCTGCCCTCCGCTCCATCGCCGGACGGCAAGCCTCGGCCACTGTCAGTCCTCACTGTAATTGCAGGCAAGATGGCTATTGATTTGGGGTCTTTCCTGATTTTTGCGGTATCCTTCAGGCTGCACGAAACGCCAGCAAGGCCAAAGGGAGGATTACAGGATGTTTACACGCTATATTATTGCTGTGGTGGTCACAGCAGTATTGGCCGGCACGGCTGATGCCGCCTCATCAACCGTGCCAGACTCCCTGTCACTGAAATTGTCAACAGATCTGTCCTCGACAAGCACTTCCTTGCAACCTGCGGCAGGCTTGAATACTTCACCCCTCCCCGCCAGCTGGTCCGCGACACGAGCCAATCTCAATGACCGGGGTATAAGTCTCGAGCTATCCCACAAGAGTGACTTTCTGTCGGACATTTCCGGTGGCATCAAGCGCGGTGCGGCCTGGATGGGATACACCGAAGCCGGAGCCGCTCTGGACCTGGAGAAATTACTGGGCTGGCATGCCACCACCGCTTATATTGTCTTTCATAGCGCGCTGGGCAGCAAATTCAACCGCGATTATGCCGGTACTTTCGTTGGTGTGGACAACATCGAGACCAGCGTGAATACTGGCCAGTTTTACCATGCCTGGATACAAAAGAATTTTGCTGATGACACATTGTCAGTGCTGGCCGGATTGTATCCGGTCGATTCCGAGTTTTATGTCACGGACAGTTCCAGTCTGTTCATCCAGCCGCCATACGGCATGGCAAACGACATGGCACAAGGTGGACTGGTTGGCCCACCAATCTATCCGTTGGGAGCACTGGCTCTACGCTTGAAATACACCTCTCCCGGCAAGAATTATTATGCGCAATACGCCTTGACCGACGGTGTCCCGGGTGACCCCGACAATTTCTATGGCACACATATCCAGTTAAACAAAGGGGATGGCACGCTCTCGGTCATGGAATTTGGCCTGACACCGCAGGCAGTTGTTGCATCAGACAGTGCCTCGGAAGCCACCCCCCAGGAAGAAATTGAGTCGTTCAACAAGACAGCCCTTGGCTACTGGCGCTACACGACGCAGTTTGGTGACCTGATTGACTCAACCGTTAGTCGCCCGGACCGGGGAATTTACTTCCTCGCCGAACGCAGTTTGATGGCAAGGAAAGATCACCCCGAGCGTGGCATGGCCGGCTTTGTCCGCTTCGGCACTGCCAACCGCGACCTCCACCAGGCCGACTGGACGGGCAGTATCGGCCTGCGCTATCGCGGCCTGTTTGCCGGACGCGGTGACGATATCGCCGGTATCGCAATCACCTACAACCATGCCAGCGACAAATTCCTGCAACTCAACCCTGGCGCTGCAGACAACCAGACCCAGGTGGAGGCAACCTATCGCGCGCAATTGAAATCCTGGCTCGCACTACAACCCACCTTGCAATACATCGCCAATCCAAATATGAAACTCGACCCCAGCGGGTCGCCTGTCCTGCAAAACGTATGGATCCTGGGGGCGCGCGCAGAAGTTAATTTATAAGCTAAAATATATCCGCCAATCGGTTGATACAATAAAGATATCTTAACGAATTCTTCTCTAAGGATTTTTCATCATGAAATTCTATCTATCAATTTGCCTGATACTGTTTGCCGTTAATAGCCAGGCTGCCCTTAACAAATGGGTGGATGCCAACGGACAGGTGCATTATTCCGATGACCCTGCCCCGAACGATGTAAAAGTGAAATCCATTTCGGTCCCTTCTGTTGCCAGCGGCGTCCCCGCTCAAAAATCCATTGCTGAGCAGGAAATGGAATTGAAAAAGAAACAAAAGGCCGATGAAGAAATGGCTCAGACAGCCACCAAGAAAAGAGAGAAGGAACAAAGGCAGCAGAATCTCTGCAATCAATTACACGCCAGGCTGACCACGCTGGAAAATGGCGGACGCATTTCTTCGTACAATGACAAAGGCGAATCCATCTTCCTGGACGACGCGGAACTGAAAATGCGGGCCGCGGAAACCCGCAAACGCATCAGCGAGGAATGTCAGCAATGACCTGACAAGGATCGTAGCGGGGAAGCGATATGTGGCCCCCCCGGTATGATCAGGCGGCGATCTCGCTGTCGTCGCGCATCCGCAATGCTTCCTCGATATCCACCGCCACCACATGGGACACGCCGCGTTCCTGCATGGTCACACCGACCAGTTGCTGCGCCAGTTCCATGGTGATCTTGTTGTGGCTGATGAACACGAACTGGGTCTGTACCGCCATTTTCCTGACCAGGGTACACAAGCGTTCGGTATTGGTATCGTCCAGCGGGGCATCCACTTCGTCCAGCAGGCAGAACGGTGCGGGATTGAGCTGAAATAGCGAGAATACCAGCGCGATGGCGGTGAGTGCCTTTTCGCCACCGGACAGCAGATGGATGGAGGCGTTCTTCTTGCCCGGCGGCTGCGCCATCACCTGCACACCGCTGTCGAGGATCTCGTCGCCGGTCAACACCAGGCGTGCCTCGCCACCGCCAAACAGCACCGGGAACATCTCTGACAGATGACGGTTGACTTCGTCGTAGGTCGCCATCAGCAGGTCGCGCGATTCCTTGTCGATGCGGCGGATCGCGCTTTCCAGCGTATCCAGCGCCTCGGTCAGGTCCTTTGCCTGCGCATCCAGATAAGCCTTGCGCTCCTGTGCTGCCTGCAATTCCTCCAGCGCTGCCAGGTTGACCGCGCCCAGCGACTCGATGTCGCCGTCCAGACGGTTCAATTCACTCTGCAGCGCATTCGGCCTGGCGTTGATCCCTTCCAGCAGCGGCAACAAGGCAGCTTCGTCCACTCCCTGCAGTTGCTCCGCCCATTGTTCGAAATGCAGGCGCGCTTCCTGCTCCTTGAGCGACAACTCGGTGGCCTTTTCGCGTAGCGGGTTCAGCTTCTGTTCGCACGCCATGCGCTCCTGTTCCAGTTGGTTCAGGCTCAGTGTCGCGTGTTCCAGTGCATTGCGCGCCTCGGCCAGTGCCTGCTCGAGTACCTGACGCAGATCCAGCGACTCCTGCAATTGTTGCTGCGTGTTTCCGTCCTGCATCTTGCCGAGTTCGTCCCGGTTCTGGGTCAGTGCCTGCTCCAGTTGCGCCAGTGTATCGCCAGTCTGCTTCAGGTTATGATCAAGGTCGGCGATCTTTTCAGCGCAGGTCTTGGCAAAATAGCGCGCTTCCTGCAATTCGTGCTGTGCCTTTTGCCCGCGCTCGCGCTGTTCACGCAATCTTGTTTCCTGCATCGTTGCCTGTTGCCGCACCTGCTCTGCATCCGCCTGCTGCACGGAGATGTTTTCGCGCATGATCGCCATGCGTTCCATCACTTCCTGCTGCTGGCGCTGCTCGACTGCGGACTGGTCGGCCAGTTCCTGCAACTCGCCGGCGATCTGAGCCGAACGCTCATGGCTGCGCTCATTGGCCTGGGTCAATTTCAGGATTTGCATCTGCAGTGTGTGCTGGCGCTGCTGCAACTCGCTGCCCGCGCTGCGCAGCGGCGTGATGCGGCTTTCGATGCCATGGTAGCTTTCTTCCGCCTGCGCGGCCTGCTGCCTGCCCCGCTCCACCTCCGATTTCTGGTGTTGTACCTGTTGCTGCAATGATTCGATCTCGCGCTGACGGGCAAGCACACCATGCACCTGGCTGTCGGGCGCATGGAACAACACGCTATGGGGACCGACCAGATGGCCCTGCGGCGTAACCAGCCAGGCGCCGGCAGGCAGGCGTCCGCGCTGGCCCAACGCCTGCGCCAGGGTATCCGTGGCATACACACCGGATAGCCAGTCCGCCACGACCGGTGCGGCGCGCTCGTCCTGGCAGGTCACATACCTCGCCAGCGGCGTGAATTCGGTGTCCTGAACCGGGGCGGCACGAACGCCATCCGCCGCAAACAACGCCAGTTTCCCCGGCGGCGCATTTTCCCAGGCTGCTGTCTCATCCAGTCCCTGCTGCAGCGCAATGGCGTTGATGCGTTCGCGCAGCACCGCTTCCAGCGCATCTTCCCAACCTGTCTCGATGCGAATGGATTGCCACAGTCGCGGCAGCTTGTCCAATTGGCGGTCGGTCAGCCACTGCTTGAGGTTCTCGTCGTTATCGATCTGCGCCTGCAATTGCTGGAGCGCATCCAGCTTCGCCTCCACTTGCGCCAATTGTCGTTCCAGTTCCTGTGCCGCGTCGCGTTTCTCGCTGCGCGCCGCATCGGCAACAGGCAACTGTTCCTGCAACTGAGCCAGTTGCTGCTGTTGCACGCGGTACTCGGTTTCCAGCTCGACTGCCTGCTGCTGCGATTGCGTCAGCGCCTCGGTGTCGGGACGTGGCAGGTTGTCCTGTTCCAGTAACAAGCGCGAGCGACGCGAATCCAGTTGCTGCACGTTGCGCTGAATATGCTCGCGCTGGGTCTCGGCCAGTTGCAATTGCTGCTGCAGCACCAGATGTTCGCGTTGCACCTCGTTGTATCTTTCCTGTGCCGCACGCGATTCCGCCTCCGCCTGTGGCAGTTGCTCTGCCTCGGTGTTGGCGTGGTTCTCACATACTTCCACCTTGAGACCCGCATCCTGCTGCTGTTGCTGCCAGTGCGCCAGCAAACCCTGCACTCCCTGTATCTGGCCGCGATGCTGTTCGATCTGTCGTTCGCCGTTGGCGATCTGTTGCGTCAGGCGCGCGCGCTGGTCGTTCAGGTGTGCAATGTGCTGCTCCAGCCGTGCGATCTCGGCATTCACCGCGTACAGTTCGCCCTGTTTCGCATGCACGGCATCGGTCAGCTGGTAGTGTCCGCTGCGCGAGCTTTCCAGCTGGCTTTCCACCTCGCGCAGGCGCGCGGTCTCGGCTTCCAGCTCGATCTTCGATTTCTCTATCTGCTGCACGCAACGCGCACGGCGCGCTTCGGCATCCTGCTTGTTCACCAGCCACAGCAAGCGTTGCGTGGTGTCACGCTGCGCCTCAAGTTCGCGGTATCGCGTCGCAACCTCGGCCTGCCCGGCCAGGTGGGTGAGCTGCTTTTCCAGTTCCAGGCGGATGTCATCCACGCGCAACAGATTCTCGCGCGTATCGGCGATACGCAGTTCGGTCTCGCGGCGGCGCTCGCGGTACTTGGATACGCCGGCGGCTTCTTCCAGGAACACTCGCAATTCTTCCGGCTTGGCCTCGATGATGCGCGAGATCATGCCCTGCTCGATGATGGCGTAAGCGCGCGCCCCCAGCCCGGTGCCGAGGAAAATGTCGGTGATGTCCTTGCGCCGCACATGCTGGTTGTTGATGTAGTAGCTGGAATCGCCGTCGCGCTGCAGCACACGCTTGATCGATATCTCGGCATAGCTTGACCATTGCCCGGCGGCCTTGCCAAGCGAATTGTCGAACAACAACTCGACACTGGCGCGGCCGACCGGTTTGCGCTTGCCGGAACCGTTGAAGATCACGTCTTGCATCGATTCGCCGCGCAAGGCCGAGGCACGCGACTCGCCCAGCACCCAGCGCAACGCGTCGATCACGTTGGATTTGCCGCAGCCGTTGGGACCGACAATGCCGACGATCTGACCCGGCAAAGCGATATGAGTGGGGTCAACGAACGATTTGAACCCGGATAGTTTGATATGGGAAAGGCGCAATTTGAGACCGTCATTAACGTTATAATTCCGGCTATTCTAACCGAAGCGGAACCCGGCACAAAATGAGTACGCAACCCTCGAAAACCCTTGAGACTTTTCCCAATCCCCACCCGGCACGGGATTACCATATCCATATGGAGATACCCGAATTCACCTGTCTGTGCCCCAAGACCGGCCAACCGGATTTCGCCACATTGATCCTCGACTACATCGCAGACGAAAAATGCGTCGAACTGAAAAGCCTCAAGTTGTACATCTGGTCATTCCGCAATGAAGGCCATTTCCACGAGGACGTCACCAACCGCATTCTCGACGATCTGGCCGCAGCCACCTCACCGCGATTCATGCGCCTCACCGCCAGGTTTTTTGTGCGCGGCGGCATATTCACAAACATAGTGGCGGAGCATCGCAAACAGGGATGGCAGCCGCAGCCGGTGATCGAACTGGACACATTTGACAGGCAGTCGAATATGCGGGAATAGACGATGCCGCATCCTGGTACTCGAAGATTGGAGTAATGGCTCGGCATTGACTGAGGCATCTCTATCGAATCATTTTGTAAATGCTACCCAGAAGCAGAGATTTTGCTTCGTTTATTCTCAAATCCCGGAATGGAGAACCCATCGCCTGTGATTTCGATAAAAAATAAAGTTGCTACTATATTAGTATCAATGTCTTAATCTAACTTGCCAAATGGCATGAATCCCGCTTGCGTGTTGAATCATTACGCCGATGCTGTCATTGCGCGCAATATTTCGTTGCCGATTCCGCTTTAAGCAATTAAAGCAACTTGTTGTTTTAGAATAATAAAATTATATTTATGAGAAACCGCGTGAATCACAAATATGGCATGGTGGGGTTGTTATCTGTCTCCGCATTGGCAATGGGGTTCGCCAATAATTCATATGCGGACGGCGTGGTTGCCTCATCCGTTGGGCACGGCATTACCACCTACACTTCCAGTGATGGCGGCACAGGTGTATTTGCGCCAGGTTCAGCAATCAATATCACCAATTCCCGCCACAACCTGAGTACGACCAATTCGCTGGGTACCAACAGTGTGCAGGGATCCCTGGGAACAGGCCCTGGTGGAACCAGCGTGCTTGATAATTCCGGCAATGTCGTCGGCACCAACCAGATCTGTGTTTTCTGTCATACACCGCACGGATTTAACGCTGTTCAGTCTGGCCCGTTGTGGAACAAGGCAGTTAACAATTCATCAGTCTATTCTGTATATAACACCGGTAGTAACGTATCCAGCACATTTGATGCCGCCCTGCCTTCCATTGGTTCCGTTTCCCTTGCCTGCTTGTCTTGCCACGATGGTACGCAAGCAATGGACAACATGATCAATGGACCGGGTTCCGGTTTGATGGCGGATGGATACAATGGTGCATTGAGTTCAGCAATTGCGAGCCAATTCATCATTGGAACTGCCCAGGCAGGCCAAAACCAGCAATATACGTGGAATAGCAATGGCAGCAACGGCGGCGGCGGTGGCAGTGGTTTTGCCCAGATGAACCAAGGGTTCTATTCTGACCCTTACGGGAGTTCGGACAACCCTAGCGCGGAAGGTATTCTGCTTGGCACCGACCTGTCGAACGATCACCCGATCAGCATGCAATACTGCGGCGGCGGTATTTCCATTACCCAGGGATCGGCAGTCGGTAATACGGTCATTATTGCTGACGGAACCTGTCGTGACAGGTTGTTCAACCTGCCAACTGCAGCGCATATCGGAAGCAATACCAACGACGTCCGCTTCTGGGTTGACACCAACATCATTCTGGACAGCGATGCTGTTGCTGCGGGTTCAGCAAGTATTGGTGGAACTGCCGCTTACCCGATTACGCGTGATCCGACTACTTATGAATTCTACGTAAGCAATGGTGTCGCGCAAGCTACTGTAGCCAATGGGACAGCGGCAATGATTGCTGCAGGCGTGACCGAAGTTAACGGTCAGCCGCTAACTTCGTGCGGTGCCGGAGTCAATGGCGACGCTTGCGGACGCGGATTCGTGTCGAGCACGGCGGCAAACACGTTTGCTCCAGTACCAGGCGCGGGTATCCGTACCAAGCAAGACATCATGCTGTTTACCAATAATACGGCGTTCCTGGGTCAGCCGACCGTGGAGTGCGCATCCTGCCATGATCCGCATACCCCGAATAACGGCGTATTCCTGCGTGTTTCCAACCAGGGCAGTGGACTTTGTCTGTCCTGCCACGTCAAGTAAACATGCGCTAGAGGATGCAGAAGTGATCAATGCGGGCCGGACAAATCAGTCCGGCCCGTTTTTTTTCATCGATACAAACCTATATATCACGCCAGAGCAGCAATCCACTGCGTAGCCCGGCGCAAGTTACTCGCAATATCCTTTGCCAGGTTTTCCAGCAGGATGATCTTCAGTTGCGGCGTATGGTCAGATATATTGTCAAGGTCGCCGGATTCAAGGATGCGGCATTTGACTTCGGTATCCGCATACACCGAGGCACTCCGGGTCGTATTGCCGAGCAGGACCATCTCGCCGAAATTCATGCCCGGCCCCAGCGAGGCGATGCGCTGATGACCGCCATTCTCGATCGGCACCAGCACGCTGACCTGACCGGTCTCGATGAAAAAGATGCGCGTATCATTCTCCTGGCCTTGCACCATTATCTGCTCTCCCTTGGCGAACAACTGGAGCGCGTCACCGCTTCGACCTGTTTCATCAGCGGCTCGGGCACGCCCTTGAACAAGGGCGAGTCGGCCAGATGCAGCGCCTGCGCAGGCATTGCCGGCAACGTCCCGATCAGCCGGTTCTCGCACCACTCCACCGCCAGGTCGTTGTCCTCGAAGCTCAGGAAACCCTGGTCTCCGCTCTTGGCCGACCTTGCGCAACGGATCGACGATGGCCTTGTTGTCGTGGATGCGGGAATACACCAGCGCGATATTGTCCGCTCCAAAACCAAGCCGGGCCTGGTTGAGCAGGCGCGCCGCACTTTCCGAGATCCCTGCCACATGGTGCATGTCGAGGATGTAACTGTTGCTGTCGGCAGCCATGTCCCTCATCCTGCGGATGACATACTCCACGCCATCGACATGCAGGAATCCATGCAGGCAAAGGTACTTGATGCGCGATGCATTCTCCTTCAGATGGGCACGTATCTCCGCCGCCGGTTGTCTGCGCGAAGGTGCATCCGCGCCGGTGTAGACCCGGCCCAGCGCCATGCGCGGATCGCTGGCGCAGGTGAACACATGCAGGCTGAAATCGTGCGACAGTTGCTTGCACGCCTCGATGCCGCGCACGCTGTTGCCCTTCTCGTCCAGGCGCGGGGAAAAGATACCGATGCCGAAGCTGCCCGGCAATACCGCGATGATGCCGCCGCCCACGCCGCTCTTGGCCGGCATGCCGACCTCGTACAACCAGCTGCCGGCAAAGTCGTACATGCCGCAGGTGGCCATCACGCTGAGCACCCGTTCGACATGTTCCGCCGGCAGGGCGCGCTTGCGGGTCAGCGGGTGGACGCCGCCATTGGCCAGGGTCGCCGCCATGTAGGCCAGGTCGCGGCAATTGACCAGTACCGAGCACTGCCGGAAATAGTTCTCCAGTGTACGGCATCGGCTCACCGTCGATGATGCCGAAATTCTTCAGCATCCAGGCGATGGCGCGGTTGCGGAAACCGGTTTCGCTCTCCGACCGATACACGTCCTCGTCGACGCTGATGTCCCTGCCGACGAATGCCGCCATCGACGATTCGATGCGGCGCCACTGCTCCTCCGGCGTCTTGCCGCCGACCAGGCTGGCGGAGGCGATCGCACCAGCATTGATCATCGGATTGAGCGGTGCACCAGTTTGGGGATTCAGGCTGATCGAATTGAAGGCATCGCCGCTCGGCTCCACCCCGACCTTGCCGAGCACGAACTCACGCCCCCGGTCCGCCAGCGCCGTCGCGTAGACGAATGGTTTGGAGATCGACTGGATCGTGAACAGCTGCTCCGAATCGCCCACCGCATAAGCCACACCATCCATGGTGACGATGCAGATGCCGAACCAGTCAGGATCGGCCTTGGTGAGTTCGGGGATATAACTCGCCATCTCACCCTTGTGCAATCCGGCTAGGCGGCCATGCAAACCTTCCAGATAATCCTGAATCGGGGATTGCATACGAGTCCATTCATGATTGATATAGGCAGACACCAAAGCAAATATCATGCACATGCGAACGGCACTGGTTTGCTATCGATCGCCTAGCCTGTTTTGGCGATCGATCTGCCGAGGTTTGTAAAATCAAGCCCTGCCCCATACAATCCCCCACTCTATCCTTTTGGCTGCTTTTCCCATGACTTACCATCTCGGTCTCGACTTCGGCTCTTCTGGCGTGCGCGCCTGCGTCCTGGACCGTGATGGCGTCATCGCACATGAAGACCACACGGTCTATCCGGATCCAAGGGCGCAGACCCCGCTGGAATGGCGCGAAGCGATGCTCACTCTGCTGCGGCGTCTGCCCGAGACCGTAGCCGCGCAATTGCATGGCATCGCCATCGCGGCAACTTCCGGCACGGTGTTGCTGTGTGATGACGAACTTGAGCCGGTCTCCCCGGCCCTGTTCTATTTCGACAGCCGCGCCAGCGTGGAAGCCGGAGAACTGGAATCCATCGCGCCGCCCGGCCACACGGTATGCAGCGCAACTTCCGGACTGGCCAAGTTCCTGTGGCTGACGCGTCATTACGATACCTCGAACGCCGCACATTTCCTGCACCAGGCCGACTGGCTCGCCGCGCTGCTCACCGGCATCGGTGGCCTGTCGGACCACCACAATGCACTGAAAAGCGGCTACGACGTCGAACGACTATGCTGGCCTGACTGGGTGCGGCAATTGCCGCTCGCCCGCCTGTTACCGCAAGTTGCCGCACCCGGCACTGCCATCGCGTCACTCAGCCCCGCCATCGCAAAATATTTCAGGCTCAACCCAGCCTGCACCGTGCATGCCGGCACCACCGACAGCATCGCCGGTTTCATCGCCACCGGCGTGAGCGAACCCGGCGCCGCCGTCACCTCGCTCGGCACCACGCTGGTGCTCAAGCTGCTTTCGGAACGCCGTGTGGAAGCCTCGCAATACGGCGTATACAGTCACCGCTACGGCGACCTGTGGCTGGCGGGTGGCGCCTCCAACGCGGGCGGCGGGGTGCTGCGGAAGTATTTCAACGACTGGCAACTGATCGAACTGAGCGCGCGCATCGACCCGGCCATCGATAGTCCGCTCGACTACTATCCGCTGCCCACGCCCGGCGAACGCTTTCCCATCGACGATCCCGCACTGGCGCCGCAACTCACCCCGAAGCCGACGGACGAAGCGCAATTCCTGCATGGGCTACTGCAAGGTCTCTGTCGCATCGAGGCGACCGGCTATGCCAAACTCGAGGAACTCGGCGCAACACCGCTCAGGTCCGTTGTCACTACCGGCGGCGGCGCAAAGAATCAGACCTGGACAGCGATGCGGGCCAGACTGCTCGGCGTCCCGGTCTCCACCGCACCGCGCTCCGAAGCCGCCTATGGCGCGGCGTTACTGGCGCGACGCGGCGGCTTGTGAAGTTGCAGGTGGATAGCCCATCCCGCACCAGTACAAACAGGCATTGACTTCACCGCCAACAAGGTCAAGAATCCTGCCATGGTCCTGCCCACTTTTTTCCTGCCCAGCGGAGTCAACATGAAGAAAATCATACCCACCTGCCTGATCCTTGCAGCGAGCACATTTACCACTTCGGCATTCGGTGCAAGCGGAGAATACTGGGAGGTCACTTCCAAGATGGAAATGGAAGGGATGCCGTTCGCGGTGCCGGGAACGACCATGAAAGTCTGTATCGCCAAGGGAGCGGAAAAAGACCCGCGACAGGCAGCGCCAAACAAGGACTGCACCATGACCGACGTCAAATACGCCGGCAACAAGACCTCGTGGAAAGTCCACTGCAATCATGACGGCGATATAACGGATGGAACAGGCGAGTTCACCCACAGTAGCGACAGCTATCAGGGCAAGATGCATATGCAAAGCAACTCGCACGGCCAATCCATGAGCATGAACATGGCCCTGAGCGGCAAGCGCATCGGCGGCAGTTGCGAACCTGAAAAGTAAGCCCGCTACTCCCTACCCGCACTCCATCATCGGATAACAGAACCGCTGCGCCAGCTTCCCACCCTGCCCCGCCATGCCGCAGATGCCGACCGAGTTCGCGCCATATCTGTCGTTGATCGCGTACACGGTCTCCAGCAATTGCACATGCCGCTCCTCCGCCTTCAGTTCGCGTTGCTGGAACAGGTCGTACACCGCCACCTCGCGCGGCGCGATGCCGGTGGCGATCAATCCGCAGGCACGATAGCTCTGCACCGGATCGAACAACGCATCCAGCATGTTGCCGGCTTCCTCCACCAGCACGAAATAATCCGCCGTCGGATAAGCCAGCTCGCGCGTCTGCGCGCATTTGTCGAACGACTTCAGCGCCAGAAAGAATGAAAGCTGTCTTGCCGTCAGGCGTTTCTCGATCAGTTCGCGCGACAGGCGCATCGCGTGGCGCATCAGATGACCACGGATGACTTCGCGCTCCTGTGTGAGCTTGCCCATCGACGCGGTACGCGCCACGCTCTTCGGCAACCGCAGTTCGCTCTCCACCGCATACAGCGCCGTGCCGTTCAGCTCATGCCACAGATCGGTACCGGCCTTGCCCAGCAGCCGCCTGATATGGTGTTCCGGTGTGGCGGCGAATTCGGCACCGCTGCGGATATTGAACTTGCTCAGCAATGCCTCGCGGTTGGCGCCGATGCCGGGGATGTCGCGCACACCGACCTGCTGCAAAAAATCCATGATGCGCCGTCCCGCGACGATGGTGGTGCCGTTCGGCTTGTTGTATTCCGAGGCCATCTTGGCCAGCGTGCGCGTGACCGAGATGCCGATCGATACGGTCACGCCCAGTTCGTTGTGGATGGTATTGCGGATGTCGTCGGCGATCTGCTGCCAGGGTTTGCGGTACAGCGTGCGCAAGCCCGTCATGTCGATGAATGCCTCGTCGATGGAATACTCCTCCACCATCGGGCTGTAGCGGCGCAGGATCGCGAACAGGCTGTCGGAGATCTGCCCGTAATAGCGGAAGTCGGCGGAGAGGAATACGGCTTGCGGCAAAACCTTCCTGGCTTCCCACGCCGTCATGCCGGTACGGATACCGGCCGCCTTCGCGTCATAGGTCTTGGCCACCACGCACGCATCCTGGCTCGACAGCACGCACACCGGCGCCTGCCGCAACTCGGGGTGGCGCAGCCGCTCGCAGGAAGCGTAGAAGCAATCCGCATCCACATGTGCGATCGCATTGGGCCAATTGGTGATAAGCATGATGGAATCCGGTAATTCTAAAAACCTCGATTTAACTGAACCGCCCAAGGCAGCTGGTTTTCGTTCCTTCCCCTGTCAAGGGAGAGAACCAATATTAAACTCCCCAAATGATCCAAAGGCCAATTCATTCGGGCTTGCTCATGGTCGAGTGCGCCAAAACCTCCTTGCCAGTATCACAGCGAGCAACATTACCAGCAACGCCAGCGTGACCAGCGTCAGCAGGTTGGCGATCTTCTGCCCGGGCGAAAACCTGAACGGGTAAGGTTTGTAGTTGGTGAAGGCCAGCGCCGAGTCGCGTTGGGCGACCGTGAAATGGTCGCCTGGCGTACAGTTATTTTGTTCCGGATAAGTGTAACAGGCGGGATTCTTGATGTTCAGCACGCCGTTTCTCTCATCCATCACCGACCCGATATGCAGCGACTTGCGCGGAAAGTCCTCCAGCCGATAGCCGAATATCGGGTTGTAGCAGGCGAGTTGCGACCCACCCATGGCGAGCATGTCATTGCGGTTAAGTGATCCCTCGATCTCGTTGTTGGCATTCACAAACGCACTGATATTCTGGATACTGGCCGAAGCCGTGCCGGTCCTGGCAGCCTTCCATGCATTGATGATGGTGTACGGCTGGTAGGGTTGATCCTGGTAAAAACCGCGGTCTTTTTCTGCATTGATGTATACCAGTGCCGCCAGTGCAACCGCCAGGATGCCGTACCTGAGGCCGTCCAGCGCAGATATCCGGTCCAGCATCAGCGCAGACGCCAGGATCACCAGCGGAATGTAGACCAGGAACCAGCGCGTCATATAGATGCTCGACTTGATCACCGGAAGCTGCTTCAGGAATGCATTCCAGCCCGGTGAATAGATGTTCAGCGCCAGCGACAACACCAGCACGATTCCCAGCAGCACCAGCCACACCCATCGGGTCAGGTTCATCCGTGGGCGCAGACTGTGGATGTGATAGAGCATGACCGCCGTTCCGGCCAGTATGATCAACAGCGGCACCACCGTGACGCCATATTCCCACTCTTGCCGATCCAGCGGCCACTGCAAGTTATCAAGCAGCGGCAGTACCTGATCCGCTATACCTGCCGGGGAGAAAAAAAGTGTACTGAACAATGTCTTCAGGGCATCCCAAATGCCATCTATGCCGGGCAAGGAATAATTGCTGCGCGGGAAGTTGTGCAGGTAGAGCAGTGCCGCCATCAACTTTGCCGCCGACAGCCCGATCGCCACGCCAACCGCAACCAGCGAGCGCCGCATGAATCCTGCCGAATCCCCGCGCGCGAGCCCATGAATAGCGGCTATCCCCAACACGGCAAACGCGCCGGGCAGCAGTAGATGAACCATACCGGAATAGAAACCGTATGCCAGCAGGCAACCGACGTAAGCGCCGTTCGCCAGGGTGTCCAGCAGGCATTTCCGGGTCGGCCGAAGCAGAAAATAGGCCATCCATGGGATCAGCATCACGGCGTGAAAGGAAAAATGCCCGATCATCATGCGATGGATGAAAAAGCCGTTGAACATGAACAGCGCGCCACCGAGCACGGCCGCCTGGCGACTGGAATCGAAACAGGTGCGCAACAGCAGGTAGAAACCCCAGAACCCGAGCGATGCGAACAACAGTATCGTCGCATAAACGCTGACCAGCGGGTCGGCGACAAAGGTCAGCAACTGCGCGACCGAATAGAACCCGGATTCCGGCGCGCCAAGTGCCGGCTGGCCACCACAGAATGCAGGCGTAAACCAGAAAGGCTCAAATATGCCGTTGCTCCTGTACCAATAATATCCGTCCAGCAAGTCAGGCAGGATGCGCGCATAGTCCCCGCCCAGCGTATTGTTCCGGGTAGGGAAGAACTGCCTGAAAATGAGGTGGTACGCTGTCAGCAACAGCAGAAAACTGGTCAGCGCGAGCCACCAGTCTTTTGTCACAACAGCGAATCTTTTCATGCGGCATATCCTTTGTCGCAACGGGGCAACGCAAAAAATAAAATTTCCAGCGGAAGTCCGATGGATTATCTGGGTGACCTTTTTAACAGGCCGACAAAGAAGAAACTATCGATTTCCAATCCCAAGGCGACGCGACATACTCGAACTGAATTTATTTTCCGCATCGAAAGTGTCTTTGATCCTGAGCCATTCTTCGTATTGCGGATACATGCCGCGGAACGATGCGGCAGAAAGCCGCGCATCCTTGGCCAGATACACGCGCCCGCCATGTTGCAGAACGATGCCGTCGAGTTTATCCAGCAAGGCGAACAGGCCGTCATCGCGGATCGGCAGATCCAGCGCCAGCGTATAACCCGCCATCGGAAAGGACAACAACCCCCGGCCCTGTTCACCCAGCCGTTTCAGCACCGCGAGAAAAGATGGGCGGCCGCTGTCGGCCAGCGCCTGCAGTAATTCCCGGATACCCTCGAACGCAGTCGCATCCGGGATCACACACTGGTATTGCACGAAACCGCGCTTGCCATACATGCGATTCCACTGGTCGATCCCGTCCAGCGGATAGAAATACGGATCGTAGCCGCACAGGAACGGCTCGCGCTTGCCGCCCTCGCGGCTGAAGAACTGCGCATTGAACGCCGCGATGCTGAGTCCGTTCAGCGCCCACGGCGGAAAGTCGAACGGGATCGAACGCGCACGCTTCGACGCGACCTCGAATGGATGCGCGCAGTCCGCGCCCAGTTCATCCGGTGCTGCATGGTGCCCGCACATCACGACGCCGCGCCCGAACTGCGCACCCTTGGCCATGCTGTCTATCCAGGCGACGGTATAGCGGTCGTCGATGGCAGCATCCTGCATCAGGCGGAACATGGCCGCATAATCCTCTGCCGCATGATGCTGCACCTTCACGTAGGCACTCTGGATCGGGATCAGCTTGAGCGCGACTTCACCGATGATGCCGGTCAGGCCCATGCCGCCCACCGTGGCCCAGAACAGTTCCGCATTTTCAGATGGAGAACATCCCACGCGGCTGCCATCGGCCAGGATCAGTTCGATGCCCAGCACATGCGCGCCGAACGAACCGTCGTGATGATGGTTCTTGCCGTGCACGTCCGCCGCCACACAACCGCCGAGCGAGACGAATTTCGTGCCCGGTGTGACCGGCAGGAACCAGCCCTTAGGCACGATGACTGCAAGGATCTCCGCCAGCGTCGCACCGGCCTCGGCACGCAGCACGCCCTGTTCCGTATCGAACTCGAGCAGACGATCGACACGTTCGGTCAGCAGCACGCCGGCGTTCTCGTTCAGCGCCGCATCGCCATAACTGCGCCCCTGCCCGCGCGCGATCAAACTGGTGGCAGTCGACCGCAAGTCGGCGTAGCGCTCCGGACGCTGCAACTCGCAGGTTTGTACCGGATAGCGTCCCCAGCCGGAGATGGGTGTGATCAGTTTTGGCATGGCGATTCGAATGGCATCCTGTCCCTCAACTTAAGTTAAATTACCACGGTTTTTTGCTCCTTTCCCCTTGCAGGGGGAGGGAGTGGGAGAATCCCATTCTATATGACAGCTTAGCGCATCCGATACAGGTCACTTGAATAGACCCAGGCATATCGCCCGGAAGCCAGCCGCCAGATAGCCGCCCAGCGCCCTTCCGCGAACAATGGCGCACGTGCAGCCATCGAGACGTCATTCAGCAACGGCAGCAATTCAGCGACACTCGTGGTGGGATAGGCGTTGGTGACGGTTTCGGTGTAGCGCCCCGGAATCATCCGCCGATAGTGCCCGACGCGCGCGCCGGGGATGGCCGGCAGCCGCGCCAGGAACGGATCGGTCAACGCCAGCATATCCACGATATGCACCATCGGCCCACCATAGTATCCCAGCAGGCCCGCGCCCAGCACCGCCACGGCATAATAATCGTTGGCGCGCTCGGCGACCTGTTTCAGGCCCTCAGCGCGCTGGCCCAATCCCGGAACAGGTTCCGTGCCGGCTGCAGCCCACCTTTGCAGCACCGGCACCAGACCCAGATCGGCATAATAAAAATTGCGCTCGTCGCGGATACCGCTGTCGGGCAAAGTCGCCACCTCATGATCCATCATCCGGTAAACCAGCAACACGCCCAGCAACACGAACATGGCCGGCACGACGAGGTTGACCCGCTGCATCAGCCACTGCGGCGGCGTCTGCAGCGCGAGCAGGCATAACGCGAGGAAGCCCGGCGCCGCATAGAAGCGGCCGGACATGAAATCGCCCCCGATGCTGACGATGTAAACCAGGTACAGCACGATGCCCAAGCCCAGTGAGCGCAGCATCCAATCCCGGGAACGCGCCGCATCGAACAAGGCCTTGCCTATCGCCAGCAATAGCAGTGGGTCATGTACGACGAAATCCAGCGTGTATCTCAAGCCGTGGATGATCAGCTCGCCTGTGCTGTAGCCAGTGCCCAGCTTGGCATACGCCGTGTTCGGAAACGGCGCGCCGTAATAGATCAGCGAAAACACCATCCAGGCGCAAGCAGGCAAGGCGACTGCGGCCACGATCGATACCCGCTGTCCCCTGCCACGCAGGAACAGGTAGCAGGCAACCGGCCCGACCAGCACAGCCAGGTCGAGCCGATTCAGCAGCAACAGCCCGATGACGGTGGCGGCAAGCCACATCTTTTGCGATTGCCGCAGCTGCCATACCAGCATGGCCAGCAACAGGAACGTGAGCGGCGTTTCCAGTCCGGAAGTGGAAAACTGATAGAGGGCGGTTGAGGCAAGCGCAAGCAATACCAGCAGACAACCGTACGCCGGAACTTTCGCGACTCTTGTTGCAAGCAGCCAAAAGGCGCCCAGCGTCACCGCAACGGAGACCAGCATGGTGGTAACCATCGGCTCGCGGGTCAGCGCATAGAATGGCGTGAGCAACATCAGCCACAGCGGGTGCGTGAACACCTGCACGCGTTCCAGTACGTTGTAGCGCAAGCCGTGCCCATGGACGAAATTATCGATCACGCGCAAGGTGATGAAGGCATCATCCCCCATCCATGCGGTACCAAGCAGCATCGCTGCCGCAAGCAGCATCACTGCGGTGAATAGAAATTTATTGCTCAAAAGCGGCATCCCGAACTCTCACCTGATTCAATGGCGTAATTGGCTGGAAAAACTTACTTGCGAATGGCATTCCTGATCGATGCGGCCTTCTCGCCTTGCCCGCTCTGCTCATAAACTGACGCCAGGTTCATCGCCGCCTCGAAATTCTGCGGACGTAACGCAAGGGCCTTTTCATACAGGGGAATGGCGTCCTGCAGCTGTCCCCGCAACCAGGCTACGTTGCCCAGACCCGTCCACGCCAGTGAGTTGTTCGGATCGATCTGTACCGCTTCATTCAGGTAACGCTCGCTGAGAGGCACATTATTAATCATCCCGGCAACGGTACCAAGCGCCACCAGCGCTTCCGCCTTCACTCTCGGAATCCTTGCATTTCGCAATGCGATCTGGAAGTTTTCTTCCGCCTTTGCATAGTTGCCGGTGTCGATCAGGGTATAGCCCAGATTCATGAAACCGACGGTTCCTTCCGGCGCCGATGCCGTCATCCGCTGGTACACCGTAATTTCATCGTGCCACTGAGGGATCTCCTTCAGGGTGACAAAGCCAAAAGCTGCAACGACGACGGCACAGAAAATCTGCAGCGGAACTTTCAGGCCAGTGCGCAGCGCGATCAACCGGTCGTAGAGCACGGCGATCAGGAATGCCAGTCCGGTCACGGGGACATAGAGAAAACGAGCCGAATAATATCCTTCCAGATAAAACACCATCATGATCGCCGTCCACGAAAACCCGAGTGTCCAGACGATAGATGACGCAAGCAACCTCCTGCCGCCGGTATCGAGCAGGCGCCAGGAAATCAGAATCGCCGAAACCATCAGGGTAATCGCACACCATCCCGCAATCGACGAAACAGGATGCTGGGGCGGCTGCAGGTAGAACGGGACCTGCGCAGGGAAGATCAGCAACCTGCCATAACCCGATGCAAGATCAAGCGCCCTGGAAATATTGGTCAAATGTATATTTGCCAGCTGGCCGGTCTCGGTCAGGGCAAAGCTGCGCATCACAAAATATCCAGCCAGCAGCACAAGATAGAGGATCGTTGATGTCCAGTTGATCTTGCGTCTGAGTATCCAATCGAGAGACGCCGCGACCAACGGGAACACGACGGCAACCTCTTTGCTCCACAGGGCCAATTGAAAACTAGATGCCGCCAGTGCCAGATACCAGACTGTTTTCGGGCTTTCGGAATAAACATGATGGAACAACAATGCGCCCAGCAAAAAGAACGTTGCCAGCGGATCCGGAATGCCGGAGATCCATGCCACCGACTCGACCCGGGTCGGGTGCAATGCAAACACGGCGGCACCAATCAGGGCCGCCGTAGTTGAAGCGGAAAACACCTTGCGTGCAGCTGCGTAAACCAGACAGGAATTTGCCAGATGCAACAAGGTCAGCACAACGTGATATCCGAAAGGCTGGGCACCCCACAACTTGTGGAATAGCCAGAAATATACCAGGACCAGGGGGCGATACATCGCCGTGCCCTCGCCCCCCTGATTGATCACGTTATCCCAAAAACCCGTGCTGAAATAGCGTGCGATGCTGCCATGATCAAGGAAGGGGTTGTCCTTCAGGATGGATATATCGTCAACCACCAATTGCCCGTTGAAGCCTGTCGCATAGATCGCGAAGACAACCAGCAGCAGGGCCAGCAGGCCACCATTGTCCTTGAGCCACTGTGTCAGGTATCGTTGCATGGTTCCGCTTTTCTCCATATCCCTTATTTTCCCTCATCCGGAAAATACTTTTCGCAGAAATAGCAGGAAGCATGCGGCAGCCATGAGGGTATGGCGTAGTACTTGTCCTTGATCGGTTTCAGCACCTGGGTACGATAAGCATCGTAATTGAAACCGTAGCCCAGCACGAAATAAAACGGCACGCCGTGCAGTTCGAAGGATTCGACTTCCACATGCAGGAAATACGGCGCGTATTCCGCCATGTCCGGGGGGGATTTTTTCAGGATCAGGATATCGCGCCCGGCGAACTGCCGGAAATCGGTGATGATGTCGTCCTGCCGCGCATAATGCGAGCCCCCGCCGAAGACGAAGAAATTCCTGCCGTAATGATAGGAAATGATCGCCGCCGGTGAATAGCCGTCGGCAGCCAGCAGGAACTGGCTCCCGTATGGGTGCACCCTGTCGACGATCTCGTCGGTCTTGAACATGAACACGATGCCATCGTAGAGCTTGTTATGTTTCCAGGTATCCATCGGCAGGAACGCGATCAGCACGATGGCTGCCAGGTGCGCGCCTGTCAGCCAGACGGTGAACTTGATCGTCTTGACCAATTCTTCGCGGGTCAGCAGCAATGCCAGCGATACGAAGAAGAATGCATAGAACGACAGCACCCAGTGCAGTCCGATCACCTTGAGCGCCGACAACAGGGTAAACATCGCCATCGGCAATACGAACACATACACGAACAGGCCGTATGGACTGAGCGCTATCCGTTGCATAAGCCCTGCGCGATGCTTGAACAGGTAATAGATGGCCGGCGGCGTCATCAGGTAGACCATCATGCCGGCGAAGATGGCGATACTGCCGAATGAAAAATGTTCGCCCTCATTGCGCGAATACAGGTTGAACAGGATGTTGTCCCAGCAATGGGTGTAATTCCAGTACAGGTTGACCGCCACAAATGGCAACGCAACCAGGAACAGGGTCGCAAAACCCAGCGCTGCCCTGCGCTCGCGCCGCGCCAGGAAGAAATACGCCAGATAGGCCAGGCCCAGCAACACGGCAAAATATTTCGACAGGAATGCCAGGCCGAGAAAGACACCGGACAGTGCATACCAGGGCAGGCTGTCTTTCTGCAGCGCCCTGAACAAGGCGGCGACAGACAGGAACGAGAACAGGATCAGCGGCGTGTCCGTGGTGATCAGCACATTCAGCACGTTCAGCGGCGAGACCAGGTAGAGCATGGCGACCAGCGCCGCCCGGTTTTCGTCGTAGGGTTCGAGCAACCGGTAGATGCCGATGCCGATCAGCGTGGTCAAGAGGATGGCGGGAAGCCGCAACACGACTTCCGAACTGCCGAAGGTCAGCAGGAACTGCAGCAACCAGCCTACCATCGGCGGATGGTCGTAAAAGCCGTAATCGGGATGTTGCCCCCAGGTCAGGAAGTACGCCTCGTCACCCGACATGGGCAGGACATATGCCAGGGCGAACTTGATCGCCAGCGTGGACAGCAGCGCAAACCGGAATGCGGCTTTCGGGGTCACGACAGGGTTATCCGGACGGGCATGGCAGGACGATCAGCCAGGCACGTTGAATTCAGCCAACATGGATGCGCGCAGCACCCGCGCACAAGCGGCCGATGTTCGCGGCATGCGCGAACCCTTCGCTATGCAGGCGTTGCAGGATATCCGGCACCGCATCCTGGCTGCAGGCGATGAGCAGACCGCCGCTGGTCTGCGGATCGGTCAGCAGGTTGTGTTGCCACGCAGCCAGGCCCGGTGCAAGCTCCACTTCCGCGCCATAGCTGTTCCAGTTTCGTCCCGACGCGCCGGTGACGATGCCTTGCTGCGCCAGTTGCTGCACGCCGTGCAGCAGCGGCAACTGCTCGAATGCCAGTTGCGCCGTCAATTGCGAGCCGCGACAGATACCAAGCAGGTGGCCGAGCAGACCGAAGCCGGTGACATCGGTCATCGCATGCACCGCATCCATTTGCGCCAGCCAGCTACCCGGCGTATTGAGTTGCGTGGTGCTGTGCAGCATCGCGGCATACCCTTGCGCATCCAGTTGCTGTTTTTTCAGCGCCGCGCTCAGGATGCCCACTCCCAGACCCTTGGCGAGGATCAGCGCATCGCCGTCGCGCGCGCGGTTGTTGCGCTTGACCTGAGCCGGATGCACCACGCCGAGCGCAACCAGCCCGTATATCGGCTCCGGCGCATCGATCGAATGGCCGCCGGCCACGGCGATCCCGGCTTCTGCGCACACTGCTGCGCCGCCGGCCAGAATTTCCTTGATGGTATCCAGCGGCAACTTGTCGATCGGCATGCCGACCACCGCCAGCGCAAGTATCGGCTTGCCGCCCATGGCATACACATCGGACAGCGCGTTGGCAGCAGCGATGCGCCCGAAGTCAAAAGCATCGTCCACGATCGGCATGAAGAAATCGAGCGTGGCGACGATCGCCTGCTGCTCGTTCAGCTGATACACCGCGGCATCGTCGCCACTCTCGATACCGACCAGCAGATCGGGAAAGGCCTGCGCCAGCGGCATCCCGCCCAGCATGTCGCGCAACACGCCGGGGGCGATCTTGCAGCCGCAGCCGCCGCCATGGGAGAACTCGGTCAGACGGATAGCCATCAGCGCAACGTCACGCCATTCGCATGCTCGCCGAATCCGGGAAAGGCGCTCGCGATGCCGGCGCCGAAGCGGCGTGCCAGGCGTTCGGCCAAACCTTCGCGATTGGTGTAGTCCACGATGTCCTCGGCCTTGATCACGTCGCGCGCCACCGAGTCGACACTGCCGATCGCGTCGGCCAGCCCCATATCGATGCTGGTCTGCCCGGTCCAGAACAAGCCGCTGAACATGTCGGGGGTTTCCTTGAGCCGCTTGCCCCGCCCCTGCCTCACCACGCTGATGAACTGCTGGTGGATCTGTTCCAGCATGCCCTGGGCTAGTGCCTTTTGTTTGTCATTCATCGGCGAAAACGGGTCAAGGAAACCCTTGTTCTCGCCTGCGGTCAGCAAGCGCCGTTCTACGCCCAGCTTTTCCATCGTACCGGTAAAACCAAAGCCGTCCATCAGCACACCGATGGAACCGACGATGCTGGCTTTGTTGACAAAGATCTTGTCAGCCGCCGCTGCCACGTAATAACCGCCGGATGCGCACATGTCTTCCACCACCACATACAGCGGAATATCCGGATACTTCGCGCGCAGGCGGCGGATCTCGTCGTTGATGTATCCGGCCTGCACCGGGCTGCCGCCCGGACTGTTGATGCGCAGGATCACGCCCTTGGTCTTGCTGTCCTTGAACGCATCCTGCAAGCCGGAGATCACATTATCGGCACTGGCTGAACTATCGGCCGCGATCTCGCCCTGCAAGTCCACCAGCGAAGTATGCTTGCCGACGCCCAGGCGCGGTTCCGACCCGCCGCCGATCCAGCCCATATACACAAAGAACACCAGGAACAGAAAAACGAACGCCAGGGTTTTGAAAAAGATGGTCCAGTGGCGCGCGCGGCGCTGTTCCTGAATGGCGGACATGGCAAGTTTCTCCAGCACACCGCGTTCCCAGTCCTGATTGTCAGCCATGGTTGTCCTCTCGATTATTTTGTAGGTGCGAATTCATTCGCACCTACATATCCTGCTATTGCTCATGCTGCGCGATAGCTTGCGGTGATCTCGTCATAGACCGGCAACCACGCCCCGATGGCGAAGAAATGCGGGTTGCGCCGGTCATCCTTATTGTACCGCAGGGGTGAGCCGTCGCACTGCACCACCCTGCCCCCGGCAGCTTCCAGCACGCATTGCGCGGCGGCCGTATCCCATTCCATGGTCGTGCCAAGACGCGGATAAAAATCTGCGCTGCCCTCGGCGACCATGCAGAACTTGAGCGAGCTGCCCGCCGACACCACGAGATTGGGCGGCAGCCTGAGCAGCAGCGCATCGGTTTTTTCATCGCGATGCGAACGACTTGCCACCACGCGCAGTTCGCCCTGTACTGGCGCTATCGTGATCGGTTGCGGTGCTTCTTCATGTTTGATACGCCAAGCGCCAACGCCGACCTGGCCCAGATAGGTCGTCCCCAGCACCGGCGCATGCACCACCGCCAGCACCGGATGGTCATCGCGGATCAACGCGATGTTGACGGTGAACTCACCATTGCGACTGAGGAATTCCTTGGTGCCGTCGAGCGGATCGACCAGCCAGAACGGGGTGCCGGGCGCGAGTGGCGGGTTGTCCTTGTTCTCTTCGGAAATGATGAATATCTCCGGCGCGAATCGGCGCAATCCGGCAATGATGGTCTCATGCGCCGCCAGGTCAGCCGCCGTCAACGGCGAGCCATCCGTCTTGTCGGTCATGCGCGCCGCATCGGTATCCCCATAGTGCAGCATGATGGCTTTGCCCGCTTCCTGCGCCAGGGCCGCCAGTTCCGGCAACCATGCGTGTGTACCTGCTCCGAATTCAATATTTGTCATGTTTGATATTCCACTTTCTTATCCATTTTCAGTTAGCCAAGCACGCAGTTCGGCAAAATTATGCAGCAGCGCGCGCGGTTGCAATGCCTGCAACTGCTCGACCGGATGCGCACCCTGGGTCATGCCGACTGCGTCCACGCCGGCATTGATCGCCATCTGCAGATCATGCGTCGTGTCGCCTATCATCAAGGCTCGCTCGGCGGTCGTGCCCAGTTCATCGATGATTTCCTGCAACATCGCCGGATGCGGCTTGGAAAACGTCTGGTCTGCAGTGCGCGAGGCATGGAAGAAATCGGTCATGCCGGAAGTCTTCATCGCGCGATCCAGCCCGGCACGACTCTTGCCGGTTGCCACTGCGAGCAGATAACCGCTTCCATGCAGGTCCGCAATCGTCTCGCGTGCACCTGCGAACAGCGGAATGGCCTCATCCTGCGAAAGGAAATGATGGCGATAACGATCGGTCAGCGCTTGATAGCTGGTTTCCGGCGCGGTCGGCACCGCATGGCGCAAAGCCTGCACCAATCCCATGCCGATCACATGCTTCGCCGCCTCATCGCTGGGGATGGGCAAGTCCAGATCACGGCAAGCCGACTGTATCGATGCGGCGATCACCGCCGTCGAATCCATCACCGTTCCGTCCCAGTCGAACACGATCAACTCATACTTCACGACTCATTACCGCCTGAAAAACAAGAGGCGGATATTACACCAAAGGAATTACCGGCTTCTTGCCAATCAGGTTCCCGGCACCATGAATCATCCCGGAAAGCACCACGAAAAGTTGCGGCAAGACCCTTTCTGGTTTATCCTGCGCGCCCTTTGGGAAAAGGAAGTGCGGTTTGTTTCAGCAAGTCACGAGCTGTCAGTCGACCGCGCAAATACAGTGGCTGAATGCAAATCCAATCCCGAAGAAAATGCAGAAGATCCCGTCACGGAGAGATGGATGAGTGGTTTAAGTCGCACGCCTGGAAAGCGTGTTTGGGATAATATCCCAACGGGGGTTCGAATCCCCCTCTCTCCGCCAGAAGCCCGGTAACCACAAACTATCCGAAACCAACTCAGACAAGCGTTTCAAGCGGTTTCACCAAAATCCAGCAAGGAATTAATCTTGAGCGAAGAAGACTATGAGGAAGTTTTTTCCCGGAAAAGAAAGAAGACCGAACGAACCTTGAAAATCGTGATGTCGCTCCTTGGTGCCCTGCTTTTATTTACCGTGTATTTCTTTTTGCACGATCATTAATCTACCAGGCGCTGAATTGACGCCATCATGCTTCATGTTTGGCTGGTGTCCGATAACCCGGAAGCCAGCCAGCAATCGGGTCCTTACTGCCGTCCGATAGAAAAGTATTCCAGGCCCGCAGCACGAACTTCCTTGGGTTCATACATGTTACGGCCGTCAAAGATCACCGGCGTCTTCAGCATGGCTTTGAGTACACTGAAGTCCGGCGCCTGGAACACCCGCCATTCGGTGACGATGGCCAGGGCATCCGCATCTTTCAGTGCTGCCATCGGCGAATCGGAATATTTCAGGCGCGGATCGGTGCCGAATATACGCCGGGCCTCATGTATCGCTACCGGATCGTAGGCCGTGACGGTGGCGCCGCGCTTCCACAATCCCTCGATCAGCACTCGGCTGGGCGCATCGCGCATGTCATCGGTATTGGGCTTGAATGCCAGACCCCACAGGGCGATATTCCTGCCGGACAGGTCATCGCCAAGACGGCCGGTGATCTTGTCGATCAACACGGTCTTCTGATGCTCGTTGGCCAGTTCCACGGCATTGAGGATCTTCAGTTCGCAGCCATATTCCCTGGCGGAGCGCTGCATCGCCTGCACATCCTTTGGGAAACAGGAACCGCCATAACCGCAACCGGCATAGAGAAAATGATAGCCGATGCGCGGGTCGGAGCCGATCCCCTGGCGCACGTGCTCGATATCCGCACCGGTCTTTTCGGCCAGCAATGCCAGTTCGTTCATGAACGAAATGCGCGTAGCCAGCATGGCATTGGCGGCGTACTTGGTCAGTTCCGCAGACCTGATGTCCATCACGATCAGGCGGTCATGGTTGCGATTGAATGGCGCATAGATCGAGCGCAACAACTCTACGGCGCGCTCATCGTCGGCGCCGACCACGATGCGGTCGGGGCGCATGAAATCGTCCACCGCCGCGCCTTCCTTCAAGAACTCGGGATTTGAGACCACGCTGAACTCCGCCTTGACACCGCGCTTGTCCAGTTCTTCCTGCACTGCCACCCGTACTTTGTCGGCAGTACCGACCGGCACGGTGGATTTATCGACGATCACTGTGTAATCCTGCATGCTCCGGCCGATGGCGCGCGCTGCTGCCACCACATATTGCAGATCGGCTGAACCATCCTCATCCGGCGGGGTTCCCACGGCGATGAACTGGATCGTCCCATGCAAGGCACTCGCAGCCACGTCGGTGGTAAATCTCAATCTGCCGGCAGCAGCATTGCGCTTGACCAGATCGTCCAGGCCGGGCTCATAGATCGGGATGCCGCCCTGATTGAGAATGTTGATCTTGTTGGCATCCACGTCCAGGCACAATACATCGTTGCCCACTTCCGCCAGACCGGTGCCTGTCACCAAACCTACATAACCTGTGCCAACTACAGTGATTTTCATTACATGGATCTCTCGGGAAATTAAGCGAGGATTATGCCATAAACTGTCATATTGCTCTGCCTGTCAGCCGCTTGCGCGTGTGAATCAAATCGGTGTTGCGAAATCCGGCTGCCAGTTGCAAACCATAGGTTGGGCTGAGGTACGAAGCCCAACGCTTTCCGGTGGCATTGTGTCGGGCTTCCTTCGTCAGCCCAACCCACAAACTGATTCATGAGCCATACATCCTGCGTCCGCGGATGCGAGCACGGTGTGCGGTGCGCTGCTCGCTTTCGGTGAGCGGCGTCTTTTTGCCTTCGAAGGGGTTCTTTCCGGCCTTGAACTCGACGCGCAGCGGCGTGCCCTGCAGGTTGAAGGCTTCGCAGAAGGTGCGTTCCAGATAACGTTTGTAGTTGTCCGGCACGTTATCCAGCGCACTACCGTGAATAACGATCAGCGGCGGGTTCTTGCCGCCCTGGTGGGCGTAGCGCATCTTGGGGCGGAAGCGTCCGCGCGGCGGCTGTTGCTTGTCGATGGCGGCCTGCAATACCCGGGTGAGCTTGGGTGTGGGCAATTTTGCCATCGCGGCGGCATAGGCTTCGTTCACCGATTTCAGCACTGCCGGAATGCCATTGCCTTTCAGCGCGGAGATGAAATGCTGCTTGGCGAAACTCAGGAAATGCAGCTTGCGCTCGATGTCGCGCTTGGCGGTATCGCGCTGGTAGTTGTCGAGTCCGTCCCATTTATTGACCGCCAGCACCAGCGCGCGCCCGGCCTGCAACACGAAATCGGCGATGTGCGCATCCTGCTCGGTGATCTGGTCGCGCGCGTCCACCACCAGCACCACCACGTTGGCATCTTCCACCGCCTGCAGGGTTTTGATCACCGAGAATTTCTCGACGCCTTCATCGACCTTGCCGCGCCGGCGCACGCCAGCGGTATCGATGATGGTGTACTGGCGTATCGCCGCGTTCGAATTCGATGTAGATGGAATCGCGCGTGGTGCCGGGCTGGTCGAAGGCGATCACGCGCTCTTCGCCGAGAATGGCATTGACCAGCGTGGACTTGCCGACATTTGGCCGTCCGACGATGGCGATCTTGGGATGGTCGTCTTCTTTCGCCGCATCCTCTTCAGGCATCGGGAAATTCTTCCAGCGCAATCTCCACTACCTCCGCTACATTGTCGCCATGCGCGGAAGAGACCGGCAACGGCTCGCCCAGACCCAGCTCGTAGAATTCGGCGGTGACGCGTGCGCGTTGCATGCCCTCGGCCTTGTTGACCAGCAGTAACACCGGCCGCCCGGTCTTGCGCAATTCGGTGGCGATGATCTTGTCCTGCGGAGTGACACCCTGGCGACCATCCACCAGGAACAGCACGACATCTGACTCGTCCACGGCCTGGCGCGTCTGCTTCGCCATCTCGTGCATGATGCCGTCCTTGGCAACCGGCTCCAGGCCGCCTGTATCCACCACCAGAAAGGGTTTCTCGCCGACCCGGCCACGCCCGTAATGGCGGTCGCGCGTCAGCCCCGGCAGGTCAGCCACCAGCGCGTCACGGCTGCGCGTAAGGCGGTTGAACAGCGTGGACTTGCCTACGTTGGGCCGTCCGACCAATACCAGGGTGGGGAGCATGTCTACAAACTTTCAATAATTGAACGCAGCCTGCGAATGCACACATCGCAAGCTACAAGCTACGAGCCACAAGCTGCAGGCTAGTGGATAGCGACCGAATACAATCCGCCACCGATCGTTTGCACCAGCAGCCCACTGTCCAGTTCCATCGGCGCCACGACTATGGCGTCGCTACCCGTTTCCATACGCGCGGCAAAGGCACCGTCATCACGGTCAAGTACATGGAGATAACCCTTGTAATCCCCGACCACAACATACTTGTCGATCAAGGTTGGTCCCGAGACGCGGCGATTGGCCAATTTGTCATTCTTCCACAACACGCTCCCACTGGTCTTGTCCAGAGCGGATACGCCACCTTCTGCATCGGTCACGTACAGGTATTTATTATCCATCGCCAAACCGCTGTAGCTGGACAGTTCACGACTCCAGAGCAAGACGCCCCCGAGGTCAAAACATGCGACGTTGCCCTGAAATGCAACCGCGCAAATCTGGTTCGCGTCCGCCACCGGCAGGCTGGTGATGTCACTGATACGCTCAAGTTCCGTATTGCCGCTTGGCACCGAAACCGTCGCTTCCCACTTCATGATGCCGCTGGTCAAGTCGATGGCCACCAGCTTGCCTGCCGCAAAACCGGCATACACGATGCCATCCTGGATCAGCACGCCGGCATGACTGCGCACCGTCAAAGCCGGAGAGGCGCGCTCGTACCGCCACAGGCGCGATCCATCAGCAGCTTTCAATCCGGTGATACGTCCGTCTCCGGTACGAACCACCACGATGCCGTTGGCAACCTGGGGCGCACTCAATACTTCGCTTGAAACCAGCGTTTTCCAGCGCAGCTTGCCATCCTCGCCATAGGCGATCACGTCGCCCTTGTTTCCTCCCACCAGCACCAGGCCATCGCCTGCTCCCACTCCTGCAGAAATGTTCAGGCCGCTATCGACATGCCATCCTTCCCTGCCTGTCGCAGCATCGGAACGGTAAACCGTACCACCGCTGTTCGCGGCATAGACCGCTCCCCCAACCACCGCCGGCTGCAGGGTTTCCAGGCGCGACTCACCGACATCACGGTGCCAGCGCTGCATGACCTTGACACTCTGCTTGAACTCTCCGAGCTTGGCCGGTTGATTGGCGGTCCTGCCTTTGCTGAAAATGGAACATCCCGCAAACATCAGCAGCAACGAGAACAAGACTAGACGGCGTATCATTATTTGGCACCCCCGACGGAATCGAGTTTCATTTGTAACAGATTACGGTACGGACTCTTGTCATCCATCTTGTTGTATGCCATCTGGTACGCAGCGCGCGCTTCTTCGGTTTTGCCTTGCGCAACCAGCACATCTCCCTTGAGGTCGGCATACATGGCACCAAACGCACTAGGCCTGGTACAGAAGTGAAAACGATAGGCAGCATCTCCTATTATTTTGGAGAATAGACAATCTTTCGAAGATTCGTTCAAACGAGGCACAGATTCAACTAATTTCAGTGCATCATCATATTTTTTTTCATCCAGCAGCAGGCTGGCCAGTTGCAGGCGAGCCAGATCCTTCAGCCCGTCTTCTTTGGCATTGTCCTGCACCCACTGCAGCCGAACCTTGGCCTGCGCATCATCCTTGTTCCGAACATCGATCCTGGCAGCAAGCAATGCAGCCCTTGGGGCATACGCGGAGGATCCGAACTTGTCGATCACGGCCTGGGCCGCATCGTTGATACGTTTGGGGTCCGCGCTGGCAACCTGCCCGCGCACATCGGCAAACAATTGCGAAGCCTTGACCGACTGTGTTGAATGATATGACCGCCAGGCCTGCACGCCGCCTATCCCGCCCAACAGGAGTACTACCGACAAAATCACAAAGTTGCGGTTGTCATCCCACCATGCCTTGAACGCGTCAAGTTGTTCCTGTTCCTGTAAATCGAGAGCTGCCATTTTCTGTCCTTGCTAACCGGGTTTGATCATTTCGTTTATCCTGCCCGGCAACTCGCCGGGCACCACCTGCATCTGCTCGCCGCCGCGCAACGGCTTTAGCGCAACCATTCCTGCGCGCGCCTCGTCATCGCCGATGATCACCGCGCAAAGCGCATTGCTGCCATCCGCTTTTTTCATCTGCGACTTGAAACTGCCACCGCCGCAATGCAACAGCACGCGCAGCCCTGCATCGCGCAATTGCTCGGCCACCACGGACGCCATGCCAGCCGCCATTTCGCCCTGATGCACCACATACACATCCAGCGGCGCGGGCGGATTCTCCATGCCGTCTTCCTGCAGCAGCGCCAGCAGGCGCTCGATTCCCATCGCAAAACCACAGGCCGGCTGGGCCTTGCCGCCGATCTGCTCGATCAGGCCATCGAATCGGCCACCGGCGCAGATGGTGCCCTGTGCACCGAGGCGCGTGGTGATCCACTCGAACACGGTGCGGTTGTAATAATCCAGTCCGCGCACCAGGCGCGGGTTGATCTCGAACGCGACCTCATGCTGCCGCAGAATATCCTGCACCGCGGCAAAGTGCAGCAGCGCTTCTTCATCCAGTTCATCGATCAGCTTCGGCGCGCCGGCGATGATCTCCTGCATCGCAGGATTCTTGCTGTCCAGTATGCGCAACGGGTTGCTGTGCAAGCGCCGTATCGCATCGGCATCCAGCGCCTCGACATGCTGCCCGAAATACGCGATCAGTTTGTCGCGGTGCCGCTGCCGTGCCGCCGAATCGCCCAGCGTATTGATCTGCAGCGTCACGTCGCGAATGCCCAGCTTGCGCCACAGCCGCGCGCACATCAATATCATCTCGGCATCGATGTCCGGCCCGGCGAAACCAAGCGCCTCGACACCGATCTGGTGAAACTGGCGGTAGCGTCCCTTCTGCGGACGCTCGTGGCGGAACATCGCCCCGCTGTAGTACAAACGCTGAGGCGCATTGTACAGCAGGTTGTGCTGCAACACGGCACGCACACAGGATGCGGTGCCCTCCGGACGCAGCGTCAACTGGTCGCCATTCAGCGCATCCTCGAAGCTGTACATCTCTTTCTCGACGATATCGGTCACCTCGCCGATGGCGCGCTTGAACAGCGCGGTCGGCTCCAGCAACGGCATGCGGATATTGCGGTAACCATAGCTTTCCAGCCAGGCCCGCACCACGTCCTCGAACCACAGCCAAAGCTCCGCCTCATCCGGCAAGATGTCATTCATGCCGCGTACGGCTTGCAGGGTGGTCGGATTGCTCATTGGTTGTGCTTTTGAAATGTGTATTGAGTAAAGCAAACTTCGCCCGTGATGCGGCCCCATTCGAGGCCTGGGCGTGATTCACGGCCGGGAAACGCCCGCACCGGGAAAATCGCCCCAGACATTCGCCTCAGCTCCGATTTCATGGCCGCGCATGATAGCACAGCTTGCTGCCCTCAATATCTCCCAAGCCGCCGCTGAATAACGGGAAAAAGCGGATCAATGCCAGCTGATCCGGTACAGCACCTGGCTGGGTGCCGCGTGATGCAGCGCCAGGAAACCAACCTTCCACTCAGGCTCGGCAGTGGCGAACGACGTCATTTCCTGCATGGTCATTTCCGGCCGATAGCAAAGTGACAGACTGGCCTTGAACCATTCGCACGCATCATGCCGCCCGCTGCCGGGATCGGCAAAACCCATCGGCAGCACCAGCCACTGGATGCCGTGTTCCTTCAGGTAAGCAGCCGTCTGGTTTGCCACCAGATAAGGCGTGAAACCGGCGTCGCTCAACCCGCCCAGGTCGATGATCCGCCGGTTGCCGAAATAGCCGATGCCGCCGATATCAAAGCTCGCAACCGGCATCGTGGGCGGCAGGTTCGCAGCCAGCCATTTACCCATGCGCACGTTGGTTGCGTTGATATGCTTGATGCCGAGATCCGTTATTTGCGACCAGGCGAGCAAGGAGGTCAGGCCAACCAGCGCGACCATCAGCGCCGCAACCAGCTTGACGCGATGACCGGCAACAGGCGACACCTTTAATCCGGCAGCGATCCTCTCGACCAGTTCCAGCACGCCCAGCGCAAACAGCGGGAACACAAAGAACAGCGACATCGCCAGATAGCGCATGCCCTGACCGTAATTAGGCAGCATGATGCAGTAGGTGCCGACGTTTGCAGCAGTCAATGCAAGCAGGAAAATGATCCGCCACGCCTTGAGTTTCACCAGCCGCAGCACGCCGCCAGCCATGACGGCAAACATCGCGACAGCAAACGCAACAAAATTCGAGTAGGTTCCGGCAGCAATGCCAAAAAAATACCTGACCATATGTATGCCGGAATCGATCAGCAACTTCCCGGCCAAAACCAACGCACTGTCATGTGTGTCGTAGAAATAGAGCCATTTGCGGCCGCCGAATGTCGTCGGCAGAACGGAGCCTGATGTCCACAGGTTATCCAGCAACACCAACACGATGGCCAGCGCGCATGGCACGCTGAAGGCAATCAGTTCGCCCGGCGATTTGCGCAGCGGCCAGGCTGCCAATAAAAAGATCGGGATGAAAGCCACGGCCTCAGGGCGAGACACAATTGCCAGTCCGCAACATACGCCTGCGCCAATGGATCGATCGAGCCGGCGCACTCCCTTCGGGGACAGCCAGAAATATGCAGCGGCAAATGACGCGGCGACGAACAGCAGATGTTCCATCCCGATCGAGGTCAGCCAGACGACGTTGCCGGTGAGCAAGGGCAGCGCAGCAAAGATGCCAACTTCAAGCGGGGGCAGTCCATCCCTGGCAGCCAGACTGAATAATATGCAAGCTATGACAAGCAACAGGATCGAGTTAAGCGTGAACAGGTAGATGATGTGATCCAGGGACGGGAAAAATCTGTAGTTCAGTGCAACGATCCACGGCCAGATCGCACTTGACGAGCCGGAAGATGCGACACCTGGAGCGAACCCGGGGACACCGAACATTGCCGCGTTACGGCCCACGACCTGATGGATCCAGGAATCATCGAGCGGGAATCCGTTGTCCCTCAACACCGGCCAGGCGATCGCAGCGATACCAAGGACAAAGCAAGCCAGGCATATATAAGCTACGTAAGCCAGATCCTTCCTGTCAGACAGGAAGTGCGGCAGGTTTCTGGATTGCATCGTATTCTCCGGAGGCGGGAATTTTGACGTGGTAACAGCAAATGCCGGCATTCCCCGATTGGACAGCCTGAACGCCCATGATATTTTGCATATTATCAAACGTCTTGTGCAGCGGTGAAAGCAGATAATGCAGCCGAAACGAGTCCATGATCCGCGCCATGCTTTCGTAGGTTGGGTTAGCCCGCAAGGAGCAGGCCGTGGTTGTAAGGTGCTAAAGCCCCAACAACACACGCTCCGCGATGAAGCCGCTAACCCAACCTACGAAATCGCCTCACCTTTCGTGACCGCTCTCGTCAAGCGTCTTGCTCACCGGAGAAAGCAGGTATTTCAGCACGGTACGCTCACCCTGGTTGATCTCGGCCACGACCTGCATGCCGGGAACGAGCGTCAGGCGCCGCCCTTCCGCCTCTAGAAACTGGTTGCCAAGCGAGATGATGGCCTTGTATGCCGATGGCGGGGAGGGTGAATTATCTCTGGATTGACCGCCGGGTTGTACTTGCGGATCGCTTTCGCTGTCAGCCTGGATGCGGGTCACCTCGCCCTCCAGCATGCCGTACTTCTGGAACGGATAAGGCGCCAGCTTCACCCTGACCTTCTGGTGTACATGGACGAAGCCGACATCATCGTTCCTGACCATGATCTCGGCCACCAGCGGTTCATGCTCCGGCACGATGGACAGCAGCACCGTGCCAGGCGAAACCACCGTGCCGACGGTGTGGGTCGCGAGGTCTTTTACGATGCCATTCTGCGGCGCTTTCAACTCCAGTAATCCGGTTTTGTGCTCCTGCTTGATCTGGTCCTGTTCCAGTTTGCGATGCTGGCCTTCTGCTTCCACCCGCTCATTCTGCAGTTCGCTGCGGTATTTTGAGGTGATCTGGTCAAGCTGCTTCCCGGCTTGATTAACTGCCGCCGCAAGGCTCGCGACAGTCGCCTGTTGCGCGCGCAAATCCTGTGCTTTTTCCAGGTACTCCCTTTGCTTGTCCTGCACCATCAGTTGAGGTGCGTAACCATCGCGACCCAGTTTTGCATATGATTCGGCCTGTTGCTTCAGGATGGGAGTAGTTTCCTGCAACTTGGTCAGCAATTCCCCTGCCGCCTCGAATTCACGCTGCGTTTTTTGCTGTGATTGCCGTGACTGCTCCAGCGCATCCATATAGGATTGACGGTGGTCGCGATACTGGGCTTCGATCTGGTGAAACAGGTCATCCGGATCATCGCGCATCCTGAGCAACGCTTTTCCGGCTAGTTCCGCATCGATACGACGTAACTGCAAGGAGCTGATGGACAGGTCGTTGGCTATAGTCTGTGCATCCGCCATGGCCAGATGGGTATCCATACGTATCAGCACCTGTCCTGCCCCGACCGTTTCGCCTTCCTTGACCAGTATCTCCTGTACGATGCCGGCATCCGCAGGCTGAACGATCTTGACGTAAGACTCCGGTACCAGACGCCCTTCAGCGCTGGCGATGATGTCCAGTTTACCGAAAATGGCCCACAGCAGCAGGATGGCGAACAGCGCTGCTACTGTCATTAACACCACTCGCGGTAACCGTGCGGGTGGGCTTTCCTGAATGGATAACAGCCCCGGCGCGAAATCCAGCGCTTCCGGAGACAGTGCATTTTTCATTGTCTAACCCGGCCTCGATACTCCAGCATGCAAGGCTAGCGATGATCTATGCATCTGCGCCGGAACGCCAATACGGGAAGCAGCCAGCCCGATCCCAAACTGGGAACCGTTGAAGCTGGATTGCCAAGGCAGCTCGCCGCCCAGTGCCGCAGGATCGCAACCTGTCAGATATTCACTTATCAAGGCATCGGTCAGGTTCCATGCAGTCAGGCCGGAATTATCCGGCAGCGCAAAATCGTAGTTTAGTATCTGGTGATTGAGCAAGGGATCAGTCGAGCCTGCCTCGCAAACATTGGCATCCTGCGCGAACTGCAAATCGGCGCAGCTGTGGCTGGCAGGGTCGGCAAACCAGTTTATCGAGGGGGTATGGATGTAAGCAGGTCCGGCGCTGACCGAAGGATCGGCATCCAATCCATATGTATCCTGGCAACTGACAGCGTTTCCGGAACAGGTTGAATCAAGCTGATCGGCTCCATCATCCTGAAAGTCATGATTGCCATCATTCTCAAAAGAATCGTGTTCTCCATCACTGCAATTCGTGATCGCGGATGGAGTGATGCTCAGCTGGAACGGATTAACTGCGCTTGCATCTGCCATGTCGGTGGCGACGATGTCGATGTCGAACAACCCGGCGCTGCCTGTAGGCGCCGTTCCGCTCAGGGTCAGATTGACTGGATCGAACACCAGCCAGTCCGGCAGCGGCTGGCCTCCCGTCAGAGTCGCACTGTAAGTAAGACTGTCGCCGTAGATCAGATCCGGATCAGTGAACGCGCCAGACGGAATGGCCAGGCTGAATGCAGCGCCTTCCTCGCTGTTCTGGTTGCCAAGCGGGATCGCCACAACCGGCGCGTCATTGACGTTAAGCACATCCAGATTGAAACTGCTGGTGGCAGTCAGTCCGGCAAGGTCGGTTGCAGTTACGACCAGAGCCAGATCGCCCACATCGGCGTTGCCCGGCGAGCCGCTGAAGGTTTGCGTCGCGGCATCGAACGTCAGCCAGTCCGGCAGCGCATCACCATTTATCAGCGCGGCACTGTAGGTCAATGATCCGCCCGGGTTCGATTCAATGAACGAGTCTTGCGGCAAGTTGAATACGAACTGCGCATCCTGCTGCGTGACCTGGTCGGCGATCGGACTGGCGATCGGCGGCTGGTAACCCAGGATGGATGCGATCGAATATTCGGCGCCATCGGAAAATATTATTCTCTGTATCGCCAGGTCGGTTTCATCGCCGATGGCGACGCTATCGCCATTACCCATATCCAGCACAACCTGGCCCGAATCATTCACACTGTGCGTTACACTGTCCGGCGTGATGCCCGCGCCAAACACCAGCGTATTGACCTCATTCAGCACTTCTCCCTCGTATTGCCCCGGGCCGAAGCTGCTGTCGTCGATCGAATCCGCGCCATCGCCGCGATTGAAGATATACGTGTCGTTGCCATAGCCGCCATACAAATAATCGTCACCGGTGCCGCCGATCAAGGTGTCGTCACCTTCCCAACTCGCCAGGTAGTCATTACCGTCCAATCCCTCCAGGCGATCGGCGAATTGCGTTCCTTCCAGGTAGTCGTTGCCCGCTATGTCGATCTGGATGAGTTCTCCAAACTGGGACATGAAATCGTCCAGCGAAATGCTGCCGCCGTCGGCAAACTGGAAATTTTGAATGGCAGTGACATTGACATTGCCGAGATTGATGTTGTCGCCATTTCCAAGGTCGATCGTCAGCGTCCACGCTGCGACATCGAACACCGGTGTCAGCATGTTCACGGGTGATGCCGGCCCCGAAGCTCAAGGTGTTAATGTCACTCGCGTAGTTATCACTATCAACGATCGTGTCCGCACCGTCGCCGATATTGTAGACATAGGTATCGTTGCCGACTCCGCCTTCAAGCTTGTCACTGCCGGTGCCGCCGATCAGGGTGTCATTGCCCGCATTGCCTGCCAGCTGGTCATCGCCGGCGCCGCCGTCCAGTGCATCGTCCAGCACGCTGCCGTATAACAGGTCATCTCCCGCCAGACCCTGCAATGGCAGGCCATTGGCAAACGTTGCCAATCACATCGTTGCCTGCCGACCCGGCGGCCTGCACCACGCCTTTCTGGATCAGCATGTCCTGCATTTCAATCGAGGTGCCATCGCTGAACTGCACGGTCCTGATCGCCAGATCCTCCAGCGAACCGATCGACATCCTGTCGTTGCCGCCCAGATCCAGCGTCAGGTTCCTGGCATTGGCATCCCATAGTGGCGTGATAGTGGCTGCGCTGATGCCTGCCCCCAGGCTCAATACGTTCGACCCGAGAAAATCATCGCGGATGAAATCCGTCCCATCGCCCAGGCTGTAGACGTAGGTGTCGCTACCCAGATTACCCTGCAGGTAATCGTTGCCGGTTCCACCTTCCAGCGTGTCGTCGAAATTGCCGCCACGCAACACATCATTGCCGCCCAGGCTGCGCATGATATTGGGGAAGTTGTATACGCCGTTCCAGGTTTCCGCCAAAGGGGTTATCGAACTCGTGTGCAGCAGGCCATGCTGCATCAGGAAGTCGGTGATGCTGACGGTCGAGCCATCGGCAAATTGCAGCGTCTTGATCGCCAGGTTGTCGGAATATTGGCCGATGTTGATGCTGTCGCCATTACCCAGATCCAGCAAGATGGCATCATAGGTTCCGGCAAAATATGCATGCTGGAATTTTGCCGTGATATCGTTCGCAGTGATTCCTGTGCCGAACAGCAGGGTGTTATTGCCGCCCTGCAGATACCGGTTCCACTGGTTGTCCCAGCGTACCGTGGTCGCATCCACGATGGTGTCCGCGCCGTCGCCGCGGTTGAAAACGTAGATGTCGTCGCCGCTGCCGCCGAACAGCGTGTCATTGCCCTTCCCGCCTTCAAGCCGGTCGGCGATGCTGCCGGGGATGGTCGAGTTGTACAGGCTCTCGCCCGCCAGGTATTCGCTCACTGCCGCACCGGTTATCGCAATGCCCTGCTGCAGCACGAAGTCCTGCAGGTTGAGCGTGGTCCCATCCTCGAATGCCAGCGTCTGGATGCTGAAGGCGTTGAACGGGTCGGCATTGAAATTGATCGGCAGGGCACTGCTGGAATCTTTCGGGATCAGGTAGCCATAGGCATTGGTGTCGCTGCCGACGATGTTCTGGCCGACCACGATGCTGTCGCCATTGCCCAGGTCAAGCACGCAGTCGTTGCCAACATGGCGCACCCGGATCATGTCAGGCGTGATGCCCGCGCCGAAGCTGAGCGTGTTGCTGCCCAGGTCCACAATGCCCAGGTTGGGGTCCAGATAACTGCCGGTGCTGTCCACGATGGTATCCGCGCCATCGCCCAGGTTGTAGATATAGGTATCGCTGCCTGCGACGCCTTCGAGCAGGTCATCGCCTTTCAAGCCGATGAGGGTGTCATCTGCGCCGGTGCCAACCAGCGTATCAGCAGCATCCGTGCCGATGATGCTCGAAGGGCGCGCGAGAAAATCGCTCAGCCCGAACGACGTACCGTCGGTGAATTGCACTGTCTGAACGGCGGCATCAGTTTGACTGCCGATATTGATACTACCGCCGCCGGCCACATTCAGGATGACTTGTCCTGTTATCGCATCGACCTGCGATGAGACGAAGTTCGCCGTGATCCCGTCGCCGAAGCTGAGCGTGTTGACCTGCCCGCCTGCGCCGTTGTCCACGATGGTGTCGTTGCCATCGCCAAAGCTGTACAGGTAAGTGTCATCGCCCGCGCCGCCGCTCAGCGTATCGTCGCCGGCTCCGCCGGTGATGCGATCGGTGAGGTTGGTGCCGGTGATGGTGTCGTTGCCGGCTGTGCCGTCAAGGTCGAATCCCAAGGTGGTGAGCAGTTGCTGCGCGGTCTGTGTCGTGCCGTCGTCGAACTCGAAATTCTGGATGGTGCTGGAATTGGCGGCATCGTTGGGATCGAAGTCGGATATGTGGATGATGTCGCCGTTACCCAGGTCAAGCCTGAGCGAGCCGAGGCCGAGGATGATATCGGTTGTGCTGATGCCGATGCCGAAACGCAGCGTGTTGACCTGGCCATTAGCACTGCTGTCGGAAATGGTGTCGATGCCATCGCCCAAGTTATATACGTAGACATCGTTGCCATCGCCGCCGACCAGCGTGTCGCTTCCCGCGCCGCCGACCAGCTTGTCGTCACCCGCTCCGCCTTGCAGGAAGTCGTCGCCTGTTCCGCCTTCCAGCGTATCGCCGCCGCCGTCCCCGGCAAAAAGTACATCGTTGCCGGCGCCACCATACAGAGCGCTGTCGCCACCCCAGGAGGCGAGCGTGTCATCTCCTGCGCCGCCATCCAGCGAGTTGCCGGTTCCGTCGACCACCAGACGTATCGTTACCGTCGTCGCCGTACAGGGTGCTGTTGCCGCCCGTGGAGGCAAGGCTGTCATCACCCGAGCCGCCTGTCTGGATATTGCCGCCGCCATCTGCCGCGAGAATATCTGCGCCATCACCGCCATCCAGATAACTGTCGCCGCCTGCAGCCGATAGCGTGTCGTCCCCTGTCCCGCCCAGCAGCGTGTTATTGCCGCCGCCAGCCACCAGTTGGTCGTTGCCGTCGCCGCCATCCAGGCTATTCGAGCCGACAGTGCCATTGGCTGAGATCACGTCGTCGTCCACGCCCCCGATGAACGTGTTGTTGCCACCATCAGCGACGAGTTGATCGCTGCCATCACCGCCATCGAGATAATTCGAACCAGCCACGCCGCCATCCAGATGGTCGTCACCACTACCGCCCGACAAAGTGTTGTAGCTGCCATCCACGATCAGGCTGTCATTCCCGTCGCCGCCGTCGAGCGCGCTGCCGCCGCCTGCGGCAGAAAGCGTATCGGTGCCCGCCCCGCCGATCAGGGTGTTGCCGCCGTCAACCGAAACCAGGTTGTCGTTGTCATCACCCCCATCGAGCGTGTTGCCACCGCCCGCCGCAGAAAGGTCATCATCGTTCGCGCCGCCCAGCAGGATGCTGCCCGGACCGCCGCTGTTGAGGACGTCATTGCCGTCGCCGCCGTCGAGATAGTTCGCGCCTTCCCCGCCGTACAGTTTGTCGTCACCCGCCCCGCCGACGAGGATATCGTTGCCGCTTTCTCCCCTGAGCGTATCGTTGCCACCCTCGCCATACACCATGTCATCGCCCGCACCCGCAAACACCTGGTCGTCGCCGGCGCCGGCATAGATCACGTCGGCTGCACCGTCCGGTGGAACATCCACGCCTGTAACAAGGTTGAACTGATAGATGTCGCCGGAGGCACCTCCTGTTTGCAGGGTAACCGCCCAGTCGAAATAAGGCGTACCGAGTGCATCCACAGCAGTGTAGTCGGCATCGCCCAGGATATAGTCGTCACCCGCACCCGCGATCAGCAGGTCACTGCCGCCACCGCCGGACAGCACATCGTTATCGGCCCCGCTGACCAGGAAGTCGTCGCCGCTGTTGCCTGACAGCCAGTCGCCCTTGAGACCGGTGGGCGCATCGCTATTGCCAGCCGTGATAGCAACAACGATGTCTGTCTGGTCAGCGCCAAAGAGCTGGTCATCGCCCTCGCCGCCGGCAAGGATGTCTGACTGCGTCCCGCCCTCTATGAGATCGTCGCCCGCCTTACCATCGACAAGATCACGCGCACTGCCGCTGAGGATATGGTCGTTGCCGGTCGAACCATTGAGGAGATCCTCCACAGGGCCAGGCTGGTTCGGGTCGGTGATACGGTTACCCAGCGCATCGTAGTGGTAGACCGGATTGCCCAGGCTGTCGGTGCCGTACTGGATGGGGGAGAAATCGCCGGCGAGCGTAAGTGCGGTGGCTTGACTCGCCGAACCCACCAGTTTCAAGCCGAGGTTGCCGTCCTGGTAATTCTCGATCACGACTACGCTGCCATCCGTCAGGGTCAGCGTCAGGTTGGCATCTTTGGTAACGCTGATGCCGGCGTTCGACAGGAATTCAAAGGTCCCATCGGCGTGCTGCTCGATGACACCGTTGATGACATTGCCTGCCTTGTCCTTGATTACGCCCTGCCCGTCCGCATCCAGGATGGTGTCGTGACCCTCGACGATATATGTGTCATTTCCCGCGCCACCATTCAGAGTGTCATCCCCCGCGCCGCCAATCAACAGGTCAGTACCTGCGCCCCCGATCAATGTATCAGCACCATCGCCGCCATACAGAAAGTCATTGCCATCCCCACCATTGAGCGTGTCGCTGCCAGCCCCGCCGATCATGGCATCGTTGTTGTTTGATGCACCTGTAATATTGAGTGGAGTGTCGCCGGACTGAATGGTCCATACGCTATCCCCGCTCAGAAAAGCGCCGGATTGAAAATCAAGATTGAGGATCTGGCGGGTGTCGTTGTCGAGCAGGACAACCGTCTTGTTTCTCGCCCAGTCCGTGCCGATATCTTGCAGGTCAAAACCGATGCCGCCTGAAACGGCATTGAAGAAGTCTTGCGTAAAACCGGACTGCATGAAGTAGTAGTCGGCGATGGCGATATCGATCAGATCCTTGCCTAGAGCGCCGTCTTTCAGGTTGGTGTCAAATTGGGTGAGTTTTTCGATGTCGTTGGCGAAGCGGTCAAGCAGGCCGTTGGGATTATCGTAGCCTACGCGGATTTGGTCGTTGAGTAGGTGAATAAGGAAATCAGGCACTTTCCCTTCAGGTGAACTTGCATAAAGCTGTGGGTCGAAAATTTCATTCAGTAAATTGGGTAGCGATATCGTGTCGTCAGAAAAAGCCTGCGACATTAATAGGGATGCGCCAAGATTCATGGAGTGCAAGGTAATCGCATTACTTACTTCATTACCTGGCAAAAGTGATGCGCCACCGATTGTTATTCGCGTGTCCGTGCCATAAATAGCAGTCAAAGGTCCGCGAAGATAATTTAATATTTCTCCATCGACGTAAAAGTCGTTGACATTGGATGAGCGCAGCCCTACTGACAGTGGATTCAATGCAAAGCCTGCAAAGTCAGAATCGAAAATTCCATTGAGTGTGAGACTTGCCCCAATGATTCCGGTGACAATAGGATTTACAGCGGATAATAAAAATGGTGCCTCTGAAAATGTCGTAGCAGGCTTATCAAAATAAACAGCCATCAAGGAGGCGATGCCACCGCCCAATGAGTGCCCAGTAAAAGATATGTTCGCCCCAGGATTGGCAGCTTTGACAGCCTCGTAAAATAATGCCGCATCTAACAGCTGTGTCGAGCCTATGCCAAACAACCCAGCAGGAATATTGCCAGCCAACCAGTCGACTGTTGCATTTTTCAATATTGTGTCTGTACCTTTGAAGGCAATCACAATCTCATCGCCATTCTTGTATGCCCCAGCGGTAAATCCTAAACTGCCTGTATCAGAAAGGATTTCTGTCCATCCAGCCGGAAGTACAAGACGGTTATCTATACCCCGCACATCGTTGTAAACCAAAGTAGATAGGGCAGCACAATCCAGCGTTGTAGCCATAGTGAATTCTCCTTTGATTAAAGTAATGCTTATTGGGCTATTACAAAGTTTGGATCAACTCTGCGCTGATGCGACCTCCAACGATCAGATTTGAAAATCTCGAGTTTATCTGCGACCGATACGTGTCCGAGTCGATCTAGTGCCATATTTTCTGGATACATGTTGGCGTCATAAATTGCTTCAGGTATTTTATTGAATGGAATGCGCACCCATTGACCGTTGTCATATCTGAATCCGACATATGCTGGCTTTGGCCAACCATATTCTCGAACTTCCCGTTCAGTTGGAAAATCTCCCACAACATAAAGTTTGTTCTGAAATACATTCAATACCATCACATCCAAATTCTCATGCCACACAATTTCCTTATCGCTAAACTCCGGCAACTTCAACATGAGCCAAGCCTCTCGCTCAATATTGTCTTCAATGCGTCTCTTCTGCGTCACCGTAATCACCCGCCCATCCAGCAACTGCACTTCCTCCTGCCAAGTTATCGTGTTATCACCACATCCGCCGATGAGTGGCATGACGGCAACCATAAATCCAAAAGTGATGCGCCTGACAGATTTCGCGATATTCATCATGCTGAACTCTCCGGCTGTTTGATATTGATGTTCGAAGCGGTTTGAGATGGCTGTTCCTGAATGAGGTGCTCATCAATTGTGAAGGCCTCAAAGCCGAACAGGCGGCTAGCCTCGAACAACAGCAAACCAACTAATCCGAAACTGGAGACGAAGTAGAGATACATGCCCACGACAAAGAAAGCCACCCCGCTATCCCCCGGATTTTTGAAGAGGCCAAGCGTTAGTGGTCTGATGAAAAAAATCGTGATCGAGCCGATCAGCCCGATGGCCATCAGGAAGATTCCCAGGTAGCGCAGGAAATTTATTTTTCTGCTGGCGATATAGGCAGAAAGCGTTTGCGGATTGCGTGCAACCAGGACGATGCGGTAAATGACCATGGCAAGAAAAATCACCACCGCGACCCTTCCCATGCTGAACAAGCCGCCGCCAGTCGCCAGGCCAACCCAGCCCGCCGCCCCGAACAATCCAACCGGGAAGATAGCGGCAACCAGTGTCAGGCAATACAGCCATCTCAATGAGCGACCGGCTTCTGTTTTGAGGTATTGCCTGCTCTCGCCTTGCATCGTCTTCCCCCCGCTTGTTGTACATCCAACAATGTTTCAAGCTTTATCGAGGCTGCGTGCGGATCGTATGGGGTTGAACCGTAACGCTAAACAAACAACTCGTGCACGAGATTATGGCAAGCCTCGCCTGCCTTGACTACCTATCCAAATAACGTGGATGCAGATTGGCTAACGGCTAATATCATTCCATGAAGAATCTTTCACCTTTTACTTTCCGCGTACCTAATTGCATTAGTTATCACTTGATTGACCAATAGTTCATGGCCCCAAATCAGTATTGACATGGGTAACATATTTGTTATGATTAACGAAATCATTTTTTCGATCCATTACTACAACGAATCTGTCCAGAGTGAGCTTTTTGACTTGCCCGCAACGTTGCAAGCTCGTTACATCGGATTGACTGACCGGATGCGAGTTGTCGGTGCAAACCTGGGAGAGCCACACACCAAGGCATTGGGTGATGGATTGTTTGAATTGCGGCTGATTGGGGCTGAAGGGATTGCGCGTGTGATGTATTGCACGCTTTCCGGTCGGCGGATCGTGATGTTGCACGGGTTTATCAAGAAAACCCGAAAAACTCCGCACGCGGAACTGGTAACCGCGATACGGCGCATGAAGGAGGTTAAAAATGCTGAAGCACAATGAGTTAAGAGCCAGGATGTTGAAGAATCCTGCTGTGCGCAAAGAGTACGAACGGCTGGAAAAAGAGGAATTCGCGTTGCTGGACCTGCTGCTGGCGGCCAGGCACGAGGCTGGACTGACGCAAGCCCAGGTAGCGGAACGCATGGGAACGCACGCGCCGGCAGTGGCCCGACTGGAACGCGCGCTTGCCTCCGGCAAACATTCACCCTCTGTTGCAACGATTCGGCGGTATCTAGCGGCCTGCGGCAAGCAGTTGGTGGTGGACACTTGCCCGGCTTAATGCATCATTAAGAAGCACATGAATTACAAGTGATTTCCTCCGTGCATTTCGCGCTATCCAATTCTGACTCCCCCTGAACTAGCACAAAACACCACCCTTCTGAATCAAGCAGATATCCAGATCGAATCGACCTGCCTTGTTTGCCAGTGACCAATTGAGCTCGTGTCATTTACAAGTCTTGCAATCATCCTTTGAGATTCCCTCAGTTGACTATGCACACTTTTGTACATACAATCGAACATATCGAGTTCGACCGGAAAAAGGCTGCCAGTAACTTCAAGAAACACGGCGTTTCCTTCGATGAAGCGGCAAGCTGTTTACTTGATCCCATGGCGCTGGTACGCGACGATCCGGATGCAACAAATGAGATACGTCTTATATTGTTGGGAATGAGTCATGCTGGACGGTTACTTACAGTGTGCTATACCTTGCGTGATGAACAGGCGGTTCGTTTGATTTCTGCACGCAAGGCCACGAAGAAAGAGGAAAGTGCTTATGCGCAAGGAATATGATTTTAATGGTGCAAAACGCGCCAAGGATGTCGCCCATCTGGCCAAGCTGCAAGCCGCCATGGCAGGCAAGACACGCATCACCATGCGTGTCGATAATTCTGTGCTGGCCGTGTTCAAGGCGCGGGCCGAATCCAGCGGGGGAAACTATCAGACCATGATGAACGAGGCGTTGAAACAGTACGCGTTGGGTTTATCTCTGGCGGATGTGGTGCGGGCGACGATTCGCGAAGAAATGCATTCTGTCTGAAAGATTGTTCTGATACACCTCGACCCCTGTCTCATGAATGGAACTTCCCCGGCCCCGCCCACTCTATACTCTGCTACAATCCGAACCGTTTTGTATCGCATAGAAACCGGGGGCGACCTGGCTTCGACGTGGGTTGCAAAGCAGTGTAGGGCATACCGAGGACCCGCCACCTCGTAAATCAGCTGGAAAACCAATAGTCGCAAACGACGAAAAGTACGCTTTAGCAGCGTAAGCTGTTAGACCTCACACCCTGCTGTCCGTGGAGGGGCTCGAAGCCGCAAGGTAGAGATGAGTGAGGTCATTTACACGGAATCGTGTCATGCAGGGTTACTTTGTATGGCATTAAATTTAGGTAACTCGTCCAGTGGCAGCCTGTCGGTTGGCGTCCGCCGGATAAAATCAAATAACCTGACTAAGTATGTAGAACTGCCTGTAGAGTGCTTGCGGACGCGGGTTCAATTCCCGCCGCCTCCACCATCAAACTGGTTGCCAGAAACCTCTGGGAACCAATGCAGCCAAGCCATTTGAACGGTTTGGCTGTTTCTTTTCATGGCTCGCAAATTACTGCCGACAATGCGCAAGCCTTGGGATGGATCCGCTTGAATCGATTTGTTCGTTGATGAACACAAGAAATGACGCTTGGTGGCGTCCCCAACGAGATTCGAACTCGTGTTATCGCCGTGAAAGGGCGGTGTCCTAGGCCTCTAGACGATGGGGACCTGTGAAAAATCTTTTTGGTGGAGGTAAGCGGGATCGAACCGCTGACCTCTTGCATGCCATGCAAGCGCTCTCCCAGCTGAGCTATACCCCCAAAAAGAGGGCGCATTATAGTGACCGAGGCAGTCAATGTAAAGCCGATTCAATGGAACGAATCAATGTATATACCGTGCCATCCGTTGCAACACGATCTCGCGTGTAAACAACGCCACCACTGCATCCACTGAAGGTGTGTGTGTCTGACCAGTCAGCATCACGCGTAACGGCATTGCCAGTTTGGGCATTTTCAGTCCATGCTTGCCAATGGTCTCCTTGATCACCGCAGCTATAGCTGGTGCTTCCCATGTGACTTCCTGCAATCGTTCGGCGAACTCACGCAAGGCGGGCAGTGCTTCGGCGGTGAGATGCGTATCCAGCAACTCCTGCGCGGGATGCAATTCGATATAGAACACCTCGGCGGCATCGGCCAGTTCGTTGAGCGTAGCGACACGCTCCTTGTACAGTCCCACGATTGCATCCAGCACCGGTGCCTCGCTCACCACCACGCCACGCGCTTCCAGGCGCGAACGCACCAACGCGGACAGGCGCGCATTGTCGGCCAGCTTCAGATAGTGCTGGTTGAGCCAGTTCAGCTTTTCGGTATTGAATTGCGCGGCGGACGGCGTGATGTGGTCGAGGTCGAACCATTGGCAGAACTGCTCTACTGAAAATACCTCCTCGTCGCCATGTGACCAGCCCAGACGCGCAAGGTAATTGATCACCGCCTCCGGCAGGTAACCATCCTCATCGTATTGCATCACGCTGACCGCGCCGTGGCGTTTCGACAGCTTGGTGCCGTCATCTCCCAGGATCATCGACAGGTGCGCATACTGCGGCAGCGTCGCCCCCAATGCCTTGAGGATGTTGATCTGGCGCGGCGTGTTGTTGACATGGTCGTCACCTCGGATCACGTGGGTGATGCCCATGTCCCAGTCGTCCACCACCACGCAGAAATTATAAGTAGGCGTGCCATCGGCGCGTGCGATGATCAGGTCATCCAGTTCGGCATTTTCGAATTCGATATAGCCCTTGACCAGGTCCTTCCACATCACCGAGCCTTGTTCCGGATTCTTGAAGCGCACTACCGGCTGTGATGCCCGCAGGCGGCTGCGGCAACGGCTTGCCGAGTTCCGGACGCCAGCGCCCATCGTAGCGCGGCTTCTCGCCACGCGCACGCTGCGCCTCGCGCATCGCCTCCAGTTCATCCGGCGAGGTGTAGCAATGATAGGCAGTACCCGCATCCAGCATGTACTGGATCACCGTCTTGTAGCGCTCCATGCGCTGCATCTGGTAGAACGGCCCCTCGTCGTAATTCAGCCCGAGCCAGTCCATCCCGTCCAGGATCGCCTGCACGTTCTCGGGCGTGGATCGTTCCACGTCGGTATCCTCTATCCGCAAAACGAATATGCCATCATGCTTGCGGGCATAGGCCCATGAAAACAGCGCAGTGCGAACGCCGCCGATATGCAGATAACCGGTGGGGCTTGGAGCAAAACGAGTACGAACAGTCATTGAACGAGTCAAAAAATGAAAGCAGCGCATTTTACGCCAACTCCCCCGCCCCCCTACAAACAATTGACCGGTAAACGTACGATGTGATTTAATGCGCGCCCTCAAATGGGCGGTTAGCTCAGTGGTAGAGCACTGCCTTCACACGGCAGGGGTCACTGGTTCGAACCCAGTATCGCCCACCATTTACATCATTGAGTTGGTAAATGGATGTCTGATATTTGGCACACGCTATTCCTGCATCGTCGGTAGAGTGATCGTTTCAATTTTTTCGAGTCTTCCGACCGGAGTTGGTGAAAGTGCCTGATCAGGACTGGTTTCCATCGCAAGGCGCCTCATGTTTTCGACGCGCTCTGCGCTGCTCGGGTGAGTATTCAGGAACGGCAGCATCGAACTGCTGGCAACTTTCAATAATTTCCCCTGCAAACGCATAGCCCCCCATGGATCGAAGCCCGCGTTAGCCATGAATTTAACGCCGAATTGATCGGCCTCTCTTTCGTCATCCCTGGAGAATGCTCTGGAAACCGACGTCGCCGCAACATCGGTAGCCGATATTGGAACGGGGATACCGGCAAAACCAAGAGTGAAGCTCAACAGGGCCGATGCGACCATGCCGTTATTGTCCCGGCTGATGCGCCGGTCGACATGTTGCAGATACAGATGCGCCAGTTCGTGCCCCACCAGCGCAGCCATGGCATCCCGATCCTGGCCGATCAGGTTGATCATGCCTATGTTGATGGCGATCATCGGGTTCCCATGGTAAACGAATGAAAACGCGTTCGGTTCTTTGTCATCAGATATCAGCAACCTGGTTCGCAATTCACCGGCCGCCTGCTCCACGCGCTGCATGACATAGATCGTACTCCTGACGTCTCCGGTATTGACGCTGGCGATGATCTTCCCTTTTGGCTTATCCATGATTGAAACGACCGGATATGGGACCAAGGCCATTGAAGATGCATCATAAAATCTCGGCGGCCGGTTGCTGGAACAACCGGCAATGAATAGCAACAGGGCCAGAAATGCAATTCGAAACATATTTATTAATATTTGCGCTGGAATGGTTGAAAGTTCCGCACCATCAGTCGGGCTGACCGGTAAGCTCAATGTACCCCTGTTCGTCACGCTTTATCCGGATTCGTTCCACGACAAATATCGGCTGGCTTCATGTTGGACGAAATTACAACTGGGGTTCTACTCGTGGACCATGATTTCCGAACTGCCATTTCTAGCTTTCATCCGGATGCATGGGTTCGTGGGTTTTGACGTCGCCGCGAAGTTTGTGCGCGTAATCCTCCAGTTTGCGCTGGGCAGCATCAAAGGCATCGTTCAACGCCACATAAATGTCTTCGGCATGGTCGTGGTTAACGACAATTTCGTTTCCCGGCACGCCGATATCGATGCGCACATTGAATTGCTTGCCCTGACTATGATGCTTGTGCGGCAACTCAGCCACTACGCGGCAGGAGGTGATGCGGTCGAAGAATTTTTCCAGCTTGTTCACCCGGTCACGGATGTGCGTTTCAAGCGCCTCCGAGTGCTGAATGCCTCGGGTGGTAATTTGCAAGGGTATTTGCATGATTTTCTCCTCGACTCCTGAATCAACAATTCATGCCGGTCAGCGCCGGTTCATCAGATATATTTTGTACTCCTGTTTCACCAGTTTGGCGAGTAAAACAGGTCTTGATAGTACCGCTTAAGGATGCATGCAGCTGATCGGGCTGAATCATGCCGGCTTTCCCGGTAGATTTTCTGGCAGAGTAAGTGAACAAAAAAAAGCCCGGCCATAAGCCGAGCCATTTCTGGGATTACCAGTTTAATATTGTTATTGATGCATTTTAGTCTTTTGGCTTGCCGGCAAAAAGAATCATCAGCGAAAGAATGATAAACGGCGACACGACAATTGGAAAAATTACATAAGTTGGCAAGGCTGACAAGATTGACACGGTTATCCCTCCTGAATAATTAGAAAAACGTGTCTACTATCTGGCTTTGACAATCATCAATTACCCTAATGACCTAATGATAAGTTAGCAGTAGACGGGCGGATTCTGCCATTGGATACCAGATTTGACAAGACACAAAAGACCATAAAGTCAAAGTGGTAAATGGTCACTCGCATCTGAATTTTAATCACTGGATTAACCGGATGAATTGCGGGGAGCGTGATGCGTAGCGCATCGGGCTGTTATCGAGCCTTAAACAAGCTTGCATCTGAATGGGGTGACTGATGGGGCTCGAACCCACGACAACCGGAATCACAATCCGGGACTCTACCAACTGAGCTACAGCCACCACTGAACTGACTAAACACACCTCTGGCGTGCCCGACAGGAATCGAACCTGTAACCCCCAGCTTAGAAGGCTGGTGCTCTATCCGGTTGAGCTACGGGCACAATTCTTTCGAGCCTATTCGATAAAACCTGGTCGGGGTGGAGAGATTCGAACTCCCGACATCCTGCTCCCAAAGCAGGCGCGCTACCAGGCTACGCTACACCCCGAGAGCGCGGCACTATACAGGGCAAAGCATGAAAAATCAATTTCATGTTCGCGCGCAGAAGCAAAATCCATCCTCGCGCAGAACGGCAAGGAGCCCTGGCGTCTCCGGGCAATGACAATCTGGCAATCTGAAACTGCATGACTACCCAATCAACTGCGATGCACGATAAGTTGAACACCCGCTTCCGGCTATAATGCGCATCTTTGATCCGTCGTGCATCTCAATGCTGTTCCCGCTTTCTCCTTCCCAATCCCGCCCGCGTTATACCCGGCTGTACGGTTCATCCGACTCGATGGCGCTGGCGCAACTTGCCGCTGCAGGATCCCCGCTGGTGGTGATCGCCGCCAATGCGCTCGAAGCGCAGCGACTGGTGGAGGAGATCCAGTACTTCGCGCCCGGCTTGCGCGTGCATATGCTGCCGGACTGGGAGACGCTGCCGTACGACCATTTCTCGCCGCACCAGGACCTGGTGTCCGAACGGCTTGCCACGCTACATCACATCCGCAGCCAATCTTTCGATGTCGTCGTGGTACCGGTCACCACGGCACTGTATCCGCTGCCGCCGGTGGAATACCTCGCCGCCTTCACCTTCTTCCTCAAGCGCGGCGACAAGCTGGATCTCAACAAGCTGCGCGAACAGATGACTTTCGCCGGTTACAGCCATGTGCAGCAGGTGCTGACGCCGGGCGAATATTGCGTGCGCGGCGGGCTGATCGACCTGTTCCCGATGGGCAGCATCGTGCCTTACCGCGTCGACCTGTTCGACGACGAGATCGAGACCATCTCCACCTTTGACGTAGATACGCAGCGCACGCTGTATCCGGTGCCGGAGATCCGCTTGCTGCCGGCGCGCGAGTTCCCGCTGGATGAAAAAGGCCAAGCCACATTCCGCCAGCGCTTCCGCGAGCGTTTCGAGGGCGATCCATCCCGATCCGGCATCTACAAGGACGTGAGCAAGGGCATCGCACCGGCCGGGATCGAATACTACCTGCCGCTGTTCTTCGAGCACACTGCCACGCTGTTCGATTACCTGCCGGGCGATGCCACGCTGTGCCTGCATCACGAAGTGGACGAGGCCATCGCCAGTTTTGCGAAAGATGCGGCATCGCGACATAAACTGTTGCGCGCCGACCCGCAGCGACCGTTGCTGGATCCGCACGAGCTGTTCCTGGATGCGGAACAATTTTTCATCCGGATGAAGGAATTTGCGCGGATCGACATAGTGTCCTCCCCGCTATCCGCCTGAGGGAGAAGACAGCGAAGCGGCCAAAAACCAGATCCTCTGCGCCACCGCTCCCCTGCCCGACATCGCCGTCAACCGCCGCGCCGATATTCCGACGCAGTTGCTGCAGAACTTCCTGCAAGGTTATGACGGTCGCGTACTGCTGCTCGCCGACAGCATGGGGCGGCGCGAGATCATCTCCGGCTACCTGAACGAATACGGCCTGACTCCGGTGCCCTGCGAGAACTACGCGGCATTCCTCGCCAGCGGCGAAAGATTCATGCTCGGCGTCGCCACCCTGCAGAACGGTTTCATGCTGCCGGACGAGCACATCGCCATCGTCACCGAGAGCGAGCTCTACGCCGAACAGGCGCGCAGCCGCGTGGCGCGCGCCGCCAAAGAAGAGCAACGTGGAAGGCATGTTGCGCGACCTGTCCGAGCTCAAGCCGGGCGACCCGGTGGTGCATGAGCAGCACGGCATCGCGCGCTACCGTGGGCTGGTCAATCTCGACCTCGGCGAGGGCGAGAACGAATTCCTGCTGCTCGAATATGCCGACGAGGCCAAGCTGTATGTGCCGGTCGCGCAACTGCACGTGATCAGCCGCTACAGCGGCGGCGCGCCGGAAGCCGCGCCGCTGCACAAGCTCGGCACCGCCGCCTGGGAAAAAGCCAAACGCCGCGCCATGCAGCAGGTGCGCGACACCGCCGCCGAACTGCTCAATCTGTATGCGCAGCGCGCCACTGCGCAAGGGCCATGCGTTCAAGCTCAGCCATCACGACTACGAGGCGTTCTGCCGCCGGCTTCGGTTTCGAGGAGACGCCGGACCAGGCCGCCGCCATCGAGGCGGTGATCCTCGACCTGCAATCCGGCAAGCCGATGGACCGGCTGATCTGCGGCGATGTCGGGTTTCGGCAAGACCGAGGTCGCCTTGCGCGCCGCCTTCGTCGCGGTGATGGACGGCAAGCAGGTCGCGGTGCTGGTGCCGACCACGCTGCTGGCCGAACAGCACTTCCAGAATTTCTCCAACCGCTTCGCCGACTGGCCGGTCAAGATCGCCGAGCTGTCGCGCTTCCGTTCCGCCAAGGAACAGACGCAGGCGCTGCAGGACATGGATGACGGCAAGCTCGACATCATCATCGGCACGCACAAGCTGATCCAGAAGGGCGTGAAGTTCCACAACCTCGGGCCTGGTCATCATCGACGAGGAACACCGCTTCGGCGTGCAGCAGAAGGAACGCCTGAAAGCGCTGCGCGCCGAGGTGGATGTGCTGACGCTGACCGCCACGCCGATCCCGCGCACGCTGGCGATGTCGCTGGAAGGGCTGCGCGATTTCTCGGTGATCGCCACCGCACCGCAGCGGCGACTGTCGATCAAGACCTTCGTCGCGAGTACAGCCAGGGCGTGATCCGCGAAGCCGTGCTGCGCGAACTGAAGCGCGGCGGCCAGGTGTATTTCCTGCACAACGAGGTCGACACCATCGCCAACATGGCGGAGAAACTGGAGACGCTGCTGCCGGAAGCGCGCATCCGCATCGCGCACGGCCAGATGGGCGAGCGCGACCTGGAAGCGGTGATGCGCGATTTCTACCACCAGCGCTTCAACGTGCTGCTGTGCACCACCATCATCGAAACCGGCATCGACGTGCCCACCGCCAACACCATCATCATGAACCGCGCCGACCGTTTCGGCCTGGCGCAACTGCACCAGCTGCGCGGCCGCGTCGGGCGCTCGCACCACCAGGCCTATGCCTACCTGCTGGTGGACAGCAAGGAAGGGCTCACCGCGCAGGCGAAGAAACGGCTCGAGGCGATCCAGGCGATGGAACAACTGGGCAGCGGCTTCTACCTCGCGATGCACGACCTGGAGATACGCGGTGCGGGCGAAGTGCTGGGCGAATCGCAAAGCGGCGAGATGCAGGAGATCGGCTTCTCGCTCTACGCCGACATGCTGAACGCCGCGATCACTTCGCTCAGGCAGGGCAAGGAACCGGACATGGCGCACCCGCTCGGCGTCACCACCGAGATCAACCTGCACACCCCGGCCCTGCTGCCCGACGAATACTGCGGCGATATCCACCAGCGACTGGTGCTGTACAAGCGCCTCGCCAACTGCAACACGCCAGGAAGAACTCGACGACATGCACCAGGAACTGATCGACCGCTTCGGCCTGCTGCCCGACCCCGCGCAAGACACTGCTCGACTGCCACCGCCTGCGCATCGCCGCCAGGCCGCTCGGCATCACCAAGGTGGATGCATCAAGCGAGGCGATCGTGATCCAGTTCGTGCCGAACCCGCCGATCGATCCGATGAAGATCATCACCATGATCCAGAGCAAGCGCCACATCAAGATGGCCGGACAGGACAAGCTGAGGATCGAATTGAAATATGGGGAATTGAACCAGCGGGTGCTGGCGATCAGGAATTTCTTTGGGGAGTTGCAGTAAAACCGGAGCTGTAGGACTTTACTCCTTCCCCCTTTAAGTGGGGGAGAGCGAAGCGAGGGGGTAACTGGGATGGGGGTAGGACGGTGGAATTGCCACAGACAGTGGGTATGCAAAGTCTCTACCCCCACCCTAACCCTCCCCCTGCAAGGGGGAGGGAACGTGGTTAATTCAGCGCCGCACCAGAGCTGTAGGACGCGGTGAGCTTGCGGGGGCCGGCTTATACCGCTTCCTGATCCAGGTCGAATTCCTTGTGCAGCACACGCACGGCCAGCTCCAGGTATTTCTCGTCGATCACCACCGAGATCTTGATCTCCGAGGTGGAGATCATCTGGATATTGATGCCTTCCTCGGCCAGCGTGCGGAACATCTTGCTGGCGATGCCGACGTGGGAACGCATGCCGACGCCGACCACCGAGACCTTGGCGGTCTTGTCGTCGCCGACCACTTCGCGCGCACCGATATGTGGTTGCACCTGGTTCTTCAGGATGCCCATCGCCTTGGCGAAGTCGTTGCGGTGCGTGGTGAAGGAGAAATCGGTCGAGCCATCCACGCCGACGTTCTGGATGATCATGTCCACGTCGATGTTGGCTTCGCTCACCGGTCCGAGTATCTGATAGGCGATGCCCGGCCGGTCCGGCACGCCGAGCACGGTGATCTTGGCTTCGTCGCGATTGAAAGCTATACCCGAAATGATTGCCTGTTCCATTTTATCGTCTTCCTCAAAAGTGATCAGCGTGCCCTCGCCCGGGTCGTCCAGGAACGATGACAGGACGCGCAACTTGACCTTGTATTTGCCCGCGAATTCGACCGAGCGCAATTGCAGCACCTTGGAACCGAGGCTGGACATCTCCAGCATCTCCTCGAAGGTGATTCTTTTGAGCCGGCGCGCTTCCGGCACCACACGCGGGTCGGTCGTATAGACGCCATCGACGTCGGTATAGATCTGGCATTCGTCGGCGCGCAATGCCGCCGCGATCGCCACGCCGGTGGTATCGGAACCGCCGCGCCCCAGCGTGGTGATGTTGCCTTCCTCGTCCACGCCCTGGAAACCGGCCACCACCACGACGTTGTCGTTGTCCAGGTCGGCAAGGATGGTCTCCTCGTCGATGCTGACGATGCGCGCCTTGGTGAATGCGCTGTCGGTCAGTATCCTGACCTGCGCACCGGTATAGCTTTTCGCTTTCACGCCTTCCCGCTGCAGCGCCATCGCCAGCAAGCCGATGGTCACCTGTTCGCCGGTGGAGATCACTACATCCAGCTCGCGCGGATCGGGATGCGGCTGGATCTCCTTGGCCAGCGCGATCAGGCGGTTGGTCTCGCCGCTCATCGCGGAAACCACCACCACCACCTGGTGCCCCTGTGCCTTGAACCTGGCGACGCGCCGCGCGACGTTCTGGATGCGCTCCGGGCTGCCGACTGAGGTGCCGCCGTATTTCTGGACGATCAATGCCACGATATGCCTGTACTTGTTGGAAAAATAGTTCGCGATTTTACCTGAAGCGCCTGCAAAAAACGAGGGCGACACGACTTTCTCCCGGGCCTGTTAAACTGCAGCCTCCCAGTATCTATCGCCTGTTGCCATGCCGAACATCGTCACCCGCAGTTATCCGCCGGAAGCCGCAGAGTTCCTTGTCGCTACCGGCATGGCACCACTGATGGCGCGCATCTACGCGGCGCGCGGCATCCACGACACTTCGCAACTACAGGCCGAATCCAGCCGCCTGCTGCCCTTCACGCAATTGAAGAATGCACAGAAAATGGCCATCTTGCTTGCCGATGCGATCGCTGAGGGGAAAAGATTGCTGGTCGTTGCCGACTACGATGCCGATGGCGCGACGGCCTGCACCGTCGCGCTGCGCGGACTGCGCGCATTCGGCGCACAGGTGGATTTCATCGTGCCGAACCGGTTCGAATACGGATACGGACTGACGCCGGAGATCGTGCACCTGGCCGCAAGCTCGTCGCCGGACATCCTGATCACCGTCGACAACGGCATCGCCAGCGTGGACGGCGTGGCAGAAGCCAACCGACTAGGCATGCAAGTGCTGGTCACCGACCACCACCTGCCCGGCGACGTGCTGCCGGAAGCGCTGTGCATCGTCAACCCCAACCAGCCGGGCTGCGAATTTCCGAGCAAGAATCTGGCCGGCGTTGGCGTGATGTTCTACGTGCTGCTGGCATTGCGCGCCGAATTGCGCACACGCGGCACATTCAGCGCGGCAGCCGAACCCAACCTGGCCAACTTGCTCGACCTGGTCGCACTCGGCACGGTCGCCGACGTGGTGAAGCTGGATGACAACAACCGTATCCTGGTGCATCAGGGATTGCAACGCATCCGTGCCGGGCGCGCCTGCGCCGGCATCAACGCCCTGTTGCAGATAGCGCGCAAGCCGCCCAACAAGGCTTCCACCTATGAACTGGGTTTCGTGGTCGGTCCGCGCCTGAACGCCGCCGGACGGCTGGAGGACATGAGCCTCGGCATCCGCTGCCTGCTGACCGATGATGCGGCCGAGGCGGCGAAACTCGCAGTCAAACTGGACGACCTCAACCGTGAGCGGCGCAGCATCGAAGCCGGCATGCAGGAGGCCGCGCTTGCCGCACTGGAGAGCGCCGATCCCGCGGATGGATTCAGTCTCACTTTGTTCGACGCAAGCTGGCACCAGGGCGTGATCGGCATCCTCGCTTCGCGCCTGAAGGACAAGTTCCATCGGCCGGTGATCGCTTTTGCGCGCGCAGCGGACGGCGAACTGAAAGGCTCCGGGCGCAGCATTGCCGGTCTGCACCTGCGCGACGCGCTCGACCTGGTCGCCAAACGCCATCCACACCTGCTGCAGAAATTCGGCGGTCACGCGATGGCCGCCGGCCTCAGCCTGCGCGAAGAACATTTCGCCGAGTTTCAGTCCGCCTTCGAAGCTGTCGCCCGGCAACTGCTTACTCCTGCAGAACTGACCCGGATCATCGAAACAGACGGACAGCTGGAAAGCGGGGATTTTTCGCTACAGACGGCTCAGACGCTGGAGCAGCAAGTATGGGGCCAGGGGTTCCCGCAGCCACTGTTTGAAGGCGTTTTCGAGGTACAGTCCCAGCGCGTGGTCGGCGAAAAACACCTTAAGCTGCGCCTGGCCACCGCCCGCAGCATCGTGGAAGCCATGCATTTTTTCAGCGTTGACCCCTTGCCAGAACGCATCTCTGCCACCTTCAAACTGGCTGCCAACGAGTACAACGGTGCAACCTCGTTGCAGCTGATAATTGAGCATTGGCAAGCCGCTTAACAGGTGAATAACTCTATACCCTGCGCCAGAATGCGGTCTTGAGCGTAACGATATTTACCAGCGACAAGGCCACGCCAGCAATCAACACCAGCAGCAACCACAGCGTGTAATTGTTCAGTCCTATCCAGCTCAAAAGCACCGGCCCGCGTTGTCCATTCAGAATATGCAGCAAGGGAGAGACATCCCAGTCCAGGTAGATGACATCATCCTTGAGGACATTTACCCCTCGATTCATGCCGGACCACTTGACCGAGTACAGGAATGAAAATATCTCTCCCAGGGAAAAATAGATCTGCTGGGCAATGCAGGCCAGCGAACCCGCTGCAAACATGAGCATCGCCTTCCTGTTCCCTGCACGAATGGACTCGCTGACCCAAACCCCTATGGGCAGCAGCAGGAATGGAATCAGCATGACCAGATACCTGGGCCCGAGGCTGAAGCCCCCATGCCAGTCGCTGCGTGCAGCGATGAATATCACCCTGAACAGTGCTGCCGCCAGGATGACGAATGACATCACGCGATGCTTCTTGTGGAATGCCGGCCACGCCAGCAGGCCCAGTATGATCGCTGGACAATAGAAGAACAGGCCCTTGCCCGCACTGAATAACTCCGCCCACAAGCCCCGCCAGGGTGCAACAAAGGTGCCGTAAGTATTTGCGCCCGCCGTGCGACCCGTTTCAAATATGTCGCCGAATCTGGCGTAGTCATAGTAACCAAGCAAGGCCAGCAGCAAGGCCGCACCCGCCGCAAAAATGACCGCGCCTGCCGCTCCGGCATAGACCCGGGAGACAGCGTCCTTCCTGGCCAGGTACGCGGCATAGACGCAAAAGAACGGTGCGAACAGCACCGCGCTGATATGCGTTGCCGCAGCCAGCCCAAGGGCAATGCCGGCAGCAAGCAGTACCGGCAGCGCCACTGAATCTCTCCCCCCCCGTGGCGAACCAGAAGATAAAACGACAGCATCACCCACAATGTGGCCAGCGGCTCACTGAAGAATGTGCCTGAATAGGGAAACAGCAGGGAACCAAAGGCGAAAAGCACCGAAACCAGCAGGGCGCTCGGGTCAGACCGGGTCAGCGCCTTTGTCGTCAGGAAAAAAACCAGGGCGCACAATGAACTGACAATGATGTTGAACAGACACATGACCATGCGCAGTGCATGAGGCGACAGGTCATCCGGATACTTACCCTGGAGGAAACTCGGCATGCCGCCATGCACGAAGAAGCTTTTGCCGACCAGAGACGGCGCTTCCCGCAACCATCCGCTGTGATCGATCGCTTCGGACAATTTGTACAGCGGTACTGCGGCGATGGCCTCCCCCGGTCCGAACAACGAATAGAGCTTCCCGTCCTTTCCGGTGGATAGCCCGAACCCGTTCAGTACAGGATCATCTGATACAGCGAACTCGCCATTGGAGGCAAGCGCCTGTGCCGTTCGAAAAACCACTTCGCCATCAGGTGCCCTGATCCCCCAGTAGCTGAATAGCGCAAAAATCAAGCCTGTAATAATGCTCAGTCTGATCGCATGGTTCACTTGATTGGCTGTTCCAAAATTATTAGACGATCACCTGTCACCGCCCAGGCCACACTTTGGCATAAGCATGGGCTGGCAGGCAATTCGCAAGGATGAGCCCACGCAGCCGGATTCTGCAGGCCCGACATTCAGCCGCATTTACCTGGCTTTTTCAGCGTCGCGATTCTAGCACAGGGCCCAGGTTTGAATGGAGATCGACACGGCCGAAATGATGGAACATTCAGCGTAACCGGCCTTTCCTGATAGCCCGCATGAAGCACGCCAAACAAACTTGAACCCCGTTATTCTATGATGTATAAAATACCATTGCTTTCTTTGCATCAACACTGCCGCGGGCATCATAATCCCTGACTGACCAAATGCTGGCAAATGCCCTTGGGGAAAACTTCTACCGATCATTATGACAAGCCATACCGAACCGCCCAGAAATCCTGAATTAATCCAGTTCGCGATCGATCATGTCGCAGACGCCATTTACTGGATCGATGAACAGTCACGGATCCGGGAAGTAAATAATGGTGCATGCATGATGGTTGGCTACAGCCGGGAAGAGCTGACTTCGATGATATTGGGACAACTGAATCCTGATTACCCCATTGAAAAATGGCCTGAAACCTGGGCGAAGATCAAGCAGCAAGGCTCAACCACTTTCACCGGCACGCACCGGCACAAGAACGGCAAGCTCATCAATGTCGAGATCATTGCAAACTTTTTTGACTTCAAGGGCCAGGAACTGGTCTGCTCCTTCGTCCGCGACATCACCCAGCGCAAATTCGATCAACGCACGATGGAGGTGATGAAGTTCTCCATGGATCACATGGCAGACAAGGTCACCTGGGTGAACTCCAAGGCACAGATCCTCTATGCGAACCTGGCTGCTTGCAATTCCCTGGGCTATACGATGGAAGAGATGCTGCAGATGAGCATTCCCGACTTCGACCCGGACTATTCGGCTGAAGTCTGGCCCCAGCATTGGGAAGAACTCAAAAAGCATGGTTCCTACACTTTCGAGACCAGACATCGCACCAAGAGCGGTGAAATTTATCCAGTGGAAGTCTCGGTAAATTACATGCGTTATGGCGATGAAGAATATAACTGCGCTTTTGCCCGTGATATTTCAAAGCGCAAACAGATAGAGGAAGCGCTGCAACTGTCCTCGATGGTTCTCCAGAACAGCAGTGAAGGCATGCTGGTCACCGATGAAAACAACCGGATCATTTCCGTCAATCCCGCTTTCACGACAATAACCGGCTACAGCTTCGAGGAGGTCAAGGGCAAGAATCCACGGATGTTCAAATCCGGACGTCATGACGAGGCTTTTTACCAGGCGATGTGGAACACGATTTTTACCACCGGCAAATGGCAGGGCGAAATATGGGATAAGCGCAAGGATGGCGAGATCCATGCAAAATGGCTCACCATCAACACCATACGCAATGCTGACGGATCGATTCTTCGCCACGTGGCGTTGTTTTCCGACATCACTGAAAAGAAGAAATCCGAAGAGCTGATCTGGCGACAGGCCAATTTCGACACGCTGACCGGATTGCCCAATCGGGACATGTTCCATGATCGCCTTGAGCAGGAAACCAAGAAGTCGATCCGGGCCAGCCTGCCACTGGCATTGCTGCTGGTCGATCTCGACCAGTTCAAGGAAGTGAACGACACGCTGGGACATGCGATGGGCGACCTGTTGCTGAAGGAAGCGGCAAACCGCATCAGTGCATGCGTGCGTGAATCGGACACCGTAGCTCGCCTCGGCGGAGACGAGTTCACCATTGTGCTGTCAGCCATTTCCGACTCGATACACGTCGAGGATGTCGCACAGAAAATACTGCTCAGGCTTTCAGAACCATTCCATCTGGATGGTGAACATATCTATATTTCAGCCAGCATCGGCATCACCCTTTACCCGAATGACGCCGGCGATATCGATATTCTGATAAAGAACGCAGACCAGGCGATGTATGAGGCCAAGAACAAGGGTCGCAACCGCTTCAGTTTCTTCACTGCCTCGTTGCAGGAAATAGCGCAGAAACGGCTGCGCTTGACCAACGACTTGCGCGGCGCACTTGAAGCCGGACAATTCAGCATCCATTTCCAGCCGATCATCGAGCTGGCCACCGGCCGCATTCGAAAGGCCGAAGCGCTTATCCGCTGGCACCATTCCGAGCGGGGATTGGTCAACCCGCTGGAATTCATCCCGCTGGCCGAAGAAACCGGATTGATCAACGAAATCGGTGATTGGGTATTCAAGGAGTCTGCGCGCTGGGCCAAGCATTGGGCTAGTCATTTTGTACCCGATTTTCAGGTGAGCATCAATAAATCACCTGTTCAATTCAGGAATGAGCACTTTCGTTTTGCTTCAATTTGGCCCGGCTATCTGAAGGAACTGGGGCTTTCCGGGACAAACGTCGTCATTGAGATCACTGAAGGATTGCTGTTGCATGCCGATGCTGAGGTGACGGATGAACTGCTCCGGCTGCGGGACGCAGACATCCAGGTGGCGATAGATGATTTTGGCACGGGCTATTCGTCGCTTTCCTACCTCAAGAAATTCGATATCGATTACCTGAAAATAGACCGCTCTTTCGTGAGCCACCTCGAGACAGATGCAAACAGCATGACCTTGTCAGAGGCGATCATCGTGATGGCCCACAAGCTGGGTCTTAAAGTCATCGCGGAAGGAGTGGAAACTGAAGGGCAACGCAACTTGCTGGCTAATGCCGGATGCGACTTTGCCCAAGGCTTTCTGTTTGCGAAAGCTCTTCCTCCGCAAGAGTTTGAGCAGTTGCTGGTAGCTCAAGCACGCTAACACACCATTGATAAGTACGGCTCGGCATCAACTCGACCCACATCTCATGCGCCGCATAATCCAGTATTAAAATAACTGGTTGCATAATGTTTCTCAACTGGTTATTGATGCTCCGAATGCATGCTTCTTGAAATAATGACTATTGGTCATTTATCATGCATTTTCTTTACTGACTGATAGTCATAAATGTCCAGGCATCGAGCTACCCAGGAAGCACGCGAACTTCGCAGCAACCAATTGTTGAATGCTGCAGAGTCACTGTGGTTGCAAAAACCCGAGCGCATACCCAGCGTGGCCGAGGTAGCAAACAAGGCAGGCGTGGCAAAGGGTACGGTGTACCTTTATTTCAGGAGCAAGGAAGATCTGCTGCTGGCCGCGCACGAGCGGCAAATGCAGGCATTTTTCTCCGCGCTGATCGCGCGTGCCTCGAAACGCAGCAAGATGGATTTTGATGACGTGATGCAGCTCACGCGCGACCATATCGTCAGTGTCGCGGCTTTCCTGCCGCTGGCCACGCTGGTTGCGGGCCTGCGCCACAAGGGCGTCACCGCAGATGCAGCCGAAGCCTTCGACCAGCGCATTGCGACAACACTGATGACTGCCGGCCAATTGCTGTGCGCACACTTTCCGTTGCCGGATACCGCCAGCGGGGTGCAGCTGCTGATGCGTTCCTACGCGCTGATCCTGGGATTGTGGCAACTGGTCGGCAGCGACCAGCCGCTTTGCACCAGCCCCGGCGTTTCCGCCATGCTGCTGCCCGATTACCTGTCCGAACTGGATGCCGCCCTGCGCGCCTTGTGGCAGGGCGCGCTGATCAAGGAGATGCCCGATGCGTAAATGCCTGTTCCTGCTCACCCTGTCATTGCTCGCCGCCTGCAACAAACCGCCCGCCCCGCCCGAAGCGCTGCGCCCGGTCAAGACCATGCAGATGGGCTTGATGCCGGGCGGGGCCGCAGCAAGCCTGCCGGGCGAGGTGCGCGCGCGGCACGAGACGCCGCTGGGCTTTCGCGTCGGCGGCAAGGTAACGGAGTGCAGGGTGAACCTGGGAGATTCGGTGCGGCGCGGACAGGTGCTGGCGCGACTGGAGCCGACCGATCTTGAATTGGCCGCACAAGGCGGCGCCGCCAGCGCAGCACAGGCACGCAGCGCACTCAAGCTGGCTGAAGCCGAACTTGCCCGATATCGTTCCCTGCGCGACAAGGGCTTCGTGTCCGCCGCCGCGCTCGACCAGAGACAGGCCACCGCCGATGCAGCTCGCGCGCAGGTCGATGCGATGCAGTCGACCCATGCCGAACAGACAAGAAAGGTGGACTACACCGCGCTGACGGCCGGCAGCGACGGCATCGTCACCGCCTACGACTGCAACCCCGGCCAGGTGGTCGATCCCGGCCAACCGGTGCTGAGCCTGGCACGCGGCGATGAAAAGGAGATCGCCGTGCACCTGCCGGAAGTCATGCTGCCCCACGTGCGCTCGACCGCTCTCATCACGATCAGCCTGAATGCGCTGCCAGGCAAGACCTACACCGGCAAGTTGCGCGAACTGGCTGCCGCAGCCGATCCGGCCACGCGCACCTTCGCCGCCCGTATCGCGGTCAGCGATGCCGATGCAGCCATGCGGCTCGGCATGAGCGCCACGGTCGAGGTGCACGCCGCCGGCGCGCAGACACTGGTCCTGCCGCTGGGCGCCGTGACCAGCCGCGATGGCAAACCCGGGGTATGGGTCGTCGACGGCAGCGATATCGTGCACCGCACGGCAGTCACGCTGGGCGACATCGACGGCGACAGCGTGCGCGTGGTCAACGGCCTGAACAGCGGTGATACCGTGGTGATCGCCGGTGCCAACCTGCTGCGCGATGGCGAGAAGGTCAAGTCGAGCAAATGAACGAGCGCTTCAACCTCACCGCATTGGCGCTGAAGCAGCGCGAACTGGCCTGGTTCTTCCTGGCCGTGGTGGCCGTCGCGGGCGTGCTGTCCTATTTCCAGCTCGGCCAGCGCGAGGATCCCGGACTTCACCTTTCGCGGCATGGTGATCCGCACTTTGTGGCCGGGCGCCACGCCGAGCCAGGTGGACGAACAGCTGACCCAGCGCATCGTCAAGAAGCTGCAGGAAATACCCTATTATCGCGACACCTTCAGCTACTCGCGCAGCGGCGAGTCGATCATCATCCTGCGCCTGCTCGACACCGCGCCGCGCAACCAGGTGGCGGCACTGTGGTATCAGGTGCGCAAGAAGATCGGCGATATCCGGTACACCCTGCCATCAGGTGTCATCGGTCCCAATTTCAATGACGAGTTCGGCGATGTATTCGGCTCCATCTATGCCTTCACCGGCGAGGGCTTCAGCCTTGAGGAATTGCGCCGTTACACGGAGATGGTGCAGCAGCAATTGATCCGGCTGAAGGATGTCGAGAAGGTCGAACTGGTCGGCGTGCAGCCGGAACAGGTCACCATCGCCATTTCCACCCAGCGCCTGGCCACGCTGCGCATACCGCCGCTGGCGATCGCGCAGGCGATCCAGGCGCAGAACATCGTGCAGGATGCGGGCCAGCTGCATGCCGCCGATTTTTCCGTGCCGTTGCGCGTGAACGGCGAATTCAAGTCTGTCGACGACCTGCGCAACATGCCGTTGCGTGTGAACGGGCGCACCCTGCGCCTCGGCGATATCGCCGAAGTGAAACGCGGTTACCTCGACCCGCCGGAGATCACCATGCACTATGCCGGCAAGCCGGCCATCGGCCTGGCCATCTCGATGAAGCCGCGCGGCGACGTGCTGCGCCTGGGCCGCGACCTCAATCGGGAAATGAAATCGCTGCAGGGCCGTCTACCGGTCGGCATCACGTTCGCCCGCGTTTCCGACCAGCCCAGCGTGGTCAAGAAGGCTGTCGGCGAATTCATGAACACGTTCATGGAAGCGGTCGCCATCGTGCTGCTGGTCAGCTTTGCCAGCCTGGGCTTCCGCGCCGGGATGGTGGTCGCGGTCACCATCCCGCTGGTGCTGTGCGCCACGTTCTTCATCATGCATATCTTCCACATCGACCTGCACCGTATCTCGACCGGCGCGCTGATCATCGCGCTGGGCCTGCTGGTGGACGATGCGATGATCGTGGTGGAGATGATGGTGCGCAAACTGGAGGAAGGCTACGACCGCATGCGCGCGGCCACCTTTGCCTATACCGCCACGGTGTTCCCGATGCTCACCGGCACGCTGATCACCGCGTCCGGTTTCCTGCCGATCGGCACCGCGCAATCGGCGACCGGCGAATATACCTTCGCGATGTTTGCGGTGGTGACCATCGCCTTGCTGGTGTCGTGGGTCGCCGCGATCTTCGTCACGCCGCTGGCTGGATTTCATATTCTGAAAAGCCATGAAGGACACGGCCACGAGATCTTCAATACCCCGTTCTATACCCGGCTGCGATCGGTGATCGAGTGGTGTCTGCACCACCGCAAGACCGTGCTGGTCGGCACGCTGCTGCTGTTCCTGCTTGGCGTCGTCGGCATGAAATTCACCGAGAAGCAGTTCTTTCCCTCCTCCAACCGGGTCGAGATACTGATCGACGTATGGATGCCGGAAGGCACCAGCATCTACGCCACCCAGCGCGAAGCGGCACGGGTCGAGGACCTGCTGCAAGGATGACAAGGACATCGCCAGCTACGTCACTTATGCCGGCTATGGTTCGCCGCGCTTTTTCCTGTCGCTGGACCAGCAGCTGTACCGGCCCAATTTCGCGCAGATCGTGGTGCTGGCGCGCGACGTCGAGGCGCGCCAGCGCGTGGTGGAAAGAGTTGCGCAAGGACACGGCCGAGAACTTCCCCGGCGTGCGCATCCGCGTTAACCGGGTGCCGCTCGGCCCGCCGGTCAGTTACCCGGTCGAATTCCGCGTGCTCGGCAGCGATCTGGGCACGGTCAAGGACATCGGTAACCAGGTCGCGGACCTGATGCGCAAGGATCAGCGCCTGCGCGACGTGCATCCTGACTGGGGTGTGCAGACGCCGATGCTGCATGTGGAAGTCGACCAGGACCGCGCGCGCGCGGCAGGCGTTACCTCGGCCGACATCGCCCGCACCCTGCGCACCGTGACCGACGGATTGACAGTCGGCCAGTTCCGCGAGAACGACCGCCTGATCGACATCGTGCTGCGCTCACCCGCCAGCGAACGCAAGACGCTGGAGCAGGTCGGCGAATTGGCCATCCAGCCTGCCGCGGGGTCGTAGCGTGCCGTTGCGCCAGGTCGCCACTATCTCCTACCAGCTGGAAGACCCGATCGTCTGGCGCAAGGACCGCGACATCTCGCTGCCGGTACGCGCCGACATCATCGAGGGCGTGCAGGCCACCGATGTGGGTATGGCACTGAACAAGCAACTGGACGCATTGCGCGCGACGCTGCCGGACGGCTACAGCATCGAGTTGGGTGGGGAACTGGGCGAGAACGCCGGCGCGCAGGACTCGATCAACGCCGGCATGCCGCTGATGCTGGGAGTGATACTGAGCATCCTGATGATCCAGATGAAGTCGCTGTCGCGCACCTTCATGGTGTTGCTGACCGCGCCGCTCGGCATCATCGGCGTGGCGGTGGCGCTGCTGGTGTTCCACAAGCCGTTCGGATTCGTCGCCATGCTCGGCACCATCGCGCTGGGCGGCATGATCATGCGCAACACCGTGATCCTGATCGACCAGATCCGCCAGGACCGGGAGGCGGGATTGTCACCCTGGGATGCGATCCGCGAATCCACCGTGCGCCGCTTCCGTCCGATCACGCTCACTTCGGCTGCCGCGATCCTGGCGATGATCCCGCTGACCGGCAGCGTGCTGTGGGGACCGATGGCTTATGCCATCATGGGCGGACTGCTGTTCGCCACGCTGCTTACCATCCTGTTCGTGCCCGCGCTGTATGCGGCCTGGCTGCGCTTGCCGGTGCCAGATAAGTGATTCAGCAAAACCTGCAGGCCGAATGAAGGACAGAAGATACACTTCGCTTCATCCGGCCTTCACCATGCGGTTACGCCCGGGATAAATCAATAATCCTTCTTGTTGCAGCGCGAGCGAACCGACGCGTCCCTCCACCGGCCCCATCACCACTTCGTGCCGTGGCAGCGCGCCTTCCAGTCCTTCCAGGTATTGCCTCATCGAAACCAGTTCATAGCCCTGCTGTTTCCAGCCTTCCAGCAATTGCTCGAATATCGGCAGCAATTTGCCTCCCTCGAGTTCTGCATGCAGCGTGAACACATGGCCGGTCGCGGGCGGGAATCTGGTCAGTTGCAACAGCTGCTGTGCGACGCTGTCCGGCGTCACGTCTTCTCGATTCAATAATTCGTCCAGCGTCGGCAGCGTGGTGGGCAATTGCGGACAGGCGATGATCTCGGCATGCCAGGTCGGAATGAACGGATGGCTGCCGCGCGTATCGGAGCTGTAATCGAATCCCAGGCGCTGAGTCAGGCGCAAGGCATGGCGGTTGGTCTGCCAGCCGGCAGCCGCATGCGCCTTCGGCGCCTCGCCGAATATCTCGGTGAAGCGGTCGATCGCCAGCTGCAGCTCGCGTTGCGTCCATTCTGCATCCTCGTCCGCGACATAATCCTGCCAGCGGATATGGTCGTAGCAATGGATGCCGACCTCGTATCCGTCATCGCGCACCGAGCGCATGATGTCGGCGCATTTGCGTCCGATGTCCGGGACCGGGCAGCAGCGTGCCGTACAGCAGCGTCTTGATACCGTAATGCTCCCGCACCGACGTGCGAGACACCTTCCCCAGGAAACCGGGACGGAACACGCGCCGGATGGCGCGGCCGGTATGGTCCGGGCCAAGCGAGAAAAAGAATGTGGCTTGCGCATCATGCCGCTTGAGCGCATCGACCAGGCGCGGCACACCTTCGCGCGTGCCGCGATAGGTGTCTACGTCGATCTTGAGGGCGAGTTGTTGTGGGCATTTTCTAACGCTTCGCGGTTACTGACAGGCTCTAACGCCCGATCCCTTGGCCTTCCTGCTGCAATGGCTCCGAAGTTTTTGACGCAAATACCTTCCCATTCCTGCCGGGAAACCGGGCAAACAGTTCAGTCCATCAAGCCTTGCGCCTCGCCATCTGGCTGCGATAGGCATCGAAAATCTTGCGCAAGGTGTCGGCCATGGGATGGTCGGCTTCCAGTCCAGTTCTTCGCAAGTGTTGGTGATCTTCGGCACGCGGTTCTGCACGTCCTGGTAACCCTTGCCGTAATAGGCGGCAGAGGTCGTCTCGACGATCTTCACCTTGGCGGCGGAATCGCGATATTCCGGGATATTCCTTCGCCAGCTTGAGCATCATGTCGGCGAGGTCGCGGATCGAATAGTTGTTGGCCGGATTGCCGATGTTGTAGATCTTGCCGGTGGCGATGCCGTCCTGGTTGGCGATGATCTTCATCAGCGCGTCGATGCCGTCATCGATATAGGTGAAGGCGCGCTTCTGCTGTCCGCCATCGACCAGGCTGATGTTCTCGCCGCGCACGATGTGGCCGAGAAACTGCGTCACCACGCGCGAGCTGCCTTCCTTCGGGGTGTGGATCGAATCCAGCCCGGCGCCGATCCAGTTGAACGGGCGGAACAGCGTGAAGTTGAGGTCGTCCTGCATGCCGTAGGCCCAGATCACGCGGTCCATCAGCTGCTTGGAGCAGGAATAGATCCAGCGCGGCTTGTTGATCGGACCGCAGATCAGTTCGGACTCGTCCGGGTCGAATTCCTCGTCGTGGCACATGCCATAGACTTCGGAAGTCGACGGAAACACCAGGTGCTTGTCGTATTTCACCGCCGCACGCACGATCGGCAGGTTGGCCTCGAAGTCCAGCTCGAACACGCGCAGCGGCTCCTTGACGTAAGTCGACGGCGTGGCGATCGCCACCAGCGGCAGGATCACGTCGCACTTGCGGATGTGGTACTCCATCCATTCGCGGTTGATGGTGATGTCGCCTTCGAAGAAATGGAAGCGCGGCTGGCCAGCAGGTCGGTGATGCGCTCGGTGTTCATGTCCATGCCATAGACTTCCCAGTCGGTGGTGGCAAGGATGCGATTGGACAGATGGTGGCCGATGAAGCCGTTCACGCCCAGGATCAGGACTTTTTTCATTTCTTATTCCTTACACAGTTAAATTACCCCAGACAAAGCCGGGAGCCGCCCAAGATGGCTGGTTTTCGCTCCTTCCCCCTTTAAGGGGGAAGGCCGGGATGGGGGTAGGACGGTGAATAATGCAAAGTCTCTACCCCCACCCTAGCCCTCCCCCTGCAAGGGGGAGGGGATGAGGTCAATCACGTCATTCGGCATAATCGGACATTTATCTGGCCGAATCAAATTCAAATTTTTCTGCGCCATGGCTGGCCGCGAATTCTGCCGCGCTCATCTCGACGCCATCCAGTTCGAAGCGCACCACGCGCAGCACGCCGCTGCCACAGATCGCATAGGCCTTACCCTCCTTTACATAGAAGGCAGGGATGCTTGCCAGCCGCCGTGCAACGGTTACCAGCGTTTGCAGGATGCGCATCGGCTTGCCCAGCAATTGCGTCATCGCCCCCGGATAAGGCGGCGCCACGGCGCGCACCAGGTTGTGTATCCGCTGCGCCGACTGCGACCAGTCGATGACTGCCGTCTTCCGGCTTGCGGCCGCCGAAATATGCGCCCTTGCTCAGATCCTGTTTCTCGGCGCGCGCCTTGCCCGCAAGCAGGTCCGGCAATACGGCGTTCAGCGCGATCTCTGCAGCGACCGTCACCTTGTTGAACACTTCCAGTGCGGTATCATCAGGCAGGATCGGCACTGCCTGCTGCGCCACGATGTCGCCGTTGTCCGGCTTCTCGGTCATGTAATGCAGCGTTGCGCCGGTCTCTGTTTCGCCCTTGATTATCGCCCAGTTCACCGGCACGCGGCCGCGATATTCGGGCAGCAGCGAGCCATGCATATTGAGCGCGCCGCGGCCGGGTATCTCCAGCAATGCCGCGCTTGAGCATCTCGCGATAATAGAATGAAAAGAAGAAATCCGGCTGCAGGGCGCGGATCTGCGCAATGACTTCTGCGTCATTCGGGTTATCCGGCGTGATGACCGGGATGCCATGCAGCATCGCCAGTTCTGCGACGCTGCCGAACCAGATGTTCTCTTGCGGATTGTCGCGATGTGTCACCACCAGCGGCACCTCCACGCCATGCGCAAGCAGCACCGACAGGCAACGCACGCCGACATTATGGTAGGCGAAAACGACCGCACTGCTCATGGACGAAGCGGCCACTTTGATTTCCGCGGTTGCCGGCTGGATTTTTTCCGTATCAGTTGCTGTTCCAGTATGGCTTCGACCAGGTAGCGCGGACGGTGGCGCACCTGCTGGTAGATGCGCCCGATGTATTCACCCAGCAAGCCGATGCCGAACAGCGTGATGCCGATCAGGAAGAAGGCGATGGCGAACAGTGTGAACAACCCTTCCGCTTCCGGCCCGATGATCAGGCGGCGCAACGCCAGGAACACCACGAAGAAACCGGACAGGACGGAAATCGCGATGCCCAGCATGGAAAACATCTGCAGCGGCACCAGCGAGAAGCTGGTCATCAGATCGAAGTTGAGGCGGATCAGGCTGTACAGCGAATACTTCGATTCCCCCGCCGCGCGTTCCTCATGCCCGACCACCACCTCGGCCGGATTGCGCGCAAAGGTATAGGCCAGCGCCGGAATGAAGGTGCTCACCTCGCGGCAGGAATTGATCGCATCGATGATGCGCCGGTCGTAGGCGCGGAACATGCAACCCTGGTCGGTCATCTTGATGCGCGTGGTGCGTTCGCGCAATCCGTTCACCATGCGCGAGGCGACATGCCGCCACCAGCTGTCGTTGCGCTTGCGGCGGATCGAACCGACGTAGTCGTGGCCCTCGTCCATCTTCGCCAGCAGCAGGCCGATGTCCTCCGGCGGATTCTGCAGATCGGCATCCAGCGTGACGATGCGCTGCCCGCGGCTCTGCTCGAACGCCGCCATGATCGCCATGTGCTGGCCGAAATTGCCGTTGAACAGGATCACCCGCGTCACCTCCGGGCGCGCCTGGAACTGCTCGCGCAGGATCGCGGCGGAACGGTCGCGGCTGCCGTCGTTGACGAACAGGATCTCGTACGGGATGCCCAGTCTGTCCAGTGCCGGGTACAAACGGTCGAACAGGCGCCTGCAGGCCCTGCTCTTCGTTATAGACCGGAATGACGACGGAAAGTTGTGGGTTGGTCATGGTGCGGCATTTTAACGCAGAGGGAGGGGTTGGCGGAACTGTTCGGTTTCGACGTCCTGAATGACAACCTGCATCGGGATCGTCCGACTGTGGTTACACCACACCTGATTCCACTGCATATCGCACATAGAACAGATTCAATTTCCGGGCAGCCATTGCTTCCAGGAATTTGTCAGCCGATGCCGCATCTACCACGAACTCTACCTGCACCGGCATCTCTCCGGCGAGTTCGAAAAATGTTTCTTCATGCAGATGGCCATGCCGCCCGAAACCGGCAATGGCTCGATACGCCGAACCGCCGGGCATGTCGAGCTTCTTTGCCCTGTTCCAGCAGCCACTCATACAGAAGCGTGCCATCGTGTCGCTGCTTTTCTGCTACATAGAATTTGAGATAAACGCTTTGCATATCGAACGCCCCTATAGGTGGAACCACTTGAATGTCTGCATGCCGATCACGGTCATCAGCAGCGAACCGCCGAGATGCATTGCGATAATCGCCGTACCCCATGCATACTGGCCACGCATCAACAAGGTAACGGTTTCCGCAGAAAAGGTGGAAAAGGTCGTCAGCGCGCCAAGGAAACCGGTAATGATGAACAATCGCCATTCCGGCGACAAGCCCGGATGCTGCATGAAGAAAGCGACTGCCAGACCGATCAGATAGCCGCCAACCAGGTTGGCAGCCAGCGTGCCCAAAGGCAGCTGCGGTAATGCAGGATTGAGCCACATTCCCAAAGTCCAGCGCAACCACGCACCTGCCATCGCGCCCATGCCGACTGCAATGAATGCATATAGCGTCATGATCTCTGGCTACACATTCAACATTCCTGATAAAGCCGGATTATTAGTACAGATCGGCGCATTGGTACCTTTTCCCCGGAAGATGAAAAATGCTGCAAACGGTCACGGCAGATCGAAACCCGGAATTTCCGGACATATTGAAATACATCAACCCGATCTGTTTTGCATTGGACTTCGTGGTTGCCATTCAAATCGGCACTAGCAATGGGAGGAATCGGAGCAATTTCTATCGCACCATTATTGCTTGCCGCTATCCAGCTTATTCATGACCCCGTTTATCAATGCGTTCGCTTCGGCTTCGGCTTCGGCCCTGGCTTTGGCTTCAGCTTCCGGCGACATCGGAGCTATCGTCGATGCCTTGGCTGCTGGTTTCTTGTTGTCCGGCAAGATCTCCGCGACTGGCTTTTTCACTACGGCCGGGACTGCCGTCGCCTCAGGTTTTGTAGTCTCGACCGGAAAGGTCTTAAGCCTTAGCACCTTGCCAACACTTTCCTGTTCAATCAACCAGCGATCCATTTGCTTGATCATCTGTAACGTTTTGGTCACCTTATCCTGGTAATTATCAGAACGGTAGTCCTGGGTGAATGAGACGGTTGCATGACTGCCATCCTTCATGCTGAGTTTGATATTGGTCAGCGAAATCTGGATATTTTTTGCCCGCCCGACCCGATCGATACGCTGCTGTTTCCAGGCGTCATGACTCATGCCTTCCGGACTGTAATCAGGCACGTAAGAAGTCAGATAGTCCTGCAGGTTCTTGTTCGCCCACGCCGCAGCCCAGTTTTTCACGGTGCGTGCAATCTGAACTCCCACTGGTTCGATGGGTGGTCGTACAGCAGTCTTGCCGGATACTCCAACATCCGTATTCTTTGCGATCCCCACTGCTTGTTTCGCATTGCCATCGATTTTTGCAACAACAACGCCTGCCGCCTGTTTCGCCTGCTGATTTGATATAGTCTGCGGTTGTGCAGTTGCCTGTTCCGCCGCGACACGCGCTTGTTTCCCGGCCTTCGCAACTTCCATCGCCTGCCGTGCATCTTCTCTCGCTTTCGCCTCGGCCTGCTGTCTTGCCAGTTGTTCGGTTTTCGCCCTGGCCGCTGCTGCAGCCTTTGCTTCCACCTCCAGGCGCGCTTGTTCTTTCGCCTTCGCAACCTCAGCCGCCAGACGCGCTTGTTCTTGCGCCTTCGCCTCGGCCTGCTGCCTGGCCAACGCTTCCGCCTGCGCCTGTGCCTGTTCCGCTGCTTTCGCTTCCGCCGCCACACGCGCCTGTTCTTTTGCCTTCGCAACCTCAGCCGCCAGGCGCGCTTGTTCTTGCGCCTTTGCTGCGGCCTGCTGTTTTGCCAACGCGTCCGCCTGCGCCTGTGCCTGTTCCGCTGCTTTCGCTTCCGCCGCCACACGCGCCTGTTCTTTTGCCTTCGCAACCTCGGCCGCCAGGCGCGCTTGTTCTTGTGCCTTTGCTTCGGCCTGCTGTTTTGCCAACGCGTCCGCCTGCGCCTGTGCCTGTTCTGCTGCTTTCGCTTCCGCCGCCACACGCGCCTGTTCTTTTGCCTTCGCAACCTCGGCCGCCAGGCGCGCTTGTTCTTGTGCCTTTGCTTCGGCCTGCTGTTTTGCCAACGCGTCCGCCTGCGCCTGTGCCTGTTCTGCTGCTTTCGCTTCCGCCGCCACACGCGCTTGTTCTTTTGCCTTCGCAACCTCTGCCGCCAGGCGCGCTTGTTCTTGCGCCTTCGCTTCGGCCTGCTGCCTGGCCAACGCGTCCGCCGCCGCCTTCGCCTCCGCCGCCGCTTTCGCTTCCACTGCCAGACGCGCTTCTTCCTTCGCCTTGGCAACTTCCGCTGCTAACTGCGCATCGGCTTTCGCTTTTGCCTCGGCTTGTTGCCTGGCCAACGCGTCCGCCTGCGCCTTCGCGTCCGCCGCCGCCTTCGCCTGCGCCGCCTGCTTCGCTTCGTCTTCTGCCTTCACCAGCGCTTGTGCATCAGACTGCAGCTTCGCCAGCTTCGCGTCGGTCTGGTCTCTTTCCCGCTTCGCCTGCTGCGCCGCCTTGTAATACCACTCCGCCGCCGCGCCGCTGTCGGACGTCACGCCCTGCCCAACTTCCAGCATCATTGCCAGATTGTATTGCGCCTCAATTTCGCCTTGCGCCGCTGCCTTGCCATACCACAACCCTGCCTTCTTGAAGTCCTGGTCCACGCCTTTTCCGGTGTAGTACATGTCACCCAGCTTTCGTTGCGATTCTGCATCTCCCAGCTTCGCACCCTGTTCATAGCGAACCGCTGCCCTGCTGTAGTTTTGCGGAATACCGTGCCCAAGTTCGCTTATCCCGCCCAGCCCAAGGAAGGCCCTGGCATAACTCTGCCGGCTCGATTTCAGGTACCACTTGATCGCCTCGTTGAAGTCCTGCTTGACGCCTTGACCCTTGTCGTACATTTTGCCGACTTCGTACTGGGCTGCCGCATCTCCCTTGTCCGCTGCCTTGAGCTTCAGCTCCAGCACCGATTTGTAGTAGCGGAAGCTCGCCGCATCCTGCTCCCCTTTGTCCAGCGCATCCTGCGATTCAGACAGACTTTTCAGCGCCGTCTTCGCTTCTGCCTTCGCTGTCGCCAATTCCTTCGCCGCCGCTTCCGCCTCGGCTTGGGCTGCCGCTGCCTTCGCGTCCGCTGCCGCTTTCGCGATCTCAGCTGCGTGCTGTGCTTCCGCCTTCGCCTTCGCGATCTCAGCTGCGTGCTGTGCATCGGCTTTCGCTTTTGCCTCGGCTTGCTGTTTGGCCAACGCATCCGCTGCCGCCTTCGCGTCCGCCGCCGCTTTCGCTTCCACTGCCTGACGCGCTTCTTCTTTCGCCTTGGCGATCTCCGCTGCTAACTGTGCATCGGCTTTCGCTTTTGCCTCGGCTTGCTGCCTGGCCAACGCTTCCGCCTGCGCCTTCGCATCCGCCGCTGCCTTCGCTTCAGCCTTCGCCTTCGCATCTGCCGCCGCCTTCGCGATGATCGCCGCCTGCCGTGCTTCTGCCTGTGCTTTCGCCTCGGCCTGCTTCCTGGCCAGCTCTTCCGCCTGCGCCTTCGCGTCCGCCGCCGCCTGCGCCTGCGCCGCCTGCTTCGCTTCGTCTTCTGCCTTCACCAGCGCTTGTGCATCAGACTGCAGCTTCGCCAGCTTCGCGTCGGTCTGGTCTCTTTCCCGCTTCGCCTGCGCCGCCGCCTTGTAATACCATTCCGTCGCCGCGCCGATGTCGCGCTCCGCGCCCTGACCAACTTCCAGCATCATCCCCAGGTTGTATTGCGCCTCAACATCGCCTTGCGCCGCTGCCTTGCCGTACCACAGCGCCGCTTTCTTGTAATCCCGGTCCACGCCCTTGCCCGTGTAATACAGGTCACCCAGCTTCCGCTGTGCTTCTGCATCTCCCAGCTTCGCACCCTGTTCATAGCGAACCGCTGCCTTGCTGTAGCTCCTCGGTATACCGTGCCCAAGCTCGCTTATCCCGCCCAGCCCAAGGTAGCCCTTGGCATAACTCTGCCGGCTCGATTTCAGGTACCACTTGATCGCCTCGTTGAAGTCCTGCTTGACGCCTTGACCCTTGTCGTACATCTTGCCGACGCCGTACTGGGCCGCCGCATCTCCCTTGTCCGCCGCCTTGAGCTTCAGCTCCAGCACCGACTTGTAGTAGCGGATGCTCGCCGCATCCTGCTCCCCTTTGTCCAGCGCATCCTGCGATTCGGACAGGCTCTGCAGCGCCGTCTTCGCTTCGGCCTTCGCCGTCGCCAATTCCTTCGCCGCCGCTTCCGCCTCGGCCTGGGCTGCCGCTGCCGCCTTCGCTTCCGCCGCCGCCTTTACTTCTGCCGCCGCTTTCGCTTCTTCTGCCGCCTTCGCGATCTCAGCTGCGTGCTGTGCATCGGCTTTCGCTTTTGCCTCGGCTTGCTGTTTGGCCAACGCATCCGCTGCCGCCTTCGCGTCCGCCGCCGCTTTCGCTTCCACTGCCTGACGCGCTTCTTCTTTCGCCTTGGCGATCTCCGCTGCTAACTGTGCATCGGCTTTCGCTTTTGCCTCGGCTTGCTGCCTGGCCAACGCTTCCGCCTGCGCCTTCGCATCCGCCGCTGCCTTCGCTTCAGCCTTCGCCTTCGCATCTGCCGCCGCCTTCGCGATGATCGCCGCCTGCCGTGCTTCTGCCTGTGCTTTCGCCTCGGCCTGCTTCCTGGCCAGCTCTTCCGCCTGCGCCTTCGCGTCCGCCGCCGCCTGCGCCTGCGCCGCCTGCTTCGCTTCGTCTTCTGCCTTCACCAGCGCTTGTGCATCAGACTGCAGCTTCGCCAGCTTCGCGTCGGTCTGGTCTCTTTCCCGCTTCGCCTGCGCCGCCGCCTTGTAATACCATTCCGTCGCCGCGCCGATGTCGCGCTCCGCGCCCTGACCAACTTCCAGCATCATCCCCAGGTTGTATTGCGCCTCAACATCGCCTTGCGCCGCTGCCTTGCCATACCACAGCGCCGCTTTCTTGTAATCCCGGTCCACGCCCTTGCCCGTGTAATACAGGTCACCCAGCTTCCGCTGTGCTTCTGCATCTCCCAGCTTCGCACCCTGCTCATAGCGAACCGCTGCCTTGCTGTAGCTCCTCGGTATACCGTGCCCAAGCTCGCTTATCCCGCCCAGCCCAAGGTAGCCCTTGGCATAACTCTGCCGGCTCGATTTCAGGTACCACTTGATCGCCTCGTTGAAGTCCTGCTTGACGCCTTGACCCTTGTCGTACATCTTGCCGACGCCGTACTGGGCCGCCGCATCTCCCTTGTCCGCCGCCTTGAGCTTCAGCTCCAGCACCGACTTGTAGTAGCGGATGCTCGCCGCATCCTGCTCCCCTTTGTCCAGCGCATCCTGCGATTCGGACAGGCTCTGCAGCGCCGTCTTCGCTTCGGCCTTCGCCGTCGCCAATTCCTTCGCCGCCGCTTCCGCCTCGGCCTGGGCTGCCGCTGCCGCCTTCGCTTCCGCCGCCGCCTTTACTTCTGCCGCCGCTTTCGCTTCTTCTGCCGCCTTCGCGATCTCAGCTGCGTGCTGTGCATCGGCTTTCGCTTTTGCCTCGGCTTGCTGTTTGGCCAACGCATCCGCTGCCGCCTTCGCGTCCGCCGCCGCTTTCGCTTCCACTGCCTGACGCGCTTCTTCTTTCGCCTTGGCGATCTCCGCTGCTAACTGTGCATCGGCTTTCGCTTTTGCCTCGGCTTGCTGCCTGGCCAACGCTTCCGCCTGCGCCTTCGCATCCGCCGCTGCCTTCGCTTCAGCCTTCGCCTTCGCATCTGCCGCCGCCTTCGCGATGATCGCCGCCTGCCGTGCTTCTGCCTGTGCTTTCGCCTCGGCCTGCTTCCTGGCCAGCTCTTCCGCCTGCGCCTTCGCGTCCGCCGCCGCCTGCGCCTGCGCCGCCTGCTTCGCTTCGTCTTCTGCCTTCACCAGCGCTTGTGCATCAGACTGCAGCTTCGCCAGCTTCGCGTCGGTCTGGTCTCTTTCCCGCTTCGCCTGCGCCGCCGCCTTGTAATACCATTCCGTCGCCGCGCCGATGTCGCGCTCCGCGCCCTGACCAACTTCCAGCATCATCCCCAGGTTGTATTGCGCCTCAACATCGCCTTGCGCCGCTGCCTTGCCGTACCACAGCGCCGCTTTCTTGTAATCCCGGTCCACGCCCTTGCCCGTGTAATACAGGTCACCCAGCTTCCGCTGTGCTTCTGCATCTCCCAGCTTCGCACCCTGTTCATAGCGAACCGCTGCCTTGCTGTAGCTCCTCGGTATACCGTGCCCAAGCTCGCTTATCCCGCCCAGCCCAAGGTAGCCCTTGGCATAACTCTGCCGGCTCGATTTCAGGTACCACTTGATCGCCTCGTTGAAGTCCTGCTTGACGCCTTGACCCTTGTCGTACATCTTGCCGACGCCGTACTGGGCCGCCGCATCTCCCTTGTCCGCCGCCTTGAGCTTCAGCTCCAGCACCGACTTGTAGTAGCGGATGCTCGCCGCATCCTGCTCCCCTTTGTCCAGCGCATCCTGCGATTCGGACAGGCTCTGCAGCGCCGTCTTCGCTTCGGCCTTCGCCGTCGCCAATTCCTTCGCCGCCGCTTCCGCCTTGGCCTGGGCTGCCGCTGCCGCCTTCGCTTCCGCCGCCGCTTTCGCTTTCGCCTCTTCTGCCGCTTTCGCCGCCGCCGCCAATCGTGCTTCTGCTTGCGCCTTCGCCTCGGCCTGCTGTCTTGCGAGCGCTTCCGCCTGCGCCTTGGCTTCCGCCGCCGCCTTGGCTTCTGCCGCCACGCGTGCGTCTTCTTTAGCCTTGGCAATTACCGCCGCCAGCTGCGCATCTGCCTTTGCTTTTGTCTCGGCCTGCTGCCTGGCCAGTTCCTCAGCCTTAGACTTCGCCTCTGCTGCCGCCTTCGCTTCCACTGCCTGGCGTGCTTCTTCTTTCGCCTTGGCAATTTCCGCAGCCAGTTTCGCATCTGCCTGCGCCTTCGCTTCGGCTTGTTGTCTGGCCTGTTCTTTCGCCTGCGCCTTTGCTTCCGCCGCCGCCTTTGCTTCCGCCGCCGCCTTTGCTTCCGCCGCTGCCTTCACGATCATCGCCGCTTGACGCGCTTCTTCTTTCGCCTTCGCTTCAGCTTGTTTTCTCGCCAGTTCCTCAGCCTTTGCTTTAGCCACTGCGGCTGCCTTTGCTTCCGCCGCAGCACGTGCCTCTTCTTTCGCCTTGGCAATCTCGGCTGCCAAACGGGCCTTTTCCTTCGCTTTCGCCTCGGCTTGCTGTCTTGCGCGCTCTTCTGCCGCTGCTTTCGCTTCCGCCGCTGCTTTCGCTTCTGCGGCCAGCCGTGCTTCTTTTTTTGCTTTCGCGATTATTGCCGCCTGACGCGCCTCTTCTTTCGCTTTCGCCTCGGCTTGCTGTCTTGCCAGTTCATCAGCCTTCGCTTTCGCATCTGCTGCTGCCTTCGCTTCCGCCGCCAGCCGTGCTTGTTCTTTCGCCTTGGCAATTTTCGCAGCCAGACGCGCTTCTTCCTTTGCCTTCGCCTCGGCTTGTTTTCTTGCCAGTTCCTCAGCCTTCGCTTTCGCCGTTGCTGCCGCCTTCGCTTCTGCCGCAGCACGTGCTTCTTCTTTCGCCTTCGCAATTTCCGCCGCCTGCCGCGCCTTTTCTTCCGCCTTCGCCTCGGCTTGCTGTCTGGCCAATTCTTTCGCCTGTGCCTTGGCTTCCGCCGCTGCCTTCGCTTCCGCCGCCAAACGTGCCTTTTCTTTCGCCTTCGCAACTTCTGCAGCCTGACGCGCCTCTTCTTTCGCCTTCGCAATTTCCGCCGCTTTCGCCTCTGCCGCCTGGCGCGCTGCTTCTTTTGCCCTGGCCTTGGCCTCGGCTTGCTGTTTGGCTGCTTCTTCCTCCTTGATCCGCGCCTGCTCACTTTCCTTTATTGAACCATTCAATTCCTCGAGATTTTTTTGCGCCTCGGCATTCCCCTGTCTGGCAGCCTTTTCAAACCACTCCGCCGCCATCTTGTCATCTTGTTCAACGCCCTGACCGAAGTGATAGATCAAGCCAAGACTATTCTGCGCCTCGGCGCTTCCTTGTTTGGCAGCCTGACTGTATATATCAAATGTGGTCCTGTAATTCTCCTCCTCCTCAGGGCTGAGCTTGCGTTTCTCGGCGGCTCTCTCTTTGGCTTTCTGCTTCGCCCGCGCCGCTTCCGCATCAGCCTCGGCTTGCTGATCCGCCCGCGCTTGTGCCGTTAAGGCTTGGTCCAGCGTCTTGAGAGATTTTTGCGCCTCGGCATTGCCCTGGTTTGCCGCCTTGATAAACCATTTTGCCGCTTCCTTGTCGTCAGCCTTGACGCCCTGGCCAAAGTGGTAAAGCATGCCCAGACTGTTTTGTGCGTCAGCATTCCCCTGATCGGCAGACTTACGAAACCATTCCAGGGCCAATTTGCTGTTTCTCGGGACGCCTTTACCGATCGCAGTCAGCATCCCCAGGCGATACTGTGCTTCCGCATTTCCGGCTTCAGCCGCGACCTTGTATTTGGCAGCGGCAACCTTGCTATTTTTCGGCATCCCCTGCCCTAGTTCATTCATCTTTCCCAGGTACAGGTTTACTTCGGCTTTGCCGCTGTTTGCCAGCGGCTTGAATTCATTTAGTGCGGCAGGGTAATCCCCTCTATGATAATCATCGATACCTTCCTGCAAGCCGGCATATACGAAAGTGCTGAAGGCAAGGAGGCAAACGGACAGAATTGGCCGCAGACATGCTGACTGGATATTTAGTTTTCCCATTGCGTTGTTTTTCCCGCGTTCAGAATATTGTCCATCACAGGCCCTGACCCGGCTGCGGCTTGCAGACCCAGCGGACACAGTACAACCCGCAGCCGATTCCCCGGTCATGATTATGCACAGCTTGCCGCAGAAAAGAGTACAAACTCAGCGTCAGCACGTTTATTCGCCTGCCGACTGGCGTTGACTTGATTTGGTTATTATCCTGGCGGTTATTTTGTATTAATCCGCCTTTGCTCCCTCTGCCGCGTCAGTTTCCTGCTTTGCCTGCGCCGCCGCCTTATGATACCACTCCGCCGCCATCCTGCTGTTTCGAACCACTCCCAGACCAAATTCCAGCATCACGCCCAGATTGTAGCTGGCTTTGATATCGCCTTGAGCAGCTGCTTTCTCATACCACATTGCCGCAGTCTTGTAATCGCGCTGGACGTCTTTGCCTGCGTAGAATATATCGCCTAGTTTCTTCTGGGATTGAGCATCCCCCAGTTTTGCCCCTTGTTCATACCTGGCCACTGCTTTAGCAAAGTTTTGCGGAACGCCCTGGCCCATTTCATCTATCTGTCCCAGCGCAAAAAATGCTTTGGCGTAATTCTGCTTGCTTGCTTGCAGATACCACTTGATTGCCTGCTTGAAGTCCTTCTGGACTCCCTCTCCTTCATAATACCTTTCCCCAAGTTCATATTGCGCCGTCTTGTCCCCCTTCTGCGCGGAGTCGAGTATTTGACTCATGCCCAGTTGCGCCTTGAAGTATTCGTAACTCTCTTCATCCTGCTCAGCCTTGTCCAGGGCAGCCTGCGATTGGGACCAACTCTGCATCGTGGCTTTGGCCTCAGACTTCGCCGCTTCCATTTCCTTTACGTCAGCCTCGATCTGGGCCAGGTGACCTTCCGAGGCATCCGGTTCCTGCGTTGCCAAGGCAGCTGTCTTGACATTGTTTTCGTTGGACTTGGCTTCTTCCTCTGCCTTTATTGCGTCATTCAAGGTCTTGATATTTTGTTGTGCCTCGGCATTCCCCTGATTGGCCGCCTTGACAAACCAGTCCATCGCCTGCTTGTCATCTCTTTCAACGCCCTGCCCAAAGTGGTATAGCAAACCAAGGCTATTCTGGGCTTCTGCGCTTCCCTGTTCTGCAGCCTTGCGATATATCTCGAATGTGGACTTGTAATTCTCTTCATCCAGCGCGTTGGCCTTGGCAGCTTCTGCGCTGGCCTTTGCTGCTTCCTCTGCCTTGGCCTGCTCGGCAGCCTTTGCTGCTTCATCTGCCTTGGCCTGCTCGGCTGCCTTCGCTGCTTCCTCTGCCTTGGCCTGCTCGGCTGCCTTTGCCGCTTCCTCTGCCTTGGCCTGCTCGGCAGCCTTTGCCGCTTCATCTGCCTTGGCCTGCTCGGCAGCCTTTGCCGCTTCCTCTGCCTTGGCCTGTTCGGCAGCCTTCGCTGCTTCCTCTGCCTTGGCTTGCTCGGCAGCCTTCGCTGCTTCCTCTGCCTTGGCTTGCTCGGCAGCCTTTGCTGCTTCCTCTGCCTTGGCCTGCTCGGCTGCCTTCGCTGCTTCATCTGCCTTGGCCTGCTCGGCTGCCTTTGCCGCTTCATCTGCCTTGGCCTGCTCGGCTGCCTTTGCCGCTTCATCTGCCTTGGCCTGCTCGGCTGCCTTCGCCGCTTCATCTGCCTTGGCCTGCTCGGCTGCCTTTGCCGCTTCATCTGCCTTGGCCTGCTCGGCTGCCTTTGCCGCTTCATCTGCCTTGGCCTGCTCGGCTGCCTTCGCCGCTTCATCTGCCTTGGCCTGCTCGGCTGCCTTCGCCGCTTCATCTGCCTTGGCCTGTTCGGCAGCCTTTGCCGCTTCGTCTGCCTTGGCTTGCTCGGCTGCCTTTGCCGCTTCATCTGCCTTGGCCTGCTCGGCTGCCTTCGCCTCTTCAATCGGCTTGGCTTCTTCAGTCGCCTTGGCTTGCTCGGCAACGTTTGCTTCGGCTATCTGCTTTGTCTGGTCACCCTGATTGGCTTGCACTTCCGCAGGTGCTGTCGCTGCGACAGTTGCCCCCGATTCTTGCTCGGTGCTGGCCTTCAGCTTCTGCCTGGCCAGATCTTCAGCGGCTGCCTTTTCCTGCGCCATGGCTACGTCTTCAGCTGCAGCACGGGCATCTTCATTCATCAGGTTTTTTGCTTCCTCTATAACATTCGTCGGGGCTTCCTGATGTGCATTTTGATCGGCTTCAGCAGTGGCTTCCCCAGCACCCTTTGCTTGATCCGGTGCCTGCGCTGCAGCTTCCGCAACGGGTTGCGCTGCTTTGCCGGCGTTCAACTCCGCCAGCCTGGCATTGGTCTTTTCGGTTTCCTGTTTCGCCTGCTCCGCAGTCTTGCGGTACCAATCGGCCGACTTGCCGGTATTTCTCACTACCCCCTGCCCCAATTCCAGCATCATCGCGAGACTGGTCTGTGCATCGGTATTTCCTTGCGCCGCTGCTTTGCCGTACCAAGCCGCCGCAGCTTGATAATCCTTGCCGACTCCCTTGCCATCGAAATACATGGAGCCCAATTTTCTTTGGGCTTCCGCATCTCCCAGGTCCGCACCCTGGCGATAGCGTGTCACGGCTCTTGCCGGATTCTCCGGAACGCCATGTCCCAGCTCGCTCAACATACCAAGCGCGACAAATGCCTTTGCATAATTCTGTTTGCTGGCCTTCAGATACCAGTCGATTGCCTGCTGGTAGTCCTGCTGCACACCCTGTCCTTGATCGTACATCGCGCCAAGGTTGTACTGCGCAGCTGCATCACCTTGAGCAGCTGATTTGCTGTACTCGGCAAACCTGGATTTATAGAATTCCTCATCGGAGACATTACCGTGTTCGATTTTCGCCAAAGCAGTGCGCGCATCGGATCTGGCTTGCAGAGCTGCCTTGGCGTCTGACTTTGCCGATTCCAGTTCCCTGGTTGCGGCCTCCAGCTTGGACTGCTCCTCAGCTCGTTCTGCCGCCTGCTTGGCAGCCAGTTCTGCCGCCTTCGCTTCTTCTGCCGCCTTCGCTTCAGCCTCTGCCTTGGCTTTTTCCGCGGCCCTGACTTGTTCTTCTGCGGCCACCACCGCCGCCGCCTTCGCCGCTGCCGCCGCCCTGTCTTCGGCTTCTTTGGCTTCGGCAATTGCCTTGGCTTGCATCATCTTGAGGTTGGCCTGCTCCTGTTCTGTCGCCTTGCGGTACCACTCTGCAGCGACCGTATAACTTTGGGGAACACCCTGGCCCAGCGCATACATCGATCCCAGGCTGTGCATGGCATCGGAGCTGCCATTTCCGGCTGCCTTGCGATACCACTCTACCGCCGACTTGTAATCCTGTTCGACTCCCTGCCCCATTTCATACATCATGCCGAGGCTGTTCTGGGATTCTGCATACCCCTGGATTGCCGCCTTGCGATACCATTCGGCTGCCGTTGAATAGCTTTGCGGCACGCCTTTCCCAAGGTCATACATCACGCCAAGATTATGTTGAGCGTCCGCGTTTCCTTGCTCGGCAGCCTTGCGGTACCAGTACGCCGCCTTCTTGTAATCCTGGGTTACGCCTTGTCCGAGGTCATACATCACCCCGATACTGAACTGGGCAACGGCATTCCCCTTCTGCGCCAGTTCGGTAAAGCCTTTCATTGCAGTTTCGTAGCTTCCACCATGATAGGCATCCAGATTTGTTTGCAGTATGCCTAGCTGAATTGCCTTGGCATTGGCTTCAGCTTCAGCTTCCGATCCGGTCTCGGCTTTGACTGCTACTGGAGCAGCGGTACCTTCGTCAGTCTTTGCCGCCTCTGCAGGTTTGGCTGATTCAGTCACCTTGGGTTCTGCTGCCGGCTTGGCTACCTCTGGCGACCCGGCCTCTGCTGCCGGTTTGGCTGCCTCTAACGCGGTTGCTTGTTGTCCTGCAGCCGTATAACCTTGGGCAGCAGCCTTGCCAAGCCAGACCGCAGCTGTCTTGGTATCCTTCGGAGTACCCTTCCCGCCGGCATACAGCATGCCCAGCCGATATTGCGCTTCCGCGTTGCCGGACTCGGCAGCAAACTTGTAGCGAAACACAGCAACCTTGTAATTTTGCGGAACCCCCCGCCCAAGCTCGCTCATCTTGCCCAGATAGAGATTAACCAAAGGTTTGCCGCTGTTCGCAAGCGGATTGAAAACATTCAATGCCGCAGCGTAATCGCCTTTGTTATATGCATCGATACCTCCCTGCAAACCTGCGGGAATTTCTTCAGTGGAGGCATCTGATGCAGTCTTGGCACTGGCTGCTTCAGGCGTAGCAGCAGCTGCGTCAGTTTTTGCTTCCTCCGCCGGCTTCGTCTCCTCGGCGGCTGCCTCTGCAGGTTTGGTTTCCTCCGCCGGTTTCGCTTCCTCGGCGGCCGCCTCTGCGGGTTTGGCTTCCTCCGTCGATGTACCGGGTTGTTCAGCTGCAGTGGAATCTGATGCAGGGGTTGTTTGTTCAGGCGCCTTGACCTCGGCGGCAGGCTTGGCTTCTGTCGGCGCCGTTGTTACTTGCTGATCCGTACCGGTAAAACCCTGACTGGCTGCCTTGGCCAACCAGTCCGCCGCCAACTTGCTATCCACCGGCACGCCATTGCCAAGGCGATACAACACGCCCAGTCGATACTGCGCTTCCGCGTTCCCGGCTTCAGCAGCAAACTGGTAGCGAAACACAGCAACCTTGTAATTTTGCGGAACCCCCTGCCCGAGTTCGCTCATCTTGCCCAGATACAGGTTAACTTCGGCATTGCCGCTATTCGAAAGCGGCTTCAGCTCTTTTATCGCGGTGGCGTAATCTCCTTTTTTATAGGCATCGATTCCTTCCTGCATACCAGCATGCGCAGCCGCACAGAAGGCGAGGAAACAAGCGGCCAGAATTGGCCGCAGAAGTGCTGACATGATTTGAAGTTTCACCATTGCGTTTCTTTATCCCGCATTCTTAAAAATTGACACTGAAATCCCCTCATCCCGCCTGATATTCTAACCGACGACACGCGTTTGTGCGAAGCCACCACCCATGGTGCGGAAATTGGTGGTCTGGCCTTGGAACAATCGAGCTGCTGTAAGTTGCATTTCGCCATCATAAACATAGCAACGCACGTCAGCCTTCAGTACTGTCCGGGCGTCGCCCTCCTGCATGCACACCATGCGCTCCCCCGGCATGGCGATCTTTTGCGCCACATAATTCCCCAGCATGATCTCGTCGAACACGCGGCGAGTGACCTTTTCGCCGCGATAGGATCCCTTGCTCCCATAGCCGGTCGCGGGCTTGAAGAACCATTGCTTGCGCTCAGCCCACCACTGCTCGGCATCCTCGCCCTGCACCACACGAGTCTGCGGAATGCCGGATTGCAGCACCGCAATATCGCTCTCCGTCACTCCCAGCAAGCGCAGACCGTCGGCATCAGTAAGCAGTTCAAGGTTGCGCTTGTCGGCATAGCGCCAGTAAACCTCCGGGTTCGGCGTCAGCACGATCCGATCGTTCAAGTAAGCCGAAAGCAATACCGGGTGTCGTTGCAGCGAGAAATCGGTGAGCCGATTGTAAACCAGATCGACCTTGCGGCCAGCGCAATACAGCCCGTCGGCACCCGCCGTCAGTTCGGCTGGATCGGCGATCAGCGCAGCGATGCCCGCACGCTCGAACACACGTTGCACCAGCACGAACTCGGGATAGAGGTATTGCGACTCGGGTGATTCGTCCACGATGGCAATGGTTTGCAACGGCGCTTCGCCGCGTGCCAGCCGCCACTCGTTGCGGAACATGTCGAGAAAGACCTGCTCCAGATCGTCCCGGCTCGTTGCATCGCCGGGAATCGAAACGTTGCGCTGGCTTTCCAGCAGCAAGGCATTCAGGTAGGCGCCGCCCGCATTGGTGTTGACCTCGATCAGGTGAGCACCATCAGCGTTGAGATGAAAATCATAGCCGAAGAATACGCCGAGTTCCCTCTGTTGCCCGGCCAGTGCAGAAGGCCTGGTCAAGATATCTGCAGTCGGGATCTTCCATCCGGGCAGTCCGACCACCCGCCCTACTGCGGCAATCACTTCGCGCATCTGCATCATTTGTGCAGCGGAAATAAAATATGCGACATCGGCAAACAGGTGCGGACATCGTTCGGTCACGCGCTGCAGGAAATCGTTCCCCTGCGCGTGCAAGGCCAGGTCGAGCGCGTTGCGATCGATCCTGGCTACATGGCAATCGCCATTCAAACTCGAGGCCAGCAACAAGTCGTCATTTACCTTTATTTTTTGGATTCATCGAGTACGAAGATCGCATTGGAACCCTCGGCAGCACCTCTGTTTCCGAGGTTGTTTAATTACCAAAGCGAGAGGTTCGAACCAGCAGGTAATCCCGATCATAAGCACCATGGTTAATTACAACAGTCCGGGCTGTGATATTGAGGCTTGTCCTTTGCAGCATTCGGGATGGGATTTACCCCTAGGGTAATCGCCTTCTTGCCAAGCAAATCGTCTCTCAGTTCGCTGTCCACTGGGTCTTCGCCGATCCAGACTGACAGCAAGGCGGTATAGAACTGCAGTCCCCCGCCCACGTGCCCCTTCGGCACCCCATTGAGGCTGATGGTGGTTCCAAATCCCTGCACATAGTCGATCAAGATCACATCTCCTTCCTTCACTTGCTTGATCACTTCGAAGATGGTCGAAAAATCCCGGATAGACGTTTCCAGCGCCTGCAACCTGCCAGATGTGGTGTTTCTGGCAATCCCTTCCCTGAACGCATCCACCATCTCGCGACTGTCCACATCACGCAACATGACCAGAGTCAAGCGCTTGGGGCCAGCATTTTTGAGAATGATGTCAGCCTGGTCGGTTTTATAGTCAAGGTACAACCCGATCACATAGACCTTGAAGATCAGCTTGCTGCGGACACCTGCGCCGTTCAATAGCAGATCTGCCTGGCCGACACTGGCACGGTCATCCAGGTGGACACCCGCCAATTCAAGGGCAAATGCCTGCGTGGAAAGGCACAGCAGAACGATCATGATCCATTTTTTCATACTCATTCCTTCCATTCAAAACGCTTCAAAGATTCCCGCCGCTCCCATGCCCGTGCCGATGCACATCGTCACCATGCCGTATTTCTGCCTGCGCCGGCGCAGTCCGTGCAACAGCGTGGCGGTGCGGATCGCGCCGGTGGCGCCCAGCGGATGGCCGAGCGCGATGGCGCCGCCGAGCGGATTGACCAGCGCCGGGTCGAGCCCGACATCGCCGATCACCGCCAGCGACTGCGCGGCGAACGCCTCATTGAGTTCGATCCAGTTCATGTCGCCCAGGCTCAATCCTACCTGCTTCAACGCCAGCGGTATCGCCTCCTTCGGTCCGATGCCCATGATCTCCGGCGGCACACCGGCCACGCTGAAGCCAAGGAATTTTCCTATCGGCGTAAGGTTATAACGTTTCAGCGCGGATTCGGAGCACAACAGCACCGCGCCGGCGCCATCCGACATCTGCGAACTGTTGCCCGCCGTGACCGAGCCTTTCTGCGCGAACACGGTTTTCAGTCTGGCCAGCGCTTGCAACGAAGTATCGGAACGCGGGCCTTCGTCCTGCGTTGCTTCGTGGCTGGTGATTTTGACTTCGCGCGTTTCCAGGTCCGGCTGATGCGCCTCGATCGTGAACGGCGAGATCTCGTCCTCGAACTCGCCGCCGGCGATCGCCCGCAATGCACGCTGGTGACTCTCATAAGCGAACGCGTCCTGCGCCTCGCGCGACACGTTCCAGCGCTGCGCCACCTTCTCCGCCGTCAGCCCCATGCCGTAGGCGATGCCGACATGCTCGTTTTCGAACATCGCCGGATTGAACGCGATCTTGTTGCCCATCATCGGCACCATGCTCATGCTCTCGGTGCCCGCCGCGATCATCACCTCGGCCTCGCCCAGGCGGATGCGGTCCGCCGCCAACGCCACCGCCTGCAGACCTGAAGAACAGAAACGGTTCACCGTCATCCCCGGCACATTGTCCGGCAATCCCGCCAGCAATAGCGCGATACGTGCCACGTTCATCCCCTGCTCCGCCTCCGGCATCGCGCAGCCCGCGATCACGTCGCCGATGGCAGCATGGTCGAGTGATGGCGCCTGCGCCAGCACGCTTTTCAGCACATGCGCCAGCAGGTCGTCCGGGCGCGTGTTGCGAAACATCCCGCGCGGCGCCTTGCCCACCGGCGTGCGCGTCGCGGAAACGATGTAGGCTTCCTGTATTTGTTTTGTCATGGTGCGATTCCTCTATAGTTCGTCGAATCTTACCTTCAACAGTTTCCTGCCATCCTTCAAGCGCCCATCGGTAACGGCATTCAGTTCCATATCGTCAATCTTATCCATCAATGTTTCATACGCCATCGCCGGAATGCAATAGAAGACAGGCTCGTTACACTTCAAGATTGCAACCGGGAATCCATCGCCAGCAACGACTGTCGCCATCGGATTATTTCAACTCAGAAATACTCGCGGCCGTTTTCGCCAAAATCACATTCACCTCGATGCCAACCATTTTTTCATCCCAGCCCATCCAGCCTTCGCTTAAAGCAGATTCTTACCATCGAACACCGTCGTTTCCAGCGAGAAGGTATCCACTCCCTCCACGCAACCGAGGTTCACGATATATTGCCCCGGCCGCCTGGTCGTTTCGCTGAAGGTGTGGATGCCGCAATTCCGGCAGAAATAATGCTTCGCCTGCTTTTTGTCGAACTGGTACGTACCCAGCGCACCTTCTTTCGCTTCGATGTGGAACTGTGCACCCGGCACGAGATGCATCATGGTTCCCCGTTTGGCACAGAACGAACAGTTGCAGCGTATCCCATGGGTGAATGGCTCGGCTTCGAACGAGAATTGGACCGCACCGCAGTGGCAACTGCCCTTGTATGGCTGCATTACCATTTTTCTTGCACCTCCGATTTGTACCTGACGTTTAAATCATGGATGGGTTCCATCTCATCGCATACAGAGTAAATTCGAGCCTGGCCTCTTATTGCAGTTTCATATTCAGCTAACAAAGCCAATTCAATTCCGCAACGGCTTCCCGTTCTTTAACATGTACTCCACCCGATCTCTGGTCATTTGCGTTGCGAGCAGTTCCATGAAGTGGTGCCGCTCCAGATCAAGCAGCCATTGCTCGTCCACCATGCTGCCCGCATCCACATCTCCGCCGCACATCGTCACGGCGATGCGGCAACCGATATCATAATCGTGTTCGGAGATGAAGCCACCCTCGAGCATATTGACCATCGCGGCCTTCAGCGTGGCGATGCCGGTGCGGCCGGCCACGGGGATCTGGCGCGGCGCTAACGGCGGACGGTAGGCGGTGGCGGTGAGCGCGCGGGCTTCCTCTTTGGCGACATGCAGCAGTTCGAACTGGTTGAGCACGATGCGATCGGATGGTTTGAGGTAGCCCATGTCGCGCGCCAGCTCTGCGCTCTTGGCGACCTCGCCCATCGCGATCTGCTGGAAGTAGCGCTTCAGGTGCGGGAAGATGTCGCCACCTCTTGCCTCGTTCGCCGCGCGCAGCGCCATCTCCTTGCAGCCGCCGCCGGCAGGCAACACGCCAACGCCGACTTCGACCAGGCCGATGTAGCTTTCCAGCGCCGCGACGATGCGCGTGCAGTGGATCGAGAATTCGCAGCCGCCGCCGAGCGCGAGACCGTATACCGCCGCGATGGTCGGCACCTGCGCATATTTCAGGCGCATCGACACCTGCTGGAACTTGGCGACCACTTCCTCGACGCGCGGCACGTTGCCGGTGGCGGCGTTGACGATCTGGCCCAGTCCGCCGCCGCCGGCGATGGTGTACTTGACGCGTTCGGTCGCGCCCTTGAGTTTGTCGAACAATCCTTTTGGTTCGGCTGCTGCGCTTTCCTGCACGCCCTGCATCAGTTGCAGCAGGTTCGCGCCGGCAGAGAACGGCGCTTCGGTCTGCCACAGGATGAGTGCTGCGAAATATTGCTCGGCTTCGTCCACGGCGCGCAGGATGCCGTCCAGCACCTCGTTGCTGATCGCGTGCATCTTGGTCTTGAAACTGAGGATCGCGATGTCGTCGCCGGTGTGCCACATGCGCACGTCATCGGTCTCGAACACGGTTTCGCCATGATGCACTGGTTCCCCGAGCAGGCGGTCGGGGAACAGCTGGCGGCGATAGACAGGCAGCGTGGAGCGCGGCTGATCGTTGCGGGTGACGGGCGAATAGGAGCCCTGCGCGGTATGCACGCAAACGCGCGCCGGATCGGTCGCCCATGCCGGCAGCGCGACATCCGACATCGCCTTGCCCGCGGCGATATCCTCAGTGATCCAGCCCGCCACCTGCTGCCAACCCGCCGCCTGCCAGATCTCGAACGGCCCGCTGTCCCAGCCGAAGCCCCAGCGCACGGCGAAGTCGAGGTCGCGCGCGTTGTCGGCGATGTACTCCAGTTGCAGCGCGCAATAATGGAACACGTCGCGGAACGCCGCCCACAGGAATTGCGCCTGCGGATGCTGGCTTGGCGCGCAGCCCGGCGAGTTTCTTCGCCCAGTCGCGTTCGCGCAGGATCTCCTTTACGCCATCGTCCACCTTCGCGTCGGACAGGCGATATTCTTTCGTGTGCAGGTCGAGCACGTGGATCTCCTTGCCGATCTTCTGGTAGATGCCGCGCTTGCTTTTCTGCCCGAGCGCGCCCTGCTCCACCAGGTACTGGAACCAGCCCGGCAGTTCGAAATGCTTGTGCCACGGATCGTCGGTCAGGTTCTCGCGCATGGTGTTGACCACGTGCGCGAACACGTCGAGGCCGACCATGTCCAGCGTGCGGAAGGTGGCGCTCTTGGGGCGGCCGAGATAGCGCCCGGTCAGTGCATCGACCGTATCGAAGCCCAGCTCGAACGCCTGCGCATGGTGCTTGGTGGCGAGCATCGAGAACACGCCGATGCGGTTGGCGATGAAGTTGGGCGTGTCCTTCGCGCGCACCACGCCCTTGCCCAGCGTGGAGACGAGGAATGCTTCCAGCTGGTCGAGCAGCAACGCCTCGGTGCCGCTGCAGGCGATCAGTTCGACCAGGTGCATGTAGCGCGGCGGGTTGAAGAAGTGGATGCCGCAGAAACGGTGGCGCAGGTTCTCCGGAAACGCCTCGGCGAGCTGGTTGATCGACAGCCCGGAAGTGTTGGTGGCGAAAATGGCTTCCGCGTTCAGGAACGGCGCGACCTTGCGGTACAGGTCGGATTTCCAGTCGATGCGCTCGGCGATGGCCTCGATCACCAGGTCGCAGTCGCGCAATCTTTCCAGGTGCTGCTCATAGTTGGCCGGCTGGATGTATTGCAGCCGCGAGGGGCTGGACAGCGGCGCGGGCTCGAGCTTCTTCAGCCCATCCAGCGCCTTGTTCACGTTGCCGTTCGGATCCCCTTCCCTGGCGGGCAACTCGAACAGCAGCGTCTCGACATTGGCGTTGACCAGGTGTGCCGCGATCTGCGCGCCCATCACGCCGGCGCCCAACACCGCAACCTTGCGGACCTGAAAATTGCTGCTCATCGCAATGCTCCAAGATGGGTTCGTAAAACAAAAACGGGAAGGCGAACCTTCCCGTCGTCTGCTTCAAGCTGGTTCAGAATTTGTGTGCGTATTGCGCACTGAGGATGTCTACGCTGCTGTTATATGATCCGGTCAGGATGCCTGCCGCCGTGGCAGTCTGGTTCTGGCTAATGGAAGAATCCCTGACAAACAGGTGAGCATAACCAAAATCTACCGCACTTACCCTGGATGGTTTGTATTGTCCGCCCAATGATAGCCAGGTGCGGTCATTGTCGGGAATGCGCGCAGTGCGGTAGGTATCGGATACCGGCGTCTGATCGAATGCCAGGCCGGCACGCGTGGTCCATTGCTCGTTATAGTGGTGATTCGCACCGACTGAAAGCCGCCATGTATTGCTCCAGTTCTCCGGGGTGGAACTCAGCGTCGTGCCGTTGGAGCGTACCACGTTCAACTGGTTGAACACATTCCACCCGGTCCAGGTCGCGTCCGCCATGATGTCCCACTTGTCGTCCATGCGATCGAACATGCTGACCGAAAACGAGGCCGGCACCTTGAGATCCAGGGTGACCGCGCCATCCGGATAGGCTGCCGCAATACCGCCGGCCAGCGGTGCCCCCAGCGTCGCTGCTGAAGGCCGGTTGCTGAAATTGACCGATCCGCTCAGCTTGTAACTGATCGCGGAACGATAGGCCACACCAACGCGCATCTGATCGTTCACCTTGAACAAGGCGCCCAGGTTGTATCCCCACCCCGTATCATTGCCGCTAACAGTCGTCAGGCCTTCACCCTCACCGGCAGCAGTGGCTGCGGTTGCAGCGCCCAAGCCCGGCGCACCCCCACCGGCCGCGCCGAAAGCAATTGCCGCCCAATTTATTGCACTGGTCAAATCTCCCGTGATGGTCTGGTAATTCAGTCCCGCACCGACCGAAACCTGGTCGTTCACATCATAGGAAACCGACGGGTTCAGGTTGATCGTTTGCAACTTGGACTTGATCGCCTGGAAACGCCCGACCCAGTCCTGGTTATATTCGGTCTGCAAGCCGAATGGCGCATTGATACCCAATCCGATTCGCGTCCTGGGATTTATTTCCATCGACAGGTAGGCGCTCGGCACCAATGATAGGCCGCCCGCATCGCCGCCGTTGCCGTTGTTGGTGGTCTGGAAAGCGGCCGGGGTTGAGCCGGAATCGGATAGCGTCATCGACAGCTTGATCAAGCTGCCCGCCACCACGAATTGCTTGCCGTCCAGGCGCGACATGCCGGCCGGATTGAAGAAGATGGTCGAGGCATCCTCGGCGCTGGCCGAACCGCCGGCAAACGCATTCCCCAGACCGCTTCCACTCTGCTCTGTCAACGCAAAGCCGGATGCTGCAGCGGTTCCGGATAGTGCGGCGAATGCCGACGCGACGGCACAGGTCAGCAAGGTTCGTTTGAAATTCATGGCAGTTCCTCCTCTGGTTATCTTTATAGTTAAATTACCACCAGTAAGCCGCCCAACGCGGATGGTTTTCGCTCCTTCCCCCTTTAAGGGGGAAGGTTGGGATGGGGGTAGGACGGTGGCTATGCAAAGTCTCTACCCCCACCCTAGCCCTCCCCCTGCAAGGGGGAGGGAACGAAATTACTAAAGCAAACGCATAGGCTGTAACGCAATCATCCCCTCAATCGGCGGGCAGCACAACTCGCGGCTTGCGGTTGTCGTCCACCGCAACATAGGTCAGCGTTGCCTCGGTAACCTTGACGCAGGTCGGCATGGCCGGGTCGCGCTGCGAATACACCGCAACATCAACCGTGATCGAGGTACGCCCGACTTTCACGATCTCGGCATACAGGCTCACGATGTCGCCGACGAATACCGGTTGCTTGAACACGAACGAATTCACCGCCACCGTCGCCACCCGGCCCTTGGACAGGTGCAGCGCGGGAATGCTGCCGGCAACGTCCACCTGCCCCATCAGCCAGCCGCCGAAAATGTCCCCGGCGTAATTGGCATCCGATGGCATCGCCACCACCCGCAGGGTGGGTTGCCGGTCCGGCAATGTGGTTACTTGTCCGTTATCATCCATGCCGTAGTCCCCGATAGTGCAGAATTATAAAGCTCATCGATTTCCCTTGAGTAGTGTTGCGCCACATATGGCCGCTTGAGCTTGAGCGTGGGCGTCATCATGCCGTTCTCTATCGTCCACGGATCGGATAACAGCAATACCCGGCGCACCTTGGCGTAGCCGGGAAATTCCTTGATCTGTTCTGCGATACGATGCAGCACCTCCTGCTCGATACGGGTGTCATGCAGCGATTCCGACATGTCGGCACGTATTCCGATCCGCCCGGCAAGCAGTTGCCATTGCTCTGCATTCACCACCCCCATCACGATCAGGGCCGGACGCCCTTCGCCCAGCACCATCACCTGGTCGAACAGCGGATCGCGCTGGATGGCAGTTTCCATGTCGGCGGGCGGCACCTTCTCGCCGTTGGACATCACGATGATCTCCTTCAGCCGCCCGGTGATGGTGATGTGCCCGCTGGCGCTGATACTGGCCATGTCGCCGGTATGCAGCCATCCGTCTGTATCGATGATCGCGGCAGTGGCCTCGGGGTTGTTCCAGTAGCCCAGCATGTTGCACGGCCCCTTCACCAGCAGTTCCTGTTGCGCGCCCAGTCGCACCGTGATGCCGTCCAGCACCTGACCTACCGTGGAGGGCAGATTATGCTCGACGCGGTTGACGCTCACCACCGGGCTGGTCTCGGTCATGCCATAACCCTGCAGCAGCGGCAATCCCAGCGCGATGAACATGCGCGATACCTTGGGCGGAAGCGCTGCGCCGCCGCTGATGGACAGCCGCAGGCGGCCGCCCAGCCGATCCATCACCGTGTCCGCCACCAGCGCTTTGAGCAACGGCCACAACAATAATTTGGGCGTCCACGCACCCTGTCCCTGCTGCAGTTCGAAACGATCCCAACCAGCGTCCACGGCCAGGGTGAACAGCTTGTGTCGCAGCGGCGACACCTGCTCCAGCTTGGCGTGGATGGCCTGATAGATGCGTTCGTAGATGCGCGGCACCGAGATCATGATGGTGGGACGGATGATCTTCATGTCGTCCGCCAGCAACGGAATGGAGCGTGCATAACCCACCGACGCCCCGGCCATCATGGCCATGTAATATCCGGCAGTGCGCTCGAAGGCATGCGACAGCGGCAGGAACGACAGCATGATGTCCTGCTCGTTTATCGGAAACGTCATCAGCCCGCCATAAGCGTTGCTGACGATATTGTCATGCGAGAGCATCACGCCCTTGGGCTTGCCGGTGGTGCCGGAGGTGTACATGATGGTGGCCAGCGCGCCGCGGTCGCGCACCCGGTCCCAACCCATTTCAGCCTTGTCTGGAAGCCAGTCCTTGGCGCATTGCAGGCGCGGTTCGTCGTTTTCAGCGATCCGTTCGAGGCTGACCAGACGCTGCAGGCAACCGAGCTGGTCTTTCACGCTGCGCAATGCCTGCCATTGCTCGTCGGTTTCGATCAGCAGTATTTTCACATCTGCATCGTTGACGATATAGGCCACGTTATCCGGCCGGTCCACGGTATACAGCGGCACCACTACCAGACCTGCCGACATTGCCGCCTGCTCGAACATCACCCATTGCGGACAATTGCGCAGCATCAACGCGACGCGGTCGCCCGGTTTCAGTCTTTCGCGCAGCAAAGCAGCTTGCCAGCGCGCGACCCCGTCACGCACCTGATTCCAGGTCATCTCCCGCCATGCATTCTCTACCGTATCGAAATAGCGGTAGGCGACAGCATCCGGCGTACGCTTTACCCGCTCGAGAAACATGCCATGCAAGGTGACCGCCTGTTCAGGCGTGATGATGTGATCTATGTTGTGCGGCATGGCTTACTCTCCATATCCCGGACGCTTTGGATGTGAATGTACCATTTTCTCATGCCCGATCATCCCAGGAACAGATCATCGAACAACGGCGCACCGGGCGTTATTGCATACTGCCCGAAATCCGTCACGCCAGCTTCGCGCAACACGTCTTCGTCGATGAAGAAATTGCCGCTGCAGGCGCGGCTGTCCCGCGTCAGTATCTGGTACGCCGCATCGGCCACGATGGCAGGCTTGCGCGAAGCTTCCAGTATCTCGCGCGGAAAATTGAACTCGATGGCGGCGGTGGCGATGGTGGTGCGCGGCCACAGGCAATTCACCGCGATGCCATCGTCCGCGAACTCGCGCGCCATGCCCAGCGCGCACAGGCTCATGCCGTACTTGGAGATGCTGTAGGCCAGGTGCGGCGCAAACCATTTCGCCTCCAGATTCAATGGCGGCGACAGCGTCAGGATATGCGGGTTGGCCGAATTTCTCAGGTGCGGGATACAGGCCTGCGAGGCAAGAAAAGTGGCGCGCATGTTCACCTGCCACATCAAGTCGAGCCGCCTGGCCGGGGTATCCAGCGTGCGGGTCAGGTTGATCGCACTGGCATTGTTGACCAGGATATCGATGCCGCCGAAATGCCGGGCAACCTGCTCAACCGCACCCTGCAATGCCTGCTCATCACGCACATCCAGTTGCAGCGCCAACGCCTTGCCGCCTGCCTGTTCCACCTCGGCAGCTACGCTGTGGATAGTGCCTGGCAGTTTGGCGTGCGTCTTGTCCGTCTTGCCGGTGATCACCAACTGCGCCCCGTCGCGCGCGCAGCGCAACGCGATCTCGCGCCCGATGCCGCGGCTCGCGCCGGTGATGAATATGGTCTTGTCGCTCAGGTCTTTCATTGGTGAGATTCCGTCCTCTGTCAAACGCCAAGGTGGGCAGTTCCGTGCCCGCCATTGTTTACGAGGAGCAACATGCGCGCGGGCACAACAGTGTGCCCACCCTACAAAACCGACTGCCCTGCCGGCAATTGTTCCGGCGCAAAGTCATCCACCATGATCACCTTGCGTCGCAAGGCGTAATCGCGCTCCAGCAACAGGGCGTCATCGATCCCGATGACACTCTTGTCACGCGCCTCGGCGATGCGCGCCAGTTCTTCATGCATATTGAGCCGCCCGTCCTTGCTCGCCGTATCCAGTTTTGCCTGCAGCGGCTCGCACTTGAGCGTGCTGTCCAGCGCCGCTTCCAGTGCGCCGACGGCGTCATTCTCGTCCTCCGGCACGAACATGCCCGCCGTCAGGCGGTCGCGCACGGCGCCGGGCGACATCAACGAGGCCGCAACCTGGTGGCCGAGTCGATCAGACGGCGGCGTCAGGCTGCGCCCCAATGGAAAGATCAGCAGACGCATCAGCAAGGCGGCCAGGCGGCCGGGGAAATTCTGCAGTACACCATCGAACGCGACCTGCATCCGGTACAGCGCATCCTGCATCGCCCAATGCAACAGCGGCAGGTCTTCGGCATTGCGCCCTTCGTCCTCAAAGCGCTTGAGGGTAGCCGAGCACAGGTACAACTGGCTCAGCACATCGCCAAGGCGCGCGGAGATCTTTTCCTGGCGCTTGAGGCCGCCGCCCAGCGCCAGCAGGGAAACATCCGACGCCAGCGCGAAGGCCGAGGAATAGCGCGTCAGTTGCTGGAAGTAGCGCTGGGTCGGTCCCATGACATGCACCGGGATGCCGAAGCCACCGGTCAGCCCGAAGATCAGGGAACGTGCCGCATTGCTCATCGTAAAACTTATGTGTCCCAGCAGCGCCGCGTCGAAATTGAGCAGCGCGCGCTTCGCATCGCTGTCATGGGCAGCCTCGATCTCCTTCAGTACATAGGGATGAGCGCGCACCGCACCCTGCCCGAATATGATCAGGCTGCGCGTCAGGATGTTGGCGCCCTCGACCGTGATGCCGATCGGCATCTGCTGATAACCGCGCCCGAGATAGTTGGACGGCCCCATGCAGATGCCCTTGCCGCCGTGCACATCCATCGCGTCATTGACGACCATGCGCCCGCGCTCGGTGCAATGGTATTTGACGATGGCAGAGATCACCGACGGCTTCTCGCCCATGTCCACCGCCTGCGCCGTCAGCTTGCGCGCCGCATCCATCATGTAGGTGTTGCCGCCGATGCGCGCCAGCGCTTCCTCGACCCCCTCGAACTTGCCGATCGGCAGCTTGAACTGCTTGCGCACGCGGCAATAGGCGCCGCTGGTGCGCGCCGCCAGCATGGCGCCGCCGCTCGCACTGGCGGGCAGCGAGATCGAGCGTCCCGCCGCCAGGCATTCCATCAGCATGCGCCAGCCCTGGCCGATGCGTTCCTGCCCGCCGATGATGTACTCCATCGGGATGAACACGTCGGTGCCCGAGGTCGGCCCATTCTGGAATGCGGAATTGAGCGGGAAATGCCGCCGTCCAATTTCCACGCCAGGAATGTCGGTCGGGATCAGCGCCAGCGTGATGCCGCGCTCCACTTGACTGCCCAGCAAATGCGCCGGGTCATATAACTTGAACGCGAGCCCGAGCAGTGTGGCGACCGGCGCCAGGGTGATGTAGCGCTTCTCCCAGGTCACACGCATACCGAGGACTTTAGGGTTGCCGTCGAATTCTCCATGGCACACGATACCGAAATCCGGAATGGCGCCAGCATCGGAGCCGGCAAACGGGCCCGTCAGGGCAAAGCACGGCACTTCCCTGCCACACGCCAGCCAGGGCAGGTATTTCTCCTTCTGCCCGGAGGTGCCGTAGTGCAACAGCAACTCGGCCGGACCCAGTGAATTCGGCACCATCACCGTCACCGCCGCAGTAGCGCTGCGCGATGCGATCTTCGTTATCACTGCCGAGTGCATCTGCGCCGAGAATTCCAGCCCGCCGTACTGCTTCGGGATGATCATGCCGAAGAAGCCCTTGTCCTTGATGAACTGCCAGACCTCGGGAGGCAGGTCCTGGCGCACGTGGGTGATGTCCCAGTCGTCCAGCATCGCGCACAACTGCGCTGTTTCGTTATCGAGGAAGGATCGCTCGGCGGGCGCCAACGCCGGTTTCGGATAGTTCAGCAAGGTGTGCCAGTTCGGATTGCCGCTGAACAATGCGCCATCCCACCACACGGTGCCGGCATCCAGCGCCTCCTGCTCGGTCTGCGAGACTTGCGGCATGATCTTGCGAAACATCTTGAGGATGGGGCCGCTGAACAGCAGACGACGCAGCATGGGGACACCCAGCGCTGCGACGAACAGCATCAGCGCAACAATTATGATCTGGAAGGAATCGGCGGAAAGGCGGCTCTGTATGGCGATCAGCGGAACGATGATGATAGTCGCCAGCAACCAGCCCCAGATGGAAGAACGGAAGAAGGCCAGCAGCAAAATCACGACCAATACTGCTACCAGCATCATGAATGCCATTAATTCCTCCGTTATCGTTATAAAGTAGACTGTAACGTCTGACCGCGATGCTGGCAATCAGTTTCAACTGAGTGCCAGCCACGTTACCGGATACTCCCGTTCCACTCCGCGTCAAAGTCGCAGGGGCAAATACGTCAGCCAGCGCGCCCCCCATCGATGCAGACAAAGACCGCCCAGGATGCAGGCCGTACCCAGCCACACCTGCGGCAACACCGGCTCGTTGTTCAGCCCATGTCCAAGCAGCAGCGCGATCACCGGCGTGACCAGCGTGATCAGTGCGATACGTCCCGCCTCCATGTGCTTGATCATGTAGTAGTACAGCGCGAACCCCAGCACCGAGCCGAACACGCCAAGGTACAAGGTCGCCGCCACTGCACGCGGCGGCAACTCTGCGGGCACCTGGCTACCGGTAAGCAACCATGCCGTGAAGAACAGCGGCAGGGCCACGACCAGGCTGCCCAGCGTCGTCGCCAGCGGCGGGCTGTCATCGCCGATGCGCTTGAGCCACACCAGGCCCAGCGATTGCAGCAGGACGGCGACGAACAGGGCGATCACGCCCAACCCGGCGCCGGCACCCAGGCTCAGGCCGCCACGAAACACCAGCAGCAGGCCGCACATGCCAAGCATTGTCCCCGCCAGCTTGGCTGGCGTGATCGCTTCCTCCTTCAGCCAGAGAGCCGCCCCCATGCTGGTGAGCAACGGCGACAGGCCGAACAGCACAGAGATCATGCCGGAGCTGATGGATCTCGATGCCCAGTAGGTCAGCGCCATCGCGCCAAACATGCTCAGCCCGCTTACCAGGTAGGTCTGGATCGCCCTGCGGTGCAGCGGGAATGGCACGCGCAGCACCGCCAGCAAAGCCGCGCACAGTATCGTGCCGATGGCCATACGCGACAGAACGGCAAAGCTGGACCCGAATGCCAGCGCACTCCATTTGATGGCCAATGGCGTGGTGGACCAGATCAGGATCACCGAAACGAATGCGGCTGGAAGCGACATGCTAGTTCCCCTCTTTATCGAACTGTAAAAACAAAAAAGGCCACAGAAACGATCTGTGGCCTTTCGGAAGCTGCTTTACTGCTGATGCTTAAACGCTACCCCTCCAGACCACGACGCGCACAGGCCACAGCGCGCGCAGGATCGCGATGGCTTTGACGCATGGCATGGCTTGAAAGGTTTTCATGGGCAGGGATTATCCGGGGTGGGATGAGGCGGTGTCAAACACTATTCCCGCAAATGACACGGCTGCCTATTTGGCAGCGGCATCCTTTTCGCACTTCTTGATGAAGCTGTTCCTGGCCGCGCCTTTCAGCTTCCTTGCCGCTGCCTTGTCGGCACAAGATGGTGTTGCCGATGCGGTTGTGGATGCGGCAGCCGCATCCTTCTCGCACTTCTTGATGAAGCTGTTCTTGGCCGCGCCCTTCAACTTCTTTGCCGCAGCCTTGTCCGCACAGGATGGCATGGCCGCAGCGCTAGTGGATGCGGCAGCCGTATCCTTCTCGCACTTCTTGATGAAGCTGGCCTTCGCCGCGCCGGCCAGTTTCTTTGCCGCAGCCTTGTCGGCGCATGAGGCGTCGGCGGCAAATGCCGCGTTGGCGAAAAAAAATGTTGCGATGACCGCAACAATGAATGATTTCATTTCATTTCTCCTGACGGGACCTTCGATAACGGGAACAACCGGTTTTGCGGGGCGCATTATAAAGATTCCCGCATGCCTGTCCATCAGAACAAGAACTTGTCTCCCAGCTCGATCAGGCTGATGACGATCTCGAAAAATATCAACCCGATCACGTACCACTCCAGCTTGTGCAATTGCCTGTTGTCCACCACATCCGCCAGCGTCTGCGAGGTATCGGCGATCAGTCTCAGCTTGCGGTCGAGCGCGGCTTGCCGCTCGAGCAGCTCGAATTCGTCTTCCAGGCTGGCATACAGGCCGGAAAGCTGCGGGAAATACCACAGCGTCTCCGGCTTGTCGCCGATCTCGGCACGTCCCACCATGCGGTGCTCGATCAGCAGCATCGAACCGATCTTGGACAGCAGCGTCCTGGAGCCGGCGCTGACCCTGCCGTGCGTAGCCAGTTCCTGCGCCAGCGGCTCGATCTTGTCGAATTCCCCGGCAACCTTCTTTTCATACAGCGTGAGTACCAGGTTCTTGCTCAGCGCATCGGCGATGACCTGCAGTTTTTCCAGCGTGATCTCATCCAGCAGCACCGCCCCGCTCTGCACGCTCATGCTGTTCCTGCGGCTGTAGATCTCCATTTCCTCGATCTCCGGCGTCGCATAGGGACCGGTCAGCATCGGCTGCAGAGATTCGACGAAACTCAACTCGTTCAGGGTCTGCACCCCGAACAGCACCACCACGCCGTAGCGGAACAGCACCGCGATGCCGCCGTCGGCATCCACCTGCAGCGTACGCGGCGTGGTGGCCAGGCAATCGGCGATCTTGAAACGTTTCAGGTCCAGCCGGTCGCCAAGCAGCAACGCGCGCGCCTTGATCTCCTGGCGGTTATTGATCAGCAGTTCCATGGTTAGGTACTCGCATCGATATGGCGTGCAGCATATTGTTACATGCGCGCAACGTCAAACTTACGGTGCTGGGCAGTTATGCATTATCATGACGGCTTCACCATACGCATTACCCGTATCACCCCATGCCTCAAGTTTTTCTTTATGACACCACCCTGCGCGATGGGACGCAGCGCGAAGACATCTCCCTGTCCGTCGATGACAAGCTCAGCATCACCAAGCGCCTTGCCGATTTCGGCATCCAGTACATCGAAGGCGGCTGGCCGGGCTCCAATCCCAAGGACGTGGAATATTTCACGCGCGCGGCCCAACTGGACCTCGGCGCCACCCGCCTGGTCGCTTTCGGCAGCACGCGACACAAACACACTTCCTGCGAACAGGACGCCAACCTGCAGGCATTGCTCGACGCCAATACGCCGACCATCACGCTGGTAGGAAAAAGCTGGGATTACCACGTCCGCCAGGTGCTCGACACCACGCTGGAAGAGAACCTGGAGATGATCCGCGACAGCATCGCCTTCCTGAAAGCCGCCGGACGCGAAGTCATATTCGATGCCGAGCATTTTTTCGACGGCTTCCTCGCCAACCGCGACTATGCGCTGGCCGTGCTGGAAGCGGCGGCGAACGCCGGCGCGGACTGGCTTATCCTGTGCGAGACCAACGGCGGCAAGCTGCCGTGGGAGGTGGAACAGATCGTGCGCGAAGTGCGCCAGACCATCAAGACACCGCTCGGCTGCCACTGCCACAACGACAGCGGTTGCGGCGTAGCCAACTCGCTGGCGGCGGTGCGCGGCGGCTGCACCCAGGTGCAGGGCACCACCAACGGTTATGGCGAACGCGTCGGCAATGCCAACCTGACCACCATCCTGCCCGACCTGCAACTGAAGATGGATTGCCAGGTGGTCGCACCGAAGCACCTGCGCGAACTGACTGCGCTGTCGCGCTACGTGGCCGAAGTCGTCAACCTCAAGCACGACGATCATGCGCCTTATATCGGCCACAGCGCCTTCGCCCACAAGGGCGGCATCCACGTTGCGGCGGTACTCAAGTCCAGCGACACTTACCAGCACATCGACCCGGCGCTGGTCGGCAACGAGACGCGCTCGATCATTTCGGAGTTGTCCGGGCGCGGCAATATCCTGTACCGGGCGCAAGCCCTGGGCATCGACCTGAACGGCGATGAAGTGCAAAAGGTGCTCAGCACCATCAAGCGCCTGGAATATGAAGGTTTCACCTTCGAGGCGGCGGAAGCCAGTGTGGAATTGATGTTGTACCGCCTGCGGCCCGGCTATGTGCAACCGTTCGAGCTGATCGATTACTTCGTCATCAGCGAACGCCGCCAGAACCGCGGACTGCTGTCCGAGGCGACCGTGAAAGTGCGGGTCAAGGGGGAGGTGAAATTCACCGCCGGCGAAGGCAACGGGCCGGTCAATGCGCTGGCCAGGGCGCTGCACGATTCACTGGTGGAAGCCTACCCGACGTTGCAGAGCCTGTGCATGACCGACTACAAGGTTCGCATCCTCGACGGCGCCACCGGCACCGCCGCATCGATACGCGTGCTGATCGACTTCCAGAGCGGCGGCAAGAAATGGACCACCGTCGGCGCCAGCCCCAACATCATCGAGGCCAGTTGGCGCGCGCTGTCGGACAGCATGGAGTATGCACTGGTGCGGCAGGAGAAATAGTTCCTGCCCAATGCAGGGATTTCATTCCGGCACGCCCTGCCACAGCATGTCATAGCCCAATTCCTTGCTGTCCGTGCACAGCTCGCCCAAGGCCGAAAACTTGGCCTTGAACGTTTCATCGGCATGCGATTTCTCATGCTCCGCGAATGACCGCCAGTAAGTGATGATCGCGACATGGTCGTCCGCCTCCCTGGATGCACTCAATGACCCTTCATCCGAGACGAAACCCGAGAACTTGAACACCTGGCCGGCGATGAAACCGCCCTTGTCCCCGCCGTAGGTGTTCTTCACGACATTGCACATCTCGCCCAGCGCCAGCTCGACTTGTTCCATTTCCACGCCGGGCTTGAGCTTGAGCGTATTGAAAAGCATCTTTGATCCGAACGGAATGCTGATAGCTTCAAACATGGGACACCTCCAGATATTAAATCAAGCAGCTTTGCCATGGATATCATCTTCGGTACCCATGGCCGGGTTAATCAGACTTGTTTACAAAAAGCGTTTGCGACGGATAGGCGAACTCGATACCTTCTTTTTCGAATGCTTCAAAGATCGCCAGGTTGATCGCCTGCTGGATATCCATATAAATGGTGTAATCCGCGCCGGTGACATAATAGACGAATTCAAAATTCAGGCTGAAATCACCATAACTGGCAAAATGTCCGCGATCGAACGCGGCTTTTTCCTGTGCCTCGATGATGCCTTTCACAATCGCGGGAATGATCTTCAGTTTTTCAGCCGGTGTCTGATAGACCACACCCAGCTTGAACACCACCCTGCGCCGTTCCATGCGCTTGAAATTATGCACACGCGAATTGGTCAGGTCGGTGTTTGAAAAGACCAGCTGCTCGCCGGAGATCGCCCTGATCCTGGTGGTCTTGATCCCGACATACTCCACCACCCCCATCTTGTCGTTGACGACGATGAAGTCCCCGACCTCGAACGGCTTGTCGAAAAAGATCACGAAGTAACTGAACAGGTCGCCCAGTACAGCCTGGGCTGCCAGTGCGACTGCGATTCCGCCGATACCCAGACCGGCGACCACAGCCGAGATCTTTACGCCCAGGTTATCCAGCAGGAAGACCAGCGCGATCGCCCAGATGACAAAGTCGACCAGTCTGCGTATCCCCTTGAGCTGCTTGTCATCCGCCGCCGGGCTTCCAGCCTTCTTCAGCCAGAATTGCAGCCCGTAGTTAACGACAGTGATGACAGCCCATACCGCCAGCAATGTGACCAGGACGATCACCGCGATCCTCAAACCATGCTTGAAACCGGCCGAGAGGACCAGCGTATGCAGTGAAACGTACAGCACCGCAAGATAGAAGACCGGCACCAGCGATCTTTCGATCGCCTTTACCAACAGGTCATCGATCGTCGTATCGGTCTTATCGGCCCATTTTTTCAGCCGGACCAAAAAATATTTCTTGAACACGTAGACGGCAGCCATGCCGCAGATCAGCCAGGCCAGCGCCGTCAAGTAATCTAATACCGTATTGCCAAAAAAAGAATAGCCGTACATTCCCTGCATGATTGTGTCTGTCTCCCTGTTTTGTGCCTTGCGGCAGATGGCTGCGGATCGCACCGGCTTTGCCGGCTGCATTGATGGACCGGTGATGCAGCTACCGGTCATTTGGCTGACTCATATTGCTGACCGTTGCTGCCGCAGAAGGTTCAATGCACAGCGGCCAAAGTGGCCGCCAGATTATGCCTTATGTCCTGCGCGCGCAGTAAGTCAGGGAAAATGCGCCTGCCTGATATGCGCCAGCAACCCCGCCGACGCATCTTCGACCAGCTCCAGCACATGCTGGAAACCGGATGCGCCGCCGTAATATGGATCCGGCACTTCGCGTTCGCCATGGCGCCTGGAAAACGCCAGGAACAGGCCCAGATGGCCCGTCGCATCCTGCGGGCGAAGGCGGCGCAGGATGGCGAGGTTGTCATTGTCCATCGCCAGCACATAGTCGAAGCGGGCAAAATCGGCACGCTGTACCTGCCGCCCGCGCAATGCGCTCATGTCATAGCCGCGCTGCAATGCCGCAGACTGCGCGCGCGCATCCGGCGCATCGCCGATGTGATAGTCATGCGTGCCTGCCGAATCGATCAGGATACGCTGCCCCATCCCTTCCTTTTCAACCAGGGCACGAAACACCGACTCTGCCGTGGGCGACCGGCAGATGTTGCCCATGCACACGAATAGAACATTTACCACTGGCTTGTGCATCCTGATGTTAATGGTTTTATTCGTCCACGATACTTTTGTGTCCACTGTGGACCGATGTGATAGTTATCAATATACCTAATTCACAGAAATATGGCATGCGCAAATCATGATCTCGACAGCAAGTTGATTCTTCCCTCCTTGTTCCATACAATGCTGCAACCCCTTAAGCCGCGTGGGAAAACATGCCCGACTTGCTTGCACAATCTTCTGCCGTTTCGGAACAGCATGTTCCGACAGCGGAATTCAGCAGCCGGTTTGAGATAACCAAAGAACTTGGCAGGGGCGCTTCCGGCGAGGTGCATCTTGCGCACGACACCTTTCTGGATCGTGACGTGGCCCTGAAGTTCGCCCGCGCCAGCGCGTTCAACAACCCGGAAGAGGGGCTGCGCATGCGCAAGATGTGGCTTAACGAAGCGCGCCTGGCGGGCAAGCTGCAGCACCCGTTCATCATCGAGGTTTACGAGGCAGGCAACACCAGCGAGTTCGATTATCTGGTGATGGAATATGCCTCCGGCGGCACCCTGCAGCAATTCACCGCGTTCGACAACCTGTTGCCGCTGGATCGGCTGATAGACATCCTGTACAAGGTATGCAATGCGCTGGATTATGCCAACCATACGGGTGTGCTGCATCGGGATATCAAGCCGGGCAACGTGTTGCTCGGGGAAAATGGACTGGTAAAGGTCTCCGACTTCGGCGCTGCATTCTGCACCGAATCCGAGACGACACAAGTGTTCAATGTGGGCACGCTGGCCTACATGCCGCCCGAGCATTTCCGCCAGCGCGCGCCAACACTGCAAACGGACATCTATGCCGTGGGGGTGATGGCATATCAATTATTGACCGGGGTGCTGCCATTCTCTGCCGACTCGCATGAAAGCCTGATCTTCCAGAAACTGTGCGGGGATGAGGTGGTTCCCCTGGAGCAGCGTCGCCCGAACCTCCCCCCGGCGCTCTGCGCCGCCATTGACCGGGCCATGCATGTTGACATGAAAAACCGATATGCCTCATGGCGGGAATTTTGCGATGACCTCGCGATCGCGCTACCCGATGTGGGCAGGATAGAGGACACGCAATATGACAGCTCGCGCTTCGACATTCTGCGCAACCTGTCTTTCTTCGCCGAATTTCTCGACACCGAAGTTTGGGAAACCGTGGGGGTGTGCCGCTGGCGAAAGTGCCAGGAGGGGGATGCCTTGTTCCTGGAAGGCGACCATGGCAGCAGCTTTTTCATCGTCACCAGTGGCAGCGCATCGGTTATCAAGAACGGGGTGGAGATCAACCGTTCGCAAACAGGTGACTGTTTCGGCGAACTGGTTTACATTGACGCGGGACAAAGCACCCGTTCGGCGACCATCCTGGCCGGCACTCCGCTTGAGGTGATTGAAATCGAGGGGGAGTCCCTGCGCCATGCCAGCAGTGCCCTGCAAGCGCGCTTCGCCCGGACTTTCATGATACACATGGTGGCACGACTCAGGAATTCTGACCGGCGCCTGCTCTCCACAATGGGCGCAAATTGAACATTGGAATCCACCATTCAGGCCAGATACTCTCATCATCATGAATAATTTCTTCAGCAACATTGTGAATAGCCTGCGTGGCGGAGACACACAGGGCAACGCTGCCAGTTTGCCGACAAGATCGTTGGGCGGCTTTGTCCTGGAAAGAAAACTCGGGGCAGGCGCCATGGGCGCGGTTTATTACGGCAAGGATGCGACTGGCGAGCGTGAAGCGGCGATCAAGACCATGGCCATGTCAGCCGAGTTCGGTGCGGACGTGCTGGAGGACGTCAAATCGAGATTCCTGCGCGAGGCAAAGATCGCCGAACGGCTGCACCATCCCAACATTGTCGGCGTATACAGCTCCGGCGAGGAAGACGGCCTTGCTTACATTGCGATGGAGTTCCTGAAAGGCGGGGACATGCTTGCCTACACCTACAGGAATCTGCTGCCCGCCGCCAAAGTGCTGGACATCGTTGCCAGGGTCGCAGATGCGCTGGGCTATGCACACGAACAAAACGTGGTGCATCGCGACATCAAGCCTGAAAACATCATGTATGACCCGGAGACAGACTCAGTCAAGGTGATGGATTTCGGCATTTCAAGAATCCTCGATGATTCCAGGACCAAGACCGGCATGGTGCTTGGAACGCCGTTCTACATGTCACCGGAGCAATTAAGGGGCAAGAAGATCGAGGGGCCATCCGACCTGTTCTCGCTTGGTGTCACCCTTTACCAGTTGCTGGCCGGAAAGCTTCCGTTCCCGGGCGATTCCCTCGGCGATGTCATGTTCCGCATCGCCAAGGAACCCCACGAGAATATCCTTGTACACAGGCCGGAACTACCCGCCTGTGTCAGCGACATCATCGACCGCGCCATGGCAAAGGAGATCGATCTGCGTTTTCAAAGCGGGCATGAAATGGCTGCGGCGATACAGCAATGCCTGGCATCAGGTGCTGTACCGGATTGAACTGTTGCCGACATCCATGCTGAAACATCCTGTCTACCCCCGGCACAGCGGCGGTTTTACAGATCGAGTCAAATAAAATGCGGTGATTTCATCACCTGCCAACATCGCTCGATGCCATGCAATATCCATCCGGTTCAAGCAATGCCGGTTTTTGAACCATGGAACAACGAAGGAATTCGCACGATGAGCGGGCTATCATTTAAAGCATGCAGGGTTAGGTCGATATGATCGAAAGGCGCAAGACAGATACCAAAAGCAACAGCATGCTGGAGATCGAGTTCGTCGCCTCGCTCGGAGCGGAGCTCACCGAGTCGATCGAGCTGGAACAGACTTTGCGCAATGCCACCTTGCGGGTGATGGAGTATCTGAACGCCGAGACCGCCTCGGTGTTCCTGATGAATCCGGAAGGAACGCACCTGGTTTGCCGTTATTGTTCGGAGCCGATAGGTATCACCGGCCTGGCAGTGCCATATGGCAAGGGCATCGTGAGTCGCGCGGTGATGAACAATTCTCTGGAGACGGTGCTTGATGCGCGCAACGACAAGGACTTCAACAGCAAGGTGGATGAAGAGACAGGCTTTGTGACGCGCTCGATCCTGTGCGCGCCACTGGCGATGAAGGGCAAGCCCTTTGGCGCGATCGAGGTTTGCAATAAAAAAGGTGACAATCCTCTTTTTACCGCCAAGGACGGCGGCTTGCTCTCTTCGCTGGCGGCGTTGGCGGCCTTTGCCATCCATCATGCGCGCATGACCGCAGAGCGCGTCGCACAGGAAGCATTGCGCCAGGAGATTCGCCTGGCCGGCGAGATCCAGCGCAGTCTGTTGCCCAATGATCCGGAGCCGGATTTTCCGGTCTTCGGCATCAACCTGCCGGTGCAGGAAATCTCGGGGGACTTCTATTCGCATCTGGTGCTGGCCGATGGCCGCATCGCTTTCAGCCTCGGGGACGTGTCCGGCAAGGGCATACGCGCTTCGATGCTGATGTCGAAAACCATCAGCCTGTTTCAGTGCCTGTGCAAAAGCCAGCCGCAGCCGGCAAGACTGCTGACCGCAATCAACAATGAGGTATACGCTACCAGTTCGCACGGCATGTTCGTCAGCATGGTTGTGGGCATCTACAACCCTGCCACGCAAAATGTACTGTTCGCAAATGCCGGACACCTGCCGCCCATCCTGCGCAAAACCAATGGTGAATTCACCAGCTTCGATGCCGATATGCCGCCGCTCGGCATCCTGCCCGACATCGAGTTTCAGGAAGAGGCTGTGGATCTGCATGGTGGCAGCCTGTATCTGTACAGCGACGGCGTAACCGAATCCGGCGGCGAGCAGGAATTGGGCGAAGAAGGACTGAAAGGCTTGCTGGACGAATTCGCCAGGTATCCACTGTCCCAGCGCTTGCGGGCCATCGTCGAAAGACTGACCTCCTCCGGCCAACCCATCCATGATGACATCACCTTGCTGGCGATCGAATCGACCGAAACAATTCCGCTCGGGGTACTCAGCTTTCCCTCCGATCCGGCCACGTTGCAGGAAATGCGCAGCCGGGTTCGTGAAATGGTCAAGTCTGCCGGTACCGCTGACGGACTGGCGGATTCGATCGTGGTCGCACTCAATGAGGCGTGCATGAATGTGATCCAGCATGGCTATCAGGGCAGCAACCAGGGCGACTATGAATTGCGGGTGGCCCATGACGCAAACAGGCAGGCGATGATCTTCGAATTGCTCGACCATGCCCCGCCCGTCGACCAGGAAAAAGTAAAATCGCGCTCCCTGGAAGATGTTCGTCCCGGCGGACTGGGGGTATATTTCATCCGCCAGTTGATGGATGAGATGGTATTCTGTTCCCCACCGGAAGGTTATGGGAACATGCTTTACATGAGCATCCGCCTGGACAAGAAAAATCCATTGGAACCCACATGAACCACACCATCACGAATCGCGGCAAAATCAAGGTCCTGGCATTGTCGGGGGAAATAGACATGCACTCCTCGCCCGTCGCCCGGGGCGTAATTCTGGATCTGGTCAAGACCGGCGCGCCTATCGTCGTCGATCTTTCCGACGTGAAGTACATGGACAGCTCCGGGGTCGCATCCCTGGTGGAGGGACTGCAGCATGCGAAAAAATCCGGGCAGGATTTTGTGCTGGCCGCGCCAACCGGCAGCGTGCTGGGCGTGATCAAACTGGCCAGGCTGGACAAGGTGTTCCGCATCGTCGCCAGTGTGGCGGAGTGCGACGATCTCGATGGCTAGCGCATTCAAAATCCCGCTGCTTGCGCTCGAATGGTCGGGCAGACAAGCCGCAAAATTGGGCGATGAAGTCGGCTATGCCAGTGCGCTGCTGGCGGAAAGCCTGTACTGGCTGGTGCTGGGACACTGGCGCAACCAGCCGGTGCGGGTCGCAGCCGTGTTCAGGGAAGCGGTCGAAGTCGGCGTTCGCGCCATCCCGATCGTGGCGATCGCCTGTTTCGCCACCGGCACGATGCTGGCGATGCAAGGCATCCACACCCTCAAACAATTTGGCGCCGATTCCCAGGTGGTGATGGGGATCGCCTATTCGGTGAGCCGCGAATTCGCGCCGCTGATAACCGGGATATTCGTCGCTGGCCGCACCGGCTCTGCCGTGGCGGCGCGCATCGGCACCATGATGGTATCGCAGGAAGTCGACGCACTGCGGGTGATCGGCGTGAATCCGGTTCGGCACCTGGTTGCGCCATTGCTGATCGCGTTGATCTTCACCATGCCGTGCCTGACGGTGATGGCCAACCTGGTAGCGCTGCTGGGCGGCGCCCTGTATTGCCTGGTGGCACTGGGCATGCCGCTGGAAGTTTTTTTCGACCGCTGTTTTGCAGTGTTGACCACCGACGATGTCCTCGGCGGACTCTACAAGAGTATCGCCTTCGCCATGCTGATAGCGATCATCGGCGCGGTGAACGGATTCAAGGTCGAGAGTGGCGCGGATGGTGTGGGTCGGGCGACGACGCGCTCGGTGGTACTGTGCATCGTCTCCATCATCCTTGCCGATATGTTGATCACCGGATTCCTGAGTCGCTGAGATGTCGCAACCGGATACAAATGCCATCGAAGTAAGCAAGCTGGTCTCGCATTACGGGGAGCGCGAGATATTGCACGGCATCGACATGACCGTGAAGCAGGGCGAGATCATGGTCATCATGGGCGGCAGCGGTTCCGGCAAGAGCACATTGCTGCGGCACCTGATCGGCCTGAACCAGCCCACCTCCGGGTCGATCAAGCTGCTCGGGCAGGACATCACGCAAGTCACCGCGCAGGAGATGTTCGAATTGCGCAGGCAGATGGGCGTTTCCTTCCAGGGCGGCGCACTGTTCAACTCGATGAGCGTCGGCGAGAATATCGCGCTGCCGCTGCGCGAACATACCGAACTGGATGACAATACCATTCAGATCATGGCGCGCATGAAACTGGAAGTGGTGAACCTGAATGGCTTCGAGGATATGATGCCAAGCGAGCTGTCCGGCGGGATGCTGAAGCGTGTCGCGCTGGCGCGAGCTATCGTGCTCGATCCACGCCTGCTGTTCTTTGATGAGCCTTCGGCGGGGCTGGATCCGGTGGCATCGGTCGAACTGGACGAGTTGATCCTGAACCTGCAGGAGGCAATGGGCATGAGCATCGTGGTGGTGACGCACGAACTCGAAAGCGCGTTCAAGATCGCCGACCGCATCACCGTGCTGGACCAGGGACACATATTGATGATCGGCACGGTTGACGAAGTACGCGGCTCCGATAATCCGCGCATCGTCAGCCTGCTCCACCGCCAACCGCGCCGGGAAGAAGTCGATGCAGATGCATATTTGCAGCGTTTGACCCGTGAGCTTGCCTAGGATGGAAACATGAAGCGCAACAACATCAATTACGCACTGGTCGGAACATTCGTCATGCTGGCAATGGCCTTGCTGATCTATGCATTGGCGCGCTTGAGCGGCAATACTGAAAAGCATGATGTGTATTACTCCACCTTCCCGAATGTCGCCGGAATCGCGGACGGTTCGCCGGTTACCTATGACGGCTATCAGGTGGGCCATGTGCAAAGCATCGAGCCCATCAACAACAATGGCCGCATCCTTTATCGCGTGGAACTATTGTTCAAACAGGACTGGAAGGTGCCCGTTGACAGTTCGGCCTCGATCAGTTCATCCGGTTTGCTGTCCGGCCAATTGGTCAATGTCCAGCAGGGCAAGAGCCAGGATTTCCTGAAACCGGGCCAGGATATTCCGGCTCAGGTCGAGCCGCCCTTGATCGCGACGATGGGCGGATTGGTCAATGACCTGCGCAGCATCGCGCGGGATGATGTGCGCCCTGCCCTGCAAAAATTGAATGCCCGCGTGGATAGCCTGGGCAACATGCTGGAACAAAAGGGCGGCGCGACGATGGACCAGGCAAGTGGCACGCTGCAACGTGCGAATGGCACTCTGGAACGGGCAAATGGCACATTGGCACGATTGAATGTTTCTGCCGACAATCTGGGGAAATTGCTGAATGATGAAAACCGTCAACTGTTTGGCAATATCCTGAAGAATGGCGACCGCACCATGCAGAGCGTGAACCTGGCGGTCGACGAATTCAATCGTTCGGAGACGGATATTCGGGATGCCCTGCAGCAGACACAGGTCATCTTGTCCAACCTTGAGCGGGCCAGCCGCAACATGAACGAATTGACGCGGCAATTACGCGAGAGTCCGTCCTCGATCTTCAGCAGTCCTGCCCCAACCGATCCTGTGGAGGCCACAAAATGAGAATCCGGATCAAGCTCTCGATCTTTGTTGTGGCGCTGGCATTGGCCGGATGCCATTCCGTGCCGGTTCCGGCCGACAAGTATTACCGCCTGGAAGCTATCCCGGCGAACGCTGCTGCCCGGCCGGTACTGAATGAGGCGTTATATGTGGCGCCGGTGCATGCCGACGGCGCCTATGCCGATCGGGCCATGTTGTATGCAAGCACCGCGAGTCCGAACGAACTACAGCAGTACCACTATCAATCATGGATCGAGCCTCCGGCATTACTGTTGCAAGAGAATATGCGCTCGAGTTTCGAGGCAATGGGTATCGCCCCGCGCGTGACAGATGTCTCCAGGGGCAGCGATGTCGGCTATCTGTTGAATAGCAGGATTTTGCGCCTGGAAAAAATCATCGGTGGCGACAATGACCGCGCAGTAGTCTCCCTGCATTTCTCGCTGCAAAAGAACGATCCGCTCGAAATGGTACTGGAACGCAGTTACAGCGCGGATGTGCCAATAACCGAAAATACCCAGCGTGCTTATGTGCTGGCTTGCGAAGCCGGGCTGAACAAGATATATGCCGATTTCTCCAGGGATCTGGCGGCATTGAAATGAGCAAGCCGATTGGCGCTTGATCCTGCCGCGCCATAACAGAAATTTCAGTCGCAGCTTGGGCTGAGGCACGAAACCCAACGTTTTCCGGTGACATCATGTTGGGCTTCCTTCGCCAGCCCAACCTACAGGCTGTCGCGCCCGAACAAAATATTATGACTTCAGATCAGCTCTCGCCTGCTTGCGCCGGAGTACCTGGGCGTGACGGTGCCGAGCCATCAGGCGCGGGTCGGTGACGACCTTGCTGATCGTTTCGCTCACTACCATCACCACGCCGAGCAATGGCAGCACCAGCATCAGTCCGGAAACGCCAGCCACGGCGCCGCCGACGAAAATCATCAGCACTGCGATAAGTGGAGACATATGCAAACTCCTGCCGATTGTGAGCGGAAGGTAGACGAAATCGTCCAGCAGGCGCGCAATGATGAACAGCAGGATCGCCCAGTAGGCCATCGCCGGCGTGCCGGAAAAATCCGTAGCGGCAACGAGGACGACCGCAAGCCCGCCTAGAACGGTGCCGACATAGGGTATCAACGCCAGTACCGCGCAGATGAAACCTATCACCAGCGCGTTGTGAAACCCGACAACCCAGAGTCCCAGCGCAAGCGTCACCGTATCGAGTACGACAAGCTTCATCAGTCCGGTAAAGTAAGCGTGCAGCGTCTGGTCAACCTCGTGCAACAGATACAGTGTCCTCTCAAAAAACGCATTCGGAACGGCATGGGCAAGGAAGCGCTTGAAGCGCTGGCCATCCTTGAGAAAAAAGAAGGCAAGAAAGGGGGCCAGCAGCAACGACGGCAGCCAGGCGACGAGATCCATGACCAACGGTTCAATATGTTCGACGATCTCGTTTTGTGAAGCTTGCAGTTTCAGCGTCAATATCTCGGCCAGATGCATTTTCGCGAACACCGGCATGCTTGATTCCAGCGCCTGCAATGACCGATTAAGCAATTGCAGTCCGCCCGCCAGATAGAACTCCAGCGATGCCTCTATATCCATCATATGGACCGCGATCCAGGGCACCATGAAGAACAGTCCGCCCACCAGCACCATGAGGAACAGGGCCATGATCCAGGCGGCGGCCCGGTCGCGCGACATGCCGCGGTTGATGAGATTTTGCGCTGCCGGATAAAGGATGTAATAGAGGATCAGTGCCAGCAGGAAAGGCACCACCAGCCAAAGCAGTTTCTGGAACACGAGCAGCAGCAAACAGGTGATGCCGATAATCGCTGTCCAGACGACGGGACCCGACGCGTTATGCTGGTCCATGTTCACAAGTGCTGGTGAGTGCCGGCGCTGACAGACAGTTCGCGCAAGCGCGCTCCCAGGTAACGGGCGAGCTGCCGCTCGATCTTCGAGGCGATGCGGGTATGGGTGTCGAGCAAGCCCAGGAAGTCATCGCGAAAGAGCACAAACAGGTCGCAGTCTGTCGCGGCACGAGCCTGTGCCGAGCGGGGTGAATCATCGAGCAGTGCCAGCTCGCCGAAAAAAATACCCGGCCCCAGCTTCACGATGTGCTCGTTATCCTGCATACCCTGGCGGCAGATCAGGACTTCGCCGTCGACCACGATATACAGCGCTTTGCCGATCTCTCCCTGGTCGAAGATCACTTCGTTCTTGATGTAATGGCGCTCATGCAGCAAGCCATCTACGATGGCAAGCTCCGCAGGAGAAAGACTTGAAAACAGCAACAGTTTTTGCAGTGCATCGAGGCGCGGCGTGCTTTTGCGGTGACGGAATGGATTAAGTATCAAGCGGCCCCCCTTTTGCATTGCCTGTTGCACTGCGGCGGCAGTGTGTGATTTCTGCTCGACATGACCAAGCTGCTGTCAGTAACCGGTGCCTGGAATGAATAACAGCATTGGCTGGCGTGATTATACCAATGAGTCAACAAGGCCATGACTATTGTAGCTTATCGCTTCAAGGAAGATCGCCCGGGCATTGCAGAAACATGATGACTTCCGCTTAAAGGGAAATCACCAGCTTCAGCGTGCAGAGAAAATATGAAATGACGAGCCGGGCATTTTGTGCTGCGTGGATAACAATGCTGTCTGGATTATCCTGCCGTTCAGGGCCGGGCAGTTATGGCAAGGTTCAGGTTACCAGCGTCAACAACCCTGCCGCCACAACCGACCCGAGCAGCAAGACCAGCCAGACCTGCTTGCTGGACTCGATTGCTGCTGCATCTGTCCCGGTCTTGTACCCGGTGACCATGCTGCGCACCAGATTTTCCCGGTGCAACCAGCTGTTCACCAGCACGCCTGTCACATGTACGGCAACCACACCAAGCATGACTTCGGACAAAGTATCATGGAATTCTTCCAGCCAGTCCCCGCCGACCTCGGTATAAACTGCCCAGCCGCTGCCTACCACCAGCAGACCGAGCAGCAGGATGCAATAGATCGCATAACTGCCGGCCGGATTATGGCCGATCCAATGACCAGGCTTCCCTGCGATCAAATTTGACAGATAACCGAATGCCTGCCGCGGCGTAAACAGGAATGAGGAAAAGCGCGCATACCGTGTCCCGGCCATCCCCCAGAACAGACGGAATGCCAGCGCGCCACCAAAAGCGTACCCAGCTGCCACATGTACCAGTCGCCACTCCTCGCTGTCTCCGGAAAGATAGGACACCGTGAAAGCCGCCACCAGCAGCCAATGGCCTATACGGGTCGGCAGGTCCCAGACAAGTATCTTATTCAAGGCAGTTTGCCATGTATGCACAGGAAGATGTCATCCCGGCACGATGAGAAATGACGAAGTCCGCATAGCCTTGCCGGCAGTTGCTGGCAAACCGGACTCAATCGTTATCTTTCCGGCGCAGCCCGCCCGGCACCTTGATGCCGCGCTCCGACCAGTCGCCTTGTTCGGCCTTGACGTGGCAGGCCGTGCAATTCGAGCGTGACTTGACCGCAGGGCTGGACCAGGTTCGGCGCGAGATTTCACTATGTTCGCGCGTGAACCAGGGTGTATCGCTGATCCTGAAACTCGGCGCGGAGTTGCGTGCACTCTTCGCCGCATTGCCCTGCAGGAATTCAAGCACAACCTGGGCATCCTTGGCATCCATGGCCGCATCTGCGCCGAAATGCTTGTCCAGCCCAGCCATCAATTTCCGCCAGTTTCCGGCAGTCAGCAATTGCGGAGGGAAAGCGATGTGGCAACTTCCGCACTCTTCCTTCCACGTCGGATTGGTCGCGGCCGACAATCCCTCCCCGTCGGCATGAACCAAGTTGCTGCACAGAACCAGAGTTAATGCGGCCAACCATTTCATATCAGCTTCCTTGTATGACAAATTGAATAAAGTCTGCCTTTTCTGCGGCACTGCACTCGTGTCCGATTACTTCCTTGCAATTGCGCCTGAACCATTTCTCGACCTTTTTCAGGCTGGTGAACCGCTCCGGGTTCGCCTGGGGTGAAAGCGGCTCGATGGGCTTGTCGGTAACGACATGCTTGCCGGCGGCGCGCAGGTTTTTGCTGTGGCAGACCGTGCAGTTCGGCATTTTGCTGGACACGCCCCAGTCCCTGGTAAAGAATGCATGGCCGCGCTGTGCTGACGGGGTAAAGCCGGGATTGCTTCTCGCCGCTTCCGCAGCAAAGTCTGCCACCAGTCCGGACGGAGTCTCTGCCAGCGCTGAACTGGCGCATGCCAAAAGAATAAATCCAAGACCGGCTTGATGCATATTCATCAGAGATCTAATTCTTATCAGCATATTTCTCGGCAAGCCCCTGTAATTCGTATAATGGCAAACGATTCTTAATCATGGCTTAATGGATATGGACAAAGGGAGAGAAGATTGAGAATACTTCTGGTTGAAGATGACTCGTTGCTGGGTGACGGCATCCAGAAAAGCCTGACTCATCTGGGATTCACGGTGGACTGGGTGCGTGACGGGAATCAGGGCGAGAATGCGCTGACCACTGAAGAGTATGCCGCAGCCGTACTCGATATCGGGTTACCACACCAGGATGGGCTGTCCCTGTTGCAATCCATCCGGGACAAGGGAGCGCAACTCCCCGTGCTGATCCTTACCGCCCGGGACGAGAAAGCAGACAAGCTCAAGGGTTTTGGCCTCGGCGCCGACGATTACGTGGTGAAACCCATCGATATGGAAATACTGGCTGCGCGCCTGCGCGCGCTGATCCGCCGCTCGGCCGGACACGCCTCCGCCCGCCTTAGCATTGGTGCGGTGGAAATAGATCCGGCTGCACGCCAGGCCTGGCATGACGGCAAACCAGTCGAACTTTCCGCCAGGGAGTTCACCCTGCTCGAACTGCTGATGCAAAATGCGGGACGGGTGCTTACCCGTGCACAGCTGGAACAGAGCATCTATGGCTGGTCGGACAGTGCGGACAGCAATACGATAGAAGTGTTCATCCATCGCTTGCGCAAGAAACTGGGCAGCGAGTTCATCCAGACCTTGCGCGGCATCGGCTATACCGTGGGACGCCAGCCATGAATCGGTATCCGTCTTCGCTGCAATTCCGGCTTATCCTGCTCGTATTGCTAAGCGTGATTCTGTTTGTCCTGGTAGCCGGATACAAGAGCTACGAGAATGCCATGACCGAGGCGGGCGAAATGTTCGACGCACAGCTGGCACAGTTCGCTCAGAACCTTTTGGCTGTCGCATCCCACACCGATCATGACGACGAGTTGATGGAAATAAAGCTGCCCCAGTTCCACAAATACCAGCAAATGCTCGCGTACCAGGTATGGGACACCAAGGAGGATTACCCGCATCTATTGTTGAGGTCCGATAACAAATTGGGTATGGAACCGGCTCAAATGGCAGCTGACGGATTCAGCAACGGGCAGTGGCATGGCCGCAACTGGCGCTATTTCCACCAGCAGGACAAGGAGCGCAACCTTGATGTCCTGGTCGGCCAGGAGGACGAAGCGCGCACCAGCATGGCGCAAGAGGTAGCCCAGCACAATGTCGCGCCTTTTTTGTTCGGCCTGCCCGTGCTGGTGATCATGTCGATGATCGCGATCCGTTTTGGGCTGCGCTCGTTGCGCAAGCTCGCCGACTCCTTGCGCGATCTCAGTCCGGACCAACTCAGCCCGGTATCGGTGCTGGATGCGCCCGAGGAAATTCTGCCCGTGGTGGAGGCGTTGAACGGATTGCTCGCTCGAATTGCCAGAACGATGGAAAACGAGCGGCGATTCTCTGCGGATGCTTCGCATGAACTGCGCACACCGCTCGCGGCGATGCAGGCGCAAATCCAGGCCGCACAGTTGTCAAATAATGAACCCGAGCGCAAGGAATCGCTGGCCAAGGCGTTTCTGGGCACCGAGCGCATGGCACATCTGGTCGATCAATTGCTCACCCTGTCACGCCTCGACGAACAGACTTCATCACCCAGCCTGGAACCGGTGGACATCTCCGGGTTGATCGAGGCTTGCTGCGCGGACGTGGCTGGCGATGCTCTCGCCAAGGGCATCGAGATCGGTTTCTCGGCACAAGCCAATCCGCTCATTTCCGCTTCACCCGACATGTTGCGCATCCTGTTACGCAACCTGCTGGACAATGCGATCCGCTATACGCCGCAAGGTGGTCGAGTTGAAGCAGGGTTACGGGTGGTGGGTGAGGAGAAACAGGTCGAACTGGACATCGCCGACAGCGGCATCGGGGTTGCCAACGAGCAGCTTGATGCATTGGGCAGGCGATTCAACCGCATCGATTCATCGAGATCGGATGGGGTCGGCCTGGGTTTGTCCATTGTGCAGCGCATTGCAGAAATTCATCACGCCACCGTCAGTTTCGGCCATGCCAGGCTGGGCGGACTGAATGTCAGGGTCTTGTTCCCGCCTCGCGCATGACTCCATTGACAACGAACAGTCGCGCCGCGACATGGGAAATCGATATCAATATACGTTAGAATGCGCGCCTCGCCCCGGTAGCTCAGTGGATAGAGCGACCCCCTCCTAAGGGGTAGGCCACACGTTCGATTCGTGTTCGGGGCACCAGCTTGCATAAGGTTTGTTGGTGACTTTATAAATGTTGTGCCGGCACCCAAACCGAAGGCCATATGCCAAAGATCAAGTCGCCAAACAATAATCATCTGCGCGTGGCATTCGGGATAGCGCTGTTGCTGTTCTTTGCAGCAGTGCTTTTGCTGAACGCCTGGATGGTCGATGACGCCTATATTACGTTTCGAACCGTGGATAATTTTGTCAACGGGCGGGGGCTGATCTGGAATCCGGGTGAACGCGTTCAGGTTTATACCCATCCATTATGGATGTTTGTCGTTTCATTGTTTTATTTCTTCACCTCCGAGTTGTTCTTCACGGTAATCATATTGTCGCTGTTGCTCACGCTTGCAGCAGTATGGATAGTTGCTCGATACACCACCAGCGGATTTCGGTTATCCCTGTGGAAAGTACCGCTTCTCCTCTTTGCGCTGTTGTCCTCGAAAGCGTTTGTCGATTACGCCTCATCGGGACTGGAAAATTGCCTTTCCTACCTGATCGCCGCCCTGTTTCTGGTCATGCTCATGTCCCTGCAACGGGACGGAGACAGATTCCCGCAAAGGGATTTCTCGCTGATGTTTTTCCTGGCGTCCCTGGCTTTCGTCAACCGCTTCGATACCATCCTGCTGTATTTGCCGGCACTGGCCTACCTGATATGGATCTATCGACACGCTCCCAGGCTATCCCTGGTACGCAACATCCTGCTCGCCTCGAGCCCGGCTATCCTCTGGATCCTGTTTTCCATCGCCTATTACGGGACTCCCTTTCCCAATACGGCTTATGCAAAGGATTTCTCAACCGGATTTCCACTCGCCTGGAAAGTCCAATCCGGCCTGGATTACCTGGCATACAGCTTTGCATGGGATTTCCCGAGCTACCTGATCTTTGCTGGCAGTATATGGCTTGCAATAAAGCATAAAAACCCGCTTGCGCTAACGCTGCTGGCCGGCATAATGTTTTACGCAGTCTTTGTCGTTTTGTCGGCAGCATCGGCAACCCATATGGGCGGCCGATTCTTCGCCGTCCCATTCTTTATCGCAATAGCCGTTTATGTAAGCCTGGCTTCCAGTCTCCGCGCCGGCCTGGCCATCGGCATGTTATTGGTTTCTTACATCGCCTATAGCCCGATGTCGGCATTGAAATTCGGTACCTCATTCTACAAACCGTACAACCAGCGCAACTGGATAGACACCAAATGGATCGTCGCCAACGAGGGTGCCGCACTGATCAATTGGAAACCGGGCAAAGCGATGCCTGACCATCTTTATTACCATGAGGGAGAGCGCGTCAGGGAACAGCCACTTAGGGTTGTCGTTGGCGGGCCGTTCGGCAAGGCGGCGATCGGATATTTCGGGTTTGCTGCTGGCCCGGCGATATACATCATCGACAACCTCGGCCTCGCCGACCCGCTTTTATCCAGGTTGCCGGCAGTGCAGCCGGAAAATGTCAACGGCTGGAGACCCGGCCACTTCTACAGGAATATTCCTGATGGTTATATCCAATCCCTGGAAAATGGCCGCAACCTGATCCGGGATGCAGATCTGCGGCAATATTATGATGCCGTGAGGATCATTACGCGCGGGCCATTGTTCAGAACCGGCAGGCTGAAAACCATATGGAACATGAATACAGGGAAATATGACAACTTGATCCAACGCTACACCGAGCGAGCCCCTGATACCAAAGTCTCGCCGATGGACGCATACAACAAAGGCGACTACAAGATCGCAATGGCTGAGTTGATGCGGCTGGCGGAAAATGGCGACCCAATGGCGCAACAATACGTCGGCTTCATGTACGACAACGGACAGGGCGTGCCTACGGATTACGGCCAGGCCGCTTTCTGGTATGGCAAGGCTGCCGAGCAGGGAAATTCGATTTCTCAGCACAATCTTGGTATGTTGTATGGGCTCGGTTTGGGCGTAAAGCAGGACTGGGTACAGGCGCTGAAGTGGCTTGACCTTGCGGTGAAGACCTCAAATTCAACATACGATCAAGCAATAAATGATGGCAAGATCGCGGCAGCCAGGATGACGCCCGCACAAATCCAGGATGCGGAAAAATTGGCGGACCAATGGCTTATTCAGCACGGTACTCCAGTTCATCAGTGAGGTGACCTGCTGCGCACCTAGCAACGTGATTCAGTACCTCACGTCAATCTAGCAGGCTTCATTAACCTTGGCCGAAAGCTGCTGGTCGCCGGGCTTATTATTGAACCACACCTGAAAACTCTCCCGGCTCCCATCAAAAGAAATATCCTGTCGGTCAATTAATTCTCCAGAAAAGTCCCCAAGTTGTTTTTTAACCGATCCGAATCGAGGGGAAAGAACCATTATGTAATCAGCAGCCTTTGTTTCGTCGACTATGCAATTTTTCCTGTATGACACAAGTGACTCGAATACATAGGCGTCGCGCATGAAATAAATAGTTCTTCCTGCGGCGTAAGTTCTGATTCGAAGAGGTCTTGGAATACCTGTGGATTGCCAGTGCTTTTCAATGGCAATCCTGTTGGCATCAAGCGCAGGCAGGAATGAATTCGCATAATTGAAAAGGCTTTCCCTTTGGTATTCAAATCGCCCAATGCTCGGATTGAGAGTCCAATAGAAAATGGTAAAGAACAGCGCCGCCTGTAATATTCCAATAGTAATGATGTGAGGCATTCTAAGCCTCGCATGGTTGAGTAAAAGCATCGCTGCAGCTGGCAGAAATGGAACAAATAGCCTGTAGCCGAACATCATGTGCTTGACGCCTGCGGTAAGCCCATAAACGAAAGTCAGCGCGATCCCGCACGTTACGGCGATTTCTGCGGGAGAAATTTTCCCTCTTCTAAACAAGACAAGAGGAACAAGCAATCCGGAAAATACGACGAAATTCAATTCGTATTCCAGTCCGCGCAGTAGCTCGACTGGATTTGCACTTGGCGTCTTGAGATAGAAAGACGTTGGCATAATGTCGCCGTAATAATGTTGGGCAAATATGAGCCAGGAAACAGGAATGATGAGAAACAGGAAACTTGCGGGTGGGATTTTGCGCGCCCAGGCAAGGTATGCGACGACAGGAAAAACAAACAGCACGGCATCGTATCGGATTGTGACAGCCAGCGCCGCAAAACACATGACAGCGCTGAGGTTCCTTTCCTCGATAGTCAACCACGCAATGAGAGTTATGCACACCAGGAGCAGCGGCGTTTCCAGTCCACCTTGCGTCCACATAATTACAAACGGAGAGATTACAGTAACTGCGAGAAATCCTGCCCGGTTATAAGTTTCCCTGAAAAATCGACTGGCCGAGAACAGGGCGAAGGCGACAAGTAATGCGGCAACAATCGTATACGCTGCAATCGCATGGTTCGTTATGGAGTGAAAGCCGGCCAGTACTACGGCGTGAAAAGGTGAAGTAAGGGCCGAAACCTGTTCGCCAACGTTGAAAACCAAACCGTTCCCTTGCACCAGATTTCTGCCGTATCTGGCGGTTATATATGCGTCGTCTGCAGTAAATCCGGAATAAAGCAAGGAGCCAACAAAGAACAACACAAATAGCGGAATCGTGGTGAATTTAAGGACATCGCTCTTTGTCTCCATATTATTTGGTTGAGTTAGAGAAGTTTTCATTTCATTGAGTGGGGAATTGATCCGCCAGGATTCCTCATGATGACTCGGTGTGGTACTGGAAAAACAAAATTCTTGGGCAAGTCCCTTCAACAAGCACTGCCGAAGGCTCCATTCCAATCAAGCACAGTTTCGTGTTTGCAACGAACTTCGCCATCTCTTCATGCTTCAACTACTTGCGCAACACAGCGTGCCCTTGCGATCTACGCCGCAAATCCGAAATACCGCCTTGTTGAGAGCAAATAGACCAGTCCGGTTTTATAACACATGAATTGTCCGCTTTGCCTGCCCTGCCTGGCGGACATATCATGCAGCCTGTTTCAACTACTGTAATGGCAAGTTACCACGCGCATCATACCCTGCCGATTTGCGCGCACCGTAGCTCCCGTTGAAGTCAGCCGAGGATATTTGTAATGAAGACACATTTAGCACATAAGCATTCGCAGCAAAATGATGCTGACATTGCAGCAGCGCACCTCCCCTTCAATATAAGGGCAAGCAATCGCTATGTCCTGGCATCGCTGATTGGCCTGCTGATCATAGCTGCAGCGGCCAGTATTGGCGTGATTCATTATGAATTCCTGTTGTGGGATGACAACCGGATCATTCATGAGATCCAGTCTCGCGGCACATCGCCCGGCTCGATCCTTGCATGGTTGACCAATACCACCCCCACAAGACTGTTCACACCCGTCAGCTTGCTACTTTTTGGGGGACTGGCAGATGTATTCGGCATAATGCCGCTGCCATTCCATGCCGCCGGCGTTATTCTCCACCTGATCAACATGGCGCTTGTTTATCTGCTTGTCTTGCGCCTGTTCAAGTTGCTTTCGGCGCAAGGCCCGGAATCGTCAGCCCCATTCCTGGAGCCATTTGCCGCTGCTGCAGCGGCCGGATTATGGGGAATGAATCCATTGCGGGCCGAGGTGGTCGCCTGGGTGGCAGCTATCCCGTATGCATTATCCACCACGCTCGCCCTGCTTGCCGTTCACGCCTTTATCAGCGCACGCAAATCCACTGGTTTTAGCGCCGGCCTTTTCGCCAGCCTGGTTCTCTATGGTCTTTCCGTTCTCTCCCATCCACAATCGGTGGCGCTATTCATTGTCTTTATCGTGCTGGATTACCTGAATATCGACCAGATTTCGGCCGCCAAGAAGGCGCGCTTTCCAGCGATTGCTTTCGTCAAGCGTCATGCCGTTTTCATTTCGGCAGGGCTGCTTGCGATACTTGTCGGGATGGCAGTGCGTTCATCCGATCCCAACCGGCCGTTTCAATTGACGATGGATTCATTCAACAGCGTATCAGTATCACTGGTGAAGCTGATTGGATTTACCGGCGACTTTTCATTGTTTCACACATGGCTCCCGCTGCATGTGGCAAATGTCTACAACGGCTATGAGTCTGACGGCTTGCTCTCGCTGACATTGTTGGCGAGCCTGCTATTCCTCCTGGCGATCGCAGTTGCCGGCATACGCCGGTGGCGCAAAGGAAATAAAGGATTGATGCTCGCCCTGATCTGCCACATATCATTCTGTATTCCTGCGGCAGGATTGTTCATGCCGCGATATCATCTTTCCGATCGGTACACCTATGGGCTGGCTATCGTTGCGGCGATCGTTATTTCATTCGCTTTGCGTTCATGCGGCCAATTTGCCGTCAGGCGACTGCTACCCATCGTTTCCATCAACGCGTTGAGTGCAAGTCTTGCCAGCATTACTTTCGCGTTTTTAGTTATCTATTCATTCGGGTTGGTTTCCACTTTATCCAACTGGAGGAATACTCATACGTTGATGGTGCATCTGCAAAACACCGCGCCGTCCCTGAATTGGTATTTTTTCGCCAAACTGCGCGATGCCGATTATTGGCGCAGCAGGGGCGATGCCGTGCAAGTAAATCGAACACTGCTGAGCTTCCTTGACCTGAAAACAGGAAGCAAAGGAGAATTGCTGATGCCTGCCGTTGAATATCTGATAGTGAATGGCCGGTGTGGTGATGCCAGGTATCTGGCACGAGCTGCCGATACGCGACTTGAACAACCCGATGCTTCACAACTCGATAGTTTGCTTAAAAATTGTCCTTGAGCCATGTGTCCGTGAGTGATCCTGCACCAGTGACATGACCAATAAACTAACTGAATATCCGGAAGATGGACAAACCTGATTTAAGAATGATCCACAACATGGCCCGTTCCGGGAGCACGGTCATCTCCAGGTGTCTTGGCTGCATGCAAAATGTCATGCTGCTCAGCGAACTGCATCCCCTTACAGCGGACAAATATAACCCGCTATCGCAGGCTCGAGACTGGTTTGGCTTGATAACGCAACAGGACATTGTCGAGCTTCAGCAACGGCCACGGCTCAAGTATGGTGATGCTATTGCCGTAATCGAACAACGCGCCAGCAGCTGCGGGAAGTCATTGGTGCTGCGTGACTGGGCGCATCTCGATTACACCGGATTCCCGTTCAGAACGCCCGGCTATAGTCCGATGCTTTTTACGGAACTGGCCGACCACTTCAACATCATCCGCATATCGATCTCACGCGACCCCGTTACCCAATGGCATAGCCTGATCCGTTTGCCCATGATGCAGAATGCTCTCAAGCTGGAGAAGTTTGATCTCGACCAGTTCCTGCTCGGTTACCGGAAATACGCCGAGCTATGCGTGGAAACCGGTTTTATCCGTTATGAAGACTTCGTTCGGGAACCCGAGAAAACGATGCTGGAATTATGCGACCACCTGCGACTCGACTTTGATTCCAGCTTCATCAACAATTGGTTCAACTACAACACGATTTCCGGAGATCTCCCGGGGACCCGACGAGGAAACGAAATCAAGCCGGTTCCGATGCACCCAGTCGAGCCTGAGCTTAAAGAGAGATTCATCGCCAATGCCGATTATCATCAGGCAATCGAGCTGCTTGGATATGATCGGATCAGTTGACGGAAGTTATCTTTCCCCTGATCCAGCGAGTACTGCTGCATAACCTGATATTGCTCATCGCATCAAGGTTTCAAAAAGCATACCGGGCAACCCGGCCAAATTATTCGCGCCAGCACGAATGACCTGGATTAACCATTGACGGCAAAGTCGATCCCGCTTCCCTGGGCTGCCAGCATGGCTTTTTCAGCCTTGTGGAATACTTCGGATATCGATACCGGCGGCTGTTCGAAGGTCGCGTATCCAATGCTGGTGGACACCGCAAACGCAGCCTCTTTCATGCTGGCCTCGATAGCACCGGATAGCTGCCTGCACAACGTCTCGCAAACAGCTGTCCCGGTATTCGGCATCAGGATGGCGAACTCGTCCCCACCCAGCCGGGAAGCCGTATCGGATTGCCGCACTTCTTCCCGTATCACGCTTGCGACACGCTTCAACACTTCATCCCCGACCAGGAACCCCCTTGCTTCATTCAATTCCTTGAAGTTGTTGAGATCGATGAACACAAATGAAAAAACGCCGCCGCTGTGCTGTTGGCGCTGGATTTCCAGGTCGGTGATCTTCTCGAAGCTCAACCGGTTGCGCAACCCGGTCAACCTGTCGAAGGTAGTGAGGTTGCCGACTTCCAGAAAGTTGGTGCGGGCGATGCGGGAAACATAAGAGATCATGATATTTGACGGCAGCAACAGAGTCGCGATAAACAGCCTGGATAATGTTGGCAGGGAAGCATCGAACATGACGAGCGTTACGCTCTGCAGGAATAGCGCCAATATAACTGATATGTATACCAGTATTTTTCGTTCGCAATGAAAGCTGACCATGATCAGCGGGAATATGTACAGCATGTGCATCTGGATGGTGGCGCCGGTAACCAGGTCAATTGAAAAGATCAGCGCAATTAACAGATAGCTGCCGATCGCCACGAAAGACTGCGACACGGCTCCCGGGATCACCAGGCGCTTGAAGTAATCCAGCTGCCTTCCTGTCATCAGGGAATGATCCAGACCCGCCTTGGCGCGCAATAAATTATCGCGGCACGAATCCAGTTCCGCGGCCAATTCCTTTGCGTCCTGGTAGCGCTCGGCCGGATCCTTTGCCAGGCATTTGGCAACGATCTGGTCGAGGACTTCCGGCACCTCCTGATTCAAGGAACTGGGAGCCGGTGGATATTCGTTCACGATCTTGTACATCAGCGAATTGGCATTGTCCGCAGTGAATGGAAGCTGCCAGGTGAGCATCTGGTACAGGGTCACGCCCAGCGAAAAGATATCCGAGCGGGCATCGATGGGTTTGCTGAGGACCTGTTCGGGCGACATGTACAGCGGCGACCCGACGATCATGCCGTCCTGTGTGAGTTTCAACGATGACGGCATGGTGGCGATGCCGAAGTCGGCGATCTTGACGAGGTTGTCGCCCAATACCATGATGTTCGAAGGCTTGATGTCGCGATGAACGATGCCGTGCTTGTGCGCATAATGCAGCCCGGTGGCGACCTGGGATGCGATGTACAGCGCGTCTTCGACCGACATGCGCTTTACGCCATTCAGGATCTCCTGCAGTTCCCTGCCCTCCATCAGCTCCATGGCAATATAGGCCACGTCGCTGCTTTCACCGAGGTCGTGGATGGTGACGATGTTCGGGTGGTTCAGGTGGCCGGCGGCCTTGGCTTCCTGGTAGAAGCGCGCTCCATATGCCGCCTTTTCAGTCTCGGGCAGCATCTTCAGGTCGATGGTCTTGACCGCGACCAGCCGGTCGATCAGCGGGTCCTTGGCCTTGTAGACGATGCCCATGGCACCGCGCCCCAACTCATCGATGATTTCATAACGACCGAGACGACTTATCATTGTTCTTGATACCTGGTTGATCTCGATACACAAAGTAACACAAAGACGAAGCGCACAAAATCGGAATATGGGGATAGCACAGGCATGCTGTAACAAACCCCACAGCGGCGGCGTATCGCAGGGAGCGAACGGCCGGTCAAAGTGCCAGTATGCGCCATATGGCGTATCATGGGCCATCTGTCCAGTGCGCCACACTCGCGCCAGCTACGTTCGACCAAGTTTGCCACCCTGTTCACCGAAAGATCCCCATGCTCAGACTGAAATTCTCCATTGAGCTGAATTACCAGATCGACCCACCCGGCTGTGATTTCATCTTCAGCATCCATGCCGCGCAAACCCGGCATCAATCCGTGGTGAGCGAATCGCTGGGCATCAGCCAGGACCTGCCTTTCAACCTGCATACCGATACCATGACGCACACCCGCTTCCTGCGGCTCAAGGCCGCTGCCGGCCCGCTGCAGGTGCGCTATGACGCTACGGTGGATCTGGATCACTACTCAGCCGCGCCGGAGCAGATCCACGAAGTGCCGGTGGCCAGCCTGCCGGGGGGGGTATTGCCCTACATCTACCCAAGCCGCTATTGCCAGTCGGATCGCCTGCACAAACTGGCGGTCAAGGAGTTCGGTCATCTGTGGCAGGGTTACAGCCGGGTGCAGGCGATCCGCGACTGGGTCATGCATCGTGTCACCTTCCGCGCCAATTCCTCCACCGGCACCACCACCGCAGTCGATACGCTGGTGGAAGAGGTGGGCGTGTGCCGCGACTTTGCCCACCTGATGATCGCGCTGTGCCGTGCGGTCAACATCCCGGCCCGCTTCGTGACCGGCATCGACTATGGTGCCGATCCGATCCTCGGGCCGACCGATTTTCATGCCTACGTCGAGGTCTACCTGGGCGACCGCTGGTATATCTTTGACCCGTCCGGTGTTGCGATCCCGATGGGCTTTGTTCGCATCGGCACCGGCCGCGATGCGGCCGACTCGGCATTTGCCACCATCTTCGGCGGCGTGCGCGGGACAGCCCCGGTGATGCATATCGAGGCGATCCCCAATGCACAGGGGGTGCTGATGGTGCCGCAGGATGGTCCTTATGCGTTGTCCACCGACGGACAGCCCGAGCTGACGTGAATCAGCCGGATTGCACCATCGGGACAAACTCAGGGTAAACTTCATCCCATGCTGACCCAGACTCAATCCCAAACCGGGCAATTCGAACTCTCCCGCTCCTACCAACTGGGCGCGGAGGATTACGACGAGATGCTCGACAGCCAGGGTCAGGTACGGCCACACTGGTCCTACCTGATGCAGGCCATGGAACAGCTTGGCAGTGCGGAGATGGAACTGCGCCGCAAGGAAGCGCTCAAGCTGTTGCGCGAGAACGGTGTCACTTACAATGTCTACGGCGACCCGGGCGGCACCACGCGGCCGTGGCAGCTCGACCCGGTGCCGTTGCTGATCGGCGGCGATGAATGGGCCGATATCGAAGCCGGCCTGCTGCAGCGCGCCGAACTGCTGAACCTTATCCTCGCAGACCTCTACGGCCCGCGCGAGCTCACCCGCAAGAACATGCTGCCGCTGGAACTGATCTACAACCACGGCGGCTTCCTGCGCGCCTGCGACCAGGTCAAGCTGCGCGGACACCACCAACTGATCCTGTATGCGACAGACCTGGCGCGCGGGCCGGACCGGAAGATGTGGGTGATCGGCGATCGCACGCAGGCGCCGTCCGGCGCCGGCTATGCGCTGGAGAACCGCATCGCGGTCTCGCGTGTCGCGCCCAACATATTCCGCGATTCGCAGGCACGCCGACTCGGGCATTTCTTCCAGTCCATGCGCGCCGGCCTGAATGCGATCGCGCCGTCACATGCGGAGCTGCCGCGCATCGTCGTCCTCACACCAGGCCCGTTCAACGAGACCTTCTTCGAGCACGCATACCTCGCATCATTCCTCGGTTATCCGCTGGTGCAGGGCGATGACCTGACCGTGCGCGACGGCTATGTCTGGATGAAATCGCTCACCGGCCTGCAACGCGTCGACGTGATCATGCGCCGCGTGGATGGAGACTACTGCGACCCGCTGGAATTGCGCGATGAATCCCGCCTCGGTGTGGCCGGCCTGCTGGAAGTCGCCCGGCGCGGCAACGTTGCCCTGGCCAACCCGCTCGGCAGCAGCATCCTGGAAAACCCCGGCATCCAGCCGTTCCTGCCCAAGATCGCCCGGCACCTGCTGGGACAGGAGCTGAAGCTGCCGTCAGCGGCCACCTGGTGGTGCGGCCAGCCGCTGGAGATGGATTATGTGCTGGCCAATCTCGAACAACTGGTGATCAAGCCGATCACCCGCAAGCCCCAGACAGGCCCGGTGGTGGGCCACCTGCTCAGCCGGGCACAGCTCGGCGAATTGCGCGACCGTATCCGCGCCCACCCTGCACTCTATGTCGGCCAGGAACATGTCAGCTTCTCCACCGCACCGTGCGTCACGCCGCAGGGTTTTGAGCCGCGCAAGGTGTTGCTGCGCTGCTTTGCCGTAGCCAGCCGCAACGGTTACGAAGTCATGCCCGGTGGCCTGAGCCGCAGCGCCCCCGAGAAAGGCGACCTGCCGATCTCCGGCCAGTTGGGCAGCATCAGCAAGGACACCTGGATAATCACTTCCGAATCGCAAAACGAAGTCGAGCGCGTCAGCACCATCGCGGCACCGGCTGCCATCGGCGAATACAACAACGCGCTGCCGAGCCGGGCAGCGGATAACATATTCTGGGTCGGACGTTATGCCGAGCGCGCTGAAGACAGCATCCGTCTGCTGCGCGCCACGGTAAAGAAACTCTACATCAACCCCGACCAGGGCAATCCGGATTACATCTCCACCCTGCATTGCCTGTTTCGCGGGCTGACCAACCTGACCGGCACCTGGCCGGGTTTCTTCGCCGAGGACCCCGGGCCGATGCTGCAGGCGCCGGAACAGGAACTGCTCTCGGTCGCGCTGGATGAACACCGCATCGGCAGCATAGCCCATTCGCTGCGCAGCCTGGTCAGGGCCGGCTACTCGGTCAGGGACCTGTGGTCCTCGGATACCTGGCGCGTGATGGATGACCTGGAGATCAACCTCGGCAATCCGCAACAACTGCGCGACAGCACGCTGTGGCAGATGCAGGAACACATGGATGGCCTGATCAGCACACTGTGTGCGTTCAGCGGATTGATCATGGAGAACATGACACGCGGCAACGGCTGGTTGTTCCTCGACATCGGTCGCCGCCTCGAACGCAGCCTGCTGCTGATCTCGCTATTGCGATCCACGTTCTCGGAGCAGCAAAGCGATGGTATCGAGACGCAACTCATCGAAACGCTGCTGGACACAAGCGACAACACCATCTGCTATCGCCATCATTATCGCAGCTACTTCGAACTGTCTTCCTGCCTGGAACTGCTGCTGTTCGACACCAACAACCCGCGCTCGCTCGCCTACCAGATCACCAGCCTCGACGAACATGTCGCCAAGCTGCCCAGCTCCCGCCGCGGCGAGCGCCTGAGTACGGAACAACGCCTGATGCTGGAAGCCAGCTCCATGCTCAAGCTGGCGAACCTGACTGACCTGCTGGTCGTTTCCGATTATGGCATTCGCGAGAACCTGGACCAGCACTTGAGCCGCCTCCACAACCTGCTCGACTCACTGTCCGAAACCATCACGGCCGAATATTTCCGCCACGGCAGCACGCCGCAACCGCTATGAAGATGTTGCGCGAAGACATGAACATGAATTGCACCGACACTGATTAAGGACACCCCGTGCACTACCTCGTCTCGCACACCACCTCTTATGAGTACACCGAACTGGTCGGGCATTCCTATAATGAAGCCCGCTTGCTGCCACGCGTGTGCCAGAACCAGAACCTGGTTTCCTCACGGCTGGAGATCACGCCCGAACAAACAGATTTTCGTGTCCACGAAGATTTCTTCGGTAATCAGGTCGCCTATTTCGCGATCACCGAACCCCACCAGGCATTCACGGTCACCGCGATCAGCGAAGTGCACATCTTCCCCCAGGCCGCGCAACTCGACTTCTCGCAGGGAACCACATGGGAAGCCGTCATGGACACGCTGCTGCAAGACCCCAGGCCGGAAGTTCTGGACGCGCGCCAATACATGCTGGATTCACCCTACATCGTAGCCAGCACGGATCTCGCCGCATACGCCCAGCCTTCGTTCACGCCGGGCAGGCCGCTGGTCGAGGCTGTGCACGACCTGATGCAGCGTATCCACCGCGATTTCATCTTCGACCCGGAATTCACATCCCTCGCCACCCCGCTGCAAACCGTGCTCGAACACCGCCGCGGCGTGTGCCAGGATTTTGCCCACCTCGCCATCGGCTGCATCCGCTCGCAGCATCTGGCGGCGCGCTATGTCAGCGGCTATATCGAGACCTTTCCCGCCCCGGGCAAGGAAAAACTGGTCGGCTCGGATGCTTCGCACGCCTGGTTCTCGGTGTTCCTGCCCGATATCGGCTGGATGGATTTCGACCCCACCAACAACCAGGTGCCCAGCGACCAGCACATCACCGTCGCATGGGGGCGCGACTATGGTGACGTAACACCGCTCAAGGGTGTCATTTTCGGTGGGCAGAACCATGAGCTGATGGTTTCGGTGGAAGTGAGACGACTGGGATCGTAAGCGCGTAACCCGGGTGCTTGAAATGCAGGTTGTCGAGATAAGCAGTCGAGTTGAATTTTCCGAAAACCGGCCGCCTAAATATGCACGGGTTCTGATCTCTTACAGGAAAGAGAGCGGATGGTTTGGCCTGATTGACAATGAGTATGTGGCTACATTAGATGCCACCAAACAGTTGGGATGTGTCTGTCAACATCCAAATGAGTCGGCCAATTTTCTGGTGCAGGATTCCCAGGTAAAGTTCTGATGTATGAATTCAACTGCTTTAACCGGGTTAATTTCCTTGTTTTTATTTTCAATCAAGGTAGTCATCTGCTCTATCAGGCTATCTAGATCCGGTTCTATATATGTGCCGGTTTCATCCGAGATCTGCCTGCCATGGATTTTCATGGCGAACGAATCGTGACAGTAGTCGTCAGTCGCTCCCCCGCCCGTGACAATTATAGGCACACCTGACGCCGCCGCCTCCAGCGGAGGCAAATTGAAGCCTTCAGCTCTATAGGGGGAAATATAGCAATCCGCACACCCATACAACTCGTTCAATTGAGCAAACGTGAGATTCCTTGAAATAAAACGAATAGATGAAATCACCTCGTCGCTGAATTGTTCGGGAAATTCATTTATCAGCATCGCGAGGATATCCTTTGGAAATATCCCGTAAAGATTACTTTGATCCTTCAGCACCAACCTGAGGTGAGCAAATTTTTTCCTGAGTACCGAAAATGCCTTCAGCAGTACATCAATACCCTTGTTTCCGATCATGGATCCGACAGAGAGAAAGACAAAATCATCATCATTTACGCCGAGGTGACTCCTGCCCTGCTTGCGACTTTGCGGGCTTATGGGTCTATAAACAGCCGGGTCGATTCCATGCGGAATCACTTCGATTTGGTCTTCCTGAAAGCCCGATTTCAAGAATCCGATTTTTGACCAGTTAGAGGGGGTGACAACCTTGAGACCAGGATTTTTGATGGCATCGCCCAGTCCATTGTTAAACACATAACCCTTGATGTGCTGGAACTCGGAAGTTCCAAAAACGTATAACCTCTCGCTGTTGCCCGGGTAATATCTATAAGGGAAAGATATTCTATAGATTACGTCGAATCTCTGGTCGGTCGACGCTGGGCCGGGAATGGATTGGATCGCCTTGTTGCTTTGCTCATCAAAACCATTTGCGTTCTTTTGTCTATTCCAGTCTTCTGAGCAGTACGGCAGGTCAGTGTGAAACAAATTGATATTTATTTTCTGCAACTCGATCAGTTGATGTTGATTGACAAGTGCATATGAGTGATTAATGCCTCGCCAACCTTCAATAAGCACGTTTTTCATGATTTTCTATTCGTCAGGATGCCGGATGCCCATATGGACTCGTCCTTTTTGAATATATTTCCTTTCCCGGTTGATGGGCTCGACAGTGCACGTAAATCCGGCCTTCAGGTACTGCAATCCCGGCTTTAGCCGGACTATTATAATTGTTTTATATGGGAAACTTCGAGCAGCATCAAGTCATGCAACTGTGATCCGGGGCTTGAACAGAGAATGACTGGTATCGGGATTTTCTGCCTGTGGAGACTTTAGCGGCATACGGATTTATCGATCCATTGCGCTTCAACCCACAAGTCGCTGGATTATCTGGCAATTTAATCCGGGTTGAATTTGCCGAAAATTAAGCGTATAAAATATCCATGCTTCAGATCAAATGTACGTCAAGGTTAACCATCACCGGGAGACGCCTATCGACAGTCCACTGATTGACCAATTTTAATTTTTCCCAAGTCAGCATTCGATGACTGACTCAGTCGACATCCCATAAGCCGACATAAATCGTAACGCCGCTCCCATGCGGCGTTACTCATTCATGCAGCGCCCAGGTCAAATTCCGCTGAGCACCCTGAGATGCACCAGCACGCTGCGCCCCAAGGCATCCAGGTCATAGCCGCCCTCCAGCACCGAAACGATGCGGCCCTGGCAATGCCTTCCCGCGATGTCCATGAGCTGCTGCGTAACCCAGGTGTAATCCGATTCCAGCAAATTGAATTGCGCCATGTCGTCATCACGGTGGCCATCGAAGCCGGCGGAGATAAACAGCATTTCCGGCCTGAATCTTTCCAGGGAGGGTAGCCAGTGTTCGGTCACCGCCTGCCGAAACACCGCACCATTCGTGCCTGCCGGCAATGGCACATTAATAACGTGTTCATTGCCGCTGCCAGCACCGCTATAGGGATAGAACGGATGCTGGAATGTTGAGCACAACAGGACGCGCGGGTCATCGAAAAATATCTTCTCGGTACCGTTGCCGTGGTGCACGTCGAAGTCGGCGATGGCGATGCGCCGCAATCCGTAGTTTGCCAGTGCATGCGCGACGCCGACCGCGACGTTGTTGAAGATGCAGAAACCCATCGCCCGCGCGGTTTCGGCATGATGACCCGGCGGCCGGATGGCGCAAAAGGCATTCCCTGCCCTGTTCTCCAGAACCAGTTCCGCCGCCAGAATCGCCGCGCCCGCCGCGCGCAAAGCCGCATCCAGCGTATATGGGTTCATCGCCGTGTCGGGGTCGAGGTGAACCAGTCCGTGAGTGGGCGAGGCAGCTTGAATGGATGAGATGTATTGCGGCGCATGCACGCGTTCCAGTTGCTCGACCGTAGCCAGGGGCGCGTCATGCAGCTGCAGATACGGCAGCAGGCCGGACGCGATCAGCTGATCCTCGATCGCGCCGAGCCGTGCCGAACATTCCGGATGGCCTGCTCCCATATCGTGCTTGAGACAGTCTGCGTGGGTAATGTAGGCGGTTTGCATGGATATACGCTCAGCAAGATCTGATTGCCCGGGTGAATGTGCTGGCAGCGCCAGAGACTATCGACACATCCAGTGATCTCTCCTGCCGGGAACAGGAAGTTCAGCTTCTTATACCGGATCGCCGTTCCGGACAGATCCAGTCACCAGGCAATCAAGCGAGCCGCCGGACACCGGCAGCTCGCTGCGTCACCTGGACTATGCCAAATTGAAATACTGCCGCCCGGATTACTGCGCAGAAATATATTCAGCCAGCGAATCGATTTCGTCATCCGTCAATTTATTGGCGATCCTGTTCATGATGCCGTTGGCACTGTTGGTTCGCTGCGCGCTTCTCCAATTGATGAGTTGACCGCGCAGATAGCCAGCCTTCTGGCCTCCGATGACCGGGAACATGGAGATATTCGGTGCCCTGCCTTTGCCGGCGACCCCGTGACAATTGGTGCAGGCCAGGATCATCCTGTTCATGTCGCCGTGCAGGAAAAGATTCTTTCCGACTTGAGCTTTCGGGTTGGTATCTCCCGAGCCGTCACCGGACATTTTTGGCATGCTGGAAAAATAGGCCGCAATATCGGCAAGGTCACTATCGTCTATGGTTTTTGCCATCTGACTCATGATCTGATGGGTACGCACCCCGTTCTGGAAATTGCGCAGTTCCTTCGCTATATATTTTCCGTATTGGCCTGCGAGATTGGGAATCATTTGTTCTTCACTGATGCCTTTCTCGCCATGGCAACCCTGGCAAAGCTGGGATTTTTCCGCGCCTGCGACAGGATCCCCAGGGGCGCTACGCAGCTTGATGTTCTCGGGACTATCGTCGGCAAAGCGGTTTTTCAGCCAATCGGTGTTGATGTTGCTTTCTGATGAATTGATTTCGGCGGCGAAGATGGTTGGAGTCATGACTTGAATGGCCAAAGCCAAGCCGATCACGATGCCGGGTTTGATAGCATTAAACATGTTTCCCCCTTATATTATTTGTTTACCAGATTGCTACTTCTACAAATTGCTCCAACTTTCCCGGGAACCGAAGCCAGGATCCCGGGTAAGGTGCTGCGAAACTGCTGTAGTTCAGTTAGTGACAATACGGATTTCTTGCGAATGTTCAGCTGTTCATCGGGCTAAACTTGTTCCCGGGTCGGCCCCGCGTAAACTTAAAGTCCTGAAATATAATTCGCCAGCGAGTCGATCTCCGCGTCGGTGAGTTTGTTGGCAATTATGTTCATGACACCTCCCGGACTGTTGCTTCGCTCCCTGGTGCGCCAGTTGAGAAGCTGCCCGCGCAGGTAGCCGGCCTTTTGGCCTCCGATTACCGGGAACACGGCGTTGTCGGGAGATTTGCCTTTGCCATTTACCCCATGGCAATTAAAGCAGGAGACTATATTTCTGCTCATGTCGCCATGCAGGAATATGTTCTTTCCGACATCGCTATCCTGCCCGGGGCCGCTGCCGTGCATCTTAGGCAGGCTGGCGAAATAAGCAGCGATATCGTTCAAATCCGCATCGTCTATGGTTTTTGCCATCTGGCTCATGATCTGATGGGTACGCACTCCATTCTGGAAATTGCGCAGTTCTTTCGATATATATTTATCGTACTGGCCTGCGAGGTTGGGAATCATCGGTTCGGCACTAATGCCTTCCTCGCCGTGGCAGCCTTGACACAGCATGGATTTGTCCTTGCCTGCGACGGGATCTCCGGTCGTGCTGCCCACGCGTCCGATATTCAAGTCAGGGGGAGTGGCCTCGAGCACACAGGATGCCGTGAACAGAGTGACCAGGGTGAGCGCAACAGCGGTGCTGAATTTCATGTGAAATATTTCATCCTCTATTCCTGTGGGTATGAATTTCCATGGCCAACAAGGTTCGCATGCTATATCTGCAAGGAAAAAATCTCAATAGAGCTTGAGGAAATTATATTCTGCTTATATTCCTGGTGGTCCTCAGCGTCGGTTATTCACAGGTTGATGCACGCCCCCTAATTTAACCGGCCCGCTGGTAAACGTCGTGCCCCCACCGTTCGCATCGGGAGTGAAAGTCACTTCGACATCGTTCAGCTTCCCGCACATCCTGAGTGTCCAGCCCTCGCTCCAGACGTTGCGGAATATCTTATCTCCTTCGGTTACATCATGCGCGGGCACGATTACGCGCATATCGAAAACATCGGCATCCTTGCACTTCTTGAGTCCGGATCGTGCCAGCGCGCCGGATACTACCGATGGCATCGCATCGTTGATCAGGTTCGGACTGGCAATGGTGGCGCCGGGATAGTAGGTGCGAGCCATCGGCGCCGCGCCGCTGCCGTTGGCCATGAACAATACGTTGTAAATCTTCGATTCGCTGCAGCGCTCGAACTCGTAGCGCGAGAACCAGGCGCCCCTGGTCGGGTTCTGCTGGCCATCCGGGAATTCTATCGGCGACAGCACCAGGGATTCGATCGGCTTGACGCGAGACTGCGAGATGCAACCGGACTGGAGGCCGAATTTTTTGTCCTGCGCAACACCGCTGCGGTACATTTGCTCCAGCATCGGCGCGGAGACAAGATAGGCCGCAGTCTTCGGGTGGCCTTGTAATTCGGCCGTGGTGTTGACTGTCTCGGCCAGCGACGAACCGGTGACCATGCACAATATCGCAGCGCCAGCGAACAACAGAAAATTCCCATTCATTGTGACTTTACTCCTGATTTCCAATAAGACCGTGAACCAACCATTGCGTCTGGTTTTCGCTCCTTTCCCGGCAAGGGCGGGACGATCCTGCGACACGCCGGGGGGTTAACCTGATTAAATGTTGAGCGTACCAGAAAGCATCATATCCGAAAAAATCTATCGGGACTGCCCCTCAATATATAAAAACATGACTGCTTATGTGACTTATAGCGCAGACAAATCCACACTATTTTTCTATATTGCCATTGTATGACTGAAAATGGAGCAGACATGGCCGAAGCGATGCAAGCAGGCGTACTGGACCGAAAGGAAAAGGAATGCATCGCACTCGGCATGGCGATGACACAGCAATGCCATTCCTGCATCGCCCTGCATGACCTCCAGCGGCATTCAGTCGCAGTCCGAGAGTGTTATATTGATTAAACCAATAACGAAGGCAATCACATGGGACAACATTATCTCAGCACGCTGTTCTCGCCCAAATCCGTTGCCGTGATCGGCGCCAGCGACCGCACCGATGCGGTAGGTGGCATCGTGTTCAAAAACATGCTGGAGGGCGGCTACCAGGGCGCGCTGTACGCGATCAACCCGACGCACAAGGAAGTGCAGGGCCAGCGCGCGTATGCCTCGATCGAGGAGATCGGCGATGCGGTCGAACTGGCGGTGATCTGCACCAAGGCCGCGACCGTACCCGACATCATCGAGGCTTGCGGCAAGCATGGCGTGCGCGCAGCGGTGGTGCTGTCAGCCGGTTTCAGCGAGGTGGGCAGCGAAGGCGCGGCGATCGAGCGCGACATGCTGGCCCGGGCCAGATCCTATGGCGTGCGCATCATCGGCCCCAACTGCCTCGGTATCATGCGCACCGGTATCGGCCTGAACGCCACCTTCTTCAAGGGCAGCGTCAAGCCCGGCAACCTCGCGCTGGTGTCGCAATCGGGTGCGCTGTGCACCGCCATCCTCGACTATGCTCCGCCGAATGACATCGCTTTTTCCAGCGTGGTCTCGATGGGCACCTCGGCCGACGTGGATTTCGGCGAGATCCTCGATTACCTGGCCACCGATGCGCAGACGCAAAGCATCCTGATCTACGTCGAGGGCATCCACAAGGCGCGCGGCTTCATGAGTGCGCTGCGTGCGGCCGCGCGCAGCAAGCCGATCTTCGTTATCAAGGTCGGCCGCCATGCGGCCGGATCGAAAGCGGTGATGTCGCACACCGGCGCGCTGGTCGGCTCCGACGATGTGTTCGATGCCGCACTGCGGCGTGCCGGCGTAGTGCGGGTGCTCTCCATCGGCGGCTTGTTCTCCGCCGCCAAATCGCTCGCCTCACGGCACCAGTTCAGCGGCAACCGCCTGGCCATCGTCACCAACGGCGGCGGCCCCGGCGTGATGGCGATCGATCGTGCCGTCGATCTCGGCGTAACCGTCGCCAGCCTGTCCGACAAGACCATGGAACGGCTCAACGCGGCGCTGCCCGCGACCTGGTCGCACAACAATCCGGTCGACATCATCGGCGACGCCCCGGCCGAGCGCTACCGCGATGCGGTCTCGATCTGCATGGAGGATGAGGGCATAGACGGCGTACTGGTGATCCTCACGCCGCAGGCGATGACGCAACCGCTGGTCGTAGCGCAGTCACTGATCGAGCTGGCCGAAACACTGTACAAGCCTTTGCTCACCTGCTGGATGGGCGATGTGCAGATCGGCAGCGCGCGCGAGGCGTTCACGCAGGCAAAGATCCCGACGTTCCGCACGCCGGAAGCGGCGATCGAGGCGTTCTCCTACATCACCGCTTTCTACCGCAACCAGCGCCTGCTGGCGCAAACCCCGGGTCCGCTGTCGCATGAGGAGGAACCGGACATAGAAGGTGCGCGCATGCTGATCGAGACCGTGCTGGCCGAGCGGCGCAAGGTGCTGTCGGAGATGGAATCGAAGGCGCTGCTGGCAGCCTTCCACATCCCGGTTGCCAGCACCGTGGTGGCGCGTTCGCCAGGTGAAGCGCTGATGCTGGCGCAGCAACTCGGCTTCCCGGTGGCGATGAAGATCAATTCGCCCGACATCACGCACAAGTCCGATGCCGGCGGCGTCAAGCTCAACCTGACCAATGCGGCCGCGGTGCGCGCCGCCTACAACGAGATCATCAGCGAGGTCTCCAGGAACCGCCCCGATGCGCACCTGGATGGCATCGCCATCCAGCCGATGGTGGTCAAACCCAATGGCCGCGAACTGATGCTCGGCATCACCACCGACCCGGTGTTCGGTCCGGTGATCACTTTCGGCGCGGGCGGCATCACGGTGGAGATCATGGGCGACCGCGCCGTCGCGCTGCCGCCGCTGAACCGTTTCCTGGCGCGCGAACTGATCGCCGGCACGCGCATCTCGAAACTGCTCGGCCAGTTCCGCCACATGCCGCCGGTGCAGATGGATGCGTTGGAAAGCCTGCTGCTGCGCGTTTCCGAGATGGCCTGCGAACTGCCGTGGCTGAAGGAGATGGACATCAACCCACTGATCGTGGACGAGCACGGCGCGCTGGCGGCGGATGCGCGCGTGCTGGTGGATTACGCGCCGTCCTCCGGCGACCGCTACGCCCACATGGCGATCCATCCCTACCCTGCAGATCTGGTCAGCCACTGGCAACTGCCGGACGGCACCGACATCACCATCCGCCCGATCCGGCCGGAGGATGCAGAACTGGAGCAGGCGTTCGTGCGCAACCTGTCGGAGGAAAGCAAATATTTCCGCTTCATGAACAGCGTACACGAACTGTCCGAATCGATGCTGGTGCGCTTCACGCAGATCGACTATGACCGTGAGATGGCGCTGCTCGCGGTGACCGAAGTGGACGGCAAGGAACTGGAGATCGGCGTCTGCCGCTACGCCATCAATCCCGACGGCGACTCCTGCGAGTTCGCGCTGGTGATCAGCGATGAGTGGCAGCACCGGGCGGTCGGCCACAAGCTGATGGGCAGCCTGTTCGACGCGGCGCGCAGCAAGGGATTGCAAACCATGGAAGGCGAAGTGCTGGCCGGCAACCACAACATGCTCAAGCTGGTCACGACGCTGGGCTTCACCATCACCGCCAGCGCGGAAGACCCGGCTATCAAGCGCATCAGCAAAGCGCTGTGATGCACAGGTCCAGGGCGCGGAATCTGGTGAACTTCAGTTTCCGCCACTTGGCTGGTAGCCGAATTTTCCGACATGGGTCAACGCTCACACGCTAACCAGCATCAGGCCCGCAGGCAACGATATACGGCATGATCCGGTTGACTTGCCAGTTGGCTAACTTTGACCCCACTCGCTGCGCGACAAAGTGATGGTGACGGACAGACTGGTCGATGGACTTTCCGTCCAGTATTTAAATGCAAGTACCCTGATGCCCCTGAAATCCAGAAGTATTTCAGGAAGTTTTATGGCGAAGGATTGCGCGGAGTTCGGGTGGAGTTTGCCGGCAAGTTTTGCGAGCGGGAGGCCAGGAGCAATAAACTCAACCATGATGGGGTCGGCTGATTGTGGATGCGGCCAGTCGATCGTTGCCTGCACGATCAGCCAGCCATATTTTCCATGCTGTTGCGGCAGCTTGAATGCGCAACTTTCGCCTGAAGGCAGATTTATGGAATACCGTGCGGCAACTTTCTGTGGCAGCTTCTGAACGGCTCCACCAGCAATTTCTTTATTGTGCGAAAGAGCCCGCTGGATTGCCATCAAACTGGCTGCAAAAATATGTTGCGGCGTATCCGGGCTTGGTGTGCTGGTGTATTGCTCCAGTTCCGCTTGCTGCGCCGAGGTTGATTCAACCCGCAATCTCCTGATCACTTCGTCCGGAACGGGCTTGTGCAAAGTGTTTCGCAAATAGACCAGCCCGACCGAAAGCACGGCTTGCAGCTTTCGATCTGTTGCCTCTTCCAGAAATACGTCCCAATCCAGATTTCCTTCATCGATAAGTGCCGATGCGTCGACAGCCCAGTCTGCAGAACCGTCTTTTGACCAGCGCACGCCATGAATGAGCGCGATCAACAGCGCATCCGCGGGTGAAGGAACCCGAACATTTACACCATGCCATGCAACTGGTACTGATCGTGCCCATACCCGGTCATCATCGCCGCGAAGCCGGTTCAGGTGATTGGAAAAATGGTGCAGGTCAATTTCAAACTTGTCCTTTGCCAGTGACCAGGCATGATGGCCGGCCACCGGGGCCAAGCGGCGGAAGTTTATCTGCCATTCTTCAGCAACCAGGGCCCACCCGTCATTTTGCAAAACATCGAATGCATGTTGCTCTCTGCCCAATGGAACGAGCACATCGACGTCGCGAATCAATCTTTCCTGCGCGCTCGCCGGATCGCGGGCGATACGCGCCGCACCCTTCATCAACAGTGCGGGGATACCGGCATTGTTCAGGGCCGCCAATCCGCTGATTGCCTTGTTCAGGCACATCTGGCTGTGTACCCACAAGAACTTCCTGATACCGAGCACCCTGGGCCGGATGGATGCATCAGGCTCCAGCGTTTCGATCCTGGCTGCGACTGCTCCCAGCATGCGCACTTCGCTCCATGGCGTATTGTCGATATCGTAGTCCTTGCGCCATGCTCGCCACGCTGAAATTGCCTCGGCTTCCGGGGCGAGCGCCGCCCGCGCCAGCAGGTCCAGCGACTTTTCGCGGATAGCGGGAACCGGCGTGATATCGCTCATATCCCGGATTTTCGGCGACGCTCTATTGCCAGCCTTAACGCACTCATCATGCCCAAACCGCCCTTTGTTGCGGCGCTTGTACTCCACGAGCCTGGATGCAAACGTCGCTGCAGGACAATTTTGTCGACGGTGCCAAAACTGGCACCTTCGCGTCTGGCACGGTCCATCCAGTCGATCCATGCAGCGCCCCTGACCACCGGATTGAACTCTCCGACACGCTGGAAGGTATCTCGGCGCACCAGGGTCGCCCCCCCAAGCCAGCCGATTTGCGCGGGACGCGGCTGAAACCGGGCGGCCGTTTCTGGCGGCAACGACGGGCAGACGAACTCGGAAACCCAACCGACCGAACCATCCAGTTGCGGATACTGGTCAAGATTGGAGATTTGAATATCGAGGCAAGCAGGCGTCCACATATCATCCGCGTCCAGCACGGCGATGAATGGGTGCCGCGCTGCATCCAGGCCTGCATTCAAGGCTCCTGCAGTACCGGTATTTTGCTGGCGAACCAGGCGCACGCCCGGCACCGCAGCCGCAATTGTTGCAGTGGCATCCGTCGACCCATCATCCACAACGATGATTTCGTCTGCCGGCCGAATTTGCGCGGTGACGCTTTGCAGGGTCTCACCAAGCGTTCTTTCTGCGTTGAAGGCTGGAATGATGACGGAGATCTTTCTCAACTCGATGGCTCCAGATAAACGGCGAAGTCGCGCAATGGAACATTGAGCGTGCCCGCTGCGCGACGCCGCAATAGTGACTTCCGTGCGGCCAGCCGGAAACTGGCCTCTTTGCGGGGATTGGCCCGGGCCATCATGGAGGCCTCATGCTTGCGGTAATAAAGTTCAACGCTGCGCAGTATGGTGAAGGGAATGCCGGCTTCACGGACGCGCAGCATCAGGTCCACATCTTCGCTGTAAAGGAAATCCTCGTCGAAAGCACCGCCAATCCGCTCGAAAACCGCTTTCCGATAGATACAGGCGCCGACATGCACATGAAAAATGTTTTCGGTTCGGGAGCCTGGCGCCGGCTCCAGGCCGCTCGGGCCGGGTTCCTCGAAATAACAAACATAACCGGTCACCATATCCACGGCGGGTTGCCTCGCCAGCCGGCCGAGCTGTCGCTCGAGTTTGCCGGCCGGCCAGATATCGTCCGCGTCCAGAAAAGCGATCAAGTCGCCTTGCGCGGCGGCGATTCCACGGTTGCGTGCAACACCCGGTCCCAGGCCGGGATGTTCAATGACCCTGATATTCAAGCCGCTGGAGAGGTGCTTTGCGGCCACATCGAATGTCTGGTCTGTCGAGCCGCAATCGACCAGGATCACCTCATGCACAGGCAAGCCTTGCAGCGCGATGGAGCGCAAGGCCGCATCAAGAAATGAGCCCATATTGAGATTGGGAATGATGACCGATACGCGTTCAGCCATGCGCAAGTCCCTCCAGCCAGTCCTTCAGCAGCAATGCCGCTTCGGCCGGATTTTCGCCAAGATTCAGACGGAAACAGGGAAGTGCCCTGACCATTCCGCCGACTTCCTTGAGGATGTGGGATTCCCTGCCACGCAGCAGGAACACGGTGGGCGGGGCGATGGCCCGCAGCATTTCCGATGGCGGTATCCCGACAAGTCTCGATCTGGCGCCTCCCGCAATCCTGCAATGGATGAGCGCATTCAAGTGCGTCGTGCGGATAAATCCGTGTGCCGAAGCATCCGAGTAGCGAACCAGCCGCTTTTCTCCACAAGTACTCCATGGAGCCGTTTCCAGGATGGGTGGAATGGGAATGGCGTCATTGGGAGAAAGTTTGACCGCGTCGAAAGCTGCGTGGGCAAGCCAGCCCGCGTCGGTCCGCTCGGCCACCACTAGGTCATCGCCACAAACGCCCAGCCCGGCCTGGAAGCAGGCAGCGACCGTGGTTGACTTGCCCGATCCTCCCGCTCCGGCAAGCAGGGCTCCACACCGGGAATTGGTCACCACGCCGCCATGAAGCATCGTCATGCGGCTGCCAGCGCAAAACCATTGCAAAATTTGCTTGAAAGGTGCCGCCTCCTCCCAGAACGGAAGGTTCTCCGCGTTGGCGATCCACAAAAGCGCGCGCCGGGATTCCCTGTCGAGAATCATCCAGAACTTACGGTCATGGTCGTAATACGCGCTGACATTTCCGTCCGGTGAAAGATGCAGGCGTTCCAGGTGACGCTGGTCAGTATGGGGAAGATTCCAGGGCGGCGGAAAAGTAAACGGAGAGGAGGAACCGGTTAATACGAAAATCTCGAGGGACGGAGTTGCTCTCTCATTTATCCCGGCTGGAATCAGGCAGCGCGTCAGGAACTCGGCGGACTTGACATCGTTCGACAATACAGAAAAAGCCACCCCTCCAAGCGCGTGAGAGGACGTCCAGCGCACCGGGAATCCGGAGACTGCGTCGGCAAGCAACTTGACTATTGAAACTGTCGACTCGCTGTGGCTCCGTACATGATCGGCTGATTTGCAATCAGCCAACATCGGGGAAATTTTCCGGTCTCATGGGCCAGCCGGCTGAAGCATCAACTTCATGCACCGGGTCGATGGCAATAAGATCGGCGAGGTCGCTATAAACTTCCACCACTGGCAGCGAGAAAATTGAAGATGCAGCCACGAATTTCACCGGGCTGGCGCCTGAAGCCTCAGCCACCGGCAGCAGGAGTTCGTTTTCGCGCATGTTGCTTACAGCGGCCTCCAGCCCGCCCCGGTTCGCCCCCGCAAGTTGCAGGCACAAGGTATCAACGACATCTGCCTCGCTGCGCTGCTCGGCAAATGCTCTCCATAACTCAGTGGCGGCGCCGCTCAGGCTGAAATAGAGCCCCCGAACAACATCGACCAGGACCGTTTCCCCATCGAATTCCTCAGCGGCCAGACTGGGGTTTGCAACCAATAAAGTATTGTCGGTCATGCCCTGCTCCATATGTGATGATCTGCGAGAATTTTACCATTACTATTTCAGCCATTATCGTCTAGTGACTTGCGCTTTCCAGGTATCAGATTAATAAAGGTGAACGTTCCGGGGCTGTTTTTACGCCTTATTCAAGCTCAATTGCCGAGGGTACCGCATTCCAATTCGCGGCGGACTATTGCTTGTCGCCGGAATTTCCGCTGGCAGATTCGACAGCATCAACGCCACTTTCTGAGCTGGTATCTGTCTCCGCCTCCAGTTTCGACGGCGGCGTTTCCTGCTCTATCGATTCATTGCTCTGCGCCTCAACAGACTTGTCCAGATGCTCGATGACGGGGTTGTTTGAACGCGCGAACAGAGAGATGACAACGACCACCACGATGATCAGAATGGCATAAACAAGGCTGGCTTTCAAAATTCAAGGCCTGCAAGTGATGTCAGCCGCAATAGTTTCATTCGTGACCCGGAAATTCTGGTCAGGTGAGGAAAGTCGATCTTCCCAACAGCACCGAGTCAATCAAGGGCGAAGAACAAGCATGCGCCGCTGATTGCAATCGCACCACCCAGAAATCGCGACAACAGTGCATATCGCTGGCGAGTGGCGATACCGGTAGCGATGCCGCCAAGATGCAAAGTCGCTGTCGCAGCAAGGAAGCCAAGCGCATATGCCGCCGGTGCTGCCGATTGCGGCAGCTCAAGACCATGCGCGTAGCCGTGCAGCAGGCCGAACAGCGCGCAGATCGCCACACTGGTATTCGCAGGTAATTGCAGCGAGAGAGCGATCAGCAGGCCCAGCGCCAGCACCGAGACTGCGATGCCCGTTTCCACCAGCGGCAACGATTGCCACGACATCGAGACGCCCGCGCCGACGGCAAGCATGGTCATGAACGTGGCGGGCAACAGCCACACTTTGCGCCCGCCACCCTGCGCTGCCCACAGTCCGACCGCCACCATCGCAAGCAGGTGATCGAGACCGGAGAATGGATGCATCAGTCCTGCCGCAAAGCCGGATACGTTGTGGCCGGGGTGAGCAAAAGCGACGCTGCTTGAGACCAGCAGGAAGACCGCTGTCAGAAATTTTGCTGTTGATTTATGCATGGTGTGTCTCCTTGAATTTCGCGAATCATGAACACCGTTCTTTTCCCCTTCCCGACGTGGTGTGCAAGGCGGGGAGCGCCTGGGACGATGGTATCGTCGTCAATTCACTTCAAGCCTTCGCCTTACTCGACGCTCCCACCCCCACCCTAACCCTCCCCCTTACAGGGGGAGGGGACATGCTTATTTACCGCTCACATGACTTTTACCCTGACCAGTTCCTCCCCGTTCGGGTCGGTCACGTGGACTGCACAGGCGATGCACGGGTCGAAGCTGTGGATCGTGCGCAGGATCTCGATCGGCTGTTTTGGATCGTATAGCTGATGTCCTTTCAGTGCGGCTTCGTATGGGCCTTCCTGGCCTTGCGCATCGCGCGGGCCGGCATTCCAGGTCGAGGGAACGACGGCCTGGTAATTGTCGATCTTCGCGTCCTTGATCACGATCCAGTGCGCCAGTGCGCCGCGCGGCGCTTCCATGAAGCCCACGCCTTTGGCGAGCGATGGCCAGGTGGAAGGCTCCCACAGTTGGTCATTGTGCGTCTTCACATCGCCGGCCTTGATGTTGGCGATCAGCTGGTCGTACCAGCCCTGCATCGCATCGGCGAAGATCTTGGTTTCCAGCGTGCGCGCGGCAGTGCGGCCGAGCGTGGAATACAGCGCGGTGACCGGCAGGTCGAGCTTGTGCAGCGTCATGTTCACCAGTTCCTGAGTCTGCGCATGTCCCTTCGCATACAGCATCAGCACGCGCGCCAGCGGCCCGACTTCCATCGGCTTGCCCTGCCAGCGCGGCGACTTGAGCCAGGAATAGGAGGCGTCGGTGTCGAGATTGGCATACGGTGGCTTCGGTCCGGTGTAATGCAGCTCGGTTTCGCCCTTGTACGGATGCAGCCCTTTTTCCTTGCCCACGCTGTAGTCATACCAGGAGTGAGCGACGAACTCCTGGATCTGGTTCTCGGCATTCAGGTCGACCGGGTGGATCTCGGACAGGTTGCGATCCAGGATCACGCCGGACGGGATCAGGTAACTGGATGGATCGCTCATGCCCTTTTCCGGGAAGTCGCCATAGGTCATGAAATTGCCGATGCCTTCACCCTGCAGGCTCCAGTCCTTGTAGAAACCGGCGATCGCCAGCGTGTCCGGCACATACACCTGGTCGACGAAATCGCGCATCTGCGCGATGATGTTGCGCACGGTCTCCAGTCCCATCATGTTCAGCGAGGTGGCCGCCTCGCCGCCGCGAAAGTGCGGGCCGTTGCCCTGCCCCTGGTGTTGCGGATGGATGCTGATCGCGCACGGCACGCCGCCGACCAGGAAATTCGGGTGCGGGTTCTTGCCGCCGAAGATCGCATGCAGTTTCGCCACGTCGCGTTGCCATGCCAGCGCATCGAGGTAATGCGCGACCGCCATCAGGTTGGCTTCCGGCGGCAGCTTGTAGGCGGGGTGACCCCAGTAGCCGTTGGCAAAGATGCCCAGCTGCCCGCCCTCGACGAAAGTCTTGAGGCGCTTCTGCACGTCGGCGAAATATCCCGGCGATGATCTCGGATAGGAAGGGCTCACGGTTTGCGCCAGCGTCGAGGTGGCCTTGGGATCGGCCTTCAGCGCCGACACCACGTCCACCCAGTCGAGCGCATGCAGGTGATAGAAATGCATCACATGGTCGTGCACGAACTGCGCCGCGATCATCAGGTTGCGGATCAGTTGCGCGTTGGGCGGCACTTCGTATTTGAGCGCGTCTTCCACCGCGCGCACCGAGGCGATGCCATGCACCAGCGTGCACACGCCGCAGATGCGCTGCGCGAATGCCCAGGCGTCGCGCGGGTCGCGCCCCCTGAGGATGATCTCGATGCCGCGCACCATGGTGCCGGCACTGGAAGCGCGCGTGATGCGGTTGTCGGCATCGGTCTCCGCCTCGATGCGCAGATGGCCTTCGATGCGGGTGATCGGGTCGACTACGATGGTTTGCGTCATTGTCATATTCCTCAAGCTTGCAAAAATTCCGTCAGGATGCGGTATTGCGCGGTTGCTTCCATGTTGTCGGTGCCGGTGCCATTGGCGATGCTCTCGCAAGTACGCGCCATGCGCGCATGCATCGCGGCATCCCAGGCAGCGTTGCCGCCCGGCTCGGACGGCTTCAAGCAGGCCAGCACGGCCTGTGCGACGAAATGGCTGGCCTGGCTGTTCCAGTCGCAATCGTGGCCGCACTGAGTATAGCTATCAACGCTGGCCGCCTTGGCCGACTGGACAGCGCTAGCCAGTTCTTCCTCGGTGATGTCGGCACGCTTGGCTGAGTCGATCGCCCCCTTCAATCTGTGATCCTTGCATAACGCAAGCACATTCTCCGAGAAGCGCGCCGCGACCTGGCGCCGGCGGTGCCGGGAAGGTCACCCAGAGCAGCCTTGAATTCGCTGTCGTTGCTGATGTTCATCGCCTCATTCTCCTTCCACCAGGTGTTTGGCGATCGTCTCGGTCAGTCCCACCACCGGGATCTCCATCTTGTAGTGCTCCAGACCTTCCTCCAGTACGATGCGGCAATTGGCGCACGCGGTGACCAGCGTCTTTGCCCCGGACTGTTCCAGCTGTTCCTTCTTTACCTTGAATGCTGTCAGGCGCAATCCTTCCGCCTCCTCGATCGCGCTCACGCCACCACCACCGCCGCAGCACCAGTTCATCTTGCCGGGATCGCTGGTTTCGACATAGTTCTTCGCCACCATCTTCAGCAGGTTGCGCGGCTGGTCCAGCACGCCGCCGCGCCGCACCAGCTGGCAGGGATCGTGGAAGGTGAGCCGCGCTTCCTCGAAACCCGAAGTCTTGAGCAGGCCCTGCGTTGCGGAAACCGTCCAGCACTTCCAGGATGTGCAGTACCTCGAAACTGTACGGGCGACCCACCAGATTGGGACCTTCCCAGCGCAATGCGGTATAGGCATGGCCGCATTCCGGGCTGATCACGGTCTTGACCTTGAGTTTTTCCGCGCCATCGACGATGCGCTGGACCAGCACTTTGGCGATGTCGGATGACGCCGATCTGGATGCCGCTGTTGGTGGCCTCGAAAGCTTCGGAACACAGCGTCCAGGCTCTTGCCGGCCTGCTTCATTATCCTGGCGACCGCGCCCAGGTATTCCGGAAAGTTGATGATCTCCATCGAGGACATCAGCACCATGTATTCGGCGCCTGCCACATCCAGCGGGATCTCGATGCCGGTATCCTCCTGCACATGCTTCATCTGCGCCTTCACTGCGGGCAGTTTTACGCCCATCGGGCTGCCGATCTCCACCGCGCGTTTGGATGCGCCGACCAGGCCATCGGGTGCGTGGCCGGAGATCGCCATGCCTTCGCGCAGTTTGCGCACCATGTAGACGATATCGTTGCCGACCGGGCAGACCAGCGAACAGCGTCCGCACATCGTGCAGCTGTCATAGACCAGTGGCTTCCATTCCTCCAGTTCGGCGTCGGTCACCGGTTTGGACAGGCCCAGCATCTTCCCCAGCCTGCCGAGCAGCGTGTATTCCTGTTTGTATACGCGGCGCAGCGGTTCCAGCTTGTAGATCGGCGTGTACTTCGGATCGCCGGTCTCGGTGTAGAACAGACAGGCTTCGGCGCACAGGCCGCAATGCACGCAGCTGCTGAAGTAGCTGGCGATCGGCGCGTCGATGACTTCCTTGAGGACGCTGATGCCTTTTTCGAGGGAGGCTCTCATACCGGCACTCCTTTGCTTCCCATTGGCATCGCCGTTGTACCAGCGCGATACCCACAGCGTGAATACATGTATCAGCTTGGTGAAGGGAATGAAGATCAGCAGCAGTTCCACGCTGAGGATGTGCAGCGCCAACATCAGGGTGTAGGACAGCAGCAGGTGCTTGGTCGCCAGATAGCCGGTCAGCACGGGCAGGAATGTCAGCGCCCATGCCGCATAGTCGCCGAAGGTAGAGAGGAAGCGCTTGACCGGGTTGTTGATGCGATCCACCAGCACCAGCAGCAATGGTCGCCAGTGTCACCACTGCCGCGGCGTCGATGAACTGCGAGGGCAAACCGGGCCAGGACAGGCCGGTCAGCGACTGGATCAGCTTGATGTGCTGGCGCGAACAGGAACACCACGATGAACAGGCCGATGTGGAACACATAGCCCGCCATATAGCTTACCGTCGCACGCTTGAACATGCCGGGCGGGGGCATCGAGCGGCGGAACATGGTATGCAACCCGGATGCGCCTGCCCGGTGCCGCGGCAAGGCAAGATCCAGCTTGCGGCCCAGCGCATAGATCTCGATCAGGCGCCACACTGTGCCCAGCACAAAGATGCCGATGGCAATATCCAGACCGGTGCCGCGTACCCAGGTCAGAAACAGGACGTCATTCATGTCATTTCTCCAGGTCGGCGATGGTGGCCGTCTGGTGCGCCGCGCTGGTGGCGTCCTTCTTGGCCCGGTTGGAAACGGACACCGCGACACCTGCCACAGCGCCAGCCACTGCCGCGTCGGTGGCAAGAGTCAATGGGCGGGCCGGCATCGACAACGCGCTGTAGAAACTGCCCGCATCCCAGAAATGCGGCTCCGAACAGCCGAGGCAGCCGTGCCCCGACTCGATCGGGAAACTGGTGCCGCCATTCCATTTGGTGGTGGCGCAGGCGTTGTGCGTGGTCGGCCCCTTGCAGCCGAGTTCGAACAGGCACCAGCCGTTGCGCGCGCCTTCGTCGTCGAAACTCTTTGCGAACTTGCCCTGGTCGTAGAACGGGCGGCGATAGCAGCGGTCGTGGATGGTCTCGCCGTAGAAGGATTTTGGGCGGCCCAGATCGTCCAGTTCCGGCAGCTCGCCGAAGGTGAGGTAATGCGCGAGCACGCCGGTGATGACGACGGGGATCGGCGGGCAGCCGGAGATGTTGATGATCGGCTTGTCCTTGATGATATCTGACACCGCGACCGCGCCGGTCGGGTTCGGTTTCGCATTCGGGATACCGCCGAACGCGGCGCAGGTACCGACCGCGATGATCGCCGCCGCGCCCTTCGCCGCCTCCTCGAGCATGTCCAGGTTGGTCCTGCCGGCGATGGTGGAATAGATGCCGCCGTCCTGGGTCGGGATCGAGCCGTCGACCACCAGCAGGTATTTGCCGAAGTAATTCTGCATCGCGTCCTCGCGCGATTTTTCGGCGCCGTATCCGGAAGCTGCCTGCAGCGTGTGGTGGTAATCGAGCGAGATCATGTCGAAGATCATGTTCTCCAGCGTGGGCTGGTGCGAGCGCGTCAGCGACTCGGTGCAGCCGGTGCATTCCTGGAACGACAGCCAGATCACCGACGGACGTTTGGCATTGACCAGCGCCGCGGCGATCGCCGTTGCCGATCCTGGCGGCAACGCCATCATCGTCGCCATCGCGGTGCAGAATTTCAGGAACGCGCGGCGGCTGATGCCCTGCTGCGCGAGGCGTGCTCCTAAAGTATCGTGTTCGGTCATTGTTGCACCTCGTCACTTATTTTGAGTTTGAGAGATACTGACACTCTCAACCCCCATCCCAACCTTCCCCCTGCAAGGGGGAAGGAGTCACGTCCCCTCCCCCTTGCAGGGGGAGGGTTAGGGAGGGGGTAGAGACTATAATATTTTCGCCATTTCTCATTATTCAGTCATCCACCAGTTGGGCGCGTAACAATTCCAGCCCGGTGCGGATGTCCTCGGTCTGGCTCTTTAGAATCTCCGGTATCCATGCGACCTCTATCATGTCGGCGACGATGTCGCCTTCGACGTTGAAATGTGTCACCCACCATACGCCCGGATAGCGCGTTTCGATGACCTCGCTGGGGCCGATGCTTTCGATGCCGGCCGTGACCTCGCCCTGCCCCAGCGCCTGGCGCAGCTGCTCGTATTCGCCGGGTGCGAACGGCAGGCTGTTCAGGTCGATCATTGCACTGTCGCCGTCGGTCAACAGCGCTTCCAGGCGCGCGGCGATCTCCGCCAGCAGCGCGCGGATATTGCCGACGGAATAGGACTCCTCGGCATGTGCATGGATGGGGATCGATTGCGGGTTCATGTGCGCCACTCCTCGGCCAGTTGCAGTGCCTGGGAACAGGCCTGGCGGATCGCGGCGGCAACCGGCACCGTGGGTGTATCACCCCACGCGATCGTTTGCGGCTGGATGCCGATGAGTGCGCGCTGCTGCGGAAGCTGGCCGGCAAGAAGCGCGATCGCCATCAGGTCGATCAGGCTCACCTCGTGCACGCTGCATTTGCGGTTGCTGCCGATGAATTCATCCATCTGCTCGCCGATGAATATCCGGGTGGTGCCGGGTTCGCCGTCATACTGCGCCGTATCGATCACGATCAGGTTGTCTGCATCTTCGATCGCGCCAGCGAGGGTGAAGCTCAGTGTGCCGCCATCCATCAGCTCGATGTCATCGTGCTGTGCAGCCATATCGGCAAGTTGCCTGATCGCAAACACGCCCGCTCCCTCATCGCGCAACAGCACGTTGCCGATGCCAAGGATCAGGGTCTTGCTATTGGCGGTCATGGCTGGATCCGGTTGTATTCCACAGAATACGGGAAACGCGCAAAATCACTGAACATGAACTGTGCGTTGCTCTGCCCAAGTGTCATCAGGCTAGCACTCTGGCATGCAAACCGCAACTGAGCAATTTGGTCAACTTATGTGATTAACAGGTACTTCACAAGAGTCTATACTTGGATGACGCTGATAACCTGTAGATAGCCATGTGCCTGGGAATTCCAATGCAAATCGTCTCCATAGACGGCTACAAAGCGCAATGTACCGCCAAGGGCGTAATGCGCGAAGTAAGCCTGTTCATGCTGCAGGATGAGCCAATCGGCGTGGACGATTTCGTGATGGTGCACGTAGGCTACGCCTTGCAGAAGATGACCGAGCAGGAAGCGAGCTCGACCTGGGAGTTACTGGACGAGATGCTGGCTGTAGAAGACCTGGGTTCGGCACCTGCGTAGTTGGGCTTCGATGAGATGCAGGCAAAAAAACAGGTGGCACCATGAAGCGTGACCACCTGAAGGGGGGGAAGTCTTGAGTGATACTTAATGGTGTGATTTCGACATCAGCTTGAGTATCTTCAGGTTGATCACAATAAAACGGATACCCTGCCAGATGAGTGAGGTGCGCATGTATCGGGTCAACCCGGTCGGCGCCGGTGGGTAATAGGCCTGCTGGTAAGGTTCTCTATTGGTGATCTTGTTCGGCATGTCTGGCTCCTGAAGTTATTCGGGTTCAATCCGGGATGATCGACCAGCCCGGTTTAAGTTTTGCCTGGTAGATGAAGGCGTGGTGCAACAGGTATTTCATCCAGTGGCCGGCCAGCCCGATCTCGCCGAAAGTCAGGTCGATGTCACGACCGAACTCAGGGTATTTCTCGAAGTCCGGCACGACCGGATAGACCGTCATCGTGGCCGCAGTACCCTTGAAGAAATCCGCGCCGGTAGACGCAACGCACGCCGCGCCCATCTCTGCCATCGAAGCCGTGTGCGTCGGTTTGTCGGCGCCGTTCAGCATATCGCGGATACTCATCGCAACCGCTTTCGCCATCGCAGCTGACGGCATGCCGGTCCTCGGCGCCGTCGGATTGATCGGCGTCCCGTTCGTGCTCTGCATCGGCTTGCTGATCATGTGCGGCGGGGCAAAGGCGATGCCGACTGCGAAGATATTGCGGTAGCCGGGTGTCTGGTAGGTTTTCGGCCAGTCCTTGGCACTCCATTCCAGATAGGGACGCGGGGCATAATCGGCGTCCACTTTCATGAAGCCGTTGGGCGCAAAAAGCTGGCCGGAGATATCTTCTCCAGTTTTATCGTAGGCCTTCAGCCCGACCCCGCCAAAAGGCGGGATCAGCATCGAGAAATCGAATTCCTGTTCATGGTAGCTTCCATCCAGCGTCTCATAATGGATCTTCCCGGCTTCGACCCTGGTCACGTGCGCGCGCGTGATCCATTCGATGCCGCGCTCGACCATCAGCGATTCGGCAAAGGTCTTGCCGTTGGTGATATAGCCGCCGCGCTTGATATGCACGCCGCCCATGCCAAAGTCGCCCAGTTCATACTCGTTGCTGAGCCAGAGGATGTGAGCCTTGTCGCGTACGCCGGCCTCGCGCAACACGTGATCGACGTTGTAGATATATTCGAATGCCGCACCCTGACAGGTACACATGCCGTGACCCGTGCCGATGACGATGGTGCGCCGTTCGCCTTTACGCATGGCGTCGATAACGACCTGCAGTTTTGCATTGGCTTCGAGGGCGTGGCCTGGCGTGCATACCGATACCGAATGGCCATGCTCAGGGCCCAATCCCGGGGTGGCGGCAAAATTCAGTTTGGGGCCGGTGGCATTCACCAGATAATCATAGGTGACGTTTTCCTGCACACCCGTTTTGTCCGGGTGCGTGTATTCGATGCTGACGAACGGGGTCGCACTGTCGGCATTACCTTCAGGATTGATCGAAAGCGCCTTGGCCTGGCGAAAATCCACCCGCGTCTTGCCGTATACCTCGGCCAGGTCAAAGGTGACTTCCTCCTCTTTCATCTGCCCGACGCCCACCCAGATATTGGAAGGGATCCAGTTCCATTTGGCATTGGGCGAGACAATGACGACCTCGTGCTGCTTGCCTATCCATTTATTCAGGTATCTGGCAACAGTGTGCCCTGCGATACCTGCGCCCAGAATCACGACTCGTGCCATTTCGTTCCTCTCAAGAAATATAAAACATCACTTCAAAATCCATTCAGCGAATCGCTGGCCAGATCAGTCCGGTTTCTTCCCGGCTCTCGCTTCTTCAAGTTCGATCCGGCAGAAGTATTCCGCCTCCAGCCACATGACGTTGATGATGCCGAACGCCATCGCCAGTCCCACTCCAAGCATCCATGAGAAGTACCACATGATCGTTCCTTTCAATAAATGTTATGGTCGTTGGCGCGAACCGTTTCGACCGTGATCTTGCCGCGCAGCACGCTGTACACCCAGGAGGTGTAGGCCAGCACCAGTGGCAGGAAGATGAGCACCACCCAGAACATGATCTGCAACGTCATGTGGCTGGATACCGAGTCCCATACCGTCAGGCTGCTGCGCGGGTCAGAACTCGACGGCATGATGAAGGGGAACATCGCGAACCCGGCAGTGAAGATCACCCCGGCCAGCATCACGGAACTGGAGATAAATGCCGCAACGGGTTTTTTCGCACCGGATATAACGATCGCCAGCAGCGCACCTGCCACCCCGAGGATAGGCGCCAGCCACAGCAGCGGATAGTTGTGATAGTTGTCCATCCATGCGCCGGCGACTTTTTCGGCAGTCTTGTCGAGCGGGATCGCCGCGACATTTGCAGGCAGCATGGACAGGATGCGGTAACCGTCGATGCCGTTCATGATCCACACGCCGGCCAGGATGAAGCACGCGATGAACACCGCACCGGTGATCTTTGTCGCACGGCGCGCGCGTTCCGCGATCACGCCCTCAGTCCTGATCTGCAGGTAGATCGAGCCGTGCATCAGCAACATGGACAGGCTGACCACCCCGGCGAGCAGGCCGAACGGGTTGAGTAATTGCCAGAACGTGCCGGTATAGGTCACCCGCACATCGTTGTCGAAGATGAACGGGACCCCTTGCAGCAGGTTGCCGAATGCCACGCCGAAGATCAGCGCCGGCACGAATCCGCCGGCGAACAGCCCCCAGTCCCAGGCCGAGCGCCAGCGCGGATCGGCGACCTTGCTGCGGTAGTCGAACCCCACCGGCCGGAAGAACATCGCGAACAGCGTCAGTATCAACGCGATGTAGAAACCGGAAAAGGCGGTCGCATAAACGATGGGCCAGGCAGCGAAGATCGCGCCGCCGGCGGTGATGAACCAGACCTGGTTGCCGTCCCAGGTGGCACCGACGGAATTGATGATCACGCGCCGTTCCTCGTCATTCTTGCCAAGGAAAGGCAGCAGCGCCCCGACACCCAGGTCGAATCCGTCGGTGATGGCGAAGCCGACCAGCAGTACGCCGACGAACAGCCACCAGATCAGTTTCAGTGTTTCGTAGTCGAATATCATGGTCGTCTCCCTATGCGTTGCCGTAGCGGCCGGTATGCAGGCTCTGCGGGCCGAGCCGCGCATACTTGAACATCAGGTACATCTCGGCCACCAGCAGCAGTGTGTAGAAACCGACGAATCCGGCGAGGCTGAAATACACGCTGGAAGGATCGAGGTTGGACGTGCTCAGGCTGGTCGGCAGGATGCCGCTGATGGTCCATGGCTGGCGCCCATACTCGGCGACCACCCAGCCCATCTCGGCAGCGATCCATGGCAACGGGATGCCGTATAGCGCGAGCCTCAGCAACCATTTCTTTTCGGCAATGGTGCGCTTCGCCGTGTAATAGAAAGCGGCGGCAAAAATGAACAGGATCGTGAACCCGGCGGCCACCATGATGCGGAACGTCCAGAACATCGGGGCCACATGCGGAATGGTGTCGTGCGCGGCCATCCTGATCTGGTCTTCGGTGGCATCAGTCACGTTCGGCGTGTATTTCTTCAGCAACAAGCCATAGCCCAGATTGCTTTTGGATTGTTCGAAGGCCATTTTGGTCTGGTCGCTGATATCCCCGCCGCGCAGTCTTTCGAGCGCCGCGTAGGCGCTCATGCCATCCCTGACCCTCACCTCGTTCTCTTCGCGCAACTCGGTGATGCCGGTGATCTTCTCGTCGGTCGAGCGGGTCGCGATCAGCCCCAGCAGATAGGGGATCTTGACCGCGTAATCGGTACTCTGGGTGGTCTCATTGGGAAAGCCGATCGCCGTGATGTCTGCCGGTGCTTTTTCAGTGTGCCATTCCGCCTCGATGGTGGCCAGCTTGACGCGCTGCACCTCACCTGCCGTGTAACCGGATTCATCTCCCAGCACGATCACCGATAACGCCGAGGCCAGGCCGAAGCCGGCGGCCACGGCGATCGATCGCATCGCAAATGCCTTGTCGCGCCCGATCAGCAAGTACCATGCGCTGATCCCGAGTACGAACATCGAGGCCGTCACATAGCCCGCCGAGACGGTATGCACGAACTTGACCTGCGCCACCGGGTTGAACAACAGCTGGGTGAAACTGGTCATCTCCATGCGCATCGTGTGATAGTTGAATGCGGCCCCGACCGGGTTCTGCATCCAGCCGTTGGCGATCAATATCCACAGCGCAGAGAGATTGGAACCGACCGCCACCAGGAAAGTGACCATCAGGTGTTTCTCCTTGGACAACCTGTCCCAGCCGAAGAAGAACAGCCCGACGAAGGTGGATTCGAGGAAGAACGCCATCAGCCCTTCGATCGCCAGCGGCGCGCCGAAGATGTCGCCGACATAATGCGAGTAATACGCCCAGTTGGTCCCAAACTGGAATTCCATCGTCAGTCCGGTGGTCACCCCGAGAGCAAAGTTGATACCGAACAACTTGCCCCAGAAGCGGGTCATGTCCTTGTACACCTCTTTCCCGGTCATCACATAGACCGACTCCATGATGACCAGCAGGAAAGACATCCCCAGGGTGAGCGGGACAAACAGGAAATGGTACAGCGCGGTGGCGGCGAATTGCAGCCTGGATACATCAACGAGTTCGGCCGACGGCATCATGGACATGCTCCTTCTGGATTTGCTGGGACAGTATCTGGGAAGCTACCGACTGGTCATCGAGGCGGGCATCCTCGGGGGCGGAAAACCACACCGACCAGATTACGGAGAGCACGAAGACCTTGATGGCGAGTGCCAGGGTTATCTCCTGCCACAAGGGAATGTTCCTTGTTTTGCCTGCCATGCCATCTCTCCTTGAAGGTAGCGTATAAGATTTTAGTATATTACCACTTACTAATATTGTGTCAAGGCAGATTTTTGCGCGGAAACACATATAAGCACTGGAAAGCAGAAAAATACCCATGCTCAAGCCATGAGTCTGTGCGCTAGAACACATAACCATCAGGTTATAAATTATGGTTGGGGCGATCAGTGGTGGCGGGCGACACGAAGGCCCATCGTCGCTGCGTATGCTATGCTGAACTTATGCTGGATAACGAAATGACATTGACCCGCTTGCGCCGTCTCCGGGTATTTTGCGCAAGATTTCTGCCGCTGGTCACCTGCTTGTATCCACTCTCGGCAGTTTCACTCGGCGATGTCCCGGCTGCGCCTGCCGCTGCCACTGTCGCAGCCAGACAAGCCGCCCAGTATCAGGCAGAGGTCCCCAAAACCATCATCGAACTGCAGCAGTTTCGCAATACAGCGAGCCTCGAAATCGTGGGGCCGACAGGCATTCCCGGCAAAGCGGCACTGGTACAACTCAATCCCAACATCAATGTCTGGCTGCTGCTCGATCTGGACTGGGGTGCGAACGGCGGGCGCTTGTCCTATCACCTGGAAAATCCCCTGCCGCACGAGCAGCACATACGTCTGGCCAATTCCCGCAGCATAGCCATCACCCGCGGTAAAAGCAGCGTCGCTTGCGACCTCTGGTCGAAGGGAAAGACCAGCATCCTGGAACTGGCCAGGCGTTCCTCCCTGGCGTATGCCCCGCTGTGCGGGGGACGCTTGTACCTGCGCAACCCGACACACGGAAACTATACCCGGCTGGAATTGGCAACCGACTTGCTCAGGGAATACATCTGGGGCGGCGAAAAAATCATTGGCTTCGTGCGCGAGCAATTCTTCAATGACGCATTCCTCGAACAGGGAAGCGTGGATGACAAGGTATCCTACGGCGAATCCGGCTCGCCCGCCGCCCCGCAGGAGGCAGCTGTCAAACCGGCGTATGCAAGCCACTCGGTCAAGCCGGAGCATCTCGAGATCAACCTGTACCGGGCTGGTGCCGGCCTCGTACCCGGTCGCTGGTATCTGGCTGTCGGCGTGGATGGCGTATACGTGAGCCTGATCCAGCCGGAAGCTATTGCTACCGGGATCCTCGACAGCTACCGGGGCAAGGTGAATCCTTTGGATGCGGTGGAAGTGAAAGCACTGGATTACCTGGTGGCGTTCGACCTGTCCCAGTTCGACCTGGGATATGCACTGGGCACCGAGCATCCCGCGCTGGGCTGGTCGGAACGCACACTCGATGAGATGCGCGACCCCAGGCTGCCCGGCCCTGACGGCATCGACAGCGCCGCCCCGCTGGTGCGTACCGGCATGGTCAGGCCGGATCTGGCGGCGAGAACGGTCGCCGCCTTTACCGGCGGATTCAAGCGCAACCACGGCGCCTTCCACTACGGGCCACTGGCTCGCCGCAACCATGGCAGTCACTACGGCTTCATCGAACAAGGGGTCGTGTTCAGCAAGCTTGAGCCCGGACTTGCCACCCTGTACGTGCTCGATGACGGTTCGGTCAACATGAAGACCTGGGCTGCAGAGGACAATGCTTTGCTTCCGCGCATCCGATATGCACTGCAGAATGGCGTGCCCCTGCTGGATCAGGACCCGGCAAGCGCGAACGCGATCCCCGGCGCGCTGGTCACCAACTGGGGAGCAGGCAACTGGTCGGGTTCTTCCGACGAGAAGCTGCGCAGTTTGCGCGCCGGTGCCTGCCTGCAGCAGACGCCGACCAAACGCTTTCTCATCTACGGCTACTTTTCCAGTGCGACGCCGTCCGCGATGGTGAGGGTATTCCAGTCTTACGGCTGCCGCTACGCCATGCACCTGGACATGAATGCGCTTGAGCATACCTACCTCGCGCTGTATCGGCGCAATGGGTCCGGGGTCGGCATCGAACACCTGATCGAGGGCATGGAAGAGGTCGACAAGAAGGCCGACGATCAGTTGCTGCCGAGATTCCTCAGCTATCCGGATAACCGCGACTTTTTCTACCTGGTCCGGCGCGGTAAACGGCCATGAAAAAACTGCTGCTCGTCTTCGTGCTGCTCGCGCTGGGCGTTTTCTATGTCCAGGCTGCGCCGACTTCGCTGGCGCAGCAGAACCAGTGGCTGCTGCAACGACTGCAGGAAGTGCACAGTCTGAGCGCGCAACAGATGCAGAAGATCCGCGCCATCTTTGAGCACTCCGGCTACATCAGCCAGGGTAATCCGGCCATCTCCAGACACCCGATGACGCAGGAACAATGCAGCGCCGATCTGGCGCAGAAGTCGGTAAGTTATGCGAATGACAAGTTCGAGCAGATCTGCGGCGCAAAATACATGGCGCCGCTGTACGACCCAGCCCGCGAGCGCCCGGAACAGGCGCGCGCGTGCATCGATCAATTCGAGTTTCCGGATATCCCGTGCGCCTACCCGGTAGTCTGGGTCAAGGCGCGGGAAGCGGCCGAGATCTGCTCGGCAGAGGGCAAGAGGATCTGCGATGCGCATGAATGGGAGGGCGCATGCAACGGGGAACTGGAACCGCCAGACTATCGCTTCGACCTGGCTGAAGGGGTCGCCCCGAATGTCGCCGTGAGCCGCATGCGCTCAGCCCACAACCGCGCATACGCGCCCAAAAAACGCTGGAGCTATGGCCCCGACTATCGCCGGCAGATCTGTGCAACCGGCAGCCACAAGACTCCGGGTTGCAACGGCGGGGGCTGGAGCCGATGCGGCTCGAACACGTATCCCGCCGGCTCTTTCCCTGCCTGCCGCAGCCCGCTCGACGTCTACGACCTGAACGGCAATGCCGCAGAGCACATGAATCTGCCGCTGCAGCCGGACCAGATGGCAAGCACAGGCAGCACAAAGCTTGGCTACACGGAAATGAAAGGCAGCTGGTTCATATTCGACGAATACCGGGCGCATGATGACTGGTGCCGGTGGCGTGCGCCGTTCTGGCATGGCAGCCGGGTCATGGATGAACACAGCCATGCCAACTACCATCTGGGATTTCGCTGCTGCAAGACCCTGCATAAGCACTGATCTGGGAGGGTGTTACAGGTGGCTCGGCGCGCCACCTGCGAACGCTACGACGGGTTCGATACCTTTCGGCTGGCGACGGCGGCCTCCAGGTCGGTTGCGCGGATCGCACCCTCGCTGCTTAACACGGCAGCCAGGCGGGGATCTTTCAGGATGTCATATATCGACCTGGCGATGCCGTTCACGAAAGCCACATTGCTGACCAGGCGCACGCCGTGGCTGTAGTCGGCATAGCGGGCACCGTGCACCGTACTGAGCGGTTGTATCGGCTTGCCATCCTTTTTCTGCCAGCCGTAGATAGCCACTCGCCCCGGGTTGCGCCACAAGCGGTTGGTCAGGACGATATCCTTCTTGTCCCCAGCGGTCAGGACACCCAGCGGCGCATGCAATGCCTCGCGCTGCGCACGGATGGTCTGGTTGTGCCGCCAGAAATAATCGGTGGAACGCATCAGTGATCCCGCCGGCATCGGCTGCGGCACCAGTTGTGCTTCGGCTTGCCGGTAGATCGCATCCACCATCCTCGGCGTAGGCAGCACGAAACCAAAGCGGTCGGCCACGGTTACCGCCGCCGCAAGTCCCATCGGCACCCTGACGAAGTCGTTGTCAGATCCTACGGCGAGATAATCCGGCGCAACGCAAAGCGTGACGGCAACCGTCTCGCCGCCTGCCAACTGACCGCGTAGCGTAACCGGTTTGAGCATGGCCAGGAATCGGGGCAGATTGCCCGACAGCAGTTCGGCACGAGTGGCAGCGTCGCGCTCGGCACCGCTGATATCCCGCACCCGCTCGACAAACGCACGACCGCCCGCTGCCGTCGGCAACCGCGCAGGTATATGTTTTGTCAGCACCGCGCTACACATAGCGGATGAACCCTGCGCCGAGGCCACAATCGGCGACAAGAACATGGCACTGACCAGAAAAACGCAAACCCCAAAAGTTTTTAGCCTCAACCAAAACCCCTTATTTCGGTTAGTTCATGTTTGAACATCCAGGATCAATCATTCCTGAAAATTGAATTAAAGCATTCTGTTACCTTTATTCTACCCGGGATTCGACGTTAAATTACAATTTTGGTTCCTTCCATATCACGGGATGTTGGTAAAGCCGAACAATCCACAGTTTAACACCCTGTAATTGTGACACTTTTCAAGACACACAGGGCTGCTTTATGTCGTTTGCTTCGAGCTGCCACCTGCCGCTTTCGAGCAAAACCAGCCTCACCGCCGCTTCAAGATTGACGGCGGCCTGATCAGTCAAAGGGTTGCCCAACCCGAAATCGTAACCGCGAATGCGCAACAGAAATGCATGTGGTGCATCCTTGCGATACACCTGGCGATAGGCGTGCAGCAAAGCGGACGGACTCATTGCGTGGCTGGTGTAGCTGTCGTCCCTGGCCGCGCTGATCTCGGAAAGAACGAATGGCTCGGCAGCGGACATATCGGCATCGACGAACAGCACCCGACCACATCCATCCAGGTCGGTGACGTGTTCGACTTGCAGTTGCATGTCGGTCTGGCACTCGACACCGGCAAGTTGCAGTTGCGCGATGCGCGCGATCAATTCAGGTCCAAGCGCATCATCTCCGCGTCCCGGATTGCCGTACCCGAACAACAGCAGTTTTGCCATGGCGCTCAGACAGTCCGTTCGATCACGCCGTTGCCGCCCTTGGTCAGGCGGTCGAGCAGCATGCCGTTCGCATCACGCAACTCGACCTGCAACGGCATCTTGCCCAGCGCATGGGTGGCGCAGGAAAGACAGGGATCGTAGGCGCGCACGGCGACTTCCAGATGGTTAAGCAGGCCTTCGCTGATCTCGCGGCCGTCCAGGTATTCATTCGCGACCGAACGCACCGATTCGTTCATCGCCTGGTTGTTGCCGGTGGTTGAAACGATCAGGTTGGCTTTTTCGATCAAGCCCTGCTCATCGATCTGGTAGTGATGGAACAGGGTGCCGCGCGGTGCCTCGATCACGCCGATGCCGACGCTGCGCCTGTCGCCCAGGTCCGCGACCAGCTCGGCGCCGGTGATGTCCGGATCATGCAGCAAACTGTCGATGGACTCGGCGCAATGCAATGCCTCGATCATGCGCGCCCAATGGTAGGCCAGCGTGTCGTGTACAAAACCACCCTGGCCGAAATCCCTGAAGCGCTTGCGTGCCGCCTCAGCCAAAGGCGTCGAGATGGAATCGCAGTTGTTCATGCGTGCCAGCGGACCGACGCGATACCAGCCGGCCTCCCTGCCCAGTTCGACCAGGTAAGGGAATTTCATGTAACTCCATGGGCGTACTTCCTCACGGATGACCTGCTGGTAACCGCGATAGTCGAACTGGTCGAGGATCGTCGCACCGCCAGCCGACCGTGCGCGCAGACCGCCGTGATAGATCTCCCACTCGCCGCCGCTGCCGACCATGCTGAGGAAGTTGCTGCGTATCGAGGCGAAGTGGTGATGCTCGGGATGCGCGGTATGGATCTGCTCGTTGAGCGCCACCGCATCCTGGCACCATGCCTTGATTTCCTCGATGTCGGCAAGCAAGGCATCGCGCTCCGCGATGGCAAGCGCCTTGTTCATGCCGCCCGGCACCGTGGCCGTGCCGTGGATGCGCTTGCCGGAGATCGCCGCGATGACCTGCTGCCCGTACTTGCGCAGTTTCACGCCCTTCAGCGCGAGTTCAGGATACTGCTCCAGCACGCCCACGATGTTGCGCCGCGCCGGGTCGCTGCCGAAGCCGAACAGCAGGTCGGGCGAGGACAGGTGGAAAAAATGCAATGCATGCGATTGCAGGGTCTGGCCGTAATGCAGCAGGCGGCGCAGCTTGAGCGCGGTCGGCGTGAGCTGCTCGACGCCGACCAGTTGATCAACTGCCTTCGCCGCCGCCAGTTGATGGCTGACCGGGCAGATGCCGCACAGTCGCTGCACGAAGAATGGCACTTCCCAGTACGGGCGGCCCTGGATGAATTTCTCGAAGCCGCGGAATTCTACGATGTGCAGGCGCGCCTCATGGATATGATTGTCGGAGTCGAGCAGCAGCGTGATCTTGCCGTGCCCCTCGACGCGAGAGATCGGGTCAATGGCAACGCGCCTGAGTTTGTGCGGCTGACCTTCGCTGGCTGGGGATGTCTCGTTCTGTTCCACGGCACGATACCTTAATCGTAATGCAGCAGTTTTTTGGGAAGCGCGGGCGTCCGCCCTGCCAGCAGGTCGCCTAGCACGCTGAGGAACTCGTCAGCGGATGGCGGGCAGCCCGGCAGGTAATAATCGACATGCACCACTTCATGGATAGGATGCACCTTGTCCAGCAGCAACGGCAACTCGACATCGTCAGGAATCCGAGGATTTTCCACGCCGACCCCATTTATGAACGATTCCGCCAGGCATTCGCGCAGGTCGAAATGATTGCGCATCGCCGGTACCCCGCCATTGATCGCACAGGCGCCGACCGCGATGAGTATCCTGCAGTTGTCGCGGAACTCGCGCAGCACATGCACATTGTCCGCATTGCACAATCCGCCCTCGACCAGGCCGATATCGCACGGCCCGCAGTGCTTGGTGTCGGTCAGCGGCGAGCGGTCGAGCTCGACATGTTCCAGCAGCGCCACCAGCCGCTCATCCATGTCGAGGAAGGACATGTGGCAACCGAAACAACCGGCCAGCGAGGTGGTGGCGATGCGGATCTTACTCATCGGTATGTTTCGTCTTGGCGAGGATGACTTTTTCCAGGCCGATCTCGCCGACCTGGTGCAGGTCGAAAGTGCGCAATCCGATCGGCACTTCATAGCCGTGTTCCTTGATCAGGATCGCACCGACCGGACAGATGTGCGCAGCCAGGTCGCCGGTCTCAAGGTCGCTGTCCGCCAGTTTGCCGCTGGGCGAATTGACGATCAGGTGCGCATCGGTGCCGCGCCCGGCGATGGCGAACACGTTCTTGCCATCCACCTCGCGACTGGCGCGCACGCACAGTTCGCACAGGATGCAACGGTCGCGGTCGAGCATCACGGTCGCGTGCGAGGCATCCACTTCGCGGCGCGGGAAGAACTGCGGGAAATGGCCGTCCAGCATGCCCAGGTGATAACCCATCGCCTGCAGAGTGCAATCGCCGCTCTTTTCGCAGGACGGGCAGATATGGTTGCCCTCGATGAACAGCATCTGCGTGATGGTCTTGCGCACTTCGTTCAGCGCAGGCGTGTTGTTGCTGATCTGCTGGCCGGCCACGGCTGGCGTGGTGCAGGCCGATATGCTGCGACTGTCCATATCGGCAGATATCTGTACCCGGCGATCCGAGTCGTTTGACGACACGTCCCTGCTGGCGATTTCGACCGTACACAATTTGCAGCTGCCGTGCGGCGTGAGGCCGGGACGATGGCACAGGTGCGGGATATAGACACCGGCCGCCAATGCCGCATCCATGATGGTCTGACCTGCCTCGAACGGGATATCCTGCCCGTCTATCGTGATGGTATTTTTTTCCTGCCCGTTCATCTCATGCCCCGTCATTCCAGATGCGCCGCCGCATCGTCGCGATGCGCGATCCGGCGCGCCTGTTCCAGCGCCCCGTCAAGATCGAAACTGGGTTCAAAATTGCCGTTCAGCAGGCGCCGCTCGAGCACCTGCGGAAAACGCTGCAAACAATCCAGCACAGGATTCGCCGCAGTCTGCCCCAGCCCGCAATGCGAACGGCGCTTGACCAGTGCGCCGATGCGTTTGATTTCATCCAGGTCATATTGTGTGCCGTGTCCGCTGGCGATCTTGTCCAGTCCATTTTTGAGCAGCGTTGTCCCCACCCGGCAGGGCGTGCAGAAACCGCAACTTTCATGGGCGAAGAAATGAGCAAAATTCCTGATGATCGCCAGCAAGTCACGCCCCTGGCCAAACACCATGAACGAGCCGCCGCAGGACAGATCCTCGAAGCCAAGCTTGCGTTTGAATTCAGATGGATCGACCAGCTTGCCGGCGGGTCCGCTGATCTGCACGGCCTGGACATCCTTCGCGCCGCAGTCATCCAGTACCTGTTGAATGCTGACACCGAATGGATACTCATAGATACCGGGTTTCGCGCAATCTCCGCTGACGCTCAGGATCTTGCTGCCCGCCGATCGTTCAGTACCCACCGACCTGAACCAGGCGCTGCCGCGCAGGGCGATATGCGCGGCAGCGACAAAGGATTCCACATTGTTGACCACGGTCGGCTGGCCGAGATACCCATGCGTCACCGGGAATGGCGGGCGATTGCGCGGCACTCCGCGCTTGCCTTCCAGCGATTCGATCAGAGCCGATTCCTCGCCGCAGATGTAGGCGCCCGCCCCGACCACGATCCCGATGTCGAAATCGAACCCGGACTGGCCGAGAATGCCGGCACCCAGCAAGCCCTGTTTGCGCCTGCGTGCCAGCACGGCCTGCAACTGCGGCAACAGGTAACGGTATTCGCCGCGCAGATATAGATAGCCCTGCTTCGCGCCGATCACCTCGGCGCAAACGGTCATGCCCTCGAACACCGCATCGGCGTGACTGTGCAGCAGGATGCGATCCTTGAACGTGCCCGGTTCGCCTTCGTCGGCATTGCACACCACATAGTGCCTGTCACCCTGCGCTTCGCGGCAGAACTTCCATTTCATGCCGGCACTGAACCCCGCCCCGCCCCGCCCGCGCAGCCCGGATTCGGTGATCTCGGCCAGCGTGGCCTCGCTGCCGCGCGCCAGTGCTGCGCGCATGCCTGCGCCGACGGCAAGATCATCATTGAGCAACAAACCGCTGACACGAATACTATCGCCCACCTGAAACCATGTCGCAGGCCATTCCATCAGCGGTGTTTCTTCCATTACCAGCGCAGCGATGCGGGCAATCATGTCCGCATCCAGGCGCGCGATCGGCCGCCCGTTCACCAGCAGCGCAGCGCCGTGATCGCACATGCCGATGCAGGATGTCTCGCCGATGCTGACCAACCCATCGCCGCGCGTGACGCCGACCACCGTGTCCAGTTGCCGGGCAAGCATGGCCATCAGGTCTGCACCGCCGCCAAGATAGCCGCAGCTGGTGCAGTTGCTGAACAGGATGTCAAAGCGGCCGCGCGGCGTCTTGTGGAAGAAATAGTAGAACTCGACTGCCGCATCCACCTGGCTGACCGGCAGGCCAAGGTGTGCGGCGACTTCATTCACAGCCGCCGTGGAAATATGCAGGAACTGCAGTTGCAGTGCATGCAACACGTGCAACAGGTGAGGAGATCGCGAACAGGCTTGCGAGACAACCGCACGAAGCGATCCGGTCGAATCCGCAGCATTCGCGTCCGTGATCGCAGCATTGCTCAAGTTACCTCTCCTTTTATGCACTGTCGAGCAAAGGGTACTCTCTGGCCGTTCGGGCGGTCAATTGATATTCAACGCATCCTCTGCATCGCGGCTCATCTTTTTCTGGTCGTGCATCACGATACGCGCAACGAACATGATCGCCAGCACATTCGCCGTCATCGCTATATACCCGACCGTTGCATAGCCGGCGATCTTCCCCGCGCTGTCCTGGGTGATGACAAATCCCGCCAGCATCGTGGCCAGGCCCATGGAGAATGATTGCATGGTGCCGTTGAGCGACATGAAGGTGCCGCGCAGTTTCGGCTGCGCAGCCGAGGTGACGATCGCCATCAGCGGGATCATGCGCCCGGAGACCAGCACGAAAAAAGCCGTGGTGAAAATCATCCACACCCATAGCGGCACCACCCCGGACTGGCTGACCGCAAGCAATGGCAGCATCGCAGCAGCAGCGACCCGGCGATAGGCCTTGACCTTGCCACGACGATCGGCCCAGCGGCCGACACGCCGCGAAGTGAACAATGTTGCCGCGCCGCCCGCGAGGTAGATGAACGGGATGTCGTGCATCGAGATACCGACGTTGCCGACCGAGTACAGGGTGATATAAGGAATCACCGTGAAGCCGGAAAAAATGACCAGTGACGACAACAGCAGGGCGCGCAGGTGGTTGGCATCGCCCAGCACAGAGAACATGGACACAAAAGTATGCGCATTCCTGGTCGCGCTGATGTGATGGCGCATCTCCGGCAGGACGCGCAGGCCGATGATGAAGAACAATATGGCCATTGCCGCGATCAGGATGAACGGCGCGCGCCAGCCCAGGTGATTGGCCAGCCACAACGACAGCGGCACACCGGCAACGGTAGAGATCGAGAATGCGGTAGCCACCACGCCGCTGGCATGCGCGCGGCGTTCGAACGGGATGACATCGCCGACCACGGTTTGCACCATCGCCCCCATCACGCCGCCAAACACGCCCGCCAGACAGCGCGCAACCAGCAATGTCGAATAGCCGGGAGCCAGGCCGCATGCCAGCGTCGACAGGCCGAACAGGACAAATATGACCAGCAGCAGGCGCTTGCGTTCGAAACGATCGACGAACGTCGCGGCCAGCAAGCCGGACACGGCGGCGCTGAAACTGTACGACGAGACCAGCACGCCGAACTCATGCGTTTGCATGCCGAAAGCACTGATCAGGATCGGCCCGAGCGGCATCATGATCATGAAATCGAGGATGTTGATGAACTGGATGCCGGCGAGGGTGAGGAGCAGGTGGTTTTCGTGTCGGGGGGTGAGCGATGGATGCATGATTCCTTGGGGCTATAAGCGATTGACTTGCTCGCCATCCTACCATTTTGCGGCTGGCCGACTCACCGTAACTCAACCCATGCTACGGTAACCCATCGAACTTCGCGCAACCCGTATGCGATCCGCCATGACTGCTGCTTGCGACAGGATTCAAGCCTGGTGCAGCATTGCCTCAAACTGCCCGACAGGTACCGGCCTGCTGAACAGGTATCCCTGGAAATGGGTGCAGCCGTGATCAAGCAGGAGCTGTCGCTGCTGTTCCGTCTCCACCCCTTCGGCTATGACCTCTATTTCCAGGCTTTGCGCCATGGCAACGATGGTGCGCACGATCGCCTTGTCGCTGCTGTCCGAGGCGATATCGCGCACGAACGACTGGTCGATCTTGAGTTGGTCGAGCGGCAGTCTTTTCAGGTATTGCAGGGATGAATATCCGGTACCGAAGTCGTCCAGCGAAAACTGCACGCCGATCTGCTTCAATGCGTTCATGGTAGCAGCGGTCTCCTCGATATTTTCCAGCAGGATGCCTTCGGTCAGTTCCAGCTTGAGCAGCCGCGGGTTGATGCCATAGTCTTGTATGGTGGATTCCACCTGCGCCACAAAATCAGCCTGGTGGAATTGCCTGGCACTCACGTTCACCGACAGGGACAGATCGCGGGTAAGCGCGTTTTGCTGCCATGCCCTGAGCCGGGCACAGGTCGTTTCCAGCACCCACTGCCCGATAGGCAGGATCAGCCCCGATTCTTCGGCCAGCGGGATGAATTGGGCGGGAGACACCATGCCGCGCTCGGGATGGATCCAGCGGATCAATATCTCGGCGCCCAATGGGTGATTTGAACTGTCCACCTGGACCTGGTAATACAGGTGGAATTGCTCGAACTCGAGCGCGTTGTGCAATTCGTTTTCCAGCGACACCCGCGCCGAGATGCTTTCCTGCATCTGCCGGTCGAAGAAACGCAGGGCGTTGCGGCCGGCTTTCTTGGCCTGGTACATGGCAATGTCGGCTTGCTTCATCAGTTCATCGGTGGCTTGCTGGTGATCTCCAAACAGGGTGACGCCGATACTGGCTGTACAGTGATAGGTGTGGGTGGCAAGCTGGTAAGGCTGGCCAAGCGCAGTGAGAACCTTATCGCCGATGGCTTCGGTCTGCGCGGCGGATTCGAGCGCATCCTTGCTCAGATTCAACAGCATCACCACGAATTCATCGCCGCCGAGGCGCGCTACCGTGTCGCCTTCGCGAATGCCGGATTCCAGGCGTTGCGTGACCTGCTGCAACAGCAAGTCGCCGATGTCGTGACCGAGCGAATCGTTGAGGTTCTTGAAGTTGTCCAGGTCGATGAACAGCAATGCGCCGGCACGCCCATTGCGCGCACTGGAAGCAAGCGCCTGGTTCAACCGGTCCAGCAGCAGCCGGCGGTTGGGCAGGCGGGTAAGGGGATCATAGAAAGCCAGATTCTGGATCTCGTCTTCCGCCGCCTTGCGTTCGGTGATGTCGATATGCGAGCCGACATAATGGGTGACGTTCCCATCGCTTCCCTTGACTGCAGTGATGGCCAGCCAATTAGGATAGACCTCTCCATTCTTGCGCCGGTCCCAGATCTCCCCCTGCCATTTTCCGGTATGCAGCAGGGTTTCCCACATGTCGCGATAGAAGTCCGCATCATGGCGACCGGATTTGAGCAGTCGCGGAGACTTGCCCACGACCTCCGCAGCCGTATAGCCGGTGCTTTCGGTGAACGCCTCGTTGACGCGCATGATCACCCCATCGGCATCGGTGATCATCATGCTTTCCTGCGATTCGAAAGCGGCGGCGGCGATCAGCAGATTCTGTTGCGAGATCTTGATCTCGTTGATGTCGGTGCAGGTGCCGAACCATTTGTCGATGTTTCCGTTCACGTCCAGCACCGGCACGCCACGGATCAGCCACCAGAAATATTCACCGTCTGCGCGGCGCAACCGGCATTCAATTGAATAAGTGCCGCTGTAATTGACCGCTTCCTGCCATGCGTCCCAGGCCCGTTGCTTATCGTCCGGATGCAAGGGTTTGCTCCAGCCATGGCCAGAGCTTTCTTCCAGGGTGAGTCCCGTGTAATCCACCCATTGCCGGTTGTAATATATGTTCCAGCCATCGGCCCGGGTGATCCAGACGATTTGCGGCATGGATTCTGCCAGCAGGCGAAACTCCTGTTCACTCGCGGCGACAGCGAACTCCAGTTGCTTGCGTTCCGTGATGTCCTGGGTGACGGCGACAAAATTGGCAACCTTGCCGTCTGCATTGCGTATTACCCCTGCAGAAAGATCCACCCAGATGACACTGCCATCGCTGGTGATATAGCGCTTGGTCATGTGATAGTTGTTGCGCTTGCCCTCGAGGATATCGTCGAAGATGACCTGCTCCAGCTTCAGGTCGTCGGGATGGGTGAAATCGGCGAAGTTCATGCGGCCCAGCGCTTCTGCGTCATAGCCCAGCATGGTGCGGAAGGTCTCGTTGAAACGGGTTACTTGCCCGGTGGCGTCGGTCGAGGCAACACCGGTGTTGACGTTCTCGAAGATGCTGCGGAACCAGGCCTCGCTCTGCCGTAATGCCTCCTCGGTGCTCTTGCGATCGGTGATGTTACTTATTATCACTGCGAATTGGCCGATTTTCGGACTGAATGCCCTGACGTGATACCACCGTCCCAATTCCTTGGAAAAATTTTCATAATCCGTCGGCTCTCCGGATAAAGCGACACGGCCAAAGGTCTCTATCCAGTAGGGCTCGGTGTCGGGTAGCGCTTCAAGGACCGTACGACCGATCATGTTGCCCGCCTTCAGGCCGGTCAATTGTTCAAAGGCAGGATTGATTTCAAGGAAGCGATAATCGACAGGCTGGCCTTGTTCATCGCAGATTATTTCATGCAAGGCAAAACCGGTGGTCATGTTCTCGAACAACAGACGCCATTTTTCTTCGCTTGCCAGATATTTCAATTCTGATTGCTTGCGCTCAGAGATATCGCGGCTTGATGCAAAGAAGCAAGACTCCCCATCCAGATCGATTTTCGAGGTGCTGACTTCAACATCGATCAGTGTCCCGTCCTTGCGACGCTGCCTGGTCTCGAAGCGCGCGCCGGAGCTGGAAATATTCCTGAGCCTTGCCAGCAACTCTTCCTTCGACCACTGCGCATTCCAGTCGGTGACGCTAAGCTTGACTGCCTCTGCACGGGTATAGCCCAGCATCGCACAGAATGAATCGCTGACTTCAATGATGTTGCCCTGCAGATCCATGATATGGATGCCATCCAGAGCATTTTTCATCAATGTCTGATAGCACCTCAGCTCTGTGTTGGATTCTGTCATTAGCGTATGGCTACACCAGTGTCATAAAGAATATGCAACAGCTGCCTTGAACCTGAAACAACATTAATGGATACGTCATCCAAACACAAGCTGCAACTGCCATTGCAGATGAAAACATCGGCAGCCCGCAGGCAATCCGGGATATATGGATAGCGCCTCCCCGAATTACCACGCTACATCACCGGGAGGAATTCCTTTTCGATCCGCCTTCGCTCAATTCGGCTGATTCTCGAATCGATATGTGAGGCAGGCTAACGGTTTTTTGAACTCGGCGCCTCCAGGCGCGCCTTGTACATCTGAACGCATTGCTGCCACTCCCCCCTGGAAGCGCTGGCAGGATCCTGCCGCAGCGAGCATTCGCACTTGCAATATGCCGCCTTGTAACATCCGGCCATGTTGCCAGGCTTGCACATGGCTTGCTGCTGAGAGCACTGGCTGTTGCAGATCCTGGCGGTCTGGATGGCTTTTTGCTGCACCGCCAGCGGCACCGCCGGCGCTATCCGGGGTTGTGAATAGATGCCCCATACCATCATGGCAACGCCAACCAGGAAAAACCCGCCAACCAGCCAGTTGAAGCGCGCAAACACCATGCCCAGCATTTCGCGCCAGCCTGAAGTAGCCTCCGTGTCGCCGAATTCGAAACTCAGCAAGCCGTGCGTTCCCGATTTTGCGTGCAGGCGATTGCAGGCATCGATACATTCGCCGCAATCTATGCAGCTGTCATACATCTTGATCCGCGTGGGCTGAATACCGGTGAGGCAGGATGTGGCGCAGTAATTGCACTTGGCGCAATCGCTCGATCGAGAAGTATCGTAGGCCACGTGCAATGAGCCTTGTGTCTTGAATATCTTCTGCCCGATGCGGTACAGGCAGGCGTAATCGCAGAAGAAATAGCGCACGACCGCGATATCTATGAAGATGAGGAACACGGTGAACAGATACAGTCGCTGCATGAACGAGGACAGTCTGGCACCGGAGCCGGCGGTGAAAAAGGACCAGACATCGGCAAGCGAAAAGAACAACAGGAACGGGATGATCGCAAGGATGAAGGCAGCACCAAGGAAGGTGAGCGCAAGAATGATCCAGTTGACAGCCTTGTTCTGGGCGGCAGCAACCACCAGACCCTCGCTATCCACGTCAACGTTGGCGCGCTTACCCAACAGTTTATGCGTCAGGTTGTTCGCCCATTCTGAAAGCAGGTTCTGCGGGCAAGCCCACCCGCACCAGGCGGTGCCCATGGTCATGTAGATGATGATGGGCACGGTAGCAAACACCAGCGCCAGGCCGAGCATGAAGAATATATTCGACCACCAGATCTGCCTGTCCAGGATGAAAAAGCTGGCAGTGGTCAAGTCGATCCGCAACAGACCGAGCGCAGCAATCAAGGCGATCAGCAACAGCGTGGCAAGCTGAACGATCCTTCTTTTCCAGCGAAATTGCGGCAAAGACATGTCAAACCATTAATTGAAGTATTACGGCACCAATAATATGCCGGATTGGGTGTCAATTGTCTGTGCGGGATGAAAAAAGAGACGCATTTCCATAACTTGCTGCATTTTCATCGGGTAATAATTTCAAATTCCAGTGTTTCTCTCATTGACCGGTGAATTCAGGCATGCCAATATCAAACCACAACAAAACAGACCAGTTACGCAATCAATCTGAACTGGCAAAATAATACCTTGATTGCAGCATTGTCCGCAGGCTGAACTCCCAAAGCATTCCCCGGGGAATGCTTTTTCTGCTGATTGGAGCCAGGGATTTTCTGCCAGAGGCCAGTCATGCACTCAAGCAGGAGAACATATGTCAGCTGGTAGTATGGAATTTAGCGTGATGGTGGTCGAAGACAGCAAGGTGACCATGGCTGCCTTGCGCAAGTACCTTGAAAAAATAGGCATCAAAAAACTATTTTCCGCGATGACCGGCCAGGAAGCGCTTGATACATTCAACCATGATCGCCCCGACATCATTTTGCTGGATGGCCAATTGCCGGACATGGACGGGTTCGATGTTGCAAGGGAGATTCGTTCGATCGAGGCGGGAAAGTCCTGGTCGGCCATAATCTTCCTGACCGGCATGGACAACGATGAAGATCTCGCGCGCGGCATCGAGGCGGGCGGCGATGATTATCTGAAGAAGCCGGTCACCTCGATCGTTCTGAATGCCAAGATAACCGCCATGCGGCGTCTGATCGAGATTCATCGAAACAATCTGGACTTCAAGCGCCAACTTGATGAAGCCAACCGTCTGCTGGATGAAGCCAGAAAGGAATTGCAGAACCAGGACAGGACTGACAAGCTGACCGGCGTTTCCAATCGGCGCGTGTTTGACGAGTTCCTGCAGAATGAATGGCTACGCTGCAAGCGGCTCAAAATGCCGGTTTCATTGGTGTTGATGGATCTCGATTTCTTCGAGCAATACAACAGCACCTACGGCAATCAGGCTGGTGATCAGTGCCTGAAAGAGATCGTAACGCACGTAGCGCCCTCGATCAGGCACCCGAGCGATCTCGTTGCACGCTACGACGGAGGAAAGTTTGCGCTGATTCTCAGCCTGGTCGGCATGGATGTCGCCCGCAATATCGCTGATCGCACACGGAGGCTGGTGCTGGACCTGAAGAAGGAGCACTCGGCTTCAGCCCATAAGCATGTAACTATCAGCTGCGGAGTTTCCACGTTGATACCCGATGACGAGTGTGCAGTGATCGATCTGGTGAAGGATGCCGACGAGGCATTAAGCAAGGCAAAAAGCCAGGGGTGCAATGTAGTGGTTTGTGCGCAGAGCAGATTTCTGGACGATTTTCATCTTATTGTTGAACCCTGATCCCTATTGCGTATCCTTTTCCCGCTTGTAATCGTCATAGCTGGTGTCGATTTTGCTCAGGCATCTGTCACTCTCGATCTTGTCAGGCATATGCAGGCATTGGTTACGTTGATACTCCTGGCCGGCACCATAAAGCTGCTGCGAAGTGCAACCCGACAAAAATCCGCAAACAACCGGGATGATGACCAGGGCCATATATTTCCGCGTCACAATATCCTCCCTCACTGAAATCCAAAGGTCGCTCGACTTCAATCCCCCAGGCTGATCCCGACATGCCGCGCGCTCTGCACCCAGGGATGATCTGGCGGCACGGTCTTGACCTTGCCGGCAACCTCCTCCAGCATCACCGCGCTGGTGCCATCCCCCTTGACGGCAACCATCACGCCATATTGCCCCTGATCGATCAGGTCGGCGCAAGCGGTACCCAGCCGGGTGGAGAGCAGGCGGTCCGCGGCTGAAGGAATGCCGCCGCGCTGCAGGTGGCCGAGGATGGTGATGCGGGATTCCAGTCCGGTCAGCAGTTCGAGTTGCTTGGCGAGGCGCACCGTTTTCTCCGCGTACTGCGTCTCGGCCGCTGAAGCGGCCTCACCCTTCTTGCCCTCTTTCTGTTTGGCGCCAGCTTTCTTGCTCTTCGCTGCCAGCAGTTCCGCATGCTCATGCACCGACAGCGCTCCCTCAGCGACGGCGACGATGCTGAAGCTCTTGCCGCGGCGACTGCGTTCACGGATCGCCTCGGCCACGCTTTCCACCGCATAGGGAATCTCCGGGATCAGGATCACGTCGGCGCCGCCTGCGATACCCGCCCCCAGCGCCAGCCAGCCGGCGCGGTGGCCCATGATCTCCACCACGATGATGCGGTGATGGCTGTGCGCCGTGCTGTGCAGTCGGTCGATCGCATCGGTGGCGATGCCAAGGGCGGTATCGAAGCCGAAGGTGATGTCGGTCAGGGCGATATCGTTGTCGATGGTCTTCGGCAGGGTGAGGATGTTGAGGCCTTTTTCCTTGAGGCGCAGGGCGTTCTTCTGCGTGCCGCCACCGCCCAGGCAGACCAGCACATCGAGATGGTTGGCGTGGTAATTACCGACGATCACGTCGGTCATGTCCTGCACCTTGCCGCCGACCGGCATGCGGTGGGGTTTGTCACGGCTGGTGCCGAGGAAGGTGCCGCCCCGGGTCAGGATATCCGACAGGTCGGCAGCCTCCAGCCGCATCGTACGGTTTTCCATCAGGCCGCGAAAGCCGTCGCGAAAGCCGATGAGATGCATGCCGTAATGGTGCAGCGCAGCCTTGCCGACGCCACGGATCGCCGCATTCAGGCCGGGGCTGTCGCCCCCCGAGGTGAGAATTCCAATATATTTTGTCACAGGATGTACCTTTCATTTTTCGTCAGCTGAAATGAATAATGACATGAGACCAGGCTCATCGATCCATTCGCAGATCTCATCCGCCTCATCATAATGATTTGAGCACCTTTAAATTCCGCGATCGGCCCGCAAGGTTGCCGGTTGAAAAAAGATCGTTGCATATACCGCGATCAACAGCAGCAAATTCGAAAGAAAAAGCATGCCATACGAGTTATATATAATCCAATCCGGGAAAAGGTTGAACATGAATATACTGGAGAGAGATATTGATAGCACGGGAAGCGAACCAAGCATCTTTGCACTCAGACCATAAGTACGAAATGATGCGGCATAGTATGAAAATACTGCCATTTGGCAAATCGGCAGATATACGAAGTAATGAGGCCATGAAGTCTTGATCAAAAACGGAATGGAAAGAAAGATCACGACCATTGGAAGCCCATATTTCTCGCATTGCGGCCTTTGTTGCAGCAACCAGACCATTGCAATACAGGACAATGCAATTCCATAGCCGAGAAAGGATAGTATTTTGACGGCCGAATCAGCAGCATCCTGGCTGGAAATGACTCCGATCCATCTGAGTCCAACGCTTGCAATGTATTGCGAATTGACATCACCCAATATTACTTCCTTATGCAACAGGGCGGTTCTGGCGATACGCTCAAATTCAAGCCATTTATCGATGCCGAGTACTGTTGCAGGGAACGCAAAATAAAAAACAAATGCGGCCACTATAAAAGCCATACATGTGCGCACATCACGTTTCAGGATGAAATATACGAGAAACAATAACGGGTAGTATTTTATCGCCGCTGCACATGCCAGCAAAATGCCTGCGAGAACACGCATGTTTTTAGCGTATGCATAAAACGCGGCCACCACCAGCAGGGTGATCAGGATGCTGACCTGTCCCCAATTGATGTTGTGCAGTACCGGGAAACAGGTAACGTACAAGCCAACACACAACAGCTTCCCAAGCGGCCGCGACAGGTGCAAAAGGTTGGCGGAGATGATGCACAAAGCCGCCAGGCAAACGAATTGAATCGCCCCCCAGACAACGATGGCAGAATGTGGAAGCAGCATGCCGATCGGCACCAGCAAGAGCGCAAAGAATGAGGTGTAGTAATACCCGGGTACCGGGGTATAGCCATGAAGAATCTGCTGGCCCATGGGATAAAAGTAAACCAGGAAATCGCCCATGAACTCCAGGTTATTGTCCATGGATCCAATGAAATTGGCGAGTGTGCGCCATTCGAACCAGTAGTACGCGGAAATGCCCAGCAGCATCACTACCAGCAGCAAGTACCAGAAGATATAATTTTTTACATGATTCAATAGAGTCAAGTCAGTCTCCCTGGCTTCTCTTTAGCCCAAGAATAATTCAGTCTCATTCAATCAGTCGACGCCTTCGGGACCGGGCTAATGGCAAAACGATTGGACATCATTCTCGGCGACTTGTCGGTCATATTCGTCGATAGGCGCACCGTTAGCATGGTGAACAGCACCGTTCAGGATGTCGCGGGCCAGGGCGCATCGCGAGGCGTCGGTTCCATCCTCTGTTCCGCCGGAGAGTGACTGGGGCCTTATGGGCAGGGGTGAGGGGGCGAGCATTTCATTCTTTTTTTGCAGCTGATGCTGCTCTAATGATCTTTCTTGTTCCAGCCAGGACTGTTGGGATACGGCAGCGTTCTGGGCAGACGGCGGCGGAGACTCGATTTTCAACTTATTCACATTGGCCATTTCCGCGTCCTCCTTGTATTCGGAGTAATGCATCTGGCCATCGGCATCAACCCATTTGTATATTTCAGCATGGCTGGTTGCCGGCAAGAACCACAGCGCCAGGCAGATACCAAGTATGCCTTGCTTGGAGCTGAGAATTCTCATCGGCGGTAGCTCAAGGATTGAAACATAGTTAAAGAATTAAAGGGCTCTGACCCCTTTAATTCGGACTATTTCCGTTTGAGCTTGCGCTTACGCTTGCGCTCGAAAATCAGGCTTGCCTCCTTTACCGATTTACGGAACAGCTCAGGATAATTCTGCAACAGCATAGGCCAGTCAGATGCCTTTAGGCGATCGAATTCACGGCTGGCCAAAAATTCGCTGCGTTCGCGGGAGAGGTAGTCGAGTTGTTCCATGACGACTTCCTCGACTCGTATATCCCGCAGACGGGAAAGTCTCGCGAGTATAGGTAACTGGGTTTTAGCAATTTCTCTCAGATGCTGTGGCACACCCACGTCAGCAAGCTCCAGTGTCTCACGAACGCTGTGACTGCTTGAGAGATCCGCTATGGCACTCTTGCAGATCTTCTCCAGCTTGGAAAGCTCCTTGGCGATCGATGAAGAAGTGTCGTCATTTGGCACGATATTTCCCGTTGTATGGCCTAAGCTTGATGGATCCAGCAGGCAGGAAGGCTGCTCAATCACTCTGCCCACCATCGCCTGGAACTCACATTACCAGAATTAAAGATCAATAGGATCAGACTCGATTGATTTGGACAATTCAGCCCAACCTACGAAACAATCAAGCCGGACATGCCGGCCTGAGTCGTCATTTTTTCTGTTCCTGTCGCGCATGCCAGCGCAGGTCCAGCGTAAACGGAAAATCCTTGTTCGACGTCTCCTGCGGTAGCTCGGCAGCGATCTTTTCCGGCGTATGCCCATGATCCCAGAAGCGGCTGACGCGGCGCGCCTCGGCTTCGTAGGCGTTGACCGGCAGCGTGTCGTAGTTGCGGCCGCCGGGGTGGCTGACATGGTAGGTGCAGCCGCCGATGGCGCGGCCGCTCCAGGTGTCGACGATGTCGAAGATCAGCGGCGCCTGCACGTCTATGGTGGGATGCAGCGCGGAGGGCGGGTTCCAGGCGCGGTAACGGATGCCGGCGATCATCTCGCCCGGTGTCGCGGTGGCGCGCAACGGTACGCGGCGGCCGTTGCAGGTCAGCGCGTAGCGATCGCCGAGTGCGCCGCTGAGCTTGACCTGCAGGCGCTCGACCGAAGAATCGACATAGCGCGCCATGCCGGTGCTGGTGATCTCCTCGCCCAGCACGTGCCACGGTTCGATGGCCTGGTGCAGTTCGAGTTGCAGGTCGTCGACCTGCAGTGTGCCCATGTGCGGGAAGCGGAATTCGAGGAACGGCGCGATCCATTCGGGCCTGAAGTCGTAGCCGGCGTCCTGCAGGTCGCGCGCGACGTCGCGGATGTCGGCGGCAACGAAATGCGGCAGCATGAAGCGGTCGTGCAGTTGCGTGCCCCAGCGCACCAGCGGTTTCCTGTACGGCTGCTTCCAGAACCAGGCGACCAGCGAGCGCAACAGCAGCATCTGCATCAGGCTCATCTGCGCATGCGGCGGCATCTCGAAGGCGCGCAATTCCAGCAGGCCGAGGCGGCCGGTCGCGGAACCGGGCGCATACAGCTTGTCGATGCAGAATTCGCTGCGGTGCGTATTGCCGGTCATGTCCACCAGCAGGTTGCGCAGCAGTCTGTCCACGATCCATGGCGACGTCACGTCGCCGTCCGGCATCTGCTGGAACGCGATCTCCAGTTCGTACAGGTTGTCGTTGCGCGCTTCGTCCACGCGCGGCGCCTGGCTGGTGGGGCCGATGAACAGGCCGGAGAACAGGTAGGAAAGCGCCGGATGGTGCTGCCAGTAGGTGACCAGGCTGCGCAGCAGATCGGGACGGCGCAGGATCGGGCTGTCGGCCGGCGTGCTGCCGCCGAGCGTGACGTGATTGCCGCCGCCGGTGCCGGTGTGGCGTCCGTCGAGCATGAATTTTTCCGTGCCCAGCCGTGACAATCGCGCCAGCTCATACAGCGTGGTGGTATTACCCACCAGTTCCTGCCAACTCGATGCGGGGTGGATGTTGACCTCGATCACGCCGGGATCGGGGGTGACCGGCAATCGGCTCAGGCGCAGGTCGTGCGGCGGCTGGTAGCCTTCGATGATCACCGGCAGATTCAATTCGCCGGCGGTCGCCTCGATCGACGCGATCAGGTCGAGATAATGTTCGAGCGCGTGGGTCGGCGGCAGGAACACGTGCAGGCGACCGCCGCGGCTTTCGACGGTGAGTGCGGTATGCGGCGTGTATTTTGGCTTGGTCGGCGTGTCTTCATCATCAGCATCGACATCGGCAATTTCCATTTCGGTCGGGTGTACCGCTTTCTTGCCGGTCTTGCTGTATCTGCGACTGACCTCGGAATCGATGTCGCCGAGCGGCTCCACTGCCTCGAACAGGCTGCGCTCGTGTTCCTGGTCGCGATCTTCGTAAGGCACCCAGGGCAGGCTGTTCAGCGGCAGGCGCAGGCCCATCGCCGAGTCGCCGGGCACCAGGAACATCTCGCCGCGGCGGAATTCCCATTCGCTGCTGCTCCAGGTATCGAGCTTATGACTCCAGTGCAGCGGCAGCACGTAGCCCACCGGCGTACCCAGGTCTTCGCTCAACACCTTGCACAGTCGCTGGCGCTCGAGCTCGTCTTTCAGGTCGGTCTTGAGCGGATCGAGATTGTTCGGCAGCAAGCCTTCCTGCAATAAATAATAGAGCGGGTCTTCGTAGCCCGGCAGGATATGCTGGCCTTTCAGCCCCAGGCGTTTCGACAACTCGCGGATGAAGCGTTCGGCGTGCTCCAGCTTGAAGCCGTAATCCTTGCCCTCGTCAGCCTGCAGTGCAGGATCCTTCCACACCGGCTTGCCGTCCTTGCGCCAGAATGCGGCGAGTTGCCAGCGCGGCAACGGCTCGCCCGGATACCATTTTCCCTGGCCCAGATACAACAGGCCGCCGGGCGCAAAACTGTCGAGCAATCGCCGCATCAGTTCCCCGGCGAGTTTGCGCTTGTGCTTGCCGTCAGCATCGGTGTTCCATTCCGGCGCATCCATGTCGTCGATGGAAACGAAGGTCGGCTCGCCGCCCATGGTCAGGCGCACATCGCCTTGCTGCAGATCCTCGTCGACCTTGTCGCCGAGCGCGTTGATGGCAGCCCACTGCTCGTCCGGTATAGGGCCTGGTGACGCGCGGATCTTCGTGGATGCGCGTGACGCTGTTGCTGAAGGTGAAGGTGGTGTTGGCCTCGCCGGCAAAACCGCCGCTGACCGGCGCGGCGCTGACGTAATCGGCGGTGCAGGCCAGCGGTATGTGCCCTTCCCCGGCGAACAGTCCCGAGGTCGGGTCGAGTCCGATCCAGCCTGCACCGGGAATGAACACTTCAGTCCAGGCATGCAGGTCGGTGAAATCCTTGTCGGTGCCGGAGGGCCCGTCCAGCGATTTGACGTCGGCCACCAGTTGCACCAGGTAGCCCGACACGAAGCGTGCGGCCAGCCCCAGGTGGCGCAATATCTGCACCAGCAACCAGCCGGAGTCGCGGCACGAGCCGATCTTGTGTTCCAGCGTATGTTCGCAGGTCTGCACGCCGGGTTCCATGCGCACGGAATAATTGACTGCGCGATGCACACGCTGGTTGATGGTCACCAGGAAATCGACGATACCCTGCTGCGCGCGGTCGGTCTCGTCGAGGAACTGCTGCAGCAGCGCACCACGCTCGCCGATCTCCAGATAGGGGCCGAGTTCCTTGAGCAACTGTTGCGGATACCTGAGCGGATAGTTCTCGGCATAATCCTCGACGAAGAAATCGAACGGGTTGTACACCGTCATCTCGGCGATCAGGTCGACCTCTACCGACAGCTCGCTGGATTTCTCCGGGAACACGACGCGCGCAAGGATGTTGCCGAACGGGTCCTGCTGCCAGTTGATGAAATGCTTCTCCGGGATGATGCGGAGCGAATAGGCGCTGACCGGCGTGCGCGAGTGCACGGCCGGGCGCAGCCTGAAGATATGGGGCGTCAGTTGTACGGGATGGTCATAGTGGTAGGCGGTCTTGTGGCTGATCGCGACGCGGATGGTCATTTCAGGAGGAGCTTTCTGCTTGTAACAAACGCAGATTCTCCTCCACCCCGGCAGCGTGGGTCAAATCCGCCACGTTCTGTTTAGTGAAGAAACCATCGAAATCCCCGAAACGTTGAACATATTCGATGATCAGCGAAGAGTGTTCCGAGGCGCTGGAAAATATCTGCTTCAGCCCTTCCTCGCGCGAGCCGATCACGTCGAGCAGGAAGTCCTTGCCCTTGGACTTGATCGATTCGACCACATAGTCGATGTTGGCCAGGCCATTCCTGTCGCCGTCCGCAACCGCCAGCGCGATGTGGTGCAGGCGCGGCCCGTAGTTGCGCACGAAGTCTTCGGTGGGCGACGGCAGGCCAACCAGGTGATTGACGAAATGCGGGTGGTTGGCGGCGGTAAACACCTTGGCCGGGCTGATGCTTTCTGCGCCGTAATGGATACTCTTGGTGACATTGGTGGAAGAATTCTGGTCGGCGATATCGTAGGAACCCCAGTAGTAGTAACTGGACAGGGTCAGGTACTGCAGGATCGCCACTTCGCGATTCTGGCTGTATACGCGCGTGGCGAGGTGGTCGATCGGCAGGATCAGCTTGTCCAGTCCGAGCCGGGCCTGGGTCTCCTTCGCCTCCAGATAGCCGCGATTGACGTCGTCACGGATGACGCTGTTGCCCAGCGCGTAAACGCGGATATCTGCGGCCGGGCGCTCCCAGTAACCGAGAATATTGTGGGTATAGGGCGACGGCTTGACGATCGCCATGTTGCCCGGCAATTCCAGCTTGCGGACCTGATCCTGGTTGAAAAAACGCACCGCGCGCCCCTTTTGCAGCTCGACCACTTCATGCAGGTTCTCGACGCGGAATATCTCGCCCATGTAGCGCGAGTTGGGCTTGTGCGCGCCGATCGGGTAGACCTCGTTGAGGCTGCGGAAGATGCCGCGCACATCGGGATCGCGCACTTCGCGTATCAGCAGGTCAGGCGATTCCATGCCGATGCGCAGGATATGCGTCCAGTGCGTCTCCGATTCCAGCGTGACCAGGTAATGATAGGGGGTCATCAATGCCAGTTCGCTGACATAGGCGACCGAGCAACCGGGCTCGACGGTGATCATCATCGCATCCATCTGGCGGATCATGTCGGTCAGGCCGATGCGGTCGCGGTCTTCCAGCAGTTTGACCAGGAACTCTTCGAACCAGGGCGAGTTGGCCTTGTCGCCGTGCTTGGGATGGATCAGTGAATTCATGGCGTACTCGAAATGATCATTGCTGGTGTTGTTCCATGTTGTGCGACAGCACCCCGAACGAACTCGCCGTGCTGCTCTGGCATTGTACCGCGCAAACCGGACTGGCATCGCGTCCATCCAGACCGACCGCCAGCCGGACATGGATACCGTTGGCGGACTGCCCCCTGTCGATGTCATAGCTCAGCCAGGCGCCATCCAGCCAGACATCGGCCCAGGCATGGTTATCGAGCATCCCGCGGCTGGCGCTGAACACGTAGCCGCTGACGTAACGCGCCGGTACGCCGAGGTAGCGGCAGCAGGCGATGAATACATGGGTGCGGTCGCGGCTGCAGCCGGTCCCTGCGGCAAAAGCCTCGGCGGCAGTGGCCTCCTTGTCGACGCAGGAATCTCCGTCAATGACATGCTGGCGAACCGCGCGCATCAACGCCTGCATCGCGTTGCTGTCCAGCCCGGCGCCCGGCTTGCCAAACTGGCGGGAAAACCGATCCAGTTCTGCATCCGGGGTCGTGAATGCGGTTGCACGCAGGTACACCGGCAACGGCAACAGGTCAGGCGGCGACAGTATCTCCAGTTCCGTTTCCACCTCGCCGCAAGCCGTGATATCGATGGCGGTATGAGGAATGTCGACGACCAGCGTATGCGTCAGGTTGCCATAGGTATCGGCATAGGGCTCCATTCTGCCATTGACACGGATCTCCCAGCGCTTGACCCGCTGGCCGAAGCCATCCTGCGGCGTCAGGTGCAGTTGCTGGATGGTGTAGTCGACTGCATCAGGATAGACGTAATGGATGTGGTGTTCGATATTGAGTCTCATGATGGCGTGCTCGAAGGTGGGTTGAGGAAGGCACGCTGGATCTCGCTGCCCAGCGCGTAGGTGGATTCGATGAATTCCTGCAGGAATTCGTGCAGGCCCTGCTGGAAGATATCCTCCATGCGCCCGTAGTGCAGGCGCGCATGCAGTTCGCCGGCGAGCCGCAGGCACTCCCAGCCGCGGGTTGCGCACAGGTGTTCGAGTATCGGCGTGACTTCGTTGAAACAGGCATGCAGCGAACGCGGCATGTCGTGGCGCAGCACCAGCAGTTCCGCCACGCGCCAGGATTCTATCGTGTCGCTGAACACTTTCTGGTAGGCCACCAGCGCGCTGACCGAACTCAGTATCGCGCTCCATTCGTAGTAATCCATCGCGCCGCCCACTTCCGCCGCAGACGGCAGCAGCAGGTGGTATTTCACGTCCAGCAGCCGCGCGGTATTGTCGGCGCGCTCCATGAAGGTGCCGAGGCGCACGAAATGGTAAGCATCGTCGCGCAGCATGGTGCCGTAGGTCACGCCGCGAAACAGGTGCGAGCGGGACTTTACCCAGTCGCAAAATTCGTCCGGATTTTCCAGCACCATGCTTTCGCTGGCGATGGCATGGAACTCGATCCACAATGCATTGATGTTTTCCCACATCTCGGTGGACATCGCCGCGCGCACCGCACGGGCATTTTCGCGCGCACGGTTGAGTCCGCTGACGATGCTCGACGGATTGCGCTCGTCCAGCGCGAGGAAACGGATGACATTGGCGGCAGTGTAGGCGCCGTAATATTCCTCGAACGCCGTGGTGGTGTCGGCGATCAGCACGGCCGGGCGCCACTGCTCCGCCTCGTTGTGCGACGCACTGGGCACCAGCGACATGTGGTTGGTGACATTCAATACGCGCGCGATGTTCTCGGCCCGCTCGATGTAGCGCGCCATCCAGTACAGATGATCGGCTGTCCTACTCAGCATCGTTCAACACCCAGGTATCCTTGGTGCCGCCGCCCTGCGAGGAATTGACCACCAGCGAGCCTTCGCGCATCGCCACCCGGCACAGCGCGCCGGGAACCATGGTGACTGTCTTGCCCGACAGCACGAACGGGCGCAGGTCGACATGGCGCGGGGCGACGCCCTGCTCCACCAGCGTCGGGCAGGTGGACAGGGCCAGCGTGGGCTGGGCGATGTAATGGTCGGGATTGGCGAGGATGCGCGCGCGGAATTCCTCGATCTGCGCCGTGGCGGCAGCCGGCCCCACCAGCATGCCGTAGCCGCCCGAGCCGTGCACTTCCTTGACCACCAGTTGCTCCAGATTGGCAAGGATGTACTTGCAATCCTCCTTGCTGGAGCCCTTGAAGGTGGGGACATTGGACAGTATCGGTTCCTCTCCCAGGTAGAACCGCACCATTTCCGGCACGAAGGTGTAGGTCGCCTTGTCGTCCGCCACGCCGGTGCCGATCGCATTCGCCAGGGTCACGCCGCCGTTTCGATATACCGATACCAGCCCCGGTACGCCCAGCATGGAATCCTTGCGGAATGCCAGTGGATCGAGAAAATCGTCGTCGAGGCGGCGGTAGATGACATCCACGCGCTGCGGGCCTTCGGTGGTGCGCATGTATACCGCGTTGCCCCTGACGAACAAATCCTGGCCCTCGACCAGTTCGACGCCCATCTGCTGGGCCAGGAACGCGTGCTCGAAATAGGCGCTGTTGTATGCACCCGGCGTGAGCAGCACCACGGTCGGATGCTGCACGCCGGGCTGGGCCACGGTGCGCAGGTTGTTCAACAGCATCTGCGGATAGTGCTCGACCGGCGCGACGGAATAGCGGCGGAACAGTTCCGGAAACAGCCGCATCATCATCTTGCGGTCTTCCAGCATGTAGGAGACGCCGGACGGCGTGCGCAGATTGTCTTCCAGCACATAGAACTGGTTCTCGCCGGTGCGCACGATGTCGACGCCCGCGATGTGGGCATAGATACCGTCCGGCACATCCACGCCCTGCATTTCCGGGCGGTACATCTCGTTGGTAAGGATGCCTTGCGGGATGATGCCGGCCTTGATGATCTCCTGTTCGTGGTAGAGATCGTTCAGAAAAGCGTTGAGTGCCTTCACCCGCTGGATGGCGCCAGCCGAAAGGAGTTGCCATTCCGCTGCGGACAGGATGCGCGGAATGACGTCGAACGGGATCAGGCGCTCGGCGCCCGCTTCCTCGCCGTAGACATTGAAGGTGATGCCAACCCGCCTGAACAGCAATTCGGCTTCACGGGTTTTTTGCGTCAGATGGGCATGACTGGTGTTTTGCAGCCAGGCGGAGAAGTTCTCGTATACCCCCCGGACATCTCCCCCGTTGTCCCGCATCTCGTCATAGGCTGTGCTGATGTTGGTCGTCATGAACCTTACTTCAGCAAAGGCCATGCCATGACAAGATAGCGTGTTAATTCATCCTGTTAATAAAAGCCCCTATAAATAAAATACTCACTTGCACCCTGGCGGGGCAAGGCATGAAAAGTTCGCTCCAAAATGAGGCAGCAACTCCCGGAAAATTTCAATTCAAATACCGGCCCCGCACCCTGGCTCCCGAGACTTTTTGCGCACGGATCCTGCCTGCGCCAACCTTGCGGGACTCCTGCGGGATGCGCTGCATGAATGCCGCCCATTCTTCAGCATTTAATAGACCACACATGTGAAATGCGCCACAAAGTCCGGCGACAACCCCACGACCTTGCGGTGTGCCCACATCGTTGAGTGCATCTTCGATTACATCGAATGCCATGCGTTTATCAAAGGGTTGCATTTCAAGTCTCCCTGGATTGAATATCACCATGCCGATATACCTGCGTCGATATTTTTTTGTCGCAAGGAGTATGCCAGTTTTCGGCATCCCCCCTGTGTACAGATACGCACCTGCAAGAATGGTTCCATGCATCAACAGCTGACCTTGATGCAATAGATGCCATGACTATCCGGACAGCTACCGAATGATGCAGGCAGCTTTTACTCGCTCAATCGGCGCAGGAAGCTATGGCACAATAGCGCCTCTTCCAGCCAGCCACAATTCATGACAGAAACGATTCCTGCCCGAGACCCTGAATGTACCGCTCGATGGATAACACTGCCCCCGCTTGGTGCAGCATGAAGTATTCCTGGGGAAAATGGATGTCGGTCACGCTGTTGCTGTTGTGCAGCGCGTGCGCCAGCACCAGCCCGCCTCCCTCGTTTCCGGCAGCCAGTGAAAATGCCATGAACGAGTTGGCCTTCTATGCCATGAGCCTTGCGGATACGCCCTATTTGTATGGCGGCACCACGGCCACGCAAGGTTTCGATTGCAGCGGCTTCGTGCAATATGTGTTCCGTAATTCGCTGGGCTGGAAGTTGCCCCGCACCAGCGCCGAAATGAGTCGACTGGGAACCCCCGTAGACCGGGAAGAGTTGCGCCCTGGAGACCTGGTATTTTTCAACACCCAGGACGAGGCCCACTCGCATGTGGGGATCTACCTGGGCGATAACCGCTTCGTGCATGCACCGAAAACCGGCAAGGCGGTGGAAGTGGTCAACATGCAGGCTGGCTACTGGCACAGTCATTATGATGGCGCCCGCAGGCTCGGCAAAGAATGAATCATTGATACGGATCAAGGCAGGAGCATACGATGCACACACATGATCTGTCCTCATGGACACATGAGCACCAGTTCAACCAAGGGAATCGCGCCGCCGAAAAAAGCACGCTGGTGGTGATGTGGATTACCGCAGTCATGATGGTGATCGAGATCACGGCCGGGGTGTGGTTCAACTCCATGGCACTGCTGGCCGATGGCTGGCACATGAGTTCGCATGCCGTGGCCATCGGCCTGAGTTCCTTCGCCTATGCTGCCGCCCGCCGCTATGCCGGCGACCCGCGCTTTGCATTCGGCACCTGGAAGATCGAGGTACTGGGTGGATATACCAGCGCCATTTTTCTGCTCGGTGTCGCGGCGATGATGGTATTCAGCTCGGTCGAGCGGTTATTCTCACCCCAACCCATTCATTATGAGGAAGCAATGGTCGTTGCGGCCATCGGACTGGTCGTCAACATCGTCTGCGCCATGATATTGGGCAAGGTCCATCATCATGATCACGCAGGCCACGAGCATCACCATGATGATGATCATGGGCATCACCATCATGATCTGAACCTCAAGTCTGCCTATGTTCACGTTGTCGCCGATGCCGCCACCTCGGTGCTTGCCATCGTCGCGCTGGCGGGCGGCCTGCTTTATAGCTGGTCATGGCTGGACCCGGTCATGGGGATCATAGGCGCGGGGCTTGTTGCAGCCTGGGCCAGGACGCTGCTGATCGATACCGGGAAGGTTTTGCTGGACCGGGAAATGGATCATCCCGTGGTGGCAGAGATACACGACGTGGTCGATACGGAACTGGATCAGGGAGGCAACCGCATCGCCGATATCCATGTGTGGCGTGTCGGCAAGAATGCGTACGCCTGTGCGCTAAGCGTTGTCACCCATGACCGGTCGCTGACGCCGGAGCAAATCAGAGGCATGCTCGCGCAACATGAAGAGATCGTTCATGCCACGATAGAGATCCACCAATGCCATCAGGCCGGCGATGACTGAGTGCACTAGATGGCTGCTTCGCCGGTCTCCCCGGTGCGGATGCGGATCACCTGTTCCACGGAAGTAATGAAAATCTTGCCGTCGCCTATCTTGCCGGTATTCGCCGCCTTGACGATGGCCTCCACAGCCATTTCCAGCAGGGACGAGGCCACCACGATCTCGACCTTGATCTTGGGCAGGAAATCCACCACGTATTCGGCGCCGCGATACAGCTCGGTATGTCCCTTCTGCCGCCCGAAGCCCTTGACTTCGGTTACGGTCAGGCCGCTGACGCCCAATGCAGACAGCGCTTCGCGGACTTCATCGAGCTTGAACGGTTTGATGATGGCTTCGATTTTTTTCATGGCAGTTCCCCGGATAATGTAAATCGAGTATAGCCGAAGACGGGTTGAAAATGAACCGGCCAACCCACCCGCCATCCACAGCGTATAGGTACGTTATGGGTTCAGGGAATCAAGGCGGCTCTACGACATGATGACAAACCTGCCACTCCGCCTCCGACATGATGCTGTTTGGCTGTTCAGTCAGTTGACCCGCCCAGTAACAGATCCAGATCACGCCACTTCTGCTCATCGGCAATGATGCCATCGCTGTCGTTCAGCATGTTCACGCTGCAGGCAAGCTCCTGCCGGGTCAACGGTTGCCGGGAGGTCTGCAGTTTTTCCAGAACTTCGATACCGGCTTCCGAAGGATCGTCAGCCGACGCCTGTCGTTGCCTGATACGCGCATGCAGCACGGCATCGCTCGCCTGCATCGCCACGATGGCAAACGGCACTTGCATTTCCATCGCCAGCAGGCGGAATTTCTCGCGTTCTTCCCGCATCATGAACGCGGCATCCACGATCACCGGGAAACCCGCATCAAGTATGTCGCGTGCCAGTTCAAGCAGGCGATCGTAGGTCCGGCGCGTTGTGTCGGCACCATAGATAGCTGCAACCTCACCGGGCCGGCTTTGCTCCAGAGGCCGCATCCCGAACATGCGCTTGCGCTCGACATCGGAGCGGATGCGTATCGCCTGCAGACGCCCTGCCGCAGCCAGCGCAAAGGTGCTCTTGCCCGATCCTGGCAGGCCATGGGTGATGATCAACGCCCGCCGCTGGACAAAACATTCTTGTGCCTGCGCAAGATAGCCGCGGCAAGCGGCAAGCGCACGCCGGTCTTCATGATCGGATTGAACCGCGCGGATGGCCTTGACCTTGGCTCGCACCACAGCACGATAGGCCAGATAGAAACGCAGCACGGCTGATCCCGCATGATCCCCTGTCGCATCCAGCCACCCGTTCAAGAAGCGATACGCCAGATCGGGGCGGCGGTGGTACAGCAGATCCATCACCAGGAATGCCACCTCGCTCATCACATCGATCCAGCGCAATGCCGGATCGAACTCGATGCCATCGAAGGGAACCGGTTGATCGCCGAGAAGCACGATATTGCCGAGATGCAGATCGCCATGACATTCCCGCACAAATCCCCGGTTTCGGCGTTGCTCGAAAATGCGCCTGCATGCGGCAGCTTCGATTCGGGTGGTGGTTCTTAACGCTGCCAGCGTTTCACCGTCGGCCTGTGCGGCCAGCAGCGACTGGAGCTGATCAAAGTTCTGCATCGCAGCAGCGATTATGGCGGCCGGCGTGCCCAGTTCGGTATCCGGCCCTGCATGCGGAATGCGGGAATGGAACGCCGCCAGGGTGGTGGCAAGCCTGTCGATGACTGAGGGCTCCAGTTTGCCGCGCGCCAGCAGCCGGTGCAGTTCCCTGGTCCCGGCAAAGCGCCGCATTTTCACCGCATATTCGATAGCCGGCTGAACGCCGATCCCGGGCCGCCCTGGTACGCCGCCGATGGCAATGACATCCAGATAGACCTTTGGCGCAAGGCGACGATTGAGCCTGATCTCTTCCTCGCAATACCTGCGGCGCGCGTCCAGGCCGGTAAAATCCAGAAAACCGAGGTTCACCGCTTTTTTGATCTTGTATGCATAACGGCCGGCCAGCAGCACCCAGGAGACATGCGTTTCCACCACACGCACTGTTTTCACTGCATGGGGAAAAGACCGGCTCTTGACCAGCGCGGCTACCAGCGCCTGCTGCTTTTCATATTCAGCCAGATTACTTATTGCAGTCATCATGGATCCCGGCCCGATTCAGCCCCGGAAGATCAATCTTCCGTTCGATTCTGCAGCTTCAATTTATCCGGGAAATGCTCTTGCAACTTCATCATCTTCGGCCGGATGATGACCTGGCAATATCCCTGATTCGGGTGATTGGCATAATAGTGCTGATGATGATTTTCTGCCGGATAGAAGGTCGATGCGGGAACCACCTCGGTCACGACTGACTCCCCCTCGCCATTCAAGGCCGCGATCATTTCCTGCGCTTCCCCGCGCTGGCCTTCGGAATGGTAAAAAATTGCCGAGCGATATTGCGTGCCGATATCATTGCCCTGGCGGTTGAGCGTGGTGGGATCGTGGATGCTGAAAAACACCGTCAGCAGATCACCATAGGTTACCTGCGCGGGATCAAAGGTGACCTGCACCGCCTCGGCATGCCCGGTCATGCCGCTGCACACTGCCTCATAATCGGGATCCGGCAAGGCGCCCCCGATATAGCCGGATACCACACGCTCGACACCACGCATCTTTTCGTATGCCGCTTCCAGGCACCAGAAGCAGCCGCCCGCCAGCGTGGCCATATGCAATGCACCTTTTTCCGTCATTTCATTTTCCTTTCGATGCGGCGCGCCTTGCCGAACGCCTGCTCCATTCCCACACTACCATACAGCGCCACAGCAGGCGTACTGCGAAGTAACTGCCGATAGCCAGGGTGATCGCCAGCAACGGCAGCCCGATCGCGAACGGTTTCCCCAGCGCCACAAACCAGTCGGACAGTACAGCGATCCAGTTGCCCCAGGACATATCCGGAACCGCCAGGCGTTCCATCGTGATCCCGTTGCGCTGGCCGATGACGATCGCGCCATATTCGTAAGCAACAAAATACAGCGGCAGTATGGTGAACGGATTGGTATACAGCGTGGTAAATAACGCCACCGGCAGGTTGACCCGAAACAACACCGCCAGCAGCGCCGCGCCTATCATCTGCAGCGGACCGGGAATCAATCCGGCAAACATGCCTGCCGCAACACCGCCCGCCACGGAACGGCGATGCATGTGCCACAGGTTCGGATGCTGCAGCCAGGCGCCGAACGGTCGCGCCCACCGGTTCTGCCGGATGGAGTCGTGACTGGGAAGATGTTTGCGTAACAGTTTTCGCATGACTTGCGGCCGTACTCCGTGTGCTATCGGCAGACGATATGCTGCCGCTGGATATCCGGCGAGTCTAACCGATAAATTTCATCGATGGTGACCTCAACCAGATAGTTATTGCCTGTTGCCTGCAACACTACCCTGTTCGACATGATTCTTGCATCCGTGTTTTTTGCCTTCGGCATCTGGATTTTGCAACAACAGGCGGCTTTGCCGGATCCTGTGTGGGCATGGCTGGTCGTGCCGGCAATACTCCTTCCCCTTATCCCTCTTCGTTCGACCGTGCAACGCATCGCCCAGGTCGTCTTGCTCGCGGCATTTGCCTGCGCGTTCGGTTATTTCTATGGCGCGTTCATTGCGCACTTGCGACTGGCCGACGCATTGCCGGATAACTGGCAGGGCCGCAACATCCAGGTCGTCGGCGTGATCGCGGAATTGCCGCGCCAGCATGAACACGGACTTGGCTTCGCATTCGACGTGGAACAAACGCTTACTCCGGGTGCGCACGTTCCGGCGCATATCCTGCTATCCACGTACGACGACAAACATGCATTGCCACTGCATGCCGGTGCGCGCTGGCAATTCAGCGTGCGCCTGAAGCAGCCTCACGGCACGGCCAATCCGAACGGCTTCGATTTCGAGGCCTGGATGCTGGAATACAGGCTGCGCGCCAGCGGCTATGTGTGGCCGAATGGAACAAACATAATGCTTGAGCCCATGGTGAAGTCGCCGGGCTATGTGATCGAGCGGCTGCGCGAAGATGTGCGCGAACGCTTTCATCAGGCGCTCGGCGATGCGCCGTACACCGGTGTGCTCGCAGCGCTTGCCATCGGCGACCAGAACAGCATCCCGTACGCGCAATGGCAAGTGTTCACGCGTACCGGCGTCAATCACCTGATGAGCATCTCCGGCCTGCATATCACCATGCTTGCCGGACTGGCTTTCGCGCTGGTATATGCCTCATGGAAGCGCAGTTCCCGCCTCGCCCTCGCGCTGCCCGCGCGCAAGGCAGCAGCTATCGCGGGCGTGCTGGTTGCCCTGGGCTATGCCCTGTTATCCGGCTTTTCCGTGCCGGCACAACGCACCGTGTACATGCTCGGGACGGTTGCAGCGGCACTGCTGTTGTCGCGCAACATCGCGCCATCGCAATTGCTGGCTGCCGCCCTGGCCATAGTATTGCTGGCCGATCCCTGGTCGGTGATGGCGCCGGGTTTCTGGCTGTCGTTCGGCGCGGTCGGACTGATCCTTTACATCACGGCGAACCGCGTGGGGAATGCGCATTGGCTGGTCGAATATGGACGGGTGCAGTGGGCAATGACGATAGGCCTGATCCCTCCGCTGCTGGCGATGTTCCAGCAGGTATCGCTGGTTTCTCCGCTGGCCAATGCCTTCGCCATCCCGTTGGTCAGCTTTGTCGTCGTGCCACTCGCCTTGCTGGGCGCGGTGATCCCGCTCGACGGCATCTTGTTGCTGGCACATCAGGCGTTGGCCGTCTGCATGACTGCGCTGGAATGGCTTGACCAATTGCCGGATGCCGTGTGGAAACAGCATGCACCGCCCGCATGGAGCATTGTCATCGGCATGTTCGGGGTGTTGTGGTGCTTGTTGCCGCGCGGATTTCCGTCGCGCTGGCTGGGTTTGCTGCTGATGCTGCCGATGTTTCTGGTGCTGCCCGATGCGCCGCCGCCAGGCGATTTGCGCTTGACGGTCCTTGATGTCGGCCAGGGTCTTTCGGTTTGTGTGCAGACACACGGCCATGCGCTGCTTTACGATGCCGGGCCGGCTTTTTCCGGCACATCGGACAGCGGCAATCGCATCATCATTCCCGCATTGCGCGCACAAGGCATCATGCATCTCGACGGCATGATATTGACACACAACGACATGGATCATATCGGTGGCGCCGGCTCGGTATTACAGGCCATACCGGTGGATTGGCTTGCTTCCTCTTTCACGGTCGACCGGCAGATGTTGCATATCGACACAGCTGCCATGCAGCGCAGGGTCGAATTGCGTCACTGCATGGATGGACAGCAATGGGCGTGGGACGATGTGCAATTCGAGGTGCTGCATCCATCGCCGCAAAGTTATCGGCAAACGAACATCAGCGACAATGATCGCGGCTGCGTGTTGCGCATCAGCAACGGCAACACCCACATCCTGCTTGCCGCCGACATCGAGAAAAAATCAGAATTGCGTTTGCTGCAACTGCATGCGGACAAACTGCAAGCCAGTCTGCTGCTGGTCCCCCATCACGGCAGCAGCACCTCATCCCAAACCGAATTCGTTCGTGCGGTGCGGCCGCAATACGCCATATTCACGGTCGGCTACCGCAATTCCTTCGGACATCCGCGAGCAGAAGTCACGCAACGTTATCGCGCGATCGGCAGCAGTTTATTTCGCTCGGACGAGGATGGCGCGGTACTGGCGGACATCAGCGCGGATAACATCTCGATCGAGGCGTACAGAAAAACCCATCACCGCTATTGGCAATCGCAATGAAAGATCAGGGGATCGGCAGTCCCCATTTCGTCTCGTAGCCGATGCGACGCAAATACAAGCCGCACGGTGAAAACGTGGGTGCAGCCAGCGTGCGATTGCGGCTTTCCAGCACTTCCAGGATCCACCCCGGCGGATGGCTGCCCTTGCCGACATAGACCAGGCAACCAACGATATTCCGCACCATGTGATGCAGGAACGCGTTGGCAGTAAGGTTGAAAATGATCGTGTCACCCTGTGTTTCAATTTCAAGCCGTGCAAGATCCCGGATCGGGTTTTTTGCCTGGCATTGGGACGAACGAAATGCACTGAAGTCGTGCTCGCCCTGCAGATACCTCGCCGCCTCGCGCATGCTCTCGACATCGAGCGGGGCATGGAACCAGCCCGCCTTGCCATGCTGCACTGCGTTGCGCACCGGACGATTGACCAGTACATAACGGTAACTTCGGGCATGCGCTGAAAAGCGCGCATGGAACTCATCCGGCACCGGGTGCGCCCACAGCACGGCAATACTTTCCGGCAGCAGCGCATTGGTACCGCGCACCCAGGCTGTCAAGGGTCTGTCTATATCCGTATCGAAATGCACCACCTGTTCGAGCGCGTGAACGCCGGTATCGGTACGACCGGCTGCAACCACGGCAATCGCTTCGCTGGCGATGCCGCTCAATGCCACCTGCAGGGTGTCCTGGATATTCGGCACATCAGGCTGGCTTTGCCAACCGTTGAAGCTGCTGCCGTCGTATTCGACGCCAAGCGCGATTCTCACAGCATCACCAGGGCCAGCATTGCACATCCGGCTACCAGCAATAGAACGTCTGCACGAGTGAATCGAACCACAGGAATTTCGATGCCCGCCTGCCCACCCGAAGCTGGTGCGAGCAGATTTTCCATACTGCCGCGCCAGTCGGCTGCGGTATCCAGCATCGCTGTTTCAGCATACAGCAGCGTCAGCGCAAGACGAACTGCGATACGCTCGCGCGCGAGTCCAATCATGCTCAAGGGATAGGCAAGCGCATAAAGCCCGCCAACCAGTTTCTGCTGATCGACCCGGGACAGCAGTATTGACAACGAAGCCAATACAGACACCAGCCTGCCGAGTTGCAACAGGCCTTGCTGCAGACCTTCACTGGTCGGACTGTACTCCCCCAGAAACGCAAACACGGCCACGCCCGGGATGGTAAAGGCATAGATCAGCAGCAGCGAAAACATGATCCATCGTGTACGCCGGAGCAATAGCAGAAACCTTGCAGAAGAAAATACCGAAGCCGTCACCAGCAGCAAGACCAGGGCTGCGATCAGCATGACTGGCCCAGCCATTTGCAGTGCAATGACCAGAATTACCCAGACGATTATCTGCATGGCCGGATTAGGCATGTTTGCTTGAACCCCAAAACAAAGCGGCAGCCAGACATTGTCGAGCTGCCGCATTCTTGATTGCCAACCGGATCAGGATGCCAGTTGACCCAACATCGACTCTGCGGCGGCGCGCTGTTGGGCATCTCCTTCTTCCATCACTTCTTTCAATATCTCCTGGGCACCCATTGTGTCGCCCATTTCCTGATACGCCTTGGCCAGATCGATCTTGGTTGCAACTTCGCTCCAATTCCCGCTGTTGGCACCTGCAGACGCATCTCCGTCTACCGGTTCATTCAAGTCCAGATCAACGCCTTGAAAAAGCGAATCGTCGCCTTGCGCGGAAGCAACCGCGCCAGCACCACCGCCAGTCGGCAGGGACATCGATTTAGAGGTGATGTCGAATATCTCGTCATCAGCTGCCGCTTCGTTTCCGCCCGCGTCAGGCTTGGCTGCTTCAACTTCCCCGACAGGCAAGGAATACGCCATTGATTGCGACGTGATATCGATGAAATCGTCATCGGCAGATGCTGCGATTCCGCCCGCGTCAGGCTTGGCTACTTCAACTTCCCCGATAGGCAAGGAAAGTGACATCGATTTTGAGGTGATGTCGATGACCTCGTCATCGTCAACCGCTGCCGGGTTTTCTGCAGCTGACTGGCCAGCATTGACTTCGCCAACCGGCATGGAGAAAGACATCGATTGCGACGTAATGTCGATGAATTCGTCATCGTCAACCGCAGCCGGGCTATCTGCAGCAGGGGTAGCCCTGGCTTCACCCACCGGCTTGGAGAAAGGCATCGATTGCGAGGTGACGTCCAGGAATTCGTCGTCTGCAGCAGGCGCCGCATCTGTGCCAGTGGCCGACAGTCCTGCGACAACTTCAGCAACCGGCATGGACATCGAAGTCGACGTCAAGTCGATAAAGCCGGATTGCGTCCCCTGATCAGTTTCAACTGCGTCGCCGGATAGCTGTGATATGTTGTCCTCAGGCTTGTCGGCCTTGGCTGCGTCGCCAGTTACTGCAGGGGTATCCCCAAGATCAAAATCCAGAGGAGCGGCAGCTGAAGGTTTATCAAGCTCAATGACTTCATTCAACTCTGCGGAGGATTTTTCCCCTCCAAAGTCAAGATCAAAATCCAGTCCCTGGGCATCATGATCTGGCTTGGCCGGTTCCTGGCTGGGTATTTCAGCTACGATCTCTGCGCCAGGCTCGGCCGCGTACACCGGATTATCAGGTTCCAGATTGCGACCCATTGCCGCAACTTGTGCCCACGCGCTGCTATCGCCAAGATCCCGAACTTGCTGGGCAATGGCATAAAATGTCTTGGCATCCTTGCGGTCCAGATAAATTGACAGCAATTTGAGCAGAATGCGACGATTTTTGGGGTCCTTTTCCAGCGCGTCCTTCAGTATCTCTTCGGCCTGCGCGTCCCGGCCAAAATTCAGGAACAGGTCGGCCTCGCTGATCGGGTCTATTTCTTCTTCCCGGGCTGCCGCACCTGATATCGGATTCGGCCGAGTGGTTTCGCCGACTATCACTGCAGGCGTGACCGGTTCTGCAATACTTTTTTCCAGGTTGCCCCAGCCCCGATTCCTCGTCCTGTTGCGGTGCATAACAAACCAGCCGCCGCCCAAAGCCAGCAAGACAACTACCAGACCTCCCACGTAGAGCGGATTGCCGAGGAATTCGTCCATCATCGATGGCTCAGGAACTTCGGCTGGCGCCGCAACCGGTTGCGGCTTGGCAACCGGCTTTGCCGCAGGTATTGCCGGCTGAGGCTTGCTGGCGTCGCTGGCTGGTGCGGCAGCTGTGGCTGGAGGAACCACTGCCGGCGCCTCCGGTTTGGATTCGGGGACCTTCGCGGGGGGCACGGTCTGGCCCTTCAACTCGATCAGGTGCTGCATCTCCTTGATATTCTTTTCCAGCAATGCGATGCGGCTGCTGTTGTCCTTGAGCCGGATGTCCTTGGCTGTCAGTTCTTCCTGCATCCCGGCCAGTTTGTCCTGCAATTCAGCTTTGGTGGAGCTTGCGGAAACTGACTTGTCCCCGGGCATCTCACCCTTTGAAAGTTTCACCACTTCCTGGGCAGGTTTTTTGGAGGCAGGCGCAATCTCGGCCACCTTGGCACTGATTTTCCCGGATACTTCCTGCCTGGCAGCCGGCTCCCTGGCGGTTACACTGGCAGCGGCCAATTTATGACGGTAGACATCCCAGTCGGCGGTCTGGACACGGATCTCCTTCATCGCATCAGCCTGTGTTACCTTGTCAATTGCGGTATCGCTCGGCACGCGCAGGATTTGTCCGACCCTGATACGGTTCATGTTGTTACCGTCGAATTCATCTGCATTGGCGCGATACAAGGCAACCAGCATGCGTTCCAGGCTGACATCGGGCGATTTTTCCTGCAAAGCAATCCTGCGCAAGGTGTCGCCGCGCTTGACGATGATCTTGCCTGACGATGTCCGGCCAGCAGGAGTCGGCATGCTTGCAGTTGACATGGCCGGTATCGCTTGGGCAGAACTGACATTCGCTGCTTCGGCAGCTGGACGGCGCGTGCTTGCAGCCGCAATCGGCGCAGTTGACTTGACCATGGCCGTTGCTGGCTGTTCCGGCCTGAAGCCCGGCGGATCCAGCAGGAATGTGTACTCCCTCAACAATCTGCCAGTGGGCCAATTCAATTCAACCAGCAGCGTAACAAACGGATCATTTACTGGCGCTCTCGAGGTAATCAGGAGATAGGGCTTGCCGTCGGCACGCGACTCGATTGCAAATGTCAGGGTGGGCAAGGTATAGGGATAATCCAGATCCGCCCCTTTGAATAATTCGGGCGAGGCGATGCGCGCGGTCAGGTCATCGTTATTGCCAACCTTATTGCCGATCCCCCCGAGGTCGATCTCCGCGTTCAGCGGCTCTCCCAGAGACGAGGTTACGTTGATAGCTCCCATCCCTACTGCGCAGGCAGAAGCGGATAAGATCAGCGAGGCTATAAGTACAAATGACCTGAAGAACAATTCCATTACGTTTTATTCCTTAAGTTTCCAGAGCCCAGTCACTGATCAGGCTAACATCATAGACTTAGTCATGCAAGTTGAATACATGCATGACATCATGCATCAAGACTGCTAATTCAAAACAGATTATCTACTCGATCAATATACGCAACATGCGCCGCAACGGTTCCGCCGCGCCCCACAATAACTGATCCCCCACAGTAAAAGCGGACAAGTATTCAGCACCCATATCCATCTTGCGCAGCCTGCCGACTGGCACGGTCAAACAACCGGTCACCGCAGCAGGCGTCAACTCGCGCATGGTAACCTCACGCCGGTTGGGCACCACTTTTACCCACTCATTCGCATCGGCAAGCATGCCTTCTATCTCGTCCAGCGCTACATCGCGCTTCAACTTGATGGTCAGCGCCTGGCTATGGCAACGCATCGCACCAATGCGCACACACAGTCCATCTATGGAGATGGCATTGCTGTTGCGCCCGAGAATCTTGTTGGTCTCGGCCTTGCCTTTCCATTCTTCCTTGCTCTGTCCGTTACCCAGGTCCCTGTCGATCCAGGGGATCAGGCTACCGGCCAAGGGCACGCCAAAACTGGCGGTGGGAAAGCTCTCGTCTCGCAGTATACCTGCTACTTCGCGGTCTATGTCCAGAATAGCAGAAGCGGGATCATCCAGCAGGTTCCGGGCAACGCGATGAGCCTCACCCATCTGGTGAAGCAATTCTCGCATGTTCTGCGCACCAGCCCCAGACGCGGCCTGATAGGTCATCGAAGATATCCATTCGATCAGGTCCGTCTTGAACAATCCGCTTAACGCCATCAGCATCAAGCTTACCGTACAATTGCCGCCAATAAAATCCTTCTTGCCTCGAACCAGCGCATCCTTGATCACGTTCAGGTTAACCGGATCAAGGATGATAACCGAGTCCTGCTCCATGCGCAGTGTGGAAGCGGCATCGATCCAGTAACCCTGCCAGCCGGCAGCGCGCAAGGCCGGAAACACTTCGCTCGTATAGTCCCCGCCCTGGCAAGAGATGATTGTATCCATCGCCTTCAATGCGGCAATGTCCCTGGCATCCTTCAGCGGCGGCACTTCGCGTCCAACATCCGGCCCCTTGCCGCCCACCTGCGAAGTGGTGAAAAAAACCGGGTCGATCAGATCGAAATCCCGCTCCGCGCGCATGCGCTGCATCAGCACCGATCCCACCATGCCGCGCCAGCCTATAAAGCCTACTCTCAATCAGATCTCCTTGAACTTGGCCACTCACCACTCACCACTTCCTACAAGCTCTTAACTACTGCATCACCCATCGCATCGGTGCCGACGATCTGCATGCCGGCCTCATGTATGTCACTGGTCCGCAACCCTTGCTGCAAGACCTTGCGCACCGCATCCTCGATGCGTTGCGCTTCTGCATCGCGAGAAAAGGTGTATCGCAACATCATCGCCACCGACAGGATCGTCGCCAGCGGATTGGCGATATCCTTGCCGGCAATGTCCGGCGCGGAACCATGGCATGGCTCGAACAATCCCTTGTTGTTCTCATCCAGTGACGCAGACGGCAGCATGCCGATGGAGCCAGTCAGCATCGACGCCTCGTCCGAAAGTATGTCGCCAAAAATATTGCCAGTGAGAATGACGTCGAATTGTTTGGGCGCGCGCACCAGCTGCATGGCAGCATTGTCCACATACATGTGCGACAACTCAACCTGCGGATATTCCCTCGCCACATCCGTCACGATCTCGCGCCAGAACATGCTGGTATCCAGCACATTCGCCTTGTCTACCGAACACACCTTGCCGCTTCGCTTCAACGCGATCTTGAATCCGACATGCGCTACGCGGCGAACTTCCGACTCGCTGTAATGCATGGTATCAAATCCCATGCGCTCGCCGCTCTCCAGCGTGGTGATGCCGCGCGGCTGGCCAAAATAGATATCTCCGGTCAGTTCGCGCAGGATCATGATGTCCAGTCCCGAAACCACTTCCGGCCGCAGGGAGGAGGCACTCGCCAGTTCCGGATACAGGATCGCCGGGCGCAGGTTGGCAAACAGGTTCAGCCCCTTGCGGATGCGCAACAATCCCTGCTCCGGCCGCATAGGGCGCGGCAGCGTGTCGTACTGGTAGCCGCCCACCGCGCCAAGCAGCACGGCATCGGATTGCTGCGCCAGCGTCATCGTCGCTTCCGGCAGCGGATCGCCCGCAGCATCGTAACCCGCACCGCCGATATGCGCGTATTCCAGTTCCAGCTTCAGGCCATCGCTGCGCAATGCCTCCATAACCTTGACGGCCTGGGCCACGATCTCGGAACCGATGCCGTCACCAGGCAATACTGCAATTTTCATTTCAAATTCCCAAATAAATTCTGAAATCAGGAAGTGGGGAGTAGAGCGACGCTACGCGTCTCAGTAGCAAGTGGGAAACCCATCCCCACTTCCCACTTCCCACTTCCCACTTCCCACTTCCCACTTCCCACTTCCCACTTCCCACTTCCCACTTCCCACTTCCCACTTCCCACTTCCCACTTCCCACTTCCCACTTCCCACTTCCCACTTCCCACTTCCCACTCCCCACTTCCCACTCCCCACTTCCCACTCCCCACTTCCCACTCCCCACTTCCCACTTCCCACTTCCCACTTCCCACTTCCCACTCCCCACTCCCCGCCTCTTACAACCACGGCTGTGCCGCGCGATGCCTTGCTTCAAACGCCTTGATCTCATCCACATGCTGCAAAGTCATGCCGATGTCATCCAGTCCGTTCAACAGGCAATGCTTGCGGTGCACGTCGACCTCGAACCCGACCACCTCGCCATCCGGCGCGGTGATGGTTTGCTGCTCCAGGTCGATCTTCAGGTGAAAGCCCGGCTCGGCTTCTACCGACTTGAATAGCGCATCCACCGTATCCGGCGCGAGCTTGATCGGCAGCATACCGTTCTTGAAACAGTTGTTGAAGAAGATCTCGGCGAAACTCGGCGCGATGATGGCACGGAAACCGAAATCCTCCAGCGCCCACGGTGCGTGTTCGCGCGAGCTGCCGCAGCCGAAATTCTCGCGCGCAAGCAATACCTGCGCGCCCTGGTAGCGCGGCTGGTTGAGCACGAAATCCGGGTTGAGCGGCCGCTTCGAGTTATCCATGCCCGGCTCGCCGTGATCCAGGTAGCGCCACTCATCGAACGCATTCGGCCCGAAACCCGAACGCTTGATGGATTTCAGGAACTGCTTCGGGATGATCGCATCTGTATCGACGTTGGCTCGATCCAGCGGAGCGACCAGTCCATCCAGAATAGTAAAGCTTTGCATCAATTCACCTCAATAAGATCAATCTGCACATGACCTGCGCGCAACAGGGTTGCAGCATCAGTTAGCGGCTTTTTCGATCGCCTGCCCACCCTTTTGTATGTCTTTCCCCAGGCCGTTCATGGTATTGCAACCAGCAATCATTCCCGCCACCACCAGCAAAAATGCAACTCTTTTCATTCCCGTTCCTTTCACCATTTACTCACGTCAACAAAATGCCCGGCGATCGCCGCCGCGGCTGCCATTTCCGGACTGACCAGATGGGTGCGTCCGCCCTGCCCCTGCCGCCCTTCGAAATTTCGGTTCGAGGTGGAGGCGCAGCGCTGTCCCGGCTCCAGCCGGTCGTCGTTCATCGCCAGGCACATCGAACAGCCCGGCTCGCGCCACTCGAATCCGGCCGCGATGAATACCTTGTCCAGCCCTTCCTTTTCGGCCTGCTGCTTGACCAGCCCGGAGCCCGGCACCACCATCGCGCGCAGCACATTGGCAGCGACATGCTTGCCCTGCGCCACAACCGCCGCCGCGCGCAGGTCCTCGATGCGGGCGTTGGTGCAGGAGCCGATGAACACGATATCGACCATGATCTCGCTGATCGGCGTATTGGCTTGCAGGCCCATGTAATTGAGCGCGCGAGCCCAGTCCTGGCGCTTTACTTCATCCGGCGCCGAGGCCGGATCCGGCACGCGACCATCGATCGCGACCACCATCTCCGGCGACGTGCCCCAGGTCACTTGCGGCCTGATCTGTGCCGAGTCCAGTGCCACCACATTGTCGAACCTTGCGCCTTCATCGCTATGCAATGTCCGCCAGAAAGTCGTTGCCTTGTCCCATAGCTCACCCTTGGGTGCCAACGGACGGCCCTTGATGTAGTCGATCGTGGTGTCATCGACCGCGATCATCCCGGCACGCGCGCCGGCCTCGATCGCCATGTTGCACAGGGTCATGCGCCCTTCCATCGACAGCGCGCGGATGGCGCTGCCGGCAAATTCGATGGCGTAACCGGTGCCGCCCGCCGTGCCGATCCTGCCGATCACGGCCAGCGCGATATCCTTGGCAGTGACGCCCTTGCGCAATTCACCGTCCACCTTTACCAGCATGGCTTTGGATTTCTTTGCCACCAGGCATTGCGTCGCCATCACGTGCTCGACCTCGGACGTGCCGATACCGTGAGCCAACGCAGCGAAGGCGCCGTGCGTACTGGTATGCGAATCGCCGCATACCACGGTCATGCCGGGCAGGGTCGCACCCTGCTCCGGGCCGATCACATGCACGATGCCCTGGCGCAGGTCGTTCATCTTGAATTCGGCCACGCCATACTCGGCGCAGTTGGCATCCAGCGTCTCCACTTGCAAGCGCGATATCGGGTCTGAGATTCCGCTGCCACGGTTCTGCGTCGGCACATTATGGTCCGGCACGGCCAGCATGGAGGCGATGCGCCACGGCTTGCGCCCGGCCAGCTTCAAGCCTTCGAACGCCTGCGGACTGGTGACTTCATGCACCAGGTGACGGTCGATGTAGATCAGCGCAGTGCCATCGGCCTGCTGCCGCACCAGATGCCCATCCCAGAGTTTGTCGTATAAAGTTTGTGCGGCCATTTGTTCATTCCAGTCGAGCGGCGGATTATGCCACAGCGGCATTGCGATTTCACGAAGCGCATCGCGACCGGATGCGTCCGGGACAGGTCGCACTCAGGAAGGTAGCGTGGCCATATCAGTCAGCTTTCTGCATTTCCACCACATCAGCAGCAAGCCCAGCAACGCAGCCAGCGCACTCATCGAATACATGACCGAGGGACCCCAGTGCTGCCACACCGGGCCGCTGGCCAACCCGCCCAGCATGCCGCCCGCACCATAGGTGATGCTGCCGTATAGCGCCTGCCCCCTGGATTGATGGCGCCCCTGAAAGAAGTGATGCACCAGTGCGACCGCAGATGCATGAAAGGCGCCGAACGTGATGGCATGGAGCATCTGCGCAAACAGCAGCAATGGCAATACGTCTACCGCCCAACCGATCAGCAGGAAGCGCAACACTGCGCTGGCGAAACTCACCATCAGGATATGGGTCAGGGAATAGCGACGCATCAGCCACGGCATCAGGAAGAAGATGCCGATCTCGCAGATCACGCCCAGCGCCCACAGACCGCCGACCGCACTCTTGGCGTAGCCGTGATCCACCAGGTAGATCGAAAAGAAGGTGTAATAAGGCCCGTGTGCCACCGACATCAGGAAACAGGCGCCCAGAAATGCCAGCACCTGCGGCTGGCTTACCAGACGAAGTACCGGCTGGTTGTCGGTATGATGCGGCAGCACCTGGGTCGGCGGGATCTGCCGCGCGAAGAACAGGATGCCCAGCATGATGAACAGCCCCGCCCACAGCAGCCAGTGGATGGCGATATGGTCGAAGGCATAGCCCAGCCCCAGCACGGCAATGATGAACCCGACCGAACCCCAGGAACGGATACGACCATAGCGGGCCGAGTGCTTGCCCAGGTAAGTCAGCGTGGTCGCCTCCACCAGCGGCATCGAAGCGCTCCAGAAGAATCCCATCAACGCCAGCACCAGGACCATGCCCCAGAAACTGGTGGTGGCAAACACACCGACATAGCTGAGGACGCTCAGACTGGCCGCGATCTGCACCACCTGCAAGCGATTGCCGGTGCGGTCGGCCAGCCAACCCCACAGGCTGGGCGCAAGCATGCGCATCACCGGCTGCACCGACATCAGCACTGCGATCTGCACCGCATCGAAGCGGATGGACTTCAGGTACAGGCTCCAGTAAGGCGCGAACATGCCCACGAAGGCAAAATAAAAAAAGTAGAACCCGGCGATGCGCCAGTAGTGGTTTTTCTGGTGGGTCACGGCAAAGGAATGAAATCGAGGCCCGGATGGGCTCGCTACGCGATTGATTATCTCACGCCGGAATATTTTTTGCGGCCAGCACTTGAAAGCGGAAAAATGATCCCCATCTGCCTCAAATCGATAATGGGAGAAATCCTAATGGCGCACACCAAAAGCACCTCGCAGAATCCTGAAGAACTGCAAAAGAGCAATGCAGATGCAGCTGTTGCCGGCAGCCCGGACAACGCTGACGAGATCATGCCCAGCCTGGAAGAACTGCTGAAAACCGCCGAGCTGAAGGCACAGGAACACTATGACGCATGGATGTATGCCAAAGCCGAGGCGGAGAACATTCGCCGACGCGCGCAGGACGACATCGGCAAGGCACAGAAATTCGCCGTCGAGCGCTTCTCCAATGAACTGCTGGCGGTGATGGACAGCCTGCAGGCCGGACTGGAGGTCAAGACCGAAAACGTGGAAAGCTTCAAGAGCGGCATGGAACTGACGCTCAAGCAGCTATCCAGTGTGTTCGAAAAATTCAACATCAAGGAGATCGACCCGGTCGGCGAGAAGTTCGATGCGCACCAGCATCAGGCCATCGGCATGCTGGAAAGCGAGCAGGAGCCCAACACCGTGGTCAGCGTGATGCAGAAGGGTTATCTGCTGCATGATCGCGTGTTGCGCCCGGCGATGGTGATGGTGGCGAAGGGGAAGGAATAGTTTTTATTCAGTCGTTAGTCGTTAGTTAAAGAACGGCGCGGCATCTGCCTCAACTAGCGACTAACGTCTAACGACTGGCAACTATGTTTTTGCACTTGAAATACCCTTTACCGCCCTCATCTTAGTCGGCAAGGCAGCAATAAATCGTGATTTACACGTATTCAATCGAAAGGAAAGAAACATGGGAAAAATCATCGGCATTGACCTCGGCACCACCAATTCGTGCGTCGCCATCATGGAAGGCGGCAAGACCGAAGGTGATCGAGAACGCGGAAGGCACGCGCACCACACCTTCCATCGTCGCCTATATGGAAGACGGCGAAGTCCTGGTCGGCGCGGCAGCCAAGCGCCAGGCCGTGACCAACCCGAAGAACACGCTGTACGGCATCAAGCGCCTGATCGGCCGCCGCTTCGAAGAGCCGATGGTGCAGAAGGACATCGGCATGGTGCCCTATGCCATCACCAAGGCTAAGAACGGCGACGCCTGGGTCAAGGTGCGCGACAAGGAGATATCCGCACCGGAGATCTCCGCGCAGGTGCTGGTGAAGATGAAGAAGACCGCCGAGGACTACCTGGGCGAACCGGTCACCGAAGCCGTCATCACCGTGCCCGCTTATTTCAACGACAGCCAGCGCCAGGCCACCAAGGATGCAGGACGCATCGCCGGCCTCGACGTGAAGCGCATCATCAACGAGCCGACCGCAGCCGCACTGGCCTTCGGTCTGGACAAGCAGGAAGGCGACCGCAAGATCGCGGTATATGACCTCGGCGGCGGCACCTTCGACATCTCCATCATCGACATCGCCGAGATCGAGGGCGAGCACCAGTTCGAGGTGCTGTCCACCAACGGCGACACCTTCCTCGGCGGCGAAGACTTCGACATGCGCGTGATCGAATACCTGGTGGAAGAGTTCAAGAAGGAAAGCGGCATCGACCTGAAGAAGGACATGCTCGCACTGCAGCGCCTGAAGGACGCGGCGGAAAAAGCCAAGATCGAGTTGTCCTCCGCGCAACAGACCGAAGTGAACCTGCCCTACATCACCGCAGACGCCTCCGGCCCGAAACACCTTGCGGTCAAGATCACCCGCGCCAAGCTGGAAAGCCTGGTCGAGGACCTGATCGCGCGCACCATCGAGCCGTGCAAGATCGCGATGAAGGATGCCGGTGTCTCCACCTCCGACATCACCGACGTGATCCTGGTCGGCGGCCAGACGCGCATGCCCAAGGTGCAGGACAAGGTCAAGGAATTCTTCGGCAAGGAGCCGCGCAAGGACGTGAACCCGGATGAAGCTGTGGCCGTGGGTGCGGCGATCCAGGGCGGCGTGCTGCAGGGCGAAGTAAAGGACGTACTGTTGCTCGACGTAACCCCGCTCAGCCTGGGTATCGAAACCCTGGGCGGCGTGATGACCAAGCTGATCAAGAAGAACACCACCATCCCGACCAAGGCGTCGCAGGTATTCTCCACCGCCGACGACAACCAGAACGCGGTGACCATCCATGTGCTGCAAGGCGAGCGTGATGTGGTTTCCGGCAACAAGAGCCTGGGTCAGTTCAACCTGTCCGACATTCCGCCGGCACCGCGCGGCATGCCGCAGATCGAGGTGACCTTCGACATCGACGCCAACGGCATCCTGCATGTCAGCGCGAAAGACAAGGCCACCGGCAAGGAGAACAAGATCAAGATCCAGGCCAGTTCCGGCCTGTCCGAAGCGGAGATCCAGAGCATGGTGCAGGACGCCGAAGCGCATGCCGACGAGGACAAGAAGGCAATCGAACTGGTGACCTCGCGCAACCAGCTGGATGCGCTGATCCACTCCACGCAAAAGTCGCTGAAGGAATACGGCGACCAGCTCACGGCCGATGAAAAAGGTGTGATCGAATCAGCGTTGAAGGATGCCGAGGAGGCGGTCAAGGGCGATGACAAATCTGCCATTGACGCCAAGGCCGAGGCACTCTCGACCGCCGCGCAAAAACTGGGCGAAAAGATGTATGCCGCCGAACAGGCCAAGGCACAAGCCAACGAAGGCGGAACCCAGCAGGCCGAGCCGGCCAAGGATGAGGGTGACGTTGTGGATGCGGAATTTACAGAAGTCAAGGACGAAAAATAAGTTGGTAGTCGTTAGTCGCTAGTCGTTAGTTAAACCAGAAGTGAGGTTTGGCTTTCGGCTGGCGATTGACACTTAAAATATGAAACCAGTTGATAGTCGCTGGTCGTTAGTCGTCAGCAAACCCTTGGGTTTGCTTTTCAACTAGCGACTAACGACTAACGACTAACGACTAAATTATGAAAAAAGACTACTACGAAGTCCTCGGAGTAAACCGCGATGCGTCGGACGAAGAGATAAAGAAGGCTTATCGCAAGCTGGCGATGAAGCACCACCCCGACCGCAATCCCGACAATCCGAATTCGGAAGAGCATTTCAAGGAAGCCAAGGAAGCTTACGAGATCCTGTGCGACGGGCAGAAGCGCGCCGCTTATGACCAGTACGGCCATTCCGCGTTCAGTGCGGGCGGCAGCGGTGGCAATCCGTTTGGCGCGGGCGGCGCACAAGGTTTCGATTTTTCCGATATCTTCGGCGACATCTTTGGTGGCGGACGCGGCGGCAGCCGCAGCAACGTGCACCGTGGCGCCGACCTGCGCTACAACCTGGAGATCACGCTGGAGCAGGCCGCGCGCGGCACCGAGACGCAGATCCGCGTGCCCACCATGGCCGAATGCGAGACTTGCCATGGCAGCGGCGCCAAGCCTGGCACCAGCCCGACCACCTGCACCACCTGTGCGGGTCATGGGCAGGTACGCATGCAGCAGGGCTTCTTCTCCATCCAGCAGACCTGTCCGCGCTGCCACGGCAGCGGCAAGCAGATCACTTCGCCGTGCAAGGATTGCAATGGTGCGGGACGCATCAAGCAACACAAGACGCTGTCGGTCAAGATCCCTGCCGGGGTCGACAACGATGACCGCATCCGTCTGTCCGGCGAAGGCGAAGCCGGCGCCAACGGCGGCCCGACCGGCGATTTGTATGTCGTCATCCAGATCGCGGCGCATGCTGTTTTCGAGCGCGACCATAACGACCTGCATTGCGAGATGCCGGTCAGTTTCTGCACCGCAGCATTGGGTGGCGAAATCGAGATCCCGACGCTGGACGGGTCGGCGCGCATCAAGATTCCCGCCGAAACGCAAAGCGGTAAAGTTTTCCGCTTGCGCGGCAAGGGCATCAAGGGCGTACGCAGTTCAAGCCATGGCGACCTGCATTGCCATGTCGTTGTGGAAACGCCGGTCAATCTCACCGAGCGGCAGAAAGAACTGCTGCGCGAACTGGAAGAGATCAGTGAAAAGGATACCGAACGCCACAGCCCGCGCGCCAAATCGTGGATGGGTAAAGTGAAGGAGTTTTTCGGGTAGTGATCGTTCCATCCGGTGTTGCCGGCTTGATGCCGTGCTCCGCTGTCTATCACTCAACCGTGCCAATCGATTGCCCGCGACCACAGATGAAAATCAGATTTAGCTTGATTAAGTTCTGAATCTGCCTATAATTCGCGCCTTGCTGGGAAGTTCACTCAGTATTAGTTCATCGTTTCCCTGACCCCGGCGGTTTTCGCACTTTGGCTGTTTACCGGTTAGCAACGATGTTTATGCGCCGGTAGAGGCTATACCCCCCTACTGAATATCATAGTGTGGCCAACACAGCCACGCATGCGCCTCATTGAAAGTTTCATACAAGGAATGATTGTGTCTATTGAAAACATAGCAGGTGAAAAAACGACCAACGCAGCAGTGATTACCTTTGCCGATCTTGGCCTGGATCCGGCCATACTCAAGGCCGTCGAGGAATCCGGCTACACCATCCCGACGCCGATACAGGCGCAGGCGATCCCGGAAATCATGGCAGGCCATGACATGATGGCTTCCGCGCAGACAGGTACCGGCAAGACGGCCGCCTTCATGCTGCCGGCTCTGCATCGCCTGAATACGCCTTCAGCGGTGCGCGGCAAAGGCCCGCGCATGCTGGTGCTGACGCCGACGCGCGAACTCGCGCAACAGGTCTCGAATGCCGCCATGGTGTATGGCAAGAACATGCGCCTGAAAGTTGTGAGCATACTCGGCGGCATGCCCTATCCATTACAGAACAAGTTGCTGTCCTCGAATGTCGACATCCTGGTCGCCACGCCTGGCCGCCTGATCGACCATATCGGGCGCGGGCGCATCGATTTTTCGCGCCTGGAAATGCTGGTGCTGGACGAAGCGGACCGCATGCTGGACATGGGTTTTATCGATGACGTGGAGAGCATTGCTGCCGCCACACCGGCAACACGCCAGACTTTATTGTTCTCGGCCACGCTGGATGGTGTCATCGGCAATCTGGCACAACGACTGCTGAAGAACCCGCAGCGCATCAGTGTCTCCGCGACCAAGGCTCGCCATGAGCATATCGAACAGCGCCTGATGTATGTGGACGACATGAGCCACAAGGGCCGCCTGCTCGATCACTTGCTGCGCGACACCGCACTCAACCAGGCGCTTGTTTTCACCGCCACCAAGCGCGATGCCGATGGCCTGGCTGACAACCTGACGGCGCAGGGCCACTCCGCTGCCGCGCTGCATGGCGATATGAGCCAGCGCGAACGCAACCGTACCCTGCTCAACATGCGCCGCGGCATGGTGCGCGTGCTGGTCGCAACCGATGTCGCCGCGCGCGGCCTCGACGTGGCAGGCATTTCGCATGTGATCAACTTCGACCTGCCGAAATTTGCCGAAGACTATGTGCACCGCATCGGCCGCACCGGCCGTGGTGGCGCATCGGGTATCGCCGTTTCGTTCGCATCCAACCGCGACCTGGTCTACCTGAAGAATATCGAGCGCTATACCGGGCAAAGCATCGCCGCTCACACGGTTGTCGGCATGGAACCAAAAATGAAGCCGCGTGCGCCAAGGCAAGATGCGAGAAAGGGTGGCCCAGCCTCACGCAATAATGGTCCGCGCCACCACGCACCCGACAGCCGCCATACGTTCACACGCGACGAAGTTGGCGGCCATCGCCGCGAGGGTCACAAGCACGTGCGCGCGAACGAATCGCGTCGCCCGGCATCCGCCACGACCGCTGCCGCGCCGCAGGGACAGCGCCGCCAGGGCACCAGTTTTTCCCTGGGACGCGGTCATAACAGCAGCGGCGGAAACAACGGCAACAAGTGGTAAGTGGCGGTGCGGGCGATTCGTCGTCAATGAATTGAACAACGCATCACCGCCATGTACCAACACCAAACCGGCGCCAGCGCATGCTGCGCCGGTTTTTTTCGAACTTTTTCGTTTTACCCTCGATAACTGAACCATATCCACCTTATGACCCGGCTGCAAAAAGCCAGACTGACGCACCGGCACAGATCCGGTTTATCAGTGAATGTCGGGCAAGTTTCATGAGTGAGCAGAAATAGCAGATAATTGCCGGCATAATTTGCACGCGATCCATTCAGGAGGCAGGACAGCAACGTGAGCGTCTCGATTCAACTGGAAGACTTCGACCTGGCTGCGGAATTGGCCTCGCTGCGCCTTGGCAGCCGGCAGGCGGGCGCGCTGGTCAGCTTTGTCGGGCTGGTGCGCGAGATCAGCGGCAACAAGCAAATCCAGAACATCCACCTCGATCATTATCCGGGCATGTGCGAGCAGGTACTGGAAAATATCGTCGCCGAAGCGACCGGGCGATGGCAACTGCTGGGGGTGCGCGTCATCCATCGCGTCGGCACGTTGCTGCCGAACGAGCAGATCGTGCTGGTGGCAACCGCCGCGGAACATCGCGGGCATGCCTTTGCCGGCTGCGAATTCATCATCGATCACCTGAAAACGGCAGCACCATTCTGGAAGAAAGAGACTTCGACGCAGGGCGAGGAATGGCTGGGCACCAGGAATGAGGATGTGCAGCGCCTGGAAAAATGGCGGGCAGGATAGATTGACCGGACTCTCATGAAGAATAAGGCAAGGAACTGATATGAAACTCTCCCATTTCGATCAACAAGGCCAGGCGCATATGGTGGATGTCGCCGAAAAGAACCCGACCCATCGCATCGCGCGCGCTGCCGGCAGCATCAGGATGGACGCGCCGACATTTGAGTTGGTCTCTGCAGGCTCGGCAAGCAAGGGCGATGTGCTCGGTGTTGCGCGCATCGCAGCTATTCAGGGTAGCAAGCGCACCGCCGAACTGATCCCGCTGTGCCACCCGCTGGCCCTGACCCATGTCGAGGTGGAATTCCGCCTGCTGCCGGAAGCCGGTTCGGTTGAATGCATCGTCACAGCAGAAACGGTCGGGCGCACCGGGGTCGAGATGGAAGCGCTGACCTCGGTAAGCATCGCGCTGCTGACCATCTACGACATGTGCAAGGCATCGGATCACGGCATGGTCATCGGCGACATTCGCCTGCTGGAAAAACAAGGGGGTCGCTCGGGGCATTGGCTGGCGCCACAAGAATGACCTTGCCCCCTCGATTTTATCCAGAATAAAACAATATAAACAATTAATTATAATACATACTTAATCCAGGATAACGGATTCGGGCCAGCCCGTCACCCGGCACATCACGCAGCTTCTATATAGCGCATCGTTATTTAGAAGTAACAAACAAGTATTTCCAAGTTATTTCCATTGTCGCTACACTGCGCCCCATCGGTTGCTGCTGCAACATTGATCCCGGCGCGTTTACCGCTATAACGGAAAGGAAATGAAACATGTCCAAGCTGCTCAAGAATGGCCAGTTCGCAAACAATGAATGGAAGGTCCTGCATGTTCCTGCAGGCATCACCCCAAACAATGTAAAGCTGCCGGTGGGCCCGGTGCTGGTGCCGCTAGCAGTCTGGAAAGCGCGCCGCGCCGAGCTGATCCATCGCGAATACGAACATGGTTGGGCGCTGGGTGTCTTGCTGACCGCAGACGAGAGCCCGGAATCGATCAAGGACGACATCGACGACTTCAGTGTGATCGCAGTGGCATTCGACAGATACTCCGATGGCAACAGTTATACCACTGCACGCCTGCTGCGCGAGCGTTACGGCTACACGGGCGAACTTCGCGCCCTCGGCGATGTGCCGCAGGAAAAACTGTCCTTCCTGCACCAGCTCGGTTTCGATGCAGTTGCGGTGCGCATCAACCGCCAGGTCAGCGCCGGCATCACCGGCCTTTACCACCTGGAGCTGGCTGCCGCCTGACGCTGCCAGTCAGCATGATCGGTGTTCCCCGCCGCACGGGGGAACACCTCCTTGACATCTCCCCTGCCTGAGTCTTTTCCCTGTTTCAGCCAGCCCGAACGGGATGTAATGAAATCCAGGCTTGACGCGAAGTCGCGCTGCTTTCCGGAGCACGCTGCACTGCACCCGGATTGCGTATCTCCCCGCCCCCATCCGTGCGAGACCCGAGCGTCAGCTTGAGCAAGCCGTTATAATGCGCGTTTCCCAAGACACTGGAATCATCCGCATGGAAGCCGAACAGATCAACGCCCTGACCAACCAGTTGCTGGACCTGCGCGAGCGCAGCGACGAACTGCGGAGGTATCTTTGACTACGACAGCAAACAGGAACGCCTGGCCGAAGTCGTAGCCCTGGCCGAAGACCCTGCGGTCTGGCAGGACAGCAAACGTTCACAGGACCTCGGGCGCGAGCGCAAGTTGCTGGAAGGCATCGTGCTCAACCTGCAACAGATCGAGCAATCGGTCAACGACAACACCGAACTGCTGGAAATGGCGCTGGCGGACGATGACGATGGCACCCTGCACAGCATCGCTTCCGATGTGCAGAAAACCGAGAAGCTGGTGGCGGAGATGGAGTTCCGGCGCATGTTCTCCGGCGAGCTGGACGCCAACAACTGTTTCATCGACATCCAGGCCGGCTCCGGCGGTACCGAGGCGCAGGACTGGGCCTCGATGCTGCTGCGCATGTACCTGCGCTACTGCGAGCGCAAGGGCTTCGTCGTCGAAGTGCTGGAACAATCCGACGGCGAAGTGGCGGGCCTCAAGAGCGCCGCGCTCAAGGTGACCGGCGAGTATGCCTACGGCCACCTGCGCACCGAGACCGGCGTGCACCGGCTGGTGCGCAAATCCCCGTTCGATTCCGGCAACCGCCGCCATACCTCGTTCGCCAGCCTGTTCGTGTATCCCGAAGTGGACGACTCCATCGAAGTCGACATCAACCCGGCCGACCTGCGCGTGGACACCTATCGCGCCAGCGGCGCCGGCGGCCAGCACATCAACAAAACTGACTCCGCCGTGCGTATCACCCACCTGCCGACCAACATCGTGGTGCAGTGCCAGAGCGACCGTTCACAGCACCGCAACCGCGCCGAGGCGATGGCGATGCTCAAGTCGCGCCTGTACGAGCACGAATTGCGCAAGCGCCAGGCCGACCAGCAGAAGCTGGAAGACTCCAAGACCGACATCGGCTGGGGTCACCAGATCCGCTCCTACGTACTGGACCAGTCGCGGATCAAGGACCTGCGCACCAATATCGAGATCGGCAACACCCAGAGCGTGCTCGACGGGGACCTGGACGAATTCATCAGCGCCAGCCTTAAACAAGGAGTATAAATACCGGGTGAAGCTGTCACTTGGGACATATCCTGATCAACGGAACTTTGTCCGGATTAACAAGCCAAATAGTTGTCGCTGTATTGCCAGGGTTATTTGATCCGCTCGCAGTTCGGCGAATCGACAAATTGATTACAGCCCATGCACAGACTTTACCTGCATGGACTGGGGCTCATCGGGAGGCATGGCATGAAAAAATTACTGATTGCATTGCTTGCACTTGCACTCACAACGCCCGCATTCGCTGACCGCGGACATGGCCGTGGCTGGGACCGGGGTCATGACTGGGGTCGGGGCGGCGGCTGGAGAGGCGACTGGATTTTTCCTGCACTGATCGGGGGCGCGATCATTTATGACCTTGCACGTCCGCAGCCTGTCTATGTTCAACAGCCAGAGCCTGTCTATGCACCAAGCTATGCGCCGGCCAGCGTTGCAGTTCCCCCACCGGTGCAAAACTGGTATTTCTGCCCGGCGGCGAACGCTTATTATCCCTATGTGGGCTCTTGTCCAACTGGATGGCAGACTGTACCCGCAACCCCGCCGCTCAATTCAGCGGCAGCTGCAGGAACGACTCCTCCACCGCCACCATCGGGAATGCCGCAGGTTATTTCAGTGGTGCCTTCTCCGGGAACTTCCGGAACTTCTTCAACGCAGCAACCCTTGCCGGAAGACGAACAGGGCGAATGAAATTTTCATCAGAAATGACCCGGATTTCGGGCTTGCTGATTCTTGCCAATAGTGCCGATTGTTTTATAACAGGTTGGAGGTGACAGACATGCGTCGTTCAATTATTTCAGTATCCATGCTGGGCATTCTTGCCGGATGTGCAACCCTCCCCGACGGTCCCAGCGTTGCCGTGATGCCTCCCCAGGGCAAACCGTTCGACCTGTTCGTCTCGGAAGATCACGAGTGCAGACAATTCGCGCAGCAGTCGATCGGAATGACATCCAGCCAGGCAGCAACGGATAGCGCCGTTAAAAGCGCAGCAGTTGGTACAGCCCTGGGTGCAGCTGCCGGGGCGCTTGCAGGCGGCCATGAGGGCGCCGGAGCGGGAGCGGCCTTCGGCATGGTGGCCGGCGCCGCAGTCGGATCGGACCAATCGAGATATTCGGGTTATGAGGCGCAACGCCGGTATGACATTGCCTACCAGCAATGCATGTATTCCAAAGGCAACATTTTGCCTCAGGCCGAGCCTTATCAGCCTAGAGTCATCTACTCCCGGCCTTACCCATATATGCGACCGTACTATCGTTACTGATATCAATCATCAAGGCGGCTGCAATGGCCGCCTTGCCCAATGTGACACATGAGCCAGAGCAAGTGACTCAGGCAGGCTCAGGTGAAGTACCCCCGATGCGGTCGAAATACCTGGCGCGGTACAACAATCTCGGATGTTCCTTCGCGTTCACGAATGCCGCTCGGTCGTGCAGCACATTGTTGCACAGCAGGCCCATGCCAGGCTTCAGCAGAATACGGTAGATGTGGGGAGAATCGGTCGCGAGTATGCGTTCCAGTGCAGCCACAGCAGCCCGCGTCGCCGCATCCTGTTTCCATTCGATGCTGCGCGTGCGCGCGGTATAACGCATGTGCAGGTGTCCCTGCGCATCAAGCGAAAATACCGGGCCGGTCTGTTCGGCTCGCGCCACCCCGTCTTCATCGGTGCGTTCCGGGATCGTCATCGCATCGGCAGCTGACAGCGCGCGGATGAAATCAGGATTTTCATCGCGCAGCAGGATGTAGGCGATCTCATGGTCCATCAGCCGGTTCTCGCCGCCCGTAGCGGCATCGTTTACACAATGCAGCATCATGGTACGGATGCGCTTGTCGGCGGGATTGTAGTAGCCGTCGGTATGCCACTTGATCGGGCGATCGGTGTAGGGAATGAACGCTTGCCGCTGCGGGTCGCTGCCAACCGTGATCTCGGAAATGCCATCTTCTCCCGCCAGCCAGTTGGCATCCAGATGCTCGAGATTGAATTGCCTGCCGATACGATGGACGAGGTCCTTGTCGGCTTCGCACTGATGACTCCGGTAGATCACCATGTTGGCGACGCGACAACGGGCCAGCAGCGCAGCATGTTCAGCGGAAGATAAATTTCCACAGTCTTCGACCGGAACCACCAGTTCATCCGCTGTGCGCGGCGCATTGTCCAGCTTCCATTCGCGCCAGGCCAGATACCCGGCCTGGTTATCAAGATCGAATGGACTGCGCCCCGCTTGCGCCGGCATATATCCCATGTCAGCTATGCTCCTCCGCCGCCCCTGGACGGACGCCGGGTCCTGGGCTTTGTATCAGTGGTATCCAGCAGGCCCGCCATCGATTTCTCCACCATCTCTGCCGCTTCCGGTCCTTCTATGGCGGTGATCTGGTCAACCACCCAGCTCTTGTCCTTCGGGTCCACGATCGCATTGACGCAATGTCCCAGGTACACGGAAAAGGAAAACTTGCCGCCTTCGGCAGCATAGTCGAACTCAGCATATTCGCCGGCGCGCTGGTTCAGCCGGTCGATGAATTTGCTCTTGTGCTCGGCTGCTACCCCGCCAAGATTGTCGCTATGGTTTTCCGCCTGCGTCTCCGCCACCCTGTTGGCCAGGGCCCCGGTGAACTTCTGGCGATCCTCGGGCTGGAAATGCGCATAGGCGAGCCGGTCCGCGACCTGCACCAGGAATATCTGGAATTCGGTCAGGAACTCGAAATACTGCTCGCCGACCGCGATATCAAAACCCGCCTGGCGCAGGTTCTTCAGCGCGTTCAGGCCGATGCGGTAAACGATGAACGCCATCGCAGCGCCGATCTCGTCCGGCGCCTTCTCCTGTCCTGCCTTGAACCAATGACTTTTGATGCGCAAAGTTTATCCCTCCGACCGATCTGGACTGCAGCAACATGAATCTCTCTGCTACATTTTACGGCTTAACTACAGGGTTTGAACAATGAAGTTCAACAAAGTTTATACTTGCCATATCGATGGTTGCCTAATGAACACCAGGGCGTTCGTCATTGACAAGCGCCGGAGGAATAACAGACATGGATCTTTCCCTGTTCGACAGCAATGGCATCCAGTTCCTGCCGCAATTCCTGACCAGCCTCGCGATCGGCCTGCTGATCGGCCTCGAGCGCGAGCGCAACCCCTCCGCCAAGGCCGGCCTGCGCACCTTTACACTGGTGGCGCTGCTCGGCACGCTGGCCGCGATGCTGTCGGAAAAGATCGGCCAGCCGTGGCTGCTGGTGGCGGTGTGGGTGGTGGTGGGCGCAATGATCACCGCCGCCTATATCAACAAGCCCACTGAGGAGAACGATCCCGGCACCACCACCGTCGCCGCGCTGTTGATGTGTTACGGACTCGGCGCGCTGATCTGGTACGGCCAGGCCACGCTGGCCATCATGCTGGCCATCGGCACCACCACCCTGCTCTATTTCAAGCCGGAACTGCGCGGCATGACGCAGCGGCTGACCCGGCGCGACCTGGTTTCGATCCTGCAATTCGCGGTGCTGACCTTCGTCATCCTGCCGATCCTGCCGGACAAGAGTTTCGGTCCCTATGGCGCCTTCAATCCGCACCAGGCCTGGGTGATGGTGGTGCTCATCTCCGGCGTCAGCCTGGGCGGCTATGTCGCGCTGCACCTGGTCAAGCAACGCTACGGCGCACCATTGCTCGGCGTGTTCGGCGGACTGGTATCGAGCACCGCCACCACGCTGGTGTACGCGCGCCACAGCAAGGTGAACTCGAACATGGTGCGCCTGTCCGCCGTGGTCATCCTGATCGCCAACCTGGTGGTGCTGGTGCGCCTGTCCATTCTCGGCGCGGTGGTGTCGCCGACGGTAGTGGTGTATCTGTTGCCGGTGATGGGCATCGGCCTGCTGTTTGGCATTGCCAGCACGGCGATCGTGTGGAGCAAACTGAAAACCCCAGGCAACTTCCCCATGCCTGAAACCGCCAACCCGACAGAGATCCACGCCGCACTGGGTTTCGGCCTGATGTATGTGGTGGTGCTGCTGTGTGCCGCATGGCTGTCAGACATCGCCGGCAGCAAGGGGCTGTATGCGGTGGCGCTGATATCCGGCCTGACCGATGTCGACGCCATCACCCTGTCCAGCCTGCATCTGCTGGAACTGGGCAAGCTCAGCGAAAGCAATGTCGTTACCGGCATCGCCCTGGCCTATCTGTCCAACCTCGCGTTCAAGTTCGGCATGGTGATATTCATCGGCGGCAAGGCGCTGGCCCGGAGCGTCGTCGCCGGCTTTCTGGCAACGGCTGTCGGAATCGGCGTCGGACTGATGTTCGTCCAGGGATAACCGGCCTTGCCGGCATACCGTCATCCGACAATCCTGAAGGCGGTGAAATTTCCCTCGACTGACTCGATCTCGACCCGCTCGACGCTTGCATGCTGAGGTCCGCGGCGTGCCCAGTTGACGATGGCGTCAACTGCAACGTCTTTACCCTGCACGACAGCTTCTACAGCGCCGTCATTTCGGTTGCGCACCCATCCGGCGACCGTCAGTCGTTGCGCTTCACGCTGCATCGAGCCCCGGAAGAACACACCTTGCACTCGACCATGAATCACCAGACGCAATGTTTTCGTGGGCATGGATTTTTACTGTCAGCGTTAACGCCTGCCAACATACTACTTTTCATTCAGCCGGGAAAGGAACTGTGCTGGCATGAATCCCTCTCTCCCCTTCCGGAAAAAGAACTGTCCAGGGGGTTAAGGATTTTTCCTGAATAAATGTATTCAAGGCGATTTTGCTGGATATATCATGCGTCATTGCGTATCGTTAAATCGGGCGGCACTGGATTTCTGGCTCATCCAGTGTTTACATGAAAGACCAGCCGGTCCAGCTTGCTGGCTGACTACTCGATCTGCCACACGGAGATAACGGATGGGATATTTTTCAGAATTTCGCGACGCACTTGCCAGCGTATTCGACCAGACTCTGGAACGTCTCGCGCGCGACCTGCCTAACGTATTCGGCGCACTACTGTTGCTGCTGATCGGCTGGCTCGTGGCAATCCTGTTGCGAGCGGCTACCGCGCGACTGGCGCTGCTGGGTGAACGTGCCCGGGCACACATTTCCGGCGGCCATGGCACTGCGCACCTGCCTGGCGCGATGGCAAAGACCTTCGGCAACGTCGTGTTCTGGGTGGTGATACTGTTCTTCATTACCGCCGCAACACAGGCCCTCGGCCTTAACTCCTTTAACAACTGGCTGGCACGCATCGTCGACTATCTGCCAACCGTGTCCGTCGGCGCACTCATCGTGATCGCCGGATTCCTGGTCAGCAAGCTCGCGCGCGAACTGGTACAGACTGCGGCCAGCGGCGCCGGTGAACGCCAGCGTGTGCTGATCGGCCGCGTGGTGCAGGCGGCGATCCTGATCACCTCCATCCTGGTCGGCGCCGAGCAGATCGGCATCCAGGTCACTTTCCTGGTGATCCTCGCCGCGACAGTGTGCATCTCGCTGGTTGGTGCGGTGGCCCTTGCGCTCAGCCTTGGCGCCCGCGATTACGTAGCCAATCTGATCGGCGCACACCATTTGCGCCATCGCTACAGCGTCGGCCAACACATCCGCGCGGCAGGATTCGAAGGTCGTATCCTGGAGCTGACCGAGACTGCCATCATCATGGAAACCCCCGAAGGCCGTGTCAGCCTGCCGGCAAAGATTTTCAACGAACAGCCCATCGTTCTGGTGGTGGGCGGAGTGCGCAATGGCGATTAGCCAAGAACTCAGCTACGCCTTTCTCGAATCGCATCCAGTCGATGCGGCACGCGTACTCGAGCGACTCGCTGCGGCCGAATCCGGAGCGTTGCTGCAATCCGCGCCAGTGCGGCTGGCTGCGCCCGTGCTGCGTCATATGTTGCCGCTTCCAGGTGCGCGCTGTCTGGAACAGTTGAATGACGATGTGATAACCGGACTGCTGCGCGGCACCGGTGCGCAGGCCGGGGTCGCACTACTGCGCTATTTCGGCGCCGAGCGCAGGGCAAAGTACTGGCGCAGTTGCCGACCGCACTTACCCTCGCCTATGAATTGCTGCTCGGTTACCCGGAAGATTCCGTGGGCGCGTGGATGGATCCGCGCGCGCTGGCGCTACCCGCCGACATGACGGTCGGCGAATCGCTCGAGCGCGTGCGCCGCGCCGACGAAGCGTTGATCGCCGATCCATTCGTCATCGACCGCAACCAGCGCCTGCTCGGCTATGTCGAGCTTGCCGACTTGCTGCGCGCGGCTGCCACGGCATCGCTTGCGCGGCTGGTGCGCCCATGCCCGCACCGGCTGCCGTCGCAGGCATTGCTCCTCGGGCTGCCCGATCATCCGGGATGGCATGAGGCATCCACGCTGCCCGTCGTCGAGCACGGCGACCGGCTGGTCGGCGCCCTTACCCACGCCGCGCTGCTGCGCGCGCTTTCGATAGAACAGCCGACACCGGTTCGCGCGGAAGAAACGCTCGCCGGCATCGCCGGCGCCTACTGGTTTGGCGTCTCTGGATTGATCCAGGCACTGGTCAGCCTGCTTCCGGTCGAACGCCGCGAGGAGGACGCATGAACGCAGCGCCGAAACAGCAGTCGCCGCCCTCAACCTGCGCTTCCTGCTCGATTACCCGCGCGAGGCCGCGCGCCGCATCGAAGCGATGCCGGCGCGCGAAGTGAGCGCAATGCTCGCGGAACTGCCGGTGCACGCGGTGGTGCCGGTGTGGCACAGCCTCGCTACTGATGTGGAACAGGCGGTGTTCCCGCAACTGCCGGAACAGCGCGCCGCAGAGCTGCTTGCCGAACTGGAGCCGTCGCGCAGCGCGGCGCTGCTTAACCGGCTGGATGAAGACGAACGCGAGCACTACAAGTCGCTGATCAGCGCGCAAGCAGCTGCGGAAATTCGCGCGCTGATGAAGTATCCGCCCGACTCTGCCGGCCAGTTGATGGACCCGCGCGTGCCCGCCTTTCGCGGCGAACTGACCGCGCAGGAAGCGCTGGCGCGGCTGCGCCAGACCAAACGGCGCGGATTGCGCGAACTGTATCTGGTGGACGATGACGGCCGGCTTGACGGGCGCGTCGACATCCAGGACCTGGCGCTGGCCGACCCGGAACAGACACTGGCGCGGATCGCGCGCAAGATCGCGGATGCCGTGCAGGACACGGCACCGCGCGAGGAAGTGGTCGAGAAGATGCAGCAGGAAGCCGTCACCGACCTGCCGGTGATCGATTTCGACGGCCACCTGATCGGCGTGATCAGGCAGGCCAAGCTGGCCAGCGCCGTGCAGCAGGAAACCACGCTGGACATCCAGACCATGGTCGGTGCGAGCCGCGACGAACGCGCGCTGTCGCCTGCGTTCTTTTCCGTGACCAAGCGCCTGCCGTGGCTGCAGATCAACCTGCTTACCGCATTTCTCGCCGCATCTGTGGTCGGTCTGTTCGAGGGTACGATCGCCAAATACACTGCGCTCGCGGTACTGATGCCCGTGGTCGCCGGCCAATCGGGCAACGCCGGCGCTCAGGCATTGGCGGTGACGATGCGCGGGCTGGTGCTGCGCGAGATCAGCCTGCGCCACTGGCCCAAGGTGGTGTTCAAGGAACTCTATGTCGGCCTGATGAACGGCGTCGCTGTCGCGGCCACCTGCGGACTTGGCGTGTACATCTGGAGCAAATCTATAGGACTGGTGGTGGTGATCGCCTCCGCCATGGTGATCTCGATGGTCGTGGCTGGCTTTGCCGGTGCGCTGGTGCCGATCACGCTGCAGCGCTTTGGCTTTGATATCGCCCAGTCCTCCTCGATCATCCTTACCACCTTCACCGATGTGGTCGGATTCTTTTCCTTTCTCGGCATCGCAACGCTGTTGTCGTCGATGCTGTGAGCAGGCGACATGGGTCAATAATGGGGAATATACCTTGCCGAGACTGACTCCTCAGGATTGACCGGCACCAGTACTTTCCTGATGAAGTCCGGCCAGTCCTCGGCAAAATGTGTCTTGCAGGATTCGTGGTTTGCCAACCGCGTATATTCGGAAGCCGGACCCGGCCAGTAGCGGTCAAAGAACCGCCTGAACGCCAGCACCTCGTTTGTGGTCCGGTCATAGATAATGGTCTCGCCTCCGACGATGCCGTTCTCCAATGCATCCTTGTTGTCTATCTGCCGCCAGGTATATCCATAACGACTCTTGAGCTTGTCGGTCGGTGCGCTATTGACGATATAGGGAACATATCGAATCATCCCGTTTATATTCACCGTGTAGCCTATCGGATAGGGTTTCCTGTTTTCCGCGCCGCGGAAAAAACGCATGTAGCGACTGCCGGATTCGCCGGGGTCCACCGGCCGCTCTACGTAGTTGTAAAGTCCATAGATAGGTTGCACCAGAAAATTTTCAGGATTGTTGCTGCGTATCTCACTGGCCTCATCATTCTGAAACAACAGATTCTGGCCCCGCGATGGCGACATATTTTCCCTGCCTTGAAACACGCCCTCCACCCCGCCCACTGTCCTGAAGATCCATTCCCCCGCATCCTTGTCGCACAGCTCCCTGAAGTAGTCCTCCCCATCCATCCACATGCTGTGCCAGGCATTCAACTTGTCGTGCGGCGGTGGAAGCTTGATGGAATAAGCGATGCGGCCTTCCTCTGTCGCCAGCGGATCGGCGGGTTTCTGGCTGAGGATGTCGCAACTGCTTTGACGGGGAAGACTGGAGACGCCGCTCTCGTAGTACGGTCCCTGCTTGTCATTGCGGCACTGCGTATCGATGTCCGCCATGATGTCGCGGAACTGTTGCCCGGCCGTGGCAGCGCAACCGCTCAGGAGCAGGCACGATGCTGCATACAACCAGATGGAGGTTGCGGTGGTGCGAATGGTTTTCATATTGCTGACTAAAAATGATAAATGGCTTTGGCAGGCTTCTGGGTCAGGTTTCTAATCGCCCTTGACGCAACCCGGGATGGCCACCGATCTCTTGCAAAGAATCAATGGAGCCTGACCTTTGCTACCAGAAGCGAATGGTAGCAGACCATGATTAACGAAGCGTTAATATAGTAAGCGCCGAAGCGCCGCGGGTTGGGTTGAGGTACGAAGCCCAACGATTTCAGGTAGCTTTTGTTGGGCTTCCTTCGTCAGCCCAACCTGCTAAACTCATCCACCATCAAATTCTTCGGCAACGCATGGGTAATGAACAGCATCGTCACCTTGCCCTTGAGCTGATTGACAGTGGCCGCAAAATGCTCGGCAGTCGTTGAGTCCAGGCTGCTGGTCGCTTCATCAAAAATCAAAATCTTCGGTTGCTTGAGCAGCGCCCGAGCAATCGCGATACGCTGCTTCTGCCCCCCCGACAATCCCACCCCGCGCTCCCCGATCTCGGTCTGGTAACCCTGCGGCAATGCTTCGATCGAACTATGTATCTCCGCCATCCTGCAGGCATGCACCACCTGCTCGAACGTCGCATGCGGATTCGCCATCAGCAGGTTGTCATAGATAGTGCCCGAGAAAAGGATCGTCTCCTGCGGCACCACGCCGAAGTAATGCCGCAGCTCGTTGGCCGACAGATAGCGAATGTCGTTACCGTCGATCTTGATGGTGCCGCCTGACGGGACATAGAACCCTTGCAGCAGTTTGGCCAGCGTACTCTTGCCGGAGCCGGACGGTCCCATGACGGCGATCACCTTGCCGGAGGCGACCTTGAGTCTGAACCCCTGGAACAGGAACGGCAGGTTCTCGCCATAGCGGAAGCTCAGGTCTTCGATGTCGATCTCGCCCTTCCCCTCGCGCAAGCGGCTGGGCAGGATCGAATACGGTTCCGCCGGGGCGTTCATGATGTCGCCGAGGCGCTGCACCGACAGGTTGGCCTGCTGGAATTGCTGCCACAGCCCGACCAGCCGCAGCATCGGTTGCGACAATCTGCTCGCGAACATCTGGAAGGCGACCAGCATGCCGATGGTGAATGCCTGTCCTGAGCCTGTCGAAGGATTCATCACGATCCATGCGCCGATGACCAGGATGCTCAGGATCATCATCTGCTCGAGGCCGTTGGACACCACGTTGTAGGTGTTGCCGATCTGGCGCACGGCAAAGCCCGAGCGCATGTATTCGGCCAGGTAGTCGCCGTAGCGCGCCTTGATTTGCGGCTCCATCTGCAGGCTCTTGACGGTTTCCAGGCCGGCGACGTATTCGGTGGTGAACGCCTGGTTGCGCGCGCCGAGCAGGAATTGCTCGTTGAGCCGGGTGCGGAAGATCGGCATGACGACGAGGCTCAAGACGACGATGACACCGATGATGGCCAGCGCGATGCAGGTCAGCATCACGCTGTAGTAGAACATGATGCCGAGGAAGATCAGCAGGAACGGGCAATCGAGGATCAGCGTGACGGCGGCGCTGGCGATGAATTCGCGGATGTTCTCCACGCCGTGCAGGCGTGCAGCGATCACGCCGGTGGGCCGATGCTCGAAATATCGCGACGGCAGCTTGAACAGGTGCTCGAACACCGCCGCGCCCAGCACGGCATCCACGCGGTTGCCGGTGTGCAGGACCAGGTACTGGCGCACCCAGGTGAGCAAGGCGGAGAACACCATGAACACGGCCATGCCTATGCCGATCACGATCAGCGTGCTCTGGGTGTGGTGGACGATGACCTTGTCGATGATGACCTGGGTGAACAGCGGCGTGCCGAGGGCCAATACCTGGATGATCAATGATGCGATCAGCACGTCGCGCCAGACGCGCTTGTGCTTGAGCAGTTCGGGGATGAACCAGCGGAAGCCAAAGGTCTTCTGGCTGGACAAGACGCCATCGGGATCATTGACGGGCTGGGATTCGAGGGCGAGTTGGAAGACGGTGCCGGTGTAGCGGGTGGTGAATTCGGCGAGGGTTAAAGTCTTGGGAGTATTGGTGCCGGATTCGAACAGGGTGAAGGTATCGGCGGTGGCTTGTATGAGGATGGCGGGATGAGCGGTAGAGCGTTCGAGGGAGTCGGATGGTGTAGCTTCCACCTCCTCCCTGGCCATCCCCACCATTACAGGGGGAGGGAACGCAGTCGTTTCGAGGGGCATCAAGGGCGTTGATGCTGGCTGGGATTTCGGGTTCAGGATAGCCAGGCAGGGGAAGTTGAGCGTGGCCAGTTTGCTGCTGGTGCAATCCCGGCGCTTGGTGCGGAAGCCCAAGGCATGGGCGGCTTGAATTAAGGAATCAGACGTGTAGGGCGGCGGGAATTGCCTGATCAGCAGATTTGCATCGAAGGGTTTGCGGTTCAGGGCGCAATAACTGCCTATCGCCCAGACGAGATCTTCAACGCTGAAAAGATGGAATGGTGCGGGCGTTTCAGGTTTCTTTGAAATACTGGCAGCCGCCCTGCCCCAGATGCGGCGCAGCGTCAGTGCGGCGCTCACCGCGTGATCCCGGTCAAGCAATAGTGGACAAGCTTAAGCGCAACTGCCTCGCGGCAATGGCGATACGGCATACATATTCCCCCAGACAAGTATTTATCCGCCTCCGAAACCACTTTATCTATCGCCGGGCATCATGAATTCGCGCCTGTCGCCGAATACTACAGGCCAGCCTTGAATAATCAACCTATCAAATTGCAGAAGAAAATATCCACCGGCCCAGCGCACGAACTTAATAAGTTTCCCGATGCATCATCTTCGAAATCAATACTCTATCTACGCCTGTTCGACGATTCTGCTGCCGTGTAGTACGCTACTTCGTTATAATGACAGGCTGAATTCCCGGCACCGTGGACACATCGCAGTAGGCACCAGCCTGCAATGCACGCCGGACCGGGTTTGAATGAAATCCATTTTGAAGATTGAACCGATGAACGAGCAAACCGCACCACCCCAGGACGACAACCAGATCATCGCCGAGCGGCGCGCCAAATTGTCCGCGATACGCAAGGAAGGCGTGGCGTTCCCGAATGACTTCGAGCGCAAGGATGTGGCCGCCGACCTGCACGCCAAGTATGACGCAATGAGCCACGACGAACTGGAGCAGGCGCATATCGCAGTGACCGTGGCCGGGCGCATGATGCTGAAACGGGTGATGGGCAAGGCCAGTTTCGCCACGGTGCAGGACATGAGCGGGCGCATCCAGTTGTTCATCAGCAACGGCGACACCGGCGAGGCCGTGCACGATGCGTTCAAGCATTACGACCTGGGCGACATCCTTGGCGCTTGCGGCGTGCTGTTCAAGACCAAGACCAACGAGTTGTCCGTGCGTGTCACTTCGTTGCGCCTGCTGACCAAGGCGCTGCGGCCGCTACCGGAGAAATTCCATGGCCTCACCGACCAGGAGCAGAAATACCGCCAGCGCTATGTTGACCTGATCACCAACGAAGAGACGCGCCGCGTGTTCACCGCTCGCTCGAGGGTGATCCAGACGATACGCGATTTTTTCATGCGCCACGGTTACCTCGAAGTCGAAACGCCGATGATGCACCCGATCCCCGGCGGCGCCTCGGCCAAGCCGTTCACCACGCACCACAACGCGCTGGACATGCAACTGTTCCTGCGCGTCGCGCCGGAGCTGTACCTGAAACGACTGGTGGTCGGCGGCTTCGAGAAGGTGTTCGAGATCAATCGCAACTTCCGCAATGAAGGCCTGTCCACGCGACACAACCCGGAATTCACCATGATCGAATTCTACGAGGCCTACCGTGATTACCGCTACCTGATGGACTTCACCGAAAGCCTGTTTCGCGAAGTCGCGCAAGCTGTGCTGGGCACCACGCTACTCAGCTATCAGGGACAGCAGATCGACTTCGGCAAGCCATTCCAGCGCCTGACCATCACCCAGTCGATCCAGAAATATCATCCACAATTTTCCGACGAGCAATTGCACAACCGTGATTTCCTGGTCAACGAACTGCAGGACCTCAAGGCCAAGTTCCGGCCCGACGACGGACTGGGCGGACTGCAGCTATCGCTGTTCGAGGAACTGACCGAGCACCAGTTGTTCGAGCCCACCTTCATCATCGACTATCCCGCCGAGGCTTCGCCGCTGGCGCGGCGCAGCGATACGCGCCCGGAGATCACCGAGCGCTTCGAATTGTTCATCGCCGGCCGCGAGATCGCCAATGGCTTCTCCGAGTTGAACGACCCGGAAGATCAGGAAGCGCGCTTCGACGCGCAGGTGGCGGCCAAGGAAGCGGGCGACGAGGAAGCCATGTACAAGGACAGCGACTACATCCGCGCACTTGAGCACGGCCTGCCGCCCACCGCCGGCGAAGGCATCGGCGTGGATCGCCTGGTGATGCTGCTGACGGATAGCCCGAGCATCCGCGATGTGATCCTGTTCCCGCACATGCGGCCGGAATCCTGAGCTCCCGATGCACGGCAAAATTGCGATAATGCCTGATTGCCGGCCATGCTGAACCACGACACCCAGACTTCCTTGCTGCAGCATTACCCGATGTTGCGCGGAATGCAGGCCTCGCAACTGCAGGAATTGTGCGCCGATGCAACCGTCATGCAACTGCCTGCGGGCACCGTGCTGTTCGACGAGAACCAGCCCTGCCAGGGATTCCCGCTGCTGCTTGCCGGCAGCATCCGCGTGATCAAGGCAGCCGCCAATGGTCGCGAGCTGCAGTTATACCGCGTCGACTGCGGCGAAAGCTGCATCCTGACCAGCAGTTGCCTGCTCGGCCATGCGCGCTACCACGCGCGCGGTATCGTGGATCAGGATGTCACCCTGGTGGTTCTGCCTCCGCTGAAATTCAAGAAACTCGTCGCCATGCATGAACCGTTCCGCGATTATATTTTCAGCCTGTTCTCGGAACGCCTGACCGACCTGATGCAACTGGTTTCCGCCGTCGCCTTCCAGAAACTGGACCAGCGCCTGGCCGCGCTGCTGATCGCAAAACCCAGCCCGATCCATACTACCCACCAGGCGCTGGCCGACGAACTCGGCAGCGTGCGCGAGATCGTCAGCCGCCTGCTGAAGAATTTCGCCGAGCACGGCTGGGTACACTTGGGCCGGGAACAGATCGAGGTAGTTAACCTGCTGGCGCTAAAAGAACTTTCCAGCATGTGACTTTTCTCACAGACAGCAGGCACCTGTTCGCCTATGCTGCAAGCACTGAATCAATAATTACGAGGAGAAGATCATGAAAACGAATGTTGGCGGCATAGACCGTGTATTGCGCGTAGTAGTTGGCCTGGCTTTGATTGGGATGACCCTGGCAGGCGTTATAGGCCCATGGGGCTGGATCGGTGTGGTACCACTGTTGACGGGTATATTCGGTTTCTGCCTGGCATACGTGCCTTTCGGCATCAGCACCTGCCCGATGCACAAACAAAGCTGAATTTCCTGCTCGGCTCCGCTGGAGCAGGGAGGTTTTCAGGTATTGCCTGCTATTGATAGCGCGAGGAAATCAGATGCCTCGCCATGCCGGAGTCTCCGCATGATTCCGGTGCTGCGCATCCCGTTTGATGCGCTCCCCGCAGCAAGTCGTTGTCCCCGCTGTAAACACCCCCTATAATTCAGCCGCTTCGTCGGGCATGATTGGTTTTCCCTGCCCGTCGAGATTCGTAACTTATTTGATCCGGCCTCATGCGCATCCTGCTTAGCAACGACGATGGTTATTTTGCCCCCGGTCTCGCCTGTCTCGCGGAATCTCTTGCCACAGTGTCCGAAGTCACCGTGGTCGCGCCGGAGCGCGATCGCAGCGGCGCCAGCAACTCATTGACGCTGGACCGGCCGCTCAAGCTGCGCCGCGCGCCCAATGGGTTCTACTATGTCAACGGCACCCCTACCGATTGCGTCCATCTGGCCGTCACCGGCATGCTGGATACGCGGCCCGACATGGTGATCTCGGGCATCAATTCCGGCGCCAACATGGGCGACGACACGATCTATTCCGGCACTGTCGCCGCTGCCACCGAAGGTTTTCTGCTCGGCATCCCCTCCATCGCGGTATCGCTGGCCGGAAAAGACCTGGTGCATTACAACACGGCGGCACAGGTGGTGACGGAACTGGTGCAGCGCTTCGCCGGGCGCACGCATCCCCACCCCTGGCTGCTCAACGTCAATGTGCCCGACATTCCACAGCAACAATTGCAAGGCATGGAAACCACCCGACTGGGCAAGCGCCACAAGGCGGAGCCGGTGGTCAAGGCGACCAACCCGCATGGCGAAACCGTCTACTGGGTCGGCGCGGCAGGCCAGGCACAGGATGCGGGTGCAGGAACCGATTTTCACGCCGTCGAGAACCGGCGGGTTTCGGTCACGCCGCTGCAGATCGACCTGACCCAGTACAGCCAGCTCGATGCGCTGCGCAACTGGCTGAGCCCGGCAGCATGAGCAACGTGCGCCGCAGCGGCATCGGCATGACCTCGCAACGCACGCGCGCGCGCCTGATCGAGCGCCTGCGCGAGGAAGGGATACGCGACGAAGTGGTGCTGTCCGCGATGAATTCGGTGCCGCGCCATATCTTCGTCGACGAAGCACTGGCCAGCCGCGCCTACGACGATGTGTCGCTGCCGCTGGGCTTCGGGCAGACCATCTCGCAGCCCTACACCGTGGCGCGCATGCTGGAGATCCTGCGCAATGGCAGTCCGTTTGGCCGCGTACTGGAGATCGGCAGCGGCTGCGGCTATCAGGCGGCGGTACTGGCGCAGGTGGCCAAGGAAGTATTTTCGGTGGAACGCATCGAGCCGCTATACCAGCGCGCGGTAACCTGCATGAACGAATTGCAGATCCACAATGTCCGCTTGTTCTACGCTGACGGCGGTGTCGGACTGCCTGAATTTGCGCCGTTTGACGGCATCATCATGGCCGCTGCCGCATCCCATGTTCCGCCCGCGCTGCTGGAGCAGCTTGCGATCGGTGGTAGAATGGTACTGCCCATGGGAAGCCAAGAACAACACTTGTACCTGATCGAGCGGGATGCAAAAGGCTTCCGCGAAACCCGCCTTGACGCGGTCAGGTTTGTACCGTTGCTGTCTGGAAAAGAATGAAACTTGATACCCGATATCTAGTCACTATCGCGCTGGTTGCAATTGCACTGTACGGTTGCGCATCCAGCGAGATTCCTGCGCCGGTTTCCGATCGTCACACCAAAGAGCCACTCGTCAGTTCGGCGCCAGTCTCTGCGATCGTCAGGCCAGCATCCGGCGACCAGGATTGGCGGCCACAGACTTATGTCGTGCAAAAGGGCGATACCCTTTATGGCATCGCCTTCAACTACGGTCTTGATTATCACGATCTCGCCACCCTCAACAATATCGACAATCCCGACGTCATCAAGGCAGGGCAGGAATTGCGTTTGTTTCCTCCTCAAAACAACGTGATCTCGGTCAAGCCTGCCCCGACGGAGGAGGTCGTGTCCGTGCCGCTGGCTAAATCGGAACCATTAATCCAGCCGGCCAAACAGATCGGGTCGTCCGGCATCCCGGTCTTTGGCCAGCCACTGGCGCTCAAACTTCCCTATTCCGCTGATGCCGCCGCCAGGATCGCCAGGCAGCAAACGTCAGTTCCACAGCAGCCACCGGTCGTAATCGCTAATGCGGAACCACCCAAGACGGAGGTAAAACCCGTTGTTCCCGTCCCGCCAGTCGACACCCCGGCTCCGGACATCGCGGATGAAGACATCGAGTGGGCCATGCCAACCAGCGGCAAGATAATCGCGGGATTTGCGGAAGGAGAAAATCGCAAGGGCATCGATATCGCGGGCAAGCTCGGCCAGCCTGTGCTGGCCAGCGCCGCCGGAAAAGTGGTATACAGCGGCAGCGGCCTGCGCGGGTATGGCAAGCTGATCATCATCAAGCATAACAAGACCTATCTCAGCGCCTATGCGCACAACGACCGCATCCTGGTGAAGGAAGGCCAGAGCGTGACCCGCGGACAGAAGATCGCCGAGATGGGCAACACCGACTCCAACCAGGTCGAGCTCCATTTCGAGATACGCAAGCTGGGCAAGCCGGTGGATCCGGCGAAATACCTTCCGCTGATAAAATCTTGAATGAAGACGAACTCAAGATAAGCGACCATAGCCGCGACAGCGCGGGCCTGCGCTATGTCTACCCGGTCGTATCGCGCCGCGCCGGCGGCGTCTCCATCGGCATCAACCTCAACACCAACAATGCCTGCAACTGGCGCTGCATCTATTGCCAGGTGCCCGACCTGGTCCGCGGCGCACCGCCTGCGGTCGACCTGGCCCTGCTGGAACAGGAACTGCGCGGCTTTCTGCACGAATTGCAGGATGGCGGGTTCATGCAAAGCCGCGTGCCAGAGGAGATGCGCCGCATCAACGATATTGCGCTGTCCGGCAACGGCGAGCCCACCAGCGCGGAGGAATTTCCCGCAGTCATCGAGTTGCTGGGCAAGCTGAAAACCGAACAGGTGCTGCCGCCGCAGATCAAGCTGGTGCTGATCACCAACGGCAGCCTGATGCACCGCGAACAGGTGCAGCAAGGCCTGCGCCGGATGTCGCAACTCAAGGGCGAAGTCTGGTTCAAGCTCGACCGCGCCAGCGAAGCCGGCATGCAGCAGGTCAACGACACGCGCGTGGGCATCGACAAGGTGCGCGAGAACCTGGCCACCAGTATCAGCCTGTGCCCGACCTGGCTGCAGACCTGCTGGTTCGTGCTGGATGGCGCAGCGCCCGGTAAGCAGGACGAGGACGACTACCTCAAGTTCCTGTCCGGCCTGTTGCGCGACGGGGTCAGGCTGCAAGGCGTGTTGCTGTACAGCCTTGCACGACCATCGCTGCAACCCGAGGCGCCGCGCCTGTCCGCACTGACAGCGGCGCAACTGGAAGGATTTGCCGTGCGCATACGCGCCCTTGGCGTGGAAACCAGAGTCTCGTAGGCTGCGCCGACGCAGGAACCGCATCGACCGCGACAGATGGAGTATCCTGACCGGCAGAACCCAAACCAGCGTACATCCTCAAACACAGCATGAACGACCCAAAAGCACATGAAGAGCTGCAGATCACCGGCATGACGTGCACGGCGTGCGCCGCGCGCATCGAGAAGGTGCTCAACCGCATGCCCGAGGTGAGCGCCGTGGTGAACCTGGCCAGCGAAAAAGCCCTCATAGATTTCAATCCGGGCACGGCCGATACCGAAGCCCTGATCGCAGCAGTCAAGCGTGCCGGTTACGGTGCGCATCCAGTGCGTGACTATGCAGTGGAAAAACAGGAGCGCATGGCGCACTACCGCCATGAGCGCATGCAGTTCTTCATCTCCCTGCTGCTCACCGCGCCGCTGCTGTTGCAGATGCTGGCGATGTTCATCGGCGGCCATGGCATGCCGCTGATGCCGGTGTGGCTGCAATGGTTGCTGGCGACACCGGTGCAATTCTGGATCGGCAAGCGCTTCTTCACCGGCGCCTGGAACAGCCTGCGCGGCGGCGGCGCCAACATGGACGTGCTGGTCGCGCTCGGCACCGGCGCGGCGTACCTGCTGAGCTGCGCCGTCATGCTGTTTGGCCTGCAGCAACCGGTCTATTTCGAGGCCAGCGCCACCATCATCACGCTGGTGCTGATGGGCAAGCTGCTGGAAGCACGCGCCAAGGGCCGCGCTTCCTCGGCGCTGGAAGCCCTGATCAACCTGCAACCGAAGCAGGCGCATGTGGAACGCGACGGTGTCGTCGCCGACATCCCGGTGGCGCAGATGGTCTCCGGCGATATCTTCCTGGTGCGTCCGGGCGAAAGCATGCCGGTCGACGGCGTAGTGCTGGAAGGCGAGTCCAGCGTCGATGAGGCCATGCTCACCGGCGAGAGCCTGCCGCAAACCAAACAGGCCGACGCCAAGATGTATGCCGCCACGCTCAACCAGCGCGGCCTGCTCAAGTGCCGCGCCGTGGCGGTCGGCGCACAGACGCAGTTGTCCGCGATCATCCGCCTGGTGGAACAGGCGCAGGGATCGAAAGCGCCGATACAGAGACTGGCCGACAAGATCTCTGCGATCTTCGTTCCCGTTGTGGTGGCGATCGCCGTGGTGACTTTCCTCGCCTGGTGGATCGCCGGCATCGGCGTGACCGCCGCGCTGATCAATGCCGTGTCGGTGCTGGTGATCTCCTGTCCCTGCGCGCTGGGGCTGGCGACGCCGACTGCCGTGGTGGTCGCCACCGGGCGCGCCGCGCATGCAGGGATATTGATCAAGGATGCCGCCGCGCTGGAGCGTGTGCACAAACTGTCCACGCTGGTGGTAGACAAGACCGGCACGCTGACCAGCGGAAAACCCAGGGTCACCGACCTGTTGCCGGCTGCAGGCAGCGCAGGATCGAACTTGCTGCAGATCGCGGCCAGCATGGCGCAGCATTCCTCGCATCCGCTTGTCGCGCGCCTTGCTCGACCATGCCGACCGATAACCATGTCGATCCTGCTCGCCGTCACCTCATATGACGAACTTTCCGGCAGCGGCCTGCGCGCAGAACTGGATGGCGCGACATGCCTGCTCGGCTCACCCGCTTTCATCGCCAGCGAGAACTTCACGCTGGATGATGAGCAGATCCAGGCTATGCAGCAGCAAGGCAAAAGCGTCATCGCCGTGACGCGCGCCGACGCCCTGCTCGGCTGCATCGCGTTCGCCGATACCCTGCGCGCCAGCAGCAGAGATGCCGTGGCGCGCCTTGGCTGCAATGGGCCTCCATGTGGTCATGCTGAGCGGCGACAATACGCGCCACCGCGCAGGCGATCGCACAACAGGCAGGCATCGACGATTTCCGCGCCGAAGTATTGCCGCAGGACAAGTCGCAGCCAGGTGCAATCATTCAAGGCGCGAAGGAAAACTGGTCGGCATGGTCGGCGACGGCATCAACGACGCGCCCGCACTGGCAGCGGCGGACGTGAGCTTCGCCATGCGCAGCGGCAGCGACATCGCCATCGAAGCGGCCGACATCACCCTGATGCGCAACGACCTGATGGGCGTGGTCGATGCCATCGACCTGTCGCGTGCCACGCTGAAAAAGATCCGCCAGAACCTGTTCTTCGCCTTTGCCTACAATGTGCTCGGCATCCCGCTTGCGGCACTCGGCATGCTGAACCCGGTCATCGCCGGCGCGGCGATGGCGATGAGCTCGGTCTCGGTGGTCAGCAATGCGCTGTTGCTCAAGCGCTGGCAGTCCTATAATTCTGATAACCAACATTGAACGAGGATCGTCATGGAAACCATACAACTCAATATCGATGGCATGACCTGCGGCAGTTGCGTAAACAGCGTCACCAAGGTGCTGGAGGCCGTTCCAGGCGTAAACCAAGTGGCCGTATCACTCGAACACAAACGCGCCACCGTGACCCACGACCCTGACAAAGCCGGGCTGGCGCAGTTCAAGACTGCGGTGGAAGATGCGGGGTATGATGTGGTTTGAGTTCTGCTTCACCAAATTGTTTGAGCCAGAAAAAAATAAATAATGAGCCCAGCCCCTTTAACTGAAGCTGAAACGTTATTTCTGCTCACTCTTGATGATATAGAAAAGCGGCTCACTCAAACTGACCCCTACGAAATCCTATTCGTAGCGGCACTGGTTCGTAAACTATTTTTGGATGACTTTCCGCTAGTTGACCAAGTGAACCAAAATCACCACCTTAAGATAAACTTTGAAACAACTGTGCCAACTGGTTTCCCTAATGACTTCCCTGCGCCATCATTTTGGACTGTTCAGGATGGCTTAGACCCTGACACTACGCACCCGGGAAAGCGCCGATACGTCGCAAGTAGGGATCAGTTCTTTCATACTGTCGTCACCATCGTTGACGATCATCGGTATTCGGTTCGTGAGATTATCTTGTTTGAAGCAAATATTATGGGTGCAGTTCATGCAGGCAGCCCCAAGACGAACAAAGAACACGCGCTAAAACAAATTGATTCAACTATCGCTGTTGGAGGCTATGCTTCGTCACTCAGACAACTACAAGCTATCGCGCGGGTTATCTTAAAATCGCTCTCACCTCTACGGGCTGCTATAAACTCAGCCTAACCATTCATTCAAGTCCAGTCCCGTAGGTTGGGCTGACGAAGGAAGCCCAACTGAAATTCCGCCGGAAAGCGATGGGCTTCGTGCCTCAGCCCAACCTACGCAGTCGAATAAAAAAGCCGGGACATCGGCCCCGGCTTTTTTACTGCTGGAAACACTCGAAGTCTAGATTACTTCATTTCGCTGTCTATCGTAACCTTCACTCCACTCGCCCCCGGCTTGATGGTTGCGCTCATGCCCTGCAGATCGCCGGGATGCGGCATCGGGTCGCCGGATTTGGCTACGCGCGCCACCACCACGACCTTGTCGAAATTCGACAGTTTCATTTGCGGCGCCATCGCCATGCTGTCGTCCAGTGGAACTTCAACGGCAGGTCCTTCACCTGTTTGCGCATCACCGCCAGCGGCATCGGCGGACCGGATTCCGCCGTGCGAGCACGAACAGCATGTCGTCCGGGATGACCTTGCCCTTCATTGCGCTGCTCAGCGTCACCGTGCCGGTGATGCGTTCCTTGCCGGCTGCCATTGCGCTGCGTTCTGCCGCGCCAGCTGCCGCCATAGCTGCTTGCCGCCCTTCTGGACCATCGCAAGTTCGCGCCTGCTTGACGCCATCGGCAAACATCTTCGCGTCCTCAGTACCCGGTGGGAATGATCTTCAGCAATTTTTCCCAGTACTTGATCGCTGCCGCGGATATTCGCCTATTTCCATCGCCGCAGATCCGGCCAGCGCCAGCGCCTTGGGATTGTTCGGATCCATGCGTCAATGCAGTCTTGATCAGCATGGTCGGGTCGCCCGGCCAGTTTCTTGCCGCTGCGCCATTGCCAGCGCATCGGCAAAATCAGCCCATAACTGCGCATCCTTGGGTACCAGTTTGGTCAGCTTGTTATAAGTTTTGGCCGACTCGTTGAATTCGCCCCATTTCCGCATAGGTCCTGGCCAGCGCTTCACAGGCTGTCGGCGTCTTTCGGATTCGCCGCTCATCTTGTCTTCAAGCTCCTTGATCGCCCCGTCCGCAGTCGAGGAAGTCATCGTGCTTTGCCGCGTCAAGACTGCCCGGCGGCAACAAGGCGTCGCGATTGCCCATCTTCCAGTACAAGCCCATCGCCAGCACCGGCAATGCCACGCCCAGCACGATCGCCAGCACCTTGGCGGATTGCGCGTTTCCGAGCCGGCTGATCGGCATCTTCACTTCTTCCAGCAGGCGCGATTGCAATTCGCGCTTGCCCTGGTCGTAAGTCTCCTGGGTCAGCAAGCCGTTGCGCAAATCGACTTCCATTTCGGCCGACTGGTCGCGCAAAATTTCCAGATTGGCGGCATCCCGCACCACCTCGTTGGTTGTTGCGCCTTTGCGCCACAACGGCAAGACAACAAAAAGCACTGCGACTACAGCAAGCAGCGCATGATTATCCAGAATGAAATCATGTTTGTATTTCTTTCTTCGTTGAGCAATGCTGCGGCCGCTGTTGCGCTTCTTGCGAAAGTTGGCTTCTGGCACGGCTTTGCGGCGTTTGCGCAGTTGGTATACCAGCACGCCACCACCAAGCAGCAACAACGCAAATGGGCCATACCAGAGCAATATCGTGTATCTCTTTCATCGGCGGGTCGAACAGCACGAAATCGCCATATCTTGCAACCAGGTAATCATTGATCTGCTCGTCGGTCATGCCCTGCTTCATTTTCTCGCGCACTTCCTGGCGCAGATCCTTTGCCAGATCGGCGTGCGAACTCGCCAGTGATTCGTTCTGGCAAACCAGGCAACGCAGATTTTGCGCCAGGTTGACCATGCGCTTTTCCAGCACCGGGTCTTCAGCCAGATCTTTTGCCTCGCCGGCGTAGGAGAAGGCCGGCAACAAACAGATCAGCAACAGGAATAGTATTCGTTCATTTCGCTTGCAACTCCGCAATCAGGGGAAGGATTTTTTGTTGCAGCTTCTCATGGGTGATCGCGCCGATCTGTTTGTAGCGAATCACGCCCTGTTTGTCGATGACATAGGTTTCAGGCACGCCATACACGCCATAATCGATTCCGACACGGCCGTCGGCGTCCGTGATGCAACAAGTGTGTAAGGGTCGCCGCCTTCGCGTAGCCACGCTTCCCCATCCGCGTTCTTGTCCTTGTAATCCAGGCCATAGATCGGCACGATGTTCCGCTGTCGACAGTGCCATCAGCACAGGATGCTCCTCCCGGCAGGACACACACCAGGATGCCCAGACGTTGAGCAGCCAGACCTTGCCCTTCATGTCCTGCGACGAGAATTTTTGGTCGGGCTGGTGCAATTGGGGCAGGGTGAATGCCGGCGCAGGCTTGTTGATCAGTGGCGAGGGCACTTCATGAGGATTCAATCCCAGCCCGACGTACAGGAAATACCGCCAGCACCAGAAAAGCAACCAACGGCAACATAAAGCGCATCATGATCGTCTTGCCCTCCACGACCAGATGCGGCCGCCTTGTCAGCGCAGACCGGCTTCGCTTGTACGATCGGCTTTCTTCCTGGCATGGATGCGATAACGCCGATCACTGATGGCCAGCACACCGCCAAATGCCATCAACAGGCAGCCGACCCAGATCCAGTCCACGAATGGCTTGATTAGACGCGCACCGACCAGGCGCCGTTGGAGTTCGGGAATCGGTTCGCCCAGCGACACATACAGGTCCGCAGGAATACCCGTGTCGATTGAGGCTTCGGTCATCGGCATGCCGGACGCGTTGTAGTGACGCTTTTGCGGACACAATTGGGTACCGGCTTGCCGTTCTTGGTGACAGTAAATTGCGCCTTGCGATGCCATATAGTTCGGGCCCTTCGTGCTCGCGCACACCGTCAAAGCGGAACACATAGCCGCCCGAATCCACCGTGTCGCCGACATTCATGCGCACATCACGCTCGGTCTCATAGCCCTTCACCATGGTTACCCCGATGATGAACACAGCCACGCCGAAGATGCGCCAGCTGCATGCCGTAGTAGCTCAGCGACTGTGGTCTGCAGGCGCTGCACCAGACTGCCCTCACGCCCGCCGAGCGTCTGATACAAACTGCACCATCAGCGAGTGCAACACCCAGAATGCCAGCAACAATCCCAGTGCAATCATTGGTGTCCAGTGACCGAAAACCAACGGCAACAATAGCGCGGATCACCACGCTGGCGAGCAGCGCCCAGCGGACGCGCTGACCCACTCTCCGGCACGCTCGCCTGCTTCCAGCGCGCCGATGCGCCCAATCCCATCATCAACACCATCAGCGTCATCAAAGGCACGAACACCGCATCGAAATAAGGCGGGCCCACCGACAATTTGCCCATCCCAGCGCATCCATGAACAACGGATACAGCGTGCCGATGAACACCGAAGCGGAAGCCACCGACAGCAGCACGTTATTGGAGAGCAGCATCGATTCGCGCGAGACCATATCGAACTTGCCGCCCAACCCGATCTTGGGCGCACGCCAGGCGAACAGCAGCAACGAACGATGCCGATCACGATCACCAGGAATGCCAGAATGAACACACCGCGCTTGGGATCGGTGGCGAACGAATGCACCGATGTCAACACGCCGGAACGCACCAGGAATGTACCCAGCAGGCTGAGCGAAAATGCCGCTATCGCCAGCAACACCGTCCAGCTCTTGAATGCGCCGCGCTTTTCCGTAACCGCCAGCGAATGGATCAGTGCGGTACCCACCAGCCATGGCATGAATGAGGCGTTCTCGACCGGATCCCAGAACCACCAGCCACCCCAGCCCAGTTCGTAGTATGCCCACCAGCTGCCCAGCATGATGCCGCAGGTCAGGAAGATCCAGGCCACGGTCGTCCAGGGTCGCGACCAGCGCGCCCAGGCTGGCATCCATCTGCCCGCCGATCAATGCCGACAGCGCAAAGGCAAACGCCACCGAGAACCCCACATAGCCCATGTACAGCATCGGCGGATGGATCACCAGACCCGGATCCTGCAGCAGCGGGTTCAAGTCCGCACCGTCGGCAGCCGCCGGCAGCAAGCGGTCGAACGGATTGGAAGTGAGCAGCATGAACAACAGGAAACCGACCGAAACCAGTCCCATCACGCCAATCACGCGCGCGACCATTTCATCCGGCAGGTGCTTGCTGAACTTGGCCACGGCAACCGTCCAGACGGACAGGATGAACGTCCACAACAGCAAAGAACCTTCATGCCCGCCCCAGATCGCGGCAAAGCGATAATGCAACGGCAGTTGCGAATTGGAATGTTCCGCCACATACAACACTGAAAAATCATTGACCAGGAACGACCGGGCCAGGCAGGCAAATGCGATCGCGACAAAGACAAAATGTCCCACCGCAACGGGCCGCGCCATGCCCATCAGGACATTATTGCTGCGTGCCGCGCCATATATGGGTAATACCCCCTGCAACAAGGCCAGCAACAGCGCAACGATGATGGCGAAATTACCGATCTCTGGAATCATTGAACACCTCCGGATTTAATAGGCTTTGGACGCAGGAGCGGCCATTGGTGCGGGTGAAGAATTTGCTGCTGCTTTTGCCTTGGCAGCCTTGTCCAGGGCGTCTTTTGCTTCCGGCGGCATATAGTTCTCGTCATGCTTGGCCAGCACTTCATCGGCAATAAACATGTTATCCGCTGACAGCTTGCCGTGCACCACCACGCCTTTGCCTTCCTTGAACAAGTCCGGCAGGATGCCGGTATATTCCACCGGCATGGTTTTGGCAGTATCAGTGATCACGAAGTGTACTTTCAGCCCGTCATTGTCACGCTTGAGGCTACCATCTTGCACCAACCCGCCAATGCGAAAGTTGCGTCCCTGCGGCGCTTCATGATTGAACACCTGGGTCGGCGTGAAATACAGGCTTACATTGTTTTTCAAGGCATACAATACCAGTCCTACGGCCACCCCCAACACGGCAAGCGCACCCAGGATGATGTACATGGTTTTTTTATGGCGTGGCGTCATTCTTGATCCTCTCCTCCTGCATCGCGCATCAAGCGCAACTGTTGTAACGTGATCTTCCTTCTGTGGCGCACCATGGCTGTTTCGACAATGAAGATCAGCAATGCGAGGCCATAAGAACTCCAGATATAAAACGCGTAGCCTTTCATGGCGAAAAATTCGGCAACGCTCATGACCGCAACTCCTCCAATTCCTGCACCCACTGGGTGTTGCGTTCCCGTTCCAGGATGATGCTGCGCACCCGCAGCAACGTTACCGCAATGGCGTATAGCCAGCAAGCTGCCACCATGGTCCACATGGCCTCCTGCATCGCAACATGCATCGAGGTTCCAGTGAATTTTATGGTGGCTCCCTGGTGCAGGGTGTTCCACCACTTCACTGAAAAATAAATGATCGGCACGTTGACCGAACCGACTATGGCCAGCAGTGCGGACGCCCGGTCTGCACGACGCGGATCATCTATCGATGCATGCAAGGCGATGAACCCCAGATAAAGGAACAACAATATCAGTTCGGAAGTCAGTCGCGCATCCCATACCCACCAGGCACCCCACATCGGCTTGCCCCACATCGAACCAGTCCACAGCGACAGGAAGGCAAACAGTGCGCCGGTAGGCGCCAAAGCAGTCGCCATCATCGACGACATCCGGGTATTGAATATCAGTCCGATTGCCGAATAAGCCGCCATCACCAGGTATATGAACATCGATAGCATGGACGCCGGAACATGAATGAACATGATGCGGTAAGCTTCACTTTGCGTGGCATCGGTCGGCGCCACGAAAAACCCGATATACAGGCCAATCACAAACAGGATTGCGGAACTCCATGCAAACCACGGAACCAACTTGCCTGCCAGGCCATAAAATGTGCTGGGCGCCGCATACTTGAACCAGTTTATAGCCAAACTCTACTCCATTGAAATTCGTAACGCCTGCGCCGTGATCCAGGGCGTAAAGACCAGCGAAAGTGCCAGTATCGCACCCAACAGAGACAAATGCGACCCTATGCTCATCCCGGTTGTTACCGCTTCCACCGCGCCTGCCCCGAATATCAGCACCGGGATACATAACGGCAACACCAGCAGTGACACCAGCACGCCGCCACCGCGCAGCCCTAGTGTCAATGCCGCCCCAACTGCACCTATCATGCTTAGTATAGGTGTACCCAGCATTAACGCGGCAAGCAATACCCACAATGCCTGTACAGACATGTCGAATTGCAGTCCCAGCACCGGCGCTATCAGCACCAGAGGCAAACCCGACATCATCCAGTGCGCCAAAATCTTTCCCAACACCATCATGGACAACGGTTGCGGCGCCAACATCATTTGCTCCAGCGTGCCATCCAGGTAGTCCGCCGAAAACATTCTTCCCAATGACAGCATGGAAGCCAGCAACGCAGCCACCCAGACCACACCCGGCGCCATTTTGCGCAACATGTCCATTTCCGGTCCCACGCCAAGAGGAAACAGGCTCACCACCATGACAAAGAATATCAGCGAGGTCAGCACATCAGCCCGTCTGCGCATGGCAAGCAGCAGATCCCGGCGTATCACCAGCCCCAGAAATCCCAGCAGTGAAAGCTTGTTCATGAGAGCGACAATTTCCGCGTCTCCACGCCTGACACTTCAAGCGGCTGGTGCGTAGTGTAGATGACCATGCCACTCTTCGCCAGATGCTCGCCGATCAGTTCCTGCATCATTCCCACGGCACCAACATCAAGCGCCGTAAGTGGTTCATCCAGTATCCACAAATCAGCATCTCCAACCAGCAATCGCGCCAGCGCTACCCTTCTGCGCTGCCCTTGAGACAACACCTTTACCGGTAAAGTTTCGCGGCCACGCAAACCCATTCGCCTCAATGCGGCAATGGCCTGTTTGTCATCGATCGCACAGCCAGCAAGCCCGGCGCTGATATGAAGGTTTTCCAGCGCGTTGAACTCATCCTTGATGGCATTATGGTGTCCCAGATAGACCATCTCCGCATAATAATCTTCTTCCAGTTCACGGATATCCTGTCCGCGCCAAAGTATCTTCCCTGCTTCAGGCTGGATGAATCCGCACAGGGTCCGCAGCAGGCTGGTCTTGCCGCTGCCATTCGCACCTTCCACCCGCAGCAACTCGCCACTGGCCAAGGAGAAGCTTAATCCGGAAAAAAGTTGATGATCTCCTCGAGTGCAGGCAAGGTCACAAATTTCCAGCATGGCGCGGTCCAGATATCAAGATATCAACCCCTGAAAATAATTCAACGCGTGATTATATACGATTGCATTCGTTCGGTGCGCTACAATCATTGTGGGGTTATAATCCGCCGGTTATTGTTGAACATAGAGACGATATGGGATTTCTGGAAAACAAACGAATTCTGATTACCGGCATGCTCAGCAACCGCTCCATCGCTTATGGCGTAGCACAAGCCATGCATCAGCAAGGCGCGCAACTGGCGTTCACCTACCAGGGAGAGCGGGTGAAAGACCGGGTGCTGGATATGGCTGGCAAGTTCGGCAGCGAACTGGTTTTTCCCTGCGATGTCTCCAGCGATGCGGAGATTGAGCAGCTGTTCACCGATCTCGGCAAGCACTGGGATGGATTCGACGGCTTCGTGCATGCCATCGCTTTTGCACCGCGCGAAGCGCTGGATGGCGAATTTCTTGACGGCTTCAGCCGCGAAGCGTTCCGCATCGCGCATGACATCAGCGCTTACAGTTTCCCCGCCATGGCCAAGGCCGCCCTGCCGCTGATGGAAGGGCGCAAGGCCGCACTGCTGACCATGAGCTATCTCGGTGCGATACGCACCATGCCGCACTACAACGTGATGGGCATGGCCAAGGCCAGCCTGGAAGCCAGCGTGCGCTACCTGGCGATGGAACTGGGTCGCAAGGGAATACGCGCCAACGGCATCTCCGCCGGCCCGATCAAGACGCTGGCAGCTTCGGGCATCGGCGATTTTAGCAAGCTGCTCGCCTATAACGCCAAGCACGCCCCACTCAAGCGCAACATCACCATCGAGGAAGTCGGCAATGCCGCCGCCTTCCTGTGCAGCGATCTGGCGAGCGGCATCACCGGAGAAATCACCTATGTAGACGGAGGTTTCAATACCACGGCGCTGGGTTCAACCGAACCCTGACCCTGATCCCACTCCATCAATGCAAACGCCACTCGTTGAGTGGCGTCTGTTTCGGCATTACAAAACTCACTACTTCTCCGTTTCAGACTCGAACGTCTTCATCTTGATCTCGGCATGCTTTCTGGCCCCAGCCAGATAAGCCCGGGACAATTCTTCGCCAGTCATCTTGCGAATTTCCTGCACGTAGCGGTTGCGTTTGGCATCGTCTATCGCTGCGCCCTCCTTGACAGCAACGATACGAACCAGGACATACCCCTTCTGCTCATCCTCCATGCCCAGATAGGCCGGGAGTTTCGAAGTGTCCGCCTGGAATATCTTCTGCACCAATCCATGGCTCAAGCCTGCAGGCTGCGCGCGTGAAATGGTCTGCCCGGCTTTCCAATCCAGTTTTGGACTATCACCATGCTGCAGTTTGACAAGCATTTCCTGGCCCTGTTTCGAGGCCAGCTCCATGGCTTTCTGATGTATCAATTTCTGCCGTATGACCTCGCTCACCTCTGCCAGCGACCGGGTGCCTGCCGGCTTGTATTCCAGCAAGCGCGCCGCAAGCAGGCTGTTGGGGCCAACTTCAACAGCAGCGCTATTGCGTTTTTCTTTCAACACGTCATTTGAAAATACGGCTTGCAGGACTTTACTCGTCCACGGCGCAGATTCAGCCTGATCCTTGTACAACCAGGAACTTTGCAGGACTTTCGACTTTACCAATTCTGCTGCCGGTTTCAAACTGTCGCTTTGCTCATATACCGTATTGCTGAACTTGTCCGCCAGTTCGACAAATTCATCGGTTGCCTTTTGCAACTTCAGTTTTTGCTCAATCTCGCCCCTGACCTGGTCGAGCGGCTTGATTTTTGCAGGCACAATCGAAGTCAGCTTGATGATATGGAAACCGAAGTCTGACTTCACCACATCACTGATTTCCCCGGGCTTGAGCTGAAATACGGCATCCTCAAACGGTTTGACCATCATTCCGCGTGCGATCATGCCGAGATCACCGCCATGCGCGGCAGAACCCACATCCTGCGAATACTGCCTGGCGAGTTCCGCAAACTTGCCAGGCGACTGCCTGACCAGCTTCAGCACCTGCTCGGCCTTGGCTTTGGCTGCCTCCTTGTCGGCGTCGCTGGCATCTTTCGAAACCGAAATCAGGATATGCGATGCTTGCCGCTGCTCCTGGATACCAAACTCGGGCTGATGATCCACGTAATATTGCTTGATCGCCGCTTCATCGATATTGATTTGCGGCATCAGCGAATCCACGGAAAACGTCACATATTCGACCCTGACCTGCTCGGGAGTCCGGAATTCGGCGGCATTGGTTTCATAATATTTTTTGATTTCCGCATCATCCACCTTGACCTGTTTCAGATACGTATCGGGGGACAGCTGCAGCGTGTTGACATCGCGTTGCTGTTCGTTAAGCTGCATCAGCCTGTCTGCGACGGCGTTCGATGCGTATCCATTCTGGCTGTACGCATCGGTCAACTGCTGCGCAATCATTTCCTGCCTTACGCGATACTCAAAAACCTGGGGAGACATGTTTTGGTTGCGCAGCACTGATTCATAACTCGCCTTATCGAACTTTCCATCAACCTTGAACGCATCAATGCTGGAAATCACCTGCGCCAATTGAGCATCGCTCACCAGCAAACCCTGTTCCCGTGCCAGCAAAGCCAGCAGGTGTTGATTGACCAGTTCGTCGAGAACCGTGCGTTTAACCTCAGGCATGTCAATCACGGCAGGATCGAACTTGTCACCCAGGGTCTCGCGCATTCTGCTCTCTTGATTGCGCAGGGCATTATCAAACTCCTGCGGGCTGATTTTCTCGCCATTCACCGTCGCCATCGCCTCGCTCGAGTTTGCTTTCTGGTAAGAGTTGATCCCCCAAAGTGCAAACGGGAGCGTTATCAACGCCATGATAATTTGAATTGCCCGCTTGTTATTATCGACAAAATTAAACATCTCAACTCACTCGAAAGGAATGAAAAATGAAAAAGGCGAACTTGCGTTCGCCTTGGTCTGGCGGAGTGGACGGGACTCGAACCCGCGACCCCCGGCGTGACAGGCCGGTATTCTAACCAACTGAACTACCACTCCATGAGCTATTTATCTGGTGGGTGCTGACGGGGTCGAACCGCCGACATTCGCCTTGTAAGGGCGACGCTCTACCAACTGAGCTAAGCACCCGCAAAAGCGCGCTAGTTTACAGCATCTTTCAGACCTTTACCAGCACGGAATTTGGGAACCTTGGCAGCCCTGATTTTGATCGTTGCACCGGTGCGCGGATTGCGACCATTGCGTGCAGCGCGCTTGCCGACGTAAAAAGTCCCGAACCCAACCAGGGTGACCATGTCTCCTTTTTTCAATGATTTCTTGACGGCATTTACCGTTGCGTCCAGAGCACGGCCGGCTGCCGCTTTGGAAATATCTGCAGACTTGGCGATTGCATCTATCAATTCGGATTTATTCATTTGGCGCCCCTTTTTTGAGTGTTGGAGAAAGACAGGAAACCCTGTAAGTGCTTTATATCAAGGGTTACATGCCCGGTCAAGCAATATGCTGCGGTGTCGAGATGAAGTATTTTCAGATGCATTTTTCACCTTTGGCCGGGTTTTCTGGCCAGTCGACTCGCATTAAATATTGTGAAGGTGGAATGATACGTAACCAGGAAAGAGAGCAATGAAAATTGCTGGAATACCCGCTGGGCGCGTTTGACTTGACGAGCTTTTTCATCAAGTCAAACGCCGGGATGCATTACATCAATGCTTGACCAGAGAAGGACCCAGGTTTTCTTCGACCACCGGAATCGGACTCACAACCGGCGCATCTTTAGGCAATGGCTCCGGCGCCCTTTCCAGAGCCATATTCAGCACCTGCTCGATCCACCTGACCGGATGGATATCAAGCTTGTTCTTGACGTTGTCTGGTATATCCACCAGATCCTTGGTGTTTTCTTCCGGGATCAGGACGGTCTTGATGCCCCCGCGTTGCGCTGCGAGCAGCTTTTCCTTCAACCCGCCGATAGGCAATACCTCGCCGCGCAGCGTGATCTCGCCAGTCATCGCAACATCGGCACGCACCGGAATCCCGGTAAGCGCAGATACCATGGCAGTACAAATGCCAACGCCGGCACTGGGTCCATCCTTGGGCGTTGCGCCTTCCGGCAGGTGGATGTGCAGATCGTTTTTCTGGTAAAAATCCTCGACTATGCCGAGCGCCCGCGCACGATTGCGCACCACACTGAGCGCGGCCTGGATCGACTCCTGCATCACCTCGCCCAATTTGCCGGTTGTGGTGGTCTTGCCTTTTCCGGGCAGCACCACCGTCTCGATGGTCAGCAATTCGCCGCCAACCTCGGTCCAAGCCAGGCCGGTTACCTGCCCCACCTGGTTGTTCTTCTCCGCGATCCCGTATGAATAGCGGCGCACGCCAAGGAACTTGTCCAGGTTACGCGCATTCACCGCCACCTTTTTCACGCGTCCCTTGAGCAACAATGCCTTCACCACCTTGCGGCAGATCTTGGAGATCTCCCGTTCCAGTCCGCGCACCCCCGCTTCCCTGGTGTAATAACGCAAAATGTCGCGGATCGCACTGTCGGATATGGAGATCTCTTCCGCCTTCAGGCCATTGTTTCCCAGCGTCTTGGGGATCAGGTAGCGTTCGGCAATGTTGACCTTTTCATCTTCCGTGTAACTGGAGACATGGATGATCTCCATGCGATCCAGCAACGGCGCGGGAATGTTCATGGTATTCGCCGTGGCCACAAACATCACGTCGGACAAGTCGTATTCGACTTCAACGTAGTGATCGACGAAGGTATGGTTCTGCTCCGGATCGAGCACCTCAAGCAAAGCTGACGAAGGATCGCCACGAAAATCCATGCCCATCTTGTCCACTTCATCAAGCAGGAACAGCGGATTCTTCACGTTCACCTTGGTCATGTTCTGCAGGATCTTGCCCGGCATCGAACCGATATAAGTTCTGCGGTGACCCCTGATCTCGGATTCATCGCGCACCCCGCCCAACGACATGCGCACGAACTTGCGATTGGTCGCGCGCGCGATGGATTGTCCGAGCGAGGTCTTGCCCACACCCGGTGGTCCCACCAGACACAGGATCGGCGCCTTCATCTTGTCGACACGTTGCTGCACTGCAAGATACTCGACGATGCGTTCCTTGACCTTTTCCAGACCGTAATGATCCGCTTCCAGTACCTCTTCGGCACGCTTCAGGTCGGTGCTGATCTTGGTTTTCTTTTTCCACGGCAACCCGACCAGCACGTCGATATAGTTGCGCACCACCGTTGCCTCAGCCGACATCGGCGACATCAGGCGCAATTTCTTCAATTCCGACTCGGCCTTGGTGCGGGCCTCTTTTGGCATGTGCGCAGACCGGATCTTCTTTTCGATCTCCTCCATGTCGGCGCCATCTTCGCCTTCGCCCAGTTCCTTCTGGATCGCCTTTACCTGTTCGTTCAGGTAATACTCGCGCTGGCTTTTTTCCATCTGGCGCTTGACCCGACCGCGGATACGCTTCTCTACCTGGAGGATATCGAGTTCGGACTCAAGCAGGCCGAGCAGATGTTCAAGACGCTTGCGCACATCGAAGATCTCCAGCACTTCCTGCTTCTGTTCCAGCTTGAGCGGCAAATGTGCGGCGATGGTATCCGCCATGCGTCCGGCATCGTCTATGCCAACCAGCGAGGTCAGGATTTCGGGAGGAATCTTCTTGTTGAGCTTGACGTACTGGTCGAACTGATTGATCAGGGCACGGCGCATCGCCTCGGCTTCATGGCCGATTTCCTCGTCGACAAATACCGGTTCTATCTCAGCTTCAAAATGTGATTTTTCATCGCGCACCCGGATCACCCTGGCACGTTGTGTTCCTTCCACCAGAACCTTGACGGTGCCATCCGGCAATTTGAGCATCTGCAGGATATTGGCAATGCTGCCGATCCCGTACAGATCTTCTATCGCAGGCTCATCCTTGGCAGCGGATTTCTGCGCCACCAGAACAATATTCTTGCTCGCCTCCATGGCGGACTCCAGCGCCTTGATGGATTTGGCACGCCCGACAAACAAGGGAATCACCATGTGTGGAAAGACCACTACATCGCGCAACGGCAATAGCGGAACCAGACCGGAATCCATTTCATTGATTTCATTTTCTAGCATGGCAGAGGTTCCCAGTAAGTGATTGTGTCTGGTTAGATGGGGACATCGCGATAAAATTCAAGCGACAAACAATGTCGTTGATTAGGCTGCGAATTTCGGCGTATCTGAATACATCACCATAGAATGGATTTCTCCTCCTGTACCGTTTTCGTCCAACACCACCTTTTCCACGTTCTCCGCGGAAGGCAGATCGAACATGACGTCAAGCAAGGCATGTTCCATGATCGAGCGCAGACCACGGGCGCCGGATTTTCGATCAAGCGACTTTCTGGCGATAGCCTGCAACACCCCGCCCCGGAATTCCAGTTCCACGCCTTCCATGGCAAACAATTTCTGGTACTGTTTGGTCAGAGCATTCTTCGGCTCGGTCAATATCCTCACCAGCGCATCTTCATCGAGTTCTTCCAGCGTGGCGATGACCGGCAATCGACCAACAAACTCGGGAATCAAACCAAACTTTATCAAATCCTCCGGTTCAACCCCTTGCAGCACTGCACCCACATTCCTTTTGTCGTCGCGCTTTGCCAGATCCGCCCCGAAACCAATGCCGGCCTTTTCGGAGCGATCACGGATTACTTTATCCAGGCCATCAAAGGCGCCGCCACAGATGAACAGGATATTCGTGGTATCAACCTGCAGGAATTCGGTATTCGGATGCTTGCGCCCACCCTGTGGCGGCACCGAAGCCTTGGTGCCCTCGATCAGTTTGAGCAAGGCTTGTTGTACGCCCTCACCCGAAACATCGCGCGTGATCGACGGGTTATCCGACTTGCGCGAAATCTTGTCGATCTCGTCTATGTAGACGATCCCGCGTTGCGCACGCTCCACTTCGTAGTCGCACGCCTGCAATAATTTCTGGATGATGTTTTCCACATCCTCGCCGACATACCCGGCCTCGGTCAGGGTAGTGGCATCCGCCATCACGAACGGCACATTGAGCAATCGCGCCATGGTCTGCGCCAGCAGTGTCTTGCCGGAACCGGTTGGCCCTATCAGCAGGATATTGCTTTTTGCCAGCTCCACCCCATCCTTGTCATTGCTCTTCAATCGCTTGTAGTGGTTGTACACTGCCACTGACAGGATTTTCTTTGCCTTTTCCTGGCCGACCACATACTCATCCAGCCGCGAACAGATAGTGTGCGGCACCGGCAGATCATCCTTGTCGGTTTTGCCTATGGTTCCGGACTGGGTTTCTTCGCGGATGATATCGTTGCACAACTCGATGCATTCGTCACAGACGAACACCGATGGTCCCGCGATCAGCTTGCGTACTTCATGCTGGCTCTTGCCGCAAAAGGAACAGTACAGCAACTTGTCACCATTTTTTTTCTCTGACGACATAATGACCTCCGCAAATAATTATCCAGAATGAAGTTGCCACAAGGCACCAGCATCAATCATTTCATCAGCCCTCACCCGGCTTTGATTGCTAACAAAACCGCGAATGCCTGGCTAACCGGCTCAAGTGCGCTTATCCAGCACCTTGTCGATCAGACCGTAATCCAGTGATTCCTGGGCCGTCAAAAAATTATCCCGTTCACTGTCGCGCGCGATCTGCTCGACGTCACGCCCGGTATGTTGGGCCATCAACTGGTACAGGCGTTCGCGCAGGCTCAGGATGTATTTTGCATGGATTTCAATGTCCGATGCCTGTCCCTGAAACCCGCCCAGCGGCTGATGAATCATCACCGTGGAATTGGGCAAGGCAAAACGCTTGCCGGTCGCACCGGCCTGCAACAGGAATGCTCCCATGGAAGCAGCGATCCCGATGCACAGGGTGGACACGTCCGGCTTGATGAACTGCATGGTGTCATAGATCGCCATGCCCGCCGAAATGGATCCCCCGGGCGAATTGATATAGAGATAGATCTCCTTGTCGGGATTCTCCGATTCAAGGAAAAGCAGTTGTGCAACCACCAGATTGGCTACCGTATCGTTGATCGGACCGATCAGAAACACCACGCGTTCCTTCAACAAACGCGAATAAATGTCGTACGCCCGCTCCCCGCGCCCGCTGGTTTCGATAACCATCGGAATCAGGCCGATATTTTGAGGCTCGTTGTCTACTGCCGGATAGTCGCTGTGCACCATCAATTGTTCACCATCAGTTCGCCAAACTTCACGTTACGGTCTGTCACCTCTACCGTATCCATTACCCAGGCCACAACATTGTCTTCCAGTGCCAGAACTTCGGCATCGCGCAAGCGGGCAGGATCGCTGTAATGCCACTTCACTACTTCTTCCGGACGCTCATAACCCTGGGCAAATTCCTCAACCAAAGCCCTTATCTGTCCGGGTTCAGCCTTGAGATCCTTCTGCCTGATCAATTCAGACAGAATAAGCCCCAACCGGACTCGCCTTTGTGCGCGATCAGCAAATGCATCCGGAGGCAATGACATCCCTTGCGGCATGTTGACCCCATTCGAGCGCATTTCCTCGATGGTCTGCTGCATCATCTGCTGCACTTCCATGTCCAGCAATGCGCGCGGAACATCGATATGCGTCACTCTAACCAGCAAATCCATCACATTTTCCTTGTTGCGCATTTTCAGGCGCCGGTCTGCCTCATGCTTGAGGTTACCCCTGACTTCCGTTCTGAATTTCTCCAGATCGCCATCCTTGACACCAAGTGACCTTGCAAATTCGGCATTCAGCTCCGGCAGGGTCGGTGCTTCAACGGCATGTACCGTAACGGTAAAATCGACCAGTTTCCCGGCCACGTTATGGTCATGATAATTCTCCGGGAAGGTCATATCGAATGACCGGCTCTCTCCCGCTTTCATGCCTGTGATGGCAGCCTCGAATTCAGGCAACATGTTGCCAGCGCCTAATATCATCTTGAAATTACTGGCTTCGCCACCTGCAAAAGTCTCCCCGTCGAGTTTGCCGACAAAGTCGATGCGCAACTGGTCATCCTGTTGCGACGGCCGCTCAACCGGCTCATAGATCGCCCGTTGTTTGCGCAATGTGGTGATTGCATTCTCGACGTCAGCCTCATCCAGCTCATAACCCAGCCGCTCGATCTTTTCCGTGCTGATATCGCCAAACACAATGTCTGGATAGACTTCGAATGTGGCGCTGTACTCGATCAATTCGGTTGCCGGATCAGTATTCTTGATCTCGAAATTCGGCGCACCCGCCACCCGGAGACTATTCAGTCTTGCAGCCTCATCAAAGGAACGCCGCAACGCGTCACCCAGCACTTCCTGCTGGACTTGCGCCCCATACTGCTGCTGTATGATCTTGAGAGGAGCCTTCCCCGGCCTGAATCCGCGCACCTTGGCCGTGCGCCCCAGACGTTTAAGGCGCGACTCGATCTCGCCGCGCATCTGTTGCTGCGAAATATATGAATTCAGACGCCGTTCCAGCGTCCCCAAAGTTTCAACACTAGCCATACTGATTTCCCTTGAGATTAATATGTAACTTGCCTGAACAGTGAACAAGGAAAATAAAATCCGCCCTGCCTGTGGCAACGGGCGAAAAATCCTTCACCATAAATATTCTAAAATCATTGTGCCACAATAACTCCCGCATCATAAGGCCAATCAAGCCGGTTTTGCCGGGGAGTCACCCAGAACATGGGAGAATTTTAACATGGACACCTAAAAAATATCGCCCCACTCTTCCGTGGGTAGTTGCCGGCTGAATAAGGCGCCCCGAGATCGCGGACGGGTACATGCAGTTGCCGGTCACCAGGCTTGTTCCTTACACCAGGCAAATCATCCCGCCCGCAGATGCCCCGCACAATGCGGCCGGGACAAAGTGGTCCAGCACCCCGCCGGCAATGGAAGCGAACAAAAAATCAGGTCAAATGAATACCCTGGAACAGAACGGAGTCTTGATCCAGTGAGTACGACATCGATGGATGGGAGAGGAAACGAGATAAACCAGGGTTCCCTGTCGAGGACAGGGACCCTGGTCAATCATTACTTCTTGGCACTATTTACAGTAGCCTTGAGCGAGGCGCCCGCCTTGAAGGCAGGAACCTTGGAGGCCTTGATCTTGAGCTCGGCACCGGTCTTGGGATTACGGCCTGTGCGAGCGGCACGCTTGCGAACAGTGAACGAACCAAAACCCACCAGAGAAACGGAATCGCCTTTTTTCAATGCTCCGGAAATAACTTCAATTAAAGCACCGAGAGTACGATCGGCTTCGGCTTTGCTTGATTCGGTCTTGCCAGCCAGCGCATCGACCAATTCTTTTCTATTCATGGAATCCCCTTTCACAGTAATAAAAAACACCCATATTCATGGCTCGCACAATAAAGACCTGTGCCAGTCATGATCCACCAAAAGCAATGGCAACTCTTACTCGGTTGCCCAGTCAGCCAGCGATGATGAATGACCTGTCAATCCTGCAATGCAGGTCATGGTCAAGAGACGACACTCACCCTCTCCAATCGCAATGTAAAGTTACCACAAAAACCGACTGCGTAAACATCCTGCATGCAAATTTCAGGCATTAGTCAGTCTGAATCGCGAAGTTTTCTGCACCATGGATATTCCTGATATTGGCGAATGGCAAGTCGCACGGAGTCATTCAGCAAGGATGTGGAATTGATCCGGCGAACACATTGGCGATGGGCGCCAGACCTTGACAACCGTCTGGTCAGAATTTTCGACCGAAGCAGGCCAAGGCAACGTTCTTTTACCAGATGGTGCGAAAGGAGAGACTCGAACTCTCACGCCTTGCGGCGCTGGAACCTAAATCCAGTGCGTCTACCAATTCCGCCACTTTCGCGTGCTTGCAGGCGGCGCGGATTATAACATGTCGACCAAGGCGCCCTGGCTTACTGTTGATCGAACTCCACCACGATGCGGCCACGCGATTGGCCTGAAATCAGTTGCTCGAATGCAGCCGGAATCTGCATAAAGGGGATCACGCGCGCAACCAATTCGCAATTCCTCAACCTTAGCCTGCCCGCCAGGTCAAGCCAGATCTGCTCGCGCAAGGGCATGGCAGTTGCGGCGGAATCGATGCCTATCAGGCGCACGCCCCGCAGGATGAAGGGATAGACCGTGGTGTGCAATTCGGCGCCACCGGCATTGCCGAAACTGGCGATACCACCATTTTGCCGCATGCTGCGCGTGAGCCAGGCCAGCGTCGCGCCACCCACCGCATCCAGCGCCCCTGCCCACTGCGCCGCATCCAGTGCGCGTCCGCTGTCGAGGTCAATTGCACTGCGCGACAGTATCTCGCTCGCACCCAGCGCTTTCAGGTAATCGTGCTCGCTGTCCTTCCCGGTCAGCGCCACCACATGGTAGCCAAGCTTGGCCAGCATGCGGATGGCCAGGCTGCCTACGCCGCCGGTGGCGCCGGTGACGATGACCTTGCCTTTCTCCGGCGACAGTTCATTCTGCTCCAGGCGCCGTATCGCCAGCGCCGCCGTGAATCCTGCCGTGCCCAGTGCCATCGCCTCGAATAATGACAAGCCTTGCGGCAGCAGAACCACCCAGTCGGCCGGCACGCGCACACGTTCCGAGAACCCGCCATCGTGATCCACGCCCATGCCGTAACCGGTCACGATCACCGCGTCGCCCGGCTTGAAGCGATCGTCGCGGGAGCTTTCCACCACCCCCGCCGCATCCACGCCACCGATGCAGGGAAAGCGGCGCACCACCCGCCCCGCCCCGGTCGCCGCCAGCGCATCCTTGTAATTCAGGCTGGAATATATCGTGCGGATCACCACCTCGCCGGGATCGAGTCCATCCAGCGTCAGTTCGACAAAACGCCCGCAAGACTTGCCGCTGTCATCAAAGATCCGGTAGGCGCTGAAGGAGTCCATCTACAGATCCAGCAACACCCGCCCCGGAAATTCCAGCGCTTCCTTGATCGCCACGAGAAACAATACCGCATCGCGCCCGTCGATGATGCGGTGGTCGTAGGATAGCGCGAGGTAGTTCATCGGCCGGATCACCACCTGGCCGTTCTCCGCCACCGGCCGGTCTTTGGTCGCATGGATGCCGAGGATGGCGCTCTGCGGCGGATTGATGATCGGCGTGGACAGCATCGAGCCGAACACGCCGCCGTTGGAGATCGAGAAAGTGCCGCCGCTGAGTTCTTCCAGCGTCAGCTTGCCGTTCTTTGCGCGCGCGCCGAAATCGGCGACCTGCTTTTCGATGTCGGCGAACGACAGCTTGTCTGCGTCGCGAATGATCGGCACCACCAGCCCGCGCTCGCTGCCGATGGCAACACCGATATCGAAGTAGCCATGGTAGATGATGTCGCTGCCATCGATCGACGCATTCACCACCGGGAATTTCTGCAGGGCCTGCACTGCCGCCTTGACGAAGAACGAGGTGAAGCCGAGCTTGATGCCGTGCTTGTTCTCGAACGCATCCTTGTAGCGGTTGCGCAGGTCGATCACCGGCTGCATGTTCACTTCGTTGAAGGTGGTGAGGATCGCGGCATTCTGTTGCGACTGCAGCAGGCGTTCGGCGATGCGCTGGCGGATGCGCGTCATCGGCACGCGCTGTTCGATGCGGCCGCCGGCAGCCGCTGGCGGAACCGCAGCGGCCGGGGACGTATTCCGCCGCTGCCTGCACATCTTCCTTGGTCACCAGCCCATGCCGGCCACTGCCCTGCAGGCGGCCGGCATCGACATCGTGTTCATGTGCCAGCTTGCGCGCCGAGGGAGAGACCGCGGGGGAAGCCACGTCCGCTTTCTTCGTCGCCTTCGCCACCGCCTCGGTATCCAGCAAGGCGATCACTTCATTGGCGGCAACCTTCTCGCCGCCCTGCTTGACGATCTTGACCAGCACGCCGGCCTTGGGCGCGGGCAACTCCAGCACCACCTTGTCGGTCTCGATGTCGATCAGGCTCTCACCTTCAGCCACCGCTTCACCCACCTGCTTGTGCCAGGTCAGCAGCGTGGCCTCGGTGACCGATTCGGATAATTGCGGCACTTTGATTTCAATGTTCATGACTTCTTGCTCCTGGGATTGTTCTTGATGTTCCAGATCGGGACGGAACGCGGCATCGATCACTGCTTTCTGCTGTTCGTGATGCAGCGCAAGATAGCCCACTGCCGGCGAGGCAGCGGAAGCGCGCAGCGCGTAGTCGAGTCTCATGCCCGAACGCATGTGGCGCAGCAGGTAATGCTGGATGCGGTGCCATGCGCCCTGGTTGCCCGGCTCTTCCTGGCACCACAACACTTCGCTTGCATTGGGATAAGCGGCGATCTGGGCGGTAAAGTCCTCGTGCGGGAACGGATAAAGTTGCTCCAGGCGCATGATGGCCATGTCCTGTATGCCGCGCTCGCGCCTGGCCGCGAGCAGTTCGTAATAGATCTTGCCGCTGCAAAAGATGATGCGCCTGACTGCCGTGCTATCCAGCGGGTCCGCTTCATTCAGTATCGGCTGGAACGAGCCTTCTGCCAGCCATTTCAGCGGCGAAGCAGCATCCTTGCTGCGCAGCAGGCTCTTCGGCGTGAACACGATCAGCGGCTTGCGGTACGGGCGCAGCATCTGGCGGCGCAGCAGGTGGAACATCTGCGCCGGCGTCGACGGGATGCACACCTGGATGTTGTAATCCGCGCACAGTTGCAAATAGCGCTCGATGCGGCCGGAGGAATGCTCCGCGCCCTGCCCTTCGTAACCGTGCGGCAACAGCATCACCAGTCCGCACAAGCGCCCCCACTTGGCCTCGCCCGAGGCGATGAACTGGTCGATCACCACCTGCGCGCCGTTGGCGAAATCGCCGAACTGCGCCTCCCAGATCACCAGCGAATTGGGCTCGGCGGTGGCATAACCGTATTCGAAGGCCAGCACCGCCTCCTCGGACAGGATCGAATCGATCACCAGCAAGTCCGCCTGCCCGGGTTCGATATTGCGCAGCGGCAAATACAGGCCTTCCTTCCACTTCACCCGGTTCTGGTCGTGCAGCACGGCATGGCGATGGAAAAAAGTGCCGCGTCCGCTATCCTGCCCGGACAGGCGTACCGGGATAACCTTCCGTAACCAGCGTGGCATAGGCCAGGTTTTCCGCCATACCCCAATCCAGCGCCAGTTCGCCATTCCCCATGGCGCGGCGATCGGCGATGATTTTTTCAACGCGCGGATGCAGCTTGATATTGGCCGGAATACTGGTCAGGCGTTCGGCAAGAAATTGCAAACGCTCGCGCGGTACGGCAGTATCCACTGCCGCATTCCATACCACATCGTTGAATTTTGACCACAGCGCGGCATGTCCGTTCTTGGTGTCGACCGCCACCATTTGTACCGGACTGATGCCTTCGTCCATCTTGCGCCGGTAAGCGACGATCATCGCCTCCGCCTCATCCGCCTTGACCAGTCCCTTCTCCACCAGACGCTCGGCATACAATGCGCGGGTTCCGGCATGCTGGTTGATATAACGGTACATGAACGGCTGGGTGACCATCGGTTCGTCCTGTTCGTTATGCCCCAGCTTGCGAAAACACACCAGGTCTATCACCACATCGCGGTGATAGGTCATGCGGTAATCCAGCGCGATCTCGGTGACCAGCAGCACCGCTTCCGGATCGTCCGCATTGACGTGGAAGATCGGCGCCTCGATCATTTTCGCCACATCGCTGCAATACAGGGACGAGCGCGAGTCGAGCGCATTCGAGGTGGTGAAGCCGATCTGGTTGTTGACGATGACATGCACCGTGCCACCGGTGCGGAAGCCTCGTGTTTGCGACAGGTTAAGTGTCTCCATCACCACACCCTGGCCCGAGAACGCCGCGTCGCCGTGCAGCAGCACCGGCAGCACGCGATTGCCGGTGAAGTCGCCGCAGCGGTGCTGGCGCGCGCGTACCGATCCTTCCACCACCGGATTGACGATCTCCAGGTGCGAAGGATTGAACGCCAGTACCACATGCATCGCGCTGCCCGCAACGGCGATATCCGAGGAAAACCCGTTGTGGTATTTCACGTCGCCGGATGTCAGCTCGCTGCTGTGTATGCCTTCGAACTCGGCAAACAGCATGGAGGGCAACTTGCCGAGAATGTTCACCAGCACGTTGAGTCGTCCGCGATGCGCCATGCCGATCACCGTCTCTTTCACGCCGTTTTTGCCGGCGCGCTGCAACAGATGATCCAGCAGGGGAATCAGCGTTTCACCGCCTTCCAGCGAGAAGCGCTTTTGTCCAACATATTTGGTATGCAGGTAACGCTCCAGCGTCTCTGCGGCGGTCAACCGTTCCAGTATTTTCCGCTTCACCGTATCGGCATAAGTCGGCACGCCGCGCACGCCTTCGAGGCGTTGCTGGATCCAGCGTTTCTGCGCGATATCGCTGATGTACATGTATTCCGCTCCGATGCTGGCGCAATAGGTCTGGCGCAGCAACTGCAGGATCTCGCGCAGGGTCATGCGCTGGGCGGCCACCAGCGAACCGGTTTCGAACGTGGTATCCATGTCCGCATCGGTGAAGCCGTAATAGGCGGGATCGAGTTCCGGAACTTCAGGCTTGGCGTGGCGATTCAGCGGGTCAAGGTTGGCGATGCGCACGCCAAGGAAACGATGCGCGTTGATAAGCTGCAATACCGCAACCTGCTTGCGAAACAAGCCGTCTTCGGCGGCTGACGGAACCGCAGTCTGCCTGTGCAGCGCAGCGAATGCGCGTTGCACAGGCGTATGCGCCACTTCGCGCCCAGCGCCCGGTACAGCCTTCAATCCATCGAAATAAACACGCCAGCCCTCCGGCACCGACAAAGGATCGGCGAGGTAATCCTCGTACAATCCTTCAACGAACACTTCATTCGTCCCGAACAACATGGAAGTGTCGCGCATGGCCTGCATGTAGTTATTTTCCTGCGTGGCCATCATTCGCTACCTGCTGATTTTTTCGGCAAAGCCGGTTTCAGTTAATGCCTCCCCATTCCCAAAGGGAGGACTACCCAGGCAGATCACCGTTTGCCCAGCGGCACATAATCGCGCTTGGTCGCGCCCAGGTACAGCTGGCGCGGTCGGCCGATCCTGCGTTCATCGTCGCCGATCATCTCGTTCCACTGCGAGATCCAGCCTATGGTTCGCGCCAGCGCGAAGAACACCGTGAACATGTTGGTCGGTACGCCCAGCGCGCGAAGCACGATACCGGAATAGAAATCCACGTTGGGATACAGCTTGCGCTCGATGAAATATTCGTCCTTGAGCGCGATCTGCTCAAGCACCAGCGCCATCTGGAACAGCTTGTCGTTCTCCAGTTTCAGTTCCTTGAGCACTTCATAGCAGGTGGTGCGCATCACCGCTGCGCGCGGGTCCATGTTCTTGTAGACGCGGTGCCCGAAACCCATCAGGCGGTATTTCTTGTCCTTCACGCCATCGATGAAATCCGTCACGCGCGATATGTCGCCGATCTCCTCCAGCATCTTCAGCACCGCCTCGTTCGCTCCGCCGTGCGCCGGCCCCCACAGCGCGGCGATACCGGACGACACACAGGCATAGGGATTGGCGCCGCTGGAACCGGCCAGGCGCACGGTCGAGGTAGACGCGTTCTGCTCATGGTCGGCATGCAGGATGAAGATGCGCTCCAACGCGCGCACCAGCACCGGATTCGGCACGTAGTCCTCGCACGGCGTGCCGAACGTCATGTACATGAAATTTTCCACATAGCTGAAGGAATTCTTCGGGTACATGAACGGCTCGCCGGTGTTGTACTTGTAAGCCATCGCCGCGATGGTCGGCACCTTGGCGATCATGCGCAAGGCCGAGACCTCGCGGTGTTCCGGATTGTTGATATCGATCGAGTCGTGATAGAACGCCGACAGCGCGCCGACCACACCTACCATCACCGCCATCGGGTGCGCATCGCGGCGAAAACCGTTATAGAAACGCGCCAGCTGGTCATGCACCATGGTATGCCGGGTGACTTTCTTGTTGAAATCCACTTTCTGTTCCGCGTTCGGCAACTCGCCGTTCAGCAGCAGAAAACACACCTCAAGAAAATCGGACTGCTCTGCCAATTGTTCGATCGGATAACCCCGGTAATACAACAGCCCGGCATCGCCGTCGATAAAGGTGATCTCGGACGAGCAACTCGCCGTGGAAAGGAATCCCGGGTCATAGGTGAACATGTCCAGCTTGCCCAGGTTGCGGATGTCGATCACATCCTCGCCCAGTGAGCCGGACAGGATAGGCAACTCGATGCTGCGTCCATCATCCAGCGTCAGCGTTGCGAAACGCTTGTTTTCCATACCACCTCCATATCCTGTAAGCCTGCCTCAGGCTGCATTGATCATTGCAAGCACCGCATCCAGCTCCTGCTGTCGTGAGGGCACCCGGCCTGCAATCATATCCCAGAGTAGCGTGTCCGGCATATCCAGCAAGGCTTCAAATGCAACACGTTGCGAGCCATCCAGCCCGGCATAGTGTGTCTTTACAAAGCGGTCCAGCACGATATCCAGCTCCAGCAAACCGCGCCGACAACGCCATTGCAACCGCCGATCGATCCCTGCATTCCGGATTTCAATTTCCATAATTCGGGTTTGACTGAATGAAAATATCCCACTTCCCACTTCCTACTCCCCACTTACCGCCTCAAACCACCCGCTTAACCATCATGTTCTTGATCTTCCCGATCGCCGCCGTCGGATTCAATTCCTTCGGGCACACCTCCACGCAATTCATGATGGTATGGCAGCGGAACAGGCGGTAGGGATCCTCCAGGTTATCCAGGCGTTCGCTGGTCGCCTGGTCGCGTGTATCGGCGATGAAGCGGTAGGCCTGCAGCAACCCGGCGGGGCCGACGAACTTGTCCGGGTTCCACCAGAACGACGGGCAGGCGGTCGAGCAGCAGCCGCACAGGATGCACTCGTACAAGCCGTTCAGTTCGGCACGCTGCGCCGGCGATTGCAGCCTTTCCGTTTCCGGCGGCGGGTCGTTGTTGACCAGATAAGGCTTGATCGAATGATACTGCTTGAAGAACTGCGTCATGTCCACGATCAGGTCGCGGATCACCGGCAGGCCGGGCAGCGGGCGGATCTCGACCGGCTGCTTCAGGCCGGCCAGCGGCGTGATGCAGGCCAGCCCGTTACGCCCATTGATGTTCATCGCGTCCGAACCGCACACTCCTTCGCGGCAGGACTTGCGCAGGCTCAGGCTGTCGTCCTGCTCCTTGATGCGCAGCAAGGCATCGAGCAGCATCTTCCCCTGCGTGGGATCGTTCATCTCGACATCCAGCTGGTAATCCTGCATGCGCGGCTGCTCGTCGGTTTCCGGATTGTAACGGTAGATGCTGAATTTCATGTCGTAATCACGGTAAGTATTGAATGAAAGTGTAGTGCATCCGCGCTCGTCATGCGGCCGGTTTGAAAAAACAGATACGGTTGCGCCCCTCCTCTTTTGCCTGGTACATCGCCATGTCAGCCCACTTGACGATATCTTCCACGCTGGCTTCGTGGTCGATGAACAGCACCACACCGATGCTTGACGTGCAGCGGTGCACCACAGTGGTGTCTTTCACACCCTCATGCCGGATGACCAGCTCATAGGGCTCGGCCAGCGTGGCGCGGATCTTTTCGGCAACGATGCCGGCTTGCGCGACGGATGCCGACTTGTCCACATCCAGCTCGCTGAGCATCACCACGAATTCGTCGCCGCCGAAACGCGCGACGGTATCCATCTCCCGCACGCAACGGTCGATGCGACGCGCCACTTCGATCAGCAGCAGATCGCCTGCCCCGTGTCCGTATTCATCATTGAGCGGCTTGAAGTTATCCAGGTCGAGGAACAGCAATGCGCCGTATCGGCCGCTGCGTTTGCTGGCGGCCAGCGTCTGCGTCAGGCGGTCTTCCAGCAGACGGCGATTGGGGAGCTGGGTCAGCGTGTCATGGAAAGCCAACTGGCGGATCCTCTCTTCGGTCTGCATGCGCTCGGTGATGTCGTGCAGGAACACGAAGAAATGTTCGCCCTCCATGTCCTTCTGGTAAACGACGCTCGCCTCGATCTCCAGCAATTTACCGTCCTTGCGCCGATGCTGCGTTACAAAGCGGGTATAGCCCTGCGTCATGGCAGTATGAATCTGCAGTGCCATCCCTTCTGCAGTCAGCTGCGTGTCAAGGTCGGGAATATGCATGCGCAACAATTCCTCGCGCGAGTAACCGCTCAATTGGCAATACGCATCGTTCACATCCAGGATACGGCCCTCGCCATCAACAAGCCAGAAGCAGTCCATCGAGGACTGGATGATGTCGCGATAGCGCTGCTCACTGTTCTTGAGCTGCATTTCCGCCTGCTTGCGTTCGGTGATGTTGCGCAAGAATCCCATGGCATGCCAGCGCCCCTGCACCCTGATCGCCGAGATGGTCAGTTCGACGGGAAATTCGCTGCCATCCTTGCGCTTCGCCATGGTCTCTGTCGTCCTGCCTACCAATGGGCCCATCCCGCTTTCCTGGAACCGGTCAAATCCGCGCGCTGCAGCTTCATGGTAGCGAGGCGAAACCAGCAGCTGTTGCAACTGCTGCCCCAGTGCCTCTTCCCGGTAATACTGGAACATCTTTTGCGCCGCAGTGTTCCAGTCGGTAATCCGGCCCTGTTCGTTGACGACAATGATCGCATCCTGCACGGAATCGTTGATCTGGCGAAAACGCTCGGCTCCTTCGCGCATTCTCCGGAACACCAGAAAATATAGTGCGGGAGAGACGATCAGGGACAACAGGATTGTATCGATGAAATTCCAGTAAGCATCAGGAACGTTCAATGGAGCGATGACATCCTTGACGACAACCATGATAAAAAGCTCGACCACGGCAATGACCAATCCCAGGCCGACCACCAGGCCCAGGGGAGAGTCCAATAGCGCCGCCAGCCTGGTTTTTTTCATGTTGCGCTCATATTCGGGACACCGGATTTACGCTGACGCATTGTATTCTCACCCACATTCGCAGTGGAATCGATTCCGCTCAAGGATAGTGTTCAATATACCCGCGCCTTGAGCGGGAACGATTCGACCGTCAGCGGTTTCAGCCGCACCGGCTTGTAATCCAGCTTGTGCCCCGCGCTGAAATACAGCGAATGCTTGAGCCAGTGGTCATCGTCGCGCTGCTGAAAATCGTCGCGCGCATGGGCGCCGCGGCTTTCCTTGCGCGCCGCGGCAGCATGCATGGTGGCCGCAGCGACCTCGAGCAGATTGTCCAGTTCCAGCGCTTCCACCCGTGCAGTGTTGAACACCTTGCTGCGATCCTGGATCGACGTGCGTTTTGCCCGTTCCGCCACCTCGCGTATCTTCGCCACGCCCTCGGCCAGCAGATCGGGAAAGCGGAACACGCCGCAATGCGCCTGCATCACCTGGCGCATGGATGCGCCAACCTCGGTCACACTTTCGCCACCCCGCTGCGAATCCAGCCGCGCCAGGCGTGCCAGCGGGCGCTCGGCCGCATCGTGCGGCAACGGCTTCGGATGCGGGTTGCGCTGCAGATCCTCGATGATCTGCCGCGCCGCCTCGCGCCCGAACACCAGCAGGTCGAGCAATGAATTACAGCCGAGGCGGTTGGCTCCATGCACCGACACGCAGGCGCATTCGCCCACTGCATAAAAACCCTGCACCACTTCCTCCGGCCCGGTGTGGTAGGGCGCCACCACCTGGCCATGATAATTGGCGGGGATACCGCCCATCATGTAATGTGCGGTCGGCACCACCGGGATCGGCGCGTTGATCGGGTCGACATGCGCGAAGCGGATGGAGATATCGCGGATGCCGGGCAGGCGCTGGCGGATGATGTCCTCGCCAACGTGATCGACCTTCAGCAGCACATGATCTTTAAGCGGGCCACATCCGCGTCCCTGCTTGATCTCGGTCGCGATCGCGCGCGACACCACGTCGCGGCTGGCGAGGTCCAGCGCGCTCGGCGCATAACGCTGCATGAAACGCTCGCCTTCGCTGTTGAGCAGGTAGCCGCCCTCGCCGCGCACGCCTTCCGAGATCAGCACGCCCGCGCCATACACGCCGGTCGGGTGGAACTGGAAGAACTCCATGTCCTGCAGCGGGATGCCCGCGCGCGCGGCCATGCCGAGACCGTCGCCGGTATTGATGTAGGCATTGGTGCTGGCCTGGAAGATGCGCCCGGCGCCGCCGGTGGCGAACAGGGTGGCGCGCGCCTGCAGCATCATCACTTCGCTGGTCTCGATCTCCATCGCGGTCACGCCGAGCACGTCACCGTCCTCGTCGCGGATCAGGTCCAGCGCCATCCACTCGGTGAAGAAATGTGTATTGGCTTTCACGTTCTGCTGGTACAGCGTATGCAACAGCGCATGACCGGTGCGATCGGCTGCGGCGCAGGCGCGCTGCACCGGCGTCTTGCCGTATTCCTGCATGTGGCCGCCGAACGGCCGCTGGTAGATCTTGCCGTTGTCGAGGCGGTCGAACGGCATGCCGTAATGCTCGAGCTCGTACACCACCTCGGGAGCGGCACGGCACATGAATTCGATCGCATCCTGGTCGCCCAGATAATCCGAGCCCTTTACCGTATCGTACATGTGCCAGTGCCAGTTGTCCTCGCTGATATTGCCGAGCGACGCCGCGATGCCGCCCTGCGCCGCCACCGTATGCGAGCGCGTGGGAAACACCTTGGACAGCACGGCGACCTTGAGCCCGGCCTCGGACAAAGCCAGGGCCGCACGCATCCCCGCACCACCGGCGCCGACGATCACCACGTCGAAAGTTCTTTTAGCGATTACCATGATTTCCTTAAGCTTGTAGCTGGTAGCTTGTGGCTCGTAGCAAAAGCGATTCTGCTACAAGCTACAGGCTACTAGCTACCCGCTAAAACCCCCAAAGTATCTGCACCGACCAGATCGCATACAGCATCAGCGCCAGGATCACCAGCACATGGATGACCAGTCGCACCGCCGCCGCCTTCACGTAATCCATCACGATGTCGCGCATGCCGATCCAGGCATGGCTGAACAGCGCCAATAGCGTCAGCAGCGTCAGCGAGCGCACCACGTTACTGGAGAATAATCCGGTCCAGGCGTTGTAATCAGGTTCGGGATGCAGCACCAGCCAGCCAGCGATGGCCAGCGTGTAGATCACCATCACCACCGCGCTGACACGCTGCACCAGCCAGCTGCGCAGGCCGTAATGCGCGCCGGTGACGATGCGGTCTACCATAGCCGCACACCCAGTAAAACGGTCGCCACCAGGCTCACGATCACTACCCAGCGACCACTGTTGCGCGCCTGCGCCAGGCTGACGCCGCGATCCATGTCTATCGCAAGGTAACGGATACCCGCACACAGGTGGAACAGGAAGGCCCACAGCATCAGGATCCAGAACAGCTTGCTGGCCGGATGCCGGAACATCCACGACAGCAACGTATAGGTCTCGACCGAACGCAGGCTGTATTGCAGCGTCCACAACAGCAGCGGTAACGCCAGGAACAGCAGCGCGCCGCTGAAGCGGTGCAGGATCGAAACGATGCCGGGCAACGGCAACCTGATGCGGCGCAAATCCAGATAAATTGGGCGGTTTTTGTTCATCGACCGATCGAATGCTGGGCATATAAAACAGGATGCAATGTTAACACCCTTTGCCTGACCTCCGAACGCTGGCAAAATGCCGTTTAGCCACCATGCAGGAGCATCCAATGAAAGCACCCATTCGCATCGCCCTTACCGGTGCCGCCGGGCAGATCGGTTACAGCATGATGTTCCGCATCGCCAACGGCGACATGCTGGGCCGCGAACAACCCGTCATCCTGCACCTGCTCGACATACCGCAATCGCAGACGGTGCTGCGTGGCGTGGCGATGGAACTGGAAGATTGCGCATTCCCCTTGCTGCAGAAGGTCATCATCACGGACGATCCCAGGATCGCTTTCCGCGATGCCGAGGTGGCACTGCTGGTCGGCGCGCGCCCGCGCAGCAAGGACATGGAACGCAAGGACCTGCTCGAAACCAACGGCGCCATCTTTGCCGAGCAGGGCCGCATACTGAACGAGGTCGCCGCGCGCCACGTCAAGGTGCTGGTGGTCGGCAACCCGGCCAACACCAATGCGCTGATCGCGATGACCAATGCGCCCGACCTCGAGCCGAGCAATTTCAGCGCGATGATGCGCCTCGACCACAACCGTGCCATCGCGCAAGTGGCACGGAAGCTGATCCAGCCGGTGCTCGACATCAAGAAGATGGTGGTCTGGGGCAACCATTCCGGCACGCAATATCCCGACCTGTCGCATGCGGAGATACGCGGGCGCAAGGTGCTCGACCTGCTGCACGACCGGGCCTGGATCGAGAACGACTTCATTCCCACCGTGCAGAAGCGCGGCGCTTCGGTGATCGAGACACGCGGCCTGTCCAGCGCGGCCAGCGCGGCAAACGCCGCCATCGCGCATATCCACGACTGGATACTGCGCTCGCACCATAACGACTGGGTCACCATGAGCGTGCCGTCGGACGGCAGCTACGATATCCCGGCGGGCGTGGTGTTCGGTTTTCCGGTCACCTGCAGCAATGGCCGCTACGAGATCGTGCAAGGCTTGCCGATCAGTGAACTGGGGCGCAGCCACATGCTGGAAAGTCACCGGGAATTACTGGATGAACGCGATCATGTGCGGCACCTGCTTGAACTTCCGGACAAATCCTTGTCGATCAAGCGCGCATCCTGACTATACTGCGCAATACGGGTGGAAGTGGCGGCAGCATATTTCGAACCCGGAAGGAAGCAGACCCGACGCGTCCGTAATGGTGGACGCCTATCCGGAATTCACTCAACGCCATTCAACCCCTATGCAGCCAGCGGTGTCAGCCCCATGATCAAATCGTGTATGCGTTACCTAATGACAGGAACCCTATGCGCCTGCTGCTGGCTCGCTCCTGCCATGGCGCTTGCGCAGCAACTGGCTTATGACCTGAAATTGAACGTCCCCGTTGCATACCGTGAGCTGCTGGAAGATAACCTGGACATCAGCAAATGGCGAACCGACCCGAATATGGATAGCGACCGGCTCAAGCAGGTACTCAGCAAAACGCCGGACAGCATTCGCGACCTGCTGGCAACCGAAGGCTATTTCTCACCGCAGATCACTTCCACGATCGACAAGCAGCCTGGCAAATGGCTGGTGCGATTCGACATCGACCCGGGCAAGCCGGTGCTGGTATCCAGTTTCAACCTGATCGTGATCGGCGCGTTCCTCGACGACTCGGCGGAAAATGACGCCAGGCTGCAAAGGATCCGCAAGCAGTTGCCGTTGCAGCCGGGCATGATATTCAGGCAGGCCGCATGGGAGGATTCCAAGCGATCGGCGCTCACCGACCTGCTGATCCAGCGCTACCCCACTGCCACGATCGAATCCAGCGTGGCTACGATCAACCCGGATACCAGGGAGGCCGAGCTGTCCATCGTGCTCGACAGCGGCCCCGCGTTCACCTTCGGCGGCTTGCAGATGAGCGGATTGCAGCGCTATCCGAGCAGTATCGTCGAACGGCTGAACCCGATCGTGCCGGGATCGCCCTATGTGCAGTCGAAACTGCTGGATTTCCAGGCACAGCTGCAGAACACCCCCTATTTCTCCAGCGTCATGGTCAATATCAAGACCGATCCCGCCGCACCGACCGAGGCGCCGGTGCAGGTGGACCTGGTGGAGAACCCGTCAAAAAAGATCGGGCTGGGTCTGGGCGCCAGCACCAATTCCGGTGCAAGGGGTCAGCTCGCATATCAGAACCTCAATTTCATGAAACGTGCATGGCGTCTGTCCAGCCTGCTCAAACTGGAGTCCAATTCGAGACAGCTGAGCGGACAGATTCAAGTCCCACCCACGCCCCTCGGCTATCTGGACAGCACGAACATCTTCACCGGCCGCGACGACATCGAGGGCGCGGTGACCACCAAATATGGAGTGGGCGCGAAACGTTCGCGCCTGACCGGCAAGATCGAAACTGCACTGGAGATCCAGTATCAGACCGAGGAATTGAGCACTGCGGGCATCTCCAGCCTGCAGCAAAAAGCGCTCACGCTCAATTACACCTGGACGCTGCGCAGTGTCGACAATTCGCTCTACCCCACCAGCGGACTGCTGTTCAGCGCCCAACTCGGCGGCGCATCCAAGGCACTTTTGTCGACCACCGATTTCGTGCGCAGCTATGCCAAGCTGGTGTATTTCTATCCGCTGTCGAAAACCGGCAACCTGATCCTGCGCGCCGAAGCGGGCGCGGTGACGGCGCACAGTCGCGACGGCGTGCCGTCGGATTTCATGTTCCGCACGGGCGGCGACCAGTCGGTGCGCGGCTACGCCTACCAGAGCCTGGGGGTGGACGTGGCTGGCGCCGTGCTGGGTGGGCGCTACCTCGGCGTGGGCAGCGCGGAATATGTGCAGTGGTTCAGCCCGCGCTGGGGAGCGGCCGTGTTCTACGATACCGGTGACGCGGCGGACGACCCGCAGACCTTCAAGCCGGTGCATGGCTACGGCGCCGGATTGCGCTGGAAAAGCCCGGTCGGCCCGCTCAACCTGGACCTGGCCTACGGGCGCGATGCCAGAAAGACGCGCCTGCATTTTTCGGTGGGGATCGCGTTTTGAAGCAGCGTCTCGATACCGGCAAGGCGCGCAAGGTCGCCGCGGTCAGCCTGCTGCTGTTCGTCTGCGCAGTCGGGGGGTTGCTCTGGGTCACCGGTTCGGAATTCATGTTGCGCACGCTGGTCGAGCGCGTCGTGAATGCGAGTGCCGGCAAGCTGATCGTCACCGGCATGCATGGTTCGCTGTACGGTTCGTTGCGCATCGACCGCGTCAGTTACGGCAACGACTTCCAGAAGATCGAAGCGCGACAGCTGGAACTGGATTGGTCGCTGAGCGGACTGCTGCTGCACCGGCAGTTAGCGATCAGCAAGCTGCAGGTGCAACAGCTTGACGTGAACATCATAAAAGCTGATCCCGAACCTCAGCAGGCCCCGCAGTCGCTGAGTTTGCCGGTGCTCGTGGATATTCCGTCCGCTCGCATAGCGCGACTGACCGTGCAGTACGGCGGCGAAAAACATGAACTCGGCGCGCTCCAGGCGAGCCTGAACAACCTGGACGGCAACTATCATTTTGCATCCGGCCTGAAAGGCGACTGGGGCAAGGCAGATGCGACGCTCACTTTGCCGGCTGCCGCGCCGTTTGCACTGGACGGGACGCTCGCAGTCACGACGCCGCATTACTCGGCCGCTGGCGTGATCGGCGGCAACCTGGCCGCGATCGCGCTGGCTGCCGATGTCAGCGACGAGAAATCGGCCGGGCATGTGCAGCTGACATTGACGCCATTTGAAAAATCCATGATCCAGCAGGTCACGCTGCATGCCGAGCACCTCGACCCGCATCTTTACGCCGCCACTTCTCCGCAAGCCGACCTGACGCTGGATGTGCAAATGCACGCCGCTCCGGCCGGCGGTTTTCAGGGCACACTGAAGATGGTCAACCTGACACCCGGCACCCTCGACCAGTCGCGCCTGCCGCTGCGTACACTGGACAGCACATTCGAGGGCGAACTCGAGTCGCTGGCGCTGCGCGACCTGCAGCTGGACATGGGCGAAGCAGGAAGATTCTCCGGCTCGGGGGAGTTGAAACAACGTCACCTGCAGCTTGACCTGTCCACCACCACTTTCAACCTGCGCGGCATGCACGGCAAACTCAAGGCGACCCGGCTGGCCGGCAACCTGCACCTCGGGCTGGGCATCGACGCGCAATCGGTGCAGGCGTCGCTGTCACAACAAAACTATCAGGTCGATGTGGACGCCACGCAACGCGATGCCGCAGTCGAGATCAAGCAGGCCCGCATCCGCTCTGCCGGCAGCGAGCTGGCTTTCACCGGCACCGTGCCGCTGGGCAAGGACCGCGACTTCCAGGCGCAAGGTTACCTCAGCAACTTCAATCCGAAGAACTTCGGCGACTACCCTGCCGCCGCGATCAATGCGAAATTTTCCGCCAGCGGCCACCTGCTGCCGCAGTGGCAGGCCGTGCTGCATGTCGCCATCACCGACAGCACTTATCGCGGACTGGCATTGAGCGGACAGGGCGACCTCAAGCTTGCGGCCGAGCGCATCTTTGACACGGCGGTCAAGCTGCGGCTGGGGTCCAACCTGCTCACCGCGCAGGGCGCCTATGGCCGGGCGGATGACCGCCTGAAATGGCAGCTCGATGCGCCGGACATCGACGCGCTGGGCACCGGCTTTGGTGGTCAGCTGCAAGCCCGGGGCGAGATCGGCGGCAGCTGGGCGCAGCCCGCGGGCCAGCTGTCGATGAGCGCGGAAAACCTCAACTGGAACGGCACGCAGCGTGTGGCCAAACTATCCGCCAATGGGCAGCTTGCCGCCGGACTGGAGGGCGAGCTGACGCTGAATGCGGAGTTGAGCAAATACCAAAGCAGCAAATCGGGCAGCAGCGGATTGATCATCGAGCAAGCCACGCTCGCGGTCCATGGCCGGCGCAGTGACCATGAGATCGACCTGACGGCGCGCAACGAACAGTTCGATGCCCACGCAGTATTCGCCGGCGCCTGGCTGGGCCAGGCAGGCTGGGCCGGCATGCTGCGCCAATTCGAAAACAAGGGCAGGTATGCCGTGGTGCTGAAACAACCGGCCCGGTTCGCAGCCACGGCAAAGCAGTTTTCCCTGACCGGGGCCGACCTCGGCGTGGTGCAGGGCGTCGTGCATATCGATGAACTGGCGCTGCATGACGGCCGCATGTCCAGCCGCGGCAGGATAGAGGCGCTGAGCGTGGCCGACGTGCTCAATCTTGCGGGCGGGCGTACCGAGCAGATCGAAAGCACGCTCACACTGGATGGAAAATGGCAGGTCGATGCGGCAGACAAACTCAACGGCACATTCGAGTTATGGCGCAACCAGGGCGACCTGACGGCGACGGGCGAACACCGCACGCAGATGGGCCTGAACCGCCTGACCTGCAACATTACAGTCGTGAACAACCAGCTCAGCGGCAAACTGGTCATGGATGGAAAGGCCCTGGGTCATGTTGCCGCCAGCGCGCAAAGCATGCTCACGCGCAAAGGCAATCTCTGGGGCATCGCAGCGGAAAGCAAGATCACTGCCGATGTGGATGCGAGCATGCCGTCAGTGGCGTGGCTATCCCCCTTCCTCGGGACAAGGACCGAGATCGACGGGGCCATCGAGGCGCACTTCAGTGCGTTTGGCAGCAAGCACGATCCAAAACTGAGCGGAGAGATCACCGGGGACAAGCTGAAATTCTCCTACCCCGGACAGGGTGTGTTCCTGAAGGATGGCACCCTGCGCGCAACCATGCGTGACAACCAGTTCATCCTCGAGCAACTGCTGATGCATGGCAAGGAAGGCACGCTCAGCAGCAGCGGCACCGTCACGCTGAAAACGGACAAGCCCACCATGCAGATAGATTTCATCGCCGACAAACTGCAGGTGATGGACCGCCCTGACCGGCAACTGACGTTGAGCGGCAAAGGCAAGCTGTCGCTGCAGGACAGTCGCATCCATGTTGCCGCCAAGCTCAAGGCCGACAAGGCCCGGATCGAATGGGGCAAGGGCGACGCGCCCACCCTCGGCGATGACGTGGTGGTGCTGGGCCGCGAACAGAACAGTGGACAAAAGCCGACGCGGGTTTCCCTTAACATCGACTTCGACCTCGGCAGCCAGACTTATTTCAAGGGCGAAGGGCTCGATGCACGCCTGGAGGGATCCGTCAGCATGACCGGCAAGGCCGGAGAATTACCCGCCACATCCGGCATCATCCGCGTGGCGACGGGGACCTATTTCGCTTATGGGCAGAGCCTGACGATAGACCGAGGCATACTCAACTTCTCCGGTCCGATGGACAACCCCGGCCTCAACATCCTCGCCCTGCGCAAGAACCAGCCCGTGGAAGCCGGCGTCATCATCACCGGCACCGCCATGGAACCGAAAGTAAGACTCACCTCCACCCCGGACGTGCCGGATGGCGAGAAACTTTCCTGGCTGGTGCTCGGGCATGGCCTCGACACCTCCAGCGGCGCCGAATTCAGCGTGCTGCAATCCGCCGCCGGCGCACTGTTCAGCAATGGTCAGACCGTTCCGCTGCAAAGCAGGATCGCCCAGGCTGCCGGACTCGACGAACTCGTCCTTGTCGGCGGCAGCGGACTGGAGACCAGCGTGCTCACGCTGGGCAAGCGCCTGTCCTCGCGCGCCTACCTGTCGTATGAGCAGGGGCTGACCGGGTTATCCAACGTGGCCAAGATCAGCTACACGTTGACCAAACGCTTGTCGGTCAAGGCGCAGGCCGGTACGGAAAACGCGCTGGACCTGTTCTATGAGTTCACGTTTGATTGAGAGCGGCCGGCAGAATGCATAGATACTTTTTCTGGTTGTGCGTGGGGGTTTGTTGCTGATAGATTAAAGGGGTCAGAGCCCTTAAACTAGGGGTCAGAGCCCTTAAATGATCAATGGGGTCAGACTCCATTGATCGGAGTTGAAGCAAAAGCGGTACCAAAATCAATCGAGCCTGACCCTATTGAACTAAACAACACGCCACCACCTCTACTGACAAAGGAATCCCATGAGTGCTACTGAAATCAAAATCGGCCAACTTGGCATCAACTACGTTGTCGATGGCTCGCACACAGCGAGCCTCGGAATGTTTGAACTGACCGTGCCTCCTGGCTCAAACGTTCCTCCGCCACACAGTCACTCCAACAACGAAGAATGCCTCTACGTTCTGGAGGGAACCCTTCGCTACACGGTCGGAAATGAGACTCGCGATCTGACACCAGGCCAATGCATGAGCACGCCAAAGGGAGTGGTTCATGCATTCTCGAATCCGTTCACCGAGACAGCTCGCGCCCTGGTCGTCCAGTCTCCGGACATCGGAGCCCAATACTTCAAGGATGTCGCCGTCGTGGTCAACGCCGGAGGACCGCCGGACAAAGCGGCCCTTGTATCCGTCATGTCCAAGTACGGGCTTGTCCCGGCCGTACCGAAGTGACGCCTGACCACTCGCTCAAGCGGACCCGCAACGGCACGCACATCGGGGTCTGGTCTTTTTTTTTGCCGTTCCTGAGCGCAGGGCAAAAGACAAGTCCTGACACCAAATTCCGTAAAACGTCAGGCCTGGCCCTTGCAATAAATTATCGAGTGACCGGATGAATGCAGAAGATACCGAAAGATACAGTCAGCACCTGCTTCAGTTACAGGCAGATCTACTGAATATTGCCGCGGCTTCTAAAGAAGCGGCTCGACCTGTGGAACTGGACCAGGCAAGCTTTGGTCGTCTGTCGCGTATGGATGCCATGCAGTCCCAACAGATGGCCCAGGAAATCATCAGGCGCCGCGAGTCCCAACTGGTCAAGATTGAAGGGGCATTGAAACGGCTGGCAGCCGGAGATTTCGGGTATTGCTACGTGTGCGGAAAGGAAATCGATCCGCGCAGGCTAAACGCAGACCCTGTCACAACGCGCTGTGTTGCCTGTATGGAGACGTGAACATGCGGCGCGCCTCAACCAAAGTAAATCGATGGGGTCAGTGCGATTGATATTTATAACCGATCCCCACGCCGCAGACTTGACTTCCATGACGGTATCTGGCCTCGGGCTTTCGCTCCTGTCACCAATGAGGGAATCATCGCGCCAGGAGAATGATCGACGCGGTACCAAGAGAAACGACGGACAGGATGATCGCCGCGAAGCACAGAAGCATGATCCGCTGATGGCGTTTTTCCGCGAGTGATGTTTCCTTTTCCAGGGCCTCCACCGCATTTTTCATTTGCAGCGCCAGTTCCTTGATGTGCGCGTCGTTCTCGAATGCCGCGACCTGAAGTTCGGATATCTGCTGTTGCAGCAATATCGCCTGATTGGCGGCGGCATCGGCACTTTTCCTGGTGAATACGGGCGCCGCCGCAGACACGATGGTGCCGACATGCGGCAGGATGGACTTGAGCGCCGGGATGAGCCAGGCAGGCATGATCTTTCTAGAACCTGGCCATATCGATCACGAAGCGATACTTCACGTCATTCTTCAGCATCCGTTCATAGGCGGTGTTGATGTAATCCATCGGCACCACTTCGATATCCGAGACCAGACCGTGCTGCGCGCAGAAGTCGAGCATCTCCTGGGTTTCGCGTATCCCGCCGATCAGCGAGCCGGCCAGTTGGCGGCGCTTGAAGATCAGGTTGAAAACACCCGGCGAAGGATGCGGCTTGGCCGGCGCACCCACCAGCGTCATGGTGCCGTCCAGCTTGAGCAGTTGCAGGAATGCGTCGAGGTCGTGCGATGCCGCGACCGTGTTCAGGATGAAGTCGAGCTGGTTGGCGTGGGTCGCCATCTGTTCGGGATCGGTGGAGATGCAGACCTCGTCGGCACCCAGCCGCTTGCCATCCGCCACCTTGCCGGGAGAAGTGGTGAACAGCACCACATGCGCCCCCATCGCGTGCGCGATCTTCACGCCCATATGTCCGAGGCCGCCAAGGCCGACGATGCCCACCTTCTTGCCGGGACCCGCGCCCCAATGACGCAATGGCGAGTAGGTGGTGATGCCGGCGCACAGCAGCGGGGCCACGCTTGCCAGGTCCTTTTCGTCATGCCGGATACGCAGGACAAATGATTCCTTGACGACGATGGTCTCGGAATAACCGCCATGGGTATTTTCACCGCCGAACACCGGGCCGTTGTAGGTCCCGGTAAACCCATTCTCGCAATACTGCTCGACACCCTCGTTGCACGAATGACAATACCCGCAACTGTCGACCATGCAGCCCACGCCCGCCAGGTCGCCCGCCTTGAAACCCTTCACCTTGTTGCCCACTGCGACCACGCGGCCGACGATCTCGTGGCCCGGTACGGAAGGATAGATGGTGTTATGCCATTCATTGCGCGCCGTGTGCAGGTCGGAATGACAAACGCCGCAATAGAGTATCTGGATCTGTACGTCTTCAGGTCCGGGGTCGCGGCGCTGGATCTCAAAGGGAACAAGCGGACTCGAAGCACTCAGAGCCGCGTAGGATTTGGTCTTGATCATGATGATGCCTCCGTGTGTAACAATAACCTGAAAACCGCAATGCAGCGCTTGACTATACCCCTCGGACAGACCGAATCAAGCACCCTCACCTGTCATCAACCGGGTCCGGCACGCGAATCACCTCGCCCTCTATCACGTGTCCCTTTGTCTCTTCGCCATCAAATACCTCGCCGTGCCGTTGTTGCATGCCCATCTGTCTGCGCAGCTCACGGGTACGCCACCACAGCCAGCCCCAGGCCGCAGCGCCGGCGACCAGGACGAGCGCAAACAGCAGCGCAGAAAACATCAATGCCAGCCCGAACAATGCGACACTTGCAACGGAGACGGCCAGCTTGCGCAGCAGACCGGGGGACTGCGGAATGGGACGAGAGAGATATTGCATCTTTAATTTGTCTCCATAACCTGGAGATAGTTCCGGTTTGAATGCAAACGGCATTCAAACCGATGCAGGCTTGTGCGTAACCGTCTATGCGGGCGGATGTGCAGAATTAAAGTGGCCAGGCTCATTTCTCCACTAATTAATTCAAACAACCCGCTTTGATATATATTGAGCCCGGCCGCTTTATTCCTTCTCAAGATCGCCGCGCCACCGCTAAGGGAGACCTTCAGTTGACACAAGCACCCATCAGTAACGACGTCGGCGCTACCGTCGTCATCACCCACCGAATCCGCAGTGATAAACATGTCGAGTACGAACGCTGGCTGGACGAAATAGCACCGCTTTGTCGAGCGTCGAAAGGTAATCTGGACTGGCACATAGTGCGCCCGATCCCCGGAGTCACAGAGACGTACACCGTGATCATCCGGTTTGACACGACGAAAAACCTCAAAAGCTGGATGGAGTCGAGCGAACGCGAGCAGCTCATAGAGAAGGTTCAGCCACTGTTTGTCGGAGCCGACGACTTCTACATCAGCAGCGGCCTGGACTTCTGGTTCACTCCTGCTGGCGCCAAAGCAAAGGTGCCCGTGCGCTGGAAGCAGTTCCTGATCACATGGTCGGTTATCTACCCGCTGGCGCTTGGAGTGCCCTTTGTTGTCTCTCCCATGCTTCGACTGTTCAGGATTCCTTCGAGCCTACCGCTCACCACTCTTGTAGTCACTTCCGTGGTGGTCTTTCTGATGGTCTATGTGGTCATGCCGCACTACACGCGCCTGGTGCAGCGATGGCTTTTCACGTGACAGTGTGGGCCTGGACCCTTTATTCGAAAGCGTTGGGCTTCGTACCTCAGCCCAACCTGCGGGGTTGGTCTACACGTTCACGATTGAATGAGCTGTAAAGTTGGCGGAGTTTCAGGGATCAGCATTGAACTACTGCCGCCAAATCTCACTCTCAACCCTGAAAGCATACAATGCCAGCATCCGCAGATACATTTGGCATGCCGGGAGGCTACTCATGAAAACAGTTCTATTTCTTGCAATGTTACTAAGCGCTCCGGTCTACGCTGACCGCGGCCATGATCACGGGCGTGGTTATGGCCACGGCTGGAATTCGGGAAGGGGCTGGATATCGCCTCTGCAGATCGGAGGTTATGACGCATATGACATGACCATGCCTCAACCAATCTACATGCAGCCATCACCGGTCTATGACACGGGCAATGCACCTGCCACCCCGCCGCCTCCGATCAGCTATTATTACTGCGCTGCCAGCGATGCTTATTACCCCTATGTGCCCTCGTGCCCGAGCGGCTGGAAAACCGTCTCCCCGAACGACCACGCGGAATTCAACAGGGGAATGGCCGCATACAGGAATAAGGATTTTGCCAATGCCCTGAAGGAGTGGAGACCGTTGGCCATATTGGGCGATGCACTGGCGCAATTCACCATCGGGACGATGTATGCAAACGGCCTGGGCATCCCCCAGGACGACAAGGAAGCGGTGAAGTGGTTTCGACTCTCCGCAGATCAAGGCCGGGCCGATGCTCAAAACAACCTGGGGGTGATGCACGAGACCGGTCATGGCGTCCCCCAGGATTATAATGAGGCGGTAACCTGGTACCGGCGCGCCGCCGAACAAGGATATGCCAATGCGCAATTCAATCTGGGCGAGATGTATGCAAGCGGCCTGGGCGTGCCACAAGACTACAAGGAGGCGCTGAAATGGTATCGGCTCGCCGCCGACCAGGGCGATGTCGATGCGCAATTCACCCTTGGGACACTCTATGAAAATGGCATGGGTGACGCACCAGACTACAAGGAAGCCGTGAATTGGTATCGGCTCGCCGCCGATCAGGGCGATGCCGACGCACAAAATAACCTTGGGGAAATGTATGCGAACGCAAAGGGTGTGGCCCGAAGTCGCGTGATAGCCTATGCACTTTATAGCTTGTCTGCATCAAATGTTCCTGCAACAGACAACCCGGATAATGCAAATCCGGAAAAACTATCTTCCTCGATGACTGCCGACGAAATTACCGCAGGTCAAGCATTGATGGGGGAAATGAGCAAGCCCGGAATGATGCTGAAGGCACTGGATCAGTACATTGAAAAATCGGCTGACTAGAAAAACAGCCCTGCGGCAACCCGGCCCCGGTTGATTTTTACTGTTGAAAACCTTATCGGGTTGAACCCCCGGGAACAAGACGCCGCTGCCTGACCGACTCGAACAAACAGACCGCTGCAGCGGCGGCAACATTAAGCGACTCCACTTTCCCCGGCATCGGGATGGTCACAGGCCGGCATAACGCGAGCAATTCAGCAGACAGACCCGCACCTTCATTGCCAGCGACGAACGCCACCTTGCCGCGCAAATCGCAATCGTACAAACTCTCCGCAGCGGTTGGTGACGCTGCAAACACACTGCCCTTGAAATGCGCGATCGTTTCAGACAAATCGGCGGACTCGTGGATGGCAACAACAAAATGCCCGCCCATCCCGGCGCGCAACACCCTGGGCGACCAGGCATCGGCGCAGCCTCCGGACAGGACCACCGCATCGCATCCTGCAGCGGCCGCGGAACGCAACATCGAACCGAGATTGCCGGGGTCCTGCACATCTTCCAGAATCAGGGTAAAGCTGCTGCCGGCAATGCTTGCCGCAGGCAGTGGAATATCGATCAGCGCGAGTATGCCGCTGGGTGTTTTCAGTTCGCTTAGTTGCGCAAACAAGTTGTCGTTCAGTCGGGTGACCTGAACCTGCTCCATCCGCTGCAACAACGCATTGATCTCATCGTTGTGCAGCGCAGCCTCGTTCACCAGGACATGCAATGGCATATGCCCCGCATCCAGACAGGCGCCCAGCAAATGCGAACCATCCAGCAAGGTGCGCGAAGATTTGTTGCGCTGTCGCGCCGAGCCGGTGAGCTTGAGCAGATCCCTGAAAAAAGGATTGTCGCGGGATTGGATAAGTTTCATGCCGGAGATTTTAAGGTGGTCCATATCCTGAAGTTGTCGGCAGTATAAAACATCCCTGCACACGCCATGATGCTTCCGGTCACATTCGCGGTCTACCGGCGATCCGCATGGCGCTCCAGTATATGCACTACAGCATCCCGCTCTCGGCAAATGACAAACAACCTGCACCCGCCACAATGAAATGATCGAGCACGCGCACATCCACCAGCGACAAGGACTGTTTCAATGCATCGGTCAGCAGCCGGTCGGACTGGCTCGGCTCGGCCACTCCCGATGGATGGTTATGGGCGAAGATGAGTGCGGCGGCATTGTGGTGCAGCGCGCGCTTCACCACCTCGCGCGGGTACACACTGGTCTGCGTCAGCGTGCCATGAAACAGTTCTTCTGCCGCAGTCACCCGGTGCTGGGAGTCCAGAAAGATCGCCATGAATACTTCCTGCTCGCGCCCGCGCAGCAACAGTTGCAGATAGTCGCGCACCGCGCGCGGCGAATTCAGCGCATCGCCCGCCTGCATCTGTTCATGCAGCGAGCGCCGCGCCATTTCCTGCACTGCCAGCAATTGCACATACTTGGCCTGCCCCATGCCGGGAACAGCGCAGAAATCCTTCTGGCTGGAGGCGAACAGCCTGGTCAGACTGCCAAATCGGGCAAGCAACTCACGCGCCAGGTCCACTGCACTTTTCCCCTTCACCCCGATACGCAGGAATATGGCGAGCAGTTCGGCATCGGAAAGCGCAGGCGCGCCGCGCTGGAGAAGTTTTTCCCGCGGACGCTCCCCTTCCGGCCAGTTCTTGATGGTCACATTGCCTCCCGCAATTACCTGACGGTTGCCAAACATTCTGTCACCAATCGCATGACTTGCTTGCAGGCTACTCAGACAGCTTGACATGAGTGGGTATTTTGCAGGCAGGCACTACCAGAATGCCGTGCCGGATATTGTTCTGAAAAATATCCGGCAACAATGAACTTTATAGGGGACGCACTATCGTATGGAAGTATATGCAAATGGCTGCGCGGCGTATCTGCCTGCAGTTCGCCGGACCATGCCGCGCGCGGCTGTAAGCATCATTCGGTAATGCATGATTTTTTCAACGATAGCCTGATTCCTGCATGCGCTTGAATATGACGGCATGGCAGGCTTACTTAACTTTGGAGAAAACATGGGAAAACACAAAATCTTGCCTGGCGCTGCAGGGATCATTGCCCTGACTGCTGCGTTGGGCTTTGTCGATGGCAATCGGGAAAGCGAACCCGAGAATGTTTCCAGGGGCAGGATCACCCTGATCAACGCACAGGCTCCTGCAACTGCTGATAGCGCGTTACCCGGCGTCTCCATGTCTGGCCAACCTGCCTATCTGGTCGAACTCAGCCGGGGAAATGTCAAAGCAGTGGTGTTGATCGATGCCATGAGCGGGAAGATATTATCGTCTTGAATGGTTGCGGTTTTATCCCCTGATTTGCGCCGTCAACTTTTCCCGGCTGCGGCAGCGAACAGTGTCGGAAATCTGGCTTTTGCTATATGCGCGCCCGCACCACCAGTCAGGCACGCATATAGCAAAATAATTATTTGAATTCGGCGAGCAAAACCTCAAATTCCTCCGGAGACAACGCCTCGGAAAACAGGAAGCCTTGCGCGAAGTCGCAGCCCGCATCGGTCAATATTCGGCGTTGAACTACTGTCTCGACCCCTTCCGCAATCACCTTCAGCCCCAGCTTGTGCGCCATCACGATGATCGCCTCGCACAAGGCTACGTCATTGGCACCCACCTCCAGGTTATCCACGAATGACTTGTCGATCTTCAGAAAATCGATGTCGAATTTTTTCAGGTAGGAAAGGGAAGAATAACCCGTCCCGAAATCGTCGATTGCAACCTGGATGCCGGAATCACGGAATTTAAGCAGCTTGTCGGTGATACCGGTTGCCGCATTCAACAGCAGACCCTCGGTGATCTCGATCACAATGTTCTGGCCGGCAAGATCTATGTCATGCAAATAGGCGCTCCAGTCATCGCAAGAGTGTTCCATGGACTGGAACTGGATCGGCGACATATTCACGCTGATCTGAAAGTCACCCGCAAATAGTTCTCGCCAACGTCTTGCCCAGCGCGCTGCCTCCTTGAATACGTAATCCCCGATCCCGTTGATCAGGGCAGTTTCTTCAGCAAGCTGGATAAATTCGGCCGGCATGAGCAAACCACGCTCCGGGTGTTGCCAGCGAAGCAGTGCCTCGGCCTTGTGTATGCGTCCGTCAGACAAATCTATGATCGGCTGAAAATTGATGACGAACTGGTTGCCCGCCAACGCGCCACGCATGTCGTGAGTCAGGCGCCGCCGCTCCTGTGCGACCTCCTGCAAAGTGGCGGTAAAATAGCTGGTTCGATTGCGACCATGGCTTTTGGCGACATACATCGCCTGATCTGCATTCTTCAGCAAATCTTCCACGCTGTCCGCATCGTCAGGATAAAACGTGATTCCGATACTGGCTGAGATATAAACCACCTCATCTTCAAGCTTGAATGGCTCGGTCAATTTCTTGAGTATGCTCTGGGCGATCCGCTCAACATTTAGGGTGTCGTTTACTTCCGACAATATGACAGTGAACTCATCTCCACCCAGGCGAGCCACAGTATCCGATTCGCGCACACAACTGGTGATGCTGCGTGAAACTTCCATCAACAGGATGTCGCCCATGTCGTGACCCAGCGTGTCATTGATCTCCTTGAAGTGATCGAGGTCGATGAACAGCAGCGCCATCTGCAATTCTGCACGATGGGCCTTCTTGATTTCCTGGTCCAAACGGTCATGAAACATGTGACGGTTCGGCAGATTGGTAAGCTTGTCGAAATTGGCTTGTTTCCAGATGATCTCTTCGGATTCCTTTTTGCTGGTGATATCGCGGATGAAGGCACTGAACTCGTGCTGGCCATGTACCGTGATTGCGGCAATGGCCAGTTCGACCGGAAACTCGTATCCGCCCCGATGCAGGCCCACCATCTCTATGCGAGAATTCAGGACGCTCCCCTTGCCCGTGGCCAGGTAGCGGTGCATGCCGCGAATGTGAGCCTCACGATACTGTGGCGGAATGATCATTTCGGCCAGTATGCGACCAACCGCTTCCTTGCGGGTCCATCCGAAAACATTCTCCGCCTGGTCGTTCCAACCGGTTACGACGCCGTCAGAATTCATCTGCACCACGGCATCCAGAGCATTATCGATGGTTGCTCGCAAGCGCGCCTCCGCTTCACGATGCCCTTTCGAGCCGCTTTCCAGCCTTTCGGTCATGAGATTGAAATCGGCAGCCAAAATGCCGATCTCGTCGCCGGTTTGCAATTCAAGCCGTTTGGACAAGTCATGGGTTTCAGCAATTTCCGAGACAAATTCCGTCAATGTGCGAAGCGGTGATGTCAGCCGCTTGGCCAGCCATCTTATGACCACGAAGATCGGCAAAGTCATGACCAATCCCAGTAAAGCCAGTTTCAGTATCACCTCGAAAACGGTCCGGTGCAGCACAGCCGGATTCTGCAACATCACGATTTCCCAGCCGGCAATCAGGCCGGAATTTTGACTGGCGTGGTTAACCAGATATTGCTGATTGCCGACCTCCCCCCATCCATCAAGATTGGCCAATTTTGACAGCGACTCTTCACCCAATAGAGTGTCCAGGGTGGATTCCAGCAAGACAACCGAGTCTTTATCTGCCGCCAGATCGGGCTGGGGCTCGATTGCCGAAGCGGCACCCCGCATCGAGATCTGCGGCAAGCGGGAAGGTTGGCGGTATATAAGTAGCGCATTATCAGGCAGGTTATTTTTTATCTCGGTCCAGTGATACGCCAGCACCAGGGTGCCCAGTTGATAGTTCTCCGAAAAATTTGCCATGACAGGGGCGACCAGAACCACAATATTGTCGCCATCCACCGGGCTGTGGTGTTTATTCACGAAGGTGATATTCCCATGCGGCTGCCATTGTTCCGGCAACATGTCCAGGTTATGCAGCCGGTCACTGGCGGCCACCAAATGGCCAGCCGCATCAAACGCATAAAGCTCTCCCTTGAGGGCATAGTCCTTTTCCAGGTTTTCCAGCGTGTTTTCCACCCGTTTATCCACGTCGCCAGAAGCCAGATCATTCATCACATCGAGTTTGGCCCATGCATGCAGGTTGGTGGCGAGTTGATTGATTCTTGCATCGAGATTGCTGAGCTTGATTTCGGATACCTGTGACAGATTGGCCAATTCCGAGTCTGTCACCGCGGAACGGACAGCGCTTTGCACGACCAGCGCGGTCACCAGGAAAGTAATGATAGACACTGAGAAAAAGGCCAGCAGCAGCTTGCGGGCAATGGATCCACCAAACCAGTTAGTTGGCATGCGCATGATCAAAACCCGGAATAGATGGTCATGGCAGCCGCAACAAAACCTTGACCCCGGTCGGGGTCTGGTCGGCGTTGATGTAACCGATAGCGCCAGGAATGCTGCGCACGAAACCCAGAACAGACTTGTCTGATGTTTGAATCGTGGGAGGAAGTTTGCCCTGGAACCTCAACTTGTTCCAGTATTCACCAAGTGCCTGTGTGGACAGGCTGAATACCTCGTCAGTAAAGTATTTACGCTCATCGCTCGATGCTTCGCGATTGACCGGCACTATTTGAAGCGTGGAATTCCAATAATCCTTTTTAGCGATGTAAATATCGGCCAATTGCTCGACTGAAATCGAGTTGACCGGAACCTGGGGGGAAGCAATGATCAACAAGCCCCCGGCCTGGCAAAGAGAGGCCAATAGAACACCGAATAATAATAACAGGACGCGCATCAGGTCAGAACATCACTGAAAAAGCTGCTTTCCAACCGGTAACAACTGGTGCTATGGATGCAGATACACCAGCCTGATGAAGGTATTCAAGTTTCCAGACTATCGGTGCGCTGGGCTTATAGGCGACCGCAACCAGAGAACTTCTGGAGGACGCATCCACCATGTGGTCCTGATAATACTCGGATGCCAGAATGCCATGCCAATGCGGCGTAACCGAATAATCGGCAAGCCCGAATAACCCCGCTTCGTTGTCGTGGATACGGGGCGATGCTCCCGGCAACACCGTACCAGCGAAGTGGGCTGAGATCACCTCGCCTTGCAAGCTTAATTTGCCTATCGATTTGTTGCCATTGAATCCGATCAATCCGTAAGTCTCCCCGGTCTCGATGAGTTGGCCATACTGAAAAGATGCCCCAATCTTGTCTGCAAAACCCAGGGGTAAATTGATGTGCCCACCAACCACATTATGGAAGTGCCTTGTGGTCAGGTTAATCGATCGCTTGAACAACTCATCGCCCGGCTGCCAGTACAGTTCAAATTGCGGGTTCGCACTATTCTTCGGGTCATGCAGCCATTGGATGCCACTTGTATAGGCATTGAATCCAAGTGCAGTCGTGTAGGGGCGGGTAATGGTGGGTATCAATGGCGCCGCATGCACCAGGTTCCAGTCACCTACAGGACTCAATACCTTGCCGACCCGCAAGGAGTCGAATTCCGACAATTTCATGCCGTTGTAAAAACGCTCGACAACGACTTCGCCATTGTCAGCGCCACCGCCTTGCTGTGCCAGGGTCTGATTGGATAACTCGATTTCCGCAAAGGGATTGATCAGATTGCTGACATTGCCACCGACAAACAGACTCAGATCGTCCATAGTAATCTGGCCGGGCGCATCAACAGGTTTTTCTGCCTCGATATTTGCATAACCAGCCGCAAAGTATTTGTCGACATGCAGGCCTTGGCCAAGTTCATAACTTTCAGCCATGCCTGGCGGAGAAAATATCAAACCAGCCTGGAACAGGAATAATGGAAGCAGTGGATGGCGCATGGTATTTACACTCATAAAATACTGAATATTTCAGGCTCGGATAGCAGCAGATAATACTGGATAGCTTGATTGTGCATGGGATTAATTCTATCGGCAATCAACCCTTCAAGCCAGAAAAAACCAGCCTGTCCGACATCGGCTGCATACCTTTATGCAGCGCGGTGATGTCCCTTGTCCTTGATTTAACAACCTCAGCTGCCGGCCTTGCATATCCGAGATCTGCCAGAGCATGAAAAACCATCCATAACTGCGTGCCAGTCGACTACGTTGCCATGGAAAAGAATGCGACGAATTGACAAATACCGCAGCGGCGCCAAATCGCCGGAAGATTATGTTTTCGCTGGCTGTGTACCAAGTTTCCGCCCGAGCAATCGGGAGAAGTTTTCCAGTGACAGCAGGTGGGTGTATATCCTGCCCATCACGCCTTTTTTGATCAGGGTGCGCAGCTGTTCTGCCTCAAGCGCCTCGAGCCTGGCTTCGGTAACTCGATACATGCCGGTAAGCTGCATGGGTTCGTCTGTGTTCAGCGACGCCTGTATCGAGAACGGCTCCAGCAGGTCATATTCCTTGAGCATGCCGCACAGTTCTTCAGAGCGAATCAAGTCCGCGTCATATTCGTTCAGCAGTTTCTCCATTTCAACCCAACGCGGCAAGGCCCCGCCCTGATCGTCAAACAACCTCTCGCCATTTGCTGCATCGACCGCCTGCAGTGCCACACAGACGATATGCTCGTTGCGCAGCTCGTCACCCACCCTGACTTTTGCCATGCAAAACGGATAGCGGCGCGCATAGGCAGGCATATAAGTCGACGCATCCCAATTTCCGTCCTTGTCTGCGAACAGGTTCTCCCCTGCTCGCAGTCCAAGCAACGCGACCGCGATAAAAGTCTTGCCTTCATTGTTGCTGACATAGGCGATCGGATAATCATGCGCGACTCGCGCATATTCGCTGAAACTGATGGGCAGGATATTCAGCTTGCGGCAAAAATCCGGCGCTATGCCGGGATAGGATAATACGATGTGCTGATTCTTGTTCAGCGGGCTGATTTCCGGATAGCCAAACGGGGCGGCGATATTCATGATGTTAGCCTGTAGGATTAGTATGGCTGCAGATGCAAAGGATCCATCCATGAATCATGAACGGGTGAATTTTGCGTTGCTTTTGAATGAATCTGCAGTTGCTGCTGTGAAGCCCACCGAAATTGGTAGGCGCGATTGGACTCGAACCAACGACCCCCACCATGTCAAGGTGGTGCTCTAACCAGCTGAGCTACGCGCCTGTTAAGGCCGCGCATTGTACCCAATCTTGCGTTCCGGTTCAAATAATAGCCACATGCAGCATGAACCGGATGATCGAGAACGAAAATGAAAGTCGCCGTTGCGGCAGGTGGATTCTTTGGCAAACAGCTGCGCGCCGATTCCATGCTTCTCGCTATTTGCTTGCCTGACTGGCCAACTAGCACTAGCATGCCGCGCCATGCATACCAATGCGGCCAACTGGCTGATCTACTGCCGGCCCGGCTTCGAACGCGACTGCGTCGACGAAGCCCGGGCCAAGCCCGTCGAAGCAAATGCCGGCAGCGGTTTTGTCATGCTGCAAGGCAAGCTGCGACTGTCCTTCGCTGAACTCACCTTCGCGCGCCAACTCATCCACGTGCTCGGCGAAGTGCAGGATCTGCCGGAACGCGATCGCCTCACGCCATTGCTGGCCGCGATTCCCGCCGAGCCGAAACTATTTGGCGCACTGTGGCTGGAGACACCGGACACCAACCAAGGCAAAACGCTCTCCGCCTTCACGCGCCGATTCCAGCCACTGCTCGAAGCTGAATTGATAAAGACCGGGCGATTGACAGCAAAAGCCGATGCGAAATCGTCACAGGAAGCAACTGCGCATCCCGCATCCATAACTGCCAACCTGCCGCGCCTGCATATCTTCTTTCCCGGCCAGCACCGTGCCCTGATCGGTAGCAGCGACCCGCGCAACAGCGCAGCTTTTCACATGGGCATCCTGCGCCTGAAAATGCCGCACGCTGCGCCCAGCCGTTCCTGCCTCAAGCTGGCCGAAGCGTTCGAGGTGTTTCTCGATCGGGAAGAACAGGCGCGCTGGCTCAAACCCGGCATGACCGCAGTCGACCTCGGCGCCGCGCCCGGCGGTTGGTCATGGCAGCTGGTGCAACATGGCCTGAAAGTCATCGCAGTGGACAATGGCCCGCTGAAAGGAGTGGCGGCGGAACATCCAGCCATCAAGCACCTGCGCCAGGACGGTTTCCGTTATCGCCCGCCGCGCCCGGTGGACTGGGTGGTGTGTGACATGGTGGAACAACCACAACGCGTCGCCGCGCTGATGGCCGACTGGATCGCCAGCGGATCAAGCACCCGCGCGATGTTCAACCTCAAACTGCCGATGAAAAAGAGAGTGGCGGCCCTGGCCGAAGCACTCGAAAGAATACGCGGTGTGCTGGATGCAAAGGGATTCCGCTATCGCCTGCAAGCCAGACAGCTCTATCATGACCGCGAAGAAGTGACGGTGTTACTCGCCAGGATCAAGCGCCAGGCTCGACCGGTCCAACCCTTTACTTGATCACGCCACATGCAAATCGCGCGCCCCCGCCGCCAAGTGGTGAAGGTGTATCCGAGTAGTTATCGCCACCCGCATGGATCATCAGCGAATGCCCGGCAAGATCGGCCAGTGTCAGGCGCGGCGCAAGCATCGACTGGTTGGCGTTGCCGTCCGCATCCGCCAGCAACACCGGCAGGTCGCCCAGGTGACCATCTGCCCAGGGCGCACCGTGGTGTTTCGCGCCGAGCGGGTCATAGTGGCCACCCGCAGCAAGCGCAGGCACCATCTTTCCTTCCTTCTCCGCGGGATCACAGCTTGGATTTTCATGCACATGGAATCCATGCGGGCCCGGTGGCAGGCCTGTCAGTGCAGGCGAAAACACCAAACCATATTTCGATTCGGCGATCGAGACCTGCCCGATGCTGGCGCCAATGCCATTGGCGTCGACCCGGTACATCTGTACGGTAGTATCTGCAAGCGCGCTGCCGGCAGACAACAATATGGCAAGTACCGCAAGTTCAACTTTCATATGTATCCTCTTTTCGAGATGGGTGAAGGGAGTGGCTGGTAACAGGTGTCGCCGCATCATGCAGCGAACTGGAATCGATGGCAATCATTAAACAGCCGCGAACATCAAGCCGTACTACCTGCCAAGCGCCGGATCATTGTTCGTCGTCACCGGCCCCAGCCTGGCGCAGCACCTTGAACACGACCTCCAGCGCAAACCCGCGCGATTGCAGGAAACGAATTTGCCGGGCTTTTTCTCTTGCATCCTGCGGCACGGCGCCGAATTTCTTTTGCCACACCTCGCGCGCCGCATCGAGCTCTGACTCCTTGAGTTGCGGCAACACATTGCTGATCAGGTTTTCCGCGATACCTTTCTGGCGCAATTCGTGGGCGATCCGCTGGGTGCCGAAGCGGGCGCGTTTGATGTTGACCAGTTGCTCGGTCGCGCGCGCATCGGAAAGCCAGTTGCGCTTGACCAGGTCATCCAGCACGGCCTCGATATCGTCGCCTTCCTGTACATGCGGCAACAGCTTGGTGCGCAGTTCGGCGCGGCTGTGTTCACGTCGCGCCAGGTACTGCATGGCACGGACGCGCAGCGTAGGCTCAGGCCTTGACTTCGCCACCGCCCAGCGCAGCAACGCCTGACGCGGCGCGTATCTTGTTCTCGATCTCCATCGCGATCTCCGGGTTGTTCTTCAGGAATTCGCGCGCGTTGTCCTTGCCCTGGCCGATCTTCTCGCCCTTGTAGCTGTACCACGCGCCGGATTTCTCGACCAGCTTGTGCAGTACGCCCAGTTCGACGATCTCGCCTTCGCGCGAGATGCCTTCGCCATAGAGGATGTCGAAGTGAGCTTCCTTGAACGGCGGCGCCACCTTGTTCTTCACCACTTTCACGCGCGTCTCGTTGCCGATCACCTCGTCGCCCTTCTTGATCGCGCCGGTACGGCGGATGTCCATGCGCACCGAGGCGTAAAACTTGAGCGCATTGCCGCCGGTGGTGGTTTCGGGGTTGCCGAACATCACACCGATCTTCATGCGGATCTGGTTGATGAAGATGACCAGCGTGTTGGAGCGATTGATGTTGGCGGTCAGCTTGCGCAGCGCCTGCGACATCAGGCGTGCATGCAGGCCCATCTGCGCATCGCCCATATCGCCCTCGATCTCCGCCTTGGGCGTGAGCGCGGCCACCGAGTCGATCACCACCACATCCACCGAGGCGGAGCGTACCAGCATGTCGGTGATCTCCAGTGCCTGTTCGCCGTTGTCCGGCTGCGAGATCAGCAGGTCCTCGACTTTCACACCGAGCTTTTGCGCGTACTGTGGGTCGAGCGCGTGTTCCGCGTCGATGAATGCCGCCGTGCCGCCCAGCTTCTGCATCTCGGCGATGATCTGCAGGGTCAGCGTGGTCTTGCCGGACGATTCCGGGCCGTAGATCTCCACCACACGGCCGCGCGGCACGCCACCCACGCCGAGCGCGATATCCAGTCCCAGCGATCCGGTGGACACGACCTGTATGTCACGCGCCACTTCATGTTCTCCGAGGCGCATGATCGAGCCCTTGCCAAATTGTTTTTCGATCTGGCTCAATGCTGCTGCGAGCGCCTTGGTCTTGTTGTCATCCATGCTGTTTTTCCCCTTCAAAAATGGTGTGTGATTATGGCATATCGGAACTGCCGGCACCAAAGTCATTGCCTATCTAACCAGTCAGTTTCAATCCATCAAGCAGATCGACCACGCCCTGCAGGGCGATGCGTGTCGCCTGGGCGCGGATCTCCGAACGGTTGCCGGAAAGATGGTGCATCCGGGCGCTGGTCGAACCTTCACCGGGCAGGCTCCAGGCGAACCACACCGTGCCGACCGGCTTGTCCGGCGTACCGCCCGACGGCCCGGCGATGCCGCTGACCGCCAGCGAGACATGCGCATGACTGTTTCGCAATGCACCCTCTGCCATCTCGCGCACAGTGAGTTCGCTGACTGCACCATACCTGTCCAGTGTGGCCTGGCGTACACCGAGCATCTCCACCTTGGCGACATTGGTGTAAGTGACGAAGCCGCGCTCGAACCATGCCGAACTGCCGCCGATCTCGGTAACGACCATCGCAACTTCACCGCCGGTGCAGGATTCCGCCGTCACCAGCATCATGCCGTGCGACTTGAGCGATTCACCTATCTGAGTGGCAAGCAAGTCCATATTGTCCTTAATCTTAATGATGGTGTAACCGGTGGATGAAAGCAGTCATCCGATCGCAAAATCAAGCGCAACGCTCCCACCCCCATCCTAGCCTTCCCCCTCACAGGGGGAAGGAACGTGGCAACGCTGGCTCAACAGCGCTCCCTCCCCCTGGCAGGGGGAGGGCTGGGGAGGGGGTTGGGACTCAACCTTCCCACAGTGTTAAATGTTTTCACCCCCGTCCAAACTTCCACTTGACAGGGAGAAAGAACTGGCACGTTGCCATCTATTAAACAACTTGTTCAACCCAGCCCGCGCGCCAGGTCGTTCTGTATATCGACCACCGCCTCCAGCCCGACCGCAACGCGCAGCAATCCATCCGTGATGCCCGCCGCCGCGCGCTGCTCCGGCGTGTTGCGTGCGTGCGTAGTGGTCGCCGGATGCGTCAGCGTGGTCTTGGTGTCGCCAAGATTGGCGGTGATCGAGACCAGCCGCGTGCTGTCGACTACCCGCCACGCCGCGTCCTTGCCGCCCTTGACCTCGAACGAGACGATGCCGCCGCCGCTCTTCTGTTGCCGCATCGCCAGCGCATGCTGTGGATGCGATGGCAAGCCGGGATAGAACACGCGTGCGACATTCGGTTGCGCTTCCAGCCAGGTGGCCAGTTGCAGCGCGTTGGCGCTGTGCGCGTCCATGCGGATCTTCAGCGTCTCCAGGCCCTTGAGGAACACCCAGGCATTGAACGCGCTCATCGTCGGCCCCGCCGTGCGCAGGAACTGGTACACGCCTTCCAGCGTTTTTTTGTTGCCGAGCACCGCACCGCCGAGCACCCTGCCCTGCCCGTCGATATATTTGGTGGCCGAATGGATCACGATGTCCGCACCCAGTTCCAGCGGGCGTTGCAGGATCGGCGTGCAGAAACAGTTGTCCACCGCCAGCAGCACACCTTTCTGTTTCGCCACGGCAGCGATCGCCGCGATGTCGGAGATCTCGGTCAGCGGATTGGATGGCGTTTCCAGAAAGAACAGCTTCGTCTCTGCGCGCGCCGCCGCCTGCCATTCCGCGACATCGGTGGCGGAAACGAAGGTGGTGGCGATGCCGAACTTCTTCAGGATGCCGCCGAACAGGTTCACCGTCGCGCCGAACAACGAACGTGAAGCGACGATATGGTCGCCGGCCTGCAGCACGCCCATGCAGCAGGCCAGGATCGCCGACATGCCGGAAGCGGTGGCGATGCACTGCTCGGCGCCTTCCAGTGCGGCGAGACGCTCCTCGAACATGGTGACAGTCGGATTGGTGAAGCGCGAATAGATGTTGCCCGGCTCCTCGCCGATGAAGCGTCTGGCCGCCTGCTCCGCGCTGTCGAACACGAAACTGGAGGTCAGGAACATCGCCTCGCTGTGCTCGTTGAACTGGCTGCGCTCGACGCCCGCACGCACCGCGAGCGTTTCCGGCTGATAGGTATTTTCTTTTGACATGATCCGACTCCCATAAAACAAAAAACCCGGAAAGCTTAGCGCCAAACCGGGTTCCCCCCGCTTTAGCTGAATTTATAACGCGCCCGCAAGCTGTTCCTCAAATCGGCGCAGTTGCAAAGTATCATCCGGCATGCTGGCTGTCAACTTCATGCATGCCCCGCTAATCCCGGCAAAGAGTGTGGTTTTGCAATAAAAATAAACCGCGAATGAAGATAGACTGCCCAGTCTAGTTTGAGTATATTGCTCACCTTATGAATAGGCCGATGCATGTCATGACCAATCGGGAGCGCCTGCTGCTGGCGGCCAGAACGGTGTTTCTGGAACACGGCCATGACGCCAGCGTTGACGCGATCATTCGCCAGGCGGGCGTGGCGCGACAGACGTTCTACAATCATTTCCAGAACAAGGAAAGTTTGTTCAGCGAGGTGGTGCGGGACTGTTTCCTCGATATCGTGGCGCCGCTGGACGAGCCCGCGGGCGATTTTCGGCAGAGCCTGAAACACTTTGCGGAGATCTACCGCCAGCGCGCGCTCGGCCCGGAAGGCATCGAGGCATACCGCATGCTGAGCAGCCAGGCACAACGCTTTCCCGACATGGTGCGGGAAGTCTATATGCAGGGTACCGGCCAGTTGCTGGAGCGGCTGGCCGCTTTTCTGCGCAAGGCGATGGAGATCGGGCATCTGCGCCAGGGCGATCCGGTGTTTGCGGCGGAACTGCTGATCTCCATGCTGGTGGGACAGGAGCGTTCGCAACTGCTGTTCGGCGTGCAGCGCCCGGCGAACGACGAATCGATGAAGGTTGAGCGGGTGCTGGATTGCTTTATGCGGTTGTTTACTGTCGTGCATGACGAATGATCAAGCGGAGATTCTCAAGATGAAACAGGAAATACATTTCAAAACCGGTATGGCAATTTTTGCGATGGTGTTTGTGCTTGCCGCATGCGGCAAGAAAGATGCGCAACAACCCCCGGGCGGCGGTGCGGGGATGCCCCCACCCGAAGTGGATGTGATCACCGTCACAACCGGCACCTCGGTCATGACACAGGACCTGCCCGGCCGCTTGCTCGCCTACCGGACCGCCCAGGTGCGCGCCCAGGTGGACGGCATCGTCCAGTCGCGCCTGTTTACCGAAGGCAGCGACGTGAAGGCGAAACAACCGTTGTTCAAGATCGATGCGCGCAGTTATCAGGCCGCCTACGATGCCGCCAAGGCCGAAACCGAAGTGGCACGCCAGATCGCGGATCGCGACAAGTCCCTGCTTGAAGCAAAGGCGCTCAGCCAGCAGGATTACGAACTGGCCCAGGCCAAGGTCAAACAGACCGAAGCTGCCCTGGCGAAAGCCGCACTCGACCTGGAAAATACGCTGGTGCCCGCCCCGATCGCCGGACGCATCGGTCGCGCCCAGGTGACGGAAGGCGCATTGGTCGGACATGGCGAAGCGACCCTGCTCGCCACCATCGAACAGGTCGATCCGATCTATGCCGACTTCACCCAGTCCGGCGCCGACGTGATGCGCCTGCAACACGCCATCAAGTCCGGCAAGTTGAAGCGCAGCAGTGCAGCCAGGGTGGACCTGTTGCTGGAAGATGGCAGTAACTATTCCCATCCCGGCCAGTTGCTGTTCTCCAATCTGGCGGTCGATCCGGATACCGGCAGCATGACACTGCGCGCGAAGTTCCCCAATCCGAACCATGAACTGCTGCCCGGCATGTTCGTGCAGGTGCGACTGGCGGAAGGCAGCGCCGATGACACCATCCACTTGCCGCAACGCGCAGTGCAAACCGGCGCGCAAGGACAATTCGTGATGGTGGTCGAGGATGGCAAGGCGGTGCCGCACCCGGTCAGGACCGATGGCATGGCAAGCGGCGATTTCGTGATCGCCAGCGGCGTCAAGGCAGGCGACCAGGTGATCGTCAACGGCTTGCAGAAGGCCCGCCCCGGCAGTCCGGTCAAGGCGGTGCCGCTTGACGCGGCCGCTGCTGTGCCTGCCGCTCCAGCCAAATAGACAGGGGGTCACGTGATACCAAAATTCTTCATCGACCGCCCGATCTTTGCCTGGGTCATCGCGCTGGTGATCCTGCTTGGCGGCGGGCTGGCGCTGAAAAAACTGCCGGTCTCGGCCTATCCGCCGGTGGCACCGCCGGCGATATCGATCACCGTCATCTATCCGGGCGCTTCGGCACAGGTGGTGGAAGAGACCACCATCGCGTTGATAGAGCAACAGCTGAACGGCATCGAACACCTGCGCTACATGGAGTCGTCTTCCGAACTGGGCCGCGGCAGCATCACGCTTACCTTCGACACCGGCACCGACCTCGACGTGGCTTCGGTCGAGTCGCAGAACCGCATCAAGCGCGCCGAGCCGCGCCTGCCCGACGAAGTGCGCCGCGCCGGCATCACCGTCGCCAAGTCGGCGCGCAATTATCTGATGTTCATCGCGCTGATCTCGCCTGACCATAGCCTGGACAATGTCGCGCTCGGCAGCTACAACGCCGCGCATGTGCTGGACCAGGTGTTGCGCGTGCCCGGCGTGGGTGAGGCCGTGCTGTTCGGCACCGAATATTCGATGCGGCTGTGGCTCGATCCTGACAAGCTGTATGCCTATAACCTGACGCCGGGTGACGTGAAACGGGCGGTGGGCGCACAGAACACTCAGCTGGCCATGGGCGAACTCGGCGATCTGCCCGCAGTGCCAGGCCAGCAGCTGAATGCGGTCATCACTACACACAGCAAGCTGGCCACACCGGAAGAATTCGGCAACATCATCGTGCGCGCCAAACCCGACGGTTCCACCGTGCGGGTGAAGGACGTGGCACGCGTGGAACTGGGCGCCGAAAGTTATGATGTGCAGGCGCGCATCGACGGACAGCCAGCCTCGGCCATTGCGGTGCGCCTGTCGCCCGGCGCCAACGCGCTGGACACTGCGAAAGCGATCAAGGCCAAGATGGCCGACCTGTCACGCCAGTTTCCCAAGGGTATCAGCTGGCTGATCCCGTATGACACTTCCCAGTTCGTCGAGATCTCGATCGGCGAAGTGGTGAAGACGCTGGCCATCGCGATGTCGCTGGTGTTCCTGGTGATGTGGGTGTTCCTCGGCAGCCTGCGCGCGACGTTCATTGCCGCCATCGTGGTGCCGGTGGCGCTGACCGGCGCCATGGTCGGCCTGTATTTCTTCGGCTTCTCCATCAACATCCTGACGCTGTTCGCGATGGTGCTGGCGATCGGCATCGTGGTGGACGACACCATCGTGGTGGTGGAGAACGTCGAGCGCATCATGGCCGAGGAAAAATTGCAGCCGCGCGAGGCCACGCGCAAGGCGATGGGCCAGATCTTCAACGCGATCATCGCGATCAGCCTGGTGCTGGCCGCCGTGTTCGTGCCGATGGCGTTCTTCGGTGGCTCGGTCGGCGCGATCTACCGCCAGTTCGCGGTGACGCTGCTGCTGACCATGGTGTTCTCGGTGATGATGGCGCTGTCGCTGACGCCGGCCTTGTGCGCCGCCATGCTGAAGAACGATGCCGCGCATGAAGTGGTGCCGACCCACGGTTTCCTCGGCTGGTTTGCGCGTTTCTTCGCGCGCACCTCGCGCAGCTATCAGTCCGGCGTAAAACTGGTACTCCGGCGGACGGGTCGCATGCTGGTTTTGTATGCAGTCATCCTGGGTTCCATGGGCTGGTTGCTGGCGCACCTGCCGAGCAGTTTCCTGCCGGAGGAAGACCAGGGCTATTTCATCAGCATCGTGCAATTGCCGCCTGGCGGCACGCGCGAGCGCACACTGGAGGTGATATCCAAGGTGGAGCAGTTCTACCTCAAGCAGCCCGAGGTTGCACATGTGATCGGCGTGGCAGGGTTCTCCTTCTTCGGCCGCGGGCAGAATGCCGGCATCGTGTTTGTCCGGCTCAAGGACTGGGACCAGCGCACCGGCCCGGACAATTCCGCCTCCGCCCTGGTCAAACGTGCCAACATGAACCTGTTCGGCATCAAGCAGGGCATGGTGTTCTCGATCAACGTGCCACCGATCCCGGAGCTGGCCGCAGTCGGCGGCTTCGATTTCCGGCTTGAGGACCGCGGCGGGCTGGGACGCGACAAGCTGCTGGAAGCGCGCAACATGGCACTGGGGCTGGCCGGCAAGGATCCGGCGATCGCCGGTGTGCGTCCGGAAGGACAGGAGCCGGCGCCGCAGTTGTTGCTGGATATCGATCGCGCCAAGGTGGAAGCGCTGGGCATCGACATGGCCGACCTGAACGACACCTTGCAATCGGCGCTGGGCGTCTCCTACATCAACGACTTCGTGCGCGAGGGACGCATCCTGCGGGTGCAGATGCAGGCACAGGCGGCAACGCGCGCAAACATAGACAGCATCCTGCGCCTGCCGGTGCGCAACGCCAAGGGCGGCATGGTGCCGCTGTCGGAGATCTGCACGCCGCACTGGACCGTGGGCTCGCCCAAACTGGACCGCTATAACGGCCTGCCGGCAATGAAGATCTCCGGCGGCCCGGCGCCCGGTCACAGCAGCGGCGAGGCGATGGATGCGATGGAGAAGATCGCCCTGAAACTGCCGCCGGGATTCGGCTTCGACTGGTCGGCCACTTCTTACGAGGAAAAGATCTCCGGCAGCCAGGCGCCGCTGCTGTTCGGCCTGTCGGTGATCGCCGTGTTCCTGTGTCTGGCTGCGCTGTACGAGAGCTGGTCGATCCCGTTCGCGGTGATACTGGTGGTGCCGATCGGCGTGCTCGGCGCGTTGCTGGCTGCCTACATGCGCGACATGCCCAACGATGTCTACTTCAAGGTCGGGCTGATCGTGATCATCGGACTGGCGGCGAAGAACGCGATCCTGATCATCCAGTTCGCGCGCGACTTCCAGGACAAGGGCAATGACCTGCTGGAGTCCACGCTGGAAGCCTGTCGCCTGCGCTTCCGCCCGATCCTGATGACCTCCATCGCCTTCATGTTCGGCGTGCTGCCGCTGGCGATCTCCACCGGTGCGGGCGCCAACAGCCGCCAGGCACTGGGCACCGGGGTAATGGGCGGCATGCTGGCGGCGACGGCACTGGCGGTGTTCCTGATACCGGTGTTCTATGTCGTGGTCCGAAAGATCTTTCCCGGGCATAAACGCGTGCATGAGGAGGATGGCAATGATTAAGCCAACCAGAAAGATTATCGCGGCCCTGATCCCTGCCTGCCTGCTGGCGGCTTGCACGGTCGGCCCGGACTATCAGCGGCCGGCCATGGAGCTGCCGGATCATTGGCCGGCAAAGGCGGCTGGAATGAGTGCAGACAAGCCACCAGCCACATCACCTTCGGCCAGCGATGCCGGTGCGAACTGGTGGACCATCTACAACGATGCCTTCCTCGACCAACTTGAAACCGAGGCGCTGAGGCACAATGCCGATGTCCAGTTGGCAGTCGCCAACATTTTGCAGGCGCGCGCGCAACTGGGCATCACCGAGGCCGACCAGTCGCCGGTCGTTACCCTGCAGAGTGTGGAAAGCCGCACCCAGAGCAGCTTGTCCAAGGCAGGGCCACCCTCCTCCGTGCCGCGCATACAGAATTCGACCAATATCACCTTGAATGCAAGTTACGAACTCGACCTGTGGGGCAAGTTGCGCCGTGCCAGCGAAGCAGCACGGGCGGAACTGCTGGCAGCCGAATCCACCAGGGATTCGGTGCGACTTTCGCTCACCGCAGAAGTCGCCCGGCAATATTTTTCGCTGCAATCCCTGGATGCGCAGGAAGCAGTACTGCAACGGATACTGGAGGGCAGACAGGAAAGACTGAAGCTGGACCAGAGCCGCCTCAAGCTTGGCGCGATCGCCGAATATGACCTGCATCAATCGGATGCGGATGTGGCGACTGTTCAGGGACAACTGGTCGCCATTGCCCAGTCACGGGATCAGCTGGAAACCGCTTTGGCCGTGCTGCTGGGCCGTTCGCCTGGCGACGTGCTGAATGGCGCAGACCTGAACCGCGGCAGTTCCAGGCTGGTTTCGGTCAGCGTGCCGGCAGAACTTCCCGCCGAATTATTGCTGCGCCGTCCCGACCTGAAAGCCGCCGAGTCGCATCTGGAGGCAATGAATGCCAATATCGGCGTGTTGCGGGCGGAATTCTTTCCTTCGATTTCGCTGACTTCCTATCTTGGCAGCCAAAGCTCGGCGTTCTCCAGCCTGTTCAGCGGACCGGCGGGAATCTTCCAGTTCGCCGCCAATATCGGCCAGCCGATCTTCAATGCGGGGCGTCTCGATAATCTGGTGCAGGCAGCTCGAGTACAGCGCGACCAGGCCCTGATCCAGTACCGCAAGGCTGTCGCCAGCGCTTTCGCAGATATACGCAATGCATTGTCGGCGCAGGATTCGGCACGCAAGACTCTGGCGCTGGAAACGACCCGCAGCAAGGCGCTCGAAACAGCGTATGACCAAGCCAAGCTGCGTTACCAGAACGGCATCTCCAGCCACCTGGAACTGCTCGATGTGGAACGGAATTATTTCCAGGCAGAACTCAACCGCCTGGATGCCGAGCGCGCGCAACGCGCTGCGGTGGCAGACCTGTTCAAGGCATTGGGAGGCGGCTGGCAGGCACCGGCCGAGAAGACGGGGACATCAACGGGAAGGCTGGGCAGCCGGTAGGCAGGGTTGAGCGTAGAGCCCGGAGTTTAACGATCTCGAACATGCCGGGCTTCGCGTTGCTCAACCCGGCATACGGTAATAATCCAACCCGGAAAGATCTTATGCCGCTTCGCGTGACGCGCGCTTGCGGTCGTGTTCCTTGAGATAGCGCTTGCGCACGCGGATCGACTTCGGCGTGATCTCCACCAGTTCGTCGTCATCGATAAACTCAACGGCGGCTTCGAGCGTGAGCTTGATCGGCGTAGTCAGCCGCACCGCTTCGTCGGTGCCCGAGGCGCGCACGTTGGTCAACTGCTTGCCCTTGATCGGGTTGACGATGAGGTCGTTGTCGCGGCTGTGGATGCCGATGATCATGCCTTCATACAGCTTGTCGCCGGGCGCCACCACCATGCGGCCGCGGTCTTCCAGTTTCCACAGCGCGTAGGCCACGGCTTCCCCGTCATCCTGCGAGATCAGCACGCCGTTGTGGCGCCCCGGCATATCCGGCTTGACCGGGCCGTAGTCGTCGAACACGTGCGAGATCAACCCGGTGCCACGGGTCATGGTGAGGAAGTCGCCCTGAAAGCCGATCAGGCTGCGCGCCGGGATGCGGTATTCCAGCCGCACACGGCCCTTGCTGTCCGACTGCATGTCCTGCAGGTCGCCGCGACGGCGGCCCAGTTCTTCCATCACCGCGCCCTGATGGCCTTCTTCCACATCCACGGTGAGCATTTCATAAGGCTCGCTTTTTTCGCCGTTGATCTCGCGGTACACCACGCGCGGCTTGGATACAGCCAGCTCAAACCCCTCGCGGCGCATGTTTTCCAGCAGGATGGTCAAATGCAATTCACCGCGCCCAGACACCAGGAAGGAATCGGTATCCGGTGTATCTTCGACGCGCAATGCAACGTTGGTGAGCAATTCCTTGGTCAGGCGGTCACGAATCTGGCGACTGGTGACGAACTTGCCTTCCTGTCCGGCCAGCGGAGAATTATTCACCTGGAAAGTCATGGTCAGCGTCGGCTCATCCACCTTGGGCATGGGCATGGCTTCGGGTTTGTTGACATCGGCCAGCGTGACGCCGATACCGATTTCTTCAATGCCGTTGATCAGCACGATCTCGCCGACAGCTGCTTCATCCATCAGTACGCGTTCGATGCCATGGAAACCCAATATCTGGTTGATGCGGCCTTTTTTTGGCGGCTTGTCGCCATTCAGCACCATCACATCCTGCCCTTGCTTGAGAGTGCCTCGAGTTACCCGGCCCACACCGATCCGGCCCACGAAGCTGGAATAATCGAGCGCGGAAATTTGCAACTGCAAAGGCGCATCACTGTCACCCACCGGCGCGTGCACGTGCTTCAGTACGGTGTCGAACAAGGGGCGCATATCCGTACTCGGCTTTGCCATATCCAGCGTCGCATAACCGTTCAGCGCCGAGGCATACACCACCGGGAAATCGAGTTGCTCGTCGGTCGCGCCGAGTTTGTCGAACAGGTCGAATGTATGGTCGACCACCCAGTCAGGTCTTGCACCGGGACGATCCACCTTGTTGATCACCACGATCGGGCGCAGGCCCAGCGCCAGCGCCTTCTTGGTCACGAAGCGGGTTTGCGGCATCGGGCCTTCCACCGCATCCACCAGCAGCAGCACGCCGTCCACCATCGACAACACACGCTCTACTTCGCCGCCAAAGTCGGCGTGTCCCGGTGTGTCCACGATATTGATATGCACGCCTTCATAATCCACCGCGCAGTTCTTCGCCAGGATGGTGATGCCACGCTCCTTTTCCAGGTCGTTGCTGTCCATGAAACGTTCGGCGACTTGCTGGTGTGCGGCGAAGGTGGCGGTCTGAGCCAGCAGCTTATCCACCAGGGTGGTCTTGCCGTGGTCAACGTGGGCGATGATGGCGATATTACGAAGTGCGCGCGACATTATGTGCTACCTGCTGATTGCAAAGGGCGGGCATTCTAGCACACCCTGCCGCTGGCCAGACATATATCCTGAAAGCACTGAATCAAGCCGTAGCAGGTTTATTCGCACAACCCGCCACAATTCAATGATATGACCCGCCCCCTGTGCTGATGAGACAAGCAGATCAACGGCAGGGAATTATTCTGCCTGGTTGTCTTTTGCGGGTTTATGCGGACATGCGGGTTTGACGCAATCCGCATAGATATGCAGCGAATGGTCGTGCACCGCAAAGCCGCGGTCGGCTGCTGCCTTTTTCTGGCGAGATTCGATCGCGGCATCGAAAAACTCTTCTACACGGCCGCATTGCAGGCAAACGATGTGGTCATGATGCTTGCCCTCGTTGAGTTCGAATACCGAGCGACCGCCCTCGAAATGATGGCGCATCAGCAGGCCGGCATGTTCGAACTGGGTCAACACCCGATAGACCGTTGCCAGGCCGATATCGTCACCGCTGGCCAGCAGCAAGCGATACACATCCTCCGCACTCATGTGCCGCTCATCCCCGGTTTCAAACAGATTCAACACCTTGAGCCGCGGGATGGTGGATTTCAGGCCGGCTTTCTTGAGAAATTTGGGTGAGGACATGGCGCGGGTTCCAGGTTTATTGAAGCTCGGAATGCAATTTGAAAAATATTAACAGAAAACAGTTGCAATCGCAAATGAGAATGATTATCATTAAGACTATCATTTAGTGGAGTCACCATGTTTCGCATCCTGATCCTGTTCTTTCTGCTCCTTCCACCGGCAGCGCTGGCGGCTGATGCGGATTACACGCTGGTTATCTCCGGCCATAAATTCCAGCCGGCGGAAGTTACCATTCCAGCAGGAAAGAAAGTCAGGTTCTCGATCGAGAACCGGGATGACACACCAGAAGAGTTCGACAGTTTTGCCCTGAACCGGGAAAAAATAATCGCCGCGCACAGCAGCGTCACGCTATTCATAGGTCCGCTTGAAGCGGGAAGTTATCCATTCATTGGCGAGTACCACGCAGATACCGCCAAGGGTGTAGTCATAGCCAAGTAAAGGAAGCCATCATGTTTGGAACTGCCATCATTGTTTTTCGTGAAGTCCTGGAAGCCTCGTTGATCATCGGCATCATTGCCGCCGCGACGCGCTCGGTGCCCAACAGCAGGCGCTGGCTGGCGGCAGGGTTGCTGGCTGGTCTTGCCGGCGCGGGACTGGTCGCCGCCTTTGCCGACGTGATCGGGTCGCTTGCCGACGGCGTCGGCCAGGAAATATTCAATGCGGTGGTGCTCGGCATCGCGGTGCTGATGCTGGCGTGGCACAACATCTGGATGTCGTCACACGGCGCCGCACTGGCAGCCAATGCCAAATCGGTCGGCAGGAATATCAGTGACGGCCTTAGCGAATGTTCGATACTGATGGTCATCGTCGGCCTCGCGGTGCTGCGCGAAGGATCGGAAACTGTCCTGTTCCTCTACGGCATCGCCGCTTCGGACGAGGGCGGACATTCTTCGATGCTGGTGGGTGGCATCATCGGCGTGCTGGCCGGCGTCGCCGTCGGTTACACGATGTATGCCGGATTGCTGCGCGTGCCACTGCGCTGGTTCTTTACCGCGACCGGCATCCTGGTGCTGCTGCTGGCTGCGGGGCTGGCTTCCCAGGCAGCGCATTTCCTGATCCAGGCAGATCTGTTGCCGAGCCTGGCTTCCCCGCTGTGGGATACCTCGACCATGCTGCCGATGAACTCGATTCCCGGCATGCTGCTGCACAGCCTGATCGGTTATGACGCGCGACCGGCCGGAATGCAAATGGTGTTTTACTTCAGCGTCCTGATCGCGATCGCCGGCGGCATGAAATGGATGGCCACCCGGCAGCAGCTTCGACTGAAAAGGTAAGCCGCAATGAAAAAAATTGCCGCTTTCCTGATGGCGCTCTATCCGGCACTGGTATTTGCCAACCCTGCTGATTACGTTTACTCGCCCATCGTTGAGCATGGTGAACGCGAGATCGACTTCAAGTTGGGCTATGCATCACCGCTGGCCGGAAACAACGACTACGGCGGCAGCGTAGGATACGGCTATGGCGCGGCAAAATACTGGTTCACCGAGGTCTACCTGAAACGCGCGCGCGAAGGTGGCAGCAGTTCGACGATAGCCGAATGGGAGAACAAATTCCAGCTCGCCGAAACCGGCGAATACCCGGTCGATGTCGGGTTCATCACGGAAGTGGAAGCGCCACTTAGCGGCGATGCTCCATGGGAACTCAGGATAGGCCCCTTGCTGCAGACGGAATTCGGCAGGTTGCAATTAAACGGCAACCTGCTGCTCGAGCGTTCGCTTGGGCCGGGTGACAAATACGGCGCCCCTTACCACACAAATTTCCTGTACCAGTGGCAAGCCAAATATCGCTGGCAGAAAGCTTTTGAGTTCGGGCTGCAAGGCCTGGGCGAGATGGGGAAATGGGATCAATGGGATACGCAGGACAACCAGGATCACAGAATCGGGCCCGCCGCGTTCGGAAAGGTTGTGATAGGAAATCGGCAAGCCATCCGCTACAACGCCGCATGGCTATTTGGCGCAAGCAAAGCGGCGCCCAACCATGTGTTAAGACTGCAAGTCGAATATGAGTTTTAAGGTGTAGCGAACATCAAGCCATCGCCCGGACCCCTGTCTCGCTGCATGAGCGTGTCGAATGACTGCCCGTTTACGCAGCGAGAGAACAGGGGACATCGCTCCTAGTTAACCAGTAGGCTCGACTCATCCAGCAATTCCTGGGCTTTGGCCGCCATTTCGTGATCCGGGTTGATGTCCAGCAACTGTTGCCAGACCGTTCGCGCTTCGAGAATATTGCCTTTTGCATGCCGCAACAAAAGGCCGAGATTGATGTGCGCCTGGCCAAAGCCGGGTTCGCTGGCGATCACATCGCGGAATGCCTTTTCCGCCAGACTGAGGTTTTCATTGCGCCAGTACATGGCGCCAAGATCGGTTCTTACGCCGGACAATGTGGGATCCAGCTCAAGAACATGCAGGTAATAAAGAATAGCAAGCGGCGCATCACCGCTATCAAAATAGATATTGCCAAGGGTCTTGGCTGACTCGATATCGTTGATGTCAGCATTGAGGCGGTTTCTGAGTTCGGCTACGTTATGTTCGGTCATGTATACAGCTCCAGGGCAAATAACAAAAAAATGCTGCCGTGCTTTGTTGGCAGCAGGAATTATCCGACATTATACCAAAAGTAACGGGGAATCCGGGGATGAAGATCACTGCCGAAGGGAAAGATGGAACTCGCTGTCGCCCTGAGTCTAACAGCAAGACTGCGCAGTGGCATGTAAGCTCGCCTGAAATCGCGGATGTTTATACAATGTAGCGGCCAAATACGCACGATTCCATCACATTGCCAATGGGAGGAGGATACATGAAGCCCTTGATATTTTTCGCCGGTCTCACGCTTGCCAGCGCTGTTGCGAACGCTGCCGTGCAGGGCAAGGATGTCAGCTACAGTGCCAACGGCACCACACTCAATGGCTACATCGCCTACGATGACCAGGTGCAGGGAAAACGCCCCGGCATCCTGGTGGTGCATGAATGGTGGGGACAGAACGAATATGCGCGCAAGCGCGCGCGCATGTTCGCCGAGCAAGGTTACACCGCCATGGCACTGGATATGTATGGCGACGGCAAGCAGGCGCATCATCCGGACGATGCCAGGAAATTTTCCAGCGAAGTCAGCTCGAATGCGGCACTGGCCAAGGCACGCTTCGATGCTGCACTCGATCTGCTCAAGCAGGAAAAAACCGTCGACCCGGACAATATCGCAGCTGTCGGATATTGCTTCGGCGGCTCGGTGGCACTGAACATGGCGCGCGCCGGCGAACCGCTCAAGGCCGTGCTGAGTTTCCACGGCGGCCTCGGCACCGACCATCCCGCGCAACCGGGCATGGTCAAGGCACGCATCGCGTCCTTCAGCGGCGAGGCCGACCCCTTCATCCCTGCGGCGCAGGTTGCGGCATTCCGGCAGGAGATGGCCAGGGCAGGCGTGAACTATGAAGTGAAAACCTATCCTGGAGCCAAACACGCCTTCACCAATCCTGAAGCCGACCAATACGGCGAACAGTTCAACTTGCCGCTGGCCTACAACGAAGCGGCTGACAAGGATTCGTGGAATACTGGCCTGGCGATCCTGAAACAGGCATTCAAGGAAAAATAGACGCGCGCTCAGCGGACCTTCCCACGGCCCGGCGTGGGAACGCTATACTTCGACCCATCCTTCCCTGCCCCGAATATCCATGCTGGAAATCATCCTTATCCTTATCGTTGTTGCGCTGGTGTTGTTGATAGTGTTGCTGGTAGCGCAGCAAAAGCAGCCTGCGCGTATGGCGCAGGCGCTGGAGCAGCAGCATCGCGCGATGCTCACCGACCTGCATGACGGCCTCAACAAGCAGGGCGACCGCCTGATCGCCGCGCAGACCGAACTGTCCGAGCGCTTGCGTGCCGCAGTGACCGAGGAACTGCGGGTGACACGCGAGGCGATGCACGACCTGCGCAACGACATGCTCAGCAAGACCCTGGAGAAACTGTCGGAACAGGGACGCGCCGACCAGGAACTGATCCAGACATCTTTCCGCAATGCCACACAGCATCTGGCGAACAGCATCGAAACACTGTCCAAAACCGTGGATGGCCGGCTGGAGCATATCGGCGGCAAGGTGAACGAGCGGCTGGACGAGGGCTTCAAGAAGACCAACGAGACTTTCGTCAATGTGATGACACGGCTGGCCACCATCGACGAGGCGCAGAAAAAGATCGACGGGCTCACCACCAACGTGGTGAGCCTGCAGGAATTGCTTGGCGACAAGCGTTCGCGCGGGGCGTTCGGCGAGGTGCAACTGGAAGGGCTGGTGCGCAACATCCTGCCGCCGCAGGCATACGCGATGCAGTACACGCTGCCCAACGGCAGCCGCGCCGATTGCGTGCTCAAGCTGCCGGAACCGACCGGCATGGTAGCGGTGGATTCGAAGTTCCCGCTGGAGAACTATCACAGGATGTTCGACGGCACCGAAGCCGAACGCGTGCTGGCTGCGAGGCAGTTCAAGGCCGACATCAAAAAACACGTGGACGACATCGCCGGCAAATACATCATCCCTGAAGTGACCTCCGACGGCGCCGTGATGTTCGTCCCCGCCGAAGCGGTGTTCGCCGAGATCCATGCGCATCATCCGGACGTGGTGGATTACGCGATGCAGCGGCGCGTATGGGTGGTGTCGCCAACCACGCTGATGGCGGTGCTGAACACCGCACGCGCAGTATTGAAGGACGTGGAGACGCGCAAGCAGGTGCATATCATCAAGGACGAACTCGGCAAGCTGGGCAAGGATTTCGGCCGCTTCGACGAGCGCATGAAGAAGCTCGCCGACCATATCCGCCAGGCAACCAAGGATGTCGATGATGTGCAGATCAGCAGCCGCAAGATCACCGAGCAGTTTGCAAAAATAGAGCGTGTGGAACTGGGTCCGCAACTGATAGACAAATCTTCACAGGAAGAATAATGTGCTGTAATCGAGTCCAGAACTGACAAACAGCATCTGAGCTGGCTTGCTATTCTGGCTGCTGGAGTCAGGTTACGAATGGCGGCAGTTCAATTACTCTAAATGCGCTATATCCACCTATCAGTATTGCTGTTATCGATATCGAGTTGTGCTATTCGAGCGAACTCGTCTTGTCCTGGCGGTTGCGCTGCCCGGGTGGAATCATCCAACCCTCACCGTGTGGCGATAAGATCTGAAAAGGAGCCTCCCGACATGAAAGAAATCAGGGCGCTGGCTGATGCTGGATGTGCAAAATATAATCGCATTGCCACGGATAAAAATCCTTTTCAGCTTTCACCAGAAGCCAGGCGCCGCGATCAGTCGGAGAGGGACGCCACTCTGTTCAATTTTTATTGCGTTGACCCGCCTCGAAAAGCTGAAGATGCTCGAGGTCCTCCATTAACGTGGCCGAGACTATTTCCGCAGAGCGAACCGTGACCCTCTGTCAGACGAAATTTTAATCATCGGGAATAACGTACAAGAGAACTGACAGCGCATCTTCCAGTTCCAGGAGATGTTTGTTTCTGCCCCAGCCGCTCTGGCTATGGTTGCACCTGCACCGAGAATGTCACACTGCTGCCTGCCGCAGGCGCCAGATCACCATTGAAGGTGAAGATTATCGGCCCGGTTCCGCCAACGGCAGGCAAGGTGGTCGTGCACAATGTCAGGTTGGCGGGCAGCACGCCGCAATTGGCGCTCAGGAACAGCGTATAGGTTGGCGTCGCGTCACTGATGATCACGTTCGAGAGGTCGCCGCTGCTGCTGTTTACGTAATTGACCGTATACACCAGCGTATCGCCCGGCTTGGCGGTCACCTTGTCGACCGACTTGGTCAAGGTCAAGCCGGCGCCGCTGAACAGCCCGACCGTGGTGACATCGCTGCGGTTCAGCATGTCCACTATGCCGGTGATCGTCCGGGTGAATGTCGCGTTCACGGTCAGGTGATTCTGTGCGCCCAGCGCCGCGGCAGCCGGAACGAATTCCTTGACCAGGATGCACACCGACTGACCTGCAACTAGCGGCTGTGCGCTGGCCAGCGCCGGCTCTCCGCTGTCGTAAGTGGCATTGCAGTTGCTGTCCAGATACAGCACTTCGCTCCATGCAGGCGCGGCAGGACTGGCGGCGGCACTGCTGCCGAAGCTGACGCTGCCGGCCGTTCCTGCCGTGAAGGTATGGGCATACCAGATCACCGAGCCCGCGACGGTCGTCTGTATGCCGTCGGTGACAAATGCGTTCACTGGCACATCGGCGAAATTCACCCCGCTGTAACTGGTTCCCGGCGAACAAGTGAACGTGGTGGTATCGCTCGCGAGGTTGTAGCTGCCCCCGGTGGTGCCGACGCTGCCGCCATTGCTGCTGTAGCCGCTGGCATTGGTTTCAACCAGCATGCAACTGCCGTTCGCAACGGGCGGGATAGCGATAGTGAAGTTACCGCCGCCATCGGTGGTGGTGGTGCCGCAAATGCCGCCGGAGCAGTTGGTATTATTCAGCACCACCGTGACATTGTTGATGCCGGTTTCGGCACCATCCTGGATGCCGTTGTTCGCGATGCCGCCGCCCGCGCCGGTATCGGCGAAGACCCGCCCGGTCAGCGACGCGCCGTTATACAGGCCGAAGTTCTGGTTGGGCACATCGACTGTGCCGACCGTGACGTTGATCTGCCCGGGATTCGGCTGGGAGTTGATCCAGCCCGACGGCGTGCCTGGCGTGACGACCGTCGCCGTGCTGTTGCTGCTCAGCACGATGCAATGGTTGCCCGCCCCCACGCTGGAGAATTGATAACTGCCGCCGCCCGCATTGATGGTCTGCACCGACTCAGCGGTCGAACCGCCAGCCGCCGGGCAAGTACCGCTGAACAGCTTGGCATACACGGTCGTGCCGCCGCTCCAGTCCTCCCCGCTATCGCGACTGCCATTGGAATTGCTGTCGCCAAATACAAAACCGCTGACATTGACTGCAGTCACGGTCAGCGTCGCCTGTGCCGAAACGCCGTTCCCTGCATTGCTGGTGATGATGCTGCCGGTATTGTTGGTGTACACCCCGCCCGTCGCCGAAGTCACATTCACCGTCACATTGCAGCTGCCACTGGCGGGAATGGTGGCGCCGGTCATCGACAGCGAATTGCCGCCGTCGGCAGCGGTAACCGTCGCACCACTGCACGAGGTCGATGGCGAAGCGCTCGCGCTGTTGACCATGCCGACTGGATAGCTGTCGGAGAAGGCCGCACCCGTGATGGCGACACTGTTCGGGTTGGTCAGTGTGACCAGCAGCACTGATGTGGCATTCACACTGATGGTGGCAGGAGTGAACGACTTGCTGGCCGTGGGCGGCCCCATGACGATCAGGGATGCACTGCCCGCAGCACCGGTGCCGAAATTGCCCGATGTCACGGGGCCAGTACTGTTGACGTAGGTTCCCGCCGTACTGCTGGTGACATCCACCGTATAGGTACAGGCACTGTTGCCCGGCACCGTGCCGCCGGACAGACTGAATACAGCTGCACCTGCGGTACCTGTAAGCGTGCCGGTGCAGGTGGCCGGTGATGCCGTGACCGCAGGCGTGGCGGCATTGACCATATTGGCCGGGTAACTGTCACTGAAACTCACGCCGGTCATGTTGCTGCTGTTCGGATTCTGCACGATGATGGTCACATGTAGTGGTCGCCCCGTCCAGCATGCTGGACGGCGAGAAACTCTTGCTGACGATGGGTGCCGGATTCACCGACAGGGTCGCCGTCGCCGCCACGGGATTTGTCGCGCCGCCGTTCACCGTCAATGCACCCGCCCCGATCGTGTTGGTCGCGGTACCGGTCGCCGTGACCGTGACCGTGACGGTACATGTGCCATTGGCCGGGATGGTGCCGGCCGACAGGCCGGCGCTGGTGCCGCCGATCGTGCCGCTCGCGGTTCCGCCACTACAGGTTGTCGCCGGTGCGGTCGCATTGACGATGCCGCCCGGATAAGTATCGGTGAATGCTGCTGCCGTCATCGCCGTTCCGGTCGGGTTGCTCAGGGTGATGGTCAGCGTCGAGTTGGCGCCGGTATTCACCGTCGTCGGAGAGAACGCCTTGCTGATCGCGGGACGCGCCACCGACAGCGTGGCCGAGGCAGTCAGGCCGGTGCCGCCATTGGTGGAACCGACCGCCCCGGTGGTATTGGTGTAGCCGCCTGCAGTGGCCGACTTCACCACCACCGAATAAGTGCAGCTTCCTCCCACCGCGATGGTCCCCCCGGTCAGGGTCAGCGTGCCGGGATTGGTCGCCGTGGCCGATGCAGCCGTCGTGCCGGTGGTGCCGCCGGTCGTGCAGTTCTTGGTTACCGTAGTTGCATTGTTCACCAGGCCGGCAGGATAGGTATCACTGAAAGCGACGCCGGTCAGTGCCACCGAATTGATCGGCGGATTGCTCAGCACGATGGTCATGGTCGAAGTACCGTTCACTGCCACCGAAGTCGGACTGAACGACTTGGTGATGGTCGGGGCCGCCAGCACCGCCAGCTGTCGTGAAACATCGGTGGCGACGACCCCGGCATTAGTGGTGGTGATACTGCCGGCGGGCAGGGTGTTGTTGTAATTCCCGGCCACGCTGCTGGTGACCTTGACTGTCATGACACAGGAGCCTGATGCCGGTATGGTGCCGCCGACCAGAGCAAGCGTGGATCCTCCGGCTACCGCCGTTGCCGTGCCGCCGCAGGTATTGGACAACGCTGGCGTCGCGGCATTAAAAAAACTTACCGGATAGTTGTCAGTGAACGCCAGGCCCGTCACCGCCACCGCATTGGAATTGGTGAAAGTCAGGGTCAGCGTGGAAGTGGCATTGGGCTGGATGGTCGCCGGACTGAACGCCTTGGTTGCGGTCGGCGCCACATTGTTGTTCACGTTCAGCGTTGCCGTGGCGGCCGCACCGCTTCCTCCTTCGTTGCTGCTGATCACACCGGTGCTGTTGAGGTAATTTCCGACCGTGCCGCTGGAGACATTCACCGTCACGGTGCAACTGCCTCCCGGCGCCAGCGTACCACCGCTGATTCCCAGGGTGTTGCCTGCCGCCACCCCCCCCACCTTGGTAGCGCTCGAACCGCCGGTGCAACTCAGGGTTGAGTTTGCCGCTGCGTTATTGACCAGATTGCTTGGGTAAGTATCAGTGAACGCCACACCGGTAAGCGTAGTCGTGGTATTCGGATTGCTGATGGTGACGCGCAGCGCGCTGATCCCGTTCTGTACCACGGAAGGCGGCTGGAACACCTTGCTGGCGATCGGCGCGCCGATCACGGTGAGCGTGGCCGGCGCACTGTCCAGCCCCGCCGCGCCGGTCTCATTGGACGATACGCCGCCTGCGACGTTGCTGTAGCTCCCGGCACTGGCACTGGTCACATCCACGCTGACCGTACAACTGCCTAGCGCCGGCACTCCAGCACCCGCCAGCGAAACCAGTCCGCCTCCCGCTGCCGCAGTCAACGTACCGCCGCAAGTGGTGCTGGCATTCGGTGTGGCGGCATTGACCAGACCGGCCGGATATGTGTCGGCGAACGCCACCCCGGTCAGCGCTACCGCAGTCGGATTGGTGAGCGTCAGGGTCAGGGTTAGCGGCGAACCCGCTACCACCGTCGAGGCTGCGAATGACTTGCTGATCGACGGCTTGCCCACCGACAGGGTACCGCTGACTGCCGCCGCGTCGCCGCCGTTGCTGGAGGTCAGGTCGCTGATGGTGTTGTTGTAATTTCCTGCAACCGAACTGGTGACATCGACCGATATGGTGCAACTGCTGTTGGGCGGCAAGGTTGCGCCGGGATTCATGCCGATGGTGTTGCCCCCTGCCACGCCACCGGTGAGCCCGCCCGCCGTCGCGCCCGGCGTGCAACTGATGGTCGGATTCGGCGAGACGCTGTTCACCATGTTTGCAGGGTAGGTGTCGCTGAAGGTGATGCCGGTCAGGCTGTTGGCATTGTTGCCCGGGTTGGTAACCACGATGTTCATGCGCGTGGTGCCGCCCAGCGCGATCGGATTGGTGGCATAGCTCTTGGTCATACTCGGCGGCGTCAGCACCACGGCGGCAACGATGGCGCTGGTGGTGGTGAAGGATTGCGGCAGCGTCTGTCCGGCATAGCCGATGTCGGCCGCATTGGTGAGGATGGTACCGGAGGGAATGCCGGCATTCACCGTCACATCGAAACTCATCGAGGTGAAGGAACCAAACGGGACACTTCCCCCACTGCTCGCATTGGCGCCGTTGCCCAGCCGATACACTACCCGCGGCGTACCGCTGGCGATATATTCGGCCTGGTCATCCCCGCTACCGTCGGACTTGTGACCTGCATTCGCCCCGGAAATGATCTCCAGGCTGTTGGGCACATAGGTGGTCCAGGCTGGAATGTTGTCGGTCAGGATGGTATTGGTGGCCGTGTCCTGGCCGGTGTTGCCGAGCGAGATGGTATAGCGCATCACATCGCCCACCACCAGGTCGCCGCCGTTGACGTCGGCCACGGTCTTGACCACATTGGGTGCCACGATCGGCACATACAGGTCGGTCACGAAGGTGGCGACCTGGGGATAGAAATATTCGCCGGTGGTGGAGAATTTCAGTGTCGCCGAAGTATCACCGTTGTTGACGATACCGGCAGGCACGTTCACCTGATCGATGTCCACCCCCAGCGTATTGGTGATCACCGGATTTCGATTCGTCGTCGAAACACCGAGCGTACAGATGCTGGAATTGAAAAAGTCGTTCGACGGATTGCAGGCATCCGATAGCGCCGTGCCATTCACCGAGAACTGGTCTCCGGTGTACACCCCCCCGGCCGCCCCACTATCTCCATCCCATCCCACCAGACCGATATGTGTATACATGGGGCCGCTCAACGGGGTCAGGAAACCGGCGATGCCCATGGTAGTGCCCGTGGCGTTGCTTACATACTGGTAACCATCGAACACGGTCAGGTTGCGCAATGACTGGGCGCTGTCAGCATAGACCACCACCAGACTCCAGCCACCCCAGCATCCATTATTGCATTTGAGGGTTTGTACATTGGCCACCCAGTAGGTGCCGTTGCCCCCTGCCCGAACCCTGCTGGTCACATCGACAAAGCCGCCATAGTCATAGTAATTGTTGCCTGCGCCCGAGGTGTCGTAGAAATCCAGATTGGAGGCCGTCAACAGGGTATAGCCGAAGCTCCCCGGCGTACCAAACAACACCTGGTTGCGTGGTGTCGTCGGGGCAGCGCGCGCGCCCCAGTACAATCCGGCGAACAGGATATTGGCACCGGCAGGCAAGCTCAGGTCGGCACTGCTGGAATTGAAGGTCGAGGCATCGCTATCGACATCCACATCGACCATGTTGGAGGTATTGTTTATCGAGGTGCAGGTGCCGGAACACTTCATCACGACGTTGCCGGTCTGGGCGATATTGCCGTTGGTGTTCGCGGTATAACGTATCGTGAACGCTCGCACCGCTGCCTGGGCCTGGCTTGCACCCAGCAGATTGGCCAGCAGCGTCAATCCGATAACGGCGACGACTGCCCGGCACCAACCACGAAAACCGTCTCGAACAATCCTCATCTTTGTCCCATATCCGGTCCGGCAGATCGTGTGGCCTCGATTGAACCGCATGACTTGCGAAAATTTCTCAAGGCTTGCCTCCTGCGGGGACATACGGTTGCAGATCCGACGCCACCGGCTTGCTGGTCACTTCGAGTCCTGGCGCAACGACTTTCAACTCCAGCACGACAAACTCGACCCGGCGATTGTGCGCGCCATTGCTCGTCCCCCTCCCCGGCATCAGCGGGTAGCGTTTACCCATGGCAGCGGTTGCGAAACGGTCGGCCGACAAGCCCGACGCGACCAGCCAGTTGCGCACCTGATCGGCCCGCCGTTGCGACAGGATCTCATTGTAATGCTCTCCGCCATTGACATCGGTATGGCCGACCAACTGCAACTTCAAGGACGGATACGCACGCATTATTTCTGATAACTGTCTCAGTATCTCCATGCTCGCCGCGCTCAGCTCGAATGAATCGAAGGCAAAGTGTACTTGTCCCGGAAGCTGGATCAACCGGTGCCGTATCTCATCTGTATTGCTTGCACCTCGATGCGGGCAGGATTTCGCTTGCTGCCCGGCGTCGCGCGCATAGGATTCCGCATCGTCCAGATAACGCTGCGCATGCCGCAGACCAAGCTCATGCATCTCATGCGCCGCCCAGTCCAATGCCACCTCGAGACGGCCGAGCCAGGATGCCGTACAGCTGAACTGTGGCGACGCCTTGTCTTCGGCCAGTATCTTCCACAGGTCAGGGCGTATCCTGGCCCCAACCGGCGGCGCAATATCCGGTGGCTGTTTGCCGCTGCGCGCCGCCTCGATCAGTAGCGGCACCTGTTGCAGCACGAACTGCACCAGCTCCGGACTGTCCTTTTCGGTATATTCCTCGAAACCGAAATCCAGCAATGCCTGCGCTTTTGCCGACAGGTACACGGCTTCGTCGTTGCCTGATTCACCTGCCGCGATCGCCTGTTCCCGCAAGGCACCGATCTGGTCCGGGATGTCCGCGGCAAACGCTGCGCCGTTGCACGTCAGCAGAATGACCGCGAGACAGCTGCCGGCACGCTGCGTGAGAGTGGGTTTCATCTTGGGCAACATTTCTCGTCCTCTTTGTTCTTGTCGAATGCGCCGACCATCAGGTCCTGGTCGAACTTGTAGCGCAGCCTCATGTAGATCCCCTGGCTGGAATAATTCGTGTTTATCTGGTCCGGGTCATTGAAACCGAAAAAGTTGTAACCCAGCGAGACCCAGGTGTTCGCCTGCATCAGGTAACCGATCTCCATGCCCATTCCGTACCGGGTCCCCTGCGATGCGCCCTGGGTATGCATCACCGACGCCATCAAGGCAGCATCCCAGCGTTCGGAGATGTCATACATGACGCGCCCGGAGAGCAGATTCGTCATCGACGAAGAATTCAGTCCCGCGCTATGATCATCCAGCAGCTTGCCGGCATAATGACCGGTAAACTGCCAGTCGTGTCGCGGCTGATAATTCAGGTTCAGGGAAACGATATCCATCATCTGCCAGAAATCCGACCCTGCGGTCGTGTCGGTCTGGCGCCTGTGCTCGTACTTGCCGAGCGCATTCCACTTGTTGCGGTCAAGATCGCGCCAGGCCAGGCCGGAAAGCAGGCGCGACTGGATGCGCGAGCCGGCACCGATGCCGACGTTGGTGGTGATCGAATACACCTGCTTGGCGAGCAGGCTCCAGCTGTTATTCAATTTCCATGCGCCATCCAGCGTATTCAGCCAGCTCCTCGACGAACTCGAATTGTTGTACTCCAGTCGTCCCGAGCCCTTCCAGTCGGGATCGGCGGTGTAATCCAGCGCGGTCGTATAGGACCTGGAATTGCTGCCGGCTGCACCAGCCAGGCTGCGCACCCGTTCCATGCCCAGATTCAAACGCAGACCTGGTTGTAGTTCCCAGTGGTTGCGCAAGCCGATCGCCGCTTCGGCCTCGCGTCCATCGATCGCGCCATGCACGCGGTATTCGCTGAACAGGTGCGTGTTCTCGGTGTAATCGGTATCCAGGCCGACGACTGTCGTATTGGTGCTTTGCGCGCCATTCAGTGCATAGGCATTGGTCAGCGACGACAGGAATTCGTGACGCGCGTACAGCCTGCCGCGGCTGCTCAACTGATATTCGCCACCCAGCGCCGCCATCCTGCGGCTCGAGTCGGTCGTATCCTGTTCCATCTCGGCGCTGAGTGTCACGTCGGGCAGGCTCTCCAGACGCGTGCTCATTTTCCCGCGCACGGTGATGACGTGCAAGGGCGTCACGCCGGGAGTCACGCTGGTATCGACCGTATCGCGCATCCCCACTGCCACGTTGGTCCTGCTCGACAGCGCATGTTCCAGTTGCAGCAGGATGCCTTCATGGGCAGCGCCGGTCGCGCGATCCTTGCTGGCCACCATTTCCGCACCGATGCGGGTCGTGTCGTTGAGTTTGTAGCTGCCCTTGCCGCCCGCTTCCTGGCGTCCCCGGGTGAGCACGGAAGACGGATTGTTGAACGCGGTATCCGAACTGCCGGCAAACAGCCTGCCCTGCAGCTTGTCGCCGTCATGGCGCAATTCGATGCGCTGTGCCCTGCCGGTGCCATCGGTGGCCGTCCTGGTTTCGGCGAGTTCGCCCATCAGCAGTGTCTTCTCGGCCAGGCGAGCGGTCGCATTCAGCCCGAGCAGGCGATTCGGCTGTTGCGGATTGTTGTCCTTGACCACAACACCGCCGACTTCGATGTTGTCGCTCAATTTGAGCTGGGCGCTGGCACCGCCGAGCCAGTAGGACTTGCCGCCTTGCGGCATCTCGTAAGTCACCCGGATCGAGATCGGGTTCAGGTTGGCGTCCACACTCGGGACCGGACTCGAAAACAGGATGCGCCCGGTGACCAGTTCGATCTCGTAATCGGTGAAGCGCGTCTGCGCTTCGGTCTTGAGGATCAGGCTGGGCTGATTGCGGTCGCGCGTCAGGATCTCCACCTTTTCGCTGTTGATCGTGGCGCCGTTGCTATTGAGCTGGAACGGACCGGACGTGCCGTTGGCCGGAAACTCCACGATCACCTGTGACGAATTATCCATGGTGACAAACGTGGTGGCGTTCACCTTGCTGCTTTCATAATGCCCTTTCAATCCCGTCAGCGAGCGGCTGTAATTGGATAGCGACGATTCCTGCGACTGGCTCTGTGTCTGAAAATCGCCATACAGCAAATAGGAGCGTCCCTTGTCCACGCGCACGTACAGGCGTCCGGTCGATTGTGCATCGAACCCCTTGGCAGCGGAATCGCCATACACCGGATAATACCGATCGGGCTGGATGTCCCGGAACAGCGTGACCTGATCACTCTTGTCCGAATCGTAGGACAACGTCAGCAGGTAATCGCCCTTGATCTTGCCCTTGAGGAACAGCGCGCCGCGTGCCGCCGCGGAGGAATTGCCATTGCTGTAGGAAAACCGGCTGATCTCCTGTTCGAAGCTGTCGCGGGTGTCCAGCGGAACCAGGCTGCCGGCATTGAGGTGGCGAAAATTGATCGCACCCTCGATCACCCCGGCTGCGATCAGGGGCCGCAACTCCGGCAACCAGGCGATCTTTTGCTCGGCCTGGATCATGCCGCTGCTGACCCGTACCAAGTCAGCTCCCGGTTGCGCCGGCGGCAACAACAGATATTCGGCCTTGCCACCGCTGATGAAAACCTGTGTCCCCGGTTCCTTCGGATTCAGGTCTTCCACCTGCCATTGACCGTTGCCAACCTCCAGTGTCAAGGGTGTGCGTGCGGTCACCGGCACATCCTTGTCATCCACCAGCCTGATCGTCACCATGACCGGCGTCTTGCCGTCGGCCACGATGTTTTCCGGTAGATCCAGCATGACATGCGCCAACTGGTCCGGAGCGACCAGGTGAATGGTGCGGTTGCCGCGTGGGTTGCCGAACGGATCCAGCATGGTAAGCGACAGTTCGTTGTCACCCGGCTCGAGATCGACACCGAAGTATTCCCAGGCCTCCAGCCGCCGGTCGCCCAGCGTCACTTTCTTGCCGACGCTGTGTTCGGAGATCTGCTTGCCGTTGACTGTCAGCCGGAACACCGAACCGGCATTCCCCTTCACCCGCACCGAGGTCTGCGCCATCGGCAGCACATCCCCGTCATGCAGCCCGATGAAGTCCAGCTGGTTGTCCAGTCCGTCCAGCAGGGATTCCAGGTCCACTACCGGTTGTGCGGCAACCGGGGAGGTCGGCAGGCTGGAGTTGTCCGAATTCAACGCGCTGTCCAGCGCAAGCGACTTGAAGCCGGCGTCGCCGGCAGCGCCGGTTTGCAACGGAATGGTTGCTGTCACCACTCCGCTGGAAGGCAGGCTGCGCGCATCCGGCACCTGGGACAGGTTCGCATCGGGATTGAGGCGGAACTTCAGCATGCGCTCGGATTCGTCGACCGATCGCGCATACGACTGGGCGCGTTTGTTCAACTCTTCCCGGGTCGCGTCAGAGCAGCTGTCCGAGGCGAAATCCGCACGCAACAACTCGCCTTTCTTCAGGTCGATGAAACGACTGCTCTCGACACCGGCATTGCGATTCGACAGGGACTCTAGTCGCATTCCCTGCGGCAGGGTCACTTCGTCGACCTTCAATACATGAGTGTGCGAGCTGATGCCGTAGAGCGAATATTTGCCGTCCTCATCGGTCACGACGGACGTGCCATCCTCCAGGAACAAGCGCACGCCCGGGATCCCGACCTCTTCCTTATCCTGTTCCCGGTTACGGTTGCAGTCCAGGTAGACCCGCCCGCTGATATAGCCGTTGTCGCTGAACACGCCTTGCGTCACGTTGACGGTGGCACTCGCAGTATTGGAAGTTACGCTGACGCCCGCGGCCTGGGCGTAATTGACCAGGTTTCCGGGCGCAACATTGATGCCGATCTGCACCCGGTAGCGGATAATTTTCGTCGAGTTCGCCGCCACGGTGCCTGCCGTGAATGTCAGTTGCGGCCCATGCCCGCCGGCGGGATCCGGCATTGCCACCCCGTCCAGGCGTGCGCTTCCAGACTGATAGAAGAATCCGAACGGCAACGTATCGGAGACGCTCACTCCGGTGATGTCGGTTGCCGTGGTGTTCTTCATGGTCAGCGTGTAATCGATGAAGTCGCCGATCTCCGCAGTGCTGACCGACGCAGTCTTCTCCAGCAGCAATCCGCTGCCGGGAGCTGCCACCGGATCCAGCGGGATGTGGTTGTTGCTGATCTCCATCGCCCCGCTGTTGAGGTCGAAATCCAGATAGTAAGTCGTCGGGTCGCCACCGGTCGGCGGATCCGGTTGCGCCTGTACCGCATAGACGCCCGGACCCGGCGGCGAGATCAATGCTGCCACCTCGGCAGGTATCGAGGCAGAGGGTGACAGATAACCTGCCGGCGGCGTGACACTCAATGTATATACCCCCGCCGGGAATGCCCCGATCAGGATGAACTGGTACTGCCCGTCCGCCAATGTGGTCTGCGATACATTGAATACGCCGCCTACCAGGTGGCTGGCCGGATCGAATCCGGGCGGCCCGGCGATGCTCACGATCGCGCCGGCGAGTGGCAGCCTCGTCACCGAGTCGTATACCACTCCGCTGGGATCGAGTGCCAGGCTTTGTTCCGTTATCGTTGTTCCCGCCAGCAGCGTGATGTCCTGGATGATGCCGTCGGAAATGATCGCATTCGATATATTGACGCCTTGTTCGCCATCCACGGGAGAGGCGTAAACAGGTTCGGCACCGCTCGCTTTGCGGAAGCGGATCTGGTAACCCGAGCCCGGCGCCACAGGACCCAGAATGTAATAGCCCACCGCATCGGTGATCGCAGATGCCACCACATTGCCGCCGGAATCAAGCAACTCCACCACCATGCCCGGCACCAGCGGCTCACTCGAATCAAAGATATCGTTATGGTTGACGTCGAGCCAGACGTGCCCGCTGACCAAGGCGGTCAGCGCCGGCGTCACCTCGACTGTTACCGTGTTGGAAATACCGTTTCCCGCCAGCGAACCGGAGTTGATGTAATCGACCTGGGCCTGGTTGGTGATGGTTACTGCCGCCTGCGCCGGTCCTGATGACAGAACGGAGAAAATACCGAGGCAGCACCACATCGCAAACTGAATCAGGCGCTTTGCTCTGTACCCCAAGCTGTAGTCATTCCTAAACATCATCTAGCGGTCGCTTGCCATTTTTTCAAATCCCGGATCAGTTGACTCAACAGCTCCGTTCTTATGATTCCTCTTATCAAAACCTGGGCACTCGTTGCCTCTTTACTACTGCTGATAAGAAAAAGGGAGGGGGTATGCCCCTCCCGATTGGTCCAAATGCATCCTGATTTACGGGTTGATTTGGATACTGAAGGTCAGCACAGCACTGGCACCGGGAGTCAACGTACCAACCGTGGCTTCCACCGTTCCCGTCAGGCAGTGGGTCGGGGATGCCGTGATCGAACCCACATCTACCGCTGCATCACCCGCCGCAGGACCAGCTGAACCCGCCCCTGAACCCTGGCAGTTATAGCGGGTATTCGACGGCGTCGCATCACTGATGACCAATGTAGTCACGTCTGCTGCCCCCAGGTTCTGCGCGGTGATTCGATAGCGCACGCACGCACCCGGGATCGCACCCGTGGTGATATTGCCATTGGAATAGCTGCCATCCAGCGTGCCGTCACATGCGGCATCCAGCGCCTGCTCCTTGGTCAGCGCTACCTGGCCGGCGATGACGGTGGAAGTATCGGTCGTGTTGACGACAGGCGCTGCAGGCGGCGATCCCGAGCAGGTACCGCCGGTACAGGTCGTGGCCGTGGCAGTCAGCGTCGAAACGTCGATGTCGCCGGCCGCTGCCGAACCCGGGGCCTGCACCTTGACGAACAGCGTCTCGCTCACTCCCGGTGCCAGCGGTCCGACCGTTAGAACCACCGCATCACCTGCATCCAATGCACCGTTGGTATTGGTGTCCTCATATATTACCGCGCTCCATGAAGCCGTCACGCCGGTCAGCGCAGTAGCCAGCCCGATGCTGGTCTCTGTGACGGTACCGGTGTTTTTAAGGATGTGGGTATAGACCTTGGAACCACCGGCAAAGATCTGTCCGCTGTTGACTGGCGTCAAGGTCAGCGAACGCACCGTGTTAACCGTCACGGTATCCTTGATGGTATCCGCTGCCGTGCTGATCGGCGACAGTGCCTTGAACACGACATCGGTATCACCGGCCACGCTGGCCGCGGTCGTCGTTACCACCGCACAGACGACCTTGTTCGATGCTGCCGTGATCGTGCCGGTATTGGTCAGGCTTGCCCCGGTGGTCGAACACTCCGAACCCAAACCACCGGTCGCGGCTAGGAAAGTCACTGCCCAGCCAGAAGGCAGGGGGGTCGTGGTCGAAAGATCGAAATTGTCGGCCACGCCCGAGGTGTTGTTGACGAACAATGTGAACGTGGCAGACGATCCCGGATTGACGCTGACCGTGCGTTTCGAGTTGCCATCGTCAGGGCCAAGACCATCTCCCGCCACCGCTGTCGCAACCGCTTTATCGTTGGTCAGGTCGACCGTATTGGGCGTGATGGTGCCCAGTTCGATGGTCGTCGTATCGGACGTGCCAGGGTCAGCCACCGATGTCGCCTTGACCACATCGTCGTACGCGCCGCCGCCTGTTGCAGTGCCGGGCAAGGTCGCTTTCACCACCACTACATACGTGCCGTTCGCAGCAATCGGACCGGTGTCGACGCCGTCTACGCCTGAATCGGTCAATGGCACCGCCCCGCCCGTCTTGTACAAGGCAAAACTGGTTCCCGACGGGAATGTATTCGGGCCCGGCAAGGTGATGTTGAAGGTATCCGTGCCGTTGCCGTTGTTATGCACCACGACTTCGAAAGAGACGGTCGATCCCTGGGTCGCGCTGTCTACCGTGACTTTGTCGTTGAGTCCATCCGAGTCGGTCGACGAACCGTTGTCATCGAGTACCACTGCCGCCGATTGCAGCACGGTGAACGGCACGGTGCCAGTCGGCGTACCGTTCGTCGAACAGTTCGTGGCGCCTGCACCCGAAGTGCCATTCGACGTTCCCGGCTGCTGGGATGCACCGTCGTAGTAACAGTAATCGCCGGTATTGTTGATCGTGCCAGGTACCACGCCGGCGTCCACCGTTGCCGAAAATTGCAAGGTGCCGCTCTGGCCGCTGGCCACGCTGTCTATATTGGCCGTGACCGTATTGGCAGTGGTCACATTGAAATCATAAGAGATACCCGGTTGATCGCCGCCGGTGGCGTCACCCAGAGCGGTCGCCCCGCTCACGCTCCATCTGCCCGAACCCGCCACATAGGTCATGCCGGACGGGATGATATCCGCCAGCACCACGTGGGTGGCGGCATTGTTGCCGCTGTTGGTATAGGTCAATGTATAGGTCACCGTCGTGCCGGGTATGCCACTGGGCACGCTGATCGACTTCAGCACCGTGATGACGGCATTCGCCGTTACCGTCACCGAATCAACGTTGGTCTGGTCGGCGAATCCTCCAAGTTGCGTCGCGGCCCGTACCGTGAACGAGGCCGTGTCGTTATTCGCAGCGCCGCCGCTCACCGTCGATGCAGCGATGAAACAGGAACTTGAGCCCGCAGCGATCGGCCCCAATGAGGTGATCGTAGTGCCATTGTCCGCGATGCCATTACAGTTCGCGTCGATGTAGAACGATGCAGCGGACAAGTCTCCAGGCACGCTCCCGCCCGTGGCCGATATGTCCAGATTGAAGGTATCGGACCCGTTTCCGGTATTGGTGATCTGGTGCGAAAAGGCCAATGGCGATCCGGGTGCCGCGCTGACGGAATGCGCGCTGGTCAGCGTGAAGGAGGCGACTTGCTGCACGATGGTGTTCACCGTGTTCGAGGTCGAAGTGCGGCTGATCGCAGAGGAATCGGTATAAGTTGCCGATGCCTGGTTGCCGATAGAACTGCCTGCCGGAGGCGTGGCCGCCTGCGTCACGCCCGCAGTCAAGGCGCCAAGAGCAAAAATGGCCGTCGCTGCAAAAAGACGCAGCACATCCATATTTTTTTCATACCAGGAAAATATTTTAGCCATTTTTCAACCCCTGAAGATTTGATAAAAAATTGTCAACAAAAATCAACTCGAAACACTGTTACCATCAATTGCAGGAATATCCGGCCAGGCAACCAGGCCCCCATTCCGTCACTGCCCCACTGCACCAGTCTTGCTTTCCGGCAGGGCATCAACCCGAACGCGCGCGACGACCGTCACGCTTTTGCCGCCGGACAATTCTCCCAGATCCCAGCGCAGATGCCGGTATTCCGCCAGCGGAACGTCGCGCTCTTCGATCACGCCATTTGCATTCCTGATTTTTTGCTTGAGCGGGGTTGGCGCGAAGGCCGCACCATCGGTGCTGGCCAGCACGTTGCCGGGCCGGGCACTTTGCTTCACATACTGGGTATTTTTCGGGATCGGCAGGTCTGCCTTCAGACCCTGGACGGCATGTTGCGTCACGTTGTGATAAGTCGCCTCGTACTGAATTACATCGCCGGGCGCAATCTTTTCCACGGCGACCAGCTTGTCCTTGCCATCGATTACTTCGACCTTGTTCTGGGTCAGTTTTATATCGACAGCATTTTGCTTGCCGGTGTCGGCGAATACCGGGCTGGCTGACACCATCAACACGAATATGCATAGCCAAGCCCGCGCCAGGTTCATTATCACTGCTCTCCTCAAGAATCGTTATTATTATTTAACCCGTCTATCGCAAAAAACCCTTAGTATTCATTATTCTGCAACAACAAGTTCACATGGTTGACATCACTCTAATGGATTTAAACTATTTAATCAACAATCAACATTTTCAGCATGCTCATTAACCTGCCAATACACCAGTACAAAATTTCATTGCCAGCCTGCTCTTCAGCAGCAAGTGTGCCACCTTGCTGCCACGAGTTAATAAATTGTTTAATTGTTGAAATTCAGGAGTGCCGCAATTCGCCAAATGAAGCGCTGACATTTATTGTTTATTGCCTGTCAAATTTCCCCATGTGCAATCAAGCGACTTGTCACTCCCACTCTATCGTGGCCGGCGGCTTTCCCGAGATGTCGTACACGACTCGATTGATACCGCGTACTTCATTGATGATGCGGTTGGAGACTTTGGCCAATAGCGCATAGGGCAATTCCGCCCAGTGCGCGGTCATGAAGTCCTGCGTTTGCACGGCGCGCAATGCCACTACCCATTCGTAGGTGCGGCCATCGCCCATCACGCCGACACTCCTGACCGGCAGGAATACGGTGAACGCCTGCGAAGTCTTGTCGTACCAGCTGTTGCCGGATTCATCCGTGGTACCGCGCAGTTCCTCGATGAAAATGGCGTCGGCACGGCGTAGCAAGTCGGCATATTCGGATTTCACTTCGCCCAGGATACGCACGCCCAGGCCGGGACCGGGGAAAGGATGGCGATACACCATATCGTGCGGCAAACCAAGCGCGACGCCGAGTTCGCGCACCTCGTCCTTGAACAGTTCGCGCAACGGCTCGAGCAATTTCAGGTGCAGCGTATCCGGCAGGCCGCCGACATTGTGGTGCGACTTGATGGTGTGCGCTTTCTTGGTCTTGGCGCTGGCCGATTCGATCACGTCGGGATAGATGGTGCCCTGCGCCAGCCATTTGACCCCGGTCAACTTGGCCGATTCGCGCTGGAATACCTCGACGAATTCGCGCCCGATGACCTTGCGTTTCTGCTCCGGATCGGTGACGCCCTTGAGGTGCTTCATGAACTCGCCGCCGGCATCGACATGGATCACTTTCACGCCAAGATTCTTCGCAAAGGTGTCCATCACCTGCTCCGCTTCGTGCAGGCGCAGCAGTCCGTTGTCGACGAACACGCAAATAAGCTGCGAACCGATCGCGCGATGCAGAAGCGCCGCAGCGACCGAGGAATCCACGCCGCCGGACAAACCGAGCAGGACTTCCTCGGCGCCAACCTGGGCGCGGATCCTGTCAACTGCCTCGCCGATATAATCCGGCATGTTCCAGTCCTGGCCGCAGCCGCAGATATCATGCACGAAGCGCGCGATGATGGCCTTGCCCTGCGGCGTATGCGTGACTTCCGGATGGAACTGCACCGCGTAGAAGCGGCGCGCCTCGTCCGCCATCGCGGCGATCGGTGTCGCCGCGTTGTCCGCAATCACCGCGAAACCCGGCGGCAATGCAGTCACCTTGTCGCCGTGGCTCATCCACACGTCGAGCAAACCATGACCCTGCGCATTGCCCCGGTCCTGGATGCCGTCGAACAATTTCGAATGCCCGCGCGCACGGATCTCGGCATAACCGAACTCGCGCACATGGCCAGACTCCACCTTGCCGCCCAGTTGCGCCGCCATCGTCTGCATGCCGTAGCAGATACCCAGCACCGGCACGCCAAGCTCGAACACCAGCTGCGGCACTTGAGGCGTCTCATCCTCGTATACCGAATTCGGCCCGCCGGAAAGCACTATCCCAGCAGGACCGAACTCGCGTATCTCTTCCGCTGTCATGTCCCACGGATGCAGTTCGCAATAGACGTGGGCCTCGCGCACGCGGCGTGCGATGAGCTGGGTGTATTGGGAGCCGAAGTCTAGGATGAGGAGTTTTTTGTGGGCAGTCATTAGTTGGTAGTCGTTAGTCGTTAGTCGCTAGTTGGGGTAAGGGACTTTTTCAGCCCCTTGAGCATCTTGCCTATCTCGTCGGCAGTTTGCAGAGCCGGGTTGGTTTCTTCTTCGGCCAAATAATTCAAGTTTTGCGCCAGGATGAGTTGCGTTTCCAGTTCCGCAAGAGACCCCAGGGCTATGCCAAGAAAATGATTGAATTCCTTGCTGGAGTTGCGCCCATGCCCTTCGGCAATATTGGATGGCAGGGAAACTGCCGAGCGTTGCAACTGGCTGGCAAGACCATAAATTTCATGTTTCGGAAACCGCGCGCTCAGCCGATAGACCTCCTCAGCCAACCGCATGGATGCCTGCCAAACTTTAAGATCACGATATCCGGGCATAGTCGTTAGTCGCTAGTCGTTAGTCATTAGTTAAAAACGTTGCCGAGCCGGGTTTAACTATCGACTAACGACTAACGTCTAACGACTAGTCCACATGATAATTCGGCGCTTCCTTGGTGATCTGCACATCGTGCACATGCGACTCGCGCACGCCGGCGGCAGTGATCTGCACGAACTCGGCCTTGGTATGCATGGTGGCAATATCGGGACAGCCGAGGTAGCCCATGCTGGCGCGCAGGCCGCCCATCAATTGGTGGATCACGGCCATCACGCTGCCCTTGTACGGCACGCGCCCTTCCACGCCTTCCGGCACCAGCTTGTCCTGGTTGCCTTCGTTGTCCTGGAAATAGCGGTCGCTCGAGCCTTGCTGCATCGCGCCTATGCTGCCCATGCCGCGATACGATTTGTAGGATCGTCCCTGGAACAGTTCCACTTCGCCCGGTGCTTCTTCGGTGCCGGCGAACAGGCCGCCCAGCATCACCGTGTGAGCGCCGGAGGCGATCGCCTTGGAGATGTCGCCGGAGAAACGCACCCCGCCGTCCGCGATCAGCGGTACGCCGCTGCCTTCCAGCGCTTCGGCCACGTTCAGGATCGCCGTGATCTGCGGCACACCCACCCCCGCGACCATGCGCGTGGTGCAGATCGAGCCCGGACCGATGCCGACCTTGACGCCGTCCGCGCCGTGATCCAGCAACGCCCTGGCCGCCGCGCCGGTGGCGATGTTGCCGCCGACAACTTCAACCTGCGGAAAATTCTTCTTCACCCACTGCACGCGGCTCAGCACGCCATGCGAGTGGCCGTGCGCGGTATCCACGATGATCACGTCCACGCCGGCTTCGGCCAGCAACAAGACCCGCTCTTCCGTACCCTCACCCACGCCTACCGCCGCGCCAACGCGCAGGCGGCCAAAGTCATCCTTGCACGCCAGCGGATGTTCGCTCGACTTCAGGATGTCCTTCACGGTGATCAGGCCGCGCAATTCGAATGCATCGTTCACCACCAGCACGCGTTCCAGGCGATGTTTGTGCATCAAGGCGCGCGCTTCTTCGCGGCTGGCGCTTTCCATGACCGTGATCAACTTCTCGCGCGGCGTCATGATGTTTCGCACCGGCTGGTCCAGGTTGCTCTCGAAGCGCAGGTCGCGGTTGGTGACGATGCCGACCACCTTTTTTCCGTCCACTACCGGCAGGCCGGAGATCTTGTGCTGCCGCGTCATGTTGAGCACATCGCGCACGGTCATGTCCGGGGCGATCGTGTACGGGTCCTTCACCACCCCGCTCTCGAAGCGCTTGACCTTGGAGACCTCCTGCGCCTGCAACCTGGCGGACATGTTCTTGTGCACGATACCGATACCGCCCTCCTGTGCCAGCGCGATCGCCAGGCGCGCCTCGGTGACCGTGTCCATCGCGGCGGACAACAGCGGGATGTTCAGCGATATCTTGCGGGTGAGCTGGGTATGCAGGCTTACATCGCGCGGCAATACGTTCGAATGTGCCGGGACCAGAAGGACATCGTCGAAGGTCAGCGCTTTTTGGGTAATACGCATGGTAAATATCCTCTGCAAAGCGGAGCATTATACGCAAGGCAGGCGCGGGGGTAAATTTTAACGTCGGAAACGCCTGCGCCGTGGTCCGGTTCAGCAGGACAGCCAGACAGGACAGCCTGCTGGCAGTATGATTAGGCAGATCGACACAATATTTGACCAACCACCCTGAACTCTGCCGCCCGTGCCCGGTCGCAGCAAAAGAATGAAAATTACCTTCCCGCTCAATTCATTGCTCCTTGCCGCGATGCTGTCACTGGCGACACCAGCCCGTGCAGATGCGATCACAACGGATGCAAACAGCGGCGCGCCTGCCGCGATGCCGGGGCTGACCCTGGTGCAATTGACCGACCTGGCCTTGCAGCGCAATTCGAAGACGAAGCAGGCCTGGGCGGCGCTGCGCGCCTCGCAGGCAGGGGTGGAACTGGCGCGCGCCGGCTACTGGCCGCAGGTCGATGCGACCCTGAGCGCGCAACGCAGCCGCAGCCTGAACTTTTCCGGCCTGCCGGCCAATATCCAGACCCGCTACGGCACCAGTGTCAGCCTGAGCTACCTGCTGTGGGATTTCGGCACGCGCAGCGGCACGCTGGAGCAGGCCCAATTCGAACTGGCCTCGGTACGGTTGAGCCAGGACCAGACCCTGCAGGACGTGATCCTGCAGGTGGAGCAGGCTTATTACCAGGTGCTCGGTTTTCAGGCGCTGTCGCAGGTCGACCGCGAAAGCCTGAAAGACGCTGAAACCAACCTGGCGGCGACACAGGATCGCAGGTCGGCAGGACTTGCCACCGTGGGCGATGAGTACAAGGCCGACGCGGCACTGGCCGGCGCAAAGCTCGCCTTGCAGCAGGCCGAGGGACAACTTGCATCTGCGCAAGGCACGCTGGCGGTAGCCGTCGGCGAGCATCCCGATACACCCATGTTGCTTGCAGGCTGGGAAGCGCAGGACAAGCCAGCGTTGCCGCAGCGATCCGTGTCCAGCCTGCTCGATGATGCGCGCAACGCACGCCCCGAACTGCTTGCCGCCAAGGCACAGGAACAAGCTGCGGCCGCGAAGCTGGTCGCGATCCGCAGCAGCGGGCTGCCCAGCCTCGGCGTCGACGCCAATGCCGGCCGCACCCGGGTCATGGACGTCGGCAGCAGTTCGCAATTCAGCGCCCTGCTCAGCCTCAAGGTGCCGCTGTTCGCCGGGTTCGCCGACCGCGCCGCCGTGCAGCAGGCCGAGGCGCAACTGGACAGCGCCCGCGCCGACAGCGACGACCTGCGCAGCCAGGTCGAACTGCAGGTGTGGCAGGCATACCAGAACCTGCTCACTGCAACCGCAACGCTGGATAGCAGCGCCGCACAGTTGAAGAACGCCGCGCTCGCGTCGGAATCGTCCACCGCACGCTACCAGAACGGACTCGACACCATCCTCGATACCCTGAACGCGCAAACCACGCTGGCCAATGCCCGCGTACAACAGGTGCAGGCGCGCCTCGACTGGGCGGCGGCGCGTGCCGCCCTGGGCCATGCAGTGGGCGGCCTTAAGGCACCCGCGGCTCGCTAGTGCATGCATCAAGGAGACTGAATGGTTTTACTCCTTCCCCCTTTAAGGGGGAAGGTCGGGATGGGGGTAGGACGGTGGAATTGCCAGTGACGGCAGGAATGCCAACACTCTACCCCCACCCTAACCCTCCCCCTGCAAGGGGGAGGGAACGAAGTTGATTCAGCGCTACGCTAGTTCCTTCCCCCTGCAAGGAAGGACGATTATGTTAACGAATTGAACTACGATGGAGTCACCGTGACACGCAAAATCCTTCCGCTACTGATCATCATCATCCTCGTCGTGGGCCTGGTTGCGCTGGCGCAATGGCGCCTCGCGCCCGCCGACGACTCCAAGGGTAAACGCGACAACAAACCGCTGGTCGTGGAAACGGCGGCAGCACGGATACAGCCGATGCCGATCTCGCTGCAGTCGGTCGGACAGGTGCTGCCCGAACACAGCGTGCAGATCCGGCCGCAGATCAGCGGCATGCTGAAGGAGGTATTGTTCCGCGAAGGCGAGCTGGTGCAAAAGGGGCAAAGACTGTTCCGCATCGATCCATCGCAGTATGCGACTGCCGTGACCGCGACACGCGCCGAATGGGAATACGCGAAGGCACAGGCGCAGCGCCTGGCGCCGCTGGCCAGCAAGGAATTCGTCACCACCCAGGAATACGATACGGCGCGTGCGACAGTCGACCAGGCACAGGCGGCGCTGAAGCAGGCCGAGATCAATCTCGCCTACACCGACATCCGCGCGCCGATCAGCGGTCGCACCGGCAGCATAGCGGTCAAGGCCGGCAACCTGGTGGCGCCCGCCGACACCACGCCGCTGGTGGTGATCAACCAGATACAGCCGCTGCTGGTGCAGTACAGCATCCCGCAGCAGAACCTGGCAGACCTGAGGCGATACCAGGCGCAGCACAGCATCCGCATCTTCATCACGCGCGAGGATGGCAGCGGCGAACTCGACCAGGGCGAACTGGCTTTCATCGACAATACGATCAACACCGACACCGGCACAGTGTTGCTCAAGGCGAGCGTCTCCAATGCGCATGAGCAACTGTGGCCGGGGCAGTACGTCGGCGTGCGCACCCGGCTGACGCTGCAAGCCGATGCCGTGGTCGTGCCGCAGACCGCGATCCAGACCGGGCAGGACGGCAACTTCGTGTATTTGGTCGACAAGGGCAGCGCCACTATCAGGGCGGTGCAGGTGGACCGTCAGGTGGATGACCTGGCCGTGATCTCCTCCGGCCTGAAGCCAGGCGACCGGGTGGTGACGCGCGTGCCGCGCAACCTGCGGCCGGGCGCCAAGGTCGCGCTCGCCGAAGACAAGCCGCAGGCGGCGACTCAACCGTGAACCTCTCCGCCCCCTTCATCCACCGTCCGGTGATGACCACGCTGGTCATGTCGGCGCTGATCGTGTTCGGCATCGCCTCCTATTTCACGCTGCCGGTCAGCGAATTGCCCAACGTGGATTTCCCCACCGTCAGCGTCTCCGCCAGCCTGCCCGGCGCCGACCCGCAGACCATGGCAGCATCGGTGGCCACGCCGCTGGAACGCCAGTTCAGCGCGATCCCCGGGGTGAGTTCGATGAACTCGGTCAGTTCTGCCGGCAGCACCCGCATCACGCTGCAGTTCGACCTCGATCGCAACATCGATTCCGCCGCGCAGGACGTGCAGACCGCGATCTCGCAAAGCGTGCGCCGCCTGCCCGACAACATGCCGTCGCCGCCGACCCTGCGCAAGGTCAACCCGGCCGACTTCGCCATCATCTACCTGGCGCTGTCGGCCAACCAGTTACCGCTGACCCAGCTCGACGACTATGCCGAGACGCGCGTCGCCCAGCAGATCTCGACCATCCCCGGTGTGGCGCAAGTGCTGGTGTTCGGCTCGCACAAATACGCGGTGCGCATCCAGATGAACCCGTATGCGCTGGCGGCGCGCAACCTGTCGCTGGCGCAGGTGGAAAGCGCGATCAAGGGCGGCAACAGCAACCTGCCGGCCGGCACGCTCAACGGCAGCACACGCAGCTATACCGTGCAGGCCGCCGGCCAACTGCACGATGCCGCCGCCTACAACCGGCTGGTGATCGCATATCGCGACGGCGCGCCGGTGCATCTGGGCGATGTCGGCCAGGCTTATGACAGCACCGAACAGGACAAGCAGCTCACCACCTTCTTCGACAACGAGGCCGATGAAAAAGGCCTGCGCCCGGCCATCGTGCTGGCGGTAAAACGCCAGCCCGGCGCCAATACCGTCGCGGTGTCGCAGGCGGTGCGCGCGCAACTGGCGGAACTCACGCGCCAGGCGCCGGGCGATGCCACGCTGCGCATGCTGTACGACCGTGCCGACTTCATCAGCGGTTCCATCCATGAGGTGAAGATCACGCTCGGTATCGCCATCTTCCTGGTGGTGTGCGTGATCTTCCTGTTCCTGCGCAACCCGCGTGCCACGCTGATCAGCGCGATGGCCCTGCCGACTTCGCTGATCGGCACCTTCGCGCTGATGAAGGTATTGGGCTTCAGCCTGGATAATCTTTCACTGATGGCGATCACGCTCGCGGTCGGCTTCGTGGTGGACGATGCCATCGTGGTGCTGGAGAACATCGTGCGCCACCGCGAAATGGGCGAGACGCCGATGCAGGCATCACTGAACGGCACGCGCGAGATCGGTTTCACCATCGTGTCGATGACGCTGTCGCTGGTCGCGGTGTTCATCCCGATCATGTTCATGAGCGGGCTGGTCGGGCGATTGTTCAACGAGTTCGCGCTGACCGTCACCTGCGCCATCCTGATCTCGGGCGTGGTGTCGCTGACGCTCACGCCGATGCTGAGCAGCCGCTTCCTGCAACATCACGAACAGCATGGCCGCCTGTATAACTGGCTGGAGCGCGGCTTCAACCGCGTGCGTGACGGCTATGGCAGAACGCTGACCTGGTCGGTCGATCACTGGCGCACCATGCTGGCCGCAGCCGCAATGATCCTGGGATTGACCTGGTACCTGTTCGGCATCACGCCGACCGGCTTCATCCCGAGCGAGGACACCGGGCAGATCATCGCCGACACCAAGGCGCCGGAAGGCGTCACCTTCGAGCAGATGCGCGCGTTGCAGGCGCAGGTCGCCGAGGCCGTGATGCACAATCCCAATGTCGCTGCCGCCATGTCCAGTGCGGGCCAGGGACGCGGCGGCGACAGCGGCGGCAATGTCGGCCGCATGTTCATCCGCCTCAAGCCGCAGAACCAGCGCGAGGACGACGCCAACGACGTGTTGCAGCAATTGCGCAAGTCGACCGCCAGACTGCGCGGCATCCAGGTGTATTTCCAGAACCCGCCGGCGATCCGCATCGGCAGTCTCGGCGGCAACGGCCAGTACCAGTATGTGCTGCAGGGCGCGGACATCGATGAACTGGACCAGGCTGCGGTGACATTCGAGCCGAAGCTTGGCGACGTACCCGGCGTGCAGGACGTGAGCAGCAGCCTGGAGTTGAGCAACCCGCAGGTCAATGTCTCGATCCGGCGCGATACGGCGGCGGCACTCGGCGTGAGCGCCGAGCAGATCCAGTCCACCCTGTACAGCGCCTACGGCGGCGGCCAGGTCAGCACCATCTACGGCGCCAGCGACGAATACCAGGTGATCATGGAACTGGCGCCCGGCTACCAGACCAGCATCGATGCGCTCAATGCACTGTATGTGCCGACCAACAACGGCAAGCTGGTGCCGCTGCGCGCCGTGGCCGACATCGCGCCGGGCGTGGGGCCGCTCTCGGTCAGCCATTACGGCCAGTTGCCGGCGGTGACACTCTCCTTCAATCTCGCACCCGGCGTTTCGCTTGGTGAGGTCACCGACCGCATCGATAGCCTGGCGCGCAATGAATTGCCTGCCGACATCACTTCCAGCTTCACCGGCAACGCACAGACCTTCCGCGATTCGCTGGTCGGCATGCCGATGCTGATGCTGATCACGGTGCTGGTGATCTACATCGTGCTGGGCATCCTGTACGAGAATTTCATCCATCCGCTCACCATCCTCACCGCCCTGCCGCTGGCCATGCTGGGCGCGCTGATGACGCTGATCCTGTTCGGCCAGGAACTCAACATCTTCAGCTTCGTCGGCTTGATATTACTGGTGGGGCTGGTGAAGAAGAACGGCATCATCATGGTCGACTTCGCACTGCAGATCCGCCGCGAGCAGACCCTCAGTGCGCGCGACGCGATCATCCAGGCCTGCCTGGTGCGCTTCCGCCCGATCATGATGACCACCCTCGCCGCCATCTTCGGCACCCTGCCGATCGCGCTCGGCACCGGCATGGGCGCGGAGGCCAGGCGGCCGCTCGGTATCGCGGTGGTGGGCGGATTGTTGTTCTCGCAGATGCTCACGCTGTACATCACACCGGCGTTCTATGTGGCGATGGAGCACCTGAGCGAACGCCTGAAACGGCGCAATGCAGCACGTCAGGCGACTGCCAAACAGGCTCGAGGGGAACAGGTATAACTACCCGAAGGAATCTTCCCTGAACCGCTTCTGGATGGTCTCTACTTCCTCTCGGCAATTGATCAAGGCTGCGACACAGTCGCCGTCCAACTTGGTCCCCACCATGGACCGGAGGAATTCGAATGCCTCGTCGTTGTTCCATGCTTTTTTGTATGGACGAACGCTGGTCAGCGCATCGAACACATCCGCAACTGCGACGATCTTTGCCTCGATGGGTATCTCTTCGTCCATCAGGCCGTTATAACCGCTGCCGTTGATCGCCTCATGATGGTATCGCGCGATGTTGCCCAGGATCTCCGCGTGAGGGAATTCATCCAGGCCAAGATTCTTCAGCATCATGTCGATGATCTCGCCACCTTTCATGGCGTGCGTTTTCATGGTGGCGAATTCCTCATCCGTCAGCTTCCCGGGCTTGAGCAGGATGCTGTCGGCTATGCCTATCTTCCCTATGTCATGCAACGGTGAGAACAAAAAAATATGCTCCACGAGTTCGTCGTCGAGCTGATATTTTTTTGCCACCTCTTTGGCGATCAGGCGTGCAAAGTTGGACATCCGGTCAAGATGCGCTCCCGTCTCGGCATCCCGGTGCAGCGTCATCTGCGCGGCTGTCTTGACGATCGCATACAGGCTGCGCGTCGTAGACATCTCATGAATCACCAGCAATGAAATAAAGTGGCCCACCATATCGAGAAAATGCAATGTCGCCTCATCGAAAGCATCCTTCATGTGGGAATTGAAGAACAGAAACCCGAAAAATTCGCCATTCAGGAACATTGGCATGGTGTAGCTGGACTTGTATTTCAGGGATGCGATGCGGCGCGCATGTTCGGCCTTTACACTGCTGAATACATCCAGGTCATTGACAACCCGGGGACGGCCCACCTTCAGGATTTCAGTCAATGAAGCGGAATCGGCCAGCCTGGCGGAATAAAAGGACAGGGGATTCTCGTCGTTGCTGCTATACAGGAACGTCTTCAGCAGATCATTTTTCTGGTCGTACATCGCCACCGAGATCCGGTCGATGAAATCATAGCGTTGCTTCAGGAAGCTGAGGACGTAATCAAGTTTTTCTGACAATGGCAGCCTGCCATTCAGCGCGGCCAGGACATCCTGATGTTCAAACATGATCTAAAGTTCGGCGCCTCGTTGGTGAGTCTCGATGACAGTCTATCAATTCTGGATGTCAGGTCAACAAATTCAGGATCATCCAGCGCATGCTGCGCTCTTCGCCACACTGGACACCAGCCTGTCCGGGGACAATCGATGCTCCAGCAGCTCAGCCACGCCAATGAATATCCCGTCGCAGTACAGGCGTACCTTGCCATCTGCCAGCCCGGCATCGATGTCCAGCTGTTGTCCCTGGGCGATGCGACGTACCTGCTGTGCATCCAGCTCGACAACCGGCATCTCCGGCAACAGGCAATCCACCGGCAGCAGGCAGGCTTCGCGCTGCTCCATGTCCATCGTCTCAAGCTGATCCCATGTATAGGCATCTTCCAGGCTGAATCGTGCGGTCGCCGTGCGGCGCAGTCCCTGCAAATAGGCACCGCATCCCAATGCGCGGCCGATGTCTTCAGCCAGCGTGCGCACGTATGTCCCTTTGCTGCAATGCACGGTGATGTCCAGTTCGTCACCGGCCAGCCGCTCCAGTTTCAGGTTGTGGATGTTCACGCTGCGCAAGGGCCGTTCAACGGTCTCGCCCTTGCGGATGTACTCGTACAGCGGCTTGCCCTGGTGCTTGACGGCGCTGTGCATCGGCGGCATCTGTTCGATCGCGCCGATGAATTCGTTCAGCACCGATTCCGCCTGCGTCCGATCCGGCAACGCTGCATTCGTAATGGTGATCTCGCCCTCGCCATCGCCAGTGGTACTGGTTCGTCCCAGGCGCAGTTGCGCGAAGTAGGTCTTGTCGGCATTGAGCAATGCGGTGGAGAATTTGGTGGCTTCGCCGAAGCAGATCGGCAGCAGGCCGGTCGCCAGCGGATCGAGCGTGCCGGTGTGACCGGCCTTCTCTGCCTGGAACAGTCGGCGGACTTTTTGCAGGGCGATATTGGAGCTGAGGTGCAGCGGCTTGTCGAACAACAGGACGCCGTCTAGTGGACGTTTGGTACGGATCATGTGTACACCATTAAAGCTGGTAGCTTGCAGCCTGTAGCTGGTAGCAGAACCGGTTGGCTACTCGCTACCAGCTACGAGCGACAAGCTCAGTGCTTGTCGCTGGCAACTGCCTGGTCGATCAGTTGCGACAGATGGGCGCCGCGCTCGACCGAGGCATCGTAGACGAAATGCAGTTGCGGCGTGATGCGCAGTTTCATGCGGTGGGCGAGTTGGCTGCGCAGGAATCCGCTGGCGTGTTCCAGGCCTTCCTGCACCGCCTTGCCGGAGCCTTCCAGCGTGGTGTAGAACACCTTGGCATGGGAATAGTCGCGCGCCACTTCGACGCCGGTCAGGGTGACCATGTGCACACGCGGGTCCTTCAGTTCCAGGCGCACCAGTTCAGCCAGTTCGCGCTGCACCTGCTCGGCGATGCGATCGGTCCTGGCGTAATCCTTCGGCATTACAGCGCGCGTGCTACTTCGACGATCTCGAACACTTCAAGCTGATCGCCAACTTCAAGGTCGTTGAAACCTTTCAATGACAGTCCGCATTCGAAGTTCGATTTCACTTCCTTGACGTCATCCTTGAAGCGCTTGAGCGAATCCAGCTCGCCGGTATGGATGACAACGTTGCTGCGCAGTACTCGCACTTGCGAGCCACGCTTGACCATGCCCTCGGTCACGTAGCAACCGGCCACGGTGCCGACCTTGGAGATGTGGAACACCTGGCGGATCTCGACCATGCCGATGATGCTTTCCTTCTTTTCCGGCGCCAGCATGCCGGACAGTGCAGCCTTGATCTCGTCCACCATCTGGTAAATGATATTGTAGTAGCGCACGTCCACGCCCGACGATTCCGCCAGCCTGCGTGCAGCGGTATCGGCACGGGTGTTGAAGCCGATCACCACTGCCTTGGATGCGAGCGCCAGATTGATGTCGGATTCGCTGATCGCGCCAACTGCGCTATGGATGATGTTCACCTTGACTTCGGCGGTGGACAGCTTCTGCAACGAGGTCGAGATCGCTTCGCACGAGCCCTGCACGTCGGCCTTGACGATCAGCGCCAGCGTGCTCACTTCGCCTTCCGCCATCTGCTCCATCATGTTTTCCAGCTTGGTCGCCTGCTGCTTGGCCAGCTTCACGTCGCGGAACTTGCCCTGGCGGAACAGGGCGATCTCGCGCGCCTTCTTTTCATCCGTCAGCACCAGCACGTCTTCTCCCGCCACCGGCACTTCCGACAGTCCCTGTATCTCGACCGGGATCGAAGGGCCGGCCTGCGGGATGGATTTTCCGGTTTCGTCCAGCATGGCTCGAACGCGACCAAACACCGCGCCGATCAATATGGTGTCACCGCGCTTCAAGGTCCCGGATTGCACCAGAATCGTCGCAACCGGCCCCTTGCCCTTGTCCAGCCGCGCTTCGATCACGATGCCCTTGGCGTTGGCTTCCTTCGGCGCTTTCAGCTCCAGCACCTCGGCTTGCAGCAGCAAACCTTCCAGCAACGCATCGATGCCCTGCCCGGTCTTGGCCGAAACCTCGATGAGCATGGTATCGCCGCCCCAGTCTTCCGGCACCACTTCTTCCTGGCTGAGCTCCTGCTTGACGCGCTCGACATTGGCCTCGGGCTTGTCTACCTTGGTGATCGCCACCACGATCGGCACGCCTGCTGCCTTGGCATGGTGGATCGCTTCCTTTGTCTGCGGCATCACGCCGTCGTCGGCAGCCACCACCAGGATCACGATGTCGGTCACTTTCGCGCCGCGTGCGCGCATCGCAGTGAACGCTTCGTGGCCCGGTGTATCGAGGAAGGTGATCATGCCGCGCGGCGTATCCACGTGATAGGCGCCGATATGCTGGGTGATGCCGCCAGCCTCGCCGGAAGCGACACGGGTGCGGCGGATGTAATCCAGCAACGAGGTCTTGCCGTGGTCGACGTGGCCCATCACGGTCACCACCGGCGCGCGCGGTTCGAGCGGCGCATTCTTGTGCTCATCCGAATCTTCCAGGTAGGCAGCGGGATCGTCGGCCTTGGCTGCTATGGCGATATGGCCCAGCTCTTCCACCGCGATCATCGCGGTCTCCTGGTCCAGCACCTGGTTGATGGTGACCATCGAGCCCATTTTCATCAGCGCCTTGATGATCTCCGTGGCCTTGATCGACATCTTCTGCGCCAGGTCAGCCAGGCTGATCGTTTCCGGCACCGTTATCTCACGTACAACCGGCTCGGTCGGCATGGAAAACGCATGCGGCGCTTCCTCTTGCTTGTGCTTGTCATGATGGCGCGGCCCGCCGCGGACCTGTGAGGAAGAGGACCAGCCAGTCGTGCGTGTGTCGCTGCGGGTCGGCATGCGCTTCTTGTGTCCGGCCTCGTCCCAGGGGCTGTTCTTGTCCTGTTTGGCGCCCTTTTTTGACGCGGCTTTGCCGACCTTGTCGCCGGGCTTGGGTGCTGGCTTGTGCAAGGTGCCTTCGGCCAGACCCGGATTGACAGCCGGTGCGATCTCCGCAGGCGCTGCCACCGGCTTGCCTTCGACGGTGACGGGCGGCTCGGCTGCAACCGGCTCTTCAGTCGCAGCGGCCTTGCGTTTGGTGCGTTCTTTCTTGACCTGGACATCGGCAGCCTGGCGCGCAGCCAGTTCGGACTGCGATCGCGCTTCTTCCTCGCGCAAAGCGAGTTCCTGCTCGTCCAGTTTTTTTCCTGCCGGCTTGCGCGCAGCCGCAGCTTTCTTCTCTGGCTCGACTGCGGCAGCTGCCGCGCGGGTGGCGGGCGGTGCGACCACTCGTTTCTTGCGTACTTCAACCTGTATGGTGCGCGCCCTGCCGGTGGAATCGGACTTCTTGATCTCGGTGGTTTCCCGGCGGGTGAGCGTGATCTTGCTTTTTGCGCTTGCCGCACCATGCGCAGTGCGCAGGTGCTCGAGCAATTGCGCCTTGTCCTGTTCGGATAGGGTATCGCTTTCCTTCTGCTTGACGACGCCTGCCGCCAGCAGTTGTTCCAGCAACAGTTCTACCGGCAAACTGAGTTCGCTCGCAAACTGTGCCACATTCATTTTTCCCATTCCCATCCCTCAGTAAAACCTGCGGACATGCCTAAATCCAATCATGCAAACCAGGGTGCGCGCGCAGTCATGATCAAACTGGTGGCGCGTTCATCATCCATTCCGGTCAACTCGACCAATTCTTCGGTATCCAGGTCAGCCAATCCGTCCTGGGTGCCGATACCCTTGCCTGCCAGCACGCGTGCCGTCTCTTCGTCCATGCCCTCGATCTTGAGCAGGTCCTCGATATTGTGCTCCACCTGCTCCTCGTTCACGATGGCCGCAGTCAGCAACGCATTGCGCGCACGGCTGCGCAACTCGTTAATCGTTGCTTCGTCGAACGACTCGATCTCCAGCATTTCTTCCAGCGGCACATAAGCCACCTCTTCCAGCGTATTGAATCCTTCCTGCACCAGGATGTCGGCGACTTCCTCATCCACGTCCAGTTTGGCAATAAACAGGTCGCGTACCTTGGCAAATTCCTGTTCGTTCTTCTGGCCGGATTCTTCCACCGTCATGATGTTGAGTTCCCAGCCGGTCAACTCGCTGGCCAGGCGCACATTCTGGCCGTTGCGGCCGATGGCCTGCGCCAGGTTATCTTCCTCTACCACCACATCCATGCTGTGCTTGTCTTCATCCACGACAATGCTGGTCACTTCAGCCGGGGCCAGCGCATTGATGACAGACGTAGCCGGGTCCGGCGACCACAGGATGATGTCCACGCGCTCACCGGCAAGTTCATTGGTCACCGCCTGCACGCGCGAACCGCGCATGCCGACACAGGTTCCGATCGGGTCGATGCGCGCATCATGCGAGCGCACGGCAATCTTGGCGCGTGCGCCCGGATCGCGCGCCGCACTGACGATCTCGAGCAAACCTTCCTCGATCTCCGGCACTTCCAGTTCGAACAGCTTGACCAGGAAATCCGGCGTGACGCGCGACAGGATGATCTGCGGACCGCGCACGGTGCGGTCGACTCTCAGCAAATGGGCGCGCACGCGATCGCCGACACGAATATTCTCCTTGGGGATCATCTGCTCGCGCGGCAGCAGCGCTTCGATCTTGCCGAATTCGATGATCGCATTGCCGCGCTCGATGCGCTTGATTGCCCCGGAAACCAGGTATTCCTTGCGTTCCAGGAAATCGCTCAGGATCTGCTCGCGCTCGGCATCGCGGATCTTCTGGAAGATGACCTGCTTGGCCGCCTGCGCGCCGATGCGGCCAAAATCTATGGATTCCAGCGGCTCCTCGACGAACTCCTCGAGCTGGATGTCCGGGTCGGTCTTCTGCGCCTCGGCCAGCTTGATATGCAATTCCGGCGTCTCGAACGTCTCGTCATCCATTACCTGCCAGCGGCGGAATGAATCATATTCGCCGGTGTCGCGATCGATACTTACTCGCACATCCGATTCCCCGGAAAAACGCTTCTTGGTGGCAGAAGCCAGCGCGGATTCCAGCGAAGAAAACACGATCTCCTTGTCCACGCTTTTTTCCCGTGCCAAGGCATCAACCAACATCAGAACTTCACGACTCATTACCATCTCCACCCAAGCATGCCGTCAGCAACGGCACAACATTAAAATGTCGGCACCAAACGTGCCTTGTCCAGATTCGACAACTCGATCGCTACCCGATCGCCGTCCACATCCAACTCCAGTACACCATCATGAACCTCACCCAGGATACCGGTGAAGTTCTTGCGCGATGCCAGCGGCATGCGCAATTTCAGGTGCGCCTTCTCGCCACGAAACCGCACAAAATCCGCCTCTTTCTTCAGCGGCCGGTCCAGGCCCGGAGACGAGACTTCGAGGCGCTCATAATCCACGCCTTCCACCGCAAACAGGCGCGTCAACTGATGGCTCACCGTCTCGCAATCATCCACCGTAATGCCTCCCGGCTTGTCCATCAATATACGCATCATGCCCCTGCCGGATATTTCCAGGTCTACCAATTCGTAACCCATTCCGGCCAGCGTGGTGTCCACCAGTCTTGCCACATCCATGCTTTGCACCCACAAATAAAAAACGGGCTCGAAGCCCAATCTGTTAATCAGCACGATTATAGCAAGATAATCGGTTAATGGAAAACGAAAAAGTGGGGAAAACGCTAGTCGCGGCCAAAATCTGGCCCGGGAGATCAGCCCAGATCGGCCGCCAGTGCCGCATGCACTTGCGCTGGCAATTCGACTTCCACGCGATATTGCGGATGGTCGATGCCCGCGCGTACGGTTGCGCCCTGTTTGATTGCAGCGATCATCTGCGGCGTGAGTTCGAAGCGCAGGAAGTGCACCGCAGAAGTCTTTTCCTCGGTTTCGCGGTCGAGGTCTTCATTGCAGATGGCATGTACCTTTTCGTAGTCGTCAACCTGCACCCAGACCGCCTTCTCGATGCCGATCAGTCGGGTTAGCGCAGCGCGGCGCTCTTCCACATCCTCGTATTCCACCATGAATGTGGCTTTCCAGTTGCTGCCATCCGGGATGAGGGGATTGTAAACGTCCAGTTCCTGCTGAATGCCATCCGCCTCGAAGATGCGCTCCAGGCGCAACATTTCCTGCACCTGATACTGCATGGTGAGACTGTCCTCGAAGTACAGCGTGGCGTGCGGGCCGAGTGCCAGCCTGCGGCTTTCCTTGTGCTGCATGACCCGGGCACGAAACTCGGCACGAACTGCCGCATATTTTTCCAGGGAATAAAGATCTTCGCGTGTCAGCTTGCTCATTTGTTATCTACCAAATTTGAATTCATTCGTGCGCGATCACCTTGTCGGTGAACAGATAGTCACGCAGTTCCTTGTCAAAGCGGGGATCCCGGCGCCTGATCCACTCCAGCACCATGGATGCATGTTCCTTTTCCTCGTCTCGATTATGGGCGAGTATCGCTTTCAGCTCCCGATCGCTGCAGGCATCGACCCGCTGGTTATACCAGTCCACCGCTTCCAGCTCTTCCATCAGGGAAACGATGGCACGATGCATATCGCGAGTTTCCGTGCTGAGTTGTTCAACTTGTTCGTGATAACCTTCATTGGACATGACTTTCTCCTGTTGACTTCAAATACCGTAAGCCTTGCGCAGCAAGGTGATCGGATGTTCCGGCGCGCGGCCATCCTTGAGGCCGTTTTCGATATGGTGGCCGGCCATGGCGCAATCGCTGCCGTAGTGCTGCGCCTCCGCCTTCCTCACCCGATCGACCACCGGCATGACGATCTTCATCGCCGATTCGTGGAATTCTTTTTTCACCGCATAAGTGCCGTCGTGACCGGAACAGCGCTCGATGATCTCCACCGTGGTATCGGGCACCAGCGACAAGGTTTCGCGGGTCTTCTGGCCGATGTTCTGCACGCGCTGGTGGCAGGCCGCGTGATAGGCGACCTTGCCCAGCGCTTGCTTGAAGTCGGTCTTGAGCTTGCCTTCCTTCTGGCGCAGTATCAGATATTCGAACGGGTCGAAGAATGCCCGCTTCACTTTCTGCACGTCGGGATCGTCCGGGAACATCAGCGGCAGCTCCTGCTTGAACATCAGCACACATGAGGGAACCAGCGCAGTCAGGTCCCATCCCTCATCGACGAGTTTTGCGAGCACCGGGATGTTGAACTCCTTTGCCTTCTGCACTGCTTCCAGATTGCCCAGTTCCAGTTTGGGCATGCCACAGCAGCGTTCCTGTTCCGCCAGCGTGACCGGAATGCCGTTGTGCTCGAACACCGCGACAAAATCCTCGCCCGGCCCCGGTTCATTGCGGTTCATGTAACAGGTAGCGAACAGGGCGACCCTGCCGCGGGTGCTCCCTGCCGCTTCTGCCTGTAGCGAACTGTGGTGTCCGGCAAGGCGGTGACGCAACGGATTGCTTTGAAAGTCCGGCAGCCAGGCATCGGCGTGGATGCCGGCCACGGCTTGCAGCCCCTTGCGTGCAATGCCGATCTTGTTGACCGCATTCACCACCTGCGCCACCACCGGTATGCCCGCCAGGCTGCCGACGGTATCGGTGCTGGTCAGTATGCGGTCGCGCAGCTTCACGTCACCCTGCTGGTACTTCACCGCCTTGGCGCGCAGCATCAGGTGCGGAAAATCCACGTTCCACTCATGCGGCGGCACATACGGACACTTGGTCATGTAACACAGGTCGCACAGGTAACAATGGTCTACGACCTTGCCGTAATCCGCCTTGTCGACACCGTCGACTTCCATCGTCGACGATTCATCGACCAGGTCGAACAGCGTGGGGAATGACTGGCACAGGCTGACACAGCGCCGGCAACCGTGACAGATATCAAAGACCCGCTCCATCTCCTTGAACAACGATCCCTCGTCGTAGAAATCCGGACTCTTCCAGTCCAGCGGATGCCGGGTCGGGGCTTCAAGATTGCCTTCGCGTGATGGGCCGGCCATGGTGTCGTCCTGTGTATTTCAAGATCGGGGAAAAGCCGGCCGCAACTTGCGCGGCCGGGCAGTTATGTCGAGCCAGCCTCAGGCCTTGAACTCGGTGAGCGCTTTCTGATAGCGGTTGGCGTGGGAACGCTCCGCCTTGGCCAGGGTCTCGAACCAGTCGGCGACTTCGTTGAAGCCTTCGTCGCGCGCGGTCTTGGCCATGCCGGGATACATGTCGGTGTATTCGTGGGTCTCGCCCGCCACCGAACTTTTCAGGTTGTCCTCGGTGCCGCCGAACGGCAAGCCAGTCGCCGGGTCGCCACACTGCTCCAGGTATTCCAGATGACCGTGAGCATGCCCGGTCTCACCTTCGGCGGTGGAGCGGAACAGCGCGGACACATCGTTGTAACCTTCGATATCGGCTTTGGCTGCGAAATATAGATAGCGGCGGTTGGCCATGGATTCGCCGGCGAAGGCGTCCTTCAGGGATTGCTCTGTTTTGCTGCCTTTGAGTTTCATGATGTTCACCTCGAAATGGTTGAAAGTATCGACTATCGTTTATGTGACGCTAAATCACGAGGGAATTATACGCCCTGCAAATTTGAGCAAGCAGTGAATTGTTTCGATCACTTTGATTGGCAAAATAGATCAAGGGAAATACCTTGATTTATTTCACTGCCAGCGTCTCCGGCGGCAAAAAGTCTCTTAATAACTTCGCCAGGTTTTCCATGATGGGCGCAATGGGTGAGCGCCTCCGCCAAACCAGGCCGATGACACGCGATGCGCCAGGGGCAGCGAGCGGACGCAATGCGACACGAGTACCGAAATCGTGAGATTGCATGCCGGCCAGTGCCGGCATTAATGTGACCCCCAGTCCCATGCCGACCATCTGACGCAGCGTTTCCAGGCTGGTCGCCCGAATTTCCTCATTGTCGAACTCCGTCATATGGCAAGCCTCCAGCGCCTGATTGCGCAGGCAATGCCCTTCTTCCAGCAAGAACAGGCCGGCATGCACCAATTCATCGATATGCACTTCTGTTGCCGTGGCCAGGGCATGGTCGGCAGGAACGGCGGCCAGGAACGGCTCACAGAACAGCGGTACGATCTCCATGGCGGGATCTTCAACCGGCAAAGGCAAAGCCAGCAGACCTGCATCCAGCTTCCCCTCGCTCAAGTGTGCAAGCACATGAGGGGTCATTTCTTCACGCAGCAACAGGCGCAGCTTGGGGAATTGTTCATGCAACCGGGGCAGGACATGCGGCAGGTAATATGGGCCCAGGGTGGGAATCACGCCAAGATGGATGGCGCGAGCCATGGGGTCCTTGACTTGCCGTGACAGTTCGTCAATCCGGTTGGCTTCTTCAATGATGCGACGGGCAGAATCGACGATTTCTCGGCCGGCCGGTGTGACCATAACGGATTTCAGGCTGCGATCGAACAAGGCGATACCGAGATAATCCTCCAGCTTCTTGATCTGGGTCGAAAGTGTCGACTGGCTGACGCAGCAGGCCTCGGCTGCACGTCCGAAATGACCGATATCCGCCAACGCCAATACATAGCGCAATTCCTGCAGGGTCATGGTCTGCTTTATATAAAACGGGTTAGGAGTTTCCATTCAATGCCTTTAATCTTTGATTCATGAAACGAGCAAAGCGTCGAAGTCCGTCAGTGAATGTGTACGTTCCATCGGTTATTTTCTGACTTGACCGGATGGATTATGGTGCCCGGAGCCGGAATCGAACCGGCACGCTGGTTTTACCCAAGCGACGGATTTTAAGTTTAACAGCATCGAATGTAACAGATATATTTATTTAATCAAACCTTGCATCATCCGCAATGATTTGAGGCAACTACAACGAGTCAACGAAATACTGGAAAGTATTTTAACGATGGCTACGTTATGGTTACGATTTCAGTAGATCATACTAATTCAAGATTTAAGTTGTAATTGGCTCGCCGGTTCGGACGAATCTGGGCACTGGCAGATGGTTATTCCTCTTATCGCTTATTCGGTTTGAGAAGGCCAAGAAAAAAATTCCTATGCATAACTCTGCGGCATGAAGAGCAAAATTTGATTTCTCATGTTCCGCTTCGTTAATAAAAAATAGTCCAATTGCTGAAAAAAATATAATTAAAATAAAAACTGACACTGCTAATGCGTTATCTGTTGCTTTTATCAACAGATAATCAAATGTGCTTGGTTTGGTTCCGGTCGTTGTTGCGGACTCATTGCAAGTTCGTGCGAAGGTATCCCAATCTTTCATGGCTTGTCTCCTGAGACAGGGGTATCAATGGTTCCATGGTAGAACTCATACGAAATGCGATAGCAATGTGTATTAGCTAATCTGTCAATCTGAAATATCTTAAGCCAAGTATGTCTTTTTCCAACATTAACAACCCTAGAGGCGCACTTAGTCCAGAAGTGCCAACTTCAGATGGATTGTAAAATGTGAGTGATAATTTGTTATCTTGTATTTTCCCGCTTTCAAACAACAACTCCGATTTGGTTTTATCTATCTTTACATCAAACGAAATGGTTAGCGGGCTATCCAAACCTTCAACTTTGACCTCAAATACTAAAGGTGAATGGCCAATATAGCCAAATCCCGTTCCTGAAAGAATAACTTCATTATTCGGCAAATTCTGCCCAAGATAATTGACTGTAAACTTAGATGACATATCGTTTCCTGAAGTTGTTGAAAATGGGGGGCAGATTTATTTACCAACCGAGCAACGCGCAAAATAAATCTGCCCCCTTTATTTTTACACTGGGCGCAGTTTTTAGTTGCGGTTTGCCCATTGCAGCTAATTTGGCATTAAGCGCAGTTCGCCGCGCCGCCGCCTTAACAGGTGCAACATAGTAATAGTCGAAAAGTTCTTCAAGCACATCTAGAAGCCACTCGGCCTCTCCATCCTCAACATCGACAATTGAACCAGATGTTGTGGACTTCATAGGATGTGCCGCGAAGTTACCAACGTGACGAATTGCATCAACATTATGTGCTAGTTCTGGACGGAAGTTTAGGGAGAACTTCGTCAATCTGGTCTGCAAGATCACGCTTAGTTGCTCCTCCCTTACTTGTCAGAATGAATTGTAAGCAACGCCTTGATAGAGCAGCCGACGCTTTTTTGCTCTTTGCGATGACCGTAGCCGCTTCAAGAGAAGTCAGTAGCAAGTCCTGGTGCCGCTGTAAGTAACTTCTTGTGGTACAGGACGATTTCCTGAGTCTGGCCAAAGGAGCACGTTCTTAGCCATCACTTGATTTAATTCATTTGATTCGGAATCCAAATAAAGAAGTGGCTTCCCACATGCAGAGCAAGCAGAAGTTGTCAGCCAAAGGGAGTTTCTGGATGGAGTTTCGAAACATATAGGGTCAATCGTACCAATAACACCACCTCCCAACCGTTTGATAATTGTGGGTTCGAATCTCACGGACACGTTGCAGTGAGGGCATTTCCCTGTTTCACCTTTTTTCACTTTGGTCGCCTTTGAAAACCTTGGTATGGCTAAATGTCAGTTTGCCCTGTTCAAGTATCACGGGGGCTACGGATACATAACCAACAATCTAACAGCAAAAAGTTCTTTTTAACAATAGAGAAATAATCTGAATATTTCTTTAGAACTATATGGTCTATATTGATGACTTGACATCGGCTCCAGAAATGATAGAGTACAAATGTACTACATTTGTTTACGGAGGTAATATGGCTGATAAAAAACTATACGCGCTATGGCGTTCCAATCATGATCGCCGCTTCGTGCAGCGTCCAGTCTCAATGCGTCTGCCGGTTCATGTTATGGCGAGAGTCAACGCCATTAACGACTTGTTCCCGACTAAGACACGAACAGAAATCATGACAGATTTACTTAAGGTCGGATTAGAGGCTTTCGAGGAATCGTTACCTCCATTAGCCTATTCCGACGAACCTGTTGAGATTGATGAAAACAATACCATGGCCTATGCGCCTGCCGGAGTAAATGCCGACTATCGTGAAAATGCAAACACGCATTACCGCAAACTTGAATCAGAGCTTGGAAATAAGAAACCTCCTTTCTTATTCGATTTGTCATACAAGCGTGTTGGCTAGGCAACATGGCCATGGAGAACGACAAACAAGAAGAAAAGGATTCTGCGCCGTCGGGGCAGGCGGCTTCGGCGCGCGCGGACGGCGCAGAATCCTTTCCCTCGTTTAGTAATACGAGGGAAACAAAAAGCGAAAGTCAAATCTCACCCGACCTAGAATTCGGCATTGAAGTTTGGACTGTTGACGGAACCGAACGCGCAAGAATGACGACCCATGGCAAGCGAACTAAGATCGTCTTAACCCCTATTCCTCTTGATTCTGCGCTTCCTGAAGTTTCACATATTGACTGGCTGGCATTTACCATTTCCCCTTCAAATTCTGAGGCGACCCTATACCTCCCATTCTCTAGCGATTGGCAGCATTATTTAAATTGCCTTCTATTCCAGCGGTATGCAAAGGCAAGGGATGGAATAGCTACGATAGACGTTATGATTTATCCAATGGTCAAGATGTTTCGCTCGGTTTGCTTGCATCGAGCGGGAAAAAACAACGCGGCACTGTACATATTGAGTTGAATGCGCATGCCTGCGCCCTTGTGCTTAACTGGCAAGCATTTGCCGAATGGGGCAACTCCCTTCAAGCGAGAATTACCCGGATTGATTTTGCGCATGATGACCATGGGGGCGAAACCTTTAACATGGAAAAAATGGTTGATTGGTATAAGCAAGGATTCTTCAATAGTGGCGGACGACAACCATGCCACACGACTGCTGGCGACTGGTTTACAGAAGGTAGCCCCATGGGGCGCACGCTGTACATTGGAAAACGCGAGAACGGCAAGATGCTACGAATCTATGAAAAGGGTAAGCATTTGGGCAATCCTGTCAGTTCTTGGGTCAGCGTTGAACTTGAGTTGAAGGGGAAAAATCGGATTATTCCTTGAGAATGCCTCATCAAGCCGAGAAATTATCTGGCCGGATCGTTTCCCTGCTTGAATTTTTTATCCGTCGAGGGAAATAAAAACCGGACGCTTACCAAAACGTGACTATTTCTTATGATCGTTCCGTAGGACATGCCCGTCTGATAGTGGGGAAACTTGTTAATGTGATGCTGGAGAATAATTCAGAGAATTCAGATGCAGTTATAAACCAACTAAAACGGGATAGAGTTCCAGCGCGCCTAAAAGGCTATGTAGAGTATTTGCCGAAGAACTCTAAAAAGACAATCATGAAGACGCTGACACTTGAAGAAGCAGCATTATATCTGATCTGCACCCTGCCACTTTACAGCGCATAGCTAAACGCGAGAGATACCGGCTTCAAAGCTTCGCAGGAGTGGAGATTTATTGAAATTGACCTTGTGGCTTGTCTGCGCGCACAATACTCCTCGCGGTGATGCAGAGCGAACATAAGGAGTTGAATTATGTCGCTCTACAGACGCAAAGATTCTTCCGCTTCGTGTATACAAGTTGTAACCACCGTGGAAAAATCCTACAGAGAAGCACTGAGACTGCCGACAAGTAAAAGCCCAGAATACCACGACAGGCTTAAGGCTTCGTTGTGTAAACAGGAAAGGCTCAGCGTCAAGCCGCGCTATTCTTGGCAACAGGCGTTGTCATGGTGGATTGAAGAAACGTCCGACAAGTCAACACACAAAGAAGACGTTCAAAAGCTGAAATAGCTGCATCGGTATCTGGGCGAATTGATGCTCGATGAGATTTCGTTGGACATCATCAGCCAGATAAAAGCGGAAAAGCTCAAAGAAGCGAGTAAATCCACCACCAACCGATATTTGGCAGTTTTACGATCTGTTCTTATTCGCGCACGTGATGAATGGGAATGGATAGAGAAAGTGCCAAAAGTTAAGCTCTTTAAAGAACCTGAAGGCCGCGAACGTTCGCTATCGCCAGAACAGGCAAACCGGCTGCTTGCCGAGTTGCCAGTGCATTTGCGTGATATGGCACTTTTCACGCTGCATACGGGCTTGCGTCAATCGAATGTCCTGCAATTGGAATGGTCATGTGTTGATTTGGCACGCTGCCATGCTTGGTTAGGTCGGAGAATTCTAAGCAACCGCAAACCGATCTCAGTCAGTTTGAATGCCTGCGCAATGGACGTGCTGAATCGGCAAATCGGCAAGCATCCAACGCGAGTTTTTACGCTAAATGGCAAACCGATTTCTGAGGTAGTTAATCTGACATGGAAACGCGCACTAGTTCGCGCAGGTATAGAAGACTTGCGCTGGCATGATTTGCGTCATACATGGGCGACCTAGCTGCGCCAATTGGGAACACCTACTCATGAACTTCAACGAATGGGCGGGTGGAAAACAGCAGCTATGTTGAACGCTATGCTCATGTTGCTCCAGACCATTTAGCTCAAGCGGCTGCAAGATTGGAATCTGTCGGGGTAGGGTACGATTTGCTACGGTGCAAAAAAACAACAATGATGAGTTGTTGTGATGATGTGTTGAAACCTTTATAATGGTGCCCGGAGCCGGAATCGAACCGGCACGCTGGTTTTACCCAAGCGACGGATTTTAAGTCCGTTGTGTCTACCAATTTCACCACCCGGGCTGAATGGGGCAGTCCGGCATTATACAGAGATGACATTGCCGCTGGTTTATCAAAGTCATGCACTGAAATACTGATGGTTAAATCGAAAGTCGCACTTGCCTGGATTGCGAAATATATCCGGTCTGGTCGACACAACTTTCAACGGCCAAATTCGGCAGACATTTTCGCCAGCGCTTGCGTCTGCTCAGGCTGCAACTGCTCCCATGAAAAACGCCATTCCCAGTTCCCATCTGCTTTACCTGGATAGTTCATGCGGTGTTCACTGGACAGGCCGAGCACGTCCTGCATCGGAAAGACGACCAGGTTTGCCAGCGATCCGGAAAGCGCACGCATCATGTCCCATTGAATCTCATCGCCGTCGCTGCCAAGGTAATCCTTGACAAAGTTTTTTACGTGATCGGGAGCGGTTTGCCACCAGCCAAGGGTGGTGTCGTTGTCGTGAGTTCCCGTGTAGGCGACGGTGTTGGCGATATAGTGGTGCGGCAGAAAAGCGTTGCTGTCGTCGTCGCCGAACGCAAACTGCAGGACACGCATGCCCGGCAGTTTGAATTGGTCGCGCAGCGCCAGTACATCAGGCGTGATCAATCCGAGATCTTCGGCAATGATGGGCAAGTGCGGGAACGCCTGCTCGAACGCATGAAACAGTTTTTCACCGGGACCCGGCATCCATTTTCCGTTGATCGCGTTGGGCGCATCGGCCGGAATTTCCCAATAGGCGGCAAAGCCCCGAAAATGGTCTATGCGCACCAGGTCAGCCTGTTTGAATGCTTGCCGCAAGCGCGCTATCCACCATGCATAGCCTGTCTGTTCGTGGATATGCCAGGGATAGAGCGGATTCCTCCAAAGCTGGCCAGTATCGCTGAAATAATCCGGCGGCACGCCGGCCACGACGGTTGGACGTCCCTCTTCGTCCAGTTCGAAGAGATTCTGGTGCGACCACACATCGGCACTTTGATAGGCAACGAATATCGGTACATCGCCGATGATGTGGATGCCACGCTCCCTGGCATATTGCCTCAGGCTTGACCATTGTCGCGCAAAGCACCATTGGCAGAATTTCCAGAAGGCTATTTCACCGGCGTGATTCCTGTTCCATGCGGCGTAGCGCCAGCGGTTTCCGGTGCACCAGTTCCCAGGGCCAGTAATTCCAGCTCGCGCCATTGTTCACGTTCCGAAATCGTCATGAATAAAGCAAAATCATCCAGCCATTCACTTTCTTCCACGCAGAACCCGGTATATGCCCGGTGCAGGTCGCAGTATGGACTCGCGAAGAAACGCCTGGCGGCCCGGCGCAAGCGTTCCACGCGGAACGCGTGCGTGGCCGTGTAATTGACCCGGTCAGGGTGGAATGCCGGGTCGGGCTGTAGATCCTCGTGGCCAAGCCAGCCATGACTGGCCAGTTCATCCAGATCGATCAGCAGGATGTTACCTGCGAAAGCAGATCTGCTCATGTAGGGGGAGTTACCAGGACCGATCTCTCCCAGCGGCAGCACCTGCCAATAGGACTGACCTGCACTGGCCAGCCAATCTACAAACTTGTATGCCTGCTCACCAAAATCGCCGGCACCATATGCGCCGGGCAGTGAGGTCGGATGCAGCAGAATGCCGCTGGCTCGTTCTGTCAGCATCCGCGACTATTCGGAAGCACGCCGCATCGCGCCACCCATTTCGGCCTTGCCACCGCCGTGGCTGATTGGCATGTTGAGTATCGGGGGAACCGGCAATTTCAGCATCTTGTACAGCCGCATCAGGTTATGCCGATACAGGTGATCGAAACTCTCCACGGCATGGGATGGATTGTAATCCCCGAACCACCAGAACCAGTCTGAGCTCTCGCATGAAGCGAGCTGCTTTTCCGCGGCTTCTCTTTCCGGCTGAGTCAAGCGCTTGCCCGCCATGACCAGGTCGTAGCTCTGCTTGGCGACGCATAACAGATCCCAGGCGCGATTCTTGTCCGGGGAACCTATCCAGGTCGAAAAATTCCCGTACACCCAACTGCCGGCAACCAGTTCAGGCAGTTCGCCCTGTTCGATGCGGGCGGGAATATCCTGTTGCAGATAATCCCGGTAGGTCGTGCTCCTTATCATTGGATGCGACTGCAATTCGGCATACAGGTCATGCAGAAAATGATAGCCGTTATACGGGTAATATTCCCACGCATTTTCCCCATCAAGTATCACGCTGACTACCGGTGTCTCACCTTCCGGCGCCTGTTGCGCGATCGCTTCGAGCTGGGCGATGAAATGCAACGCCGCATCCTTGCCGTGCCAGCGCGAATATTCAAATCCGATCAGGTCTGACAAGTGGTCATCGCGAAAAAAACAGCTGGCGCCACCAGCTTTTTTCCCCACACGATAGGGACGATAGAGATAACGCCCACGCTCCGGCAAATTGGCGTTCAGCTTGCGCAGGCTGTTGACCAGTACCGCCTCGCCGCTGGCAGCCCACTTGCATGCATGCTCTGCCAGCACTTCGAGCAAATGGGAGGAGACCGCGCCTTCAGCCGGCCACATGCCAACCGGATCGACCCCGAACCGCGCGTGATGGCTCTGCTTGGCGGAAATCACATGGAAGCGCACGCGCTCGGTCCCCCCAGGGTAGCGCTGCGATTGTGGCAAACTGCAATCCGGCATGCTTTCCCGCGCACTTTTCAAATCGATCAGCAGCGGCGCAAGCGGATGATAGTGGGGGGTGGCAGAGATCTCGATCTGCCCGCTTTGGGCCAACTTGCGATAGCGCGGGATGATTCCGCTTATTGCCATGCCGAGCAGGTCGAACAACTGTTTGCGGTCGTCATTGGAATAGGCTTCGTCCTGGCTCATCAGGCGCACTACCAGGTCATGCTCGCGCCGCAGGCTTTCACCACACCATGCCAGGTGATACCAGACCAGCAAGTCGGCGAAATACTGTCCGGACAGATAGGAGAGTGCAGCCTCGCCTTCCGGCTCAAGCAGCTTGAACAGATCGGACAGGCGTTTGTAAGCAGGATATGGTGCAACCATCTTGGCATGGTTGCTGAGGAAGCAACTGCGCAAAATCAGGTCGCGTTCCACCTGCTCCAGATCATCCATGTTCTCACGCGCCAATAACCTCAACAGCGGATCGCGGATCTGCCCGCTGCTGAACTGCTGCTCGTAATCCTCGAGTTGATCCAGCAATACCGGCACGAAATTCACCACCGCTTTCATCTGCGGATGTTTCTCCAGATGATAGGCCATGTCGGTATAGTCCTTGATGGCATGCAGATATACCCACGGCATCAGGAAATCGCCGCTGGTGTAATCGCGGTAATCCGGCTGGTGCATGTGCCAGAGAAAAACCAGGTCCAGGGATTTTTTCATTGAGATTCCATACGCCGAACAACAGACACAAAAAAATATTGCATGCGGATTACCGCACAACAGAACACGACGCACTGGAATCATCTCATGCGATGAACCTTCTGGCCCAGCATATCGGGTGTGATCAGCGTGATGCCGTTTTCAGTCACGAAGAAACTTTTGCATCTTCCTCATGGTCGACGCCGACGGTCAAACCCTCCGGGATGTCGCAATTCTTGTCCACCACCACCCGCTTCAGCGTGACATTGCGCGCCACTTTCACGTTTGGCAACAAGACCGAATCCTCGACGTTGCAGTAACTGTGCACCAGCACATTGGAAAACAGCAGCGAACGGCGCACCGTCGCGCCGCTGATGATGCAACCGCCGGAAACCAGCGAGTCAACCGCCTGCCCCGGCGTGACTCATCATCGAACACGAACTTGGCCGGCGGCAATTGCTCCTGATAAGTCCAGATCGGCCACTCGCTGTCATACATGTTCAGGTCGGGAATGACCTTGGTCAATTCCATGTTGGCTTCCCAGTAAGCATCGATGGTTCCCACATCGCGCCAGTAAGGCACGTCCACCGTCCATCTTGACACAACTGTCGTCGAAACTCTGCGCGAAAACGCGGTAGTGATTCGATCAGATGCGGAATGATATCCTTGCCGAAATCATGGGTGGAATGCGGGTCGTCTGCATCGCGTATCAGTTGTTCGATACAGGAAACGTGGTATTGAACACATAGATGCCCATGCTGGCCAACGCCCGGTCCGGGTTTGCCGGGAATAGGCGTCGGGTTGGACGGTTTTTCGGTGAAATCCACTACCCGCGATTCTTCATCGACTGCCATCACGCCAAATGCCCTGGCGTCATCGGCAGCGGCACTTCGATGCAGGCCACCGTCATGTCGGCTGCTGATTTCACGTGGTAGGCCAGCATCTTGCCATAGTCCATCTTGTAGACATGGTCACCCGCCCAATATCAGCATATATTCCGGGTCGAGGTGCGCGCAGGATGTCCAGATTCTGGAACACCGCATCGGCAGTACCCTGATACCACTGCTTCTTCAACCCGCTGCTGCGCCGGCAACACATCGATGAACTCGCCAAACTGGCCATTCAGGAAACTCCAGCCGCGCTGGATATGCTGGATCAGGCTGTGCGACTTGTACTGTGTCGCCACGCCGATGCGGCGAATGCCGGAATTGACGCAATTGGACAACGCGAAATCAATGATGCGGAACTTGCCGCCGAACGGCACTGCCGGTTTCGCGCGCCAGTCGGTCAGTTGATGCAGTCTAGCAACCCCGCCCTCCCGCCAGGACCATGGCGTAGGTATTCTTTGTCATGGGACTTACAAAACGCGGCACTTCCTGGTGCGACATGATCTTCTCCTGGCGGCTTGATTCAAATCTAATGCGAATTTTATCAGATTTACTGATACCACTTCGAGTGAAATAGTTTCTAAACCCAAGGCAGAACGTGAATAAAATTGGTTATAATGGTTTTTATGCCAAAAAAAATCCGCCCAGTACCTGATCCACGCATCGATTTGCTGTTGCAGGGCCGCCTGTCCGATCCGTTTGCTTTCCTCGGCTTGCACCGTGAACAGGACAGCCATGTTGTGCGCACCTTTCTGCCTTACGCGGATGAAGTCAATCTTGACACTGTCAATGGCAGCGAGGTGATGAAGCGCAGCCATCCTGACGGATTGTTCGAATGGCATGGCAAGGAAGCGCCAACAGGCTACCTGCTGCGCATTACTGAAAATGGATCGCAATACTCCAAGCACGACCCTTATTTTTATCCCCCGCGCATTTCCAGCTTCGACCTGCACCTGTTCAACGAGGGCAGGCTGTACCAGGGATATCACATGCTCGGTTCGCTCGCCACCGAGATAGAGGGTATTGCCGGAATCCGCTTTTCAGTTTGGGCGCCCAACGCCGAACGCGTCAGCGTGGTCGGGGAATTCAACCGCTGGGATGGTCGCGTCAATCCGATGGCGGCACATGGTTCCAGCGGCGTATGGGAATTGTTCATCCCCGACATCGGTCCGGGTTCGCTGTACAAATACGAGATCCGCAACCATGCCGGGGCATTGCTGCTCAAGTCCGATCCCTACGCCAATGAATACGAGTTGCGTCCCAGCACTGCCTGCCGTGCCGGCGTCAGCCTCAGCCATGCCTGGGGCGATGCCGAATGGATGTCACAGCGGGCAAAATGGGACTGGCTGCATGCCCCGCTGAATATTTACGAAATCCATGCCGGTTCATGGAAGCGCCACCCGGATGGGCGCTTCTACAGTTACCGCGAACTGGCCGAGCACCTGGTTCCCTATGTCAAGGACATGGGCTACACCCACATCGAGCTGATGCCGATGTCGGAGCATCCGCTGGACGAATCCTGGGGCTACCAGACCACCGGCTATTTCGCCGCCACCAGCCGCTTCGGCTCGCCGGATGACCTGTGCCATTTCGTCGACAGCTGCCACCAGGCCGGCATCGGCGTGCTGCTCGACTGGGTGCCCGCGCATTTCCCGCAGGATGCATTTGCGCTGGCCCGCTTCGACGGCACCGCGCTGTACGAACACGAAGACCCGCGCCTGGGCTTCCATCAGGACTGGGGCACGCACATCTTCAATTATGGCCGCAATGAGGTAAAAAGCTTCCTGCTGTCGAGCGCGCATTACTGGCTGTCCGAGTTCCATTTCGACGGCCTGCGCGTGGATGCGGTCGCCTCCATGCTGTATCTCGACTACTCGCGCAAGGAAGGCGAATGGCTGCCGAACAAATACGGCGGCCGCGAAAACCTTGAAGCCATCGAATTCCTGCGCGAGCTCAACGTCATGGTGCACGACAGTCTTTCCCGGCGCGCTGACTCATGGCGGAAGAATCCACCTCCTGGCCGGCCGTGTCCCGCCCGGTATATCTGGGTGGCCTGGGCTTTTCGATGAAATGGAACATGGGCTGGATGAACGACACCCTGAACTTCATCCGTCTCGACCCGCTCTATCGCCGCTATCATCTGAACCAGCTTACTTTCAGCCAACTTTATGCCTACACGGAAAATTTCGTGCTGCCGTTTTCGCATGATGAAGTGGTGCACGGCAAAGGCTCGCTGCTCGGCAAAATGCCCGGTGACGCCTGGCAGAAATTCGCCAATTTGCGACTGCTGCTGGCTTACCAGATGCTCAGCCCCGGCAAGAAACTCAACTTCATGGGCAACGAATTCGGCCAGGGTCCGGAATGGAGTTCGCGCTGGGAACTCGAATGGTGGCAGAGCTCGATCGAGCAGCATCAAGGCATCCAGAACCTGACCCGCGACCTGAACCGGCTATATCGAGACCTGCCTGCATTGCATGAACTGGATTTCGAGCAGGGGGGCTTTTCCTGGATAGACTGCAACGACGCAGAGCATTCCCTGCTCTCCTTCCTGCGTCGCGGACGCAATGGCGAGATCGCGGTGGCCGCCCTCAATTTCACTCCCGTTCCGCGCAATCGCTATCGCATCGGATTACCTCTGGATTGCGCCTACCGCGAGACGCTCAACAGCGATTCACAATTTTATGGTGGCGCCAATATAGGCAGTGGCGGAGGTATCCAGGCCGAACATCTGCCCTGGATGGGACAACCCTACTCCGCCGAAATCGAACTGCCGCCACTGGCGGCCGTGCTGCTGACGCCCGCCTAGAAAAACTCGGATGGAATTCATATAATCGCAACGAGATACCAATATATTCAGGATTATCGAAAGGAAACATCATGGTCAAATCCGCTTCCACTCCTGCTGCAAAGAAGCCCGCTGCAAAAACGACAAGTGCTACTGCAGCCAAAAAGCCTGCAGTAAAGAAGACAGCTGCTGCCACCCCATCAAGCAAAGCAAAACCTGCCGCTAAAACGGCAGCCACCCCGGTGAAAAAGACCACCGCAGCGAAACCTGCCCCGGCAAATAAGGCTCAGGTCAAGAGCAAGGGCGGGATTTCGGCCGAGGAGCGCTACCGGATGATCGCGACGGCTGCCTACTATCTGGCGGAATGCCGCGGATTTGCAGGCGGCTACGAAATGGCAGACTGGATCACGGCCGAAATGGAAATCGACAGGAAGATCAAATCCTGAACGATGCAGCCGAGCCGCTCGCGGTCATTTGCTAACCCGTGGCGCACACCGGCGACTGGCAAGAATGATCTGGCGACGCCCGTTGCGACTGGTTGTTCCCTGCCCCGCTTCCATCGCAACCGCCGAAGCAGTATTTTATTGATATCACACTCATGTCCAACCTGACCCAATCAGCCGCCTGGCAAGCCCTCCAGACACATCATGCTGCGTTACGCAAGCAAACCATGCGCGAGATGTTCAGCGCCGACCCGGCTCGATTCGAAAAATTTTCCCTGCAACTGGACAGGTTGCTGCTGGATTACTCAAAGAATCTCATCACCACCGAAACGCGTGACCTGCTGATCGCGCTGGTGCGACAGTCCGGGCTGGACAGCTGGATCTCGCGCATGTTCGCGGGCGAGAAAATCAATAGCAGCGAAAATCGCGCGGTTTTGCATACTGCCCTGCGCGCACCGCGCAGCAGTTCCATCATGGTGGACGGCAGGGATGTCATGCCGGATATCCACCGCGTGCTGGAGCAGATGCGGCGATTTTCCGATGGCGTGCGCAGCGGCAAATTGCTTGGCCATACCGGCAAACCGTTCCGCGACATCGTCAACATCGGCATCGGCGGTTCCGCGCTGGGGCCGCAGATGGTATGCGAAGCACTCAAGCATTACAGTACGACATTGAACGCGCACTTCGTTGCCAATGTCGATGCCACCGACCTGGTGGAAACGCTGAAGCAACTCGATCCCGAAACCACGCTGTTCATCGTCAGTTCGAAGACCTTTACCACCCAGGAAACACTGACCAACGCGCGTTCGGCGCGCGACTGGCTGATCAGTAAACTGGGCGCCGAAGCTGCCGTCGCAAAACATTTCGTAGCGATTTCTACCAACCTGCCTGCGACATCAACGTTCGGGATCAACCCTGACAACGTGTTCGAATTCTGGGACTGGGTCGGCGGTCGCTATTCGCTGTGGTCGGCGATCGGGCTGCCGATCGCGTTGCTGGTCGGCATGGATGCGTTCGAGCAACTGCTGGCCGGCGCCCACGCCATGGATATGCATTTCCGCGAAGCGCCGCTGGAACGGAACATGCCGGTGATCATGGGCATGCTGGGCGTCTGGTATGTCGATTTTTACGGCGCGGGATCGCAGGCGATCCTGCCCTACGACCAGTACCTGCATCGTTTTTCGGCCTACCTGCAGCAACTCGAGATGGAAAGCAACGGCAAGCGCGTGGACCGCGACGGCAAGCCGGTGGATTACGCGACCGGCGTGGTGATCTGGGGCGAACCCGGCACCAACGGCCAGCATTCCTTTTATCAGCTCATCCATCAGGGCACGCACCTGGTGCCGGCGGATTTCCTGGCGCCGATCACCAGCCACAATCCGCTCGGCGAACATCATGCGATGCTGCTGTCCAACTGCATTGCACAGACCGAAGCGCTGATGCTGGGCAAGACCGCCGAAGAAGCGCGCGCCGAACTGGTGGCGCAGGGCTTGCAGGGCGCCGCGCTCGAAAGCCTGCTGCCGTTCAAGGTATTCCCCGGCAATCGCCCGACCAGCACGCTGCTGTTCGACCAACTCGACCCGCATACCCTGGGCATGCTGGTCGCGCTCTACGAGCACAAGGTATTCGTGCAGAGCGTGGTGTGGAACATCAATGCCTTCGACCAGTGGGGTGTCGAGCTCGGCAAACAACTCGCCGGAAAATTGTTGCCGGAACTGCGGAACGGCCAGCCGGTATCAAGCCACGATGCCTCGACCAACGCGCTGATCAATCGATTCCTGTCCCGATAAATCCGCTTTAACCCCGTCAACCGAGCCTGGCTCCTTCGCCACCGCACCCACTCCCCACTCCCCACTCCCCACTCCCCACTCCCTTGCCGCTAACTCACCCCACGGATTCCAGCCACTCGAACCCGACCCGCTCATAGTCATCTCCCTCGTCCAGCAACGATGTCAGCTTGACAAAGCGGCTCTTCTCACCCATCAGCACTTCAAACACGCTCTCCGGCACATAGCTGCGGTCTTCCATCAGCATGGTCGCGTTCAGGTATGAATTCTGCTCATCCGGCAACAGAATGACGCGCAAATAATCGTAATTGAAGGATCCCGAACTGGTTTCCCAATTGGACACGAGTTCCTTACCCTTACCCAGTATGCGCAACCAGACTGAAAGCGGTTTGTGGGCCAGAATCTCGATGCCGAATTGCATCTTGTCCTGCTCGTCCGTATGCAGGCGCCGGAACATTCCCACCCGCCACCGCTCGGCATGCTGGTCGCCGATGCCGCACAGCGCGCCGATCTTGACCCATGCACCGGCAGTCCTTGGCAGCATGCCTCCCATCCCGTCGTTACTTATATCCAGGATCGGCCAGTCCTCGGCGGTGAAATCTATTTTTTCGTCGGCGATGCCGATATCGCCCGCTTGCTGTTCCAGCTTCGCCGCGTCCGTTTCCGAGAGATTGAATATCTGGCCTACTTCAACATGGGAAACCAGATGACAGATGGCCTTGAAGCCGTGAACCACCTTGATGGTGGCACCCACCTGCTTCCTCTTCAGCCAGCGGCGAGGATGTTCCCTGCTCCAGTACTGATGCAGATGCTTGAGCACGGTGAGCTTGCCTTCCGGCGTAAATTCACTGTCCAGGCGTTGTTCATGCTCACCCGCGCCTTGTTCGTTCTGGCCGATGATTTCATCCAGCCTCGAGATGGCCTTGACTGCCCCGAAAAATCGCGTCCCGGTCGAGGCTGCGTGCTGTTGTTCGACCGGCACAGGTGCGCCGGGATGAGACAGATCTATGCAGTAGGAGCAGTCATCGTCCGCCACCGGCTTGAAGTCGAAGAAGCTGACCATGCGTGCAGTTATGCGGTAGGCCACTTCAATCTGGTCGGATGCAAGCGTATCGGGTGAGGAAATTTGCAGGACCAAAGCGCTCAGGAACTCGCGCTGCGCATTGGTATGGATGATCTGCCCCGGATAGGCAAGCACCATGGAGGTGGCAAAACCATTTTCCTGCGCATACAGATAATATCGAAACAATTCATCCCACACCGCCTGCTCGACATCGATATAGCGCATCAGGTCGAGCTTCATGCGTTCTGCGGCCAGCCGCAATATCCTGACGCAGATGACCGGCATCTGTTCAGTGGCTTGCGGCGGCTTTTTTTTCTCCCGCTGGTACTCGCCGATGCAAACCTCGTAGGTTTCTATCAATGTCCGCACGAAAGCATGACATGCGCGCCACAAATGCACCCCGTGAAAATCCTGCAGGTGCGGTTCCGCCAGATATTGCCGCAGCATCGCCGCATAAAACTGGCGGCCGGTTTCTTCCAGCACCATGGCAACCGCAAAGCGGATGTCCAGGCGAAATCCGGGCGCGTCCTTGAATGAATCCAGCCACGCGGTGACTTCTTCCAGTGCCTTGAGGGGGTTATCCTGCGGCAGGTCGGCGAGCAAATCCTGTGCCGTTTCCGCGTCGATCATCGGGTGATCGGGATTGTGATCGCGATTGCCTATCCAGGAAAACATGCTGATTCAATGCCTCCTTATACACAACCCATGATACTCCAGACTAATCCGAATGGCATCCGACTGATGCGTGTCAACGCACCCATCTGGATGATGCACGACATCGCACCGCAAGAGCTCAGGCATTGATACACATTACAGTGTTGGACATCATGACCGTTTCTGTCACTGCCAAGGCGGCCCGATTTGCGGCTTGAGCGGCTTCCGCAGATGATTGAATCGCTGCTGCTTCAGCCTGGCGCGCTATTGCAGCCGGCTATGACGACCCGGAAAAATCCTCCGTTTTCTTACTGTCATCACCGGACTTTTTTTCACCGGCCTCGGCGGACAACACATTCCGTTCAGCCAGAAGAAACAGCGCCAGGGATCGGAGCTTGGCCGGGCGCACCGGTTTATGCAATAACTGGCATTGGTACTCGTAAACCTTCTGCAGCACCTCCTGCGTCGTATCGCCACTGACCAGAATGGCTGGAACATTCCGCTTGCTGGAACTTTTCAGCCAATCGATCACCTCCAGCCCGGTGCCGTCAGGCAAGCGGTAATCACAGACCAGCAAGTCGAAATCCTGTCCGGTAAAACGGTCGCGCGCGTCCTGCAGCGTTACCGCCGCAAACACCTCGCACCCCCATTCTTTGAGCAAGCCTGCGGTACTGGCGCGCACCAGTTGATCATCATCGACCAGCAATACTCTGGCTCCTCCAAGGTAGTCGGTCGCGGCTTCGACATGATCGTGGAAGTCCTCGGCAAATGGATTTTGCAAGAGATTCTCCGCATCCGTCGAAGTTGAACTCAATGGTACATCGACCGAGAATACCGAACCCAGGCCCGGTGCAGAGCGCAGGGAAATGTGATGCCCAAGCAAGGTGGACAAGCGCTCGACGATCGCCAATCCCAGTCCTAGCCCCTTGTCCCTGTCCCGCTCAGAATTTGCCAGCTGGAAGAATTCACGGAATATGTCTTTCTGGTCGGCCTTGAGAATGCCGATACCATTATCGCGTATATCGATGCGCAGGTTGTCACCCCGCCTGTGACTGGTCACCAGTACACTCCCGTGCCTGGGCGTATAGCGCAAGGCATTATTCAGCAGGTTGCCCAGGATGCGTTCCAGCAACACGGGGTCGCTCAGCACTGCATCCTTGGCGGATTTCACTTTTAGTTGCAGATCCATCTCCCTGGCCACCGGCTCATATTCCTGCGCCATCCGGTCCAGCAGCATGCTGATCGGAAATGCCCGGATCTGCGGCAGCACGACGCCCGCATCCAGTCTGGAAATATCCAGCAATCCGTTCAGCAAGTTGGAAAATGCTTCAGCGGATTCTTCTATCTGTGCAACGATCCTGATCTGTTCGGGCGTATCCACCTTGCCGCGCAACTGTCCGATGAACAGTCCCAGCGCGTGTATCGGCTGGCGCAAGTCATGACTGGCTGCGGCAAGGAAGCGGCTCTTGTCCCGGCTGGAATTTTCCGCTTCATCCTTTTTCATGCGCAACTCCATGGTCGCCTGCGCGATCCTGTTTTCCAGGGTTTCGCGATCCAGTTTCAAGCGTTCCGCCATCTGGTTGATTCCGGCAGCCAGCTCATTCAACTCTTGTATCCCGGATACAGAAGGAACACGGGTATCCAGCGCGCCGGTTCCGATTTCGCCGACGGCGCGGGTCATGTCCATGATCGGGAATGCGATCTTGCGGGCTGCCCAGATCGCCACCAGAAAAGTCACCGCCATGATCAGCAGGGTTGCCAGGCCGCCAAATAACAGCACCTCTTTTTTCTGCTGATTCAGGTTGTGCTTGCTGATCTGCATGATCACTGCACCAAGGGGTTTGGCAGGGATCGCGGAACGAGCGTTGCTGCGGTCGAATTCCGTATCGCCGAGGTCGATTTGCGTGGCCATGATGGGTTCATACAGCAACAAATTGGCGTTGTCCTGGTACAAGGGTGTGTCCGGACCCACCTTGCCCAGCATGTCCGCTTGCGCTGAAGGTCGTTTCTCCGACGTCAGCAAATTGTGGTTTTCATCCAGCACCGTCACCCCGACAACATCCTGGCGGATAAATACCGAATCGATCTCTCGTTTCAGCAATGGAATGTTTCCGGAAAAGACTGCATAGTCGCTGGAAGATGCCAGCTGGCGTGCCAGTAATGTTGATCTCTCGACCATTGCCTGATCCATTGCCGCATAACGCGTATAGATATCATGGCTTTTCATCAGGACAACCATGACCAGAACCGGAATCAGCGTGACCAGCAAGGATTTTCGTTCTATTCCATATTTCTTCATTGCGCCTTCCTTTCTGCTGCCTTGATGCTGTCCCGCAACCCTGATGCTTCCCTGATCTGGATGCCAAGCGAGCGGGCCACCTGGTCATTCACCCAGACATCAAAATCCACGGGGTATTGGCCATCCGGCAATCTGCCGGTCTCGGCCAATTGCCTGATCAAGCTGGCGGCCTGCTGTGCGATCTGCCGGGGCGTGCTGGACACCGCGCACAATGCCCCCGCAGTGACATATCCGGGCGAGAACCCGACCAGGGGTATTTCCTTATGATAGGTGGCGAGCAAAATGTTGCGGATGGTAGTGCTGTTGTAAATATCCGGATCGGGCAGCGCAAGCAGCAGGTCTATGCGCTGCAGCAAATCCTGCAGTGCGTCGGGCAGCGGCGATGCCGGCGTTACCTGCTGCTCGAGCAAAACCAGCCCGTGCCCTGCCATTGCCTTCCTCAGCCGGACCAGTTCCGTCGGCGCAGTGCCATACAAGACTCCCACCTTGCGCAAGTCCGGGAAAGCCGTGGCAATCAATTCAACCTGCCGTTCCGCCGGCTGATCCAGATATATCGCCGACATGGTATGGTCTTGCGCGCGCAATGGAAATTCGCGCACCAGCTTGTCCTGACCGGCTTTCGGGATTAGAACGTTGATTACCCAGGATGCGTTACTGGCGGCAGCGGCAGCGGCAGCTTTCATGCCGACACCGATTACCAGCCCTGAACCCTGATAAGGACTGGATGGATCGGCAATGGTGATTCCCGTACCCTGCGCCGATAGGATTTCGCGCAGTGCGTCAGTGAACTCGGCATAATGCCCGCCGCTTTCGCTCTGTATGACAGTGACGGGAAGCTGCCTGGCGACCGGTTGCGCACGGGCGAAACCGGCACAGTCAAAGAGCAGGCAAAACAGAAGCAACAACCCAAAACCTGCAGGGCTGGCAAGGAGAAATGAAACCGGAAACGATGCTGCCTTGTCCCGGCTAGAAATTCGCTGTTGCAGTAAGATACGCACGCCTGTCAAATGTATAGCCGCTGTATCCAATATTGGTGTCCTGGAATACATTCTGCAGCACCAGCGCAACCTCTCCTCCTTCAATTCCTGCTTTACTGCTACCCGACGGGCCGAACCGTTTGGCGATCCGGAAATCCACCCTGCGGTTAAGCGGTTGCGGCTGTACCGCATCCAGCACCATGACCGAGCCTTGTTGATAATAGCCGGCACTGACCGAAATCCCATCGTTGAACTGACCGCCGTACAAAAGGCTGAAGCTGTTGGTAGGCACCGTATCGACGAACGATTGGACCAGGCCGGCATAGATAAACATTACCAACGGAATGCTTCCGAGAGCAGGTGTACCGACAGGGTCGGCACGGACCTTCTGATGAGAGAAACTGAACGTCAAGCTGTCCCTCCCCTCTGCCCAATTGTACTTGACCGATCCCTCCAGCCCGGTATAACTTGCCGAGAATTCGTTGCGAAACCCCAAAGCGCCCGGCACCACCCCCTGCAGCAGATTCAAGGAACCCGGAACCGGCACATAATCAAACCAGATGATGTCGCTAACCCGGTCATCATATACCCTCATGTCGATCGACCAGGTCTTGCCTATCGTCCCAAGATAGCCTATCTCCCTGGATAGCGCCCGCTCCGGATGCAGGTTGCCACTTCCCACATTTTCCTGATACAGGCCATTTACCCAATCGCCCCCGCGGTAGGGTTCCGGAATGTTGTAATGCTGGTCTCCCTTCTGCTCAATCAGCGCCGGATTTCGATAAGCGACCGACACGCCGGCGCGAATTGTGTGGTTGGGCGTCAGGTGATAATTGAATTCCGCGCGCGGAGAATTCTGGCCATGTCCGTAACCATCCGTTTCCAGCATGGTGCCTGCATTCAGGATCGATCGACGCGTGATATGCCACTCGTCGTGCATGAACAGCCTCGATTGCTGTATCGTCTCCCGCACCGGAAACATGCTTGCCGCGTCCACGAATTCCCGGCGGATCCCCGCGCCCCAGACCAGCCGGTTGCCCCGGCCCACCTGCAGCGTATGCTGCAATTCAAGTTCATGCCGCTGAGCCGTTATATCGTCCGAAATGAAATGCGGCAACGTGACATCGGGGCCTGGAGCAGCGGTGCCCAGAACGGATATCCGTTCGTCTTTCAGGCTTCGAGAAGTGTGGTTATAACGCAGCTGCACATCACCGCCATCGTTAAGCGTATGCAACCAGTTCACCTGCTGGTAGCCGGACAAGGTAGTCATTTCGCGCAACGGGATAAACGGCCTTGGCGGCTGGCCGTCAAATCCCGTCATGCGCTTTCCCTTGCTGAATCCCATCTGGAAATCGACGCTGTCCGCGCCGCCGGGATGGAAATTGCCGCGCAGGCTGGCAATTTCGGTCGAACTGCCATCATCGACGACGTTGTAATATGTTTTAGCGCCGGCAGGAAAATTGAATCCATTATCGGAGCGCAAGGCCAGAGTCAACTTGAGATCCAGGTGATCGCTGCCCCCGCCGAAATGCGCCGCCACATCGTTGATGCCGTCGTTGCCATGCACCGCTGAAATGGACGCACCGACCTGCTCCGACGCTTCGCGCGTGGTGATATTGATCACCCCAAGAATGGAATTGGAACCGAAGGAAGTTGCCGCCGGACCGCGCACGACCTCGATGCGCTCGATATCGTCGATTTGCAGCGGCAGGTCCGCCCAGTCCACGGTATCGAATGGCTGCATGAACACAGAACGCCCATCCACCAGCACCTGCATCCTGCGCGTGTAGGGATCGGTCGCACCATGATAGGAAACGATGGGCGTGTAGCCGTCCTTGTAGTCCACATACATCCCCGGCACCAGCCGGAAAAGATCCACGATGTTCCTGAATCCGGACGCCTTGATCATGGCCCGGTCTATCACCGTAACCGCATTGGGCGTTTCCGACAGCGGTTGTTTCAAACGCGAAGCGCTCAACACGACCGGCATCTCCTGCAGGTAATCCTTTTCCGAAACACCATTGTCGCCAGCCATGCAATTCCCTGCCAGCAACAACTGCAGCAGGCACAACCTTCCCCCCTGGCGCCACAAGAACTTCAGAATATTTGACATCCCCTCCCCTTGTTATTCTTATTGCAGGCCAATTATAGCTGCATCCTGCATCCGGGCCAGACTGTATCGTCATACCACATTCCCGTGCACGATTCGCAGCATGAATCAATCGACCCGAGCTCGTTCATCGCGTAAGATTCGAGGTTTGTTCTCATGACCCCTGAATTTCTGTCGGTCATGTCCTTAACTGTCGGCAAATTCATCCCGAACCTTGTTCAACCAGAATGACGATGTCGTCTTGAAGATCCGTACCCGCAATTGATGCCCCACAAACTCAACCCCACCCAGCGCGAAGCGATCAAGCACCTTGGCGGCCCCTTGCTGGTGCTGGCCGGTGCCGGCAGCGGCAAGACCCGCGTCATCACCCACAAGCTGGCCTACCTGATCGAGGAGTGCGGCTATGCGCCGCGCAAGATCGCTGCCATCACCTTCACCAACAAGGCCGCCAACGAGATGCGCGAACGCGTCGGCAAGTTGCTGAGCGGGCGCGATGCCAAGGGCATGACCATCTGCACCTTTCATGCGCTGGGCATGAACATCCTGCGCAAGGAAGCCCCGTTGCTCGGTTACAAAAAACAGTTCTCCATTTTCGACGTGGCCGACACCGCCAGGATCGTCGGCGAGATACTGGGCTCTCCGGACAAGCAGGAGATCCGCATCGCGCAAAGCGTGCTGTCGAACTGGAAAGCCGCCTTCCTGTCTCCGCAACAGGCGGCAGATAATGCCGAGTCCGATGCTGACCAGCGTCTGGCGCTGCTTTATCGGCGTTACCAGGAAACTTTGCATGCCTATCAGGCGGTGGATTTCGACGACCTGCTGCGCCTGCCGGTCGAACTGTTCAGGACGCAGGCGGAAGCGTTGCAACGCTGGCAGGATCGCTACAGCTACCTGCTGATCGACGAGTATCAGGACACCAACGATTGCCAGTACCAATTGATGAAACAGCTCGCCGGTACTCGCGCCGCGCTCACCGTGGTCGGCGACGACGACCAGGCGATCTATGCCTGGCGCGGCGCCAGCGTCGCCAACCTGCACAACCTGCAAAGCGATTACGCCAACCTGCGCGTGATCAAGCTGGAGCAGAACTACCGCTCCTCGCAGCGCATCCTGAACAGCGCCAATCACCTGATAAAAAACAACACCAAGCTGTACGACAAGAAACTATGGAGCGAGCACGCCCTCGGCGACCCGATTCGCGTGTTCGCGGCGAAGGATGAGGAGAACGAAGCGGAATCGGTGGTGATGCGGCTGCTGGCGCACAAGTACGAGCACCGCACCCATTTCTCCGACTATGCCATCCTGTACCGCAGCAACCACCTGTCGCGCGCGTTCGAGGAACAGTTGCGCGCACAGCGCGTGCCCTACACGGTCAGCGGCGGCACCTCGTTCTTCGACCATGCCGAGATCAAGGACCTGATCGCCTATCTGCGCCTGATCGCCAACCCGGATGACGACCCCGCGTTCATCCGCGCCATCACCACGCCGAAGCGCGGCATCGGCAACAGCACGCTGGAAAAGCTGGCCCAGCATGCCGGCACGCGCCATGTCGGCCTGTTCGAGGCAGCCTTCGACAGCGCCATGGCGGACCAGCTGTTGCCGCGCCAGCACGAAGACCTGCTGACCTTCTGCAACTTCATCAACCGCATCCAGGCGCGCGCCGAAAAGGAACCCTGCGCCGAGGTGGTGAACGACCTGCTGGCGGCGATCGATTACGAGACCTGGCTGTTCGATACGCTGGAACCGCGCCAGGCCGAAGTGAAATGGGCCAACGTGCAGGACTTCGTCGGCTGGATGACGCGCAAGTCCGAGGCCGACGGCAAGAACATGGTCGCGATGACCCAGACCATCGCCCTGCTCAACCTGCTCGAATCGCGCGACCAGGAAAGCGACGCGGTCGCGCTGTCCACGCTGCACGCGGCCAAGGGACTGGAATTCGGTCATGTGTTCCTGGTCGGCGTCGAGGAAGGCGTGCTGCCGCACAGCAACAGCGAATCGCCCGACCAGGTCGAGGAAGAACGCCGCCTGATGTACGTCGGCATCACCCGCGCGCAGCGCTCGCTGCAGATCAGCTATTGCACCCGGCGCCGCCGCGGCAAGGAATGGAAAGCCTGCGAGCCCAGCCGCTTCATCGGAGAATTGCCGCAGGACGAAGTGATCTATTCCGGGGCAATTGCGGACAAAACGCCGGAGATAAGCAAGCCGGAAGGAATGGACCGGCTGGCCAGGTTGAAAGCGATGCTGGGGTGATCCACAGTCCCCGGCTCGACTGCGCGATGGCGGAACAGATCAGTTATCCGCAGGTTGGGCTGAGGCACGAAGCCCAACCTGTGAGTTGCTGAAGTGTTCATTCGGCATCTCAGAACAGCGTGAAATATTTGTTTCTTCGCATGTAGGCGAATCTCCACAAGCCTATGGTCAAGGCGCAGAAGAAGATCTTCACCGTCATCGTGCCAAAGGTGAAAGCGTCCATCAGCAGCAAAACCGAGAATGCAGTGAAATTGAATGCAACCATCGCAATGATGATCGATTGGGGTAACTTGAGCATGAACAGCCTCTCCTTGACTGATCGGTTGCTGGCTCGACCGGCCAGTTGACGGTGTAGCGCGACAGTCGGAATTTTAGCAAATTCCGCGCAGCACGGCGAACCGTGGGACTGTTGTTTCCGAACTGTTTGGCTAGCGGGTAAGTGCAGCGTAGATCTGGAGTATCTTTTCCGGCAGGCTCCTGAGGTGGTCGACCACCAGGTAATTCTTCGCGCCGAATATCCGCGACACATATTTGTCTGCGCCGGGATCAAGACTGATGCAATAGGTATGGATGCCGTTACGCCTGGCTTCATTGACCGATTCCCTTGCGTCATCGCGCAAATATTTGCGGTTGAGCATATCGACATCATACGGTTCGCCGTCGGACATCAGGATCAACAACTTCTTGCCCGACTTGTGACTGTTTAGACACGAGGTGGCATGGCGTATCGCCGCGCCCATGCGGGTGCTGAGCTGACCTGTCAAACCGGCGATCCTGGACTTCACGACATCATCGTATGGCTGCCCGAAGTCCTTCAGCCGAAAATATTCGACATTGTGCCGGTTTTCGGAACAGAAACCGTGGATAGCGAAAGTATCGCCGACTGCTCCCAGGGCGTCGGCAAACAAGGCACTGGCCTGCTGGGTAAGTTGCATCGCGGTATACCCGCGGCCCTTGACCGGGTTATTCATCGAATTGGACAGGTCCAGCAGCAGCAGCACCGAGATGTCGCGCGTTTTGCGCACCGTACGCATCATGACACGGCTATTTGGCGGCATACGCAACCTGATACTGACCTGGGTGCGGATCGCATCATTGATGTCAAGCTCGTCTCCCTCCTCGAGTTTCCGCAAGCGATGGACCGCCCCGTCGCGGATGGCCTGGAGCAGCTTTTTCATGCGCGCCAGCAGGTAATGGTTTTCCGCGACGATCCGGTCAACCAGCCTTGCATCGCCGAACAGGGGAGTTATTTCCCGCAGCGTCACCCAGGACTGGTCCAGGCTGCGGCTACGATAGTTCCATTCCGGGTAATAGTAGGTCGCCAGCACCGCCTTTTCGCTTTCCTCGATATGGGTCAGCCGCTTGTGCTTCAGGACCTTGCCCAGATCGCTGACCCTGGCCCAGGTCCTGGACTTGATAAATGGATTGATTACTTCCAGCGGCTGTCCGGGGCGTTTCCACAAACAGCGGTTGTCGTCTCGATAGGGAGCGCTCAGCGTGTCGGCGCGGAGATCGAAGCTGATTTTCTTTTCCCGGAACAAATCCGCAAGTTTCAGGCCGATGTCGCGCGATACATAATTGTCATCAAGATTGTCGGCGGCATCGAACAGCGTCCGTCCCTTGCTGATCCAGGGATCGTCATCCCGGTATGTCCGGTCCAGCAATGTCCGCGCAAGGCGATCGAGGTAATCCCCGGCACTCCTGTTGTCGTTCGGTGTGGCCTTGTGTTGCCTGGCCCAGAGACGCTGCAGGCCGGGGAATTTCCGGATAGCCAAGGCTTCCACCCGCGCATCCTCGATCGCCGAGATCACGGCGGCCTGCCATTTGTCGAATGAATGAGCCGGAAAAATGTTTCGCGAATAAACGATGTGTGCCGAAGCATGTACGGCAGCGGCCCGATAAACCTCCAGGCCGCTGACAGGCCTGGTACCCTCCGCGGTGAAATCGCAAAAAGCACTCGGCAGGTAGATGCAGGAATCCTCGATGAATGGATTCATGTCTTCATCCTGCGCCAGCGCAAGGTCAGTCTGCTTGATGATGAAATCGACGTTCCACAAGGCCCGCAGATACATCCAGACGCGGCGGTGGATCTCCATGAAATGAGTTTCCCTGCCGCCATGCTGTACAGCAGCAGGCGACTCCCTGGCCGACAGGCCGAGGAAATCCAGGATATCGTGCACCAGGTGATCGAAGTTCGGATTCATGTCACAAGCGGGAACAGGCAGGAACGGTATGGACAGCGGATGTTGCATTCGCTACCGGGCGACAGCAGGACTGCCTTGCGCTCCTGTATCGACCGATGATGCCCGTCATTTCCGTTCGTCTCCAAGTAGTGGTGCCATTGCGAATCAGGCTGGCAGGGTATATGCGCTTCTCCTGCCGGCGAGTGCTATTTTGCTAACTTCAGTTTGCAATAGCAATAAATAATTCCGCCATACGCAATATTTAACCTAACTCGCATCATTGCTGGCCGGGTCAAATGAAATTGCGCATCGGTCGGTCCGGGCCATGCCGATCAAACCCAGAATCCTTTCTGCCTGGCAAACCGCTTCCACGCCTTGTCCAGCCGGCTCATCATTTCAGCATGATCGTGTTCGATCCAGCCACGGGCGAGATCAATGGCCTGGTGCAGCTTCGGGTTTTCCGTTTCGTCGAGCAGGCGACGCGCCACGGCAATATCGTTCAAAGCGCCGAGGATGTCCTGCAACCCGGAGAGCGACGCTATGTAACGACCGGTCCTGCTTGTGGCGAACAGCGAACCGAACATCTCCGCGCTGTACCGCAGCTTCTTGCAGGCGATGCGCAACGCATGCAGCCGCGCTGCTCTCGCCGATGCGGATGTGCTGTCCTGCGGAGCTATGGACGGATCGTCCAGTTGCTGCCCGCGCTTGAGCACCCGCCTGTTGCCATGCTCCAGGATATTCACGGCAAACCCGGTCAGGCTGGCGTCGCCTGCTGCTGGATGCTTGCGCCAGTAGCCGCCGTTCAGCCATGCGCCGAAACGCAGCACAAATCGCTGGTACGCGGATGACTGCAAGGCGCGCACCATTTCGGCACGATGCTGCGCGCGCTGTTTCTCGCCCGCGCTGAGCAGCCTGCGCAAACCGGCATGATGGGGCAGGCGGGAACATGCTGGCGCCAGGGTCTGTGTGACGAATACATCCCACTCGCGCAGGCGGCCGAAGTCGATACACATGGCCGCGACCTGCTGGCGCAACGCGCCCAGTTCAACGTCATCCCTGAACCCTTCCGCCATTGCCATCACCACGCGCAGGCGGCGCAGGCCGACGCGCACCTGGTGCAGGTATTCCTCGTCCTCATTGCTGATCGCGCCCGGCACGTTGCCCTGCACATGCTGCAGGCAGCATGTGATCATGTCATGCAAGGCGGAAGCGATGCTTTGCGTGCCGGCCAATACAGGGAAGCTGGCCTTTACCGGCGCCGGTTTTTCCCCTCCGGACAGCTGGTAGCCATATTCAGCCTTGCTGGCATGCTCGACTTGCAGCGGCACGATATCGAGCAGCGCCTGCGCGAGCTTGAACAACTGCATGGGCGAGCCTGACTTGAGTTCAAGCTCCAGTTCCGAGATCGGGCGGCTGTTATTTCCTGCACGGATCTCTCCGCTGTCCAGCGACATCTCGATTTCAGCCCCGGCGAATTTCAGCACGCGCGTGTTACGGGAGAAGTCGGTGACGAATACGGGTTGCAGCATGCCGAGCAAGGCAGGAGAAAGTCCGGGCGCACCGCAAGCCCTGAGCGCAGGATAATCCAGTTCCGCGCCTGCCACCGGCGTTTCCCATTCGTTGCGCCGGTGCAGTCCCGCCTGCACGCTTCCTCCGCCCTTCACGGTTTGCAGCCAGTGCCTGCCCGCATGACGCAGGCGCAATGCCGTGCCGCTGCGACGCAGCGCCAGGCCGGGGGTGTCGTAATAGACGCTGCACAAGCGGTGTGTTGCCGCGCGGGAAACGGCCAGGGTCTTGATCAGGGGGTGGCGTTTAAGCCGGTTCAGGTGCTCGGGAGCAAGGGATAACTTGAGTTCGGTTTCGACAGCCATGTTCACATCCGCGCTGACACTGGTATGCCGGTATCATTAATCGCTGACTGCCAGGTTGAGGTCGAGCTGGTTGATGTCGTCATTCGTGTTGGCCTTGCCGTTGCCGCGCGCCGCCTCGACCAGGTCGAGAAACTCGGCGGTAACATCGCCGGTGATGTACTTGCCGTCAAAGCAGGACGCATCAAAATTTCGTATCGACGGGTTGGCCTTTTGCACGGCCGCCTTGAGGTCCTCGATATCCTGGTAGATAAGCCGGTCGGCGCCGATCTCGCGGCAGATCTCCTCATCATCGCGCCCGGTGGCGATCAGTTCGCTGCGCGACGGCATGTCGATGCCGTACACGTTGGGGAAGCGCACCGGCGGTGCGGCGGAAGCGAAGTAGACCTTGTTCGCGCCGGCCTCGCGCGCCATCTGCACGATCTCGCTGCTGGTGGTGCCGCGCACGATGGAATCGTCCACCAGCAGCACGTTCTTGCCCCGGAATTCCACGCTGATCGCATTCAGCTTCTGGCGCACCGACTTCTTGCGCATCGCCTGCCCCGGCATGATGAAAGTGCGGCCGATGTAGCGGTTCTTGACGAAGCCCTCGCGGAACGGGATGTTCAGGTGATAGGCCAACTGCAGCGCACTGGGGCGACTGGAGTCCGGTATCGGGATCACCACGTCTATATCGTGCTGCTGCCATTCGCGCCTGATCTTTTCTGCCAGGAATTCACCCATGTTCAGACGCGTCTCGTATACCGAGATGCCGTCGATCACCGAATCGGGCCTGGCCAGATAGACATATTCGAAGATGCACGGGTTGAGCGATGCCTGCGGCGCGCATTGCTGGCTATGGAAATTGCCCTCGAAGTCGATGAACACGGCTTCGCCGGGCGCGACATCGCGGATCAGTTTGTAACCCAGCGTATCCAGCGCGACGCTTTCCGACGCGATCAGGTAATCGATCCCCTGTTCGGTCTCATGGCCGCCGATCACCAGCGGCCGGATGCCATGGACATCGCGAAAAGCCAGCAGTCCATAACCGGCGATCATCGCCACCACCGCATAGGCCCCGCGGCAACGCTCATGCACGCCGGCGACTGCGGAAAAGATGGACTTGGGATTGAGGCGCGGCAGCTTGCATTCATCCTGCAATTCGTGCGCCAGCACATTGAGCAGGACTTCTGAATCGGAATTGGTGTTGACGTGGCGCCGGTCATCCAGGAACAGTTCCTGCTGCAACTGCGCCGTGTTGGTCAGGTTGCCGTTATGGCCGAGCACGATGCCGAATGGAGAATTGACATAGAACGGTTGCGCTTCGTTGTGGTCGATGGCCGAGCCTGCCGTCGGGTAGCGCACATGGGCAATGCCGGCGTTGCCCTGCAGCGAGCGCATGTGCCGGGTGCGGAACACGTCGCGCACCAGCCCGTTGCCCTTGTGCAGGTGGAAGGTATTATCATGGATCGTGGCAATCCCCGCAGCATCCTGCCCGCGATGCTGCAATACCTGCAGGCCGTCATACAGCAACTGGTTGACGGGAGTTTGCGCTACAACACCAAGAATGCCGCACATATATATTTCCAGTGATGTCAGTTCTGATAATGAATTTTCTGTGCCACGTTATCCGGCAACCAGACTTTGGCTTGCACTGCCATGCGTTCCATCGGCCTGCTCAAGCCCGCGCTTTGCCAGAATGCCTGATGCGGCAATCCGGTCAATCCAGCCAGCAATACCAGCACCAGCAATACCAGCACCCCGCGCAACGCGCCGAATACCGCTCCCAGCGAGCTGTCCAGCCAGCCAAGGCCGACCAGCTTCACCAGCCTGGACAGCAGCCACGCCACCACGCCGCAGGCAAGCAATGTGCACATGAACAACAGCGCATACGCCACAGTCAACCTCAAGTATTCCTGCGCCAGCGGCAACAGCGGCGCCAGTTTCTCGGCAAACAGCCGCGACACCACCAATGCAACCACCCACCCCGCCAGCGACAATACCTCGTAAACCAGTCCGCGCCACCACCCGAAAATCACCGACAATGCCAGAATTGCGATGACCGCGTAATCGAACCCGCTCATTGCGCTACTTCAACGGCACCACGATCGGGTTCAGCCCCTGCAGTGCCAGCGTGGCATGAACCTTGTCCGCTTCCTCGCGCGTCTTGAATGGGCCTACCCTGACGCGCGACATGCTTCCAGCCTTGTCGATATAGGCCTTGATGTCTTGCTGGACCAGCTTTTTCTCGACTTCCTGGGCAGTCTGTTCGCTCGCATACGCGCCGATCTGCACCACAAAACCGGATTGCACAGCAGCCGTGGGAGGTTCGCCAGCCGGCTTCCCGGCAGGCTTGGCGACGACTGCCTTGGTTGCGGGTTTTGCCGTTTCAGTTTTTACCGGTTCGGGTTTTACTGGTTCAGTTTTAGCCGGCTTGGCTTGTTGCTGCGCCGGGGTGGCAGCAGAATTGTCAACAGCTTCAGGTTCTCTCGGAACGGCAGCGGGCGATTCTGCCGGCACCGGTTCCATTTTGGGGTTGAATTCACCGACCTTGTCCTTGTCGGGAATGCGCAGCTCGATATTCTGGTCGACCGACCTGGGTTCCTTGTCCAGCACCATGGGCAGCACCACCACGACCACCGTGGTCAGCGCCACTGCACCGATCAGGCGTCGCCGTGCGCGCCGCTTCAGGCTGTCTTCATCATCCGTCTTCTGCTGTTTCGCCATCGTCTGTTTATCGACCCTCAAGCGAGGTGCAAACCGCGCACGCGCATGACATCCGCCACCGTAAAGAATGAACCGAAGACCAGGATTCTATCATTTTCGGCCGCCATATTGCAGGCATGCAGCAATGCCTGTTGCACGGATGAGAAAGCCAAAGAATCACCCTCGACCGCCTCGGCGCGCAACACTGCCGTCAGGTCGCCGGCACTCGCCCCGCGCGCTGCGTCGATACCCGCCACCAGCCAGATATCCACACTGCCCTTTAGCGCCCGTACCACCCCTGCCACATCCTTGTCCTTGAGCATCGCAAACACCGCAATGGTACGCGGACAAGGCGGCATGCCGGCCAGATTCTGTGCCAGCACCTGCGCCGCCTGCGGATTATGCGCCACGTCCAGAATGATCTGCGGACGACCCGGCAGCACCTGGAAACGCCCCGGCAATTCCACCTCGACCAGCCCGCGCCGCACCGCCTGCATCTCCACCGGCAGTTCATCCTTCAGCGCATCCAGTGCCGCCAGTGCCGTGCTGGCGTTGTTGAGTTGGCAGGCGCCGCGCAAGGCAGGCAATGGCAAGGCATTGCGCGTTCCGATAACCCCGTGAAAATCCCACTGGCCATCTCCTGCGCTCCAATATTCATGCCCCGATCGCCACAACACCGCGCCGATGCGCTGCGCTTCCGATGCGATGGTTGCCGGCATGTCCGCATCGCCGAACAGCGCGACCTTGCCGCGGCGAAAGATCCCCGCCTTCTCGAACGCGATCTGCTCGCGCGTCTCGCCCAGGTATTCGGTATGGTCGATGCCCACGCTGCTCACCACCGCGCAATCGGCGTCGAACACATTCACCGCATCCAGCCTGCCGCCCAGCCCCACTTCGAGGATCGCGACCTCCACCCGGTGCGCGATGAAGCACTGCATCGCGGCAAGCGTGCCGAACTCGAAATAGGTGAGCGGGATATCGCCGCGCGCCAGCTCGATTGCTTCAAATGAAGCACACAACTCTGCATCGCTCGCCTGTTTCTTTGCAATGCGCACACGCTCGTTGTAGTCCAGCAGGTGCGGCGAGGTGTAGCAGCCGACACGGTAACCGGCAGCGTGCAGCATGCTTTCCAGCAACGCGCACACCGAGCCCTTGCCGTTGGTGCCGCCGACTGCGATAAGGGGAAATCCGGGTTTCAGGTCGAGTTGCTGCCTGACCTGTGCCACCCGCTCCAGGCCGAGCGCGATGGTCTTGGGGTGCAGGGATTCGAGGTAGGTCAGCCAGTCGGCCAGCGTAGCAGGCATTGATCGCGGGGCAATGGGAAAACGCCCATATAAATTGAGTAGGTTGGGTTGAGCGCAGCGAAGCCCAACATAACGCATTCCTAAATAAGGCCAATGTTGGGCTTCATTTCATTCAGCCCAACCTGCGCCTCAAGCCGCCTCGATCTCCGCCACCGCCGGCTGTCTTGTCAGCAACGTGAGCAATGTCGCCAGTTGCCTGGTCATCTCGCGCCGGTCCACGATCATGTCTATGGCGCCGTGATCGAGCAGGAACTCGGCGCGCTGGAAACCTTCCGGCAGCGTCTCGCGCACGGTCTGCTCGATCACGCGCGCGCCGGCAAAGCCGATCAGCGCGCCGGGCTCGGCTATCACCACGTCGCCCATGAAGGCAAAGCTGGCGGAAACGCCACCCATGGTCGGATCGGTCAGCACCGAGATGAAGGGCACCCGCGCCAGGCTCAGCTGGGTGATGGCGGCGCAGGTCTTGGCCATCTGCATCAGCGACAGCAGGCCTTCCTGCATGCGCGCGCCACCGCTGGCGGCGAAGCAGACGAATGGCATCTTCGATTCGGTGGCAAGTTGCACGCCGCGCACGAATCGCTCGCCCACCACCGACCCCATGGAACCGCCCATGAAACTGAATTCAAATGCGGCGACCACCAGCGGGATGCCGTGGATGCTGCCCTGCATCACCACCAGCGCATCGTCCTCGCCGGTATCCTTCCTGCCCGCCTTCAGGCGTTCGCTGTATTTGCGGCTATCCTTGAATTTCAGCGCGTCCAGCGGCAGCACTTCGGCGCCGATCTCGAAGCGGCCTTCGCCATCCAGCAGCCAGTTCAGGCGCGAGCGCGCGGTGATGCGGTGATGATAGTTGCACTTGGGGCAGACGCTGAGATTCTTCTCCAGGTCGGAGTGATACAGCACCGCCTGGCAGGACGGGCACTTGTGCCACAGGCCTTCCGGCACGTTCTTCTTGTCGTCGATGTTCTCGCGACGCTTGATCTTGGGGGGTAACAGTTTCTGGAACCAGCTCATTTCATACCTCCATCTTCATCTGACCCAACCTGCATTATTGGTCTATCGCCACGCGCAACGAATGCACCAGCTTGCTCACGTTGGCGACCACGTCCTGTTCTGCCGAATCCTCGATCTCCTGCACGATGCGGCTGCCCACCACCACGCCGTCGCACAGGCGCGACACCGCGCGCGCCGTGTCCGCATCGCGGATGCCGAAGCCGACGCCTATCGGCAACCCGATATGCTTTCGCAACTGCGGGATCTTTTTTTCGATCTCGCCCAGGTCCAGGTTGCCGGCGCCGGTCACGCCCTTGAGCGAGACATAATAGACATAGCCGCGCGCCTGCTTGGCCACCCTTTCGATACGCTCGTCGCTGGTGGTCGGCGCCAGCAGGAAGATCGGGTCGATGCCGTGCCGCTGCAGGTGGCCGAATGCCTCATGGCTCTCTTCCGGCGGAAAATCCACGGTCAGCACGCCATCCACGCCGACCTCGGCGCAGCGTTTGGCGAATGCTTCCCAGCCCATCGCCTCGATCGGGTTGCCGTAGCCCATCAGCACCACCGGTGTCGTGCTGTCCTGTTTGCGGAATTCCGCCACCATGCCGAGCACGTCGCGCAGTCCGACATGATGTTTCAGCGCGCGCTCCGACGCGCGCTGGATGGTCGGACCGTCCGCCATCGGGTCGGAGAACGGCACGCCCAACTCGATCACGTCCGCGCCTGCTGCCACCAACGCATGCAGTAAGGGCACCGTGACCCCGGGACGGGGATCACCCGCAGTGACAAACGGGATCAGCGCGCGGCGCCCGTGCAACTTGAGTTTCTCGAAGGCAGTCTGGATGCGGCTCACAGCGTGATCCCCTGCAGGCGCGCGACGGTGTTGATATCCTTGTCGCCGCGCCCGGACAGGTTGACCAGCAACACCTTGTCCCGGCCCATGCCCGGCGCGATCTTCGCCGCATGTGCCAGTGCATGGCTGGATTCAAGCGCGGGGATGATGCCTTCGAAACGGCACAGGTTGTTGAACGCGGCCAGCGCCTCGTCATCGTTGATCGCCACATACTGCGCGCGGCCGCTGTCCTTCAGCCAGCAATGCTCGGGCCCGACACCGGGATAATCGAGGCCGGCGGAGATCGAATGCGTCTCGATGATCTGGCCGTTCTCGTCCTGCATCAGGTAGGTCTTGTTGCCATGCAGTACACCGACCGGTGCATTGGCGGTCAACGGCGCGGCATGCTCGCCGGACGCCAGTCCATGCCCGCCCGCCTCCACGCCGATCAGCTGCACATCCGGCATGTCGATATAGGAATAGAACACACCCATCGCATTGGAGCCGCCACCGACGCAGGCGATCACTGCATCCGGCTGGCGCCCGGCCACTTCCGGCATCTGCACCACCGCTTCCTTGCCCACCACCGCATTGAAATCGCGCACCAGCATCGGGTACGGATGCGGCCCGGCCACCGTGCCGATGATGTAGAAAGTGCTCTCGACATTGGTCACCCAGTCGCGCATCGCCTCGTTCAGCGCATCCTTCAGCGTCTTCGAGCCGCTGTGCACCGGCACCACGGTCGCGCCCAGCAGTTTCATGCGGAACACGTTGGGCGACTGGCGCTGCACGTCTTCCGCGCCCATGTACACCACGCATTCCATGCCGTAACGCGCCGCCACGGTCGCGGTCGCGACGCCGTGCTGGCCAGCGCCGGTCTCGGCGATCACGCGCTGCTTGCCCATGCGCTTTGCCAGCAGTGCCTGGCCGATGGTGTTGTTCACCTTGTGCGCGCCGGTGTGGTTGAGGTCCTCGCGCTTGAGAAAGATCTGCGCGCCGCCCAGATGTTCCGACCAGCGTTTGGCATGATAGATCGGGCTGGGACGGCCGACGTAGTGCTTGAGGTCGTAATGGAATTCGGCCATGAAAGCCGGGTCGTTGCGATATTTCTCGTAGGCCGCGCGCAGTTCCTCCAGCGCACCCATCAGGGTTTCGGCGACGTAGATGCCGCCGTATGGGCCAAAGTGACCGGAATTATCTGGATAGCTGTACATCAGTCTGTTTTACCTTTTGCATGAACGCGGCGATCTTGTCCGCATCCTTGATTCCCTTGCCTGCTTCCACGCCGCTGGACACATCCACCGCGTAGGGCCGCACCTGCCGGATCGCCTCCGCCACATTGCCGGCATGCAGACCGCCGGACAGCACCACCGGCAGCGGCAGGTCATGCGGGATCAGTCCCCAGTCGAACGTTGCACCGGTGCCGCCGTGCGTGCCGTCGATGTAGGCATCCAGCAACAAACCCTGCGCCCCGGCATAACGGGCCGCGCATTGTAGCAAATCCACCCCCGGCCTGACCCGGATCGCCTTGAGCCATGGTCGCTTGAATTGCGCGCAAAACTCGGGGGTCTCCTCGCCATGGAACTGCAACACGTCCAGTACAACCCGGCTCAGCACATCACGCACCTCGGCTGCCGCAGGATTGACGAACAATCCCACGGTCGTCACGAATGGCGGTACCGCCTGCATCAACTGCGCGGCCTGTTGCGCTGATACATTACGCGGGCTCTGGCCATAAAACACCATGCCGAGCGCATCCGCGCCGCTTTGCGCTGCGGCCCTGGCATCTTCCACACGGGTGATTCCACAAATCTTGATTCGGGTCATTGGCAATAATCCTGGCAGCCCGACACTGGCCGGGCATGGCAATTGGGCATTGTAAGTGCAATCCGGCGGGCCGCAAAATTCATGGAGTGAAAATGGCCTGTCAGGCTATAATCCGGGCACTATTCCTGCGTGCGCACACCAGCCGGATGTTGCACGCACGGGATGCCCGTCACTCGTTACCAGCGGGGAATTGATCGTGAAAGCCGAAGAAGTCATAAGTTTGCTCAAGCACGTGCCGTTGTTTTCAGGTGTCGCATATGAACATCTGGACCGTCACCTGGGCAATGCACGCCAGCTCAATCTTGCAGCCGGACAGGTATTTATGTCGCCTGGCGAAAGCCATGACAAGGTGGTCATCATCATGTCCGGACGCCTGCGGGTCAATACCGGCGACGCGGACAACGAACCCATCGCGATGTTCGGCCCGGGCGAATCGATAGGCGAACTATCCATCCTGGACGACGAAAAATCGTACGCCTTCCTGGTCGCAGATACCGACAGCACGCTGCTCGAGATCGATCACGCGGCGATCTGGGCACTGGTCAATGGTTCGCACCAGGCTGCGATCAACCTGCTCAATATCGTGGCATTGCGCAAACCGGTCGACGAGGAAGATTATGCCGGTTCGGAAAAGCACATGGGCTATATCGGCCTCAACCATGTGGATGAATTGACCGGGCTGTATAACAGCAAGTGGATGTACCAGATCTTTGGACGGCAGATCTATCGCTGCTCGGTCAATCATTCGCTGGCCGCGATGATGATGCTGAGCATCGACAATTTCAGGCAATACAATGAAGCACACGGAGGCCTGGGCGGAGACCAGGCCATGCGTTCCGTTGCACAGACCATATTGAACTGCCTGCGACCCAATGACCAGGCAGCACGTTACCAGGGCAAGAACTTCGCCATATTTCTGCCCGGCACATCTTTGGGCGAAGCCCACAAGGCTGCAGACAGGTTACTGGCCCAGATACGCGAAGCGCATATCGTCACGCCCAGCGGAGATGCCCTTCCCGGCGTAACAGCTTCCATCGGCCTGGCCGAAATTAACGAAAAGAGTTCGATCGATGAGGCGCTCAAACAGATCACCGAAGCAGTGCAGCGTGCTCGTGTCGCCGGACGGAACTGTATCAGTGAGTGACGCGCATTCAGGCCAGGGTCACGGTCAGAAACTGATATGCTGATCCGGTTGCAGCACCGGCTCTGCCGACCAGATCTCCCGGGCATATTGTGAAATGGTATGGTCGCTGGAGAATTTCCCCATATTGGCCACATTCAGGATCGACTTCCTCACCCATAGTTCCGGATCCCGGTAAGCCTCTTCAACATCCTGTTGGCGCGCGATGAAGGCCGCGTAATCCGCCAGTACCAGGAAATTGTCCCGGTACAATAGCGAATCGACTACAGGCTTGAATCGTTCCTTCTGGTCCGCAGAGAAAAAACCGCCGGCTATCATGTCGAGCGATTCGCACAGTTCTCCATTGCCACGACAAATTTCCGCCGGGTCATAGCCTGCCGCCTTTATCCTGACGACCTCATTCGCCTCCAGGCCAAAAAAGAAGATATTGTCTTCGCCCACTTCCTCTCCGATCTCGACATTGGCGCCGTCTCGCGTGCCCATGGTCAGCGCACCGTTCAGAGCCAGCTTCATGTTGCTGGTGCCTGAGGCTTCGGTGCCGGCAGTGGAGATCTGCTCGGAAAGGTCGGCTGCGGGAATGATGTCCTCGGCGGTCGTGACATCGTAATTCGGCACGAACACCACTTTCAGCCGACCACGCATATGCGGATCGTTGTTGACGATATCGGCGACATCATTGATCAGCTTGATGATCAGCTTGGCCATGTCATAGCCTGGCGCCGCCTTGCCGCCGAAGATCACCGTACGCGGGATATGCACCTCGGATGGATCAGAGCGGATGCGGTTATATAGTGTCACTACATGCAACAGGTTAAGCAACTGGCGTTTATATTCATGGATGCGCTTGATCTGCACATCGAACAGGGAATCCGGATTTACCTCGATATTCAGCTTCTCTTTTATCAGCAAGGCAAGGCGCTCCTTGTTGGCGCGTTTGACTGCGGCAAATTGCGCACGGAATCCGGCATCATCAGCCAGCGGTATCAGTTGCTGCAACTGGCTCAGATCCTTGAGCCAGCCATTACCGATGCGCGAGGTGATCAGCGCCGACAAGCGCGGGTTGGCCTGGTTAAGCCAGCGACGCGGCGTGATGCCGTTGGTCAGGTTGACGATCTTGCCAGGATACATGCGGTCAAAATCGGCGAAGATGGTCTGCCTCATCAATTCAGTATGGATCTTCGCCACGCCGTTCACCTTGTGGCTTCCGACGATGGCCAGGTGTGCCATGCGGATGCGCCGGCCGCCTTCCTCATCGATCAGCGACATGCGACGCAGCATGTCGGTATCACCGGGAAACCGGTGCATGACGTCCTTGAGGAAACGCTGATTTATCTCGTAAATGATCTGCATGTGGCGCGGCAGGATGTTCTCGAACATGGCTACCGGCCAGGTTTCCAGCGCCTCCGGCATCAGCGTGTGGTTGGTGTAGGCGAAGGTGCGTACGCATAGGTCCCAGGCCTTGTCCCAGTCGAGGTGATGCAAGTCCACCAGCACGCGCATCAGTTCTGCGATGGCGATGGACGGGTGGGTATCGTTCAGCTGGATTGCGACCTTGTCCGGCAATGCATCGAAATTGTCGTGGTATTTACCGTAGCGGAACAGCACATCCTGCAAAGAGGCGCAGACGAAAAAGTATTGCTGCTTGAGGCGCAGCTCGCGCCCCATCACCGTGGTATCGTCCGGGTACAGTACCTTGGACAGGTTCTCGGACTCGTTCTTGTCTGCCACCGCCTGAATGTAATTTCCCTCGTTAAAATAGTGCAGATCGAAATCACGCGTCGACTTCGCCGTCCACAGCCGCATATTGTTGACGGTGCCGTTATCGTAGCCGGGAATCGGCGTGTCGTATGCCATCGCCATCACGTCGTCGGTATCCACCCAGTGATAGCGTGTCGCATCCGGCCCATGGGCAAACTGCACTACGCGCCCGTGGAACTGGATCCTGAACAGCACTTCGGCACGGGCGAATTCCCACGGATTGCCGTAACGCAGCCAGTTGTCCGGATGTTCCACCTGGCAGCCATTTTCAATTCTCTGCGCAAATATTCCATACTCATAACGGATGCCGTAGCCATAACCAGGCAGGCCAAGTGTCGCCATGGAATCCAGGAAACAGGCGGCCAGCCTGCCCAGGCCACCATTCCCCAGCGCGGCGTCATGCTCCTGCTCGCGTATGCTGTCAAGGTCGATGCCCAGCTTCGCCAGTTCCTGATGGAATAGCTGGTCGACACCCAGATTGAGCAGGCTATTCATCAACGAACGGCCCATCAGGAATTCCATGGAAAAATAATAGATCCGCTTGGCGTCGTTGATGTAGTAACTGCGCATCGTCTCCATCCAGCGCTCGGCCATATAGTCACGCGCCACGAACGCGGCGGTATAAAATCTGTCGCGATCCGTTGCAGTGATGAAATCCTTGCCTACCGTATAGGTCAACCGGTCGATGAACAATTGCTTGACGGAAGTTGTGCCGGCACCGGCCTTCCAGTTGATTGTGACGGGATGTTTTTCCTGCGTTGACATGGCATGTCCAGATTTCGGCTTGAGTATATCCCTAGTTAGATACCACCGGCAAAGCAGGTGACTTATCAAGTTAGCTGCCATCAGGACCGACAAATTCGCCAGCCACCCTGGAGTACGGATTCCGGCATCAGCGACCGCCCTGATCCTGAGCTATGTAATCTGCTCGCCTTTCGCACCAACTAGCATATCATGCCGACTGACTGGTGTTTCAAGGCTGATACGCCCAAGCACGCCGCTGCGATAATCCTGCAGCAACACCAACGCAGCTTTTTCCAGATCCTCGCCACCGCCCTTGCGCCGATAACCCCTTGCCTGGGCAATAGCAGCAACCACATCGGTACCATCCATACCCGATACGTCAAATCCGTAACGCTCGGCAAGCCGCGACGGATAATTTTCCAGCAAGGCATCGGCCAGGAAGATGGCGACCTCTTCGTCGATCACGGCATTACGGCCGATGGCGTGGCTGGCGGCCAGCATGTAGCCATCGCTGTCATGCTCGATCTTCGGCCACATCAGGCCCGGCGTGTCGATCAGCGTCATGCTCTCGTTCAAATCGAAATCCTGCTGGCTCTTGGTGATGGCAGGTTCGTCGCCGACCTTGGCCACGCGTCGTTTCAACAGCGCGTTGATCAGCGTCGACTTGCCGACATTCGGAATGCCCATGATCATCATGCGCAAGGGTTTGAGCCGGGTGCCGCGATGCGGCGCCAGCGCCAGGCACAGCTTGGGCACCACCGCAGCCTCTCCCGGCTTCTTGCAGGAAATGGCGACGGCGCGGACATTCTGCTGCGCGTTGAAATGATCGAGCCACGCCCTGGTCGCCGCAGGGTCGGCGATATCCGCCTTGTTGAGCACCTTCAGACAAGGGCGCTGGCGCACCATGCGCAGTTCCCGGATCATCGGATTGCAGCTGGCCTCCGGCAGGCGCGCATCCAGCACCTCGACCACGACATCTATGCGCGCCATGGTCTCGGTCACCTTCTTGCGCGCCGAAGCCATGTGCCCCGGGAACCACTGTATGGACATAATGCGATGCACTGACTAAACAAAAACCGATTTTACCCTATTCACCTGTGCCACCCATTCCCTGTAAACTCTGGTGTCACCATGCCGGATCAACGCCGGGCAACGAATATCAAGGAAAGCGCCATGACCAGCAGAAAAGAACGTGACTCGTTTGGTGCCATCGACGTACCCGCAGACCGGCTCTGGGGCGCACAGACGCAACGCTCGCTTAAATTCTTCCATATCTCGGATGAACGCATGCCGGACGAGATCGTGATCGCGCTGGCCGCGGTCAAGCGCGCTTGCGCATTGGTCAACCGCGACCTTGGCGCGCTGAAGGAAGACAAGGCCCAGGCCATCGTGCAAGCTGCAGATGAAGTACTGGCAGGTAAACATGCACAGGAATTCCCGCTGTCCGTCTGGCAGACCGGCTCGGGCACGCAAAGCAACATGAACATGAACGAGGTGCTGGCCAACCGCGCCTCGGAACTGCTCGGCGGCGCACGCGGCGAGGGCCGGCTGGTGCATCCGAACGACGATGTCAATCTTGGCCAGTCGTCCAATGATATCTTCCCCACGGCGATGCATGTCGCCGCCGTCGCGGCCATTTCAAAGCATCTGCTGCCGTCATTGCAAGGGCTGCGCGGCACGCTGGCGGCAAAATCCGCCGCCTTCGCCGATATCGTCAAGATCGGCCGCACCCATCTGCAGGACGCCACGCCGCTGACGCTGGGACAGGAATTCTCTGGCTATGTGGCGCAACTGGATCTGGCCGAATCGATCGTCACTGCATCACTCGCGCCGCTATATGAGCTGGCCGTCGGCGGTACTGCCGTCGGCACCGGATTGAACACCCATGCCGAATTCGGCGAACGCGTGGCCAGCGAACTGGAAAGTGCCACCGGCGCGCCATTCAGGAGCGCGCCCAACAAGTTCGCCGCGCTGGCCGCGCACGACGCGCTGGTCGCCGCACATGGCGCACTCAAGACACTTGCCACCGCACTGATGAAGATCGCCAATGACATCCGCTGGCTCGCTTCCGGACCACGCTCGGGCCTGGGAGAGATCAGCATCCCCGAGAACGAGCCGGGCAGTTCGATCATGCCGGGCAAGGTGAACCCGACCCAGTGCGAGGCGCTGACCATGCTGTGTTGCCAGGTGTACGGCAATGACGTGGCGATCACCATCGGCGGCGCCAGTGGCAACTTCGAACTGAACGTGTTCAAGCCGCTGATCGCCTGGAATTTCCTGCAAAGCGTGCGCCTGCTCGCCGATGGCATGCGCAGTTTCGAAGCCTATTGCGTGCACGGTATCGAGGCCAACCGCGACCGGATCGAGGAACTGATGGAACGTTCGCTGATGCTGGTGACTGCGCTGACGCCGCATATCGGCTATGACCGCGCCGCCGAGATCGCCAAGCACGCGCACCAGAGCGGCAGCACGCTCAAGCAGGCGGCATTGGCGCTGGGCTATGTGTCGGAAAAGGATTTCGACGCCTGGGTCCAGCCCGGGCAGATGACCCGCCCAAAATAGCAACAAGTCGCAGGCTGGGCTGAGGCACGAAGCCCAACGTTTTCCGGTACACCGTGTTGTGCTTCCTTCGTCAGCCCAACCTACAGGCTGAGGAAATGACTCAGCCGAGATAGCGCGGAGATAAAAAAACAGGTGGCTAACGAAAACGTTAACCACCTGCATGCTTACAGTGATACCAGATCAGGATGTGATCTTGATCATATGATTCGCATCGATGGTCAGTTGCTGGGTGCCGGTCAAGGCAGCATCGAATTCAACGTGGATGACCTGCTCGGGAGCAGCCGTATTGCCAACATTCACCTGCACATCGGCTGACGTTGCAGTCACATTGGCAAACGTTACGCCGCTGTTTCCAACTCCCGACAGAACATCGCTCAGGTCCAGTGTATCGCTGGCGCTGAAGTCCTTGATCGTATCCATGGCAGGTGTAGCCTCGGTGCCCACGTCGGCCAGGTTGAACACAAAGGTGTCTGCCCCGGTGCCGCCGAACATGGTGTCGTTGCCCGCCCCGCCGATGATGGTGTCGTTCCCGCCCTGACCGAAGATCAGGTCGTTGCCGGCGCCACCATCGATGGTGTCGTTGCCGCCGCGGGTATCGCCTGCGATGTTGACCGAATTCGCGTTGGCATAGTTGCCCGCCGGATCGCTCAACCAGGCCAGCACCTCGGCATTGGTCGCAGTGGCACCAGCGTGGGGAACAACATCGGTATGGTATAGCACATCGACGCCTGCGCCGTTGTGCGTTCCAGCCGCACCATAACCCCCGCCGTTACCGGCCAGCGCATCGGTATTCGGCGTGTCTCCAAAGATGACGTCGTTGCCGGTGCCGCCGGTGATATTGTCAGCACCCACCGGAGTCAGGATGTTATCGCTGATCAATCCGCCCACTACGTTGGTCAGTTCGTTTGCGGTGGTGATGTTGTCTGCGGTATGACCGGTCACATTATTGTAGCCTTCAACCTGGCCGAGCAACGCCAGTGCGCTGCTGCTGACATTGATACCCACCGCCTGGATGTCGAAACCCTTGGCCTGAATGGCGCCGACTTCACTGACATTGTCAGCTGCCACGCCACCGCTTGCCGCCAGGGTGCCGAGTATGCTTGCTATCGCTTGCGTAGAACTTACGCTGACCGCATTACTGGTCGACTCGGTCGTCGTGTTGCCGGACAGTGCTTCGTTAGGAGCACCATCGGAGATAAACACCAGCTTGTTAACGCCTGCGCCGGCCAGCGGGCCATTGCTTCCAGACGCGGTGTTCAACCAGTTAAGGGATGACTGCAAGCCTGCCTCGTAGTTGGTGCTGTTGGTAGCAGTCATGGAATTTACGGCAGCTATCGCCGCATTCAATTGCGCCTGGCTGTCAACGCCGTTAGTGGTCAGGTCGAAAGTTCCCAACGACCCGCCAATAGTACTGAACTGGTCGAGATGGACGCGAACATTGGACGCGCTGGAATCATACAAGGCCTGCAACTCGGCAATCACCGACAGCTTCAACGCGTCCAACCGCGAGATGTTGGAGGTATGACCGCTGCTATCGGTAAAGCTGATGTTCGTCGTCATACTGCCGGAGGTGTCCAGGACGAAGTTGATATTGGCTGTCGCACCCTGCAGAGATGCGCCGCCGACATCGCCGATCAGCACGTCGCTGGCGTTGCCGCCAACGATGCTGCCGTCGCCATCGGTAAGCGGATTCTTGACCAGGTGATCGTCGCTGCTTGGCGTAATATTATCGCCGGTGCCTGTATCGTCCTTGTTGCTGCCGATCACCAGCATCGGCGTCATGTCGATGATGTTGGTCGTCACGCTGCCGGTGCCGATGGTCGCATTAGAGCTCGCAGCACTCAGGTTCACCGTGTATTCCTCGGTGGGTTCGACGATGTTGTCAGCCAGCGTCACCACCGATACGTTGGTGCTGGTCGCACCACCTGCGGTAAAGGTGAGTGTCTGCGTAAGCGGGTTGTAGTCCACGCCCGAGGTCGCATCCACCACCACTGTAGTGCCTGCACCCGTGGCCACATGTACCGATGCCGTCTGGCCGTCGGCCAGCGTGCCGGTGTAGCCTACCGCATAGCTCGCCGTCGATCCTTCGTTCACCGAAGTGTCGCCGCTGATGTTGAAGGTCAGGTGGCTCTGGTCGACGATGTTGGTCGTCACGCTGCCGGTGCCGATGGTCGCATTCGAACTCGCTGCACTCAGGTTCACCGTGTATTCCTCGGTGCCCTCGACGATGCTGTCAGCCAGCGTCACCACCGATACGTTGGTGCTGGTCGCGCCGCCTGCAGTAAAGGTAAGTGTCTGCGTAAGCGGATTGTAGTCCACGCCCGAAGTCGCATCCGGAACCAGCGTGGTACCGGGGCCTGTCGCCACGTGTACCGATGCGGTCTGGCCGTTGGCCAGCGAACCGGAATAGCTCACCGTGTAGCTCGCCGTCGATCCTTCGTTCACCGAAGCATCGCCATTGATATTGAAGGTCAGGTTGCTCTGGTCGACGATGTTGGTCGTCACGCTGCCGGTGCCGATGGTCGCATTTGCGCTTGCCGCACTCAGGTTCACCGTGTATTCCTCGGTGCCCTCGACGATGCTGTCAGCCAGCGTCACCACCGATACGTTGGTGCTGGTCGCGCCGCCGCGGTAAAGGTAAGTGTCTGCGTAAGCGGATTGTAGTCCACGCCCGAAGTCGCATCCGGAACCAGCGTGGTGCCCGGACCCGTGTCCACATGCACTGATGCCGTCTGGCCGCTGACCAGCGAACCGGAATAGCTCACCGTGTAGCTCGCCGTCGCACCTTCGTTCACCGAAGCATCGCCAGTGATGTTGAAGGACAGATTGCTCTGGTCGACGATGTTGGTCGTCACGCTGCCGGTGCCGATGGTCGCATTTGCGCTTGCCGCACTCAGGTTCACCGTGTATTCCTCGGTGCCTTCGACGATGCTGTCAGCCAGCGTCACCACCGATACGTTGGTGCTGGTCGCGCCGCCCGCGGTGAAGGTAAGTGTCTGTGTGAGCGGATTGTAGTCCACGCCCGAAGTCGCATCCGGAACCAGCGTGGTACCGGGGCCTGTCGCCACGTGTACCGATGCGGTCTGGCCGTTGGCCAGCGAACCGGAATAGCTCACCGTGTAGCTCGCCGTCGATCCTTCGTTCACCGAAGCATCGCCATTGATATTGAAGGTCAGGTTGCTCTGGTCGACGATGTTGGTCGTCACGCTGCCGGTGCCGATGGTCGCATTCGAACTCGCTGCACTCAGGTTCACCGTGTATTCCTCGGTGCCCTCGACGATGCTGTCAGCCAGCGTCACCACCGATACGTTGGTGCTGGTCGCGCCGCCCGCGGTAAAGGTAAGCGTCTGCGTGAGCGGATTGTAGTCCACGCCCGAAGTCGCATCCGGAACCAGCGTGGTGCCCGGACCCGTGTCTACATGCACTGATGCCGTCTGGCCGTTGGCCAGCGAACCGGAATAGCTCACCGTGTAGCTCGCCGTCGATCCTTCGTTCACCGAAGCATCGCCAGTGATGTTGAAGGACAGATTGCTCTGGTCGACGATGTTGGTCGTCACGCTGCCGGTGCCGATGGTCGCATTCGAACTCGCTGCACTCAGGTTCACCGTGTATTCCTCGGTGCCTTCGACGATGCTGTCAGCCAGCGTCGCCACCGATACGTTGGTGCTGGTCGCACCACCTGCGGTAAAGGTAAGTGTCTGTGTGAGCGGATTGTAGTCCACGCCCGAAGTCGCATCCGGAACCAGCGTGGTACCGGGGCCTGTCGCCACGTGTACCGATGCGGTCTGGCCGCTGGCCAGCGTGCCACCGGTGTAACTTACTGTATAGCTCGCCGTCGCACCTTCGTTCACCGAAGCATCACCAGTGACGTTGAAGGTCAGGTGGCTCTGGTCGACGATGTTGGTCGTCACGCTGCCGGTGCCGATGGTCGCATTCGAACTCGCTGCACTCAGGTTCACCGTGTATTCCTCGGTGCCCTCGACGATGCTGTCAGCCAGCGTCACCACCGATACGCCGACGCTGGTCGGGTCGGTCGATGTGAAGGTAAGTGTCTGCGTGAGCGGGTTGTAGTCCACGCCCGAAGTCGCATCCGGAACCAGCGTGGTACCGGGGCCTGTCGCCACGTGTACCGATGCCGTCTGGCCGCTGGCCAGCGTGCCGCCGGAGTAGCTCACCGAGTAGTGCGCCGTCGCACCTTCGTTCACCGAAGCATCACCAGTGACGTTGAAGGTCAGCTGCCCCTGGTCTACGATGTTGGTATTTACGTTATTCACTACCGGATCGGCTGCCACCAGTTCGAAGCCACCGCCCGTGACCGAGCTGATCGCAACATTGAATACTTCAGTGCCTTCGATAATGGTGTCTAGAATAGTCGCAATATTGAAGGTGGTGCTGGTCGATCCGCTCGGGATCGTGACACTGTGGACCCCCGTGTAGTCGGTGCCGTCGATCGCCACACCGCTGTAGCTCAGGTTGACCGTCAGGGCAGCCGTCGTCGGCTGGTCCACGCTCACCGTGTAGTTGGTGGTGGTGTCGCCTTCGACCACGCTGCCGGGACCGACAATGCTGACGTACGCCGTCTGCGGATGGGGATCAGGTTGCGGTTCGTCGGTGATCGTGGTGTCGACGTTGTTCACCACCGGATCGGCTGCCACCAGTTCGAAGCCGCCGCCCGTGACCGAGCTGATCGCAACATTGAACAGCTCAGAGCCTTCCGCTATGTTGTCGTCTATCGTCGCAATGTTGAAGGTGGTGCTGGTCGATCCGCTCGGGATGGTGACCTGCGCCACGCCCGTGTAGTCGGTGCCGTCGATCGCCACGCCGCTGTAGCTCAGGTTCACCGTCAAGGCAGCCGTCGTCGGCTGGTCCACGCTCACCGTGTAGTTGGTCGTGGTGTCGCCTTCGATCACGCCGGCAGGGCCGACGATGCTGACGTACGCCGTCTGCGGATGGGGATCAGGTTGCGGTTCGTCGGTGATCGTGGTGTCGACGTTGTTCACCACCGGATCGGCTGCCACCAGTTCGAAGCCGCCGCCCGTGACCGAGCTGATCGCAACATTGAACAGCTCAGAGCCTTCCGCTATGTTGTCGTCTATCGTCGCAATGTTGAAGGTGGTGCTGGTCGATCCGCTCGGGATGGTGACCTGCGCCACGCCCGTGTAGTCGGTGCCGTCGATCGCCACGCCGCTGTAGCTCAGGTTGACCGTCAGGGCAGCCGTCGTCGGCTGGTCCACGCTCACCGTGTAGTTGGTGGTGGTGTCGCCTTCGATCACGCCGGCAGGGCCGACGATGCTGACGTACGCCGTCTGCGGATGGGGATCAGGTTGCGGTTCGTCGGTGATCGTGGTGTCGACGTTGTTCACAATCGGATCGGCTGCCACCAGTTCGAAGCCGCCGCCCGTGACCGAGCTGATCGCAACATTGAACAGCTCAGAGCCTTCCGCTATGTTGTCGTCTATCGTCGCAATGTTGAAGGTGGTGCTGGTCGATCCGCTCGGGATGGTGACCTGCGCCACGCCCGTGTAGTCGGTGCCGTCGATCGCCACGCCGCTGTAGCTCAGGTTGACCGTCAAGGCAGCCGTCGTCGGCTGGTCCACGCTCACCGTGTAGTTGGTCGTGGTGTCGCCTTCGATCACGCCGGCAGGGCCGACGATGCTGACGTACGCCGTCTGCGGATGGGGATCAGGTTGCGGTTCGTCGGTGATCGTGGTGTCGACGTTGTTCACCACCGGATCGGCTGCCACCAGTTCGAAGCCGCCGCCCGTGACCGAGCTGATCGCAACATTGAACAGCTCAGAGCCTTCCGCTATGTTGTCGTCTATCGTCGCAATGTTGAAGGTGGTGCTGGTCGATCCGCTCGGGATGGTGACCTGCGCCACGCCCGTGTAGTCGGTGCCGTCGATCGCCACGCCGCTGTAGCTCAGGTTCACCGTCAAGGCAGCCGTCGTCGGCTGGTCCACGCTCACCGTGTAGTTGGTCGTGGTGTCGCCCTCGACCACGCTGCCAGGACCGACAATGCTGACGTATGCCGTCTGCGGGGTTGGATCTGGCGGTTGGCCCGGTCCGCCTTCATCGATGATGTCGGTGTTCACATTGTTCGCCACCGGATCGGCTGCAACCAGTTCGAATCCGCCGCCGCTGATCGTGCCCAGCGCAACGTTGAACAGTTCAGAACCTTCCGCAATGTTGTCGTCTATCGTGGCAATGTTGAACGTCACGCTGCTCGAACCGTTCGGGATGGTGACCTGCGCCACACCCGTGTAGTCGGTGCCGTCGATCGCCACGCCGCTGTAAGTCAGGTTCACCACCAGGTCTGCCGTCGTCGGCTGGTCCACGCTCACCGTGTAGTTGGTCGTGGTGTCGCCTTCGATCACACTGCCAGGACCGGCAATGCTGACATGCGCTGTCTGTGGGGTTGGATCTGGCGGCTGGCCCGGTCCACCTTCATCGATGATGCTGGTGTTCACGTTGCTCGCCGCCGGAGCAACCGTGATTGCGCTGAAACTGCCGCCGCTGACTGCGCCGATCGCAACATTGAACAGTTCAGAACCTTCCGCAAGGTTGTCGTCTATCGTAGCGATGTTGAAGGTGGCGCTGCTGGTGCCTGCAAGAATCGTGACTTGTGCTACGCCCGTGTAGTCGGTGCCGTCGATCGCAACGCCGCTATAGGTCAGGTTGACTACCACGTCGCTGGAAGTGACCTGGTCCAGGCTCACCGTGTAGTTGGTCGTGGTGTCGCCTTCGATAACACTGCCGGGACCGGCGATGCTGACCACCGCCGCTTGCGTCGTAGGAACTCCAAGCAGCTCGTTGCCCGTCAGGCCTGAACCAGTCGAATTGGAAGGGAAATCAAAACCCGTGGTCGGGACAATTTCGACAATTCGCACCAGGTCCACAAACGTGCTGCCGCCCCCGCCGTCACCACCGGTCAGTCCGGCTGCAGCGGCCTGGTCGGAAAGCAGTGCATTGAAATCCTTCTGATCACCAGCATTGACGGTCTGAATGACCTTGGATGCCTCGCTGGAGCCCAGTTCGGTAACTGCACCTGCAGTGGCATCGTGCGCATGGGTCGAGGAGATGACCTGGCTATCAACGGCAACAGATTGCTGCTCGGCCACGTTGAGTTCCGGACCGTTGTACATGTTGATCTCGGCTGAACTGCCATTGGCAGTGACGATGACGTCGCCCTCGAATATCTGGTCGCCGATTGACAATCGACGCATGTGGCCGTCAGCACTCCTGGCGAAGACTTCGCCTTTTGTTGCGACTACTTCACCAACTGCAACAGCCTGAGTAGAATTTGTGTCTGCCATGATATTCACCGCCCTCGAAAATTGAGAAAAGAAAGATTGATGAAGCGCAGTCTATACAACCCAGCGATCGGGTCAATTGCCCAAAAGGGCAGTCATTACTATTTCATAATGGTCTAGCCGGTTCGTGCTGTGCCGATACCGCCCGACATGCGCGTTCTGCAAGTGTAGATGATTGATTCTTATCGGCGAGTAGCGGCCATGACCAATACGGATCGCTCCCTGCTCAACCCGGCGTGTTGAGCAGGATCGCAAGCTGCAGGCGATCACGCACACCCAATTTTTCGAAGATCGAGGTGAGATGGGCCTTGATGGTGCGTTCGGCGATATCGAGATTGCGGTTGATTTCCTTGTTGCTTTCTCCGCGCGCCACGCACAGCGCGACCTCGCGTTCGCGCTCGGAGAGTTTCTGCAGCGCCGGATGTTGCTCCTGGCGTCCAGCCATCGGGGAGCGCAGGCTGATGCCCCCCACCATGCGATTGAGCAGTGATTCGCCAACCCACAGGCCGTTACTGCGAATGACCGATTCTACGGTGCGCAGCAGGTCCGGTGTCGAATGCGCATGGCAGTAACCGGAAGCGCCGCTGGCAAGTGCCTCCAGCCCCTTGTCGTCGCTCGGCTCGTCGTGCATGACAACAAAGCGGGCACCGGCCGGACGTGCGCTGCCCGGCAGCATGTTGTGCAACCACACGATGCAGTCAGGCGAAAGTTTCTCCGGTATGGACGGAACGATCTTTGCTTGAGGAAAAGCCATCTTCCACCGTACGGGAGGTACCTTGCCGATAGAGACAAAAATGTTATTACCCATGCTTGCCTTCTGTTAACGCTCGGTCAGCGCATATTGTTTTGCCCGTAATACAGGCTTGAGCAGATAGCTGAGTATAGTTTTCCGCCCGGTGAGGATATCCACCTCGGCAATCATGCCGGGAATGATGGGCATGTCTTTCCCGAGACTGGATTTCAGGGTGCGCACCCGAACTATGTAATAAGCGTTGCCCTTGTCATCAATGATCGAGTCCGCGCTGATGTTTTCCACCACCGCGTCGAGGCCGCCATAAATGGCGAAATCGTAGGCGGTAAACTTGACGTTGGCCTTTTGACCCGGGTGCAGGAAGGCGATGTCCCTGGGCTTTACCTTGGCTTCGAGCAGAATAGTGTCGTCGAGCGGCACGATCTCGATGATATCCTTGCCGGGCTGCACCACCCCGCCCACCGTGTTATACAGCAAACGCTGCACGGTGCCGTCAAGCGGCGACCTGATATCGGCCTGCTTGACCTTGTCGGAGAGGGCGATATTGCCTTCACTCAGGCTGTTGATCTTGGACTGGGTATCTGAAAGTTCATCGCGGGCCTGGTTCTTGAACTTCAGGTCGACTTCCTCGATCTTCTTTCTGGCCTCGGCTATCGCTGATTGCAGGCGGGTGATCTGGGAACTGGCCTGGTTCATATCGCCCAGAAGGTGGCTGACATCGCGCTCCAGGCGTATCAATTCAACATCTGACACTGCACCAGATTTGATCAGCGGCTTGGTCATCGCCAGTTCTTTGGAGGTCAGGTCATATCCCTGTTTTGCCTGCTCGTAATGCGCCTGCGCCTCGCCCAGTTCATGCTGGCGCTGGGACAACTGATCGCGAGCGATGCCGATTTGCGCATCAAGCTCGGCTTGGCTGTTCCTGTAAACCGATCGCTCCTGATCGGCCAGTGCAGGATTTTCCTTGAGCACTTCCGGCGGTGGTACAAAATCCTTGCCTTCGGCTACTGCGCGCAGGCGTGCCGCCTTGGCCAGCAAAGACAGGTAAGTGGCTCGTCCTTCATTGAAGGTGGACAGGAAGCGGGTGGTATCGATCCTTATCAGCACCTGACCTTTGCGCACCCGGTCACCTTCCTTGACCAGGATCTGCCTGACGATCCCGCCGTCCAGGCTTTGCACCACCTGCAATTGCTGCGAGGAGACTGCCTTGCCTTCGCCCTTGGTGATCTCATCGACATGGGCGATGGAAGCCCAGAGCAGGAATACCGCCAGGAATATCAGCACCGCACGCACGAGTTTTCGCGCCCTTATCGGATCCTGGGCGATGGTTGCCGAGTCGGCATCGGTCACGAAATCGCGCGCCAGCTTGTCATCCTCCACCCGGTAGACAGCATAGGGATCGGCGGATTCAGCTTTCCGTGCAAATGGATTGAGCTGGTCAAGCCGGAGTTTCTTCAAGAACCCCTCGGGTTTGATCGGCGCATCGGGAGAAACGATATCAACTTTGACTTCCATGCTCAACCTCGCCCGACTTTGCCGCTCTGCAACGCTTCAGTGACCTGTTGCTTGGGTCCGTCGGCAACCACTTTGCCGCGGTCTATGACGATCAGCCGGTCGACCAGCTCCAGCAGGGAGGTCCGGTGTGTGACCAGGATCAGCGTGCGGCCCTTGGCATACGCCGCCAGGCGTGCCTTCAGGGCATCCTCCGTCGAGCTGTCCATGGCGCTGCTGGGTTCGTCGAGCAGGAGAACGCTGGGCTCATGGACAAAGGCGCGTGCGATACCGACCGATTGGCGCTGCCCGCCCGACAGCGATTCGCCGCGCTCGCCGATAGGCATGTCAAACCCCTTGGGATGATTGCCGATCAACTCATGCAGGCCGGCAATCTCGGCTGCCTGCACAATGGCGTGATCTTCCACATGGGGGATACCGATGCTGATATTCTCGCGCAGGGAGCCATAGAACAGCGAGACATCCTGCGGCACATAGCCCAGCGCCTTGCGCAGCTCGGCCGGGTCGAACTGGCGGATATCGACCCCGTCGATCTTGATGACGCCATCGCTCGCCTGATAAAGGCCAAGGATGAGACGGTTGATGGTGGACTTGCCCGAACCCACCTTGCCGATGATCGCAACATGTTCGCCTTCCTTGATGCGGAAGCTGAGGTCGTTGAGTGCATCGGACGGTGCGCCGGGGTAGGCAAACTTGACATGGCTGAACTCGATATCGCCGCGTATGCGCTCACGGCGAATGAACGCTGCGGAATCCGGCCGCTCGACCGGTTGCATCATCACCTGATCCAGTGCCGAAAGGGACATCGCCGTGTTCTGGTATTGGGTCAACAGCGAGGCGATCTGCGCGAAAGGTGCCAGGGCGCGCGATGACAGCATGACGCTCGCGATCAGCGCACCCATGGATAGCTTGTGATCCGAGATCAGGTACACGCCAATGATGACTATGCCAACGGTGACCAGTTGCTGGACCGCGCTGCTGCCGTTCACCACCGAGGATGACTTGTAGCGCAAGTCGGCGCCGATCCTGGCCAGGTAGGCCACCGAGTGTTCCCATTTGCGCTGCATCACGCCCTCGGCACACTGGGTCTTGATGGTTTCGATGCCGACCAGTGTCTCGATCAGCGTGGAATTGCGCGTGGCGGTCGCACGGTAGGTGGCTTCGGTCAGTTCCTGCATGATCGGCTGTAGCATCAGCGCGTAAACGACCAGTCCGACCATGGCAATGACCAGCGGTATGGCCAGCATCCAGCCCAGCCAGACGATCAGCGAAAGGAAAATGATGGCAAAAGGCAGGTCGATGAATGCAGTCACCGTGGTCGAGGTGATGAAGTCCCGCACCGACTCGAATGCCCGCAGGTTTGCGGCAAAGGAACCGGCTGAAGCAGGGCGGTGCATCATCTGCATGCCCAGGACACGTTCCATGATCAAGGCGGAAAGATTGATATCGACCCGCTTGCCGGCAACATCGAGCACGTAACCGCGCAACATGCGCAAACCGAAATCGGCAGAGACCACCAGCACGACCCCGATCGACAATGTCCACAATGTCTCGAACGCATTGTTCGGCACAACCTTGTCGTACACATTGAGGGTGAAAAACGGCACCACGATGGCAAGCAGGTTGATGAGGAATGCCGCCAGCAACACATCCTTGTACAGCGGGACATTGCCCAGGATCGCGCCCCAGAACCAGTGACGGTGCACGGCCGGACGGATTTCCGGGGCGCGCGTGTCAAAGCGAAAGCGCGGGCGCACAAAAATGCAGTAGCCGGTGTAGATGGACAACAATCGGTCCATGGCGATCTCGGTAGCGCCCTGCCCCGCCTCGGAAAAGACCACGCGCGCACTCGTGCGATCCTCGCTCACGCCGAGCAGGATGCATGAATCGTTATCCTTCAGTAGCAGGATGGCAGGGAGCAGTTCTGCGCGGATGGCATCCAGCGGGCGGCGCGAGATGCGGGATGCCAGGCCTGCTCGCGCTGCGGCGCGGCGCAGCAGGGTGGGAGTAAGGCGACCTTCCTCAAGGGGTAGTCCGGAGAGAAAACCTTCCGGCGTCATGGCACGCCGGTGGAAGCGGGCAATCTCCATCAGCGAAGACAGCAATGGATCGTGCCGCCGCCACGATTCGTCACCTAACGGGGATTCGGGTAAATCGGTACTGCCGCCAGTGGCTGTGGTCATATTTATAAGTTCGGCCTATGCGCGAATCCATATGCGCGGCACCAGGCATAATATCCATTGTTAACGCATTGAAAGATGAAAAACACTTCAATATCATCGGAAATGAAAAATCACCGCGAATACTACGAGAATAGTTTAGGGCTGGCAAATTTATGGGCATGTCCAATGTGAGAGTGGGGAGTGGGGAGTGGGGAGTGGGAAGTGGGAAGTGGGAAGTGGGGAGTGGGGAGCCCGAAGCTGAAAAACTGACGCGCAAGTTGCTGGCCCCATTGGTGTGGCTGGCTACGCTGTTCGGCCAAGGCTTGAAATAAGCGTCCGGAAAGTTACTGATCCGCTTTACTGCCACTCATGCGGCGCCTACCACCAATTTTGCCGAACCACCGGCCAGCCATTCCAGGAAGTCAGCTTCCGGCAAAGGCCTGGAAAACAGATGCCCCTGGAAGATGTCGCAACCGGCTCTCTCAAGGATGCGCAGTTGCGCGCTGGTTTCAACGCCTTCTGCAACGACCTTCAATTGCAGCCGCTGACCCACTGAAATGATGGCATCGATCAGCGAAGTGTTCGCGTCGAGCGACAGGCGCCTGACGAATGACTGGTCGATCTTGAGTTCATCGAGCGGCAGGTCCTGCAGATGCGAAAGGGATGAATAGCCGGTTCCAAAATCGTCGAGCGATGTCTGGAACCCGATGGAACGCAGTTCCTTGAGCCTGGAAACGGTTTCTGCGATGTTATAAGCCAGAGCGCTTTCAGTGATCTCAAGCATCAGGCGATGCGGGTCGATGTTGCGCGACGATACGATGTGGCGAAGGCATTTGACAAAATCCGGATGCGAGAATTGCCATGCGCTGACGTTGACCGAAAGGCGCCCATCGAAGCGAACCCCGTCAGCTTTCCAATTCGCCAGGCAATCGCAAGCCTGTTCCAGGACCCATCCACCGATGGCATGGATCATTCCGGTTTCCTCGGCGACTGGAATGAACGCAGTCGGGGAAATCCTGCCCAGCTCCGGGTGAACCCAGCGCAGCAACACCTCGGCTCCCATCACTTGCCCGGTGGCATGGACCTTGGGCTGGAAATTGAGCGACAGTTCATTGTTGACCAGCGCCAGACGCAAGCCTTTTTCCAGCTGCAACCTTTTATCTGCGTCCACCTGCATGCTCGGCATGAAGAACTGGATGTTGTTCCTGCCGAGCGCCTTGGCCCGATACAGCGCCATGTCGACGCAGCGCAGGATATCCATGGCCGTGCAATCCTGCTGCGGGAACAGGGCAGCGCCAATGCTGGCCCCGATATTGAGCACCCGTTCCCCCATTACGATCGGACGCACCAGGCTGGCCATGATGCTTTCGGCGGCTCGGTGTCCGCGCATCACCGTGATCTCCTCTTCCGGCGCATCATCCTGCATGACAACGATGAATTCGTCGCCGCCCATGCGCGCGACAAATGCTTTCCCGGCAACCTCGCTCTCCAGGCGTCGGGCGACTTCCCGCAGCACCAGGTCGCCAACCTCGTGTCCCAATGCATCGTTGATGGTCTTGAAATGATCAAGGTCGATCAGCAACACCACGCCCCTGCTGTCCTTCGCTTCAGCTTCCTGCATCACACGGGCAAGATATTCGTTAAGCAGCGCGCGGCTTGCCAGGCCGGTCAGGTAGTCGCGATAGGCCATATCCCGGATATGATTTTCTGCCATCACCCGTTTTTCGATCTCCCTTTTGAGTCCGGCTGGCAGTTGCCTCGAGTTCCATGTTGCGAACGTTGATCTCGGATCCCAGGCCAAAACTCATGACCAGAATGATGCTCATGTAGGCAAATGCGACGACGTAGACAAAGTCCAAATATCCATGGTCCACCATCCATCCCTCGATCAGGGAGAACAGGAATAGCAGGATAGCGGCAGCAAGAAACCTGGCAGAGCGACGCTGACCCGCGCGAAATTGCAGCACCGTTCGCCAGATCGCCCAGCCAAGTATCACCAGCACCACGATCCGCGCAAAGGTGAGCCATGGACTCAACTCTCCGGAAAATCGGGTAAGCGTCTCTCCCCAGGGCAAACGCAGCGGATCGGCCATCACCATGCTGATATATCGCAGGCTGTACGGCATCTCGAAATTGACCAAAGCCAGCACCAGACACAGCGCGGTAAGTGCGATCAGCCATGGCCTGATCCGACGCTGGCCGGTATAGAGCGCAACAAATTCGAAGAAGGCGGGAAAGAACAGACAGAAACAGAATATTTGCCAGCGCAAATCTACCGCCCCGATTGCAACTGATGATGCCGAATAAGCCAGGGCCGTGGCGGTGATGAACCCGACCGCACTCAGGCAAAGTATCGAGAATGACAGATATAGCGGCTTGCGGTGCCCCACCCAGCCAATGACAGCGAACTGGATGGCGGCAAACAACGTAACCCCGGCACTGGCGTAAAACGCCGGGATCAAAATGGATAAACCCGCTGGATTGTCTGTCACATCCATTTGAAATGATATTTCTGAATGGTGTGACGCAGGTTTATTCCAGCCGTATCCCGTTGTCAAGAAATATCTTCCCGTACCCGGAAACCACCCGGATCATTTCAGCGTAACCGGGCCGGATCACACCGCTTGTCCTGCCGCATAAGCCGATGCCCATGCCCACTGAAAATTGTAGCCACCCAACTGGCCGGTGACATCGACCACCTCGCCGATGAAATACAGCCCGCTCACTCCATTGCATTGCATGGTCTTTGATGACAGCGCATGCGTATCCACCCCGCCGCAGGTCACTTCCGCCTTGGCGTAACCCAGCGTGCCGGTCGGGGTGATCTGCCAGTCGTGCAGGTTGCCTGCCAGCGATACGAGTTCCTTTTCCGAATACTGGTTGAGCGGTTTGTTCGACAGTGACTGTGCGACGAAATTTTCAGCGAAACGCTTTGGCAGATACTGCGCCAGGAAATTATCCAGTTGCATACGGCTGCCGCGATGCTGCGCGAACAGTTCCGCCGCATCCATGCCGGGCAGCAAGTCGATGTGCAGGGGTTGCCCCGGCTCCCAATACGACGATATCTGCAATATCGCCGGGCCGCTCAGGCCGCGATGGGTGAACAGCAGGTTCTCGCGGAACGATTGTTTGCCGTAACAGACGACCGCATCCACGGACACACCTGCCAATGCCGCATAGGGTTGCCACTGCTCCGGATCGAAGGACAGCGGCACCAACCCCGGCTTGAGCCTGGTCACCGGGATGCCGAACTGCTGCGCGACCTTGTAGCCGAAAGGCGTAGCGCCGATCTTGGGGATGGACAGGCCACCGCTGGCGATGACCAGTGAATGCGCCTGAAAAGATCCGCGATCAGTGGCGAAAGAAAAGCGTGGGGTGATTGGCTGAGGGTGTCCGCCTTCCCCCTGTCCCGCTTGAGAGGAGGCTTGCCGTTCGATCCCGTGAACCTCGCATGGCATGCACCAGCGCACGCCAGCCGCGTCACATTCCTGCTTCAGCATTGCGATAATGGCCTCCGATCCATCATCGCAGAACAGTTGGCCGAGTTTCTTTTCATGCCAGGCCGAGTCCATGCCGCTGCATCAGCGCGATGAATTGCTGCGGCGTATAGCGCGCCAGCGCGGATCGGCAGAAGTGCGGGTTGGACGAAATGAAATTTTCCGGCGCGGCATTGAGGTTGGTGAAATTGCAGCGTCCACCGCCGGAGATGCGTATCTTCTCCGCCAGCTTGGCCGAATGGTCGAGCAACAATACCGAACGACCGCGCTGCGCTGCAGTCAGCGCGCACATCATGCCGGCCGCGCCGGCGCCGATGATCAACACATCGACCGGGGAACGCATCTGACCGGCGACGTCACCGCTAATGTGCATACTGCTGCACGAATGCGGTCACCGCTTCCCGGTATTCCACCGATGCGATGCCACCGCTGTTGCTGTGCTCACCGCCCTTGATGAGTTTGAGGAATTTCGGCTGCGGCGCCGCATCGAACAGCCGCTGGCTCATCTGCCATGGCACCTTCTCGTCCCACGTGCCATGAATGAACAGCACCGGGATCTTCAGCTTGCCGACCTTGTCGATCGAATCGAAACGCTGGTTCAGCAACAGATCCACCGGCAGGTACGGGTAATCGCGCTTGCCCATGTCCAGCATCGAAGTGAAGGCACTCTCGGTGATCAGTCCCGCCGCCTCGGGATGGCGCACAGCCAGGTCGATGGCCATCGCAGCACCGAGCGAATGGCCGTAGATGAAGGTGCGCTGAGGCGGCTGTTTGAGCGGGCCAAGCAGGTAGTTCCACATCGCTTCGGCATCCTCGTACACCTTGTCCTCGTCTGGTGCGCCGCCGCTGCTGTTGCCGAAGCCGCGGTAATCCACCAGCAACAAGCCATAGCCCATGCTGTGCAAACGTGCCGCGTGTTCGACATTCAGGCCGATATTGCGTGAATTGCCATGCAGGTAAAGCAGCGCCGGGGATGAGGCGCTGGCTCCAGGTATCCACCAGCCGAAAAGGTCGCCCTTGTCCGCACCGATGCCGGACGCGATGTGCACTTCTTCGTAGCGCATGCCGTCCCGGTCCGGCGTGGTCTGCATGGCTTTTTCCGGCAGGAAGATCTTTTGCTTCTGGATGTCCCACATGCGCACGCATATCGCAATGTATGCCAGCACCAATATCGCCGCCACAAATCCCAGGGGCCTGGCTAAGCGCATGGTTCTCCCGATTCCAGCTTCTTCCACAGGCAATTGCCATGGCTGAGCTGGTCTATCTCTTCCAGTTGCTGCGTGTGCAGCACCAGCTCTTCAGCGGTTGCCTGCAATACCCGCACGGATTTTCGCGACCGATCTGCCGACAACACGGCGTTCAGTTCTTCCTGCCCGTTGCCGCCATCACCCAGCAAACTATCCTGGCCGCGCGTCATCGCCAGATAGACTTCCGCCAGCAGTTCGGTGTCGAGCAATGCGCCGTGCAGGGTGCGATGCGAATTATCGATCTGGTAACGATCGCACAGGGCGTTCAGGTTGTTCTTCTTGCCGGGATGAAGCTCCTTGGCCAGCTTCAGGGTATCGATCACGCTGGGACAAAAATCGTTCAGTGCGCCCAGCCCGGCCAGTTCCAGTTCCTTGTTGAGAAAACCGACATCGAACGGCGCATTGTGAATGATCAGTTCCGCGCCGCGCATGAACTCGAGCATCGCGGGCGCGACCTCGGCAAACTTGGGTTCGTTCTGCAGGCGTTCCAGCGTCAAGCCATGGACGGCCGCAGCACCGGCATCGATCTCGCGTTCCGGATTGAGATATCGGTGAAAGCGACGATCGGAAACCCTGCGGTTGATCAATTCGATCGCCGCCAGTTCGATCACGCGATGGCCCTGCCTGGGTTCCAGGCCGGTGGTTTCGGTGTCCAGTACGATCTGTCTCATGCGTGAATGTCCATTTGATACGGAAAATATAGAGTCTCGGATTGATGCAAATGTTTCTGCATGACAAGCAGCGCCAATCAAGCCAACCACTCCCTCCCCCTGGCAGGGGGAGGGTTGGGGGAGGGGGTTGAGGCTTCATCTTCCTACGGGTCAGCCAACTCACTACCCCCATCCCAGCCTTCCCCCTGCAAGGGGGAAGGAGCGGTCAGCTTAACCGCCCTGGCGCAACAATTCCTCAACTCCCCTGTTCGCCAACTGGTCGGCGCGCTCGTTGCCGTCGTGCCCGGCATGGCCCTTGACCCAGACCCATTGGACATGATGCCTGTTCGCCATTTCGTCCAGCCTGCGCCACAGATCCTCGTTCTTTACCGGTTTCTTGTCGGCCGTCTTCCAGCCGCGCAATTTCCAGTTATGCACCCACTCGCTGATGCCCTGCTGCACATATTTCGAATCGGTATGCAGGACCACCCGGCACGGCCGCTTCAGGGCTTCCAGCGCCCGGATCGCGCCCAGCAATTCCATGCGGTTGTTGGTGGTGTGCGCCTCGCCGCCGCACAGCTCGAGCTCCTTGCCGTTGATGCATCAACAATGCCCCCCAGCCGCCCACGCCCGGATTGCCCTTGCATGCGCCATCGGTATAGATTTCGACTGGTTCTTCGCTGGTCATTGCGGGTCCGTTTCGGATTTCTGCGGCATGCGGTTATTCAGCTTCGGTGAACTCGGCATCAGCTTGCCCACCAGTCCTTCGTTCCATTTCGGCTTGATCAGGCGCATGCCATGCACGCGCTTGATCGCCTGCAGAAAATAAATGCCGCCGCACACCGCCCACCAGCGGTCGCCCGCCGGCTCCATGAAACTCATGCGACCCACCCATCTCGGATTGATTGAACGGCGGTGCATAGCAGGCAAAGCGCCCGGCGACCACTTCGAATCCAAGCAGCGCCAGCCAGTCCTTCATGCGCGGCAACGAGATGAAATTACCGTTCCAGGGATAACCCTTCTGCCTGTCCAGCCTGCGCCAGGCTCCCCACAGGCTGCGCGGATTGAAGCCGCGATGATGACGTGTCCTTCCGGCATCAGCACGCGCTCGACCTCGCGCAGGATATGGTGCGGGTGCTCGTTGAATTCGAGCACATGCGGCATCACCACCAGGTCGAGGCTGGCGCTGTCGAACGGTAATTCCTCCATGATCAGCCTGACCGTCGGGTATTTGCCATTCTCCTTGCTGCCGCCGGATTGCCCTTCGTCGCGGCCATTCAGCCCGGCCTTGTTGCCGGCGATGATGCGCACCGGCATGCGACTGGCGCGCAGGAATTCATGCTGGGTCAAGCCCAATTGCACCGCATTGAACCCGAACAGGTCGGCAACGGCCTGATCGAAGAATTCCTGCTCCCGCACCAGCAGGTACTGCCCCTGCGTGGTGGCGAACCAGTCGTGCAGGGAACTAGCGGTTGACATGAGGTGCCATCCTGCCCAAATATGTTTCCATGCTGAGTATCTTTCCCATCCCCGCTTTCCGGGACAATTACATCTGGACGCTGCATGACGGCAGCCATGCAATAGTCGTCGATCCAGGCGACGCCGATCCGGTGCGCGCATGGCTGGGACAACACAACATCAAGTTGACCGCAATTCTCTGCACCCACCATCACAGCGACCACATCGGCGGCATCTGCGAACTGGCGCAAGTATACAACGCTACGGTGTACGGACCGAAGCATGAAGACATTCCCTGCATCGATCATGCGCTGGTAGAAGGTGACACTGTCGATATAGCGCAGCCGGGCATCAGGCTGAAAGTGCTGGATATCCCAGGCCATACCAGCGGCCATATCGCCTATGTGAACGAAGACCTGGTGTTCTGCGGCGATACGCTGTTCGGCTGCGGTTGCGGCAGGCTGTTCGAAGGCACAGCCGCACAATTGCATCATTCCCTGCAACGCCTGGCGCAACTGCCGAATGAAACACTGGTGTATTGCACACACGAATACACCGAGGCCAACATCCGCTTCGCGGTGGTCTGTGAACCGCACAACGCACAGCTCAGGCAGCGCGAACAGGATGCGCGCGCAGTGCGCGCGGCGGGAAAACCCACGCTGCCTTCCACCATCGCCCTGGAAAAAAACACCAATCCGTTCCTGCGCTGCAGCGAACCCGAGGTCATTCGCAACGTGGAACAGCATGCCGGTCATGCGCTTCCGGCAAACTACGAGACAGCCGTGTTTGCCGCCATGCGCAAATGGCGCAACGATTTCTGATTCCGGAAACCTTCTGCCTGCGCAAAGCAGCGATCATTTACCGGACTGGTCCGACGATAATCAAGCCGGGTTCATGCCTAATTCAGCTTTAAAGCCCTGTTCCTTTTTGCCATCAATGCTTCCAGCTTTGATATCAGTTGCGCAATGGTGTTTTTCGCGGACTCCATTTGTGCCGCTTTGATTCGTTCGCGCATCTCGCGGGTACGGTCCAGGTCGGTGCTGGAAGCACGCACGCGTTCATCAAGAAACTCTCTGCCGTCCGATGTTTGAACCAGCTTATATTCGATCTCGCTGGTCACCGTGATATCCACCCCCGTAGGCGGCTGTCCCTCTTCCACTATCCTGGTCTTGAGCACGTATTTTGCGCCAGGATCGTCCGTCAGCCATCCTGATTTTGCCAAAGCGTCTTTCAATGCATGCTTGAATTCCCAGCGGTCTATTCCGGATATCTGCAGATAACTTTTCCGGTTGCCAGCGTTAATATCGTCAACCCGGATATTCCGCAGCAGCGGGAACATGCCCTTGATCTGTGAAGCAGTCGCCGGCTGATTAATTTGTTCGGGTGAGGCACATCCGCCCAGCACGACCACGATTGAAAACAATGTCACTAGAAGTTTATTCATACTGGTATCAATCCTTTTTCAACAATCAATGGGGCCAGCCTGAGCCAACCACACAGATTCGGGTTAGAAGCAGTCGGGATAGAGCGGGAACTCGCCCGCTCTGTCCGAACACAGCTTGATCGGCGCCAGGCTATCCATGCGCGCCTGCCACCTGGCCTGATCGAACCTGATCGGCCTGTTGACCGCCATCCCTCGCACCGACCATTGCAGGGTATAGAAATCCTTGTCCCCCTTGATCACGATGAACAATGTGGTTTCGCTGTAGGGATCCTCCGGCTTCACCAACCCGCAGCTCATGATCGCCGCATAGGCATCAAATCCGTCGATCCTGCTTTTACCCAGGCTGGCACCGCTATATGCGTCGGGACAGTTGCGCCGGAACAGGTTGCCCACTGCCGTCACGTGTTGTTCGGGTGAGGCCAGAGGACTCGATGACAAACCCTTATAAGCGACCGCCATGATCATTTGCGACCATTTATCCACGCTTTCTCCGTCCAGGATGAATTCCTGCGTGAATTTCTTCTCGTCCGTATCCTGGAATGCCGTCTTGAATCCTTTTGGCAGGACGAACATCATCACCTGCGACAAGATCGGAGACCTGATCTTGAACAGGTTTCCCGGGCTTGCCGGCGATCCTGATTTCGCCTGTACAACGTCAGTACGCGCCTCCGCCTTGCGCGAGGCTTCCTGGCCTGAGGCGACACCCGCACTGAGCAGCAGCGCCAGCAGGCATGTAATGATCTTTACCACAATCTGTCCTTCCGTAACAATGATACCCAATACAGCGCCATTCCCGCACAAGCGGAAATGATGCGTCAACTTCCAGCCCCTGAATATTTTTTCACAACCCAGGCACGCCGAACAGACGGCGGAAGTTTTCCGTGCTGGCCTGCCCCACCTGTTCCAGCGAGATGCCGCGCAGCCTGGCGATCTCCTCCGCCACATGCATTACGAATGCGGGCTGGTTGGTCTTGCCGCGATGCGGCACCGGCGCCAGATAGGGCGAATCGGTTTCGATCAGCAGGCGCTCGAGCCGGATGCTGCGCGCGACCTCTTTCAGTGCCACCGCATTCTTGAAGGTGACGATACCGGAGAACGAGATATAGAAACCCATCTCCATCGCGGCCTCGGCGACTTCCTGCGTTTCGGTGAAGCAATGCATCACGCCGCACGCCTGCTCTGCACCCTCCTCGCGCATGATGCGCAGCGTGTCCGCCGCGGCTGCGCGAGTATGTATGACCAGCGGTTTATGCGCTTCTCTGGCGGCGCGTATATGAATACGAAAGCGCTCGCGCTGCCATTCCAGATCGCCCTGCAACCTGAAGTAATCGAGGCCGGTCTCGCCGATCGCGACCACTTTCGGCCGTTGCGCCAGTTCCACCAGCTGTGCCTGCGTCGGCTCTGCAGTCGATTCGTAATCCGGATGCACGCCGACCGAGGCGTAGATGTTCTCATGTTGCTCGGCAAGCCGGAGTACCTGCGGCAGGTCATCAAGATTCACCGAGATACATAGCGCGTGCGAGACTTCGTTGTTGCGCATGTTGGCCAGGATCTCGTCCAGGTTCTCCGCCAGTCCGGGAAAATTGATATGGCAATGTGAGTCAATGAACATTAGGTGAAATTATTCCGGTAAACGAGAGAGTTCATTGCGTGGTCCCTCATACAGATGGTCTCGTGAGCCGCCAAAGGCGGCTTGCTTAGCTCCTTCCCCCTTGCAGGGGGAAGGTTGGGATGGGGGTAGGAGCGTTCAATCTAGTACAAAGGTTGAGTCTCTACCCCCACCCTAACCCTCCCCCTGGAGCGTGGTTGTTGCCGCTTTAGCGGCTTTACAACCACGGCCTACTCCTTGCGGGTGCAAGGGGGAGGGAACAAATCTAAAGCTAACCTGATACCTGCATCGTCTGCCGATAGGATAGCAGAAGCGATTCGAACAACAGCCGCGCATTCAACGGATGCAGCGCTTCGCGCCGCGCCGCCAGCAATTCCTTCTGGAATCGCAGCAGTTCGAATGTATCTACCCCGCTGGCGAGTTTGCTGATGACATCAGCCAATTCCGGATGGTACCTGACCGTCCCCGCCAGTTTTGCGCTGGCCAGGTCGTAACACCATTGCTGCAACCAGTGAACGAAACGGGCGACTTCGACCTTTTGCATGCGCTCGGCCAGGGCGAGCGCATCGAATCCGCCTGCCTGGCGGATGTCCTGCAGAAAACGGCCGTACTCGCCCGATTCTTTTGTTTCTTTGGCGAGGTGCAACGCCTGAAGCGGCGCAAAACCGGCTTGCGACAACAAGGACATCGGCTCGCCCACACCCTGTTGTTGCAGCCACTCCACACTCTGTTCAATTTTCGGCAGGGCAGCGGTCAGCACCAGGCAGCGGCTGCGTATGGTGGGCAGCAGGTGCTGCGGTTTGTGCGACACCAGGATGAACAGGATCTTCCCCTGCGGCTCCTCCAGCGATTTGAGCAGGGCATTGGCGGAATTCTGGTTCATCGCTTCGGCCGGATGCACTATCACCACACGATACCCGCCCTGATGCGAAGACAGGTTGAAGAAATCGGACAGGCCGCGAACCTGTTCGACGGTTATGAAGCGGCTGGGTTTCTTGCTGCTGTCCTTTTCACCCTGCTCCTGCTCGGACAGGATCTCCGGCTGCAGCAGCCGAAAATCAGGATGGGCGCCCTGATCGAACCAGTGGCAGGAATCGCAACTCTCGCAGCCCAGCCCGCAAAACATCTTCTTGCTGCACAGCAGGGACTGCGCCAGCGTCATGGCGAATTCGAGCTTGCCCGTTCCCTGCGGACCCTGCAACAATACGGCACGTGGCTGGCGCGCGATCAAACCCACCCAGCGTTGCCACATATCGGTTTGCCATGGATACATCTCGACCATCTCGGGACACCTCAGATCGTTGCAATTATGGTATTCAGAAATTCCTTCACTTCATCCGGCGTGCGCGCCGCGTCGATCAGTGCAAACCGTTGCGGATGCTTGCGGTAACGCTGCAGATAAGCCTCGCGCACGCGCTCAAAGAAACTCTGCTGTTCCTGCTCGAAGCGATCGAGCGAAATATTGTTCGACAAACGCTGCCGCGCCACTTCCACCGGGATATCGAACAGCAGGGTCAGGTCGGGCTGCAGGTCCGCATGCACCCAGCGTTCCAGCTGCTCCAGTTTCTCGGTCGCCACGCCGCGACCACCGCCCTGGTAGGCGAAACTGGCATCGCTGAAGCGATCCGAGATCACCCAGCTTCCCCGCTGCAGCGCCGGCCGGATCACCTGCTCGACATGCTCGCGGCGCGCGGCGAACATCAGCAAAGCCTCGGTCTCGGCATGCATCGCCTCGCTCAACAATATCTCGCGCAGCCGCTCACCCAGCGGCGTGCCGCCAGGCTCGCGCGTGACCAGCACCTCATGGCCACGGCTGCGTATGCGCTCGGCGAACCATTCAAGGTGGGTGCTCTTGCCGGCACCGTCTACGCCTTCGAAGGTGATGAATTTGCCCATAAAACGAGTTGGTAGTCGTTAGACGTTAGTCGCTAGTTGGCGTTGTCCGCTTCGCGGGTTTTGTTTTAACTAACGACTAACGACTAACGACTAGCGACTGCCTCCTCTTCACTTCTGATACCGTTTAACCGCCCGGTTATGCTGTTCCAGCGTCCGGGAAAATACCGAACTGCCATCGCCGCGCGACACGAAATACAGGGCATCGGTTTTGGCCGGGTGCAGCACGGCCTGCAGCGCAGCCAGTCCGGGCAACGAAATCGGCGTGGGCGGCAATCCTGTTCTGGTATAGGTATTGTACGGCGTATCCGTGAGCAAGTCGCGCTTGCGCAAGTTGCCATCGAACTGCGCGCCGAGGCCGTAGATCACGGTGGGATCAGTCTGCAACAGCATGCCCTTGAGCAGGCGATTGATAAACACGCCCGCCACCATGTCGCGGTCGCTGGTTTTCCCGGTTTCCTTTTCCACGATGGATGCCAGGATCAACGCCTGGTAGGGCGACTCCAGCGGCAGGCCGGGCGCGCGCGTCTGCCAGCTATCCTCGACATGTTTCTGCATCGCCAGGTAGGACCGTTTCAGCAGGTCGAGATCGCTGGCGCCCTTGGCGAAATAATAGGTGTCCGGAAAGAACAGGCCTTCCGCGTGCTCACCCTCGGCACCGAGATGTTGCAGGATTTCCTCTTCGCTCCATGCCGTCGTGTCGTGGCGCAGGTCGGGACTGGCATCCAGCGCAGCGCGGAACTGGCTGAAGCGCCAGCCTTCGATGACGCTGATCTGCTCGAGCGTCACCTGTCCCCTGGACACCATGTCGAGCAGTTGCAGCGGCGTAACGGAACCTTCCAGTTCGTAGTTGCCCGCCTTGATCTGCGTGGCTTTGCCAAGGCCTCGTGCCAGCCAGATGAACATCCATTCATTCCGCAGGATGCCTTCCTGCCGCAACTGTCGCGCCACTGCCTTGAGGCTGCTGCCCTGTTGCAGCGAGAAGGTGATCGGCTTTGCGGGCAACTCCAGCGAACGCGTGCCGTAGAAGGCAAACACGCCCACCACCACCAGCACCAATACCATCAACTTCACCAGCAGCCGCTTAATCGCGCGCATCGTGCAGCCACTCCTGTACTTGCCGCGACACCGGATGGCGCGTCCAGGTGCGCCCCTGTAGTTCGCGCACCGGCCACAGGCCGATCACGCTGTTGACCAGGAACACTTCGTCCGCAGCAAGCAATTCCGCCAGCGTGAAGCGCGCAACCGTACACGCAATATCGTTCGCGCTCGCCCATTCCAGCACCCGTTCGCGCTGCACACCGGATACGCCGCACAACGACAGGTCGGGCGTTTGCACTGCGCCGTCGCGCACCATGAACAGGTTGCTGCGCGTACCCGACACCACATCACCCGCGACATCCAGCAGCAATCCTTCCGCGATCTCCGCATCGCTCCATTCCGCCGCAGCCAGCACGTTTTCCAGGCGGTTGAGATGCTTGATGCCGGCCAGTCGCGGTTGCTGCGCCAGGCGCAGGTCGCACAGATGCAAGCGAATGCCCTGGGTGTAAAAATGTTCGGGGTAGTCTGGCAATGCAGAAAGACTCAGGATGCGCGCCGGAACAGCGTTGGCCGGTGGAGCATAACCGCGTGCGCCGGATCCCCGCGTGATGGTGATCCTGGCCACGCCACCGGACTGCTGCCCGGCCAGGCGTTGCAGTTCATCAAGTAACAGCGTGGAGTCGGGGCAAGCCAGATCAAGCGCGGTACAGTCCTGCTGCAACTTGCGGTAATGCCGCGACCAGTATTGTGGTTTTCCGTGAGCGATGCGCAAGGTGCGGAATATGCCGTCGCCATACAGCAAACCACGGTCAGCAGCGTCGATCGAGTCGTTCAATACGCCATTGACCAGCATCGAAAATGGGATCAGATCCTGCTGAAGATCAGCGTGCCGTTGGTGCCGCCAAAGCCGAAGTTGTTGTTCACCGCCACCTCGATGTTCATGTCGCGCGCGCTGTTGGCGCAATAATCCAGGTCGCACTCCGAATCCTGCTCGAAGATATTGATAGTGGGCGGAGAGATCTGGTGATGCAACGCCAGCACGCAGAACAGCGATTCGATGCCGCCGGCACCGCCGAGCAGGTGCCCGGTCATCGACTTGGTGGAGTTCACCACCAGCTTGTAGGCGTGGTCGCCGAATGCCAGCTTGATCGCCTCGGTCTCGTTCTTGTCGCCCAGCGGCGTCGAAGTGCCGTGCGCATTGACGTATTGCACCTGGTCCGGGTTCAAGCCGGCGTTGCGCAAGGCGTTGACCATGCTGCGCCGCGGCCCGTCGGTGCTCGGCGCGGTCATGTGATAGGCATCCGCGCTGGTGCCGTAACCGGTCAGTTCGGCATAGATCTTCGCGTTGCGCGCCTTGGCGTGTTCGTACTCTTCCAGCACCAAAACGCCCGACCCTTCGCCCAGGACGAAGCCGTCGCGGTCCTTGTCCCAGGGACGGCTGGCAGTGGCCGGATCGTCATTGCGGGTGGACAATGCGCGCGCCGAAGAAAAACCGCCGATCGCCAGTGGCGATACGGTGGATTCCGCGCCGCCCGCGATCATCACGTCGGCGTCGCCATACTCGATGATGCGCGCGGACTCGCCGATGCTGTGGGTGCCGGTGGTACAGGCGGTAACGATGGCCAGGTTCGGCCCCTGCAACCCGTACATGATGGACAGGTTGCCGGAGATCATGTTGATGATGGTACCGGGAATGAAGAACGGCGATATCTTGCGTGGGCCGGCTGCCAGGTACTCGGTATGCGTCTCCTCGATCATCGGCAGTCCGCCGATGCCGGAACCGATACACACGCCGATGCGTTCGGCGTTCTGTTCGGTCACTTCCAGTCCAGAATCCTTGAACGCTTCCATCCCGGCCGCCAGACCCAGATGAATGAAGCGATCCATGCGGCGCGCATCCTTGGCCGAGAGATATTGGGTCACATCGAACCCATGCACCTCTCCCGCGACCTGACAGGCGAAAGCCGACGGATCGAATTGCGATATGCGTGTGATGCCGGAGTTGCCCCCGACAATGTTGGCCCAAGCCTGTGTCACCCCGATCCCTACAGGGGAAACAATACCCAAGCCGGTAACAACAACCCTGCGTTTAGCCAAGGGAACCCCGCTACTGGAAATCAATAGGAATACAGATTACTTCTGGTGGGCGTTGACGTAGTCAATGGCTTCTTGGACGGTGGTGATCTTTTCTGCGTCTTCATCAGGGATCTCGCATTCAAATTCCTCTTCCAATGCCATCACCAATTCAACCGTATCCAGAGAATCTGCCCCCAAGTCATTGACAAACGATGACTCGCTCTTTACTTCTGATTCATTTACGCCGAGTTGCTCCGCCACAATCTTCTTGACGCGTTGCTCGATGTTAGACATTCAATTCTCCCTAAATTAGGTTGTAAATTTCAAAAAGCGGCTCGCATTCTACCAAACTTGCCGGATTTTCCAAACTGCGGGACGTCTGCTCATAATAAAGGGGTCAGAGCCCTTTAATTGCTTTAATTGCAACCTATCCAACCAGTCCAATTGTTTCCGGAATAAGTTAAGCCTAATCTGGCTCATCTCACAATTCATCAGAAATTAAAGGGGCAGAGCCCTTTAAAAAGAATGCAGCCTCTGGTGCGGTGCAAAAAATTGTGTAAAGAGATTATCCGGCGTGCCTAGAAAACCCCGATTTTTCATACCCGCCATTCCGGCACATGTAGTGCAACGCGGGCATAGTCGCAAAGCCGTCTTTTACGAAGATGGGGATTATTCGGCTTATCTGGGCTGGCTTGGTGAGGCGGCGGAACGGTATCACTGTGCCATACACGCCTATGTCCTGATGACCAACCATGTACACATTCTTGCCACGCCGGACGATGTCGAAGGAATCAGCCGCATGATGCAATACGTGGGAAGGCGTTACGTGCCCTACATCAACTACAACTACGGAACCAGCGGCACGATCTGGGAAGGCCGATACAAGGCAAGCCTGGTACAGGAAGAAGATTATCTATTGACTTGCATGCGTTACATTGAACTGAATCCCACTCGCGCCAACATGGTGGCGCATCCACGGGAATACCGCTGGTCCAGCTACCGGGCGAACGGAGAGGGACGTGAAAATGCCCTCATTACCCCGCACCCCCTTTATCGCGCTTTGGGTAAAACATCCGATGAACGAAAAGAAGCGTACCGCGCATTGTTCAAGGCGCACATTTACGAAGACGATATGAAGCAAATCAGGGCGGCCTGGCAGACGGGCACGCCGCTTGGGAATGATTATTTTAAAACAAGCGTGGAGGCACATCTTGATACAAAAGTAGGGCAATCCAGGCGAGGACGGCCGCCGATTGCAATTAAAGGGCTCTGACCCCTTTATGCTATTCACATGCTGTCCAGCCAGTTATCGGCCTGTTTTTCGATTTTGTCTGCGTCATCGTTGGCAAACAGGTGCTCGATCTTGGGGGCATTCACGGTAGCGCCGTTTTCCAGATAAATGAAGCCGGTCACCTCTTCCAGCATAGGCGCGTACAAGCGCGCACCGGCGAGCACATGCATATCACCATCGATTTTCTGCAGCTTCGCCACGATCAGGGTCACTTCTGCCGCCACCGAGAGGTGGCCTTCGATCCTGGTCAGTTCGGGGAGTTTCTCAAACATTTCCCGATTGCCTTCAGTGATCACATAGATCATTTTGGACGGCGCAGTGATGCGTTCGGTATAGCCGTAGTTGGTCTTGTGCGTGAGAATCCTGAGGTCCTCCTGATCTTCCCTGAGCACGATATGTTTCGGGGCAAAGGTCAGCCGTCTTTTGGAAATGTTTTCAAATGCCATCACGAACCCTCTTGATGCCGTAAGCGGATTGGGCCCGATTCATCCCATGACTCCATCCGATAGAACCAGACCGGATTTTATGGTAAGCGGGACATTTATTGCCAATTTTTTTCATCCCGCCGGACCGGCGTGATCCGGCGCAAATCAGCTTCGAACCCGATACCGCCAGTCGTCCCATAACCGGATTCCCAATTAAAGCAATTAAAGGGCTCTGACCCCTTTATGCTTCGATATAATGCACGATACCGCCATGTCCGCCATACGCCTGTTACCCGACTTGCTCATCAACCAGATCGCCGCCGGCGAGGTGATCGAGCGCCCGGCTTCTGCGCTCAAGGAACTGCTGGAGAACAGCCTGGATGCAGGGGCAACGGAAATCACGGTGCAACTGGAAGGTGGCGGCGTCAAGTTATTGCGGGTGCGCGACAATGGCGCCGGCATCGCCGCCGACCAGTTGCCGTTCGCCTTGATGCGCCACGCCACCAGCAAGATCGCCTCGCTCGACGACCTGCAGCGCGTCGCCAGTATGGGCTTCCGTGGTGAGGCGCTGGCCAGCATGGCGGCAGTGGCGCAGGTCGTCCTGACCAGCCGCGACGCGCGATCCGCGCATGCCTGGAAGATCGAAAGCGTGGATGGCGCGCAAACTGCCGCCATGCCCGCAGCCCATGAGCAAGGCACCAGCATCGAGATGCGCGAGCTGTATTTCAACACTCCCGCGCGGCGCAAATTCCTCAAGACCGAAGCCACCGAATTCGCCTGGTGCGAGGAAGCGTTCAAGCGCATCGCGCTGTCGCGCCCGGATGTCGCGTTCACACTGCAGCACAACAACCGCACCATCTGGCAACTCGACGCCCCGCTCAGCGGCCTCGATGACAGGGCCACTGCGCTGCCGCCCCGCATCACCGCGCTGCTCGGCGACGAGTTCGCCCAGCACGCCGTGAACGTGGATCGCCAGGCGGCGAACCTGCGACTGTATGGCATGGCCTCGTTGCCGGCCTACTCGCGCGCGCGGCGCGATGCCCAGTTCTTTTTCGTCAATGGCCGCTTCGTGCAAGACAAGGTGCTGTCGCACGCGCTGCGCCAGGCCTACCAGGACATCCTGCACCACCAGCGGCATCCCGCCTTCGTGCTGTTCCTCGACCTGCCGCCGGAAGGGGTGGATGTGAACGTGCACCCGTCCAAGAGCGAAGTGCGCTTCCGCGAAAGCCAGGGCATACACCAGTTCGTATTCCACACGCTGCAGCAGGCGCTGGCCGCACCGATCGCCAACCTGCAGGCGTCCGCTGCCGCAGTTCCAGATGATGGACAACCGCAGCGCGATGGATCTCCGAATACCGCAGCGCGCGGTGATAACAGCGCTTTCCGCTTCCAGCAACAACGCATGCCGCTGGGCGTTGGGCAAACGGAGGCGGCGTATAGGTTGTGGGAGGTTCAGACTGAAAGTGGTAATGGGGAAGAAGAAAGTGGAAAGTGGGAGAGCGAAGCGAGGGGCCAGGGAGTGGGGGGCGGAGCGGTTTTCCCACTTCCCACTTCCCACTCACCACTCACCAAGAGGACGAAGCTCCTCTAGGCTTCGCCCTCGCCCAACTCTCCGGCATCTACATCCTGGCCCAAAACCAGCATGGCCTGGTCGTCGTCGACATGCATGCTGCGCACGAGCGCATCGTGTATGAAAAACTCAAGACCGCGCTGGACGCGCAGCAGATGCCGACGCAGCAACTGCTGATCCCGGTCGACTTTCAGCGCCGACACGCTGGATATCGCCACCGCCGAGGAACAGCGCGAGACGCTGCACCAGCTCGGCTTCGACATCGCCCCGCTGTCGCCGACCACGCTTGGCGTGCGCGCGATGCCGGCCATGCTCAAGCATTCGCACGCCGAAAACGCCGCGCGCGACGTGCTGCACGAACTGCGCGAATTCGGCGCCACGCGCGCGCTGACCGAACGCCGCAACGAATTGCTCGCCACGCTGGCCTGCCATTCCGCCGTGCGCGCCAACCAGCAACTGACCATCGCCGGAGATGAACGCCATCCTGCGCGAGATGGAACGCACCGAGCGCTCCGGCCAGTGCAACCATGGGCGGCCGACCTGGTTCCAGATCTCGGTCGAAGAACTGGATGCTATGTTTATGAGGGGGAAATAGTCGTTAGTCGTTAGACGTTAGTCGCTAGTTAAAACAAAACCGCGCAGCGACAACACCAACTAACGACTAACGTCTAACGAAGACTAGCGACTAATGACTGATTCAACACCCACCACCCGCATCGCCTTCGCCAGTTTCATCGGCACGGCGATCGAGTTCTACGATTTCTATATCTACGGTCTCGCCGTGGCGATGGTGATCGGGCCGCTGTTCTTTCCGCACGACGATCCGGCAGTGCAGAAACTCAATGCCTTCCTCACCTTCGGCCTGGCCTTTCTCGCCCGCCCGTTCGGCTCCTTGCTGTTCGGCCATTTCGGCGACCGCATCGGGCGCAAGACCATGCTGGTCGCCTCGCTGCTGGTGATGGGCGTATCCACCATGCTGGTCGGCGTGCTGCCTTCCTACGAGATGCGCCGGCTGGCTTGCGCCCGCGCTGCTGTGCCTGCTGCGCTTCGGCCAGGGTATCGGCCTCGGCGGCGAATGGGGCGGTGCGGCGCTGCTCGCGGCGGAATATGCGCCGGCAGGCAAGCGCGGCTGGTACGGCATGTTCCCGCAACTCGGCCCGTCGGTCGGCTACCTGTTCGCGGTCGGCGGCTTCCTGCTGCTGGCCAACGTGCTCGACGACGCGCAATTCCGCGCCTGGGGCTGGCGCATCCCTTTCCTGGCGAGTGCGTTGCTGGTGATCGTCGGCCTTTACGTGCGGCTGAAACTGGCCGAGACGCCGGTGTTCGCAAAAGCATTGGCCGAGCACAAGCCGCTGCGGCTGCCGCTGGCGCAACTGCTGGCGCACCATGCCAAACCGCTGATCCTCGGTGCGCTGGCTATGGTGGTGTGCTATGCGCTGTTCTACCTGATCACCGTGTTCACGCTCAGCTATGGCGTCGCCACACTGCACATCCCGCGCGCGCAATTCCTCGGCATGCTGTGCATCGCCATCCTGTTCATGGCGATCGCCACGCCGCTGGCCGCAAGCGCGGGTGACCGCTACGGCCGCCGCCCGGTGCTGATCGCCGCCGGCGTCGCAGCGCTGCTGTCCGGTTTCCTGTTCGCGCCGGCGATGCAAAGCGGCTCGCCGTTGCTGATCACGCTGTTCCTCTCGCTTGAATTGTTCATCATGGGCGCCACCTACGCGCCGATGGGCGCGCTGCTGCCGGAACTGTTCCCGACCAGCGTGCGCTACACCGGGGCGGGCGCGGCCTATAACCTCGGCGGCATACTGGGTGCATCGCTGGCGCCCTACATCGCGCAAAAACTGGTGCTGCACGGCGGCCTCGCCTGGGTCGGCGGCTATATCTCCGCCGCCGCCGCGGTCAGCGTGCTCGCCGTGCTGGCGATGCGCGAGACACGCGAAACGGAATTGGCATGAACATCGATCCGCCATCCCCCCGCCATCTTCCTGATGGGCCCGACCGCCAGCGGCAAGACTGCCGTTGCGGTGGAACTGGCGCAACGCCTGCCGCTGGAGATCATCAGCGTCGACTCAGCGCTGGTCTATCGCGACATGGATATCGGCACGGCCAAGCCGGACGCAGCGACACTCGCAAGCGCGCCGCATCACCTGATCGACATCCTCGACCCGACCGCGGCCTATTCCGCCGCCGCGTTTCGCCGCGATGCCTTGAAGCTGATGCGCGAGATCACCGCAGCGCGGCAACATCCCGCTGCTGGCGGGCGGCACCATGCTGTATTTTCAGCGCCCTGCGCGAAGGCCTGAACGACCTGCCGGAAGCCGATCCGGAGATCCGCGCCGCCCTCGATGCCGAGATCGCGCAGCACGGTATCCACTTCCTGCACCAGCAACTGGCGCAAGTGGATGCCGAGACATCCGCACGGCTGAAGCCGACCGACACCCAGCGCATCCAGCGCGCGCTGGAAATTTATCGTATCAGCGGACAACCGATGTCCGCACTGCTCGGAATGCAAAAAATCGTCGACCTGCCTTACCGCGTCACTGCCATTGCACTGATCCCGTCCGACCGCGCGCAACTTCATGCGCGCATCGAATCGCGTTTCCGCGACATGCTGAAGCTCGGTTTGCTGGATGAACTGCGCGCCCTGAAACAGAAATATGCATTGCACTCCAGCCTGCCGGCCATGCGCTGTGTCGGTTACCGCCAGGCCTGGCAGTTCCTCGAAGGCGAGATCACTGAAGCCGAATTGCTCGACAAGGGCATCGCCGCCACCCGGCAACTGGCGAAGCGCCAGCTCACCTGGCTGCGCACGATGCCGAACGACATCGAACTGGATTGCCTGGAACAGAATCTGCCGCAACGGGTAACGGAAATCTGCAGGAAACTGCTGCGCTCGACCGAATCGGCGCAATCGTGAATGGTATTCGCTCCCCCTGCAAGGTGGAGGGAGCAACGTTCCTTCCCCCTTTAAGGGGGAAGGTTAGGATGGGGGTAGGACGGTGGGATTATTAATGACGGTGGGAACGCCGAATCTCTACCCCCTCCCCAGCCCTCCCCCTGCAAGGGGGAGGGGGCCAAGTCCCTTCCCCCTTTAAGGGGGAAGGTTAGGATGGGGGTAGGACGGTGGGATTATTAATGACGGTGGGAACGCCGAATCTCTACCCCCTCCCCAGCCCTCCCCCTGCAAGGGGGAGGGGGCCAAGTCCCTTCCCCCTTTAAGTGGGGGAGAGCGAAGCGAGGGGGCAACTAGGATGGGGGTAGGACGGTGGGATTATTAATGACGGTGGGAACGCCGAATCTCTACCCCCTCCCCAGCCCTCCCCCTGCAAGGGGGAGGGAGCAACGTTCCTTCCCCTTTTAAGGGTGAAGGAGTTTTTGGGGCTGAAGGATTATCCAGGAATACGGAAAGCACAAAATCCACATCGAACAAACGGCGCGTTGGTTCGACATTACATTTTTTCAACGTACAACGTCATCTGGACAAGCGGAATATTGAACGGTAGGGTCCGCGCCTGTTATTCTCACGCATCTCACTGAATCAACGCCGGCCCCGCCGGCATGACTGCAAAACCAATGAACCTTATCATCCAGGCTGTACACCACATCCCGCCCGCACAACTGCAATTCATCGCCGGGCTGGCCCTGACCAGGCGCACCGAACAGATCGCCGCAAATGTCTACCGCCTGCACGACGCGCGTCCGCAGGACGGTATCGCCGCCTACTGCCACGAGCACCAGTTCGATTACGGCTTCGTCCCGCCGCACCAGAAGCTGTCGGACATCGGGCTGCTGGTGATGGACATGGACTCCACGCTGATCTCGATCGAGTGCATCGACGAGATCGCCGACATGTACCAGCTCAAACCGCAGGTGTCGGCGATCACCGAATCCGCAATGCGTGGCGAGATCGAATTCGCCGAAAGCCTGCGCCGCCGCGTAGCCTTGCTCAAAGGCCTGGACCAGAGTGCATTGCAGCGCGTGTATGACGAGCGCCTCAAGCTGAATCCCGGTGCGGAACAGATGCTCGCGCAACTCAAGCACCACGGCATCACCACGCTGCTGGTATCCGGCGGCTTCGCATTCTTCACCGAGCGCCTGCAACAGCGCCTGGGTCTCGACTACAACTACGCCAACGAACTGGAGATCGTCGACGGCAAGATCAGCGGCAACCTGCTCGGCACTATCCTGGATGCGCAAGGCAAGGCCGACAGGCTGGTGCAGATACGCACCGAATTGAACCTCCGGCCCGAGCAGGTCATCGCCGTCGGTGACGGCGCCAACGACCTGAAGATGATGTCGCAGGCAGGCGTCAGCATCGCCTACCACGCCAAGCCCGTGGTGCGCGCGCAGGCAAGCTATGCCTTGAACTTCGTCGGGCTGGACGGACTGCTGCACCTGTTTGGCGAATGAACGATCATCACACCCGGATCAGACATTATGTTGGGCTTCCTTCGTCAGCCCAACCTACAGGCAGCGCGCAGCGCGACAATCAGCTACCCGCTACCAGCCACAAGCTACAAGCTCAATAACCCTGCAGTTTCTGCTCATGCATATGCAGTTTCAGTTCCTGCCTGATCTCGCCCAGCTTCGCCTTTATTGCCGCCTCGTTCCTGCTGCCTGTGCGCATCAGGATACGCTGGCCGATCGAGCGCCCTTCAAGGCCGGGATCGGCGTACTCGTACAGCACACCGGGCCGGGCCAGTCTGACCGGCTCCTTGATGTCAGGCGCTGCCATCAGGTCATCGATCGCCTCGATCAGGCGGTCATTGAAATATTTATTCGGGTAGCCCAGTTCTTCGTAGGACTGTTGAAACAGCGGATACAGGCGGACATACAATTCAACCAGCTGCTTGCTGTCCATCGCCCCGGCGATCTTCATGTACGACGCATAGCGCGCTGCGTTGTCCGGGCTGATAGCCAGATTCGCCTCCGTGCCGGTCGTGATGAACATGCCGGGCGCCGGCCGGATCGGCATCACGCTCATCGGCGCGCGCATCCTTGGCAGATTATCGATGGTGGCGACAATGTTGTGGATGATGCGATCGCTGCGGAACGCCTTCATCAATGACGAGTTGCCGACCAGTCCGGCCAGGGCATTGAGTACGAAACTGTCGCTTGCGGCCAGCATCGGCAATTCGGGCAGCGGTTGCGCAGCTTCTACCACCTGGTGCACTGGCGGTTCGAGCGGAGGAGGAGGGGCTGCGACTTGCGCAAGTTCCGGTGCCGGACCGGACTGTTCCTGCTGCCAGTAAAGATAGGCAGCGAGGCTGCCAGCCAGTATCACCAATACAAAAACAACCCCGATGGTTCTATTCATGCAGCATCCTCCCTTCAAATCATAGCTGTGTCACATGCCTTGAAGAATTTGCATCCCGGGCATTAAAAAATGTGACCTCACCTTCCACTATAAGTTTCAGGAAAACATGGTTACCGGTGGCATTGTGTTGGGCAGCTGAACGCAGACAAGCGCATCATTTGCGATTGATGCGGTTCGCAAGCTCACCGCATCCTACTCCCTACTCCCTACTCCCTACTCCCCTCCCACTTCCTACTCCCATCCTACTCCCTACTCCTACTCCCTACTCCCTACTCCCTACTCCCTACTCCCTACTCCCTACTCCCTACTCCCCAAACCCAGCTCAATAAGCCTGCAGATCCGCCCCATCCGGATCCAATGAATGGCGCCAGAACTGGTCGTCGCGGTCGAACAGTCGGTAGGTGCCGCGCGGGCCCCAGCTGCCGGCCTGGTAGGTGTTGATGAAGTCGCGCTCCATCGCCCACACCTTGATGATCGGATCGACCACGCGCCAGGCCGCTTCCACTTCGTCGATGCGCAGGAACAACGAGTGGTCGCCCGACATCACGTCCAGCAGCAACCCTTCGTAGGCATCGTAATCATCCTCGCCGCCCTTGCGGTAGGTGGCATCGAGGCTGATGGTGCGGGTATGCAGGTCCAGCCCCGGCACCTTGACCTGCAATTCCATCTTCATGCAGTCGTTGGGCTGGATGCCGAGCATGATCCAGTTCGGCTGTGACGGGCCGTGGCGCGTGTGGCGCAGCAGGTCCTGCGGCGGATTCTTGAAGCGGATGCAGATGGCCGAGCTGCCCTCGGCCATGCGCTTGCCGGTGCGCAGGTAGAACGGCACGCCGGCCCAGCGCCAGTTGTCCACGAACAGCTTCAGCGCCGCGTAGGTCTCGGTGGTGCTGTCCGCCGCCACGCCCGGTTCTTCCAGGTAGCCGGGCACGGTCTTGCCGGCGATGGTGCCGCTGACGTACTGGCCGCGAAAGGCGTGCGCATGCACCGAGTTCTGCGTGATCGGCCGGATCGCTTTGAGCACTTTCACCTTCTCGTCGCGCAGGTGTTCAGCCGTCATGCTCACCGGCGGCTCCATCGCCACCAGCGCCATCAATTGCAGCAGGTGGCTCTGGATCATGTCGCGCAGCGAGCCGGCACCCTCGTAATAATCGGCGCGCCCTTCCACGCCATCCGTTTCCGAATGCGTGATCTGCACATGGTCGATGTAGTGGTTGTTCCACAGCGGTTCCAGCAGGATGTTGGCGAAGCGGAACACCATCACGTTCTGCACCGTGCCCTTGCCGAGGTAATGGTCGATGCGGTAGATCTGCGATTCGTTCAGGTGCCTGTACAGGCTGCCCTGCAGCGTCTGCGCGCTGAGCAGGTCATAGCCGAACGGCTTCTCGATCACGATACGGCGCCAGCCGTTCTTTTCCTGCAGCAGGCCGACGCTGCCGAGGCTTTCCACGATCTTCGGGAATTCGGACGGGCGCACCGACATGTAGTACATCATGTTGGGCGGGAAATCCGCATTGCCATCGAGGAACTGCTGCAGGCGCTGGTAGATCGCGCCATCGCCGAGCGGTGTGGCAAAGTAATACAGGCGCGAGATAAAACGCCGCAATGCGTTCTCGTCGATGCTGCCCTGCGCGGGGACCGCGCGCAAAGTCTGCTCGATGAATCCCTGCCAGTCTTCGCGCGAGCGCTGCGCGATATCGCAGCCCAGTATCACCATCCGTTGCGGCAGCCGCTGGGCCACCTCGAGGCGGAACAATGAGGGGATCAGTTTGCGCCGGCTCAGGTTGCCGCCGGCGCCGAATATCACCAGGGTGCTTGGCTCCAGGGTCTTCATTATTTTTTGCCCGTGTGTTTGACGGCGTGTCCGCCAAAGGCGTTGCGCATGGTGGACAACAGGCGATAGCCGTAGCCGGTGTCGTTCTGGCTGGCGAAGCGCATCTGCAGTGCCAGCGTCAGCACCGGCGCGGCCACGCCCTGCTCCACCGCCTCGATCGCGGTCCAGCGGCCTTCGCCCGAATCGGAGACGAAGGGTGCGATGCCGTCCAGTTTCTGATCGTCGTGCAAGGCTTCCGCGGTCAGGTCGAGCAGCCAGCTGCGCACCACCGAACTGTGCCGCCACAGCTCGGTGACCTGCGCCAGGTCGAGGTTGAACTCCTGCTTGCCGCGCAGCAATTCCAGCCCCTCGGCGAACGCCTGCATCATGCCGTACTCGATACCGTTGTGGATCATCTTGGTAAAGTGGCCGGAGCCGACCGGCCCGACATGCGCCCAGCCGCGATCCGGCGCCGGCGCCAGCGCCTGCAGGATAGGCGTCATCACCTTTGCCACTTCCGGCGTAGCACCCACCATCAGGCAATAGCCGTTGTCCAGCCCCCAGATGCCGCCCGAGGTGCCCGCATCCATGTAGCCGATGCCCTGCTCGGCCAGCCAGGCGCCGCGGCGCTGGCTGTCGTGGTAATTCGAATTGCCGCCGTCGACGACGATGTCGCCACGGCTCAACAGTGGCGCCAACGCGCGCACCTGCTGCTCGGTCGGATCGCCGCTCGGCAGCATCAGCCACACGATGCGCGGGGCGGACAGCTGTGCCAGCGCATCCTCCACCGAACTTGCGGCAAGCATGCCCGCCTCCTCCACCAGTTGCGCCACCGTCTCCGCGGATCGATCGTAACCCACTACCTCGATGCCGCCCCGGCGCAACCTGCGCGCCATGTTGCCGCCCATCTTGCCCAGTCCTATCATTGCCAACCGCATGACCACTCCTTTGAAAAATTTACCGAACGTCTCGTGCGAGCCGTTAGAATCAAGCCTCTGATGATACTACCGCATGGTGCATATGCCTTCATTAAACGAGAATCCGTCGCTTCGCTGGCACACTTTTACAACAACTGACGAACTGCAACGGTTGACAGTGGAAACGATATTGCAGGCCGCGCGGCAAGCCATCGCCGCGCGCGGTACATTCCATATCGTGCTGGCCGGCGGAACCACGCCGCGCAAGGTGTACGAGTCGTTGCGCGAAGCCGATGCCGACTGGCGCGCATGGCAGGTGTATTTCGGCGACGAACGCTGCCTGCCGCCGGATGATGCCGAGCGCAACAGCCGCATGGCTGCGCTGGCCTGGCTGGATCATGTGCCGATCCCGCGCGAACATATCCATTTGATCCATGCGGAAGCGGGCGCGGAAATAGCCGCCGCTGACTACACGCGAACCCTGAAAGAAATCGAACTGTTCGACCTGGTGCTGCTCGGCCTCGGCGAGGACGGCCACACTGCCAGCCTGTTTCCCGGCCGCGATCATGGCACAGTGCCTGATTCACCAGCAGCCATGCCAGTGCACGATGCGCCCAAGCCGCCGCCGGATCGCGTTTCGCTCAGCGCGCAGCGCCTGGGCGCGGCGCGGCAGGTCATGTTCCTGGTTACCGGTGTTACGAAACGGCAGGCCGTGCGGAATTGGCGCAATGGCGTAGACATTCCCGCTGCGGCCATCGCTCCTGCCAGCGGCGTGGACGTATATCTGGAATCAGTCCTGCTGCAGGATCAACCCGACTGAACCGGCATCCTTCAGTTAATGACCCGGACTTCTGGGTGATTCCGCAGCCCCGCGTTACAATCACCCCAAACTATAAATCCGACTATCGAGCATGCCCCGTCGCCTACCTTCCCGCAAGACCCTGGCACTGACCCTGGCCGGCCTGGTCGTGTTTTATTTCCTGTTCGCCTGGCTGGCGCTGCCGCGCATCATCCAGGCACAGGCGGAAAAGTTCGTCGCCGCGAAAGCGAGCCATCACCTGGTCATGGACCGGCCCGAATTCAATCCGTTGACGAACACCCTGCGCCTGTCCGGATTGCGTCTTGACCGGCCCGATGGCGCGCCGCTGCTGGCATTTCGCGAACTGGTGGTGGACCTGTCTGTCGCCAGCATCTTTCGCCGGGCTTTCGTTTTTGACGACATCCGGCTCGATGGACTTGAAGCCACGGCTGTCCTGCAGCCGGATGGCCGCAACAACTGGTCGGCACTGCTCGATGCGCTGAACAGCAAGGAAAAAACACCGGATGCTGCCCAGCCCCGGTTCGACATCCAGCACTTTGCACTGACTGACGCACGACTGGACTTCACCGACAAACAGACCGAGCCTGCCTTCAACACCCGCATCGAGCCGATCAACCTGGAGCTCGCGGATATCTCCACGCTACCCAATGACGAGGGCACCTACAAGATCACGGCGCATACCGAATCCGGCATCCGCATCGACTGGCAAGGCGCGGTCGATCTGGAACCTCCGGTCATGTCCGGCCGTATCAACATCGATAACGTGTCCCTGCCGAACCTGGCAACCTATTTCAGGGATGTGCTGCCAGTCGCGCCGCCCGACGGGATCGCTGCCGTGTCCGCGAACTACCGGCTGGCATATACGGCTGGACAGACTGCACTGAACCTGGAACACATCAGCGCCAAGATCACCGGGCTCAAGTTGCACGGAAAACAGGATACCGGCCCGTCGGTCGCGATCGATACCATCGAGGCGAAAGAGGGCCGCTTCGATCTGGCCACAAACACGTTCGCGCTCGACACGCTGAGCCTGGTCAACGGCAAGCTTGATCTGGAACAGGGTGGCGACACCAAGGCGCTGGAACTCGACAGCGTCGTGCTGAAAAATGCCCGCGTCTATATTGGTTCGCACCAGGCGATAGTCGACAACATCGCATTCAAGGATGGCCGTGCACACATCGCGCGCGATGCGCAGGGACGCATCGATATCCTGCAAGCCATGCAGCAGGTTGTCGCAGCAAGCGCACCGGCCAGTCAGAAAACAGTCCAGCCAGCAACTGACGCCAAAACCGAACCGGCCTGGCATTACCGGCTGGAAAAATTCCAGCTCAGCGGATTCGGCGCCGCGTTCCGCGACGAGTCGGTCGCGCCGGCAGCGGAATTGAACCTGGATGACATCGCACTGGCAGCGGCAGGGATCAGCAACGACCAGAAGGCGGCGATACCGCTGAAGGCGTCGTTCAAGGTGCGAGAGGGTGGCAACTTCGAGGCAACCGGCAAGGTCGTCCCCGCAGGACCGACAGCGGATCTCCAGCTCAAGCTCGCCGCGCTCGACCTCACGCCAGCCCAGCCTTACCTGGCTGCGTTTGCCAACCTGAAACTGGCGCAGGGAAAATTGTCCAGCGAAGGTCGCGCCGGTTACGACGCGAAGGGCAGCAGCTATCGCGGCAGCTTTGCCGTGAGCGACCTGCGCCTGAACGAGGCCGCATCGGGCAATCTGTTCCTGGCCTGGAAATCGCTGGGCAGCCGCAAGTTCGAAGTCACGCCGGCGAAACTGGACATCAATGAACTTGCCGTCAACGGACTGGATACCAACCTGGTCATCAACAAGGACAAGTCGGTCAGCTTCAAGAATATCCTGGTGCAACCGACCAAGGCTGCCGTAACGAAACCCGCTGACTCGCCAGCCCCGCCTGCAGCGACAAAGCAGGAGCGTCCATTCAAGGTCGACATCGACCGATTCCGGATCAGCAAGAGCGCGATGGATTTCGCCGATCTTTCACTGGCCCTGCCATTCGGCGCGCGCATCCATGACCTGCATGGCGTCATCTCCGGCATCTCCTCACGGGCAGGCGCGCCAAGCCAGCTGGAACTGGACGGCCAAGTGAACGACTATGGTCTTGCCCGCGCCGTCGGCCAGGTCGACCTGTTCGATCCGACCGATTTCATGGACCTGAAGGTCGTGTTCAAGAATATCGAGATGACCCGGCTGACGCCTTACTCGGCTACCTTCGCCGGCCGCAAGATCACTTCCGGCAAGCTGTCGCTCGACCTCGAATACAAGATCAAGCAGCGCCAGCTGGAGGGCGAGAACCAGGTGATCATGGACCGGCTGACACTGGGCGAGAAAGTCGACAGCCCGGACGCCACCAACCTGCCGCTGGACCTTGCCATCGCCGTCCTGCAGGATGCCGATGGCCGCATCGACCTGGGCCTGCCGGTGTCGGGCAGCCTGGACGATCCGAAGTTCAGTTATGGCAGCATAGTATGGAAAGCGATCGTCAATGTGCTCACCAAGATCGTCACTGCCCCATTCCGGGCACTCGGTGCGCTGTTCGGCAGCGACGTCAAGTTCGAGAACATCGCGTTCGAGGCAGGCGATGCGCAACTGACACCACCGGAACGCGAGAATCTGGTGCAACTCGCCGGCATCCTGGTCAAGCGTCCCGGCTTGTCGCTGACGCTGCAAGGCACCTATGCCGAAACGGATCGGCTAGCACTGCAGGACCTGCAAATGCGCCGTGCCGTGGCAAAGCAGGCAGGCCAGCAAATCGATGGCGACAGCGATCCCGGCCCGATCTCGACACGCCAACCCAAGGTTCAGTCGGCGCTGGAAAAATTATACGCAGACCACTTTGGCAAGGATCAACTGGACGCCCTCAAACAGGGTTTCCGCCTGGCCAATCCGGGCCAGCTCGAACAGAGCACCGCCGGCAAGATGATGTCCCGCTTATCCGGCCTGTTCCACGAAAAGAAGAAACTCAACGAGCAGGAAGTGAACAAACTTAAGGGCGAGGATTTTTACACCATCCTGTTCGAGCGCCTGCGCAACGCGATAGTGGTGGGTGATGAACGTCTGCAGGCCCTGGCAACGGCACGGGGCGAGACCGCAGCCACGGCCCTGAAGGATGCCGGCGTACCGGCGGAGCGCATTGCGCTGGCGGCAGCAGAAAAGGTCAATGCGGATGGAAAGGACGTGCCGTTGAAACTTGCACTGGGCGCCGCCGCCAAAACCCCTGCACCGGCGGCACCGGTTCCTGCTGCCAACTAGTGTAGTGTTGCATTCTGTTTGGAACTTAAGCGACTGTAATTTCTTGTGCCGAAAACTTAACGGTGCGAAACCTCGAAACGCCCCCTCCCCCTTGCAGGGGGAGGGCTGGGGAGGGGGTAGAGACTCGGCATGTCCACCGGCTATGGCAAGTCCACCGTCCTACCCCCATCCTAATGCCCCCTCGCTTCGCTCTCCCCCTCTGCAAGGGGGAAGGAATAAAGTCCATCAATAATGTAACACTACACTAGAAGGATAGCTCCTCTACAACTTTTGCTGTTGGCTATGAACGGATCAAGTTTCAGTTCCAGCATGATCTCGATCAGAGCCTCTCTCTTTCCCTGCGCTATCAGCGCTGAGTGAATCCCGGTAAAACGCCGCAAACTTCTTGTCTTCTGTCAAAACGTGATCGATCAGCGCCGCATTGATCTTCTGTCCGACCGCTACCCATTCAAAGTCATAGCCATGAGACACATTATTCGCCATGATGCTCCTTAGCGAACTGATTAATTGATCATGTTTGTGCACATGATCGCGCAAGCCGGGATAGTGCCACTCCTTGAACAATATTCTTTCGTGCGCGAAATGCTGCTCGGCATCGTCAAGGATATTCTGCAATCTTTTCTTGACGTCGGTATGTGCCATCCGGTTTGCGACTGATTTATTGAACCCATTCACCAGGGCAATGAATTGCCTGTGATCCTCGTCGATCTCCGGGATTCCGACGCTCATTCCTTCGTTCCACTCCAGCGCCACGATTTCATTTTTCATATCATCGCCTCCATTAAAACTGCGATGTTCGGTTAGAGAACATTCGGCAACGGCAACACGCTCGTGATGCTCAGTTGCCTTATGATCGCTGGCAACCTGCTGATGTTGTCTCTTTGCTCCGGACTCAAAGGATTTCATAATGCGCGCACAATTGCAGCGACACCGTACGGCAACGCACATAACCAGAAAATTCAGCGAGGTAGCCGGGCGAAGAAAATTACGGTGCTAGAGTCGTTGATGCTCCTAGTAGCCCTCGTCATGCGACACCGTTATTGCCATGCAGTTACCGCGAGGCGGCTCAAGCTGAACTGATTCACACTCTGTGTGTGCTAGCGTACAGAGGGCGTTCCAGAGTAACGGGATAATTCCAGAATCAAGGTTGCGCCGAATTTCGAAATATTGCGGCGGATCGATCTTTGATCTGGAGCAAGCATGATTGAACCCATATCGAACAAATTGACTCACATCGCCCTGCTTGTAATGGCACTGTACGCCACCGGCGCGAGCGCTGACCATTTAGAAGCGCCGATGTTTTCGTTCAGCGGCTTCGGCATGCTGGGTGTGGTTCACTCCAGCGAGAACCAGGCAGACTTTACCTCTTCCATACTCAAGCCCAACGGTGCCGGCTACAGCCATGTCTGGAGCGCAGACGTCGACAGCCTGATCGGGGGGCAAGTCACTGCCAATTTCACCCCAAAGCTCTCAGCCGTGTTACAAGTCATATCGGAGCAGAATTACGACAACACTTACCTGCCCCATGTGGAATGGGCGAATATCAAGTATCAGTTCACGCCGGATTTCAGTGTACGCGCCGGCCGCACCGTGCTGCCCACCTTTCTGTTCTCCGATACCCGCAAAGTGGCTTATTCCTATCCTTGGGTGCGTCCGCCGCTGGAGGTCTATCGCCTGGCACCGGTCACCGCCAGCGACGGCATTGACGCAAGCTTCCAGATGCGCATCGGTGAGATCACGAATATTCTGCAGGCGCACTTCGGTAATAGCGAAAATAAGCTGCCAGCCGGCGGCGGCTCAATCAAAGCGAAGCAGTCGTGGGGCTTGGCCTATACAGGCGATTACCACGACGCCACTCTGCACATAGGGTATGAATCAACCCACATGACTCTGGACGGCTTTAAGCCGATTTTCGACGCCTTCAGGCAGTTTGGGCCGGAAGGAATTGCCATTGCTGACAGATACGATATAGATGGCAAACCATTATCCGTCATCACATTGGGCGCACGCTACGATCCCGGCAAGTGGTTCGTGATGGGTGAATGGGACCATTTAGTCACCCAATCCATCGTTGGTAATCAAACCGGCTGGTACGTGAGCGGCGGCTATCGGTTTGGGGCGTTTACGCCCTACTTCACTTATAGCCATGCGACAGGCGGACAAACTCTCCGATCCCGGTTTGAACCTGTCCACCCTGCCCCCCCCTTTGGTAGGACCAGCAGCAGGCCTCAATGCCATCCTTAATTCGGTAATGAGCACGAATCCGGTTCAGGACACCCTGTCCATCGGCGGGCGCTGGGATTTCATGAGTAACGCCGCCCTCAAGCTGCAATATGATCACACCCGCATCGGCGCCGGCTCGTCCGGCGTATTGATCAATCTCCAGCCGGGATATCAATCGGGCGGCACGGTCAACGTGTTCAGCGCAGCGATTGATTTCGTATTCTGATGAGGCTGATCATGATCAATATGTTCCGCATCGGATTTTTCATCATCGGACTGTTCCTGGGTTTTGGCTCAGCCGGGGCATCGGCCGAGGTGGTTGCGGTGGTCGCTGCCAAAAACCCGGTGAGTACGTTGAGAAGAACCAGATCGCGGACATTTTTATGGGCAAGATGACTCGTTTCCCCGATGGCCGCCAAGTCTTGCCCATCGATCAGGTCGAGAATTCTTCCGAACGCGACGCGTTCTACCTAAAATTCGCCGGCAAGTCTCCCGCTCAGATCAAGGCATTCTGGTCAAAGATCATTTTCACCGGCCGGGGCCAGCCGCCGCCGGAAGTATCAAACGGCATCGAGGTAAAGAAGTTCATTGCCAGACATCCGGATGCCATCGGCTACATCGAGCAGAAACTGGTGGATGACAGTGTGAAAGTAGTAGTACTCACGAAATGATCCGGTCCAAGTGGTACCACCTTGACTCTCTTGAGTTGTCAGGTGGCAGGGTTTGAATCGATATCCGGAGGACCTGACTGAGCCCGGATCAACTCGGCGATCTGGTCTGCCGGCAAGGGCTTGTTGAGATAAAAACCCTGGAATTCATCGCATGCATTCTGGCGCAAAAAATCGGCTTGTTCCTTTGTTTCCACGCCCTGGGCCACGACGGTCAGGCTCAGCTTCCTGCCCATCGCGATAATGGCTTCGGTCAAGGCCTTGTCTTCGGCAACGCTGGCGATATCATGAATGAAGGAACGGTCGATCTTGATGGTATCGAGCGGAAACTGTTTGAGCGAGGCCAGTGAGGAATAGCCGATGCCGAAATCGTCGATGGCGATCCGGATCCCGATATCCTTGATCCCGCGAAATACCCGCATGGTTTCTTCAACATCGCGCATCAGCAGGCCTTCGGAAATTTCCAGCTCCAGAAGCTGTGCGTCCATGCCAGTGTCCGCGAGTATCTTCGTCAGGTCCGTCAGCAGGTTTTCATCGAAAAACTGCCGTGCCGTCAGATTGACGGCCATATTCAAATCAGCCAGCCCCTGCTTCTGCCAGGCCACGTTTTGCAGGCAGGCGGTCCTGAGCACCCACTTGCCGATCGGTATGATCAAACCGGTTTCCTCCGCGAGCGGGATGAATCGCAACGGCGCCACCGCGCCCAGGTCGGGATGCTGCCAGCGCAGCAACGCTTCCATGCCGGTGATCAGGCCGCTGCGGATATCCCGCTTGGTCTGGTAGTAAAGCTGAAATTCGTTTCGCTCCAGCGCGTGCCGCAGACCCGACTCCAGGTTAAGCCGTTCGAGTGAACTGGCGTTCAGTTTCTCGGAATAGAACTGGAAGTTGTTCTTGCCTTCCTCTTTCGCCTTGTACATCGCGATATCCGCGTTTTTGGTCAGCGTCTGCTCGTCCAGACCGTCTTGCGGGTAGGTGCTGATCCCGATACTTGCCGTGACGCGATATTCCTGGCCGGCCAGGACAAATGGCCGGGCGACGGCGGCAAGAATTTTCTGGGCCACTGCGGCTGCGTATTTCTCCACATCCAGTTCAGGCAGCATGACGACGAACTCGTCGCCACCCAGCCGCGCCACGGTGTCGCTGTCGCGCAGACAAGTCTTGAGTCTTGCCGCGACTTCCTGCAGCAATTGGTCGCCGGCCTCGTGTCCGAGCGTGTCGTTGATGTTTTTGAAATGGTCCAGGTCGAGAAACAGCACTGCCAGTTGCCCGTTGTGGCGATGTGCCTGGCTGATGCTATGGCCCAGCAGCTTGCTGAACAGGCTGCGATTCGGCAGCGTCGTGAGGCTGTCGTGATAGGCAAGGTATTCGACACGCGCTGCATGGGCGATATGCTCCTCGACGGCGCGCCGGCGGCTCAACGCAAGCTGATGGCTCATGCGCCCCATCACCGCGATAATCAGGATCATCACAAGGCTGCCGACTGCCGCCCGCCACAGATAGACCTGTTTGTTCCGCTGAGCGGCCGCCAATTGTTCGTCTGCGGATAATCCGACGACCACAGCCAGGGGGAAACCATAGACCTGGTGTACGCTGGTGTAGCGTCGCACGCCATCCCAGGCGTTGGTTAGTGAGCGTGGCTTCGCTTTCCACCTGTATTCTCAGCATGCATGTACCGGCAATCTGTATTGAGACCTGTCGTTAGCAGTGACAGTTTCTCCGCTGCGCCTGACAAGGAATATGTCATCGCTGCCGAGAATGCCGAGCATGCCATGCTCGCCCAGGTTCGCGGCTTCATAGCCGCTGACGAAATAGGCCGCATCGACCGATACCATCACAATGCCGGAAAACTTTCCGTCCGCCGTATTGAGCCTGCGGCTGAACGTCAGACTCCCTCCTCCGGCCTTTGGGTCAGGTTGCGGACGACTGACCGAGAAGGCATCAGTCTGGCGCTGGCTCTGGAAGAAATCCCGCTCGGCAACATTGGCGCTTACGGAGGGACCGGTGCTGGCCACGACATCGCCCTTGTTGTCCGCAATACTGATGACGAACACCAGCGCCGGCGGCAACAGATCCCTGGCTTTCAACTTCGGCAGCACGTCCTGCATGCCCCAGACATCATTCGCATATTTGACGATCTTCAGGGTCTGGTCGATTTCGCGCAGCGCGCGCACGACCTGCGATTCATAAGTCTGGGCCAGTTCGTGGCTCGATGCCGCCGCGGTATTGCTCGGCCGCGGTACGTTCAACTTTGATGAGGTTCAGGGTCGTCCCCCAGATCGCGGCCAGCACGAGAACGGCGATCGCCGGAAACAGGATGGGCGATTCTATTACATGACTAAACCAATGCCTCCGTGTCGAAGAAGCCGGAATCCACAGTGTCCTTCAATGGTGCTTGATCGGCGGACAAGTCGTCCACGTTCGGGTTCTTCATTATTGTTTGTCGTCCGGCGAAAGCGGAGCCAGGAATCTTGCTTCGAAGATCTCCGCCGGCACCGGCTTGCTGAACAGGATAGCCCTGCATTTCGTCGCAGTTCAGCGAGCGGAGCTGGCGCGATTGCTCCTCGGTTTCAACGCCCTCCGCCACCACTTTGAGCTTCAGCGCATGCGCAACGATGATGATGGTGGACACCAGCGCCAGTCCCTCCGGAGCAGCCATTTCGATCACGAAGGAGCGATCGATCTTCAGCGTGTCCATCGGCAGTTTGGCCAGGTAATTGAGCGAAGAGAAGCCGGTGCCGAAGTCGTCGATGGCAATGGTGATGCCCATGGCGCGGATCGCCTGAAGGGTGGCAATATTGTGCTCGATGTCTTCCATGATCATGCTTTCGGTGATCTCCAGTTCCAGTCCCTCAGCCGCATGCGCGTCAATAGCGATCCCCTGCTCGATCTCGTCGATGAATCCGGGATCGCGCAGTTGCAGCGGTGACACGTTCACCGCGATACGCACGGCTGCCAGGCCCGCGTTGCGCCAGCGCAGGTTATCTGCAATGGCCTGGTGCAGCGCCCAGCGCCCGACTTCATGGATCAATCCGGTTTCTTCCAGGATCGGGATGAACCGGTCCGGCGGCACCAGGCCGGTGTGCGGATCGTTCCAGCGGATCAGCGCCTCGGCGCTGGTGACCTTGCCGCTGGCGAGGTTCACCTTGGGCTGGTAATAGAGCACGAATTCCTCGTTGTCTATCGCATGGCGCAGCTGATTTTCCAGGGTAAGATTGTCGGCCACCGCCTCGGTCATTTTCTTGGTGTAAAACAGGTATCGAGCGCCGCTCGCCTTGGCCTTCTTCAGCGCAGCTTCGGCGTTCTTGAACAAGGTATCGACATCGTCACCATCGTCAGGAAATATTGCAATTCCGATCTTGTGCGGAGATTCGGAACGTGACGTCGTTCAGTTGAAACGGATGACTCCAGAAAGGCTTGAGACGTTTTATCAAAAAGCTTCGACACATCGCCTGCCTGCTTTACTTCCGGAACCACCACGGCAAAATGGTCTGCATTGACGCGCGCCAGCAAGCTGGCGCCTCCCACGATTAAGCGTCAGCCACTCAGCAACCTGTTTCAAGAGCGCGTCGCCGGCCGGCCGGCCGAGGCTGTCGTTGAAGTTCTTGAACCGCTCAAGATCGATCAGGCCTATCGCGAGCCTGAACCCGCCACTGACCGCGCTGCGCATGTACTGCGTCACCCGCTCGAAAAACAGGCTGCGATTGGCAAGTCCGGTGAGCACATCGTAGTAGGCAAGATAATTGAGCTGCTCCTGTTTTGTCGATGTGATCAATTGCGAATGCGATATCGCCGGCGAGTTCGGCCAGCAGCTTCAATTCTTCTTCAAGGAAGAAATCAATCTCGCTGGAATATAAAGTGAGTACACCTACCGCTTCACCAGCGACTAGTAGCGGCAAAACAACCAACGAGCGAACTCCGAATTCGGCGTATTTATTGCCGAGCAAAGCCCTGGGATCATTTGTCACATCGTTGGACACGACCGATTCTTTCTCGCTGATAGCCCGAGCAATCATGGTACTTTGCACACCCTCGCTCGTTGACAAGATGCTTTTGATGGCGGACAAGAGCCCATCATCCATGCCCGCGGAGGCGAATGAGGTAATCTGCTTTGTGCTTCCGTCCACGATGACCAGCATCGACATGAGGAAACCGCCTTCCTCAACCGCGATGTTGCACGCCTCCCTGAACAACTCTTCACGGTCTTTCACACGCACGATCAACGAATTGATGCCGCTCAGTACCGCATAGACGCGGTTTAGATATACGATCCTGGCTTTCGCTTTTCTTTGCTCAGAGATGTCCTGGATCAAGCATAGGTGGCGCGGATGATCGATTTCTCCGACCTTTATTGGGCTAATCGTCATATCGATCCATATGGCTGTGCCATCAGGGTGAAGATAACGCTTTTCCATCCTGAACCCGGGTAACTTTCCCGCATTCATCAACGCCATATTCTCCAGGTCTGCCTGTAAATCATCCGGGTGGGTGATTTGCAGCCAATCAATATTCAGCATCTCTTCTTCAGATCTGCCGGCGATCTCGGCAAAGCGCGGGTTGGCATCGTAGAATTTTCCAGTGAGCGAATCGATCAAAGCAATGCCCAACGGCGCCTGCAAATATATGGTTTTGAAACGCTCTTCGCTTGTTCGCAACGCCAGCTCAGCCTGCTTGCGCTTGGTGATGTCGTGGAATGTCCAGATTCGCCCGTAGGAATGACCGTTGTCATTGGGCACCGGTGCCGAATAACGCTCGAGGAGGGTGCCATTTTTCAGCGCGATTTCGTCCAGCGATGCTTCCTCCGGATGATCGTAAAGGTAGCGCACTTTGTCGCCAAATTGTTTGGCATCAACGACCTGGTTGATAACGAAATGCAGCTGCGGGCTGTCATCGGGGTTCGCCGCGATATCTACCGGAATCTCCAACAGGTCAATCAAGCGCTGGTTCTGCAGTATCTTCTTGTTTTGAGTATCGACTACCAGAATGCCGTCCGCCGAAGTTTTCACAAGAGCCTCGAAAAAAGCCGATCTCCAGAGCAGATCCAGTTCCGCCCGCTTGCGCACGGTGATATCCTGATTGACGCCGATCAAATTAATTGTTTTTCCCTGCAAATCCTTCAAGATTCCGAAACGCACATCCACCCAGATGATTTCGCCTTCCCCGCTTAATATGCGAGCCTCGGTCCTGGCAACATAATTCGGGTCCCGAGTTTCGAAAGCCAATCTAACCTGTTGAGCAACGACAGGCGCATCTTCAGGATAGACATAGCGGCTAACAAAATCCGCCGAGGACATTCGGTACCCCCCCGCTTCCCCGGCAGTGATCTTGTGCAGCTGATAATATTGATCATTGAATATGAATTCATCTGTTGAATATTCATATTCCCAGTAACCAATCCTGGCAATGGTCAGGGCTTCAGAAAGTCTCTTTTCACTTTTCTCTAGTGCATGTTCAGCAATCTTGCGCTCGCTGATATTCCGCGCGTTGATCGATGCGCCGACGACCTTGCCGGCATCATCAAGTATGGGGGATGCTTTTATCGAAACATCGACCTGGAATCCATCCTTGCGCAGCCGCACAGAGTCTTCGAGCAGTGTGCTCCCCCCGCGCCGGACAGCCTCGAGTTCATCGATCAACTCATTGACGCGCTCGGGCGGAACAATAAGGGAGTCGATAGACTGCCCGAGCGCCTCCCCGGCAGTGTAGCCATAGAGATCTTCGGCCGCCCGGTTCCAGCTCTCGACCACCCCGTCGAGCGTGGTGGAGACAATGGCATCGTCGGATGACTCGATGATAAGCGCCAGCCGTGAGCGAGCCTGGGCGGCAGCAACCACCTCGCTAAGATCGGCGATAACGATGGAGATCGCCTTGCCTTCGCTTTGCGGCAGGGGACACATGGAGAACAGGGTGGGTATCTGCGTGCCGTCAGCCGCCTGCAGCGTCAGCGTTTCACGGATATCTCCTGCCGCTCCCCGAACAAGCAAGGCATCGAACCTCTCCCGATCCTGCTCGGCGAGCATCCCCTGCAGCGGCCGCCCGACGATCTTCCCGAGTGGCACCTTGACCTGTTTGGCGAAGCGGCGGTTGGAGTAGAGAATGGCGCCATCCCTTGCCAGCGCGACCGCTCCCTCGTTCATGGCCTCGACCATGATGCGGTAGGGCTCCAGGCCACCTTTCAGGGTAAGGATGTGGTCGCCTTCGGCACCGGATAAAACAAGGGCGTCAACCTCGCCGCCGCGAATGGCGCGCAGCGTCTCTTCGGCTTCATTCAGACGAGCGCGCAGGTCCCGGTTATCTGCTTCCAGCTGTTCCGAGGCGGGTTTGTTTGGCATTACGCATTCTTTCGTATATCCAGTCCCACCAGCACGCGCTCGGTATTCGATAGGTCGCCGATGATGCGGCGCAACGGAACCGGAAGTTTTCTGATCAGTGTTGGGACGGCAATGATCTGCTCGCCCTGAGCGAGTTGCGGCTGCTGGTACAGGTCGATCACACCCAGCTCATATCGCCCTTGCAGGTTTTCCTCGCATATTTTTTTGATATTGGCGATGGCATTGACGGATTTCGGAGATTGTCCGGCAACGTACAGTTTCAGGATGTAGCGGCTCGAGACTATTTTGAGCAATACGCTCTTGGCTTTGGGCTGCTCGGACCGGGCAGGATTCGTTTTCATTTCGCACCGCCTTTTTGTTTGTTCGGTTTCGCATCCACTTTGCGGCTCAGACCCATGTCCACACGGCCTTGCGCCAGTTGTGCTTTCTCGGCAGTTTCCTGGCCGATGATTTTCAACGACGCGACCTCCTGCACCGCAAACTCGGCGCGCAACATGGCGATCTGCGCATCCAGCGTGGTGCGCTTGCGTTCCAGTTCGACCCGCCGGAGTTCGACTTCCTGATTGCGTATCAACATCGCGGCTTCATTTTCCGCCTCTTTGGTCAGCCGCGCCGAGCCGGTCAGCACACCCTCCGGTCCGACGTATACGTCGCGCAATTCCACACCGTGATCGGTCAGCATGAACTCGCGTATCTGGTTCGAGTGCGCCATGCCGCGCGATTTCAGGATGGACAGGCAGCGATTGCGTTCGCCACCGCTGTCGATATCACGCAGCAACAGCCAGGTGTCGATCACGGACGAAATAGCAACATCGGTTTGTTCCACCGGGTTGCCGCTCTGGGCCAGATTGGTGAATAAGCCGGTGATCTGTCTTGTTTTCAGAAAATCCACCAGCCGCATCAACATTGATTTGACTTCGATCTGATTGTCGCCGATGACGAAACTGTTCAACGGATCCATGATCACCACCTGCGGTTTGAAGATACTGATCAATTTGTGTTTCAAGGCCAAATGCGTTTCCAGGCCGGCGGACGAGGGGCGGTCCGCATAAATCTGCAGCAGACCTTTCTTCACCCACTGCTGCAGGTCGATGCCGATGGAACTCATGTTGCGCATGATCTGGCTGGGAGATTCCTCAAAGGAAAAGAACAGCACGCGCTCGCCGCGACGGCAGGCGGCAACGGCAAAGTGTGCGGCGAGACTGCTCTTGCCGGTGCCCGCCGTGCCTGAGATCAGCACGCTGCTGCCACGGTAATACCCGGCGCCACCCAGCATCGCGTCGAGACGCGCAACGCCGCTGGAAATACGTTCACTGGAGGCAAGATGCTCCAGGGCGAGAGACGTGACCGGCAGCACCGAAATGCCGTCTTCGTCGATCAGGAACGGGTACTCGTTGGTGCCGTGGGTCGATCCGCGATACTTGACCACACGCAAGCGCCGCGAGGAGGTCTGTTCGCTGACGCGATGGTCGAGCACGATCACGCAGTCGGAGACATACTCTTCCAAGCCCTGTCGTGTCAGCGTTCCTTCGCCGCGCTCGCCGGTTATGATGGCCGTCACGCCCCTGTCCTTCAGCCAGCGAAACAGGCGGCGCAATTCGGCGCGCAGGATGAGCGGATTGGGCAGGCCTGCGAACAGCGACTCGATGGTATCCAGTACCACGCGCTTTGCGCCGATGGCATCAATGGCTGCCCCAAGGCGGATGAACAACCCTTCCAGATCGTATTCGCCACTCTCCTCGATCTCGCTGCGCTCGACATACACAAAATCCAGCACGATCTTCTTGCGCGCGACCAGGTCCTTCAAATCGAAACCGAGCGAGGCGACGTTCTGGGTCAGATCCTTGACGGCCTCTTCGAAAGCCATGAACACGCCAGGTTCGTTGAACTCGGTCGCACCCCGCACCAGAAACTCCATCGCGAGCAGCGTCTTGCCGCAGCCAGCACCGCCGCACACCAGCGTCGGCCTGCCTTTGGGCAGTCCGCCGCCGGTGATCTCGTCCAGCCCCTGGATGCCGGTCGGCGCCTTGGGAAGTTGCGGCCTGGGTTTTGGAGTTGCCTTGACCTTGGAAACTGGTCTGAGTTTTGGTTTTGGTGCTGGCCTGGATCTGGTCATGACTTATTCCTCTATTGACTCTTGAGACTCTGCACAGAGGTAATGCGGGTGTTTAGCAGTCTGAAAAAGTGGGTAGTGGGTAGTGGGTAGTGGGTAGTGGGTAGTGGGTAGTGGGTAGTGGGTAGTGGGTAGTGGGTAGCAAAAGATGGCCGCCTACTTGCAATCCTGCGCCGGTGATTTCATCGAAGCCAGTGATTCTTGCAGGGAATTTTGTTGGTGTTTTCGCTAACGATGATCGGACTGATTTCATGCTTTCACCTCCTTGACTGGTGCCATGCTGGAATCTGGCTCAACTCGACATCAGCAATAAAACGCAGGCTATTTGGTTGTAGACCTTATGCTATGGATAGTCTATATATATATATGCATATGTATTTATGATGAAGGCATAGGCCAAAATACATAACCCGATGAAATATGGCAGCAATAACCTTACATTTACCATTGTCTGCCAATTAATCGAGAATGTATGTGCGGTCGCGCACAAAACGTACCGTGGCGCCAGAAGAATAAAGGGGGCAGTTCCGACAAGTTCTATGTGGTGCGATCTAAATCAACCAGAAGTTATATGATCAACTGCAATTATCGCCATACTCGATGCAACGGATAGCGTGCCTGCAACTTTTGTACTTACGCCTTCCCTTGGTAATACTGGAGTGGATAACAGCGATAAAGTCTTGTGGGCGACAGATGTGTCTTTGACATGTCTTGCAGCAGGACTTTGCAAATGAGATCCAGCATTGAAGCGACCAGAAGAAATTCCCGGTTTCTTTGACTCCATCATCCTGGTCTATTGAAGTCGCAGCAGCAATAGCGAATGCTGCAATCCGGGAGGTTGTATCAGGTTTAGCCTGAACTACTACAACTTACGCCACCGTGATTTCCTTCGCCGCATACACATCCTGGATCGCATTGAGCAGCGCCACGCCATCCTGCATCGGTTTCTGGAACGCCTTGCGCCCGGAGATCAGGCCCATGCCGCCGGCGCGCTTGTTGATGACTGCAGTGCGCACTGCTTGATGCAAATCATCCTTGCCCGATGCGCCGCCGGAATTGATCATGCCGACGCGGCCCATGAAACAGTTCGCCACCTGGTAGCGCACCAGGTCGATCGGGTGGTCCGAGGTCAGTTCACTGTACACCTTGGGGCTGGTCTTGCCGAACTTGAGCGCGGTGTAGCCGCCGTTGTTCTCGGCCATCTTCTGTTTGACGATGTCGGCGTTGATGGTCACCGCGAGATAGTTGGCCTGGCCGGTCAGGTCGGCGGACACGTGGTAGTCCTTGTCGGCAGTCTTGAACGCGGGGTTGCGCAGGTAGGCCCACAGCACGGTGGCCATGCCGAGGTCGTGCGCATATTCGAATGCCTCGGATACTTCCTCGATCTGGCGGCGTGATTGCTCGGAGCCGTAGAACACCGTCGCCCCCACCGCCACCGCGCCCATGTCGAACGCCTGGTCGACGCTGGCGAACAGCGTCTGGTCGAATTCGTTTGGATAAGTCAGCAGTTCGTTGTGGTTGATCTTCACCACGAACGGGATCTTGTGCGCGTAGCGTCGCGCCACCGAACCCAGTACGCCGAGCGTCGAGGCCACACCGTTGCAGCCGCCTTCGATGGCAAGTTGCACTATGTTCTCGGGATCGAAATAGATCGGGTTGGGTGCGAACGAAGCGCCGGCGGAATGTTCGACACCCTGGTCGACCGGCAGCAGCGACAGGTAACCGGTATTGGCCAGCCGGCCATGCCCGTATAGTGCCTGCAGGCTGCGCAGCACGCCGGTCTTGCGGTCCTTGATCGAAACCACGCGATCCACATAGTCGGGGCCGGGCAGGTGCAGCACGTCTTGGGGAATGGTGGTACAGCGATGCGCCAGCAGATGTTCCGCTTCATCCGCCAGCAATTTTGCGATGTCGATCATGGCAGCCTCCTCTCGGTGGGTCGAGAGGAAATGTTACTCCTCATCGGTTGCCATGTCGCGAAGCCTGTATAAATGTTTTGTTGTTTCGCAGGTTGGGCTGCGTCAGCCCAACCTACGGTGCTACCTGGAGTACAAGGTGGGGCGTCTGGTCTTGATTGCGATCATCACTGCCCAGGCACCAAGCAGCACATACCAGATCAGCGACCACTCGGGCAGATTGAGGCCCAGGAAGGACCAGCCTCTCTGGGCACATTCGCCGGAGCCATGCATCAGTTCCTTCAGCACTTCCGACATCGGGAAATTATCCAGCATGTAGTTCAGGCCGGGACCGCAGGCCGGCACTTCGTCTTCCGGCAGGTGCTGGATCCAGATATGGCGACCGGCAACGCCGACGCCGCTCAAGGCAACCAGGCTGATCAATGCGGCATAGACCCTGGCGCCGGCGCGTTTTGGACCATGCAGCGTGGCAACGGCAAACAGGACGCCAAGGGCGATGAAGATGAAGCGCTGGATCATGCATAACGGACAGGGGTCATGATGCAGCACATATTGAATATACAGCGCGCCGCCGAACATGGCGCAGATCACCAGTACAGCCGCCAGATACAACCAGCGGTTGGAAATATTACCGAGCATCATTCCATCTCCTCCATCCATGCCATCTGAATTGCCTCGAGCACTTTCTCGCCGCCGCGCCCGTGATCATCGTTGAAATCCGCCAGCGTCACCACCTTATTGTGCAGGTCGACAAAATTGATCGTCTTCGGGTCGATCTCGGGATGTGCTTCCGCCAGTTCGATGGCGATCAGGCGTACGTCTGTCCATTTCATAATTTCAACTTTCCTTGACCATGTTGATGGTGTACTTGGGTATTTCCACGATCAGATCCTTGTCCTCGACCACTGCCTGGCAACTCAGGCGTGAAGTCGGTTCCAGGCCCCAGGCCTTGTCCAGCAGGTCTTCTTCCGTTTCCTCTGCCGGTTTCAGCGAGGAGAATCCATCGCGCAGGATGACGTGGCAAGTCGTGCAGGCACAGGATTTCTCGCAGGCGTGTTCGATCTCGATGCCATTCTTCAGCAGCACTTCAATCAGCACCGTACCGGAGTCGGCTTGCAGCACCTTTCCTTGCGGGCAAAGTTCTTCGTGTGGCAATACTATTATTTGCGGCATATCAGCTCAAGGCTACCTCTAGATCTCCAGATCGGATAATTTTTTCCCGCCCAGCGCCAGCGAAACGCTTTTGTCCATGCGCGCCTGGGCGAAGGTTACCGTGGCATCGTTCAACTGCTTGAGTGCTTGCTTGATCGCGACCTGGTCGCTAGTTTGCAGCACCTCGCGCAACCTGTCCACGGCGGCATGGATACGCGCCCGTCCTGCGTCGTCGAGCAAGGAGTCGCCGTTTTCCGCCATCGCATTCTGCACGGCTTCCAGCAATTGCACCGCTTCCACCTGCAGTTCGCGCAAGGCGCGCGCCAGCATGTCGTCGCGCGCATGCTGGTTGGAATCCTGCAACATGCGGGTGATCTCTGCGTCACTCAAGCCGTATGACGGCTTGACCGTGATATGCGCTTCCACATTGCTTGCCTGTTCGCGCGCCGAAACACTGAGCAAGCCGTCCGCATCGACCTGGTAGGTGACGCGGATGCGCGCCGAACCTGCCACCATCGGCGGGATGCCGCGCAGCTCGAACTTCGCCAAAGAACGGCAATCGGAAACCAGTTCGCGTTCCCCCTGCACCACGTGGATGCTCATCGCGGTCTGGCCATCCTTGTAGGTGGTGAAATCCTGCGCGCGCGCGGTGGGGATGGTGCTGTTGCGCGGGATGATCTTTTCGGTGAGGCCGCCCATGGTCTCGATGCCGAGCGACAACGGGATCACGTCGAGCAGCAGCCAGTCATCGGCGGCGCGATTGCCGGCCAGCACGTTGGCCTGTATCGCCGCACCCAGCGCGACCACCTTGTCCGGATCGAGGTTGGTCAGCGGTGTCTGCTTGAAGAACTCGGCCACGGCACGCTGCACCTGCGGCATGCGTGTGGCACCGCCTACCATCACCACGCCCTTGATGTCTTCCACCTTCAATCCGGCATCGCGCAGGGCGCGACGCACCGGTTGCAGGGTGCGCGCCACCAGGGTTTGCGTCATGTCCTGGAATGACTGTTGCACGATCGTGGTGTCCACCATGCTGCCATTGCTGAGCATGGCAGTCACGGCGGTTTCCGCATTGTCGGTCAGCTGCTCCTTGGCGGCGCGCGAGCGCGTCAGCAGCAGGCGCGTGTCATGGGCATTGAGCGCGGACAGCTGGTTCTTTTCCAGCAGCCAGCAATACAGGCGATGGTCGAAATCGTCGCCGCCAAGGGCAGAATCGCCGTTGGTGGCGAGTACCTCGAACACGCCGCGCGACAGGCGCAGGATGGAAATGTCGAAGGTTCCGCCGCCCAGGTCATACACGGCATAGACGCCTTCCGATGCATTGTCCAGCCCATAGGCGATCGCCGCTGCGGTCGGTTCGTTGAGCAGCCGCAGCACATTGAGCCCGGCCAGTTTCGCCGCGTCCTTGGTGGCCTGGCGCTGCGCATCGTCAAAATAGGCCGGCACGGTGATCACTGCGCCGACCAGATCGCCGCCGAGCGCGCTTTCGGCACGTTCGCGCAGCAGCTTGAGGATCTCAGCAGAAATTTCCACCGGACTTTTCACCCCTGCCACGGTGCGCAATTGCACCATGCCCGGCTCGTCGATAAAACGATACGGCATACTCAGGGTGTCGCCGATATCGCGCAAACCGCGCCCCATGAAACGCTTGACCGAAACGATGGTGTTGGATGGATCCTTGCTCTGCTCCAGCTGCGCCCGCACACCCACGTGCACGTCCCCATCAGGCAGGTAGCGCACCACCGAAGGCAGCAGCGCGCGCCCGTGTTCGTCGTTGAGCACCACGCTGATGCCGTTGCGCACCGTTGCCACCAGCGAATTGGTCGTGCCCAGGTCGATGCCGACCGCGAGTCGATGCTCGTGGGGCGCGGTGGACAGGCCGGGTTCGGAAATTTGTAGTAGGGCCATAATGCAGTTTTTAGTCGCTAGTCGTTAGACGTTAGTCGTTAGTCGTTAGTTGGCTTTGTCCGCTACGCGGGTTTTGGTTCTAACTAGCGACTAACGTCTAACGACTAGCGACTGCTTTTAAGTGTCTATCTCATCATAAGCGGAAGATATCTCTTCCGCGAGTTTTTCCAGGAAACGGAGTTTGCGCACTTCGCCGGCTGCCGCCGCATAGCTGTGCTCATCGTCGAGCTTGTCGGCCAAGGATGCCTCCATGCTGCTCGACTCCTGCCGCAGGCGCGCCTCCAATTTCTCAAGCGTCGCGATATCGTGCGCCTGCATTGCTTCCTCTATGTCTTCGCGCCACTCCATCTGCTGGATCAGGAAGTCTCCCGGCATCGCAGTGTTGGTTTCCTCCTGCGTGTCTATTCCTTGCAGCGACAACAGGTAGCGCGCACGACGGACCGGGCTGCGCAAGGTCTGGTAAGCCTCGTTCACCCGCGTCGCCCATTGCATGGAAACGCGGCGCTCGGCTTCGGATAAATGAGCAAACTTGTCGGGATGGACCTGGGATTGCAACACATGGAATCGTTGTTCGAGTTGCACGCCATCCAGCCGGAAGCGCTGTGGCAGGCTGAACAACTGGAAAAAATTCTGCTGGAAATCGGGTACAGCAGCTTGCATCACCCCTTATGCCCTTGTGCCATATTCAGGTAATACGCACCGCTGCAGGCAAGCATTGTCGTAACCGTAGCAATGTGCCTGCGCCACAACCCGAAGTGCATGTGCCGCCATGTCAAACCTTGAAACTCTCGCCGCACCCGCACTCATCTTTCACATTGGGATTGTTGAACTTGAACCCTTCGTTCAATCCTTCGCGCGTGTAATCGAGTTCCATGCCGTCGATGTATGGCAGGCTGTGCGGGTCTACCAGCACCGTTACTCCACTGCTGACGAACTTCAGGTCGTCCTCGCTCGATTCATCGGCGAACTCCAGCTTGTAGGCCATGCCCGAACACCCGCTGGTGCGCACGCCGAGACGCAAGCCGACTCCCTTGCCGCGCTTGGCAAGGAAATTCTGCACATGCTTGGCCGCGCTTTCGGTCAGGGTGATCGCCATATCAGCTCCTCTTGTTGGCATTGCAGGCGGCGACATCAGTCTCGCGCTTGCCCTTGATATCGGCCACCGCCGCCTTGATCGCGTCTTCCGCCAGGATCGAGCAGTGTATCTTCACCGGCGGCAAAGCCAGTTCCTCGGCGATCTGCGTATTCCTGATCAGCAATGCCTCGTCCAGCGTCTTGCCCTTGACCCATTCGGTCACCAGCGAGCTCGATGCGATCGCCGAACCGCAACCATAGGTCTTGAACTTGGCGTCTTCGATCACGCCCTGGTCATTCACCCGGATCTGCAACTTCATCACGTCACCGCACGCCGGCGCGCCAACCATGCCGGTACCCACGCTCCCATCGCTCTTGTCCATCGAACCGACGTTGCGTGGATTCTCGTAGTGATTCAATACTTTTTCGCTGTATGCCATAGTAGTTCGCTCCTGTTAGTCGCTGTTAGTCGTTAGTCGCTAGTCGCTAGTCGGTTTTGCCTTAACTAACGACTAACGTCTAGCGTCTAACGACTGCTTTTCTAGTGTGCCGCCCATTCAATCGCGCCAATATCCACGCCATCCTTGTACATTTCCCACAGCGGCGACAGGTCGCGCAGTTTGCCGATCTTGTCGTGCAGCAGTTTGACCACGTAGTCCACTTCCTCCTCGGTGGTGAAGCGTCCCACGCTGAAGCGGATGGAGCTGTGCGCGAGTTCGTCGCTGCGTCCGAGTGCGCGCAGCACATACGAAGGTTCCAGGCTCGCCGAGGTGCAGGCGGAACCGCTGGATACCGCGATATCCTTCACCGCCATGATCATCGATTCGCCCTCGACATAATTGAAGCTGGCGTTGAGATTATGCGGCACGCGCTGTTCCATGTCGCCATTGAGGTGCACTTCCTCCATGCTGGAGATGCCCTGCCACAGACGGTCGCGCAACATGCGGATACGCTCGTTCTCGGCACCCATTTCTTCCTGTGCGAGCCGGAACGCTTCGCCCATGCCGACGATCTGGTGTGTGGGCAGGGTGCCGGAACGCATGCCGCGTTCGTGACCGCCGCCGTGCATCTGTGCCTCGATGCGCACGCGCGGCTTGCGCCGCACATACAGGGCGCCGACCCCTTTCGGGCCGTAGGTCTTGTGCGCGGAGAACGACATCAGGTCCACTTTCAGCTGCTGCAGGTCTATCGCCACCTTGCCGGTGGCCTGGGCCGCATCAACGTGAAAAATAATACCGCGCTCGCGGCACACCTCGCCGATCGCGGCGATGTCCTGGATCACGCCGATCTCGTTGTTTACCAGCATCACCGAAACGACAATGGTGTCGGGACGCAATGCTGCCTTGAATTTCTCCAGGTCGAGCAGGCCGTTGGGCTCGGGAGCCAGATAGGTGGCGGAAAATCCCTGCCGTTCCAGTTCGCGCACGGTATCGAGCACGGCCTTGTGCTCGGTCATCATGGTAACGATGTGCTTGCCCTTGCCCTGGTAAAAGTGCGCCGCACCTTTCAGCGCAAGGTTGTTGGACTCGGTCGCGCCGGAAGTCCACACGATCTCCCTCGGGTCTGCATTCACCAGAGCCGCCACCTGCGAACGCGCGCGCTCCACCGCCGCATCAGCTTCCCAACCATAGGCATGAGAGCGGCTGGCCGGATTGCCGAATTTTTCGGTCAACCACGGGATCATCGCCTCTGCCACGCGCGGGTCGACCGGCGTGGTTGCCGAATAGTCCATAAAAATGGGGAAATGCAAACTCATTACCTGCTCCTTGATGATCAAACTGTCGCCAGCGCTGAATTGTCCTCACGGGTGCCAACTACAATCGGCGCAACGTCCGACTTTGACTGAACATGCTTGTCAACCAGTTGCTGCAAATTCACTGACGAAAGATAGTCATTCAACGTCTTGTTCAGCCCCATCCACAAGTCATGCGTCGAGCACTGGTGATCGTCAAAACAATTCGCCATGCCACCGCATTTGCTCGCATCCATGGGTTCATCGACAGCCTTGATGATCTCTGCAACGGAAATCTGCGTACCCGGACGGGCCAGGTAATAGCCGCCGCCTGGGCCGCGCACGCTTTCCACGATGTTGTGTCTGCGCAGCTTGCCAAACAACTGCTCCAGATAAGACAACGAAATCTTCTGGCGTTCACTAATACCTGCAAGTGTGACTGGTGTCTTCCCGCCGCGCGTCGCCAGATCAACCATTGCAGTAACAGCAAAACGTCCTTTGGTGGTAAGCCGCATAATATTCTCTCCTCAGAAAATCCTTTCAGTTTGCAAGATAGCGGAATTCCATTACTTTCATATCGGCGGAATGGAAAGTCCACTGCTGGAGTGGATAATAGAATACTTGAACAAATCAGTCAACAATCTTGTTCAGGTGAGTTGGATCGAACTTGTCAGCTGTAGCGCGCTCTTCTTCGACATTCACGCCCATCCGCTCCAACTCTTTAAGAATCAAGTCGATACGCTTGTCCACCACCATGCTGTGCCCGAGCAGGCCATGAATGGCTTTGGACAACGGGTCGTTCTGGTCATTGCCGATCCCGTAGGCATTGAATCCGGGGGTCTTTTTCACTTCATCCAGGATGCGCGCGGGAATCCCGGCGGCTGTCGCGCCAGCCGGTACATCCTTGACGACCACCGCATTGGAACCGATCTTGGCATTGTCCCCGATGTGGATCGGACCCAGTATCTTGGCGCCCGCGCCGACCACCACGCCATCGCCCAGCGTGGGATGGCGCTTGCCTTCCTTCCAGGAAGTGCCGCCCAGCGTCACGCCATGATACAAGGTCACGTCATCGCCGATTTCGGCCGTCTCGCCGATCACCACGCCCATGCCATGGTCGATGAAAAAACGCTGTCCGATGGTCGCTCCGGGATGGATCTCTATGCCGGTCAATGCACGTCCGATATGCGATAGAAAACGCGCCAGCCACTTGAAGTTGGCGTGCCACAATCTGTTCGACATGCGATGGATCATGCGCGCATGCAAACCCGGATAGCAGGTCAGCACTTCGAACGTGGTGCGTGCCGCCGGATCGCGGCCGAATACACCGGCAATGTCTTGCTTAATGTTCTCGAACATCTGGATGCTCTTCCAAATAGCGGTTCCTCAATCGCGCATTGTATCCGGTTGTCACGCTCAGGATACCGCGCAGGATATTGACCTCTTCCTGTTCCAGCCTTGCCCGCGCAAACAGGCGGCGCAAGCGCTGCATCAGCCGGGCCGGATTTTGCGTGCTGAAGAAGCCGATCTCGGCAAGCGTCTTTTCCAGGTGCGCGTACATGCCTTCCACCTGCTCATGCGGCGCCGGTGATACTTCCGGCGCACCCGGGATCCGGCTGTTCACCGCAACTCTCAATTCGTAGGCCATTATCTGTACCGCAGCCGCAAGGTTGAGCGAGGAAAAATCGGGGTCGGACTGGATATTCACCAGCAGATGTGCCTTGCCCATCTCCTCGTTGGTCAAACCGGACATCTCGGTGCCGAACAGCAGCGCCACCGGCTGGCTGGCTGCATGCTGCAATAACTCCGGCAACGCGGCGCGCGGCGTTTTCACCTCTATCGAGATGTCGCGCAAGCGCGCCGTCATCGCCACCGTGAACACCGAGCCATGCAAGGCATGGTCTATCGAGTCGCACACCACCGCATCGCGCAATATATCGTCCGCCCCTGCCGCCATCGCATCGGCCTGCGCATCGGGAAAATAGCGCGGATTGACCAGATACAGTTGGCGCAGACCCATGGTCTTCATCGCCCGCGCCGCCGCGCCGATATTGCCCGGGTGGGTGGTGTGGCTCAACACCACTCTGGTATTGTTCAATACCTCGGTGCTACCAAAATTGCCCCCCGTCATGTCAACGCTCCTGTCAATCGTCACCGCTTCAAGTTAGAATGCGCGGCTGTATCTAATCGTTCATTAAGGCTCCCAATGCATCCCATGCTCACCATCGCGGTGAAAGCCGCGCGCCGCGCCGGAAATCTGATCCATCGCGCTGCAGACAATCTGGATCACCTCACAGTCACCAAAAAATCGCATGCCGATTATGTCAGCGAAGTGGACCGCGTGGCCGAGCAGACCATCATCGAGACCCTGCTTGACGCGTATCCCAATCACGCGATTCTAGCAGAAGAGAGCGGCACCCAAGGCGACTCGGAGTATGTCTGGGTGATCGACCCACTCGACGGCACCACCAATTTTCTGCACGGCTTTCAGCAATATGCCGTCTCCATCGCGCTGCTGCACAATGACGTGTTGACGCAGGCAGTGGTGTACGACCCGACCAAGAACGACTTGTTCACCGCCACGCGCGGACGCGGCGCATTCCTCAATGACCGTCGCCTGCGCGTCAGCAAGCGGCTGGAACTGGCCGACTGCCTGATCGGCACCGGTTTCCCCTACACCCGCTTTGAGCATATGGATGCCTATATCGCGATATTCCGCGACATGATGCAAAAGACCGCCGGCCTGCGCCGCCCTGGCGCGGCTTCTCTTGACCTCGCTTACACCGCCGCCGGCCGCTATGACGGCTTTTTCGAGACCGGACTGCAAGCCTGGGACATGGCTGCGGGCTGCCTGCTGATCATCGAAGCAGGAGGAATGGTCGGCGACCTGCAGGGTAATGACGGCTACCTCAAGAGCGGAAACCTGTGCGCCGGGAATCCCAAGGTCTATGAACAGATGCTGCAGGTCATCGCGCCGCACCTGACCGACGCGCTCAAGCGCTAGCCAGCCACCACCACCCACTCCACCTTGATTATTATGATGCTTTGAAATACGGGACTTATATTAAGTACCTGACAAAGTCCATATGAATTGCGTTGTAACCTCGATTGTGATATCCATAGCGGTATCTGACGAACAATTTTGCCTTCACGATGAACCATACCGGGTCAGCGGCAAGGCAAATTGAAGGAATCCTATGGCATTCGAATTGATAGATGACGGTACTGGCGACGCTTCAGCCCCGATAGTGGTCATCATTGACGATGAGTTCACCAGCCGCGCCATCCTTGACAAGGTGGTGAAAAGTATCCAGAGCGACATAATCGTGCATGCTTTCGAAGACCCCGTAACAGCCATGAGATGGATCCGGGAGAACCAGCCGGACCTGATCATGGTGGATTACATGATGAACGGCATGACCGGATTGCAGGCAGTGCAGCAGATTCGCCACATCTCGGCGCTTGAAGGCGTGCCTATCGTGGTGGTCACTTCGATAGAGGAGCGCAATATCAGGTATCAGGCGCTGGAATCAGGCGCGACCGACTTCATCACCAAGCCCATCGATCCGTATGAATGCAGGGTTCGCTGCCGCAACATGCTGTCGCTGCGCCTGCAGCAGAAGATCATCCTGAACCGCTCACAGCATCTGGAGGTAAAGATAGGTGAGGCCACCAAGCAGATCCGCCTGCGAGAACTGGAAACCCTGTTCCGCCTGGCACGGGCAGGTGAATACCGCGACCAGGATACCGGCAGTCACCTGATGCGCATGTCCAGGTATTCACGCATGATAGCGGAATCCCTTGGTCTTTCTGAAGACAGGTGCGACCTGATAGAAGTCGCGGCGCCCATGCACGACATCGGCAAGATCGGAATTCCGGACAACATCCTGCTGAAGCAGGGCAAACTGACCACGGATGAATACGATGCCATGAAAGCCCATCCCGTGGTCGGCTACCAGATCCTGCAGCACAGTCCTTCGAAGTACTTGAGCCTGGGTGCCGAGATCGCCCTCGGCCATCATGAAAAGTTTGATGGCAGCGGTTATCCCTACGGCATCAGCGGCGACAGGATCCCGCTGGAAGCGCGCATCGTTGCCGTCGCAGATGTCTATGACGCCCTGACTTCACAGCGCCCATACAAAAAAGCATGGCTGAACGATGACGCGATGAATTATGTGGTCAACAACAAGGGTAAGCATTTCGATCCGGATTGTGTCGATGCATTTGTCTCGCAATTCGACCGGGTACTATCCATCCAGCAGCAGGTGTTTGATTTTCCTGATCCGCAAGCGGAACCCGTGCTCAGATGAATCAGCGGTTGGAAGAGTTTCTCAAACGCTTCCGCAAACCCGGCAGCGAGCTTGAACAGGCCCTGTTAAGAGTCATTTTCTCGGTAATAATTTTCGCCCACCTGCATCATGTCGATGCAAGCAAGAGCGCGGAAATCCGGAATGTCGTGCTGGTCTTTTCCGCCGGCTTCATCGTTTTTTCCGTAGTGTTCATGACCATCGCCTTGCTCAGTCATCAGCAATCGGAGAAGCGAAAATTCCTGGTCATGTTCTCCGACCTCGTTGCCGTCACCTTCGTCATGCTGATGACCAAAGAAACCGGCACCATGCTGTATGGCATCTATCTTTGGGTCATCGTCGGCAATGGATTGCGCTATGGCACCAAAGCCCTGATCCAGGCCTATATCATCAGTATCGTCGGATTCCTCACGGTGATCCTGATAAATCCTTACTGGCTGAGTCAAAGCACGCTGTCCATCGCGCTGCTGTTGACCTTGCTGCTGATCCCGCTGTACATGTACAAGCTGGTCGACCGCCTTAACCTGGCGATCAACCATGCCGAAGAAGCCAACAAGGCGAAAAGCCGCTTCCTCGCCAACATGAGCCATGAAATGCGCACGCCGCTGAACGGTGTCATCGGGATCAGCGACCTGGTGCTGGAGACCCCATTGAATACCGAGCAACGCGATCTGGTGCAAACCTTGAGGAACTCGGGGCGGATCCTGCTCAAATTGATAGAAGACGTGCTCGATCTCTCGCGCATCGAAAGCGGCAAGTTGTCTTCCAACCCGACCGACTTTGACCTGCACGGCCTGATCCACGGCACCATAGACATGTTTTCACCGCAGGCAAATAAAAAAGGGCTGCAGCTGCGGGCTTACTTCTCCCCCGAAACCTGGTTTCTCCTGCATGGCGACGCGCAGCACCTGCGCCAGGTGATCATCAACCTGGTGGGCAACGCGATCAAGTTCACACACGAAGGCTCGGTGGAACTCAAGGTCAGCACGCTGAAACAGAATGTGGAATCTGCATTGCTGCGGTTTGAGGTATCCGACACCGGCATTGGCATACCGCTGGAAGCACAGCAGGCGATATTTGAAAGTTTCACCCAGGCCAACGCATTGGTCACCGGCAAATACGGCGGCACCGGACTGGGTACCACCATTTCCAGGCAACTCGTCCAGTTCATGGGCGGCGAGATCGGGTTGCACAGCGAAGAAGGGAATGGCAGCACCTTCTGGTTCGAACTCCCGTTCAAGAAGCAGCCGGAAATTCGCACAGAGGAACAATACCCTGCCCTCAGCAAATCGGTACGGGTAATCTCTGCCGGCATTCCAGTACATGAGCTTGCGATCCTGGACAAATGTCTGCTCACATGGAATGTGCGTTTTGATCAGGCCACATCTTCAGATCAGCTGTTTCAGATTCTTGCCCGGGCGCTTCCAGGGGAAGCACAGCAAATTGTCATACTATGCACGCCGCGAGCGCTGGGATTCACTGCTGATAACTTCGTTTCACGGATATTGGCAGGCTACGCGAACTTGCGAATTTCATTCATTCTGATAGATCCGGAATTGAACGGGGATAACGAGGAAGTCCTGCACAATATGGGCTACTCAAGCTTGCTGAAAACGCCGCTTGACCGTTCCTCGCTGTTCAATTCACTTCACGGCGTCATCTTCAACCAGCAACCAACTGACGATTTCTCCGGCTTTGTGAAGCGGTACCGGCGAGACAACCTGGACAACCAGTCTATTAAACTTCTGGTGGCAGAGGATAACAGCACGAACCGCATGATCATCTCGAGGATCCTGAAGCACGCCGGACACCTGGTATCAGTCGTGGAGAATGGCGAAAAGGCGCTGGAAGCACTGGAACACGAACATTTTGACCTAGCTATCCTTGATATGCACATGCCAGTAATGAACGGCCTGGATGCGATGAAGATTTACCGCGTCACCAGCCGGCATGAGCCATACATGCCTATCATCATCCTCACCGCGAACGCTACCACTGAGGCCAAGCTCGAGTGCGAGGAAGCCGGCGCGGATTCATTCCTGACCAAACCTATCGACGCCATCAAACTGCTCAGCACCGTTGCGCAACTGACTGAAAAACACCCGCCGCAGAAAACCAGCACCATCAAGGAAACTTCCGCGACCCAGATGCCGCAGCCTGAAAAAGAATTGACCATCCTGAATGAAGCCATGCTGCAACAATTGAAGCTTCTGGATAATGGCAAGGATGATTTCGTCGTTTCCGTCATCCAGGGCTTTCTGGCCGAAGGCGAAACGCTGCTGCAACAGATGGAAACTTCACTGCACGAAAACGAACTGAACAACTTCAAGGAATTAGCTCACGCCATGAAAGGAAGCGCCGGTAACATTGGCGCGGAAGCCCTGTTCCAGGTATGCCGCAGCATTTCCCAAAGCAATGTTGAGGAATTACAGGGGAAAAACCAGCAACTGATGAATGACGCACAGACCCGCTTTGCCTCTACGCGGCTGGCCTTGAAGGCTTACCTTGGAAGTCCGCTATAGTTTATTGACATTCCCTCGCCCCTTATTCGGCGACCACCTGATCATTGGTGATCGCCTGGGCACATACTGCTTCCGAACCACATGCATTCGGTTTGTTTTCAGTTGGAGTAAACCAACACCATATTTGACTCGCGCACCGACGGTACGGGAACCTGCGGAACAGGCGCTTGCACGGCAACAGCTGTTGGCTCGCTGCTCTCAAACAGCTTCTGCTGTGAGCGTACAAACCTGTCCATGACCTTGAGGTCCTTTTCGCTCAATTGCAGGGCTGCATCGACCCAGATGTTGGCAATGTCCATCAGTTCCTGGTAGGTGACCGGATTGAATCGATTCCGGGCCTTCTGCACGGCGATATAGCCATTGGAGCAACGCTCCTGCCTGCGGACATAGTCATTCACTGCCTCGATACCTTCGCCGTCCTCCACCAGCACATCAACCAGGCCCATCTCGTGCAATTCTTCGGCACTGTACAGCTTGCCGCTGAGGATCAGTTTTTCGGCCTGCTTGTGACCGATCTTGCGCGCGAGGAAACTATAGGCGCCCATGCCGGGGAACAGGTTGAACAGGATCTCGGGAAAGCCCATCTTGCTGCTGCGTTCGGCGATGATGATATCGCTGGTCAGCGCCGCTTCGAAACCGCCGCCCAATGCATCTCCCTGCACCAGTGAGATAGTGACCAGAGGCAGGTCGCAGTGGCGTATCCTGGCGTCCATCGCATCGATGCACATCCTGGCATAGTGCTCGAGCTGCTGGCGGTCGCGTTTCCTGATCAAGTCCCGGAACAGGGACAGTTGCCCGCCCAGGTTGAACACACCGGGTATCTCGGAGGCATATACCATGTAGCGCACGTTATGGAATGCGCCATCCTGCCAGATCATGCCGCCGCAATACCTGATCGATTCATGGTACTGACGCAACTCCTCCAGCAGCACCTGGTTGAAACAGGGGACTGACTTGGGCTTCATCGACACCCAGGATATGCCATGCCCGGCTTCGAATCGGGTGCTGATCTGTTCGTAGTCAATGTCCAGCGGGTTTATCAAATCCGGTATTGCTTCAACTTTCCCCATTTCAATCTCCTTAGGTCTTTCCCTGCCCTGAAAAATTACCCGTAAACGATTAGCGGTAATCACCTTGCTGCATGGCAGCTAAATTACCAGAGCAAATAAATAGTCAAGCGCGGAATAGCGGGGGAAAACCTGCCTATTTATGCGTTTTAACGATATCAAGGCGACTATCGCCAGCCTGACCGGCCGGACGGCCTGCCCAGGCTGTGGACTATGCTGCGGAGGGATAAGAGATAAACAATTCAGTAAAAACAATCACTAACCAGATATACCGACAGCCAGCGTCGACTGCGCCCGAGGTTGCCGGGCGAGTATCGAACACCGGATAGGCGCATACGCCGGTATCAGCGTATGCGCGATGGACTTGTCTCTGTTTCTTTGCAAGAAATCTGAAAACCGCTGGAAAATGAATTTTCGTCAACAACGCCCAGCATGAATGGCTATCCGGTATCCGTAACCGGAATGCATGCTCATTTTTTTTCGAAGTGCATCACCCCACCCTTGCAGTCCACCTTGATGGTGTCCTTGGCGGCGAAGCGGCCTTCGAGTATGGCCTTGGCCAGCGGGTTTTCCAGTTGCGCCTGGATCGCGCGTTTCAGCGGCCTGGCACCGTACACCGGATCAAAACCCGCGTTGGCGATCTCGGCCAGCGCGGCATCGCTGATCTCCAGTTTCATCTCCATCTGTGACAGGCGTTTTTCCAGGTACTGCAACTGGATGCGCGCGATGGATTTGATGTTCTTTTCATCCAGCGCATGGAACACCACGACTTCGTCGATGCGGTTGATGAACTCGGGACGGAAATAGGTCTTCACCTCACCCATCACCGCCAGCTTGATCACCTGGTAATCGTCGCCGGACATCTGCTGGATCATCTGGCTGCCGAGATTCGAGGTCATCACGATCACCGTGTTCTTGAAGTCCACGGTGCGCCCCTGGCCGTCGGTCATGCGCCCATCGTCCAGCGCCTGCAGCAGCACATTGAACACATCGGGATGCGCCTTCTCGACTTCATCGAGCAGGATGACGCTGTAGGGCTTGCGCCTGACCGCCTCGGTCAGCCCGCCGCCTTCTTCATAACCGACATAGCCCGGTGGCGCGCCGATCAGGCGTGCGACCGAATGTTTCTCCATGTATTCGCTCATGTCGATGCGGATCAGGTGATCCTCGGAATCGAACAGGAACCCGGCCAGCGCCTTGCACAACTCGGTCTTGCCGACTCCGGTAGGTCCCAGGAACAGGAAGGAACCATAGGGACGATTCGGATCGGACAGGCCGGAGCGAGAACGACGGATCGCATCGGATACCAGGCGCACGGCCTCATCCTGCCCGACCACGCGCTCGTGCAGCTTGTCTTCCATGTGCAGCAGTTTTTCGCGCTCGCCCTGCATCATCCTCGACACCGGGATGCCGGTGGCGCGGCTCACCACTTCGGCGATCTCTTCGGCGCCGACCTGGGTGCGCAGCAAACGGTTCTTCGGCTTGTTCTCCTCCGCATGCACCGCGTCCTTAAGCTTCTCTTCGAGCTGCGGCAGCTTGCCGTATTGCAGCTCGGCCACCTGTTCCAGTTTGCCTTCGCGCTGCAGCCGCACGATCTCGGCGCGCACCTTTTCCATCTCTTCCTTCAGGTGCGCCGTGCCTTGTGCCGCGCCCTTCTCCGCCTTCCATATCTCCTCCAGGTCGGCGTATTCGCGATCCAGCTTGCTGATCTCCTCCTCGATCAGCGCATGGCGTTTCTTCGAGGCCTCGTCCTTCTCCTTCTTCACCGCTTCGCGCTCGATCTTGAGCTGGATCAGGCGGCGCTCGAGCTTGTCCATCACCTCGGGCTTGGAATCGATCTCCATCTTCACGCGCGCAGCGGCCTCGTCGATCAAGTCGATGGCTTTGTCCGGCAGGAAGCGGTCGGTGATATAGCGGTTGGACAGCTCCGCCGCCGCGACGATGGCCGGGTCGGTGATGTCCACGCCGTGATGCAGTTCGTAGCGTTCCTGCAGGCCGCGCAGGATCGCGATGGTGGATTCCACCGAAGGCTCCTCTACCAGCACTTTCTGGAAGCGGCGTTCCAGCGCGGCATCCTTCTCGATGTATTTGCGGTATTCATCCAGCGTGGTCGCACCGACGCAATGCAGTTCGCCCCGCGCCAACGCGGGTTTGAGCATGTTGCCCGCATCCATCGCACCCTCGGCCTTGCCCGCGCCGACCATGGTGTGCAGCTCGTCGATGAACACGATGATGCGCCCTTCTTCCTGGGCGATCTCCTTCAGCACCGATTTCAGGCGTTCCTCGAACTCGCCGCGATACTTGGCGCCGGCCAGCAACGCCGCCATGTCCAGCGACAGCACCTTCTTGTTCTTCAAGGTCTCCGGCACTTCGCCGTTGACGATGCGCTGCGCCAGGCCCTCGACGATCGCGGTCTTGCCCACGCCCGGTTCGCCGATCAGCACCGGGTTGTTCTTGGTGCGGCGCTGCAGCACCTGGATCGCGCGGCGGATCTCGTCGTCGCGCCCGATCACCGGATCGAGCTTGCCCTGGCGGGCGCGCTCGGTCAGGTCGATGGTGTATTTCTTCAGCGATTCGCGCTGGCCTTCGGCTTCCTGCGAGCCCACCGATTCGCCGCCGCGCACTTCATTGATCGCCTGCTCCAGCGGCGCGCGCACCACGCCATGCTGCTTGAGCAGGCGCCCGGTCTCGCCCTTGTCGTTGGTCAGCACCAGCAGGAACATCTCGCTGGCGATGAACTGGTCGCCGCGTTTCTGCGCTTCCTTGTCGGTCAGGTTCAGCAGGTTGCCCAGATCGCGCCCGATCTGGACCTCACCGCCGTGATCTTCCACCCTGGCCATGCGCGACACGGCATCGTTCAACGCCGCCTTCAATGCATTGACGTTGCCGCCGGCACGGGCCAGCAATGAACCTGCCCCGCTTTCGGCATCGTTGAGCAGGGCCAGCAGCAGGTGCTGCGGCTCGATGAACTGGTTGTCGTTGCCGACCGCCAGGCTCTGGGCGTCAGATAGCGCCTGCTGGAACTTGGTGGTCAATTTTTCGATGCGCATGGCATATCCTTTGCTGAATGATCGGGTTACCGGTTAAATTGGGGACATTGCCGGAATTTCAAGACTTGCAACCGGTCCATTGGCTCATTTATGACTGTCGCCATTTATTCCCGGAGCCGGCTTGATCCGGCACCATCAAAAACCGACCAATCCATACACAATCCAGGCAACATCTGGTAACTTGTTCCGCAGATTCGCAACCAATTCCGGGAATACACCATGTCGCTTGACCTCGATCTCGCCATGCAAATCCGTCATGATGTCCATTCAGCGCTGGAGGAGGATTTGCGCCCGCTATCCGAAATCCACTCCCTCGAACGCGAGCAGGGGGCGGAGACCCACTATGCGATGCTGGCGAGCAATGACCTCACCGCGCAACTGATCCCGGAGCACTCAACCGCCCAGGCCACGGTGATCACGCGCCAGCGCATGGTGCTGTGCGGCACGCTGTGGTTCGAAGGCTGCTTCCGCGCGCTGGACGCGAATTGCGAGATCCACTGGCAATTGCGCGAGGGTGAAGTGGCCGGGATCGGCCAGACCTTGTGCGGGATCCACGGCGACGCACGCGCGCTGCTCACGGCCGAGCGCGCCGCGCTGAATTTTCTGCAGTTCCTTTCCGCCACGGCTACCGCGACCCACCGTTATGTGGATGCGATAGCGGGCACCACGGCGAAGATCATGGATACGCGCAAGACCCTGCCCGGCCTGCGCATGGCGCAGAAATATGCGGTCGCGGTCGGCGGCGGCCACAACCAGCGTCTCGGCCTGTTCGACGGCATCCTGATCAAGGAGAACCACATCAGGGCGGCAGGCGGCATCGGCCCGGCGCTACGACAAGCCTTGCGCATCGCGCCCCCGGATATGTCGATCCAGATCGAGGTGGAGAACCTGGCTGAGTTGCGCGAGGCACTGGATGAGAACGCAAAACTGGTCCTGCTCGACAATTTCGATATTGAATCCATGCGTGCCGCGGTTGCACTGAATGCCGGGCGTGCCGAACTGGAAGCTTCCGGCGGGATCGACCTGGATACGGTGCGAGCCATCGCCGAGACCGGCGTGGACCGCATCTCGATCGGCAGCCTGACCAAGGATGTGCGGGCTGTGGACCTGTCGATGCGGTTTGGGAGCTAGTTACTAGTCGTTAGTCGTTAGTTGCTAGTTGCTAGTTGGCGTTGCCCGCTTCGCGGGGATTATTGTTTTTGAATTTAACTAACGACTAGAGACTAACGACTAACGACTAGCGGCTACAAGCTACAAGCTGATACTCAGGAAACGTTATGTGCCAATTGCTCGGAATGAACTGCAACGTACCCACCGACATCTGCTTTTCCTTCACCGGATTCCAGCAGCGCGGCGGCGTCACCGACGTGCATGCCGACGGCTGGGGCATCGCCTTCTTCGAGGGGCGCGGTGTGCGGCTGTTCCTCGACCCGCAGCCCTCGGCGCGATCGCCGATCGCCGAACTGGTGCGCAACTACCCGATCCGCTCGCTCAACGTCATCGCGCATATCCGCAAGGCGACGCAGGGCGTGGTCTCGCTGGAGAACACGCATCCGTTCATGCGCGAGCTGTGGGGGCTGTATTGGGTCTATGCCCATAACGGCAACCTGCCGGAATTCCAGCCACAACTCGACGGCAGCTTCCTGCCCGTCGGCAACACCGACAGCGAACGCATCTTCTGCTGGATGCTGCAAAGCCTGCGCCATCGCTTCGGCGATACGATGCCGGCTCGCGATCAATTGTTTGCCGCGCTGCACGAACTGATCGATCCGCTTTCCGGCACCGGCATCTTCAATTTCCTGCTGTCCAATGGCGACTGCCTGTTCGCGCACTGCTCCACCGAACTGAGCTATATAGTGCGCCGCGCGCCGTTCAATGTCGCCCACCTGAAAGACGAGGATGTGTTGGTGGATTTCAGCCAGGTGACCTCGCCCAATGACCGCGTCGCGGTGATCGCCACCCTGCCGCTGACCGACAACGAAAACTGGATCTCCATGCCACCCGGTTCCTTCTGGCTGTTCCATGAGGGCGAGGTAGCCGGCCATCTCGACACCACACCGAGCCCGATCAAATCCCTGGGCGGCATTTGAAATTCCGCAAACCGACCCCATCTGCAGTGCATGACCGAACCAGGCTGAAGGTCAAGACACAGAGAGCACAGGGAAGATCGGCATTCCACCAAAGCTGAAAGCCAAACCATGCGGTTTAACTAACGACAAGCGACTAACGACTACCAACTTAAAATACCATGAGCGACTCCGTGCACATCGTCTGCCCGCATTGCAATGCGGTGAACCGCGTACCCTCGATCAAACTGGGTGCAAGCCCTGCCTGCGGCAAATGCAAACAGCCGCTGTTCGACGCGCACCCACTGGAACTCAAGCGCGAGACGTTCGACCAGCATATCGCGCGCAGCGACATCCCCGTGCTGGTGGATTTCTGGGCGCCCTGGTGCGGCCCGTGCCGCATGATGGCGCCTGCTTTCGTGAAGGCCGCAGCGCAGCTGGAACCGGGCATGCGGCTGGCCAAGGTGAATACCGAGGAAGCACAGGAACTGGGGGCGCGCTTCAATATCCGCAGCATCCCCACGCTGGCCCTGTTCAGGGGTGGACGCGAGATCGCGCGTCAGGCCGGAGCGATGGACACGGCGGGCATCGTGCAGTGGGCGCGAGCCCACAGCTGATTCGCCGCCATCATGGCACTCGTTAAGCAATCGCTGAGCATCAATCAGGTCAAGCGAGACTTGGCGTGGCTCGGTCGACAGCACTCTCCAGATTACCCGTAGGTTGGGCTGACAACGGAAGTCCAACCTACGAGCTGGATATATGTTCGGAAGCGTACAGACTCATGGAGGTGAATTGAGTAGGCTTCGAACAGTCAAGCAATATCCTTGCTTGATGTCCATCTGCATAGGGAGAACTGCAATGCCTGATAAATTGACATTCAACACATTTTTCATATTGGGGACTTTATTCTTTTGTTCATTTGCACTGGCCGATACGCCACCGAGCTTGACGGAACATTCCCATGCGGCCACTGTCTCCGGAAAGCTGACTTTTTTCCGGTCACAGATGAAGGGGCTCGAGATCGGACCGGCAGGCGATCGACTGGATGCGGAGGTGCTGTTTGGGCTTGATAGTCAACCCGGCAATATATACGGGGTGCGTTTGCATGAAGACGCACCTTCCTCAGCGGAAATGATCACTACCTTGCGCGAAGCCTATCTGCGCAAAATCCCGGTGACCATTCAGGTTCCCCTGATGCCAGGCAAGAAGAACCTGAATATTTTCTGGGTTCAGCTTGGCAAATGAAACGTGAATGAGGCGTAGCCTGGTCATTTTTCGATCAAATAGCTGATCGGGCTACCTTCCCCATTGCACCAGGCTGGTGGCATCCGGAGTGGAAGCGCACAAGGGCAGGCGCACCTTCCGCAGCCGCAGGTTGGGCTGCAGTGTTGAGCCTTGACCGAGCGCCATGGCCTCAGAGCATGGTGCCGAGTATGGCCACCGCGATGGTCAGCAAGCCGATGGCCAGGTTGACCGCGACCAGCTTGCGTATCTTCGCCAGCATCGCCCCTGCTTTCTGCCACTCCTGTGCCGCTACCGTGCGGCTGAGCTTGCTGTGGCAGACAAAAAACACATAGGCGAAGATCAGTATCATCACGATGCCCAGCAACAGCATCACGTGAATGTACCGCGGCACCAGTGCCATGCCGCCATACAGCATGATCATGAACAAGCCGCTGCCCAGCACCAGCGCCACCGTCAGCCATACCCACCTGAAAAACCGCTTGAACACATCATCCCAAAGCTGCAGGCGCTCCGGGGGTTGCAATATCGCGGCGGCGCTCGGCCGCAGCACCATGTAGGCGAAAAACATCCCGCCGACCCAGATCACGATGGAAAGAATATGCAGCAGCTTCAGTATTGCCATGTTTGCTCCGACTTTATGATTGACCGGCGGACAGCGCCAGAGGACATGATATTGATTTCTTCCCGGTTCTGTCCATAATTCGAATAGCGGTATCATAATGACGACTGCAGCAACGATACCCGGCCTTCCTTAACGTACACTGACACGCGGAGAATACTTATGAGCAGTTTGATATTTCTCGGGATAGTGATCGTGGTCCTGATCTACGGCATCAGCCTGTACAACAACCTGGTGCAGGTGAAAAACGCGGTTGCCCAGGCATGGGCGAATATCGACGTGCTGCTCAAGCAGCGCCACGACGAGTTGCCCAAACTGGTCGAAGTGTGCAAACAGTACAAGCAGTTCGAGCAGGAGACCCTGCAGCGCGTGATCGCCGCGCGCGCGCAGGTGCAGAGCGCGCGCGAAGGCCAGAACATTCCTGCCCTGGGCATGGCCGAAGGCGCCATGCGCGCCAGCCTGGGTGGCCTGTTCGCGGTGGCAGAAGCCTACCCGGAACTCAAGGCCAATGAAAACTTCATGCAATTGCAGACCCGCATCACCGGGCTGGAGAACGGCATCGCCGACCGCCGCGAGTTCTACAACGATGCGGTGAACATCAATAATGTCTCGATCGAGCAATTCCCTGCCATCCTGGTCGCCAAGCTGCTCAGTTTCACTGCCAAACCGATGTTGGAATTTTCCTCTTCGGAAAAAAAGGATGTGGACATGAAATCGCTGTTCAGTTAAGGCCGTTCATTCTGCAACGCGATGCTGACAACCCTGCGGCGCGAATACGCCAACCTCGTCACCTCCGGCGCGCAGGTCCTGCTGCTGATCATCGGCCTGCAAGTGGGCTCGCGCACGGGATGGCTGAGCGTGCTCGGCACGATGACATTCATCAGCCTGTTCGCCTGGGCCTCGGCGTTGCGCCGCTTGCGCCTGGTGCGAGACACCCCCACCTCACGCGTCGCCTCCGCAGCCCAGGGCTATGTGGAACTGGTCGGACGCGGCAAGCCGCTGAACGACCCGCCGTTGCTCAGCAAGTTGACACTGCTGCCCTGCCTTTGGTACCGCTACCGCATCGAGCGCAAGAACAGCCATGACGAATGGTTTGTCGAGGACAGCGGCGAAACCAGCGAACCGTTCATGCTGGACGACGGCTCGGGCCGCTGCGTGGTGGATCCGTCCGGTGCGGAGATCCTTACCATGCACAAGGACACCTGGCGGCAGGGCGAATTCCGCTATACCGAATGGAAATTGCTGAGCATCGATATGCTCTACGCCATCGGCCAGTTCCACACCCTTGGCGGCAGCAGCGTGGAGCTGGACGGCAATGCAGAAATGAATGCCGTGCTGGCGGAATGGAAACAGAACATGCCCGACCTGCGCCGGCGCTTCGACCTCGACAACGACGGCCAGATCGACATGCAGGAATGGATGCTGGCGCGCCAGCAGGCCAGGCGCGAGGCTGCCAAGCGCATGGCCGTCGAGCGAGCGCAGCCCGATACCAACTACCTGAGACAGCCGAGCAACGGACGCTTGTTCCTGATCAGCAACATGTCACAAGACAAGCTCGAACGCAGATACTGGTTCTGGGCCTGGGTACACCTGATCATCTTCTTCGGTGCGTTGAGCGCCTTGTCATGGTTGATGAACAATGCGGAAATGTTTCCCGCCTGACATCGTAGGTTGATGACCTTCAATCGCGCGGCGGCAACATGCGCAGCAGCGTGTTGTCGTGCTGCTTGAAGTGATGCCACAAGGCTGCGGCGATATGGAACACGATCAGGGCGATCACGATGTTGCCGATGGTTCCGTGCACTCCCCTTAACCACTTGGAATAGTCCTTGTCCACACCGATGAATACCGGCAGCGGCATCCCCAGCAGCGTCAACGGCCGGTCGCCTGCCTGCTGCATCAGGACGCCCAGAACAGGCTGCACGATCATTGCGACATAGAAGCAGATATGCACCAGTCTCGCACTCATCTGCTGCCAAAGCGGCGGGACTGGCCGGATCAGCGGGGTCATGTTGAAGGTTGCCACAGCGAGTCGCAGCCAGATCAGCGCCAGCACCAGCAGCCCTGCCTGGAAGTGAATGCTCATCATCGCGCTGCGCAGGTCGCTGCCTTTGGGAAACAGATCGTGCAGTTCGACGCCGGCCAACCCGGTAATGATGATCACGGCTATACTCCAATGCAGCAGGCGTGCAATGGCGCCATAGCGAATATTTGAATTTCTCAGCATGTCAGAACCCGGCCCCTGATCGAATCGAACAACTCGTTATTTTATCCCAATGAGGCAATGTCCCTGCATCAGGTTCCTTACGGCCGGGGAATATGGATCACTTTGCCCGATGGTGCCGGAAGATGATGTTGTTCTTTCCGCTCTCCTTGACCTGATACATCAGGGAGTCCGCGACCTTGATCGCTTCATCGAGGCCGGATGAGGGCGGATCGAAAGAAACCACCCCGATACTGAAACTTATCGGCCAACCGTGAGCCTGCGCTTCCTGCAACAGGGCACTCCTGAGCGTGTCGAGCACCGACCTTGCCCCCGCCTCATCCGACTCGGGCAATACGATGGCAAATTCATCCCCACCCAGGCGTCCCGCCACATCGGTCCCGCGCAACGAAGTTGAGATTTTATCGCTGACAAACCGCAGCACCTTGTCGCCCTCGCTGTGCCCCAGTTCATCATTCACTTTCTTGAAGTTATCGAGGTCGATATAGGCCAGGACCATCGGCCTTTCATGGCGGGCAGCCAGGCCGAACAGTATCCCTGCCTGCTCGGTGAATCCGCGCACGTTAAGCAAGCCAGTCAGCGCATCGGTACGCGCAAGCATTTGTTCATTGCCCAGATGCATCTTCAATTGGGTCAGCAATTCCTCGGTGACCAGAAAGAACCCCAGCCGGGCAGTCGCATTCCAGTAGGGCGCTATCGGATTTGCATATTTACGCTCGGAATAATCGATCATAAACCAGAGGATTGCCGAGAAGATGGCGAATGCGATCCCGGTTCTACGGTTGCAGTACCAGGTTGAAATTGCTACGGGCAGCAGAAAGAATATGGAAATACTGATTTCGTTTCCGGACACCAGGTCTACCAGCGCGATGACAGTAATCATGGCCAGTGTGACCAGCCTGATCTTCAGGCTCGAGAAGCCTTGCAGCATTCCATCCAGTTTGACTACCGTATTCCCCATATCCAGAAACCTCTTGGCAAATGCTCAACCGCTTGGAATATACGTTCAGAATAATTATTCCGGCTCCGGCAGCCTTGAGCACATTATATGTTGAATGCCATTAAATTTCTGCGCTTGCAAACGGTCTCCGTTGTCTATGTTTTCGCCCGCCTGACAGGACCAAACCGGCTGAAAATCCAGATTGCTCGTATCAGTACGGCAATGTAGTGAACGGAGTTATGAAACTTAGCACCAGATTCCTTATCGTGACGGGCGTGTTGCTGATCACATTTACGGCGGCTTTGTGGTTATATTCGCATCATGAGACGAAAATATCACTCCTTCAGGAATGACGACTCAAGTTCCAGGTTTGTCAGCGGTGATTGATGATCGATCGTTCAGGAAAATGGTAGTAGCGAGTATTTAGATAGCGCGCGACATCGGCGATCTCCGCGTCGGTCCATTCCTGCCCGATGTTGTCCTGCCAGCGGCGCACCTCGGTATAGAGGCTATCCATATCGGTCGCCGCCTTTTGCTCGCGCCAGTGGATTTTCGAGGTGTGGCATGCGTTGCAATAAGTTGCATACAGCAGCGCGCCCCGTGTCCCGCTTTCGCCCGCCTCGGCATGGGCCATTGCAGGCATGCCCCAGAACAGGCAGCAGGCAATAATCGGTGTGAGCCGTACCATGATATTTTCTCCTTGTCCTCAACCAGCCTGCATGGCTGCCTGGTCAGCGTGAAGGAACCAGCGATCCAGCACGACATGGCGGGTAAACCAGCGGCTGTCCATCAAGGGGGCTGCCAACGTTGCGGCCAGAAAGTCACGTACGCTTTCCGGCACCAGACCGCCACCAGCCTGTGCCAGCCCCAGGCGCGCATGCAGGCGCTCCGCGTAAGACGCAAGTGCCTGGCCGCGGTAATCTCCTTTTGCTTCGACGATGGCTGCTGCAGCCAGCAGGCCGGACTCGATTGCAGGGCGGATGCCTTCACCGCTCTGCGGATAGGCCAGTCCCGCCGCATCACCGACCAGCAGCACGCCGTCGTCGAGCAGTTTGCGCGGTGCATGACCATGCAGCAGGTAGGCATGGCCGTGGAACCGGTCCGGGATGTCCTGCGGGATCCTGCCGCGCTGCTTGAGGAAATCACAGAAATGCTCGAGATGTTCCTTGAGGCCATGGCTGCCCTCGCGGCCCAGCCCGATGTTCAGGTAATTGCCCTTGCGGAAGCACCAGCCGTAACCCTTGAGGTCGCGGCAAAAATAAAGTTCCGGCATGTGCGCCCGCACCCGGCAATCTTCGCGCTGCCGCTGGTCCATCTCGAATTCGATCTCCTTTGCCGCCACTGCGGGTTCGCCGGCGCCCAGCTTTGCCCCGAGGAAACGGGCGACCGGGCAGAAATGTCCGCCCGCGCCGACGACCAGCGATGTCGACATGGCACCATTGACCAGCCATTGGCTGCCGCGCCGTTCCATGGATTCAAGCGGCTGTCCGGGCAGCAGGCGCGCACCCGAACGCTGCAGCAGGTAATCGTCGAATTCGCGCCGGCGTATGCCGTAGCTTACGGTGTCGGGATAACGGGTCTCCAGCTCGCGGCCGTCTATCAGGCCGGTGCGGAAGGCCGTGATCGGCTGCAGCACCCGCTCGCCGGCATATGCATCGGTATCCAGTTGCAGCGCTTCGACCACCGCAGGCGTGATCCAGCCGGCGCAGACCTTGTCGCGCGGGAACTCCGCCTTGTCCATCACCACCACATCCAGACCCTGCCGGTACAGACTCCACGCGCAGCTCGATCCAGCCGGGCCACCGCCGACGATCAATGCGTCACACGTTTCCATCATGCGCTCCGGAGGTGTAGAGGTAGTGCCGAGACCATGGGATCCGGTTATTGCCTGCGCGGGCAAAGGTCGCCTGGAACAGTTGCATGCTTCCGCTCCTGAATGCCATCAGCGATCCGGCGAGGTACAGGCGCCATGCGCGAAAAAATTCCGGGTCGAACATTTCCGTCACGAGATCGGCGTTATCCTCATAGCGCTGCAACCAGTGCTGCAGCGTCATGGCGTAATGCAGCCGCAGGTTTTCCACATCGAGCACGGAAAAATCGTATGGCTCGAAGATCTGCATCATTTGCGCCAGGCTGGGCGGCGACGCACCCGGAAAAATATGGCGCTCGGTCCATGAGTCCATCGGCCGCGGATAGTTCAGGCCGATGCTGTGGATCAGGCCGCGTCCGTATTCCCCAAGGCAGCGATCGATGACCGACCCCAGCTCTTGGTAGTGGTTCATGCCCACGTGCTCGAGCATGCCGACGGAAACGAAGGCGTCGAATTCGCCGCTCAAATTGCGGTAATCGTCCTCGATGAACTCGACCTGGCCGTCCAGTCCCTCGTCGCGGGCACGTTGCCGGGCGAAGGCGACCTGCTCCTTCGATATGTTGCAGGCTTGCACCGTCACGCCATAGTGCCTGGCCATGTGCAACGACAATGCGCCCCAGCCGCAACCTGCTTCCACCACCTTCTCGCCCTTCTGCAGCCGAAGTTTCCGGCATACATGATCCATCTTTGCCAACTGGGCGTCTTCAAGGGTCATGTCCGGGCCGGGGAAATAAGCACAGGTATAAATCATCTTTTCATCCAGCCAGAGCCGGTAGAAATCATTGCCGATGTCGTAATGATGCTGGATGTTGCGGCGCGCCCTCGGAATGTTGTTGCGCTGCATGTCATTAAACGGCGACAGCCATATTTTCCCGTTCTTGCCCTGGCCGGGCCACGGCCAGGTGCGATAGACCGTCTCGAGAAAATCCAGCAGGTTTCCCTGGATATCTATGCGCTGCGACGCATACATCTCGCCGAAGTTAAGCTCCGGATTGCCGACCAGTTTGATCAGAGCGCCGCGATCGCGGATGACGACCCGCGCCGCCGCATGCTCCACCCGATCCGTTGCATCCCGTCCATCCCACAGTTCGATCTGCAGTACCGGGTTGCCGATCGCACGCAGCAGCCTATTCAGCAGCAGTCTGTCCGCAGCGAAAACCTTGTTGCCGGAAACCGGACGCAATTGCTTCTCCCTCATCCGGTATCCGGTTGCGCCGCCCGTGAGTCGACTCGGTGGCTCCGTCTGTTCTTGCCCCATGCTCGCGCCTCGCATTCGTATCGTCCAGTTTCAGAAATCTGTCTGTAACCGCCCTGCATGCAGGAATCCTTGTGTCGCCACGACTTTACGTCCAGCACTCATCCCGAGGGGAATCACCCCTCTGGTCGAAGTGCCGTGCATGCTGGTTCGCAATCGGGAACGCGTGATTGCACTTTTAAGCAACCCCGTTCTGCAACCCGATATTATTTGCCCATACCACTCCATTGCGATTGGACAGTGACCCGGCGATCCGGTTGCAGGCATGCAATAAGCCTGCTCCGATCCAGACCCCTGCAAGTTTCCCTGGTGTTGGCTTCCGGGTCGGGTTCGGATTCACCCTTGGCCACGACCTTGATGATCCCAGCTGCCACTCCCTGCTGAATCAGATAATTCCTGACTGCATTGGCACGACGCTCCGACAATCGCATGTTGTATTCATCCGTCCCGATACGATCGGCGTGGCCAGTGACGATCAGCAGTTCCACTTCGGGATGCGATCTCATGCCCATGACGATCTGTTCGTCCAGTGCTTGCCGGCCAGACGGCTTGAGCACTGCCATGTCGAAATCGAACAGTGCCTCGGTGGTAAAGCTGACTTGCATGGCGGGTTTCGCCGGTATGACTGGCGGCTCGGGTTTGCGTTCCACAACGGGGGGTGGGGGCGGAGGAACCGGCATGGCTACTGCCTGTGCTTCCTTTTTCGCCAGACCGGGATCGCATTCCTCAAAGGCTGTCTCCGGCGTCCAATGGATCGTACGCCAGCAACCGTCCGTACCATTACGCACAAAGTTGCCGACCGGGTCTATCAGATAACCGTCTTTTTCCGGAAAAATTCCTGCTGAAGCTGTTCCGATTGTAATGACCAGCAGGCAGGCACCTGACAGGCCAAGAAGCGTTTTAATTGTTTTCATGATGTCTCTCCTGAAATTAAGCCTGGGTTGCTACCAGGCAAACAAACAGGTCACGGCAAATCCGGCCGCGAACCTTCTGTATCCAATGCTACCCATCGCGAATACTCCTCAGCGCATCCAATTCACGCGCAACAGATTCTGCTCCGGGTTGTAGTGATATTCGAGTTCTCCCTGATAGGCATGATGCAGGGCTTCGCCGATGCCTCGGGCGAGATGGATATCGGTGGTGGTCACCAGCGTTGTACCATCCTGTTCTTCCACAGCCATGATGCGGTTCAGCGGATGTTCCAGCCGCTCCTGTTTTTCATGGTTGTGCACAAGATGCATCACTTCATCGCGATGGGCAGAATAGAACCCGCCCTGCAAGGTAAGGAACCCTGCCGGAAATCGGTCGTGTATGCGATGACAGGCAGGGCACATTTCCCTGTGAGCGTCCTCCGGCATCTTGCCCCACTGCCAGCGTCCCGCATGAAATACCGCGCCGCATTGCGGACACACGGTCGGTTCCGGCAACTTGCCTTTGGCCTTGTAGGCATCGTGCACGCGCTCCTGGAAGATACCGTCGTGCCGGGAGACACGGCGGAAACCGGCGGGAATCGTTGTGGTGTTCATTTTATTTTCCTCCTCGCTCGTTTGCTTGACTCTGACCCCGCTAGATGCAGGATCGTCTCCTTGTCATCCCCAATGCATTCGCCGCAGCATAAGCGCGCTTGCAGAATCATTCGTGCGGGCTCACCAATCGTCGGGTTCAGTGCTTCCAGCCAAGTATCAGGGGCTCCTTCCTTGAGGTGGCAGCGGTCTCTCCATCCGGCACGCCCACGATGATCGGCGCCACCGCGTTGTATTCGGTCGGGATGTGGAGCATTTCCTTCATCACCGGCGTGTTCAGCGCTGCAACGGCAGAGCCGATGACGCAACTGCCCAGCCCCATGGCACAGGCCGCCAGCATCAGGTTTTCCGCTGCCAGCCAACAGTCGGCTTCCACAAAAGGACCGGATGGTTTGGCGCAGATGACGATGAGCGTGCCTGCGCCATGAAACAGGTTGAAGTCCGGATCGGAGAAAGCGTCGAGTGCATGCCCTACTGCCTGGTGGGAGCGATGCAGCCATTCGATGAACAACGGTTTGGCGCGAGCGGATAATTGCCTGAGCACCTGCCTGTCCTGGATGACCAGGAATGCCCATGGCTCCTCATGCATGGCAGTAGGCGCGCGTACGGCGGCTTCCAGCAGCGTTTGCACGGTCTTGCGGTCAAGTTCGACCGGCGCATAGGCGCGCACCGAGTGCCGCGCAAGCATGGTTTCGAACAAATCCTTTTTTTGCGGTTTCACTCTGGTATGCGGAGCCATGATCTCAAACCCTCCTGAAATCCGATGCACTACGCTAGCATCAAACCGGCTCCGGGGAAATCAGTATGAGTACGTATGCTGGTTCGGCATGGACTACGGCGGCAGGTGCGACTCAAACATTGCGGCGATGCGGGCTAGTTCGAGCAGGTTGGAGGAGCCGGTTTTCTGCATGACGTGGGCGCGATGAATTTCCACCGTGCGAAAACTGATGGCAAGACGCTGCGCGATTTCCTTGCTGGTGTGTCCCGCTATGGCCAGCGCCATCACTTCGCGTTCGCGTTCGCTGAGCGTGGCCAGCCGCGTGGCGATGGACTGGTATAACTGTTCCTGTTCCCGCCTGACTGAACATTGTTCCAGGGCAGTGCGCACACGATCCAGCAGTACCGCTCCATCCACCGGTTTGGTGAGGAAGTCCAGCGCGCCTGCCTTGATTGCGCGCACCGTAGCCGGAATGGTGCCATGGCCGGAAAGGAAGATCACCGGCAGCCCCACGCCGCGCCGCGCCAACTCTTCCTGAAGTTGCGGCCCGTCCATACCCGGCATGCTCACGTCGAGAATGATGCATCCCATGATATCGAGCGGACAAGCGTCGAGAAAATCCTGCGCAGTGGAAAACGTTGCTGCCTCGTATCCGGCAGTTTCCAGCAGCATGGCGAGCGAGTCCCGCACCGCTTCGTCATCGTCCACCACGAATACCCATACTTGCGTGTTCATGGCGCGAACGGCAAGGTAAGATGGAAAGTCGCGCCGGGCCCTTCCTCAGGATCAACCCAGAGCTGGCCACCGTTCGCTTCGACCAGCGAGCGGCTGATGGCCAGCCCCATGCCGATGCCCCCGGCCTTGGTGCTGAAGAAGGGGCGGAACAGACGCTGGACATCCTCATCCCTGAAACCCGGCCCGTTGTCCTGAATCGTCACCTGGGCAACGTTTTTGTCCTTGACCGTGCGCACGGTCACGCTGATGGCGGGCAGCGGCACGCCGGCTTCCTGCATCGCCTCGATGCCGTTGTGCAACAGATTGAGCAGCACCTTTTGCACATGGGTGCGGTTGGCCTGAACCAGCGGAAGCCCCTCCTCCAGAACGAGCACGGATTGGAACTGCAATTCATGTTCCGACCGTGCAGCATCCAGGATATCAAGGATTTCACCGTTCAATTCAAAAACCTCGGTGGGGAATTCCTGGATGCTCAGGAATTCGAGCAATTCGCGGATGGATTGCCCGGCGCGGTGAGCTTGCCGCTCGCTTGCCTCGACCGCTTTGCGGATTTTTCCGAGGTCGGGTTTTCCGGCTTGCAACAGCATCAGCACAGCCTCGCTGTACGAGGCGATGGCCAGCAACGGCTGGTTCAAATCATGGGCGATGGCCGCCGCAGTCTGGGCGGCGACATGCAATTTTTGCAATTCCTCCATTTCATTGCGCCGCTCCTGAATTTCTCTTTCCATCTTTCTTCGTTCGGTCATGTCCAGCAGAAAACCTATGACATGAGGTTCGCCGAACAACTTGATTCTTGCGCCATTGAATATCCCGAAGCCAGCCTTTCCGGTCTTCCGGGTGAAGGAAAAAGCCATCCCGGCCTGGCCGGTGCTTCTGAGCAATTCATACATCTTATTGCGCTGCTCCGGAAAAAACCACAGATGCAGGTCAACACTGTTATGGCCGATGACTTCCTCGCGCGAATAGCCGTATAGATCGAGGAATGCCGCGTTTGCCTCGATGAAGATTCCGTCGGACAGGCGGGAGATGGCAATAGGGATCGGGCTTGAGTCCACAACGGTCTTGAACAGCGCCTCGCTTGCCTTGAGTGCCATTTCCGAATTTTTGCGCCCGGTAATATCCAGCGCAACTCCGGTGGCACGCACCGCCCGGCGCGCCTCGCCTGTGCCGGCAAACTGGGCCCTGCCTTTGACCAGCAGCCAGCGCACGCTGCCGTCCGGACGCACGATGCGCAGCTCGTCCTCGACTACGCCGCTGCCCCGGGATCCATATGCTGAACTGAGCAAAGCCCGTACGCGTTCAGCATCGTCCGGGTAAAGATAATTGAACTCCTCTCCCAGAATGGGCGCCGGTGCGTCTGCGGGCAAACCGATGATCGACTTCAATTCGGGTGACCAATACAGCGTGCCAGCGGCCAGGTCGGCATCAAATGTTCCAAAGCGCGCCGCTTCGGCAGCCAGGCGCAGGCGTTCTTCGCTGATATGCAACTCCTGTTGTGTCTGCTTGCGACCGGAGATGCCGTAGATCGTGGCCAGCGTAAAGAGCCCGCTGTTTCCGGCCGCTATTGGACTCAGGCTGACGTCAACCGGCAGTTCCAATCCTTCGCGGCTTAATGCGTAAAGTTCAAGTCCTGTACCCATCGGTCGTTTCTTCGGTTCCTGCAAGAATTTTCTGCGGTGCTGGCGGTGACTTACCCGGGAGTGTTGCGGCATGATGGCCTCAACGGGCAGACCATTCAGTTCGTCCCGGGAATATCCCAGCAGTTGCTGGACTGCAGGATTGGCAAGAACGATAAGACCCTTGCTGTCCACGATGATCATGGCATCGGCCGCAGCATCGAATAGCGCGCGAAAGCTTATTTCCTCGAACGTACTGGTCATATCGGGTATTTTTTGGTTGGCACACCAACCGCATGGCTCATCTTCGATGATCCTTGATGATAGTTATTCTCACATGCTACGCCTTGAATGTGTTCGATTTTCAAATGCGATAGGTGTTTCTACGTATGTATTCACCCGTATTTATCCAGCCTCAAAACTGTTGTAGCTTGCAAAATATATATTTATCGCCCGAAACACCCCAGCGTACGCGAAATGACTCCGGCAAAGGAAAGACATGTTGCAAGTGAAACCGACGAGCTTTTCCCGCCCTGCTCAGATGGAACGGACTGATGGGAAATCGAACGCAGTATGGCATGAACCGGCGACGCTAATGCTGGACATGGACGGCATGATTCGCGATTGCAGCAAGTCTGGTGAGAGTCTGTTTGGCTTTATCCGTAGCGACCTGGTTCTGCAGCATATTTCCCGTCTGTTTCCACAATTGGCGGATATTGTGCTGGTTGAGAAAAACCGGATCAATCCGCGGCTTTATTATATTTGCCATTGCGGCCACCATTTCACGGCGCAAGACAGGGAAGGCAACACATTTCTAAGTAAATTGAATTTCGTGTACCTGGACAATGCGGAGAATGGGATTCTCAAGCTGATGGTGCAGCCTTTCCGCAATGCGGCGGGCGTTGGCTAGCCTTGATTTTCGAAAGCCTGCAAGCGATGCAATCTGAAAATAGACGAGGAACAATCCAGCACCCTGCAGCCGCAGCAGCAGGCAAAAAGCATTTTTCCAGCACGGGGGTTCACATGATCGAGTTGCATTTCCCGCGACAAAACCATCTGCTCGCCGCACTGCCGGCGACCGCATATGAGCGCCTGTCTGACCACCTTGAACTGGTAAATATGCCGCTAGGCAATGTCCTTTATGAGTCAGGGGACGAGTTGCATCACGCCTATTTCCCCGTGAATTGCATCATATCGCTGCTTTACGTCCTGGAGAATGGCGCGTCGACCGAAATCGCCGTGGTTGGCAACGATGGCGTCATCGGAGTCGCCCTGTTCATGGGCGGCAAAACCATGCCGAATCGGGCGGTCGTGCAGAGCGCAGGATACGCCTACCGGTTGCGCGCTCCACTGATACAACAGGAGTTCAGCCGCAACGGATCACTGCTGCACCTGCTGCTGCGCTATTCCCAGGCGCTGATCACCCAGGTGGCACAGACGGCGGTGTGCTACCGGCATCATTCGGTGGACCAGCAACTTTGTCGCTGGCTGCTGCGCATCCTCGACCGGCTGCCCGGAAACGAATTGACCATGACCCAGGAATTGATCGCCAGCATGCTGGGCGTGCGCCGCGAAGGCATCACAGAGGCTGCCGGGAAATTGCAGCGCGCGGGATTGATTGATTACCGTCGTGGCCACATCAGGGTGCTGGACCGGCAGGGATTGGAAGCGCGTGCCTGCGAGTGCTACCAGGTGGTCAAGGCGGAATTCGATCGCCTGCTTCCCGCTGTACCCGATATGCCCATTGACATCGCGCAATCGGGCAGGCCGTTGCCATCTCCCAGGGTAAGTCGCGCTTTAAAACAACGCAACATTGAAATTGAAAGGGGTAACCATGTCGCATGCATCTGCTGAAACAAGAAAGAAATCCGCTTCCGTGCAAGCTGCGACACACCGGGAGAGTTCGGGGAAAATGGCCAATCCAGGGGGAACCAGGGGGAATGGTGTGGATCGCGAGGAAATGATCGCTGTCGCAGCCTACTACATCGCCGAGCATCGCGGCTTCGAAGGCGGCGAGCCGCTGTCGGACTGGCTGGCTGCCGAAGCGGAAGTTGATGCTGCCCTCAACCACGCTCATCAGGTGAACGTCCACTGAGATCGAATCGAAGTGGACGTTCACAAAGGGGCAATGAAATCATGAGCAGCAAGTTGACAGGTGTGCCGAGGTGTCCGGATATTTCCACTTGCAGCGCCGAGTATTGCGGGATTGGCGACCTGTTTTATTGCCTGACCGAAGCGCGATCATTGTGCGATTTCCCGCTCAACTTTGGCGGCAGGTTTTTTTGCCGCCATCCGCACAACGCCGACATAGCTGCCAAGACCAGGGCCATGGCAGCGCCGGCGGATGGCGCGCCCTGACCTGCTTGACCTGCGGGCACAAGGTCCCGCTGCGTAAAACTTCTGTGGCGCCGCCTTGCCCTAGGGTACGCGCTTTCGCAAGAGTTACTGATCGTTGGCGATGGCGATTCTCGATCTGCGGTGTCGTGCGCTCGGATACGCTGCAGAGTTTGCCTGTTGATGTCGTATTAAACCTGCCCATCCTTGCCTGGTGTCCATCAAGATCGCCGGGCAAATTCACTGCCTGACCATCCACCAGCCCACACCCCGAGCCCAAAACCATTGCCTCGCAAGCACCGAACCCGGTGGCTTGCATTTGCTGTCTTCAGACTGAAGCCTCTGGAATTTTATACCCGAGTATTTTACTATGCCTGTTCAACCCAGCCGTTGGAGTCCCCTTGCCGCATGACCGACAATCGAATACTGCACTGACCAGTGCACTGCGCAGCCTGTTGCCGGCAGAATCCGTGTTGACCGACACGGAGGACCTGCGGCCGTTCGAATGCGACGGCCTGTCGGTCTACCGGCAACTGCCGCTGGCGATCGTGTTGCCGCAAACCATCGCGCAGGTGCAGGACATCCTGCGCCTGTGCCACCAGCAGCAAGTCCCGGTGGTAGCGCGCGGCGCGGGCACCGGCCTGTCCGGCGGCGCCCTGCCGCTGGCGGACGGCGTGCTGCTGAGCCTGGCGAAATTCAAGGATATCCTGCACATCGACCCGCATAACGCTATGGCGACCGTGCAACCCGGCGTGCGCAACCTGGCCATCTCCGAAGCGGCGGCGGCATACGGCCTGTATTACGCGCCCGACCCGTCGTCGCAGATCGCCTGCACCATCGGCGGCAACGTCGCGGAAAATTCGGGCGGCGTGCATTGCCTGAAATACGGCCTGACCGTGCACAACATCCTGATGCTGAAAGTGGTCACGATGGAAGGCGAGTTGCTGACCATCGGCGCCGAGACGCTGGACGCGCCCGGTTACGACCTGCTGGCGCTGATGTGCGGCTCCGAGGGCATGCTCGGCGTCATCGTCGAGGTGACCGTCAAGCTGCTGCCCAAACCGGAGCGCGCGCAAGTCGTGCTCGCAGCTTTCGATGACGTGGTGAAGGCGGGCGAGGCGGTCGGCGCGATCATCGCCGCCGGCATCATTCCCGCCGGACTCGAGATGATGGACAAGCTCGCGATCCAGGCGGCCGAGGATTTCGTGCATGCCGGTTACCCGCGCGATGCCGAGGCGATCCTGCTGTGCGAACTGGACGGCACCAATGCCGAAGTGTCCGAGTACATCATGGCGATGCGCAGGATCCTGACCGCCAGCGGTGCCACCGAGGTGCGCACGGCGGTGGACGAAGCCGAACGGCAACTGTTCTGGAAGGGCCGCAAGTCGGCGTTTCCCGCCGTGGGCCGCCTCTCGCCGGATTATTACTGCATGGACGGCACCATCCCGCGCCGCCAGTTGCCGCATGTGCTGCGCCGCATCAGCGAGATGTCGGCGGAATACGGCCTGCCGGTCGCCAATGTGTTCCATGCCGGCGACGGCAACCTGCACCCGCTGATCCTGTTCGATGCCAACAAGGAAGGCGAATTGCAACGCACCGAGGAATTCGGCCGCCGCATCCTGCTGCTGTGCGTGGAAGTCGGCGGCACCATCACCGGCGAACACGGCGTCGGCATGGAAAAGCTCGACCAGATGTGCGTGCAGTTCCAGAGTGCGGAGCTGAGCCAGTTCCATGGCGTCAAGGCCGCGTTCGATCCGTCCGGCCTGCTCAATCCCGGCAAGGCGGTGCCGACGCTGCAGCGCTGCGCCGAATTCGGTGCGATGCATGTGCATCACGGGCAGCTTGCCCACCCTGAACTGGAGCGATTTTGATGAGTACGAATAAAACTACATTCCCTCCCCCTTGCAGGGGGAGGGCTAGGGTGGGGGTAGAGACTGCAACCTCCTCGTTACATTAACCTCCCTACCCCCATCCCACGCCTCTCCCCCTGCAAGGGGGAAGGAGCGAAAACCAGCCCCCTCGCTACGCTCTCCCCCGCTGCATGGGGAAGGAAGTGAGGGCAATCCACGATGAGTTCTAAAGACATCAGCGCTGCATTGCAGCAACAGGTGTTGAATGCGCTGCAGGACGCGGCGCCGCTGGCCATCACTGGCGGCGACAGCAAGAACTTTCTCGGCAACACCGGCCAGGCTTACGCCACCAGCGAGCAATCCATCGATGTCAGCACGCATCGCGGCATCGTCGAATACGACCCGCGCGAACTGGTGCTGACCGCGCGCGGCGGCACCACGCTGCAGGAGATCGAAACCGCGCTGGGCGAAGCCAGCCAGATGCTGGCGTTCGAGCCGCCGCACTTCGGCGCCGGCGCCACGCTCGGCGGCACCATCGCCTGCGCGTTGTCGGGGCCGCGCCGTCCCTACTGTGGTTCGGCGCGCGATTTCGTGCTCGGCTGCAAGCTGCTGAACGGCCGCGGCGAGATCCTGCGTTTCGGCGGGCAGGTGATGAAGAACGTCGCCGGCTACGATGTGTCGCGCCTGATGGCCGGCGCCCATGGCACGCTGGGCATCTTGCTCGAGCTCAGCCTGAAGGTGCTGCCGCGCCCGCCCGCCAGTATCACCGTGGCGTTCGAGTGCAGCCCGGAGCAAGCGATCGCGAGCATGAGCGGCCTGCTGAGCAAGCCGCAACCGGTCGACGGCGCGTGCTATGACGGCGAACACTGCTATGTGCGCATCTCCGGCAGCGCTCAAGCCGTGCGGGAAGCGCGCAGCAAGATACCCGGAGATGTGGTGCCGGATGCAGACGCATTCTGGCATGCGCTGCGCGAGCACGAATTGCCCTGGTTCCGTCACCGCAGCGCGCTGTATCGCATCATGGTCAAGCCCGCCACGCCACCGCTGTCGATCGAGGGCTCATGGTTGCTGGACTGGGGCGGCGCGCAGCGCTGGCTGTACAGCGACGAGGACCTCGCCTCGATCCGCCACCGGGTCGAACTGGCCGGCGGCCATGTCACGGTGTTCCGCGGCGGCGATCGTGATGCCGAGATATTCCAGCCGCTGGCCGCGCCGCTGCTGGCCATCCATCAGCGGCTCAAGGCCAGTTTCGACCCGACGCATATCTTCAATCGCGGCCGTCTCTACGCCGAACCCTAGATGCAAACGTCGATCTCCCCCCAATTGCTGAGTCATCCCGATATCGCCGAAGCCGATGCGATCCTGCGCAGCTGCGTGCACTGCGGGTTCTGCAATGCGACCTGCCCGACCTATCAATTGCAGGGTTCGGAACTGGACGGCCCGCGCGGGCGCATCTACCTGGTCAAGGAGATGCTGGAGACCGGGCTGGCCAGCGACAAGACGCGCCTGCACCTGGATCGCTGCCTGACCTGCCGCGCGTGCGAGACCACCTGCCCGTCCGGCGTGCGCTATGGCCGCCTGGCGGAGATCGGGCGCGAACTGGTGGAGGAGAAAGCGCCGCGTTCGCTTGCCGAAAAACTGATGCGCAGGGCCCTGCTCGCGGTCTTGCCCCACACCGCCCGCATTTCGGTTGCGCTGGCGCTGGCACGCGTATTCCGTCCATTGTTGCCGCAACAACTGCAGGACAAGATACCGGACAAGCAGGCTATACCGGTACGGCAGGCGCCGCGCCACGCACGCCGCATGCTGGTGCTGGAAGGTTGTATCCAGCCGCTTTCCGCGCCGAACACCAATGCGGTAGCGGCGCGCGTGCTCGACCGGCTTGGCATCTCGCTGGTCAGCGTAGCGGGTGCGGGATGCTGCGGCGCGCTGGCCCAGCACCTGGCCGAACCCGAGCGCGCGCGCGCGATGATGCGCCGCAACATCGATGCCTGGTGGCCGCATGTCGAGAACGGCGCCGAGGCCATCGTCATGACCGCCAGCGGCTGCGGCCTGATGGTCAAGGAATATGCCGCCGCGCTGAAGGACGATGCCGGGTATGCATACAAGGCCGCGCGCATCAGCGAACTTACGCGCGACTTGAGTGAAATACTCAGCCGCGATATGCTGGGCGACTTTACGCATATTGGCCTTGGCAAGCGTGTGGCTTACCAGTCGTCCTGCACCTTGCAACATGGACAGAAACTCGCCGGCAAGGTGGAAGCGATCCTGCAGTATTGCGGTTATGAATTGACGCAGGTCGCCGATGGGCACTTGTGCTGCGGCGCGGCCGGCACTTATACGCTGTTGCAACCTGTGTTGTCGCAGCAGCTGCTGCAAAACAAACTGTCTGCGTTGCACCATGGCAAGCCGGAGATCATCGCTACGGCGAATGTCGGCTGCCAGATGCACCTGGCCAGTGCCAGCGAGGTACCGGTCAGGCACTGGATAGAGTTACTGGAACAGAACTAATCGACGTTAATTTATCTATCAAGAAAGGAAACAGCATGACCATCAAATCATTCCACCCGCCGCAACGCGTCCTGATGGGGCCCGGTCCGTCCGACGTCAGCCCGCGCGTGCTGGAAGCCATGTCGCGACCGACCATCGGCCACCTCGACCCGGTGTTCGTGGCCATGATGGATGAGATGAAAACGCTGCTCAAATTCGCATTCATGACGGAAAACGAATTGACCATGCCGGTCTCCGCGCCCGGTTCAGCCGGGATGGAGACCTGCTTCGTCAACCTGGTCGAGCCGGGTGACAAGGTCATCGTGTGCCAGAACGGCGTGTTCGGCGGGCGCATGAAAGAGAACGTCGAGCGCTGCGGCGGCATCGCCGTCATGGTGATGGACGACTGGGGACGCGCGGTCGATCCGCAAAAGCTCGAGGATGCGCTGAAAGCGAATCCCGATGCAAAGATCGTCGCCTTTGTCCACGCCGAAACTTCCACCGGCGCGCAGTCGGATGCAAAGACGCTGGTCGAGATCGCGCACAAGAAAAATTGCCTGGTGATCGTGGATGCGGTCACCTCGCTCGGCGGCACGCCGCTCAAGGTGGACGAGTGGAATATCGACGCGATCTATTCCGGCACGCAGAAATGCCTGTCCTGCACGCCGGGCCTGTCCCCGGTCAGCTTCAGCGCGCGGGCGCTGGAAAAGATCAAGAGCCGCAAGAGCAAGGTGCAGAGCTGGTTCATGGACCTGAACCTGGTAATGGGCTACTGGGGCGGCGCGACCAAGCGCGCCTATCACCACACCGCGCCGATCAACGCGCTGTATGGCCTGCACGAGGCACTGGTGATATTACAGGAGGAAGGCCTGGAACATTCCTGGGCACGCCACCAGAAGAATCACCTCGCGCTGCGCGCCGGCCTGGAAGCGATGGGCCTGAGTTTTGTCGTTCCCGAGGCCGAACGCCTGCCACAACTGAATGCGATCTCGTTGCCGGAAGGCGTCGATGAAGCGGCGGTGCGCAACTTGCTGTTATCCGACTATCAGCTGGAGATCGGCGCGGGCCTTGGCGCGATGGCCGGCAAGGTATGGCGCATCGGCCTGATGGGCCATGCCAGCAACCCGCGCAATGTGCTGCTCTGTCTCAGCGCGCTGGACGATGTGCTCGGCCGGTTGAAGGCGCCGATCAAGCGCGGCGTTGCGGTGGATGCGGCGAACAAGAAACTCGCCGGCTGAATAGTCAGGCAGGCTGGTGGTGAGCGAAGCGAACCCCAGCATGTTTGCGAGGTAAGCGCTGGGGTTCGCGTTGCTCACCCCAGCCTGCGATCTGGCGTCTATTCAATGCCGGAATTGCCAATTATCGAGATCAAACCATGCTTTCAATCCTGGCACTGACCCTCAAGAAAACCATCACGCTGTTCGTGCTGGTGGGTCCGATATCGATGATCCCGATCTTCATTGCGGCATCGGAGCGGCTGGATCTGCCCGGCAGGATCCGCTTTGCGCGGATCATCGCATTGAGCGTGACAGTGGCCTTGCTGGTGGCGACGTTCCTGGGCATGCCATTACTGGGATTGCTTGGCGTATCGGTCGGGGCCATGCAATTCGGCGGCGGCATCATTGTCTTGTTGCTGGCGATCGCGATGGTGCTGGGACAGGAGTCCACCTTCAAGGGCTCACCCGCCGCAGTCAACGGCGAACACGAGATCCGGACGGCCGCCATCGTGCCGCTGGCAGTGCCGCTGCTGGCCGGGCCGGCGGCATTCAGCTACGTGATGGCCAACAGCACCTGGCATACCTATCCGGAACTGATCCATGTGGTGCTGCCTATCCTGATTGTGGGGAGCGCATGCTGGGTCACGTTTTACCTGGCCAGCAAGGCGCAGAACAGGATCCGTCAATCCACGCTGGATGTGGTGGAACGCGTCGGCGGATTCATCCTGGCGGCAATGGCGGTCGAGATGATGGCCGCCGGATTGCGCGGGCTGTTTCCGTTGCTGCTTGGCGCCGGCACCGCGTTACATTGATGATTGGCGGCCGGCCTGCTGCGACTTCTTTTTTTCAATATCGCGCTTGCTGAAGCGCCAGACGAACCAGGCTATAGCCGCTGCAACAACCATCGTTGCAATGCTTAGTACCCAGACTATCGTGTTCAGATGCTCTTTCATTTTGCCTCCCCCCCGTCCTCGCAATACTCGACGCGCCTGTCTCGCCCCGCGTTACACCACGTAGCGCAGTATCGCAACATAGTGCGACACGCTGCCGGCGATCACGAACAGATGCCAGATGCCATGTGCGTAGCTGTAGCGGGCGTCAAGCGCATAAAAAACGATGCCGACAGTATAGAACACACCGCCCGCCACCAGCCATGCAAATCCGGCCGGCCCCAGCGCCTGCAGCAGCTGCGCCAGCGCCAGTATCGCCACCCAGCCCATCGCGACATAGATCACCACAGACATTATGCGCGCGCCGCGCTTCAGCCACAGTTCCTGCAGGATGCCCAGGACTGCGAGCCCCCATACCACCCCGAACAGCGACCAGCCCCACGGGCCGCGCAGCGTCACCAGGCAGAACGGCGTGTAACTGCCGGCGATGAGCAGGTAGATGCTGTGGTAGTCGAGCTCGCGCATGACGTTCTTGGCGCGCCCGCGCAGGCTGTGATAAAGCGTGGAGAAGGTATACAACGACACCAGCGTCACGCCGTAGATGGTGACGCTGACGATCTTCCACGGATCGCCGGTGAGTGATGCCAGCACGACCAGCACGACGCTGCCGGCAAGCGCCAGCGCGGTCCCGACCAGATGCGTGATGGCGTTGAATTTCTCTCCGTAGTACATGTGATCAGCAGCGTCCCTGTCAGTCATCCTGGCGGCCATGACAATGCGCGATAACAGTCGCCGGGATGGCGCCGGGTTTCTCCGTTCAATCGTAACACGCGGCAGGCTGCCTTTCCGGCAGGCTTGCGTGACCTATATCACAGACCCTGTGAACGACTATCGACTAGCATGGTCAGACTGGCAGCTTGCCCAGCAGATAACGGCTTTTCGCAAAGGAAATAAACATGAGCAATCGAACCACGAGATTCATCCTGTCACTGGTAACCGCGCTGTTCATGCTGTTTGGTGCGCAGCAATTGCAGGCTGCCGAAACTGTCGCAGCGGTTCAGGCGCAAGCAATGGTCAAACAAGGCGCATTACTGCTGGATGTACGGGAACCGGATGAATTTGCCACGGAGCATGCGCCCAAAGCGCAGCTGATCCCGCTGGAACAATTCAGTGCGCGCATGCAGGAAGTCGCGGCATACAAGGACAAGCCTGTCGTGGTCATGTGCCGCACCGGCCGGCGCTCCGCCAAGGCGGCGCAATTATTGCAGGACGCCGGCTTCAGCCAGGTCAGCAGTGTGGAGGGCGGAATCGAAGCGTGGAAGAAAGCCGGGTTGGAAGTGGTGGCAGAGCCTGCACCGGTCAAGGACAGCAAATAGCAGTCTCGCCATGGCGCAGCTGATCCTGCTCCCGCCGCTTCTGAAAAGCAAAATATGCTGTCCTGAAGCAGCACCTCGCGACATACTTCTGCCGACACATAGCGGAACTTGATGCCTTTCTACTGACAACCCCCCAGAGCACGCTTATTCTGCCCTGGCATCGGCGCCATGTTCAGACAGCTGTGCACCGAACCAACGATGCACTGCGGTTATCAAGTGAAGATCGGTCGTTTCAAATGTGATCTCTGCTCCGTCAGGAAGGGAGGAATATGAGACCTTTATGCGGGGCGCCCCCATTTGAAGTTCCCTGAGTCCTGGCATGTCTGGACCGTGAAGTGAAGCTGGATCTGAATAGTCGCCATGCTGGAATTGATTGGATTCCATTCGCAGATGATCTTGTATAAGCACAACTTGATCGATGTCGATCGTGTTCCTGACAATAACCTTCTCAATACCCCCAGAATCAGTCATCTTAAATACATGCACAGTCTTTGCCATTTCAAATGGCATTACGCTGTGCGACATATTGTGTATATGCTCCTGCTGCGTTTCCGCTTTCACATCGACAGTGCCGAATAGCGACATGAGGGTCAACAAATGGACCAAGGGAAGGAATCTACGTAATTGTTCTATCATCTGGTTATCCTGGCTATTACTCTTTGGCATACCCGATAGCGGACAGTGACGACATGCGGCTTGCGACACATAACTGCCTGTCGATATCCCAGATAGCAGCAGTTCAGAATTCGCCTCATCAACAACCATCACATCTGTTTCAATGACGATTTAAACTACTCAATTCGGGATTCACTGGAATTTGTACTTGAGAGAAACCGTCTGGTTTTCCCCGACTTCAATAGTCTTGATATATGGCGGGAAAGTGCTATTGGCAATTTTGACAAGGTATTTGCCAGGCTTAACCTTGAGCCGGGACATCGGTGGCGATACTCCCTGCAATTTGCCATCAATATAGATTTCACCCCACGGAGAGACTGCAAAAAAAAGAGTTGACGCAGCTGGAGGCTTGGCCACGATATTCTGGTCCTTAACCACAGGCATGTTCTGGTCCTTGACCACAGGCATGCTCTGGTTCTTGACCACAGGAATGCTCTGGTTCTTGACCACGGGCACATTCTGGTTCTTGACCACAGGCATGCTCTGGTTCTTGTCCACAGGCTTGCTCTGAGTGGTGCTTATGGTCGACTTGGTTGTCTCGGGCATGGACAGGAGCGCAGTGTCGGGGGACGGGGATGGATAGTCTCCATGTCCAAAGAAGAATTTCAGAGTGATGCCCAAAACCAGCACCCCCACCGCTGCTGCAATCCCGGTTTTAACCGCTGCAGGAGAAATTTTCTTGGCCGCAGCTATTTTTTGTTCATCATTCGCGGTTCCGCCAACAGCGGAAATCTGCTTGACTTGGGGAGCGCCTTTATCAGGTTCAATTTCAGATTGTCCTGCTGACGCTTCACCAGCTGAACCGGGCCGGGAAACCTCGTAAATCTCGTGTTCCCGGATATGTTTATCTTTCAAGATACCCAAATAGTGAAACAAATTGGAATATTCTTCTGAAAGACGGGATACCATCTCGAAATAGGAACGGGAGACAAAAATCTTGCCCGGAACGGCAAAACTCATCACTCTTTGGGCGACATTGATACCGTCGCCGATAACGTTGAGCCGGTTATTGATGTCCTTGATCGTTCTGACCGGGCCAAGATTGATGCCCATACGCAGCTTCAAGGGTAAACCCCTCTCTCCGCTCTCAATCAGCAAGTCACGCAGGTGAATAGCCACGAACAGGGCATCCTCCGGATCGCCCAGGAAACAGAGGGCAGTTCCATCCCCCGAATCCACCATAATGCGCTCGTTATCCGCAATACCCTTAATGGCCTCAGAGATCAGGCTGTCCATCCGCCCTTTTAACTCAATCTGTTTCGATACGGACTGGGATGAATACTCAGCGATATCCAGGAACACTACGCTACAAATTAATGTTCTGTTGGATTTATCGCTTTGGTTATTTTCGTCCATTCCGGCCACTTAATAGTTAACACGAAACCGTACGTTAATCAGATGCTACGATTCTACTCTCTAAAAATTGTCACTGCCCTATTTTCATGGACTAATCAACCTTTCAGTTCTGGCACGAAGCAACCCATCAGCCACGTTAACCCACTTCCAGAAGCAGTCACTCGTTCAAATTTATTCAAATCACCCGATAGCGGAAGTTGGTGACTATCGGCACCCGACACGTTGCGGTCAGCCAGGAATTCTGTAGTGGACTTTCAACGCTCGCATTACCTGTCGGCGGAATCGTATTGCCCGCTATAGCAGATCAGGTGCATGCTGATGTCATGCGCATTGTGGTTGAATTGGACTTCATTGCCTTCCTTCAATCCGTTGTTGACTTTCCGGCTTGGGAAAGGCTAAACAACGGGATAACCGGCATCGGGATATTCTCGCCGACACGACTCTAGACAGGAAATTCGGCTATCCAGTGCCTGGCAATATCTTCCCGCCGGCAGATCCACACCGAGTCATGACCTTGCACATGATCGAGAAAGCGCGCCAGCGCCATGGCGCGTGCCGGATGGCCGCTGATCCGGCCATGCAGGCCGATGCTCATCATCTTCGGGCGTTGCGCGCCCTCCTGCCACAGCATGTCGAACGCGTCCTTGAGTAGCTGAAAGAAGTCCTCGCCGGAAGAATGACTGTTTGGCAGCAGATAGCGGGCGTCATTATTGACCAGCGTGTAAGGGATCACCAGGTGTGGCGGCGATCCGGCGAGCCAATAGGGCAGGTCATCGTTATAGGCGTCTGAGCTATAGAGGAGCTTGGCGTCCTCGAGCAACAGGCGGCGGGTATTCTGGCTGACCCGCCCGGTGTACCAGCCGACGGGGCGTTTGCCGCAGATCCGCTCGATGATCTCGAGGGTCAGGCGGATATGTCGCCGCTCTTCGTGTTCGGGAATGTCCCGATAGTCAAGCCAGCGGTAGCCATGCCCGGCGACTTCGTGCCCCGCAGCGCTGAGCGCATGACCGATCTCCGGATTGAGTTCCAGCGCCCGGCCAACGGCGAAAGCGGTCAGAGGCAGGCCACGGGCATTGAACAGCTCCAGGATGCGCCACACGCCGACGCGCGAACCGTATTCGAACATGCTCTCGACGCTCAGGTCCCGCGCTCCCATAAGCGGTGGGCGACCCGGCAGCTCGTGCAGATAGGCCTCGGAGCGGTCATCGCCATTGAGTATGCACGATTCCGCGCCCCCCTCGATGTTAAGCACGAATTGAACCGCGACCCGCGCCTCGCCCGGCCAATGCGGATGGGGTGGGCGACCTCCGTAGCCGATGAGATCGCGTTCAGACATCAGCCCAGCTCAAAGGTAGTGACCCCGAAAATGCGCTCGTGCGCGAGCACGGGCGCAGGACCGAGGTACATCCGCGCGCAGCCAAAGACCTCTACCATCCGGTGCCGGCGTGCGAGTTCGATCGCATCGAAGTTGTTCTCCGGGACATCGAGAAACAGCGGTCCGCCCGCGGCGAACCCGGCAAGGTTCGTGTAAAGCGCTTCGGCAGTCACAGGATCGTCTGCGAACAGGGGGCCGATCTTGCATCCCTCTCCGCAGCGTCGAACCACTCCATATCCACGCAACTTTCCGCCGCGCTGGTATCCGATGGCGAACGCATCGGGTTGGGATATCCAGCCTTTCAGAAAAGTCGGTCGCAATGCAGGGAAGCAGGCTCGATCGTAGTCGAGAAGCTGGTCGAACGGAACGGCGCTCAGCAGGATGATGTCCTTGCTGTCGAGCGGCGGTGTTGCCTGCCGTTCCTCGATCATGGCGCGAAAACGTATGTCGCGATGGGAGAAGTCGAAACCGCCGCGCGCATAGTAGTCCTGCATCGCGAAGACGCCATCCATACCGATGCTCGCGCCCGGACGCAGGCGACCCAGAAGACGTTCGCGGCGCGCGTGCCAGAGCGCATTGCCGAAACCCTGGCCACGAAATTCGGGCCGCACGATGAAGAAACCCATGAAGCCGAACTCGCCGTTATAGGAAGTGATGGCCCCGCCGCCGATCAATTCGCCGTCAGACTCAGCGGCGATGAAGGCCGCAGGGTCCGTGGCCCAGAACAGGCCGGCATCGTGGAGGCCGGGATTCCAGCCCTCGTGCGCGGCCCAGTCGACGAGCTCATCTACCTCGGAGCGGGTCATGTTGCGTATAACAAGATCATTCGACATCGCGCAGTTCTCCACGATCCGTTCGTCGAGCGCACCCCCTGGGCCAGGTGAAGCGCGTACACATTGAGATATTTCCGGAGCGTACAGCTGAAAACCATTGCCAAGTGTCACCCGGGCCGCAATAATTTATCGCACGGACTCACCCTTCACTCAAATGGCAATAGGGAAGCAAGCATGTCCTCGATACCATATTCACTCATTATCATAACAACAATTTCCTCGTCCGTTTTTGCGCCAATGGCAGGAACGCATTGATCCATAACATCGGCACCCGAAACACTCCAAGTGCTCATTCTTACCTAGAGAAACACAGATTAAGTGATCCGTCAGCGATGAGGTTTATGGAACTTTTGCCATCCTGCTAAAATATCCCATAGTGCAATAAAATGACGACGATCATGCCGCCAAGCACAAACCCGGCAATCAAGGGTTTTCGGCGTTGCACTACATGTTCACTCCATGACTTTTGCATGATGGAAGTGCCGTGAATTTTTTGGCTCCCTAACAGCAATCGCCTTCCTGGCATCTCAATACAGACCCACATAAGATAAGATGAAAGTAACAGGATGATCATGAAAACACCGAATGCAACGGGATTTGGCAAGTGCTGAATCGAAGCAATTCTGGAACTGTAATACGTCAATAGAATTCGATGAATGAGATATATGGAAAAGCTGATTTCCCCAAGAAATACAAGAGAGGGATGGGAAAATAATTTTGATATTTTGCCTCGACCCAGCGCCATGACATAGATTAACAACCCAAAAAAAGGCATCGGGGCAATGTCTCGCAACCAGACATCCAGGGCAGGCTCCAGTATTGAATACTTGCTCCAGGTCATTACCAGATCAGTGTTATACATGGAGATGGCGCAAAGTAATATTGCCCCCAACTCAAAGCTTGTTGCCAGAAGAGGGGGCCATTCTATATTCGCTTTTTTTCTCCATGCTAGCGCTATACACATTCCAAAAACAAATTCAAATATTCTCGATAATGGGTTGATATACAAGAGACCATGTGAAGTAACCGATAAGCCATCTGTTTTCCATGTTCTGCCATAGTCCGGGAGAGATAAGGTGTTCGAAAGTACCATGAGTGCGATTACCATGGCGCCTGACAAAAGGAACTTTATCAGCCAGGTGTTATTCCATTTGTAGATGATGAACGGGAAGGCGAGGTAAAAAAAGAATTCTGTCGAGACGCTCCAGGCTACGACGTTATAGGAAAAATAGTATTTTGGAAGAGGTATCCACCCTTGCAGCATAAACAGATTTGCGGCAAATGTTTTGATGTCAAAGGTGCCTCTAACCAGCACAAAATATAGCAAAAGGCTGGCGCAATATGCAGGCCAAATACGTGCAAACCGGGCCCTTAAGAACCGTTTTATTTCAAGCCATGTGTCTAGTGTCGGGTAAACGTAAGTTAGGATGAATCCAGATAAGATAAAGAAAAATGAAACACCCTGGCCAAAAGTAAATCCTATATTTCTGATTCCGAACAAACCTGTCGAATGATGAATCACGATCATAAAGGCAGCAATAAACCTTAGCGTGGTCAGCTGATCGAGTTTGCTGGTATTATTTTTCATCTGAATCCATCATCTGCATTTCTATTCCAGCCAGCAGTTAATTTACCACCGATCTTCTTGAGTTCAAGTTGAACTGCTGTCATTTAGCGCTTACTGCGCAGCCGATGATTTATCAGCGGCAGCCATCATTCAATGATGAAATGCCCTAGCGCTTTCGCCATCGAACGACCTTACTGCCATCGAAGGCCCAGTCCTGCTTGACTGGGTGAAATAGCAGGGGGCCCGTACCGCGGTTCATGAATTCACCAAGCGGTATCTCAGGACGCCAGCGCAAAGTCGACAGTCTTGTCCTTGACCAGCACGGATCCTGTATGTCACCCAAATAGCACTCTGTGATGTTGCGGATATCCTCTATGGACATGCCGTTCAAATGAAGCATTGTTGGAATCAATACTTCAAAATGACCTCGAAAACCTCTCTTGTGGGCTTCATCAACCACATCGAGTGCGCTGGCTGATATCCGATATATCGGAAGGAATGCCTTGCGCAAATCTTCAACAGCCAATCGAATACGGGATGGGGATGTTAGCGAATTCCACCAGTACCAGGCAGGGCAATCCAGATGTCGACGGATATGAGACCCGATCAACGATGCCTCGCATTCGCCATACGCACTCAAGAACGTTCCCCAGTTTCCTCGATATTCAACATCTGATTCGATCACCCAGTAATGTTTGTAACGAGTCGATCGACTGAGATCCAGAAGGGGAAAATGAACGCTGCCGGGCTTGAATAGCCCATTAAGATACGGATAGCCCAACTGCTTCGGCAAGCCATCCAAAGAGAATAGCCTTAGCGCGGATTGCGCACCGATTGACTCCAGTGATTTGATCCATTGATTACGTATCTTGCCTTCGTCGTCATGCAACAGCAGAAAACACGCGGCTTGCCGGCTAACCTCGTCAAGGAGTCGGACGAACCTTTGTTCGATGCTCCGACTCCATTGGTTGGTCATGAAAAGAACTGCTGTGTCGTTCTGCCTTGTTCCCTGGAATGAGATGTTCATAAGCCTTACATATGTAAAATCCTGAACGTTGCCTGCGCCCGAAGAACAGACCATTCCCTTATCAGAATGCGCTACCGCTTCATGACACACCCACGCACGTCATGCTGCCATATTTTCCACCATAAAGCTGCATTTGCAGAATCTTAACAGTACACCACTCGGGAAATGATAGTTGTGGCATGCAGCTCTCAGCACAAAGCTGAGCTACATTTTTCTCGTGATCTGACCAGATGCTGATTCGATCACATAAAGCCAATATTCACCAGTACCCCCTATCAACGACTACATCAGCAGGGGGCTGAATGTTGAGGAGGATGTCACTTAGGTTGGCTTTGCATATTTTCCGAACCCGGAGACATCTATGAGAACACAACGCTTGTCGCCGACGATCCAGGCGTCGTGTCCGGGTGGCATATAGAAGGCGTCACCCGGGCCGAATTCCACTTCCGAGCCATCGTCCATCTTTACCACCATTCGCCCTTCCACTTCGTACCCGGTGTGCGCTGTCTGGCAGGAATGGGTTCCGGCAATCGGCTTCACATGATCCCTGACCGATTGCATACAGTTTTGACCAGATCCCAAGTTCCAGAAGCGGTTCAACGAAACTGTTGCGAAGAGTGCAAGCGCTTGTATTCCAGCCAGGTGAGGACAATAACAAATATATCAAGAATCGAAAGGGCCAAGAGCCACACTGAATGAGTGTGCGAGTAGCGATAGAGCTGGTACGCAAGAAACAACCCGAATGCCACTATTGCCATTGGATATGCCCACAAATGCTTGCGGAACAGTGCCCATATCAGACCGACCTTGATAATGCCATGCCACAGCAGGAAGAACGCAGCAAAGACTTTTGTGCTGCTTGATAGATTCTGTACGGAGTGCAGGAGCAGATTGGCGAGAACGTCATGTTTGTCCTCGCTGAGTTCGTGCAACGTGAGAAGCCGCAACATTCCATTGATTTGGTCTGGATTGACAAAGAACAGGATGACGCCGCCGATTATTTCAAGCACACCGTCCACAGCCTTGCCTATCAGGCTGATGTCGAAAAGGATGTGAACCGTCTTATGTTTGTCGTTTTGTTCCATTGCAGGTCAAAAATCCAACCCAACTGTAATGTTGCTGACTGCTGTGTTCGCAGAATAAAGCGATCGATATTGATGGCAACAGAATGATTGGCAACAATGGGCGTGGGTTATTCTTTTTCTGAACATATGGCCGCCAATTATCGACTTCCGCTCTTGGCACGTAGCGGCTATGGCGCCTTGATAATACGCTGCCTGAAAGCGGTCATCCGAGATTTCGTCAGGTATTTTATTCAGTCTACCCGATAGCTGCCACTCATGGCCCGCCACCCTGCTGCTGAACAGGAAATTCATTCGGACACTGCCGCGCAGACCAGTAGTTACACGCCCCTCATCGCCCACCACCAGCACGTCAGCGTGACGAACGAGACCACCAACCCGAGCGCGACCATCAGCGTCGCCAGGGGCGGATCGAGGTCGTGCTCGGTGGCGAGGATGGCGGCGGTGATCATCGGCGGCATGGCCGCTTCGAACAGGGTGATCTGGATCGCCTGACCATGAGCGCCGAGCAGCGGTACATACAACAGGAACAATACCAGCGGCGCCAGCACCAGCTTGAAACCCAGGCCGATTGCCAGGTTGCGCCCGTTGCCTGCGAGATGACCTAAGCGCAACTGGAAGCCGACCGAGAGCAGCGCCAGCGGCGCCAGCGTATCGCCCAGGCGCTTGAGCACGATACTGAGCCATTCCGGATAGGCTGTCGGGATCAACAACAGGGCGATCACCAAAGCGATGAATGGCGGGAACAGCGCAATACGCCTGGCCATCTCGCCGATACCGGGACGACCCGACGAATAGATGCCGGCCACCGTGATGCCCAGCGTGGACAACACCAGAAAGGAACCGAGCTGGTCGACGATGATGCCGCTGGCCAGTCCCTGGTGGCCGTAATAGGCCTCGATCAGCGGCAGTCCGACATAGGAGGTATTGCCCAGGCCGCCGGTCAGGATCAGCGCGCCAACTGTGCGCCTCGGCAACTTCAGCCAGCGCCCGATCAGCCAGAAGAATCCGGCCGCCAGCGCGAAATAGATCCACGCCATCGCCGCCATCAGGCCGACATCGCCACTGATACGCAGGTCATGCACATACAGCAGCGTCAGCGCGGGCAGCGAAACATGGATGATGAAAGTGTTTAGTACCGCAGGCGTGTTGACCGGCATGCGCTTGTAGTGGTGCAGCAGCACGCCGATGATGAAGCAGATGATGAGCAGGAACAGGTTGGTCATTTTATGTCGTCATTCCCGCGAAAGCGGGAAAACGAGGCCTCTAGCCGAAGTTTCGAGGAACGGCCATCCAGTTGATTAAAAAATCCCTGCGTAGCAGGCCAATAATGCGGCTTTGTCCGCTACGCGGAGTTTTGCTATTGCTGGATTCCCGCCTTCGCGGGAATGACGGCATAGTTACTTTGGCACGTTGGCCGCAATGAATGCCTTCAGCTTCGCCACATCCGCATCCATCACCTCGCAGCGTTGCGGCAGGCTTTCGATGCCGACCAGCGCCTCGGGGCGTTCCGGTTCGCGCGCCAGTGCCTCGACGATGGTCTCCTCGAACTTGGCCGGCAATGCGGTTTCCAGGCAGACCAGCGGCAGGCTCGGGCGGCGCTGCTCGAGGCCGACCTTGAGGCCGTCGGCGGTGTGCGGGTCGACCATCACGCCATACTCCTCCCACAGTTCGCGGATGGTCTTCAGGCGATCCTGGTGCGTGCTCTTGCCGGAGGCGAAATCGAACTTCGACAGCTCGTGCCAGTAATCCGTGCCCTTGATGTCGAACGCGCCGCCCTTGTCCACCTTGCCCCAGAACTCGCGCACCTTCGCGCCGTCGCGCCCGACCAGGTCGAACACGAAGCGCTCGAAGTTGGATGCCTTGGAGATGTCCATCGACGGACTGCTGGTCTCGTAGGTGTGATCGGTGCCGCGCGGGCGATAGACGCCGGTGCGAAAGAATTCGTCGAGCACGTCGTTCTCGTTGGTGGCGAGGATCAGCTGGCCGATCGGCAAGCCCATCATGCGCGCGATATGCCCGGCGCAGATGTTGCCGAAGTTGCCGGACGGCACCGAGAACGCGACCTGCTCGTCGTTCGACTGCGTCGCGGCGAAATAGCCCTTGAAGTAATACACGATCTGCGCCGACACGCGCGCCCAGTTGATCGAGTTGACCGTGCCGATCTTGTATCTTCGCCTTGAACGCGTGGTCGTTGGACACCGCCTTCACCATGTCCTGCGCATCGTCGAACATGCCGTTGATGGCGATGTTGAAGATGTTCGGGTCCTGCAGCGAATACATCTGCGCGCGCTGGAAGCTGGACATCTTGCCGTGCGGCGACAGCATGAACACGCGGATGCCGCGCTTGCCGCGCATCGCGTATTCGGCGGCGGAGCCGGTGTCGCCGGAAGTCGCGCCGAGGATGTTCAGCTCGTCATGCTGTTTCGCCAGCGCATACTCGAACAGGTTGCCGAGCAGCTGCATCGCCATGTCCTTGAACGCCAGCGTCGGGCCGTTGGACAGTTCGAGGATATGCACGCCGGGTCTCGAGCGTGCGCAGCGGCGTGATCTGGGTGAAATCGGAATCGGCGCGGCCGTTGCTGTATACCGCGGTGGTGTAGGTCTTGTCGATGATGGCCTTGAGGTCGGCCGCCGGGATGTCGGTGATGAATTTCGACAGCACCGCGAATGCCAGGTCGGCATACGACAGCTTGCGCCAGGCATCGAGTTCGGCGCGCGTCACCTGCGGATACTGCTCCGGCAGGTACAAGCCGCCATCGGGCGCGAGGCCGCCGAGCAGTATCTCGGTGAAGGTCTTGGCGGGCGCGTTGCCGCGGGTGGAGATGTATTTCATTGCGATTCCTCAACCTTTCAAGTCCCTTCCCCCTTGCAGGGGGAAGGCTAGGATGGGGGTAGAACGGTGGGAATGCCGACTACCTCAACCCTCTATGTCGTCGCCGCTTTAGCGGCTTTCAACCAGCCGACTCCGCGCCTGCAAGGGGGAGGGAGTTTTCGATTTATTTGCCCAGCTCTTCCAGCCGCAACCGCGTCACCTTGCCCGCCACCACCGCCAGCTTTTCGATCTTCGCGATCGCCGCGTTGATGCGCTTCTCGCGCGTCAGGTGGGTCAGCATGATCAGGTCGGTCTGGTCCTCGCCTTCGGCCGGCTCCTTCTGGATCACGGCGTCGATGGAGATCTGTTCGTCGGCCAGGATGCGCGTGATGTCGGCCAGCACGCCGGGCTTGTCGGCGACGCGCAGGCGCAGGTAGTAGCTGGTCTGCACCTCGTCCATCGGCAGCACCTTCAGGTCGACCAGCTGGTTCGGCTGGAACGCCAGGTGCGGCACGCGGTTCTCCGGGTCGGCGGTGTGCATGCGCGTCACGTCGACCAGGTCGGCGATCACCGCGCTGGCGGTCGGCTCGGCGCCGGCGCCCTTGCCGTAATACAGCGTCGGGCCGACCGCATCGCCCTGCACCAGCACCGCATTCATCGCGCCCTCGACATTGGCGATCAGGCGCTTGGCCGGGATCAGCGTCGGGATGCACGCGCAGTTCCACGCCTTCCGGTGTGCGCTTGGTGATGCCGAGCAGCTTGATGCGGTAGCCGAGCTGTTCGGCATACTTGATGTCGCTCGCGTCCAGTTTCGAGATGCCCTCGATGTACGCCTTGTCGAACTGCATCGGGATGCCGAAGGCGATCGCGGACAGGATGGTGATCTTGTGCGCGGCGTCCACGCCCTTCGATGTCGAAGGTCGGGTCGGCCTCGGCATAGCCCAGCTCCTGCGCCTGCTTCAGCACGGCGTCGAACGGCCAGCCCCTTGTCGCGCATCTCGGACAGGATGAAGTTGGTGGTGCCGTTGATGATGCCGGCGATCCATTCGATGCGGTTGGCGGTCAGGCCCTTCGCGCACCGCCTTGATGATCGGGATGCCGCCGGCCACCGCCGCCTCGAACGCCACCATCACGCGCATCTTCTGCGCCGCCAGGAAGATCTCGTTGCCGTGCATCGCCAGCAGCGCCTTGTTCGCGGTGACCACGTGCTTGCCGTTGTCGATCGCCTTCATCACCAGTTCCTTGGCCACGCCGCTAGCCGCCGATCAGCTCGACCACGATGTCGATGTCCGGATCGTTGACCACCGAAAACGCATCGTCGGTGACGCGGCATTTGCCGCTCGGTGACCGCCTTGCGCACGCGCGGTATCCTTGTCCGCCACCACGGTGATGCGGATGTCGCGCCCGGCGCGGCGCGTGATCTCTTCTGCATTGCGCGACAGCACGGTGTATATGCCGCCGCCGACGGTGCCGATGCCGAGCAGGCCTACGTTGATTGGTTTCATATGTTAAATCCTAGTTGATAGTCGTTAGACGTTAGTCGTTAGTTGGCGTTGTCCGCTGCGCGGGTTTAACTAGCGCCTAACGACTAACGTCTAGCGACTGGCGCCATGGCGCCTTCGGTAATCTCCAGAAAGCGCGCGATGCGCCCGATCGCTTCGGTCAGGTCGTCCACGTTGGGCAGGAACACCACGCGGATGTGGTCCGGTGTGCGGCCAGTTGAAGCCGCTGCCCTGCACCACCAGCACCTTTTCCTCTTCCAGCAGTTCGAGGATGAATTCCTGGTCGTCCTCGATCGGGTACATCTTCGGGTCGAGCCGCGGGAACAGGTACAGCGCCGCCTTGGGCTTGACGCAGGTGACACCGGGAATGTCGGTCGAGCAGTCTCGCAGGCCAGGTCGCGCTGCCGGGTCAGGCGCCCGTTCGGCGCGACCAGGTCGTTGATGCTCTGGTAGCCGCCCAGCGCGGTCTGGATCGCATACTGCCCCGGCACGTTGGAGCACAGCCGCATCGAGGCCAGGATGTTGAGTCCGTCGAGGTAATCCTGCGCTGTCGCTTCTTGGCGCCGGAAGCCATCATCCAGCCGGCGCGGTAGCCGCAGGCGCGATAGTTCTTGGACAGGCCGTTGAGGGTCACGAACAGCACGTCGTCGGCCAGCGAGGCGATCGAGGTGTGCTGTTCGCCGTCGTAGAGCATCTTGTCGTAGATCTCGTCGGCGTAGACGATCAGCTGGTTGCTGCCGCGCGATCTCGATGATCTCCAGCAGCACTTCGTCCGGGTACAGCGCGCCGGTCGGGTTGTTCGGGTTGATGATGACGATGGCGCGCGTGTTCGGCGTGATCTTGCTGCGGATGTCGTCGAGGTCCGGGCAGCCAGCCGTCCTGCTCGTCGCACAGGTAATGGCGCGGCGTGCCGCCGGCCAGCGTCACCGCCGCCGTCCACAGCGGATAGTCCGGCGCCGGCACCAGCACTTCGTCGCCGGTGTTGAGCAGGGCCTGCATCGCCATCACGATCAGCTCGGAAGCGCCGTTGCCGATGAAGATGTCCTCCAGTCCCACGCCGGCGATGTTCTTCTGCTGGGTGTAGTGCATGATCGCCTTGCGCGCCGCGAACAGGCCCTTGGAATCGGAGTAGCCGGACGAGTTCGGCAGGTTGTGGATCACGTCCTGCTGGATCTCTTCCGGCGCCTCGAATCCGAACGGCGCCAGGTTGCCGATGTTCAGCTTGATGATGCGATGGCCTTCTTCCTCCATCTGCCGCGAACGCGCCATCACCGGGCCGCGGATGTCGTAGCAGACATTGGCCAGCTTGGCGGACTTGAGCACCGGCCGCATGATGTCCATCTTGTCGCTGTCGGATCGATTCACTGATTCTCTCAATCTATTGTTTCAAGCCGGGATGAATCCGGTAAAATCAGCTTGAAACCACGGGCTGCAAAGGGCGCAATTCTATCCGAGCCAGCCCCGGGCAGCAAATAACACCGCGAATTGGAGCGCCATTGAAACTGCAACCCGACACCTCCGCGACCCATAAAACCTTCACCGCTCACGGCGAAGGTTATGTCACGGTCAATGGGGAGCGCTTCCAGCACCCGATCGTGGTCACGCCGGAACAGGTGCTGTCTGACTGGCAACCCGAGAATTTCGCTGCGCTGGAACAGGCGCACTTCGAGTATTTCCTGCGACTGCAGCCGGAAGTTTTGCTGCTCGGCACCGGCAACCGGCAACATTTCCCGCATCCCGGCCTGTACCGGCAACTGATCGCGGCGCGCATCGGCGTCGAATTCATGGACACGCCTGCCGCCTGCCGCACCTTCAATATTCTGGTGGCGGAAGAGCGCAAGGTGGTGGCTGCGATACTGCTCAATATCAGTTAGGGCACGATTGATCCCGGCGACGCTGTAACATGGCATGCGCGTTGGCAGGCAGCAAAGGTACGATCGTCATGCCAAAAAATATAAGTGTATCGGGTTGACTGGTAAAATAGGCACATCGCAGGTATTTCCTGATTTTATAAGCTGATTGCCCATGTTCATGCTCATTCCCCGGTCAACCTCAATCATGTCTTCAGATTTCTTCAGTAAAGTGATTCATCACCTCTGCAATCCGGCACGGCTGAAGTAATGAGCACGCCCGGCCGAAATGATCCCTGCCCCTGTGGCAGCGGAAAAAAATACAAGAAGTGTTGCATGTCACACGCCGCGGCTGCACAAAATGCATCCGGTCATCTGGATGGCCCGAAAGTTCTCGAAACCGGAAGTCAGACTGCCGTCGCCGCAAACAGCATGGCAACCGATGGCAAGTCCCCGGCGTATTTCAACGGCATAGGGAATACAAGTCTCAGGTTGGGCAATTTCGATGCGGCAATAACGAACTATCGCAAGGCGATTGAGCTCAATCCCGATCTTGCCGAGGCACATTGCGGATTGGGGTTTGCGCTGCAGTCGCAGGGCAATCTGGATGCGGCCATTGAATGCCACCGCAAAGCGCTCGCGATCAAACCGGATTTTGCCGGGGCGCACAGCAATCTGGGGCTTGCACTCCAGAGCCAGGGCAATCTCGATGCGGCAATCGAGAGCTACCGCAGGGCGATCCAGATCCAGCCGAATTTTGCCGATGCGCATTTCAACCTGGCGCTGGCGCTTAAACAACAAGGCAATCCGGACGAGGCCATCAACAGTTATCGTCTGGTGCTCTCGCTGCAACCGAATGATGCCGAGGCGTATTACAACATGGGCAATGCGCTGATGGATCAAGGCAGGATGGACAAGGCCATCGAAAGCTATCGCCGCGCACTCTCGCTCAAGCCGGATTATGCCGAGGCGCATTACAACATGGGCAATGCGCTGATGGACCTGGGCAGGCTGAACGAGGCCATCGAAAGCTATCGCCGCGCGCTCTCGCTCAAGCCGGATCACGCCGAGGCGCATTACAACATGGGCAATGCGCTGATGGACCTGGGCAGGATGGACGAGGCCATCGAAAGTTACCGCAGCGCGCTCTCGCTCAAGCCGGATCATGCCGAAGCGTATAACAACATGGGCAATGCGCTAAAGGATCAAGGCAGGCTGGACAAGGCCATCGAAAGCTACCGTCGCGCGCTCTCGCTCAAGCCGGATTATGCCGAGGCGCATTACAACATGGGCAATGCGCTGATGGACCTGGGCAGGATGGACGAGGCTATCGAATGCTACCGCAGCGCGCTCTCGCTCAAGCCGGATCATGCCGATGCGCATAACAACATGGGCAATGCGCTAAAGGATCAAGGCAGGCTCGACGAGGCCATCGAAAGCTACCGCAGCGCGCTCTCGGTCAAGCCGGATCATGCCGATGCGTATAACAACATGGGCAATGCGCTAAAGGATCAAGGCAGGCTCGACGAGGCCATCGAAAGCTACCGCAGCGCGCTCTCGCTCAAGCCGGATCATGCCGAGGCGCATTACAACATGGGCGATGCGCTGATGGACCTGGGCAGGATGGACGAAGCCATCGAAAGCTATCGCAGAACGCTCTCGCTGCAGCAGGATTTCCCCGGAGCGTATTACAACATTGCGGGATGCCTTAGCCAGATGAACTTCCTTCAGGATCACGCCGAATACAGGATGCTGCTGATCCAAGCCATATCCGCAGGGTGGAGACGCCCAATCGATCTTGCTGCCGCAAGCATATCCCTCATAATGTCAAATCGTGACATTGGAGCTTGTATTCAACGCGCCGTCGAAGCCTGGCCAACCAGATTGACGGGTCTTGAATTATTCGGGGATTCCGGCCTCTCATCTGTTTCCGGAGATCATTTACTTCAATGCCTGCTGGAAAATACTCATACTTGTCATCTGGATCTGGAACGTTTCCTGACCATGGCCAGACATATCCTGCTGGTCGACGCAACGAGCACTAACCCTCCAGCCACGCTTGATGCAAGGGTATTAACTTTTTACTGCGCCCTTGCCAAACAATGCTTCATCAATGAATATGTTTTCTCTTGTACCGACGAAGAATTCAACCGCGCTCGGCTATTGAGAGATCAAATCGCGGATACAATGAAATCCGGGGGAGAGATCTCCCCATTGCAGTTGGTCGCCACTGCAACCTATTTCCCGCTTTCGTCTCTGCCCAGCTCCAACCTCCTGCCGGATCAACATTGGCCTGTTGCGGTGACCGCGCTGATAGTGCAACAAGTAAATGAGCCCATGGAAGAACAGCAACTTCGCAGCGATATTCCTTGCCTGAACGTGATCGACAATGACGTTTCCCGCCTGGTTCAGCAACAGTACGAGGAAAATCCGTATCCGAGATGGATAAAATCCGGGTACGACGGGATGGAAAGAACCATTGATGGCACTCTTCGGGATAAGTTTCCTCTGGTGCCATTCACGCCATCAGGAAAATCCAATGCGATCGACATACTGATTGCCGGATGCGGGACTGGCCAACATTCTATTGAAACGGCACGACATTTCTCGGCAGCCCGGGTGCTGGCAATTGACCTCAGCTTGTCAAGCCTGTGCTACGCAAAAAGGAAAACCCGCGAGTCAGGCCTGGAAAACATCGAATATGCACAGGCAGACATTATGAAACTGGGCTCGATTAACCGCAGGTTCGACCTGATCGAGTCTGTCGGGGTGTTGCACCACCTGGCAGATCCGTTGGCTGGATGGCGGGAACTGGTTTCCCTGCTGCGTCCGCATGGAATCATGCGGCTGGGTTTTTACAGCGAATATGCGCGCCGGCATATCGTTGCGGCACGCGCTTTTATCGCCGAGCAGGGCTACGCCTCGAATGCTGCGGATATCCGCCGCTGCCGGGAAGATATGGCATCCATGCATGACCGGATCGAATTCAGGCAGCTGACTGCGACCCGTGATTTTTACTCAACCAGCGAATGCCGCGACCTGCTGTTCCATGTGCAGGAACACCGTTTGACGCTACCTCAACTTAAGGTCTGGATGACCGAACTAGGCCTGGAATTTATCGGTTTTTCGTTGGAACGCCAGGTCATCAAACAATACTGCGAACGGTTCCCCGGCGACAAGACGAGGACCAATCTGGATAACTGGAACGTGTTCGAGACAGAGAACCCGCATACGTTTGCAGGCATGTATCAGTTCTATGTGCAAAAACGCAGGTAATCCATCTGCTGTATAAGCCGGGAAGGTATCATATCGTTCATAACCTGATCATGGACCCCACTGACATCACAATGAGCAACTCCCTGCACAACGTTATCCATCAGGCCGAACAGGTGATCCTTGGCAAGCCCCACCAGATCAGGCTGTCTCTGACCTGCCTGCTGGCACGTGGGCACCTGCTGATCGAAGACCTGCCGGGCGTGGGCAAGACCACGCTGGCGCATGCGCTGGCGCGTTCGCTCGGATTGCAATTCCAGCGCATCCAGTTCACCAGCGACATGCTGCCCGCCGATATCCTTGGGGTGTCGATCTTCCAGCGCGACAGCAATGAGTTCAAGTTCCATCCTGGCCCGATCTTCGCGCAGATGATCCTGGCCGATGAGGTGAACCGCGCGATGCCGAAGACGCAGAGCGCGCTGCTGGAAGCGATGGAGGAACAACAGGTGACCATCGAGGGCGTCACCCGGCCATTGCCGGTGCCGTTCTTCGTCATCGCCACGCAGAACCCGACCTATCAGATCGGCACCTTCCCGCTGCCGGAATCGCAACTCGACCGTTTCCTGATGCGCATCCAGCTGGGCTATCCGGATGCGCAGGCGGAACGTGGCCTGCTTGCCGGCGTGGAACGGCGCGAGATCGTGTCGAAGCTCGCCCCGCAGATAGAGAGGGCTGAACTTCTCGACTTGCAACAAAAGGTCAGGCAAGTATTCGTCTCGCCTGCCCTGCTCGATTACGTGCAGGCCATCGTGCGCCACACGCGCGAATCGGCGCGCTATGTTCATGGGCTGTCGCCGCGCGCCGGGTTGTCGCTGCTCGCAGCGGCGCGCGCCTGGGCATTGCTGGACGGACGAGATGCGGTCGTTCCGGAAGATGTGCAGGCGGTGCTACCTGGCGTGGCCAGTCACCGCTTGCAGAACTTGCAGGATGTGCAAAGACAGGATGGAGAGGAAGTGGCACTGGAATTGATCAAGGCGGTGCCAATTCCCTGAACCTGGCGAAGCAGCGGAGTTTAAGGCGGCTTCAGTCTCATTTGCCCTTGGACGTCGCCGGACCGGCGTCGACTTTCGATGGTTGCGCCGTATCGGCTGGCTGGGTTCCTGTCTCGCCGGACTTGTCCTCATCGCGCTTGACCATTGCCACCTTGGCCTCCTGCTTAAGAAGGCCAAACCCGGATTTCACAAAACCTGTCACGGCAGCGGCCTGGCTGCCGAGTTCCTTCTTTACATCTTCAGGTTTGTCGATCAGCGGCATCAACACCAATACCTCATATACGATGATCAGCAGCGGCACGACGAAGCGCAGCCACCTGAACCATCCCCAAATGAAATTCCGGATCGATCTGTATATCGAAGCGAAGAAATTCCAGATCGACCTGATCAACGAAGCAAAGAAATCCCAGACCGCCTTGATCGCCGAACCTATGGAGTTCATCACCCTGGCCGGGAAAGACACATGCGCAGGCTGCGGGATTGTCGGCGCTGACGGGGTTGCATTGGTTTGCGCAACTGGAATGTCGGCCCTGGTTTCCTCGGAGTGGTCGTCATGCTTGATGGGCGCTATGCCGTCGGAGATCGCGTTACCTATCGGGGGTGATTCTCCGCGCTTGCCCAGTCCATAGATGTGGTGGTAGCGCACATGCTTGTCGCTGCGTTGCCCGAGGTAATAGAACATCTCCTCATACTTGTGGGCCAACGGCTTGATCACGTCATAATAGGATCGGGAAATCGTGATTTGTCCCGCATCGGCGAAACTCATTATCCGCTGCGCAATATTGATCGCGTCGCCGACGATGCACGCCTTGCCATGAACATCCACTGAAAGTTGCACCGGTCCGAAATTGATCCCCATGCGGATATCAAGGGGCTGGTTGAGCATGTTGTGCTCCTCAGTCGCTTCGCGCAGCGCCATCGCAACACGAATCGTGTCCTCAGGCTCGACCAGGGCAGTCAGCGCGGCGCCGTCTCCGGCGTCCACCACCATGACGTCGTCCGGGGGAACATCCTTCATTGCCTTCGCCCAAAGCTTCACGAATTGCTGCTTCATGACGATCTGTTCCGCGTTGGTCTTTTTCGAGTACCCGACAATGTCAACGAACAGGACGCTGCACATCTTGGTACTGCCGCGGCCAACACTTTCTGATTTGTTATTTTCTTCCATGCTGGATTTCCCTGACCATGTGAGTTTGGCTAAGCCGCCCGGGTAACTGGTAGTATTTGCTGAAGCAACTCGCCAACCGGCGAATGAATAGCCCATCCCCCGAGAGTAGGCTCAATCATTAAAGATGATATTGTCTGCGCAACTTCTCACCCTGTTTTATCGCATTATGCATTAGCCGCAGACACGGCACAATAGTCAGGCTCCCCGACTGAATTCCAGTGAAATATCAGTGTCTTCAATGCATCCGCCAAACCGGGAATTGACACGCGCGCAGTCTTTCCCATGGAGTCGAACTGCCCTCCTCATATTCCCTGCAAATCTGCAAAACGGCAGGTCTATCTTGAAAGCATGAATTTAAAGTTTGATTTTAAGCGAGTTCAAGCCTCTTAAAAATGAGCTGTCCTTCCAGACTGGATGCGCGTCGACCAACTCGGCATCCATCAGGTATGCGGAAAATTTTGCGATGGCAACTTTTGCCTCGATTCGAGCCAGGTATTTACCCAGACAATTATGCCTGCCAGTACCAAATGCCAAATGTGGATTGGGTTTTCTGGTGATGTCAAAAACTTCCGGTTGGGCAAATATGCTTTCGTCACGATTCGCCGACCCGATTTCAACCGCAATCTGGTCTCCCTTTTTCAGATTAATGCCGGCTATGACCAGGTTTTCTTTGGCTACCCTGTATGTGCTGCGCTGATTCGGGCTCTCAAATCTCAATACCTCTTCTACCGTACTATCCAGCAGGTCGGGATCGTTAAGCAATAAATTCAATTGGTCCTTGTTATTCAGCAGCAACCATAATCCATTCCCGATCAAATCAATGGTTGTTTCATGCCCGGCGACAAGCAAGAAAATCACCCCTCCAACCAGTTCGTCTCTCGAAATGTTTCCCTGTGACTTGTTCACATACAAGTGATAAATCAAACTCTGCTTGTCCAGCGAAGTTGGATCCTCCAGTTTTTCTTCAATGTATTCGGAAAAGTTCTTGATGGCTGCCTTTCTCTTCGACTTGATTTCGTCATCAAGCCGCAGGGAATCCACCATGATGTGGACAGTCCAATCTCTGATTTTCCGGCAATCCTCGACTGGCAGGCCAACTATTTCCGTGATAATTCTCAGAGGCAGATCAGTCGCATAATCCAGGATCAGATCCGGCTCGCCTTGACTGGTTAAACGCCCGATTGATTCATCACATATGCCATTCATCGTTTTTTCCAATGCCAGGCAGGATCGACCGGAAAAGAACTTTGACACCATCTGCCTCAATCTCAGATGGTCATTCCCATCCATATTCAACATATGCGAGTCAAAAGCAGTTCTCAAATGATCCGGCTTCAGCGATGAAAAATTTTTGGTTACCTTGTCAGTCTCCCTGAAAATATCCAAAGCATCCTGATATCTGTGGAACAACCAGAGTCCATCGCTTTGGTAATCCTCATCAATAGGGAGCCACAAAGGCTTATTTCTGTTTCTAAGCTCAGCAAAGTAAGGGTAAGGATTTTGTTTCTGGCCAACCTGGGTCATAGAAAATTTGTTATGTGAGGACTATGCCATCAATGCCTTGATCCATATTTCAAATAGCCCGCCCCTGTCATCGCTGACCTGATGGGTGGCCGCGCAATACTGCTTCTCACCAGCCCGGCGAATTTTTTCCACCTTCATCTCCACATTTATCAGCTCATGATTAACTATTGGCCGAATGCTCTTCAGCGTATGCTCGACCATCCACACTTCTTGCGTTTTACGGGGTAAATTCGCCCAGCAGTGCATATATATTATCTGCAATTGGGAAACAAACTCCAATGCAGTTAAAAAGGACAGATGAAACTCATTTTGATCTGTGGGAGAGGTTACAAATTGGGTCATGCTCACTGCGCCGGAAAGCCTGTTCGCATAAACTTCAACCCTGTCTATTTGCCAGGACTCCTGCTTTCTGCCGCCAGCCAGATAGGGAGATGAAATTGAACCGATTTCATCCCGGGACAGAACCAGCGGCTTGGTCGAGTTCAATTTCATCACATTCTTTATGTATGTCGGATTCAACCTGACAGGCAACTATTGCATATGAAATCAGGCAGCAAGATGGACAAAGTCAGTACCGCTAAAGTGACCGGGTAAATATAGGCATAGTTGAAGCTTAACATCAGTTTCCCAGAAGGTGACGATACCAGATTGCCGTATTCAAGCAAGCGGGGGCGGATCAGACACAGACAGCATCTCTCCGTGCATTTACACGATGGCGGGAATTGCTATCAGCTTATGTGCTGACATAAGATCGTTTGATTCTGTTTCGCAAAGGCTGATTACCTGATAACAAAATCCAGTTTCTGGTCAAAAATCCTTATTGCAGAAAAATTCTTTAGCGGCAATAGATCGAGAGCCACTTCCCGGGGAGAAATATTAGCAATTTTTTCAATTTGACCCGGACTTAAAATGCGGTCGAGGTACCTTCCATTGCGATTCTCAAGGACGCCTGCGCCAACCCAGAATTTCACGATTGAGGTTTTGGTGGTTCCGATAGAAACGACGCCTGGAAATTGAGTTGTGAACAAGGAAATCATGCCCGGATTTTTAGCAGAGAAAGCAAGAATCGTCGGAAGTTGAACAATTGCATCGTGCATGACCGCGCTACGCTCAATCATTTTTTTCTTTTCAACTTCAGAAAGGCCGGTCAAGTTGCTCGCTCCATCCCATTTGATATTCAGGGCTGAAGTTGCCAGCTCACTGCGCAATCTTCCAGGACTTTGCCTTTCTTTCCAATCTTCCTCGACTTCCTTCATTTTAGCGTGCAGTTCGATGTCGAGTTCCTCTGTTGAATTATATAGTGCGCTGTGCCGCATGATCTCGAGCGAGAAATTTTCCGGAGCAAATTTCTTGAATTCCGCGCACAATTCTTGAAAAGAGCTGCAATACGATTCCGTATCGGATTTGGGGACATTATCAAGTCTCTCCACGAATATATCGTCGGACATGAACCAGAGTTTTACGCCGGGCTTATGCACTGCAATAATCGGCGCCAGGTACTCGGAATAATAAGCAAGGGAAAAAAATTCCGCCCAATCCACTTCTGGCGCCGATTCAAGTTGCCACAGTTTATAACCGCCGAATCGGAACCGAAAAAGGATGGGCTGCTGTTTGGTGATGCAGTGATCAAGCGCCCTCTCTATGCGCTGGCGCGCAAGGTCGGGCAACTTCCAGCGGCGAAATTTTTTCCTCGTAATCTGGCCAAACAGAAACTGCTTCAATCCTGCACTTCTCAAGTTTTCTTGCTCATGCATGGAAAGCTTGTAATGCGCGCAGTTTTTCAGCTTATGCTCAAGATATTGTTGTGGCGTCATAAGTATGAAGAATGAACATGACTCGAACTGTGCATCTTGCTTTGCAGGCAGGCGCCTGAACGGCCTGGCTGGTGCAACTGGATCATATCAGCAATTTTGGACACTATTCTGGCGCGTATTCAACAGGGAAAATACCGGTCGAGTCCGGGTATAGATGCAGCTGATTCCTGTCTGGGATTTCAGGGTTTTCAGGAACGATGGAATATGCGAGGAATATCGCGAGGATTTGCTGGTCGGGGCGAGAGGATTCGAACCTCCGACCACGTGCACCCCATGCACGTACGCTACCAGGCTGCGCTACGCCCCGAAGGCGCGCATTATACACGGCTGCAACAGCAAGTAAATTCAGCATCCGGCCAAATCACCATGCTCCATCTGGTTCCTGCATTCCCTGACGCAGGCATACTCACAATTTATTGCAGCATCCGGCGAACAGGAACTATACTTACCTCCTCATGGCTTGATCAAATGCAACAACGCTGACTGCCGGAGTACAATAACGCGATGAGTGATGCAGACCTGATTTTCGCGTGCTGGTTGAATACCGCAAGCATCCCGTCAGCAGCAAGGTAACCAAATGACCCAGGATAAACCCATTGCCGAACCCAATATGGCGCGAATGATCGAACGCCCGGATGGGTTTTACTGGCAGGCCAGCGATTCAGACAAATTGTACGGGCCGTTCTCCACCTTGACCGAGGCGCAGGAAGACATGCTGTACCGGGACGACAGCGACTATGAGGAAGGCGAGTCGCTGCAGGAAGCGGAAGACGAGATCGGCATCTCCGACTGGACCGACCCGGACGGCGATGGCCCGGCAGAAGGAACTTCCACACGGTTCAGCGATGATCACTAGCCGTGCCTGCAAGTCATGCCGGTTTCTGCAACATCCGTTCCGGCAATATCATTTCCTGGAAGCATAGTCCGGCAATATCAAGGAAGAACCATGGCCAACAGTATCGAATCCGCATTGAATGAAACCCGCGTCTTTCCGCCTGCCGCCGCGTTTGCCAGCCAGGCCAACGTGTCTGGCATGCCGGCATACCAGGCGATGGTCGATGCTGCGGAACAGGACTACACCGGATACTGGGCGAAACTTGCGCGCGAACTCGTCACCTGGCACAAACCCTTCACCAAGGTGCTGGATGAGAGTGCTGCACCATTCTGCAAATGGTTCGAAGACGGCAAACTTAACGTTTCATGGAACTGCCTCGACCGGCACCTGGAGACCCAGCCGAACAAAACCGCGATCATCTTCGAGGCCGACAACGGCAAGGTCTCCCACGTCAGCTACCGTGAATTGCATGGCCGCGTCTGCCAGTTCGCCAATGCACTGAAGTCCCGCAACATCAAGAAGGGCGACCGCGTCATCATCTACCTGCCGATGAGTGTCGAAGCGGTGGTGGCGATGCAGGCCTGTGCGCGCATCGGCGCGATCCATTCCGTGGTGTTCGGCGGCTTCTCCGCCAAAAGCCTGTACGAGCGGATCGTGGACGCGCAGGCATGTGCCGTGATCACTGCCGATGCGCAATATCGCGGCGGCAAGCTGATGCCGCTGAAATCCATCGTGGATGATGCGCTGCAGATGGGAGATTGCAACTGCGTGCACAGCGTCATCGTATACCGGCGCGCCGGCAACCCGGTGCAATGGACCGACGATTTCGATTTCTGGTGGCACGACCTGTTCAACCGCCAGCCGACGCGATGCGATCCGGAGTGGGTGGAAGCCGAACATCCGCTGTTCATCCTCTACACGTCCGGTTCCACCGGCAAACCAAAGGGCGTGCAGCATTCCAGCGGCGGCTATCTGCTGGGCACCATCGTCACGATGAATTGGGTATTCGACTACAAGCCATCCGATATCTTCTGGTGCACCGCCGACGTGGGCTGGGTCACCGGTCACAGTTACGTGACGTATGGGCCGCTGGCAGTGGGTGCCACCCAGGTAATGTTCGAAGGCATTCCGACCTGGCCCGATGCCGGGCGTTTCTGGAAGATGGTGCAAAATCACAAGGTCACCACTTTCTATACCGCGCCCACCGCGATCCGTTCGTTGATAAAACTGGGCGGCGACCTGCCAAAACAATATGACCTGTCCAGTCTGCGCCTGCTCGGCACAGTGGGCGAGCCGATCAACCCGGAAGCATGGATGTGGTATCACACCGTGGTCGGCCAGGAACGCTGCCCGATCGTGGATACCTGGTGGCAGACCGAGACCGGTTGCCACATGATCGCGCCGCTGCCCGGTGCCGTGCCCACCAAGCCCGGTTCATGCACATTGCCGATTCCCGGTATCCAGGCCGCCATCGTCAACGAGGCGGGTGACGAAGTGCACGACCAGCATGGTGGCTTTCTGGTCATCAAGCGTCCGTTCCCGTCACAGATCCGCACCATCTGGGGCGACCCCGAGCGCTACCGCAAGGCCTACTTCCCGGATGAGATGCGCGGTTACTATCTGGCCGGCGATTCGGCGCACCGCGATGAAGACGGATATTTCTGGATCATGGGCCGCATCGACGACGTGCTGAAAGTCTCCGGCCACCGCCTCGGTACCATGGAGATCGAATCGGCCATGGTCGCCAACCCGCTGGTAGCGGAAGCTGCAGTGGTAGGCAGGCCGCACGAGATCAAGGGCGAAGCCATCGTGGTATTTGTGGTGCTGAAAAGCGCCCGTCCGCACGAGCCCGCCGCGATCAAGCAGATCGTCGAGGAATTGCGCAACTGGGTCAGCAAGGAACTCGGGCCGATTGCCAAACCGGACGAGATCCGCTTCGGCGATAACCTGCCTAAAACCCGCTCCGGCAAGATCATGCGGCGACTGTTGCGCGCCATTGCCAAGGGCGAAGAGATCACCCAGGATGTCTCAACCCTGGAAAATCCTGCCATCCTTGAACAATTGAAGGAAGTTATCAGATGATTTCAAGGGTGGCTGGATTTCGGCGCAGGCCAACTTGCGCAGCCAAGTAACCCGCGCAGCAGCGGCAGAAACCTGACGCCCGGCCATCACTACCCCATGGGCACATTATCCCAGACACAGCTGAATGCGCGGTATGGGCGATGGAACCTGCTCCTGCTTATAGTCCTGCTCACTCCCTGCTTGCTGATACTCACTCCGGATCTGGTCTGGGATGACAATGCCATTTTCGATTGGCATGCGCACCCCAATGCGACCGCACTTTTTGGCATACTTTCGATCGACTGGAAATATTGGCGGCCGCTTGGTGTCTTGTCCATTGTCCTGCCCCAGTTGATGGGAGTGGCGCCAGAAATCAACAAGGCCCTGTCGTTGTTGCTGTTTGCCGCCACCGGCTGGGTGCTGCTGTCCTTCCATGTCAGGACAGCCTCCGGCTCCGTCAAGGCTACGGCTCCGCTGCTGGTCTTGTTCCTCGGCTTGTCGCCGGTTTTTGCAGAAGCGATCATCTGGCTGTCGGCACGCTTCGATCTGCTGCTGACTTTCTTTGTCTGCGGGCTTTTATTGCGCCATGCCGTTTTGGCCTGTCAACCCGCAGCCGATGAAACCGGGAAACGTTATCTGATGGAAGGTTTGGCATGGGGGCTGGCGCTGGGCCTGACCAAAGAGACGGGCAGCGCCTGGGCACTGGGTATAGCCGCGATTTTCCTGATGGATGGAATACGCTGCTCCATGAACCGGAAATTTGTCCGGCTGGCCTACGGACTCGCGTTCGGCACTGCCCTGACGCTGGCGCTGAGGATACTCGCATTTGCCGTGTTCGAGCATCCTGCCACCACTACGGTGACAACGCAGGGAACGTTTTTTCCCTTTTTCGCCGAGGCCATGACCAGGCAGTTGGTGATGCTGGTCGCCCCATTCCTCGACAGGTCGCCGGTCCACTCACCGGGATGGGGCGTTCCCTGGCTTGTTTATTCCCTCTCCGTCATGTTGCCGGCGATGACTGTGACTTGCGCGATATTGACACTCCGCAGCATCCGCAAACGAGACCCCGCTTTCCGGGCATGGGCCTGGGCTACCCTGGCAGGAATCGCGCTTATCGGACATGCTGCATTGACATCCTTCAATGATGCCTCCATCGGTCAATTGATCTGCGCACGCTATATCGCCCCATCGGCTGCAGTGCTGATCGCCCTGGCAATGACTGCATTGACCGTGATCAAGGGGAAGGCTCGGATAGCGGGCATGTTCCTGGCATTGATTGTAACAGCCGGCACTATCCCCTATGCGGCAGACAACAAGATCGCATGGTCATCCAATCTCGACTTGTGGACAAGAACCTGGCAACGCGACTCCCATTTCAAGCTGGCGGCGGTCAATCTCACAGAAGCCGACATGCAGGCTGGGAAACCTGACGCGGCCTTGCGCATTTCCAGGGAATGGATAAAGAACCATCCAGACGGCGACGAAGGTAATTGCCGATTCGTCGAGACGATCGCGATTCTGGACGCCTCGTCGGAGAGCACCAAAAGCCTGATGAAAGATTTTATCCCGTTCGCCTGGTGCTCACCGACGTTGTTCAGAAAAACCGTAGCGCTGCTTGACGCTGACCGCTCACTTTGTCCGGCCGTACTGCGTATGGCGCGTCGAGCGAATGAACCGGGCGAGATGCCGGGGACCCGGTTCCACCAATCCGCCGGCAAGGAAGCGCAAGATGCCGCAATCGCCGGGAAGATGCTTGCAGACGCGGAAAACAAATGCAGCGCTCCCAAATCATGAATCCATCAATGCATGAATTCGGCCTGGTGACGCTTCAACCCTGAACGTGCCGAGGCATCCGACCGGGGTTCGTCAGGCTATCACCGCTCATCCGGATATTCCCACATCTTCGTCCCTTTGAGTGCCTTTCCGGTTGACGCACTCCCCCCCCTCCGTTAACATCGAGCAGAATCATCAATCTCAGGGATACTCGCAGTGACATTCAACAAAGTCAGCTCTCTGATCTGCTGCCTGATTGCAGCAATTTTCTCTGCTCCTGTCTTGAGTGAAGGCTTGGTGGCGAGTACGGAATATGTTGCCATTACCCAGCCTTCCGACCAGCTCCACGAAAGTGATCCATCCCGATCCCTCACGGGTACCCGGAGCCTTGCTCAACCCGACCCGGTCACAACTCCAGGTACCGATACTGCAAGACCCGAGTTGACCGTAACCCCCGCCATTTCCGACAACAACCTGGCGAATTACACTCCGGCATCGTCAATCCTGCAGCGCTCGAATATCGATCCTGCACTGACCCCCGACCCGGTTACGTCAGCAACCACACTTGTTTCGAAGCCCAGATTACCCCCCACCCCCACCGTTATCGAATTGAACACGGTGGATGTCCCTCCAGCAGTGGTGATCATGCATCCGGCGGACTTCAAACCGGACCTTACCTCAGACTCATCGCTTTCCTATGCTGATTTATGGCAACGAATCCGCAAGGGTTTTGCAATGCAGGAACTGGACAGTTCCCTTATCGCACGCCAGGAAAAGTGGTACGAAAACCACCCCGATTATGTCGAGCGCATGAGCGAACGAGCCCGGCGTTATCTGTACTTCATCGTCTCGGAAGTGGAAAAGCGCGGCATGCCGACGGAGATCGCATTGCTGCCGATGATCGAAAGTGCGTTCAAGCCCGACGCCCGCTCCGCCAGCAGCGCTGTCGGCATCTGGCAATTCATCCCGTCCACCGGCAAGCATTTCGGCCTGGAACAGAACTGGTGGCATGATGAACGTCGGGATATCGTCAGCGCCACCAAAAGCGCACTGGATTACCTGCAAACATTGCATGACCAGTTCGGCGACTGGCAACTGGCCCTTGCCGCATACAACTGGGGTGAAAATGCAGTTGAGCGCGCACAGGAATACAACCGCAGGCACAATCGGCCCACCGATTACAGCCACTTGAACATGCCCAGCGAGACGCGCAATTACGTCCCCAAACTTCTTGCAGTGAAAAACATCGTCAATGATCCGGCCAAGTTCGGCCTGACTCTGGAAGACATTCCCGACAAGCCCTACTTCACCGCCGTCAACCCGTCCCGCCACATGGACGTGAAAATTGCAGCCAAACTGGCCGAAATGCCGCTGGAAGATTTCATCGCATTGAATCCTTCGCATAACCGCCCGGTGATCCTGCAAAACGATGACACGCCGATCCTGCTGCCGGTAGACAAGGTCGATACCTTCATGAACAACATGGATATATACGACAAGCCGCTGGTTTCCTGGGAGCCTTACCAGACCAGAAAGGGAGAACGGCTCGACAAGCTGGCAGCACGCTTCGACATTTCAGTAGCGGATCTGCGTTCGGCAAATGGCATAGCGTCATATATCAAGATCAGCGACGGACGAAAACTGCTGGTGCCCGCGGATAACAGCAACAATACCCAGGACAGCGATTTCGAGGCGTTCAACACCTACCTGCCGCCCACCCTCGCTGACCGCCATGTGACAACGCATCTGGTGCGAAGGGGCGAAACGCTGGGCAGCATCTCAAGGCGTTACCACATCAGTATCGCCGCCCTGAAGCGCCAGAACCATAACAGTTCCCTGATCCGTCCCGGTCAGCGGCTGCTCGTAGCAGGTGCGGCGGCTAGAGCACGCAGCAGCAGCACGACCATCCACATCGTGCGCAGGGGCGAGACGCTGAGCAGCATCGCAAAACACTACCACATCAGCGTCGCCGCACTGAAAAGCCAGAACGGCAACTCTTCAATGATCCACCCCGGACAACGTCTGCTCATCGCTAGCAGCAATTCGCCAACGCAGGCAAGCGCCGGGCGTATCAAAGTCGCCTTCAACCCCTAAGCGCTTTCGCGCCGCCCACTCCTCTTACTCGTCGTTATACAGGTGGCAGTGCACGCGGTGCGTCGCACTGCTCGCGCTGGCTGCCGGGTAACGCTCGCGGCACGCCGGCATCACACGCGGGCATCGCGGATGAAAGTGGCAGCCATGCGGCGGGTTGGCGGGCGAAGGCATATCGCCCGCCAGGTGCACTACTTCGACTCCCTGATTATCTATACGCGGCACCGCTGACAACAGCGCCTGCGTGTAGGGATGTCGCGCATGATGCAACACTTCTTCTACCGTGCCTCTTTCCACTATGCGACCGAGGTACATCACACACACTTCCTGCGCCAGATACTCGACCACAGCAAGATTGTGCGTGATGAACAAATAACTCAGACCCAGCTCCTGCTGCAACGATTTCAGCAGGTTCAATATCTGCGCCTGCACCGACACATCGAGTGCGCTGGTCGGCTCATCACAGATCAGCAGTTTCGGATTCACCGCCAGCGCGCGGGCGATCGCGATGCGCTGGCGCTGCCCGCCGGAGAACTCGTGCGGATAGCGCCACTTGGCAGCTTGCGGCAGCCCAACCTGTTGCAGCAAAGCATCGACGCGCAATTGCCGCGAGGCCGCGCTGTCCGCGACATTCAGCGCGTCCATGCCTTCCTCGATGATCTCGGCCACGCGCATCTTCGGGTTCAGCGATGCATACGGATCCTGGAACACCATCTGCATGCCCGTGCGCTGCCGGCGCATCGACTGCGCATCGAGACCGACCAGTTCGTTGCCGCCAAATTGCACGCTGCCCGCTGTGGGGCGGATCAGTTGCAGCATCGCCTTCCCCGCCGTGGTCTTGCCGCAGCCGGACTCACCCACCAGCGCCAATGTGCGTCCCGCCGCAATCGACAGCGACACGCCATCGACCGCCTTTACGCAGCCCACGGTGCGCTGCAGGATGCCCTTGTGGATGGGGAAGTGGACTTGCAGGTCTTTGACCTGCAAGAGCTCGTAGCTGGTAGCTGGTAGCTGGTAGCTGACCCCGGCCCGGGTTGCTTCGGGGTTTTCGCTTTTAGCTACCGGCCACAAGCTACCAGCTACAGGCTCCGAATACAGATGACACCGCACCCCCTGCCCGTTGCCGATCTCCGTCCATACCGGCGCCTGTTCGTGGCATAGCGCCCAGGCCTTGTCGCAGCGCGGCGCGAAACGGCAGCCAGCTGGTATCTCGTGCAATTGCGGCACGCTGCCGGGGATCGCGGCCAGCGGTTGATCCTGTTGCTGCGCACCCGGCAATGCGGCGAACAATTTCTGCGTGTAGGGATGCGCTGGCGCGGCGAACAGCTGCGCGCGCGGCGCCTGCTCGATGATGTGCCCGGCATACATCACCGCGACCTGGTGTGCCATCTCGGCCACCACGCCGAGGTCGTGCGTGATCAGCAGCAATGACATGCCGGTCTGCTGCTGGGTATCTCGCAGCAGTTGCAGCACCTGCGCCTGGATCGTCACGTCCAGCGCGGTAGTCGGCTCGTCCGCCACCAGCAGCTTCGGTTTCCCGGCCAGCGCCATCGCGATCATCACGCGCTGCTTCATGCCGCCGGAAAGCTGGAACGGATATTCATGCACCCGGCGCGGCGCATCCGGGATACCGACTCGCTGCAACAGCTCGATGCAGCGCGCCTGCGCCGCGTCGCCGCTCAGGTCCTGATGCAGTTCCAGCGCCTCGGCGATCTGCCTGCCGACTGTCATCACCGGGTTCAGGCTCAATCCCGGCTCCTGGAACACCATCGCCATGCGACCGCCGCGCACCGCGCGCATGTCGCGCTCGGGCAACGACAGCAGGTCGATATCGGACAACTGCACCCTGCCGCCTGCGACCTGTATGCCACCCGGCAGCAGGCGCATCAGCGACAGCGCAGTCATCGACTTGCCGCAGCCGGATTCGCCCAGCAGCGCAAAGGTCTCGCCAGGCTCGATGCCGAATGAGATATCGTCGACGATGTGCGCGCCGTCGTGCAGGCGCGTGACCAGCCCGGTGACTTTCAGCAGGGCCGTCATGCGGCGTTATCCGAGCGATTCAGGCGCGGATCGAACGCATCGCGCACCGCATCGGCGAACAGGTTGGCCGCCAGCACCAGCAGCAACATGAAGCCAAAGGCGGAGGCCAGCGACCACCACACCATCGGGTCGCGCCCCATCTCCAGCCGCGCCGCGTTGATCATGTTGCCGAAACTGTTGGTGGTGGGATCCACGCCGACGCCGATATAGGACAGCACCGCCTCGGCCAGCACCAGCGCACTGAAGTCCATCACCACCGAGATCAGCACGATGTGCATCACGTTGGGCAGGATGTGGCGTGTGAGGATGCGGAACGACGACACGCCGAAGGCCTGCGCCGCCTGGATATATTCCATCTCGCGCAACTTCAGCGTCTCGCCGCGCAACAGGCGGCACAGCCCGGTCCAGCTGGTCACGCCGAGGATCAGGCACAGGCACAGCAGCCGCACGTCGGCGCGCGCAGCGGACGTTTCGAACCAGTCGGCATGCATCTCGATCACCACCTGCATCATCAGCACCGCCGCCGCGATCAGCAGCACGCTGGGGATGGAACTGAGCACGGTATAAAGGTACTGGATCACATCATCGATCCAGCCGCGGAAATAGCCGGCAGCTATGCCCAGCAGCAGCGCGAACGGCAGCATCACCAGCGTGGTGACGGTGCCGATCACCAGCCCGGTGCGGATGCTTTTCAGCGAAAGATACAGCACGTCCTGCCCGACCTTGTCGGTGCCGAGCACGTGATAGGCAGTGGCAAGATCGGCGATGGCGCCAATGAACGCGGCGATGACCAGCGTGGTAAGCAACATCGCTCCGCTCACGCCGCGCAAGGGAGAAGATGGCCGGCGCAATAATTTGCTCCCCCCAAAAAACAGGAGCAGTCCGCCCACCAGGCCAGCCGCTGCACCGAGCAGCATCCTCTTCGCCACATCGCCGGAAAGCTCGCGCCCCGGATCGGCCAGCTGCGCCCCACCGTACTTCAAGCGCGGATAGTCGCGCAACACCTTGCCATCCGGCGTCTCGATGCTTTCCTTCGCATACAGATACGCCGCCAGCGGCGCGGAATAGGTCTTCTCGGTATGCGTGCGCAGATCGTCGACCAGGTGGTCGAATACGCTCAACACCTCGGGCGAATAGACCGTCTGCCCGTTGCTCTTGTCCGGCAGTGCAACGCGGTAATGCAACGAATCCAGCACGCCAACCAGAACGAACACCGACAGCACCAATAGCGACCCCATACCCACGCGACTCTGTGCCACTCGCTGCCACGGCAACATCAGGTGCGGCCGCCGCTGTATCCACCACGCGAATGCAATAGCTACTGCGATGAGCAGGAAGATCAGCGCATCGGTCCACAGCATGACGGGCATGAAACTCATCTCACTGATCGCTTTCTCATTCCGTTCGCACTGAGTGTAGACGCGAAGCACCGAAGTCGAAGTGTGGCGGGAATGCGCTTCGACTTCGGGCTAAAAATCGGCCTTCGCTCAGTGCGCACGGTAGATTCATACATCAAGTTTGTCATTGCAGCCTCACCCGCGGATCGACCACCGTATAGGAGATGTCGGTCAGGATCAGCCCGACGATGTACAGCACCGAACCGAGGAACACCATCGCGCGCACTACGCTGAAGTCCTGCGCGTTGATCGCGTCTATCGTGTAACTGCCGAGGCCGGGGATGCCGAAGAATGACTCAGTCAGCAGGCTGCCCATGAACAGCAGCGGGATCACCACCACCACGCCGGTCAGGATCGGGATCATCGCGTTCTTCAGCACGTGGGTGAACAGCACGCTCAGTTCCGACAGGCCCTTGGCGCGCGCAGTGCGCACATAGTCCTTGCCGATCTCTTCGAGGAAGATGGTACGGTACCAGCGACTGCTGGCGCCGACACTGCCGGCGATGCCGATTGCGATCGGCAACAGCACGAACTTGAGGCTGTCGAGGCCGCTGCCGTAGCCGGAGATCGGCACCCAATGCCAGATCTTGCTCACCAGGAACTGTCCGCCAATGATATAGAACAGACCGGAGATGGACATCAGCACCACGCACAGCGCCACGCCCGCATAGTCCAGCGCGGTGGCGCGAAACAGCGTCATCAGCAGGGCAAAGGTGACAAATGCCGCCAACCCGATCAGGAAGGTCGGCAGCGCGATCGACAGGCTCGGCCCCATGCGCGTGACGATCTCGCGGCTGATGCTGCGCCCGTCGTCGGAGTAGCCGAAGTCAAACACGAACATGCTGGCGGATTTATCGAAGAAAATGGTGTTGGTGAGCTTGTCCGTTCCGGCGGCGGCGGAATTGAACAGCAACGGCTTGTCGTAACCGTGCTGCGCCTTCCACTTTACGATCGCCTCCGGCGTGACGCGCTTGATGCCCAGCTGGATGCGCGCCATGTCGTCCGGCGTATTTACCACGAAGAACAGCGCGAAGGTGAGCAGGTTCACCCCGATCAGGATCGGGATGGCATACAGGATACGGCGGACGAGGTAGGCAATCATGGCTGGCCGCTATTGTACGGTTAACCATGAATATTTTCATTGCTGCCGGGATTGGGTAGACTGGCACCATGTTCAGTCCAGCCACCTTCAGATTTCTCGACACCCTGTCCCGCAATAACAATCGCCAGTGGTTCGAGGCCAACAAGGCGCAATACGAGTCGCTGGTGCGCGAGCCGGCGCTCGAATTCATCAGCGCGATGGCACCGCATCTGGCGAAGATCGCGCCGCATTTTCGCGCCGAAGCGAAGAAATCCGGCGGCTCGCTGATGCGCGTGTATCGCGACACGCGTTTCTCCCGCATCAAGACGCCCTACAAGACCAACATCGGCATCCAGTTCCGTCATTCCCTCGGCAAGGATGTGCATGCGCCCGGCTTCTACCTGCATATCGCGCCGGTTGAATGCTTCATCGGTGCCGGCTGCTGGCATCCCGAGCCGGACGCGCTGGCGCAGATCCGCCGGCGCATCGCCGAATATCCCGAGCTGTGGTTCGCCGCGCGCGACGACCGCAAGTTCAGCAAGCTGTTCACCCTCGAAGGCGACACGCTCACCCGCCCGCCCAAAGGCTATGCGGCCGATCATCCGGCGATCGAGGACCTGAAGCGCAAGGATTTCATCGGGCTGGCGGCGCTGTCAAAAGATGAGGTCATCAGCAAGGACCTGGTGAAGATCGTACATGCCCGGTTTGCGGCTTCGGTGCCGCTGGTCAGGTTTTTGTGCGATGCGATGAATGTAATGCTGTGAATATATGCAGGAACGAAAACCGCAAGCGACGTCTGGTTTTCGCTCCTTCCCCCTTTAAGGGGGAAGGCTGGGATGGGGGTAGGACGGTGGATATGCCGAGTCTCTACCCCCACCCTAACCCTCCCCCTGCAAGGGGGAGGGAACAAAATTGCCCGCCGGCATAAGCGGGGGTTTACCATTTCAAAATAAAGATCATGCAAATAGAAATCTGGTCTGATGTGATCTGCCCGTGGTGCTATATCGGCAAGCGCCGCTTCGAGCATGCGCTCGCGCAATTCGAGCAGCGCGATGCGGTCACCATTATCTGGCGCAGCTTTGAACTCGATCCCGACTCACCGCGACAGCATGAGGGCACGCTGGAACAATTGCTGGCGCGCAAATACGGCGTCAGCCTGCAACAGGCGGCCGAGATGAACGCGCGCGTGAGCGGCGTCGCCGGGGAGGTCGGCCTGGAATACAACTTGTCCGCCGCCCGTCCCGGCAACACCTTCGATGCACACCGCCTGCTGCACTTCGCCACGTCACTGAACTTCGGCGACCGCGCCACTGAGCGCATCATGCATGCCTACTTTTCCGAAGCACTGGCGGTCGGCGACCGCACCGAACTGGCCCGGCTCGCGCCGGAATTCGGCATCCCGGAAAATGACGCATTGGCGATGCTGGAAAGCGATGCCTGGGCTGACGCGGTCCGCGCCGACGAATCCCGCGCGGCGGCATTCGGCATCAACGCCGTGCCGTTCTTCGTGTTCGACGAGAGATCGGGGGTTTCTGGAGCACAGACTGTTGAGGTGTTTGGTCAGGCGTTGCAGCAGGCGTGGTCTGGTAGTACGTTGTAAGTGGGGAGTGGGGAGTGGGGAGTGGGAAGTGGGGAGTGGGAAGTGGGAAGTGGGAAGTGGGAAGTGGGGAGTGGGGCAGGCTCAGTAACGAACTTATGGATAGTTGAGCGAAACAGGACTGCCGATATTCGATCATGAGCCCCCTGCTTTTGGGGAACGGCCCTCACGCAATGTCACAGCTCCCTTTCGCTGGTAATCAACCATCGTCCTTCAACTTCTTTCAGAAGAAATTCCTTTTTGGTGCCGATCTCCCTGTATTTGTCTCCCTGGAAATCCTGGGTGAGACTCACGCTCGCTTGATCGCCGCCCGCATATGAAACTTCGACATCCCGCAGCGTGATCTTGATGGAACGATACTTGTGCAGCCTGGTCTTCCGCTGTGTTTCCCAATCTGCCCGCGAGAGTCCACCCGGCACATTGAACTCTTTTGCATAGGAAGAGAGATACGCCGCCGTATCCTGCCGCGACCAGGCATCCGCCCACGACTGAATGTCCTGGCGGATTTTCGATTCGGTTTCCTGATTCGCCCTGGCAACAGCATCTTCATGACTCTCGACTGGCATGGATGGCGCCACCTTCGACTGTACCGGCGCCTTTACCATCGGCACAGCAGGCGGTTTCACGCTGACCGGGCGGTTGCTGAATACATAAGCTCCCGCGACTGCGACCAGCACAGCGACGACCAGATAATACTTGCGACGAACATCGACTTGGTTTCGGGAAAACAGCGATGCGAAAATGCCGGCGCTTTCAGCCGGTGCTTTTGTGTATTGTTCAGCATCATCTTCTGCCAGCCGTGCGGCTTCCAGCTTGCGCGCCTGCATTTCGCGTTCGGCTTCGACCCGTTGTAGCTCAGCCTCCTGTGCCACGCGTAGTGCAGCCTGTTTGCGTTCCTGTTGTTCCTGCGCCTGCCTGGCCTGAATCTGCAAGGTCAGTTGTCGTTCGGCCTCGATACGCGCAGCCAGCGCCTGCTGCTGTGCGAGTTCGATAGCTGCCCGTTCACGCGACAGCGCTTCCAGCCGCGCTTCTTCCGCCAGGTGTGCGGCATGCTCATCGGCCAGTCGTGTTTCCTCTGCCTCGCGTCGCTGCGCTTCCTCGATCGCCGCCTGCTGCTGCCGGGCTTGCGCATCCACTTCCAGTTTGCGTTGCTGCGCTTCGCGTTCGGCTTCGACCTGTTTCAGCTCTGCCTCCTGCGCCGCGCGTTCCTTTGACCGTTCGCGCTCCTGCTGTTCCTGCTCCTGCCGGGTCTTGATTTGCCGGGTTAACTGTTGTTCTGCTTCGATGCGCGCGGCCAGTGCCTGCTGCTGCACAAATTCGGCTGCTGCCTGTTCGCGCGACAGCGCTTCCAGCTGCGCTTCTTCCGCCAGGTGCATGGCATGCTCCTCGGCAAGTCGCGTTTCCTCTGCCTCACGCCGCTGTGTTTCTTCGATCGCCGCCTGCTGTTGCCGGGCCTTTGCCTCCACCTCAAGCTTGCGCTGCTGCGCTTCACGTTCGGCTTCGGCCCGTTTCAGTTCTGCCTCCTCTGCCGCGCGTTGTGCAGCCTGCTTGTGCTCCTGTTGTTCCTGCGCCTGCCTGGCCTGAATCTGCAAGGTCAGCTGTCGTTCGGCCTCGATACGCGCAGACAGCGCCTGCTGCTGTGCGAGTTCGGCCGCTTCCCGTTCGCGCGACAACGCTTCCAGCTGTGCTTCTTCCACCAGCTGTGCGGCATGCTCCTCGGCAAGTCGTGTTTCCTCTGCCTCGCGTCGCTGTGCTTCCTCGATCGCCGCCTGCTGCTGTCGTGCTTTTGCTTCCGCTTCCAGCTTGCGTTCCTGCTCTTCGCGTTCCGCCTCGATCCGTTTCAGCTCTGCTTCCTGCGCCGCGCGTTCCGCTGACCGTTCGCGCTCCTGCTGTTCCTGTGATTCGCGAGCCTGGCGTTGCTGGCTCAGCTTTTGCTCGGCCTCGATGCGTGCGGCTAGCGCCTGCTGCCGTGCCAGTTCGGCCGCTTCCCGTTGACGTGACAGTGCTTCCAGCCGCGCCTCTTCCGCAAGCTGCGCGGCTTGTTCCTCGGCAAGTCGTGCTTCTTCTGCCTCTCGTCGCTGCGCTTCCTCGATCGCCGCCTGCTGCTGCATGGCTTTTGTTTCGGCCTCCAGTTTGCGTTGCTGCGCTTCGCGTTCGGCTTCGACCCGTTTCAGTTCCGCTTCCTGCGCCGCGCGTTGCGTCGCCTGCTTGTGCTGCTGTTTTTCCTGGACATGCCGGGCATTGATCTGGAGGGACAATTGTCGTTCCGCTTCGATGCGCGCGGCCAACGACTGCTGTTCGGCCAGTTCGGCCGTTTCCCGTTCCCGCGACAATTCTTCCAGCCGTGCCTCTTCCGCAAGCTGCGCAGCATGCTCTTCGGCAAGTCGTGTTTCCGCTGCCTCGCGTCGCTGCGCTTCCTCGATCGCCGCCTGCTGCTGACGGGCTTGTGCTTCCGCTTCCAGCTTGCGTTCCTGCGCTTCGCGCTCTACTTCGGCTCGTTTCAGTTCTGCCTCATGCGCCGCACGTATTTCAGACTGTTTGTGTTCCTGCAATTCCTGCGCCTGCCTGGCCTGAAGTTGCCGGGCAAGCTGGCGTTCCGCTTCGGTGCGTGCGGCCAGCGACTGCTGCTCGGCCAGTTCGGCCTCTGCCCGTTCACGCGACAGTGCTTCCAGCCGAGCCTCTTCCTCCTGCTTCGCGGCATACTCCTCGGCCAGCCGCGCTTCCGCTGCCTCGCGTCGTTGCGTCTCCTCGATCACCGTCCTCTGTTGCCTGGACTTTGCCTCCGCTTCCAGCTTGCGTTCCTGAGCTTTGCGTTCGGCTTCGACCCGTTTCAGCTCTGCTTCCTGTGCCGCGCGTTGCGACGCCTGCTTGTGTTCCAGTTGTTCCTGCGCCTGTCTGGCCTTGAGTTGCCTGGCCAGATCGCGTTCGGACTCGATGCGTGCTGAAACCGCCTGCTGTTGTGCCTGTTCGGCCGCCGCCCGCTCACGTGACAGCGCTTCCAGCCGTGTCTCTTCCATCAGTTGTGCTGCATGTTCCTCGGCAAGCTGCGCTTCGGCTGCCGCGCGCTGCATCGCTTTTTCGCGCTCGTGCTGTTCCTGCACCTGCCGGGACTGGTGCTGCCGTGCCAGCTTTTGCTCGGCCTTGATGCGCATGTCCAGCGCCTTATGCTGCGCCTGTTCGGCCGCTATCCGTTCGCGGGACAGCAATTGCAGCCGCGATTCTTCAGCAAGCTGGGCCGTATGTTCCCTGGCAAGTTGCGCTTCCGCTGCCTCGCGTCGCCGCGCTTCCTCGATCGCTGCCAGCTGCTGGCGAGTCCGGGTGCCCACTTCAAGCTTGCGGTCCTGCAATTCGCGTTCGCTCGCGGCCCGTTTCAGATCCGCTTCCTGCGTGGCACGTTGCGCTACCTGTTCGCCATCATCCCGCACTTGGTCCTGCCCGCTCTTCTGTTGCTTGATGCGTGCTTCCAGACTTTTCAGATGGTCATATGCCTTGCTCATGCCGCGGCTCCCGCTTTGCGGCAGACATGCGCAGCATGCGGCTTGAACTGCTGCACGGATTCAATCGGCTCGCTTGATAAGATCATGATCAATATCTGCCTGCCAGGCGTTGAAGAATGGATTTGCGTTGTGTCAGGTAACTGCCGTTGCCTTCGGTCAGCGCAAGGAAACGATGGTAATTATCCTCTGCCTTGCCCGTCTGGCCCAGCGCATCGTTGGAATATCCCATATTGAGGTATATCTGCGGCGACGCCGGCGACAGATCGCGCGCTATGCCCAGCAGGCGAAGTGCCGCAGCATGATCGCCGCGTTCCTGCTCCACGACAGCCCGCTGCACCCAGATTCTCGCATCTTTCGGGTTGATATTGCTGGCGCGTTCCAGCGCCGTCTCAGCCGCTTCCCGCTGGCCCAGCGCAAGCTGGGCGGTGCCCAGCCAGAACCACGGTTCCCAGCGATCGGGGAAATCCTGGATCAGCATCCGGGCGCTGGTGGCGATCTCGGCATAAGCCCCGACTTTAATCTGTTCACGTATGGTTGCGGCGCGGCTATCCCAGCCACGCACATTTTTCGTCGTTGCCGATGCTTCAGCACCCTTGAAAACCGTGCCCGGACTTTCATTGGCCCTCGGCCTCGCGTTTTCGGAGAGGTCCCGAACTATCAACCTCGATGCCGCCAAACGAGACTGCCCGACTGAAGGCTGCGCAAACTGACCGGCAGTTGAATCTTGCGGCGGCCTGATCGATCCCTGCAGGGATCGATTCACGGACTCGACCGGAATTCCGGCAGCAGTTTGCGTTGGCGGAATAACCGGCGCAGCAGGGATGGCTTCACTGGCGGGCCTGGTTCTGGTTAGCGCATAAAGTCCAACGACCGCGACCAATAATGCGGCGGCAAGATAATACTTCTGCTGGCCGTTGCCGTGCTTTGGGTAAAGAGACAACGCTGCGACTGCGTTGGACCGTGCCGGCTCGCTTGATGCAGCAGGCACTGCGGTTGTCCGCAATTCGATGCGCAGGTTGCGTTCACGTGCTTCGCGCTCGATGGCGATCTGTTTCTGTTCATCTTCCCGCAACGCCTGCTCGCGTTCCCACTGTTCCGGGGCGATTCCACCCTGCGCATTCCTGATTCCGGCTTCAAGCGATTTCAGCTGGTCATATATTCTGCTCATGAAAATCCCTCCATGGCATACCAGGATGTGCGCTTCGTTTTGGGGGAAACGAATTCGCTGCGCAAGCTGCATGCGGCGATCATCGCATGGATGCATCCTGAGCGGACCGGGGCGGCGCCTCATCTCCGTCGGACGTGATCTGCGCATACTTGGCCTGGCGCCATACGCGCACCGCATATCGAGCATTGTAATTGGGCGTGTGCGAATTGTAGTTGCCGACGGCTTGCCAGAATTCCGGCGTATTTCCGCGGGCATTGGCGCGCTTCAACTCGCGTCCCAAGATCCATGCACCCACCAGAATGTTGGTGCAGAAATCATTGGTAACCGCATACTCACTGATGCCGCGCCGCCCCAGTTCCGGCAGCCAGACCGAGTTGACCTGCATCGGCCCCATGTCATAACTGCCGTTGGCATTGTACTTGCGCAACCCCGGCCGGCCTCCCTCCACCGACAATACTGCATCCAGGATATTTCTCGGGATCATGGAATTCCGTGCCGCCATATCCATGCATTCCGTACGTGTCGGCGCCGCCAGCGCCGGTGCAGCGCATACCATTGCCGGCAATACAGCGTATGCGAGCCGATGAATCAACGATCTTTTCAATCCCGGAAACATCTCGATCAGCTTCCTATTTTTTGCGCTCCAATCGCTCGATGACCAGATTACGCTGCAACAAATATGCAGCATCCCCATCGGTCAGCGCCAAGAAATTCTGATAATTCTTCTCTGCCTCAGCGGTCGATCCGAGTGCATCGTACGAGTAGCCGAGATTGAGGTAGATCTGTGGCGACCTCGGCGACAGATTACGCGCCTCGATCAACAGTCGCACTGCCGCCGCATGATCACCCCGTTCCTGTGCCACAACGGCTCGCTGCACCCACACCTGCGAGACTTTTGGATTTAGCTTGCTGGCACGCTCCAGTGCGGCGTCCGCTTCATCCAGTTGTCCCTGTGCCAATTGTGCAGTACCCAGCCAGAACCATGATTCCCAGCGATCGGGAAAGTCGCGGGTAAGCTGCAGCGCATTTTTGGCAACATCGGTGTAGGCTTCCGCTTTCAGTTGACTGCGTATCTCAAGCGCCCGACTTTCCCAGGTACGGGTATTATCGCTCGCGGTTCTGGCGGCCGCGCCGCTGGCCCCCGCATCCATGTTGGCGGCTGGCATGCGGCTGGCTTTAACCAGAAGGGGTTTGTCGACGACAGCCTTTGCTGCTGCCGCCTTGCCAGGTTTGGTGACCGGCGCAGCATCGATCTTCACTGCCCGGGGCTTCGCTTCGACAACTGCCTGTGCTGCTTTCCCGGACACGGGCGCAACGCCATAGTCTGTGCTCATGCGCGCCTGCATGTACGACGCGTCGACCAGTCCGGCGTGTGCAAACATGCTTTGCACCCTGGGTAAAACCTGACGGGTTCCGCCGCCGTATGGAAACACCAGCAGACGGTACACCGTTTGCCCGTTGTAGTACCGTTGCCGAATACCGATGGACGGGAACGACTTCACGTATTGTTTCAGCACAGCCGAAAAATCATTCAGCGCGGCGTAACTGTTACCGGTGATCACCAACCTGTCGCCGGGTAATCCGCGTACTCCTTCTTCCCACGCCGATAATGCTTTTGGCCAGTTTCCAGTCCTCGCGGCATTCCAGCCCTCCTCATACCAGGAGGGCGGCGGAATCACACCCTGCGGTTCCGTTTCCTCAGCCCCGGATGGCACTTGTGCATCCCCGGCATGCTCGGCCACGACGACGACAGGCTGAGGTATAAAAGTGGGCGCAGTTATCCTGGCAACAGGCGGCGTGGCTGGAACAGGCGCAGTGGCCGCGACTTCTGCAGCCGGCGGCGGGGCCGGCACGTCAGCTGCCAGCGGCGCTTCGGTCAGCGAGCGGGCGGGCGCGGGCGGGGATTTCGCTTCCGGCAACAACACATAGACCAGCACACCGGCTCCAACAAAAATCACTGCCAGCATGACAAACAAGACCGGGCTGCGTTTGCGTGACCCGGCGACGTAACCCAGGTCACTTGTTGGCCCGACCGGATTATGAACGGGCGCTGCAGTGTCGAGCGCAGCACGCTCTTCGTCCAGCTTTTTGAATGTGTCGTCTATGATGCTCATTGCGATCAGTATCCCGTTTTCACCATGCCAGCGAACATGGCCATACAACTGCATCGAGGCCCGGGGTCGCTCCCGCAATGATTACACATTGACATCCACCCCCAGAACCTCGCGTGCTGCGCGCCGCACCATCGGTGCGGTGACAGTGGCAGTACCCTTCACATAGGCTGCCAGCAAAGCCCGGTCGCATATCAGGTTGATGCGGCGCGGTACGCCTCTGCTGTAGTAGTAGACCATCACCAGGGCGGCACGAGTGAATTTCAGGCGGCCGCTGGTGCGCACGCTGTCCAGGCGATGGTTGATGTAAGTTGTGGTCTCGGCCAGGCTGAATGCACGCAGTCGATGCCAGATGCTGATGCGTTCGCGCAAGGCGCGCATGTCCTTGTGCTTCAGTTGCGTCTCCAGTTCGGGTTGTCCGACCAGCAGCAGCGACAGCAGTTTTTGCTTTTCCGTTTCCAGGTTGGAAAGCAGGCGCAAACCTTCCAGCACCGCAGGACTCAAGCGGTGCGCCTCATCCACCAGCACCGCAACTCGCGTATCGGCAGAAGTATGCTTGACCAGGACTTCGAGCATGTATTGCTGCAGGGCCGCCTCACTCTCTCCGGCGGGTACTTCTTCGCCGAGGTCGTGGATGATGCTGCGCATCAATTCAAGGAAGCTGAGTTGCGGGTTGTAGACATAAGCGGTGCGCACGCCATCGGGAAGGTTACGCAACAGGTGGTGACACAACAAGGTCTTGCCCAGACCCACTTCCGCCGTCAGGACGGTGAAGTTGCCCGACAACATGCCGAATCGCAGATGGCCGAGCGCGGAAAGGTACTGACTGTGCGGGAAAAAAAACTGCGTATCCGGCGTGATCCGGAACGGTGGCTCGCTCAACCCCAGTTCCAGGTAACAATTTTCAAGATCGGGCGCCGTTGTCATGCAGCGAATCAGTAATCGATCAGGTGCGGCGTAATGAAAATGACCAATTCCTTGCGCACCTTGTTGCTGTATTTTCCCTTGAACAGCCAGCCCACCCCGGGCGCATCGCCGATGCCCGGCAGGTTGCGTCCGGTCTCCGAATCTTCTTCCAGGATCAGGCCGCCGATCACGGCAGTTTCGCCATCCCGCATGCGCACCATCGTGGAGGTCTCCATGGTCTCGATCTGGGGAGCGCTGGATGCGCCCGAAGGTGACGTATCCACGCCCACGATCTTGTTTATCTTCGGCGTCACGTCAAGGGTGATGTAGCCGTTTGGCGATATCTGCGGCGTTACCGTCAGGATCACACCCTCGGTGGTGGTGGTTGGAACATCCGTGGTTGTACCTGGTACGACCACGCCATTGACAACGGTCGGCTGCGTCGTGGTCTGGGTATAGAAAGTCCGATCCGTTCCCACCTTGATCACGGCCGGCTGGTTGTTCAGCGTGCGGATGCGCGGCTGTGACACCACGCGCACCGTACCCTGCTCTTCCAGTGCCCGGATGGCTGCGGTAACGTTATTTACCAGGAAAGATGTCGGGAACGTCTTGTTGTAGTTAACCAAGCCGGTAGCAGGTTTGACGCTCGCGCCGCCGGTCGCCGAAGTGATGATATTGGAACTGCTGAGGTTCAGGCTCGGACCAAAGGAAATCTTTGACCAGTCGATGCCAAACGAATCGTCATCCTGCAAGGACACATTGAGGATGCGCGCCTCGATATAGACCTGGCGGTTCATCCCTTGCAGCAGCTTCTGCATGTATGCATCCACAGCACGCATGCGCCGCGGCGATGTAAGCACCTGGACCGTGCCGGTAAGCTTGTCAATGGTCAAGCGGCCCTCGATTTCCTGGATCGGGCGCGCAGTGACCGTGACTGCCCTGCCCGATAAATTGGTCGTGGTGGTGCTGGTCTCCTGCAGTTGCTGATCGGTGTTATTCTTGGCCAGCAACGATTTGAGCTCGGCTTCGATGTCGCTCCAGAAATCGACCGGTGCCGCGTTACCGGCATTTGTATTCCCTGAATCCAGCACTCCGCTCGAGCCGCCTCTATTGGTGCCAGTTGTAGTCGCTTTAGCACGAGCCTCACGCAAATAGTCGACCTGATAGGTCTTCATCACTTGCCGGGTGATGCGAATCAGGCCATCTTCCTGTTCCCAGCCCACACCGATCGGATCGAGGATCGCGTCAAGCGCCTGTTCCAGCGTCAGGTCATGAAACTCGACGTTGACCAGGCCCGCCACATCCTGATCGAAAATCACGTTGAGATTGTTGGCCTGGGCGAACTGCCCCATCGTCACCCGCAGCGATTGCCCCATCGCCTTGAACGAGTACAACTTTGGCGTACCTACGTCGGAGATGGCCAGGCGTTGCACCACCGGCAGATCACCGCTTTTGGCGATGTCCTGTTTTTCCGGTTTGGTGAAATCGAGCGCGCCACTCGGCACGCTTTCCGGGAAGCGGGTCTTGTCGGGCACGTGACCGGCAGTGGAATAGCAGCCCGACAGCAGCATCGCTGATGTCAGCACGGTTATCAATGCCGTCCGAGAGGTAGTCAATGAAATTGCAGTATTCTTCACAATAGCCTCGCTTATAGTTTTAGCATTTCAAGAATCTTCCGGTAATCCTTATCCACTCCCTCACGAGTCATGTGCCCTGGGGCATCGAGAGTCTGCGTCTGCGCCGCATAATCCTGATATTCCGGGAAACGCAACACCTGGTATTCGCGTTTCTTGTGCTTTTCCGTCTGGACGCGCGGATCGGACAGCCACACTGAATGGGCATCGATCTTTGCAATACGATAACCGGCACCGATGATGTCGCCCGGGTGCACCAGATTGCCGTCGATCACCGCAGACCCGCTATTGCCCGTCATCAGGATGGACTGCAGGGAAAACGCATCTCCGGGCGGCCTCGACCTGGATATCGTCTTCGCATCAGTCGGCGTCACGATGCCGAATGCGGCAAACTGTATTTCCCGTTCCGACATATTGGCCATGCCGGACATCGGACGATTGACGATATTCGGCAAATTCAGCGGCGCCACACCAACCACCTCAACCGGCTGACTGGCCATGCCATGTTTCAGCGTTGGCGCGAGAAAATAGGCCACCACCAATACCAATGGCAGAACCAGGAACCAACTCCATGCTTTCATCATAGCAACTCCCTCCTACCTGCAATCGTCAAAGACAAGCGCCATGTTTGCGCGTCTCCGCCGTCCATCCAGAACCACCGGCCTGTGCCAGCGGCGAACGACTGTCTCAATGCAAGAATATCTTGTCACCCAACACCTCCATGTGCACGGTCTTGTTGGTGCCCCATTGGTAAGTAAAGCTTTTCAGGTTCAGGAAGCCGTGGTCGGCATACATGCCCGACAAAACGCGGCTGATACCCGGCAATTCTTCCGGTGCAAATTCGGCGGTCAACGCCACTGGTTGCACACGTGGCAGCGTCACCGCGCCGCTGGCCTTTGCCCTTTCCCATTTCGCCAACTGCGTCTTGACGCGCGCAAATTCTTCTTCCGATTGCTTCAACTGTTGCAGTGAACTGTCGGTTCTCTTGACATTGGCGTTGATCACCGAATGCGTCAACATGCCGACCGCCAGGGCGACGGATCCTGCAAGCAGCCAGAGAAATGATGTTTTTCCGAAATGTGTCATGGTTTGATCCTCTATTTACATATAGCGGAAGGGGGGGAGCGGCGGTGGGCACGTCACACTCCACAGTCCCGTTACCGTCCGTATCCAGCGCGCTCAATGCCCCACGGTGTAAAATCTCGTCACCCTTGCACGGGTTTTTACTCCATATCTCCAATCCAGCTCCTTCAGAAGTACAGACTACAGGCACAGACTCACCTTTTTTAATCATAATAGTATTGAGATTGGTGCAGACGCTTGGGGAAGAATACACGGAATAATATATAGCTTTACCAGGATCATTATTGTTAATTGTTATGGCCTTTTCACCTGCAGGACAAGACGCCACATTCACCGTCACACTGGCGGGCGCGCTGTTGCCGCCGGCATTGCTGGCGATAACGGTATAGGTCGTGGTGGCGGTCAGTGTAACCGTGCCAACCGCTCCACTCGGAGCAGGGCTGGCAAGCGGGTTGCTGGTCCAGGTCCAGGATGTGGGACCGTTGGTGCAATTGGCCGCAACAGTGGAAGAGCCGCCCGAAGCAATCGTCGCAGGCGTGGCAGTCGGCGTGCAGACCGGCGGCGGCGGCAGCAAGCCCGCCTTTACGCAGGCGCCAACCAGATCGCCCAGGGAATACGACACCAGTTGATCGTCGTAATGCGTTGCACCGGCGCTGTTGTCGATGCCGTGATTGTCGTTTTCGTACAAACGGGGCGCGGGAGCACCCGAATTATGTAGATTGCCGATACGGTCATTGCCCGAGCTGTACAGGACGAAAGCCACCGCAGTGGAGTCTGCGCATGCCGAATCCCGGCATATACGCGGAACGGTTCCCGGTATCGTCAGTTGGATCTTTGCCTGCTGACATAACTGGATGGGCGTGGGACCTGTCAAGGCTGTGTTCACATCCATGCAAAACGGATTTTGCCGGCCCAGCACGCCCCAGTTATTCACCCCGAGCGCTTCATATGGACTTGTGCTTGAAGGCATCAAGCCCTGCACGCAACTGGATGTGGCGCCTGGCAGGAACGGGATATTGCCCTTGCTCAGCGCATAACTGACGATCGCCGTCTTTGCCAACTCCAGCGCGTGCAGATCAGACACTTGCGCCAGCTGATCGTGTTTCGTCAGCAACATCGGCGTCAGGCCCGCCACCAGCGCGCCCACGATGATCAGCACGATGACTATGCCGATCACGCTGATGCCGTTTTGTTGTCTGAGCGAATTCATCATGTTCTTGTTCATTGGCCCGTGAGTACTGGCGTGCCGGTTCCGGTCACGGTCACGTTAGCAACGCCATCGCTGTTGCTGTCCAGCGCTGCAACCGCAGCACTAGCCACAGGCGGACCGCTGCAACTCGAAACCAGGTACACGTTAAGCATATTGGTGCCGCCATTTCGGCTCTGGCAAACCGGCGCGGAAATGCCATTCGGCGCGATACCCGTGCATGCGATGTTGGCGCCCGCATTGGTCGCTGTGCTGCCCGGAGGCACCGATTCATTCGCCGTGGTCGTGTACCACACGCTCGACGCCGCCAGCAGGTTGCTGACCACCAGCGACTTCCTTCCGGTCCAGCAGTTCATCGCCTCCGGCGCCACGCCCATCTTTTCACGGCAGTCGCGCGCGAACGCCGAAGCCGGATAACTCATCACCTGGTCGTCATAGTGATCGACGCCCGGACTGTTATTGATGCCACGCTTGTCATTCTCGTATATACGGTTGTTCAGCATAGTCCCCACCGTGCTGGCCTCGTTGTTTTCCTGGTCGGGTCGGCGGTCGGTTCCAGTGCTGTACAGCACAAAAGCAGCCGGGCTGGCAGCAGCGCACGCCGACGACGTACGGTCAGCCGTGTCGAGGCAGACCTGCGGCAGGCCTGAAGGAGCAGTCGTTGTCATCTGCGCATTCACCGCCTGACAGAACACCACTCTATCTCCCCCCGTGGAAGAACCCGGCGTGGTGGGACAAGTGGCCGGATTGGCGTCATTGACGCAACTCGACTTGAGCGTGTCATTCACATCCAGCCGGAATGGATTGGTGGTACCGCCGAATGCGCCCCAGTTGTTGACGCCGAACGCAGTGACTGCAGGCATCGCACCGGCGACAGGATCGGGGATACCGCCGAAACTGATCGCATAATTGATGATCGCCGTTTTCGCTTCTTCCAGCGCCAGCCTGTCCCGCTCTTCCATAGTACTGGTATGGTTGCGCAGCAACATCGGCGCCAGCGTTGCCGTCAGGATGCCGATGATGATCAGCACGATGGTCATCTCGATCATGGTAAAGGCGTGCTGGTACTTCATGACACACCTCCCAGCTTGCCTATCGACGCATAGATCGGTCCAATGACGGCGATGATGAAGAAACCAAGCAGGATCGCCATGATGATCAACAGTGTCGGCTCCAGGATCTTGGCCAGCGCATCGACCAGCGAGTTCAACCGGGCGTAATAGATCTCGCCGAGCTTTTTCAATTGCGATTCGATCTGGCCGGTTTCCTCGCCTATCCCGATCATGCGCACCGCCAGCGGCTCGAAGATCCCGGTGCGGTCCATTGCTTCCACCAGCGACTCGCCCGAACGCAGGCGCTCGATCACACCAAGCACCCGGCTGCGCAGATACAGGTTCTGCATGGAATGAGTCAGCGTCTCCAGCGCCTGGGTGATGACCACGCCGGAGCCGTACATGAGACCGAGGTACTGAAAATAGAACGCCATCTGGCCGTTCCTGGTAATACGGCCAAAGATAGGGAAGTACCAGGCAATGCGATCGGTTTCGTAGCGGAAACCCTGGTTGCGGCGCGCCAGGAAAAACAGGATGGGCGCAGCGATAAAGATAAATGCCAGTATCCACCAGAATTCGACCACCCAGTTGGATATGCCGACCAGCATCATGGTGGAAGCCGGCAATTTAATGTCGATACTCTTGAACACCTCGGCAATCTTCGGGATCACGAAAGTCAGCCAGAACAATGCACCGCCGCCGATCACCGCAATCGAAAATGCCGGATAGATCATCGATCGCCTGGCTGTCGACTTGATCGCTTCAACCCGCTCTATATGCAGCCCGGCATCGCGCAGCACCCGGTCCAGCGTGCCGGATTCCTCGCCGATACGGGCCAGCGCAATCACTTCCTCCGGGAATTGGCCGGTTTCGCGCATCGCGTAGGAAAGTGGAAAACCGTTCAGCAGCGATTGGCGCAATTCGATGACCACATGTCGAAAGGCCACTGTGCGGGAGGCATGCTCCATGTCTATCAGTGCAGACTGGAGATCCACCCCGCCAGAAACATACATGGATAACATGGAACAGAATTCCGCCACTTCCCTGGGTCGCAAGCGCCCAATGACCCATTGGCGGATATGGTAAACGACATCGGGCAGTTCGAAGAAATTGATGACTTCCTCGCCACTGCGAGTCAGGTCCTGGTCAAGCACATCGATATTATCGAAGCGCCCGCTGCGGCGCACGATGTCGCCATCAGCAGTTATCGCGGAATAGATTATCCAGGACATCTGCCGCTCCCTGCCCGGAAAACACCACACTGTTGCGCTTGCTCACATTGTTGCTCCACAGCGGTCGCGAGGATCTTGCCGTATCCGGCCCATCCAGCACTGACTGGAACTGTAGTCACGAATACCGGATACCTCATCATGGCAGCACCCGCTCGAACTCATCGATATCGGTAATTCCATCCGCCACCAATTTGCGCGCAACGTCGCGCATGGTGACCTGCCCGCGCTCGCGGGTGACGCGCTCCAGTTCGTAGGGACTGGAGCCGTTATCTATCAGGTGGCGCAATTCATCATCTATCACCAACACTTCAGCCACCGCGCGGCGCCCCATGTAACCGGTACTCCGGCAATGGTCGCAGCCGACATGCTCATACAACGAGCTCAGCGGCAGCCCGTTCCACAGAGCGCCGGAAGCCGCTCTCACCGAACGCTTGCAATGCTGGCACAGGCGGCGCAGCAGGCGCTGTGCGACGATAACGTTCAGGGATGACGACAGCACATAATTCTCCACCCCCAGATCGCGCAAGCGCATCACGGCACCCAGTGCATCGTTGGTATGCAGACTGGAAAATACCAGGTGACCGGTCTGCGCGGCGCGCATGGCCTGGGTGGCCGTTTCCTCATCGCGTATTTCGCCGACCAGGATCACGTCCGGATCCTGGCGCAGAAAACTGCGGACCGCGCCGGAAAAAACGATACCGGCCTTCTCGTTGACTTCCACCTGCCGCACCAGCGGCATCTGGTATTCGACCGGGTCTTCGATGGCGAGCACGTTCTTTTCCATGGCGTTGATACGCCGCAGCATGCCGTACAAGGTTGTAGTCTTGCCGCTGCCGGTGGGACCGGTCACCAGGATGGTGCCGAACGGACGGGACGTCATGGTGCGTATGACCGCCAGTTGATCCTTGTTGAAACCGACATCTTCCAGGGAGATCAATTCGCCGCCGCCCGACAGGATGCGCACCGCCAGGTTTTCTCCCTGGGTGGCGGGCATGGCGGAAACGCGCAAATCGTATTTGCCCTCGAGGAAGGTAAAGCTCATGCGCCCGTCCTGGGCGCGAGTGGAATCGGCAATGTCCAGACCGGCGCGCACCTTGCAGGTGGACACTACCCGACCATGCGCCAGGGCCGGCAAGGCGTAACGCAACTGGAGCACGCCATCCACGCGATAGGAAACCAGCGTAACGACAGGCGTCGGGCTGATGTGCAGGTCCGAAGCATGCAGGTCGATCGCTGCTGAGATCAGCAGATCCAGCAGTCGCTCAGAGCTGAACTCATGGCCTGACAGGATGGTTACGGAGATGCGCTCGATCTCTTCATCGATCGGATGTTCGGCGATGTAGTAAGCGCGCTGGATCAAACGATGCAGGCGTGATGCAGGTGCAACGACCAATTTCAAGGGGTAACTGGTAAAGTGGCCGATGCGGGTGCCGATCTCCTCATTGAATGGGTCATGCACGGCGACGACCAGATGATTGTCCTTGACCCTGAGGGGCAGCAGGCCGAGCTTCTGGGCAACATTGAAAGGCAGTTGGCCCAGCGCATCCGCATCCATCGAATAGTTGTCCAGCGGATCGTACGGCAGACTGGTCTGTTTCGCCAGCACGCGCGCCATTTCGGTATCGGTGACGCAACGCAGCCGCAGCAGCACATCGCCCAGACGTTCACGTGAAACGCGCTGTATGGTCAGCGCGTAGGCGATCATTTCATCGGTAATGATTCCGGCGTCTTTCAGCAGTTGACCGACAGGCGGGTACTTGCTATCCATGGCCGGCTACCTGAACGCGCCGGCAACAGGCGCCAGTACGGTGGTGAATTTGGCATTATGATCCGGCAGGTATTCCAGCTTGCTATCGGACAGCTTTGCACGATCGCCGAGTCGCGCCAGCAGGCCGGCAGTCATCCGTTCCACAGTGGCATAGTCGCCTGCCACTTCCCATTCTATGGTCATCGACAGGGTACCCTCCGGGGGGGAGGCAGCTGGGCCGGTGCCTCCCTTGCTGACAGCCAGACGGCGCACCAATGCCCCTTCAGGCGTGATGCGGCTGACCCAGCTGAGGAATGAGTCCACACGAAAATCGCTGAGTCCATTCTGCACATTTATCCGCTGCTGCAGGATCGCCAGCATCTCCGGCGAGGGCAATTGATTCTTGATGGCCGCATAATCGGCAGTCAACCTGGTATTTCGTTCTGCCAGTTCGGACTTGGTGACTTTCCAGTGGCTGTAACGGTAATAGCCTCCCACCAGCATCAACAGCCCCAACGCCAACAGGCCGATACCTGCCCATTTCGCATAACGACTGACTATCGCTTCTTCCTGATAACCTGCCTCGAGCAGGCTGTAGCATGGGAGCACAGTGATCAGGCCAAAGAGTTCCGGCCAGGCCAGCACGAAGTTTTCATCCACGCCGGAAAAGCGCCGCGCCAGGCGGGCTTCCATCACCTGGGATGGCCTGTCGTTGCCCATTCCGTCACCATCAGCCCTGTGCAAATCACCCAGGACCAGGAGTAGCGGCACTTCACGTTCCGGGAACAGGCGGCGCGCGGCAACATCCAGTGCGCCGCGCACCCGCACCAGGCGCGGCGCAATATCCGTTTCTCCCGGCGCCGGACGGTCGGTCGAGCGAGCCAGCACCACGCCCTGCTCCACCAGCATGCCCACCAGTACGCCACCACGCATCCACATTACGCGCGCCGGCTCACTGGTCTCCGCACCCACCAATGCAGCGATCGCCGTTTCCGCCAGTACCAGGCGGGTGAAAGGCAAATTCGTTATCGGCAACGTTTCCAAAGCCCCACGAATGTCGCCGTCGGGGGCAGCTACCAGATCCAGGCGATAGCGTCCGGCAACTTTCTCGACCGAGTCGTACCGCACCTTGAACGGCTCATTGAAAGCCAACGCGCTCCCGATGATACGGCGCGCCTGAAACGGCAAAGTGCGGATGTTGCGGACCTCGACCTCGGCCCGGTCAAAATAGCCGCCGCGGGAAAAAATGACCGCGCGTGCTTCATCGATACGGGGTAATTCACCGGGCGCGCATTCGCCCTTGGATAACACCCTGCGCCCGCTTACCATCACGTAATGCGCCCTGGGCAATCCGTTGTCTTCAACCAGCGTAACCAGCAGTTGCTTGTCCATTAGCCTTCCCCGATTCCCTGTCTGCGCAGTTTTTTATGTTTTTCTGAATCTCTGATCACTGTCGCCCTACCACAACCGGTCTTTATGTCACCCTTCATAACCATATGCGAAAGTATCAGCAAATCTGCGTACAGCTTCGCATGCAGAAAATTCGCATGTAGCATGTAACACCTCTTGTATACCCTCAGTGCCGCATATGGTCCAGCAGCAGCAACACCTCGACCACGCCACCGCAAATCACCAGCGCCATGCCGCCGAGAGCATTGCGGCTCACTGCTTGCACATCTGCTGCATTGGGGATATCAGAGGAATTCAGGATCAGCGAATAGCCAAAGCCTATCAACACCAGCCCTGCCAGCACGAGCAAGCGCTGAGTCAGCGGTATAGACCAGAGAAACCCGGCAGCGGCCCAGCGGGATCTCCGCCCCTCGACTTTATCCATTGATGCATCCACCCCTGAATTTATCACCGGCATTTCCCGCTTTTCCCAGTAGCGCCAGTTCCGCCGGGAAAGGCGCCCGCAGCTAGAAGCTGCAGGCATAATCAAATCAACTTAGTTTTGCAGCTTCATGGTGTCGAACTGATAGCTGATCGAAACAAGATCGTCACGGCTCAGCAAGTGATCTCCCGCTGCCGCCTTGTCGTCATATGCGCCGGCTACACAAGCGAACACATTGGACGGAGTCGTCACGTTTACGTCCCAGCGACGTACCCGCCCATTACAGGCTGAGCCATCCGTGACTCCATTGTTTGCATAGTTCGCTGCGACGCCGTCAATTTCGGCATCGATGGCTTCCGCAAGCCACACCGGAATGCCGTACATGATGATCACATTGGCGTTTTGAAGCGGAACTGCGCCGTTATTCATCGAGCTGACCAGGTAATAGTCCCCGAATCCGTGGCGCGCCAATTCTTCGTTAGTACGATGGGCATCAACCACACCGGCACGGCGCAACTCGTTATACACCAGGTTGTAATTATCTGCGGCAACCGTCGGCGGGCCAGCAACCGGCGTCGTTGGAGTCGAGTCTCCAAGGTCGTTGATCGTGCCTGGGGGATAAGTCACAACGCCACAGACCGACAATGCGAGCGGGTCGCGGACGAACTTATCAACCAGAGAAGTGGTCAGGCCTATGGTACTGGTCAAGGGAACCGAAAGGTTGACCACACCATCGTTGTTGCAATCTCCCGGCAATCGATTGACCCGCTTCTGGGTTTCCAGAACCATGCCCTGCAAACCCCTCAAGTCAGCCACAGCGCGTTCCACCTTGGCCTTGTTGATGGCATCCGTCCCCTTGAGCACGGCCACCAGAATAATGCCTGCGATGACCAGCACGATAGCCAACTCCACGAGCGTAAAACCTTTCTGCATTTGCCCTTTGAAACTGCCCCTATGTATTGTTTTCATGATTTCTCTCCATTAAAAAACATCGCTTGCACTTCATTCTTAAAGACCCCACTCATCAAAACTCTTCCTTTTTGATGGTACATCAAGACAAGAAATTCAAATTCCAGAATACTGCCAGCCCGATTTTTTATTGCCTCATTTTGCTATCACAACAAAACTTCGCAAGGATTCGAGTCCAGGCATTTATCGAATCAATTATTCCGGGAATATCTTGAGCGCATTATTATCATTAAATCCCCGCCAGCACAATGCATGAACTCATCGGGTGCAAAATAAATACACGACCGGTAAATTTATGGTGCCGGGTAACCCATATTATTTCACCGTAACCCGCATTCCAATCCCACTTGCAACCGGATGAGCCGGCTACAAAATAAGCTTTTGCCGGGCAAAAAAACGGCCGCTTGAGCGGCCGGTTTCGGCTATCCACACGATCAGAACGGGATATCGTCGTCAAAATCGTCAAACCCGCCGGCAGTCTTGGCCGGCGCCTTGGCGCTGGCAGCAGGCGCGCCGGATGACGCTGCGGGTTTGTCCACCACTTCAAAATTTCCACCGCCGCCGGACTTGCTGCCCAGCATCTGCATCCGGTCACCGCGAATTTCCGTGGTGTAGCGATCCTGGCCGTCCTTGTCCTGCCATTTGCGGGTTTGCAGGCTGCCCTCGATATAGATCGCCGAGCCCTTGCGCAAGTATTCACCGCAGATCTCCGCCTGCCGGCCAAAAAAACTCACCCGGTGCCATTCCGTGCGTTCCTGCTTTTCGCCGCTCTTGTCCTTCCAGACATCCGTGGTTGCGATACGCAAGTTGGCAATAGCGTCACCGCTGGGCATATAGCGCACTTCCGGGTCAGCCCCCAGATTACCGATCAAGATCACTTTGTTGACAGATGCCATTTCATGCCCCCTTAATTAATTGTTCTACTGATTCTTCGTCAAACCCCTGCATCTCAACCTTGATACAAACCATGCCTTCGGCGCCCACCACCATGGCCTCGCGCACGCCAGTCGCTTGAGCCAGCCTCTGCTGCAACGCACCGGCCCTGGCGGCATCCAGTTCGGACAGGTGAAACAGCCTGGTACGTACCGCCGCTGGCGGCTGCATCCCGCTTGCCACCAGCAACCACACCATCAGCAAGACTATCGCAAAACCGAACACCGCGTCACCTCCCCAATGCTGCAGGATGAAGCCGCCCACCGCAGCGCCGAAGAATGCGCCAAGAAACTGCACACTGCTATACACGCCCATCGCGGTGCCCTTGGCTGCCAGCGGCGCAATCTTGCTGATCATCGAGGGCAGCGTGGCTTCCAGCACGTTGAACGAAGTGAAGAACACCAGCAGTGCGATGGCAATGCCCCACAAACTATTCTGACCGAACATCAGCAAGGCTTGTGCGCACATTGCCAGGAACACCGACAGCATGAACACTTGCTTCATCTTGTTCTTCTTTTCCGCGATGATGATCGGCGGCACCATCAACCCGAACGCCACCAGCATCACCGGAAGATAGATATACCAATGGTGCGACAAAACCAGTCCGTCTTTCTCCAGCACGAACGGCACCTGCATGAACACCGACATCAGGATCGCATGCAGCGAGAAAATGCCGAAATCGAGACGCAACAGCTCCTTGTTGTGCAGCACCTCGGAGAAATGCTTCCAGCTCGCCTCGGTATCGCTGTGAAATCGAGTGATCGCCGGATTTGGTATCGCGAATTTCACCACCCCGATAGCCAGCAGCGCCAGCACCCCGGTCAGCGTGAACAGGCCGGGCACGCCTATCAGGTTATCCAGCATCGGCGACAGCACCATCGAGATCGAGAAGGTGATGCCGATAGTGATGCCGATCATCGCCATCGCCTTGGTGCGGACTTCTTCGCGGGTTAGATCGGCCGTCAGCGCCATCACCGCCGCGTTCAGCGCGCCCGCGCCCTGGATGATGCGCCCGGCGATGATCCAGTAAATGTCGTGTGCCGAAGCGGCCACGAAACTGCCCAATGCGAACAGGATCAGGCTGGCGTAGATCACCGGCTTGCGCCCGAATCGGTCCGATGCCCAGCCCATCGGGATCTGCAAAATGGCCTGGGTCAGGCCGTAGGCGCCGAGCGCTATCCCGATCATGGTATGACTTTCGCCGCCCGGGAGATGCTGGGCATAGATGGCGAAAACCGGCAGGATGATGAACAGGCCCAGCATGCGCAGGCCGTAAATACCCGCCAGCCCGAAACTGGCGCGGCGCTCGACAGGAGTCATGGAATCTTTGTTATCTTGCATGGGATATTAGGTATTGAACTAAAAACCCGATCATTCTAGCAGGTCATCATGGACATCGACAGGTGGAAGCAAGGAAAGTTTCCAGGCATGTTTCCCTATTGCCATCCCTGACATTTCAGCGCCGACAAACGCGGATATTCTCTCGTATAGCGCTCAAACAGGGGATGAGCCTTTGCATGCAGCGGCTTCTGCCTGCGAGACAGGGACGTTATTCCTTCAAGTTATCTTCAAGGCACTTCACATCCTGTCGTTTTTTCGTTACGATGCAGCCTGTATTCCCATCTATTGCCCCAACCTGCCCTGATACTGGCGCCTTCTACCCCTACACCAAATCTTGAAAACAAACGAGGTACACCTATGAGCGAACACATCCGTTATGTCACCGACCCCGACTTTTCTGCTGAAGTCCTGCAGGCGCCCTTGCCCGTGCTGGTGGACTACTGGGCGGAATGGTGCGGGCCTTGCCGCATGATCGCCCCGATCCTGGAGGAAGTTGCCAAGGAATATGCCGGACGCCTGACCGTGGCAAAACTTAACGTGGATGAAAATCAGCAGACGCCACAGAAATACGGCATCCGTGGCATTCCTACGTTGATGCTGTTCAAGAACGGCAATATCGAGGCCACCAAGGTAGGCGCTCTGTCGAAATCACAACTGACGGCTTTTATTGACAGCCACATCTGAACCGTTTAACCTCGCGCCTGCAACTGTCCTGTTCCGTCTCCGTATTCTCAAAATCAAAATTACAAAAGACGCTAAGGCAGTTCAGGCGAGCAGCACCAGAATAAACCCGTAACCCTTCCCCGTGCAGGTCCCATAACCCCGTTTTATCCCTATTCCTAATTCCTATCCATATGCATCTATCCGACCTCAAGACAAAACACATCACTGAACTGGTTGAAATGGCCACCACCAACCAGATCGACAACGCCAACCGCATGCGCAAGCAGGACCTGATCTTCGCTCTATTGAAGAACCAGGCAAAAAAGGGCGAGAGCATTTTCGGCGAAGGTACGCTGGAAGTCCTGCCGGACGGCTTCGGCTTCCTGCGCTCGCCGGACACCTCCTATCTTGCCGGGCCGGATGATATTTACGTCAGCCCGAGCCAGATCCGCCGCTTCAACCTGCATACCGGCGATTCGATCGATGGCGAGATACGCACACCCAAGGAAAGCGAGCGCTATGTTGCGCTGGTAAAAGTTGACAAGGTCAATTCCGAGGCGCCGGAAAATGCCAAGAACAAGATCCTGTTCGAGAACCTGACGCCGCTGTTCCCGACCCAGCAGATGACACTGGAACGGGATATCAAGGCCGAGGAAAACATCACCGGTCGCATCATCGACATCGTCGCGCCGATCGGCAAGGGCCAGCGCGGCCTGCTGGTGGCCTCGCCGAAATCCGGCAAGACCGTGATGCTGCAGCATATCGCGCACTCCATCGCCTCCAACAACCCGGATGCACACCTGATCGTGCTGCTGATCGACGAGCGCCCCGAGGAAGTGACCGAAATGAGCCGCTCCGTGCGCGGCGAAGTGGTCGCCTCGACCTTCGACGAACCGGCCACACGCCACGTGCAGGTCGCCGAGATGGTGCTGGAAAAAGCCAAGCGACTGGTCGAGCACAAGAAGGACGTGGTGATCCTGCTCGACTCGATCACCCGACTGGCTCGCGCCTACAACACCGTGGTGCCCTCCTCCGGCAAGGTGCTGACCGGCGGTGTCGATGCCAACGCCCTGCAGCGTCCCAAGCGCTTCTTCGGCGCGGCGCGCAATGTCGAGGAAGGCGGTTCGCTGACCATCATCGCCACTGCGCTGGTCGATACCGGTTCGCGCATGGACGACGTGATCTACGAAGAATTCAAGGGTACCGGCAACATGGAGATCCATCTTGACCGCCGCATGGCCGAGAAACGCATCTACCCGGCGATCAACGTCAACCGCTCCGGCACGCGCAAGGAAGAATTGCTGATCAAGCCGGATGTGCTGCAGAAGATCTGGGTGCTGCGCAAACTGCTCTACCCGATGGATGAACTGGAAGCGATGGAGTTCCTGCTGGACAAGATCAAGGCAACCAAGAACAACGCCGATTTCTTCGACTCGATGAGGCGATAGGATTACAGGCTTGATGCCCGGATCATGAACAATCTGTCCGTCGTCATCATCACCAAAAACGAAGCGCATAACATCCGCGCCTGCCTAGAATCGGTTGGCTGGGCGGATGAGATCGTCGTCGTCGATTCCGGCAGCAGCGACGAGACGGTCGCCATCGCGCGCGAATTCACCCCCCACGTATACAGCCACGACTGGCCCGGCTTCGGTGCGCAGAAGAACCGTGCGCTGGACTATGCGACCGGCACCTGGGTGCTGTCGCTGGACGCGGACGAGCGCGTTACGACCGAGCTTAGAACCCAACTGGAACATGCGATGGGGCAGGCTGACCGGGAGGGATACTACCTGCCGCGCCTGTCCCAGTTCTGCGGGAAATTCATCCATCACTCAGGCTGGTACCCGGACTACGTGTTGCGGCTGTTCAAGCGCGACAAGGGGCGTTTTTCAGATGACCTCGTGCACGAAAGCGTGATCCTGCAAGGTCGCGCAGGCAAACTGGCCAGCCCCTTGCTGCACTACAGCTACCTGACCAGGGACGACGTGGAACGCAAGGTAGAACAATATTCCTCAGCTGCGGCACTGCAGATGTTCAACAAAGGCACAACTTCCTCCAGCTCCAGCGCAGCGGTACGCGCGGCATGGGCGTTTTTCCGCACATATTGTTTGCGGCTGGGATTCCTCGATGGCGTTGCCGGTTTCAGCATCGCGCGCATGAATGCGCGCACGACCTATCTCAAATACGAAAAGCTCAGGGTCCTGCGCTCAACCCAACCTGCGCTTTAGGTCGCTGCGCAACAATTGCCAACGAAAGTCCCGGCTATCCTCCGGTTCGGGAAGGTGCAAAGCCTGCGCCGGCATGCCGCGCCGCAGGTAATAGCGATCGAATACCGACTGGCGCAGGCCCCATTTGTGCAGGAACTGTCTGCCGCCGTCGTTCTTCTTCACCTTGCCGGTGGACTTGCACTGGAAGTGATACACCAGCGCATCGCCGACGCCGAGGAATATCCTGCAGCCGGCCTGCCACAACTTCATCGAAAAATCATTGTCGCTGCTCATGCCGGGGGAGAACTCGCTGCTGTAGCCGCCGACCTTGAACCACCACTTGCGGTGGACCAGCGTTGGTGGCCAGGTCGCGCCATACCAGTCGGGCTTGCGGTAGTTTGGCAATTCAAGCAACAAGCGCTGTTCCGCGAAATCAGCCGCATCGCGCCCATAGTCTTGCACGATGGTGCAGGGATTGCCGGTATCGACCGGCTCTATCATGGTGCCGGAGAGCATGAACAGGTCCGTGTCGATGCCATCCAGCTTTGCCAGCAGCGCCGTATCCCAGCCGGGACAGCAATACATATCGTCATTCAGGTAAACGATATAGTCATGCCGGGCATGCATCGCCGCCTCGTTCACCGCCAGGCAGATGCCGACGTTCTGCGGCGAGCAGGTATGCTCGAGGTGCTGCGCCCTCACCCAGTCCAGCGTGCCGTCGCTGCCATCGTTGACGTGGACGATGATCTGGTGCGCATGCGCGGAATTCTGCCGGATGCTGCTGACGCACAGTTGCAGCAGGGCGAGGTTGTTCCAGGTCGGGATCAGGATTGAAAACACAAGCGAAAGTGAACCGGCAAGTTGGACCATCATTCTAGCCACATCCGCTACCACAGGCTACAGACATGGAGCCAAAATCCCCCCTGTGGTTCCGGGCAGTCCTCGAATGAGGCCATGTATAATTGACAACAATACAAGCGACTGGAATCGAAAAGGTATGGATCTAACTAGCCGCAAACGCCGCAAGATCGCTATTGTCGTCCCCAAATACGGTCTGGTCGGCGGGGGTGAACGGTTCGCCAGCGAGATCACCGAGCGGCTGGCTAAAAACGAAAATCTCGACATCCATGTCTTCGCCAATCAGTGGGTCGCCGATTCGGACCGAATCAAATTCCACAAGGTTCCAAAGATCCGTTTCCCGCGCTTCCTGGGGCCGCTGGTTTTTGCCTGGTACGTGAAATGGAAGACAAGCCGCATGGACTTCGACCTGGTCCATTCCCATCACTGGGTATTCGGCGCGGACATCTATTCGGCCCATGGCGTCCCCCATGCCGGGTGGGTCAAGGACGTACGCAGAAGAAGTCCCAGCCTGTATGATCGTGCTGTCATCGCCATCGAGCGAAAGTTGATCGAGCAAGGTGCAGCGTCATGCTTCCTGCCCGTTTCCAGCATCGCCATGGAAGCATTCCATCGTGAATATGCAACGTTGCCGGGCCGCTGGCAAATCGTTCACCCCGGCGTCAACGTGGCGCGCTTTTCGACACCGGATCGCGCCGCCTGCCGCACGGAGATCAGGTCACGCCACGGCATCGGCAACGATGACCTGCTGATCCTGTTCGTTGGGATGAATTTCGAGGTCAAGGGTCTGGATACCATCATTGCCGCATTGGCCAAGGCGCGTTCCAAACGCCCTGAAGTCAATATTCGGCTTCTGGTGGTAGGCCGGGGAAATGAAAACAAGTACCGCAAGCTGGCGCAATCTGCAGGGATCGCCGATGCGGTGACTTTTGCCGGGACGCAGGTTGCAGGACTGGAACATTATTACCGGGCGGCCGATATATTCATCATGCTCTCCAGGTTCGACACCTTCGGCATGGTGGTGCTTGAGGCGATGGCAGCAGGATTACCGGTTATCATCAGTCCCAATGTCGGGGCGAAGGACCTGGTTGAAGAAAGCATCAACGGTTTTATTCTGCCCGCCCCCAATGACATTGATGCCGCCGCAAACAGTATCGTTCGACTGTCAAACAAGGAACTAAGGCAGGTAATGGGTGAATCTGCGACGAGGACTGCCTTGATGCACGATTGGGATAAGCTGGCCGATAAAATGGGCCAGATGTATATGGATATATTTACTGAAAAATCCCACGAAGTTGGAACGAGGGCTACATGAATTTAACTATCGCGCGAGTGAGCTAATAGACTACAAGGTATATCCTCGATGACACTTGTACGCATATCCAAGGACTGGAACTGGCCGGATCTGCTACGCCAGACACCGGGAGGCAAAGGTATCTGGGATGGCATACGTTTTACAACCGATGATGTTGAGGAATGTGACGCGCTTATTGTGCTTAACAACCGCATGAAACATGCCGTTCATTCCCGCTGTCCCAAAGGGCGAGTCTGGGCATTGATGCAGGAACCTTATGCCAGAGGTTTTACTGATTGGATGGTCGAAGGACATGAGGCTTTCGACCGAATATACACAAATTATCTTCCATCTTCCGATCCGAAATACTTCACATCACAACCGGCCCTTCCGTGGCATGTCAACCGTACCTTTGACGAATTAACAACGTGCGCCATGTCGATAAAAACCCGCTCTCTTTCCTGGATAGCGGGCAACTGCCATGATCTTCCCGGACACATCAAGCGCGGCATTTTCTTGCGCGCAGTACAGGCTGAAAAGAATCTGGATATCGATCTGTATGGTCGAGCCGTCAAATTCATTGATGACAAGTGGGACGGGTTGGCGCCATACCGATATTCGATAGCTGCTGAAAATACTTCATGGCCGGATTACTGGACCGAGAAGATCGCCGATTGTTTTCTCTCCTGGACGGTCCCGTTTTATTATGGCTGCGAAAATCTGGAGAAATATTTTCCTGCTGATTCGTTCATACGCATCGATATTGAAAAACCAGGAGAAGCGATCAGTACAATTCAAAGGGCTGTTGCCGAAGATGATTGGGAACGCAGACTTCCGGCACTGGAGGAGGCGCGGCACAGAGTGCTTTTCAAGTATCAACTCTTCCCCCATCTCGCCGACCTGCTTCGAGAAAACGCTGGTTGCGAAGGTGAACCGGTCAACGTTGTCATACCTCCCTATCAAAGAAGCCTGAAGGCAAAATTCTGGCGCGAACTCGGTGGCATTACTACAGCAATATCACGCGCAAAAGGGAAATGGATATGAGGTCTGTGAGTATTATCGTCTCGTTCTACGAGCGGCTATCCCATCTCAAATGCTGCCTGGATGCTCTGCTGGCGTGTAAAGATGATTTCGATGAAGTTGTCATCGCGGACGATGGATCTTCCGAAGCCACAGTCAGTGCACTCACAGCAATGATTCCCTCTTACCATTTTCGAATAGTGCATGCCTGGCAACCCAAGGACGGATTTCGACTCTCGGCTGTCAGGAATAATGGCATCCGCCATTCCAGCGGCGATTATCTGATTTTCCTTGATTGCGATTTTGCTGTGCTGCCAAACACCATCCGATGCCACCGGGAAAATGCAAGGCCGAAGCGTTTTCTTGCAGGACTCTGCAAGTACCTTCCGGAAGAGGAAACCAAGCAGCTCATGATGAGCGGGATCACTTCACAAAGGCTTGAGGAGCTTTACCATGAACTCCCGGAACGACCCATAACTCGCGAACACTGGAAATCATTTCGTTACAGCATCCTGATCAGACTCCATCTTGCAAGCGCCCGAAAACTACGTTGTAGCAGCCACTTTTCCATACATCGCCAGGACATGGAGTTAATCAACGGTTACGACGAAAATTTCGTTGGCTGGGGCGGGGAAGATGAAGATATATCTTTACGGATGGTAAAAGCCGGCTTTCGTGGACATTCAATTATTCGTGATGCGAAGATACTGCATCTTTGGCACCCTAAAGAACTAGGGGGGAAGCACTGGAAAGAAGGATCGAATGTGGATTATCTTTACCGTGAAAATATCCCGGCTTTCTGCGAGAACGGACTGACCAAAGACCTGACAGCCACAAAAAGAGGTTGATATGAACCCGTTAAAAAATATTGCGCTGGATATCCTGAATACCGGGAAAGACATGCTCGGCAAGCGAGACACCCCTATAAATCCAGAGCATATTTCCATAGGAATTACGACTTTTGAAGCCCGGTTTGATCGTTACTTCGTGCCATTATTAAAACGTATTCGAGAACATACCGATAACGAAATCGTGGTTGCGGTCAACGGTGAAAACAATCGTGCATTCGGCGAGGAATATCGCAGCGAGATCCTCAGGTTCATCGCCGAGTACAAGAATGTTTACCCGATATTTTTTCCGAGGTTCAGGGGCCTTTCAAAGCTCTGGAACAGCATAGTCATTCATGCCTCTTACGATCACATCCTGATGCTGAATGACGACATCATGATCGAGAACCCTGACTTCATGGTTGGCGTATGCAACACCATCCGCCGCAACGAAGGCAGAACCTTTTTGATCAACCGCTCATGGTCGCACTTTCTGGTAAACCGCGACGAGTTGGATACCCTGGGTTATTTTGACGAAAGGCTGCTGGGTATCGGCGAAGAGGACGGCGACATGACCTGGCGCTATATCAAGCAATTCGGCGACGCGATCCCGAGCTTCAAATTGAAGGAATTTCAGAATTTTGCCGAGGATTCAGTGCGGAATTACCAGCCGGTCAACGTGCAGACGCATTCCGGCACCAAGTACAGCTTGTTCAACCGCAACTTTGTCCACCATGAAAAATATGCACCGGCGGCCGAGGGAATCCGCGGAATGTTCGATACGGCAGTTGACCTGAAGGATCCCGGCGAAAAGCAATACCCGAACGAGCGGTTTTACAGGCTCCGTCGCGGGGAATTATAAGGTCAGGCGATATTTTCGGGCGCACCGGCATTGGGATCGCGGTCAATAATGGACAGGATCTCACCGGCTACCGCATACACACGCCCAGCTTCCATTTCGTCCAGGCACTGACTTTTCCATGAGTCGTCACACCCCTTTCTGTTGCAGGGAACACACGGCAGTGCCGAGGTAACAACCCGGTGCAGATCGTCCGCGATCGTCCAGCTCCTCCAGTTTCCCGGACCAAAAATTGTCAACGTAGGTATCCCGACAGCGGCAGCGATATGAGGCGCCGCACTGTCCACGCCCAGATGCAGCGTACTCATGGCGAGCAATGCCGACAACTGCCCCAGTGTCGTTTTACCCGTAAGGTTGAATGCATGATCGTCGCGCCCGGAAACGATCTGCGCAGCCGCAGCGGCGTCTTCCGGGGAGCCGATCAGTACCGCAGGTATCCCGTGATCCTGCCACAGCAGGTCGATCACCTCGCCCCATTTTTCGTATCCCCATTCCTTGTACTTCCAGCGCGAGCATGGATTGATCGATACCCATTTTCTCCCGGGCGAAAGCCCGCATGCCGCAAGCAATTTGAGTGCAGCCTCCCGGTCTTCCGGCGCGACATGCAGCCTGGGTACGGCATCGTCGGTGTCGATCCCGATGGCGCGCACGATGCGCAGGGATTGGTCTGCTCCAGGATGCACTGGCAGCGCGGCATAGAGCGGATCGGGAAGCAGCCGGGTGAAGCACAGTTTGCGCCAGGACGAATGGTCCGCTTGCCGGCCAAGCCGCTCCTGTGCGCCGGTCAGGAATGAATAGATCGCCCCCCTGTCGCTGGTGCGCAGATCGATCACCAGGTCGTAGCGAGCTCGCCGCAGGCGCTGCGCAAAGCCCAGGTATTCCCTTAGCACGGGTAATGAGACACCTCGATGATTTGCGGACTCGACGACCTCATGAAGGCTGGGGTCAGCCTGCAGCAGACTGCCGAATGGCTTGCGCACCATGATGGAAATGCGCGCCTGCGGGCAGGTTTGCCTGAGCGCGAGTATCGTCGGGGAAGTCAGCACGACATCGCCGATATCCCCCAACTGAAGCAGCAGGATATTCCTGAAATTTGCGGCGTCCTTCATCATTCCGGAATCATGCATGCGATGGATGGCGCAATCTATCTGGCAATGACTGGCAACGGTTCATTGGCCAGCAATCTTTCCAGCGCGCTGTAAAAGGAAAATTTTTCATAGATGACCCTGCATATCTCCGCCCTGTTTTCCGAAACGGACTTGTAGGCATCCGATGCAATGAAGGCATTCAGCTTGTCGATCTCGGAGGCATCCAGGCTGGGCAGATAATAGAACCACTCCTTTGGCAGCAACTCGAATATTTTGTCGCTGCCATGGTATATCGGCATGCTTCCGCAAATAAGCGCGTCGAATATCTTCTCGGAAATATAATAGTCGTCGGTCGAATTTTCGATGACCAGGCTGTATTTGTATTGACTGACCGTTTTCCACTTCGTGATGCATTGCCCCCTGTAGGAAGGGATGGCAACCGCCAATTCGCTGATCTTTCCAAACAGATCAAAAAGCGGGTTGGCAGCGGAAAATCTCTCCAGGAATGATCTGCGACTTTGATATCCGGGGATACCATTCAGGCCAGAAGTGATCGAGCAGATCAGTCTTGTCCTGCCGGCCTCATCGATCGTATCCAATTGATCATAAGTCGCCATATGGTGAAAATGCACATACGGAATCGAGCGATGGTAATGGATGCCGGAAGCATCGGTGATGAACAGTGACGGCGACGCAGGGTGTCCGACGACCTGCAGATTGGCCTTCGGCAGCCGATCCTCGTGTATCTCGGTTTGATACAGATGCGCGTAATCCAGCGGCTCATGAAAGAACAGGATCGCCCGCTGATCCGGCCTCAGCACCCTGTCATCTATGGTATTGATAAAGACTACGACATCCGCCTCATCTGGTAGTGGCACAAGATAAAAACCGTGCTCTCTGGCGTTGCTGGAGGTAAAAAAACGCGTGTAATGCTTATGAAAGTCAGTTTGATAGGTGCAAACCCTGGGCTTCCCCGCAGGGGAAAACATCTCCCGATATTTGTTGCGATATTCCTTCTCCCTGGACTTCTGGAATTTGCTGATAACCTTATCTAGTCGCTTGTAATATGCTTTTTTAAGGCGAAAAAAGATAAGGGGCGACATATTATCTAAATTATCCGGAGTGAAACACCAATAGACTGATAATAACTTCAACCTGCCTGATGTTATGTTTTAAACGAAAATGAATTAGGCACATACCAGTCATCACATCCAGAAAGACCTTGAAAAATACGCTTGTATTGATTTTTAGAAAGTAACGATAATAATTTTTCTCGCTTTTCCGCTTCAGAGTTGTGTTCAACAGCTATGAATCCAAATTGATATCTGGAGAAGTCAAAGTGCTCTAGAATCTCAAATTCAGAACCCTCGGTGTCGATGGACAAGAAATCAATAAATGCAGGTGCATGATATTCATCGAGCAGATCAATTAGCGACACAGTATCCACCAAATAACTTGATGAATTACTCGACATTCTGGTTTTATCAAGCGTTGTCGAAACCCCAGATATTTCCGGCAATACATCTTCTACAAATTGAATTTTTTCTCCCGTCCTACTCCAAACACATCTAAAATCAATCGAGCAGGCACCGCGATTATTTTTTAGTTTTTCAGCCCAGATTTTAGCCGGCTCCGCCAATATGCCGCCCCAAAGTAATTGTTTTTCGAGAAAATAGGTATTGCTGAGAAAATCCCCATCTGTAGCACCAAACTCAACAAAAAAACCAAATTTTTTTTTCGCAACGAGAAATGCAAGAACATCTTGAAAAATCTGCCCATGTGCTTCATGTCGATACTTATAACAACTCAAAATAAACGCAATTACTTCTCTTTCCGAAGGGAGGAATAATTTTGCCGCGTACAAACCAAGAATCACCCTCATCCGATCACGATAAGTATATAGTTTATATTTCAGACCAGTGAAAAAGTCTTCTGGAGTTTTTCTTTCATTCTCCCTGATGCGAACAATGAGTGAAAATAATTTCACTACAAATGGTGGCATTTTCTGGTCAGACATCAATTTTAATGAATAGTCAGTGTAGTTATCAGGAGTTTGCTCTTATCCACTTATAGGCATCTTCCAACTCAACCAATGGAAGTTGGCCGATGTTCTCATAGAGATACTGAAATCGCTTATCTTGTAGAGTATCTTCCAAATTATTCAAAGTCGCAGTCTTTTCTGTAACTCTAAACAGACCTACGCCACAATCAATCTTGATTAATTTGAATTCAACTCCTGCAGTAGAAGCAAGCTCAAAAGCAACTTTCCAGACGTCACCAGACCATGGGCCTGGTGATATATTAGGGACATGCTCGCTGACTGCATCATCAGGAAGCATGTCATGAATTGCAACCCAACCGCCAGCTTTCAAGAATTTGATGGAATTAACGACATCACGCCTGACTTGGTCATAAACATGCAGGCCGTCTATAAAGATGACATCGAAATATTGAGTGTTCTTCTTAAAAAAATCGTCACTGTAAAGTTTATGTGTTCCCCCGGCCTTAGGATCAACGCCGATCTTATTCATCATGGGGACAGCATCAAAAAGGATATTACCCTGGCATCCAATCTCAAGGTAATGGCCATCAAGCTTTGAAGCGCAAAGAAGATTTACAAGCGCAACACGGTTGAAGTGAACACTACCCCAATCCCATTTGAAGGATTTCTTAAAGGTAATCTCTGAAGGGAATTCGCGTTTGGAATTTCTTCTTCTAAATATTTTATTTAACATATTCCTAAAGAATAATCATTTAAAGTTAGTGAAGGTAAAACCTGATGCAACCAGCATGTATCGTCATGCATATTGTCGCATGAATAATTATCCGTCTGTCTTTATTGCGATTTTGAATTATCTGGAGTTTCAGGTAATAATTTTTTCAAATCGCCTTGAAACTCGGGATGAAGTTTAAGATATTCAGTCCGGCCTTTTAAAAAATTCAAATAATCAGTGTCTATAGTTGCAGGGCTGAGTATTCGCCCAAGTTTTGGTGCTTGCCCAGTAAACATGTCTGCAAGCAGCAGGTTCCCCATTTCAGATGTAAAGTGCCCGGGATCATGCCAATATTCCCAATGTGCACCTTCAACGGGTTCGGCTGTTATATCGTTGTAGGCATAAAATTGATATGCGCGTAACTGCTCTGTTCCCTCACCCTGAGCATCTATCATGCTCGAGATTTGTTTCATTGCCTGCCATTTTGCATTCCGGTCTTCGCATTGCTCTTCTAATTCGAGCATGTACGCATGGCTTGGGTAAGCAAACAGCACCAGTTCAATTCCGTATTTTCTGGCCGTTCTAATCATGCGCTGCAGTCCACCCAGATCAAATTTTTCCCCTGCTGAAAGATCGATCGGCTTGCCGGATACGTCTGCTTCTTTCAAGCATTGCGAGTTTGGATCAGACCGACGATATTCTTTGACGCGCTGTAACAAAATCTCTCTGAACCCATGATCTGCGGAATAATTGTGTTGGGCAGGCAGGAAATACATTCCTTCACGCGTATGGCTAGGCTTCTTATTTTTTTGATCGAGAACAGTATCTATAGAAGCCTGCAATGCTTGGTCTGAAAATAATAATTGCAAGGTGCTTACCTGTCCAATTGAAGAAAAATCCTTCTCGCAGTCTACAAGGGGCAAGTTGCCAGGAATAAAGCCGACCAAAGCACGCTTTATGGGAGCATGACTTACTGCGAATTCAAAATCGCATTGCACCATTCCCCAAGGCGCGCCTGCCAACGCAAAATTCATGCTTTTAAGATGGCCGTGTTCCGTAAATACCGGATTGGTGGGGTCAAAGCCAATTTCAGAGAAAGAACTACCCAAGATAATCGCTTCAGGCTGATCGCGCATCAGCAAGGCGGGTTTCACATGTCTTTCAAAGTGTTCGAATTTGGTCTTTACCGCATTGAATCCCTTTATCTCAAAGTCGCGGTAATACCAGAACGGATCGACAAGACGGTTGAACAGACCTACCAGCGCCAACAACGCAAAGACTCCAATTACAAATCGAACAGCAAACTGTTTGGTCGACATGGGTTTGATCAAAACTGGAAATAAATGAATTCTGATAATTCGCTGATGGATAGTAGTGCAAATACAGCGATCAACACGCTCGCGAACAGCCAGGTGTACGAAGGCTGCCACAGCAGGCGCCTTGTCCTGCTTTCATCCGGCACATTCAATGCGGGTTTGTAGTTTGCCATTATTTGCTGGGTGTTAGGGGCCAACCATACTATAAGCAAAGAAATCCAAATCCAGTTAACGGCCCCGCCCAAGATCATCGGGTAGGAAAACGCGGGCGTTGCGTAACCATGCGCGGTCAGCCATTGGCCGAATGCCCCCCATTTGTTGAGCCATGCGTCGGGCAGGAGAAAACCATTCAAGCCAGACATTCCTTTTAGAATGCCTGTGGCGGCGCGCATATTATCAGCCCTGAATACAACCCATGCAGCGACCACCGCGAGGAAGGTGATCAATACTGATAAGGCGCGCATTGGTTTTGATAATGGCTCTTGAGGATTCTGGCCCAAGGCTCGACGCAAGCCGTGCCATCCGTGATTGATGACCAGGTATATTCCGTGCAATCCGCCCCAAAGCACATACGTCCAACCCGCACCGTGCCACAGACCGCCCAGCAACATCGTGATCATCAGGTTCAGGTAGCGGTGCGCCTTGCCTTTGCGATTTCCGCCCAGCGGGATGTACAGGTAATCGCGCAGAAAGCGCGACAGCGTCATGTGCCAGTGTCGCCAGAATTCGATTATGTTGACCGATTTATACGGCGAGTGGAAGTTGAGCGGTAAAGTCACGCCAAACATTCTGGATAATCCTATCGCCATGTCTGAATAGCCGGAGAAATCAAAATATAGTTGCATGGTGTAGCACAACGCACCACCCCAACCGTCGATAAAGGAAATTGTATTTCCTGCGGCAGATGCGGAAAATACCGGTCCAACGTAAGTGGCGATACCATCAGCCAGCACGGTTTTCTTGAACAGGCCGATAAAAAAGATGACCAGTCCAACCGACAGATTCTCATAGTTGAAACGATAGGCCGATGACTTGCCGAATTGCGGCATCATCTCCTTGTGATGCAATATCGGACCGGCGATCAGGTGGGGGAAATACGTCACGAATAGCAGGTAGTGAAGGAAGTTGTATTCCTTGACCTTGCCCTGGTAGGCGTCTACCAGGAAGGCGATCTGGGTGAACGTGAAGAATGAGATGCCCAGCGGCAGGATGATGGTGCCCAGCGTCCAGTGCGTTCCGGCAATGGTATTGACGCTGCCGGCGAAAAAGTTGGCGTACTTGTAGTAACCGAGCAACGACAAGTTGACGGCGACGGCGATGAAAAGCAGATGATATTTGCGCCGGGAATCCTGCTGCACCGCAGCTTTGCTGATCCAGACTCCAAACGTATAGTTGAAAGCGATAGACCCCAGCAGCAATCCGACATAGGCCGGATTCCAGTATCCGTAGAAGAACAGGGATGACAGCGCCAACCATGCAGCAGCCCACGTATGGTTGAAGCGTCCGAGCTGGAAGAAACCGATCAGCACGATCGGAAGGAACAGGAAAATGAATCCGTGGGTATTGAACAACATCAGGAATTACGTCCTTTTGGAGGGAGACATTTTTTTCTTGTTGCGCCCTGCTTGAATTCGTTACAAGATCCTGCGGAAATAATCTATGGTTTCCCTGAGGCCGTCATTCAGTTGAACCGCGGGCATCCACCCCAATACGTTGCTTGCCAATGTGATGTCCGGTTGCCGTTGGCGAGGATCATCCTGCGGTAGCTGCTTATGGACCAACTTGCTGCGGGAGCCGGTCAGCTTGAGCGTGGTCTCCGCAAGTTCGAGCATGGTGAATTCGCCGGGATTGCCGAGGTTGATCGGCCCGGTGATGTCGCTGGCGGAGTTCATCAGGCGCACGAATCCTTCGATCATGTCGTCGACATAACAGAAGCTGCGGGTCTGCTGCCCGTCGCCGTAGATGGTGATGTCTTCGCCGCGCAAGGCCTGGACGATGAAATTGCTGACCACCCTGCCGTCATTGGGATGCATCCTGGGGCCATAGGTGTTGAATATCCGCGCCACCTTGATGTCGAGGTTGTGTTGCCGATGATAATCGAAGAACAGCGTTTCGGCGCAGCGCTTGCCTTCGTCGTAGCAGGAACGCGGGCCGATGGAGTTGACGTTTCCCCAGTAGGTTTCCGGTTGCGGGTGGACCACGGGATCGCCATAGACTTCGGACGTGGACGCCTGAAAGATCCGCGCCTTGACCCGCTTGGCCAGGCCCAGCATGTTGATCGCGCCATGTACGCTGGTCTTGGTGGTCTGTACCGGATCGAATTGATAGTGTACGGGCGAGGCCGGGCAGGCGAAGTTGTAGATCTGGTCGACTTCCACATACAGCGGGAAGGTGACGTCATGACGCATCAGTTCGAAATAGGGCTTACCCAGCAGCTGGGAGATGTTTGTCTTGCTGCCGGTAAAGAAGTTGTCGACGCACAGCACATCATTGCCATCCTTGATCAGCCGGTCACACAGGTGGGAACCCAGGAACCCGGCGCCACCGGTAATCAATATTCGCTTCATCCGATCTCCATTGAAAATCATTTTGTCGTCAGGGTATGCTCACAACATAACGCACTGAAGCGTTAGCTGACAAAGTCCTGGTCTTCATTCATGTCCCTGGAAATTGAAAACTGGACACGGTGCAACTGTGCATATACCGCATTCTTTTCCAGCAATTCTCGGTGAGTGCCGCTTTCGACAACCTCGCCCTTTTGCAGCACGACGATGCGATCCGCATTTTCGATGGTGGACAAGCGGTGTGCGATGACCAACGATGTGCGTCCATGCATCAGGGTCTCCAGCGCGGCCTGGACATGACGTTCCGATTCGCTGTCCAGAGCAGAGGTTGCTTCGTCCAGGATCAGGATGGGCGCATTTTTCAGGATGGCGCGCGCGATGGCGATACGCTGGCGCTGACCGCCGGAAAGCTTGACACCGCGTTCGCCGACCAGCGTGTTCAATCCTTGCGGCATATCGCGGATGAATTCCATCGCGTGAGCGGCTTGCGCTGCCGAGATCAGTTCCGCTTCCGGCACTTCGCGCATCTGGCCATAAGTGATGTTGGCGGCAATGGTGTCGTTGAACAGCACGACTTCCTGGCTCACCAGCGCTATGTTCGAGCGCAGGCTTGCCAGGGTCAGGTCGGCGAGGTCGTGGCCATCCAGCAGGATGTGTCCGCTGCTGGGCAGATAGAAGCGCGGCACCAGGTTGGCCATGGTGCTCTTGCCGCTGCCGGAGGCGCCCACCAACGCGACTGCCTGCCCCGCCGGGATCTCAAGGCAGATGTCGCGCAACGCCAGCCGGTCATCCTGTTCGTAGGACAGGCTGACATGATCGAATTCCAGCCGCCCGGTTGCGCGACCTATGTTTATCTGTCCAGTGTTCGACTCGCCGGGCGTGTCGAGCAAATCGAATATGCTTTCCGCTGCCGCCAGCCCCCGCTGTATGGCCTCGCTCACCCCGGTCATGCGCTTGATCGGGGCAGTCAACATCAGCATGGCTGCAATGAAGGACAGGAACCCGCCGACCGTGGTTTCATCGTGACGGGATTGGACAGTGGCGAGGTAGACGATGATGGACAAGGCGATGGCGGCGACCATTTGCACGGCCGGAACGTTGATAGCGGCAGCCATGGTCTGTTTCATGGTGTGGCGGCGGACCCAGTTGGCCTGTTCGCTGAAGCGGTCGCTTTCATATTGCTGACCGCCAAACAATTTGACCACCTTGTGCGCGGCAACACTCTCCTCTACGACCTGGGTAATATCGCCCATCGAGCGCTGAACATCGCGGCTGGCTTCGCGCAGCCGCGAGTTGATGACCTTGAGCAACATTGTGATAACCGGTGCCATCAGCAGGCTGAGCAGGGTGAGCTTCCAGTTGAGATAGAACAGCCAGCCGAGCAGCCCGACGATGATGATGGAATCGCGCACGATGACCGTCACCACATTGGTGGCGGCTGCGGTAACCTGTGTCACGTCATAGATGATCTTGGAGATCAGGTTGCCGGTGGCATGGTCGTCGTAATAACGCGCCGGCAGCGTGAGCAGTTTGTGAAATTGCCTGTCGCGCAGATCCATCACCACCTTGTTCCCGACCCAGCCGATGGCATAGGTTCCAACAAACGATGCGATGCCGCGCACGAAGAAGATCAGCAGGATGATCAGCGGCGCATACCTGATGACGGTGTCATCCTTGTTGACGAAAGTACCATCCAGCATCGGCTTGAGCAGGGCCGGCAGCAACGGCTCGGTTGCGGCGGTCACGGCCATGCCAATGATGGAGATTACAAAGGTGCGCCAATAGGGCTTTACGTAACCGAGGAGGCGTAAATATAGCTGGGTACTGGTCAGATTCATGACGCGCACTTTAGCAGAAAACGTTATCCCCAGCCTGTCCCGAATAACCGGCGCCGAGATGTGGCACGGAAATAAACGACGATATCGGGGAATTGCTTTCGTCGAACTTGCTCAGATGTCGGGTACGCTATTTCATCATGACCGATTCATGCCATTGACCCGGCGCAAGCTCTCCCAACGACCAATCGCCGATGCGGCAACGTATCAGACGCAAGGTGGGATGACCCACCGCTGCGGTCATGCGCCGCACCTGGCGGTTCCGGCCTTCGCGGATGGTCAGCTCCAGCCAGCTTGCGGGAATGGCCTTGCGCTCACGGATCGGCGGGTTACGCGGCCACAAGTTCTGTGGCTGTTCGATCATTCGCACTTCCGCCGGACGGGTCAGGCCATCCTTGAGCCGCACACCCTGTCGCAATCGCGATAAAGCCGGCTCATCCGGCACGCCTTCCACCTGCACCCAATAGGTCTTGGGCAGCTTGTGTTTCGGGTCGGTGATGCTGTGCTGCAATTTTCCGTCATCTGTCAACAGCAACAGCCCTTCACTGTCGCTATCCAGTCGCCCGGCGGAATAAAATCCGGGAAGCACGATATAATCCGCCAGCGTCGGATGCAGTCCGTCACGACTGAATTGGCAGATCACGCCATAGGGTTTGTTGAACAGCAGGATACGGCTCATTTCATCATCCACTCTTTTTCAAATGTCCCCGGTTTCATACAGGCGATCGCCTGACAAGCCGACGTATGATCATGTCGCTGCGTTTGTTGAAACCGGGTACACAGGCAACGATAGAACAGATCATCACTCAACGAGAAAAACATGACCAGTCAGAAAATCATCTATACCAGGGTCGACGAAGCACCGGCACTGGCGACATACTCCTTGCTCCCGATCGTGCAAGCCTTCACCAAAGCGGCCGGCATTGTCGTCGAAACACGCGACATTTCCCTTGCCGGAAGGATACTCGCGAACTTCCCCGAAAACCTGACTGCCTCCCAGAAAATCGCCGATGACCTGTCAGAACTCGGCAAGCTGACACTGAAACCGGAAGCAAACATCATCAAGCTGCCGAATATCAGCGCATCGCTGCCGCAGCTCAAGGCCGCAATAAAGGAACTGCAAGCGCAAGGCTACAAGGTTCCGGATTTTCCGGAAGATCCGCAAACGCATGCCGAAAAGGACATCAGGGCGCGTTATGGCAAGATACTTGGCAGCGCGGTGAACCCGGTGCTGCGCGAAGGAAACTCCGACCGCCGTGCGGCGGCCTCGGTCAAGCAATTTGCCCGCAAGCACCCGCATCGCATGGGCAAATGGGCTGCCGATTCAAAGACCCGCGTGGCACATATGACCAGCGGCGATTTCTATGGCAGTGAAAAATCCGTCACCGTGCCGAAAGCCGTCAGCACCCGCATCGAATTCGTCGGCAAGGACGGCAAGGTCGCCGTGCTCAAGGACAAGCTTGCGCTCAAGGCGGGCGAGATCATCGATGCTGCGGTGATGAACCGCCGCGCGCTGCGCAAGTTCTACGCCGAGCAGATCGCAGCGGCAAAGAAGGAAGACGTGTTGCTGTCCCTGCATCTCAAGGCCACCATGATGAAGGTGTCCGACCCCATCATGTTCGGCCATGCCGTTGCGGTATTTTTCAAGGATGTGTTCGCCAGGCACGCGGCACTGATCAAGGAACTGAACATCAATATCAACAACGGCTTCGGCGACATGGAAGCCAAGGTACTGGCATTGCCGGAAGCCAGGCGCGCCGCCATCGTGGCCGACATCGCCGACTGTTTCAGGAAGCAACCGCCGCTGGCGATGGTGAATTCCGACAAGGGCATCACCAACCTGCACGTGCCCTCGGACGTGATCATCGATGCGTCCATGCCGCCGATGATCCGCGACGGCGGCAAGATGTGGGGCGCCGACGGCAAGCCCTACGACACGCTGGCGATGATCCCCGACCGCTGCTACGCGGGCGTATATGTCGCGACGGTCGAGGATTGCAGGAACAACGGCGCGCTCGATCCCGCCACCATGGGCAGCGTGCCCAATGTCGGCCTGATGGCGCAGCAGGCCGAGGAATACGGCTCGCACGACAAGACCTTCGAGATCGGCAGCGACGGCGTGGTACGCATCGTGGACAGCACAGGCAAAGTGCTGCTGGAACAGCACGTCGAACAGGGCGATATCTTCCGCGCCTGCCAGACCAAGGATGCTCCGGTCCGGGATTGGGTGAAACTCGCCGTCGAGCGCGCGCGCCTGTCAGGCACGCCCGCCATTTTCTGGCTGGACAGGAATCGTGCGCATGATGCGCAGATCATTGCCAAGGTCGAGAGATACCTCAAGGATCACGACACCGCGGGACTGGACATCAAGATCATGGAACCGGCGGATGCCTGCCGTGAGACGCTTTTGCGCATTCGCCAGGGCAAGGACACCATCTCCGTCACCGGCAACGTACTGCGCGATTACCTCACCGACCTGTTCCCTATCCTGGAACTCAATACCAGCGCCAAGATGCTGTCCATCGTTCCCCTCATGAAAGGGGGAGGATTGTTCGAGACCGGCGCAGGCGGTACGGCGCCGAAGCATGTCCAGCAGTTCCGGCAGGAAGGCTATTTGCGCTGGGATTCGCTGGGTGAATTCCTGGCGCTGGGCGTGTCGCTGGAACACCTGGCGCGGACGTTCAAGAATGACCAGGCACAAGTGCTGGCGGATACGCTGGACCAGGCCATCGGAAAGATACTCGACAACAACAAGTCCCCTGCCCGGAAAGTGGGCGAGATCGACAACCGGGGCAGCCATTTCTACCTGGCGCTGTACTGGGCTCAAGCACTCGTTGCACAGACCAGGGACAAGGTCATCCAGGCACGTTTTGCATCGTTGGCCAGGAAACTCGCCGACAACGAGGTGCGAATCAACGCCGAACTGATCGCCACCCAGGGAAAACCGGCGGATATGGGTGGTTATTACCACCCGGACTTCGCCAAGACCTCGAAAGCGATGCGTCCAAGTTCGACATTCAATGCTGCTCTGGATGCCATTTGAGCGAATCTGTCCGACTGAGACGATGTTCGAGGCTATGCATGACACCGCGCCAAACACGCCGGCAAGGATCATGTCGATCCCGGGTCGCTGATCATGTCGGCTGAAAAGATGTTGCGCCATATGGGATGGACAGAAGCCGCCGAACTGATCATCAAGGGAGTAGAAGGTGCGATAGCTGCAAAGACTGTAGCCTGCGATCTTGCCAGGCTTATGCAAGGCGCACAGCAAATTTCCTGTTCAGGTTTCGGAGCAGCGATCATCAAATACATGCAACGCTTGGATTGTCGCAGTTATTCCGCGTGTTTGTTGCACTGACAGGGAGCAATCAACTCGTCAACAATATTACCGGGATACCAACGCAAGGCGGGATGGAGTCCAATGGAACGACTATACGCTGTCGAACTTTCTGACCTACGGCAAGACCATGATGAACATGCCGACCGCAAGCGCGCCAACCACGACAGCAGCACTCATCAATAACAGGATCTCAAAGGCCATGTGCGATTTTTTTCCTGGCTCTTGCTCTGTAGCCAGCGCGTTGTCCATTTCCCTGTCCGATTTTTCCATGCTACCCCCTTATTCTTGCTCCGACCATGACGGTCAAAGTGAAGTGGATAGTATGGTTAAAATGGTTGAATGAATATATGCAAAGATATATATGTATTCTATTGGCCCATCATATATATTTAAACAAATATATTTCCTATTCAACAGGATACATGATCGCGCCGGAACAGAATCCAGGCGAAAAAAAACCCGCCTGAAGCGGCGGGGAATTTTTCAGAATGAAGAAATCAGGGAGCTTGAATGTTGGAAGCTTGTTTTCCCTTGGGTCCCTGAACGATATCGAAAGTGACTTTCTGTCCTTCCTTGAGGGTCTTGAAACCACTCATGTTGATTGCAGAGAAATGCGCGAACAGATCTTCACTGCCATCGTCCGGTGTGATGAAACCAAAGCCCTTTGCGTCGTTGAACCACTTTACTGTACCGTTTGCCATGTCTTGACTTCCTTAACTAAAAACCGGGTGGATTCCCGTTAAAACTGTTTGAATTCCAAGACCGCACATGACAAAGCCAGTAATGCATGTAACTTGATTCAAACACCCACGCGCTTTTTACCCCCGAATTACCCAGAACGTCAAGTGGTTAAAGTATATTTTTTTATATCCCTCTTGAAAAAATAGCTCCAATCACCAACTATACGTGACAATATTGGCAATTAATGGACTCGTTTCTAATGGCAACGAAACAATCAACTACTGCCTTGCTGGAAAAAAAGGAGGCCAAGAGCAAGCCGCCAAAGCTGTATAAGGTTATTCTGCTCAACGACGACTTCACAACAATGGATTTCGTGATTGAAGTATTGCAAAGATTTTTTTCAATGGATCATGAACGAGCTACTCAAATTATGCTCAAAGTACATCAGGAAGGTTCTGCTGTTTGCGGAATCTACCCGAAAGATATCGCTGAAACCAAGGTGGCTCAGGTAACAGAATTTGCAAAGCAGCATCAGCATCCATTACGATGCGAACTGGAGGAATCATAATCATGATCGCTCAAGAACTTGAAGTCAGCCTGCATTTGGCATTCGTTGAAGCGCGCCAGAAACGCCACGAATTCATCACGGTCGAACACCTGTTGCTCGCCATGCTTGACAACGTGTCGGCGGCACAAGTGTTGCGTGCATGCGGGGCCGATGTCGATGAACTGCGAGCGGCTCTATCCGATTTCGTAAACACGCATACTCCCTCCCTGCCCGGTAGCGGGGAAGTGGACACACAGCCTACAGTTGGCTTTCAGCGAGTTATCCAGCGCGCGATCCTGCACGTCCAATCCAGCAACAAAAAGGAAGTCACCGGTGCCAACATCCTGGTTGCGCTGTTCAGCGAAAAGGATTCGCACGCTGTTTTCTTTCTCAACCAGCGCGGCATTACACGGCTGGACGTGGTGAACTATATAGCTCACGGTATCGACAAGACCTCATCGACCGGGATTCAAAAACCACAAACCGACACCGAAACAGACCGTGAACGCAGCGGTGATAGCGCGTTAAGCGAATACACGCTTGACCTGCAAGCCCATGCCGAGTCCGGGAAAATCGACCCGCTGATCGGACGCGAACTGGAACTTGAGCGGGTAATCCAGACTTTGTGCCGCCGCCGCAAGAACAACCCGTTGCTGGTTGGAGAAGCAGGCGTGGGCAAGACCGCCATTGCCGAAGGACTGGCTCGTCGCATCACGGAAGGTGATGTACCCGAGATACTCAAGGATGCACATGTCTATTCACTCGATATGGGCTCCTTGCTGGCCGGAACCAAGTACCGCGGTGATTTCGAACAAAGACTGAAAGCCGTACTCAAGGAATTGGCTGAAGCGGAGCATGCCATCCTGTTCATCGACGAGATCCACACCTTGATCGGGGCCGGCGCCGCATCGGGCGGCACCATGGATGCTTCCAACCTGCTGAAGCCTGCCTTGTCCAGCGGCGAGCTCAAGTGCATAGGCGCGACGACCTACCAGGAATATCGCGGGATCTTCGAGAAAGACCATGCATTGTCGCGCCGCTTCCAGAAGATCGACGTGCCTGAACCTTCGGTGGAACAGACGATCGAGATCCTGAAGGGATTGAAGCAACGCTTCGAAAAACATCATGGCATCAAATACAGCGCCGCCGCGCTGAGTTCAGCCGCCGAACTTTCGGCGCGGTTCATCAACGACCGCCATTTGCCGGACAAGGCTATAGATGTGATCGACGAGGCAGGCGCAGCGCAACGCATCCTGCCCAAGTCCAGGCAGAAGAAGCTCATCGGCAAGCACGAGATCGAGGTGATCATCGCCAAGATCGCGCGCATCCCGCCGCGCACGGTTTCCAGCGATGACCGCAATATCCTGAAGAACCTGGACCGCGACCTGAAAGCCACCGTGTTCGGCCAGGACCAGGCGATCGATGCACTTGCGCGCGCCATCAAGATGTCGCGCAGCGGCCTGGGCAACCCGCAAAAGCCCATTGGCAGTTTCCTGTTCTCCGGACCGACCGGCGTCGGCAAGACCGAAGTGGCGCGTCAACTTGCCTACTCAATGGGAATGCCAATACACCGCTTCGACATGTCTGAGTACATGGAACGCCATGCCGTTTCGCGCCTGATCGGCGCGCCCCCTGGCTACGTTGGCTTCGACCAGGGTGGCCTGCTGACTGAAGCGATCAGCAAACAACCGCATTGTGTGCTGCTATTGGACGAGATCGAAAAAGCGCACCCGGATATCTTCAACATCCTGCTGCAGGTGATGGATCATGGCACGCTCACCGACAACAACGGGCGCAAGGCCGATTTCCGCAACGTAGTCATCATCATGACCACCAACGCCGGCGCGGAAGCGCTTAGCCGGAGCCAGATCGGCTTCACCAACAGCAAGGCCACCGGCGACGAACTGGCCGAGATCAAGCGCATGTTCACGCCAGAATTCCGCAACCGCCTGGATGGCATCATTTCCTTTGCCGCACTGGACAAGGAGGTCATCCTGCGCGTTGTCGACAAGTTCCTGATGCAGCTGGAAGAGCAGTTGCACGAGAAAAAAGTCGAGGTCGTATTCACCGATGCATTGAAAGACTACCTGGCCCTGACCGGTTTCGATCCACTGATGGGTGCCCGCCCGATGGCCAGGCTTATCCAGGACACGATCCGTTCTGCGCTTGCGGATGAGCTGTTGTTCGGCAAACTGGCGAATGGCGGCAAGGTCACGGTAGACGTGAAGGACGGCAAGGTCGAACTCGGGTTTGAAAAGGAAGAGATCGCCGTATAGGTTCAGGCCGACCCAGCTTCTGCTTCGCTGTTGGAATATGCGGGGGCAGATTTTTCATTCTCGATTATCCCGCCGCCCAGACATACCGCCCCATCGTAGACAACGACGGATTGCCCGGGTGTGACGGCCCATTGCGGTTGCACGAATTCGAAACCTGCACTTTTCCCATTCAGTCCCTTGATGCGGCACGCCGCATCATCCTGACGGTAGCGGGTCTTTGCCGCATGACTGCGCGCAGTATCTGGTGCTTCCCCACTGATCCAGTGCAGGTCGGTCGCTTGCAAATGTGAACTCAGCAATGCCGGGTGGTCATGTCCTTGCACCACGACCAGCCGGTTGTCTGCCATGTCCTTGCCGACCACGAACCATGGGTCATGCTGTCCCGTGTCGCTACTCTTTCCGCCGCTGATCCCGCCTATGCCCAGTCCCTGCCTCTGGCCTATGGTGTAGAACGACAGGCCTTGATGCCGACCGACCACCTTGCCTGCCGGCGTCACCATGTCGCCAGGCGTTACGGGCAGATATCGATTCAGGAATTCGCGGAATGGACGTTCGCCAATGAAGCAGATGCCGGTGCTGTCTTTCTTGGCATGATTGGGCAAGCCATGCTGCTCAGCGATATCGCGCACTTTCGACTTGAGCAGGCTGCCAAGCGGAAACATGGATTTTGACAGCTGCGCCTGATTCAGGCGATACAGGAAGTAGCTTTGGTCCTTGCTGCTGTCATCCGCCTTGAGCAACTGGTAGCGCCCGTCGAACTCGCGCACCTGCGCATAATGCCCGGTTGCTATTGCATCCGCCCCCATGTTCATCGCATGTTCCAGAAATGCCTTGAACTTGATCTCCGAGTTGCACAGGATGTCCGGATTGGGTGTTCGACCTGCCTGGTATTCACGCAGGAAATAGCTGAATACCCGATCCTTGTATTCTTTGGAAAAATTAACTGACTCAATAGGAATGCCGATGACGTCGGCAACAGACACCGCATCGATCAGGTCACTGCGCGAAGAACAATACTCCTCATCGTCGTCGTCCTCCCAGTTCTTCATGAACAGGCCGACCACGTCATACCCTTGCTGTTTTAGCAAAAGCGCCGTAACCGAAGAATCTACCCCGCCGGACATGCCGACGACCACTCGCCTAGTCATAATGTGTAATCAGCTCCATCGGATAACGCTTCCCGTCCAGGTAATCTTCCATGCACCGCACGATCAGCGGACTGCGATGCCGTCCCCGGGTCGCACGAACCTCGTCGGGCGTCATCCACACGGTACGAACGATACCCTGGTCCAGCGTACGCTCCGGGTGATGCGACAGGATGCGCCCGGAAAAAGCGAAACGCAGATAAGTAGTATCGGATACCGTCGAATGCCAATGGTAAACCCCGAGCAGATGTTGCGGTTCGAATTCGTAGGCCGACTCTTCCAGGACTTCGCGCGCCGCACCCGCAGGCAAAGTCTCACCCGGCTCCCAGTGCCCTGCCGGCTGGTTGAACAGCAGCCCCTGTTCAGTCTGCTCTTCAACCAGCAGGAACCTGCCATCCTGTTCGATCACCGCAGCCACGGTGACATTGGGTTTCCATATCATGTTCGTATTGTACAAATAACAAAAGGCAGGGTCGCCCCTGCCTTTTTATGCTGCCGGAATATTACTTCGTGGCAGCTGGAGTTGTAGCGCCATCCTTGGCAGCAAGAGCTGGAGTTGCGGCGCCACCCTTGGCGACCGGGGCATGCTCGGGTTTGGCCATGCAAGCTTTCTCGAAAACATGGATCTTGTAACCCCTCAGACCAGACTTTTTGGCTTCCAGCTTGCATTTTGCCAACTTCGCATACGCTGCGGCCATCTTCGGGTCCATTGGCCTCTTCATGGGCGCGACAGCAGGCGCAGGTGCAGCTCCTGTGTCGGCAGCAGTATCTTCAGCAAATGCATAAATTGAAGTCACTGCAAAAATGGCAGCAATGAAAGAAAGCAATAATTTATTCATGGCAAACTCCAGTTAATTAGACGCCATCTTGCGTCAGCTACCAAATAACGCGCACTTAGTCGTCCGGTTGACTTCATGGCCGTCTTTCTCCCGGCACTTGATGGACAAGCCGACTCAATGGCCGGAATCGACTCTCCCGGGATCAAAATGCCGTCAGGAACATGCCACGATCTCTGCACTGACTTGCCATGATATGGCAATTATGAGGCTCGCATTATACAAATAAAAAAGGCAGGGTTACCCCTGCCTTGATCATGCTATCGAAAAATTACTTCTTTGCAGCAGGAGTCGCAGCTTCTTCCTTGGCGGCTGGTTCATCTTCCTTGCTCATGCAATCCTTGATGAAGCTCTTGCGATCGGCACTTTTCACCTTTTGCGCCTTGGCGTCCTTCTTGCAGCTTGCCATCTTCATTTCCTTGGCAGACATCTTGTGCTTCTTGTGCTTCTTTGGAGCAGCAGTCACTGTAGTAGTGGTTGTAGTAGTGGTTGTGGCAGCTGGAGCAGCAGCCGTGGAAGCATCGGCGGCAACAGCAGAGTAAGTAACAGTAGCGAAAACGACAGCGATCAGGGTGGACAACAGCTTGCTCATAGTAAACTCCGAATAGGTAAGGCACTAACTCGTGCCAGTGAGCAATAACGCGCCATAAAATGGGCGGTTGACACAACTTATCGGTCGTTTGCTAATATAAATCGCTGGTGCCGGGAGAGGGACTCGAACCCTCACATCCTCACAGACACTGGATTTTGAGTCCAGCGCGTCTACCAATTCCGCCATCCCGGCCTGGAAAGGCGCGAATTATCCATGAATCACCCAACCGCATCAAGCTACAATCTCGATTTTCCCGGAGTTGCAGCATTGCGCACTGACGAATTCGATTTCCAGCTTCCAGAACAGCTCATAGCCCAGCATCCGCCGCAACAACGCGGCTCAAGCCGTTTGCTCCAGCTTCGCGGAGGCAAGCTAAATGATCTAGGATTCAATGACCTGGCGAGTCTCGTAAGAAAGCATGATGTACTGGTGCTGAATGACACGCGCGTGCTGAAAGCTCGCCTGTTCGGGACCAAAGTCAGCGGTGGGAAAATCGAGGTGCTGGTAGAACGCATCATTGGAGAGCATGAAGTTCTGGCGCAAATCCGTGCCAGCAAACCGCCCAGACAAAACAGCCGTTTGCTGCTGGCCGAGGAATTGTCGGCCACGGTTTTGACCCGCGAGGGGGAATTCTATCGCCTGCGCTTCGACAGCACGGAGCCTGTTTCGGCCCTGCTGGAGCGATATGGCCAGTTGCCGCTGCCGCCCTATATCAGCCATGCCGCCGATGCCGAGGATGAGCAACGCTACCAGACCGTGTTCGCGCGCCAGCCGGGCGCGGTGGCCGCCCCCACGGCGGGACTGCATTTCAGCGAAGCGATGCTCGCCGCACTGAGTGCGCGCGGAGTACGGCTGGCCTATATCACGCTACATGTCGGCGCCGGCACTTTCCAGCCGGTGCGTGCCGAAAACATCAGCGACCACATCATGCATAGCGAACGCTACAGCATTCCGCAACAAACTGTCGCGGCGATAACCGGGGCAAAAGCACAAGGCGGCCGCGTCATCGCCGTGGGCACCACCAGCCTGCGCGCGCTGGAAAGCGCAACAATGGACGGCGAGTTGCTCGCCGGGGAACGGGAGACCGATATTTTCATCACGCCGGGCTATCGATTCAGGGTGGTGGACCTGCTGCTCACCAATTTCCACCTGCCACGCTCGACCTTGCTGATGCTGGTATGCGCTTTCGGCGGCATGAAAGAAGTGCTTGCCGCCTATCGACACGCAGTGGAACAGCAATATCGCTTCTTCAGTTACGGTGATGCGATGCTGATCGAATCTAATGCGCCAGAAAGTTCGCTGCCTGAATCTGTTAGCATAAGCTCGACGCATTGATGCAAGGAGGCGACATGCCACAATATGTTTACTGGTTTCTGCTGGCCCTGGGCATGCTGATGGTGGAAATGGCGACCGGTACGTTCTATATGCTGGTGTTGTCCATCGCCCTCGCCGTCGGCGGCCTCGCGGCGCTGCTCGGCTTGAACGAGTCACTGCAGCTGATGCTGAGCGCAGCGGCCGGCATCACCGGCATCATCTTCATGCGCCGAGCGAAAGCCGCACACCCAGCCGCAGCGAGCGGCCAGAATTTCGATATCGGGCAACCGGTGCATGGCATCGCCTGGCGCGAGGACGGCACCGCGCGCGTGCATTTTCGCGGCGCCGAATGGGATGCCGAGCCTGAATCCCCTGACACGCCGCGCATGGCGACCATGTACGTCAAGGACATGCGCGGCTCCACCCTGATACTGACGCATCAAAAATCCTGAGGAGCAATCATGGAAATCTCACTGTTCATACTGGCCGCAGCCGTCATATTCATTATCAACGCCCTCAAGGTCGTGCCGCAGCAGAGTGCCTGGGTGGTCGAGCGCCTGGGGCGCTTCCACGCCGCGCTGTTGCCGGGCCTGAACATCGTCATCCCGTTCATCGACCGGGTGGCTTACAAGCACACGCTCAAGGAGATCCCCATGGACGTCCCCAGCCAGGTTTGTATCACCAGGGACAATACCCAGTTGACAGTGGACGGCATCCTCTACTTCCAGGTCACCGACCCCAAGCTGGCCTCCTACGGCACCAGCGATTACGTCTTTGCCATCACCCAGTTGGCCCAGACCACCCTGCGCTCGGTGATCGGCAAGATGGAACTGGACAAGACCTTCGAGGAACGCGACGACATCAACCGCGCCGTGGTGGCGGCGCTGGACGAAGCCGCGCTGAGCTGGGGGGTCAAGGTGCTGCGCTACGAGATCAAGGACCTGACCCCGCCCAAGGAGATCCTGCACGCGATGCAGGCGCAGATCACCGCCGAGCGCGAGAAACGCGCGGTGATCGCCACCTCCGAAGGCAAGCAGCAGGAACAGATCAACCTCGCCAACGGTGCGCGCCAGGCTGCCATCGCCAAGTCCGAGGGCGAAAAACAGGCCTTCATCAACCGCGCCCAGGGCGAGGCCGAGGCGATCAAGACCGTGGCTGACGGCAACGCACAGGCGATCCGCATCGTGGCCCAGGCCATCGAGGCGCCCGGCGGCATGAATGCGGTCAACCTCAAGGTCGCGGAAAAATATGTCGAGGCCTTCTCCGAAGTGGCCAAGGAAGGCAACACGCTGATCCTGCCTGGCAACCTTGCCGAGATGGGCAGCCTGGTGGCAACGGCGATGAGCATCGTCAAGGTACAAAAGTAGGGCGGGCTCTGCCCGCCGTTGATCAAAAATGTCGGGCAAAGCCCGGCCTACGGAATATGAAATTCACTTTACACAAAACCGACGGCCTTGCCCGTCGCGGCACCCTGCAACTCGCCCACGGCACGGTCGAAACCCCGGCCTTCATGCCGGTCGGCACCTATGGCACGGTGAAGGCGATGTCGCCGCTCGAGTTGCGCGAGATCGGCGCGCACATCGTGCTGGGCAACACCTTCCACCTGTGGCTGCGCCCGGGACTGGATGTGATCGAGGCGCATGGCGGCCTGCATCGCTTCATGGGCTGGGATGGACCGATACTCACCGACTCCGGCGGCTTCCAGGTGTTCAGTCTGGGGGCGATGCGCAAGATCAGCGAGGACGGGGTGAAGTTCCAGTCACCAGTGAATGGCGACCCGTGTTTCCTGTCGCCGGAAGAATCCATGCGCATCCAGAAGCGTGCTGAATTCCGACATCGTGATGATCTTCGACGAGTGCACGCCGTATCCGGCGGACGAAACGGCGGCGGCGGATTCCATGCGCCTGAGCCTGCGCTGGGCGGACCGATCGAAAAACGCGCACACAGGCAACACCAATGCACTGTTCGGTATCGTGCAGGGCGGGATGCACGAGCACTTGCGCGATGAATCCCTGCGCGGACTTGAACAGATCGGCTTCGACGGCTTTGCCATCGGCGGCCTCTCGGTGGGCGAACCCAAGGAAGACATGCAGCGCATCCTGCGGCATACCGCGCCGCAATTGCCGCAGGACAAGCCGCGCTACCTGATGGGGGTCGGCACACCGGAAGACCTGGTAGATGCGGTTACACAGGGGATCGACATGTTCGATTGCGTGATGCCGACGCGCAATGCGCGCAACGGCATGCTGTTCACACGCAACGGCGACATCAAGATCAAGAACGCGCAATACCGGCTGGACCTGCGTCCGCCGGACGAGCAATGTGCCTGCTACACCTGCCGCAATTTCAGCCGCGCCTATCTGCACCACCTGCATCGCCTCAACGAGATCCTCGGCGCGCGCCTCAATACCATCCACAACCTGTATTACTACCAGCAACTGATGGCCGGGATGCGCGCAGCCATCGAATCACGCCAGTTTGAAGCCTTCGCCTCCCGCTTCAAGCTGGATCGCGCCGGTTCGAACCCTTCCACTTCATGGTAGAATGCTCGTTTTGATTTTTACCGGAGCTTTTAAATGTCCCTGAGCAACCTGTTAATCAGTAATGCCTATGCCCAAGATGGTGCCGCGCAAGGTGGCAGCATCATGTCCTTCCTGCCCCTTTTTGCGTTGATCGCGGTGTTTTATTTTTTGATCCTGCGCCCGCAACAGAAGCGCGCCAAGGAACAGAAGATGATGATCGAGGCGCTGCAGAAGGGCGATGAAGTCGTCACCGTGGGCGGCGAACTGGGCCGGATCGCCAAGATCGGGGAAAATTATCTGGGCCTGGAGATCGCCGAGAACGTGATCGTGCAGATCCAGAAATCGGCCGTGCAGAACGTGCTGCCCAAAGGCACCATCAAGTCGATCTAGGGCGCTGCAATGAACCAATACCCGTTATGGAAATACCTGCTGATACTTGCCGCGTTCATCCTGGGCCTGGTTTACACCCTGCCCAACTTTTATGGCGAATCGCCGGCAGTCCAGGTATCGCCGCTACGCACCAGCATCAAGGTCGACAGCGCCCTGATGGCCAAGGTTGCAGACATCCTCAAGACAGCCAGCCTCGACCCCGAAGTCGTGTCCATGGACGCCACCAGCGTCAAGGCGCGCTTCAAGGATACCGACAGCCAATTGAAGGCCAAGGACGTACTGCAGGCGCAATTGGGTGAAAATTATGTCGTGGCGCTGAACCTGTTGTCGCGTTCGCCACAATGGATGACGTCCATCAATGCCCTGCCCATGTATCTCGGCCTGGACCTGCGCGGCGGCGTGCACTTCCTGATGCAGGTGGACATGAAGGGCGCGCTGGATAAAGCCATGGAAAGCAATGCCGGCGACATCCGCGTCGACCTGCGCGAACAGAATATCCCTTATGCCGGAGTAACACGGGATGGGAGCTTGTTGACGGTGAAATTCCGCGATGCGGACTCACGCGGCAAGGGAGAAGCCGAGATCAAGCAGCGCTTGCCGGGCATGGAATTGACCGAAAAGGATGAGGGTGGCGAGTTCGACCTTCAAGGCACGCTCAAGCCCACTGAAGCAAAACGCATACAGGACACCTCGATTCAGCAGAACCTGGTGACGCTGCGAAATCGCGTCAACGAACTGGGCGTGGCCGAACCGGTGATCCAGCAACAGGGCGCGGACCGGATCGTGGTGCAATTACCCGGCGTTCAGGACACGGCGCGCGCCAAGGACATCCTGGGGCGCACCGCGACCCTGGAAATACGCATGGTGGATGAAGAACATCATTACACCGAGGGTGGCCCGATTCCGTTCGGCTCGGAAATGTACAAAAACCGGGATGGGGTTCCGATGCTGGTGAAGAAGAACGTGATCCTGACCGGCGAGCGTATCAATGACGCCCAGCCGGGCTTTGATAACCGCGACAACGAGCCTGCAGTGCACATCAACCTGGATGGTGTCGGCGCGCGGAAATTCAAGCTGGCTACGCGCGAAAATGTCGGCAAGCGCATGGCCATCATCCTGTTCGAAAAAGGCAAGGGCGAAATCGTCACCGCGCCGGTGATACGCGAGGAGATCGGCGGCGGGCGTGTGCAGATCACCGGCAACATGTCGACCCAGGAGGCACAGGACACCGCGCTGCTGCTGCGCGCCGGCGCCCTGGCAGCACCGATGGAGATCGTCGAGGAGCGCACTATCGGCCCCAGCCTGGGGGCGGACAACATCACGCGCGGCTTTCACTCCACCCAGATCGGCTTTGTCGCCATCTCGATATTCATGATCGCCTACTACCTGATGTTCGGCGGTGTTTCCGTACTGGCACTGGCCACCAACCTGCTGCTGCTGGTGGCCCTGCTATCCATGCTGCAGGCCACGCTTACCTTGCCGGGCATGGCGGGCATCGCGCTGACGCTGGGCATGGCGATCGACTCCAATGTGCTGATCAATGAGCGTATCCGCGAGGAACTGCGCAACGGCAACACGCCGCAGGCATCCATACACGCAGGCTATGACCGGGCATTTGGCACCATTCTGGATTCCAATATCACCACCCTGATCGCGGGCATCGCACTATTCATGTTCGGCTCCGGCCCGATCCGCGGCTTTGCCGTGGTACTGTGCCTTGGCATACTCACTTCGATGTTCAGTGCGGTGCTGGTGTCGCGCGCGCTGGTGAATCTGATTTACGGACGCAAAGCTCGGCTGACCAAGGTCGCCATCGGTTAAAGAAAGAGATACGGCAATGGAATTCTTCAGGATCAAAAAAGACATACCGTTCATGAGTTATGGACGATATACCACCAGCATATCGCTGGTGACGTTCATTCTTGCGGTAATTTTTCTTGCCACTCGCGGACTGAATTTTGGCGTCGACTTCACCGGCGGCACGGTGATGGAGATGCATTATGCCCAGCCGGCCGACCTGAACCAGGTGCGCAGCCAACTGGCCAATATAGGCCTGAAAGATGCGGTGGTGCAGACCTTCGGCACCAGCCATGACGTGTTGATCCAGATCCCGCTCAAGCAGGATGTCGCGGGCGCGAAATTGAGCGAGCAGGTACGCAGCAGCCTGCAGCAGCAGGATTCCAGCGTCGAGGTTCGCCGCGTCGAGTTCGTCGGACCGCAAGTCGGCAAGGAACTGGTGAATAACGGCGCCATGGCCCTGCTGCTGGTCAGCCTCGGCATCGTCTGTTACCTGTGGCTGCGCTTCGAGTGGAAATTCGGCCTCGCCGCGATCATCGCCAACCTGCATGACGTGGTCATCATTCTCGGCTTCTTTGCCTTCTTCCAGTGGGAGTTCTCGCTTTCCGTGCTGGCAGCGGTGCTGGCAGTACTCGGCTATTCGGTGAACGAATCGGTGGTGGTGTTCGACCGGATACGCGAAAATTTCCGCAAGATGCGCAAGACGGGTGTGAGCACCATCATCGACAATGCCATCACCCGCACCATGTCGCGCACCATCATCACCCATGGCTGTACCCAGATCATGGTGACGTCGATGCTGTTCCTGGGCGGGGAGACCCTGCATTATTTCGCGCTGGCGCTTACCATCGGCATCCTGTTCAGCATCTATTCGTCGGTGCTGGTGGCCAGCCCGCTGCTGCTGATGTTCGGTGTATCGCGCGAGGATTTCATCAAGCCGGAAAAAACCGAGGGCGAGGGCGCGCTGCCTTAGGTCGGGGCAGCGCAGCGTAAGCCGACGTTATTCGCCATTCCTGTCAGGTTGATGCCTGCGGCCTGACCCAACCTGCGAACCGGATCACATACTCACGTTTGAATCATCAAGGCCTGCACATTGGATTTCCTCACCTCATTCGCCGATCTCGTCCTGCACCTGGACACCCACCTGCTGGCGTTGACGCAGGAATACGGGATATGGGTCTACGGCATCATGTTCCTGATCATCTTCTGCGAGACCGGCCTGGTGGTTGCGCCGTTCCTGCCCGGTGACTCGCTGCTGTTCGTGGCGGGCGCATTGTGCGGCGCGGGTTCACTGGAATGGCAGGTGCAGGTGCCGCTGCTGGTGCTGGCCGCGTTCAGCGGCGACAACACCAACTACTGGATCGGACGGCTGCTTGGCTTGCGCGTGATCAAGCGCGCCGGCTCACGCCTGATCAAGCCTGAATACCTGGATCGAACCCATGCCTTTTACGAAAAGCACGGCGGCAAGACCATCCTGTTCGCGCGCTTCCTGCCCATCATCCGCACCTTTGCGCCGTTCGTGGCCGGCATCGGCTGCATGAACTACCGCGTGTTCCTGATGTTCAGCGCGCTCGGCAGTGTGGCGTGGATCTCGTCCTTCACTGCGGGCGGTTACTTCTTCGGCAACATCCCGATCATCAAGGACAACCTCACGCTGATGACGCTGGGCATCATCGTCATCTCGCTGCTGCCCGCAATCGGCGAAGTGATCCGCCAGCAGCGCAGCAAGGACTGACCACTTCAGGCTTGCCCGGGCCGGGTTCGCAATCCGGACAGCACTTTCGGGTTCCAGTGCAATGTCCCCCACTCCAGTATCTCCGCCGGTTTGTACGCAGCCAATTCTGCCGGTGGTTGCTGGCGCAAAAATGCCAATGCGCGCAGCAGCACTGCGCCAGCATCAGCGGCATCGACCGGTGCCGCCAGCGTCTGCTTGCTCAGTTTCTCTGCTTGCGCATTGACCGCGACCGGCAGGTGCATATAGTCCGGCGTAGCCAGTCCCAGCATCTGCTGCAAATGGATCTGGCGCGGCGTGGACGTCAGCAAGTCTGCGCCGCGCACGATATGGGTGATGTTCTGGAAACCGTCATCCACCACCACCGCCAGCTGATAGGCGAACAGGCCATCCGCGCGCAACACCACGAAATCGCCGATCTCGCGCTCGAGATGCTGGGCGATACGTCCCTGCAGTGCATCGTCGAATCCGACCACCCCGCCCTGGCCAACCGGCATGGATACATCGTCGCTGCGGACACGCCAGGCCCGCGCCTGCATGCCCGGTGCCAGCCCCGTGCGGCAGGTGCCCGGATAGATCTGCCCCTCGATCCCGCGCAAGGCTGAATCGGCGATCTCCTTGCGGCTGCATGCGCAGGGATAGGCGACATTGGCCTGCTGCAACCGTTGCAGCGCTTCCCGATATGCATCCGTGCGCCGGCTCTGGTACAGCACGCTCTCGTCCCAGCACAGCCCGAAGCGCTCCAGCGTGCGCAGGATATCCTCCGCGGCACCGGCCACCGTGCGCGGCAGGTCGACATCCTCCATGCGCACCAGCCAGGCACCGCGATTGGCTTTTGCATCAAGATAGCTGCCCAGCGCGCAAACCAGCGAACCGAAATGCAGCGGCCCGGTAGGCGACGGGGCGAAGCGACCGCGATAATCCCGGGCGGCGGAATTCATGACATGTTATGGCTTGTGGATCAGGAGTTCGGGGTCTACCGTGCTGCCGCTCACCCGCACCGTCTTGTGACGCGATTGTTCGCCGCGCCTGAGTTCGACATTGCGCTGCGGAACGCCAAAGGCATCGGCCAGGAAATGCAGCAAGGCATCATTGGCCCGACCCTCTATCGGCGGCGCGGCCAGGCGGATCTTCAGCGCATCACCGTGCAGGCCGGTGATCTCGCTGCGTTTAGCCCCGGGCTGCACATGCAATGTCAGCGTGATGACGCCGTCCTCGCTGCGGTACCAGTCGGCCATGTCAAAGCATCCCCGTCACCAGGCGCTCCAGCCAGCCCAACGGCACGATGATGATCAATTGGCAGATGATCAATAACACCATGGGCGAAAGGTCGATATTCCCCGCCAACGGTATGCGGCGACGCAACGGCAGCAGGAATGGTTGCGTCAGGCCTGCCAACATACCGGACAGCGGGGTATACGGGTTGACCCATGACAATATCGCCTGGATGAAGACTGCAGCCATCAGCAGGTAGATGCTGATCTTGAACAACTTTACCGCTGCCCAGAGAGGCAGGACGAGCAAGGAAGATCCGGCGGGATGGAAACCCTGCACCCACAGCACACCTGCCAGATATAGCGACTCCGCGACCAGCGCCAGCAACAGGGAAGCGGTATCGGCCTTTCCCGCAGCCGGAAGCACCCGGCGCGCGCGCAAGACGACAAAATCGGTCAACACCCGCACGAACTCGCCCAACGGGTTGCGCAGGGACAGGCGCAGCCATTGCATGTAGAAGCGCAACAGAAGCAATACTGCAAATGGTTGCAATAGCACGCTGAGCAGGAATAGCAGGGCCTCGTCCAGCATCAATCCCCACCCAGATCGTCGCCCATCTGTCTGGCGCGTTCGGCAGCAGCATGCACTGCCGCAACGATATGCCGTTTCACTTCGCTGGATTCCATATCAAGCAAGGCACATTCGGTGGTACCCCCTTTCGAGGTGACTCGCTCGCGCAGCACGCTTACGCCGTCTTTGCTGCCGTACGCCAGTTTGGCAGCGCCGACAAATGTATCCAGCACCAGGCGGCGCGCATCTTCCTCGCCGAACCCAAGCTCGCTTGCTGCCTGCTGCATGGCCTCGATGAAGTAGAACACATAAGCCGGACCGCTACCGGAAACCGCGGTGACTGCATCCATCATCTTTTCGTCATCAAGCCATAGCGTATCGCCAACGGCGGTAAGGATGGCTTGCGCACCTTGCCGGTGCTCGTCGCTGACTTTCGGCAACGCATACAGCCCGGTCATCCCGCAGCGAATCAATGCAGGAGTATTCGGCATGGCACGGACAATGTTCTGCGATCCGGCCCACCTGGCCAGATCATTCGCGCGAATGCCGGCGGCTATCGAGATGACCAGCTGCCCGGACAGATGCGGCGCTACCTTTTCCACCACTTTCCGCAACTGCTGGGGCTTGACAGCCAATACGATATATTCGCCGTGTGCGACCCCATGCGCCAGATCGGTCGTCGCGTGCACGCCAAATTCATTATGCAAGCGCTTGCACTTGTCGCCATCGATCTCCACCACATGGAATTTGAACGCGGAATAGCCGCGCTTGACCAGCCCGCTGATCAGTGCGGTCGCCATGTTGCCGCCGCCAATGAAACAGATATTCATATCGTGTCCTTTTATCAGTTGCCTTCCCGAAAATATGCAACCACGAGAGCGCCAGAATCTGACGGAAGGTCATGCCCAAAGTTCCGGGATGGCTACGAATTCAATGAAGGGTTGAACTGCCTTTCAACCATCAATCCTGGATGTCGTCCTGGTGCAACAGTCTCTCTCCGAAGATTGCCGTGCCGATGCGCACGATGGTCGCACCCTCGAGCACCGCCGCCTCGATATCGTTCGACATGCCCATGGACAAGGTATCCAGCCCTAACCCGAATTCGCTGTTCAGTTGCTGCTGGAGCTCGCGCAGAACGGCAAACGGCATGCGCTGTGCTTCCAGGCCTTCAACCGCAGGCGGGATCGTCATCAAGCCGCGCAGCTTGAGGTTCGGTAACCTCGCCACAGCCAGGGCCAGTTCCTCGACCTCGTCAGGCTGCACCCCGGACTTGGTATGTTCGTCACCGACATTCACTTGCAGGCACACATTGAGCGCTGGCAGCCGTTCTGGTCGTTGCGCCGACAATCGCTCGGCGATCTTGAACCTGTCCACACCATGCACCCAGGAAAAATTTTCAGCGATCGCGGTGCTCTTGTTGCTCTGTATCGGCCCGATGAAATGCCATTCCAAAGTCAGGTCATTGAGCAATTTCATCTTGCGCAATGCTTCCTGCAAATAGTTCTCCCCGAAGGCAGATTGACCGGCCTGAAAGGCTACGCGTATCGCGGATGCCGGAAACGATTTGCTCACTGCCACCAGCGTTATATCTTCTGCTCGTCGCTGTGCTTTCCGTGCGGTCAGCTCGATGGTGCGCCGAACGGCTTGCAAGTTGTAATCAATTACGGTCATAATCAAGTCGTATCTAGGGAATGTAAAATCTCAACAGCCGCCACCGCGTTGTGTGGCCTGCGCATCAGCGAGGATTATAATGGATATTACGGAATTGCTTGCCTTTGGTGTCAAAAACAAGGCTTCTGACCTGCACCTTTCTTCCGGCATGCCGCCGATGATTCGAGTTCACGGAGACATACGCAAGATAAACCTGCCGGTGATGGAGCACAAGGAAGTGCATGCCATGGTGTATGACATCATGAATGACGGGCAGCGCAAGTTTTACGAAGAGAACAAGGAAGTGGATTTCTCCTTCGAGATACCCAACCTGGCCCGCTTCCGTGTCAATGCCTTCATTCACCATCGCGGTGCCGGCGCCGTGATGCGTACCATCCCTTCCAAGATATTGTCGCTGGAGGATTTGAAATGTCCGCCCATATTCAAGGATATCTCCGAGTATCCGCGCGGCATCGTGCTGGTAACCGGTCCGACCGGCTCCGGCAAGTCCACCACGCTGGCAGCGATGGTCAACCATATCAACGAAAACGACATGGGCCACATCCTGACCGTGGAAGACCCGATCGAATTCGTGCACGAATCGAAGAAGTGCCTGATCAACCAGCGCGAAGTCGGCCCGCACACGCTGTCGTTCAACAATGCGTTGCGCAGCGCGCTGCGCGAAGACCCGGATGTCATCCTGGTGGGCGAAATGCGCGACCTCGAAACCATCCGGCTGGCCATGACTGCGGCGGAAACCGGCCACCTCGTGTTTGGCACATTGCACACCAGTTCTGCGGCAAAAACCATCGACCGCGTGATCGATGTATTCCCTGCGGACGAGAAGGAGATGGTGCGCGCCATGCTGTCCGAATCGCTGCGTGCCGTGATCTCGCAAACCCTGCTCAAAACCAAGGATGCGATGGGCCGGGTGGCGGCGCACGAGATCATGATCTGCACCCCGGCCATCCGCAACCTGATCCGCGAAGCCAAGGTGCCGCAGATGTATTCCGCCATCCAGACCGGCGGGGCGCTTGGCATGCAGACCCTGGACCAATGCCTGCTTAATCTGGTCAAAGCCAATCACGTGGCCAGCGCCGAGGCGCGCAGCCGGGCCGCAAACAAAGACCTGTTCCACGGCTGACAAAGGAGCCAGTGATGGAAAGAACACAAGCCACCGAACTGATACACAATCTGCTGCGCGGCGTGATCAGCAAGAAAGCCTCCGACCTGTTTATCACTGCCGGTTTCCCGCCGGCTTTCAAGGTGGATGGCAAAATGACCCCGGTATCACCGCAATCCCTGACCGCCCAGCATACCCAGGAACTGGCCCGCAGCATCATGAACGACAAGCAGGCTGCCGAATTCGAGGCCACGCATGAATCGCAACTTCGCCATCAACCCGCCCGGCATCGGGCGCTTCCGCGTCAACGTGTTCATGCAGCAACAACGCGTCGGCATCGTGTTGCGTACCATCACCAGCAAGATCCCGGACCTGGACGAGCTGGGATTGCCGCAGGTGCTAAAGGATGTGGTAATGACCAAGCGCGGCCTGGTGATCCTGGTCGGCGCCACCGGTTCCGGAAAATCCACCTCTCTCGCAGCCATGCTGGGCTTTCGCAACCAGAACTCCTTCGGCCACATCATCACCATTGAAGACCCGGTGGAATACGTGCACGAACACAACAACTGCATCGTCACCCACCGCGAAGTCGGGGTGGACACGGACTCATGGGAAGCCGCATTGAAAAACACCCTGCGCCAGGCGCCGGATGTGATCCTGATCGGCGAGATCCGCGACCGCGCCACCATGGAATATGCGGTGGCCTTCGCCGAAACCGGTCACCTGTGCCTGGCCACGCTGCATGCCAACAGTGCCAACCAGGCGCTGGACCGGATCATCAACTTCTTCCCGGAAGAGCGCCGCGACCAGCTGCTGATGGACCTGTCGCTCAACATCAAGGCGCTCATCTCGCAACGCCTGATCATGAACAAGAACGGTGTCGGGCGCGTGGCTGCGTTCGAGATATTGCTGAACTCGCCGCTGATCTCCGACCTCATCTTCAAGGGCGAGGTGAATGAGATCAAGAACGTGATGTCCAAATCCCGTGAACTGGGCATGATGACGTTTGACCAGTCACTGTATGACTTGTATGAGGATGAGGCGATCAGCTACGAGGAAGCGCTTAAGAACGCCGATTCGGTCAACGACCTGCGCCTGAGGATCAAGCTGGAAAGCAAGTTCTCCAGGGATAGCGACGTGATGTCCGGCATCGATCACCTGAAGATGACCTGACCCGCCCGCGACCCGGGAAACCGGCTATTGCGGACGGTTGCTGCCCGCCACGATCCTGTATTCGAACAACCTGCATTCGATCGCACCATTGAACAACGGGGTGCGGCGCGATGTCGACAGTCGGATCAGCTTGGGCAGGCGCAGATCGGAGGTGAACAGATAAACGTTCCAGCCGCCGAATTTTTTCTTCAGCATATCGCCCAGCTTCGGATACAACTCCTCCAGTTCCTGCAATTCGCCCATGCGTTCGCCGTAAGGCAGGTTCGCCACCAGCACGCCATGGTCGGCGGGCGCGGAGATCTCCAGCACATTGGCCTGCTTCAGGTCGACCGCCTGGCGGATGCCGGCCTCCTCCAGGTTGCGATGCGCCGCCTTGAGCGCATCGCCGTACAGGTCGCACCCGTAGATCGGCAGTTCCGACACCGGTTTTTGCGCCGCCAGCGCCTCATTGCGGATGAGATCCCAGGCAGCAACATCGAAATTCCTGATCTTCTCGAAAGCGAAGTTGCGGTTGATGCCCGGCGCGATACCCAGTGTCATCTGCGCCGCCTCGATCAGGAACGTGCCGCTGCCGCACATCGGGTCCAGCAGCGGCATGCCGGGCTGCCAGCCGGCCAGCTTCAGTATGCCCGCCGCGAGATTCTCGCGCAGCGGCGCGATGTTGGTATGCAGGCGCACGCCGCGCTTGAACAGTGCCTCGCCGGAAGTATCCAGGTACAGCGTCAGGCTGCTGCCCTCGATGAAGGCATGGATGCGCATGTCGGGCGTAACGGTATCGATGCTGGGGCGCTTCCCGCCGTGCTCGCGGAACTTGTCGCACACCGCATCCTTGATCTTCAGCGTGAGGAAATCCACGCTTTTCAGCGGGCACTTGATCGCGGTCATGTGCACGCGCATGGTGTGATCGACCTCGAACCAGCGTGGCCACGGCAGCGCCAGCGCGAGGTTGTAGATGTCCTGTTCGGAGCGGAAAGGCGCGGGTTCCTGCACCCGCCACAGGATGCGGCTGGCGTAGCGGCTGTGCAGGTTGGCGCGATAACACAACGGCCAGTCGCCGGAAAATGCCACGCCGCCATCTGTGGCACGCACATCGGCTGCGCCGAGCGCGTCCAGTTCGTCCGCCAGTATCTGTTCCAGCCCGCGCGGGCAGGGAGCGAAGAAGGCCGGCATCAGAACGGTTTGACGGTCACAAGGATCACCACCACGGCCAGGATCAATACCGGCGCCTCGTTGAACCAGCGATACCAGACATGGTCATGCGTGTTGCGTCCCTGCTTGAAGGCGACCAGCAACCTGCCGCAATACCAGTGATAAATGACCAGCAACAACACCAGCATCAGCTTGGCATGCAGCCAGCCGCCGCTGAAACCGTAACCCAACCACAGCCAGGTGCCGAACACCAGTGCCAGCACGCCCAGCGGCGTCATGAAGCGATACAGCTTGTGCGCCATCAACAGCAGGCGCTCGCGCTCTGCGTCCTGCGTGACCATCGCCAGGTTGACGTAGATGCGCGGCAGGTAGAACAGGCCGGCGAACCAGCTGGTGACGAAGATGATGTGAAATGCCTTGATCCACAACATGACTTGATCCTTATTTGGCTAATCGCCGCCGGAACAGCACCAGCGACACATAAAACCCGAACAACATGTACCCCAGCAGCACTGCGACATGCAGCAGTATTCCGGGCGGAACAGCACCGTTCATCAGCGGCCGCGCGATGTCCACCGCATGCGTAAGCGGCAGCGCCTGTGCCACGTTCTGCCACAGCGGCGGCAATTGCGAGACCGGGAAAAACACGCCGCATAATAGCATCATGGGCGTGACTGCCAGCGTGAAGTAGTACATGAAGAAATCGTAGGCCGGCGCCAGCGCGGTCATGATCAGGCCGAGCGCGGCGAAGCACAGGCCGATCAGCAACGACAGCGGGATCAGCCACAGCGCCATCGGCGAGTGCGACAACCCCAGCAGCCAGATCACCGCCAGCACGGCGATGCCGGACAGCAGGCTCTTGCTCGCTGCCCACAGGATCTCCGCCAGCACGATGTCGTCCAGCGTGACCGGTGTGTTCATGATCGCCTCCCAGGTGCGTTGCTCGTGCATGCGCGAGAATCCGGAATACAACGCCTCGAAACTGGCGCTGTTCATCGTGCTGTAGCACACCGTGCCGGCGGCGAGGAACACCATGTAGGAGGTGCCGCCGACTTGCGGCAACAAGCTGCCGAGCCCGTAGCCCAGCCCGAGCAGGTAGATCACCGGGTCGGCCAGATGGCCGAGGATGGAGGTGGCCGCGACCTTGCGCCAGACCATGAAATTGCGCCGCCAGATCGGGAAGAAACGCAAACTCAGGCGCGGCGGGGAGAAGTGATGGGCGGCCATTTAATTACTGTTAACACTCTTAGTGGTAAATATGGCAGCTAAATTAAGCACACAAAGTTCCTTCCCCCTTGCAGGGGGAAGGGTAGGATGGGGGTAGAAAGGCTGGAGATGTGGTAACGCTTCTACCCCCTCCCCAGCCCTGATGGAACTACTAGCCATTCGACTAGGCTGGCAAACAACGCCAGCCAAGTCGCTGGTTATCCCCCTGCAAGGGGGAGGGAGCCTATTGATGTTCATTCGCGCATCTCCCGTCCGGTCAGTTTCAGGAACACATCTTCCAGGTTCGCCGGCCGATGCAGGTAGCGCAAGCCCTCCTGCTGCTGCAGATGCACCAGCAGCGGCTGTGCATCGTCCACATAGCAGAACGCGGTCTCGCCACTCACCTCGAAGCGCTGCGCGAACTGTGCCGCATTCTGTTCCACCCAGTGCTCCACCTGTTCGCCGAACACCTCCACCACTTCCGCCTGGATGTTTTGCCGTATCAGTTCGCGCGGCGACCCCTCGCACAGGAAATGCCCGTTGTCCATGATGGCGACGCGGTGGCACAGGCGTTCGGCCTCCTCCATGAAATGCGTGGTCAGCAGCAGCGTCTTGCCCTGCTTGGTCAATTCGCGCAGGCGCTGCCAGATCAGGTGGCGCGCCTGCGGGTCGAGGCCGGTGGTCGGCTCGTCAAGGAAGATCACATCTGGGTCGTTCACCAGCGCGCGCGCCAGTGTCAACCGCCGCTTCATGCCACCGGACAGTGTCGGCACCTTCACGTCCTTCTTGTAGGCGAGGCTGGCAAATTCCAGCAGCGAGGGGATACGCGCCCTGATCTCGTCATCGCGCATGCCGAAATAACGCCCGTATACCAGCAGGTTCTCCACCACGGTGAAATCCGGGTCGAGGTTGTCATCCTGCGGCACCACGCCGACGCGCAGCCGCGCCTCGCGCGCGTGGCGCGGCACGGCATGGCCAAGCAGGCTGAGTTCACCGCCCTCCGGCTCGACCAGGCCCAGCAGCATGCGCAGCGTGGTGGTCTTGCCCGCGCCGTTGGGACCGAGCAGGCCATAGCACTCGCCCCGCTCCAGCGAAATGCTGACCCCATCCACCACCTTCTGCCCGGCATAGGATTTTTGCAAGTTGTGCGCGGCAAGCACGACGCTCATGGCTGGTGACCGGTGAAATGATGACGCACGATGTCCCGCAGCTGGGTCAGGCGCCCATGGAAGAAATGGCCCGCCTCCGGCAGCACCACGATGGGCAAATGCTGCGGGCGCGCCCAGTCCAGCACATCGGCGAGCGCTACCACTTCATCCTGCTCGCCATGGATCAGCAAGGTAGGTTGCTGCACCGGCGGCATCGCAAAACGCCCGATCGCGGGTGCGACCAGCACCAGCCGCTGCGGATCGAGCTGCTGCGCGGCGCGCGCCTGCACATAACCGCCGAAGGAAAAACCGGACAGGATCAGCGGCAGTTCGCCGATAGACTGCCGCGCATGCCGCACCACCGCCAGTACATCCTCAACCTCGCCATTGCCATCGTCGAACTTGCCGGCACTTTCGCCCACGCCGCGAAAATTGAAGCGCAAGGCGGCAAATCCCAGCTCGGCAAAGGTCTTCGTCAGCGTGGTCACCACCTTGTTGTCCATGGTGCCGCCCATGGTCGGCAGCGGATGCGCAACCACTGCGATGGCGCGAGCAGGGACGGCAGGCATATGCAAGACGCCTTCGATGTTTCCTGCGGGTCCGTCAATGAGGAATTTATTCTGGACGATAGTCATTTTGTTGCAGTTAATTGCTCCCCGGCATAGCCGGGGGCTTATTGGGTGAATCCCATAAAAGGTTCGAAAAACCCAGAGCCGCCCGCAGCGGCTTGTTTTCGCTCCTTCCCCCTTTAAGGGGGAAGGTTGGGATGGGGGTAGGACGGTGGATATGCCGAGTCTCTACCCCCACCCTAGCCCTCCCCCTGCAAGGGGGAGGGAACAATATGAACTGGAAATGAAATACGAAATTCAGATCTTCAGCCGCTCCACCACCTGGCCGTTCTTCAAATGCGACTCGATGATCTCGTCGAGGTCGCTCTCATCCACATAGGTGTACCAGACGCCCTCCGGATAGACCACCAGCACCGGTCCCTCTTCACAGCGATCCATGCAGCCCGCGGAATTGATGCGGATGCGGTTCGCTTCACTCGACAGTCCCAGCGCCTTGACTTTGCCCTTCACGTAGTCACGCATCTTCTGCGCGCGGAAATTATTGCAGCACCCCTCACCTTCCGGGCGCTGGTTGGTGCAGAAGAAAACATGCTTGTCGTAATAACTCATCACAGCATCCCGATATTTGATACGCGATTATACCCGTCGTGCCTCACTGATTTCGTATTCGCCACAGGTAAACCAGCAGCAGGAACGGAAACGCCAGCAGGATGGTTTGCGACAAACCGTTGTAATTCAGCAGATGGCCATAATGCCAGTGATAGATCGCACGCGCCGAGGCAGGATCGTTGCTGTCCAGCAGAAAAAAAGCGATGGAAAGATGTCCCAGCGCAACCAGGGCGGCCAGCAGCTTGGTGGCATTGCGCGACATCCATACACCAGCGAACAGCAGCAGCAGGCCGATGAAAATCCCGATCAACGCTTCGCTGTTCAGCCACAGCAACAGCGCCCATGATTTCAGCAATATTGCTGCAGCGATAAGCTTGACCAGCGCCACCCCACACAGGATCAGCATCAGCGCGATCAACGCATTGCGGCGCTGACGCAACAGGGTCAGCAACAACATGCCCAGCATCAGCAGGTTGAATACCACCGCCAGGCTTTCCAGCCATTTGAACGGCTCGACAGGCGTCGCCACGAATGGCTGCCGCGCCACTTCGCGAATAAACATGTTGCCCAGGATCGGCAGGGATGGATTGACCTGCGCGAACATCCACAACACCACCAGCGCCAGGCCAAAATCGGTGGCGCTGCCGCGATAGAACAGCCATCTGCGCCAGTGGGACAGGGTAACGTACCATCCCCGTGATGCGATGCTGACCGCGATCAATGAACCCGCCAGCACGCCGACTGAATTGGTCAGCAAATCAAGATTGGAACTGATGCGGCTGGGCAGGTACATCTGCGCGTATTCCATCGTTGTCGACAGCACAGAACCGCACAAGGTGGCCATCAATACGCTCAAGCCGATACCCAAACGAGGATGGAACATCAGCCCCAGCAACAGGCCAAACGGCAGATATGCCAGCAGGTTCACTACTGCGTCGAACCAGGTATAAGTCTGCGAAAGCGGCGCCGCCAGCACATCCAGGAAATCCAGACCCTGCTCCTGCCAACCGGAAAACGGCGACAGGCTGGCATACACGATGAACAGCGCATAGCCTGCGACCAGGTAGGAACGCAAGCGATGACGGCCGGCGGCGGCAAGGATTTCACTCATGACGGGATCGAGTTTATCCGATTCTCGCGTATCGCGAATGACGCAGCGCCACTTTCGCAGGTTGGGCTGACGAAGGAAGCCCAACAACAGGGCATCGGAAAGTGTTGGGCTTCGTACCTCAGCCCAACCTGCGATGCTACGGTGCTAATGCGCCTCGTCCCAATTCCCGCCCTCGCCCAATCCCACTTCCAGCGGCACTTTCAGCTCGGCGACATGGCACATCAGGTCGCGCAGTTTTTCTTTCACCTGATGCAGTTCCGCCTGCGGCACTTCGAGCACGAGTTCATCGTGCACTTGCATGATCAGCTTGCTCTGCAACTTCTCCTGTTCCAGCCAGTCCTGCACCGCGATCATCGCCAGCTTGATCAGGTCCGCCGCCGTGCCCTGCATCGGCGCGTTGATCGCGGCGCGCTCGGCGGCCTGCCGGCGCATGCCGTTGGCGCCGTTGATCTCCGGCAGCCATAAACGGCGCCCGAACACGGTCTCGACATAGCCCTGGGCTTTTGCCTGCACGCGCGTGCTGTCCATGTAGTTCTTCACGCCGGGATAGCGCGTGAAATAGAGGTCGATGTATTGCTGAGCGGCGCTGCGCTCGATGTTGAGCTGCGATGCCAGGCCGAAGGCGGACATGCCGTAGATCAGGCCGAAGTTGATGACCTTGGCGTAGCGGCGCTGTTCGCTGCTGACCGCGTCGAGTGCGACGCCGAACACTTCGGCGGCGGTGGCGCGGTGGATGTCCTCGCCCTGCGCGAACGCGCGCAGCAGGCCTTCGTCGCCGGACAGGTGCGCCATGATGCGCAGCTCGATCTGCGAATAGTCCGCCGACACGATGCGCGAGCCTTCCGGCGCGATGAACGCTTCGCGGATGCGGCGGCCTTCCGGTGTGCGGATCGGGATGTTCTGCAGGTTGGGATCGCTGGAGGCGAGGCGCCCGGTCACCGCCACCGCCTGCGCATAACTGGTGTGCACGCGCCCGGTCGCCGCATTCACCATCTGCGGCAGCTTGTCGGTGTAGGTGGATTTCAGTTTCGCCATGCCGCGGTATTCGAGCAGCAGTTTCGGCAGCGGGTAATCCAGCGCGAGTTCCTGCAATACTTCCTCATCAGTGGAGGGCGTGCCGCTCGGCGTCTTCTTCTTCACCGGCAATTGCAGCTTGTCGAACAGGATTTCCTGGATCTGCTTGGGCGAGTTCAGGTTGAACGGCTGGCCCGCCGACTCGTGGGCCTGCGCTTCGATGGCCAGCATCTTCTCGCCCAGTTCGCGGCTCTGCGCCGACAGCATGGCGCTGTCTATCAGCACGCCGTTGCGCTCCATCACGAACAGCACCTGGCGCACCGGCATCTCGATGTCGCGATAGACCCCGGCCAGCCGCTCGCGCAATTGCGGCGACAGTACCTGGTGCAGTTGCAGCGTGATGTCGGCATCCTCCGCCGCGTAGCGCGTGGCGGTGTCGATGTTCACCTGGTCGAAGCCGATCTGCTTGGCGCCCTTGCCGGCCACTTCGGCATAGCTGATGGTCTTCACGCCGAGATGGCGCATGGCCAGGTTGTCCATGTCGTGCGGCCGGTGCGATTCAAGCACGTAGGATTGCAGCAGCGTGTCCTCGGCGATGCCGCGCGAGCGCGATGCCGTGGTTGGCGAAGATGTGCTGGTCGTACTTCAGGTTCTGGCCGAGTTTTTTGTGTTGCGCACTTTCCAGCCAGGGCTTCAGTCTTTGCAGCGCGTGCTCGCGGTCTAGTTGGTCCGGCGCGCCGGGATAGTGGTGCGCGAGCGGCAGGTAGGCGGCATGGTGCGCCTCGACGGCGAAGGAGATGCCGACCAGTTGCGCGTTCATCGTGTCGAGGCCGGTGGTTTCGGTGTCGAGGCAGGTCAGTTCGGCGCGGGTGATCTTTTCCAGCCAGGTGTCGAGTTGGGCTTCGGTGAGCAGGGCTTCGTAGTGGCCGGAGGAGGCGAACAGGTCTTCCTCTCCTTCTTGCATCGGAGAAGTTTTGGTGGGCGTGGAACTAGCCAGCGCCGTACCCCCATCCCCGCCTTCCCCCTGAGAGGGGAAGGAGCAAGCTTTTGCCGCTATCCAGGTCGCGCAGCCAGCTCTTGAAGCCGAATGTTTCGAACAGTGTGCAGGCGTTCTTTGTGTCCGGCGGCGGTGCGACCAGTTCGTCGTAGCGCCTGGGCAGCTCCACATCGCATTTGACCGTGACCAGCTTGCGCGCCTGCGGCAGCCAGTCGAGCGCATTGCGCAGGTTCTCGCCGACCACGCCGCTCGATCTCGCCGGCATGCGCGATCAGGTTGTCCAGCGTGCCGTATTGGGTCAGCCATTTGACTGCGGTCTTGGGGCCGCACTTGGGCACGCCGGGCACGTTGTCCACGGTGTCGCCGACCAGCGCCAGGTAATCCACGATACGCGCCGGTTCCACGCCGAACTTGGCCTTCACGCCCGCCTCGCCCAGCCTTTCTTCGCTCATGGTGTTGACCCACAGCACATGCTCGTTGACCAGCTGCGTCAGGTCCTTGTCGCCGGTGGAGATGACGCAGCGCACGCCGTCCTGCCCGCCTGCTGCGCCAGCGTGCCGATCACGTCGTCCGCCTCGACGCCGTCTATCATCAGCACATTCCAGCCAAAGGCGGCAATGGCCTCGTGCAATGGCTCGACCTGCGCGCGCAGGTCGTCCGGCATCGGCGGCGCGATTCGCCTTGTATTCCGGATACCAGTCGTCGCGGAAGGTTTTGCCCTTGGCATCGAACACGCAAGCGCTATAATCAGACGGGAAATCGGCGCGCAACTCTGTCAGCATGCTGAGCACGCCCTTGATCGCGCCGGTCGGCTCGCCCTGCGGGCTGCGCAGGTCCGGCAGCGCATGGAAGGCGCGATACAGATAGGACGATCCGTCCACCAGCAACAGTGTTTTATCGATGCTCACTTTGTTCGTTACCACTAATTAAAGGCAAAATCATGACTGGCCAACCCAAATTGCCCCCCTCGCTGTTGCCGGAAGCATGGAACTCGAAAGAAGCCTGGCGCGTGTTCGGCATTATGTCAGAATTCGTGTCCGCGACCGACCGGCTGAGTGTCATCCAGCCCGCCGTCAGCGTCTTCGGCAGCGCGCGCACGCATTCCACCCATCCCTATTACCAGCTTGCCGAGGAGATCAGCCGGCTGCTGTCCGACGCGGGGTTTTCGGTCATCTCCGGCGGCGGCCCCGGCATCATGGAAGCGGCGAACAAGGGCGCCTTCTATGGCAAGTCGCCGAGTGTCGGCCTGAACATCCAGCTGCCGCACGAACAGCACGACAATCCCTACCAGAACATCAGCCAGACGTTCCAGCATTTCTTCGCGCGCAAGGTCATGTTCGTCAAATTCGCCAGCGCCTATGTGGTGATGCCGGGCGGGTTCGGCACGCTGGACGAATTGATGGAGGCCCTGACCCTGGTGCAGACCGGCAAGACCCGGCGTATCCCGATCATCCTGGTGTGCAGCGATTTCTGGGCAGGCATGGTGGACTGGTTCCGCAACAGCCTGCTCGTCGAGGGCATGATCAACCCGGAAGACCTGGACCTGATACAACTGATCGACGACCCGCGGGAAGTCGTGCAGGCCATTTTCAAGCATTATGAGACGCGCGGGTTTCGAACCTTCGGCAGCAGAACGCGAGATGCAGCTGAATCTGTAGCATGTAAGGCTAAAGGTAAAAGGCAAAAAAGCCGCACTGCGTTTGACCTTTAGCCTTTGACCTTTTACCTTGTTCTTCGTTCTTCTCTGTTAAAATGCAGACAAGAAAATTCACCCGGGAATCGTCATGCGCCTGATCACCACCTTGTTTCTCAGCTTGCTTTGCGCCAGCGTCCATGCGGCGGATGCGCAGCCGGATCTGCAATCCGCGCCGCCTCCCCCTCCGCCTGACCTGCAATCCGTGCCACCCCCACCCGCCATGGACACCAGCGAAGCAACGCCGGCACCGACGCAGGAAGAACCCACCGTGACCATCACCCGGCAGACCGATGAAACCATCGAGGAATACCGCGTGGGAGGCAAGCTTTACATGATCAAGATCACGCCCAAGGTGGGCAAACCCTATTACCTGGTGGATGACCGTGGCGACGGCAAGTTCGCGCGACAGGAGAGCCTGGACTCCGGCTTTCGTCCGCCGCGGTGGGTTCTGCACACTTTCTGATCCATGGCGGTTTTTACCAGCGTCACCGAAGCGGAGCTGACCGCATGGCTTGGCGATTATTCGCTGGGCACCCTGATCGAAATGCAGGGTATCGCGTCGGGCATAGACAACACCAATTATTTCGTCACCACCAGCAATGGGCGCTTCGTTCTCACCCTGTTCGAGAAACTCACTGCGGACGAACTGCCGTTCTACCTGAACCTGATGTCGCACCTGGCACGACACGGCATCCCCTGCCCCAGTCCGATGGCCAACCGCTATGACAACTTTCTCGGCCTGCTCAACGGCAAACCCGCCTGCATCGTCAGCCGCCTGTCCGGCAAATCGCTGCAGCAGGCGGACGTCGTTCACTGTGCCGCCGTCGGCGCGATACTGGGACAGATGCATAGCGCCGGGCAGAGTTTTCCCGGCTACGTGTCCAACCCACGCGGAGCATCCTGGCGGACGCTCACTGCAAGAGAAGTGCAGCCTTTCCTGTCCGGGCAGGAGATCGCCTTGCTTGAGTCCGAGATCGTATTCCATGCAGCACATCCACTGGCAAAGCTGCCACAAGGCGTGATCCACGCCGACCTGTTTCGCGACAACGTGTTGATGGACGGATACCGCGTCGGCGGCCTGATCGACTTTTATTTTGCCTGTAACGATAGCCTGTTATACGATGTCGCCATCACCGCGAATGACTGGTGCATGGGAGCGGACGGCGTGCTGGACACGGTACGCGCGCAGGCTTTTTTGCACGCCTACCACGAAGTACGACCGTTACGGGATGAGGAACGCATTGCCTGGCCGATCGCCTTGCGTGCGGCGGCATTGCGCTTCTGGTTGTCGCGCCTGTTCGACCTGCACCTGCCGCGGGGCGGGGAATTGATCCATCCGCACGACCCGGGACATTTCAAGCGCATCCTGCTCAATCACATCGCCGCAGACGGCGCTGCAATCTGGTTATGACGAGGTAGATATGGAAGCAGTAAAAGTACCGGCGATACATGGCTGGCTCTGGATCAAGCAGGGGTTTGTCCTGTTCAAAAAAAACCCGCTGTTGTGGATGGTGCTGACCGCCATCGGCGTAGTCGCCATATTTGCCGTCGCCAGCATACCGGTGATCGGCGATCCGCTTTCCACACTGATGTTTCCGGTGCTGCTGGCCGGCTACATGTATGGCTGCCGCGCACTCGACCGGAACGAAGAACTGGAACTGGCGCACCTGTTCGCCGGTTTCGGTAAATATTCCCAGCCACTGATCACGCTGGGCGGCATCAACCTGGTGGGTCAGTTGCTGATACTCGGCCTGATGATGCTTACCGGTGGTGCCGCCATGGTCAACATCATCAACAGCAATACGCCGGTGACCGACCCAGCAGTACTGATGCAAGCCATGTCCGGTGGAGGGCTGGCCCTGCTGATTGGCCTGGTTCTGTTCTGCATACTGATCATGGCCATGCAATTCGCGCCGATGCTGGTGATCTTTGCCGGGATGAAACCCGTCCCTGCATTGAAAGCCAGCCTGCAGGCATTCATGCACAACGTGCTTGCGCTGACCGTGTATGGCCTGCTGCTGGTGCCGTTCGCCATCGCGGCGTCCATGCCGTTCATGCTGGGATGGCTGTTGCTGCTGCCGGTGTTGATCACTTCGATGTATGTGATCTATAGCGACCTGTTTCCGGAAGCGAAGGAATCGCCGCAGGTGGTCGAAGAAGGGGAAGTGATTGCGGGGGAGGAATAGGGAGTGGGGTGGGGAGTGGGGAGTGGGAAGTGGGGAGTGGGAAGTGGGAAGTGGGAAGTGGGGAGTGGGGAGTGGGTCGGGTTAGCGTAGCGTAATCCAACGCTTCGCTCCTTTGGTTTTCGCTCCTACCCCCTTGCAGGGGGAAGGCTGGGATAGGGGTAGGACGGTGGATTTGCCGCAGACGGTGGGAATGCATAATCTCTACCCCCACCCTGACCCTCCCCCTGCAAGGGGGAGGGGACTTAGCTCCTTCCCCCTTTAAGTGGGGGAGAGCGAAGCGAGGGGGCAACTGGGATGGGGGTAGGACGGTGGATCTGCCGCAGACGGTGGGAATGCATAATCTCTACCCCCACCCTAACCCTCCCCCTGCAAGGGGGAGGGGACTTAGCTCCTTCCCCCTTTAAGTGGGGGAGAGCGAAGCGAGGGGGCAACTGGGATGGGGGTAGGACGGTGGATATGCCACGGACATGTGGGTACGCATAGTCTCTACCCCCTCCCTAACCCTCCCCCTGCAAGGGGGCGGGGACAACTTCAAACCATCTCAAATCGCCGTCAATTTCGCGTATTCCAGCACCAGCAACTTCGTCCCGGCGCGTTTGAAATTGACCTGCACCTGACCCTCCGCCCCGCTGCCCTTGAAACCCAGGATCACGCCCTCGCCGAATTTCTGGTGGAACACGCGCTGGCCGGTATGCCATGGAGATTCGCTTGCTGGCGGGAGAAGGGATGGACTGCACCGCGCTCGCCGCTGTCCCTTGCGCTGAAGCCGGCGATGTCCCGAACGGATTGCGCTGCGCCAGCTTCGGCGTGATCCAGTGCAGCAACTCTTCCGGCAACTCGCGTAAAAAACCCGATACCACACCGTAATTCACCTGCCCGTGCAGCATGCGGCTCTGCGCAAAGGTCAGGTACAGCCTGCGCCGTGCGCGGGTCAGGGCGACGTACATCAGGCGGCGCTCCTCATCCAGGCCGCCGTCGGTGTTGATGCTGTTCTGGTGCGGGAACAATCCCTGCTCCAGGCCGGTGATGAACACCGTGTGGAACTCGAGTCCCTTGGCGGCGTGCACGGTCATCATATGCAATGCGTCGGCACCGGCCTCGGCCTGGTGCTCGCCCGCTTCCAGCGCGGCGTGGGTGAGGAAGGCGGTGAGGCTGTCGTCCTCGTTTTCCTGCACGAACATGGTCGCGGCGTTGATCAACTCATTCAGGTTCTCCAGCCGCTCCTGCGCCTCGCGCAGTTTCGCGCCGGTCTCGTTCTGGAAATGCGGAACCAGGCCGCTGTGCTGCAGCACATGATCCATGATCTCGGGCAGCGGCAGTTCGCGCGTGTCGTTGCGCAGCTTCTCGATCAGCCCGACAAAGGCCGACACCTTGCCGCCCGCGCGCGCCGCCGCATCCCACAGCGTGGTGTTGTGCATCTTCGCGCTTTCCTGCAATTGCTCGACCGTGCGCGCGCCGATGCCGCGCGTGGGGAAGTTGATGATGCGCAGCAGCGCGTTGTCGTCGTCGGTGTTTTCCATCAGGCGCAAATAAGCCAACGCGTGCTTGATCTCCTGCCGCTCGAAGAAGCGCAGGCCGCCATACACGCGATAGGCCACCCCCGCCGACACCAGCGCATGTTCGAGCACCCGCGACTGCGCGTTGGAGCGATACAACAGCGCGATCTCGGACAGCTTCACGCCCTCGCGGTTGAGCTGCTGCACCTCCTCGACGACGAAGCGCGCCTCGTCGTAATCGGTCGGCGCCTCATACACGCGCAGCGGCTCGCCCTTGAGCGCATCGGTCCACAGGTTCTTGCCGAGGCGGCTTTTGTTGCGGCTGATCAGCGCATTGGCCGCATCGAGGATGTTGCCGTGCGAGCGGTAGTTCTGCTCCAGCTTGATCACGCTTCTCGACATGAAAATCGCGCAGCAGCTCCTGCATGTTGCCGACGTTGGCGCCGCGAAACGCGTAGATCGACTGGTCGTCGTCGCCCACCGCGAACAGCGCATTGTCCTTGCCGGCCAGCAGCTTCAGCCAGCGGTACTGCAGGGGGTTGGTGTCCTGGAACTCGTCCACCAGGATGTGCTTGAAGCGTTCCTGGTAATGCTCGCGCAGCTGCTGGTTGCGCGACAGCAATTCGTAGCAGCGCAGCAGCAGCTCGGCGAAATCCACCACGCCCTCGCGCTGGCACTGCGCATCGTACTCGGTGAAGATCTCCACCTTGCGCCGCGTGTAGGGATCGTAGGCCTCCACCTCCTGCGCGCGCAGGCCCTGCTCCTTGTTGCCGCTGATGAAATACTGCACCTCGCGCGGCGGATATTTTTCGTCATCCACGTTCATCGCCTTCATCAGCCGCTTGATCGCAGAAAGCTGGTCGGCGGAATCGAGGATCTGGAACGTCTGCGGCAGGCTGGCCTCGCGATGATGCGCGCGCAGCATGCGGTTGCACAGGCCGTGGAAGGTGCCGATCCACATGCCGCGCGTGTTGATCGGCAGCATCGCTTCGAGGCGCGTGATCATTTCCTTCGCCGCCTTGTTGGTGAAGGTCACCGCGAGCACGCCGTGCGGGCTGACCTGGCCGGTGCTGATGAGCTAAGCGATGCGCGTGGTCAGCACGCGTGTCTTGCCGCTGCCGGCGCCGGCCAGGATCAGCGCGGATCGGGCGGGCAGTTCGACGGCGGCGCGTTGTTCGGGATTGAGGCCTTCAAGCAGGGAGGAATTCATCCTGCGATTATCCCACAGGATGGTTGCGAGACGTGCCGGGTGGATGGCCGAAACGGGGATTAATGAGGAGTATGCAATTGACAATCAATGAATAGATCGAGTCTGACCTGACCCCGAGATTCATCAGGCAAAAGGCAAGACTTGACCCTGACCTGCTGACCTGCGACTCTATGGTGACGATTTCAATACCTGATTTTTCAGATTTATCAGATCTCGCGAATTTATAAAGTTGTGTCCGTGAAACCCGAAAACAGATGAAGGCTCCAACCTCATTGGGATTTCCCAGTTAATCATGTTATTTTCTTTTGAAAATTTATCTGCAACGAAAGTGGGCGCGAAAGTAATACCATTCTCTTTCATATACCCTTCTTTGATAATGCACAAAAAACTATCCTCACTGAATCCTTCGCAATTCGAGAATTTCGAACTGAGTTCAACGAATTTTTTTGATCTTATTGAAAAACCTCCGTTTCCAACCCTATTAAAAAAGCCATTCATGTAATCCCTGGTTTTTTGCAATTGAATCCATTTATTTTCAAAAGGCCATGCCGCACCAATGTAATCAAACATAAGAAAACTTTCATCCCATTTATCAGCATTTAATACAAATCCGTCCGGCTGCACAAACAAGAAAAAATCGGAATCGATTTTAAAATCGGCCACTCGCAACACAAAATTGCTATAAGCATGAATAGATCCAAGTCTTGGAATAACAACAGTTCTTATCCCTTCATATTCTGCAGGCTCATGAGTAAACAGGATTGCCTGCTTGAACTTTATATGCCGGCTGGAATACCGAATGGCTTTTACAGATTCTTTCGGATCAATACAGTTGATCGACAAAATAGTGATATTTGAGAGGTCTAACATATTCTGATTTCTATTCATGTTTGAAGTTGACCGGAAAGGCGGGAACCATCTCCCCCCGCCCCTCCAAGTTCAGGTAACGGGGGTATAAATAGTTGAGCAACAATCTATCCGGGAAAGTCACTTCCACTCTTACGCATTCCGGATGATCAATTTATATCCATCCACTCGCCTCGCAGAATATCGTGTTGGCCTAGGGATTGTTACATAAAAATGTGATTTTCCCGTTAAAGGATAGACGAGGTCGTGCTTTGACATCAAAAGGAGCAGCCGTAATATCTAAAGGTCGTGTGTCCCCATTCTTACAATCTTCGTTGACCGGATAATAGTCATTTGTGAACAAGGCGTGAGTGGCCACTACACTACTCTTCAAAATTGAGCTTACATTGTCATTGGATAAATGTTGCAACACATCCTTACATAGCAATAAATCACATTTTGGAATATTAAATTCCGATGCATTCCCGGTTTCGAAATGGATATTATTATTTGCATGGTTCTGTATATTTGTTGAAATCACAGAGGCCACGATGTCTACACCATGATATTGTCGGCCGTCAAAATCAAGATATTTTGTAAATCTCCAATCTCCACAACCAATATCAACAACCGATTCTACAGAATACTTTTCCATAAGATGCTGTACATATGCAGCATATAAAATGGTGTTGTGGAAATCTGATCCGGACCCAGAGCCACCACCCCAAATAGCCCTGTCATAAATTGATTCGAAAATTCCTTTTACATCATTAGTATCATTAAACAGCCCTTGTGGCGCCCTCCAAAATTGCCTTCTTTCGGTTACGGAAAAGGTAGTCACATAGTTGACTGCTTCCTGCTCTTGAAACTCATCATCGGCATCGAAAACCTGCTTTAAATACCCCATGGCTTCCTGGTAGTTGCCCATATTGAATGCAGTTATGGCATCTCGTATATATATCGAAGTATCGTTCATTAGATTCAACTATTCTGTGCAGTAGTTACCGGTGCGAATGGAATGTCTCTATTTGGCATGGAAATGGAACCGCCAATTCCTGGTGCAGGATGCCCATGTAAAGTTCTGATGTATAAACTCAACCGCTTTAACCGGGTCGATTTCATTATTTTTATTTTCTATCAAGGTAGTCATCTGGTCAATCAGGCTATCAGCATCTGGATCGATGGGCCCAGACTCCATTGATCTTGTTATTTTCGCAAAGCAATATTGCGGCCCCTTCAATTGCTTTAATTCCGCTTCCCTCGCCGCCAGAACAGCCCCATCAACGGCTTGACGCTGGTTCCGTGGACAATGATCGAGAGCGTGACCACGATCAGCGTCATTTGTATCAACTGCAGTGCCAGTGGTTCCGGCAATCCGTTCTGTATGGCATACATCAGGTAGTAAAGCGAGCCAACACCACGCACGCCGAACCAGCTGGTCAGGCCGCGTATGCGCCAGGTGGCGTTCGTGCCCAGCATGCCGATGATGACGCTGGCCGGACGCACGATCACGAACAGGAACAGCGCCAGACCCACCGCTTCCCAGGTCCATGAGTTCAGGTACAGCGTGCCGCCGATCAGCAGGACCAGCACCACTTCCGACAGCCGTTCCAGGTGTTCCTTGAACACCAGCGAGCCGCCGCTGACCGTTTGCGGCGGTTCCGGCTCGGCCGGTGCATCTGTCTTCGCGCGTGCAGGCAGCAGCGATGCGCGTTCGTCGATGGCTGCCTGCGCAGCCTTGGCCAGCTTCTGCTCGGTCTGGCGCAGCGCGACGGCGGCAAAGAACACCGCCAGGAATCCCCATGCGTTGACCATCACCGACAGACTGTAAACGATACCGATCAGCCCGAGACCGAGGAAGTCGTCCATCAACTCGTGCTTGTGCGGCTCACTGCGCAGTTTCCATCCCACACGCGCCAGCGTGACGCCCGCGACGATGCCGATGGCAATTCCAGCCAGCGTCGCCCACAGCACATCGACCGATATCCAGTTGATGCCAGAATCGCCGATATCATGCAGGCCCAGCAAGCCCAACCCCAGCATCACGAACGGGAACGCGCTGCCATCATTCATTCCCGCCTCGCAAGTCAGGGTGAAGCGCAACTGGTCGTGGTCGCCGGGATGGCGGATCTGTACATCGGTTGCCAGAACCGGATCGGTGGGCGCGACGATCGCGCCCAGCAAGATGCCTGCCCCCCATGGCATACCCAGTACATAGACGGCGAATTCTGCGACCATCACGACAGTGACGGTCATGGATACCGTCGCCAGCAGGATCGGCGCGCGCCAGCGGGTGAAATTGAATGGGACCGGCATCTTGACGCCGGCAGAGAACAGCGAGATCAGCACGGCGATCTCGGTCAGCACTTCGAGCAGCGCCGATTCCTTGAGCGGATTGAAATGGAACAGGTCGAACGCGGTCGGCCCGACCAGCACGCCCACAGCCAGGTAGATGATGGCGGAGGTGATCATCGAACGCTTGAGGATGGATGCAGTCAGGCCCATGAACAGCAACAGTCCGCCCACGAGCATGAACCATAGTGTGCTAGTCATCGGTACGTTCCAGATACATGGGTATTTGACCGGGTAAACAAAGGGAATGGCGCTAATGCTGCCAGAGGATTCGCCCGTTGAGGTGGCGCAGAGCGATCCACGCTGACCATTAATACATGAAATCAACCAAACCGCCAGTGACTAATGCGTAATCGTCACAAGTGCCAGCCGCAGCAGGTAGAACTTGCCTCCGGGTTTGGGGGTGCGCGTCCTGCCAGCACCTTCTGAGGTCGCGGTCGAAGTGTGGGACAGTCAGTCAATCCAGCACTGCACGGATGTCCGCAGTGATCTCATAGGATCGCAAACGCGCAGCCTGGTCGAAGATCTGCGACGTGATCATCAGTTCATCCGCCTCGGTCTGTTCGATAAAATCTTCCAGTGCATTTTTCACCGTGTCGCGCGAGCCGATCGCCGAGCATGCCAGGACCTGGTCGAGCAAGTCGCAGTTCATGCGGGCCGATGCTGTCCAGGTAATCCTTGATCGGCGGCTGCAGGCGTTTGGGGTGACCGCTGCGCAGGTTGACAAAGGCCTGCTGCATCGAGCTTGCGATGCCATTGCGCTTCCTCATCCGTATCTGCCGCGAACACGTTGAAGCCGAGCATCAGGTACGGTTTATCCAGCCTTTCCGACGGCTTGAAAGGTGGTGCGATACAGGGCGATCGCCTGCATCATCTGCGCCGGCGCAAAATGTGATGCGAATGCGTAAGGCAGGCCCAGCGCCGCTGCCAGCTGCGCGCCGAAACAGGCTGGAGCCCAACATCCAGATCGGGATGTTCAATCCGGCGCCCGGAACCGCGCGAACCGCATGCCGCTTCGTTGCCGCAAAATAATCCATCAGTTCGACCACATCCTGCGGGAACTGATCGGCATCGGAGGCGAGATTGCGGCGCAAGGCGCGCGCGGTGAGCTGGTCCGAACCCGGCGCGCGCCCGAGGCCGAGGTCTATGCGGCCGGGGTAGAGCGATTCCAGCGTGCCGAACTGTTCGGCGATCACCAGCGGGGCATGGTTGGGCAACATGATGCCGCCGGCGCCGACACGGATGGTCGAAGTGCCGCCGGCCACATACCCGATCAGGACGGCGGTCGCGGCGCTGGCGATGCCCGGCATGCCATGATGCTCGGCCAGCCAGATGCGGTTGTAGCCCCAGCGCTCGCCGTGGCGGGCAAGGTCGAGCGTGTTGCGAAACGACTGGGCCGCGTCGCTGCCTTCATTGATCGGGGCCAGGTCAAGGATGGAAAAGGGGATCATCTGATTCACATTGGCGGAAAACTCGCATGCTAGCTTAAACCTAAATCAGGTTTTGTGGGTCTATTGGATTAAAGGAGACGTATTGAGCTGACCCCGATGCTACGATCGCATCAAACAGGAATGGACATGTCCATGCAATCGGTTTTTAATACGCCATCATGCTTCATCACCTGAATTTCGATAACCCCTTTAGCATTCTGAGCAATCACCTGAACAAGCTGGTAAAGGGACGGCTGTGGCTGAAGGTGCTGATCGGAATGTTCCTGGGTATAGCGATCGGCATGCTGATCGGGCCAACCACCGGCTGGCTTGCGCCTCACACGGCTACAACCATCGGTAACTGGCTGGCCTTGCCTGGACGGTTGTTCCTGACGCTGATCCAGATGATCGTGATACCGCTGATCTTTGCTTCCGTGGTGCGCGGCCTGACCGCAAGTGAAAGTTTTCAGCAGCTGAAAAAAATGGGCGTGGGGGTGGTGGCCTATTTCGTCGTGACGACCACGATCGCCATCATTATCGGGCTTGTCGTGGCAAGCGCGATCAACCCCGGCAAGTATGTCGATAGCAGCAGCCTGAACCTTTCCCAGGAGACCGCTGCTACCACAGGCACAACACCCCAGGCTGTGATACCGACCCTGTCCGAGCTCCCGAACACGCTGGTTACCATCCTGCCGAGCAATCCGCTGACTTCCATGGTGGAAGGGCAAATGCTGCAGGTGGTCATTTTTGCGATGATTATGGGCGTGGCGCTGGTGATGATGAAGCCTGCCCAGGCCAAACCCCTGCTTGACCTGATGTCCTCGTTGCAGGAAGTTTGCATGACTGTCGTCGGCTGGGCGATGCGACTTGCACCGATCGCTGTGTTCGGCCTGATGGCGCAACTCACCACCAAGATCGGCCTGAACGCCATCCTCGGCATGGGTGTTTATGTTGGCACGGTATTGCTTGGGCTTGCCGTCCTGATGATGCTGTATCTGCTGCTGGTGTATCTCGTTGCAAGGGAATCGCCGTTTGCATTTGTCAGGAGTGCACGGGATGTGTTGCTACTGGCCTTTTCGACTTCGAGTTCGGCCGCAGTGATGCCGCTGTCCATCAAGACCGCCGAGGAAAAACTTGGCGTCCACCCTTCCGTTTCGCAATTCGTCATTCCGCTTGGCGCCACCATCAACATGAACGGCACAGCCTTGTATCAGGGTGTGGCGACCATATTCCTGGCGCAGGTGTTTGGCATCGACCTGAGCCTGGGCGCGTTGCTTCTGGTGGTGGTGACTGCCGTGGGCGCATCCATCGGCTCTCCGGGTACACCCGGCGTAGGTATCGTGATACTCGCGATGGTGCTGGAAACAGCAGGTGTGCCAACCGCAGGGATAGCCCTGATCCTGGGGGTCGATCGTATTCTCGACATGAGCCGCACGGCAGTGAACGTGTGCGGCGATCTGGTGGCCGCCAAATTGATGGATCAATGGATGGTCAAGTCCGACATGATCGAGAAAACAAGTACAGATACAGCGACGGTGTAGCGCAGCAGAGCTGACCCGACTCCTTTGCTTTTTTGTTTACTTGTTACCTCACGCAGTTCCCGCATTTACATTTGCCGATTGACAGTAAATATGGCGATAATCACGGACCCCTCATTCTCAGGTACTCATCCATAAATGAAACATGCAGAAATCAAGTTCAATGTTACTTTAGACGACAATGACAATCCTGAAAGGATCGACTGGAGCGCGTCTGATGCCAACAAAGCAAGCACCAGTAAAGCCGTGATGATTTCCCTGTGGGATTCGAATGAACAAAATACCTTGCGCATCGACCTGTGGACAAAGGACATGATGGTTGACGAGATGAAGCAGTTCTATCACCAGAACCTGCTGACCATGGCGGACACGCTTGAGCGCGCCACTGGGGATAAAGAAGCTGCAAAAGCCTTGCGCAAGTTTGGTCAGGAATTTGGTGTGCTTGTGAAAAAATAGGAGCGGAGTGAGCTGCCCCTTCAATCCGATCAAGTTGAAGATCATTTGTGCGTGAATTGAAGCGGCGATGAAGTAGAAGTAGAATCGGCCGAGTCGGGCGCAGACTCTGGTTTCCCCCGACCGCAGCTTCCCACATTCCCGGTTACTTCAGAAAACCCGGGTGGCGGAGCAACCGTTATCTGTACTCGATCGCACACTGGAAGGGGAGATTCGATGTATATAAAACAGGCCGCACTTGCAGCATGGATCCTGGTCGCGCTGGCCGAGCCGGTGTTTGCGCAGAGTCGAGGGCCTCAACCCGAAGCATCGCCAGCGCCAGCGCAGACAGCGAATCAACCAGCACCGAGTCCGATGACACCGACCAGTCCCACTGCGGGGCCGTCGCCTGCCGTGCAGGAGGCGGTGCAACTCGCCCAGATCGGCGCACTCGGAAGTCGCTGCAGCTGGCTGCTTCCGATCGACGTGGAGGCAGTGCGGCTCGCCGGGGAGGAGCGGATCGCGATGGCTTCGGTCCAGGGAGGTGAGGTTGCACGCAAGGCCGCGATGGATGCGATCGCCAAAGCCGAGAAAGATACTGTCCAGCCATGCAGCGGTGCCGGGGTCGACGGCCCGACGGGTGCCCGGGCGACGGTTCAGCGCATTGCGCAGAACACGCGGACCGCCCTGCTGCTCCGCGCGGCGGCGATCTCCTCGATGACCGATCCGTATGCCGACATCACGACCGTGACGCCCCTGCGTGACACGCTGCAGATGGGAGTTCAGGCCGCGCGCCAGCAAGCCACGGCAGCGGGACAGACAGCCGCCTTCGATGCGTTCGCCGCGCGGCAGTCTGCCGATGCGAGCAAGTCCATCATGCTGATCTGTCCGGAGCGCCGTACGGTGCGCACCTCGAATGGGCCTCGCGCATGCCCGACGATCGAACCAGCCGACCAGGCCATGATCCCGTACGCCCGCACGCTCGTCGCCAGCGCCGAGACCTTTGCACCGCTCTTCGCTGCCGCATTAAAGCAGGAAGACGAGGCGCAGACGAAGGCTGCTGCGGACGCGGAACGTCTCGCGAAGAAGCAGAGAGACGAAGCGCGGAAAAAAGTGGATCAGGTCATCGCCAAACACCCCGAGATCGGAAACTACTACATGCTGGTGGATTTGAAAGGGGGCTACGCCGACCCCAACGCGCCTCCCGCCGAGTGTACGGACGAATCCTGGCTCTATGATCTCGGCGGCCCCGACGTGCTTCGCACAGAGAACAAAGACATGATCATCTTCTACGCTCCGATGGTGCGCCTCTCCGACGGCGCTCGCGCATCGTGGACGGCCTACGGCTTTAGCAAAGTGTTCGGGGATCCGCAAGGCACTTACCTGCAACTGCAGGAAGCGGAGAAAACCGACTGGAGGGACGAGACCTACAGAAAAGCGTTCAAACCGCTAAGCCAGGGCGAGATCAACTTAGGAATAAAAGACAACGTCTATCTGACAGGCCTCACGATGAATATCCTCAGGCCCTCCGTAGACGGCGTGCCCAAGAAGACGTTCCAGCGCTGTCGCTCAAAGTAGATCAATAGATCGAAAAAAAGGGGACAGATTTATATATCTACCAAACTGCGTGGAAAATAAATCTGTCCCCTTTTGTGTTGACAAAGGACATGATGGTTGACGAGATGAAGCAGTTCTATCACCAGAACCTGCTGACCATGGCGGACACGCTTGAACGTGCCACCAACGATGCAGAAGCTGCAAAATCCTTGCGTAATTTTGCTCAAGAATTTGGCGTACTTGTAAAATCGGCAGTGAAAAAATAGGGGCGAAGCCCTACTTTCATTCAGAATCAATCGAGTCCGACCCCATTGATTTACTATTTTCCCAGCTTCAGTCAAGCCCGAATCTGATGTCTGACCTGCCGATCAGGTGCTTAAGGATGATCTTGGATGCCCATAGACTGCGTGCCAGTGACGAGAACCCAGATACTTTCATCGCAAGTTTGTTTGGCTCGATATTCAGTATGAATAATTGGCTTGAAAGAGCAAGCATAACAAGATCGAGAATTGCGTCCCTGTTTCTTGAATATGTTTCGTCACTGGACAGCTCAAGATTGTGAATCGGTTCTCCGTCCGTGGATAAGAAATCTGCGAATGAGAAAACCCTTTCTTGTCCGAGGGCGGCCTTAAAATCCTCCAGTACGGATCGGTTGTCCGTAGCCACAAACAATCGCTTGATGTTCGAGTTTTTCAGGCTTGATAGCGCGGGCCAATAATTTGTCTTGTAGTCTGTATGGCGCACATGAATAGCTGAGTAAGCCGGCCCGATCGAATCGAGTCGAGTCACTAATTCGTCCGTGATTCCAGGCTGCAGCCTCATTCTGAGTAATGCTTGCTTCGAGATTTCCCCACCGCCAAACTGATGTTGGATCAACAACTGATGCGGGTAATTTTTTGTAAAATCAAATGTTATTGGCAGTTTCGTTACGCTTTCGCTCCATCTCCATGTACCCAGATCAAAGGTCTGATAGTAATCTCCGGTTCTGCCTGACAAGAATTCTGGGTAGACAGTTAATCTGTCAAATAAGTCTTCAAAAGCTCGGGGGTCGAAAATCAATTTTTCCTGCAGGGAAACAAAATATTTCCCAAAGTCATCGGAAAAGAAATGGTCGTTTGCATAGTTCGTGTCAACGATGACGATTCGTCCTGTCTGCTCGGCATATTGACAGCAAAGTTCAATCTGAGTCAAAACATCGTTCAGTCCACCCATCGGCCGGCATAGCAGAAATCTACTCATTAGTAACGACCACCTTCAGGATAGTTGCGACAAATATCCCGACATTTTATATCGGATCAATGGGGTCAGACTCCATTGATCCAACAGCTCCATTGCAGCTCCAACACCATACCTATTCAATTAGCCAAATAGTTTCTACTTTAAGCGCAGTTTAGTGTGTCTCATCCCTGAAGTAAGGAGGCGCACGATGGCACGCTTACCCAGATTCATCCTGCCCGGCCAGCCACAGCATGTGATCGTGCGCGGCAACAACCGCAACGAGATATTCTGCGCCGAAGCCGATTACCGCTTCTACCTGGAAAAAATGCAGTTGGCTTGTGACAAGCACTGCTGCGATGTGCATGCCTATGTACTGATGACCAACCACGTGCATCTACTCATCACCCCGCAGGAAGAATCCAGCCTGGGTAAAGCCATACAAATGCTCGGGCGCTACTACGTGCAATTCTATAATTACTGCTACCAACGTACCGGTACATTGTGGGAGGGGCGCTACAAGGCCACCCTGATTGATAGCGAAGCTTATCTGTTAACGTGCATGCGCTACATAGAATTGAACCCGGTGCGAGCGGGGATGGTGGAACATCCGTCCGCGTATCCCTGGTCGAGCTTCCGTTACAACGCATTGGGCCAGCCGAACGATCTGCTGAAGCCGCATATCGAATACCAGCGTTTGGGTAAGAACGACGAGGCGCGTCAGGTTGCCTACCGTCAGCTTTTCAAGCATCACCTTCCAGAAAGCAGCTTGTCAGAAATCAGGGAAGCGACCAATAAAGCCTGGGTATTGGGAAATGACCGCTTCAAGCAGAGCATTCAGGAGAATCTGGAGCGACGAGTCGAACCTTCTGCCAAGGGCGGGGATAGAAAATCAGAAAACTTCAGAATCAATCGAGTCTGACCCCATTGATTTGTGTTCTGCCAAGGGCGGGGATAGAAAATCAGAAAACTTCAGAATCAATCGAGTCTGACCCCATTGATTTGTTGAGCGTTTGGGTAAGAACGACGAGGCGCGTCAGGTTGCCTACCGTCAGCTTTTCAAGCATCACCTTCCAGAAAGCAGCTTGTCAGAAATCAGGGAAGCGACCAATAAAGCCTGGGTATTGGGAAATGACCGCTTCAAGCAGAGCATTCAGGAGAATCTGGAGCGACGAGTCGAACCTTCTGCCAAGGGCGGGGATAGAAAATCAGAAAACTTCAGAATCAATCGAGTCTGACCCCATTGATTTTGAAGGGGTTTGAACCGTAATTGCAGGTATTACTGGAATCAATTCTTCAAGGCATGGTTCTCAATCAATATTAATGCTATAAATATATATATCGGAAAAACTACAATACAGAAGTATTCAGCTCCTCCTTTTTCATATTTAGTTCCGTCTGGCACTAAGATGCTACTTTATGAAAGTAAACCACCCGGACCCACAAACTGTAGAAAGCTTCACCCACAAGCCCCAATCGCCCCACAAGCCGTACAAAAATCACACCCATCCTTCTTGATCACCGTGCGATTCCCGCACTCCGTGCATTTCTTCCCGGCGATCAAATGCAGTTGCTCCTGCTGTTTCTTGTGCGTCTGCGGCATGGACAGAATGCCGGCCTCAGACACCGGGTAGCCTTCCTCGGTCAGCAAGCCAAGCATGGCGTAGCGGTGGATCATCAGCCGCGCCACATAGGCGACCGTGGACGGCCAGTTCTGGGATTTGTCGCTGCCGGGCACCTTGGCCATGAAGTCGCCGAGCGGTTCCGGATAGTTCAGCAGCTTGCGCAGTTTCATGCCGATCCAGGCCGGGTCGATCACGCGCATGTCGAGGCTGAGCAGTTTGCACAGGCCGTCCAGTGCGCGCGGATATTCGCCCGACAACCACACCGAATAGGGACGGCGCTGCCCGTCGGGCAAGACCAGTTCCTTCAGGCCGAGCACGAAGTCGTCGCCGCCGGCGTGGTTGAGCACGTCCACGGTCCAGCTCATGGTGCCGTCCGGGCTGACCTTGGGTTCTTTTTTCGAGAACATCGCGTCCAGCACCGGCGTGGTTTCGCCCGGTTTCATTTCCAGCGCGCCCAGTTGTTCGCAGCGATAGCGCACGATGCGCGCCAGCGCGGACACCAGGCTGGGCATGCGCACCTTGTCGCCATTGGGCGGGAACGGCATATCGAAGGCGTCGTCGCCGGCGGCCTTTTCCAGCACGGCCAGTTTCATGTTGAGCCAGCCGCGATCCTCCGCGCGCATGTCCATCGACAGCGTCTTCGCCACGGCGCCGAGGCCGCGCGGCTGTTCCGCGCCGTTGACCCAGACCTCGAACGGATGGTTCTGGCCGTTGCTGATGTGGCTGATGAATACCGCGAAGCTGCCCTGGCGGTGATCGATCATGTACACCCAGGCATCGCTGCCGGCGGGCTGCTGCGGACGTCCGGGCCAGCGCAGGCTGGCCAGCGCGGGCGTGGGCATCACGTCGAGCATGACGCGGCGGTCCACATCGGGCTGATCGATCTCGGCAGGCTCGCTGCAGGGTTCGACCGGCCTGACTTCGAGCACGGCGCCGAGGATGCTGTTGGGCCGGTAGGTGGTGATGCCCTTGAGCCCGCGCTTCCAGGCTTCCATGTACAGGCCCTTGAATTCCGCGAACGGATAATCGGCCGGCACGTTGACGGTCTTGCTGATCGCGGTATCGACGAACGGTTGCACCACGGCGGACATCTGCATGTGGTCGGCGGCGGACATCTCCAGCGCGGTGACGAAATATTCCGGCAGGTTTTCCACGTCGCCGCCGAGATGACGGTACAGGCGCCAGGCATGGTCTTCCACCTGGAACGACTTCTTGCTGCCGTCCGGCATGCGCTTGTTGCGGAAATAGAACCACGAGAACGGCGGCTCGATGCCGTTGCTGGCGTTGTCGGCAAAGGCCAGGCTGATGGTGCCGGTGGGGGCGATCGACAGCAGGTGGCTGTTGCGGATGCCGTGCTGGCGGATGCGCTGCTGGATGGGGTCGGGCAGGCGCGAGGCGAAGGTCGGCGCAGTCAGGTATTTGTCGGCATCGAACAACGGGAAGGCGCCCTTCTCCTGCGCCAGTTCGATCGAGGCTTCATAGGCGGCATCGCGCATCATCTCGGCGACGTGCGCAGCCATGGTACGGCCCGCGTCGCTGTCGTACTTCAGGCGCATCATCACCAGCATGTCGCCCAGACCGGTAAAGCCCAACCCGATGCGGCGCTTGGCATGCGCCTCGGCCTTCTGCTCCGGCAGCGGCCACACGGTCGCATCGAGCACGTTGTCGAGCATGCGCACCGACAGCGCCACCACGCGCGCGAATTCCTCCGCGTCGAACTCGGCTTCCGGCGTGAACGGGTTGAGCACGAAGCGGGACAGGTTGATGCTGCCAAGGTCGCAGCAGCCATAGCTGGGCAGTGGCTGTTCGCCGCAGTTGTGGACATACAGGCCGTTCGCATCGAAGGCATTGATGCCGGGGATCTGCACGTCGTAGACGCTCTCCGTTCCTTCGGCGCAGATGCTTTCCACTGTCGCCACGAAACGCTCGCGATTGGGTGCGCGGCGGTAGTTTTCCAGCAGCGCGTTCAGCCTTGCATGCTTTTCGCTGTCCGAGAAACCGACCAGGTCGGCGAAGCGCACCAGGTTGTCATTGGCGATGACCAGCTCGTGCTGCGCCTTGACCGGGTAGTCCTTCAGGCCGCCGCGGCCGTCCGGCAGGGCTTTCATCTGCGCTTCGCGCCGATATGGATAAATGGTGGAGACGATGCCCATGCGTGCCAGCATGCGCTGCACTGCTTCCAGCGCCGGCAACTCAGATTGCGCGAGGCGTACGCTGATGCCCTTTTCCTGCGAGCCTTGCACCGAGCCGTCCGCATCAAAGAAGCCGCGCAGGAAACCTTTATAGAATCCACTCGAAGCCTGTTCGACTTCCTGCGTCACGCCCTTGGCATCGTGCATGCCGAACTGCGCGGCCAATGCCAGCAGCCCGGAAGACTTGAAGCGGTATTCCCCGCGCCCGGCCACGGCATGCCAGCCCTGGTGATCGGCGCGACGGGTCAGGCAGGATGCGGCGGCTGCCACCGTCTCGCGTATCGATTCGGCACCGGCATGTTCCCATACCGATAGTACTGCCGCTTCTTTCTTGAGCACGCCATCGCCCACCAGCAAGCCGAGCATATAGCCTTGCTCGATGCTGCCCTCGCCGGCCCAGCCGGAAAATTCGCGATGGTTGTGCAATACCACCGAGTCGCCTGCCTGCAGTTCACCTGCCTTGACCCATTCGGTCTCGCGCTTGTAGCGGCTGATGCCAGCTTTCAGCACCAGATGGTCTGCGGTCAGGCGAACGGCATATCCGGCGCTGGTGCGCAGCTTGAGCACATCCTTGTCGCCGGTCTTGAAGAATCCGGCAGCGGTTGATTGGTGGAGTTGCCCGTCGACCACGGCAACGAACTGCGTGCCCATCAAGTCGACGACCTGACGCGGCCCAGCGGTCGTCATGACCCAGGTGTCGGCGGTGACGCAGGGATTGGTCGCTTCGATCTTTTCGATATAGGACAGGTTGTTGTCAGCGTTGATCTTGTCGATGAACAGCACGCCGGGTTCGGCGTGGTCGTAGGTGGCGTGCATGATCTGCTGCCACAGGTCGGCGGCCCTGATCTTGCGGTAGACCCACATGCCGTCAGCGCGCTGATACGCCCCGGATGCCAATGCCATGTTGGACGGGATCGCCTTGTGCACCAGTTCCCAGTCGGTATCGTCGCTGACCGCCTGCATGAAAGCGTCGGTCACGCCAACCGAGATGTTGAAGTTGCGCAGGTCGCCCTCGTCCTTCGCGTGGATGAATTGTTCGATGTCGGGATGATCGCAGCGCAGCACGCCCATCTGCGCGCCGCGTCTGGCGCCGGCTGATTCCACCGTCTCGCAGGAGCGGTCGAACACGCGCATGTAGGAGACCGGCCCGGAGGCGCGGCTGTTGGTTCCCTTGACATGCGCGTCCTTGGGACGGATGGACGAAAAATCGTAACCGACGCCGCCGCCGCGACGCATGGTCTCGGCGGCTTGTTGCAGCGCGTCGTAGATGCCCGGCTTGCCGTGGGCGGAACCGCTGATGGCGTCGCCTACCGGCTGTACGAAACAATTGATCAGCGTCGCCAGCAGGTCGGTGCCGGCGGCAGAATTGATGCGACCACCGGGAATAAAGCCGTTTTCCTGCGCCCACAGGAATCGCGCTTCCCAATCCTGCGGATTCTTTTCGACCGTCGCCAACGCTCGCGCTACGCGCTTGCGCACATCCTGCGCATTAGCCTCGCCGTTCTTGCAATACTTTTCAATCAACACCTCGGGTGTCACTTCTTGCTCGGACAGCAAGCTATCGGAATTTTCTGGTTTCATAGTGGTTCAATTTTACTTTATCCAGATTCCGGATGACTCGGAATTTATGCAGGCAGCGCCCGAATCGAAAAAATATGTGCGCTATCAAGCATATTCATAAAACCATCGAAATTACAGACGCGCACGCACGCAAAATACCGCCTGAATGCGGAGAGTTATGTATCCCCCAAAGCGACCTTAAATGACATATCCATGAACGATAGAGTCTCAGCAATTTAGTTGGTTATAGTCATGATTTTGCGCATTGACCGGCTGACTCTGATAGGAATCCGGGTTGAAAACCGGATACAATTACACATGGTCCCGCTGTCGAAAAAATAATTTAAGGAAAACAATTAATGCAGGTTGTTCCCAAAGATTTATTTACCACCAGGATTTGGGTTTTCGATGTTCCGGAATTACTGGAATATCATCCTGCGTGGGTTCAAAGCATCATGCAGTGGCGCGAAAGGGAGCCCAATCCGGTAGGCCGGTCGGTCAGGAAGGGCTGGAACACTGATCCGGTGGTTTTTTCACGCGAAGAGTTCAGGCCACTTCTGGATGTGTCGAATCAGGCATTCATGCATGTGTTTAAGGAGATGCGGCCGCCCTTGCAATTCCAGTATGCTTTGCAGGCCTGGATCAACATGCACGACCCGGGAAGTTACAATGCCATGCACGTGCATTGCAATGTCCTGCTTTCGGGCACCTATTACCTGAAGGTTCCCGAAGGATCCGGTCCGATCCGTTTCCGGGATCCGCGTCCGGGCGTTGTACTGTCACCGTTTGTAACCGGCGGCATCAATACCTGCAATGACATCGTGCTGCAACCGCAAGAGGGACAGCTGGTCGTTTTCCCCAATTGGCTCGATCATTCTGTCGATGTGCATGAAGGGGTCGAATCCAGGATATCGATAGCGATGAATGCACACCTTACGACCTGATCTTTATAGATCGTAACGTCCCGATATAAATCAACTCACGCAAATATTCAATCTTATGAATGCAGAACTTTATAAAGAAATACAGATATTCGATAATTTTTTCCCCCAGGAAACACAATTGAAAATAGTCGATCTTCTGAACAGGCCAAAATGGGCATTCAGCGGGGGAAATCTCCAGAATAAATTCTGGCACATGGATGGTCTTGAAAATGAGGAATTCTTTAAAACCGAGCTGTTCAATTTCATCTGCGAAAAACTGCAAAAAAAGTTCGGTGTGAACCGAATCTATGCGAATGGACAAACTGCCGGACAATCGGGGTTTCCTCATTTCGATGATGGAGAATATACATTCTTGTATTATCCAAACATGAATTGGGAAGTATTGAACGGGGGCGGGCTGATGTTGCTTCAAAGCGATGGCAAGCTTATATCCAAGACTGCAGAACCTGTTGGAGTAATAGGCTATAAACCCAATAGAGCCATATTTTTCCCGGCAAAAATCGCTCACTATGCTCTGGCGCCGGACAGGCATTACGCTGATCTTAGAATTTCACTGGCCTGGAAATTACTCAAGTTAGAGTAACCGGATTTGATTCACCCCCGCTTCAACAGACACTTTCCAGTCTCATAAATGCTGCCCCTCGACTTCGCCGGGTGTTCAAGTGACCGCGCTGCGCAGTAGAAGCATCAATGGTCATCAATGTAGCTGAAAATATTTGGCGCTATGGCGTTCATGAGGAATTTGCTGCCGCTGGGCGACAGGTGGTCCCGGGTGGCATAAAGCAATGAGCCATTTATTATCCCGGAGCATTTATCCTTGTCACAGAAAACATCGCTCGTCTCGATAAAGTCGACAGATGGGAACTTGTTTCTTGTCCGGCTTACGATGGCATGATACAGGCGGGTTCTATCCTCATACTCTTTTCTCGAAATCGAACAGGAATTCGTTCCCGTGCTATTGAACAACGGTCTTTTCACGCAGCTTGCCGGGTCTTTATATAACTCCGGATTGTCGATGATATAGATCACTTTCTTGTTGGCTGCAGTGAGCCTTGAGAGTGTCGCATCCAGAGCGGATTCAAATGCCTCTGAATTCTTCAGCTCTTCTTCCGGGTTGCCCTCATTGTTCTGGAAAAGCCTGTCCCCCTGGATCTGCAAGGCAGCATACCCGCTGAGGATCACGGTTTTAACGCTTGCTGAGCGGATGGAAAAATCCAGGGCGTTATCGATCAGATTATGCCAGCACTTGAAATGCTTCTCGCCATTTATGGTTTCCGAGAAAAATGGATAGCACCTCACGTGCAGCATCACAGCCAGATTCTCCGGTCGATTCCGGAAGATGTCTTTCAGCCCTGCCGCCAGATGGCCGGCGTGGCTATCACCGATGACTACCAGATCGATCGCGCGATTGGTTCCTGAATTCGCCGAAAACAAGGCTCTGCATCCGCCGATGCCGGGGTGCGTCTCCACATAATTGCAATTATCCCAGCCTTCCCATTGCGATAGATAATTGAACTCCCCGGCAGCGACAAAGGAATCTTGCTGGACTGCCCTGGATGCAAATCCATCCATCCGGTAAGTGATGTATCCGGTGGATCCCGCTGCCACCATCAATACAAGCATGGCGATGGTCTTGATGGTTTTGTGGCGGCCGAATCGAATCGGTTTTTCAATATATCTGTATGTCAGCCACGCAAGCACGATCGAGGTCAGGATCAATGTGATGCGCAGCGAAAGCCCGGGCGTTTGGCCTTCTATGATCGTGGCGAACGACAGCAAGGGCCAGTGCCACAAATATAGCGGATAGCTGATCAGCCCGAACCAGACCAGCACGCGGCTGGAAAGAACGGTGCGGTTCAGCCATGCTTGCGCGCCGGCCGCAATGACCAGCACGGCGCCAAGCGTCGGCAGCAGTGCCCACCAGCCCGGAAAGGCTCTCTCCTTGTTTATGACGAACAGGCCAATGGCAATCAATGCAGCACCAGACACCGACTGGATGTTGCGCAGGGTTTTGCGGTTTCCTGCCTGGATTCGCACATGAACCTGTTGATCAAACCACAAGCCGAGTTTGTGCGATAACGCGTGGAAAACGTTCTGTTCATGCAACGTCATGTACGCAAGTGCAGAACCGGCCATCAATTCCCAGAAGCGTGTTTGCGGAAAGTAGAACGCGGCGATAGTGTCGCTGCGCATATAGTAAATGTTCAGCGCAAATGAAATGGCTGCAACAGCAAGTATCGTAGCAAGCCGACTGACCCTGATCTTCCACACGATCCACAGTATCAGCGGCCAGATGAGGTAATACTGTTCTTCGACGCCCAGCGTCCACAGGTGCAGCAGCGGTTTTGTCTCGGCAATATTGTCGAAGTAGCCATTTTCATTCCACAACAGGAAATTCAGGACAAACCCTGCCCCGCCCGCTATGTGCTTGCCCAGTTGCTTGTATTCATCTGCAAGCAGTTCAAACCAGCCAAATACAAAGCAGGCGGCCAGTACTAAAAGCAGGGCCGGGAATATGCGCCTGATGCGGCGGCGATAAAACTCAATGAAGCTGAAGCTGCTGCGATCCAGGTTGCCGATGATGATCGTCGATATCAGGTAGCCGGAAATGACAAAGAAAATGTCAACACCGATAAAGCCGCCCTGGACCAAAAAAGGAAAGGCGTGAAACCCAACAACGGAAAGGATCGCAACTGCGCGCAGACCATCGATGTCTGCACGATATGTAGGGTGGGTTAAATGATGGGCATTATCATGGGCCGGGGAAAGATCGGGAGTCATTTTATGATCGTGCCAAATACTGCCATTATTTCAACATAGTGCTGATGATATCCGGGGGGAAAACATTGAGCAAGTTCAGTAGTTGCATTGCCAACTCAAATACTTGATACTAACACTCTGGATTGAGTACCATGAAAATACCATCCGGATTAACCTCATCTCAACACCTAAGGAGGCAATCATGAACACCAGGTTTCTGGCCCCAGTTTTATTTTCGCTCTTTCTGTCCTGTTCAGGCAGCGCGTTTGCAGCAGCAGGTAAAATCACTATCAGTGCACCGGCAGACAAAGCAACGGTCGGCCAAAACGACGATGTCGAAATTACTTATGCGGCTACGCTCGGACCAAACGGCGACCATCTTCACCTGTATCTGGACAACAAGCGAATTGACGTCCTGCACCAGTTGAATGGAAAAGCTGATGTCGGATTGATCCCTCTGGGCGATCATAAAATCTGTCTGGCTGAAAATACCAGTTCACACGTTCCTACCGGCGTGGAGACCTGCATCACCGTCACCTCGAAATGAGTGTAGCGCAGAACCTGAGTTACTCCGTGATTCAGGTTGTGCATAATTTTGGCGCCGTCGCGACAGTCGGTGGGTCATTTGCTGCCATCCGGTTTCGCGACGTAATTACCCGAAAAAAACTGGCCGCGCTCGCGCTGGGCGGCTGGGCTACGCAAGCCGCAAGTGGCGCGGCGTTTGGTGGGGTTAGTTATTATTTCTATGGCCGGTTCCCGGATATTTCCGGAATCGCAGCCAATGCCCTGGTGGTCAAGATGGTGTGCGCTGCTACAGGATTTTTGCTGCTTGCCGGCTACCTGTTCAAAAGTGACAGCTGGCCGGCAAGCAGAATAAACTTGGCCTGGGTTGCTTCTTGCGTGCTGGCCGTCACCGCCATTTCTTCAGCAGCATTCCTGCGCTGGTTCGCATAAAGACTGACTTTTCGTTTCAATCTTTCCCGAATCTCCAAGCCACCTGACAATCCATCATTTTGGTTTCAGGCCGCGTTTGCGCATTGCCCGCTCGAAGTCCTGCATCGTGAAGCGCGGCTTGTCCATTGCCGGCATGACCATGCGCAGCACATCATGATAGACACTGCGCTTCCCGGTCAGCGGATCAAGTTCCAGCAAGTCATAGCTGCCCAATGGCATGTCTTTGGGGACAGTCACGGTTACGCTGCGACGACCCGGGCCAGATTTGGTAGTGGTCTTCGGCAACAAGTTCACTTCAGCCAGGGTTTCATTGCCGGCCATGAACACCGATCCGGAAAACTCGCTCAGTTTTCCGGGCCGACTGTCCAGGGTGTAGGCTGCGCTGAGAACCGGGTGTCTCCTGTTGCTGATATCCAGGTCGAGCAGGCTGAACACGCTGCCGCTGGCATACAGATGCTTGCCTGAGACTTGCATGTCGATCACTTCCTCTCCGGGATTGAAGCGGCTCAACAGTTTCAATGACGGATAATCGTATAGCGCAATGCCGCTATCCTTTTGGTAAAGTACCAGCAGGTTATTGTGCAGCCGCAACAAGTCTGCATGCGCGGGCAGTTTTCCGAGCAGGCGCTGATGTTCAGGAACGCGCGTATCCAGCGCTTCCATGCCATCGGAATAGAAGGCCTCGCAGCGTTGCTGGTCGGCGGCTGCAGGGTTGCCGATCCGGGCACGAACCAGGTTTGCCGGTACCGGAGATTGTGCGAGCCATTTCGGCATAAACGGATCACGGATATCCACCGTCACGACGCCTGTAGCCCCCGTGGCGATGTAAGCGGTGTTGCCTGCGAGACACACGCTTTGCGCATCGCCAGTCATGTCTACGCCAGCCATCCAGATCGGGTTCAACGGGTTCTTCACGTCAAAGATCTGCAAGCCATTGCTCCCGTCCGCGACATAGGCGTAACTGTCCCTCACCACGACGTCCCGGGTCATGCCGCGCGCGTGGTATGCGCCAGCCAGGGTTGGCGCGCTCGGGTCGGACACGTCGAGAACCACAACGCCGCCCCACCAGTCGAGCACGTAAGCATATCGACCCTGTACGTTCACCCCCCAGGACCGCCCCTTGGTGTCGTATGCGCCGACCGTGAACGGGTGCGCCGGATCGGCCACGTTCACGATCTGGATGCCGGAAACCCAGTCCGCAATGTAGGCAAGGTCGCCGACCAGCTGGATGCCGCGCGCATTGCCGGGCGTGGGGAAATGGCTGAGCTCGCGCGCCTGCAGGGGCTTGCTGATGTCGAAAATGTGCAGGCCGTTGTCGAAGCTGGTGACGTAGGCGAAATGGTCGCGGATCACCACATCTTCCGCAGCGCCGCCCACGTCGTAGGCGACGAGTTGTTTCGGCTGCCGTGGGTCGTTGACATCGAACACCAGCAATCCGGAGCTGTCCGCCGCCACATAAGCCAGGTCGCCCACCACTGCCACTGCCCATGCCTTGCCCCCTGTGGAGGCGCTGCCGACGATGGCGGGATGCGCGAGGTCGGCCACGCTGATGATCTTGAATCCGCCGCGATGATCGGCCAGGTACAGATAGTCGCCAACCAGTTTCATGGTGTAGGCAAGGCCGCCGGGCGTGGGGACTTCGGAGATCTTGCGTGGATGCTTCAGGTCGGAGATGTCGAGGATCTGCACGCCATGATCGTCGTCGGCGACGAAGGCATTGTTACCGCGCACCAGCACACCCTTGGAAGAACCATGGGTATGAAAGTTCGACAGGTGGCGCGGCGAGCGCGGGTCGCTGATATCGTACAGGTGCAGGCCGGAAAACCAGTCCGCGACGAACAACACGTTATCGCGGATCACTGCGCGGCGACTGCCGCCGAAATTAGCGCCTATGCTCGAGATACTGGGCGCCGGCGCAGAAAAATCTATCGTATCAAAGCCGGTGTCAGTCCCTGCCCACACCCTGTTATGCGCAAATGCAATGGCATGCAACGGGCAATCCATGTCATATGCATCAACCACCCTGGGCAAGTCAGGGTGACGAACGTCGAGCAGCGTGATTTCGGAATGTTCATTGGCCAGTGCCACATAGCCGTCATCGTAACGCAAGGCACGCGCGTCCCCCAGATCGTTAGCACTGCCCAGCCAGCGCGGTGCCCGTGGATCGCTGACATCCAGCACAGTCAAGCCTGTCTTGCCGTTGGCAAGATAGGCTTTGTCTTGCGCCACCACCACATCCTTTACCTGGCCGCGAAATCTGGCCGATTCGTGGATATTGGCCTGGTCGCTCACATCGAGGATCAGCAAACCGGTTTGCGGTTGGGCCAGATATGCGTAACCAGCGACCACCTGTATTGCAGTGGCTGGACTATCCAGCGAAAACTCCGCCAATTGCAATGGAGCTTGCGGGTGACTTACATCCAGGATGCCGAAATGCTGACCAGCTGCCCAATACACACGTCCCTGGTCGACAAACATGGCATCAGGCATAGCCGCCAATGTAACGCTGGCAATCTGCGTGGGCCGATTCGGGTCATGTACATCGAGGAGCAGCATCGAGCCAACGCTGTCAGCCAGATAAGCATACCCATCCCGGACAGCTATATTGGTAATCTTTCCCTGCCACTTCAATTGCGTCAACAGGCGCGGTGTTGCATCGGGCAGCGCCTCGAATACCAGCAGACCTTCTTCGCCCGCGGCAACGAACAGAATATCCCCCTCTTTGACCAGGGATAAAGCCTTGCTTTGCATCTCAGTCATTGCGGCCAGGTAAGCCCCTCCCGGCAACAAGGCAAATTGATCCCCTTTCCGAACATCCGGCACATCGAGGGTGATGGTGCCCCCGGCCCTGTAATTGAGCGTATTTGGAACCGACGCAAATATTGTTGGGGAAAAGAGTCCGGTCAGGAGCAACCCGACCGACCAGGCTAAATAGATATTAATTGGCTTCGACATAATCATCCACGAAAAAAAGAGGCGCTTTTCGGCGCCTCTCTTTCTGCATTGATCCATTGAAAAGACTTGCAGGCAACAAACTAAACATGGCGTTGTCAGGCGCCAGAATCAATTACTTGATGACGGCAGCCTTGCCTACAAAGTAAATCACGTCGAACGTACGATTCAGGCTCTTGCTGTAAAAATTGGCCATCGGAGAACCTTCATCAAAACCAACAGTATCGCCTTTCTTGACTTTTACAGTCGGCGCAGCAAGCCAAAGGGTCTTGCCATTCTCCGACACTTCAAGATAAGTATAGATGCTGGCGTCCATTGTGCTGATAACCTTGCCCGTATGCGCGAATTGGCTATTTGCAGCGAGCTGCATTCTGGGTGCCGATGATGCGGTCTCGGCAATGGCGGAAACAGAAAACAAGGATGCTACAAACATGATAAAAATGGTGCGCATAAGAATTCCTCAAATTAGTTAATCAGGTTGGGCCTTCAATTGTACTTGGCTTGAATCAACTTTGTCCAATACGAATTGTTTGCCGGAAAGGCTACACGCAACGATCTGCAACTACTAGGACTGTCAAACTAAACAGTGAGTTCCATGCGGGCACAAAATAACTGGTAATTACTTGGTAGCCTGTATTTTTTTCCATTCTTCGTACTTCTGGACCGAGAACTCAACCAGCGCCGGCATTCGATTCGGGTCCGGATCAAGTTCGGCTATTTTACGCAATTTCACCAAAACCTCAGGAAATGTCGACGGACCAGCCCAGATGGCGCGTTCAATCTGGGCTCTAGCCTCGGCATTTCGGCCCAGACGAGCCAGCAGGATCGCCTGGCGATAGGTCACTTGTGGCGCAGGCCAAAAATGCATTGCTCGCCCATTCAGGGCGAGATTGTCCGCAAAGTTATCCCATCCTGTAAGGGTGAGCATATATTCAACCACAGGTTTCAAAAACAGCTGTTGTGAAGCTGGCATTGCAATCAAGGCATTTTGAACACGTTTCAGGCTCATGCGCTGCTCGTAACTATCATTCCGCATGGAATCGGGCGGGAGATAGGAATTCAGCTCTTCCAATCTGCTGTACCCGGTCCACATCAGCGCCATCGACACCGTTCCGGCCACAAAGATCGAGGTAATCACCACTCGCCCGACCCCAACCCGGACCGGGCGAAAAAAAGCCGTGTCCAACATGCCGAGGGCCAGGGCCACAAAACTGATGAAATATGTGAACCAGAGCGGATATTCCAGTAAACCGTGAATGACCAGTACGGCAAGCAAGCCATAAGCCCACCAATGATCTGCGGTCAAAATTGTATTGCGACCTCTCCTTAACCATAACACCAGCGTAACCAGCAAAATGGCCAGCCCGACCGAGCCAAATTCAGCGGCAATCTGAAAAATGAAATTGTGTGCATTCAGATAGATCTGTGGCGCATTGGTATTTTGCAATACCGGCCCCATCAGGAAATGTTGCCATGCAAATTGACCCAAACCTGCGCCCAACAACGGAAACCGCTCAAACATCAACCATGCCTCATGCCACAGGATGATGCGGAAACTGCTCCCCAGCCCCATGCCGTGACCCCCGCTTACGCTGCCGACAACCCCTCCGACTTCTTTGATCAGGCGCTCGCCGGAGGTCACACTTGCCGTTGTACCTGCCACACCAGGTATTTGCACTATCAAGTGCATCAAGCCAAATCCAAGAATCAGCAACAAACTGTAGCGTAATAATGGCAGGCAGGATTTGTCTCGGCGCTGCCACAGGAACGCCATGGCAGAAAGAGCGACCAGGAACAACCATACGCTGCGTGAACCGCTCAATACCAACACATACAACAGTGGCAACGCCAGCAGCATCACCTGCCATGACCGCATTTGCCAACGCAAGCTCAGTAGGCCAAGTGAAATCAGGCCCAGAGTTATGTAATCCGCGAAGTGGTTTGGTTGCGCCACATTTCCCGATATTGACGGACCTATCTTCAGCGCAACAAAGTGATCAAAGACATAATTGCTTAAATCAAATTGCTGCCCGATTCCGGTTAGCGCGGCCAATTCGCAGCCAAACAGCAGGAAAGCGGCCAATACTGTCGCCACGACTGGCATGCCCAATTGTTGACGCAATCGATGCCCCAGCATAATGAGTAGCGCCATCCAGGTTAAGTACATGATTGCCATCAAGGCCTGGGAAAAATATTCCACCCTGCCGAGGAAAAACTGCAACAGTATGAGAATGGACAATCCTGCGGGCAACAGGACAACACGCGGAATTTCCGGCTGCTGCCAATAACTTTTCGTTAGCAGCAGACCCGAAGCACACAAACCGAAGAATGCAGCGATCCATTCCTGATAAAAAGAGGTCAGGGGAAACCGGTGATAATAATATTGAAAGGGCAGCACAAACATCAGCCCGACCAATATCAGGCTCACATGGGCCAACCTGACTTTTGAAGAAACACGATTACATGTTTCAATCATCCTGATGTGAATTGGCATATCAGTCATAAATTAACAATCAATCCGGATCAACAGTTGCTGCAGGATAATCCACCAGGACACCCTGCCGACAAATGAACCACCGGCAGAATTTTCGGCTCGACAATGAACAGGGGCGGGTTGGTTTGCTGAAGGACACGGGTATTTCCAGCTGCGTTGCATTGATTCTGCCTGCATTCATTCCGCGCATGTCCAGCGAAGGTGTCCATCTTGTTTTTGCACCTGGAATGCTACGGAGCGGTCTGGTGCAGCAATTCCGGCCACTCATAGGAAGGCGTTACGTTACTTTCCACAGGTCGATCTCTGCATAGAAAACGAATTGTGGGACTTTGACTCATACCAGTGCTATCCGTGCCATTCAATCTGGATTGTCTAAATCTTTGCGATACCGGGGCTCTCAGGTCATCTTCCGGAAGAGCCCAGATTAACGATGATTTTCGTCTATAGGGAGCATCAAGGCGCCCATTACTCCTGATTGCAATACGGTTATATTTGGCACATTCAGCATCCGCCATTTGTTGAATTTTTATCATATCGGGCGCTATCATTATAGGCTCTATCGCCACGCCAGCCGGACCGGACGATAGCACGCGAGGCGCGCAACCGGACAGAATCAAAAGCAATAACAGTATATGAGAGTAGCGCATTTCAGACATTCAGCACCCATTTCAATGCAGAAAATACGATAGATTTATCTCGATCATACCATTCATTTTATTTTTGGCTGGTTTGGCTCATTAATTTTACTTTCCCATTCCCAAACTGCAGATTCAGCCTTGCGCCGGTAGGGGTCGTCCTGCGGCGCCAAATGCAGATAGGTCCGCATGGCGCCAAGCGCACCCGGCAAATCATCAAGTCCTTCCAAAGCTTCAGCTAACCCATAATACGCGTTGACCTGATCCTTGCGCAACGCCAATGCACCCTCGAAGAATTCGCGTGCCACCGAATATCGACCCATCCCGATCAGTGCAAAGCCGGCATTGACGTGTGCTTCCGGCATTTCCGGCGACAGCTCGATCACGCGATGGAATGCTGTCAGCGCTTGCCCATAATTCTTGGCATTGAGCATGGCCACACCTTGCTTGAAGCGATCCCGTATCTCAACCTCGGATTTCTCGCGTGCATGATCCGCAGGATCAATTGTTGATCCATCCACTGGAGTAGAATGAGAGCCATATGGAATATACGTGATGAACAGCCCTCCCATGATGACTAATACACCCGTAACCAGTACTGCCCGGAGTCTCATATCAGGGCGATGTTTCAACTGCAACATCAGACTGCCCCTTTGTGCGGAGAAGGTGAAATGAAGGGGACACCGAAGAAGGTCAGAAAAGCCAGTACGAATACACCCAGTACCATCAGCGCTCCAACCCGGGGGGATGTCTTGTAGGTAAATCGTGCATGCATGGAAAATGCCACGAATAGCCAGGTCAGAAATGCCCATGTTTCAAGCGGATCCCAGTTCCAGTAACGCCCCCAGGCATCCTGTGCCCAAATCGCTCCCGCAATCAGCATCAGCGTTTCGAAAATCAGGCCTATCGCCATAAAACGGAAGGACAATTCATCCAGCCTTTTATCATCAGGCATGTTGGCAAATCGTCCTTTGCCGTAGCGGCTCTGTCGCAACAGAATTATGCCAGATATGCCGACCGCCACCAGAACAGTGCCAAGGAATACCTTGCCGAATCCAATATGAATGAATAACCATATCGTATGATAGGTGGCAGGCAAGTGCCCGGCACCGGAATTTGTCACCAGCAGCCAGCCCATCATCACAAAGATGATAGGCATAACCACTGCAGCTGTCGGGCGGATAGGCTTGATGCGCCAATAGGCCAGCGTATAGACGGTCAGCAGACTCCAGATATTGCTAATCAATATTTCGTACATTGTGATGTAAGGGCCATGGCCGAGTCTGTCCCAGCGTAAGGCGATGGATATGGATTGCAGCACCAACCCGATCAGCAGCATCGCAAGTATCGTTCGTTCCGGTTTGCGCTGCAGCACGGCACCGAATATCGCCACCGTTCCGGCCAGCACATAAAACACCAGGGCCGACCATAATGTTTGCAGTTCCAGTTCCATCGTCATATTGAATTATTCTCCAAGAGAAGCATTCCAGGGCCTGGACGAAAATTTCTTCCAGAAATGCAGGGCGAGGCTGGCTACCGCCAACAGTCCAGAAGCCAAAAGCCATGGCAAGGTGCGATCATAAAACACGGTGTAACCCATCCAGCTGCGCAAACCATCGAATTCCAGTACTCCATCCGGCAATTTCAAACTGTCCCCGGGTTTCAGTTCATGGCGTTCATCCCCGGAACGCACCACGACCTGATACTGGGTCGGCAGATGAAATTCCGAAGGTTTCTCCGGGTCGAGTATTACTTCGTCGAATTGCAACATTATCCATAATGGCGTCTTGCTCTGCGGCGGCACCCATTCGGTTGCCTGTTTGTATTCATGCAAGGGATAGGCCGGCAGATGCACAGTGCCCAGCATGGGCGGTCCGCCTGCACTGGGTTGCCAGATAAATGCCGGCGCAAACCCTTTGTTGAAACTGGTGTAGAAGCGATACCCCGCCAATATCAATGGATTCTGGTCGCCAATAATTTCGTGCCGCACCTGACCATCCGCGCCTGTCCACGCCACCCGGTTGCGGGTGTCTCCCCGGCGTATTCCTTTATTATAGGAAATAGTGAATCCCTCGTTGCTGAAGTGCAAGGCATCAAGGTGCAACGGATGCAACGGGCCCTTTTCTTCCTGGCTCAACTGGCCATCAAACACTTCTCCCTCGGACAACTCCAGTTGTCCCTTCAAATATGTAAGCCTCCCGATCGCCAGCAACAAGACGATCGCAATGAGTGCCAGGTGAAAAATCAACAGGAAAGTCTGGCGTCGAAAGATCGGGTTGGTCACCACTGCCGCGGTAAGGTTCAGCGCAAACGCAAGCAACGGTCCCACCAGTCCCCAGACAGCCTGCACAGTGGAGGTATAGGCGGCAACCACACCCAGCGCCAGGGCAATGATAATCACCAGTGTGAATTTGAGGGAGGCCAGCGCGAGAACAACGCGCCATCCGGTACTTGAAGAGTTCATGTGGCAGGTCTTCGCAGCTATGCTATCCGAATCACCAATATCCAGCTCTCTTCCTGTCAAATGAAACATGAGAGTTGGGTAATTCTTGAAAACTTAGCGGGTGATGCAAATACATTATGGCGGAGTCATGCAATTCTCGCTGCTCGCAACATCATGAAGTCCCGACCCCGGTGAACTATCAGTTCCCTTCATCCAATCCATGCCGTTTAATCCGTTGCCTCCACCACTGCCAGAAGATCCACAGTCTGCAGTAGTCCAGTCGCCGCTTGCCTTGAAATTGATTACCTTCAGGACAGCATTCATGTAATAGGGAGCATTATTATAGGCAGTTGTCGTATTGTTTCGCACCTCGGTTCCGGGTGCCTGACCACCCTCAGGGCCAATATCATTCAAGTTCACCAGCAATGCCTTGTTTTTCCATCCATGCGGAACGGCAGTATGGCACCAGTCACAGCGGCTGCCCACAGCGCCATTTGTGAGCCTTATTCTGTCGACATGCAGTTGGTGTCCATCTTCAGTTATACCTGCACCTGGATCATTGATCCAGAATCCGGTGCGCTTGCCGCCGCCCGCGGCTCCTTCCGCATAACTGGCATAATCATGGCATTTAAAACACAATCCATCCGCTTGTTGTCCATCGCCTGTCAGGTCATTCCAGACACCCTTCAGAATAAAACTATTGGAGGAGCCATGCGGCCCCCATGTCGCCCTGGTTGGATCCGCACTATCCGGAATGACAGAATTGCTCGACGCTACTGCTGAACCATGACAATCACTGCAATACATGGTCTGCGTACCTACAGCGTTGCTCCAGGGAAGGTTGAATGGGCTGTCTGAACTGATAATGCCCCTGTCTGAATCGGAACGACCGGTGCTATCCATTACCGGGTGCCAGCTACGCTGATTGTTAGCAGAATAAGTGGGTGCTGCCGCACCGGAATCACCAATCGCTAGTACTCCCCGGTCGCTAGTAGGCGCTTGAAATTCCCTTGCCTGGTTGGTGTAATTTGTCAGGCCATTGGTGCCGCTGGGCGTCAGTCCCCCTGTCCCAATTTCCATAGGAAGGTCATTGTATGGATAAGTATTGTTATCTGAATAACCATAATTAGAATGACATTTCATGCATATCTGATATTCGCGTGTAACATAGGCTCTATTATCACAGTCAGCCTTGTTGGCATCTGCACAGTCCGTAATCACAGGATCACTTGGGTCAGGATCGCCACGCTTTACCAGGAAAGATGCAGGCAAGGCATCAAATGAAGCCGACGTATAGCCATTAGGCTCCACGCCGAATGTTCCGCGTAATGCGCCTGATGCAATGTTGGTTGGAGTATAACCGGGTGTGTCTTCAAGTTTATGCGTACCTTTGGCATCGGGCGTACCTGAAAGCGTACCAGCCACATCACCCTGGAAGGATTGAAATTTAACCGCCCGATGCGGGTTATGGCAGTCAGTACACTCAGCATGACGATTGACCAAATCTCCAACACCACCGTAACCCAAATTCGCGCGCGACTCGATTCCATCGGCCCCACATTTGTTATCAACCATAACGGTACAATCAACATACGTATCATTGAAGTTACCTCCGACCGCATGCACTTCTTTCAGAGGGTTTCCGGGATCAGTAGGATTTGCCTGCTGATCAGCAAGTGTAATTGGCATATGAAAATTGGGGGATCTAAAATCCGATTCGATATCCTGCACCGGATTGCCATTTTCAACTTCTGGATTTGAGGAGTGGCACAGATAGCAGGTTTCCTCAATCGCGGAATTACCACCCACCTTTGGCACTGAAGTGCTATCGGTTCCTTCGCGCAGCAACCAACGACTTCCCTGGACTGAATGCGTATCATGGCAATTCAGGCAAGAGGCTTTCCATACCGGCAAGTTGGTATCTGCTCCATTGTCCAGGATAGTTGGAAAACCGTTCTGCTTCGCAGCTGCCTCAGTATAAGTTTGCGGAATCGTTGATACATTAGGATTGGCGTGAACGGAATATGCCCAAGTCCCGGCATTTGTAGGTACTGGGGTAGTAGTAGTGAAATTCTTGTCATGGCAGGCAATGCAGCCAATATCGGCAAACCCGTCATATTGGGCCGTTGGCGGCGATTCCTGAAAGCGATTCAGTCGCAGGAATTCCTGGTTGCCCAATTTGGGGTCGGTCTCGCGCAAGTGTGGATCATGACAAGCGCCGCACTGAACCTGCCCCACGTTTGATGGTCCAGTGGGCTCCAATGGCGCTTCCGGCCTGTAACCGGAACTTCGCACACCAATTATCTGCCCTTCTTTGTAATACGGCCCAACGGCCTCGGATTTCTGAAGGTTATTTACTCTTCGCAATTCACCATCCCGGGCACTCAGATCGGTATTATAGGTTACGGAAATCGGGTGGTCATTGGATAAATCTATCCCCAGATTGCGCGTATATCCCGTGGTTACCGCGCTGGCTACCCCGCTACCGCCAAAAGGCATTTTCCCATCCAGCAAGTTTACCGGATCGGAATATCCCTGCACTCCAAACATTGGCATTTTGAATGTAGTGTTTTCAGTGCCCCTGCCAAATGCCACATTCACATTACCTATTGCCAGTGTGCCATCATGGCACGAGAGACAAAGTTTGGAACTGCCTCCTGGTTGACCAAGCGGGCCACCAAGAATTGTTTCCGCATCAAGTGAAGAGGATGAGTAAGGCGTATAGGTAGCAGAAGATAGTTTCCTGTTCCACAATGGAGTGATGCCTAAAGTGGCATTATGTGGCGTATGGCAAAAAATGCAGATCTGGGTCTGTTTGATATCAGCTGGCGCAGCCTTCACTGAGCCGGGACCATATACAGACAAGTTATGCTTGGTGTTCTTGATGTCTGAAATACGGCTGGCAGAAGCATTCCCAGCGAACAGGAGTGCGACGACAGCCAAAGCAAATGCTGGCGAATACCCTTTCAGTCGTCGAATAAAAATAGCATTTCTCATGACAACATATGCTTACTAGAAATGGCCTTGCCTGACAATGTTACTTGCTTCCGCTTATCTTTATCCATGAAAAAATCCTGAACAAGGCACGGGATCAGATAACTCATTTCGAGCCTCCGCCCAAAAACTGAAACATCATGACACGTCCATTCATCATGTCTGCCACATATACCTTGTCGTGAGCATCTATCCATACTCCCGCAGGCAAGTAAAATTCTCCAATCATCTGCCCCTCACCGCCTATAGGCATCAGGAATTGACCTTTCTTGTTGTATACCAGCAGCCGGTCAAAATAAGACTCGACTACGTAGACGTTCCCTTCGCTATCAACCGCCACACCCTTTGGGCGCACCAGGTTACCCACATTCAGTCCTAGTTCGCCTATAACCAGCTTTGATTGCCCGGTTTCAGCATCCAGCACCTGCACCCTTGCGTTCATGGTATCCGACACGTACAGATTACCATTTGCTAGCGTTATATAAGTCGGATAATTAAATTCTCCGGGTTTATCTCCTCGGTGTCCAAGCGTTCGCAGCAATCGCCCGTCCTTGTTAAAAACCTTGATATCATGCCCATAAGTATCAACCACATACAACAGATGGGTTGCAGTATCATAAGCGACCCCGACTGGCCGACGTAATTCTCCTTGCCCAATGACGCCTAAACTTTCGCCTTTACGGTTAAGCAACGCGACAAAACCAAGCTCGGCATCAGCAACGTAAACTTCCCCGTCATCGCCGAGCGCTATTCCAGCCGGCGCAACAAAATGAACTCTGTCTCCAACTCCCTCCAATATATCCAGACGGTTTTCTTGAGGATCAAAAACGTAGACTGACTGTCGGCTTACGTCAGTTACAAATATTCGGCCAGTATCGTCAACAACGCCCGATTGCGGCCGTTGCAATACAACCGGTACCTCATCGCCAAACAGACCCAACAGCCAATCAAAAAAGGACCTGGCTTTTGTGTGCGGCTGCTCGGGTTCACGTAAATTATCTTCCCCGGTTAATTGACCTGCATACATATAGCGCGGCACTTCTCCAGATTTGGATGACGGCCAAACTGGACGATTTGCCTCAAGTGATGGTGGTATACCAAAATTAAAGGTGGAGTGCTTGGTTGCGCAACCAGCCATCAAAAGGGCGCACCAAGCCAATAGCAACCAGCGACTCAACTTCCATGTCCACCTTAACATTCATTCCTCATAATTATGGTGGTACGGCATAAGAGATCTGATGTATAGAATTTGTATATCATGCAATATCCAACATCAAGGTTGCACAGCCGACTATCGGCGTCTCTCTCTTATTGCCGCCCCCCAATTTGGTGAAGGTCCGCCAGCCGAGTGCCCATTGTAAAATCCTGGTCCCAATCCTGGGTAGCCTGAATGGCATCGATGGCAATTATCCACGCTCCATGCAATTTGGCCATTGTGGCACTTGCCACAAAATTTCCCCTCGATTATAGCCGCCATACTGATGTCATTGCTTCCGGCTCGCATTTTAAATATCTCAGAATGGCAAACGTTGCAGGTAAACCGGATACGATGAGCCCAATGCGGAAAAATAACCGGCCTCATTCCCTCCTGGTCTGCATGCCTGTTAAGCACCACATCTGCATACTCACCGTGGGCAAATGGCGCAACCATCGCCATACATAGCACAATAAACGCCATCCTCGCTATATAGGCCATTACAACTCCACCAAAGAATATTGCGCTAAACTCATAAGTAGGAACATTTAGTAGCTTTTATTTCGAAACCCATTATCCTCAGGTTCTCCGGGACGCTGAGTACTATGACAGATGGGACATTCAGTAACCGGAAAAGATACTGCACCATGGCAACGCCCGCATTGCTCTCCGTTTAGAATTAGATACATTTGAAGAGGGTTCGCACCGATTTGGGGCTTGAATATATCATCATGGCAATTGTCGCACCCAAGCCATTCCGTATGCGCCTTGTGAGGAAATTTCACGACTCTCATGCTCCCCCCCAAATCCAGAAGGACATCCATGTCGAGCACAGGCACCTTGGGCTCAGGCAACAATCTGGAACGGCGGGGACTGATAGCACCACTTTCCAGCGCATCAACCCATCGAACCTGGTTTCCTACTCCTCTGGTGCCCCGATCCGGCAATTGAGACAGTATGACCCGAGGCTCCTGTAATTCATTGATCGCCGGACCCGTTGGATCATGCAAACCATCCTTGGCAAGCGGCACCCAGTAAAAACTTGCATCTGCCCTGGCCGATTGAACATTGGTCAATAGGGGCATGAAAATTACACATACCGACATACAAACAGAGCGCCACGACCAATATCCCGAAAAATTCATGATTTCATATTTTAAGGTAAAGTTATAAACTTCAACTCAATTCCACGATCATTTTGCCTCAGAGGGTGGCGGCATTATCATTCCCGCAGCAGTCAAGGCAATCTCAAGATATCTTGTGCCTGCTTTTGCGTTAATCAAAGCCTTGTTGTAATCACGTAGCTTTGCATATTCTTCTGCCAGATCCATTACTGCCCTGTTTTGCTCGATCAAATCCTCAATGGTTAGCTTGATATCCTCGGACGGGTGCAGCTCTGTACTTACCACTGGAATTAGATCAAGCAAATTTCGATTACGTTCAATTTCATGGGCAAATTCCTCGGACGGGGTATCGAATTTTTTAAAATAGTCTGCCGCCATCAACCCCAGAACCCGGCCCATTTCAAACTTCAACTCAACATTTGCTTTTTCTACCTCCTGCAATGCTTTGCCCCATTGCTCGGACTTGGCATATGATTTTGCAGAATTCAGATGTGTATCGGTGCCATAGGCAGCTCGATTATCAGACCCAGCGCTTGCACCTTCAGGCTGCTTGACTCGTCTCGAGTAGCTTATATAAGACTTTAGAAGAGAACTGACGCTGTCAAGAGTCTTCTCATATTCAGCTCGTTGTTGGGCAATAATACTTTGGGTATCCGGCACCAGACGGCGCGCCTTGCCTATTGCAGATAGGGCGTCATTTAACTGGCTCTCAGCTTTTCCAAAATTTCTGGCTTGAATGGTAGCTAGTGCCTTTGAATAACTATCACGCGCCAGTTCCAGCAATTGTTTCGCTTCTGTCTGCTGACTGGCCAGAATGCGACTCGATACAGATTGATCCTCAATCAACCCTCTTACAAACACCAGCTTTTGATTCAACCCCGGGGGAATATCAACGCTGCCTTGCTGCATCGATGTTTGCGCCCATGCAGCGGAAGTTACTCCGAGAATAACAACAGCGATAAGCGCCCGAAACCCCTTAATCACTGTTTTCCAACTACCGCTTTCTGAGGCAAGTCTTTTGGCTGTGAGTGACACTTACGACATTCCGAAATCGGGAATGGAACTTTGCCATGACATACGCCACATTTTTGCCCAAGCAAAATCAAAGGCATGCTGATCTGGTTTGCGCCTCTATGCGGAATAAAAATCGCCGGATGGCAATTGGAGCAGTCAAGCCATTCTGTATGCTGTTTATGGGGGAAAATAACGTTAGGCATTGAGCCACGTGGTACGCGCAAAATATTCATGTCCATCACGATTCCCTCCGCTTCCGGATCAATACGATCCCAGCGAGGATTAATGATGCCCTTTTCCAGAGTCTGGACCCAGTCAACGCGATTGCCGAAATTACTTTTCACGAAACCAGCCATCCCCACTGCTGGTGGCTGCAATTTGTGGGTTGCTTCGTCACTAGGATCGTGGATACCATCTTCATAAGGAGGCAAATTATGCGTATCCAGTGGTCGCAACAATCGATTGAAGCTGAACAAAACTGGCTTGACTGGCGCCACCGCAGCCACTGCGGCTTTGGTAACTGAATCAGCATCTGAGACAGGCATTGCCGCTATCTCGTCCCTGACCTGGTCCACCATGTAATCAACTGCAGATTTAATTTCGTTATCCAGGAGGCTTCTTCCATACGCGCCGCCTCTGGCTGGCATTCCTCTTGGCGTGCCTTCCAATGCGTTCTTATAGAGACTTGATATACCGTGAGAGAGCGGCTCTTTCCAGTCAGCAGCAATGCCAAGTCTTTGCGCCCCAGCAACGCCATTATTGTGGCAAATCGAACATCCCTTGTCATACGCAGGCTTGCCTTCAGGAACCTGAGCCCACGCTACAGAAATAAACAAATTTATCAGTATGCATACTGCAATAGAATTTTGCATTTTCATGGCGCGCCCACCTCCCCCTTCTTCCCATTCACTCCTTCGGAAGGCGCTGTTTGATTGACCGGCCCAAATGTTGATGCCCCTCCCCTGATACCTGATGCCCCGCCATTTGGAGCAAACAACCTTCCCTGGGTGCTATTGTGAAATTGCGTGGGCGTCCCCGGTATGCCCGAATGGCACATGTTGCAGTTTTCCACGCTCCAGGCGATTTCGCCGTTATGACAAGCACCGCAAAATTGACCGTCGATAATCTTGGCCATGTTGATCTCGTTGCCACCGGCCTTGAATTTAAAACCCAAGTCGGCATGACATACTTTGCATCTGAAACGAATACGATGATACCAGTGTGGAAATACAACTGGACGCATGCCAGCCTTGTCCGCGTAATTATTTATTACAACATCACCGTATTCCGCATTGGCCAGAGGAATTATGGCAAACAACATCCAGACTGCCGTAATTGCTGACAACACGAAGCGTACAACCCACCTTATTCGATTTCCCATTTCTCGTTTCCCCGTCGATTGCTTATCATTTTTTTTGGAAAAAATCGGCACCAACGCTACGTACCGAATAGTAAATCAATTATTAAGATTTCGCCATGCCCTGAACTGCAAAAAGAGGGAAGCAGTATTAACGCCATAATCATTAACTATGGAACTGCTCAAAACAACCATATTTTGACCGATCCTGTAAGTCAATAAATTTTGCAGTGAACCACCATAGCCTACCGCCTGGGAATCTGTCGCGTATACCTGGGTCGACTGCAAATTTGACCTACGCTGGGCTAATATCGACGGATCCAAGTTTGCTCTTAACCGAAATGTGTAATTCAGCCTGGGGACGTTAAATACCTTGCGTCTCTTATAGCGGTAGTCATAATAGAACGAATGTCCCCATGAGGCATTGCCTTGCAATCCACCCGATCCTCCTGATCTGGTAGTATACGAATAATCAATACCGAGTTCAGCCGTGGCTCCATAGCCAGAAGCAGTGCCAACTCCACTATAAGCACTCCCGGCGCCACCGTTCAGAGATAGCCTGAAATATGTACTGTGTGATGGGCGCCTTCCAAATGTCCGGACGTCTCTTGCGCTCACTTTCACTGCAGTAATCAGATTCGCAGAGCCTCTTATCCTTGCTCTGGACGTCACCCCCATCCCCCTATCATTTGCACTGGCGCCTGGCAGCCTGCTTCTCAAACCTAACGGAACCCACCTCAATGTAGCCCCGTTGACCAAGGTCTCACTTGAGCCTCGGAGGCGATCCGTTCTTACAAATAAAGATTGGCTAAGTTGGTTAGAGTACAGAAAATTCCTGCCTAACAGCCTGAAACTACTACCTCGTGAAGAGAGGTTATGCGAAGCTTCGGTGGAAGTGGCGAAATTTGCGTTTCCACTACTCGAGGTAGTATTTGTAAATCCGGAAGAGAACGATTTTCTGTAGGCATAATTTGCCAGCCGCGTAGCCGGTGGGGTGTAATAAGCTCGCCCGAATAGAATCGTAATAAGATTGGTGCCACCACCCAAGCGGTGGGTTTCTGTGAGCCCCCCTCCCCCAGTCAAGCGGAGGTAAGACCATTTGTTATAGGTTGCATTCACAGACGCGGTCAGGATTTGATTATCACTCTTAGAGATGTCGGTTTTATATTGCGTCCTGTAATACTTTGCTTTTCCAGTAACAATCAGCGGGTTATCCAAATCTTCCGGTTGCCATGTCCCCGAAGAACCAACCGAAAGGTTTCGTGAAGTAAATTTGCTGTTCCTGCTCGCAAAATAGTCGGCATCGGTTGAAAGCGTAAGCAAGTATTCTTCAGGTACATACCTGTGCGTAGCACGGATATTGTCAGTTACAGTATCCGCAGCGTGATTTAATGATTGAGAAGCCACTGTATGATTTGCGTACAAATTAAACGGTTGATTAAATTTCCTCCCTAATCTGGTTGAATAAGCAGCAGACAAAGTAGAATATTTATAAGCGCCAGTTAACATCTGAGAGCCTATAGATAAATTATTGTATTGGTAGTTGTAAGTAGTTTTATTGCTACTATATGCAAAATTATATATATCTGGCCCCCTAAGAGGCTGGTATTTTTGAGAAATCCGTAAAGTATCCGTCATGGTGTCATTATTGAAGTCTTGACTCACGGACTGATAGTCGGCTTTGTTCGTTCTATGGTCATAGAACATTGAGAAAGGAAATCTGGTCACCGGGAAAATATGTGTTTCAGCCCCATAAATAAGCTGATTATTATGAGTATTACTGGATCTTGGAATTGGATGATCATCCTCCTGGATTACCCCCAAATGTCCTCCTACCGTAGCGACCCAAGGGTGAAGGACAAAAGTTGATCCCTCCATTATCGCGCCCTTAACTTGCACGATAGAAGTTCTGTTATAGGGCGTCGTTCCAACATCTGGTCTCTCGTTCGCCAAATAAGTTCTATTGCCAAACACTTTTGTTTTTCTCCATGCAATCGAGTAAAACACAGTCCCACGCCAGCTAATTGGTGCAAGTTTATACTTGCGGCCTTCGCTTGACGCCAGTTTGGCTTTGAGTGCCGCCCTTGCTCCAGGAGAATTAGTCTCCGTTATTGGCATTGTCTCGGTATCCTCCTCCTCATTGCCCTGCGCTGCACCTTGTTGGCTTGATGCAGTTCCTGCCACAGCTCCGGTTTCAACTGGTTGTTGCTCTTGACCCGTAGCTTGTTGAGTCGTGGTAGATTCATCAGGGAATTGATCAACTGTCCTCAACCCGTCCGGAATTCCAGCCATCCTTGGTCTTCTCCGTTTCTGGCTGATTCCTGGCATACTCGGAACACTTATGGACTCCTGAGTTGAAGATTGTGGCTCAGTCGTAGTAGCAGTTGCAGAAACCCCGCCAGCATCCTGACTGATGCCCCCAGGTATCGACTGAGCCTGCGCAACCAAAACAGGAACTGACAAGGGGGTTTCATTGCTTATTTCAACCGCAACTTGTGGGGGAAGCGCGATTTCTGCGCCAAACGCCATTCGCAGACCAAACATAATAGGAAGTCCAACGACAAGCCTCAGCGCAGAAACTGCAATTCCTCTTGAACGTTCATCCACGTATCGTCCGCTCCGCAGAATTATGCACAAGAACAATTCGCAAGATCAATGCGCTATAGGACTGTTTGATGGTTTCACAAAAAGGGATGAGCGCGGGCCGTGTCATATGCATGCTTGATAAGATTCACTGTCAGGAATGTGAGCCACACAACCGATAATGAACACCCCCTCCTTTACATATTTTATGGCCCACTTGCAGGTAAGATAAAAATGCTAATCCGCCACAGAAATTGATTATGCCAAAACACGGAAAATCAATCAGCATCTTTATATTCGCTCTCAAATCATCCGAATCAACATGACTTTAAAGCAAGACTACTCCAAGTCAGATAAGTAATCACATTATTGACTAGCAACGATGCTTGAAACCCGCTCATTTTAAGTGATGCAATTTATAAGGCTTGTAAGTTTCAGCCGACCTTGCAACAACCAATCCATCACACATTTCATGCTATGACATCGCCAAGCGGCGGTTGGATTTGATTATATTCAAGCAGCCATTTATATTTTGCTTTAATGAAAATACGTTATTTGGTCGCTGATTATTATACTTGCAATGACCCGTTCTTTAAACTATATCCGGATCATAATTAATCTTTAGTAAGACATGTATCAGGTCAACTAATTCCCGAGAAAGCTGATTGTTAATTGAATCTGCCGCTTTAAAGTGCGAGATTCTGGCTAATCGAACTCATCTCGATTTCTGTATTAATTGCTTGTGTTTAATCCACGAAAAAAACGGGCCAGACATTTCTGTCTAGCCCGCCAAGGTCATGTTACGACCGTTGTTGCTTGCTGCGCGTTCTTACTTAACGTGGCAGGAGAGGCAAAGTCCACTGCCCTGGTTGGAAACACGCAGGAATACGCCGTTGTTCGGGGTATGCGGATCATGACATGATGCACACTCCACGGTTGGCTGACCCGAGAACGCCGTGTTATTGGTAAACAGCATGATGTCTTGCTTGGTACGGATACCCGCGCCTGGTACTGGAGTAAACGTGCTTGCCGATGTGCTTGACACGAATCCACGTCCGCATGCGTCACCATTATTACCAATACCGCAGTCAGTTACAGTCGCACCGCTTACCGTCGTCAACCCACCTGCGGATTGAGCCATAGCTGCAGTACCATTCGTCGAATCAGCTGGCTGAATACCATTGGTCACATAAAGCTCATACGTGAGTGGATCACGTGTGATTGGGTAAGCGCCGGTTCCACCAATGCTTGCCGACCCGGCAGCAACTGCATCGCTGTCCAGAATGACGTTGGTGTCAACCCAGAAGCGGACGTCGGTGGTATTGCTTCCGAGATGCGCTGCAGTTGGCAGGTTGAACAACCTGTCACGGCAAGTACCATCCGCAATAATAACCGTATTGCCGACTGCCGATCCCTGGGTAGTGCTAATACCACCGCCGCAGTATTGCATGCTGATCGGGTGGTCGTTCGACAGGTCGGTGCCAAGCAGAATACCTTCTGCACCAGGGTTATCAGAGCTGAAGAAAGGATCAGAGTTCGTCAAACCACCACCGGTAACCTGGCCCATCTGAGCAAAACCACCACCGCTACCGCCACCGTCACTACCATTGCTATTCCATGTATATGCCTGGCTTAGCGTTGAATTGTTAGCGTCGGTAATATAGAACTTGCTCGCAATTGCTGAGCTCAATGCGCCGTTATAGCCTTCAGCCATCAAACCGGAACCTGGTCCATTGATCATGTTGTCCATTGCTTGCGTACCATCGTGGCAAGACAAGCAGGCAAGGGACACGGAACCGATAGAAGGCATATCTGCATCCAGAGTGCTGGATACGTTACTACCGGTGTTATATACAGAATAGACTGATGAATTGTTAACTGCCTTGTTCCACAACGGGCCAGACTGAACAGCGTTAAATCCGTGTGGTGTATGACAGAAAACACAGATCTGGTTCGTACCGACGACGTTGCCGGCATTATCAAGAACGCTGGTTCCGCCAGGGCCTGTTCCCAGTGATCCCTGCACACTGTTGCCATCCAACACATTGGTCGTGCTCAGGTTGTGGCGGGAATTGGTGATATTGATTGCTGAGCCTGGCGCAAATACACCTGTGCCGCCATCACTGGAAGTGTAGGTGGTAATGCCAGCCCCAACGGATGAGGCGACTGTGCTATCTGTTGCATATGCCGTGTTGGCAAGCCCAACTACGATAGCAGACGCAGACAGCAAGCCCATCATGCCAAATGCGTAATTTGTACGATTTTTCATAAGTGATTCTCCTTGAAATATATATTTATTTACCTACCAAAACACAACCATCCGACTCCAGAACCTGAAATTTTAAGCAACTAATTTCGAGTTGCGCAATATACTAAGCAGGTTCTGTGCCACAACACTAAATAGTTTTAACATAATGATTAATCGTACTTAAAATATCTAGCTGGTCGTATTTTTATCTACTTAGTCAGGATATTCATTCTTTATTCCGGGAATTGAGAAGAATTGAGATATTACTTGAACATGCAAGAATACCCCAGCAATGTCGTGGGCTTTAATTGTCAGGAGTCCCTCAAAGCGGTATTCGGGGTAGTTGACGCGGATCAACTTGTTATTTCCAATCTCAGCAAGCCATCCTTGTGTTTGCGCTTACGCGCGTTGGTTGATAAAGATTCACACCTAGATATCAAACCAGGTAGCCCCACACATTTGGCGAGATACTGCTGTCAGATCAAGTCTGAGCTACTACACTTCAAGCAACTCCACCCTGATTCCGAGTATGGTTATACCGATTCGCTTAATCGCTCGCCATCTTTGCACGTGACAGAGCGCAACCGCAATAGGACCTTGCCATGACATTAGGGGAATGAAGACCTCATTCCATCCCTATTCCTCAGATTGACACATTCGAGTTTTACCGGCGCAGAAATCGGGCGATGATCCAGGGCGGAAGCACCAAGCTGCAAATTACACAATTCCAGGAGTTAAAGTCGTGTCATCGAATGTCTTTGCAGCGCATGCGATGTTGTTTGTGATGCACGCAACATCGCACTCACCAAGCTAGGCGGTCGTGCCGCTTGTAGCATACAGACCATGAATGCCCTCACGAACAATAAATTTGAAGGGGAGATCTGGGACTAGCAATCCCCCCTGTAATTTACTGCTGCCCTTGAAATACTGTGTACCCAGCTTTGTATGGCAATCCAACCGGACGGAAGATATCCACTTTTTTGAACCATTGATCAACCGCATAAACACGACCATCTTCATCCACAGCAATGCCCGATGGCAGTAAAAATTTACCCGGTCCATTCTCGTTTGAGCGCTCGCCAATAAACATCAGCAATTGCCCTTCCGAATTGAAAATCTGGAAATTGCCAAACGCCGCGTCAATAACATAAACGTTGCTATCTTTATCTATGGCAATTTCCTTTGGTCGGCCAAAATTCCCTAACTGTTTGCCGAGTTCGCCAAATGTCCGCAAAAATTTGCCATCATGATTAAAAACCTGAATGCGGAAATTCCCGCCGTCCGAGACATACAAATCACCATTGGGAGCAATGGCCACGTCCCTCGGTAAATTGAACTCACCGGGACCGCTTCCGCGTTTGCCAATATCAAACAGGTGCTCCCCAGTTTGCGCGTTATATACTCGAATCCGATGGTTTTGAGAATTTGGTCCTCCAATATCGACCACGTACATACGATCACCGCTAGGATCAACAGTTACGCTCGACGGCCTGTCTATATCTCCTTCTTTCAGCATGGTACGCAAATATGCTCCATCTCTTGAGTAAACTTTTACAACTTTCAAGGTGGCGTCAATAACGTACAAGTTTCCCTTTTCGTCAGTATCAAGCCCCATGGGTTTCGCCAGGCGCGCTAGATAATTTTGTTCTCTTCCGGAGCCAATCAAAAAATATGTTCCCAGAGGCGCGTCAAAAGCCCTGACTACACGAGCAACTGTATCGGAAACAAATATGCGTCCCTTATTGACAGCAATTGAATAGGGTTTGCCGAAAGGATCGTTGGTACGCCCGGTACTCCCAAGAAGAGATTCCTTAAGTTTCTCGTCTTCGGTTACACCCTTGACACTTTGACTTCCGAGGATTACCCAGTCAAAGACAAAACGTGGGGGATCGGGCGGCTCCGGCCAAGTTGTCTGAATATGTTTCTTCGCTACCTTTGGCGCCTGAACAGCCACACAACCAGCCAAAATCGCCAACATGACGCACATCAGCAAGGCTAGATATTTTCTACCTGGGAAACAAGTGTAACGTGCCATACATAAACCTCCATTGACCCGCAACGATTGACTCGAAATGGGAACCCATTTGAATCGTCAATCAGCTGATAATTATGAATATCCAATCATCCTGGAAATGCAGTTGGTTGAATATCACCTGCTATTTCATGTTGTTATGCGGCATATACCAACTGCAATTTCTTCCGCACACAGACCATTGTGCATGCACTATGAACTTGCATACAGCTAGTCGCCTGCTCATTCCATAATCATGTAAGCTATTATCCTACTATACATTGCAATAAATTGGCTACTCGATTTTTGATTGCAGACAACCCCGTTAGTCGTATGCACGAAGGCTGCAGGCAAAGGGTGTGGCAAATACTAAAACAAACGCAAATTACTGACACGGCACCCCAGCAGAAACCATCAGACGCGGCGACATACGGATTTGGCGTCACGAAAAAGTCACGGTCGCAAGATTCCCCAAACTTTACTCGTTAATCCAGCAATCTGACGTCGCAGGCATTTCATTTCAAGCCGTTAGAATAGATTCTGCTCTGCCGATGACCGTATGGCTGAGGATGAACAAGCCTGCCAAATGAGATGGTGGACAATGCAGCACTGCAGTCATTCTGGCACAGTACTGCTTTGAAATAGCAGGCAAGCGCCCATCAACAAAATGGGTATGGTTTCTATAAAGACACGCGTTTCCGAAATATAACCAAACAATAAAATCGACAATGCCATGGTCATGATCGTTATGGAAAATGCCAGATAACGCAAGGTATCCTTTAGCATCAGCGCAATAGACAGTCCTGCAATCGCAGAAAAAAATATCATTGCAATAATGATAGACAAGTTGCTGATAAAGCCTCCATTCCATGCATGAAGCAGCACGTGAAAATTGCCTGGCAAGGCCCAAAAGAAATTCAGGCCATAGCCAGGTGGCGTTCCCCCTATCAGATTGAATCCGACTTCTTCGACAAGCAAAGTTGTTCTTAAATAGTTTATAAGCCACGCCCCGACAACGGCACAAGCGGCTCCGGAGATAAGCATGTGTAAGTCCGGTTTGCCTGTGAGCGAACGCCGAACCAGCCAGCGACATACTGGCTCCAGCATCATCCAGAGCGCAATGAACTGTCCGCTCTCGCGGTTTAAAATTGCAACGGCAAACAGCGCCGCAAACCAGTACCACAATCGCTTACTTAACACTAACTCCACAAAGGCCAGAAAAACATTCAGGCCAATGAAATCCCATATATACAGCCAGCTCCTGGAAAACATGAGCATGAAAAGCAGGTGCAAAGTTATCAGTGCAAACCAGCCGGTTCGGACTCCGCCTATCTTTTCCCCGATTCGCCAAGCCTGATAACCAGCCAGGGCCAAAGTCACCACTAGCAGTACCAAGTAAGCATCCGTGAAATCTCCAGAAAGCATACTGGCCAAACCCTTGATCAAATATGGCCCAAGCACGCGGTTCTGATATACGCGCCAATGCGGGTGTCCGGTTGTCACGCCAAAGGCAGCATCAATGTTCGCACTCAGCGTTGCGGAAAAGAACAACAAAATATGATGCAGCTGAGCAATGGCAAGCAATAGTGCAACGCCCAGAACAAAAGAGTGTGCCCATGATTTGATTCTCATAATTGGCTTTGAATATCAGGCATACATGGGCATATTTTCATGCCGATTGAATCGAAAACTGATCATGTGGCTGCTCAAAATAGCCTCATTTCTTCTCAACTGCTGCGTGTAAGAATTCCGTATTCACTTGTCACTTAACATGAGGCGACGCGAAATGTCATTCGGGTAATCGCACCGGAGTTTGCCCGATTGAAAATCAAAGGGGAAATGCGATTACATACCCAATTCTCCATAAATCTAATAATCCCGCTCAAGTTGTCGCCAGTCATTATTCAACAGGTTTGCGTCAAATCTCTGGATATGTGTTGAGCTGTCGTTTTCTCATAACTGCAGATATTCCATAAACTATCAGTCATGATTTTTCATCAGCAACCAATGTCTTCAGACTGAACATCTCGAAGTATGCATCCTCCAGCTTCATGGCCAGGTCCTTCGCATCGCATAAGGAACTGCCAATCATCAGTCCGCGTTGTACAGGGCGTAGCGCCTTGCGCTGTTCTACATCCGTTGCCAGCGTGACAACCTTGTCTACATAGTCAGATTCGGAATGCGAGATCCATTCCGGGTGTCCGATCGCAGACAGGATCGAAGCCGTCATGCGTGAGGCCATGCAGTCGCCCTCCAGCGTGATCACCGGTGCGCCCATCCACAGGGCATCGCAGCTAGTAGTGTAGCCACCATGCGCGCCAATTGGGTCGAGCACGATATCCAGACGATCATAGTAGGCCATGTGATCCAGCCAGTCGGGCGTATCGCTTCGGTCATGGAGTTCAATCCGATCCGGTGAGATACCGTGCATTACCATTGAATCCAGAATGCGCTGACGATTACCTGCGTTGGATAGCTCTTTGGTCTTAAGCAACAGATGTCCTTGCGGAAGCGCATGCAACACCTTGGCCCACAGCGAAAAGGTCTCCGGCGTCAGCTTGCCAAGGTTACTGAAACCGCCTATGCGGATTATGCCGGTCGGGTCGGGACGCCAATCGGGTTCGGGTGCGGCCTTGCCATCGTAGGTGGCCCGGATGCGTGGTAGGCGCCATATCTGTTCGGTAAAGTGTTTATCCATTTGTGGCGGAATCAGCACTGCATCTCCGATTAAGTAGTCCATCTCGCTCAACCCGGTGCTGGCGAAGTAGCCAAGATAATGCACCTGTACTGGTGCTGCGCGGCGGGCAAACACCCCCATTCGGTCATGTTCAGTATGACCAGAAAGATCGATCAGCACGTCTATGCCGTCAGCTTCGATACGTTCCCGCATCGCCGAGTCGGACAGGCCTGAAACCGGTATCCAGTGCTCCGCCTTGGCCTGAATACGCTCGGTAATGACATCACGTGTGTTGACGGTCGAGTAGGCGAACAGCTCCACGCGCGTTCGATCGTGATTATCGATCAGCTGTTCGATGAAATAGCTCACCGCATGCTGCCGGAAATCGCCCGAGACATACCCAATCTTCATACGGCGCCCGGCCAGCGGCGAACGATGGAACCTGCGGTTACGCGCAGCGTCTCTTTCCTGTACCGGAACACATGCCAGTTCCCAGCCGCGCGCCAGCGACAAATAGGCTTCCGGTTTCAGGATCCCGTGATAAGCATGCAGAAAAAGCAGGTTGCTGTACGCTTGACCATAACTCGGATTAACCTCCAGAGCCCTGCTGAAAGTTTCCCTTGCCTCGTCCAGCTTGCCATGTGCCTGGTAAGCAAGCCCCAGGTTATTGTAGGCTTTTACATAGCCTGGATCGATCGAGATTGCCTTTTGATAACAGGCAATCGCCGCGTCCTCCTGGTAATGACCCCAATACGTGAACCCAAGATTAAACAGCGCATCGGCATACTCGGGATTAATTGACAGCGCCCGCCGGAAACTTGCGATCGATTCATCCAGCTTTCCCTGTGCCCACAGTGCCATTCCCAGATTATTGTAAACTCTGGCATCCTCCGGTTTATGCAGAAGCACTTTTCGAAAGCAGGCAACAGCTTCATCCACCTGACCTTGCTCGCGAAGTGCAATTCCCAGACTGTTGTATGCCTCAATAAAATCAGGCTGGTGCAGAACTGCCCGCTGGTAACTTGAGATGGCTTCGTCGGGTCGTCCCTGCCGCTCAAGTGCCAATGCCAATTTATAGTGCAACTTGGCGTAATCGGGCTTGAGTTTTAATGCATGCTGGTAAGCGGTTATCGCGTCATCTGAGTTCCCCTGAGCCAGAAGCGCATTCCCAAGGTTCCCAAGTGCTTCAACATGGTTCGGTCTGATAGCGAGCGCACCCCTATAACTGGCCACAGCCTCACTCAGCTTGCCTTGCGACAGAAGCGCATTCCCCATGTTGTTTTGAGCTTCTGCATCACCCGGATTGAAAGCCAGCGCGTATTTATAGTTAACTATTGCTTCGTCCAGCTTGCCTTGAATCTGAAGGATGTTGGCCAAATTGTAGTAGGCCTCTGAATATTCAGACCCAAGTCCAATCGCTTCGCGATAACAGGCAATCGCCTCGTCCAGCTTGCCCAGATCACGCAGCACCAAGCCTTTGCTGTTGTAATAAACAGGCTCTGTGGGTTTTGCATTTATCGCCCGGTCGATCAGGTCGACCGCCAGCTCTTTTTTACCTGCCTGACGGGCTATTGCTCCCAACAGGTGCAGTGCATCCGGATGATTGGGCTCTTGCTGAAGTATCTGTCGGTAAATCAACTCAGCCTGGTGCAAACGACCAGCTTGATGGTGCTGCAATGCAACTTGGAAATTTTGTTGGGCCATAACTCCAGATATTATTTGGTAGTCAGTTTCTCGGGGCAGTTGTCGATTCCGCAAACTGTCGATCATTATATTTCATGAGTAGCGGCAGTCTTGAGCCGGAACATCTCGAAGTATGCATCCTCGAGCTTCATGGCGAGATCCCTGGCATCGCAAATCGAACTGCCCGCCATCAGCCCGCGCTGGACCGGACGCAACGCCTTGCGCTGTGCCACATCCGTTGCCAGCGCAACAACCTTGTCCACATACTCAGCTGCGGAATGCGCGATCCATTCCGGGTGTCCGATCGCGGACAGGATCGAGGCCGTCATGCGCGAGGCCATGCGATCCCCCTCCAGCGTGATCACCGGCGCGCCCATCCACAGCGCATCGCAGCTGGTAGTGTAGCCACCATGCGCACCGATCGGGTCGAGCACGATATCCAGCCGGTCGTAGTAGGCCATATGTTCCCGCCACCCCGGCGTGATCTCGGTTGAATTCAGTTCGACGCGCCCGGGCGGGATGCCCTGTTCCGTCAGGGTATCCAGAATACGCTGGCGGTTGGCAGCATCGACCAGTGCCTTGGTCTTGAGCAACAGTTTCGCCTGCGGCAAGGCATGCAGTACTTTTGCCCACAACACAAAAGTCTCCGGCGTCAGCTTGCCCAGGTTGCTGAAACTGCCGATCCGGATGGTGCCCGCCGGATCCGGTTGCCAGGCCGGTTGCGGTGCATCGGCCCGGGCATCGTAGCTGGCGCGGATGCGTGGCAGGCGCCAGACCTGCTCGCTGAAGTGCCGGTCCATTTGCGGCGGGATCAACTCGGCGTCGCCGATGAAGTAATCCATCTCGCTCAGCCCGGTGCTGGCAAAGTAGCCGAGGTAATGCACCTGCACCGGCGCGGCGCGGCAGGCGAACATCGCCATGCGATTATGTGCGGTGTGGCCGGACAGGTCGATCAGCACGTCGATGCCGTCCGCTTCGATGCGTTCCAGCAATACCGTATCGGACAAGCCGGCGACCGGCACCCAGTGTTCGGCCAGTTCCTGCAACCGCGCCGTGACGGCATCCCGCGCCGAGGCAGTCGAGTAGGCGTACAGTTCCACGCGTGCACGGTCGTGACGGGCGAACAGTTGTTCGATGAAATAGCTCACTGCGTGCTGGCGGAAATCACCCGAGACATACCCGATCTTCAACCGGCGGCCGGATAGCGGCAGGCGCGTGAACCGGCGCCCGGCGGCGGCTTCCCGCTCAGCCAGCGGCACACAGGCACGTTCCCAGCCGCGCGCCAGCGCCAGATACGCTGCCGGTTCCAGCGTGCCGTGATAGGCATGCAGGAACAGCAAACTGCTGTATGCCTGCGCATAGTCCGGCTTGAGCAGCAGCGCCTGCTCGAAACTCGCGATCGCCTCGTCCAGCCGGCCCATGTTGCGCAGTGCCCTGCCCAGATTGCCGAATGCTGCAACATAGTTCGGCTTGAGTTCTATCGCGTTGCTCAGACTTGCAACCGCCTCGCTAAATCTGCCCAGATCATAAAGAGTACTGCCTAGATTAAAATGTGCTTCGGCATAGCCAGGGCTGAGCAAAAGCGCCTTATGATAGCTGGCGATTGCCTCGACCGGCTTGTCCTCCTCCCGCAGCACGTTTCCCATGGCGATGCATGCTTCCGCGCGGTCTGGCTTGAGTGCATGCGATTTTTGAAAACAGGATAAAGCTTCGTCCAACCTGCCTTGAGCCTGGAAGGCTTTGCCAAGATTCTCTATTGCCTCGACATAATCAGCCTTGAACACGAGTGCATTTCGCAACGCAGCAGAGGCCTCGTCCAGCTTGCCTTGTTCCTGCAGTGTGGCCCCAAGATTGTTGTATGCCTCCGCATAACCCGGACTTAGCGCAGTCGCCTTACGGAAGCTGGCTACCGCCTCTTCCAGTTTGCCCTGGCTGCGTAGCGCACTCCCCAGATTGTTGTGCGCTTCGGCATCTTGCGGCTGCAACTCCAGCGCCCTGCCGTAACTTGCTATCGCCTCGTCAAACTTGCCTTGTGCCTGCAGTACATTCCCGAGATTAAAGTGCGCATCCGTGAAGTCCGGCTTGATCGACAATGCCTTGCGGTAACTGGCAGACGCCTCTTCCAGTTTGCCATCCGTCTGCAGCGCCAACCCCAGATTGTTGTGCGCGTATGGCTGAACCGGGTCCTGATGAATAGCTCGACTGATAAGCTCTATGGCCTGACCAATATTGCCTGACTGATTGGCTATTACTCCCAATAGATGCAACGCATCGAAGTGCGACGGATTGTCTCTCAATATCTGCCGATAAATCGCTTCCGCTTCACTCAGACTTCCGGATTTGTGGTGGGAGAGTGCTATTTCAATTTTTCTTTGCAAGCCCTCATCATCAATAAAGTCGGCCATAGATTCTTAGCCCGGATCGCTCAATCCTGATAACGGCCCCATGTGTTTCTCATAGTTCTTCCAGCGTTCCTTTGATGTGTGATATATCTTCTGCCGGACCTGCCAGTTGCTCCCGGTCCCCACTTTTCGTTTCGTAGCCTGGAAATCCAGGCAGCTTTCATTCCATTCAAGACCAATGAATTGGATAATTTTCCGACTCCACTCCTCCTGACTATCGATTAATTCCTCATAAGATATCTCAAGAAATTGATCGGCCGACAAAACGCCGCGCCAATGTCGCATCAGCCTGTCATATTCGCGGTAATAAAAGGCAAGATCATCCAGGTCTGAACCGTAGGAATGTCCCGGCAGCAAATCCTGGAAATACACAGACAGACAGGTATCCAGCGGATTGCGACGAGTATGGATGATTCTGGCGTTCGGAAACACAGCATGAATGAAACCCAGCCACAAAAAGTTGCCCGGCATTTTATCCACGATACGACTTGCATCAGCCGAGCATCGCCGCAGGCATTGAGTATATTCGGCAGAAAGTTGAGCCACGCTCCCCACGTCGTAGTTTCCCGAGAACACCATGTCCCGATGGATATCGACCTGCTCTCCCCAGAAAATCAGTTCTCCGGCCCCGAATGCATCAGGATGCGAGGCGATGATCTGCTCGGTCAGCGAAGTTCCTGAACGGGGCATACCGACCACCAGGACAGGAAGCTGGGACGAACTGGCTCCATCTATTCGTTGCTTCATGAAATCGGCGTTATAAATAGTAATCAGATTATCTATAAGACTGGAAAATCCAGTGCGGTCAAATTTTCGCTCCACCTGGCGTTTCAGCATATTTGCCTTCCGATAAGCGGCGAAGGCCAGATCATATTGCCTGGTGTCGTCGTAGTATTTGCCTATCGCGAATTGCATGGGAATCATCTCTTCCCATGGCAGAGAACCGTCGTTTACCAGGTTAAGGACCGTTTCCAGCCATGGCTCATCGTCGGTGGTCATTTTCCGCACCGTGCTGAGCAGTGCCAAAGCACTGTGGTGGTTCGGTGCGTAATCCAAGGCCTTGGCCAGTGCGAGATGGGCCGCGTCAAACTGTCCAATGTCGATATTTAACTCGGCAATTCCGATATGCCCTTCAGCAAGACCGGGATTGATCGAGAGCGCCTGGCGGAAACTCGATTCTGCCTCATCATTCTTGCCTTGCCTGCGCAAGGCATTCCCTAAATAGGTATATACCCTGGCTTGACCGGGCATGAGCGATATTGCCTTGTGATAAGCAGCTATGGCATCATCGAATCTGCCCTGCTTTTGAAGCACATTCCCCAGATTAATGTGAACTTCGACATAACCCGGCTTGATTGACAGCGCATTGCCAAAGCTGGCGATTGCTTTGTCCAGTTCACCACCCCTCCAGAATGTGGCGCCAAGATTATTGTATGCCTCTGCATAATTCGGTTTGAGCGCGAGCGCCTTGTCCAGGCAGACGGCCGCTTCATCCAGTTTGCCTTGTTCCTGCAGAGTGGCCCCAAGATTGTTGTATGCCTCCGCATAACCCGGACTTAGCGCTGTCGCCTTACGGAAGCTGGCTACCGCCTCTTCCAGTTTGCCCTGGCTGCGTAACGCACTCCCCAGATTGTTGTGCGCTTCGGCATCTTGCGGCTGCAACTCCAGCGCCCTGCCGTAACTTGCTATCGCCTCGTCAAACTTGCCTTGTGCCTGCAGTACATTCCCGAGATTAAAGTGCGCATCCGTGAAGTCCGGCTTGATCGACAATGCCTTGCGGTAACTGGCAGACGCCTCTTCCAGTTTGCCATCCGTCTGCAGCGCCAACCCCAGATTGTTGTGCGCGTATGGCTGAACCGGGTCCTGATGAATGGCTCGACCGATAAGCTCTATGGCCTGACCAATATTGCCCGACTGATTGGCTATTACTCCCAATAGATGCAACGCATCGAAATTGGACGGGGCCAGTTTCAAGGCCTCCCGACAGGTCGCCTCAGCCTCACGCGTTCGACCACGTTGAAAATGCTCGAGCGCCCCCCGGATAAAATCGTTGGCCGATTTCCCCCTGGGACTGCTATTCTTCATCCGAATACTTTCGCCGTGATATTTTTCATCAAATCATAAAACAGGAAAATTGTCTCAGGACATTTAACCCAACCTTTGAAATTTCAGCCATTGCCGCATTGCTCGCAGCAATTTCCGCAATGCCAATCAAGGCTGAACAGCAAAGCTTTCCGGTTGCTCACCCCTTTGATATCTCTCCCACATTGTGATGTAGGCAGCCTCAATATGACGCCGATATCGGTCAGTATCAAAAAGTCCGCAGGTATTTATATTGCTTGCCAGCTTGGCACGAATCTCGGCAAGCAATGCAGGATTGGCAGCCAATTTAAGCGCCAAGGATTCATAAGCCTCAAGGTTGTCAGAAACCAATTCCGGCAAGCCAACCGCATAGAGCAAACTTGAGGCAACCCTGCCTGCAAATGCGCTTCCCTTGCAGGTCAGAACCGGCAGACCCGACCACAAGGCATCGCTGGATGTGGTGTGGGCATTATATGGCAAGGTATCCAGAAACAAATCGGCCAGACGATGCCGTGACAAATGCTCGGCCAGACCTGTTCTATTTGCAAAGACAATGCGATTTTCATCAACACCTCGCAGTACCGCTTCTTTCCTTAGATTTCCTGATGCAACCGAATTATCTTCCAATAGCCACAATACGCTCCCCTCGACTTTTGCAAGCAGGCGCATCCAGATAGAAAAAATCTCCGGATTAATCTTGTAATTGTTGTTGAAACAGCAAAAAACAAAGCCATTTTCCGGCAAACCGGCTTCGACTCGAGAAACTGGATGCTCTGAAATTTTCCGCTTGTTATCATTAACCTGATAGCTATCAGGCATGTACACCACCTTCTCGGTATAAAAAGGTAAATGCTCAGGCGGAATCAGCTGCTGGTCAGCAATAATGTAATCAATATATTCTGCGCCCATTGTGCCGGGAAAACCCAGGGCGTTGATCTGGATAGGTGCAGCACGGTAGGCCAGTATCCCGGTGCGGCTGTCTTTGGTATGGCCCTTCAAGTCAACCGCAATATCAATTTCCATATTTCGCAGCATCAAGGCTGCTTCGTAGTCTCCCATCCCACGGACGTTCTCAAATCGGTCAAAAGCACGCAGCAATCGATTCCTCATTTCCGAACCTTCAATATCAGGCCCAAACGATAACGCAGAAATTTCGAACCGCTCCTTGTCGTGCATTTCGAACAGACCCGCCATCAAGTAAGATGTTGCATGATCGTGGAAATCTGCCGATAAATAAGCCACGCGAATCTTGTTATGCCGGTATTTTTTCCCAGACCACAAAGGATACGCCGACGCTGGATGTTTCAAGGAGGAATAGGTCTTTGCACAGTGCTGTTGAGCAGAAGCAGATTGCGAAATAACGGTAAACAGGAATGGAAGCACCAGCCTGTTTTCCTCGACAGCCTTGATGGTCTCCTTGACATAAATGTCATATTTCGACCAATCACAGCTATATAACAGTGCGTTTACCAGACTGCTGTATGCCTCTGCATTGCCCGCATCGAGCCTGAGGGCTTCTCGATAGTTAATGATTGCATCGCCATAATTCCCCTGCTTTTGTAATGTGTTGCCCAAATTGTTGTAGGCATCCGAATAGGCAGGATTGAGCATGATCGCGCTCTGGTAACTGCTGACAGCCTCATCCAGCTTCCCGGTATCCTGAAGGGCATTCCCCATATTGTAAATTGCCTCGACATCATCAGGATTTATTGCCAATGTCTTGCGGAAGAAATTTATCGCCTCTTCCAGTTTTCCCTGCTTCTTGAGTACATTCGCCAGATTGAAGTAGATGTCGGCATTATCCGGACTCATGGAAACTGCCTTGCGAAAGTTTACTATCGCCATCTCCAGTTTGCCTTGCGTTTCACATGCAAGCCCCAGATTGACATATGCACCAACAAGGTCCGGCTTGATCAAGATAGCCTTGCGGTAATTCTCTATCGCGTCATCCAGCTTCCCTTGCAACTGCAGCTCATTACCTAATTTAAGATATTGCTGAGCTCGGCCCGGGGAAGTGGTGCTGGCGCCAACCCTGATATCAACTTCATATAGTCCAGGCAGATATTGGCGGGCTCTCCCCCAATGTCGGACTTTGCGAGGCATTACCGAATACTTGCCAACACAGCATTTTCCAAATTCCTTGCCGCTGCCGCATGGGCAGAGGATTTTTTGATCTGTCATAGTCATTAAATTTTCCGGGGATTGAAGCTTGACCAATCTATGGGAGACGAATATTAGCACCAACTTCTCCCCGGCATAAGCAGTGGGAATCATCGGCAAACCATGTGTTTTTTCGCACAGGTAATAATCTATCGATTTATCCCATAATTATGCCAGGCAAATAGTTTCACTTGCACTAGGCTGCCATGTCATTTAGAATTTTTCAGGGTGCCATACAGATTCCATGAAAGCCATATATGAAATGCCATTCGGTTCAAGCAAAGTGATTCCGCTAATAACCTGCGCGCCTTTTCAGGAATCGCAGCTTCATAGCGTTATATTAATATGCCGCAGAATAATCTGGCCCCCCATTTCATTCAATCAACCCTTTCCCTGATTATCCAACGGAGCAAGGGGCTTCAATCCTAAAATCAGCACCGCCAGCCCTAAGGAAACCCTGTAAATGAAAAAACCCCATGCAATTTATGCAACGCTACAACGCAGACGGGAAAAGTCGTTGCGTAATTCCCCCACATTGCTGCTTTGTTTATGGCTGGTCAGTGCAGCCTCTGCTTACTCCATACCCGCATATGCAGCTGATAACCGCCCATATGCAGCCGATGACCATCCCGTTCTGAGAAGCGGTGAAATAAAGCCAGCACTGATCTTCCGCAAGTCCTGTTCGGTTTGCCACGGAGATCGCGGCAATGGCCGCGGACGCGCCAGCGACAACCTGAATCCCAAGCCTCGTGACTTCACCGAAACCAAGGATTTGACTCGTGACCGCATGATCACTTCGATCACATATGGCCGGCCGGGCACTGCCATGATGCCATGGAAGACTCGCTACACGGACAAACAGATCGCAGCCGTGGTCGATTACATTCGCAATCGCTTTATGCTGGTTGCACTGGATCCGCGCATCGAACGGGGTCGTGGCGTCTATGGACACTTCTGCCAGATTTGCCATGCTGACAGAGCACAAGGGTCTGTTGGCATGAAGAAACTTGATACGCCACCTGACCTTACAACTGCAAAAGCGCAGATCGGATTGACCCGTGAACGTATGATAGCCTCTGTAACTCGCGGAAAACATGGCAGTACGACTGGCGGATTCAGCGATCGCCTGAAGCCCGAATATATCGAGGACGTAGTTGACTATATGCGCTGGGTACTTCTTCCGGAATTGGTGCAACGAGACAAGGACAAACCGCTTATTTCTGAAGCGGACAAACCATCTGACAAAGTCGTGGATGTCCCCCCGCCACCCGCTTCTTCAGCAGCGCCTGCTGCTGCACCTGCACCCGCAATGGCACCAGCAACACCCCCCGCTGCAAAAGTCAGGCAGGCCGACATGAGCCTGCCTTTTCCGAAAGGTCTGGTCGGCAATATCAAGCTTGGCAGAAGGTTTTTCCTCGGGAATTGTTCTACCTGCCATGGAAAGCTGGGCAATGGGGAAGGGCCTCGTGCTTATTTCCTTAATCCGCCACCGCGTAATTTCCATGACGAGTATTCTCATACCAATCTCAATCGCCCGACACTTTTCGCGTCGATAACCCATGGGAAACCCGGCTCAGTCATGCCAGCGTGGGGCAAGGTGCTTTCGGACCAGGAAATCGCCAACGTGGGTGAGTTTGTATTCGAAACATTTATTCAGGGGAAAAACGGGGCAGCAACAAACAAGAAGTGATGAATCGATTCCATTTGACGGCAGTGCTATTTGCTGCCGTCATCGCATTCCCCGGGTCTTGTGCTGCAAATGCCCCGGCCTCTTCCGCTGCTCAACTGGAAGCAGGACGGAAGATATACAATTTTCGTTGTTATTTCTGCCACGGTTATTCCGGCGATGCAAAAACTGTAGCCGCAACCTTCCTTTCACCCCCGCCACTTGACTTTACCCATGCCAAGGCAGGCCGCCTAACACAGCAGCACATCATATCCACCCTGGTAAATGGCAAGCCCGGCACGGCCATGCAGTCATTCTCAAGCGTGCTCAATGCCACCGAGATGGGGCAACTGGCAGCCTTTGTAATGGATGAGTTCGTGAAGAAGAAGGCGCCAAACACGAAATATCACACCCCTGAGAACGGCTGGCCAAATCATGAACGATATCGCATAGCCTTCCCTTTTGCGACAGGGCAAATCCCTCTCAACCGTCCATGGCAGGAATTGACCGCCGAGCAGGTTCGCGGGAAGCGTTTGTTCATGTCCAGCTGTGTCACGTGTCATGACCGTGGGCATGCCGCAGGCAGTAGCGCGACCTGGGACTCGTCTCCGCTTTCCTATCCGCGCAACAATTATTCCAATTCTTCACCGGCAAAAAAACCAGACCGGCTGGATGCGATGGCCAGCGCCAGCCCTTACCTTCTGCATGAGATCCCACCCAAGGTTGCCGGTATGAACGCCCTGGAACGGCAAGGGGAAAAACTATTCCAGGGCAATTGTGCATTCTGCCATGGTGCCGACGGAACCGGTAAAAACTGGATCGGCAGTTTCCTTGAACCCCACCCCCGTAATTTGCGTGACCCTGCATTCATGCAAACGATGACCCAAGCCCGGCTGAGGAAAACAATCAAGGAAGGATTGCCCGGCACATCGATGCCCGCATGGAAGGCAGTACTGGACCAGAATCAAATCAATGCGATCGTCGCCTACGTTTCCAAGGCACTGTATCCCTTGCCGGAAAAATAACCGTCAGTTCCTGACCAGACAGTTTCCCAATGCCGCCTCCATCCAACTTCAACATCAACCGCTACAGCCCCAATCTTGAATACCTGGCGGTGGCTGCGCTGTTGCTGATGTTTTTTGGGTATTTTTCAGTCAAGATCTGGGACATAGATTTCTGGTGGCACCTTGCCGCGGGCAGAGAAATTGTCGCATCCGGTGCAATCCCCAGCCAGGACCCTTTCGGCGTGTACGATGCCAACAACAACTGGGGACAAACAGTATTAAAGAGCCAATGGCTGGGGCAGGTGATGCTGTACTGCGTATATCGCCTGCTGGGACTGGACGGCATCATCTATTTCGGTGCCGCAATACTGACTTCCTGCCTGGGCATAGTGTATTGGCGTTGTCGTATCGCCAGCGCGGGACTGATGCCCACCATGCTTGTCCTGACAATAGCCGGAATCGCGATTTCAACGCACACGGGTGAGCGGCCGCAACTTTTTTCCTTCATTTTTTTATCACTTGCATTCTTGCTGTTTGACCTGTACCTGAAAACAGCCAGAAACTGGCCGCTCTACCTGCTGCCCCCGTTGTTCCTGCTATGGGCGAACAGTCATGGTGGAGTGGTTTACGGCACGACAATGCTGGTCTTGTTCGGTGCGATGCATTTGTTTGAAAAAAATCCCAAACCAGCCACATCGAACATCAGGCAAAGGAAAATCCTGCTGCTGGTGACAGGCTTGTGCATTGCAGCATTGCTTGCCGCACCGAACGGGTTGACCACGCTTAAATATATTGCCTTTCCGGAGAACCAGTCGATACGGGATCGCATGTCGGAGTACATGACGCCATGGGCATTGTGGCCAGCGACAAAATATTACTGGTTATATATCGGCATAGCCATGCTTTCTCTGCCGGGATTTCTCAACAAGGATAATTTCAGGCAAGGAATTTTTGTCGCCGCGACTTTACTGATCAGCTTGACGGCCTATCGATATATTCCCTTGTTTCTTCTGGTCTCTGCACCCTATGTGGCAGCAAGCCTGGGAAGAACTCTTGCCCGCTTTCAGTTGCCTGCCACCACCATCAATCTTTCCGTGATAATCCTTTCTCTGCTGTTCCTGGTTTATGGATACAAACAAAATCGGGTATTCCAGCACGGTATACTGGCGAGACAATTCCCGGTCGCTGAAACTGCATTGATCAAGGCGAACCACCTGACAGGCCGAATATTCAATACCATGAATTGGGGAGGGTACCTGACCTGGAATCTTTCGCCTGCGATCACTGTGTTTCTTGATGGAAGAGTGCTCGACCCGAACAGAATCGAGGCCTATACGAACATATTGTGGATGACGCCAGCAGGCAAACAATTCCTCGCCCAGGAAAACTTTGACCTCATACTGGTTCCTCCGGGAAATGTGTATAGCGGTGAACGCTATCCTCTTGTCGCCTATCTGCTCAACAACCCTGACTGGTCGCTTGTTTACCGCAGCAATGCCGGCTTTCTGTTTGCGAGGTCACGCTTGTCCTGACTTTTGAATATGGATAATTTTGGCTTGGACTATTTCCCCCCGCCAATATCATCGTCCATTTCAGGTACAATCTTTACCAGGCTTTAGTCAATCCTCAGGAATCGAATAATGACAAACATTTTCAGAATATTTTTTGCCGGATGGATATTGCTGTTGTCTGGCTGCGCCACCCAGGTATGGATTCCTGACTGGAAGGAGACGTCCCATATCAATACACCACGTGCGGGCACTGCGTCAGTTCTGGTAAAGGACAAGATTTACCTGATCGGCGGCGTGGACGGGAATAATTTTCTGAACACGACCGAGTACGCTCAAGTCAACAAGGATGGCACGCTCGGGCCATGGAAATTTGGACACGAATTGAACGAGGCCAGAGGATTTACTGATGCGGTGGTACATGGCGACTTCGTTTACGTTGCCGGCGGCGGCAACGGCCCATTTGGCCATCACTTGCTGAACTCTGTTGAGCGGGCGCGAATCCAGGCCGATGGCACGCTCGGACCTTGGCAGTTGGAAAAGAATTCGATGGTTGTAGCCAGACGATGCAGCCATATCATAGCTACGGACAAGGCCTTGTATACCTTCGGGGGGTTCGGTGGCGTATTGCTGGACAGTGTCGAATACGCCGAAATTCATCCCGATGGCAGCCTGGGGGAATGGCAACTGGACCCGAAAGTGATGACCATGCCACGATATGTCGGCACAGTTAAGAATGATGGTGACACGTTCTATGTCATTGGCGGGCATGACCAGTCAAAGGGAATCGGTATCACCGATGTTGAGTGGTCGCGTCCAACCGCTGATGAAACCTTGCAAACATGGCAAGCAACTTCGCCGCTGCAGCAAGGTCGATACGCGGTGTCTTCGTCTGCCTACGGGAATTATATCTACGCACTGGGCGGGATATCCGGCGCAGAATACCTTGACAGCATCGAGCGTACTGCTGTCATGAAGGATGGACAACTTGAACCATGGCGTACGGTCGCCCATCTTGACCAGCCTCGTGCAAACTTCAGCACGGTTGATAACAACGATGTGATATATGTATTAGCCGGCACCAACCGCGGTGGCTATCTGTCGAGCGTAATTTTTGCCAATCGAAACGCGAATGGCGATATTGGCTACTGGGGTAGCAAAGAAGAAGCCGAAGCTGCGAAAACGCGGTCCATAGAACGGGAAAAAATAAAGTCGCAACTTCCCAATGAAGGGGTGGTGCAGGAGGTATTGCAAACCCAAGGCTATACTTATGCCAGGGTAACAAGCAATAAAGGAGGAGATGTCTGGTTGGCCGGTCCGAAGATCGCCGATCTCAAGGTTGGGGACAATCTGGGGTATAGCGAGGGAGTCAGCATGCCAAACTTCTTCAGCAAGGAACTGCAGAGGAATTTCACCGTGGTAATATTTGTAGGGCAGGCTCAAAAGAAATAAGCTGCCAGCCCTGAGTGGTCTGGATATTATCGACCACTCAGGATTTGCTGGTGCCCAGCCAACCATTCGTCGGTCAATTTTTCCGCTTCCTTGATTTGTTCTGGGGTCATTTTTGATACTGCGATATTTCCGTCTTTAACCGATGGTTCGTGTTTTGATTTGGAAATGATCACTGCCAGATTGATCCACTTAAGGGCTTGCACCCAATCCTGCTGAACACCCAGCCCATTGCCATATAGCATTGCCAGGTTATGTTGGGCAATTACATTTCCTTGCTCTGCTGACTTCCTGTACCACTCTGCGGCTTGCTTGTAATCCACGGGAACTCCTTCCCCGTTGTCATACATGAACCCGATATAGTCTTGCGCGGTTGCATCCCCTTTTTCAGCTAATGGCCTTAACTCCTTCATTGCCGTAGCGTAATCTTTTTTTGCGTAGGCGTCCTCCCCTTGCTTCAAATGGTCTGAACAACCTGTGCAGACTAGAATCAGAACCGACAAAAAGAGCAACTTGTCGAAATTATTTAACATGCGCAACAGATGGATTCCCCGCTCTTCTTCGTCTTCTCAATTGGCTGGCCGCAAATAGGCAACTCCACCGTAGCTTCCTATCCACTTGCCACCATCCGCAGTCGTATCCATGGCAAAGACGTTATCTGCCAACAACCCGTCAGCGCGGGTAAGCACCTTGAACTTATCTCCTTGCAACACAGCCAATCCCTTGTTGGTACCTATCCATATCTTCCCGTCAAGATCCTTGTGCAACATGAATACATGATTTCCCGGCAAGCCTTCGTTGGTTGTATACGTTTTCCAGCTCTTGCCATCAAAGCGTGACAGACCGCCACCCCAGGTTCCGGCCCAGACCTGGCCATCATTTCCTACCGCCAGTGAGATGATGTAATTGGGGTTGTAGGAAATATCAACCCCTTCCAGTCCCATTTCTTTCTTTTGCTGGGCATGATGCTCAGATAATCTGCCCGGATCATTCTTGAATGAAATGGCGCTCTTGACCTTTTCATACGGTGCACCAATTCCCGTATCATGGTTCCAGTGGCTCCATTTTCCATCGGCAAAACGTGCTACGCCCCCTTCAGTTGCAAGCCAGATTTCGCCGTTCTTTCCTTCAGCCACACCATACACCCAATCGTTGGGCAATCCGCCATGAGTATTTTCTACGGTGAACAGATCCCATTTTGTCGGATCGTCCAGGTCGCCGCCACGAACACGATTGAGGCCTGACCATGTCGCAACCCAGACGTCGCCATTTTTGGCTTCTATCGCACCATAAACGAACGGATCGCCTACGCCCTGCGGAATATTATAGTTTTTCCAGGTCCCGTCAGCCTGCAACAGCGACATTCCGCCACCATAGGTACCAACGGCAATGTGCCCCTTTATTTTCCCAACAAAAAATGCACCGTTGGAAAGCAAGCCATTGCTGTTATCGACAACCTTGAAAGAATCATCACTGGTGTCATAGCGTATGACACCGCCGCCCGAAGTGCCTATCCACACTGCCTTGCCATCCGCATAAATTGCCTTAACATTCATATCACCAACGCGATAGTGGGTAAATTTTTGCTTGGGATCAACCTTGACCTTCCCCTGACGTGGGGGCTCAGCAACGGGTGGCGGGGCTGCAGGATCTGCGGCTGCAGGACTTGTGGCAACTGCTTGAGGTGCAGCTTCCGGGGTGGGGGCTTGACTGGTGCTATTGTTGCTTTTGCCGCATCCCGAAACCCCCAGCCCCATTATCAGGGTGGTGATCAACACCGTTTTTTTGCCAATTTGCATATTTCTTCCTATCATTAATTCGCAGGTTTTAGTCATGGCGTTAATTGCCAATGCCAATCTTGGCTACACCGCGTCTGGTGCCAACCCACACATCCCCATTGGATACCGGGGCGATTGAATAGACAGCATCGTCAAGCAAGCCATCCGCTTTGGTTATTTTTCTCCAGGTTTTTCCATCGTAACGCGTCACCCCGTTATCCGTACCGAACCAGAGTATTCCGTCAGCATCCTGAGCTATCGAGTAAACCATGTTTCCGGAGAGTCCGTCCTTGACGGTAAAATTACGCCATGACTTGCCATCAAACCTGGACACACCACCACCCCATGTTCCAGCCCAAACCGAACCATCTTTCGCGACAACAAGAGCCAGAACGTAACTTGGATTGTAGCTCATGGTCCCATCAACGCTTGCATCAAGATTATGCCTCATGCGCGTTCCCAGGCCGGTATTGGGGCTGGCCGGCAATCCCTTGGCATTGGGCGCGCCCAAACCGTCTTTATGCGACCATGACTTCCATGTTTTCCCGTCAAACATGGACACCCCGCCTTCCGTCCCAAACCAGGCGCGTCCCTTGTCATCCACATCGATCCCATACACCCATTCGTTGATCAATTCCCTTACATAGTTGGTAAATTTCTTGGTTTTCAGGTCAAAATGACTGGCGCCTGCCCAAGTGCCTATCCAGAGGTCTCCCTTCTTGTCATTGGCAAAGGAATAAACCCAGTAATCCGCAAGTCCATGCATGGGAAAGTATGTTTTCCACTTCCCGTCCTTGTAACTTGAAGCACCACCAGCATTGGTGCCAAACCATTTGTATCCTTTTGAATCTATACCGATGGCAAAGACATATTCATTCGCCAAACCCTGATCTCTGGTGAAAATATTTCGGGGTTTGTTGGTATTCAGATCAACTTCGATTACTCCGGTGGAAGTCCCTACCCACAAAGTATTACTGGATTTTTCATATTTCAAAGCACGCACAAACACATCAGGGCCGACATTAAATGTGTCCAGAACGCGTTCATTGGTATTATTTGAGGTGGCTGCTGAAGCATCGGTAAAAAACAGCAAGGTTGCTGCCACGACAATTGCGGCAGACTTGATAGCATTGAGCATTAGTGTAAAGTCCTTAAAAAACTCATTAAATCATCGAGTTCATCATCGTTGAATACTCCGACATAAGGCGGCATCGAACCGCTTCCTGATTGTATGGTATCCATCAATTCCTCGTCCGACTTCTCTGCCATGTCAAAACTGGCAAGATTTGGCGCCTCTTTCATATCACTGATTCCATACTGTCCATGACAACTCGAGCAATTTGCCATATATAACGCTTGCCCTTTCACCACATCTGCGGCAAATGCTTCCAGCGGGGTTGTTAAAATGACTCCAATACAAGCTGCCAGCAGGCTTGCAGCAATGCGATTAGTTGCATTCATTTTCATGTTCATGTTCCTTAAATGGTGTGGTTGGCCAAGCCTCAGGAAAACGCTCCAAAAAATCCCCAACCCATCGATAGCATGTCGAAAGTTGATACACTTATCAGCCTCCATGGCAACACTCCATAATGCTATCGCATGGACATTTCTAGAGGCGTTTTTTTCTGGCTTTTGTCTTTTTATGCTCCTTCATGCCGTATGCCTTGGTTGCTTTAAGATGCCAGTCATCCGCCATTTTTTCGTCAACTGTCAGCCCAAACTTTCCTTCCCGATACGCGTCAGCCAACTTATCCATGGCCGTACCATCACCAAAATCTGCAGATTTATGGAGCCATTTCAGTATCTCTTCATTCGTCCGCTCTGCATCGGTTAGACCAAAACCGCCGCTTGCATACGCTGAGGCCATTAGATTAATCGCTTGCGCATAATCCTGCTCGGCCGCCATCTTTATCCATTTGAACGCTTCTTTACTGTCGATTTTTACGCCGGGGTCTTGCCAGTTATAATTTCCCAGGTCCAGATACATTGAACCCAATAAGAATTCCCCCTCAGGATCACCAAGTTCGGCTGCCTGACGGTATGAGGCAACCGCCTCCTTCATAAATCCAGCCCGGGCCAATACCTCTCCATATTTGATCATGGCGCCCGTGTGCCCCTTCTTGGCAGCACGCTCGAACATCCCCTGCGCCTCTACCGTTTCCCCTCTCTCCATTGCAATTTTTCCTGCCTGGTAATCCTCTTCCGCAGTTGCATCGGTTCTTCTGAGCAAGTCCGCCGAGTCCATTTTATACATTTGCTCAACAGTCAAAGGTTTCTTTTCTTCTGGAGCAGCAGAAGTGGCGCCCACCGCTACAGATGACCAGCCAAGAATAACCATCAAGCACACCCAAAATTTATATCCTCGCATCATAATAATTCCTCCTCATATCCTAACACTGCTCAATATCCAAAATCGGGATTGAGTTATACAAACTTAATACCTTTAATGCAAATACTCATGTCATTGTAGTGAGGTCGATCACCCAACCCCTAATTCTTCAAGTTTGCGATAGAGACTGGAAAGTCCTATTCCCAGCCTTTGTGCGGCTATTTTGCGATCCCCTCCCGTCTCTCTAAGAACTCTGGAGATTATCTCGGACTCAGCTTGCCTCAGTTGTTCTCGCAAGTCGCCGCTATTGGAAGAAAATGGAGATGCCCCTTCATCAACAAGGGTACTCTGTGAAATTTCTGGCGACAAGTCAACCAATGTAATTCTGCCGCCATCAGCCAGAATATACGCACGATTTATCACATTTTCCAGCTGCCTCACATTACCGGGCCAGCCATACGACTGCAGCAACTCTTCTGCATCCTGGTCGATTTCCAGCCTCACTCCGGAAGCCGCGCTGGCGATATTATCCAGGATATGCCTGATCAATCCACTTATGTCATCATGTCTCTCGCGCAATGGCGGCAGGGATATACGGAACATGCTCAACCTGAAAAAAAGATCCTCACGGAACTTGCCCTCTTTCACCATTTCTTCCAGATTTCGGTTGGTGGCTGCGATAATGCGCACATCTATATTCCGCATCTGCTCACTGCCAAGCGAGCGTACTTGTTTGTCTTCGATAACGTGAAGCAATTTAGTCTGGAGATGCAGTGGCAATTCACCGATCTCATCGAGAAAAATTGTACCGCGATCCGCTTCAGTAAATAGTCCCTTGCGCGCCTTGTCCGCCCCGGTAAATGCCCCCTTGGTATGACCAAAGAATTCGCTTTCCAGCAGGTTTTCAGGGATTGCGGCGCAGTTCACCGGGATAAACGGAAAATCTGCTCTCAGACTTGATTCGTGAATAGATCGAGCCAGCACCCCTTTCCCCGTTCCACTTTCGCCGGTAATCAGGACATTACTATTAGTAACGGCTACCTTGATGGCCATTCTGTCGATCTGCTGCATGCATGGGGAAGTAAATCGGTAAAGTCCGCGCTTGCCTGAAACCAGGCTGCGCAAGGCCTTATTTTCAGCACGCAAACCTGATATCGCTTCGATTTGAGATAACCTGTGCAGCAAATCCTCGTTATGCACCGGCTTCACAATATAATCGGCGGCACCGGCCCGCAAAGCTTCGACGGCCGTCTCCATGGAAGCAAATGCAGTCACCATGATGAATTGCGTCTCTATTCCCGCTCCCGGCGCCTTGAAGCCTCGCAAAAGCTCAATCCCATCCCCATCCGGCAGCCTTACGTCGCACAACGCGACATCCACATCGCCTCGAACAAGTTTGGCAGTTGCCTCGGCAGCTGTGGCTGCAGTATCTACTGAATAACCCGCCCGACTGACCAGCGATGCAAGTATCTGTCTGAGAGCGACTTCATCGTCAATAACCAGCACATGCATCTCATGCCCCCCCTGGCTTGCTCTGAATTACCGGGAGCATAATAGTCACGGTTGTGCCAACACCCAGTTCGGAGTCAATCGCAATTGTGCCACCACCAGATTCAACCATGGATTTCGAAACCGACATGCCTATGCCACTACCCCGACCCAATGGCTTGGTCGTGAAATACTCGTCAAATACCCGGTCTATCGTGGCCTTTTCCATTCCGGTCCCGTTATCGGTAACCTTTATTTCCACTTCATTGTCATTGCTGCTCGTAGAAATGGTTATCCGCGGCTTTGGATCCAGTCTTCCTTCTGCTGCATCTGCGGAATTAATCAAAAGGTTCATTACCACCTGGGTTATATGGTCTCCGACCGCATGGATCGCAGGCAGGTTCGGATCAAGATTCTGTACCACGTCTATATAACTGAACCGCCTGTCAAAGCTGATAAATTTGACCGTACTGCGGATCAGTGCATTCAAATCAAGCAATTCAGGTTCCGCAGACTGTGGCATCGAATATTCTGAAATCTGGCGCGTGATATTCATTACCCTCTTGGCTTGAGCCAGAATAACTTCAGCCTGCTGGATATATTCACTATTCCCTGTCGAATTTGCAGCCCCAAGTTGCGCCATTGATTGAGCCGCTCCCACAATTGCTGAAAGCGGATTGTTTATTTCATGTGCCACAACTGAAGCCAGCGAGCCAACTGCAGCCATTTTCTCCTTGTGAAAACGTTGCTGCCTGATCAACTCCATTTGCATCTCATGTTCGCGCAACTCGAGTTGCATTCTGTTAACCGCTTCCATCAATGAACCAATTTCATCGAAGCGAGAAACGGCCAATGGCTTGCCGCGATATCCTTCAACAATTGCCAGCGCACGATCCTGCACCCGCCTGATATCCCAGGACAGTCTGGACACAAAAAACATGATAATACCACCCAGGAATACTACGCCGATTGCAGCAGTGACCGACCATACGACGGATAGCTGGTCAAATGTCCGATGATATCTGCCAATCAATGCTTCCTTTTGGCTCTGCATCAAAATAGTTACCTGATCCAGGCCGAGTACGAGCTTGTGCAAGTTATTGCGCACATCGGAAATATTGGCTCGGCTTGGCGACTGGGTGTTCAAATCATGCAAGTTTTCCCTGAGCGCAACAACGTCGTCGGTAAGTAGCGGGTAGGACTGTGCCATCTGGGTCAAGCTGTCAAGCACGGCTTCTACCTGAACCGCAACACTGCGAACCGCAGTATTCAGTCCAACCGGAGTATCCAATGAACCGGAGAAAAAATTCTCATTGGCTATCAAGATTGCACGCGTCACCAGCATATTCAGTCCCAACTGGCGCTCCTCGTCCACATGAATCATCTCTATTTGCTGCAGATTCAAATACAGGTCATTTCGCTCCCTGCTCATGATAAAACCTGCTGTCAGGGTATAGGCCAAAAATATGACCATCACCCATATACCCTTGGTCCGCAGAGTCATCCTGTTTATCAAGGCTGGCTGCTTTCCCCCGGCTGAATATGCCCGTGCAGGTTCATCCATTACAGCCAGTTCGCTCTGCGGGACAATGTTTATTGGCTCGTTATAAGTTGCACTCATGCTATTAATCGCAGTTATCATCCATATGAAACAATTTCATGCCGCCTGAATTCTTTGCACTCCCAGCAAACTTTCGATTTCCTCAATTGATTTGGGCTCCACCCAATTCCTTTCGCCCACAACGATACGGGAAATGGTGCGATCCCTGGTAAGAAGATATGTCATGGGGAAACCTGGTATCCCAAGAATTTCATTTGCCACTTTCATGTCCTTGTCCGACAGCATCTGAAACGCCAGGCCATGTTGCAAGATGAATTCACGAGCCAGGTTGAGATCGCTGTCAACCGTAACCCCGACGACCATCAATTCTTTAGGGGCAAAGAGCCCGCTCAACTTCTGCAGACTTGGCATCTCTCGTCGACAGGGCTCACACCAGCTTGCCCAAAAATTCAATACAAGTGCTGCACCGGAAAATGTCGAGAGTGAAACGACTCCCCCATCCATGGTAAAAAGCTCAATGTCCGGCAATCTATCGCCTTGCCTGAATTTCAGCGGGGATTTACTCGAACAGGCAACCAGCAAACCGGCAAGCGCACCCATTCCGAACATCTGCAATAGCTTTCGCCTGCTTACATCTACAGTCATCGTTCCGCTCGAAAATGATAGTTGCAATATATTGACATTGCACGAGCTACTTGACTTCAGAGTTGATGATTACCCTGACATTCTTTTCGCCAATTTTCACCGGCAAAGAAGTCCCCTGCAAATCCCCGGGTTGCGGTGCGGCATTCCCGGATTTTGATATGCGTGCTCCGATTATGACATTGGCGGCAGAGGACAATTTGAAATTCGGAATAATTGAAAGGGAGTCATCCATCACGAAATTCAACGGCAAATCGCCGACCGTCTTGCGCATCATTGCCAATGGCGGCCGTTGCGCGTCGGCATCCCGGGCAAAGATAAAAACCGTATCAGTCTTTGCAGCCAGTGCTTTAAGAGCTTCATCGATACTCACCGTCCCGCTCACGGTTCTTCCGGCACTTTTAGGCGCATCCTGTCCTGTAATGTTGGGTAATGTGGCCAACGGCACTCCTGCCAATCCACGCACCTGACTTAGATTGGCATTTACAGCACGCACTACGTCCGAATCCGGTGGGGCCAGCTTAAGTATATTTTCCCATAACTCGATTGCCCGGCCGTAATCCTTGCGTTGAAAAGCCGCCGTGGCGGCCAGCGCAAGCGCCTTGATATTATTTGGTTCAATTTCCAGCGCATGTAGAACCAGCTTTTCCGGCATTCCCACAACATTGCGTCCATTGGTCATGGCCATTACATCCGCATAGCTGATCAACAACTGGACATTATCCGGTTCCAGTGCTGCGGCACGCGCATAGGCGTCTTTGGAATCCCCAAAGCGACGCAGCGTGGCATAGGATCGGCCGAGCATTTCCCAACCCTGGGCATCATCCGGTTTATCCTTTAGTTTCTGCGCCAACGTGGCCACCATCGCCTCGATTTTCGCCTGTGTCACATCCGGGCCGACAGGTTTGTTCTGCGCATCCAGCCCATCCGGCTTACCCAATAACAGATAGATTGATATGGCCAGCAAGGGCACTGCGACAATGGCAGCAACAATTATCCATCGCCCACTGGAAGGCGCTGCAAGCCTACCCTCCTCATTGAATTTAATATCAAGCACTTTTCTTTCCAGTTCATTTCTGGCTTTCTGGTACTGTGCCTCGCTCAGCGTATTTGCCGCAAGGTCCGCCTCCAGTTCGCGCATCTGGTCACGATAAATGTCCAGGTTGACCTCGGAACGGTTGGCCGAGACTTGCTTCCTGTTCTCCCGGAACAGAGGTATGGCTATGAACATCAGCGCGCCGAGAGTCAGCAATCCGGCCACAACCCAAAACATTGTCACGTTAAGTCCCCTTGTCAGGTTCGGAAAGCAGCAGCGCAGCCTGCTCGTGCTCACTGGAGCTCAGTAATACTTCCTGCTGCATAGCCAGATGACGCTGGCGCAGCTTGAATACAAGTACGGCTAAAGCCAATAACAGCAATACCAGCGGCCCGAACCAAAGTATCCATGTCCTTGACTCGATCCTGGGACGGTAAAGCACAAACTCTCCATAACGCTTGACCATGTAATCGACGATCTCGTCTCTTGTCTTTCCCTGCCTTAACATGTCACGAACCTGATTCCTCAAATCTATCGCCAGCGGAGCCCGGGAATCGGCTATGGTCTGGTTCTGGCAAACCAGGCAGCGCAATTCAGAGGCGACAGTCATGACGCGCTTCTCCAGGGCAACATCTTCCTCAACTGGTTTTGCCTCATTTCCATATGCCGGAATCAAAACTAAAGCGAGCAGGAACAGCGTGAGCAGTCTTTCAAACACTATCGATCCTTAAACATCAGTTTGAAAATAGCCTTCTAGTTTGATACTGGTGCTGATGAGGCGATGATGGATGCAGGCCGCCGACTTTTCGCCGGAAGCCGATAGCGTCGATCGCTCACGGCCAGCATACCGCCCATGGCCATCATCAGGCAGCCGAACCATATCCAATCGACCATTGGTTTGACCTGAATGCGCACTACCAGATCATCTTTTCCCAATACCTCACCCATCGCAACATAAAGATCGCGGAACAGTCCTGTATTTATGGCGGCTTCGGTCATCGGCATTGTTTGCACGGTATAAACCCTTTTTTCCGGGTAGAGTGTAGTCACATGCGCACCATTTTTTGTAACGTCCAACGTGGCGCTCATTGCCTTGTAATTCGGCCCGGTCAATTCCTGAGTACCCTTGAGCTGAAATACATAACTGCCGACCGAGGCCGTGTCGCCAGTCTTCATGCGAACCTCGCTCGTTGCTTCATACCCCTTGGTAAATGTCACTCCAAGGATGAATATGCCGATGCCCGCATGCGCCAGCAACATTCCGTAGGAAGAACGAGATAGACCCCGGAAACTGTATCTGGTTCCGGTCACACCCTTATCCCTGACTCGTTCGAGCAGATACGCCAGCGTAGCCAGCAGCGACCAGAAACCGAGCGCACAGCCAGCGACAATCGGCGCAGACCAATGATCCATGGCAAACATGACCAGCACAGCCAGGACAATGCTTGCGCCAAACCATGCTGCCAGTTGCCTTGCCACCACCAGAAGTTCCGCCTGCTTCCAGCGCGCGAACGGGCCGGCCCCCATTAAAAATGCCGCCCCCGCCATGATGGGGGCGAATACCGAGTCAAAATAGGGAGGGCCTACGGATATCTTGCCGAATCCCAGGGCATCCATGAACAATGGATACATCGTCCCCAGGAACACCGAAGCGGCTGCCACGGTCAGCAGAACGTTATTCAGCAACAGCATGGATTCACGCGAAACCAGGGCAAATCCGCCACCCAAACCGACCTTGGGCGCACGCCAGGCAAACAGGGTCAGGGAGCTGCCGATAACCGTTGCGAGGAAAGTCAGTATGAAGACACCCCGTTTTGGATCGACTGCAAACGCGTGCACCGAGGTCAACACGCCCGAGCGCACCAGGAATGTCCCCAGCAAACTCAAGGAAAACGCGATGATAGCCAGGAGCACCGTCCAGTTCTTGAATGCATCGCGTTTTTCCGTTACCGCCAGGGAATGAATCAGCGCGGTAGTAACCAGCCACGGCATGAATGAGGCGTTTTCCACCGGGTCCCAGAACCACCACCCGCCCCAGCCCAATTCATAATACGACCACCAGCTGCCCAGCATGATGCCTAGGGTCAGGAACATCCACGCCACCGTGGTCCACGGGCGCGACCAGCGCGCCCAGGTCGCATCCAGTTTCCCGCCCATCAAGGCTGCGATGGCAAAAGCAAAAGCGACTGAGGTACCGACATAACCCATATACAACATCGGGGGATGAATCACCAGACCGGGATCCTGCAACAGTGGCGTCAGGTCACGTCCGTCCAGCGCTGCGGGAATCAGCCGTTCGAAAGGATTGGAAGTAAACAGCATGAACAGCAGGAACCCAACCGAAACCAACCCCATCACACCAATCACGCGCGCCACCATCTCATCGGGAAGATGCCGGCTGAACAGCGTCACCGCCACCGTCCAGATAGTCAGGATGAAAGCCCATAACAGCAGGGAGCCTTCGTGCCCTCCCCATATAGCGGCGAACCGATAATGCAAAGGAAGCTGCGAATTGGAATGTTCGGCTACATAGAGTACGGAAAAATCATTGGTCAAAAATGCCTGCGCCAGGCATCCGAAAGCGATCGCCACAAAAAAGAATTGGCCTGATGCGGCGGGACGAGCCAGCCCCATCAGCATCGAATTGCCACGCACAGCACCTGCTATTGGCAATATTCCCTGCAGCAACGCCATGGCAAGCGCAAGAATTAAAGCGAAATGTCCGATCTCAGGAATCATTAACTGCTCCTATAGGTCTTTAACCAGGACATGGAATCAACTTGACCTGCCAAGTTATAATTTGGCTTCACCACACCTCCAGTATTATTTGCCTGCCCCCTGAGCCATGCTAACCATGACAAAATAAAGGCAATTAAGAATTTAATCTTTTATTGTACCAGAACTGAATTTTTCGATGGACCACAACCAACAAATGCCAAGAATTCCCATAGAAATCATTGGGCAAATCAATAGGTACTCAAGGTCAACCCAGCCATGATTTAATACCAACCTTTAAACCCCGGCAGTTCTTAACTAGAATCCGGGATTGCTTGCAACCAGCAGGAGTCTGTTATGCCCAACAAAAAGATAATTCAAACTCCGGACGCTCCTGCCGCTATCGGCACCTATTCTCAGGCAGTAGCGGTGGACGGCACGGTCTACATTTCAGGCCAGATCGGCCTTGATCCCACCACCATGCAAATGGCTGAAAGCACCGAAGCGCAGATTCACCGGGTATTCCAGAATATGCGCGCAGTTGCTACGGCCGCCGGTGGCAGCATGGAAGAGATGGTCAAGCTGAACATCTATCTGACTGACCTGGCTCACTTCGCCAAGGTAAACGAGATCATGGCGATCTACTTCCGCCAGCCTTATCCTGCGCGTGCGGTGGTCGGGGTCGCCGCGCTTCCCCGCAACGCCATGATAGAAGCCGATGGCATCATGTCTCTTCAGGACTAACCACGCAACATCGTGCCGCTCTCGCTTCCCCTCGGCCTGTCCAAAGCTGCGCTGACCAGGCTAACCAAGCTGGGCATCCGCAGCCGCTTTGACCTGGTTCTGCATCTGCCGTTGCGCTATGAGGACGAAACGCAGTTGCAGCAGATCTCTACGCTCGTTCCCGGTTTGAATGCACAGGTGGAAGGAACGATCATCCACTGCGAAGTACTGTTCCGGCCTCGCCGCACACTGGTGTGCCAGATTCAGGACGTCAGTGGCGTATTGCACCTGCGTTTCCTGAATTTCTACCCCAGCCAGCAGAAACAGCTTGCCGTGGGCAAGAGGATCCGCGCTCTGGGCGAAGCGCGCATGGGATATTTCGGCATGGAAATGGTGCACCCCAAGTGCCATGCAGCCGGCGAAGACACACCACTCAGGCAGGCGCTTACACCGATCTATCCGACCACCGCCGGACTGCCACAGACTGTGCTGACCAGGCAGATTCAATCAGCCCTGCATGAAATGGCGTTGCCCGACACATTGCCGTCAACAATCCTGCAACGACTGAAATTGCCGGATTTTTCCAGCAGTGTGCACTTGCTGCACAACCCGCCACCCGACATTGACGAAGCAGCGCTGGCTGAACGCGCGCATCCGGCCTGGTTGCGTATCAAGTTCGACGAGCTGCTGGCACAACAATTGTCGATGCGCGTGCATTACCGCAAGCGCCGCAACCGCAATGCGCCGCGCCTCCTTTCACGCCAGACCTTTTCGCAGCAGTTGTTGAAAGCACTGCCATTCACACTTACCGGCGCACAGCAAAAAGTGCTGCGGGAAATCAGCCGTGACCTCGAGCAGCCGCACCCGATGCAACGCCTGCTGCAAGGCGATGTTGGTTCAGGCAAGACCGTGGTCGCTGCGCTGGCTGCACTGCAGGCGATCGAGAACGGTTACCAGGCTGCGCTGATGTCACCTACAGAGATCCTCGCCGAACAGCATTACCTCAAACTTCGCGACTGGCTTGCACCGCTCGGCATCGCACCGGTATGGCTGTCCGGCAGCCTGAAAAAAAAAGACAAGCAGGCCGCCGCTGAACGCATCGCTGCGGGCGAGACACAACTTGCCATCGGCACCCATGCTCTTTTCCAGAATTCCGTCGAGTTCGCCAGGCTTGGATTGGTCATCGTCGATGAACAGCACAAGTTCGGCGTCCAACAACGCCTCGCGCTGCGCGGCAAGGGCGACGAACCACACCAGTTGATGATGAGTGCGACACCGATCCCCAGGACATTGGCGATGAGTTACTACGCCGACCTCGATGTATCGGTGATCGACGAGTTACCGCCGGGACGCACGCCGATCACCACCAAGCTGGTCAGTGATGCCCGCCGCGAGGAAGTATTCGAGCGTGTCAGGCAGGCCTGCCACGAAGGCAGACAGGCATATTGGGTATGCCCGCTGATCGATGAATCGGAATTGATGGAAGTCGACCTGCAGACCGCCATCGATACGCATGAGACATTGCGCGCCGCCTTTCCCGAACTCAACGTCGGTTTGGTGCATGGCAAGCTTCCGCCTGCTGAAAAAGCAATGATGATGGCGGCATTCAAGAGCGGCGAAGTGCAGTTGCTGGTTGCCACCACGGTCATCGAAGTTGGCGTGGACGTGGCCAACGCCAGCCTGATGGTGATCGAGCATGCGGAGCGCATGGGACTGGCGCAACTGCACCAGTTGCGCGGGCGCGTCGGCCGCGGCTCGACTGCCAGCTTGTGCGTATTGCTATACCAGCAACCGCTGTCCGGGCTTGCGCGAGAGCGCCTGAAAGTCATCTATGAAAACTCCGATGGATTCGAGATCGCCCAGCGAGACCTGCAGCTGCGCGGGCCCGGCGAACTGCTTGGCGCACGCCAGAGCGGCGTACCCATGCTGCGCTTTGCCGATATCAGCGCAGATTCGACCTTGCTGAACAGTGCACGCGCCATTGCCGACGAACTGCTGCGCGATCACCCCGAAGCCGCGCAGGCACACCTGCAACGCTGGATGGCCAACCGGGACGACTTTCTCCATGCCTGATAACCTGTCTTGCGATTGGCGCACCTTCCTGCCCGGCATCGAAGCGGGCTACGCGCCATGGCTGCGCGACCACGGCTCGCTCACCCGGCGCATCCAGCTGCGCTGCACGCAGTTCGACGTGCGCAATGTGTACGACGGCCTGATGACTGCAGCGCATGACGAGACCGCTCTGCTCAGGCTGCCGATGCAACGCAAAATCTACACGCGCGAAGTATTCCTCTATGCCAACGGACGCCCCGTGGTTTTCGCGCACAGCGTGGTCGCGCCACAGCATCTGCGCGGCGCCTGGCAGGCATTGCAACATCTGGGCAAACGCCCGCTGGGCGCACTATTGTTCGCGCATCCGCTGGTAGAGCGCGCACCGCTGCATTTCCGGGCGCTCAAACCGCAACAATCACTGTACCGCCATGCAATCGTTGTGCTCGATTCGCATCCTCAAAAATTATGGGCGCGGCGCTCGCTGTTCACTTTGCATGGTGCGCCATTGTTGGTGACCGAGGTATTCCTGCCGGAAATCCTGCTGCTGGACAACCCCATGTGAAACAGGCAGATCAAATTATCGAACGTTGTTACGCCAGCCACCAGCATGGCCACCGCGATCAGATAAACCGCTTAGCGCACCCGCAAATACAACTCTTCCACCCGGGCGCGCGCCCATGGCGTCCGGCGCAAAAACTTCAAACTCGACTTGATACTGGGATCATGCGTAAAGCAGCGTATCGGCACAGCGGCACCCATAGCCTCCCAGCCCATGCGCTCGACCAGCTGCGTGACGATCGCTTCAAGCGTTACTCCCTCCAGAGCTGGTCGGCTGGCCGGCTTCATATTTGTATCCATGTCTGAATTTTACTGATAATCGCCACCTTGCCAGGACCATATATGCCATGGACTGGCGTACGATGCAAAAGCTCAGCGCAGCCCCAGCCCCTTGAAGTCATTGTTTACTTATACCAACCCCTTACAGACTGGTGTCCAGTATCATTACTATTCAGTTTGAATACAAACTTGAATAACTCTGGAGTTAAGTATCAAGCAATTTGATTAGAGCCATGACATTAGCAGATCGACTCTCGTTATACCTTCAACTCACCCGCCTGAATCGGCCCATTGGCATCCTGCTGTTGCTGTGGCCAACGTTATGGGGGGTGTGGATCGCCGCTGCCGGACATCCGAACTGGCCCATAGTGCTGATCTTTGTGCTCGGCACGGGGCTGATGCGTTCCGCCGGATGCGCAATCAACGATTATGCCGATCGCGATTACGACAAGCACGTGAAACGCACCCAGGAACGTCCCGTCACCAGCGGACTCATCGCGCCGCGCGAGGCGCTGTGGGTGGCGGCGTGTCTGGCGCTGGTCGCCTTGGTGTTGATCCTGCCGCTGAACAACCTGACCCTGCTGCTGTCGATTCCGGCTGTGTTTCTGGCAGCCAGCTATCCATTCACCAAACGTTTTCTCGCGATCCCGCAGGCCTATCTGGGCGTCGCATTCGGTTTTGGAATACCGATGGCGTTTGCCGCACAATTGAACGCAGTCCCCGCAGTTGCATGGTGGCTGCTATTGGCAAACATTTTCTGGTGTATCGCTTACGACACTGAATACGCGATGGTGGACCGCGACGACGATATCCATCTGGGGATTCATTCTTCAGCTTTGTTGTTTGGGCGCCATGATGTGCTGGCTGTGGTGATTTGCTATATCTGCGCCCTCGGCATACTTGCCGGTGTCGGCTCCATGCAGCATCTTGGAACTGCCTACTACCTCGGCTTGCTTTGCGCTGCGGGCATCGCAGCCTATCACTACGCCCTGATCCGGCATCGCCAGCGTGAGCAATGCTTCAAGGCGTTTCTTCACAACAACTGGTTCGGTGCCAGCATCTTTGCCGGGATCGCGCTGGGATATGCGGTGTAACGGGAACCCATCACGCCGGGATTCCCGGGGTCAGCCCTTCAGTCCTTGCCTCGCCCTAACGACATGCGCGCAAAGAGATCATCCTTCAGGATGTATTGATGATACAGCGCTGCAGCGAAGTGCAACCCGATGACCACCATCAAGCTGTTGGCCAGCAGCCCATGCACATCATGCGAGGTAAAGTCCTCATAATCCTTGGGCAAGGTACCGGTATGCAGGAACAGGATCGAGAACAAGTCCGCCGAATAGGCCAATGCCAATCCGGCCACCACCACCAGCACTGTCAGTGTGTATAACAGGTGGTGGACGCCGGTAGCCAATTTGTCAGCCATAGGCTTGCCAGTCGAGACGGGCGCAGGTCTTGGTTTCCTGACGCGAATGAACAGGCGGGCAAAGGTCAGCACAAGGACAGTGATCCCGCCAATGACATGCAGGATCGATAAGCCGACTTTTTCCGGATCGGTGCTCTTCATCTCGTCGAGCACAAAGAATCCCAACGCGAACATGGACAGAATGGCTACAGCAAGGAGCCAGTGCAGAAATGCCAATGCTGGGTGGTAGCGCAAGACTTCGGGCATGGAACTCCTCATAAATAATATATTTTGTTTTCGTCGCAACTTGCGCAGCGACACTGCTCACCCTGCCAGCCAACTGTACATCCAGCCCGGGCTGACAGGCTGTTTCTCGGAATATTATATCGGAATCAGTGATCGTTCCCCGGCCGTGCCTGTTTTGCCTTGGCAGCCATCAACTGTTCATACTTGACCTGCAACTGCTCCTTGCTTTCCACCCGATCGGGATTCATTGGAATGCAATCCACCGGGCACACTTCCACACACTGCGGCGTATCATAATGTCCTACGCACTCCGTGCACTTGTTCGGATCGATCACGTAAATGCTGTCACCCTGATAGATGGCGTCATTCGGGCATTCCGGTTCGCACACGTCGCAGTTGATACATTCGTCGGTAATCATCAGCGCCATACTTTTCTCCTAGTCAATCAAGTTGCTTCTTCTGCGTTAATTTTTCTGCCACCAGGGGCGAAACAAACTTGCTCACGTCGCCGCCAAAGCGGGCAACCTCGCGCACCATGCTGGCTGAAATAAATGTGTATTGCTCAGCCGGAGTCAAAAAAATGGTTTCAACATCCGGATGCAGGCTACGGTTCATGCCTGCCATCTGAAATTCATACTCGAAATCTGACACTGCGCGCAAGCCACGCAATACCGCCCGCGCATCAAGTTGCCGCGCAAAATCCATCAGCAGGCAATCAAAACCCTCGACGCTCACGTTGGCATAATCGGCAAATACCTCGCGTGCCATGCCGATGCGTTCATCCAGGGTAAACAGGGTCGCACTGCGACTGGCCGCAACAGCGACCACCACCTCACCGAACAAACCCGAAGCCCTGCGCACCACATCTTCGTGACCGCGCGTAATCGGGTCAAACGTTCCCGGGTATATCACCTTGATCATGTTCTGGTCAGCTCCGTTGCAATAACTGATAATGCACATTGCCCGCCTTGGCGTGCTTGACTATTTGCCATGTGGCGTCAGGTTGATGCAGCTCACCGGTTTCCACATACACCAGTCCGCCCTCAGCCAGCCTGTCGGCCATCAAGGGCATGATCCGGTGCAAATAATCGCTCTGAAACGGTGGATCAAGAAATACGACATCATAATGCCCGCTGCAGCGCCGGGCAAATTCCAACCCGTCCTCGCAATACAGCGCCACGTTATGACAGGCCAGTTTACTGCAATTCTGTTGCAGGGCGCGGAACACGGCTCGATTGCTTTCCACTATCTCCACTACAGCAGCGCCGCGCGAAGCTGCCTCAAAACCCAACGCCCCGCTGCCGGCAAACAAATCCAGGCAACGCCGGCCGGTCAGATCCTGCCCCAGCCAATTGAATAATGTTTCCCGCACGCGGTCGGGCGTAGGGCGCAGTCCTTCCGCCACCGGAAATTCGATCAAACGCCGGCGGTACTCGCCACCGATAATACGCACCCGATTTATTTCCCCGTCTCCCCGTCTGCGGCTGATTCCTTGCCATCCGGATCGCCAACCATCACCGTGGCCATCGCATCAGGATTGATATGGCGTTTGAACGCATCACGAATCATGCCGACCGTAACCTTGTCGACCTTGCCGACAAAATCGTCCAGATAGGTCAAGGGCAAATGGTAAAACCCGATCACGCTGAGGTAACCAAGGATCTTTGAATTACTGTCAATGCGCAACGGAAAACCGCCGATGATATTCTGCTTGGCTGCCTTCAGCTCCTTTTCCGTCGGACCCTTGTCGATGAACTTGCGCAGTGTCTCGCGCACCAGTTGCAAGGCCTCATCCGCCTGCTCCTTTTTGGTTTGCAACCCTATCTGGAAAGCGCCCGCCTGTTGCAACGGCATGAAATAACTGTACACGCTGTAGACCAGGCCGCGCTTCTCGCGCACTTCCTCGATCAGGCGCGAGACAAAACCGCCGCCGCCCAATATGTAGTTGCCGACATACAGCGTAAAGTAATCCGGGTCGGTGCGCGACATTCCGGGCGCACCCAGCAGGATATGGCTTTGCGTGGCCGGATGCTGGATACGCAATTCGCTCGGCTTGATCTGCATCTGCACCGGCGGGATGGTGGCGCTTGCCCCGCCTGGAGGCAACTGGGCAGTAAGTTGCTGCGCAATATTTTCCGCGTCTGCCCGCGTCACATCTCCCATCAGGGCGACCACGGCGCCGTTCGCCGAATAGTGGGCGCGGTAGAACCCTTCCACATCCGCGCGCTGAATGCCTTCCACGCTGGCCACTTCCCCGGACGATGGGAATCCGTACGGGTGCGAACCGAATACTGCCTTGTTGAACGCCTTGTCGGCTATTTCCTCAGGCTTGGTATCAGCCTCCTTCAGTGCATCAACCAGGCGTTTTTTCTCGCGCTCCAGCACAGCCTCCGGGAACAGCGGATGCTGCAGCACATTGGCCAGTACGCCCAGCGCCTGGTCCCGCTCGGCTTTGCTGCTCAGGGTGCGCAGCGTCAGGCTGGCCCGATCAGGATCAAAATCCCCGCCCATTACCGCGCCGATGTCCGCAAGGTTTCGCGAAATATCATCTTCGCTCATCCCCTCCGACCCCAGGTCGAGCATGCCTTGCGTCATGCCGGCAACACCCTCTTTTCCGGCCGTATCAAAGGCACTGCCCGCCGCAAAATTCACTGCCACGTCCAGCATCGGCAGGTCATGATCCTCGACGAAATATACCTGCGCGCCGCTGGCAGATTGCCAATGCTGAATGTGCGGGGTAGCAAATGCCAGCGAAATGCCGGACAGGTATGCCAGGACAACAACAATAAATCTCTTAGCGTAAGTCACGTAACGCTCCTCCGAAAGACTTGTGTTTGCCGGAAAGCGGCTGCGGATCCAGGGTGGCAACACTCAGGTTGTCATCCTGGAAATATTCGTGCGCCACATCCTGCACCTGTTGCGCGGTCACTTGTTGAATCTTGTCCAGCATCACCGGTATGGCCTTGTAGCCCAGGCCGATACTCTCCAGCTGGCCGATTTGCATGGCCTGGTAAAACACCGAATCGCGCTTGTAGACCTCAGCGGCCGTGACCTGCGCCTTGACCCGCTTGAGTTCATCCTCGCTCACGCCATCCTTTACCAGCTTGGCGATCTGATCGCGCAACCCGGCTTCCAGGTCGGCCACAGTCTTGCCGGCACTGGGCGATCCTTCCAGGATGAACATGCCCGGTCCGCGCGAAGTAGCGTCATATCCAGCGCCCACACTGCTGGCAAGTTGCTGCTCGCGCACCAGCGACTTGTTCAGCCGTGCGGATTCGTTGCCATCGAGAATGCCCGCCAGTACCTCAAGCGCATATGGCTTCCAGTCTTTCCCGGCGTCAACCAGTTGAGGTGCATGATAAGCCATCACCAGATAGGGCAACTCGGCAGGGGCCTTGACGACGATGCGCTTGATCCCGATTTGCGGCGGCTCGCTTGATTTTTTTCTTTCCGGCAGTTTGCGCGCGGGAATCGAGCCATAGTAGCGCTGGGCCAGGGCGAACACATCGCCTGCCTTGACATCGCCCGCCACCACCAGCGTCGCATTGTTGGGCGCATACCAATCCTTGTACCACTTCCTGACATCGCCTACGTCCATCTTGAGCAGATCATCCATCCAGCCGATCGTTGGATTCCGGTAAGGGTGCTCCTTGTAGGCCACTGACATCAGGTTTTCATACAGCAGGGAATGCGCATCATCATCGGTACGCATGCGCCGCTCTTCCATCACCACCTTTATTTCCTTGCCAAACTCTTCCCCGGACAAGGACAAATTGTGCATCCGGTCAGATTCGAGCTGCATCGCAAGCGGCAACCTGGACTTGTGCAGTTGCTGAAAATAGGCGGTGTAATCGTCGCTGGTAAACGCATTTTCACGCCCCCCTGCGGCAGCGATGCGTTTCGAGAATTCGCCAGCCGGAACCGCCTTGGTGCCCTTGAACATCATATGTTCCAGCGCATGGGCTACTCCAGTATCCCCGGTGACTTCATCCATGCTGCCGGCGCGATACCAGACCTGCTGCACCACTACGGGTGCACGATGATCTTCCTTCACAACCACCTTGAGCCCATTTTTCAGTGTCTTCTCATAAACCTCAGCCTGAGTCACTGCCGGAACTGCCAGTGCATTAAGCAAGACAAAAAACATCAGGTATTTCAATAAACCAGTTCGCATTTCCAGTTCATCCTTTTTCTAGCGTAAAGCTTCATATCCGAATAAAATCACGGTTGCGGCAAAAGGCTGCCGCGAAAAGCGCGTATTATGCTTCATTTTGCAACACTCAGACTATCCCTCGCCATGTTTGGTTTCCTGAAAAAAGACCCTCCCGACAACCCAAGCAATAAGCCGATAGCGGAAAAGCGCAGCTGGCTTGATCGCCTTAAAACCGGGCTGGCTCGCACCGGCGACCAATTGACCGACCTGTTCGGGCGCGGCGGGAAAATCGATGACGACTTGTATGAAGAACTCGAAACCATCCTGATCACTGCCGATGTTGGCATGGATGCAACCAACTATCTGCTGGCTGAATTGCGTCACCAGGTCAGGGAACATCGGCTGACCGATGCCGGCCAGCTCAAGCAGGCGCTGTATTCCTGCCTGCTCAAGTTGCTCACGCCCCTGGCGCAACCGCTGCAAACCGGCACCCACCGGCCATTTGTCATCATGCTGGCCGGCGTGAATGGGGCAGGCAAAACGACTTCCATCGGCAAACTGGCAAAATATTTTCAGGATCAGGGAAAATCCGTGCTGCTGGCCGCTGGCGATACATTCAGAGCCGCCGCCCGCGAGCAGCTGATGGAATGGGGTGCACGCAACAATATCACCGTGATCGCGCAGCAAGGCGGCGATTCTGCAGCTGTCATCTACGATGCAGTACAGGCTGCCCAGGCTCGCGGCATCGATATCGTCCTGGCCGACACCGCAGGACGCCTGACCACGCAGATGCACCTGATGGAAGAGATCAGGAAAATAAAACGCGTCATCGCCAAGGCGCTGCCGGACGCACCGCATGAGGTATTGCTGGTACTGGATGCCAATACCGGACAGAACGCCCTGTCGCAGGTCAAGGCTTTCGACGACGCGCTGGGCGTGACCGGACTGGTTGTCACCAAGCTCGACGGCACCGCCAAGGGCGGCGTGATCGCCGCCATTGCCAAGGCGCACCCGATTGCCGTACGCTTCATCGGTGTAGGCGAAGCGCTGGACGATCTGCGGCCATTCGTCGCTGCGGATTTCGTTGCGGCGCTGCTTGGCATTGGCGAAGACAGTCAACCTGATCAACCCCATGCGCGTCCCTGACCCCGGTCATCGACGCTTGTGTTCAGCGTAGCCTTATCCATGTAGATGAAATGATCACATTCAACCAGGTCCACAAGCGCTATCCCGGCGGCTATGAGGCCTTGAAGAACATCAGCTTTGAAATCGGCGAAGGCGAGATGGTGCTGCTGGCAGGCCATTCCGGAGCCGGGAAGAGCACCCTGCTCAAACTCATCCCCGCGATCGAGCGCCCGAACACGGGCAGCGTCCTGGTCATGGGACAGAATACTGCCTCTCTCAAGAGCGGCGCGTTGCCCTACCTGAGACGCAACCTCGGCCTGGTGTTTCAGGACCACAAGCTGCTGTTCGACCGCACTGTGTTCGATAACGTGATGCTGCCGCTGAACATCTGCGGCTTCTCGCCCTCCGAAAGCGCCAGCCGGGTGCGTGCCGCACTCGACAAGGTCGGCCTGCTGTCGCGCGAGAAGACCAACCCCATCACCCTGTCGGGCGGCGAGCAGCAGCGCTTATGCATCGCCCGGGCGATCGTCAACCGGCCGTCCATCATCCTGGCTGACGAGCCGACCGGCAATCTCGATGCCGAATATGCCGGCGACATCATGTCCATCCTGACCTCCTTCCACCAGGTCGGCGTCACCCTGATCATCGCCACCCATGACGAAGCCGTTCTGCGTCATTCCGGAGCTCGCACGCTGACGCTCAAGCACGGGGAGTTGCAGCAATGAGAGTCTGGCTGGCACAGCATATCCAGGTGCTGTTTTTCACCATGCGGCGCCAGTTCGCCAACCCGGTCATCAGCATCCTCAACATAATGGTGATTGGCATCGCGCTCAGCCTGCCATCCGGTGTTTACGTCCTGCTGCAAAATGTACAGACACTGGCAGCAAGAGTATTGGGCGCGCCGCAAATAAGCATCTTTCTGGACCAGGACAGCAGCAAGAGCGACATGGCACGCATCGAACAACAGTTAATACAGCTGAATACCGAAATAGACCATACCGAATTCGTGCCACGCGACCGCGCGCTGGAACAGCTCAAACAGACGACGGGATTGGCCGACGTGATCGGCGGCCTGGCGAACAACCCGCTGCCGGATGCCTACGTCGTTTATCCGAAACATTCCGATCCACAGGAACTGGAATCATTACGCAACCAAATGTCGCAATGGCCTAAAGTCGAACATGTGCAGCTGGATTCCGCCTGGGCGCGCAAACTGGAGGCGCTGCTCGAATTCGGCAGGATGGCGATCCTGATCCTTGCCCTGCTGCTCAGTTTCGCCCTGGTGGCCGTGACCTTCAATACCATACGCCTGCAGATCCTCACCTTGCGCGACGAGATCGAGGTCTCCAAACTGATCGGCGCGACCAACAGTTTCATCCGTCGCCCGTTTCTTTATTTCGGTACGTTGCAGGGTCTGCTGGGTGGGGCGACGGCATGGCTAATAGTTTCCGCCAGCGTCATGGTGCTAAACCGCAGCCTGGTCGTTGTGGCACAGGAGTATGCAAGCGGTTTCATACTGCAACCGCTTTCAGCAGGCGATGGATTATCCCTGCTGATATTCTCGGCCTATCTTGGCTGGCTGGGCGCATGGCTCTCGGTCGCACAGCACTTGTGGCGTATCGACCCATGATGAGGTCAAAGTCCGGCCCAGCACCTACTCGCGAATTTTACCGGCACGAATCGGCAGCGGATGTTGCCTGCGCCACTGCCACGGCTTGACCGGATGCGCCTGCACCCACAGGCCGCGTCGCGCATGCAGCGCCTCATCCTGCAGGGCAATATAACGCGAATCACTGAAATGATGCGAATACTGCCACGCCATGCCGCGACGCACCTGTTCTTCATTCACGTTCAGTCCGCCTACCGATAATTGCGCCACGATGCGGCCATATTTATCCACTGCCCTGCTCGTGACACGCAGCTGTTTGCCGAGCACCATGTCGACCAGCGAACGACGCGAGGCCATGCCGAAGTCCTGGCCCTTTTCCGGCGCATCGATATCGGCAAGACGAATCTTCACCGGCTTGCCGTTGCGCAGGACCAGCACCGTGTCGCCATCGATTACCGCGATAGTCCTGGCGTAAAATGTGCTGGAGGGGAAGCCATCGCAAGGCGGCGTTCCGCAGGTTTCGTCAGCGTGTGCCTGACTGAATGCACAGGCAAGCAGCAGCAACAGTCTGCATGGAGTCATCCCAGGTTAAGCAGACTTTTTACCAGTGCCAGGCACAGCAGCGTATACCCCGCCGCCAGCAAATCATCGAACATCACGCCCAGTCCGCCGTGCCAGTGCATATCGTAATAACGGATGGGCGGCGGCTTGACGATGTCGAAAAATCGAAACAGCGAAAAGGCGAGCAGGTTCCAGAATATCCCCATTGAACTGGCGAACGACCCTGCAAATGGCGTAAAGAACAGCACCAGCAGAAATGCAACGATCTCATCCCACACGATGCCGCCGAAATCCGCCTCGCCCAGTTCGCGGCCGGTCTTCTCGCATGCCAGGACACCCAGCGAAAAAGCCCAGACCAGCATCACCAGGTAGGCCGTAGAATTCATGTACTGCGCCAGATACCAATAGATCGGGAACGCCACCAGTGTGCCCGCCGTGCCCGGTGAACGCGGAAACAGCCCGCTGCCGAAGCCGAAGGAGATGAAATGGGCAGGATGGCTCAGGACAAATCGCCATGAAGGATGCACGCGCAATTCACTTGAAATGGTCATAACCCTCCTCCCCGATGATAATTTCGCTGCCGTCCGCCGCCACTACCTTGCAGGCATTGCCCGTAACGATAGTACCCACAAGGGTCAGCGGCAAACCTGACAACCTGGATATTTCTTCCACCCCGCTTCGGTGCACAACCGGCACGGCAAAGCACAATTCGTAGTCGTCTCCGCCCGCGAGCACGCAATGCTTGCCCACTGGCTGCCCAAGACGGGGCCGCAGGATTTCTGAAACCGGCAAGGCATCGAAGCGGATCTCCGCACCCACCCCTGCACTCTTCAGCATGTGTCCAAGGTCAGCCAGCAAGCCATCCGAAACATCGATGGCGCAATGCGCCACGCCGCGCAACATTTGCCCCAATGCGATGCGCGGGTCAGGGCGGTGCAGCGAATCGGTACAAAAGGAATACGCTTCACCTGACAACTGGACCCTGCCTTGCTGATGTGCCAATGCCAGCGCGGCATCGCCCAGCGTTCCCGACACCCAAACATCATCTCCGACTTGCGCGCCCGCACGGCGCAATGCCATATCTTTCGGCACTACGCCCATGATGGTGACACACAGGTTGAGCGGTCCACGCGTGGTATCGCCACCGATGAGTTCCACGCCATATTTTTGCGCCAGCGCAAAAAAACCTGCGCTGAATTGTTCCAGCCATGCCTCATCCGCCTGCGGCAAGGACACGGCCAGTGTCGCCCAGCGCGGCTGTGCGCCCATCGCAGCCATGTCGGAGAGATTCACCGCCAGAGTCTTGTGGCCCAGCAGGAACGGATCGGCATCGGGTAAGAAATGGGTACCGCTGACCAGCATGTCGGTGGAAACGGCCAGTTCCATGCCGTTTTCCAGCCGCACCAGCGCAGCATCATCGCCCACACCCAACTCCGTACCCGGAGTAGCGCGGGTGAAATAGCGTTTGATCAGGTCGAACTCGGACATAAGGCAGTCGTTAGTAGGCAGTCGTTAGTAGGTAGACGTTAGTCGCTAGTTGGCTTTGTCCGCTGCGCGGGTCTTGTTTTAACTAACGACTAACGACTAGCGTCTAACGACTGTTGCTTCCAGCAACCTCAACCGCGCGCAGCTGCGCGGCCATCTTGTCCAGCACGCCGTTGACGTATTTGTAGCCATCGGTGCCGCCGTACGACTTGGCGAGTTCCACCGCCTCGTTGATCACCACCCGATAGGGAATCTCACGCAGATATGCCAGTTCGAATGCGGCCAGCAGCAGCACGGAACATTCAATCGGGCTGAGTTCGTCCAGCGGCCGGTCCAGATGCGGCGCCACCGCCGTCAGCAATTCCGCTGATTTTTCCAGCACGCCGTGCAACAGTTCGGAATAGAAAACTGCGTCATAGCGACCCAGATTTTTTTCTTCGGCAATCTGCTTTTCGATCTGCGCCGCCTGGTTGCCACTCAGGCGCCACTGGTAGATGCCTTGCAACGCCAGTTCGCGTGCACGGCGCCGCGCACTTTTTGCCGGCAGTCTGGCATTCAGGGTTTTTTCGCTCACCTGATCTCTTTCAGCAGGTTCGCCATCTCGATTGCCACCAGTGCCGCCTCTGCGCCCTTGATGCTCATGCGCGCCTCAGCCTGAGCATCCGTATCGGTGGTCAGGATGGCATTGGCTATCGGCATACCGCTGCGCAGTTGCACTTCGCCAACTCCGCGCGCGGACTCGTTGGAGACGACTTCGAAGTGGTAAGTATCCCCGCGTATCACCGCACCCAGCGCAATCAGCGCATCAAATTTCCCGCTCTGCGCCATCTGCTGCAGCAGCAACGGGATTTCCAGCGCGCCCGGCACCGATACCAGCGTGATGTCCGCATCCTGCACCCCCTGTTTATGCAGCTGTGCGCGACAAGATGACAACAGGCCTTCACCTACCACCTCGTTGAAGCGGGCCTGCACGATGCCGATGCGCATCCCGACGCCACTCAGGTTCTTTTCAATTTCCTTCATTGCGATTCTTCCCTGGCATGACAATAACCGACGATCTCCAGTCCGAACCCGGCCATGCTTGGCAACTTGCGCGGTGTGCCAAGCAGGCACATCTTGCCAACATTGAGGTCGCGCAGGATTTGTGCACCGATCCCATAGCTGCGCGGATCCCACTGCGCTGCATGATGCCCATCCGGCAAGGCGGCAGACCGCGCCAGCAAGTCCTGCGATGTTTCGTTGTTATGCATCATCACCAGCACGCCGGCTTCGGACTGGCTGATCCTCAATAGCGCATCATGTACGCTGATCGATTTCGGATAACTGGTCTGTTCGAGAAAATCCAGCGCCGATAACGGTTCATGCACCCGCACCAGCGTTTCAAAATCAGGCTGGATGTCGCCCTTCACCAGGGCCAGATGCGTGCGCTGCGTCGTCTTGTCGCGATAGGTCAGCAATTCGAAGGGGCCATATGCCGTCTGTACCCGGCGCGAGGCAACGCGCTCGACCAGCTTCTCCTGCTGGCTGCGATATTCGATCAGGTCGGAGATGGTGCCGATTTTCAGGCCATGCAGCCTCGCGAATTCGACCAGGTCGGGCAGCCGCGCCATCTCGCCGTCGTCCTTCAGGATTTCGCAGATCACCGACGCCGGAGTCAGCCCTGCCAGTAGTGCCAGGTCGCAGCCAGCCTCGGTATGTCCGGCTCTCACCAGCACGCCGCCAGGCTGTGCGCGCAACGGAAAAATGTGTCCGGGCTGCACGATGTCGCCAGGACTGGCATCCCTGTTTGCCGCCGCCAGAATGGTGCGCGCACGGTCGGCTGCCGAAATGCCGGTGGTCACGCCCGTTGCGGCCTCGATCGAAACCGTGAAATTGGTCGCCAGCGACAAGCCGTTTTCGCGCACCATCAACGGCAGGTTGAGCTGCTTGCAATGCGCCTCGGTCAGCGTCAGGCAGACCAGGCCGCGCCCGTGCCTGGCCATGAAATTGATCTTCTCCGGCGTGGTGAATTCGGCGGCGAAGACCAGGTCGCCCTCGTTCTCTCGATCTTCCTCGTCCACCAGCACCACCATCCTTCCGGCGCGGATCTCGGTGATGATGTCATGTATTGGTGCAATATCGGTCATTCGGCAATTCAAACAAAGATGCGCCGCATATCGGCGCCATGTCGTGATTCTACCATCTCGGCATTCGTCGCTCACGCTGTTCAGTCGAGGCTGGCCGGGATGATGCCGGAGTTATTGCCGGCAAACGTCATGACCAGACCAAAGAGTCGTGCAGGAAATGCGCAACAATTCCTGCGCTGAAGGCAGGCTTGCCGAATCCGGAATGGAAGTTGATCAAGTCCGGGCAGTGCGCAAAAACCAGCCGGCATTGCGCCGCATGGCTAATCCTTCGGTAAACAGTCACCCTGCAGCACGCGCTCGACGTAGCGAGCGATCAGGTCTATCTCCAGATTCACTTTCGCCCCCGCATGCAGTTCGGAAAGCGTGGTCACCGATAGCGTGTGCGGGATCAGGTTGACCTCGAATTCCAGACCCGCGACATGGTTCACGGTAAGGCTGACGCCGTTGATGGTGATGGAGCCTTTCGCCGCGATGTACCTGGCCAAAGGCTGCGGTGCGCGCACCACCAGGCGCCAGCTTTCGCCGATATCATCGAACGCAACCACTACGCCCACGCCGTCCACATGGCCGCTGACCAGATGACCTCCCAGCCGGTCTGCCAATCTCAGCGCCTTTTCCAGGTTGACCGATGCACCTTGCTGCTCCAGCCCGGCAGTGCAATCCAGCGTTTCGCGCGACACGTCTACGGAAAATTCATTGCCCTGTATCTTGACCACGGTAAGGCATACGCCGTTAACAGCAATGCTGTCGCCGAGTTTTACATCATCCATGCCGAGCGCCCGCGTTTCCACGCCAAGGCGCAGGCCGCCGTCGCGGTCTTGCACACGCTTGATGACACCAATATCGGCGATGATTCCGCTGAACATTTCTCTCCTCACCCGGTTATTTTTTCACCCGTACCACGATTCGCAAATCGCGGCCGATATGGCGCACTTCTTGCCATGCCAGTTCGACACGCTGGTCAAGTCCGGTCAATTCCCCCAGTCGCGCCATGCCGCGCGACATATCACCGAGCAATTGCGGCGCCAGATAGAGGACCATTTCGTCCACCAGCCCGGCCAGCAGCAGCGCGCCGTTCAGTGCGCTGCCCGCTTCCACCAGCACTTCATTGCAGCCGCTCACAGCCAGGTCGCGCAGCGCTGCCGGCAGATCCACCCGCCCGTTCGCATCCGCCAGCACGGTGACGCGGGCGCCGGCCTGTTCCAGCGCAACGATCTTTTTCGTGTCCTGTGTACGCGGTGTAAACCACCACATTGCCCGCCGTCCAGGATGCGTGCCGTGGGCGGCATGCGCAGGTAACTGTCCATCACCACGCGCAACGGCTGCCGGGTACTTTCGCTACTGCGCACGTTGAGTTGCGGGTCGTCCGCCAGCACGGTGCCGATGCCGGTCAGCACCGCGCAGGAGCGCGCGCGCCAGTGCTGTACATCCTGTCGCGCATCCGCGCCGGTGATCCATTTGCTGACGCCGTTGTCGAGCGCGGTGCGGCCGTCCAGGCTGGCGGCGATCTTGCTGCGCACCCAGGGTGTGCCGCGCGTCATGCGCGTGAAGAAACCGATGTTCAGTTCACGTGCCGACGCGTTCCATCAGGCCGCATTCGACCTCGATGCCTGCAGCACGAATCTTGGCCATGCCTTGCCCGGCGACCTGCGGATTGGGATCCTGTACCGCCACCACCACGCGCGCCACTTTCGCTGCAATCAACGCATCGACGCAAGGCGGGGTGCGTCCGTGATGACTGCAGGGTTCCAGCGTCACGTAAGCGGTTGCGCCATGCGCGCGCCTCACCGGCCGCACGCAAGGCATGGACTTCGGCATGCGGTTCGCCGGCGCGCTCGTGCCAGCCTTCGCCGACGATCTTGCCGTCGCGCACCAGCACACAACCGACGCGCGGATTGGGGCTGGTGGTGTACAGGCCGCGTTCCGCCAGGTGCAGCGCACGCGCCATCCACTGGCTGTCCTGCGCCGTCGCCATCAGCGGGCCGGCGGCTTGCGCCGCCTGGCGGGCGATTTGCGCACCGCCTCCACCGCCTCGGTGAAATCACCGACGTCCTGGAAGCTTTTGTACACCGAGGCAAAGCGGATGTAGGCGACCTTGTCCAGCTTCAGCAATTCCTTCATCACCATCTCGCCGATCTGGCGCGAACCGATCTCGCGCTCGCCCAGTTCGAAGATCTTCTGGATCACGCGGTCTATCGCGGCATCGACCAGTTCAGTGGGAACCGGCCGCTTGTGCAGCGCCCGGGTGAAGCTGGTGCGCAGTTTTTCTTCCTCGAATTCGCTGCGCATGCCGTTCTGCTTGACCACCTGTGGCATGCGCAATTCCACGATCTCGTAGGTGGTGAAGCGCTTGTCGCACGACAGGCAACGGCGGCGGCGGCGGATGCTGTCGCCTTCCTCGTTCTCGCGCGTATCCACCACCTGGGTGTCGGGGTGTTTGCAGAAGGGGCATTTCATAAATAGGCAGTCGTTAGTCGTTAGTCGCTAGTCGTTAGTTAAAAACCGCCGCGCAGCGGCGACAAAACCAACTAATGACTAGCGACTAACGTCTACCAACTATTCTCCATACACCGGAAACTTCTCGCACATCTTCTTCACCTCGCCAGCCACGCGCGCTATCACGGCTTCGTCGGCAGGCGCATCGAGCACGTCGGCGATCAGGTTGGCGAGTTTCTCGGCTTCGAGTTCCTTGAAGCCGCGCGTGGTCATCGCCGGGCTGCCGATGCGGATGCCGCTGGTGACGAAGGGTTTCTGCGGGTCGTTGGGGATGGCGTTCTTGTTCACCGTGATGTGGGCACGGCCCAGTGCTGCCTCGGCATCCTTGCCGGTGAGGTTCTTGGCGCGCAGGTCGACCAGGAACAGGTGGCTGTCGGTGCGCCCGGAGACGATGCGCAAGCCGCGTTCCTGCAGCACCTTCGCCATCACGCGCGCGTTGTCCACTACCTGCCGCTGGTACACCTTGAATTCCTTGCTCATCGCCTCCTTGAACGCCACCGCCTTGGCCGCGATCACGTGCATCAGCGGGCCGCCCTGCAGGCAGGGAAAGATGGCGGAATTGAGCGCCTTCTCGTGCTCGGCCTTGGCCAGGATCAGGCCGCCGCGCGGTCCGCGCAGGGTCTTGTGGGTGGTGGTGGTGACGAAATCGGCGATGCCGACCGGGGACGGATAGTAGCCGGCCGCGATCAGCCCGGCATAATGCGCCATGTCCACGAACAGGTAGGCGCCGACGCTGTCGGCGATGGCGCGGAAACGCTTCCAGTCGATCACCAGCGCATAGGCGGAGGCGCCGGCCACGATCATCTTCGGCTTGTGTTCGTTGGCCAGCTTCTGCACCTGGTCGTAGTCGATCGCTTCCTTCTCGTTCAAGCCGTAGGTGATGGCGTTGTACAGCTTGCCGCTGATATTGACCGATGCACCGTGGGTCAGGTGGCCGCCGTGCGCCAGGCTCATGCCGAGGATGGTATCGCCCGGCTTGAGCACCGACACATACACCGCCTGGTTCGCCTGCGAGCCGGAGTGCGGCTGCACGTTGGCATATTCGGCGCCGAACAGCGCCTTGGCGCGGTCGATGGCCAGCTGCTCGGCGACGTCCACATATTCGCAGCCGCCGTAATAGCGCTTGCCGGGATAGCCTTCGGCGTACTTGTTGGTGAGCTGGCTGCCCTGCGCCTCCATCACCGCCGGACTGGTGTAGTTTTCCGAGGCGATCAGCTCGATGTGATCTTCCTGGCGGCGGTTTTCATTCTGGATCGCCGCCCACAGTTCGGGATCGGTCACTGCAATGGTATTTTTATTGGAAAACATCAATCGCCTTCTTGATTTACGAGAATTCAATCCCATATTTTACCATGCGGAGCGGTTTGACAACCGATCCGGGAAATCGCATCCGAATTCCCTTTTAATGATGGGTATGCATTGTTAGAATGGGCATATCAAATGGATTTTCTCTTCAAAACACTAAAATAAAGGAAAATATCATGAACACGAACGTATCAACGACAAGTGTCAACACTGACAAACTGATGGCCGACCTGAAAGTGGTGGTGGCGGATGCGGAAGAGTTGCTGAAAGCGACCGCCAGTCAAACCGGCGATCGTATCGTTGCCGCACGCAGCAAGGCAGAGGAATCGCTGAAAGTAGCCAAAGTCAGGCTGGCGGATGCACAGTCGGCGGCGAGTGAAAGGGTCAAGGCGACGGCCAAGGCAACTGATGAATACGTCCACGACAATCCCTGGAGAATCATCGGCAGCGTGGCAGTGGTCGGACTGTTGCTCGGCGCAGTGATTTCGCGCCGCTGATCATTCCCATGTCCTCCGATACCGAAGACAGCGAATCGGGCAAGACAGGCGGGCTGTTCAATTCCCTGCTTACGATGGCAAGCACTCTGCTCGCCATTGTGGAGACGCGGATAGAACTGGTGTCTACCGAACTCGAGGAAGAACGCATACGGCTGACCTCGATGCTGATGTGGATGCTGGTAACGCTGTTCTTTGCCGGGCTGGGCATCATTTTTCTCAGTGTGCTGCTGGTGCTGGTATTGTGGGAGAAGAACCCTTTGCTTGCGATCGGCATCCCGGCAGCGGTGTTTACACTCGCGGCCCTGGTTGGCTGGCAAGTTGTGCTTGGCAAGAAACGCAGCAAACCGCGCCTGCTTGCATCCACCCTGGCTGAATTGTCACGGGATCGTGACCGGCTTTCCCCGCCACCATGAATGAGCGTTTGATAGCGCTGGCCGAACACCGTGCCGCACTGGTAGAACAGGCTGCGGTGCAGCGCGATGCACTGGCCGAGGCGGCAGGTCCCATTCGCGCCACATGCCACGTGGCGGACCAGGGGGTCGCCATGGCAGCTTATCTCAAACTGCACCCGCTGCTGCTGGCTGGCGGTGTTGCGGCGGTGGCGGTGTTGCGTCCCGCATTCATCCTGAAATGGCTGAAACGCGGCCTTGTGACCTGGCGTATCGCGCTTGGTCTCAAGCGCATGCTATTCGACCAGTAACTCCGTTTTCAGTCAGCTTCTTCGCGCAACCCGTCCGGCCTGGGTTCCACCAGCAAGCTATAGAGCCTGCGGCTGTCGGCACGCAGCACGGTGACGATAAAGTCGCCCAGGGCAATACGATCGCCGCGCTTGGGTAGCTGGCCGGCCGCTTTCAGCACCAGTCCGCCGATGGTGTCGCATTCCACGTCGCTGAAGCTGGCGCCGACCGTTTCGTTGAAATCCTCGACCTCGGTGGCGGCCTTGACGCGCCAGTTGCCTTTTCCGTCCGGGATCAGGTTGTCCTCGTCCTCGTCGAAATCGTATTCGTCCTCGATCTCGCCGACGATCTGCTCCAGCACGTCCTCGATGGTGACCATGCCGCAGACACCGCCGTATTCGTCCACCACCAGCGCCATATGGTTGCGGTTACCGCGAAACTCGCGCAGCAGCACGTTCAGTCGCTTGGCTTCCGGCACGAACACGGCCGGGCGCAGCATGTCGCGCACATCGAATTCCTCGCCCGCGTAATAGCGCAGCAGGTCTTTTGCCAGCAAAACGCCGACGATGTTGTCCTTGTCGCCGTCGATAACGGGAAAGCGCGAATGTGCGGTTTCGATGATGAAGGGGATGAATTTTTCGGGGGCTGGCTGATGTCGATGACATCCATCTGGGCGCGCGGGATCATGACTTCGCGTACCTGTCGCTCCGACACCTGTATCACGCCCTCCATCATGGACAGCGCATCGGCATCCAGCAGGTTCCGCTCGTAGGCGGAATGCAGCAAGGTGATCAGCTGCTCGCGATCTTCCGGCTCCCGCAACAGCATGGTGGAAAGCCGTTCCAGCAACCCGGGCTTGTGGTCCCCGGGCTTGTTACTCTCATATTGGTCCATCGTTACTTGCTAGTTGTTTCCCTGTAGGGGTCAGCATACCCTAATTTCACCATGATTGCAGTCTCGCGGGCCTCCATCGCAGCGGCATCTGTTTTATTTTCATGATCATAACCTTGCAGGTGCAGCACTGCATGAACTGCAAGGTGCGCGTAGTGAGACAGAGAATCCTTGCGTTGCTTTCGCGCCTCTCGCTCAACCACAGGCGCACAGATCACGATATCCCCACACAACGGATCGATGTCATCATAAACAAACGTCAGTACATTGGTAGTCTTGTCCTTGCCACGGTAGTCACGATTCAACGCCCGCCCTTCTGCCTCATCGACGATGCGCAGCGTGACCTGTATGTCGCGCTCCAGCGCAGCCTTGATCCAGCGGCGGAACTGGTTTCGGGTGGGTAATGTGTCTGCGCCGACGGCATACTGCACCGACAGGGATAGTTTGTGCGCACTCATTCCCGTGTCTTGTTCCGCAATTCATGGCGTTCGTAGGCGGCAACAATTTTCTGCACCAGCGGGTGTCGCACCACATCCTCGGCGAGGAAATCCTGGAAAGCGATGCCGCGCACATCTTTCAGCACGCCGCGCGTCTCGACCAGTCCGCTCTTCTGCCCGCGCGCCAGGTCGATCTGCGTCACGTCGCCGGTGATCACGGCCTTGCTGCCGAAACCGATGCGGGTCAGGAACATCTTCATCTGTTCCGGTGTGGTGTTCTGCGCCTCGTCCAGGATGATGAACGCATGATTGAGCGTACGCCCACGCATGTAGGCCAGCGGCGCGATCTCGATCACGCCGCGTTCGAACGCCTTGGCCACCTTGTCCAGCCCCATCAGGTCGTACAACGCGTCATACAGCGGACGCAGGTAGGGGTCGACTTTCTGGGCAAAATCGCCGGGCAGGAAGCCGAGACGCTCGCCGGCCTCCACCGCAGGGCGCACCAGCACCAGTCGCTTCACCGTCTCACGCTGCAATGCATCCACCGCGCAGGCCACAGCGAGATAAGTCTTGCCGGTGCCGGCGGGGCCGACGCCAAAAGTGATGTCATGCTGCTGGATGGCCTGCAGGTAATCGTTCTGGCGCGGCGTGCGGCCGCGCACTTCGGCCTTGCGCGTCATCAGCAAGGGCACGAACTCGGTCTGCGCCTCAGGTTCGCCGTCGTTGCGCATCGCCTCGATCAGTCCCAGTTGCAACTTCTCCAGGCTGATATCGTGCTTCGCATCCTGGTAGAAATCCTGCATCACCTGGCGCGCCATCTCCGCCCTGTGCGTTTCGCCCTGCACGCTGAAGTGCTCGCCGCGCCGCGCAATCACGACTTCCAGCGCGATCTCGATCTGGCGCAGGTTCTCGTCGAAAGCGCCACACAGGTTGGCGAGCCGGGTATTGTCTACCGGCTCCAGCACGAATTGAACGGCGGGAGTATTCATGGTTTTGTCACCAGTTCTCCGCGCAGCGTGTGCATGGACACGGCAGTGATCGACACATCCACGAAGCGGCCTATCATGCCGGGCGAACCGGCAAAATTAACGACGCGGTTGTTGTCGGTGCGCCCGGCCAGTTCATGGACATTCTTTTTCGATACGTTCTCAACCATCACGCGCTGCACGCTGCCGACCATCGCCTCGCTGACCGCCTGTTCCTGTTGTGCGATCTTCGCTTGCAGGCGATGCAGGCGCGCCAGCTTTACCTCCGGCGGCGTGGCATCCGCCATTTCGGCTGCGGGTGTACCTGGGCGCGGACTGTAGACGAAACTGAAGCTGACATCGAAACCTATCTCGTCGATCAGTCCCATGGTCGCCTCGAAATCCTCATCAGTTTCACCCGGAAAGCCGATGATGAAATCCGAGGTAATGGAAATATCCGGGCGCGCAGCACGCAACCTGCGAATGATCGATTTGTATTCCAGCGCCGTGTAGCCGCGCTTCATCGCCGCGAGGATACGGTCTGCTCCTGCCTGCACCGGCAGATGCAGATGGCTCACGAGCTCGGGCGTATCGGCAGAAGACGTCGATCACGCGCTGGGTCATTTCCTTCGGGTGGGAAGTGGTAAAGCGCAGGCGCTGCACACCATTCAGCGCCGCGACAGCGCGCAGCAGGAAGGCGAAATCCGCCGTATCGCCGTCGTCCATCTCGCCGCACCAGGCATTCACGTTCTGGCCCAGCAGCGTGATCTCGCCCACGCCCTGCGCCACCAGCATCTCCACCTCTCGCATCACATCGGCGAATGGGCGTGACACCTCCTCGCCGCGCGTGTACGGCACCACGCAGAACGAACAGTATTTGCTGCAGCCTTCCATGATGGAAACGTATGCGGTTCCGGCACTGGTCTGTGCCTCTTCGTCATGGCTCAGGACAGTCTGTGGCAAATGATCGAACTTTTCGATCTCCGGAAAACTGATGTCTACTTGCGGGCGGCCGCTGGCGCGACGCGCCGCGATCAGTTGCGGCAGGCGGTGCAAAGTCTGCGGTCCAAACACGAGATCGACATAGGGCGCGCGGCGCACGATCGCCTCGCCTTCCTGGCTGGCGACACAGCCGCCCACACCGATGAGAAGGTCGGGCCGGGCTACCTTCAGCGAACGTATCCGCCCCAGGTCGGAGAACACCTTTTCCTCAGCCTTTTCCCGTATCGAGCAGGTATTGAGCAGGATCACGTCCGCATCTTCCGGCCGCTCGGTCCGCTCCATGCCTTCGCAGGCGCGCAGCACGTCCGCCATCTTGTCAGAGTCGTACTCGTTCATCTGGCAGCCGAAAGTCTTGATGTGGAATTTTTTTATCATGCTACACAACTGTTTGCCTGCATATTAAACTAGTCCGCACGAAAAACCTGATTGGCCCATGGAGGTATGCTGGTGAAGAATGCATGGAACCCCACCGAAAAACTTCCAAACTTGAATCCATAATTCTGAGCAAGAACAGCGAGGCTTTTCCTGGAGAATAAACTGATGTGCCCATTCCTGGGAGACGCGTACCACCAGGTTATTCTCTGATTGGGATGAATATTCCCATCCGATAATAATGTCGAAAACAGGACCATGCCACCCGGGGCAAGCAATGTTCGCAAGTTTGCCATTAACACACTGACGTCGGGAACATGCTCGAAAACTTCATATGCAGTAACCAGGTCATATTTTTCCAGCCGGTCGATATTGACGTCCCTGTGCACGAACGGATCGTAGGAAACCGACTGCCATCCGGATTTATTCAGGATGTTCGCGAGCAAACCTCCGCCCCCGCCATAGTCGAGGTGCTTGATGGAATGCGTCCTGTCCCCGAACAAGGAAATTAAATGGGCAGCCATTTCTTTGGGTCTGACTTCGATATAGTCAGGATCGACCAGAGCGTATTCATCGTTGTATATCATCTCCTCGAATTTTTCCGGTTTCCAGGTCGCCATTTCCGGCGTGAAACAGAAGCCGCAATTATTGCAGAGCGCATAGTAGACAGGGATCCCCGCCATGGCGAGGAACTTTCCTCGCACTTCCATGCATGATTTATTGAAATCCACAACGTCGAGCAGCGAACACGCTGCATTGCATACAGGACAAAGTAAATTATTGCTCATGAACCTTCGGCTAACATAATGTCAATAAAAACGCAGGGGAAACATTTCATTGCATTAAATCCTGTTGTATTAAAGGATGATAAGTTACGCCTGCAAGCTACAGCAAGCCATGACCCCGGGGACTGGGTCGCTGCCGGATCACCCGGCACTTTCCAGCCTCGCAGAATACCGCCTCTGGTACTCAACTGAAGCCGGCATTTACCAATTTTGAGTCGGCCCACACATTTCCTCACTGCCAGAAATCAAGCCTAAATTACGTTCTTTTCTTCCAGATAGTTAAGTCGACCCCGTGATCGCCTCACAAGTGTCGAGCCTTGATTTCAGCATGGGAGATTATTTTACTTTGAAATTGGCGGAAAGCCTTACGCCCAGGATTTTAATGAAGTCCTGACTCGACGGGTCGTAAAACGACGAGGGAATGCGTTTAATGCTCTCCAGTGGGTCGACTGAACTACGTTCGGCATCCACCCATACAAGACGCCGAAAGGCATTCAGGGCAGCATCGAAAATCTGGTCGGCAGCAGGCTGTATCTGCGAATTATCCGCAAAGCGCGAAAGCGAGGTTGCAAAAGGATAGATTGCAAATCCCTCCAACTGCCCCTTATTGATCATGTCGCGTAATGCCAGGTCGTACGGCCTATCGATCTGTGTGATTGCCCGCAGCATACCGAGGACCTTATCCTTTGCATGGGCATTGATGATGTAGGCAGTGGCTCCACCAAAGTGCAGTTGCGGGAGATTAAGTAGCGCGAAATCCGATTGGGCAACCAGATTTATTCGAGAACAAAACAGTTCGAGCATCGAGTCCGGCCGGGAAACACCGATATCCGCATAGAGAATATCCCAGGGCTTGTCGGATAATCGCTGTAGTGAATTTTCTATCAGGCGACAGCTGCTGGGGCCGAATAACACGTCGTCCTCCAGCACCATGATATGTCCGTCGTACTGAAGGGATCGTTCGATCGCAAGCATATGGCTAACGAAGCAGGCTTTTTCCGAATCGCGCAGCTGTCCTCGAATGTTGTTCTCACGAATATACTCTGGTCCGACTGCCGCAATGCGATGTAATGTCCAGCTTGAGTAAGCATGGCTGACAAAGTTATGCTCGACAAATTGTCGTCGCTCTTGTTGATCTTCGAGATTGATGTAAATAGCGCGCATTTTGTTAACGGGAGGTGAATGAAGCTTTATTGCAGTACCTTCCTGCTTGTCTGCCTGGCGCTTGTCGAGTGCGATGCAAAACGTTTCCAGAGACTCCGGATAGTTATCCGGCAACACCGTCACCTTTTCAAAGTCTTCAAGATCGCGCTCAGCGGCCATCCCCCTGGTAATCACTATCGGCACATTCATCAGTGCCGCCTCAACGACTATACCCGATGTCTTGAATTGATAATGCTCGGGAGCATACGCGCAAAGCACATGATCAGCATTCGTGATTTCGTCGCAATAATCTTCATAGGGCAGGTTGTCCATGATTCTCATGGATATCCTGCCGACAGGCTGGCTTGATAGATAAGCGCGCACTTCATCCCCAAGCCCTGGCACAACGAACCTGAAATCGCAGAACCGGGTCTCGCGAAATATGGCCGGCAAGGCCTGCAATATATGACTGAACCCCTTTTCCTGTCTTATCTCCCCGATAAACAGTAAACGAACCCTGCCGTCATGCCGTTGAACTTTGGTTTTCCCCTCCGGCAACAAATGGGGTGATTTCACGCAAATAAATTTCCAGCCACAAAGTGTCGAGTACCAGTCGGCAAGGCTGGCATGATCGGCGCTCCATCGGACGTTGAAATGTTGCTCAAGATACAATGCCTCCTCAATAAATCGCTGCGTCACCCTTGCCTGAGCAGCGTCGCCATAGACTTCGTGTGTCGGCAAGGTAAAAAAATGAACTTGCAGTCCGGTTGGACGGCATTGATCCGGCAAGCCTTCGAGCCAGCGGCGAACGCCGATCAGCAGGACGATGCTGGCTGCAGGCATCAGCAACGAATCACGCTGTTGTATCCTGCCACTCAGGGTGTTGCGCAAATCATCGGAGATCGCTTTTCCACGTTCCTCGCACACCTCGTCCACCTCCGATGCCGTTTGCGCGGAGAAATAGGTACTGGTGCTAAAACAAGGGGTAAAACCCGGCTCAATAGGCAAATCACGATGACACAACAACTCGGCAATGTGAAAAATCCGGCCTAATGCATTGCGCAAGACCGTATCAAGGGTGTAGTGATGTCCTCTGTAGTGGCGTAGCCCAGGGTCTATCAGCCATGCGCTGGCTGTACGTGATTGCTCGCAATCTGCACTGAAAAAATCGCCTGGCTTGCTTGGCAGGCTATTTGGTTTGAGATAGCACGGCACTTATTCGAGACTCGTATTTAATATTCATAAAGAATCAATGTCGGACTGGGCCTCACAATCGCATGTTGGGTGCCATGTGATGGAACCGGTGAGATTCCAATTCAAAATAGCCTGTACCGCCATCCATAATACTTACCGCATACGACACATCTGATCCAGCATTCATTATTCGCGTGATGACGAAGTCAATTATCGCTGTACTAGCAGTCCGCTGAAATAATTCACTTTAAGCCGGCCGATGCCATTGGGCACAGAGCAAGCTTACTTATGCTACATTCTAACTTGAAATATGGAATCGATTTCTCGCACATGTAAAGCAGACAGGGAATAGTGCTGGAATGGTTGAGGGCCGCTATAGCAATCTCACAGAATCCATAGCAATGGAACGTCAGCAAATGAAAAACATATATCAAACGCTTCTTGAGGCGATCCAGCACATTGTAAAACAGCACCCGGATATAGCTCCGAATGTGGAGCAAATAGCGGCAAATGCGCAAGGCAAAAACCTTGAGGTCGCTAATTGCATAATGGCACTCAATCAGGAGCTTCTGGCAAAGTCCAAGTCACAACTCAGACAGGACATATTTGTTTTGTATGAATTGAAATTCAAGAGGAATGGATTTTTCATTGAATTTGGCGCCGCCAACGGTGTTGATTTGAGCAACACCCATCTGCTTGAAAAAGAATTCGACTGGTCCGGAATCCTGGCCGAACCCGCCAAACTATGGCAACCATCCCTGTCGGAAAACCGACGAGCGAAGATCGAAACAAAATGCGTCTGGAAAACCACCGGGGAAACACTATTATTTAACGAAACAAACCAGCCGGAATACTCTACGCTTCATACTTTCAGCTCAAACGATCACCTCTCTACAGAGAGAGAAAACGGAAATGCATATTCCGTGGAAACGATTTCACTTATGGATTTGCTGCAGAAACATAATGCGCCTCAAGAGATCGATTATCTGTCAATCGATACAGAAGGTAGCGAATTTGAAATACTGGAACACTTCGATTTTAACAAGTACAACATTCGTGTCATCACCTGCGAGCACAACTTCACGCCGATACGCGAAAAATTATTTTCATTGCTCACTGAACATGGATACATACGCAAATTCGAACAAATTTCCCAATGGGATGATTGGTATGTAAAAACCTGAGGTGGCGACGAAGTGAGTTGCTGTCGTTCTGCTCCACTGGCTGAAACAATTGAACTTCATCATTGACGATCATTTTAGTTTGAAATTGGCGGAAAGCATCACGGCCAGGATTTTAATGAAGTCCTGACTGGACGAGTCGTAATACGACGAAGGAATGCGCTTAATGCTCTCCAGTGGGTCGTCTGAACTGCGTTCGGCGTCCACCCATACGAGGCGCCGAAAAGCATTCAGGGCCGCATCGGTAATTTGTGTGTCAGCAGGCTGTATCTGGGAATTTTCCGCAAAACGCGATAGCGAGGTCGCAAATGGATAGATTGCAAATCCTTCCAACTGCCCCGTCCAGATCCAGTGGCGTAATTTCAAGTCGTATGGAATATTGAACTGAGTGATGGCACGCAGCATGTTGAGGACTTTTTCTTTTGCATGGGCATTGATGATGTAGGCAGTGGCTCCGACAAAAATCAGTTGCGAGAGATCAAGTAGCGTGAAATCCGATCGGGCAACCAGATCATTTCGAGAACAAAACAGGTCCTGCATCGAGTGCAGCTTGGTAACGCCGACATCCGTATAGAGAATATCCCAGGGTTTGTCGGATAATCGCTGTAGCGAATTTTCTATCAGGCGGCAACTACTGGGGCCGAATAATACGTCATCCTCCAGCACCATAATGTGTCCGTCATGTTGAAGGGATTGCTCGATCGCAAGCATATGGCTAAAGAAACAGGCCATTTCCGACTCGCGCAACTGTCCGCCAATGTTATTCTCGCGGATAAAACTTGTTCCGACTGCGGGGATGCGCTGTAACGTCCAATTGGAATAAGCATTGCTGACAAAGTTATGTTCGACGAATTGTCGTCGCTCCAGCTGGTCTTCGAGATTGATGTAAAAAGCGCGCATTTTTTAATGGGTGGAGAATGAAGCTTTATTGCAGTAACTGCTTGCTTGTCTGCCTGGTGCTTGTCGGGCTGGATTAAAAAATGCTTCAAGAGATTGCGGTCGATTGTTCAGCAAGATCATCACTTTGTCAAAGGCTTCAATATCGCGCACTGCGGCCATTCCCCTGGCAATCACCATCGGCACATTCATAAATCCCACCTCAACGACGACTATCAACCGACATTCATTTTGCATGAGATTATTCATGTTGCGTTCGGTGGAAATCAAGGATACCGCAATCCAGTCGCGCTCAGCATGCGATGAATATGGCTCTCTGCAAGTCAGCTTTTTGCTTTTCTGGTGACTCCCGCCAAGAGCACTAATTGGCTCTCCGCCAGTCAATCCACGCCACATTTACGTCGCCAAGCCTGTGTAGCCGTTGTATTTCCGCTTCTCCGGGTTCGCCCTGTCTGACTGACAGGTGATTATTGATCGAATTGAAATAGTGCTGGAAAAGATCCGTACTGACTTTTTCGACCTCTAAAAGCTCGCCGAAAAACTTGTTTCCGATATCGATCCAATGTTGCATATACCACTGCTCTGTATGGCTGAGATGATATACAAATGGTTCGGAGACTCTTATCGATTTACATCCTTTCAGATACATGGCGAGTGGGAGAAAGTGATCCCACCAAGGCATGCCTAGTGCAAATGAGTGTGCCTGGATTGTCCTTAGATCGGCCGAATGAAAAACGAAGAAATCATAACCGTGTTTGAATTCTGACCCGGAAAGAACTTCCGGCATTTCTATGTCTATGCGTTTAGAGACAAAACACGACCCGGGCTCGATTTGTTTAAAGAGATCATAGTCTGAAGGTTTTAAGTGTAAAAGAATGTCGGCATTTGTAATTGCAATCGGTCCTTCTGCCTCCGAACAGATGGCTGATAAAAAATCGGCCAGGTATAGCACCGGCTTACCGTACTTGGCTTCGGCACTCCGGGCCAACCTGATCGATTCGATTTTTGAGTCCGGGATTATGTGTGAGGTTGCTTCGCTCTCGGCATTTATCGTAATAGGACGAAATCCGCATTTTTGCCATGAATCGATGCAGTTCATCGCGTACTCATGGCTTACGTCCTTGCCGCTCTGCAGCCGCCTGCTGAATCGTGAAGGTATGGAGGTAAACAATGGGATCATTTTCACTTAATCTGCCGGAACCACCAGCAACTTACACCATAACCAAGAACCTTGTCAGGCAAAAAGTGATAGTTTAAATTTGGTTAGCATCGGCGTCCTGTGTCGTTCGCCCAAGGATTGATCCAGGGCATCTAGTCGTCGCAAACATCGGTTGAAGACAAAGGTCATTAACCGGCACATCATTTCGCATGAGATTATTCATGTTGTGTTTGGTGAAGAACCAAGGATGGCGTAAGTATTTCGTTTTCCAGTCGTTCACGGGACGCTATGAATATAGCCCTCTGATAGCCAGCCTTATGCTTTTCTGGTGCACTCCAGTCTAATGGGAATTCTTCATGGCATGGCTGTGTTCTGGGAACATAAACATATTCAAACAGTCCTTGAAGCTCCTTGAATATCCATGCCCTTGTTGGCCTGCAGCCGATTCCGGAGTGGGCTTGCGTAGGGTCTGACTGCGGCTCTCTTGTGAGATTTATTTCTTCGTTTTCGCCAAATGATACGCATGTCTCGAGGAATAGCATGCTGTTGGTGTTCTGGCCAAGGAACGCCAAGGCCTGTTTGGGTGTTTTTAAGTGATACAGCAGACCATAACAATGAATCACATCAAATGGTGAACCTTCGATGCTGGCAGGAGATTCCATATCAAGAAACTGGACATGGCAATTCGGATAACGTTTTCTTAAGAGGTAAAGATTCTCATTCCGTGCTTCCGTGATAGTTACCCTGCATCCCCTGTCAATGTAGTAATGTGAATGATCACCTATGCCAGCGCCAATCTCCAGAACTGACATTCCTGCCACTGGAATTCTCAAACTCGCCAAGTGTTCCAGCCTGCGTGCGTTATGGCGTAGATAAGCATCCGAATGGAAGGCACTTACAGGATCATGGCCGACATCAGGCATGTTCTTTTTCTCCTTGATTTTTGAGCCTGACTGCTATCGATTCGAAACTTCTGCCGCAGATATCCGGTAAAGAGTAACGCATAAGGAGTTACGCTCGATTTCGTACCAGCAATACATCATCGTGCTTCATCGTCGGTTCCCACACAGCCGTGAAACCTGCTTCGATCAACCACTGCCGCAATTCGGGCCAAAGAACGCCGCCCCGATACACATCAACGGTGCTGATCTCGACGTACATCGCGTTGCATCGCGACAGCAACTCACCCGCCCCCTGTAATGCCAGCAACTCCGCGCCCTGTAAATCGACTATCCAGAAATCATAGTCGGCGACATCAATATCGTTGCGGTACATTAAAGTATCCAGGCGGATTGTCGACAGCGTGACGCTGCCCTCCATCGCCAATTTTAGTTGTGGCCAGAGGGATTTATCGCCACTGCCATGTTCGCCAAACGGGAACATGGAAGACGATACCCCATGCATATTATTGGAGACATAAAACTTTTTTTGTTCGCCGTCTCGATTACCCAGTAGCGCACAGAGCGCTCGCTGCTTATGATATTGCTGAATATTTTTTTCGAGACTCGCGTAAATGTGCGGTAACGCCTCAACCCAAAGCACCGGCTTGTCATACTGTGCGTAAGTTGCCGCTTCCTGACCAAAATGTGCACCGAGATGAAGAATACCGCTGGCGCGCAATAGTCTGTCGGCAAAGTGGATATCCCGGGAAACATTAGCCCCGTCGCCTCCATTTGAGGCTACCGTTGAAACAGTTTGTGATTGATCCGTCACACCTTATCCTCCATATACCGGGAACGACAGCATATAACATGAAACCCGCTTGTCGAAAGTAATTTAGCGACAGGTTCGATTGACTGGAATTTACAACCGGCACCAGTACTTGTTCTACGCTTTCCGGCACCTACTGATACCATCAATTCTTATGTCATCCCATGAATCACGTCTGATCAATTTCGAATTACCCGCTCGAATTTCCTGACCATTCACGCTGGAATTTAACGCAATCGCATTATATCTGCGACCGATTTAATCCGATTGGAATTTACCTGACAAATTGTGGCAGTCCTCTTGGTGTCGGGAGCTGCAGGTCGAAAAGTAGCGATTAGCAGCAATCTGAATTAACGAAGCATGACCGTCTGCTTGACGGCGGGCAATATGACGGCATGACACACAGGATATTGATTCTGCTCTGTTTATCTAAATGGTGGTCAGCGCCATGAGTGCTCCTTTAGACGCCATCAATAATTGGAGCAATAACACATAGCGCCCAAAATACCGTCAATTACTGATTGATACCGTCACACGGGGTAACACAGCTTTGCACGATAAAAACCCGCAATGCCTTTATTCATGCGGGTTTCGTTGATTTCTTCGGACTGCTTTGGAGGGGTAATTGGTGGTGATAGGTGGACTTGAACCACCGACCCCAGCGTTATGAGTGCTGTGCTCTAACCAACTGAGCTATATCACCAGTTCCGTTGAAGAGGGCGGCATTCTCCAGATTTAGCCGCATCTTGTCAATTGGCGTTAGCTTTGGCGCAGTCGACAATCTTCAACTCGCTATCGGCAAACTGTTTCTGCAAGGCCGAAATTTTTTCGGTCATGGCCGGGTTCAGGTTGTTCAGTTCGAACACGACAAACCTGAGCTTGCCGTCGCGTTTGCCCATAACGGCGCTGCGCACTCCCTTCGCCTTCAACTTGTCCAGAAACGATTGTGCCGCATCTTCGGTCTTGAATATCCCGAGAGATATTGTGTTCAACCATATTTTTGAATCCTGCACGACAAAGTAATCCGTCACTCCCAGATCTTTAAGTTCCTTGATTTTCCTGTCCACTTCAGCGCGGCTGTTCCGTGGCGGCATATACACCCAATAGCCATTGTCATGCTCAACCTGACGACGGGCGATGCTGTTACCCAGGTTCAATGCGGTAAGCGCCTGCGCTGCGTGGGCCAGATTGTTGCCGGAGAATTCTCCCCATTCCATGCAGGTCGTCGCCCGGGTAACGACAGGAGCAGCTGTCGGCACTATTGCGTGCGTGACCACCGGAGATGAAACCGGTGCATTCAACAGTTTTATCTTTTCAGCATTGAGCAGCGGTTGCGATTGCGAAATGCTGTCTTCTCCCATCAGGTCTCCTCCCCAATGCGTATAGGCAAGGACCATCAGGTTGACCGCCAGCAACAGGCCAAGCATCCACTTCAGGATTTTCATGTTTCGTGTCCGATTATCTGCAAACCCCGCAATACCATATCCTTCATCCTTATCTGCGGCAGGTCCAGATATGGCGACACATCGTCTGCGGCGCCGCCCGCCAACAGACAATGTGCACCGCTTGTTCCCAACGCCTGATACTGGCGGTTGATGGCACCGACAGTGGCGCAAATCGCACCGCTATGGATGGCGTCCGCCGTGTTTGTGGGAAACGCTCGCCATGCGCCCGCTGCCGCGTCCAGTTGCGCCGTGCCAGTCTCCAGGGCTTGGCGCATCATGTCCATACCGGGCAGGATCAACCCTCCAAGGAAGTCACCTGATGCCGACAGCGCATCCACCGTCGTCGCCGTGCCACAGTTGACCACCAGGCACGCGGCATGCTCATGATGCCACGCCGCAATCAATGCTGCCCAGCGGTCGCTCCCCAATTGCGCAGGATACTCATATCCGTTGCGCACACCGCACTGTTCGGTCAGCGCGCTGACGAATTCGATGCGGCTATCCCAGGCTGAGCAAGCCGAACGTATGCGCTGTGCTGCATCCTCCCCGGCAACATTCGATACCAGTATCCGCTGCGGTCTTTGCAATCCGGCGAACGCGTGTTGCAAGGCGCCTGCTGCATGTTCCGCAGTGCCGCGCCGCGCCCAGGCACCGGATTCATCGACGCCCCATTTGATGCGGCTGTTGCCCGCATCAATCAGCAGCATGTTCATATTTCGCCCCGCGAATTGATTTCACCCGAATTGATTCTCCGCAACCCCTGACCGGTTTCCAGTTCCAGGGCACCGTCCTTCGAAACACCACGCGCAATGCCGGTGATACTGCCACCATCTGGCAACTGCAAATGCACCGGGTGATTCTGCAATGCATGATAGCGCTCCCATTCGGTGCGCAAGGCGGCAAACCCTGTGACAGGGAAATCCTTCAAGACGCCATGCAACTCGCGCAATAATAGCGCAAGCAAATAGTTACGGTCTGGCAGCGAGGGCAGCATATCCGCCAGGGCCGTCACCGGCTGGTCGATTTGCTGCGACACCGACTGAGGCAACGACAGATTGATTCCGATACCGATTACCACTGCCGATGGCCCCAGCATGTCGCCCTGCGCTTCGACCAGGATGCCAGCCAGTTTCCCCTGCTCGCCCAGCACGTCGTTCGGCCATTTCAACCCTGCATGTTCCACGCCAATTCGATTCAATGCGCGCATCACCGCCACACCTGTCGCAAGGCTCAAGCCGGACAGCCCGGACAGCCCGCAATCGAAACGCCACAGCACCGAGAAAGTCAACGCTGCGCCGAGGCCGGAGTGCCAGGGTCGTCCCAGCCGCCCGCGTCCTTCGCTTTGCCATTCCAGCGCCAGCACACTGCCGCTGGCCGCTGCCTCAGTGGCACGCTGCAGCAGCAGGGTATTGCTGGACGGCGCGCTATCGATGACTTCGATCGAAAAATGCCTGCGTAAGTCACCCAGATTATCGGCGACAAGACCGGCATCCAGCCATTGCAACGTCCGTGCCAGACGATAGCCGCGACCACGCACACGGTATAGTTCGATGCCGAATCTATCCACATCGCGCAAGGCATAGTGAACGCTGGCGCGCGATATGGCCAATTGCTGCGCCAGCATCTCGCCGGAATGAAACTCGCCATCTGCCAGCAATCGCAGCAAGTCAAAGGTGAGCGGTTTGGGCGTATCTATCATTGCGGGAAATCTACTTTGGGCGGTATCGCCGCCTGCCCGAAAAAAACCAATAGTTCATCCCTGCGCAGCATCGCGTCCTGATAGCCCAGGTCAATCAATGCACGACAGAAATTCCTTTCGAACAACAGGTAGCTCACCAGGTTCATTCCCCTGCCCTGCATCGCCCCGGAAAAACGCAACAGCAGGCGTATGGTCCATGGCAGGTCCTCCGCATATCGGTCGGCGATGCGCTCGATCGACTGGCTGGGTTCTATCACCAACACGTCCACGGTGTGCAGGTTGGAATTCTGCCGTACGTCTTCCGGGATCAGGCTGATGGTACGGTTGATGCGCTGCACGCGCTCCAGGTCCACTTCCAGACTGTCGAGGAATATGCTGTTGAGCGCATGGCCGGCAATGTGCGCCAGGGAGGGATATTCGCTGAGGTTATCGCGCGGCTGCTCGACGCCGGTCTGACCCACACCGATCACCAGCACGCAGTTGGCCCCCAGATGGAGTATAGAGCTGATCGGTGCGATCTGCCGCATCGAACCATCGCCGAAATATTCGCGGTTGATACTTACGGCGGGAAAAAGGAACGGCATCGCCGATGAGGCAAGCAAGTGCTTGATCTCTATCCTGGTAGGAATACCCAAACGGCGCACCCGCTTCCATGGCTGCAGGGTTTTCACTCCCTGATAGAAAGTCACCGAATCTCCCGAGCCATAACCGGAGGCGGTTATGCCCAGGGCGGACAACAAACCTGCATCAATGCTCTCCTGGATCTTTTCGCACGGCAGGGTATTCTCAAGGAACGATATCAGCGGGGAGTTATCAAGCAATGACACCGGCTTGACCTTATGGATGCCGAGGCTATTAAGCAGCAGCCCGCCAAACCATAGTCCGCTGTTCTTGACCACGCCAACAAGGTCGGTGCGGTAGATCTCCTCAATCCGGGAATTCCTCCAGATGCCGAGCAAGCGGCGCACACCGGTGCGGAAATGAGCCGCATTCACTGCCAGCGTCACAGCGTTGAGCGCACCCGCTGAAGTCCCGCAGATGACAGAAAACGGATTCCGTGAGCGGCGCGGCAGCAGGTCGGCGATCGCCTTGAGCACGCCGACCTGATAGGCGGCTCGTGCCCCACCTCCGGTCAGCATCAGCCCTATCTTGCGTTCCATGCATTTTCCATTTCTTGTCGGGAGAACAGTTTGCCCTCAGGCAATATTCGGGCAAATCACGCTGCGAAATTGCAGGACACCCTAGCCAGGTGTCGCATTCACACTTTCCAGCGCATCGCGCAAGGTTTCCTCGGACAGACTGCTCACCAGCTCGGACAGCATCCTGGCCGGCTCTGCCGCCTCGACCGGCATATCGCGCCCGTCCGTATTCGCCACCAGTACCGCGGCAGCACCCGCCACCTGCAGCAGTCTGGTGCGTTCGATCATCAGAATCTCCATCTCCTCGCGCAGCATGTCGAGTTCCTGCTTGTTCATTTGCTCGGTCATTCAATTCCTCCGGTTTCTTTTTATCAATAGGTCATTGCGCCGGCCACTGCCAGCGCGGTCATGTTCACGATGCGGCGCACTGTCGCGGAGCGCGTCATGATGTGTACGGGCCTGGCCGCGCCCAGCAATACCGGCCCGATGGTGATGCCATCGCCGGCGATCATCTTGAGCAGATTGTACGAGATGTTGGCTGCATCAAGGTTCGGCATGATCAGCAGGTTGGCCGCACCTTTCATGCGCGAATCGGGGAACAACTGCAGGCGCAGTTTTTCCGAGACGGCCACATCGGCATGGATCTCGCCCTCCACTTCCAGCTCCGGCGCCCTCTGTGCAAGCAGCTCTCGCGCGCGGCTCATCTTGCGCGCGGCGACATCGTCGGAGGCGCCAAAATTCGAGTGTGATAACAGCGCCACCTTGGGCGTGATGCCGAAGCGACGCACTTCCTCCGCTGCCAGCAGCGTCATCTCCGTCACCTGTTCCGCGTCGGGATCGAGGTTGATCTTGGTATCGCAAATAAACAGGGTGTGGTTGGGCAGCAGCAGGATGTTCATCGTGGCAAATACGCTGGCCTGGTCATGCAGGCCGATCTCCTCGCTGATGATGCGCAAATGCTCCTGTGCCCTGGAACTGGTGCCGCACAGCATCGCATCTGCCTCGCCCTGGCTTACCAGTTGAGCGCCGATCAAGGTATTGTGGCGCGCATCGCCTTGCGGATCCACCAGCGTGTAGTCCTTGCCGTCACGGATGCGCAAGCCCAACTTGTGGATGCGCTGCTCGATCACCTTCGCGCGTCCGATCAGGATCGGCAGCGCCAGCCCCTCGTCGGTCACTACCTGCACCGCGTGCAGCACGCGCTCGTCCTCGCCCTCCGCGTATACCACCCGCCGGGGATGGTTCTTCGCAAATGCCATCACCGGCTTCATCAGCCAGGCCGATTTCTGCACATACTGCGACAACTGTTCGCGGTAGGCGTTGAGGTCGGCGAGCGGCCGTTCCGCCACGCCGCTGTCCATCGCCGCCTGCGCCACCGCCGGTGCGACGCGGGTGATCAGGCGCGGGTCGAACGGCTTCGGGATCAGATACTCCGGCCCCAGCACCAGCGTCTCCTCGTCGTACACCGCTGCCACCGCATCGGATTGTTCGGCCTCGGCCAGTTCGGCGATCGCGCGCACTGCGGCCAGCTTCATCGCCTCGTTGATCGTGGTCGCGCCGACATCCAGCGCGCCGCGGAACAAGTAGGGAAAGCACAGCGCATTGTTCACCTGGTTCGGGTAATCGGAACGGCCGGTCGCCAGGATCGCATCCGGGCGCACCGCCCTCGCGACATCCGGCAATATTTCCGGGTGCGGATTGGCCAGCGCGAAGATCAGCGGCTGCTGTGCCATCACACCGACCATCTCCGGCTTCAGCACGCCGCCTGCGGACAGGCCGAGGAACACATCCGCCCCGGCGATCACCTCGGCCAGCGTGCGCGCAGCAGTGTCCACCGCATAGCGCGCCTTGTTGTCGTCCATATCCTCGCTGCGGCCGCGATACACCACACCCTTGATGTCGGTGACGACGATGTTCTCCATGCGCACGCCGAGGCTGACCAGCATGTCGAGACAGGCCAGCGCTGCCGCGCCAGCGCCCGATGCGACCAGCTTGATGTCTTCGATGTTCTTGCCGACCACCTTGAGTCCATTCAGCAGCGCCGCGCCGACGATGATGGCGGTGCCGTGCTGGTCGTCATGGAATACCGGGATATGCATGCGCTCGCGCAGCTTGCGCTCGATATAGAAGCATTCCGGCGCCTTGATGTCCTCGAGGTTGATGCCGCCGAAGGTCGGCTCCAGCGCGGCGATGATGTCCACCAGCTTGTCCGGATCCTGTTCGGCGATCTCCAGGTCGAACACGTCGATGCCGGCGAACTTCTTGAACAGGATGCCCTTGCCTTCCATCACCGGCTTGCTCGCCAGCGGCCCGATGTTGCCCAGCCCCAGCACCGCCGTGCCGTTGCTGATCACCGCCACCAGGTTGCCGCGCGCGGTCAGGTTGCGCGCCTCGTTCGGGTCGGCGACGATCGCCTCGCACGCCGCCGCCACGCCCGGCGAATAGGCCAGCGCCAGATCGCGCTGGGAAATCATCGGCTTGCTCGCTATCACTGAGATCTTGCCCGGTGTGGGCAGGCGGTGGTATTGCAGCGCGTCCTCGCGCAATTGCTGGTCCATGTTTCCCTCGATCCTTGTTCGCGACGGATTATACCGTAGGCCATGCTTCGACCCGCGACAGGGTGGGCAAAGCGTATGATTCTTGTCATGTGCTGCCCGATGTTCAATAATCCCCTGACTACCCACTCCGGAGATCCCCATGAAACTGCTTGGCACCGACACCAGCCCCTATGCGCGCAAGGTGCGCCTGGTCCTGCTGGAGAAGAACATCCCGCACGAATACCTGATCGACGCGCCGCGCGAGCCCGGCAGCCTGGCGGCGCGCGCCAACCCGCTCGCGCGTATCCCGGCGCTGCTGCTCGACGACGAAACCTGCGTGTTCGACTCGCCGGTGATCGCCGAATACGCGGACAGCCTCAACGACACGCCGATCCTGATCCCGCGCGACGACTCGCTGGCGCGCATGCACGTCAAGCGCTGGGAAGCGCTGGCCGACGGCATCATCGATTCGGCCGTGGTGGTGCGCGTCGAGACGCTGCGCACGGCGGAGATGCAGGATGCCGCCATCATGCAACGCCACAACGACGCCATCACGCGCGCACTGACGTTTGCGGCTGAATCGCTGGGGCCAAAGGAGTGGTGCGAAGGGGCAACGATCACGCTGGCCGACCTGGCGCTGGCCAGCGCGCTGGTCTATCTGGACCTGCGCCAGGCCGAGCGCGACTGGCGCGGCGCGCATCCGAATCTCGCTGCGTGGTTTGTGCGTATCAGAGAACGCGACAGCATGCGCACCTCGCTTTCATGACTATGTCTGACAGCGCCGCCCCAGCTGCATTCCATGAAAGATTGAAGGGAACCTTCGCCGGCATCCTGCAATGGCAGCAACTCGACGCGTTGTGGGATCGTGTCAAACGCGGCAACTGGTATGTCTACCAACTCGGTGAAGTGCTACCGACGATCGCGCTGAATGGCGAGGAACTGGTTCAGCACATCGATGCGCTGAACGATTTGTTGCATCGGGAACATGAGTACAACTACTGCGGCATCGTTTATGTCGATGATGTGGAGCAGCCGACCCTGATCAAGGTCTATGACCCGAACAACATGGGCACTTCCTGCAGCACAAATACAACGCCCTCACCGCCAGGCTGGATACTCAGCACCGAGCCGCCCGCATTGATCGAGACCCATGCACCGACGCCCAATAATCGCAAACGCTGGTGGCAGCTATTTTCAAAATGAGATTGCCGCGAGTGATTCGAGCAAAAACATGAATTTTCCACGCAGATACAACAAAGGGGATGGATTTATTTATGTTCGCTGCAAATAAATCCGCCCCCATTTTGTTCCGAAAATTGCGCTCCGTCCCTATTTTTCGAACTCAGGCAGCACTTCCGAGCATTCTAACTTCCCGCTGCGGAAGCGGAATGACGATATCCATATTTCTGAACGTCTCCAGTATCGTCTTGTTGATCTCGCTTCGTGCAGAGTAGTAGTCGGGAACATTGACCCAGGGATTGACACTGAGCGTGACGCAGGCGTCAGTAAGCCGCGCAACCGCGATCCCCGGAGCAGGGTCCTGCAGTACGAGCGAACTGGATCGCAAAATCTCATCGATCAGCCGCAGGGCGAGGTTAATGTCTGTCTCATAGGTTACGCTGACGGCGATGTCGAGTTGCCGGACCCGCCCATGGTTGTGCAGAATCTCGCCAACGATCTTTCGGTTGGGGATCACGACTTTCGACAGGTCCAGGTGTCCCAATGTCGTGTTGAACAGGTTGATGTCGAGCACCTCGCCCTCTTCGTTCGCGATGGAAATATAGTCACCAACATGAAAGGGCCGCGTGAAGATGATGGTTAATCCGGCGGCGACATTACCCAGGATCCCCTGCATCGCGAGGGCGATCCCTGCTCCCGCCACACCCAGACCGGCGATGAGGGGCAATAATTCAACACCAAGGTTTTGCAGCGCCATGATCAAGAACAGTCCCATCACCACGGCTTGCGCAATTCTGATCAGCAAAGTGCGTACGGGCAACTCGAGCTGCAAGCGCTCGAACAAATGCCCAAGAACACGGGCCGTCCAACGTCCGACCACATACCCGGCAATGATAATAACTACGGCGACCAGGAGCTTTGGCCCGAACCTGACGACCATATCAAGGGCAGAAGCCTTCACCTGATCGAGTGACTGAAGCGAATTATCCATACAACCCCTTTCCAACGCTGCACCAATTTATATTGGCTGTAATGGGAGACAAATTCTTGCGGGCACCTGAAAAATTCCACATCCCGCCCTATGCAAATTGAAAGTCTGCCTCGAAGGCTGCGTTTGCCCGCGGATTCTACTGGTCGACGCAACACACAGTCGAACTTCGACATCCTGCAGGCAGCCTTTCAGTATCAGCCGCACCATAAACAGCGTCAGTATAATTTCAGCAACTCTTCAAATCGCTCTATCGGCTCCGGCTTGCTGAATAAATAACCCTGAAAGGCATGACATCCACGCTGCTCAAGGAATTCCTGTTGGGTTTCGGTTTCAACTCCTTCTGCAATCACGTCAAATCCCAATGTCTGACTCATGGCAATAATGGTCTGCACGATAGCAGCATCGTTGGGGTCGGTGGCAATGTCGTGCACAAAGGATTGGTCAATCTTGATCTGATCAAAAGGCAGCTGCTTGAGGTATAGCAAGGATGAATACCCAGTGCCGAAGTCGTCCAACGAGAACTGGATGCCAATCTCTTTCAATGCTTTCATGGTCACTATGGTTTTTTCAATGTCATGCAGAAGCAGACTTTCGGTCAATTCCAGCTTGAGCAGCCTTGGGTTGATGCCATGGCGATACAAGGTAGATTCCACCTGAGTCACGAAATCTGCCTGGCGGAATTGATTTGCGCTAACGTTCACCGCCAGAACGAGGTCTCGGGTGACAGAATCCAGTTGCCATGCCCTGATCTGTGAGCAAGCCGTCTCAAGTACCCATTGCCCGATGGGCAGTATCAATCCCGACTCTTCAGCCAGCGGGATGAATTGCATGGGCGATATGAATCCTCGTTCAGGGTGTATCCAGCGGATCAAAGCCTCTGCTCCCAGTGGGCGGAGCGAATCGTCCACCTGGAGCTGGTAATACAATTGGAATTGCCGGTTTTCAAGCGCCTTGCGCAAATCATATTCCAGGGAGGCACGAGAGTTGACGTTCATCTGCATCTGCGGATCAAAGAAACGCAGGGTGTTGCGCCCGGCTTTCTTGGCCTGATACATGGCAATGTCGGCTTGTTTTATCAACACTTCCATTCCCAGTTGGTGTTCGGAAAACAGTGTGGCGCCGATACTGGAAGAACTCTGGTATTCATTCGTTTCAAGCTGGTAAGGCTGGTTAAGTGTAGCGAGGATTTTTTCGCCGACTGTATCTGTTTGCGCGGACGCCTCAAGAGTTTGTTCGCTCAGGTTTTCCAGAACAACCACGAATTCATCGCCACCTATTCGCGCCACTGTGTCTCCTTCGCGAACACAGGATTCCAGGCGTTGAGCTACCTGCTGCAATAGCAGATCACCGATGTCATGGCCAAGTGTGTCGTTGAGGGTTTTAAAATCATCCAGATCGATAAGCAGCAGCGCACCTTCCCGACCCGTACGTGCGCTGGAAGCTAACGCCTGGTTTATCCTGTCCATGAGTAGCCGTCTGTTGGGCAGGCGAGTAAGCGGGTCATAAAATGCCAGAAGCTGGATCTCCTGTTCTGCCGCCTTGCGATTCGTGATGTCAGAGTGTGATCCGACATAATGGGAAACGATTCCATCGGCCCCTGTGACGGCGGTGATGGAGAGCCACTTTGGATAAACCTCTCCATTCTTGCGCCGATCCCAGACTTCTCCCTGCCATTCCCCGGTGCGATCAAGCGTCTCCCACATCTCGCGAAAGAATGCCGCGTCATGGCGACCGGACTTGAGCAGGCGTGGGGTCTGACCTACAACTTCCTCAGCCGTATAGCCGGTAGTCTCGGTAAATGCCTTGTTTACCCGCAGGATCACGCCATTGGCATCGGTGATCATCAAGCTTTCATGCGACTCGAAGGCGGTGGCAGAGATGCGAAGGTTTGCCTCGCTTTCAAGCAATGCATTTTCGGTAGCACGTATGCGGGCGATGATCGGCCAGGAGATCCCAACGCCGAGCACTACGAACAAAAACGCGAGGGCATCGATAAAATTGCGGGACACGATGTTGACCCAGCGAGATGCGCTCGACAAGGTGGCGGAAAACATATTTTCCTGTTCAGTTAAATGCCGGTTGATCGTATCCAGCCTGATGAGAAGGGCAGGGACATTGATAGACTTGTCGAACCCTGAGCTTATTGCGTCATGCAATTTATTGGCCTCGCTATTCATCTCAGCAATCAGCTGATCACCTGTAGTCCAGTATCCGATCGCCTCGGCCATGTAATCGATATGCTGGAAGCGAAGGAAAAAGTTGATCATGTATTCGACATCCGCCGGATGATTGCCACCCCGGAGAAAACCGTCACGGGCCATATCAAGATCGGGATTGCGCTTCTGCAATTCGATGCGGGCCTTCAAGTCGCCAAGCGGAACTTGAATAAATTGGCGAAAGGATTTGAAGTCGTCCTCTTTGTGAGACAAGGCGTAGTGTTCAAGGCTGCGAGTGGCGTCCTTCTGCGCCTTGGCCCACAAGCCTTCGGCTCCGACATAGGCGCGGACGGACATTAAAGTATCCCTTTGAACCTGTATGATCAAAATCAGGAAACCGATAAGCACAATGAACAGGGCAATAATCCAGTACACCATGTGGACAGTTTTGGTGCGTGATAATTTTTTTTCAGTCATAAGGAATTCTCATTATTATTATCACTCCTGATGCAATAGCCTGAGCGTGCTGAACAGAAAACAGGAAAATATGACGTATATACAGCAACAACGGTGGAACCAAGGATAGCCCACGCTGAGTCATTGTTCAAGGTGTAGCGCCTGCCGCATTGAGGCAATGCGGTATCAGCTGATTCAACAAAAAGCGGAAACCAGATGAGCAGACCGCCCAGGAATCATGCAATCCCTTCCCATATCTTCTGCAACCGCTTCACCGACACGATCACCGGCGTCTTCAATTCCTGCGCGAACAGCGACACGCGCAGTTCCTGCAGCAGCCAGCCGAAGTCTTCCAGCCTGACATCGTGCTCGCCCTGCTGTGCCGCCAGCTTGCGCTGCCATTGATGTTGCAGCGGCGCCAGTTGCGCCAGTTGCTGCGCATCGCGCGCAGGATTGCCGCGCAGTTTTTCCATGCGCACGCTGATCGCCTTGAGATAGCGCGGCAGGTGCTGCAGTCGTTCGTAGGGCGTGCGTGCGATCCATTCCTTGCCCAGCAGCCATTCCAGTTGCTGACGGATGTCCTGCACCGCCTGCGTGTGCGCCATCGACACGTTACTGGCGGAGCCAGCCGTTTGCGGGAGAGGGCGCGACACGGCCACTTTCGCACGCTTCGGCTCCACCGCACCGTCACGTGGCCGTGCCTTGAAGCCGGGCAGCGACTTTTGCAGCGCGTGGTATTCGGCCAGCACCGCGCCGACCAGCCGCGCGATCTCCTGCGCCACCAGGGTCAGGCGGCTTTTCGCCTCCTTGCTGCGCGCGGCGAATTCCTTCTCGTTGGCCGGCCACGGCTCCATCAGGCAGCAGCGCTCGAAGGTCACGGACAATATCTGGCGCTGCAGGTCTTGCTGGCTGCCGAACGGCAGGAACTGCAGCGCCATCGCCTGCAGGCCGGTCAGGTTCTTCTCCAGGAACTTCACCTGTTCTTTCAGCGCCAGCATGAACAATCTTGCCAGCCCTTGCCGATGCGCGGCCTGCGCCTCGTCGCGCGTGTCATACGCGTACAGCGTCACCGCATCGCCCTCGTCCACCAGCGCGTTGAACAGGGTCACGGTCTGCCCGGCGCGTTGTTCTTCGCGGGTCGGTTCGAACTCGCCGAAGTCCCAGCTGGTGTGGCGCTCTGCCGTGGCATCGCTCTTCCGCTCCCCGGATCGTTCTGCGCGGGAGGCGGTTGCTGCCGGCGGCGGGCTGGTCTTGGGCGCCCACTCCGCGCGCAGCTGCGCGAAGTTGCGCGACATGCCCAACTGCCTGCCGTGCTCGTCAATCACGCGAAAATTCATCAGCAGGTGTTGCGGCAACTGTTCGAGGCGGAATGCGTCGAGCGGCGTGTCGAGCTGTTTCTGTTCGCGGATGTAGCGCGCCAGTGCCTGCAGCAGCGGCGTATCCGAGGGCGCCACCGCGCGGCAGAACGCGGCGGCGCACTCCGGCAACGGCACCAGGTGGCGGCGCAGTTTCTGCGGCAGCGTCTTCAGCAGTTGCGCGGTCTTTTCCGCCAGCAGGCCGGGCACCAGGTATTCGCAGCGCGCCGCCGACACCTGGTTGACCAGTGCCTGCGGCACGGTCAGCGTCACGCCGTCGTCGCTCTTGCCGGGCGTGAAGTGGTAGCCCAGCGCATAGCTGACGTTGTTCATCAGCAGCTGCGGCGGGAACTGGTCGGTGGTGATGCCTGCCGCCTCGTGGCGCATCAGGTCATCCTTTTTCAGGAACAGCAACTTCGGCTCGTCGCGCTCGGCCTGCTTGCGCCAGTGCTCGAACGCGGCGCCGTTGTGGATGCCGGCCGGGAATGCGCGCGTCATAGAAGGCGAAGATCAGTTCGTCGTCCACCAGCACGTCCGGGCGGCGCGCCTTGTGTTCGAGCGCCTCGATGTCGTGGATCAGTTTCCGGTTGTGCGCGAAGAACGGTGCCGGCGTGTTGAACTCGCCTTCCACCAGCGCCTGGCTGATGAACACCTGCGCGCGACTCGGCCGGGTTCATCGGGCCGTAATGCACGCGCTTCTTCGGGTTGATGATCAGGCCATACAGCGTGCTGCGTTCCCACGCCGCCACCTGCGCCGCCTTTTTCTCCCAGTGCGGATCGTAGTAGTGGCGCTTGATCAGATGCGCGCCGACCTCCTCCAGCCACTGCGGCTCGATGCGCGCGATGCAGCGCGCGTATAGCTTTGTCGTCTCGGTCAGTTCCGCCGCCATCACCCACTTCGCGCCCTTCTTCGCCAGCACCGAATTCGGCGCGAGGAAGAACTTGATGCCGCGCGCGCCGAGGTAATGCATCTCCTCCACGCTCTTCATGCCGATGTTGCCGAGCAGGCCGGTGAGCAGCGCCTTGTGGATCGCCTCGAAGCTGGCGGGCTGCTCGTTCAGGCGCAGGCCCATCTCGCTCACCTGCGCATGCAATTGCTGGTGCAGTTCATGCCATTCGCGCAAGCGCAACGCTGACAGGAAATTCGTCCGGCACAGTTCCGTCAGCTGGCGGTTGGATTTCTTGTGCTGCACCGCCTGGCGGAACCAGGCCCATATCTTCAGGTAGGCGAGAAAGTCCGAGCGCTCGTCGTTGAAGCGCTGGTGCGCGGCATCGGCCGCCTCGCGCCGCTCGGACGGACGGTCGCGCGGATCCTGCAGCGACAACGCGCTGGCGATGACCAGGATCTCCGTCAGGCACTGGTACTGCCGCCCGGCCAGCAGCAGGCGTGCGATCCTCGGGTCGAGCGGCAGGCGCGCGAGTTCTTTCCCCAGCGGGGTGAGCTGGCGCGCATCATCGATCGCGCCGAGTTCGGCCAGTAATTGGTAACCGTCCGTGATCGAGCGCGAACCGGGCGCTTCGATGAACGGGAATTGCTCGACTTCGCCGAGGTTCAGCGCGGCCATGCGCAGGATCACCGTCGCCAGCGAGACGCGGAAGATCTCCGCGTCGGTGTATTCGGCTGCGCGCAAGGAAGTCTTGCTCTTCATACAGCCGCACGCAGATGCCGCTCATCACCCGGCCGCAGCGGCCGGCGCGCTGGCTGGCGGCGGCGCGCGAGATCTTTTCCACGCGCAGCTGTTCGACCTTCTGGCGGATGCTGTAGCGGTTGATGCGCGCGAGCCCGGAGTCGATCACGTAGCCGATATTGGGCACGGTCAGCGAGGTCTCGGCGACGTTGGTGGCCAGCACCACGCGGCGCATGCCGGAGGCGGGCTTGAACACGCGATCCTGCTCGGCGGCGGACAGGCGCGAGAACAGCGGCAGGATCTCCACGCCTTTCGGGTGGTGCTTGCGCAGCGCTTCCGCCGTATCGCGGATCTCGCGCTCGCCGGGCAGGAACACCAGCACATCGCCCTTGAGGCCGCCAACGGAAAGTTCGTCCAGCGCCATGCATACGGCTTGCGGCACGTCCTGCTGCTCGCCTTCCTCGTTCTGTTGCGGCGGGCGGTAGCGCACCTCGACCGGATAGCTGCGGCCGGAGACCTGGATGATCGGCGCGCCGGAAAAATGGCCGGAGAAGCGCTCCGCATCGAGCGTGGCGGAGGTGATGATCAGTTTCAGGTCCGGGCGGCGCGGCAGCAGTCGCCTGAAATAACCGAGCAGGAAATCGATGTTGAGCGAGCGCTCGTGCGCTTCGTCGATGATGATGGTGTCGTATTTTTTCAGCAGCGCATCGCCCTGGATCTCCGCCAGCAGGATGCCGTCGGTCATCAGCTTGATGCAGGTGAAATCCGACACCTTGTCGTTGAAGCGGATCTTGTAACCGACCACGCCGCCGAGTTCGGTCTTCAGTTCCTGCGCGATGCGATTCGCCACCGAACGCGCCGCCACGCGGCGCGGCTGGGTGTGCGCGATCATGCCTTCGGTGCCGCGGCCCATGGCCAGGCAGATCTTCGGCAATTGCGTGGTCTTGCCGGAGCCGGTCTCGCCGCAGACGATGGTCACCTGGTGCGCATGGATGGCTTGCGCCAGTGCCTCGCGCAGCGCCACCACCGGCAGGTCGGCCGGGTATTCTATCGATGACAGTTGATCGATGCGCGCGATACGGCGTTCCCGGGCGGTGGCAGACGGTCTGGGAGCGGATGGCTTGGTCATGGCGGGTGATTTTACCCGTTAGCTGTTGTGCACGCATAAGTCAGCCTGCATGCGCCCTATCAGACTCGACAGCTAGTCCGGGATTTTCCGGCTTGCAAGAATGACTGCCGCAAGCAATCCGCGAAAATCAATACTCAATGGAGGCAATCATGAAATACAGGCAAACAGGCTTCACCCTGATCGAGATCGCGATCGTGCTGGTGATCATCGGGCTGCTGCTCAGCGGCGTGTTGAAAGGTCAGGAACTGATAGACAGCGCGAAGGTTAAGAACCTGGCCAATGATTTCAGGAACATCCCGGTATTCATCTATGGCTATCAGGACAAGTTCAGGGCGCTGCCCGGCGACGATGCCGGCGTGACGACCCATCTGTCCGGTGCCTCGGCATGCACGCCGGCGACTGCGAACCTGTGTGCAATGGGAAATGGAGTGCTCGACGGCGCCTGGGACGCCGCCAATGATCTGACCAGCGAAAGCAACCTGTTCTGGCAGCATGTGCGTCTGGCTGGTTTTGCCACCGGGTCCACCGCCGTCGGTGATGCCGGTTACCCCCAAACCAATGCCGTCGGCGGCAGGATCGGTATCCAGAGCAATAATGCCAGCTTCACCACCATCACCTCAAATGCAGCGGGAGATGCCCAGACCGGCATGACCGGAACCTATGTCATCTGCTCCGCCGGCATCCTTGGAAAATTTGCCAAACAACTGGATACGGCGCTCGACAATGGCGATGCGGATACCGGCGCTGTTCGTGTTTCCGATCCGGCAAACTCGGGCAAATCGATCGTCATGAGCAGTATTATGGACGGCAATTCCTACACCGTTTGCATGGGCGTTTAAAGCAGAATGGGCCAATTTGTCACGACCCGGAACGCATGCGTTTTTCAGCGGCAGTCAGCATTTCCGGCTGGCCAAACAGCACCAGGACATCGCCGGATTGCATCACCATATCCCCGGCCGGGTGGTTGCCGCGAACATTGTGGCGGCGCACTGCATTCACCTCGACATCCAGTTCGGCCAGGTTCAGTTCGTTCAACATCTTGCCCACTGCCGCATCGCGTTCGCCCAGCAAAACGTTGAGAAAGCGCGGCTGGGTGTTTTCCGTCGCTTCTTCCGCGGTATCCTGCGGGATACGGAAAAATCCGCTGAACACGCTATAGCGTTGCGCGCGGTTTTCCTGGATACGACGAATCACCTTGTTGAGCGGCACGCCGGACAACAACAGCGCCTGCGACGCAAGCATGACACTGCCTTCCAGCACCTCGGCCACCACCTCGGCTGCGCCCGCCTGTTTCAATTCTTCGATATGCGTATCGTCTGCAGTACGCACGATCACCGGCAGATCGGGACGTATTTCATTCACATGATGAAGAATGCGCAGCGCTGAATGTTTGTCATCATAGGTGACCACCAGGGTGTTGGCCCGCATCAGGCCTGCCGCCAGCAATACTTCGCGTTTTGCGGCATCGCCATATACGACGCGCTTGCCTGCACCGGCTGCTTCCTGTACCCGATGCGGATCGAGATCCAGTGCGATGAACTGCACGTTTTCCTGCTCCAGAAAACGCGCCAGTGCCTGGCCACTGCGACCGTAACCGCAGAGGATGATGTGTGTTTGCGCGGCCATCGTCTGTATCGCTATCTGGTGCAGCAGCAGAGCACGGTTCATCCATTCGGAAGGAAACAAGCGACGTATGATGGCTTCCGTATACTGGATCAGGAACGGCGCCGCCAGCATCGAGATCAGCATCGCCGCCAGCACGTTCTGCATCACCGGCTGCGGCAGCAGATTATTTTCACCAGACAGGGTCAACAGCACGAACCCGAATTCCCCGGCCTGCGCCAAGCCAAAACCGCTACGCACGGCTGCCCCCAGATCGCCGGTGATCCAGCGCGCCAGGATCGCGACCACCGCCGCCTTGAATGGCAGCAGGATCAGCAGAACCAGCAACACCCAGCCAAAGCCGGATATCACGCTGCCGACATTCAGCAACATGCCGATGGTGACGAAGAACAGGCCCAGCAACACATCACGGAACGGCTTGATGTCCTCCTCCACCTGATAACGATATTCGGTCTCGGAGATCAGCATGCCCGCCACGAACGCGCCCAGCGCCATTGACAGCCCGGCCAGTTCGGTGATCCAGGCCAGACCCAGCGTGAACAGCAACACATTAAGCATGAACAACTCGGACGACTTCTGCTGCGCCACCACATGAAACCACGGTCGCAACAGGCGCTGCCCGAATACCAGCAGGGCTGCCAGCACCACCGTTGCATTCACCATGGCCAGCCCGAGGGTGATATAGAGTGTCTTGCCGCTGCTGTCGAGCGAGGGAATGATGATCAGCAAAGGTACAACGGCCAGATCCTGAAACAACAGCACGCCCATGATGTTCTGACCGTGCGCCGAACTCAATTCAGCACGCTCGACCAGCAACTTGCTCACGATAGCGGTGGAAGACATGGCCAGCACGCCCCCCAGCGCCAGCCCGGCGCGCCAGTCCAACCCGAAGAAATACGAGGCCAGCATGACCAGCAGCATGGTCGCCACCACCTGCGCGGTGCCTAGGCCGAACACCAGCCGCTGCATCGCCCGTAGCCGTGTCAGGCTGAATTCCAGCCCGATGCTGAACATCAGGAACACCACGCCGAACTCGGCGAGATGCCTGGTTTCCGGCGCATCCGGTATCCAGCCCAGCGCATGCGGCCCGATCAGGATGCCGACGAAAAGATAACCCAGCATGACCGGGAGCTTGAAGATGCGGCACAACACCACCACACCGACGGCGACAGCAAGCAGGATCAGCAGGAGATGTAGCGAGGTGTTCATGGCACTTCTGATTCCGGAATTCGATGTATAACCGGATAATGCCTCAAGTCGGGCGCCGTATCAAAATATCAATCTGCTTGCCGGGATTTTTGCGCATGAAAATTTCAACATGCTTATGCGACTGTTGCGCAACGCTTGATAACAAACCTATGATTCCCCATGCGGCCAATGTTTTACCTGGCCTGCTATCAAGCAAGGTGGGTGGATCAGTACGCCATTTCCTTCTTGATAACGACGCATCCCTGGCCCGCCGGCATCAGGAATACGCGCATGTTCGGGCCGCCATCGAGCATCTGGATGCTTTGCTTCATCACGCCAAGTGATTTGAGTTGTGAAAAATTTCTTGCCGCCAAATTCTGGCAATTCATTGGCACATAGGTTACCGCCTGATACTCGGCGTCACAATTGTCGGTCCCGACCGGAGCGAATGAGGCGCCGGCATACGACAGCGTACCGGGCAAATCCACTTCCATGGCCAGCGAGAATAACCGCCGATCGACGATGCTGGGCGCAGGAAACAGGGAAATGCCCGCATTGGCGCCCTTGCCGAGGAAATTGGTGATCTGATCAATGCGCTTCAGGCAGGACTTGACCCCTTGCTTGGCAGCGCTCTGCGCCACAGGATTCAAATTCTCGGAGGAGGCTGCATAAACCCTGGACGATGGGGTCTGTATCGGATTTGCAGCCCAAACCGCATTGCTTAGCAGTCCAAGGCCCAGAAAGGCCGGGAGACCGATGCTGAAGAAGTATCGCTTGCTGATCATGTTTATATACCTAAAAAAAAACCCAACCCCCGCTGGAGGTTGGGTTCTTGAGAACAAAATTACTTCGTTTACCAGGATGTTGCCAAACCCACACCGACAGCGGTATTGCTGTTGCCGAAGCCTAAGCTGCCACGCAGGACGGTGCTCGGACTCGCACGGTAGCTGGCACCGATGGCAAGCGATGTTTCGCCATCATAATTTCCCACGCCTGCGCCGACACTAAACACCTTGCCCGGTTCTACATTGGGTATGTTGGCCATCGCAGTAGCCGCTGCAATTCCGCTTGAAGATATTTTTCTCGCGTCCTGCAACTGCCCAAAGTTGACCGCATCATATGTGCCTGTTCCGTTTGCAACACCGGTGATCTTATTATTGCTGTTGTTGATGCCATGGGTCGTACTCAGACCGGCCACACCAAGCGTTCCGGAGATGCCAGTATTGCCGGAGTTGTCCACAGAAAATGTCGTACCATTCGTGGAATCGCTCAGGACAGCGCCACTGTTGCTCAGTGTCCAGGTCGTGGATGCCGTACCGCCGGTCATGGTAGCGCTCGTGGTATTGGCACTGATCCCGTTCACATGACCATTAACGTTGGTCACACCAAACGTGGCGGCGCTGTTTTCCACGCTGGCCACTCCATTACCAAGGTTACCGGCGCCAGCACTAGTGTTCACTTCCAGGCCATTGTCGAGTGTGGCCAAGCCGGTTGCATGCACCGTGGTCAACGTGGTGTTGCCCGTTACACCCAAGGTTCCACCCACAGTCGCATTGTTCGTCACACTGGCGGAATTAAGCGTAGCCAGGCCGGTTGTAGACAACGTAGCGGTGGTGATGTTGTTGCCCGTATTGACGATACCATGCGTGGTGGTGGTACCAGTCACGCCCAGGGTTCCACCCACAGTCGCATTGTTCGTCACACTGGCGGAATTAAGCGTAGCCAGGCCGGTTGTAGACAACGTAGCGGTGGTGATGTTGTTGCCTGTATTGACGATACCATGCGTGGTGGTGGTACCAGTCACGCCCAGGGTTCCACCCACAGTCGCATTGTTCGTCACATTGGCGGAATCAAGCGTAGCCAGGCCGGAGGTCGACAACGTGGTCAGCGTGGTGTTGCCCGTTACACCCAGGGTTCCACCCACAGTCGCATTGTTCGTCACATTGGCAGAATCAAGCGTGGCCAAACCGGAGGTCGACAACGTGGTCAGCGTGGTGTTGCCCGTTACACCCAGGGTTCCACCCACAGTCGCATTGTTCGTCACATTGGCAGAATCAAGCGTGGCCAAACCGGAGGTCGACAACGTGGTCAACGTGGTGTTGCCCGTTACGCCCAGGGTTCCACCCACAGTCGCATTGTTCGTCACACTGGCGGAATCAAGCGTAGCCAGGCCGGTTGTAGACAACGTGCTCAGCGTGGTGTTGCCCGTTACACCCAAGGTGCCGGTAATCTGGGCATTGCCGAGATTGTCCACCGTGAAGGTATTGCCGGTAACCGAATCAGCCAGTACTGCGCCGGAATTGGTCAACGTCCATGTAGTGGTCCCCGTGCCGCCAGTCATGGTTGCGGAAGTAGTATTGGCGGAAATGCCGTTAATCTCTCCATTTGGATTGACCACACCAAACGTGGCAGTTTGGCTGCCAGCTGCACCGCTAATGTCGACATAACCGTTGCCCACAGTTGCACCGGGGTTCATGGTAATTGTACCGCCATCGGCAACAGTAAGTTGACCAGTAGTAACGCCCGTTGGGCCGATATTCGTAGATCCGAGCGGATCCGGCGTAATGTCGGCAGTGATCACCCCGGTTGTTGAATCCAGCGTAGCCGTACCGGTCAGTGAGTTGAAACTCAGCCCGGTATTATCCAATGCCACAGAGCTGCCGCTGACCGTGCCCGTCGGATTCGCACCGTCGAATGTTACATCATAAGTCCCGGTACTAAATGTCGCCGCGGCGCTTGTTACGGTTGTAGTCGAGGCAGACGGAGTTGGAGAAGTCGTATCGGTTACAAAGCCTGGAGTCGGTGCAGATACCGCAGCAGTGGTAGAAATATTATTCGCAGGAGTACCGGTGTTGGCATAAGAGTAGCCCAATGGATCAGGCGTGGCCGCAACGGGCAAGACGCCAGGGGAAGTTACGTTGATAGTCCCGTTCGATATCGTGGCACCCGCCCCCAAAACGCCGCTAGTGGTCGTGTCGCCAGAAAAGATAGCGCCGACGTCAGATGTCGTCGCCGCTCCGGTTGCACTAAGATGCGAAGATGTAGGAGGCGTAAATTGGACTGACTCTCCCGTTGACAGATTTACCATCAGGCCCGGAACAAGCGTGGGGCCGGCAATATAGCCTTGTGACCAGCCAGAAGGTCCGGTCCATTGCGAATCGACGGGCTGGGTGGAATCGTACGTGAAAGTACCCACTGTAGTGCCACCGGAGTTTGTCACCACATATGAAACCGGCACCTGTGATATGGAGGGAGTCGAAGCCGATGCCGGCGTGGTACTGCTTGGTGTAAGCGTATCAGTTACCGCATATGCGGTAGTCCCAAAAGAAACCACACCGCCGATCACCAGCAGATTAACCAACAAACGAGACATACTTTTTCTTTTCATTTGGAACTCCCATAAAAATTAAACAATCTTAAAGTTGTGGCAAATCATATCTGAAGACCTGAAAACCACTTAGATTAAGGCCAAGCCAACATAACACGCCGATCCACCTGCCCGCACGGCTCAGAGAATACTATATGCTACTAGTGGTTATAGCTTCAATCAAATAAAACCTGCACAGGCATAGCTTAAGCTTTAAACCTAAGCTATTCCCCTAGGCAAATTCGATTTTATCTTCTAATAACAGCGTAGCCAAGCGTTTTTTAGCATTTTTTTCAGCGCTTGTCTAAGCTTTCCAAGTTCATACCGTATCACTTTTACAACATTTTCGCAGCAATTTTCGGACTTGCCGAATCGACGCATTCCCTGAGGTTTTATTCAACAACTCGGAGATTAAGGCAAGTCCACTTGCTTGACCCGATTCTCGGCTGCTCGAAGGTTCGCAAATTTTCATGACGATCTGATGACTGTGGCTCACGGTCCCGGCGTCAAATCGAATCGCGTCAGCACCTGCGTGAACGCCCCGCCGTCCGGATCGGTAATGGTCATCTTCCAGGGAAAGTCGGCATGCTCGGTGGCCAGCCAGATCTCCGTTTTGCTGGCGCCTGCTTCCGGCACGCTGCTGACATACAGCGCCTTGAATGTGCCGAGCGGAACATTGACCGGCTGTGACGGCGCAACCAGATAGTTATAGATGTCCACCTTGCTGCCGTTGGTCATGTGGAAATCCAGCCTGGCGACATGATCCAATGACAGGAACATGAACTGGTACATCGCGCTCAGGCGATCCTGGGTATCGGCTGGCAACGGCAAGGTGCGCTTGCCGTCGCGGTCGGTCAGCGTAATGCGGCCGGCTGCCCAGTCAAAATCGGCGCGATTATTCCGGTCGACATCGATCTTGCGCTGGCTGGAAAAGAAGGAGGGGCGCAATCCCGATGGGGTAAGCGTGCCTTCACTGATCAGCCGTATGGTCTCCGGCTTGAACAAGGCCAGCAGTCCTTTTGCCTCGCTGACACTCTCGATCCTGTAATGATCCCCGGTCCTGACGAATGTCTCGGTCATGGCGGCAATGCGCATACTGCCCTTGAGCACATCATATGCAATATCGAGCCGCGAGGGAGCGGTCGCGGCCTGCAACGGTTGCACGATAACGCAAAGCAGCAGGCAAAATGTCATGCGCACAAAGCTATGCATGGTTTAGTCCAGCCCCGGCGAAACGAGCGCGGCGCCGGGTTGTTCAAAACGGCTCAGCAGCACCCGGCCATTCTCCGACAGCTTCAGACGCCCGCTGCAGAACCAGCGCACCGCCTGCGGATAAATCCGGTGTTCCTCGCACAGCACCCTTGCCGCCAGTGTGTCAGGGGTATCGTTGCACAACACCCCGACTGCCGACTGGATGATGATGGGACCGAGATCCAGGTCAGTGGTGACAAAATGCACGGTGCACCCGTGAACCTTTACGCCATCCTGCAACACGCGCGTGTGCGTATCCAGTCCGCCATAGGCGGGAAGCAGCGAAGGATGGATATTGATCAGCCTGCCGCGATAACGCACCACGAATTCAGGGGTCAGGATACGCATGAATCCGGCCAGCGTGATCAGCTCAGGCTGGTAGAGATCGATAGCCGCTGCCAGCGCCACATCAAAGGAGTGGCGATCGGGATAGTCTCGATGAGATATGACTTGCGTGGCAACACCATGCTGTTCGGCAATCGCCAATCCCGGCGCATCGGCACGATTGCTGATGACTGCCGCGACAAGATAGTTTGGCAGGTCGGCTTCCAGCAGCGCCTGCATGTTGCTGCCTCGCCCGGAGATCAGCACGACTACTCTCTTTTGCACTGAATTATTCAACCCGGGTTTGCGCTTCATCGCCCGATCTTGCCTGTATCGCACCGATGACCCATGCGCTTTCTCCGGCGGCCTCGAGATGATTGAGCGCGGCAGGCGTATCGCCCGCCGACAGGATCACCACCATGCCGATGCCGCAATTGAAGGTGCGATACATCTCCTGAGGCGCGACGTTGCCCTGTTCGCGCAACCAGTCGAACAGTTTCGGGCATCTGCCACGCATCCCGGTCAAGATACGGCAACCACGTTTTCCGGCAATACGCGCGGCACGTTTTCCAGCAGACCGCCGCCGGTGATGTGCGCCATGCCCTTGACGGTGACCTTCTGCATCAGCGCCAGCAGCGGCTTAACGTAAATGCGCGTGGGCGCCATGATGCAATCAGCCAGCGAACGCCCGGCGTCGAACTGGCGCATCCAGGTCGGGCTTGCTGCGTTCGATGATCTTGCGCACCAGCGAATAGCCGTTGGAATGCGCGCCGCTCGATGCCAGGCCCAGCACCACGTCGCCGGGCCGGATGTCTGCGCCGGTGATGATTGCGGATTTTTCCACCACGCCCACCGCGAACCCTGCCAGGTCGTATTCTCCGGCCGGATACATGCCCGGCATCTCGGCGGTCTCGCCGCCGATCAGCGCGCAGCCCGCCTGTTCGCAGCCGGCCGCGATGCCCTTGATGACCTCGGTCGCGGCATCCACGTCCAGTTTGCCGCAGGCAAAGTAATCGAGGAAGAACAGCGGCTCCGCGCCCTGCACCAGGATATCGTTCACGCTCATCGCCACCAGGTCGATGCCGACGCTGTCGTGGCGGTTCAATTCGAATGCCAGCTTCAGCTTGGTGCCGACGCCGTCGGTACCGGAAACCAGTACCGGCTCGCGGAATTTTTTGGAAATCTCCACCAGCGCGCCGAAACCGCCGATGCCGCCGATCACCTCAGGGCGCATGGTGCGTTTGGCGAACGGCTTGATGTTTTCGACCAGCCGGTCGCCGGCGTCTATGTCCACGCCGGCATCGCGGTAGGAGAGGGAATTTTTCTGACTCAAGTTGAGTTCTCGCTTTCTTCGGGATACAGTGCAGGCAATTTTTGTCCGCAGGATTCTACCTCAAATGCCCACCGAACGCTTTGCCGCACTGCAATGGATAGCGTTTGCCGTCGTGCTGTTCTGGCTGCTGCACTTGCTCGGCCCGGTGCTCACCCCATTCGTCGCAGCGGGAATACTGGCTTATATCTGCAACCCGCTGGTAAACCGGCTGGGCGCGTGGCACTGGCCGCGCACCCTGGCCACGGTGACGGTCATGCTTGTCATCATCGTGCTGATCGGAATCCTGTCGCTGATCATGCTGCCCTTGCTGCAGACCGAGGTAGAGCACATGGCGGATCGGATACCGGGCTGGCTGGATACACTGCGCTATTCCTTGCTGCCACAACTGCAGCAGTGGCTGGGCATCGACCTGAAACTGGATGCCGTCTCGCTGAAGAACATGCTGCTCAGTCACCTGCAGGGTGCGGGCAATATCGCCTCGAAGTTGCTGCCGTGGCTGGGCGGTGGCGGCGCCTCGCTGCTGAATGGATTGATGAACCTGGTGCTGATCCCGCTTGCCCTGTTCTACCTGCTGCGCGACTGGAACCTGATACTGGGGCATGTCGAGCAATTGCTGCCGCAGCGCTGGCACGGCAAGGCGCTGGAGATCGCGCGCGAGGTCGATGCCGTGCTGGCAGAATTCCTGCGCGGGCAGATCTCCGTGATGCTGCTGATGAGCGCATATTATGTTGTTGCCCTGTGGCTGGCCGGCCTGGAATTCGCACTACCCATCGGCATCATTACCGGCATGCTGGTGTTCGTGCCCTATCTGGGCATGATCATCGGACTGGCGCTGGCAACACTCGCGGCCGCGATGCAGTTTTCAGGCTTCGGCGGCCTGCTGCTGGTATGGGTGGCATTCGGCATCGGCCATGCACTGGAAAGCATGGCAATCACGCCCTGGCTGGTAGGTGAGCGCATCGGACTGCATCCGCTGGCGGTGATTTTTGCCTTGCTCGCCTTTGGGCAACTGTTCGGCTTTTTCGGCGTGCTGCTTGCATTACCGCTGTCCGCCGCGCTGCTGGTGCTGCTGCGCCATGGCAAAAGCTGGTATCTGTCCAGTTCGCTGCATCAGGGCTGACCATGACCCAGTTGCTGCTCAACATCGCACCCGATTGGATACCCACACTGGACAATTTCGTCACCGGGCGCAATGTCGAACTGGTCTCCGCTTTGCGTCACGCATTGGCAGGTACGGGCACCGAGCGCTGCATCTACCTGTGGGGCGCAGCGGGCAGCGGCAAGAGTCATCTGCTGCAGGCGACAGTAGGTCAGGCGCGCAAGGCAGGGCAAACCGCGATCTGCCTGTGCGGCGCGGTGCCGGATGCGCTGCAGGTGGCCGCCGTGGACGATGTGGATTCGCTTGACGACACGGCTCAAATTGCGCTGTTCGAACGCTTTAACCAGATGCGTGAAAGCGGCGGCTTGCTGCTGGTCAGCGGCGCGATGGCGCCCGCCCGGTTGAACCTGCGCGATGACCTGCGCACTCGACTGGGCTGGGGCCTGATATACCAGGTGCATGCATTGGATGATGCGGAAAAGGCCCGGGCGCTGGAAGGTCATGCCCAGGCGCGCGGCCTCGATCTGCCGCAGGAAGTCATCCAATACCTGCTGCGCCATGGCCGCCGCGACCTGCCATCGCTGCTGGCCACGCTGGAATCGCTGGATAAACTTTGCCTGCGCCTGCAGCGCCCCGCATCCGTACCGCTATTGAAAGAATTGCTGAACTCCTGATGCTGCCGACATAAAGAACAAATCGGCAAACCTGATTGAATATCCGACCCAACCGACCGGCTTGATGCCTGCTATCCCGGTCAGTCGTCCGGCTTGTCACTCTTATCGGACTCGCTATCGTTATCAAGCTCCGGCAAGGATGGCATCAAATGAGGGGGGATTTCCTGCTTCTCAACTTTCAATGCATCAAGTCTCCTGCTCAACTTGTCATGAGTAGGCGCATTTTCAAAAAAATCTATGCTGCCATCTTCCTCCGGTGCAACCGGGGATTCATCCGCATCGGAGACATGGTCGTCCGATTCTGCTTCCAGGCTTTCCAGTTCCATTACTTTCTCGAACTGTTCGGGCGTGATCACGCCATGCAATAGCAGAAATTCGCCGATGCTGCCGTCCCGCACCGGATCAAAGCCGGACAGCAAATCCTCCATCTCCTGCAGGGTCAAACGGGTGCCTGATACCGCCTCCTCGCCTATACCCTGCTGGAGCACCAATGCTTCGCTGAGCTGTGCATGGGTGATCAGTTTGCGCGCAACCAGATACCCGCCAAAACGACCATGAATCTTGGGATCGAAATCCGCCATGGATTTTTTCAGTTCCTGCTCTGATAACACGCCCATGTCCACCAGGATATCGCCAACCAGCCGTTTCCCGCTTAGCGCCAGCTGCTGCAGGTATCTGGCCGCGATATCCAGATTGTTGCTGCCTGCATACAGGGGATTACGCGGGTCCAGCGTACGCCCCAATGCCTGTATCATTTTCCACGATTCGCTCCGCGGGTTGTGCTTGAAAAAATCCCGCGCTGCCTTCTCGAACTCTTTCGCTTTTCCGAGAGACGAAAGTATCGACATCATCAACACCCATGCTTCAGTGTAGGTAGCATTCTTCGCGATAATCTCGTGCAGTATTTCGATTGCCTTGTCGGAATGGCCGTGAGCGGCATACAGCTCGGCTTCTTCCAGCATTGAATCGTCTTCAGCCAGTTCTTCCTTGGTCTTGGCCACACTGGACGGCTGCACCATCTCCTTCTTCTTCGTGCCAGAGAATGTCCTGGACGTAGCCGGGGCTTTAATTTCGGCAGACACGACTGACTTGGCGGGAACTGGCGCCACACTGTGGATGATATTCCCGGAACTGGCGGATTCGGCAGATTGGTCTTCGGCGAAGCCAGCATCCGGGTGAGCTGGCTGCCGCGACTTGGTATTGCTGTAGTACCTCAGCCAGCGCCATAGCAGCAGCACGGCGAGCAATAAGCCTGCCCCTATCAGCAGCATGCGATCCAGGTCTCCCGGTTCAATACCGGCAGACGGTTTCGCAGGCGTGCCGCCGGAACGTTCAGAACCTGGCGCTGCAAGCTCGATTTTCTCGAGCTTGAGCCTGATCAGTCCCAATTGATCCTGCAACTGTTTTACCTGATGCTGCAATTCCAGAAACTTGGCTGTCTGATCATCGAAGTCCAGCAACTTCTGTTGCGCCAACAGCAATTCGCGGTCCTCGGGGCTGATTTTCCCGATACGGGATTCATCAATCGGATCGCCCGACAGCTTTAACCGGAAAATTGCTTCTCGCTCATGATGGGCACGACGGGCAATGGGCGGGTGGTGCGCAATGGCGCGCTTGCCGGAGGGACGACGGTGGCTGACTTCGGCCTTTTGTGCCACGGGCATCCCGGATGCGGTAACAGGTGCGGGGCTGGTTTCGATATTCGGCAGGCTGATTTCGACCCGGCCCTGTTTGTTGACAGAAGGCAGTGACGCTATGGATACCTGAGGCGGGGAAATCCTCAGGTCAGGCAATAGCGTCAATATCTTGCTTATATTTGCCACGCCGGGACAGTTGATCTTCAGTTGCACCCTGGCAAAAAGCTCATCGAACGGTTGTGGCGAACTGATGCTTACATATTGGTGCTCGCCCGCCGTCTTGATAGCCAACTGGGCATGGTAGAAATATTCTTGTAAATTCGGCCCGGAATCGTCAGTAGCGGACAGGAACAAGCAGGATTCTTCCACTTTCTCGCCAGGGTTGATAACAAGCCCAACCCGGAACTGCAAAGGCTCCCCCAGCTTGCTTTGCATTTCAACCTCACCCAGTCCGATGGCACGGCCAACGCCCGGACAACACAACATGCTGACCAGAACCAAGGCCAGTCTGGCAAACGCATAGGGTGATGAAGTTTTCAATTTAATGGCACGTATTTTATTTAAATGGCACGTATTTTATTTATAATGGTTATTAGTTTCATTTAATTGCTCGGCCGAGTATACCGGACTGTAGTCGAGTGTTGAACCTATGCGCAAGCAATATGGACCTGCGCCATATCGGTATGACCCCGGATAACTTTCTCGATACCATCCTGCTTCAGCGTCCTCATGCCTTTGCCGACACTGGCTTGCTTGTAATCGGCGGCAGAGGACAGGCGTCGGATCAATTCCCGTATTTGCGGCGTGGCGCGCAGCAATTCATACAAGCCTATGCGCCCCTTGTATCCCCCGCTGCAGGACTTGCAACCAACAGGATGCGCCAGGAAAAGTTTACCATCCTTGCTCCATGCCTTTTGCCATGAGCCAATAATTTCTTCACGTTCCGATAGTGACGGGAGTTTGTCATGGGCCGACATGTAATACTCATTAGCCAGTCCTTCCAGATCGAGTGCAGATGCTTCCTCGTATTTCGCACATTCCTGGCACAGTTTGCGCACCAGCCGTTGTGCCAGGATGGCCAACAATGCATCCGACAGGTTATAGGGATCCACTTTCAGGTCCACCAGTCGCGCCACCGTCTCTGAAGCGGAATTGGTATGCAGCGTAGACAATACCAGATGGCCTGTCATTGATGCTTCCAGCGCGATCTTGGCAGTTTCCTGGTCGCGCATCTCGCCTATCATGATGATATCGGGATCGGCACGAAGGAAGGAACGCAGGATATTGGCGAAGGTGACATCCACCTTGTTGTTTATCTGCACCTGGCACAAATGGGACTGCACGATCTCCACCGGATCTTCCGCAGTCCATATCTTGTTGTCTCCGGTATTCAACTCTCTCATCACCGAATGCAGCGTCGTTGTCTTGCCGCTCCCGGTGGGTCCGCACACCAGGATCAATCCAAACGAATGATGGAATTCTTCTCGGAAAGCATTCAAATCACGTTCGGTCAGTCCCAGGTCGGCCAGCGGCAACGGTTCACCGGAAGTCAGGACACGGATAGTGACGAATTCGACGCCGCGAATGGTAGGAATGATGGACACGCGCAAGTCGGTATGTTTGTTACCGTTCGGTATCCCGAACGAGATCTTGCCGTCCTGGGGCCGGCGCCGTTCCGAGATGTCCAGTCCGGACATGATCTTGATGCGCGAGACCACCGCCTTATGATATGCGCTGGGGAAGGTGGAAAAGTTTTCCAGATGCCCGTCCCGGCGAAAGCGAATATCGGTTTCCGGGCTATCCTGGAACAATTCAATATGAATGTCCGACACGGCCTCGTCGATGGCATTCTGGATAAGTTTGTTGACCAGGTTGATGATGGTGGCGTCATTCTCTGATACTTCAGAATTGGCCAGTGCTTTTGAAACCGCTTCGATGCCGGGCATCGAATCAAAGGTTTTCTGGGCCAGATCACGAAACTCCGCCTGCGCTTCCCCAAGGTTTTTGGTCGCGCCATACATATTGAGGCAATTGACGATTTCATGGCGCGGGGCATACACCGGCTCCACTTTCAAGCCGGTCAGCACATTGAAGAAGGGGCCATCCGTGAACCCGAACGGGTCCGCACAAGCCAGCAATAAATTGCCGTGATAGCTTCCTACCGGCACAACCTGCTTTTCGCGTGCCTTATCGGTTGGAATCAGTTTCGTCACCTCGGATGGAACCGATAGCGACAATACATCGACCATGATAACTCCGGTCTGGATACACAAGGCGCGCTCCAGGTCCATCTGATCGATGATGCCGATATCGACCAGCATCTGCCCGATCGGCTTGTCGGCATATTCAGCCCTTTCCTGCATGCGCGCCACCACACGCCGCGACTGCTCATCGATCAGTCCGTAATGCATGAGGATCTCGCCGATCTGCTTGCCTTGCAGGTCGTACAAATTTGCTCCCTTGCGGCGGAGATCTGCAGATCGGTACAAGTCATGGGATGTCGTAATGACAGGCCAGACTCCCTTGCCGGGCAGTACGGAGCCGGGCCTGCTCCCCTTGTCTCCGGATGGGGCGGGTAAAGTCCGTGCATCGATATTCTCCGCAGCACTATCAGCCTTGCTCATTTGAACCGGAGGCGCTCCCGGTTTGGCCTGGTCAGCAGACGGATGTTTTGCCGGCGACAGAATTCCGGTCCCGCTGAATGGATCAAACGGAGTGGTGTCAAGTGACGGATAGAGAAAATCGTGAACCTGCTTGACCAACGCCAGTTCCATGAGGGCTTCCGGTGCAAAACCCTTGCGATTCTTGCGCGTTTCGAGCAGCAGCGAATCCAGGTACTGGATCAGTTCCGGGTCGCCCCAGAACAGCTCGATGCGTTCCAGTATGTGCGGGTGATGTTTCTCCAGTTGCCGGGGAAATTCCGCCCCGGCGCTCGCGATGGCCTTGGCAAGCTTTGGATATTTCTTATTAGTATCCATAATCAAGTCCGGATAAAAGCAATGAACCCCTGCATATCCCTCCCCGTGCCCGAGGATCGAAGCCATCTGCCATAAATTCATTCAATCCTGCGATATCTGGTACTACCACGGTTTTTATGGGCATAATTGAAACAGTTTTAATTTGACTCATTATAACTTTGAATTGGCAAATGAAAAGTGCAACCATGTTTTTCTGGCCAGCATAACCACGCGGGATACACTTGAAACTGACACTGTTTGATCTGGACAATACCTTGCTGAGCGGCGACAGCGATTTCGAGTGGGCCCAGTTCCTCATCGACAAGGGCGTCCTGGACCGAGAATTGTATGAAGCCAGGAATCAGGGATTTTACAGCCAATACAAGGCAGGAACCCTGGACATCCACGAGTTCCTGGACTTCCAGTTAATGCCCCTGTCGCGCCATTCGCGCAAGACGCTGGATGGCTGGCACGAGGAATTCATGCGCAACAGGGTGCGCGGCATGATGGGACGTCCCGCCCTGGAACTGGTGGCACGACATCGCGAAGCAGGCGACGTCTGCGTCATCATCACCGCCACCAACAGCTTTGTGACTGCTCCGATCGCGCGTGCCTTCGGCGTTGAACACCTGATCGCCACCGAACCCGAGCACAAGGATGGCGAATTCACCGGGAGAATATCCGGCATTCCCAGTTTTCGCGAAGGAAAAATTACCCGTCTGAATGGCTGGATGGAACAACTCGGCTGGCGCTGGGACAGTTTTGCTGAATCGATGTTCTACAGCGACTCGCTCAACGACCTGCCGTTGCTGCAAAAAGTCGACCGGCCGGTAGCGGTCGATCCGGACGACACCCTGCGCGCCCACGCCGAACGACAGGGCTGGCCCATCATCTCCCTGCACTGAGTATTCCAGCTGGGCTGCAGGGATCCCTGCAGCGATCTTCCGGCACGCCTATCCGTACTGGCAGGTAGTCATGGCCCGGTTGCTTTGACAGAATTTGCACGCGTCAGACAAGTCACGTCTGCACGGAATCCATGCGAAAAACGTCCCGAAACAAACTCGGGCGCAACGGACAGGCAGACTGCCTTTCCATTTCCGCAGGGGAACTACATGTCACCAACCTTAGGGAGTTACCATGAAAAATCTGATCTCGCTGTCCTGCATCGGCTTCATGCTGATCGCAGCGTCCCCGGCCAGCGCCGGGCCGCAACAGGAAAGGATGAAATCCTGCAATAAAACGGCAAAGGCCAAGTCGCTCAAGGGCGATGAGCGCAAGGTATTCATGAAGAGTTGCCTGAGCGGCAAAACCGACTCGGCGGCCGACCCCAAACTTTCTGACGCGGCCAAACCTTCCCCGCAAAAATGAAGGCAGGTAACCGATAGCTGCGCTGCGCGCTACACCTTGAGACGCAGCTGAATATATAATCGGGTGCCACGCATGAAGCCTGGGCGCACTACAATGTGCGCCTTTTTATCGTTCTCAAGATGAACCCTCGACTGCTACTGCTACTGTTGTCCCTGGCCGCCGCGCTGAGCTGCGCAGTGGGTCTGGCGAACGGCTCCCTGCCTATCGCGCCGGACCAGATCATGCACGCCCTGCTCGGACAAGGCGACGCCACGACGGTTGCAGTGATCTGGCAACTGCGCCTGCCGCGGGTGCTGGCAGCGTTTGCCTGCGGCGGCCTGTTGAGCCTGTCCGGGGTGCTGTTGCAGGCGTTGTTGCGCAATCCGCTGGCCGACCCCTACATCCTGGGCATTTCCGGGGGCGCGGCGGTGGGCGCGCTGAGCGCCATGCTGCTGGGCGCGGGCCTGGCTGCCGCGCAACTCTCCTCCTTCGGCGGTGCGTTGCTGGCTATCGTGGCCGTATTCGGCCTGGGTTTCCGCGGCGGAGAGCGCAACATCTACCGACTGCTGCTCACCGGCGTGGTGCTGTCCGCCGGTTGCGGCGCGCTGGTCAGCCTGTTGTTGACGCTGGCGCAACTGGAACAGGTCAAGGGCATGTTGTTCTGGCTGATGGGCGACCTGTCGCACCCCGAGGGTTTGCCGCTGGCCTGGCTGGTACTGCTGGCCACGGGACTATGTGCCACGGTGTTTTCCGGCGGACTGGATGTGCTGGCGGGCGGCATGGACAAGGCGGCAACGCTGGGCATGATGGTCAGGCACTGGCAGGCGGCGCTGTATTTCGCGGCGGCATTGCTGACCGTGGCGGCGCTGCAACTCGGCGGCAGCATCGGTTTCGTCGGGCTGATGATGCCGCATGCGGTCAGGTTGCTGGGTGTCAGCGCGCATCGCTGGCTGGTGCCGCTGTCGATTCTGCTGGGCGGGAGTTTCCTGGTTCTGGCCGACACGCTGTCGCGCACACTATGGTCCCCGCTGCAACTGCCGGTGGGCATATTCACTGCCATGCTCGGTGTGCCGGTATTGCTGTGGCTGCTGAGCAAACGGTCATGACCCTGCAAGCCCACAACCTCACGGTATCCATCGGCGGGAAAGTCATCTGCCGCGAACTGGATTTCACCATCAATGCGGGCGAGTCCTGGGCCGTACTGGGGCAAAACGGGTGTGGCAAGACCACCCTGCTGCGCACCATGGCAGGACTGCATGCGCCCGACTCAGGATCGGTCCGGTTCGGCCAGCTGCCGTTGACCGACAATGCGCGGCGCGACCTTGCCCGCCAGATCGGCGTGTTGCAGCAACACGAAGGTGGCGAATTCTGGGGCAGCGTGCTGGAATATGTGCTGCTTGGCCGCTTTCCCTATCGCACCGCACTGTTCGGCTACAGCGCCGCGGACGAGTCGATCGCGATGCAGTCACTGGCGCGGATGGAACTGGATGGGCTGGCGTCACGTCCGCTTAACACCCTGTCCGGCGGTGAGCATCAGCGCGCCTCTATTGCGCAGCTGCTGGCGCAACAACCGCAATACTGCCTGCTGGATGAACCGCTGCAACATCTGGACCTGCGCCACCAGCGGGAGGTCATGCAGACATTCAGCCAATACAAGAGACAGGGGGTTGCCGTTTTGGTGGTACTGCATGACCTGATCTGGATGCAGGATTATTTCGACCAACTGCTGCTGATGTATGCGGACGGATCGGTAAAATGCGGCCCGGCCAATGATCTGCTGACCCGCGAAAACCTTGAAGCGCTGTACCAATGCGCTTTGCTCGAACTGAACGTAGACGGGAGGCGCTGCCTTGTCCCCAGTGTATAATCCGGCATCCTGAATGCCGCGCCAGCCGCGCGGCATCGTAATTTATCCGGAAGACGATGATAAGAAAACTGTTCAAGCGAGTATTCGGCAGCCCCGGCCGTCCTCGAGAAATTGGCAATTGCCGCATTATTCCCTTTGAAGAACACGGCGTCAGCCGCGATGCCATCAGCTATGGCGCGCGCAAGGTGACCGATGGCCTGCAGGCGGCGGGCTTTACCGCATTCGTGGTCGGCGGCGCGGTGCGCGACCTGCTGCTGCAGCGCCACCCCAAGGATTACGATATCGCAACCGATGCCACACCGGAGGAGGTGCGCCGCGTATTCCGCCGCTCGCGCATCATCGGGCGGCGGTTCCGCCTGGTACATGTGATGTTCGGTGAAGATACAGTGGAAGTTTCGACGTTCCGCCGCATGATAGAAGCGGAGGACGCGCAGACCGACGAACACGGGCGGCTGCTGCGCGACAACGAATTCGGCGACCGCGAACAGGACGCGGCGCGGCGCGACTTCACCGCCAACGCGCTGTTCTACGATCCCGCCGCGCAGGAGATCTGCGACTACCACAACGGTTATAACGATGTCCGCGCCAACATCCTGCGCGTGATCGGCGACCCGGCGGTGCGCTACCGCGAGGACCCGGTGCGCATGCTGCGCGCGGTGCGCCTGTCGGCCAAGCTGGGGATGAAGCTGGATGCCGCCACCGCTGCACCGATCGCGGCGATGAAGGACCTGCTCGGCCACGTGCCGCAGGCGCGCCTGCTGGACGAGATGCTCAAGTTGCTGCTGTCCGGCCATGCGCTCGAATGCATCAAGAAGTTGCGCGCGATGGACCTGCATCACGGCCTGCTGCCGATGCTGGACGTGATCCTGGAACAACCGCAGGGCGAACGCTTCGTGATGCTGGCGCTGCAGAACACCGACCGCCGTATACGCGAGGACAAGCCGGTATCGCCCGCTTTCCTGTTCGCTGCTCTGCTGTGGCACGAGGTGCTGGCGGCATGGAAGACTCGGCTGGCAGCTGGCGAGCGTCCGGTCCCATCGCTGCACGAGGCGATGGACGAAGTACTTGACCGCCAGCGTGAGCAGCTGGCGATCCCGCGCCGCTATGATGCGGTGATGAAGGAGCTGTGGCTGTTGCAACCGCGTTTCGAACAGCGCGGTGGACAGCGACCGATGCGCCTGCTGTTGTTGCCGCGGTTCCGCGCGGCCTACGATTTCCTGCTGCTGCGGTGCGAGAGCGGCGAGGCGGATGCCGAACTCGGGCTGTGGTGGGACGAATTCCAGGATGCCAGCGAAGAGCGCCGCGCCGATATGCTGTTGCCGGACTCTGGGGGCCCGAAAAAACGCCGCCGTCGCCGCAAGAAGCCGGCGGCTGCACCGGAAATTGCCAGAAGCGCCGGCTGAATAATCAGCCACAGCGCATGGATGGATGAAATGACAACGCACACGGTATTCGTCGCTTTGGGCAGCAACCTGTCCGACCCGCGCACGCAACTGTTGCGGGCGATGCAGGCACTGGACCGGCTGCCGCACACCAGGGTAATGGCGCGTTCCTCTTTATATCGAAGCGCGCCGGTCGGATTCCTGGAACAACCCGACTTCATCAACGCCGTCGCGCAACTGGAGACGCAATTGGCCCCCAGGGCCATGCTCGACACCCTGCTTGACCTGGAACATCAACACGGCCGCACGCGCGAGTTCCTGAATGCCCCGCGCACGCTGGACCTGGATGTCCTGCTGTACGATGATCTGCAACATCACGAACACGGCCTGACCATCCCGCATCCGCAGATGCACCGGCGCGCGTTCGTGCTGCAACCCCTGCTGGAGATCGCACCCGAGTGCGCGATCCCGGGCATCGGGCGGGCGGCGGAAGCGCTGCGGCAATGCGCAGGACAAATACTGGAGCGGATCGAAGATGCTGCTTGATAAATATCGTTACGTCGTGGTGGAAGGCCCGATCGGTGTAGGCAAGACCAGCCTGGCACGCCGCCTGGCCGAACACACGGGCGCATCCGTGCTGCTGGAAAAACCGGAGGAGAATCCGTTCCTGCCGAGGTTTTATCAGGATCCGGTGCGGCACGCGCTGTCAACTCAGCTGTTCTTCCTGTTCCAGCGCATCAACGAAGTGCGCGAACTGGCGCAGATGGATCTGTTCCGCACGCGCACCGTGGCAGACTATCTGCTCGACAAGGATGCCCTGTTCGCCCGCATCAACCTCAGCGACGAGGAGTTCGCGCTGTACCAGAACATCTACAGCAGCCTGGCGCCGCATGCGCCCGCGCCGGACCTGGTGATCTACCTGCAGGCTCCGCTGGAGACCCTGGTCGAGCGTGTGCGCCGCCGCGCCCAGGACTATGAACGGACCATCTCGGATTTCTACCTGCTGCGCCTGGCCCAGGCCTACAGCGACTTCTTCCATCATTACGATGCCGCGCCGGTGCTGGTGGTGAACAGCGAGCACCTGGATTTCGTCGATAATGACGACGACTTCGCGCTGTTGCTGCAACGCATCGGCGAGATGCGCAGCCAGCGCGAATTCTTCAGCATGGGGGCGTGATGAAGAGAACGACAATGACGGATCTGCAGGCATTGCGCGACAAGGGTGAAAAGATCGCCGTGCTGACCTGTTACGACGCCAGCTTCGCGGCATTGCTGGAAGCCAATGGCGTGGACATATTGCTGGTAGGCGATTCGCTCGGCATGGTGTTGCAGGGGCACGAGACCACGTTGCCGGTGACGCTGAACGACATGGTTTACCACACCGGCTGCGTCGCGCGCGGCTCGAAGCGCGCCTTTATCGTTGCAGACATGCCGTTCGGCACCTTCCAGGCCAGCCCGGAAGCGACCTTCATGCACGCCGCGCGGCTGATGGCCGCAGGCGCGCAGATGGTCAAGCTGGAAGGCGGCACGGCGATGGCCGACACCATCGGCTTCCTGACCGGCCGCGGTATCCCGGTGTGCGCCCATATCGGGCTGACGCCGCAATCGGTGCACCAACTGGGCGGCTACCGCATGCAGGGCAAAAGCAGCGCCGAAGCACAACAGCTGTTGAGCGATGCCGCCGCCGTGGAACAGGCCGGCGCCGGCCTGGTAGTGCTGGAGTCCATGCCCGCCCTGCTGGCGGCGGAGATCACCGCGCAGCTCGCCATCCCCACCATCGGCATCGGCGCTGGCGCAGCCTGTTCCGGCCAGGTGCTGGTGCTGCATGACATGCTGGACATCTACCCGGGCAGGAAGCCTCGCTTCGTAAAGAACTACATGCAGGGCGCGCAATCCATCGCCGATGCGGTAGCGCGCTATGGGGCCGATGTGAAGTCAGGTGTATTCCCGGACGCTGAACACAGTTCCTGATGCAAGTCATTTCCACCATCGACGAACTGCGCACACGCCTGCGCAATGAATCATCGGTCGCTTTCGTGCCGACCATGGGCAACCTGCATGCAGGCCATCTCGAACTGGTGCGCATCGCACAGGAACATGGCAAGTGCGTGGTGGTCAGCATCTTCGTCAATCCGATGCAGTTCGGCGCCAACGAGGATTTCGGCAGCTACCCGCGCACGCTGCAGGCGGATTGCGAGAAACTCGGGCAGCTCGGCGTCGAGGTGGTGTTCGCACCCACCGAGCGCGAGCTGTATCCGGTGCCGCAGCAGGTGACGGTGGAGCCGCCGCTGGCCGATGAATTATGCGGCGCCTTCCGCCCCGGCCATTTTCGCGGCGTGGCGACGGTGGTGCTGAAACTGTTCAACATCGTGCAGCCGCAGGTCGCGGTGTTCGGCTACAAGGATTACCAGCAGTTATTCGTGATCCGCCAGATGGTGGCGCATCTGAACCTGCCGCTGGCGATCGTCGGCGGCGAGACCGTACGGGAAGCCGACGGCCTGGCGCTTTCTTCGCGCAACCAGTACCTGAGCGCTGCCGAGCGAACCAAAGCCCCGTTTCTGTATCAAATGTTGGCTGGCACCAAGCAAGCCCTGCTCGGTGGATCGAGGGACTATGCCGCACTGGAGCGAAGCGGGACAGAGGAACTGACCTCGCGCGGCTGGCAGGTCGACTATGTCGCGATCCGCGCACAGGCCACACTGCTTGCGCCGGCGCTGGACGATGGCAGGCTGGTGCTGCTGGCGGCCGCGCGACTCGGTAAAACGCGGCTTATCGACAACACCGAGGTTTGTATTGATGGTTAAGCGCTATATAATGCGCGCTCTGGTTTAGGAGGATGACTCCATGCAACGATTGATGCTCAAATCCAAATTGCACCGCGTGCGCGTGACGCACTCGGAGCTGCATTACGAAGGATCCTGCGCGATCGACGAAAACCTGCTGGACGCCGCCGACATCCGCGAGTACCAGCAGATCGAGATCTATAACATCACCAACGGCGAGCGTTTCACCACCTATGCGATCCGCGCCCAACGCGGTTCCGGCATTATTTCGGTGAACGGCGCGGCGGCGCACAAGGCCGATCCGGACGACATCGTCATCATCGCCAGCTATGCGATGTATTCGGAATTGGAACTGCAGAAGTTCCATCCCCAGCTGGTCTATGTCGACGAGCACAACCGCATCGTCGCCCAGCGCGATCATATTCCCGCGCAAGCGGCTTGATCACAACCCCGCACTTTCAGGCACATGGAATGCCCGCCTTGAGCGGGCATTTATAATGTGTATCAGTAACTGAGTTTTGATGTCGTCCGAATTGCACATCAACGATCGTATGCGTACATTTGGCATATGCGCCATCTTTCTGGCGCTCATTATCTGTGCAAATTTGATTCATGGTCCAATGATCAACGATGGTGATTATTGGAGAACAACCAGGTTCATTGGAATAAACATTCCACCCATGGAAATAATAACCAATAACTATTTTGAAATGCCAACAGCGGTTTCATTCCCTCACTCGACCATAGGACTTTTGCTTTACGTTTGGTACTGGGCACAATGGTCACTGGGACTATACAAGCTATTACATGCCATTGATATGGATATCATTGACCCTGATATATTTTGCCGGTCTATTCGGGGTGATCAACAAAGAAAAGATATTTATCCGCAGACTTATCATCGGGGTCTTATATTCAATTATTTATATTGTTTACGGCTTTTATTTTAAATCTCTCTATGAAGAGGCGGTTGTACTGGCCTTGTCGCCCTGGATCTTCATGGGACTTCAGGACATGCGAGACAGGGGGAGATACCGGGTTTTCCTGATCTCGGCAATTCTTGTTCTGATGTCCAAAGTGCAGATGATCTTTCTCGTTCCGCTTCTTGTGGCCGCGATTTTTTACATCGGCGACAAGAGCGCCGGTTACAGGAAAAAATCCGTTATTAGCGCATTTATCTTACTCACTGCAATTGCATCATATGCCAATGAGATCGATCCGAATGCAGCACTGAGGGTGGCCAATTACTATAACCGCTTTTACAACGGCATCGGCTGGTCACTCCAGCAGGTTTCGAGTTGGCCAGTTAATTCGTATCAGGGAAGACAGCAGTATTTCGAAGAAAACAGGCAATTCCTGCAACAAGCTACCAACACTTATGAATATTACAATCCGGATCAAAATATTCTGGGGACAGCATATTGGCCTACCGGAAAATATTTAATGGATCACTACGCGGCTGAACATCCGAATTATCTCAAAACGATATTTGATCGAGGCAATTTCTCGAATTTTCTCGTTTTTATGGCTCGACGCCCAGGACTCATTCCTGCCTATCTCAAGAATATTTATCTTGTTTCGCTGAATTCAGATTACAACATTCGATATGTAAGAACTGACGGTCAATATAAGTCAGGCTCATTACATTTCGCCCGGCAAATAGTGCAACTGTTCCTTCAGTGGGCGGGGTATATATGGTTTATCGCCTGTCTGACGATTTTATTCATCAGGCCGCAATCCATAAAAACAATTGTGACTTTATATTTCTTCCTGGGAGCTCCGCTTTTCATTGTTCTGGGGGACGGGTTTTATGAGTTTGAAAAGCATATGATGGCTTATTTGGTTCTTGCACCCCTTCCCGCATTTCTGTTGTTTTACGATGGAAAAACAAACAAACAAAGCAACAATGATGTTGAATCAAGCATGCCGGCATCAGCCTAAATTTGAATTTTTCAAGACCGGGGCAGTTCGAAGATGATGAACGTTAGCTGCAGAAAATTCTGTCGGCTGGCTGGCTCTGACTCACACCAGTCATTTGCCGCTGCTCAAGGATTTCCTCAGTCCGGCAAGGAGTGGCCATACCTTACTTCATCTCATCCGGGAAATATTCGGCTATATGCGCCTGGCCAGTTCGGCCGCCTTGCCCAGATAGGTATCCGGCGACAAATCCAGCAGCCGCTGCTTTTCCGCTTCCGGAATCGCAAGCGTCAGGATGAATGAGCGCGGGCCGTCGCGATTGATGCCGTTCTTGCCGCGCGTCGATCAAGAAAGGAGCCAGGATCAAATTGATTGTATGGATATATTATATTGAGCCCGGCCCCTTTAGTTCAATTCCATGCGCCACTAGCATGGGTATGGACCCGGTCGTATTTTTCCCACTGTTGGCATGTGAAGAACGATTACCTGTTTGCAGTCAGCAGCCGTAATTGGGAAAAGTTTGCGGAAACGCTGATTGATTATTCATTCCGCCGCGCCGGAATACCTAGCCCCCGCTCAGGGCCTGGAATATGTAAACAGTCCCTTGATCCTGGACACGATCAGATAGTGTTTTCCTGTCGATCATCAGGGTGTTATTGATACTGATATTCACATGCCGACGCAGTGCCCCATGCTCATCGAGCACATAATCGGTGAATCCTGGCGCGATCTGGTTGACGGCGTTCAAAACCTCGGCAACCGAGCCGGCCGGCACCGTGATCGTTCGGCTCTTTAGCTGCGGAAAGAACCGGTAAAGATGTTGTGTCATTTCAACGGCAGGCATTATATTCAGCCAAATCGCACCGAATAGATCGGCGGGAAATTGTTGCCGAGGCATTGCCAGGTTTCGCCGTGGTCTTCTGATATGTAAGCATTACCGGTCGTACTGCCAAAACATAAACAATCACCAGCCACATCAAGACCATGCCGCAACACGATGTCGTAGGAATTTTCCTGCGGCAGGCCGTTGCGAAAAGATTGCCATGATTGTCCCCCGTCAGTCGTCCGCGCCACAAACAGGCCGCCATCTATCGCCATGCGCGCCGAATCTGCACGGGCCGGCACGACCCATGCGGTACGGCCATCACTCGCATCGACTGCGACAGGAAAACCAAAATGCACGCCCAGATCCGGCATGCTGACCTTTTTCCAGTTCTGAGCGCCATCATCACTGTAAAAAACACCGCAGTGGTTTTGTTGCCAGAGATGGTCCGGCTGCCCGGGGCAACTTGTCACGAAATGCGGATCGTGGCCCCACGCGGATTCCGGGTCCGGAGAATAGTCGTTCGTCATGCCGCGGTTGCGTCCCTTCCAGGTCTGGCCGCCATCGGTGGTTTCAATCACACCGGCTGTAGATACAGCAACATGGAAATGATCCGGGTCGCGCGAATCAACAATGATGGAATGGATGCCGGGTTCGAACACACCATAGTCAATACTCGCCGGCGTGCCGTGCCAGAGGTTCTCGCTCGTCGCATCGCCGGTAAACAGATCGCCGCCACGACTTTCATGGTTCCAAAGCGGCCGGTTGAGTTCCCAGGTATCTCCGCCATCATCGCTGACAAACAAGCCACCGGGAATCGTGCCGGCATATAACCTGCCGGGTTGACTGGCATTTCCAAACGCAATATTCCAGATCTTGTACACGGTTGCGTCTTTATATTCAGGCTGTGCAGACGGTGAATTCGGGTCGAAATCCGGGGTGGGCAGGTATTTGATAATGTGGCGTGAACCTTGTGGATATTTCACGGACATCACGTCCTCCCAGGTCGCCCCGCCGTCACGCGAACGCGACAGCTTGGGCCCCCAGTGCCCATGATCGAGGGATGCCCATAATGTGCCATTACGCGGGTCACGCGCCGCGTAACAAACAGGAATGCCCGCATGCGAGATAGGGCGAGGATGCCAATTATTATTTATACGGTCAAATATGACGGTGCCCTTGCGAGTACCCAGCAGAATCATGTTGGACATTGATTTACCCTCATATACTTACGTCGATTCATCTGTTAACTGCGACACATTGTGAGGTTGCAGAAAAATAATTCAACGCCGGATACTGGATACTTGATTCAAATTCTTCTGGCTAATTCTGCAGCCTTGCCGAGATAGGTATCCGGCGACAATTCCAGCAGTCGCTGCTTTTCCGCTTCCGGAATCGCAAGCGTCAGGATGAATGCACGCAGGCTGTCGCGATTGATGCCTTTGCCGCGCGTCAATTCCTTCAATTTATCGTAGGCGTCCGCGATGTTGTAGCGGCGCATCACGGTCTGGATCGGCTCGGCCAGCACTTCCCAGCTGTTATCCAGGTCTTCGGCCAGGCGTTGCGGATTGGCTTCCAGCTTGTGCAATCCCTTGATGCAGGATTCATAGGCCAGCAGTGTGTAACCCAGCGCCACGCCCATGTTGCGCAGTACGGTGGAATCGGTGAGGTCGCGTTGCCAGCGCGAGATCGGCAGCTTTTCGGAAAAATGCCGCAGCAGCGCATTCGCCAGACCCAGGTTGCCTTCTGAATTCTCGAAGTCGATCGGGTTCACCTTGTGCGGCATGGTGCTGGATCCGACTTCGCCCGCCACCACTTTCTGCTTGAAGTAACCGAGCGAGATGTAGCCCCAGATGTCGCGGTTGAGGTCGATCAGGATGGTATTGGCGCGGGCAAACGCATCGAACAACTCGGCCATGTAATCGTGCGGCTCGATCTGGATGGTGTAGGGATTGAAGCCGATGCCTCGCGCCTCGACGAAGTTTTTCGCGAACGCTTCCCAATCCACGCCGGGACAGGCCGCCAGGTGCGCGTTGTAGTTACCCACCGCACCGTTGATCTTGCCGAGGATCTCCACACTGCCCAGCCGCTCGCGCGCGCGCTGCAGGCGATGCACCACGTTCGCCAGCTCCTTGCCCAGCGTGCTGGGTGTCGCGGTCTGGCCATGCGTGCGGCACAGCATCGGCAGGTCGGCGAACTGATGGGCCAGCTCGCGCAGGCGCTCGATCAGCACGTCCAGCGTGGGCAGCAACACCTGGTCGCGCCCGGCCTGCAGCATCAGCGCATGACTGAGGTTGTTGATGTCTTCCGAAGTACAGGCGAAGTGGATGAATTCCAGCTTGTCTGCGGTTTCCGGGTTGGCCGACAGTTTCTCGCGCAACCAGTATTCGACCGCCTTGACGTCATGGTTGGTGCGCGCTTCGATGCTCTTGATCTGTTCCGCATCGAGCTCGCTGAACTGCGCGACGAGCTGGTCCAGTTGCGCGATGGTCGCGGCGGAAACAGGCGGGAACTCGGCGATGCCGCCTGCGGCAGACAGCGCCTTGAACCATTCGATCTCGATCAGCACCCGCTGCCGGATCAGTCCGAATTCACTGTAGTGTCTGCGCAGCGCCTCGACTTTGCTGTGGTAACGACCATCCAAAGGCGATAAAGCTGTAAGCGTGGTCAATGTCATGTCGGTCGGTTACGTATCTTTGCTGGTGACAAGCGGTATTTTACGTGAAAGCGCCATGCCCGGATATGCAGTATCAATCGAGACCATCCAGAATTTTGCGCTGTTATAATCCCGGCCATGAAAAAAGCCGTTTCCGCTTCTCCGCGCGCGCTTGAGCTGGCGCGAGAAGTCATCCACATCGAAGCTGCTGCCGTGCAGGCGCTGGCACAGCGACTGGACGATAATTTTCTGCGCGCGCTCGACATCATCATGGCCAGCAAAGGTAGAGTTATCGTCAGCGGCATGGGCAAGTCCGGCCATATCGCGCGCAAGATCGCGTCCACCCTGTCCAGCACCGGCACGCCGGCTTATTTTGTCCATCCGGCGGAAGCCAGCCACGGCGACCTCGGCATGATCACACAGGATGACGTGTTCATCGCCTTGTCGTATTCCGGGGAAAGCGAGGAGTTGCTGACCATCGTACCGATGATCAAGCGCCAGGGCGCGCACCTGATCTGCCTGACCGGCAAGCCCCGGTCCCGCCTGGCGCAGGCGGCTGATGTGCATATCGACACAGCCGTGGAGAAGGAGGCATGCCCGATGGGACTGGCGCCTACTGCCAGCACCACGGCCGCGCTGGCGATGGGCGATGCGCTGGCCGTGGCACTACTGGATGCCAAGGGATTTGCCGAAAGCGATTTTGCCCGTTCGCATCCCGGCGGCAGCCTCGGCCGCCGTCTGCTCACTCACGTCAGCGACATCATGCACAGCGGCGAACGCATTCCCGCCGTCAAGCAGGATGCCATGCTTTCCGAGGCGGTGCTGGAGATGTCACGCAAGGGACTGGGCATGACCGCCATTGTGAACGGGCAGCAGCATGTGCTGGGCATCTATACCGACGGGGATCTGCGCCGCACGCTGGAAAAGCGGCTGGACTTCACTGCCACGCCGATCAGCGCAGTCATGTCAGCCCGTCCGCGCACCATCACGGCCAATGCCCTGGCTGCTGAAGCCGTGCAGATCATGGACCAGAACAACATCAGTCAGCTGCTGGTAGTGGACCAGGACAATTTACTGGTTGGCGCGCTGAACATGCATGATTTATTGCACGCGAAAGTAATCTGACCAGAACAACCGCGACGGAGCGTATTTTTCCATGCCATTGACCCGTGCAAAATCCATACGCCTGATCGCCTTCGATGTGGACGGCGTGATGACCGACGGCGGTCTCTACCTGTCCGACTCGGGCGAAGAATTCAAGCGCTTCAATTCGCTCGATGGGCATGGCCTGAAAATGCTCAAGGCATCCGGGATCATCCCGGCCATCATCACCGGCCGCACCTCCCGCTGCGTTGAATTGCGCGCGCAGAACCTCGGTATCGACCATGTCTTCCAGGGCGTGGAAAACAAGCTCGAAGCCCTGCGCGGACTGCTGGCGCAACTGGATATCAAACCGGGGGCAGCCGCCTTCATGGGGGATGACGTGGTCGACCTGCCCGCCATGTTGCATGCCGGATTGGCGATCACCGTGCACGGTGCGCCGCAGACCATGCTGGACCGAGCGCATTACGTCACCCTGCGCCGGGGAGGAGATGGCGCGGTTACGAGAGGTTTGCGATCTGCTGATGTCGGCGCAGGGCACGCTGGAATGCCATACTGGGGCAGTATCTGAAATGACCGAAAGACTGTCATCGGCTGCGCGAGTGGTACCCCGCTGTTGCCCCTGCTGCTGCTGCTGGCCGGCACCTACTGGCTGAGCCTGCAAGTCAAGCCGCTGCCGCAATAATTCCGATGACAGCAAGCGCCATGATCCCGATTACATCATGAACAATTTTTCCGCCACCACGCTCGACCAGCAGGGCCTGCCTCGCTACGATGATGGCTGCGCAGAAAATGGTGCATTTCCCGGATGATGACAGTACGCATCTTCGCGAACCAAGGCTGGAAAGTTTTTATCCAGACCAGCCCGCGATAACCGCATTTTCCAGAACGGGAGAAATATCCAGCAAGGGAGAAGATGTGTTCCTGCGCGACGATGTCAAGCTGGTTCGCGCCGCCAGCGCAACACAAAGCGAGATGTCGCTCAGTACCGATTATTTGCATGTCATTCCGAACCGGGATCTGGCCGAAACCGATCGTCCGGTTACGCTGCAGGATGCCCACAATGTCATTCACGCCACCGGATTGAAATTCGATTACAAGGCGCGTGTAGTAAAATTACTCTCCCAAGTCACCAGCCAGCATGAAATTGTCAAATAAACCCATCGCCGCCCTGTTCATTCTGGCATTGGCGTGGACGCCGTGCCACGCCGAACTCGCCGACCGGGACAAACCCGTGCATCTGGAAGCGGATCGAGTCAGCATAGATGATGCCCGGCAGACCGGTACCTTTGAGGGCAATGTCCAATTGACCCAGGGCACCATGTCCATCCGCGGCGATAAACTGGTCGTCGTGCAGTACCAGGATGGCAACACGCACGGCACGGCAACCGGCAATCCAGCCAGCCTGCGCCAGAAGCGCGAAGGGTCTGACGAGTATATCGAAGGCTTTGGCGATCGCATCGAATACGACACGCGCGAGGCCACCATCGAATTGTTCGGGCATGCGCGCATGAAACGCCAGCATGATGAGGTTCGCGGCGACTACATCATCTACAATTCCAGGACGGAAATATTCCAGGTGCGCAGCGGTCCGGACAAGAGCGCCAATCCTCCGGGAAATACTCAGCCGCAACAAGGCCGGGATCGCGTGCGCGTGATCATCCAGCCCAGACATGCAGCGCCCGGTCAGCCGCTGCCGCCGCTGTCCATCAAGCCGGACGACACACTGAGCTATCCAGAAGAAAATCGATGAGTGAACTGCGTGCCGTCTCCCTGAAGAAGACCTACCGGTCCCGCACCGTCGTGCACGATGTCTCGCTGTCCCTGCAGAGCGGCGAGGTCGTCGGACTGCTGGGACCCAATGGCGCCGGCAAGACCACCTGCTTTTACATGATAGTCGGGCTGGCGGCCGCGGATGGGGGCGATATTTTCATTGATGACAAGAACATCACCCACCTGCCGATTCATCGGCGCGCGCGCCTGGGACTGGGCTACCTGCCGCAGGAAGCCTCCATCTTCCGCCGCCTGACCGTGTCGCAAAACATCGTTGCGGTGCTGGAATTGCAGGGCCTTGCCGAAGACGAGATCGACGCGCGCCTGGAAGAATTGCTGGCTGACCTGCACATCACCCATATCCGCGACAATGCGGCCATCAGCCTGTCCGGCGGCGAACGGCGGCGCGTCGAAATCGCCCGCGCCCTGGCAACCAACCCGAGCTTTATCCTGCTGGATGAACCATTTGCGGGGGTTGACCCGATCGCAGTGCTGGATATCCAGAAAATCATCCGTTTTCTCAAGGAACGCGACATCGGTGTGTTGATTACCGACCATAACGTGCGCGAGACACTGGGAATTTGCGACCGCGCCTACATCATCAATGCCGGCTCGGTAATGGCAGAAGGCAAACCCGATGAAATCATCTATAATGAGGGCGTGAGGAAAGTCTATCTCGGCGAACACTTCAAACTATAAGCGCAAGCCGCTACCCCTGTTCCTAAACTCAAAGTAATGAAACCTGCATTACAACTCAGACAATCCCAGCATTTGACGCTGACGCCGCAGTTGCAGCAGTCGATCAAGCTATTGCAACTCTCCACGCTCGAGATGAACCAGGAAGTGGCGCGCCTGCTGGAAGAAAATCCCCTGCTGGAGCGGGACGACGATGACGCCTCCATATACTCCTATGAAGCGACCGCAATCCATCGCCGGCTTCGACCACCACAGGCGATGACTCAGGCGACGAAAAGCCGCCGCAAACCAACAACGAAGAATGGGGGGAAGTTTCCTTTTCCGGCCGCCAGTTCACCGGATGATGAAGACGAACCACATGCAGAAATCATCGCCTCCAGCCCCAGCCTGCGTGAACACCTGATCCTGCAGCTCAGTCTCAACCAGATGGACGATAGGCGACAAGCAGCATAATCGGCCTGTTGATCGATGCGCTGGACGATAACGGATACCTGTCGCAACCCTCGAAGAGATCGCCGAACTGTTGCCGGACGAACTGGACATTACCCTGGACGACCTGGAAACCGCTCTGGTGCAGCTGCAGAACCTGGGCGAACCCGGCATCGGCGCGCGCAACCTGAGCGAATGCCTGGCTCTGCAGCTCAAGGCATTGCCGCAGGATACGCCCGGACGGGAAGTTGCATTGCAGATCGCGACCCATCACCTGGACAAGCTGGCGGCGCACGATTTCGCCAACCTGAGGAAAGTGCTGCGCTGCAACGATGACATGTTGCGCATCGCGCAATCCCTGATCGTCCATCTCAAGCCCAAGCCCGGCGCCGAGTTCGAATATCGCACCGCCGACTACGTCATCCCGGATGTGGTGGTCGAGCGCCACAAGGGCGTCTGGCGCGCGCGGCTCAATGTGGAGGCGATGCCGCGCCTGCGCGTCAACCAGCTATACGCCAACATCCTGCAACAGCGCGGCGAAAAGAACGCGCAACAACTTGCCGGGCAATTGCAGGAAGCACGCTGGTTCATCAAGAACCTGCAACAGCGTTTCGATACCATCCTGCGCGTCTCGCAGGCCATCGTCGAGCGCCAGCGGCACTTTTTCGAACATGGCGAGATCGCGATGAAACCCCTGGTACTGCGCGAGATCGCCGACCAGCTGGAGTTGCACGAGTCCACCATCTCGCGCGTCACCACACAGAAATTCATGCTCACCCCGCGCGGCATATATGAACTCAAGTATTTTTTTGGCAGCTGGGTATCCACCGAAGCCGGCGGCACCTGTTCATCCACTGCCATCCGCGCACTCATCAAGCAGCTGGTCAGCGAGGAAGATGCGACGCACCCCCTCTCCGACAGCCGCATGTCTGAAATCCTGGCACAGCAGGGCATACTGGTCGCCCGGCGTACCGTGGCAAAATACCGGGAGTTGCTGCATATCCTCCCGGTCAATCTTCGTAAAACACTTTAATCAAAAGGAGCATGCCATGAACCTCAATCTCAGCGGACACCATCTGGAAATCACTCCCGCCATCCGCGAGCATGTGCTAAGCAAAATCGACAAGGTAAAGCGCCACTTTGACAATGTGATAGATGTGAATGTCATTCTTTCAGTGGAAAAACTGAAGCAGAAAGCCGAAGCGAATGTACACATCAGCGGCAAGACCATTTTCGTGGAAGCTGACGACGCGAATCTTTATGTCGCCATCGACAGCCTGGTGGAAATACTGGATCGCCAGATCCTCAAGCACAAGGAGAAGCACGCTGCGCGCCGCCATGATGATTCGGGCAAGCCGCCCGCCACGGAATAAACAGTCCAGGGCCGCATGGAGATGCCGTTCCTCCATTCTTCCAACATGACCGCCAGCCATTCGTCCGGGCCAGCAACAGACGCAAGCCTTATTGCTGGTTATCCCCAACGCTCTCCAGCGGGGAGAGCGAGCAATTGCCCCATCCCTTTGGGATCTGGCCAAGGTTGCTGCTCTTCCCCGTTCCTGATTAAGGTTAACAATGAACCTGATTAGCCAAATCCTGCCGTCCGAAAATGTCCTGCTGGATGCCGAGTCAACCAGCAAGAAACGCGTATTCGAGCGCGTGGGAATACTGTTCGAAAACAACCGGCAAATAGCGCGCAGCCAGGTATTTGACAGCCTGTTCGCGCGCGAAAAGCTCGGCTCCACCGGCCTCGGGCAGGGCGTGGCTATTCCGCATGGACGCATCAAGAACCTGCGCGACGCTGTCGCTGCTTTTGTCAAGACCGACACCCCGATCCCGTTCGATGCCCCGGATGGACAACCGGTCAATCTCATATTCGTGCTGCTGGTGCCGGAACGCGCCACCGATATCCACCTGCAATTGCTGGGCGAACTGGCACAGATGTTCAGCGACAAGACCTTCCGCGAGCAGCTGCTGGCCAGCAACGACCCCGCTGCTATCCACCAGATGTTCAGCGACTGGCAGGCATAGAGACATGGCACAGGTCAACATCCAGCAACTGTTCCAGGACAAGCAGGAACGGCTGGCGCTGACCTGGGTTGCCGGCACCGGCGGCGGCGCCAAGATACTCGACAGCGACAAGGTCGACGCCTCGAACAAGGGGCTGATCGGGCATCTCAACCTGATCCATCCGAACTGGGTGCAGGTGGCGAGTGACACCGAGTTCGATTATCTGCGCTCGCTCTCGGCCGACGCCTTCGATGAAGCGCTGGCGCAACTGGAACGCGGCGGTTCGCTGTGCCTGGTAGTGGCGGGCAATGCGGAAATCCCGCCGCAACTGATCGCTTACGCCGACCGCACGCATACCCCGTTGTTTCACTCACCCCAGCCCAGCGTGCACCTGATGTGGCTGATGCGCCATTACATCGTCAAGGCGCTGGCGCAAACGACCACCATCCATGGCGTATTCCTCGACGTGCTGGGCGTGGGTGTGCTGATCACTGGCGACAGCGGCGTGGGCAAGAGCGAACTGGGGCTGGAACTGATCACGCGCGGCAACGGCCTGGTTGCGGACGACATCACCGAGTTGTTCCGCGTCTCGCCGGAGACGCTGGAAGGGCGCTGCCCAGAATTGTTGCGCAATTTCCTGGAAGTGCGCGGACTCGGTGTGCTCAACATCCGCACTATGTTCGGCGAAACCGCGGTCCGGCGCAAAAAAGGACTGAAGCTGATTGTCCACCTGGAACGTCCGCCCGGAGGAGATGTATCTCAACTGGAACGACTTCCGATCAACGCCAGCCACCAGGAAATCCTCGGCGTGAAAATCAGCACAGTCACCATCCCGGTAGTGGCCGGTCGCAACCTCGCAGTAATGGTGGAAGCCGCTGCGCGCAACTTCGTCCTGCAGCAACGCGGCATCGATACCATGCAGGAATTCATCAGCCGCCACGAACAGATCATGCAGGAAAACAGTTAAAAACAGACGTTAGACGCTAGTCGCTAGCAAACAGAAGCCCGCATAGCGGACAATAACCAGCTAACGACTAACGTCTAATGACTAACTACCAACCAATATAAACCATGCAACTCTTCCTGATCAGCGGACTCTCCGGCTCCGGCAAAAGCGTGGCGCTGCGCATGCTGGAAGACAGCGGCTATTACTGCGTGGACAACCTGCCTGCCGAACTGCTGCCCGCATTGATGGAAAACCTGCGTCAGTCCGGCAATACACATGTTGCCGTCAGCATCGACGTGCGCAGTGGCGGCAGCGTACAGCAGCTGCCGCATTACATCGAGCAGTTCAAGCAGCGAGGCGTCGACGTGCATCTGTTGTTCCTCGACGCGCAGACCGAGACGCTGGTGAAGCGCTATTCCGAAACGCGCCGCCGCCATCCGCTCAGCGACGACAAGCTGACCCTGCCCGAATGCGTGCAGCGCGAGCGCGAATTGCTGGCCGAGATCGGCAACATCGGCCACCACATCGACACCAGCGAGCTCGGCGCCAACGCCCTGCGCGCATGGGTGCGCGATTTCATCGCGGTCGACCGCGCCCGCCTCACCCTGCTGTTCCAGTCGTTCGGCTTCAAGAACGGTATCCCGCTCGACGCCGATTTCGTGTTCGACGTGCGCTGCCTGCCCAACCCGCATTACGATGCGCAACTGCGATCACTCACCGGTCGCGATGCAGCGGTGAGCGAATTTCTGGAGCGCGCGCCGTTGACGCAAAAAATGTACGAGGATATCCGCAACTTCGTGCAGGAATGGCTGCCCAGCTTCATTGCCGACAACCGCAGTTACCTCACGGTGGCGATCGGTTGCACCGGCGGGCAGCACCGCTCGGTCTACCTGGCGGAAAAACTGGCGCAGCATTTCGGCACGCAACAGCAAGTGCTGCTGCGCCATCGCGAACTCGACAATACATCCCGTTGAGATTCGCACAAATCCATTGAGTACGGTGGCATGATAAACTTGTTCGAGTATCGTGGAATTGCGGATGGGGAAACCAGCCAGTAAAACGGGTGTCAAGGAAGAATAAAAATGGGAGTGCCAGAATTCAGTAAAAAAGGACAGATGCTGATACAGCTGTATGAGATCATGGCCAGGGACGGCTATGATCGTGTCGATCAGCAACGCGTCCAAGTCGCCTTCAGTGACTTTGAACTCAGGCCGTACCGGGCTCAGATACTCCAGTTGTTCAGCGACCACGGCATTTCAACGGTCCTCGACTATGGATGTGGTGGCTCCGATTGGCGCGCCACCGGCTTTGATGAGGCCTCCGGTCAATCAGCGACAGATTATTTCAAGCTGCAGCATGCATACCGCTATGAGCCGGCCAGGGGGCTGGACGAAAGACAATCCGTTGACTGCGTCGTTTCATTCGACGTGCTGGAGCATATTTTCATTACAGATGTGCCCGCCGTGCTGCGCGACATGTTCTCGCATACGACGAAACTGCTGGTTCTTAACGTCGCCTGCTACCCGGCTGCCGCCAAATTGCCCAATGGGGAAAACGCGCATATCACCGTACGTCACCCGTTGTGGTGGAAAGGCATGGTCGATAGCATATCGATCGAATACCCGAACACCATGGTATGTCTGATTTGTTCGACCGGATGGAGAAAAAGCGAGGCATTCCCGTTGTGGAATGCCGCCATGTGGCAGCAAGGCAACTCTTTTGTGGTCGGATTCTAGATCGAAGTGAATTGCAGAATTCCTGCCCGGGTTCATTGTTGCAAGTTTCCGGTTATTTCATTCCGCCTGCGTGAATCTTGATACCCTTATGCGAGCACCAATCGAACACCTCAAACCAGGCGACTGGCTCACGCTGCTGTGTGGCGCACTGTTCACCATATTCCTCGTCCTCACGCTGTGGCAAGGTGGGGCGGCGGACCGGGCAGTCATCCGCAGCGGCGGCAAGATATTCCGCGACGTGCCGTTGTCGCGCGACCAGGTCATCGAGGTGCCCGGCCCGCTCGGCTTCAGCCGCATCGCCATCCATGGGCGGCAGGCGCGAATCGCTGCAGACCCCAGCCCGCGCCAGTACTGCGTGCGCCAGGGCTGGCTGAAACAGGCAGGCGAGGTCGCCATCTGTTTGCCTAACCAGGTGAGCCTGGAGTTGAGTGGGGGGAGGAAGCTTTATGACAGTCTCAACTACTGAAAGGCCCAAGGAAGTGGGAAGTGGAAAGTGGGGAGTAGAAAAATCTTCCTCGATCCTGCTCGCTACCACCGCCGAAGATCACCATATCGCGCGCATGGCGGCGCTGGCGCTTGGGCTGACGGTGCTGGAAGCGGCGATCCCCTCGCCGTTGCCGGGGGTAAAGCCGGGGCTGGCGAACATCGTCACGCTGATCGTGCTGGCGCGCTACGGTTGGCGCGCTGCGGCCTGGGTATCGCTGCTGCGCGTGGTGGCGGGCAGTCTGCTGTTCGGCAATTTCCTCGCGCCCGGATTCTTCCTCAGTTTCAGCGGCGCGCTGTGCAGCCTCGCCGTGCTGGCTGCAAGCATGCACTTACCCCGACTCTGGTTCGGCCCGGTCACGCACAGCATCCTGGCCGCCTTCGCCCATATCGCCGGGCAACTGCTGGTAGTGTATTTCTGGCTGATCCCCAATGCGGGTGTCGCCTATCTGTTCCCGATCTTCGCTACCGCAGCGCTGGTGTTCGGTACCGTCAACGGCCTTATCGCTGCGCATTTCCTTGCGGACAAGAACGCACCTTTCACGAAACTTGCCGGGGAAGGCACCTGAACAACAACAAAATCCTTGGCCACAGAGAACACAGAGATGAATCTCCTAATGTTTTTCCTCTGTGAACACTGTGCTCTTTGATATAACAACTAGCCATTCGACCAAGCTGCTAAAAGGCGCCAGCCAAGTCGCTGGTTATGTGGCAAACTAATCTCATGAAAACCATCACCCTCGCCCTCACCGGAGCATCCGGCCTGCCCTATGCGATGCGCCTGCTCGAATGCCTGCTGCAGGGCGGACAGCGCGTGCAGCTGGTGTATTCGCAGGCCGCACAGATCGTCGCCAAGCAGGAGCTGGATTTCACCCTGCCCAACCGCCCGCAGGACGCGGAGAAGCTGCTGGCCGAACGCATCGGCACGTTCAGCGGCGAATTGCGCGTATATGGGCGCGACGACTGGTACGCGCCGATGGCTTCCGGCTCCAATCCCGGCGATGCGATGGTGGTCTGCCCGTGCACGATGGGCACGCTCGGCAAGATCGCCGGCGGCATCAGCGACGATCTGATCACCCGCGCGGCAGACGTGATACTCAAGGAAAGACGCCCGCTGATCCTGGTGCCGCGCGAGACGCCGTTCTCCGCCATCCACCTGGAGAACATGCTGCGCCTGGCACAAGCCGGCGCGGTGATCCTGCCGCCGAATCCGGGGTTCTATAATCACCCGCAGCGCGTGCAGGACATCGTCGATTTCGTGGTCGCGCGCATCCTCGATCATCTCGGGGTGGCGCATGAACTGGTGCCGCGGTGGGGCGGGGAATAGCCGCTTCCCGGCTGATGGTCGATCGGTCACCCGGGATATAGCGAATGTCCGAAAATCCATCTGCAGAAACTTCCGTTCGTCTCGACCGTCCGGTCGACGACGAGCTGGATCATGTCCTCGGGCCGAAGCATGCGCCGATCACGCTGGTCGAATACGGCAGTTATGCGTGCCCCCACTGTCGCGCGGCCAATGAGCGCATCACCGAAGTGCGCGGCCAGCTTGGCGACCGCCTGCGCTATGTGTTCCGGCACAAGCCGCTGTCCGGCAGCGATATCGCGCGGCCTGCGGCCGAGCTCGCCGAATCCGCACCGACTCACGAGCAATTCTGGGACGCGCATGTCGCGCTGATGACGCGGTCGGATTCGCTGTCGGAGGACGACCTGCGCGCCGTCGCCAACACCCTCGGCCTGCCCGGGCTGGATGCAGGAACGTCACGCGCGGTTGCCGAACGCGCCAGGCAGCGGGTGGACCTCGACATCGACAGCGCGCGTGCCAGCGGCGTGCGTTTCACCCCGACCTTCTTCATCAATGGACGGCGTTACGACGGGCCCTGGGACGAGAGCTCGTTCACCGACGCGATGCTCGGCTCGCTCGGCCATCGCGTACGCACGGCGGCATTGACCTTCGCCAGTTGGGCGCCGTCGACCGGCGTGTTGCTGCTGCTGGCCACGCTGCTGGCCATCGGCCTGACCAATTCGGGACTGGGCCGCGATTTCGAGGCCTTCTGGCATACCGATCTCGGGCTCGCATTCGGCGATCACGGTTTCCGCATGTCGTTGCTGCACTGGGTCAACGATGCATTGCTGACGATCTTCTTTCTCGTCGTCGGGCTCGAGATCAAGCGCGAGTTCACCGTCGGCCACCTCGCCAGCCGGCGCGCGGCGGCATTGCCGATCGCGGCCGCGATCGGCGGCATGGCGGTGCCGGCGCTGATCTATCTGCTGTTGATCCCGGCGGGACCCTGGTCGATCGGCTGGGGCGTGCCGATGGCTACCGATACGGCCTTTGCGGTGGCGCTGATCGTGATGATGGGCGCGCGCGTACCGGTGGAACTGCGCATCTTCCTGACCGCGGCCGCCATCGTCGATGACATCGGCGCGATCTTCGTCGTGGCGATCTTCTATTCCGGCGCGTTGCACCTCGAGTATCTGGCTGCCGCCGTCGCACTGACCGCTGTGCTGGTGTTGATGAATCGCTCCGGCATCTATCGCGTCTCGCCCTATATCCTGACCGGGGTTGTGTTATGGGCCTGCGTGCATGCCGGCGGTCTGCACGCCACGCTGGCCGGCGTCATCCTCGCCGCGTTGATCCCGACGCGCCCGCCGCCCGATTACAAGACCCTGGCAATGCAGGCCGAGTCGATCCTGACCAGCGAAGCCCAGCACGGCGGGGAGCAATATCGCAGTGGCCCGTCCACCCCGGCGCTGGAGGCGCTGGATGCGATCCACGACCGGCTCGAATCCCCGGCAGACCGCATGCTGCGCACCGTCGCGCCGCGATCGAGCTATGTCGTGTTGCCGATCTTCGCGCTGGCCAACGCAGGTGTCGCGATCAGCACCGACGTGTTTAGCCAGCACGGCATGCTGGTATGCGCGATCATCGCGGGCCTGGTCATCGGCAAGCCGCTCGGGTTCATGCTGGCCTCGGTGCTGGCTGTCAAGCTGGGGCTGGCACACAAGCCTGACGCTTATTCCTGGCGGCAACTCTGCGGCGCCGGTGCACTGGCCGGCATCGGCTTCACGATGTCGCTGTTCATCGCCGGCCAGGCGTTTCCGGTTGCCGGCGATTTCGCGGTCGCCAAGATCGCGGTGTTCGCCGCCTCGGTGCTGGCGTCCGTGATCGGGGTGGCATTATTGTGGAATGCCAAGGACACCAGAATGGAGCAAGCACAATGACCGACCGTGACTACAGCGCCGAATTCCCGCTCGATGCCGGCCTGATCTATCTCAACCATGCGGCGGTATCGCCGTGGCCGCGCCGGACAGCAGAAGCCGTGCAGCGATTTGCCGAGGAGAACATGCGCCAGGGCGCGCGCGATTACCCACGCTGGATGGAGACGGAGACCCGGTTGCGCGAGCAATGCCGGCGCCTGCTCAATGCGCCCTCCGCAGACGATATCGCGCTGCTGAAGAACACCTCCGAGGCACTGTCGGTGGTCGCCTACGGACTGCCCTGGCAAGCCGGTGACAATGTCGTCAGCAGCGACCAGGAATTCCCGTCCAACCGGATCGTGTGGCAGTCGTTGCAAGACGAAGGCGTCGAAACCCGCCTGGTCGACCTCGCACAAGGCGCATCGCCGGAACAGGCGCTGGCCGAGCGCATGGATGAACGCACGCGCCTGCTGGCGATCAGTTCGGTGCAATACGCCAGTGGGCTGCGACTGGATCTCGATCAGCTCGGCAATATCTGCCGCGAGCGCGGCGTGCTGTTCTGCGTCGACGCGATCCAGAGCCTGGGTGCGCTGCCGCTGGATGTGCAGGCCTGCGGCGCAGATTTCGTCATGGCCGACGCACACAAGTGGCTGCTCGGGCCGGAAGGTTGCGCGGTGTTCTATGTTCGCCCGCAGGTTCGCGACCGGCTGCGACTCAGGCAGTACGGCTGGCACATGGTCGAGGACCACCTGGATTTCTCGCGCCAGGATTGGCAGGTCGCCGCGAGCGCGCGCCGCTTCGAATGCGGCAGCCCGAACATGCTCGGCATCCATGCGCTGAGCGCGAGCCTGGCGTTGCTCGAACAGGTGGGCATGGAAACGGTGGCGGCTCGCGTGCTGGCGAACAGCGCTTATCTGATGGAGGCATTGAGCAGTCTGCCCGACATCGACATCCTCACCCCGCAGCAACCCGGCCGTTACGCGGGTATCGTCACCTTCCGCCATCGCCGCATCGACGCGGCGGAGTTGCATCACCGGCTGGTCGCGCGCGACGTGATCTGCGCCCAGCGCGGCAACGGAGTGCGTTTTTCAGCGCACTTTCATACCACCCGGAAACAGCTGGAAGCAGCGGTCGCTGCGGTGGAACAGTCGATTCGTTCCTAGATCGGCGTGAAGCAATGGATGCTGAACAGCGCATCCTCGTCCTGCCACACGTGCAGGCTGGCCAGCCCGGCTTGCGCCGCCAGTTGCCTGAATTCCTCGATACTGTATTTGTACGAATTCTCGGTGTGGATGCCCTCGCCAGCCTGGAACTCGAACCTGTTGCCGTTGATGCGGACATGTTGCGGCGTGTCTGCGACCAGATGCATCTCGATGCGGCCCAGCGCGTCGTTGTAGAAGGCTTCATGGCGAAATGATTTGAGATCGAAATCGGCATCCAGTTCACGATTGATGCGCGCGAGCAGGTTCAGGTTGAATCGCGCCGTGACGCCTTGTTCGTCGTTGTAGGCGGCATGCAGCAGTGCCGGGTCCTTCTTGAGGTCGACTCCGATCAGCAACCTGCCGTCGGGGCCGAGCAGCCCGGCGATGCGCCGCAGCAGGTCGCGTGCCTGTTCGGGATTGAAATTGCCGATGCTGGAACCGGGGAAAAAGACCGCGCGCCGCTGCACATCGAACAGGTCGGGAAGCTGCAGCGGTCTCGAAAAATCGGCACAGATCGCATGCACGTCGAGTTGCGGATGATCCTGGGCGATCGCGCCCGCCGCCAGCCGCAGGTGTTCGCGCGAGATATCGATCGGCGCATAGGACTCGGGCTGCAGCGCGTCCAGCAGCACGCGGATCTTGGTGTCGCTGCCGCTACCGAACTCGAACAGCAGGCCGTCATCGCCGACCATCGCGGCGATGTCTGCGCCATGGCGTTGCAGCAGGCCGATCTCTGTACGCGTCGGATAATATTCCGGTAGCCGGGTGATCGCATCGAACAGTTGCGATCCGCGCTCATCATAGAAGAACTTGGGCGACAGGCTTCTGTCTTTCCTGCTCAGCCCGGCGATGACCTCGGCCCGGAAATCCTCAGCTTCAGGGTGCAAGTCATGGAAATGGAAATTGGGCGACTTTGCGTTCATCACGTGTCCTCGGCCAGCCTGAAACCCTGGAACTGCCAGCGCTCGTGCGGATGGAAAAAATTGCGGTAGCTGGCTCGGATGTGACCGGCCGGGGTCACGCACGAACCGCCGCGCAACACCATCTGGCCGCTCATGAACTTGCCGTTGTATTCGCCGAGCGCGCCCGCCGCCGGTTTGAAACCCGGATAGGGTTGATAGGGCGAAGCGGTATGCTCCCATACATCGCCGTACATCTGCAGCAGCCCCTCCCCCGGCATCGCCACTGCGGGTTGCAGGTAGCTGCTGTCACGCAGGTTGCCGGCGACGGCCAGTTCGCGCGCCGCGACCTCCCATTCCGCTTCGCTGGGCAGGCGCTTGCCCGCCCAGGCAGCGAACGCTTCTGCTTCGTAGTAGCTCACGTGGCAGACCGGTTCGTCCAGGTTCAGCTTGCGCATCCCGCCGAGCGTGTACTGCCAGCGTTCGCCCGCGATGGTTTCCCAGTACATCGGGCCGGACCAGTCCAGGCGTTTCACTGTCGACCAGCCATCGGAAAGCCAGAATTCAGACTTGTTATATCCACCATCTTCGATGAAGGCCAGGTATTCGCGATTGGTCACGGGCCGGGAAGCCAGCCGGAAACGGTTCAGGTAAGTCCGGTGGCGGGGCGATTCGTTGTCGTAGGCGAAACCGTCGCCGTGATGCCCGGTCTCGCAGATGCCGCCGGGAAATGCGACCCAGTCCAGTTCTGGTGCCACTGCCTGCGGCGTCTGCGGCAGGTCACTTCGATAGGCGGGGCGCAGCGGATTGGCGCCGAGATTGAGCTTGATGTCGGTCAACAGCAACTCCTGGTGCTGCTGTTCATGGTTGATGCCGATCTCCAGGCGTAGCCGCACGGCCGGCCACACGTCCGCACCGGCATCGTGCAACAACGCCTGCATGTGTTCGTCCACATGCGCGCGGTAGCGATATATCTCTTCCACGCTCGGACGCGACAGGAAGCCGCGCTCCTGGCGCAGATGGAACTTGCCGATCTGCTCGTAATAGGAATTGAACAGGTAACCGAACAGTGGATGGAATTCTGCGTAGCCCGGCAGGTATGCCTTCAGCAGGAAGGTCTCGAAGAACCAGCTCACATGCGCCAGGTGCCACTTGGCCGGGCTGGCCTCGGGTGCGGTCTGGATCACGTAATCCTCCGGGGACAGCGGCTCGCACAGCGTTGCGCTGTGCTTGCGCACGGCAAGATATGCGTTTGTCCAGGTGCTGCGCTGATTGTCCGGCAATGCTGAAGCTGAATGGGAAAGGGCCATGGCACCTCTTTCTCAGGCTTGGGTTTCGGGACTACGCCTGTTCTGTTACCCCATGCCGACAGTAGATCGTGACAGGAGGCTTTGAGCGGGATGGCCGGCGCGCGTTTCGATCGGTGACGCTACCAGCCAGCGGATCGAGCCGGGAAAGCGCTCGACGACTGATTGTATAATAAATCCGGTATCCTCAGGTTGCACAGAACCAGATGGAGGGATCATGACCACCCAGACCGAACTGCATACTGAAACATGGCCAGCGCTGCCTCTCGAAGCCTGGCGCGAGACCTGCGCGACCCTGCACCTGTGGACACAGATCGTCGGCAAGATCCGGCTGGCCCAAAGCCCCTGGATCAATCACTCGTGGCATGTCCCGCTGTATGTCACAGCCAGGGGCCTGACCACCACCGCTATCCCATACGGCCCCCGCACATTCCAGATCGATTTCGATTTCATCGCGCAGCAGTTGACGATACAGTCGAGTGACGGCGGCACCGGTGGCTTTCCGCTGCAGCCGCAATCGGTGGCAACGTTCTACAAGCTTCTGATGCAGGAGATGGACCGGCTACAGCTGCATGTGGACCTGCACGTGATGCCCTGCGAGATCGCCGATCCGCTGCCGTTCGACCAGGACGAAACGCACTGCGCTTACGATGCGGAATACGCCTCGCGGTTCTGGCGGGTGCTGCTCCAGGCTGACCGCGTGTTCAAGATCTTTCGCGCCCGTTTCAATGGCAAGTGCAGCCCCGTACATTTTTTCTGGGGTGCGCCGGACCTTGCCGTCACGCGATTTTCAGGACGCCCCGCTCCACAGCATCCGGGCGGCATTCCGGGCCTGCCGGACCGGGTGACGCGTGATGCCTACTCGCACGAAGTCAGCAGCTGCGGGTTCTGGCCGGGGGGCGGGTCGATACCCTATCCGGTGTTCTATTCCTATGCCTATCCTGAACCGGCGGGATTCGCCGAGGCGGTGGTCAAGCCTGATGCAGCCATATACAACAATGATTTTCGCGAATTCATCCTGCCCTATGAGGCAGTGCGGCTAGCGGACGCTCCGGACGATACGTTGCTCACTTTCCTGCAATCGGCTTATGAGGCGGCGGCGAACCTGGGCAAGTGGGACCGTGGATCGCTTGAGCGTGATCACGATCCGGATAACCCGGGGTAGCTGGAAGGTTGTACCTGCACAGCACGCCCGAACCGATCCGGCCGCTACTGCCCCGCCACCATCATCCCCTCGACCAGTACCGACCCGCACTGTCTTGATCCCTGCACCAGCACATCATTGCCTACTGCCGCGATGTTCCGGTACATATCCTTCAGGTTGCCGGCGACAGTGAATTCTTCCACCGGATACTGGATCTCGCCGTTCTCGACCCAGAAACCCGCCGCGCCGCGCGAGTAGTCGCCGGTGACGTGGTTCACGCCCATCCCGAGCAACTCGGTGACGACCAGGCCGCGGCCCATCTTTTTCAGCAGTCCGTTGAAATCCAGCTTGCCCGGACGCACGACCAGGTTGTGGTTGCCGCCGGAGTTGCCGGTGGTCTGCATGCCGAGTTTGCGCGCGGAATACGTGCCGAGGAAATAGCCTTGCAGCATGCCCTTGTCGACGATGGCGCGACGCTGCGTCTTCACGCCTTCGTTGTCGAACGCGCTGCTGGCCAGCCCGCGCGGGATATCCGGGATGTCGTCGATGTGGATGTGCTTCGAGAACACCTGCTTGCCGAGCTGGTCGAGCAGGAAGGAGGATTTTCGGTACAGGCTGCCGCCGCTGACCGCGCCGACGAAATGGCCGAGCAGGCTGGCGGCCGCCGGCGCCTCGTACAGCACCGGCACCTGCATGGTGCCGAGCTTGCGCGACTTGAGGCGGCGCAGCGCGCGTTCGGCCGCGATGCGCCCGATCTCGTCCACCCTGAGCATCTCGACCGCATTGCGCGCCTCGCTGTACCAGTAATCGCGCTGCATCGCCGCGTTCTTGCCGGCGATCACGGCGCAGCCGACGCTGTGGCGCGAAGTGGGAAAGCCGCCGCTGAAGCCGAGGCTGTTGGCATACACGAACTGCGCCTCGTGCACATTGACGGTGGCGCCTTCCGAATTGCTGATGCGCTTGTCGCGATCGAATGCGGCCTGCTCGCACTCGCGCGCAAGCTCGATGGCCTGCTCCACATCCAGCAACCAGGGGTGGTACAGGTCGAGGTCGGGATAGGTGGATGCCAGCATGTCGGCATCCGGCAACCCGGCGCAATCGTCGCTGGCGGTGAAGCGCGCGATGGCAAGCGCGGCATCCACCGTCTCGCGCACGGCCTGTGCCGAGAAATCGGAAGTGCTGGCATTGCCGCGCCGCTGGCCGATGTAGACGCTGACCGAGATGCCCTTGTCACGGTTGTATTCGATGGTCTCCACTTCGCCATGGCGTACCGTGACGGCCTGGCCAAAGCCGTCCGATACTTCCGCCGCACAGGCGCTGGCGCCTTGCTGTTTTGCGTACTTGAGCATGTCCCGGGCAAGCTGGCTCAGGGTATCGGCAGAGTGGGAAAACCTGTTTGCGGATAAGACTGGAGTGTTCATAAGGTTGAAATTCAGCAGAACGGATAGATGGAAGGCGCTATCATAGCAACATCTGTTTATTATTTCGTCACCATGCAACGCCATCAGGATCGTCACAACCAGACCGAAGAGGAAATCGCCCCGCCAAGCAAGACCAAGGTCAAGCAGCAGATGCATGACTTGCGTGACGTCGGCGAGCAGTTGGTGGCGCTCAATAATGGCCAGTTGAACGAACTGGACCTGCCGGAGCGCCTGCTCGATGCGATCCGCGAAATGAAGCGCATCAACAAGTTCGGCGCGCAGCGGCGACAGATCCAGTACATCGGCAAATTGATGCGCGAGGTGGATGCCGCCCCGATCATCGCCAAACTGGAGGCCTGGAATGGCACCTCGCGCGAGCACAGCGCCCACCTGCATGAGTTGGAGCAATGGCGCGAGCGCCTGCTGGAAAGCGATGCCGCACTTACCGAACTGCTCGCCGCCCACCCCGATACCGACACCCAGCACTTGCGCGCACTGATCCGCAATGCACACAAGGAAAAGGAACTCGACAAGCCGCCCAAGAGCTTCCGTGAGATCTTCCAGGTGCTGAAAGAAATTATGCCCGAGCGTTAATTTGGATCTGCTCCCCCACATCACGCTTGAAACCGGCAAGTCCCCACAGCACAGCATCATCTGGCTGCACGGGCTGGGCGCGGACGGCGAGGACTTCGTTCCCGTCGCCAAGGAGATGCACCTGCCGGCCGCAGTGCGCTATATCTTCCCGCATGCCCCGATGCAGCCGGTCACCATCAACAATGGCTATCTGATGCGCTCATGGTATGACATCACGGCGAACGATCTTTCGTCCGGGCTCAAGACAGGTATTGGCGCGCAGCAGGACGCAGCGGGCATCCGCAGATCGCAGGCGGAGATCGAGAAATTGATCGCACAGGAAAGACGGCGCGGCATTCCGTCGAAAAACATTTTCCTTGCCGGATTCTCGCAAGGGGGTGCGATCGTGTTGCATACCGGCTTGCGCCATGCGCAAAAACTGGGCGGGATCCTTGCTCTATCGACTTACCTGCCCCTGGCTGGCACGGTTGCCGATGAAATGAGTGCGGCCGCGCAGGGCACGCCCATCTTCATGGGGCACGGCACCGGCGATCCGGTCGTACCGTATGTACTTGGGGAAGAATCTGCGCAAACATTGAACGATCTTGGCCATGAACTGGAGTGGCACGAATACGCAATGCCGCATTCGTTGTGCATGGAAGAGGTGCGCGATATCGAAGCATGGCTGACGCGGCGCATGACCTGAACATCAGGCCGGCTTCTGCCCCAGCCTAGTCCTTTTCCTGCGCCACCTTCTTGTAGCGCGCATACTCGTAATCGTCGGTCTCTTCCACCAGTGCCAAAGGAATCAGCAGGAATGTGGTTTCGCCCATCTGCGCGCGCCATGAGCGGCCATTGGAAAATGAATAGCGTTGCAGCACGAGGTTGACCTCGCCCGCATCGCCGCTGTCGAACCACAAAGCGGGCTGTCCCACGTCGCCAATGCTGCTGTTCGACCCGCGCAACCTGACTACATGAACATTATTGGAGAGCAACTCCACGCCAACATCCAGTTTGAGCTGATTGTCCGGACTCAGGCGGCGCACGATACCCACCCCCCACTGGTTGACGTTTTCCGGTTGTGACCCGATCAACGACCCGACCTCCAGCCGTTTGGCGTCCTGCGCCGCCAATACCGCGCGGAAACCGCCATTACTGATATCTTGAGCCGCCCATACGGAGACTCCGCCACTTTCCGAATCGCTGCCCGAGCCGACTTTATCCAGCACGCCGGAAAGCCCGGTTACCACCTTGATGCTCACATTTACCTTGAGCCGCGCATTGCGGCGCGCCTGCTGCGGGAGCATCCAGCAAGCAGCCAGCCGATGCAGCACATTACGCACCAATTCCGCATCATAGTCACCTACCAGGTTGATTTCTTCCGGCACGATGTTCTTGTCGAGTGACTTGACACACGCATCAATGCTTTCCTGCACGCCTTCGACTGCGATGAACAATTGTCCTGGCTGCGGCACTATGGCTGCGCTGATGCGTATCGGTGGGGCAGGATGTTGCAAGTCAAATTCGAACAGGCTGTTCGGGCCCAGATCCCCTGCCACCTTGAAGCATCTGCGCAAGTGCATCGCCAGGCGATGCGCAAGATGACTGTCCAGACGGCCGACGGAGCCGGCGCAGGAGGCATACCATACCAGCACCGCTGCAAATTCTTGTCGCACCGAAGTGTTCTCGTTCTGGCCCTCATGCATGGGAACCGGCACATCCAGATATTGCAATGATTCAGCTGCCGAATAGAGTTCGGCCAATTGTTCCCAGATCGACTGTTCGACCGGCGCGTAGCGGGCCACAGCATATTTCAACCTGCCGGCAACGGCATTGATGCCGCGCACAGTAACCAGCGGCAACTCCGGCTTCATCGCGGCAGCGCCTTTATCGCCGTTACGATAACGCTTCAATGCCGTCAGGCAAGCCAGGGAAACCTGCAGGTAAAATTCGTTCAGCGCACTCCACAGGCGGTTTTCCATGATTCTCTGCGGCGCAATGACGGTAAAGTATTCCTGCGACAGCTTGATCTCATGGGTGCGCGCGGCCTGGTCCAGCAGGCGCAGAAGCGCAAGCTGGTAATCCGCATTGAAATCGGATTCAGCGCTGACTGACTCGATCCAGGAAGTCAGTTCCTGCAGCGCCTTTAATGGATCATGTTTAGGTATTTCGTCAACCAGCTTGCGGGCGGTCTTGATATCCGCCATCGAATGATCCGTTTTCTTTCCAAACAGTGCCAATGCAACCTCCTTCACTCACCGATAGGTTTTATGTAATCACAAATCCATCATCTTGGCTATATATCGGGAAACACCTGTAAACTTGCCTGCCATGATTATCTTGTTGCAGGATGATAGCCCATTTCCACCGGCGGAACTTGCGCAGCATGCACCCAACGGCCTTCTTGCCGCTGGCGGCAACCTGACCTCCACACGTTTGCTGGATGCCTACCGGCAGGGTATCTTCCCCTGGTTCAATGAGGAGGATCCTGTCCTGTGGTGGAGTCCGGACCCGCGCATGGTCCTTTTCCCGAGCGAATTCAGGATTTCGCATTCGCTGCGCAAGACCCTGCACAGCAGGAGCTTCGAGATCCGCACCGACACCGCTTTCGAAGCGGTGATGCGCCGATGCGCGGCACCCCGGGCAGGGCAAAAAGGAACCTGGATCCACGAGGAGATGATCGCAGCCTATACCGCATTGCACCAGATGGGACATGCACACTCGGTGGAAACCTGGAAGGATGGCGAACTGGCCGGAGGCCTGTACGGGGTGGCCATCGGACGCCTGTTCTGCGGCGAATCCATGTTCAGCCGCCAAACCGACGCGTCCAAGGTCGCACTTGCCCATCTCGCCGCACAACTGCGGCTCTGGAACTTCGGCATCATAGATTGTCAGATGAATACTGCGCACCTTGCCAGTCTGGGCGCCCGCGAGATTCCGCGCACGGAATATCTCCAGCGCCTGCAGGAATTGGTAAACTACCCGGACATTGCTTCGCCATGGCACTTCGATCATCATGAATTTATTGCATGACATTCCGATATCGGCTCTCCAGTTCTACCTGACTGCGCCGTATCCGTGCAGTTACCTGCCGGATCATATGGCGCGCTCCCAGGTAGCCACGCCCGGCTTCCTGATCGATACGAAAGTCTATTCCGAACTGGTGCGGCGCGGTTTTCGCCGTAGCGGCTCGTTCACCTACCGTCCCCGTTGCGATGCCTGCCGCGCCTGTGTGCCAGTGCGCATACTGGTGGCTGACTTCAAGCCCAACCGTTCGCAATTGCGTGCCGAAAGGCGCCACCGCAACCTTGAAGTAACCTTGCGTGACCTGAAGGACGGCGAAGACCATTTTGACCTGTACCAGCGCTACCAGGCTGCGCGCCATCGCGACGACAACATGGACAGTGACAGCCCCGAGCAATACCGCAACTTCCTGCTGCAAAGCCATGTGGATTCGACGCTGGTGGAATTCCGCGAGGACGGCGTGCTGCGCATGGTAAGCCTGATCGACATTCTCGACGACGGCCTGTCCTCGGTGTATACCTTCTATGATCCCGATGTGACGCAAGCCAGTTTTGGCACCTACAATGTGCTCTGGCAGATCGAACTTTGCCGCAAGCTGGAACTGCAATATCTCTACCTCGGTTACTGGATCAAGCAAAGCCCCAAGATGGCATACAAGGTCAATTTTCGCCCGCTGCAGGGGTTGGTGGAGGGCGAGTGGAAAACTATCATGGAAAACGAAACTTGATGTATCCGCTGCTGCGCCCACTGCTGTTCACCCTCGACCCGGAAACCGCTCACCACGCCGCGCTGGATGCGCTGAAGACCTCGCATAACCTCGGCCTGCTATGCGGTATCAAGCGCCAGGCTGACAGTCCGCGCACGGCGATGGGCCTGACCTTCCCCAACCCGGTCGGGCTGGCAGCCGGAATGGACAAGAACGGCGCCTACATCGACGCACTGGCCGCGCTCGGTTTCGGCTTCATCGAGATCGGCACCGTCACCCCGCGCCCGCAACCGGGCAATCCGAGGCCGCGCATGTTCCGCCTGCCCGAGGCGCAGGGCATCATCAACCGCCTGGGCTTCAACAACTATGGCGTGGATGCGCTGGTCGAGAACGTCAAGCGCGCGAAGTACCGCGGCATCCTCGGCATCAACATCGGCAAGAACGCCGATACGCCGATCGAGCATGCCGCCAACGATTACCTGACCTGTCTGCGCAAGGCCTATACCCACGCCAGTTACATCACCGTCAACATCTCCTCGCCCAACACACAGAACCTGCGCCAGTTGCAGGGCAGCGACGAACTGGATGCGCTGCTCCCGCAACTGAAAGCGGAGCAGGAATCGCTGGCCAACCTGCACGGCAAATACGTACCGCTGGCAGTCAAGATCGCGCCCGACCTCGACGGCGGGCAGATCAGCCAGATCGCCGAACTGTTGATCAGGCACCGCATCGATGGCGCGATCGCCACCAACACCACGCTGTCGCGTGAGGGCGTGGCGAACCTGCCGCACGGCAACGAGGCCGGCGGCCTGAGTGGCGCGCCGGTGCGCGAAAAATCTACCGCCGTCATTCGCCAACTCGCCGCCGCACTCGACGGCGCACTGCCGATCATCGGCGTCGGCGGTATCCTCAACGGCGCCGATGCCGCGGAAAAGATCGAGGCCGGCGCATCGCTGGTGCAGTTCTATAGCGGCATGGTCTATCGCGGCCCGGAACTGGTCGGCGAGGTCGTCGAAGCACTTAGCGCAAAAATGTAACTGATGCGTATCGGCATTCCCAGAGAGATCAAGGACCACGAATTCCGCGTCGGTGTCACGCCGCAAGGCGTGCGCGAGTTGCGCGCCGCCGGACACCGGGTCAGCGTCGAAACCCGTGCCGGGGCCGCCATCGGATTTTCCGATGCGCAGTATGCCGATGCGGGCGCGGTCATCGCCACCTCACCGCAGGAGGTCTGGGCTTGCGAGATGGTGATCAAGGTCAAGGAACCGCTGCCGGCGGAATTCCCACTGCTGCGCGAAGGGCTGGTGCTGTTCTGTTTCCTGCATCTGGCTGCCGCGCGCGAGTTGACCGAACAACTATTGCGCAGCAAGGTCATTGCCATCGCTTACGAAACAGTGGTCGATGCCGAAGGCCAGCTGCCGCTGCTCGCGCCGATGTCGGCGGTGGCGGGGCGGCTGTCGGTGCAGATGGGCGCCTGGGCGCTGACCATGGCCAACGGCGGTAGCGGCGTGCTGCTCTCGGGTTTGCCTGGCGCTGTAGCGCCCGGCAAGGTGACAATTATCGGCGGCGGCGTGGTAGGCTCGAACGCCGCGCGTATCGCCATCGGCATCGGCGCAGCCGTCACGCTGCTGGAACGGGATCCGGCACACCAGGCTGAGCTCGAACAGATGTTCGGTGCCGGCTTGAATGTGCGCCGTTCCGATCCCGCTGCAATTGCACAATACGTGCGCGAGGCCGACCTGGTCATCGGTGCGGTACTGGTGCCGGGCAAGCATGCGCCGCGACTGATCAGCCGCAACCTGGTCAGCACCATGCGCCCCGGCTCGGTGATCGTGGATGTCGCGATCGACCAGGGTGGCTGCGCCGAAACCTCACGCCCCACCACCCACAGCCAGCCGATCTATGTCGAGGAAGGCGTGGTGCACTACTGCGTCGCCAACCTGCCCGCCGCCACTTCGCTCACCTCGACCGAAGCGCTCACCCACGCCACCCTGCCCTGCGCGCTGGCCCTGGCCGGCAAGGGCGTGACGCGCGCGATGCAGGAAGACGCCGGGCTCAGGGGCGGACTTAACCTGTGTGCCGGACATATCACACTAGCCAGTCTCGCTGAAGAATTTGGCTACCCGGTGCTCACGCCGGAACAGGCGCTGGCACTCGCAGCAACCTGACTAGCCGGTGCTCCAGTTCCTTGGCCGCTTCATCCCTGCGATCTTGCAGGCTTGCTGCACGTATCCATAAGGGAACAGCTCGAACAATTTGTTGCGCGCATCCTTACCCAGTTTTTCGGACAGGTGCTTGATCGTGTAACGGGCATCCGGGGCGATCAGGTGCTCTTCGTAATACTTTCTCATGAACCTGAGCAAATCCCAGTGCAGTTCGGTGAGCACGATGCTTTCCTGGCTGGCGAATTCCTCGGCGACTGCTTCGTCCCATGTCATGGGATCGATCAGGTATCCATCATCATCAACAAGATCTGCTTGCATTTTGGCCTCGAATGGCAATTGAAAAATTAATCGGTCTGCTTCCCGCAGCAGATGATATATCACATATTGACAATATCACAATGTGATGTTAAATTCGCTCAACACAAATCAGGCGACCATCGTTCATGGCGAGAGCCGAGCTCAGTAAAAAGGAAATCGAGGCACTCTCCGACTTTCGCTACCAGTTACGGTGTTTCCTGAGATTCAGTGAGGAATTGACCCATAGTTTCGGGGTTACCAACCTGCAATATCTTTTGTTGCTTCATGTCAAAGGATTCAAGGGGCGGGATTGGGCGACCATAGGCGAACTGGCAGAACGTTTGCAGTCTCATCACAACGGCGTGGTTTCACTTGCGTCGCGTTGCGAGAAGTTGGGACTGGTCTACCGGCAGAGGGGTACCGAGGACAAGCGACAAGTCGAGATACACCTGACCCCGGAAGGGCTGTCGCTGGTAAAAAAGATCGCGGGTCTGCATCGCAAGGAATTGCTAGGCCTGCAAGGTATTTTCAGGGTGCCAGGAGATATCGAACTGGCGGGGGGCAAGTAGTTTTTTTCAAGGTTGGAATGGTTGGACTTTTTTTTACACTTAAAGATGTATTATTAATATACCTATAATGAAGGGAGAGAAAAATGAAGCTGATTAAACCGGCAGCGGGGGTATTGATTTTCCTTGTCGCGTTGCTACCGGCGCTGGGCTGGGCCGAGCAACGGGAATTCAACATGACCATCGAGGAAGTGGTCGAGCACGTCGCGCCCGACCTTGATTACAAGGTGTTCGCCTTTGACGGGCAGGTGCCCGGCCCATTGATCCATGTCAAGCAAGGCGATGACCTGGTCATACATGTCACCAACAACACCACGCTGCCACATACCATCCACTGGCACGGCACCCACCAGATGGGCACTTGGCAAAATGACGGCGTACCCGGTATCACTCAGGAACCGATCCAGCCGGGCGAGACCTTCACCTATAAATTCAATGCCGACCGGCCGGGCACGCTGTGGTACCACTGCCATGTCAACGTCAACGAGCATGTCGGCATCCGCGGGATGTGGGGGCCGATGATCGTCGACCCCAAGGATCCCCTGCCGATCGAGAAAACCGTCACCAAGGACGTGGTCATGATGCTCTCGAGTTGGGAGAGCAAGAATGGCCAGAAGTACGGCGAGGGCGCCACGCCTTATGACGTCGAGGATTATTTTTCCATTAACGGCAAGTCATTTCCGCTGACCATGCCCCTTCGCGTCAAGAAGGGCGACGTGGTACGCGTGCGCTTCATCGGTGCCGGCGGGGAGTTCCACGAGATGCATACGCATGGGCACGACATGCTGATCACGCACAAGGACGGATTGCCCCTGCCCAACCCGTACTACGCCGACACCATCCTGGTGGGTCCGGGGGAGCGCTATGACGCAATCATCAAGATGAACAATCCCGGTCGTTTCATCTTTCACGACCATATCGACCACCATGTGACCGCGCGCGGCAAATTTCCGGGCGGACCGATCACCGTCATCGAGTACGACGGCATTCCCAAGGAAGACTGGTATGTCTGGAAGGACAAGGACGCCACCTACGACCCGAATTTCTTCTATAGCGAATCGATGCAACAGGGCTACGGGAAATTCGACAGTCCGGGCTTCGCTGGCCAGCCAATGGTTCATGAACGCCACCATCGGGAGTAATACATGAAAAAGATCACTCAAAAACTGGTTCGTCACCTGGTTCTAGCGTCCTGCATTCTGGCTCTGCCGCCGGCAGCAGCTGCGGCAGACGGAATGGCGATACTGCAAAAGGATTGCGCCTCTTGCCACAACCTGAAAGGCCCGGCGCCGCAAACGCTGCAAGCACTGTGGGACAGGAAGGGGCCGGACCTGTTCTATGCCGGCAACAAGTATCGTCCGGAGTGGCTGGTTGAATGGCTGCAAAAACCGCAACGCATCCGCCCGGCCGGGGAGTTCTATCGCGACCACATCAAACCCGGGCCCAAGGGAGACGTGATCGACACGTCCACGCTCACCGACCATGTCGCACTTGGCAAGGACGATGCTGCCGCAGTGACTGCAGAGTTGATGAAGCTGAAGCCGCATGACGATCTGATCGCCAGGGAGCATATCGAGCCCGGCACGATCATCAAGCAGATGGGCGAGATGAATTTCGACAAATTCCAGGGTTGCATGACATGCCACCTGATCGAGCCCGACTACGGCGGCCTGTCGGGACCGGAAGTCTATACCGCGGCGAAACGCCTGCAACCCGAATACATGGCGAGTTTCATCCGCGATCCGCAGGCGTGGGATCCGAAGACATGGATGCCGAACAAGCACGTGTCGGACAGCAGCATCCAGAAACTTGTGCGATATCTCGAAGTACTTGGCAAGGAGACTGACCATGCTCAATAAAATATTGTTCGCACTGCTGCTGGCCGCATTTGTCCAGGCACAGGCCGGTGAAACCGCCGCCGACAATTACAGGACCTATTGCGTCCAGTGTCACGGCATGGAAGGAAACGGCCAGGGCGTGAACATCCGCGACATGTCAGTTGTTCCGCGCGACCACACCGATGCCAAGTCCATGTCCACCCGCACCGATGATGACTTGTTCAAGGTCATCAAGGAAGGCGGCACATCCATCAACAAGTCCATCCTGATGCCGCCCTGGGGATCGACATTCAGCGACGAAGAGATCAAGGATCTGGTGCAGCACCTGCGCAAACTGTGCAAGTGCAAATACGGCTCCTGATGGCAGCAAAGAGAAGAAGTACATGATTATTAAAATAGAGAGGAGAAACACGATGCTTACAATCAACAAGGCAACAATGGCGGTAATGACGGCTGCAGCGTTATTTCTTGCACAGCAGGCATTCGCCAAGACAGTTGCAGTCACCTTTACGGCCAAGGAAGGCGACGTTCAAGTCAATGGCAAGATGCTGGGCGGCGAAGATACCATGGCAGCCTGGACATTCAACGGCACCATCCCGGGTCCTGTGGTTCGGGTAACGGAAGGAGATACGGTCGACTTCACATTGATCAACCCGGCAGAAAACAAGAACTCGCACGCGATCGACTTCCATGCAGCACAAGTCAACGTGCTGGACGAGTTCGCCCCGGTCAAGCCGGGAGAAAGCAAGCACTTCAAGTTTGTAGCCAAGGTGCCGGGCGTATTCATGTACCACTGCGGCGCAGGTCCGATGGTGCAGCATATCGCACGCGGCATGTACGGCATCATCATCGTCGATCCGAAAGAAGGCTACAGCAAGGCTTATCCGAAGCCTGACCGCGAGTATGTCCTGGTCCAGCAACAATACTTCCCGGATGTCGAGAACTATGCCGCGATGCTGAATGACGCCAATAGCTGGAAAGGTTCCTTGATCAACGGTCAGGTGTTCCATTACGACCCGGTGCATGATGCCAACAAGGATCATCCGATGATGGTGGCAAAGCCGGGCGAACGTGTGCGCATCTACTTCGTGAACGCCAACGTCAACCTGCCGGTCGCGCTGCATCCGATCGCCAGCATATGGGATCGCGTGTACGTCAATGGCAATCCGAAGAACACGATGTATGGTCTTCAGACTTACAACGTAGCCGTGGCTGAAGCTGTCACTGTCGACCTGATAACTCCGGCTGACAAGGAAGTGGCCGGCATTGCGATCGTTGACCATTCCATGAATGCTGCCCTGCGCGGCGCCATTTCGGTTCTGTACAGCAGCAAGGATGCCGACCCGAAAATGGGCAAAGGTGACTTGATCGTCATCAAGTAAACTGGTTGTTGAAATACCGGGGAGGCGCAAGCCTCCCTTTTTTCAGCATCCCAAAATTCAAGGACGAATCACATGCTGGCATCAAACACCGAAAGATCCCGACTGATCCTGTTCTCCATGTTTCCGGCCTGCGTCCGCACGACACTTGTATTTACCGTGCTGTTGCATGGCACGCAGGCGCTGGCCTGTGCGGCTTGCGGAGGCACCCTGTCGAAAGACTGGGGCACGCAAGGGATCAACGCGACTCCAGGCTTCACTGCGGACCTGTCCTACGACTATATCGATCAGAACCAGCAACGCTACGGCACCGGCGCGGCCTCCACGGCACAGATATACAGTCTCTTGCCAGGTGGCCAGGAAGTGGAAGATTACACCGTCACCCGGACAACCACGGCATCACTCAATTACACCAGCGACACCTGGGGAGTAAACGCCCAGCTTCCGTTCATGCAGCGTACGCATGGCACATTTGGCAATACGCTTCCAGGTGATTACTCAACCTATTCCTCATCGTCCAATAACGGCATCGGCGACATCCGTGTCATCGGGAAATACACCGGCCTCTCCGCCGACAAGACCGCTGGACTCATCGCCGGGATCAAGTTGCCAACCGGCAGCACCGATGCGAACTTCAACGCAGGCGATGAAGCCGGCAACGCGTTGGACCCCAGCCTGCAGATAGGCACCGGCTCGACCGACCTGATCGCGGGCGGCTTCGTTACCGGAAACATCGCCGACTATGGCTGGTTCGCACAGGGCACCGTGCAACATGCCGTGGCAGTCAAGTCCTTCGCCGGGTCTGACTATCGTCCGGGCGATGCCTATTCGCTGAACATCGGCATCCGCCGTGCCCGATTCGGCGCCCGCTTCACGCCGATGCTACAACTCAACTATATCCACCGCGCACCGGACGATATCGGCGGCACACCGCTTGACGGAGGTACGCTGGTCTACCTTGCGCCCGGCGCCTCGGTACGGGTTGGCGGCGGCACTTCCGTTTATGGCTTCATCCAGTTGCCCGTATACCAGCACGTCAATTCGCTGCAATTGAGTCCTCGCTATACGATGACATTCGGGGTCGCACAATCATTCGAATGATCCGAAAGGCATATCGTTTCCCGACATGAAGGCAATTACACAATATTGCATGTCGCGCATGGGCGCGCTGTTCGCGGCGCTCCTGCTCTCCTTTAGCCTGGCTCATCTCGCCTGGGCCGGCGACTGGAAACTGAAGGACAAGGATGGCACGCAATTCACCTTGTCCGCCCTGCAGGGAAAATGGGTGCTGGTCAATTTCTGGGCGCCCTGGTGTCCGCCCTGCCTTGAGGAGATGCCGGCACTGGACAAGATCCAGCAGCAGCACAAGGACGTACAGGTGATCGGCGTGGCCGTGGCATACGGCAGCCGCAAGGAAGTCACCGACATACTCGGCAAGCTATCCGTCTCCTACCCGATCGTGTTCGGCAATGAAGACACTGCCGGGGATTTCGGCGGCCTGGACGGCATGCCCACCAGCTTCCTCTATTCCCCATCCGGCAAATTGATCGGCCACCACCAGGGCCCGCTGACACAGGACGAAATCGAACAGATGATCCGTTGACGGCTAATGGTTCGCGGCACCCTGCACAGCAGACACCGGAATCACCAGGCACCTTTCTTGAGCCGCTCGATATCGCGCCTGTCTCGCTTGGTCGGCCTTCCCTCATGCTGCACCGGTTCGGGCTGGGCCTTCATCTCCAAGGCCAGCGCCGCCCGCCGCAAACTGCTTTGTTCCGTCTCCCGGTAGAGTTTCTGCGCCTCGGTCGCGGGGCCGCGTTTGTTTGACAGCGCCAGCACTTCCAGTTCGTGCTGGTAGGGCCCGAATCGGAGGGTGAGCATGTCACCAACGGCAAGCAACCTGGCTGGCTTGACGCGCGCGCCGTCGATCTGCACCTTACCGGTCTCCACCGCATCGGCCGCAAGGGAACGCGTCTTGTAGAAACGCGCGAACCACAGCCATTTGTCGACGCGCAGTTTTTCCAGTTCTGGTTTGCTGTCCATGTGATTCGGGGTAAACAAAAAACAAAGTCAAGCCACGAATTATCGCAGTGTCAGAAGAAAAATATTCTCATGCAAACGGCTGATGCCGCGCTGCTGGAAACGCGGACTTTGCGACAGCACGTCGAGTTGTGCCAGCAGCCGCACCTCGGCGTACTCGCGATATAGTGCCGCCACTTCGCTGGCGGAAACCGCAAATGGCGGGCCTTGCATTTCCTGTTGCGGATAATCGAAGGTGATCAACAGGATTTGAGTTGCAGCCGGCAGGATGTCCGCCAGGTGGCGGGCATAGCGTTCGCGCATTTCCGGTGGCAAAGCAACCAGTGATGCGCGGTCGTAAACAATGCTGATATGTTCCAGATCCTGCTTGCGCAGGTCGAAGAAATCACCGCACAGGATGCGAATGCCGTCCGCTTCGCAGCTATCGAATTTTCCGTCTGCGACGTGTTGCGGGATACGCCCGTTTTCCTCGAAGAACGCATGCACGGCAAGCGGACTCAGTTCCACCCCCAGCACCGGATATCCCTGCTCACTCAACCACAGCATGTCGCGACTCTTGCCGCACAGCGGCACGAACACGGTGCCGTTGCCGACGGCATGCAATTCCTGCCAGTATTGCCGCAGATAAGGATTGACCTCGTCCTGGTGGAAGCCGATCTCCTGACGCTCCCAGCGTTCAAGCCAAAATTCTTTTTTCATTTTGGAAACCGTAGAATCAATCCGAAGATAATTGAAACACGAAAGAGTCTCTCATTTTTCCTGCAGCGTATTTCCGATATTTCCGGATAGGAAAGATGAGAGCGATGATAGACGATTATCCCTGTGAACCCTGTGTTCCCTGAAGCTATTTTTTTCAGGCGCACGCAGGCCTAGCACGGATCTACGAATATCTCCTGAATCGACGCCCCTGCCAGGTAAGTTTGCTGCTGGGCCGCCTTCACCATGTCCGGATTGCCGCACAGGAACACGCGCCAGCCGGAAAGGTCCGGGTTGGTTGCCAGCGCGACATCGAGCACCATGCCGCCCTGGCACCCTTCCGGCGCCGTGTCCTCGGAAACGCAGGGCGCATAGCTGAAGTTGGGATACTCCTGCGCCAGATTGCGCAATTCCTTCACCAGATAAAGTCCTTCGGTGTTGCAACTGCCGTGATACAGGCAAATCCTCCCTTGATGGCCATGCAACAGCGCATCGCGCACAATCCCATAAAGTGGGGCCAGACCGCAGCCGGTAGCGATCAGCAAGACATCCTGTTGCGGCTTGCCCGCCACATAGAAGCAGTCGCCATGGGCTTCCGAGATGGTGATGGTGTCACCCGGCCGCAGGTGATTGAATATCCAGCCGCTCACCAAGCCTCCGGGGACTTTCCTGACATGCAGGAAAAGTTCATCGTCAAGCGTCGGTACGCTCGCCAGCGAATAGCAGCGTGAGGTAGTCTCGTCCTTGAACAGGCTGATGAACTGCCCGGCCCGGTATTCGAGCGGACGCGAAGGCTTGATCTTCACGCCCAGGATATCCGCGCCCAGTTTTTCGACGCCCGTGACGCTGGCTTCGAGCGTAGCCAGCCCCCGCTCTGGAAGGACGATCTCCATGTCCTCCTGCGGGATGCAGGTACAGGCCAGGAAATAATTCTGTGCGGCGAGCGTGGATTTCAAACCCGACTTGGCTTTCTCCGGCACTTCACCCGAAACCGCCCTCATCATGCAGGTCTGGCAAACGCCGGAATGGCAGGAGGAGGGAATCGGGACACCGTGGGCAGTCAGACAATCGAGAACGGATCGGTCTTCGCATTCGTATGACTGCCCGCCATAATTTACTTTCGGCATAGGTGTCAGGCGTTATCTGCCTAAAACATCGTTTCTGGTACTTTCCGCAATGGCTGCAACCTGGGCAATCAGGTTGTCCGGCACATTCAGCTCTTTAAGTGTCGCACCCAGATCTTCCACCACGGCGTCGAAGTGAGAATCATTGAGACCCCTCGCCACGAGGTGAGCATGGCCTTTACGCATATCTTCGCCGGTATAGTTGTTCGGGCCACCGAAAGCCATCGTCAGAAATGCCTTTTGCTTGGCCGCTTGCCTGGCCATATCAACATCATCAAAAAAGCGCTTGATACGGTCATCCTTCAGCACCTTGCGATAAAAAATATCCACTGCTGCATTCACTGCGCCTTCGCCGCCAATATCTTCGTACAAGCTCATGTTCAATTCCTTTCGAATCATTTATTGAGAACAACCGGATTCCCCTGTTGCGGAAAGGCCATCCGGAAATTGTGCACTACCCACTTAGAATGTATATTCAGTCACATCAAGTGGAATAGCCTGTTAATATACATTCTGAATATATCTTATATTTTGACCTTAACGTTGTCAAGGTCTTATCGATCATAAAAGGGCATTAAATGCGCTTGACCCTGTATACCGATTATTCGCTCCGAGTCTTGATCTATCTCGCGCTGGAGAAAGATCAACTGGTCACCATTACCGAACTTGCCGACTTCTACAAGATTTCCCGCAACCATCTGGTCAAGGTTGTACACAACCTTGGCCTTGGCGGTTTCATCCTGACTACCCGGGGCAAGAATGGCGGCATCCGGCTGGCACGAACTCCGGACGAGATCATCATCGGCGAAGTGGTCAGGGAAACCGAGCCGGACCTTGACCTGCTGGAATGTTTCAACCCGGCGGAAGACAAGTGCGTGATCACCCGCACATGCGGCCTGAAATCGGTACTGCTCGATGCCCGCAACACCTTCATTGGAACGCTGGACCAATACACGCTTGCCGATATCATCAAAGTTACGGCAAAACCATCAGCCGCATTCAAGGCTATCCCTATCATCCATGGCTGATTTCACTTGCGCGTGGCATCGCAGTTGATCGCCTGTGCGTTTGAACCCCGGAATATATCCCTTTCTGCAGACATGGTCTGGCGTATCGTTATATCAATATAACCAGCCCGTTATTGAAGCTGCATGCGAATCGGTGGATAATCCCACCCTTAATCTGTTAAGGCTATAAATGACCGAATATTTGCTCATTCTGGTCGGCACGGTGTTCGTCAACAACATCGTGATGGTGAAGATCCTCGGACTGTGCCCGTTCATGGGGGTCTCCAAAAAACTGGAGACCGCCATCGGCATGGGCGCCGCCACCACCTTCGTGCTGACTTTGGCTTCCGGCGCCAGCTACCTGATCAACCATTACCTGCTCGGTCCTGACCTGGCCTACCTGACCACGCTGTCGTTCATCGTGGTGATCGCCGGTATCGTGCAATTCACCGAAATGGTGATCCAGAAGACCAGCCCGATGCTGCACCAGGTGCTGGGCATCTACCTGCCGCTGATCACCACCAACTGCGCGGTTCTGGGCATCCCGTTGCTGAACGTGCAGGCCAAGCATAATTTCATGGAGTCACTGTTCTTCGGCCTGGGCGGCGCACTCGGCTTCACCATGGTGATGATATTGTTCGCCGGCATCCGCGAACGGCTGGAAGGCGCCGACGTGCCTGCGATCTTCCAGGGCTCGGCCATCGCCATGGTCACTGCCGGATTGATGAGCCTGTCATTCATGGGATTCTCCGGGTTGGTCAAGTAATGCTCACCGCGCTTGTGGTCATGGCCGGCATCGCCGTCGTGCTCGGTGCGGTGCTGGGATTTTCCGCCATCAAGTTCAGGGTGGAAGGGAATCCGCTGGTCGAAAAGATCGATGCCATCCTGCCGCAGACGCAATGCGGCCAGTGCGGCTACCCCGGCTGCAAGCCGTATGCCACCGCCATCGCCGGCGGCGAGGCGGACATCAACCAGTGCCCGCCCGGCGGCGAGGAAGGCATCCACAAACTGGCCGACCTGCTCGGCGTCGAGTTCAAGCCCTACGGCGAAGGCGTCGCCCCCAAGCCCAAGGCGGTGGCCTATATCGACGAGAACATCTGTATCGGCTGTACCCTGTGCCTGCAAGCCTGCCCGGTCGATGCCATCGCCGGCGCCGCCAAGCAGATGCACACCGTCATCGTCCCCGAATGCACCGGCTGCGAATTGTGCGTCGCGCCCTGCCCGGTCGATTGCATCAGCATGGAACCGTTGCCGCAGGGCATCCACAGCTGGAAATGGCAATATCCGGTGTACCAGATGGTGGCGGTCAAATGAGGGTGCTGGATCATTTCCATGGTGGCGTGCATCCGCCGGAACACAAGCTGGAATCGTCCGAGCTGCCGAGCCTGCGCGCGCCGGTGCCGCAACAACTGGCGGTGACGCTGCAGCAGCATATCGGCGCCAAGGCCAAGCCGGTGGTGCAGGCCGGCGACAAGGTGCTGAAGGGCCAGATGCTGGCATGCGCCGACGGCCCGATGAGCGCCGCCATCCACGCGCCCACCTCGGGCACGGTGCTGTCGGTGGATTTTCACCCGGTACCGCATCCGTCCGGCCTGCCCGACCTGTGCATCACGCTGGCATCAGACGGCGAGGAGCGCTGGATCGAACACGCAGCCTTTGATCACCACGCCATGCCAAAAGATGAATTGCTCGCCAGGTTGCGCGACGGCGGCATCGTCGGCCTCGGCGGCGCCACCTTTCCCACCCATGTGAAGTTCTCGGCACAGTCGGTGCAGACGCTGGTGCTCAACGGTGCCGAGTGCGAGCCGTGGATCACCACCGACGACTGTCTGATGCGCGAGCGCGCCGCCGAGATCGTGCAGGGCGCCGAGATCCTGCGCCACCTGATCGATGCGGCCGAAACCGTGGTCGGCATCGAGGACAACAAGCCGCAGGCCATCGCCGCGATGCAGCAGGCCTGCGCCGGCCACGGCATCGAAGTGGTCACCGTGCCGACGCTGTATCCGAGCGGCGGCGAAAAGCAACTGGTCAAGATCCTGACCGGCAAGGAAGTGCCGAGCGGCGGACGCCCGCGCAACATCGGCGTGGTCTGCTGCAACGTCGCGACCGCCTATGCCGTGCACCGGCTGGTCAACCACGGCGAACCGATGATCTCGCGCCTGGTCACCGTCACCGGCAATGTGAAGACGCCGCGCAATTTCGAGACGCTGCTCGGCACGCCGCTGGAACAACTGGTGCAGTTCGCGGGCGGCGCATTGCCGGGTACCGACGGCTACATCATCGGCGGCCCGATGATGGGACTGCATGTCGACAACGGGCAGCTGCCGATCGTCAAGAGCACCAACTGCATCATCGTCAAGTCGCCGCAGTTGTTCCCGCCGCCGCCGCCGGCGCTGCCCTGCATCCGCTGCACGCGCTGCGCCGAGGTCTGCCCCGCCGACCTGCAACCGCAGGAACTGTACTGGTTCGCCCGCGCGAAGAATTTCGGCAAGACGCAGGAATACCACCTGTTCGACTGTATCGAGTGCGGCGCCTGCAGCTACGTCTGCCCAAGCGCTATCCCGCTGGTGCAATACTATCGCTTCGCCAAGAGCGAGATCTGGGTACGCGAGAAGGAAAAGGCCGCCGCCGACGCGGCGCGCGAACGGCACGAACTTCGCCAGGAGCGCATCGAACGCGACAAGCGCGAGAAAGCCGAGAAGCTGGCGCAAAAGGAAAAAGCCGCTGCCGCCGCCAGGGCCGCGGCGCCGGCAAGCACGCAGGCGAGCGGTCCCGCCGTGAGCGCAACGCCACAGTCGGCAGCGACCGATCCGGCGCAGTCGCTGATCCAGGCCGCGATCGAGCGCGCCAAACAGCAGGCCGCCGCGGTCAAGCCGAAGAACACCGAGAACCTGACCCCGCAACAACGGGCCGAGATCGCTGCCATCGAGGCGCGCCGCGCCAATATCCGCAAGATGGCGCGCCCCAACATCGAATCGCCCAAGGAATAAGTCCATGCTGTCATCCCCGTTCATCACCAAGTCAGACAGCGTGGCGCGCATCATGCTCACGGTGCTGCTGGCACTGGTGCCCGGCATCGTGCTGTACGTGTGGTTTTACGGCGCGGCGGTGCTGGTCACGCTGCTGCTGGCCAGCCTGACCGCGCTGGTGACCGAAGCCGCCATGCTCAAGCTGCGCGACCGGCCGATCAAACCGTTCCTGTCGGACTACAGTGCATTGCTCACCGCCTGGCTGCTGGCACTGTCTATCCCGCCGCTGGCGCCATGGTGGCTGATCGTGGTCGGTACGGCGTTCGCCATCTCTGTCGCCAAGCACCTGTACGGCGGCCTCGGCAGCAACCCGTTCAATCCGGCGATGGTCGGCTATGCGGTGTTGATCATTTCCTTCCCGCTGCAAATGACGCACTGGATCGCGCCGCTCGGCCTCGGCCAGACCGGGCTCGGCTTTGCCGAGCAGATGGCGTACATGTTCGGCGGCCACCTGCCGGGCGGCGTCGAACTGGATGCCATCACCATGTCCACGCCGCTGGATACGCTCAAAACACAGCTGCATCTCGAACGCCCGGTAGCGATGATCTTCGCGATGCCGATCTTCGGCGAACTGGCCGGCAAGGGCAGCGAGATGGTCGCGCTCGGATTCCTCATCGGCGGCGCCTGCCTGCTGTTCCGGCGCATCATCACCTGGCACATCCCGGTCACCTTCCTCGGCACGCTGTTCGTCATGGCAGGCATCTTCCACCTGGTCGACCCGGCGCATTACGTCACCCCGCTGTTCCATGTAGCCGCAGGCGCATCGATGCTGGGCGCATTCTTCATCCTCACCGATCCGGTCACCGGACCGACCACGCCGAAAGGCAAATATATCTTCGCCATGGGCGCGGGCATGCTCACTTACCTGATCCGCATGTACGGCGGTTATCCGGAAGGTGTCGCCTTCGCCACGCTGCTGATGAACATCTGCGTGCCGATCATCGACGCCTACACCCAGCCCAGGGTGTTCGGCCACAAGGAAGGCGAAAAATGATCGAATCGCCCGCCAAGGCGTCGCTGCTGACCGCGCTCAACCTGCTGGTGTTCACCGTGATCGGCACCCTCATCCTGGCGTTCACTTTCAGCCAGACGCGGGAGGACATCGCACATAGCGAGGAAATGGAACGGCTCAAGCTGATCTCGCAGATCGTGCCGCCGCAGTTGGCCGACAACGACATCATCCACGACACGTTCACCATCGCGCCCGACCCACTGCTCGGCACTGACGACAACACCACCGCCTACCGCGCCAGCCTCAAGGGCAAACCCACTGCAGTGGTGCTGGAAGCCGTCGCGCCCGATGGCTATGCCGGCAGGATAATGTTGATCCTGGCGATACGCGACAACGGCGAGGTCGCCGGCGTGCGCGTGGTGTCGCACAATGAAACGCCGGGGCTGGGCGATTACATCGACCTGCAGAAAAGCCCATGGATCAAGGGATTTGACGGTAGTTCGCGCGAGCGTTATAAAGATGACGCATGGCAAGTGAAGAAAGATGGCGGCCAGTTCGACTACATGGCCGGCGCCACCATCACGCCGCGTGCGGTGATCAAGGCCGTACACAAGGCGTTGCAGTATTTCGAGGTGAACCGGGACAAGCTGCTGGCACTGGCCACGCCACCAGCTGCCGACAGCGCGAAACCGAACAATGCCGGGGAGATGCAGAAATGAACATGAATGAATCCAGGGATATCCTGCGCAACGGCCTGTGGAAACAGAACACCGGCATGGTGCAACTGCTCGGTTTGTGCCCGTTGCTCGCGGTCAGCAGCACGGTGGTCAACGCCGTCAGCCTCGGCCTCGCCACCACGCTGGTGATGACGCTGAGCAGCGCCACCATCGCGCCGATCCGCAACATCATCCCGAACGAAGTGCGCATCCCGGTGTATGTGCTGGTGATCGCGGTGCTGGTCACCGTGGTGCAGCTCGGCATGAACGCCTACATGCACGGCCTGTACCTGGTGCTGGGCATCTTCATCCCGCTGATCGTCACCAACTGCATCGTGCTGGCGCGCATCGAATCATTCGCCTCGAAGAACCCGCCGCTGGCTTCCGCACTGGACGGGTTCGCCATGGGACTGGGGCTGACCGCCGTGCTCGCCGTGCTCGGCGGCATGCGCGAGATCATCGGCAAGGGCACCCTGTTCTCCGGCCTCGACCTGGCGCTGGGCGAGTCCGCCAGGGCCTGGGTGATCCACGTCATTCCCGACTACCACGGCTTCCTGCTTGCCATCCTGCCGCCCGGCGCTTTCATCGGGCTCGGTTTGCTTATCGCCGCCAGGAACTGGATCAACCTGCGCGCAGAGCGCAAGGCCAGCAATAAACTCACCCCGATCGATGGCGGTTTTTCGCCGGCCGTTGATCACGGATGAACCCCGCCAAGCGCCGCGAAATCTTCATGCGCCTGCGCGCCGCCAACCCACACCCGACCACCGAACTGGAGTATTCCACGCCGTTCGAATTGCTGGTCGCGGTGATCCTGTCGGCGCAGGCCACCGATATCAGCGTGAATGCAGCCACGCGCCACCTGTTCCCGGTGGCGAGCACGCCGCAGGCCATGCTCGATCTCGGCGAGGAAAAGCTGCGCGAATACGTGCAGCGCATCGGCCTGTATCAGACCAAGTCGAAACATATCATCCAGATGTGCCGCCTGTTGTTGCAGAAGCACAGCGGGCAGGTGCCGCAGACGCGCGAGGAACTCGAAGCGCTGCCCGGCGTCGGGCGCAAGACCGCGAACGTGATACTCAATACCGCCTTCGGACAGCCCACCATCGCGGTCGACACGCACATCTTCCGCGTGTCGAACCGCACCGGCATCGCGCCCGGCCGTGACGTGCTCGAAGTCGAGAAAAAACTGATGAGATTCGTGCCGGACGAATTCAAGCTCGACGCGCACCATTGGCTGATCCTGCATGGGCGTTATGTATGCCAGGCGCGCAAGCCGAAATGTGGCCAGTGCCTGATCGAGAGTCTGTGCGAGTTCAAGGGAAAGGTGTTCTGATGTTCCAGCCGAGCCGCGACGAAGCGCGCATGTTCCTGTTCGAGACCTGGCGCAAGCGCCTGGCAGGTGAATTGCTGACGCCGCTGGAAGACCTCACCGCGCAACTGATCGAGAAACACCCGGAATACCACGCCTTGTTTGCCGACCCGGATCACCACCAGGACAAGGACTACGCGCCGGACGGCAACGTGGTCAACCCGTTCCTGCACCTGATGATGCACCTGTCCATCGAGGAACAGATCTCGATCGACCAGCCACACGGCATCCGCGCGCAATTCGTGCGGCTGACGCAGAAATATGCTTCCGAACATGAGGCGCAGCATGCGATGATGGATTGCCTGGGTGAAATGATCTGGCAGGCGCAGCGCAACGGCACCGCGCCGGATGCGACCATCTACCTGTCCTGTCTGGAGAAACAGTGATGGGTGCCTCTCAAAATCCAGAGTTCGCCCGAATGCAAGGCGCGGAAAAAATTTCGCCGCGCCGCATATGTGTAATATGTGAGCAAGAAAACCAGTTTCAGTGGAGGGTAACCTTCAGGTTAGCCAAGACTAGATTTTTTCCGCAACGCAGCAGTTGGGATGAAGTGGTTTAAGCAGGCAATCCGCTCAGCTGATGCTCGCAAATATGGATTTTGAGAGGTACCCATTATGGCGAATCGGTTGAGCAAGATAGTGACGCGAACCGGCGACGACGGCAGCACTGGCCTGGCCGACGGCAGCCGCCTGCCGAAAGACAGTTTGCGCATCATCGCCATCGGCGACGTGGACGAGCTGAACAGCCAGTTGGGCGAGTTGCTCGCTGAAGCATTGCCGCCGGACATCGGCACAGTGTTGCTTCAGGTGCAGAACGATCTGTTCGACCTCGGCGGCGCGTTGTCGCTGCCGCAACACGACCTGTTCCCCGAAGCGCATGTCATGCGACTGGATAGCGCAATCGCTCGCTACAATGCCGACCTGCCACCGCTGAAGGAATTCATCCTGCCCGGCGGCACGCGCACTGCTGCGCTTTGTCATGTTGCACGTTGCGTGGCGCGCCGTGCCGAGCGCAACCTGGTCGCCCTTGCCCGCAGCGAAGCCGCGCCAAAATTCGGCACACCCTATCTCAACCGGCTTTCCGACTTGCTGTTCATTCTGTGCCGCGTGATCAACCGCGCAGAACAGCACAAGGAAACTCTATGGCAAAAAAATACAGACTAGCCACATAGCCAGCAGGGGTCGGTGATAAGTGATGATTGTCGGTAAAATTCAACACGCAGGACTGGGTAATTTTAAACGCGCATCGACATAACACAGGGGATGACAGGTGAATTTCACGCCAGAATGGAGAAATGATGAGAATACTTCTGGTCGACGATGACCGGGTGCTGGGGGACCTTATCCGAAAATGCCTGACCGATCTGGGATTCATGGTTGACTGGGTAGAGGATGGCAAGCAGGCAGAACATGCGCTATCAGCTGAGGAATATGCTGCGGCAATACTGGACATCGGACTGCCTCAAATGGATGGCTTGACCCTGCTGCGATCAGTCAGGAGCAAGGGGAGCCAACTTCCTATCCTGATGCTGACCGCGAGTGACGCGAAATCCGACAAGCTCGAGGGGTTTGGCGCTGGGGCGGACGATTATGTGGTGAAGCCCGCCGACATGCAGGAACTTGCGTCACGCTTGCGGGCGCTGATCCGCCGCTCTGCCGGGCACGCATCTCATAATTTGCGCCTCGGCCCAGTGGAGATTGATCCGACTGCGCGCCAGGCATGGCTGGACGGCAAAACCGTCGAGCTTTCCGCCCGGGAATTCACCCTGCTTGAACTGCTGATCCAAAATGCTGGCCGCGTGCTGACCCGTGCGCAACTGGAACAAAGCATCTATGGCTGGTCGGACAGTGCGGACAGCAACACGATTGAAGTTTTCATCCATCGATTGCGCAAGAAACTGGGCAGGGATTTCATCCAGACTCTGCGCGGCATCGGATATACCGTCGGACGCGGGCCATGAGTCGGCGCAATATATCGCTGCAAACGCGCCTTACGCTGCTGATACCCGGCAGCGTGCTGCTTTTCGGTCTCGCTGCTAGCTATACGAGCTACAAGGATGACGATGACTGCTTCGCTTTCTTGGTGTTATAGCCATAGTAATGACTAGCAAAGATCAATCCGATCAATGCCATAATAAATAGCGGCAACGCTCCCAGCAGGCCAATCAATAGATAGTAATTCTTCTGAGGGGGTAATATTTGACTCAACTGTTGTCTGGAAAATTGTTCAATATCGGTTTTTACATTGAGGATGTCTTGTTGTAGTTTACGATCCACCCCCATAACCAGCTTGTCTACTTCACGGATGGAATCTTCGCTCTGCCGATCCAGCATAGCTTGTCCAAGCAGATAATCTGCAAGCAACGATCTATGTTCAGATAACAATAGATCGATCTTATCAGTAGTCATGCCGCCATTCTGCATGGCCGTTTTAGTGTGCAGCAATTCCTTTTGTACATTATCGCTGGCGTCCGTGAATGCCTTCCAGTGTTTGCGGTATAGTTCCTTATCGTTGAAACGCAACAGCATGTCTTTCCATTCTTGAATTTGCCGACTCAACTCGATGGATGCTGCGTCAATTGGCTCATCCATTGCCAGTAGCCCATATGTGCGCTGCAGATATGAATCATTCATTCTGTAAATATATTGACTGAGTTGATATCCTGCGAAAATTGACACGAGTGCAATCACTGCAATGAATATCTTAAAAGACTTGGTTAAGAAAATGGATTGTTGCATAAGTTATTCATTTCACATTATTCAAGATTGATTTATAACTGTACTGTTTTGAAAGATTATCGCTGGTTGCGATATCGTATAACTATAAGCTACTGAATAATCACACCAGCAATTCCTTTTTGAGCTTGAATCACGGCTGCGCTCCATAAAGATACGGGGATTGTATATTGAACCTTTAAAATTAATGCGAACTGAACCCGATTATTTATTTTGACGGCGCAACAACTTGGACGGCGGCGAGTGTCGTTTGCTTGCTCAGTGGACTGAGTCCCAATACCACAGTTATGGAAAAACCCCTGCTGGATCTGACCAGGTTGTTTCTGCAATAAAGCTTGCTAATTATAGCCTAGAGGAAATATGAAGTTCCGGTTTGTGTCGGTTTATGCCCTTCACAAGTGTTCGCTACCGCTCTCTGGATTGGCCACTTCATCAGATGGCTGGCACCCAATAATTCCGGGTGGCACCATTGGGGCAGAATATCCACATATCAATCATTCCCTGCAAGCCCTGAGACCAACTCTTCCTGAGATTCAGCGTTCCAGTCCGAATCGGGCCAATACTTCATAGTCAACGCCGCGTTCCCTTTGTACCGACTGCAACAATACAAAATCCTTAACTTCCCACTCGATCTTCCGCATCGGCGGCAAGGGATCGCGCGTCCATTGCGCGTCGCGCAGCAGGGTCGAATGCGGCTTGTATGGCCGCTTATCGAACGGCAAGCCGTGCGACTCCAGTCTTTCCTCCAGCGCATGCACGAGCGCAGGCAATGCAGGCGGGACGATTTCAGGCGTGGCGTAGACGATATGGTTGTGCTTCCAGTAATGCGCTGCATCCAGCACAAGCCGGAATGATTCTCCCTGCACTTCCCGTGCAGCCTGCTTCAACACATCGATCAAGTGCGGCGCGACGCTGCCGACAAACACCAGCGTGACATGCAGGGTATCGGCGCGCATGACGCGGCCGCCGCACACTTGATTCAGCAGCGACTGCCATGCCGCCAGCGCGGCACGCTCGGCAGCATCCGGCCACAGCGCGAAAAATACGCGGGCGTTCTGTTTTGCGGGAGCATCCATCGCTGTGATGGTAGAACATTTACCGGCAGCGTCAATAACCCTGTTCCATACATGTCGAGCGCCGTTGCGCATTACGGTAGAATGCGCACCTTGGTTTAACCTGCATGCGCCATGACCGCCCGATTACGCGAAATCCCCTACAACTACACCTCGTTCTCCGACCGCGAGATCGTATCCGCATCCTCGGCGACGAGGCATGGGACATCGTCAACGGCTGCGCGACGAGCGCCGCACCGGACGTTCCGCGCGCATGCTGTACGAAGTGCTGGGCGACATCTGGGTGGTGCAGCGCAATCCCTACCTGCAGGACGACCTGCTTGACAATCCCGCAAGCGCGCGGCGCGCTGGTCGACTGCGCTGCACCACCGCCTGCATGCGATCGAGGAACGCCGCCAGAACAACGAGGACGGTCAAGCGCCTGCTGCGAACTGGCGCATGCAGGCGGTCGAGCAGTTCGCCGCCGACTTCGAGCACACGCTGCAGCTGCGCAAGACGCGTGCTGCGCGCGCTGGCCAGCATCACCCGCCGCGACAACATCCAGTTCGACGGCCTGGCGCGCGTTTCGCATGTCACCGATGCAACCGACTGGCGCGTCGAATATCCGTTCGTGGTGCTGCACCCGGATACCGAAGAGGAAATCGCCGCCGCTGGTGCGCGCCTGCATCGAACTCGAACTCACCATCATCCCGCGCGGCGGCGGCACCGGCTATACCGGCGGCGCAGTGCCGCTGGACAAATTCTCCGCCGTGATCAACACCGAAAAACTGGATGCGCTGTCCGCCGTGGAACATGCTGGCACCTGCCGGGCCTGGAGCAAGCCGTCGCCACCATCCATTGCGGCGCGGGCGTGGTCACGCGGCGCGTGATGGAAGCGGCGGAAGCCGCCAATCTGGTGTTCGCGGTCGACCCGACTTCGGCCGACGCCTCCTGCATCGGCGGCAATGTGGCGATGAACGCGGGCGGCAAGAAGGCCGTGCTGTGGGGCACCGCGCTGGACAACCTGGCGTCGTGGCGCATGGTCACGCCGGACGGGCTGTGGATGGAAGTCGAGCGCCTCGACCACAACCTCGGCAAGATCCACGATGTGGACATGACGCGCGTTCCGCATCAGTCGCTTCGAACCAGACGGCAAAACGCCGCACGGCGAGCCGGAGATCCTGACCATTCCCGGCAGCGCGTTCCGCAAGGCCGGACTGGGCAAGGACGTCACCGACAAATTCCTGTCCGGCCTGCCCGGCATCCAGAAGGAAGGCTGCGACGGCATCATCACCTCGGCGCGCTTCATCCTGCACCGCGCCCACGCCCACACGCGCACCGTGTGCCTGGAATTCTTCGGCCAGGTGCGCGAGGCGGTGCCCGCCATCGTCGAGATCAAGGATCTATCTGCGATGCGCATGCCCGAGGCGCTGCTCGCCGGGCTGGAACATCTGGACGAGCGCTATCTGAAGGCGGTGGGCTATGCCACCAAAGCCAAGCGCGGCACGCGGCCCGAAGATGGTGCTGCTCGCCGATGTGGTCAGCGACGACGCGGATGCGGCGGCAGCAGCCGCTTCCGAGATCGTGCGCCTGGCCAACCTGCGCCACGGCGAGGGCTTCATCGCGGTATCCGCCGAGGCGCGCAAGAAATTCTGGCTCGACCGCGCGCGCACCGCCGCCATCGCCAAGCACACCAACGCGTTCAAGATCAACGAGGACGTGGTGATCCCGCTGCCGCGCATGGGCGATTACTGCGACGGCATCGAACGCATCAACATCGAACTGTCGCTGCAGCAACAAGCTGCAACTGCTGGATGCGCTGGCCGAATTCTTCGCCGGGCGAACTGCCGCTGTACTACCAGGACGACCGCCAGCTCGGCGACGAAGAACTGCTCGGCAACCGCGCACAGCAACAGGCGCGCGACCTGCTGGCCGATGTGCGTACGCGCTGGCAATGGCTGCTGGACAATCTGGATAAGAGCAGTTCCGAGTCGTTAGTCGATAGTCCGATTAGCAGCCGCAGACCGCAGCTAGCGACTACCGGACTGCCGACTAACGACTCAAGCGTCTTCCACGCGCTGCAAGACCACGCTGTCCGCGCCTCGTGGAAGACGCGAAGTGCGCGAGCCGCTGCAGCCAGATGTTCAGCGGCCGCACTTACCAGCCCATCCTCGAGCAATGCAACTGGCGATCCACCAGCGCGTGCTGAAAAGCCGCGTGTTCGTGGCGCTGCACATGCATGCCGGCGACGGCAACGTGCACACCAACATCCCGGTCAACTCCGACGACTACGAGATGCTGCAGCAGGCCAACGGGGCGGTGGAGCGCATCATGCGCCTGGCCAAGGATCTGGGCGGCGTGATCTCGGGCGAGCACGGCATCGGCATCACCAAGTTCGATTTTCTCGAGCCGCAGGAGATCGCCGAGTTCACCGCCTACAAGAAACAGGTCGACCCGGACGGCCGCTTCAACAAGGGCAAGCTGCTGACCGGCGGCAACCTGGAGCGCGCCTACACGCCCAGCTTCAACCTGATGGAACTGGAGAGCCTGATCCTGGAGAAGAGCGAACTCGGGCGAGATCGCCGATTCGATCAAGGACTGCCTGCGCTGCGGCAAGTGCAAGCCGGTGTGCAGCACCCATGTGCCGCGCGCCAACCTGCTGTATTCGCCGCGCAACAAGATACTCGCCACTTCACTGCTGATCGAGGCGTTCCTGTACGAGGAACAGACGCGGCGCGGCGTTTCCATCGCGCATTTCGACGAATTCAGCGACGTCGCCGACCACTGCACGGTTTGCCACAAGTGCCAGAATCCCTGCCCGGTGGACATCGATTTCGGCGACGTGTCGATCGCCATGCGCAATTTCCTGCGCAAGCAGGGCAAGAAGAAATTCAATCCCGGCACGGCGGCCTCGATGCTGTTCCTGAACGCCACCGACCCGGCCACCATCAAGGCTGGTCGCGCAAGGTGATGATAGAGTGGGGCTACAAGGCGCAGCGCCTCGGCCACCAGTTCGCCAAGCGTTTCGGCCTGATGCAGCGCGCAGACCACGCATCCGCCCGCCACGCTGGGACGGCGCGCCGCTGCAGGCGCAGGTGATCCATTTCATCAACAAGCCGATGCCGGGCAAGCTGCCGAAGAAAACCGCGCGCGCGCTGCTCGATATCGAGGACAACACCATCGTGCCGATCATCCGCGACCCGCCCAAGGTCAACGAGGATTCCGACGCGGTGTTCTATTTCCCCGGCTGCGGCTCGGAACGCCTGTTCTGTCAGGTCGGGCTGGCCACCCAGGCGATGCTGTACGAGACCGGCGCGATCACCGTGCTGCCGCCCGGCTATCTGTGCTGCGGCTACCCGCAGACTGCCGCCGGCGAGGAAGACAAGGGCAACCAGATCACCACCGACAACCGCGTGCTGTTCCACCGCGTCGCCAACACGCTGAACTACCTCGACATCAAGACCGTGATCGTGTCCTGCGGCACCTGCATGGACCAGTTGCTGAAATACCAGTTCGACAAGATCTTCCCCGGCTGCCGGCTGCTCGACATCCACGAATACCTGCTGGAAAAAGGCGTCAAACTTGCACGGCGTGAGGGCGTACGCTACATGTACCACGACCCCTGCCACACGCCGATGAAGACCTACCAGCCGCTGCAAGGTCGTGAACGAGCTGATGGGCACCGAGGTGCCGCTGAACGATCGCTGCTGCGGCGAATCCGGCACGTTCGGCGCCTGACCCGCCCGGACATCGCCACGCAGGTGCGCTTCCGCAAGGAAGAGGAAATGCGCAAGGGTGCGAATGCGTTGCGGCAGACGGCTTCGATGGCGAAGTGAAAATCCTCACTTCCTGCCCGTCCTGCCTGCAGGGGCTTGTCGCGCTACAACGACGATGCGGGCACCACGGCGACTATATCGTGGTGGAAATGGCCAAACATCTGCTCGGAGATGAGTGGTTGGCAACTTATGTAAATATGGCCAACAATGGTGGCATTGAAAGAGTGTTGCTATAAGCTTTCAGTAAGCGTCATGAAACCAACGCGGAATACAATAACTCAAGAATCTATATGCTGACCTTCCCGCCAGAACCTCTGGACAACCACGCCAATCCGGTTTTCAAGGATGCCGCAAGCTGTGAAAAGTGGCTGGGGCAACTGCAACTTACCAATCTGCACCAGGTGCACGGCGTATTGCGCGCGCAACTGGATGAACTGAATCGATTACCTTTGCCCGGCCTGGTGCGCCTGCACATCATGGAGTTGCTGCGTGAAACGGTATCGTTCGTACAAACCGATTACGCCAAAAAACTTACTGCCAAAAAACTGCCGTTGAGCGAAGCGGAATTGACCATCTTTGCCTCGATTATCAACCTGTGGCAGGGAATGATCACCGGATACCTGCATTGCCTGCATGCATTCACCTCCGGCGACCAGCAACTCGCCACCAGCGGGGCGATGTTGTGCCATCGCTGCATGACCTATTGTGGCCTGCTGATCTCCGAGCACCTGCGCACCGGATACGAGTTCAACAGCGACCTGTGGAAAGAATTGCATGCCCTGTATGACTTGACCGAGCAACATGACTTTCACCTGATTGAATGCCAGGATGAATTCAGTGGCTCTGCTGCCACCACCTGTCAGGCGGCATATATCAAAACCCTGCTTGCCTGCCATGCCCGCCCGGCCGAATTGTCTCGTCGCCAGTTGCAGTTTCTGGACAACTGGCTGACCAGCTGGAGCTCGCTGGTCACCATATCCAGAGATGGCAGCTTAAGCATGGGGGAAGCCGCGCCGCTGCTGGTGGATCTCGACGGTTCGCAAGGACTGCAACCACTGATCCAGCTCGCCCCATCGCCCAGCATCCGCTATCTGTCCCTGATGCCGTTAAGCAAGCTGTTGCGCGTGAAGATCATCCTGTTGCAGCAAGGTCATACTCCGGGTCATCTCGAACTGGGTAAAGGCATCAATAGCGAGGATTGCATCGAGCTGCTCAGCTTCCTGCACCAATGCTGGTGCGAGGAACTCAACACACGCATGGCTCCCCGGCGCAAGGCCACGCTGCGCGCCCAAACCTGCTATGGGATCGAAGCGATATTCGCACAAATCTCAGGCAAACCGTTCAAGCGTCCGGCCCGCAAATCCGGCGTCGACACCGTGACCCGAAGACAAATCGAGACATTTGGTCGTGCATTGCCAAAAAACGATCTCGACAACCTTGCCGAAATGGGCTTCGGGCTGGAGAACTGGCAAATCGAAAACCTCAGCATACTTGGCGCCAGGCTCCTGCGTGAGGAAAACAAGGTAGAGCGATTGGGCCTGCAACAACTGGTGGCAGTTCGGCCCGAAGCCGACCAGGCCTTCATACTCGGCAAGATAATCTGGACCCTGGTCACCAGAAGCGGGCAACTCCAGGTCGGGATACATTACCTGCCCGGCGTCCCGCAACCTATCGTACTGAACTTTACCGGCATCAACCTCAGCACGGCAAACAAATCCTGTGCCGCGCTTCTGTTGCCGGAAGTGGCCGAAATGAAAACGCCGGCCAGCCTGATCATTCCCCGTAACCTGTTTCAGCTCGACCGCACGGTCGAAATTGTTTTCCCCGACCAGAGCAAAAAAAACGTGAAAATGAAGGTCAGCGTCGATCAGGGACTGGATTACGAACGGGTCGGCTTCAGCGAAACCTGAAATTTCCCTGCCATACCTTGCCGCGATCCAGCAGAGCGTGGCCATCTGACCGTTTGTCCTCTGCGTCTTTACGAAAGCTATGGCTAGCTGGCTGAATCCACGCCGATCGGCGGCGTCAGGATGCGCTTGGCCGGAAACACGATGCTGAAAGTGCTGCCCTTGCCTTCTTCGCTCTCAACCTCCAGCTGCGCTTGATGGTGGCTGGCCACATGCTTGACGATGGCCAGGCCCAGACCGGTTCCCCCGGTTTCCCGCGAGCGGCTGTTATCCACCCGGTAGAATCGCTCGGTCAGCCGGGGAATGTGCTGTGGAGACACGCCAATGCCGCTGTCCTTGACGCTGAACACCGGCTGCCCGTCGCGCACCTGCCAGCGCAGCACGATTTCGCCGCCTTGCGGAGTGTACCGAATGGCGTTGGAAATCAGGTTGCCAAATGCGCTGCGCAACTCCCCGCCATTTGCCCGCAAGCCACATTCGCTCTCCAATTCCAGCCGCAGATGATGCACCCCCCCGCTTAACACCAATCCCTCCTGGTAAAGGGCTTGCAGCAGGGCCGGCATTTCCACGTTCTCTTCCTGCAGGACGTTGAGCGCATTGTCCAGCTTGGACAAGGTCAGCAGGTCATCGACCAGATGCGCCATACGTTGCGTCTGCTCGCCCATCAGTTTCAGGCCTCGCCGCGCCATGTCGTTATCCAGATCGGGCATGTCAAGCAACGTTTCCACAAATCCATTTACCACCGTCAACGGGGTGCGTAGTTCGTGCGACACGTTGGCGACAAAATCGCGGCGCACGGTTTCGATGCTTTCAAAGCGGGTGATATCCCTGCTGATCAACAGCTTCTTGTCGCCGCCATAGGAAATCAGGTTGATGGAAAGGATCAGGCTTTCCTGGCGCGCGCCATGCAATACCAGCGGATCGGTAAAATCCCGCTCCGACAGATACTTCACGAACTCGGGTTGCCGCACCAGATAGGTGATCTGCTGGCCTACGTCGCGCTCGCTGTCGAGGCCGAAATGCTGTTCGGCAAGGGGATTGCACCATTCCACGCGATCCGCGTCGTCAAGGATGGCGACGCCTTCCGGCAGGGCCGAGGTCGCCTGTTCCATGTGCCGCAGCGCTGCTGCATGCTGCTCGCGTTCCTTGCGCTGAAGGCGCACCATTTTTATCAGGCGTGCAAAAACCTCTTCCCACAATCCACTGCCTTCAGGCACCTCGCGCGCTTCGGGGTCTCCCAGCCAATACTCAAGCAAACCCAGCTGGCGCATGTGAAACATCACCCACAGCAACAGAGACAGTGCAAACAGGAACAAAGCGGCCAGGTCTCCTGCAACCGCCCAGACCAGCATGCAGAACAGCAACAACCCGAATGGAAAGATCAGCGAACGCCGCCAGAATTCAAACACGGTGAAGATCCATGTAATTACGCCGCGACATTATACGGCGCGGCGGAGCAAAGTCGGCGTCAGTTGCAGGAGAAACGATACCCGCTGCCCCGCACGGTCTGGATCAGATTATCCTGTGCGGAAGGTTCCAGAGCCTGGCGCAAGCGGCGTATGTGCACGTCAACCGTGCGCTCCTCGACAAATACATGGTCGCCCCAGACCTGATCCAGCAACTGCGAGCGACTGTAAACACGCTCGGGATGCGTCATGAAGAAATGCAGCAGACGAAACTCGGTTGGCCCCAGATCCACCATTTTCCCGCCGGCGCTGACGCGGTGAGTGGCCGGGGACAGCTCCAGCCCGTTGGCAGCTACCGTTTCATCGCTCATCTGCGGAGCCCGGCGACGCAACACGGCGCGAATACGCGCCATCAGTTCGCGCGGCGAAAAAGGCTTGGTGATATAGTCATCCGCGCCCGACTCCAGCCCGAGGATCTTGTCACGTTCATCGGTGCGTGCGGTAAGCATGATGATGGGCACGTTGCGCGTGCGCTGGTCGGCGCGCAGGCGACGCGCCAATTCGACGCCGCTACCGCCCGGCAGCATCCAGTCAAGCAAAATGATGTCTGGTAACACGCGGCTGATGTGCGTCATGGCGTCGGATATATCGTAAGCCTGGATAGCGTTGTAACCGCACTGCGCAACATTGAACGCCAGTAATTCCTGAATTGCCGGCTCGTCTTCCACCAGCAGTATGTTCGCAGTCATCCTCTTCTCCATGGTATCGAGTGCATCAAGCTTGCGATGTTATGAAAGAATTATGACAAGAACATGACAGTCGCAGCAACCGCCGTGCTCCCAACCGAAGTGATTACCCCCTCGCGGGACGAGCAACCTGGGCGGATCGATCGCCTTAATTGTTCTCGCCACCATGCGAAGGCTGGTGATGCGGATGATTCGAAACATGATCGGTATGGCTGGCAGCCTGGCGATGCAGGGCAGCGTGTTGATCCTCTTGCAGTAGCGGTTTCCCCAGCACATCGGGTAACAGTGAACCAGCCACCATGCCGGCGGCACTGGCGAACAGGCCGGCGAATTGCGCCGGAATGAACGGATCATCGGAGCCGAATGCCGACAGGCTCAACCATACTGCCAGACCGCAGAAGATGGAAACCAGCGCGCCCTGATTGTTGGAGCGCTTCCAGTAGACACCTGCGGCCAGCGGCACGAAGGCCATGACCAGCGTGACCTGGTAGGCATTCTCGACCATCTGGAAAATCCCGACATCCGAATTGAGCGCATACAGCGTGACCAGGATGGTGAACAACATCGTCACGATACGCATGGTGCGCAGCATCCTGTGGTCGGACAACCGGTGCCCCAGCATAGGTTTGAGGATGTTTTCGGTGAAAGTGACCGATGGCGCCAGCAGCGTCGCCGAGGCACAGCTCTTGATGGCAGAGAGCAGCGCACCGAAGAACATCACCTGCGCGAACATCGGCGCATGCCGCATCACCAGCGTGGGCAGGATCATCTGCGGGTCGTCGTCGATCAGCCCTTTCACCATTTCCGGGTCGATCAAAGTGGCCGAGTAGGCAAGGAACATCGGCACGAAGGCGAACATGAAATACAGGCATCCGCCCAGCACCGTGCTCCAGATGGCGATCTTTTCCGTCTTCGACGACTGCACGCGCTGGAACACGTCCTGTTGCGGGATCGAGCCGAACATCATGGTCACCCAGGCGGCGGCGAAGGCGATGATCTCCTTGATATCGAGAGCCGGCCAGAACTCGAATTTCCCGGCCTGCGATGCATGCTCGACCACCGCCTCCACGCCTCCCACCTGGCCGCTGATCTCGTGTCCGATGAACAGCATGCCGATGACGATGACGATCATCTGGATGAAGTCGGTGACTGCCACCGCCCACATGCCGCCGAAGAAGGTATAGATCAGGATCGTGCCGGAACCGATCCACATACCGGCCACCTTGCTGATCTCGCCATCGGACACCACGTTGAACACCAGTCCCAGTGCGGTGATCTGCGCACCGACCCAGCCCAGGTAGGAGATCACGATGGCAATAGTGGTCAGCACCTCGACGCTGCGGCCATATTTCTGCTTGTAATAGTCGCCTATCGTCAGCAAATTCATGCGGTACAGCGGCGCAGCGAAAAACAGGCCGACCAGGATCAGGCACATCGAGGCGCCGAACGGATCGGCGACCACGCCGTGCAATCCCTCCTGCAGGAAGGTGGCAGGAATACCGAGCACCGTTTCCGACCCGAACCAGGTGGCGAAAACGGTGGCAGTCACCATATAAAACGGCAAATGCCGCCCGGCTATGGCGAAATCCTTGGTGTTATGGACTCGAGTAGCCGCGTACAGACCGATGCCGACGGAAATGACCCAATAGATGATGACAAACCAGAGCAGCATGCCAACCCCCCCTTGCAACAACGAAATTAACCGGCGGAAATTGTAGCAGTCAATCCAGTCGCGAGCACAAGCAAGTGTGGTGTTGTCACCATACCCCGCTAGGCAGGATCCTTGCGCTTTCCGGCCAACCTCTGCAGAGCGGATTTGAGAGGCGATTCGGGCATTTGCCGGACCGACTCGATCAGGCTTTGGCGGGCGGCCTCATTCAGCCCGGCCGGAGTCGTAACCCGCTCGGTGTGCGGGGCAGAAACTTGCACCCGCACCCGAATTCCAGTAACCTCGCAACCCCTGTTTTGGAACAAGCGGGTCATTTCCGGGGCGAGCTGGCGCAATTTTGCCGCCACCGCACCATTGTCCGCAGCAAGCGTCAGGATTTTCCCATCCAATTGCTGTACCCGGCTGGACTGTTTCAGGGAAGATGGGGCAACCTGCTCATACTGTTGCTGCAAAGCCTGAAGCAAATCGACCTGGCGGGCAAGCTGACGCAGTTCGGGGCTGGCTGCAAAAAAAGAATTCAACCGTTGCGACGCCATATCACTTATAACCAACCTATGGGGGGGACATGAATATTATTCTAGTTTCCAATCGCTTTGCAAAAACCCGCAGTATTTCTCTGAGCCCCGGCCATCTGTTATTGACAGTGCTGCTGGCGTTCTGCCTGCTGTTCGCGGCTGTGCTTTGCACCCAGTTTGCCATCATCCGTTTTCAACCCGACCTGATGGGATCAGACATGCGCGGCTGGCTGGCCAGCATGCAACCCGAGCAGAAAAAGCAGCAGCAACCGGAATTCAGCGACGGATTGGACGCCCTGGCCAAGCGCCTGGGACAAATGCAGGCCCAATTGCTGCGACTGGACACGCTGGGCGCCCGGCTGGCCACGCAGAACGGGATCAAGCCACAGGAAATAGACTTCAGTTCGTTCCCCGCCCAGGGCGGGCCATTTATCCCTGCCGCCCAGCAGAACGTCACCCTGGATAGCTTAAAACAGCAGATGGGCGACTTGTCGACAGTGCTGAACGACCGAGGCGACAAGCTGGCCACACTGGATGCAATGCAATTGCAGAATCGCCTCGACCAGAAAATGATCCCTTCAGCACTGCCGATCATCGGCGCGGAATTGTCTTCCGGGTACGGCTGGCGTATCGATCCATTCACGGGAAGGAAGGCGATGCATGAGGGCCTTGATTTCATGGCGCCGCAGGGAACACCCATATTGGCATCCGCCGGCGGCATCGTGGTATATGCGGGAATGCATCCTGAGTTTGGAAACATGGTCGAAATCGATCATGGCAATAATATTGTCACGCGCTACGGGCATGCTTCCAGATTGCTGGTCAAGGTCGGGCAGATGGTGCAACGCGGTCAGAAGATTGCCGAGGTCGGCAGTACCGGACGCTCCACCGGCAGCCATTTGCATTTCGAAGTAAGGTACAAGGGCATAGCCCAGAATCCCCGGAGCTTTCTGAAAATCGCGGCGGGCTGATACATCCATGCCTGCATGCGGGTGAGGCGCGATGCCTCGCCTTTTTTCTTTCTGAGGACCGCAAGGGTTTTGGTTAATATAAATTGATGCGAAGAAACTAAAACGATGATTTCAAATTTGCTGAAAAGTGTTTTCGGTAGCCGCAATGACCGCCTGCTTAAACAATACCGCCAGACCGTGGGAAGAATCAATGCTTTTGAAGCCACAACGGAAAAATTGTCCGATGCCGAACTGCGCGGCAAAACCGATGCATTCAGGCAACGCGTAGCGCAAGGGGAGCCACTGGACATGTTGCTGCCGGAGGCTTTCGCCGTGGTGCGTGAAGCCGGGCGTCGCACACTGCAAATGCGCCATTTTGATGTCCAGTTGATCGGCGGCATGGCGCTGCACCAGGGCAAGATATCCGAAATGCGCACCGGCGAAGGCAAGACCTTGATGTCGACGCTGCCAGCTTACCTCAACTCCCTTTCGGGCAAGGGCGTGCATGTGGTAACAGTAAACGATTACCTGGCCAGTCGGGATGCCGAATGGATGGGCAAGCTGTACCAGTTCCTCGGACTGTCGGTGGGCGTGATCCTGTCTCAGATGGATCCCCTCGGCAAACAGGCAGCGTATGCCGCCGATATCACCTACGGCACCAACAACGAATTCGGTTTCGATTACCTGCGCGACAACATGGCATCGAAAGCCGATGAACGCTTTCAGCGCGCCCTCAATTTCGCCATCGTGGACGAGGTGGACTCGATCCTGATCGATGAAGCGCGCACGCCGCTGATCATTTCCGGCCAGGCCGAAGACAATATCGACATATACGTGCGCATTGACAAGCTGGTCCCCAATCTCGTTCGCCAACCCGAAGAAAACGCTCCAGGCGACTACAGCGTGGACGAAAAAAACCATCAGGTGCTGCTGACCGAAGAAGGGCATGAACATGCAGAACAGTTGTTGTCGAATGCCGGCTTGCTGCCTGCCGGCGGCAGCCTGTACGATCCGGCCAATATCACTCTGATCCATCACCTGTACGCCGCATTGCGCGCGCACGAGCTGTATCACCTCGACCAGAACTATGTGGTGCAGGACGGGGAAGTGGTCATCGTCGACGAATTTACCGGCCGCATGATGGCCGGAAGGCGCTGGTCGGAGGGATTGCACCAGGCCGTCGAAGCCAAGGAAGGCGTATCTATCCAGAAGGAAAACCAGACGCTCGCCTCCATCACCTTCCAGAATTATTTTCGCATGTACAAAAAGCTGTCCGGCATGACCGGCACGGCGGATACCGAAGCTTACGAATTCCAGCAGATCTACAATCTGGAGACTGTGATCATCCCGCCACATCGTCCGACCATACGCAAGGATCTGATGGACAAGGTGTACCTGACAACCTCCGAAAAATACACGGCGGTGATCGAGGATATCAAGGACTGTTACCAGCGCGGCCAGCCAGTACTGGTTGGCACTACCTCGATCGAGAATTCCGAGATCCTTGCCAAACTGCTGGAAAAAGAAAAACTCCCGCACCAGGTGCTGAATGCCAAGCAGCATGCGCGCGAGGCGGACATCGTGGCTCAGGCCGGGCGTCCCAAGATGGTGACCATTGCCACTAACATGGCCGGTCGCGGCACCGACATCGTGCTCGGCGGCAATGTTGAAAAACAGATCGACATGGTCCGCGCCGACGCCAGCCTGGACGATGCCGCCAAGGAACAGCACAGTATTCAACTGAAGTCGGAATGGCAACAGTTGCACGACCAGGTACTGGCAGCCGGCGGCCTGCACATCATCGGCACCGAGCGCCACGAATCAAGGCGCGTGGACAACCAGCTGCGCGGACGCTCCGGGCGCCAGGGCGATCCCGGTTCCAGTCGTTTCTATCTGTCGCTGGAAGATCCGCTGTTGCGCATCTTTGCCTCCGATCGTGTCGCCGCGATCATGAACAAGTTCAAACTCCCGGAAGGCGAAGCGATCGAGCACAACTGGGTGACGCGCGCCCTCGAGAACGCACAACGCAAGGTCGAAGCGCGCAACTTCGACATGCGTAAACAGATACTCGAGTACGATGATGTCGCCAATGACCAGCGCAAGGTGATCTACCAGCAACGCAATGAACTGCTGGAAAGCCAGGATATCTCAGAGACCATTGCAGCCATGCGCGAGAGCGCCCTGATGGAAATGGTCAACGAGCATATCCCGCCGCAAAGCATGGAAGAGCAGTGGGATGTGCCGGCGCTGGAAAAAGCGCTGGCCGCCGAACTGCAACTGGATCTGCCGCTGGTGCAATGGCTGGAACAAGACACGCAACTTGACGAGACCGGCTTGCGCGAACGTATCGTGCAGGCTGCGCAGGAACATTACCAGGCTAAAGTCGGCATGATCGGCGCCGAAATCATGCACCAATATGAGCGTATTGTCATGCTGAGCAGTCTTGATCAGCACTGGCGTGAACATCTCGCCTCACTGGACCACTTGCGCCAGGGTATCCATTTGCGCGGCTATGCCCAGAAGGATCCGAAACAGGAATACAAGCGCGAAGCATTCGAATTGTTCGCCACCATGCTGGAGGCCATCAAGCGCGACGTGATCCAAATGCTGATGAATGTGCAAATCCGCAGCGAGCAGGACATTGAAGCGGTAGAAGCCCCCCAATCGCCAGGAAATGTACAATATCACCATGCCGATTACGATGAGGCACTGGGACAGGCCGAAGCCGGCGAACCGGAGCACCTGCCATTTGTCAGAAACGGCGAAAAGATCGGACGCAATGACCCCTGCCCTTGCGGTTCCGGGAAAAAATACAAACAATGTCACGGCAAACTGGCCTGACAGTTTTTTGCCAGCGGAGATGATGCCATGACTACTGAAGAATTGATTTTGCAAGCTTTGCGCAATTCCAGCCTTACCGAGGAATTGCGCGATTCCGAAATCGAGCTGTTGGCAAGCTACATTACCGTGCGTAATTACAAGGCCGGGGAAACCATCTTGAATCCTGGCGACGCAGAACTGAAAGACACCCTGCTTATCCTCGGTAGCGGCGAGGTGGAAGCCACGGCTACTACGGGCGGAGAGCAGATGACGCTGCACCTGCTCAAGCCGGGCGATCTGGCCGGCATCATCGGATTTGTCGGCGGCAATGTGATGCAGATAAGCGCAACAGTAGTCGCCAAGACAGACAGCCAGGTATTATTGCTCGATCGCGTTCGTTTTGAATCCTTGCTTAACGTACAGCCGGCCATCGTCTATTACGTGATGCGCGGCATCGTGCGCAATGTGCATGGTATCGTGCGACGCATGAACATGCATTCCATGGAAATGAACAATTACGTATTTCGGCAGGGCGGACGCTTCTGATGCCGGTCAACCTTTCCGGTCCGGCAGCTGAAGCTTTATTGCCGGTCAACGGCATTCTGCTGGGTGTCGCGGAAGCTAACATCAAGCGTGTCGAACGCAAGGATCTGCTGGTCATCAAACTGGACGATGGAGCTACGGTTGCCGGCGTGTTCACCACCAACCGATTTTGCGCCGCGCCGGTCACGGTGGCACGCGACCACCTGACAACGGGTAAAAATATTCGTGCATTGCTGATCAATACCGGCAATGCGAATGCCGGCACCGGCGAGCAGGGCATGGCGGCCGCGCTCGCGACCTGCGTTGAGGCGGCGAGGCTGCTGGGTTGCCTGCCGGAGCAGGTGCTGCCATATTCGACCGGCGTCATCATGGAACCATTGCCTGTCGATAAAATCATCGCCGGTTTGCCACAAGCGATTGCCGACCTGAAGGCTGACAACTGGTTCAACGCTGCCCACGCCATCATGACCACCGACATTGTCGCCAAGGCGGTGTCCAGGCAAACCAGCATCGCCGGCAGGACCGTCACCGTCACCGGCATCGCCAAGGGCTCCGGCATGATCCATCCGAACATGGCAACCATGCTGGGCTTCATCGCCACCGACGCCAGTGTGCCGCAACCCTTGTTGCGGCAGATGGTGAAGCAGGCAGCAGACGCCTCGTTCAACTGCATCACTGTGGATGGCGATACTTCCACCAACGATGCACTGATGCTGATCGCTACCGGCACCGGCGCTGACGCCGTCAGCGCATCGGACCTCGTGCAATTGCAGGCCACGGTGACCGAAGTCGCCACGCTGCTGGCGCAAGCCATCGTACGCGACGGTGAAGGCGCAACAAAATTCATTACTATCAAGGTAGAGGGTGGCACCAACACGGCCGAATGCAAGCAGATCGCCTATGCCGTGGCGCGGTCTCCCCTGGTCAAGACGGCATTTTTCGCCTCCGACCCGAATCTCGGCCGTATCCTTGCCGCCATCGGCTATGCCGGAATCGACGATCTCGACGTCCAGCAACTCAAGCTTTATCTCGACGATGTCCTGGTAGCCGAGAATGGCGGGCGCGCCGCCAGTTACCGCGAGGAAGATGGCCAGCGCGTGATGCAGCAAAGTGACATTACCATCCGTATGGCACTCGGTCGCGGCGCCGCTTCCGCCCAGGTCTGGACCTGTGATTTCTCATACGACTACGTAAAAATCAACGCCAGCTACCGTAGCTAGGCAGTGAGCAGCCCTGACGCGCAGTTTCATGATCATCTGGATGGGCGCATTTTTGCGGTAGAATGCCCGTCGATCAATATACGCCGGGTTGCAGAACCCTAATTTTCCGAGGACAACATGAGCAATACATCCATGAAATTGATATGCAGACTGATAGTCGTATCGTTATTGCTGCTGATCTCCGTCGGCTGCTCCGACCACAAGAAAGAACAAGGAGATGCCTTCAAGGAAGGTGCTGCTGCATTTACCAAAGGTGACTACGGCGTCGCACTGGAAAAATTCAAGTTTCTGGCCGACCAGGGTAATGCAGCAGCCCAATATAATCTTGGCGTGATGTACCGCCAGGGCAAGGGTGTGCCAGCGGATACCCAGAAGGCGATCGAACTGTGGACCAAAGCTGCCGACCAGGGAAACAATGCAACGGCGCAGTTCAGCCTGGGTTTGCTGTATCGCCAGGGGAAAGGCGTGCCCGCAGATGACAAGCAGGCAGTTTCATACTGGAGCAAAGCTGCCGAACAAGGCCACAATACGGCTCAAATGTACCTGGGCATCATGTATGCACAGGGTTCGGGAATTGCCCAGGATTATGTACAAGCCTACAAATGGTTCAGTATCGCTGCAAACAAGGGCAATCTGGGCGCCACACAAAACCTCGCTACCGTTACCTTGCATATGAACCCCGACCAAATCGAGCAAGGCAAGACATTGGCCCAGAAATGGCAGGCCGATCACTCCAGCAAGTGATCCAGTGACTGCTGCGGCAGCGATGACTACTCCTGGGCCAGCGCCAATGGATAAACTGGAAATCCTGCTGGAACGGCTCTGCAGCGTGCTGGAACGATTGGATGCTTCAATGTCTCAGTCGTCTGCGGCAGTGCCGGACTGGGATTCCGCTTTCGCATTCCGGTGGCAGTGCCGCAACGGGCTCGGCGAATTGCGCATGCTGCATCACCTGCATCTGATCACCCTGTCCGACCTTTGTGGCATAGAAGCACAGAAGCTGCGCGTGCAACAGAACACGCGCCAGTTCGTGCAAGGCCGCCCGGCCAACAACGTGCTGCTCTCAGGCGCGCGTGGCACCGGAAAATCCTCGCTGGTCAAGGCGCTGCTCAACGAATACGCCAGCCAGGGATTGCGTGTGATCGAACTGGGCAAGGACCTGCTGGCGGACCTGCCGGATATCGTGGAACTGGTCGCAGGCCGCCCGGAACGTTTCATCCTGTATTGTGACGACCTTTCTTTCAGTGCCGATGAACCGGGTTACCCCGCGCTCAAGGCCACGCTGGACGGCTCGCTCACCACGCTGTCCGACAACCTGCTGATCTACGCCACCTCCAACAGGCGCCACCTGATGCCCGACTATATGCAGGACAATCTCGCCACGAAATATGTCGGCGACGAGATACATCCGGCGGAAAGCGTGGAAGAAAGAATCTCGCTGTCGGAGCGCTTCGGCTTGTGGGTATCGTTCTACCCGTTCACGCAGGATGAATACCTTGAAATCGCGACGCACTGGTTGCGGCATTTTGGATTGCCCGGCGAGATGGATGAACCAGTCCGGCAGGCGGCGCTGCAATGGAGCATCCAGCGTGGTTCGCGCAGCGGCAGGGTGGCCTGGCAATTTGCCCGGGACTGGGCAGGACAAGTGTAGGTTGGCTTGGCACGAAGCGCGTAACCCGACAATCGGCACCTACTTCTCCGCGAGTGGCCCGGCGGGCAGCCACTTTATCTTGTCCTGGTAAGATAAAGTGACCAAAAGAAATCGCCCCGGGATTTGGTTTTGATTGTTGGGTATCGCTATGTTCAACCCAACCTGCTTGTGAAAAAATTGAGAAGATACGTTGAACAATCCCCTTGAAAAAACCAGGCCAGTTGAAGTCGCAGCCGCAGTCCTGCAGCGACCAGACGGCAGTTTCCTGTTGGCGCAGCGTCCTGCCGGCAAGATCTGGGCCGGCTATTGGGAGTTTCCCGGCGGCAAAGTCGAGCCAGGCGAGACGCCCCGTCATGCTCTGGAACGCGAATTGCACGAGGAACTCGGCATCACGGTCTCAACCGCCTATCCATGGTTGACTCGACTGTTCTCTTATCCGCATGCAACGGTACGGCTGAATTTCTTTCGAGTGACCGCGTGGAGCGGGGAACTGCACCCGCATGAGGGACAGGAATTTTCCTGGCAGCGGGTGGCGGATAGCTATCCGGTTCAGGAAGTTTCTGTTTCCCCCGTGTTGCCCGCCAATGCGCCCATTCTGCGTGCGCTGTCCCTGCCCCCTCTGTATGCGATCAGCAATGTGCAGGAATTGGGCATGGAAGAATTCATGCATCGGCTGCAGGCCGCGCTGCAAAATGGCTTGCGCCTGGTGCAGTTGCGTGAAAAGCATCTCGCGCGTGATGCACTGCGCGACCTGGCGGTGCAGGTCATCGCGCTGGCGCATGTGCATGGTGCAAAGGTTTTGCTCAACGGCGACCTGGCGCTGGCGCTGGAAACAGGCGCGGATGGCGTGCAGCTCGCCGGCGCTCAACTTGCACAGTTGCGTGAACGTCCTGCAGTCGATTGGTGTGCAGCTTCCTGTCATGGTGCAGAAGAGTTGCGCCAGGCGGAAGCGCTGGGGTGTGATTTCGCCTTGCTGAGCCCGGTATTGCAGACCCTGTCCCATCCGGGAGCACCCCACCTGGGCTGGGAGAATTTTGCGGCCATCGCGGCGGGTTCATCCATCCCGGTATATGCGCTGGGTGGATTGCGGCTGGATGATATGGAAACTGCGTGGCGGCACGGCGCGCATGGTGTTGCGTTGTTACGTCAAGCCTGGGAGGGATCCTCCGGTTGATCCGGAAGTTGTTCGTTGGCGGAGACGCGGTAACCTTCGTTGGCCCACTGGCCGAGGTCGATCAGCTTGCAGCGCTCGCTGCAGAAGGGGCGGTAACGACTCTCGTTGCGCCAGATTACCTCCTTGCCACACTGCGGACAGATCACTACAGGCTGTTTGGTCATGCTTACAACGAACAAAAAGTCAGGTTAAATGACACGTCCTGCTCGATACTGGGCATTCTTGGCAGTATAGCTGGGCGCGACGAAGCGGATGTTGAGCACGTACTTGTTGGCGCTGACCTCGGGGATGCATGGCAGCTTGCTGTCCAGCGACACGCGCAACATCTGCGCCACCCGCCCGCCCTGCATTTGCTGAAAGTTACCCTGGTGCGCCGTGAAGTGTTGCGCCTTTCCGCTTTCGCGCAACAGTCTGAGTATGATGCTCAGCGCGTCTGATATCGGCAGCATGGGCGCAAGCCATGCATTGTATATTATTACGCCGGAATTCGGCATCCTGATCCAGCCAGTAATGATATGACGGCAAATCGAATTCGCAGGTGCCACCGGGAATACGGCACGCTGCTTGATGCCCATCAACCACTCGTTTTCGCGCAAGTGTTGGCCAATCTTGCCATTCAAGGCAAACAAGTACTGCTGGCATTTTCTATTTCGCCGAGTATTGCATCCAGAGCCTGCTCCGAGATCTCCGGATTGTCGCGCAAGGCTGACAGATTGCGCTTCTGTTTTTCCAGTTCCTGTAACAGGTCGGACTTCAGGTCGGCGCGGCCGGCAACCTCAAGAATTTCGAACATTGCACCCAGCGCAGCATGGTGAGCATTCGCGGTCGATTGCTCGGTAAAATAGAACGCCTTGGCGTAGATATCCTCCAGGCGCAACAGAGTTCGCAGACGCTCATTAAGGGGAAAGTCGTAGATTATCACGTTGCCAAATTGGAATGAAATTGCGTTTGGATTCGGGCAATACTATGGCGAACCAGCGCGTATCGTCAATGTCTTCCTGCGGAAATATCCAGATATTTTCGATGCAACTGCTTCACTTGCAGCCGCAGGCTATCCATATCCGAGTCATTCCGGATCATGTCATCGGCGCATTGCAGTCGTTCAGC
>CAVXFS010000003.1:0-730210 GCA_963761115.1 uncultured beta proteobacterium | reverse complement strand
AGAAGTTTTTACCCAGATCATTGATCAAATATCGATTGCCCCTTGTGACATAGGGTTTGTCCTCGACCACCACTGTCAGCAGTATGTTGCGTTCGTGCAGCACGTGATTGTGTTTCAGGTTGTGCAACATGGCAGACGGCGCCCCATCCCCCATAGGAGTGAGGAATACTGCCGTACCGCTTACTCTTGGCATATTACCTACATCGTCAATGATCGCTTGCAAGGGCACTGTCAGGTGAGTGACTTGTACGAACATCAATTTTCTACCGCGTTTCCATGTGGTGAGAACGGTAAAGGAAATCAACGCCACACCCAGTGGGAACCATCCGCCTTGAGGAATTTTAAGGGTATTTGCAGCAAAATAAGTCAAGTCGACGATCAACAGAATTGCGATCATGGGTATCGCAATAAGCATTGGCCAGCGCCACTGCAGCACGACGACGAAACCGATCAGTATGGTGGTAATGGTCATGGTCCCGGTGACGGCAATACCATAGGCCGCCGCCAGGTTATTGGAACTCTGGAAGACAAATACCAGAAAGACTACCGCCAGATAAAGTATCCAGTTGGTAAACGGCACATAGATTTGCCCTTGTGCCTGATCGGAAGTCTGTCGAATTTCCATGCGCGGCAGAAAACCCATTTGCACGGATTGATGCGCTATTGAGTATGCTCCGGATATCACCGCTTGCGAGGCGATGATGGTCGCCGCGGTCGCCAGCAATACCATGGGCACCAGCGCCCAGGCGGGGGCGAGCAGATAGAACGGATTTGCGATGGCTTTCGGATCATGCAGCAGCAGCGCGCCTTGACCGAAGTAATTCAACACCAGCGCTGGCAGCACGAAAGAAAACCATGCAAAGCGTATCGGGAATTTGCCGAAATGGCCCATGTCGGCATACAGCGCCTCCCCTCCGGTGATCACAAGCACGATAGCGCCAAGTGCGAAAGGATACGATCCGTGGATCTGCTGTTAAAAATTGCCAGGCATAGACGGGGTTAAGCGCCGATAAAATATGCGGGTATCTTGCGATGGAATCTATGTGCCGAATCCTGCGAGGCAAACAAACCAGATGATCATGATCGGGCCGAATGCCATGCCTACTGTACTTGTGCCGCGCTTCTGGATGAAGAACAGGCCGGTCAATATGAGAACCGTGATGGGTAGTATGAAGTATTTGAAATGTTGAGAAGCCAACTCCATCCCCTCGACTGCAGACAGAACCGATATCGCCGGAGTTATCATGCCGTCGCCAAAGAACAGCGCGGCGGCAAACACACCGAGCGCGGTGGCGAACCATTTTATTTTCGGGTGACCGCGCGGTCAGCTCACTCACCAAAGCCAGCAAGGCCATGATCCGCCTTCGCCGTTGTTATCCGCACGCAGGATGATGGTTACGTATTTGAACGAAACCAGAAGCATGATGGTCCAGAACATCACCGACAGTACGCCCAGGATATTGGCTCGACAACCGGAAGTGGATGGGGGCCGGCAAAGGTTGCCTGTATTGCGTACAGCGGGCTGGTACCGATGTCGCCATACACCACGCCTATCGCGCCCACCACGAGGGGGGGAAGCTTGTTGTTTCGTTTTTGTCCCGCTCATTCCAACCGTTCACTGTGCAGAATGCGGCGGCACTCTACGCCTGTGTTGTCGAACGCAATCACCGGAAGCTTCCTGCCGGATAATCCCTGATAATTCAAGGGGTGCACTTTACGTGCCGCCCTGATATCCGACGAAGCCGTTCATGTCGGACTCGAAACAACAGGCACAACCCTAAATACCGGGATTGCTGTGGGGCCCGGTTAGCGCCCCAGTCGATTCAGCCTCAGAGTTTTTTATGCGTACCGTCGCACAGCGCGCCGTTGCCGCTGTGCTTGCAGCCGCAAAAATATACGGCTTCCGATTTTCCTGCCTTGTATTCGACCGGGATGAATTCGCTGCCCTTGTGGCTGCCATCACAGAACGGCTGTGTGGCGCTTTTGCCGCAGGCGCACCACCAGTAGCTTTTGCCGGCTTCCACTTCAACGGCAAACGGGGATTTTTGAGCGATAACAGCTTGCTTGTCTGACATCTTGAAACTCCTTATATTAAATTGATACACCGATACAAAATTTCCCCACCTTTTGGGTGGGCCCTCTGCGGGAGTGGACCATGCCAGCATCAAGTTCTTCTCTTCTCACTTCCAAGTCTTCAACTACTCCTTGCTGCTGTGCGCGGCCGCAAGCACTCCCGCGCAAGCGGTGCAGACTCTCGGTCATCCCGTTCAGCTCTTTCTGCGACAATGGAGCGAAGGCGCGCTCCATGTGCGCCAGGTGAGCCGGGAAAATGCGCGCAAATAATTTTTCCCCCTGGGTTGTCAGTTGAACGATCTGGCAGCGTCCGTCGCTGGGCAATGCTATCCGTCGCACCAGTTTTTTTTCCACCAGGCGATCCACTACACCGGTCAGCGTGCCTTTGGTGATCAGCGTTTTCTCGCCCAACTCCCTGGCCGTCATGCCCGGGGTGTTGCCCAGGGTGGCGACAATATCGAATTGCGCAGGCGTCAGGCCAAGCGTACGCACATGCGCCGACGAATAAACTTCCAAGGCCTGGTAAGTGCGGGACAACTCACGCATTAGCGGTAAAAATGTCGGAGAAGGCATAATTCAGCAGGTTAGTTCTGACTGGAAGTCATAATAGTTCTAGTTGGAACTAATGTCAACATCCCGGCTTTGGTGATTGATGCTTTTCTTGCTCCTCCCGCGAGTAACTAAGTACAATCACGCCGTCAAAGCATTAACATAACTACTATTAATTTATGAAATTGATCCCGACGATTCTGTGCGGCGGAGCAGGTTCAAGGCTCTGGCCGGTTTCACGTGAGTTGCATCCCAAGCCGTTTATTCGCCTGGCGGACGGACAAAGCCTGCTGCAAAAAGCCTGGCTGCGCGGTGTATCTTTGCCGGATGTGGCCGAGACCCTGACCGTTACCAACCGCGAGCTCTTCTTCAAGACCGAAGACGAGTACCGCGAGGTTGCCGGCACCCGTTACAAAGACCTTCCCAACAATTTCATCCTTGAACCCTTTGGCCGCAACACTGCTCCCGCCATTGCTGCGGCTGCACTGCAAGTGGCGGCCAGCCTTGGTGATGACGCGCTACTGCTGGTGCTGGCCGCAGATCATCTGATTACCGATCAACCCGCGTTTTCCACGGCCGTTGCGGAGGCGATGCAATTGGCCGCACAGGGAAAGCTGGTCACCTTCGGCATCCAGCCAAAATCACCCGAAACCGGCTACGGCTATATCGAAGCAGATGGCAACAAGGTGGTGCGCTTCGTCGAGAAGCCCAGCCTTGAAACAGCCCGCGAGTATGTGGAATCCGGCAATTACCTGTGGAACTCAGGCATGTTCTGCTTCTCTGCGGGAACCATGCTGCGCGAAATGCAGACTGCACTGCCCGGAAATTTTGGCTGCCACCCGCGCCTGCCTCGAACAATCCCGCCGGGTGAGGGAAAAGCCAAACCCGGATCGAACTCGAACCGGAAATCTTTCGCTCGCGTACCCGACGACTCCATCGACTATGCCGTCATGGAAAAGTCCAGGAAATGTTGCCGTGGTGCCTTGCGATATCGGCTGGAGCGACATCGGCTCCTGGAACGCGATTGGTGAACTCACCGCACCTGATACCGACGGCAACCGCATTGCGGGCGAAGTCATGCTGCATGATGTCAGCAACTGTTATATCCAGAGCAAGCAGCGTATCGTCGGCGCAGTAGGAGTCGATAATCTTATCATGATCGATACCCCGGATGCGTTACTGGTTGCAGACCGCAGTCGCGCCCAGGACGTAAAACTTCTCTACGCGCGTCTCAAGGCCGAAGGCCATGAAACGCACAAGCTGCACACTACAGTGCACCGTCCCTGGGGAACTTACACGGTGCTGGAAGAAGGTCCGCGTTTCAAGATCAAGCGCATCGTGGTCAAACCGGCGGGCCGCCTCAGCCTGCAGATGCATCATCATCGCAGCGAGCACTGGGTCGTGGTCAGCGGCATGGCAAGGGTCGTCAACGGCGAGCAGGAACTGTTCATCAATACCGACGAGTCCACCTATATTCCCGGCAGGCCATAAACACCGCCTGGAAAACCCCGGTGTTGTCGATCTGGTAATGATCGAAGTGCAAAGCGGGGAATATCTGGGTGAGGACGACATCGTGCGATTCGAAGATATCTATGGGCGCTGATGGGGCATAATCGGTCACAGCGGAATGCGCCCGCCTTCGTCAGCGCTCGTTATTCGGAGACGCAATGAATCAAAATAAATCCAGCAATGTTGTGTGGCACCATGCCACGGTGACACGCGAACGGCGTGAAGCGTTAAATGGGCACCGAAGTGTGATGCTGTGGTTCACGGGGCTTTCCGGTGCCGGCAAATCCACGCTGGCACATCCGGTCGAGGAACACCTGCACCAGATGGATGCCGCACTTTTACCTTCGATGGCGACAATGTGCGTCACGGGCTTTGTTCCGATCTGGGATTTTCAGCGGAAGACCGCATCGAGAATATCCGCCGCGTCGGAGAAATGGCCAAGCTGTTCCTCGAAGCCGGCGTGATTGCACTTGACCGCATTTATTTCCCCGTTCCGTTCCGACCGTGAGAAAGTGCGTTCGCTGGTGCCGCATGGTGAATTTCTCGAAATCTATTGCCGCTGCCCGCTGGATATCTGCGAACAGAGGGATGTAAAGGGACTCTACAAACGCGCCCGCACAGGCGAGATCAAAAACTTCACCGGGATCTCCTCACCATATGAAGAACCGGTAGATCCGGAGTTGGTTGTGGATACCGGCGGCCTGTCTTTGGAGGATTCAGTGGCCAAGGTCATCGGGTTATTGCGCGAGCGCGGCGTGATCGGACAGACGGGCAATGATTGATGCTTTCATGTATTAACTTGCCGGAAAGAATCCAGCTGGCAACTGCAATGCGGCAGAATTCCATCTTCCCCGGGATGCGCCCTCACAACGGACGCTCGCACCACCACTATTCAAGCGATCCCTGTTTTACACAAATAATTATTGGTATAACGTTGGAAATTTTTCGCGCAATTGCTCCAGCTTGGGCATGTCGTTGAATACGATATAGGGCTGGTATGGATGCAATGCCAGATAGTTCTGGTGATGCGCCTCGGCCGGGTAGAACTGCTGCAGCGGCACGACCTGCGTGACGATGGGATCGGAAAAAGTATGCGCGGCGGTGAGTTGCCGGATGTAGTCCTGCGCTGTCTTCTGCTGCTCCTGCGCTGGTGTAAAAAATCGCCGAGCGGTATTGGCTGCCGGTATCCGGCCCCTGGCGATTCAGCTCGGTCGGATCGTGCGCCACGCTGAAAAATACCTGCAACAGCTGCTGGTAGGAAACCTGCGCCGGATCGAAACGAACGCGCACCGATTCGGCATGTCCGGTGTCGCCCTGGCTCACCATCTCGTAATGCGCGGTCGCCGCGCTGCCGCCCGAATAGCCGGACACCACGTCAGTCACGCCCTTGACGTGTTTGAACACCGCATCCACTCCCCAGAAACAGCCGCCGGCGAATACCGCCGTTTGTTCAATCGGTGCAGCGGCGGCATTTGACAGTGCACTCAAGCCGAGCGCGAAATACAGGCCGGCGGTGAAAAAATCGACGTATGAATTGATGGTCAGCATGATGACTCTCCTTTAAAATCAGCCGAAGGTGAAGGCAAATGCCTCCGCACCGGCATCCAGAAACTCGATACGGAAGGTGTGGATTCCGATCTCTCCGCTTTGCCGGATGAGCTGGTACAAGCGCTGCTCGCGGATCACGCCGTTGCCTTGCGCATCGATATCCGCGCCGTGATCCGCACCGGGTGCAGCCACCGTCCAGCGTGACCTTGAAACGCACCGGCTTGCCGTGGCGTGTACCCAGCACCAGATGCAGATCGCGTCCCTGAAAACGGAAACTGATCGCGCCGCCGGAGCTTTTCACAGCAGCCGATTCTGCGGATACTTGCCATTTGCCGCTCAACGCCCACTGGTCCGGCTTGAAGCATGCGGGGTGCGCTGTAATGCGCCGCAACATCCTTCCTGACCGGCTTCGGGCGAAACCAGATTCTGCTGGCGCGCATAACCGACATAGGTTTCCGGCGAGCGTTTCATATCTGCAGCGGCAGCCGTTGCACCCTGTCCCGCCACCTGCACAAGGCCCTCGTTCATCGCGAGTGAACCCTGGTGCGCTTCCTTGAGCAGCGACTGGATCATCTGCTCGGTTTCCTCGATACGCGCCTTCGCCGAAATGTTGGTCGCGAATATGCCCTTGTGCATCGATCAGATAATGCGCAGGCCAGTACTGGTTATTGTACGCGTTCCAGATCGCGTACTGGTTATCCATCGCCACCGGATATTTGATGCCCAGATCGCGGATCGCCTGCTCGACATTGCGCGGATCTTTCTCGAATGCGAACTCCGGTGCATGCACGCCGACGATCACCAGCCCCTGGTCGCGATATTTTTCATCCCATGCTTTCAGATAAGGCAGGGTGCGCAGACAATTGATGCAGGAATAAGTCCAGAAATCCACCAGCACCACTTTGCCGCGCAGCGACCTCGCTGGTCAGCGGCGGCGAATTGAACCATTGCGTTGCGCCGTCAAAGATGGCATCAGCGGCAGGCTGGCTTCATCCGAGACGGTTGTTACGGATTGCTGAAGTGCGGCCGGCTTGGCCAGCTGTCGTAATCAGCTTTTGCTCGGTGCCGGCCGTGTTTAAAAATTCGAATTGGGACAGGAAGCGCGTATCCCAGCCCAGCGCGATAACCACCACGCCGACCAGCACCGCGACACCCAGGCCGCGCCGCAACCATTCTTCCGCACCCAGTCCGCGCTTCATCAGGTTGAACACCCGTCCGCCAGCCAGCAGGGCCACCGCCAGCGAAGTCGCCGCACCGGCGGCGAACACCAGCAACAACAGCGCGCTGTACAGATTCGCGCCGTTCAATGCCGCGCCCGCCAGCACCAGACCCAGAATCGGCCCGGCACAGGGCGCCCACAAGAACCCGACCGCCACACCCAGCAACAGCGAGCCTTTGACGCTGGCCTGCCGGTCGGCGCGTTCTTGCAATCGCCCGCCGAAAGCGACGAACGGGCGCATCATGCGATCCGACAAAGCCGGGAAGATCAGCGCCAGTCCCATCAGCAACAGCAGCAGCATCGCCGCATAGCGGCCATATTGATTCAATGCGATCAGCCATGCGCCCCCGACTGCCGCGAGACTGGCCAGCACGGTGAAGGTCGCAGCCATGCCGAGCAATATCGGCAAGCCGGAACGGCGGAATGACTGGTCAGAGCGCGCAAAAATGAACGGCAATACCGGCAACACGCACGGACTGAAAATAGTCAGTACGCCGCCGATGTAAGCCAGGATAAAAATCAGCATGTATTATTTACTGCGCGGTATAAAACGCAACGCCACCGTGTTCATGCAATAGCGCAAACCGGTCGGTTTCGGGCCGTCGTCAAACACATGGCCCAGATGCGCATCGCACAAGGTGCAACGCACTTCGGTGCGTGTCATGCCGAACATGTGGTCGGTAATCTCGCGCACATTCTCGGGCGCGATCGGCTGCCAGAAACTCGGCCAGCCGGTACCGGAATCATATTTGGTGGCGGCATCGAACAGCGCATTGTCGCAACACACGCAGCGATACAGACCAGGCTCGTGCCTGTCGTAGCCCGGCTGCGAAAATGCCCGCTCAGTACCCTGTTCGCGCGTCACTTCGTAAGCCAGCGGCGACAACCGCTTTTTCCATTCGGCATCCTTGCTCACCTTGGCCAGGGTTGCCCGCCCCAGCGGTTTCCCGTCATCGGAAAATTGCATGATGGTCACTTTGTCGCTACCGGATACCTGGTCGGCAAAAGAGCGGGTCGCCAAAGCCATGGTGAGCCCGGATAGCGCGTATAAAAAATGTCTGCGTTGCATGTCTGTTTCCCCATTAAAGTCTTTTTCGACAGGTAAATCCTGCACCAGGTTCAAGGCAGGTATCAAAACCAGTTATGATTCGCCCTGCCTGCCGGTTTATTCGGGCAGTGAGATAATAAGGTTACATTAAAGATTTGCGGGAATCGCGTGACAGATATAACTGACCATCTTGCAGCGTTGATGAGGCAGTCCCTCAACGGGGACCAGCATGCCTACGCCGAAATACTGCAGGAAACCTCGCGGTTCCTCAGGCCGTTCCTGGCTAAACGCCTCCACTTCACCAATGAAGTGGATGACCTGCTGCAGGAAATCCTGTTTTCCATCCACAAGGCCCGCCACACCTACGATGGCAACCGTCCCTACAAACCATGGGTGTATGCCATCGCCAAGTTCCGCCTGCAGGATTATCTTCGTGCGCACTACTCGGATCAGCTGCACCATGCCGACGATCTGTCCGAAATGGAAAATTATTTGCATGAAAATGTAACCGAATCTGCCATTTCATACGAATCCATCAGCGGAGAAGTCGAAAAACTCCCGCAAAAGCAGGCAACCATCCTGCAACTGATGCATCAGGAGGGCTATACCGCCAAGGAAGTGGCGGAAAAGCTGGGCATGAATGAGTCTGCCGTCAAAGTCGCGGCTCACCGCGCCTACAAGATATTGCGCAAAAAATTGGAAAGATGATGGAAAATATTGAAGAATTGATCAACAGGCTGGCACAGGACACGGCGACAGTGAAGCCTGCGCCCCATCCTTATATGCTGAGCCTGCAATGGATGGGATGGGCAGTGGCCTATCTTGCCGTCTCGCTGATTGTTTTCCGGCCTGCGCCCGGATCTGGCAACCAAACTCCATGAGCCATTGTTCGTGGCTGAACTTGCAGCGCTGGTCGGCATTTTCGTCGCCACATCCCTGAGCGCCTCATTGCTGTCGTTTCCCGACATGCACCAGTTGCGCCGGGTCGCATTTGCGCCTGTGATCACTTTTGCGCTATTTGTGGCGGTGATGTTTATCGCATGGCAGGCCGACAATCCGCCGGCTCCGCTGCCGATGCACAGCTTTGAATGCACCTTGGGCATCACCATGGTGTCACTATTGCCGGCTGCATGGATATTTTACGTGATGCGGAAATTTGCCAGTACGCATTCTCATCTGGCAGGCTGCTGCGCGCTGCTTTTCGCCTTCAGTATTGGCGCAATATGGCTGAGACTTTACGAGGTGAACGACTCGATCATGCATGTCATCGAGTGGCATTACCTGCCCATGATCGCTTTCGGAATGGCTGGATTGTGGCTGGGTAAAGTAATGCTGAAGTGGTGACTGAGCCAACACTGACCGCGCATCGTAAACTCGCGCGCGTGATGCCGGTGCCAGATATCGCCGATGTCAGATATCGAAGAAGCGAACCTGATTGCGGCCGCCTTCCTTGGCCTGATACATCACCATATCGGCCCGTTTAACAAGGTCGGTCGGCCTGTATTCGTGATCGATGAACATCACCACACCGATGCTTGAACTGCAGCGATACTCGATTGTCCTTTCCGCATTGCCTTCCTGCTGCAGTACCAGCCTGTAAGGCCTGGCAAGAATAGCCCGGATCTTTTCGGCAACGATGCCGGTTTGGGCAATGGAAGACTTTTTATCGGTATCCAGTTCGGTGAGCATCACCACGAACTCATCGCCACCGAAACGCGAGACCGTATCCATTTCGCGGACGCAACTGATGATGCGGTGTGCCACCTCCTTCAATAACAAGTCGCCCGCGCTATGTCCATACTGGTCATTCAGCGGCTTGAAATTGTCCATATCCAGAAACATCAGCGCGCCATAGCGGCCGGAGCGATTGCTGGCCGCCATAGCCTGGTTCAACCTGTCATCAAACATGCGGCGATTGGGCAGTTTCGTCAACGTGTCGTAAAATGCAAAGTTGCGGATTTGCTCTTCGGCCTTGATGCGGTCGGTGATGTCGCGGGATACAACGACTACACGCGATGGCCGCCCCAGACTGTTTCTGATCACCCCACCGCAGGATTCCATGTGACGGATACTACCGTCAGGCATCTCGAACCGGTATTCTATTCGAAGTCCGATGCCGGTATTTACGGTTTCCATGAATACGCGTCTGACATGTTCCCGGTCTTCCGGATGTATCTCTGCGAAAGAATCCGTACCCTTCAACGCTTCAGGATCGCCAAACAACCGTGAGTAGGAGGGGCTGTTGTAAAGCCGCCGTCCTTCCAGATCAAGCACCGCGATAAAATCATCGACATTCTCGGTGATCATGCGAAAAAACTGCTCCTGTTCGCGCAGCTCATTTTCGGAGCGCTTGTTCTCGGAAATGTCAGTCAACACGATGTGCACTACAGTTGATTCGTTATCCTGCATCAGGCGCAGGCTGTCCAGTCTGACCTGACAACGCGTCTTATCACCACGCAAGACGGCTAATTCACAGGTCAACTTGCCATCCCGCTGCAGCACGCTGGTAAAATATTGAGTCCAGTGTTCGATATCTTCCGGGGCAACGAAAGCAGCAAAACGCTTGTGCAGCAACTTCCCGCGTTCTTCTCCAAGCAGAGTGGCTCCGGTCGGATTGATTTCATCGATCAGGGCCTCGCAGTCAAGAGTGGCAAAGCCAACGGGTGCCAAATCATAGAAGTTGGTGTAACGGTCCCGTGATTCTTCTATCATGAGCCGAGCGCGCTGCAGCTCTTCGCCCTGCATCCCAAGCTCGATTTGGCATATCTGAAGCTCATGAAAGATTTCTTCGACTGGACGTGATGGAACAGCTGCAGGTGTCATTTGTGCCAGCTTCTTTTCAGCCGCAGCCCGCAGCGAGGCTGTGAATTTCACCTCCGCCCCTGCGTATAGCATGTCATGCTGTTTAGGCTTGTTGCTCATAGCCATCCCTTTGTACCCATTTTCAGTATGGCATATCGCACCGGTTTCGCAACACTTTTAACTTAAGGTTATTGCCCGACCTTCCGCAATGGCTGTCACCGCCCTGTAGCAGACTCGTTTCGTCCCCGACCATGTCAACGGTGCCGCTTTCCGGCAAGTCCAATTCTGCTTTGCAACGGTGTCATGGTACAATGCTACGTGCATATTTATGCAATACAATTTCCCGGATTAAAAATCCTTGTGGCGGCGGTTCGATTCCGCCGCAAGCCCCAGATTTCGCGTGTGGTAACACGCAAAATCGACTCGAGGTGTTCTTGAGTTGATTTAAAAGGTCTACACGAAAAACGTGCGGGCCTTTTTCATTTTTACGTACCTGATTGCACGAAAGAAAGCAGGATAATGAGCAACACTGCAGAAGAAACAAGCCCCGGCACTCCATCAGCCAGCTCTGAGGTAGTGGCACGCGAAGGCGATATTGTCCGGGAAGTCAAACGCCGCCGCACCTTTGCGATCATCTCCCATCCAGACGCGGGCAAGACCACGCTCACCGAAAAACTGCTGCTGTTCGGCGGCGCGATCCAGATGGCGGGCACTGTGAAAGCGCGCAAGAGCGGACGCCACGCAACTTCCGACTGGCTGGAAATCGAGAAACAGCGCGGAATCTCGGTGGCCAGCTCGGTGATGCAGTTCACCTACGACGATTGCGTGATCAACCTGCTCGATACGCCCGGACACCAGGATTTCTCCGAGGACACCTATCGAGTGCTGACCGCGGTGGATGCCGCGGTAATGGTGGTGGACGCGGCCAAGGGCGTGGAAGCACAGACCATCAAGTTGCTGGAAGTGTGCCGCTTGCGCAACACACCCATCATCACCTTCATCAACAAGATGGATCGCGAAGTGCGCGATCCGCTGGAAGTGCTGGATGAGATCGAGTCGGTGCTCAAGATCAAATGCGCGCCGGTGACCTGGCCGATCGGCATGGGCAAACGCTTCCAGGGTGTGTATCACCTGCTCAACGACGAAGTGTTGCGCTTCCTGCCGGGCGAAGCGAAGGCCGGACAGGAAGTCGAAACCCTGCGGGGTGCCCAGATCGACCAGCTTGCGCAAAAATGTCCGAGCGAAATGCAGACCATGCGCGACGAGACCGAACTGGTCATGGGCGCGGGTGCATCGTTCGATTTGCAGGAGTTTCTCAGCGGACAGCAATCACCGGTATTCTTCGGCTCAGGCGTGAACAACTTCGGCGTGCGCGAGATCCTGCGCGCCCTGGTGGACTGGGCACCCTCGCCGTTGCCGCGCGAAACCGATGTGCGCATGGTGCAACCAACCGAGTCCGCGTTCACCGGTTTCGTATTCAAGATCCAGGCCAACATGGACCCGAATCACCGCGACCGCATCGCGTTCCTGCGCGTTTGCTCCGGGCGTTACACCTCGGGCATGAAGGTCAAACACAGGCGCACCGGCAAGGAAATGAAGCTGGCCAATGCGGTGACTTTCATGGCCAACGAACGCACCCGCATGGACGAAGCCTACGCGGGCGACATCATCGGCGTTCACAATCACGGTCAGCTGCAGATCGGTGACGTGCTCACCGAAGGCGAGGCGCTGACTTTCAAGGGCATCCCCTACTTCGCGCCGGAGCTGTTCAGCCGCGCGCGGCTGCGCGACCCGATGAAAGCCAAGCAATTGCAAAAGGGCCTGCGCCAGCTGGGCGAAGAAGGCGCGGTGCAGGTATTCGAACCGCTGGTGGACACCAACCCGCTGATCGGCGCGGTCGGGCAGTTGCAGTTCGAAGTGGTCGAGCACCGACTGAAATCCGAGTACGGCGTGGATGCGGTATTCGAGCGCGCCGGCATACACACTGCACGCTGGGTGACCTGCGCGGATAAAAATCATCTCAATGAATTCGTGAAGGCCAACCAGGCCCGCCTGGCCAAGGACGTGGATGGCAACTATGCCTATCTGGCCGATACCGGCGTGAACCTGCGCCTGGCACAGGAGCGCTGGCCGAAAGTTCAATTCCATGCGACCCGCGAGCACGGCCAGCAGCTCAATTGATCAGGAACCCGACTCGAAGACCGACGACCATTTCAATTTCAAATAGAAAGTCCAAGCCAACGCGGTTAGCGTTTCTATTGGGAATTGGAATAAAAAGCCAGGAACTCGTCTGCCGGTAATGGCCGGCTGAATAAATATCCCTGTATCTGGTCGCAGCCCATGTTCTTCAACAACTCCAACTGCTCGGCAGCTCTCGACACCTTCTGCCACAGTTTTCAAATCCAGCGCTTTCGCCATCGCGACTATGGTCCTTGCGATCGCCACGTCGTCGGTATTTTCAGGCATATCCTTGATGAATGCGCGGTCGATCTTCACGCAATCAATGGGAAATCGTTTGAGATAAGCAAGCGACGAATGGCCGGTGCCAAAATCGTCCAGTGACAGATGTATGCCGCGGCTGCGGATTTTCTCCAGCAAATCGATCACTCGTTCCGGATCCTCCATCACCATGCTTTCGGTAATTTCCAGTTCAAGCGAGCTTGCCGGAAGCACTGTTTCGGAAAGCGCCTCATCGATTTCGTCCAGCAGGTTGTCGGAATGGAACTGTCTTGCGGAAAGATTGACCGCCACCCGCAGCGGTCGCAGTCCCGCTTGTTGCCACGCTGCATTTTGCCGGCAAGCTTCGCGCAACACCCAACGGCCAATCGCCACGATCATCCCGGTATCTTCGGCGACCGGAATGAATTCCTCCGGGGAGATCATGCCGCGCTCAGGGTGCATCCAGCGCACCAGCGCTTCCATGCCGAGCAAACTTCCGCTCGCCGTGTCCGCCTTGGGCTGGTAATGCAGGAGCAGTTCGCCGTTCGCCACTGCGTGGCGCAAATCGGTGATCATGCGCAGGGTCTTTGCGGCAGCAAGTCCCATCGCCTCGTCATAGATCGCAAAATCATTGCCTCCCGCGCCGCGCACCCTGTTGCATGCGGATGCCGCCTGCTGTACCTGCACTTCAGCCTGTTTCGCCGCATCACTGCCGCTGCCGCATTCCATGATTGCAGCTCCGATCGACAGCGTGGAGAACAACTCGCGCCTTTCCAGGTGCAGCGGTTGCTGGGATGAACTGAGCAACTGCCTCGCGCGGAGTTGTGCGCCGGCCAGATCGCCGGGCCAGCACACCAACACAAATGCATTCCTGCCGAAGCGGTAAAGTGCCTCTTCGTTTTGGTTGATTCCGTCACGCAAACGCAGGGCAACCTTGATCAGCCATCGCTCGGTTTCAACCGCGCCCAGGCTCTCGAAAATTTCCTGTTCGCGATCGGCAACGATCATCATCACCGTTCCAGCACGCTGCTGCGAAAACGCAGCGCTCAGATCTTCGCGCAAACGGTATTGATTGGGCAGCCCGGACGCGGGATCGAAGAACGCCTGGTAGGCAAGATTCTCCTCGGCCTGCCTGCGCGCGGTGACATCCTTGATGTAGACATGGAACTCGGAAAAGTCCGTCAGATACGCCACGGTACACTCAAGGGTGAACTTGCCATGCGTATACTCGAATTGCGTGCTCGAAGTCCTGGCCGCGCGGGTTTCGTTCAAGTGATGCCGCATGTCGGCAGGCAGCAATTTCCCTGAATCCGCGGGTGAGAGATTCAACTGGGCGAGCAATTCGGCTGTCGCCGGGTTGGCATAGCGCACTTCCCCGGCAGCATCGATGCGCAATACCGGGTTCGGGTTGCGTTCGGCGAACATCGCCAGCCTGCGGCGCTCCATCCCCTCGCGGATGATGGCGACAACATAGTAACCAACGAAAAAGGCGACGCCGAATATCAGTACCGAAAAGCCGATGACCCAACGCACCATGGTACCCACGCTGTTGCGGGAATCCGTCCCCAGATTGTCAACCGCCTGCAGGTTGGCCGACGACATGGCGGCAAGCGTCTTCTCGATCTGCCGAACCTTGGGCTTGACCTGCGCCAGAATCGCCCGGGCCAGATCCCAATTCACTACCTTGCTGGAGAGCGTGGCGGATAATTCATCGGACAATCCGTCAAGTGCCGTGAGCTGCATACGCAGTTCAACCACCTGTTCGCGCGAGTCCATGTCCTTCTCAATTTGTTCGACGATGCTGTCAAGACGCGCATGGTTAAGCGCACGCTGGGTCTGGAATGTGTCCCTTGTTGCGGTGTAAGAGTAATACTCGTAAAGCAGGCGTTCTTCGTCGGCAATAACACCGCGCAATTCGCCGATGCGCTGCGACAGCGGAAGTTTCTCGGCGATAAACATCCGGTTCACTGCCTGCACCGAGCCACCCAGTGTCACGATGCGAACAGACACTGCAACACCAACCGCCAACACAAGCAGAAAAGCCCACCATATCCTGCGTTGAAGCATTACCAATCATTCCGTGTGTCAAAAATAGTTGTGCCAAGCGAAACCGCATTATAGTTGCACCGCACTTTCCTGACACATTTACATCTTTTCAACGGGTACGGACTTGTCTCCGGCTGGTTCCAGCCTGCCGCCGACCTTCAGGCAGGTACCCACTGGAACGGGTATGAAATCGTTGGGATCGTTATCGACTTTTGAATGTCCGGCGCAGGAGTGCATTTTCGGATTGCTGTTGCATGCATTCTGGCCAGCCTTGGCAATACCGAAACATTTTTCCTCATCGGCGGCTTGTGCTGAAACTGCTGCAGTGCTGATGCCCAGTGCGAGCAGACTGGTGAGGGCGGTGATAACAAGAGGGCGTTGGCCTTTCATATTCAGGATTCCTTTCAGGTTAAACAACTCGTCAGGCGCTTTCACGCATCCATGCACACTGCATCAGGACTTTACCATTGCCAACCCGGATTGTCTTCTGCGTACAGACACGAGATTCCTATATGGATTTTCGTAACCGATTTTCCAGCCATGCATCAATCGACCATTGCCCGCGACTCAGTATCAGCAACACAGCAAGCAGGATACCCCAGGACAAATGCTGGTTCAGCCCCGCCTCGCTCAGGTCGGCATAGGAAATCACCGCGACAATATTGAGGATGAACAAGCCCGGATGCGGCAAAGCGGCCGAACAGGCCCAGCACCAGCAGCACGGACAAGCCGAGTTCCGCGCTGGCCGCCATGGTGGCGGCCACCGCCGGGGGCAGTAGCGGCACATGATAGACATCGTTGAACAGGTACAGCGTGCTGTCCCAGCTTTGTATCTTGGTCCAGCCCGATTTGAAAAACACATTCGCAAGATAGAACCTCAGACCCAGATCCATCAGAGGTGCCAGACATTCCGGCAGATGCGACGCGGAAAAATAAAACCGGGCAATGCGCTTTAACAGATTCATGTTTTCTCCCTCAAATTTATATCGGTCAGCACACCTTGCGCGACCAGATTCAACAATAGGCCCTGCAGATCAAAGTCCGGGATGGCGTTCCAGTGCGACAGCAGTTGCCTCTCCCAGCGGAGCTCCGGCTGTATTGCCTGCAGCCAGTCGGCATCTGCCGCCGATAATTCGTTGACGATGACAACATCATCCTTGCGATTGACCAGCGCAATGCTTGCGCCACTATCCAGATCGATCTGGAAATCGACGCCCGCGCCGGGTTGGTGAGCACGCCAGATATCGACAACCGGATAAGGTGAGCGCACCAGATGACAGGACGGATGGGTATGCAGGATCAGGTCGGGATATTGTTCGGGTGGTATCTGCGCCAGTTTCGCGATGTCCAACGTGGGTACATCCTCCGCAAAATAGGCGCGGTGGACAGGCCCATTCCAGTGCCGCCACATCAGGCAGGTAAGGCAGCCCCTGGGCGGGTTCGAAGGCCGCAACAAAATCAGCCATCTCCGCGCCGTAGTGATGCAGGTTACCGCTGCGCGAGGGATGTTGTTCGATGAACTTCCTCGTCATGAAACGAAAAAAATCATCGCCGACAAGCTGCTCGATGACCGGATACGCACCCGCCAGCGTGTCGTGCAGATTGCCCCGATAATTGTTGCGGTAAACCTCGATGGCACGTCGCGACAGAATAATGCGGATAGCTCTTATCTATCTGCGGCGAAGGCTCGTCGCCGCGCACGATGGCGCAGGCGAAATCGGACAGACTCGTCACTCAGCGCAGGCATGACAATTCTCCAATCGCTGCTGTGCTTTTGCCGCCTCACCCATCAATACCGGCAAGGCCGGAATGTCGCTGTCCCATTCGATCAGCGTGGGGCGCGGGCCGATGTGCTGCAGCGCAAACTCGTACAGCTTCCAGACTTCGGGATAGACCGGATGGTCATGGGTATCGACCAGACAGCCGTCCCGGGTGCTGAACCCGGCCAGGTGATATTCCTTCACCGCATTGGCAGGGATGGTCCTGATGAATGTCTCTGCATCCACGCCCAGATTGCGCGCATTCACATATAGGTTTTCCACATCGAACAGGATGCCGCAGCCGGTGCGCCTAGTCAGCTCGGCCAGGAATTCTCCCTCGCTCATTTCACTTTGCGTGAACGACAAGTAGCTGGAAAGGTTTTCCACCAGCAATTGGCGGCCAAGTTTTTCCTGCACCTGCTCCACGCGGCTGATCACGTTGGACAGTGCTTCCTGCGTGTAGGGAAACGGTAGCAGGTCATTGATCACCGTCTGCTTGCCGTTGGTGTTGTCGCCTGCAGTATTCCAGCACAGGTGTTCCGATACCGCGGCGGGCTGCACTGTATCGCACAGGCGCCGCAAGGCGGTCAGATGTTCCTGATCTAGCGGGGTGGTCGGAAGCCAGTCCCATGCCGACGCCATGCAGGCTGACGGGATAGTGTTCGCATACCCTGCTCAGGGTACGTAGGGGTGCGCCGCCCCCGAAGAAATTCTCGCTGTGCACTTCAACCCAGCCCAGCTTGGGTAAGGTATTCAATACCTCATGGTAATGAGGCGCCCGCAAGCCTATACCGGCGCTGCACGGCAATATAAGGTTTGCGGGCATTTTCATTACATGGTCTTCAGCATGCCACCGGCGATCTTGTTGCAGGTACCCTTGGGCACGGCAACAAAATCCATCGGGTCATTGTTCTTGGTGGCCTGACCGGCACAGGAATGGGCGCTCTTGTTGCTGGAGCAATCATTCATGCCCGCCTTGGCGATGCCAAAGCATTTTTCCATTTCCACTTTTTTATCGGCTGCGTATGCGTTGCCGCTGGCCAGGCCCAGCACCAGTAAACTACCCATTGCGGCGGAGAGAATGTGACTGTTTTTCATGGTAATACCCTTTATGTTGGTTGATAACGGAGAGCTTGCTTCCGACCTCATGTCGGAGAAAGCCAAATCTTCTTGCAGCAAAATGCACAGATTCAAGTTCACCGGCCTTGATCACCTCCCGGCCTTTGATCCACGCATCGGTATATTCGCGGAGGACTTAAAAAAGGTTACATGAAAATCTAATTACGCGAATGGGCAGACTGAACGAAATATATTCGGTGCCGTATTGAGACTTTTCTGGCATTCGTTTTTAACCACCATAAACGACACCTTCCATAAGCAGCTATCTGCCTTTGTGCATGCCAAGGGATTGCTCAAGCATCGTGTCTGATAATGATTTACCAGACAAAAAAAGGCCTGCATTTCTGCAGGCTTTTTTGTTGGTGTGCCATAAACAAATAACTTTGTGTTTTATGACGGTATTTATAAATTTCTAACTACTCCATGCCGTGTATTTAACTTGCAATAGCAGTAGTCTACTTTTTAGCTTTCACAATTTGCCGCTTGAGAACAGGTATCGAAGCATTTGGTCTGCACCTATGCCGTCATAAACTTCATTAGGCTTGTTTAACGAGGACCAATGAATCTCATCTTCTTGCACCAAATTTTCTTTTTGTAACCATGTCAAATCCAATTCGTAATTGAATTCGTTTCTTGTCTGCCAAAGTTTCATAGCATTTTCAAGGTGGGCATTTAATTGCTCTTCAGTCCAATTATTTACTTTCATAAGCTGTTCTTTTGCAGCTTCTCCCAAACCCAGCTTAACTGCCCTGCCAAAATGAATAGCATTGAAGCATTTCTCACAAATTGCAGTTAAGCCAACTAATTTTTGAATTTGCTTTGCATTATCGAAATTCCATATTTCGTCCAAATGCAAATCCGCATTCTTTTCATTGCAAATTTCGCAAACCAAATGATCACGAACTGGTTCTGCCAGGTCCCTTGAAAATCTTGTAGCTTTGAATTTCCAACGTAAATCCAGCCAAATATGTTGTGATACAACAGCCTGGACATTTTTCCCCCAGGATTTAACTGGGATAAGTTCAACTTCCAATTTTGCTTTGTTTAGTTTATTCACAATATAGTCCAAGAGACATATTCATAATGCTACCAATTTCTATCTAAACGCTTGCGTTGCATAAGCACTATATTGCTGTAAGTGCTTGATTGTTGGTGGGCCCTCGCGGACTTGAACCGCGGACCAAAGGATTATGAGTCCTCTGCTCTAACCAACTGAGCTAAGGGCCCGAAAAAGTTTAGCTGTTGCCAACCTATTTTTCGCTGTCCAAAAAGCTCTTCAGCTTTTCGGAACGCGAAGGATGACGAAGTTTGCGCAGCGCCTTGGCTTCTATCTGGCGGATACGTTCGCGGGTAACGTCAAATTGTTTGCCCACCTCTTCCAGCGTATGGTCGGTGTTCATTTCGATACCGAAGCGCATCCGTAACACCTTGGCTTCCCGTTGTGTCAGGCTGTCCAGAATATCCGAGGTTGCGCCGCGCAGACTGTCGTAAATCGCCGCATCGATAGGCACCGCGGTATGCGAGTCTTCGATGAAATCGCCCAAGTGCGAATCGTCATCATCGCCCACCGGCGTTTCCATTGAGATCGGCTCCTTGGCGATTTTGAAAATCTTGCGGATCTTGTCTTCCGGCATTTCCATCTTCAATACCAGGGTTGCAACATCCGGCTCCTGACCTGTCTCCTGCATGATTTGCCGCGAGATGCGGTTCATCTTGTTTATGGTTTCGATCATGTGCACCGGGATGCGTATGGTGCGTGCCTGATCGGCAATCGAGCGGGTGATCGCCTGGCGTATCCACCAGGTGGCATAGGTCGAGAACTTGTAGCCGCGACGATATTCAAACTTGTCCACCGCTTTCATCAGGCCGATGTTGCCCTCCTGGATCAGGTCGAGGAATTGCAGTCCGCGATTGGTGTATTTCTTTGCAATCGAAATCACCAGACGCAGGTTGGCCTCAATCATGTCGCGCTTGGCGCGGCGTGCCTTGGCTTCGCCATTGGTCATCTGCCGGTTGATTTCCTTCAGGTCACGAATCGGGATACCGACGCGCTGCTGCAATTCCAGCAAATGCTTTTGCTGCTCCACGATGGGATGCCGGTAGCGTTCCAGCGTTTCACTATAGGGTTTTTTTGTCTTCAGTTCGTTTTCTACCCACTGCAGGTTATCTTCATTTCCCGGAAAGGTCTTGATGAAGTGGGCACGCGGCATCTTGCTTTTGGTCACACACATATCCTGAATAGTGCGCTCGCTGCGGCGCACTTCTTCTACCAAACCACGCATGGTGTCGCACAATGCATCCACCTGTTTCGCGGTGAAGCGGAACTTCATCAGCTCGTCAGAGATGCCCAACTGCAATTTGTCATACTGCTTGCTGCGATAACCGAACTTATCGTAAGCCTTGCCCAGCTTGGTGAACAAGTCGGCAATCACTGCAAACCGCTCCAGGGCATCCTCCCTCAATTGAGCCAGATTGGCGGCAGCGGCAGCGGCAGCGGCCTCTTCGTCTTCTTCTTCGTCTTCTTCGCTGTCATTATCGGCAGTGCTGGTATCTTCTTCCTCGTCATCGCCGCCTTCGGTGATGACGGCCTCATCCACAACCTCCACAAAACCGTCGATCAACTCGTCGATGCGCATCTGATTGGATTCGATCTTGGCAGCTATCGCGAGGATTTCGGCTATGGTTGCCGGACATGCGGAAATCGCCTGAATCATGTGCTTCAGGCCTTCTTCGATACGCTTGGCGATCTCGATTTCTTTTTCGCGGGTGAGCAATCCGACCGTGCCCATTTCGCGCATATACATGCGCACCGGGTCGGTGGTGCGGCCGAATTCCGAGTCCACCGTGGAAAGTGCGGCTTCAGCCTCTTCCACCGCATCTTCATCCGCCGCCGCAGGGGCGACATCCGTCATGATCAGCGTTTCGGCATCCGGGGCCACATCGCACACCGAGACACCCATTTCGTTGATCATGGTGACGATGCCCTCGATCTGCTCGACTTCGAGCATATCCGGCAAATGGTCGTTGATTTCCGCGAAGGTCAGATAGCCGCGTTCCTTGCCCAGCACAATCAAAGCCTTCAGGCGCGTGCGCCTCGCTTCGATATCCTGCAACTGATCAACGGCCGGCTGCTCAACAGCGACAGCTTGTTTCTTGATCGGCTTTTTCTTGTCTTTAAGTTTTGCCATGTTCATATTCCTAAATTGCGTATGACCTTGTTGCATTCAAATGCTCTGAGGCCGTTGATCCCGCAGAAAAGCGGCGAATTATACCCGATTACAACAAATTTTCCTAACCGGACTAGATGTTTAGCTTTGCGTAGCCAACCGTCAAATAACCCGCGTTGACCAGTTAGACTCTTTGCTGCAAAAGCCGGTATTGTTCGCGTTCCGGGGCAGTCAGATTGGATAAACCTTTGGCTTCCAGCAATTGGCGCTGCTGGCGGCGTTGTCCTTCGTTAAATTTGCTGACAATTCCAGAAAACTCGCCATGAACGTCAAATCCCTCGCCCCAATTCAGCATATCGGCTTCAGCCGCAGCCAAGGTTTTTTCATGCACCGTTCCTTGAAACAATTGCGTAAGGGTAGGACTGCTCAGAGTAAAATCAGTTTCACGCAATACCATCAGAACGGCCAGAACGGCCTCGGCCTCAGCCCCGTTCTCATGCCATTCGCTCGGCATTTGCTGCCCCAACTCGGGCTGCGCAATCAGGCATTGCAACAACAAACGGTGTGCGGAAGGCGGGGCACGCCCGGCTTTTTGAAAAGCGATACGCGGACTGCGCGCAACCGGTTTAATCTCATACAGCGCTTCCAATTCGGCCTGGCTGACACCTGAAAGTGCGGCAACTTCCTTGCGCAGCAGCAACGCCGTGGCCGGCGCGACAATCGCGGTCAGCAACGGTTTGGCGCGTTGCAATAGCTGGTTGCGGCCTTCCTGGGTAGCCAAATCCAGGCCAGTACTGACTTCACGCAACAGGTAGGACGACAGTGGCATGGCTTCCCGGATGTGCTGCTCAAAAGCCTCCCTGCCGAATTCGCGAATGAAGCTGTCCGGGTCATGTTCGACCGGCAGGAATAAAAAGCTGATGCGCTTGCCGTCTTGCAGATATGGCAATGCGTTTTCCAGAGCGCGCCAGGCCGCGCGCTGCCCAGCCTTGTCGCCGTCAAAACAGAATACGATGTGTTCGGTGAGGCGCAATAATTTTTGCACATGGTACGGAGTGGTCGCCGTGCCCAGGGTCGCAACGGCATATTCCACACCGTGTTGCGCCAGCGCCACCACGTCCATGTAACCTTCGACCACCAACACCTGTTGCCCGGCTCGAATGGCTTTTTGCGCCTGATACAGACCGTACAGTTCGTGGCCTTTCTCAAACAGAGGGGTTTCCGGCGAGTTCAGGTACTTGGGCTCGCCCTTGTCCAGCACCCGCCCGCCAAAACCGATGACCTGGGCGCGCACATTGACGATCGGGAACATGATGCGGTCACGAAACCGGTCGTAGCGTTTCCCCTCATCGCCGGTGATCACCAGGCCGGTTTCGTTCAGGGTTTCATCCTGATAATTCGGGAACGCGGCAGCGAGATTCTGCCAGCCGTCCGGGGCATAGCCGATGCCGAATTTCGCAGCAATCTCCCCGCTCAGGCCACGCTGCTTGAGATAGTCGATCGCACGCTGATTTTGTTTGAGTTGCTCGCGGTAATAACGGGTGGCGGTTTGCATCACTTCATACAGATCCGGCGCAACTTTCTGGTATGCCTCACCCGCTGCCTGCCGCTCATGCGGAACCTCCAGACCCACGCCGCGCGCCAGTTCCTCGATCGCATCGACATAGCCGAGTCCGGCATGTTCCATCACAAAACCAATTGCCGTGCCGTGCGCGCCGCAGCCAAAACAGTGATAGAACTGTTTGGTCTGGCTTACGGTAAATGAAGGGGATTTTTCGTTATGGAACGGGCAGCAGGCCACGAAATTCGCGCCGGCTTTCTTGAGCGGAACATAGCGCTCGACCACATCAACGATGTCGAGACGATTAAGCAGATCCTGAATGAAGTTTTTTGGAATCACGCCAGCACCGCCCTCTCGTCAAGTTCGACACGCCCCATCCTTCGGAATCAGGATACGGGGTATCGCGCAGCGTGGTTTAACCGGAGACTATTTTGCCAGAAACTAATTTGATAGCCGCGCTTTTATCAGGGCAGAAACCTTGCCCATATCGGCGCGTCCGGCCAGCTTGGGTTTGAGCACTCCCATCACCTTACCCATGTCTTGCTGACTGGCCGCAGCCGGTCGCTGCAATCGCCTCGGCAATAGCCGTAGCAATTTCCGCTTCGCTGAGCTGTTGCGGCATGTAGGCGGCCAACACGCTCATTTCAAACTTTTCGACGTCCGCCAAATCCTGGCGTCCCGCCGCTTCGTATTGACTGATGGAATCGCGCCGCTGCTTGTTCATCTTTTCGATGATGGCGACCACATCCGCATCCGACAATTCAATGCGCTCGTCCACTTCGCGCTGCTTCATCGCGGCGAGCAATAGACGAATAGCCCCGAGACGCGCCGTTTCCTTGGCGCGCATCGCGGTTTTCATGTCTTCAGTAATTTGCTGCTTGAGACTCATATCAAAACCGACCACAACGCCCGAGACGGGCGCAGCGGGTCAATCAATAGAGTTTTGGAGGGAGAACCTGGCTCATCAGGCGCTTGTAATGGCGCTTCACGGCAGCAGCCAGCTTGCGCTTACGCTCCGCGGTTGGCTTCTCGTAAAATTCGCGTGCGCGCAAATCGGTCAGCAGACCGGTCTTTTCCACGGAACGCTTGAAACGACGCATCGCCACTTCGAACGGCTCATTCTCTTTAACACGTACTGTTGTCATAAACAAACTACCTTCTACAAAAAAATTGAGGGCGCGATTCTAACAAAAGGCCTTCCCTACCACAACTATAATCTACCGAACCGAAATTCAGGCTTTTCAGACCCGGATTCTGGTGAATACATGCATATCCCATTAAACACGCTTCAATTGAACTGGCAACTTATCCGAACGTCCGAGAAGAAAAAATCCAAGATCGTCCAGAAATGCAGGGGTCACAACTTCAGGTTCCAACTTGCTTACTGTCACTCCAAATGCATCAACATTGCGGCACATCACATCGATATTGGTTTCGGCATAGTTGCCCTGGAATCTGATCTGCACCGGAAAATCAGGGGCCAAACGCGCATCCAACCATTCCTGCCTGGTCTTCTTGTTGACCGTCTCCACGTCATCCAGCAGACGCAGCCTCAGATGATGCAGCTCTTTTTTTAGGGTTTCGATGGGCACCCAAGGGCGTTTCAGTTGTACCGGCTCCGGAGCGTACAGATTGACGCTGAAAGTGACATATTCGATAAGCGCATCATCGGATAGGCTCTGCTTGCGATAATCTACAGTTGCACCCCGCCACTTCAGGTCGGAAAAGATTGTCCTCGCATCGTAGCGGTAGGTCCGGTTTATCGATGGTTCCACTTCATTCACATGCCGGATAAACGGATTAAAGAACTTGATGATTCTATTTAACGCATCATCGACACGCCTTGCCTTGGCCTGTGCATCCTGCATTGTCGACTGTCTGGATCCCATTTTCTCTTTGGCTTCTTGCGCCAATCCGGCAAGCAGCCCTGACTCGCTTGATCCCTGAAAGAAGACCGGCAAACTGACTTTGGGTGAAGCCGGGGTTGCGGCTGCCGTCCCTGCCACGTCTTCCTGAGAAGAAATAAACTGATGGAATCCCTGATTGACTTCCTGCAATGAATTATCTTGCTGTTCACCAATATCCTCGATACCGGCTTTGAGGTCTGCTTCACGCTGTGACTCTTCCAGACGCGCATCAAAATCGATCATGCTGAACTCGATATTTGAATTTTTACCAATGCCGCTCTTCTGCAGATCTTGCGCTGAACCTGATATTTTCGTCGTTTCGGCAGATTTGGCTATGGTCGCAAGACCGGTAGATGCCACGGCAATCTTCAGTTCTTGCATAAACTCTGCCGCTGTCTGAAACCGATCTTCAGGCCGTTTTGCCATTGCTTTCTCTACGACGCTACACAGCGCTGCAGGCAAGACCGCGTTTTCTCTGGTTCGGAGAGTCGGCGCCTGATTCAATACCTTATGCATGATAATGTTCATGTTACTGCCGGTGAATGGCCGTTCCCCGGTAAGAAACTGATAGAGAATGACGCCGGCAGAGTAAATATCACTGCGACGATCCGCGGTGAGCCCCATAAACTGCTCAGGTGACATATAAGACGGCGTGCCCAGTACGGTACCAACTTGGGTTAAATCTGAAGACTCTATCCTGGCAATACCAAAATCCGCTATTTTCACCTGCCCATCCTGGGTAATCAGGATATTTGAGGGCTTAATATCCCGGTGGATCACGCCGCGGGAATGCGAGTATTCAAGCGCCTCAAGAATCTGGGTCATGATTTTTACGCTGTCATTTATTTCGAATCGCGTGACCTGATCGAAGTACACTTTCAACTCTGTCCCGACGATAAACTCCATGGCGATGAAAGCCATTTCGCCATCCTCGCCGTATTCATAAACAGAAACAATATTGGGATGAGTGAGGCGACCCGCCGCTTTGGCTTCCCGGCGAAACCGGCTCAATATTTCCTCGGCCTCAGGGGTGTCGATCATCGATTTCTGAATTGATTTTATTGCAACGGTGCGCTCAATAAAGGGGTCGAAGCCCTCATAGACTATGCCCATGGCTCCTCTGCCAAGCTCACTCTTGATTTCGTATTTACCAAGCTTACTTAACACTGATACCTCGTTAGACTAGAGCCATTCACTTAAATCGGCGCCATAACAAATGCACGCTAACTGACCGTGATTCTGGCGAATTTGCGTTTGCCGACCTGCGCCACAACCACCGTACCCGCTTTGACCACCACCGACTTGTCATTGACACGCTCACCGTCCAGCTTGACCGCGCCTTGCTGGATCATGCGCATCGCTTCGGAGGTTCCGTCCACCAAGCCTGCCTGTTTGAGCAATTGCGGCACAACAATGCTGCCGCCAGGCGCGGAAACATTGACTTCCGGCATGTCATCCGGCAGCACGCCCTGGCGGAAGCGCGCTTCGAATTCCGCCAGGGCGGCTTCTGCGGCCTGCCGGTTGTGGAAGCGCTCCACGATCTCCTGCGCCAGCAACACCTTGATGTCGCGCGGATTTCGCCCAGCATGCCACTTCCGCGCGCCAACCGGCGATCTCGTCCAGATTGCGGAACGATAACAACTCCAGATACTTCCACATCAAAGTATCGGATATCGACATCAGCTTGCCGAACATTTCCTGTGGCGCATCGGTGATACCGATGTAATTGCCCATCGACTTGGACATTTTGTTCACGCCGTCCAGGCCTTCCAGCAACGGCATTGTGAGTACGCACTGCGACGGCTGCCCGTAATGCTTCTGCAACTCGCGTCCCATCAGCAGGTTAAATTTTTGGTCGGTGCCGCCCAGTTCGATATCCGCCTTGAGCGCCACTGAGTCATAGCCCTGCACCAGCGGGTAGATGAATTCGTGGATGGCGATAGGCTGGTTGCCCTTGTAGCGTTTGGAAAAATCATCGCGCTCCAGCATCTGCGCAACGGTGTGCGTGGCCGCCAGTTTGATCAAATCCACCGCGCTGAATTTATCCATCCAGACGGAGTTGAACACGATTTCGGTTTTTTCCGGATCCAGCACTTTGAATACCTGGTCGCGATAGGACTGTGCGTTTTCCATCACCTGCTCACGCGACAAGGGTGGACGCGTGGTATTTTTGCCGCTCGGGTCGCCGATCATCCCGGTGAAGTCACCGATCAGAAACAGCGCGTGATGGCCGAGGTCCTGCAACTGGCGCATCTTGTTGAGCAGTACGGTATGGCCAAGATGCAGATCCGGCGCGGTCGGATCAAAGCCCGCCTTGACGCGCAGCGGACGCCCCAGCGCGAGCTTTTGCTTCAATTCGTCTTCAAGCAGCAGCTCATGAGCGCCGCGCTTGATTTGCGCCAGCGTCGTGTGTCATTTCCGTGTGCTTCATTTCTGTGTTTGTCGTTTCAGTCATCATTCATCATCAAATCAAACGCCGGAATGCCGGTAAACTGCGCATTCCCGCTCCGCCAACCATTCATCGGCCTGGTTTTGCCACCCATCAGTTCAGTTTTGAGGTGACATCTCTTTCTGGTAAAGTGCGCACCGTTCATCAACGCAACTCGCTGTCAGAACAAAGCAGAGCAACTCAAGGAGGCATGAATGTTAACCCAAAACCCGTCCAGCCAAGGACGCAAAATGTCGGAACACAAAAAAAAGCTGCGCTGGTTCGTGGCCCTGTCCACATTGCCGTTGCTGGGCGTAGTCACCGCTTTCGGTCTGGTACCGCAAAGCGATTTTGATTTGGCTTCGAACAAAGTTGACATCGAAAATATTGCATTACCCAAAGTCTCCGTTGACAAAACTGTTGCCGATTACTGGCGCAACGAACGCGTGCAACGCGGTGATACCGTGGATGAGTTGTTGCGCCGCCTGAGTATTGAAGATCCGGCCGCCGGTGATTATCTGCGCAAATCCGCCGAGGCCGCATCTTTCCGCAAGTTGCCGGTCGGCACGGAAGTGCAAGCCGAAACCACCGCCACCGGGGGGTTGATCGCATTGCGCTATCTCGACAAAGATAGCGCGCAGATATTGATAAATAAACAGGGTGGCGAATTCCAGACCAAAACATTGCCCGCTCAGCTGGAGACTCGCTTGTTTGTGCGCACCGGCGAAATCAAAACCAACCTGTATGCAGCGACCGACGCAGCAGGCCTGCCTGATGCAGCCGCCAACCAATTGAGCGATCTTTTCAGCGGCGACATCGATTTTCATCATGATTTGCGCAAAGGTGACAGGTTCACCGTGGTTTATGAAATGACTTACAGCAACGGCGCATTGCTGCACATGGGCCGCATACAGGCTGCCGAATTCATCAATCAGGGCCATACGTACCGCGCCTTGTATTTCCAGAAAGATGCGCAGCGCGGCGATTATTACACCCCGGATGGCAAGAGCGTGCATAAAGCCTTTCTGCGGTCACCCATCGCGTACTCGCGGGTAAGTTCAAGCTTTTCCCTCTCCCGATTTCATCCGATACTCAAAAAGTGGCGCTCGCACAAGGGTACCGATTTCGCCGCGCCCATCGGTACCAAAGTCAAAGTGACTGCTGACGGGATAGTTGCCGTGGTTGGAAGAGAAGGCGGCTACGGCAACGTCATCATGGTTAACCATCAGGGTCGCTACACCACGGTTTACGGACACTTGTCGCGCTTCGCCAAGGGCCTGCACAAAGGCCAGCATGTTGCGCAGGGCGATGTGATCGGTTACGTCGGCATGACCGGACTGGCGACCGGGCCGCATCTGCATTATGAATTCAGGGTAAACGGCCAGCAACGCGACCCGCTGCGTGTTGCCTTGCCCGATGCCAAACCCATCGACAGCGCTGACCTCGCCGCGTTCCAGCCCGTGGCAGAGGGTTTGGTCGCACGCCTGAACCTGTTGCGCAACACCAATCTCGCGCAACTCGACTGATAATTTGCCAGTGGGGCCTGTAAAAATTCAGAGTTCGCCCAAATGCAAGGCGCGGAAAAAATTTCGCCGCGCCGCATATGGTGTATATGTAAGCAAGAAATTTTTTCCGTAACACAGCAGTTGGGATGAAATGTGGATTTTTTGAGGTTCCCACATGTCACAGGCTGAGCTATACATCGGGTTGATGTCCGGGACCAGCCTGGACGGTATAGATGCCGTCCTGGTGGATTTAAGCCAATCCAAACCCCGGCAACTCGCCAAATACTATCTTCCCTTTGACGATGCACTGAAAAACGCCTTGCTTGCTTTGCACTTGCCAGCTCACAACGAGTTGCATCAGGCACAAGTCGTTGGCAATCAGCTGGCACGAATGTATGCCGCAGCGGTTGCGCCATTGCTGGTTGAAGCCAAAACATCGCAGCATGAAGTCAAGGCGGTCGGCTGCCACGGCCAAACCATCCGCCACTGCCCCGAACACGGTTACTCGTTGCAGATCGGCAACGCCGCGCTACTCGCAGAATTGACCGGCATCACCGTGGTCAGCGATTTTCGCAGCCGCGATATCGCCGCAGGCGGACAGGGTGCGCCGCTGGTTCCCGCATTTCATGATCATGTGCTGCGCCATCCGGACATCCATCGCGTCATCGTCAATATCGGCGGCATCAGCAACATAACCGACCTGACTCCGGGCAAGCCGACAACGGGCTTCGACTGCGGTCCCGGCAACCTGTTGATGGATGCATGGTGCATGAAGAATCTGGGCAAACCCTATGACGATAACGGCGCATGGGCGGCGTCCGGCAAAGTGCTGCCCGCACTGCTTGAACAATTGCTCGCCGAAACCTACTTCGCTCTGCCGCCACCCAAAAGCAGCGGGCGTGATCTGTTCAATATTGCTTGGCTGCAAAATAAACTGCAAGGCAATGAAGCCCCTGTAAACGTGCAGGCCACCCTGCTGGAACTGACTTGCCGCAGCATCGCGCTGGCCATCCAGAAACTTATTGTCCGGCGCCACAGAAGTTCTATATATGCGGCGGCGGTGCGCACAATCAGACCATGCATAACCGTCTGTCCTCGCTGTTGCCTGGTTGCAGTGTGAAAACAACCGATACCCTCGGTGTGGATGGCGATTATCTCGAAGCCATCGCCTTCGCCTGGCTGGCGCAACAAGCCTTGCACGGCAAGCCTGCCAACCTGCCCCAGGTCACCGGCGCAAAACATCCATGCATACTGGGTGCTGTCTATCGCAACCATTAGAGAACAGCGGCTTTTGAGTCGCCGGGCGATGTAACGTCTTACAAGCCCTTGGTACTTTTATGATGCTTTGATCCTCTTCGCTGGTTTTGGTGGAGAAGCCGAGGCGTGTCATCAGTTTGAGCATGTTGTGATTGTTGCTCAACACTTCGCCTTCTATCGAATTCAGCCCTTTGTCACGTGCCGCTTCCATCAGTGAAACCATGAGTTTTTGCCCCAACCCTTTACCCTGCATGTTGTCTGCCACCACCAGCGCGAATTCGCAGGAATCGCCATCCGGATTGATGGCAAAACGCGCGACGCCGATCTCGATTTCCTTCTCGTGCTCAACAGTCACCGCGATCAACGCCATCTCTCTGCTGTAATCGATCTGGGTAAAGCGCACCAGCATTGTTTCGGTGAGTTCCTGCATGCTGTTCATGAAGCGGAAGTATTTGGATTCTTCCGATAAGCTCGCGCACGAATGCCTGCACCAGTTCGGCATCTTCCGGACGGATCGGGCGGATGGTGATGTCGGTGCCGTCGGCGAGTTGCCACTGGCTGACCAGTTGGGCGGGATACGGGTAGATCGCCATGTGCGCATAGCGGTCGGCACTCGGCTGGCGGTATTCCACCACCACGCGCGCATCGGCAGCCAGCGCACCGTTCTCGTCCAGGATCAGCGGGTTGATGTCCATTTCCTTCAGCAATGGCAGTTCGCAAGCCATTTCCGACACGCGCAACAACACATCTTCCAGCGCATCCATATTGGCCGGAGCCATGTTGCGGAATGCCCCCAGCATTTTGGCGATACGAGTTTCCTGGATCAGTTCTCTCACCAGGAAATTGATTCAGCGGCGGCAGGGAAACCGCGCGATCGCCCATTATTTCGACAGCCGTCCCGCCCGCGCCGAACGTGATCACCGGCCCGAATACCGGATCGCTGGTCACGCCTATCATCAACTCGCGGCCATTCGGTTTGACGATCATCGGTTCGATGGAAATGCCATCCATCTTGCGCCTTGGGCCGGTTGCGCTGCATGTTGTCGATGATGTGCTGGTAGGCGGCACGCACTTCATGGGCATTGTTCAGGTTGAGTAACACGCCACCGGCATCGCTCTTGTGCGTGATGTCCGGTGAATTGACTTTCATCGCCACCGGGAAACCCAATTGCTGCGCGATCAGCAGTGCTTCGTTGGGCGAGTGGGCGACCATGGTTCTCGCGACGGGAATATGGAAAGCAGACAGCAAGGCTTTGGATTCCATTTCCGTCAGCACCTTGCGATGTTCCTGCATCGCGCCTTCGATGATCAGACGAGCGCTTTCCACGTCCGGTTCGACGTGATGCGAGAAAGGGCCGGGCATCTGCATCAACAGCTTCTGGTTGCGATAATAAGCGGAAAGGTGGGAAAACACTTCCACCGCCGGTTCCGGCGTGCGGAAGTGCGGCCGGTGCGCCCGCGCGAAAGCCTGGCGCGCTTCGGTGACTTGCGTGTCGCCCATCCAGCAGGTCAGCAACGGTTTGCTGTGCGTGTTGGCCAGAGTTCGATCATCGCCTGTGCCGATTCCAGCGGTTTGGTCATCGCCTGCGGCGTGAGTATGGCCAGCACGCCGTCGACGTTGTCATCTTCCAGACAGGCTTTGACGGCATGATGGTAGCGATCCGCCTGGGCATCGCCGATGATATCGACCGGATTGCCGTGCGGCCAGTTCGGCGGAAGATGCTGATTGAGATATTCGATCGTGGCCTCCGACAATGTGGCCATCGTCACCCCCAGGTCGGCGGCGCGATCTGCCGCCATCACCCCGGGACCGCCTCCATTGGTGACGACGGCGAGGCGGTTACCGACCGGGCGGAACCCGCACGACAATGCCTTGGCTGCGGTGAACAATTGCGTGATGGTCTGTACCCGCACCACGCCGACACGGCTGACAGCCGCATCGAACACATCGTCTGCGCCGACCAGCGAAGCAGTATGCGACATCGCGGCTTTGGAACCGGCCTCATGGCGGCCGACCTTGACCAGGATCACCGGTTTGAAGCGGGCGGCGGCACGCAGCGCGCTCATGAATCGGCGTGCATTGCGTATGCCCTCGATGTACATCAGGATGCTGTGGGTATTGGAATCCGACACCAGATAATCGAGAATCTCGCCGAAATCCACATCGGTTGATGAGCCCATCGACACTACACTGGAGAAGCCCACATCGTTGTGCTGCGCCCAATCCAGAATCGCGGTACACAATGCGCCGGATTGCGAAATAAAAGCGATGTTGCCGGTGTTTGCGCCGCCCTTGTTGAAGGTGGCATTCAGACCGATGGACGGGCGCATGATGCCGAGGCAGTTCGGGCCGATCAGGCGGATTCCATAGCGGCGCGCAGTTTCCAGTAACGCTCTTTCCAGCGCCTCACCTTCCTGGCCAGCCTCACCGAAACCGGCAGTGATGATGACCGCCGCTTTCACGCCGTGGATGCCGCAACTTTCAATGATACCCGGCACGGTTTGCGGCGGCGTGGCAATGACTACCAGTTCGACCGTTTCGGCTATGTCTGCGATCGAAGCGTAAGCGCGCTTGCCCTGCACTTCCGGATTTTTGACATTGATTGGATACAGCTGCCCCTTTAAAGCCGCTTTCCAGCATGTTCTGGAACACGATCTGGCCGACCGAGTCGAATCTGTCACTTGCGCCGAATACGGCAACGGACTTGGGTGCAAACAGGGTACTGAGGTAATGCTTGCCCATGATTTTTCCTTCTGTTTGAATACTGTTAGGTATGATAGCACTGTCGTATTACAACTCCATCGCCATGCAAACCGCTTATATCAGTCATCCGCTCTGTCTCAAACACGACATGGGCGCGCATCATCCGGAATCTCCGGCACGCATTCATGCGATCGAGGATCAGCTGATCGCATCCGGGTTGTTGCAGCTATCTGCAGCATCATGAAGCGCCTGCGGCGACTCGCGAACAATTGATGCGTGTGCATAATGCCGGCTATATAGACTCGATCGAGTCCAGCGTGCCACCACAGGGTTTGTCCATCTCGATGGCGACACCGCGATGAATCCGTTCAGTTATCAGGCTGCGCTGCGCGCTGCGGGAGCCGTGGTACTGGGCGTCGACCTGGTGATGGCCGGGCAAGGTGGAAAATGCCTTTTGCAACATCCGCCCGCCCGGACACCATGCCGGAACGCGCCCGCGCCATGGGATTTTGCATTTTCAACAATGTCGCGGTCGGCGCGGCGCATGCGATGGCGCAGCACGGCTTGCAGCGCGTGGCGATAGCGGATTTCGATGTTCATCACGGCAACGGTACCGAGAAACATTTTCCACGACGATCCCGCGCGTCATGTTGTGTTCCACTTTCCAGCATCCGTTCTATCCGTATGTCGGGGCAGATAGCGGCAATGAACATATCATCAATGTACCGCTTTCCGCCGGAACGGGCGGAGAAGAATTTCGCGCCGCCGTCACCCAGCATTGGCTGCCCGCGCTGGAAAGCTTTCAAGCCCGAATTGCTGCTGATCTCGGCCGGATTCGATGCGCACCGTGACGATGACATGGCCATGCTGAATCTGACTGAACCCGATTATGCGTGGGTGACCGACGTTTTAAAAAGTATCGCGGGGAAATACGCGCAGGGGCGTATCGTGTCGGCACTGGAAGGCGGATACGAACTGCATGCGCTGGGCCGTAGTGCGCTGGCACATATCAAGGTGCTCAGCGGCCTCTAGAGTGCATTAATCTGCTTATAGTTCTGACGCAAAAAAATCGGGGCGCATTGCGCCCCGATTTTTCAAGCCCAACCGAACTACAGGTTGTTTCTTCAGGCGGAGAAGGAAGACCCGCAACCGCAAGTGGTCGTGGCATTCGGGTTCTTGATGACGAACTGCGCACCTTCCAGACCTTCCTGATAGTCGATTTCCGCACCGACCAGATACTGGAAGCTCATCGGGTCGATCAGCAATTGCACGCCGTTTTTGCTCATCACGGTATCGTCTTCGTTGGTTACTTCATCAAATGTGAATCCGTACTGAAAACCCGAACAACCGCCGCCGCTGACAAACACGCGCAGTTTGAGATCTACGTTACCTTCTTCTTCGATCAATTGCTTTACCTTGTTGGCCGCATTGTCGGTGAACAACAGCGGATCTTGCACTTCGGTCATTGCATTCATTTGATACTCCTTAAAAGATTATTCGCCACTACTAGCTTTAAACTCGCCAGTACTCGATTTAAACGCCACCACTTTGTCCTGTGCTGCTGTACTGCTGTGTATCAGGCGTCCCTCGACAATTGCGCCCAACTGGATTTCCAGCGTTGTGTAATGCACATCACCATTGACCTTGGCTTTGCTTTGCAGTTCCATATATTCGCTGGCAAATACCGACCCGTTGATTGCGCCATTAATTACCAAATGAGTGACGTTGACCTCGCCGTTCACCCGTGCGTGCTCGCTCAATACCAGCGTACTCGGCTTGCCCTGCGCGGCAACGACATTGCCGTTGACCTGACCGTCAATGCGCATCCCGCCGCTGAAATTCAAATCCCCGTCAATGGAGGTTCCCGCACCGATCAGTGAGTCGATCTGGGTTTGTGGTTTGCTGTGTTTTTTACTGAACATTGTTCACTCCTTGGTTTAATGGGAGGCTTACACTTTGCCGCACCTTGGGCTCGGTCGCGCCTTGCTCGAATATACGCACCTGCACACTTTCCAATTGCGCGTCAGGCGGCAACTGGATGCTCTGTTCGACACGCCGATAATACCTGAAGCTGAGCTTGAATTGTGCATTCCCTGATTCATCTTGTGGGAATATATGGGTGGTGCTCTGCCCGTTTTCAACTACCGTAGCGACCAACTGATAGCTTCCAATAAACATTTTGGCGCGCTGCCCGCTTTGCACCAACAACATGCGCAGGTTGTATTCGCCCGGCATCTTGTCCCGCTCCAGCGTTAAACGATGAACCCCCATGTCGCCCGCCTTGCCGCTCGCCGCAGTAAGATTCTGGAAGAAAACCAGGTCTTCCTGAAGATGTGCATTTTCATCCGTCATGTTTTTCAGCTGCTCGGCCGTTGCCTGATTGCTGGCCTGCTCGATCTGGATCTCGCTTTCATATTTTGCCACTTTGTCGGTAAGCTGCGCTTTTTCCACCATCAATTTGGCAAGCTGATCGTTCAATCTGGACAACTCCTGCTCAGTTTGACCGCGGTGAAAGCCGGCCAACTCCAGGCCGTTGCCGTATGCCCACCACGCCAGTGCGGCGGCAGCAATCACGAACGGCAGCATCATGCCCCAGCGCAGATACCATGGAATGTGAGGGCGCACCGCCAGTTTCCGTGCGGAAATGCTGAATCTGCTATTGACCCTTCGTTCGACTCCGCGCCACATCTCAGGGTAACAACGGAAGGTTGTTCAATGCGGTTGCTTCGGGCAATCCGAACATGATGTTCATGTTCTGCACAGCCTGGCCTGCTGCTCCTTTGACCAGATTATCAATTACCGACAATACCACCACCGTATCTCCGCCTTGAGGTCTATGTACCGCGATTCTACAGTGATTTGCACCGCGTACCGAACGTGTCTCGGGAAGACTGCCAGCCGGCATAACATCCACGAAAGGTTCGCTTGCATAACGCTGCTCGAACAAACCCTGTAAATCAACCTCGCGCGTCAGCCTGCCGTACAGCGTGGCATGGATACCCCGTATCATCGGAGTGAGGTGCGGCACAAAAGTCAGTCCGATCTCCTCACCCAGCACGCGCGCCAGGCCCTGTTTGATTTCCGGCAAATGGCGATGCCCGGCCACTCCATATGCCTTGAAGTTGTCTGCCGCTTCTGAAAACAGGATGGAAATCTCCGCTTTTCGCCCTGCGCCAGAGACACCCGATTTGGCATCGGCAATCATGTTGTTTGTATCGATTGCGCCTGCTTCCAGCAGCGGAATGAAACCCAGTTGAACCGCCGTGGGATAACAACCGGGGTTGGCCACCAGCCGGGCAGTTTTGATCTGCGCGCGATTCACCTCCGGCAGTCCATAAACCGCCTCTGCCACCAGGTCCGGACAGGCGTGGCTCATGCCATACCATTTTTCCCACGAAGCAATGTCCTGCAAACGAAAGTCCGCAGCGAGGTCGATCACTTTGACACCCGCATCCAGCAACGAGCGAACTTGCTGCATCGCAATACCGTTAGGTGTGGCAAAGAACACCAGATCACATTGATCGAGTTGCGCCTGGTCAGGATGAGTGAACGGCAAATCCACGTAACCGCGCAGGCTGGGGAACATCTGACTGACCGGCGTACCTGCATCGGCACGCGAAGTAATCACTTGCAACGCTACCTGGGGGTGCGCCGCCAACAGACGCAGGAGCTCAACCCCGGTGTAACCTGTTCCGCCAACTATGCCAACTTTGATCATCGTAATTTCCATTGAAAACGCCTAGCATTCTACAACAAATCATATTGAATCCATGAACCATCCGGCTTACCGGCAGCGTTAGCGTTGCAAATTCGCAAATACAAAAGCCGCCCGAAGGCGGCTTTTGCAATCCATCCAAAACGTCTTAACGCTTGGAGAACTGTTTCCTGCGGCGCGCCTTGCGCAGACCAACCTTTTTACGTTCAACCTCGCGCGCATCGCGAGTTACAAGTCCGGCTTGCTTCAGCACAGCCTTGAACGTGGCATCGTAGTCTATCAATGCGCGTGTGATGCCGTGGCGAACCGCACCAGCCTGGCCGGATTCGCCGCCACCGGTGACATTCACCATGATGTCGAACTTGCCCAGGGTTTCGGTAAGAGTCAGCGGCTGACGCACGACCATACGGCCGGTTTCGCGGGAAAAGAACACGTCCACCGGCTTGTCGTTCACCACGATGTTGCCCTTGCCTGCCTTCATGAACACACGCGCCACCGCACTCTTGCGGCGACCGGTTCCGTAGTTATAAGTTACGCTCATAATTATGCTTTCAACAAATTAACAGGTTTCGGTTGCTGCGCTTCATGCGGATGCGCTGCACCGGCATACACCTTCATCTTGCGCAGCATCGCGTAGCCCAGCGGGCCCTTTGGCAACATACCCTTAACGGCCTTTTCCAGCACACGGCTGGGATGACGCGCCTGCATCTTGGCGAAGTTGGTGGTGTACAAACCGCCCGGATAAGTCGTGTGGCGATGATACAACTTGGCTTCCGCCTTGTTGCCGGTCACGCGCAGCTTGTCGGCATTGACCACGACGACGAAATCGCCGGTATCCACGTGCGGGGTGTAAATCGCCTTGTGCTTGCCACGCAGACGGGAAGCGATCTGTGCGGCCAGACGGCCCAGCACCTGATCGGCTGCATCTACCAGAAGCCAGTCGTGCTGGACTTCCTCGGCTTTAGCGGAAAATGTTTTCATAGCCACAATTCCTAAAAATTCAATATGTAAGTAAACCTCGAAGGGCGCGCATTCTATTGCAGCCTGCCCGCCACTGTCAAACGCTATTTAACCGCTGAAAGTTGGATTCACCGCTTCAGGATTTCCGCGCCAATTTCAGAATAACGGATGAAACCCAGTAAGATAAGCACATTCTGAAACTTTGATCCCTGTCATGTCCTGGTTCATCACCAACTTCATTGCTGCCTTCTTGCTGCCGCCACTCAGTCTGTTACTCCTGCTCGCGCTGGGCATCATTCTGCTCTATCGCCGCCATAAGTTTGCCAAAAAGCTGATACTCGCCGCGTTCGGTTTGCTCTGGATCGCTTCCACGCCTTATTTTGCGGAAGGAGCGCTGCATTTGCTGGAGGTGCAAACCACACCACTGAATATCAGCTGTCCAAATGACCAGCCTCAAGCCGCCGATGCGATCGTGATACTCGGTGGCGGAACCTATTTCCGCGCGCCGGAATATGCAGGGCAGGACACGATCTCATATCTCACTCTAGTTCGCCTGCGCTACGGCGCGAAACTCCAGCGGAAAACCGGCAAACCGATACTGGTGACCGGCGGCAATCCGATGGGCAACAGCGTTTCTGAAGCACAACAGATGCGCCTGTCGCTGGAACAGGATTTCCATGTGCCGGTGCGCTGGACGGAAGACACGTCCGACAACACCTTCGAGAACGCTTATCATTCTTTTCGCATTCTGCAACAGGCGGGAATACGCAGGATTTACCTGGTCACCCATGCATGGCATATGCCGCGTGCCGCAGCAGTGTTTCGCCGCGCCGGCTTTGAGGTCATTGAAGCACCGACCGCTTTTACCACACGTTATCGGACCGACTTGCTCACCTTCCTGCCTCACGCCAAATCTCTTGAGGACAGCAAAATTTTTATTCATGAAATTATCGGATTGCTCTGGTATCAGGTCACAGGGGTTTGAAAAACTACTGCGCTTGCCAATACTGCGTTAAAAATGAGCTCAAAATCCTCATTTACTTCATGTAAACTCCGGTTTCTCGCGCATTTTTGCCTTGTCTTGGCTGCGCTCGCTACGTTTTTCAAACCCCTGTTATAGCTAAGTCATCTCAGGTATTTAGCGACGAAAGGTGCAACATGAAAGCTCGCGTCAAATGGGTGGAACAAGTCGCTTTTCTGGGTGAAACCGAAAGCAATCATGCGGTATTGATGGATGGCTCACCGGCGGCAGGCGGGCGCAATCTCGGCCCGCGACCGATGGAAATGTTGCTGCTCGGTGCAGGCGGTTGCACCAGCTTTGATGTGATCAGCATCCTGAAGAAAAGCCGCCAGGCAGTCTCCGACTGTTATGTGGAACTGGATGCGGAACGCGCCGAAACCGACCCCAAAGTGTTCACCAAAATACACATGCACTTTGTCGTGACCGGCAAGGACATCAAACCGGAAGTCGTCGAGAAAGCCATCAAACTTTCGGCCGAGAAATACTGTTCGGCATCCATCATGCTCGGCCAGACTGCCGCGATCACGCATGATTTCGAGGTGATACAGGAATAGAAAAGGGGTGCAAGGCTTTTGCTTGTTTTACACCCAGTAAGCGGTAGTCGTCATCACCTTGCCATTCAGTTTCATCGCCCATTGCACCGGCTGTGGCAGCTCGGCGGCCCCTAACGAAAACGCCATATCGGCATGCCCTACTTCATCGGTATGCATCTGTGCCACGATCGCGCGGCTTTTTTCATCCTGCTGCGGCAAGCGGTCCAGATGGCTTTGCAAATGATGTCCAACCTGCCGCTCTGTCTCGGCGAGAAAACCCAGATTCCATTTATCACCCAGCAACCCCGCCACGGCGCCGATCGCCAGAGAGCCGGTGTACCAGAACGGGTTCAACAGACTCAGGTGGCCGCCAAGTTCATGCACGCGCTTGGCGGTCCAGGCGAGATGCTCGGTCTCTTCCTGCGCGGCATGCTGTAGTGTCTGTTGTACGGAGGGATCGCGTGCCGTCAGTGCCTGCCCCTGGTACAGGGCCTGCGCGCAGATCTCGCCGCTGTGGTTGACGCGCATCAGCGCGGCGGCATTTTTCTTCTCGGCCTCATCCATGGGCGCTTCAGGCATGTTTGCGTCAGGATAAGGACGGGCACTGTGCGCCTGGCTGAATAAAGTGCGCAAGCCCTTGTCGAACTCGACAATCAGACGATCAAGATTAAACATAACACTACTCCCCGCAAAAATTTTCAGGCAAACACTCGCGCCAATTCTACACCCGGATCTTCCGCGCGCATGAATGCTTCCCCCACCAGGAACGCATGCACATGATGGCCGCGCATCAGCTTCACGTCTTCAGGCTTGAGAATGCCGCTTTCGGTAACCACGATGCGGTCATTCGGAATGCGCGGCAACAAGTCCAGCGTGGTCTGCAGACTCACTTCGAAGGTGCGCAGGTTGCGGTTGTTCACGCCGATCAGCGGCGTGGTCAGTTGCAGCGCAGCCTCCAGCTCTTCGCCATCATGCACTTCCACCAGCACCGCCATGCCCAGGCTTGTGCGCCAGCTGATCTCGAACTCCTGCATCTGCTTCACATCCAGCGCGGCGGCGATCAGCAGGATCGCATCCGCACCCATCGCGCGCGACTGGTAGATCTGGTATTCGTCCACGATGAAATCCTTGCGCAACACCGGCAAGTCGCAGGCCGCGCGAGCCTGCTTCAGATACTCCGCGCTTCCCTGAAAAAATTGCTCGTCGGTCAGCACCGACAGGCATGCTGCGCCATGCTCGCGCATAGTCGCGGCGATCTCGGCCGGATGAAATTCGGCGCGCAACACGCCCTTGCTGGGGCTGGCTTTCTTTATTTCCGCAATCACGGCGGCTTGTCCCGCGGCAATCTTGCCGCGTATCGCCCCGGTGAAATCACGCACAGGCACTGCCTGCTCTGCCGCGGCCCGCATCGCCGCTAGCGGTTTGATGGCTCGCGCTTCAGCTACTTCCCGCACTTTTACCGCCAGAATTTTTTTGAGGATGTCGGACATGGCCGCGCACACATTTAAGAAGGACTCGCATTTTAGCACCAGGGAACCTCTGATTAAGTCCATCATGAACCGCGTTGCTGACAAAAACGGGATGATCGCAAGGCGCGCGACGCCGGTCGTAGTTATTCTACGATGCCAAGGAGCGCAACACCGCGAGCGCCCGTTTTTATCGCAACCCACAAGGGCATTGGCTTTGCGGGCGGTCTGCTACGTCAGGCTCCTTGCGAAGGGAATCACCATTCGCATCGTCGCCTTTCTTGCATCCCATCCCGCAAAGCCGAATGCGCGGTCATGTGGGACCTAATCAGAGGTTCCTTGGGGTAAAATGCGCCCTACAACAAAACACATGGAACATCATGCAGAACGTCAAAGAATATATGCAGGAAGTCGGTCGGACCGCTCGCGCGGCTTCGCGCCTCATGGCGCTGGCAGACACCGCCACCAAGAATCGCGCGCTGACCGAGATCGCCGCCTCGCTGCAACACCAGACCACCATGTTGCTGGCCGCCAACGCCAAGGATGTCGCCGCGGCGAAAGCCGATGGTCTGGATGCGGCCTCGGTGGATCGGCTCACGCTGACCGAGAAGACCGTGCACAGCATGGCCGAAGGCTTGCTGCAGATCGCGCAGTCTGCCCGACCTGATCGGCGCGATCAGCGACATGAATTATCGTCCTTCCGGCATCCAGGTCGGCAAGATGCGCGTGCCGCTCGGCGTGATCGGCATCATCTACGAATCGCGTCCCAACGTGACGGCCGATGCCGCCGGACTGTGCCTGAAATCCGGCAACGCTGCGATCCTGCGCGGAGGATCTGAAGCGATTCATTCCAACCAGGCCATCGCCGCCTGCGTGCATGCGGGGTTGCGTATCGCCGGCTTGCCGGAGACCGCGGTACAGGTCGTCACCACCACGGACCGCGCCGCGGTGGGCGAACTCATCACGATGAAAGAATATGTGGACGTGATCGTGCCGCGCGGCGGCAAGGGGCTGATCGAGCGCATTTCAGCGGATGCGCGCATTCCGGTGATCAAGCACCTGCACGGCGTGTGCCATGTGTATATCGACGACGAGGCCGATCTCGAAAAGGCGATCCGCATCGCCGACAACGCCAAGACCCATCGCTACGGCGTGTGCAACGCGATGGAAACGCTGCTGGTCGCGAAGGCATTGCGGCCAAAGTGTTGCCCGGCTATGCAAGATCTATCTGGACAAGAACGTCGAGTTGCGCGGTGACGAAGCAGCACGCAAGCTGGTTGCGCATATGAAAGCCGCCACCGAGGAAGATTGGCATACCGAATATCTCGAGCCGATACTCGCAGTCCGGGTGGTGGCCGGCCTGGATGAAGCCATAGCGCACATCGCCACCTACGGTTCGCAGCACACCGACAGCATCGTCACGGAAAATTACACCAAGGCGATGCGCTTCCTGCGCGAAGTGGATTCAAGCTCGGTGATGGTGAACGCCTCGACGCGTTTCGCCGACGGATTCGAATACGGCCTCGGCGCGGAGATCGGCATCTCCACCGACAAGATCCATGCGCGCGGCCCGGTCGGACTGGAAGGGCTGACTTCGCAAAAATACATCGTGCTGGGCAGCGGCCAGATACGCACCTGAACAAACCCGCCTTTTCCAAAAACAAAATCAAGGAAGCGAACACCATGAGCCAAACCATAGAAGTAAAAGTGCCGGACATCGGCGATTTCAAGGATGTTGCAGTCATCGAAGTATTCGTAAAAGCGGGCGACAAGATCGAGGCCGAGCAATCGCTGATCACGCTGGAAACCGACAAGGCTGCGATGGAAGTGCCCTGCCCCGCCGCAGGCGTGGTGAAAGCGCTCAAGGTCAAGGTGGGCGACAAGGTCTCCGAAGGCAGCGTGATCCTGACGCTGGAAAGACAAGCGCCGCCGCAGCAGGCAGCCAGCAAAACCCGCTGTCAGGGCGCCAGCTGCCGCTCCGGCAAGCATCCACCCGACCAGCACCGCGCACCATCAGCCGCCGTGCCGCCCACAAGCATTCAAGAAAGGCGATATCCACGCCGAAGTGCTGGTGCTGGGCGCCGGCCCCGGCGGCTATACCGCCGCGTTCCGCGCTGCCGATCTGGGCAAGCAGGTGGTGCTGGTCGAAAAATATCGCCAGCCTCGGCGGCGTGTGCCTGAACGTCGGCTGCATCCCGTCCAAGGCATTGCTGCATGTCGCCAGGGTTATCAGCGAATCCGAAGAAGTGGCGCATCACGGTGTGACCTTTACAAAGCCGAAGATCGACATCGACAAGATCCGCGGCTGGAAGGAAAGCGTGGTCAACAAACTCACCGGCGGGCTTGGCCGCGCTGGCCAAGCAGCGCAAGGTGCAGGTGGTGCAAGGCACGGCGAAATTCACCTCGCCCAACCACCTGGAAGTGGTCGCCAAGGACGGCAAGAAAACCATCAGCTTCGATACCGCAATCATCGCGGCCGGCTCCAGCGTGGCGCGCATCCCCGGCTTCCCCTATGACGATCCGCGCATCATCGACTCCACCGGCGCGCTGGCACTTGCAGGATGTGCCGAAGCGCATGCTGATCATCGGCGGCGGCATCATCGGGCTGGAAATGGCCACGGTGTACGACGCGCTCGGCAGCAAGATTTCAGCGTGGTCGAACTGATGGACCAGCTGATGCCCGGCGCCGACAAGGATCTGGTCAAGCCGCTGCACAAGCGCATCGAGAAACGCTACGAGGCAATCTACCTGAAGACCAAGGTCAGCAAGATCGAAGCCCAGAAGACAGGCCTGAAAGTGCACTTTGAAGGCGAACAAGCACCCGAGCCGCAGCTGTATGACCGTGTGCTGATGGCCGTCGGGCGGCGTCCCAACGGACGCGACATCGGTGCGGATGCCGCCGGTGTGACCGTCAACGAGCGCGGCTTCATCCCGGTGAACATCCAGATGCGCACCAACGTGCCGCACATCTATGCGATCGGCGACATCGTCGGCGATCCGATGCTGGCGCACAAGGCGACGCACGAAGGCAAGGTCGCCGCCGAAGTCATCGCCGGACACCATGCCGCGTTCGAACCCATGACTATTCCTTCCGTCGCATACACCGATCCCGAGATCGCATGGATGGGGCTGACCGAAACGCAGGCCAAAGCGCAAGGCATAGCCTACGAAAAAGCCGGCTTCCCGTGGGCCGCTTCCGGACGCGCGCTGTCCGTCGGCCGCGAAGAAGGCTGCGACCAAAGTGCTGCTCGATCCCACGACGCGCCGCATCCTCGGCGCGGGCATCGTCGGCGTAAATGCCGGCGAACTGATCGCCGAAGCGGTGCTCGCGCTGGAAATGGGCGCCGACATGGAAGACATCGGCCTGACCATACACCCGCACCCGACCCTGTCCGAAACACTGGGCTTCGCTGCGGAAATGGCGGAAGGCACAATCACCGACCTGATCGCACCGCGCAAGAAATAATGCGCCGCAGTTCGATTCGCGGTTTTTCTGGTTTTGAATATCGCGTTGAGCGCGCCGGCCGGCGCGTTCGATCTGGACGCGATTCAAGTCCAAACTCAACGATCTGACCAAGCCCGACCGTCAAATTCCGCCACACCCGCACGCTCCGGACTCGCGCAGTTCAGCACACAAGACCAGATTAAAAGCCTCAGGCAGGCTCTCACCCAGGGTGCCGAAACTTCGGTATCCACTCTCGCCAGGAAGGACGGCTTCCTCGGCAACAGCAAGGTGCGCATTCCGCTGCCGGACAGCCTGCAAAAAGCTGACAAGACCCTGCGCAGATTCGGCATGGGCAAATATTCGGACGAGCTGATCACCTCGATGAACCGTGCCGCCGAAGCCGCCATGCCGGAAGCTAAAACACTGCTGATCGGCGCGATCAAGAAAATGACCGTGTCGGATGCGAAGGGCATACTCACCGGCAGCGACGATGCCGCCACGAAGTACTTTCGCAATAATACCGAATCCGCCCTGGCCGCCAGGTTCAAGCCCATCGTGGGCAAGGCAATGAAAAAAGTGAAGCTTGCCGGGAAATACGACCAGTTCGCGGGCAAGGGTGCGGAATTCGGATTGGTGGACAAACGCGATGCCAGTCTGGATGACTACATCACACGCAAGGCGATGGACGGCCTTTTTCTGGTGATGGCCGAACAGGAGAAAGCGATTCGCGACCACCCGTTGCAGGCGACAGGCGACCTGGCGAAAAAGATCTTCGCGGCAATCAGGCAATAGCCCAGCTTGCCGGGCTCGACTTCAGCATGAGTGACACCGTCGGTATCCTTTCGCTCTTCATCAGCAGCTTCCTCGCCGCAACGTTGCTCCCCGGCGGCTCCGAAGCCGCACTGTTCGCGGTGCTCAAAGCCTATCCTGAAACGTTGTGGTACGCGCTGGTCATCGCCTCCATCGGCAACACCCTAGGCGGCATGGTGACCTTCGGCATGGGCTGGCTTCTACCCCTGCGGATGGGTGGCAGCAAAACTGCCGGGTACCCACCGGCGTACTCCTCGCGGGTGCAGACCCAGCAACTCAAACATGTGGAGAAAGTGCGGCTTCGACACGGTGGGGCGGAGCCCTCCAGTGCGGGAGAAGCCGCAACGCACCCGCTCGCGCAATTATCGGACTTCGACAGAAACGTGTTGCGGGTGCGCCGTTACGGCACACCCGCACTGCTGCTGGCATGGGTGCCATTGATCGGCGATGCACTTTGTCTCGCTGCCGGCTGGCTGCGGCTCAACCCGTGGCAAGCGGCGTTGTTCATGGCGATCGGCAAGTTCGTGCGTTACGGTTTGATTGCGCTGGCCATGTCATACCCATTGAGCAAGTAACGCGATAACAGTATAGTCTGGCGAATTGATCGGGGAGTTAAACATGGAGCAGTTGGCTACGCATGAACACAAACTGACATTGACGGAACTTCTGGGCATGCTGGTCGCAGACGGCCTGATCAGCCAGGCTGCCGCTGATGCGATGATTGCCGAACGCCGCGGCCAACGCCAGAACGTACACCCGCTCACGGCCATCGCCGGACAAAACTGGAAATCGCTGCTGCCCCCGCACAAAGCGCTGCATCAGGATGCGCTGACCGAATGGCTGGCCGGGCGCGTCGGCCTCGAATATTTCCACATCGATCCGCTGAAGATCGATTTCTCGATCGTCACCGACATCATGTCCAACGACTATGCCACGCGTTTCGGCATCCTGCCGGTGCAGGTGACGCCGAAAGAAGTGGTGATCGCCACCTGCCGAACCCTTCCTGCGCGACTGGGAAAACGTGCTCAAGCACACCCTGCGCAAGAACATCCGCCGCGTCGTCGCCTCTCCGGAAGACATCAGCCGCTACCTGGTCGAGTTCTACAATCTGGCGCGCTCGGTGAAGAATGCGGCACAGACCAAACGCCAGGAAAAATCCGGACAAGCCTCGTTCGAGCAGCTGGTGGAGATGGGCAAGACCAACCAGCAGTTCGACGCCAACGACCAGCACATCGTCACCATCGTCGACTGGCTGTGGCAGTACGCTTTCGAGCAGCGCGCTTCGGACATCCACATCGAACCGCGGCGCGACATCGGGCATCGTGCGCTTCCGCATCGACGGCGTGCTGCATCAGGTTTACCAGATCCCGATGTCGGTGATGACCGCGATGACCAGCCGCATCAAGCTGCTGGGACGCATGGACGTGATCGAGAAGCGCCGCCCGCAGGACGGCCGCATCAAGACGCGCACCGCCGACGGGCAGGAAATCGAATTGCGCCTGTCCACCCTGCCGACCGCTTTCGGCGAAAAACTGGTGATGCGCATTTTCGATCCGGAAGTGCTGGTGCGCGATTTTGCCGAGCTCGGTTTTTCCGACGAGGACCGCGCCCGCTGGGACAAGATGACATCGCAGCCGAACGGCATCATCCTCGTCACCGGCCCGACCGGCTCGGGCAAGACCACCACGCTGTATTCCACGCTCAAGCATCTGGCCACGCCCGAGGTCAACGTCTGCACCATCGAAGACCCGATCGAAATGGTCGAGCCGGCGTTCAACCAGATGCAGGTGCAGCACGGCATCGACCTCAATTTCGCCGACGGCGTGCGCGCGCTGATGCGCCAGGACCCGGACATCATCATGGTCGGCGAGATCCGCGACCTGGAAACCGCCGAGATGGCGATCCAGGCCGCGCTGACCGGCCATCTGGTGCTGTCCACGCTGCACACCAACGATGCGCCCTCGGCCATCACCCGCCTGCTCGATCTCGGTGTCGCGCCTTTCATGATCAATGCCACCGTGCTCGGCATCATGGCGCAGCGGCTGGTGCGCACGCTGTGCCCGCATTGCAAGCGGCCGATGCCGGTACGGGCAGACGAAAACGAACTATGGGACAGTCTGGTCGCACCGTGGAAAACCGGCCGGCCGGCGCAGTTTCAGCACCAGGTCGGCTGCCTGGAATGCCGCATGACCGGCTACTCGGGCCGCATCGGCATTTATGAAATCCTGCTGATGTCGCCCGAACTGCGCAAGCTGATCACCCCGAACACCGATATCGCGCGCGTTCGCGAACATGGCCTACCGCGAAGGCATGAAACCGCTGCGGATTTCAGGTGCCATGAAGGTCGCGGCAGGAACCACGACACTCGACGAAATCATCAAGGTCGCACCGCCGAACTAGTTCCAGCCCGCTTGATCCTGCCACCCGTTGTGCGCCGTAATTCTTGTTGGCCTGAAATATCGTTCCATTGTCTGCAATCCAAGGAAGCGGGCGTTCGAATCGCACCGGGCGCATCAATCAGGTACGTGAATTCTGATATGTTGCGCTCCATCAATAATGGCAGTCATAATGGCCCTGGTTGGTGTTGCTAGGTACCCATCCATTGCCAGATACCCCTGCCTTTAAAACGGAGAGTAAATTATGAATAGAATTTTGCAGGCATGGCTGTTTGCCAGTTCATTGGTTTTTGTAGCCCAAGCGGGTGCCGCCGACCAGGATACAAGAGCCAGGGTGGATTTGCCTGCCATGATGAAAACTCACATGTTGCACAGCATGCGCGACCATCTTCTGGCGTTGCATGAGATACAGGCGGCGCTCGCAAAAGGACAGTTCGACAAGGCCTCGGACATCGCTGAGAATCGTATCGGCATGAGTTCCCTGGAATCCCATAATGCCGCCCACATGGCGCCTTTCATGCCCGAGGGGATGCAGAGCATCGGCACTGCAATGCACCACGCTGCCAGCCGCTTCGCCATGACCGCCAGTGAAGGCGATTTGCCCCGGTCACTGGATGCGCTATCCAAAGTCACCGAGCAATGCGTGGCCTGCCACATGAGTTACAGGGTGAACTGAATCCAATAGCCGCAATCAGCCTTCACCTTGAGTATTAATCAGCTGCTTTGGCCAGACACAGCGCTTTTAAGGAAATAAAAATGGATCGCAAACAACATTGGGAGCAGGTGTATACCACCAAGCCATCCGAGTCGGTCAGCTGGTTCCAGGAACACGCCGACCTGTCTGTACGGCTGATCCACAACACCGGGCTCGGTAAAGATGCGGCCATTATCGATGTCGGTGGCGGCACTTCCAAGCTGGTGGATGACCTTGTAGCCGAAGGCTATACCGACCTGACCGTACTTGATTTGTCCTCGGCTGCCATCGCTGTTGCAAAGCAACGCTTGGGAAAACATGCAGACGCCATACACTGGATGGAAGGCGACATTACCCGTGCAGAGTTTCCCGTTCACCGGTTCGACATCTGGCATGATCGTGCAGTATTCCATTTTTTGACTGATCCGGCTGACCGTCACGCTTATGTCGAGCGGGTTATGAAAGCGGTTCGCCCGGGCGGGCATGTGATTGTTGCCACTTTTGCCGAAGACGGGCCGGAAAAATGCAGCGGTCTGCCCGTAATGAGGTATCAACCCGAATCCCTGCATGCCGAGTTTGGAGATTCGTTCCTTCTTGTCGAGCACGAAAAGGAAGCACACCACACACCGTCCGGGGCAGTTCAGCAGTTTGTTTATTGTTATTGCCGCAAGGGCAATAATTAGTCCCCTGCCCGGACAACCACTACTTGAATAAAGCTGTTTGCCTTGTGTCGAAGACCGTCCTTTAACCTCCTTAAATTGCTTGCCTGAAAACGGAACGTCAATACAGCAATTCGTGAAGGTCAGCGTTGTGCATGAACTGCGGCTTTCAATCACATCGCTCAAAAGTTGGCCGGGTTGTCGGCGCCAAAGTATGGCAAAATCGCCGCCGCTCATTACAGGCCCAACCCGTTACTTTCCCGATGAAAAATAAGCTTTCCCAGTGGCTTAACAAGCTCGGCCCCGGTCTATCACCGGCGCTGCCGATGACGATCCGAGCGGAATCGCCACGTATTCTCAGGCCGGTGCGCAATACGGTTTCGGCACATTGTGGACGCTGCTGATGACCTATCCGCTGATGGTTGGAATCCAGGTCATCAGTGCGCGTATCGGCAGCGTCACCGGACGCGGCCTGGCAGCAAACCTGGCAAGAACCAACTCGCGCGGCGTTACCATTTCCCTGGTCATGCTGTTGCTGGTGGCCAATACCATCAATATTGGCGCCGACCTCGCGGCGATGGGCGATGCGGTTCAACTGGTGTTCGGCGGGCCTAGCCATGTTTATGCGGTCGCGTTCGGGATGGCCAGCCTGCTGCTGCAGGTGTTCATCCCTTACCGGCGTTATGTCGGGATTTTGAAGTGGCTGACGCTGACCCTGTTTGCCTATGTCGGGACGGTATTCGCGTCGCATATACACTGGCTGGACGTGCTGCACGGAACACTGCTGCCAAACATCCAGCACTCGCAGAATTACCTGCTGCTGCTGGTGGCAATTTTTGGTACCACCATCAGCCCCTACCTGTTTTTCTGGCAGGCCGGACAGGAGGTCGAGGAACTGAAATTGCAGCGCAAAGGCGCCTCGCTGCTCAGATCACCGGAAGACGCCACACAGCATCTGCACCGCATCAATATCGACACCGGACTGGGCATGGCATTTTCGCAGCTGATCGCCTTTTTCATCATGCTGACCACCGCAGTCACGCTCTACACCCATGGCGTGCATGACATCCAGACTTCTTCCCAGGCCGCCGAGGCATTGCGTCCGATCGGCGGCAAACTCACGTTCCTGCTGTTTGCCGGCGGCATCATCGGCACCGGGATGCTGGCCGTGCCGGTACTGGCCGGCTCGGCCGCCTATGCGGTTGCGAACACCTTCCGCTGGTCGTCCAGCCTCAGCCTGGAACTTAAAGAGGCCAAAGGCTTTTATGCGATCATCGCGCTGTCGACCATCGTCGGTGTGCTGTTGAATTTCAGCCCGATCGATTCGATCAAGGCGCTGTTGTGGAGCGCGGTGATCAACGGCGTGATATCCGTTCCACTGATGATCGCGATGATGCGCATGGCGACACAGCAAAAAATCATGGGCAAGTTTGCGATCAGCGTGCGCCTGCAGTGGCTGGGCTGGCTGGCTACCGGCGTGATGGCGATCACAGTGATGGCATTCGGCGTAACCAGCGTCGCGGCGCATTTCAGGCTGAAATGGTGATTGCGCTTGAGTAACGATCGCAATCTGGTTTAATGCACAGCTGGCATGGTCGTTTAAAAGCAGAGTCAAACCATGCCAACCCTATTGGTTTGGAACATCAGACAGCACTGGCTGTCACAAGCACCGATTCATTGAGAAACGACATCCTGTTTTTCACGGGGCATAACGTTTCATTCAGCGACTGGCTTAATATCCACCAGGGAGAAAATCATGTGCATCCTGCAGGAATTCAAGGAATTTGCGATCAAGGGAAATGCGGTTGACATGGCCGTCGGTGTGATTATTGGCGGCGCAGGAAGCCTGCTGACGGAAATCCGTGATTTGTTGAAAAAGTAATTCGACGAAAACATGAAGACACTACGCCTCGTGATCCATGGCCGCGTGCATGGCGTGTTTTTCCGCGACTCGATGCGCCGCGAAGCACAAAGGCTGGGGATCACTGGCTGGGTGCGCAACCGTAGCGACGGTTCGGTAGAGGCTGCGGTGCAGGGCGAACCCGCCGCGGTGGACGCCATCGTGCGCTGGTCGCATCAGGGTCCGCAGCATGCACAGGTAGAGCGCGTCGTCATTGAGCCGGATGACGGCAGTTACAACAGCTTCGAGGTTATCGGGTAAGCATGAAGAAGGAAGCCAACAGCAAATCGAGTACAAACAAATGGCTGGGCTATGCCCTCAATGTGCTGGTGTTCGTGATACTCATAGCAGGCATACGCATCTGGCAGCAGCGCGATATGGTCAGCGGCGCAGCACCCGCTATGCAGGGTGTCACAATCGCAGGTCTGCCATACACCTTGCCGGCACACCCCGAAAAACCAGTACTGGTCCACTTCTGGGCGACCTGGTGCCCGATCTGTCGCACCGAACAGGGTTCCATCGCGGGCATCGCGCATGATCATCCCGACACGATTACCGTCGCGATGCAAAGCGGCAGCTCGGAACAAGTAGCGCTCCACATGCGGGAACAGGGAATCGATTTTCCGGTGGTGAACGATCAGGATGGCAAGCTCTCCAGCGCGTGGGGAGTGCATGCGGTGCCTGCCAGTTTCATTATCGCGCCCGATGGGCGGATACGCTTTGTCGAGGTTGGTTACACCACCGGCATCGGGCTCAGGTTGAGACTCTGGTTGGCAGGACTTTTGCTATTTTAAAGACCGCATGCAGGACCATGCATGGTCGGCATAGCGTGCACGGACTACAAGTCGGTTGCAAATACCAAGGTCGTTATCAGGGTAGTTAATACAATCCGTCTGTTGTAACCTTTGTCTTGCATGATGCGAATAAAGCACAAGAGTTGTTTGTAATTTTTACTCTGTGTATATCGAACCTGGAGGAAATCATGCCCAAAGCAATATGGAACAATCAGGTGATCGCCGAAGCGCCAGCCGGCGAGATTCATCATGTCGAAGGTAACGTGTATTTCCCGCTCTCCGCCGTAAAGCAGGAATATCTGCGACCGAGCGACACCCATACCCGTTGCCCGTGGAAAGGCATCGCGAGCTACTACGATGTGATTGTGGACGGCCGGGTGAATGATGATGCCGCATGGTATTACCCCGATCCTTCCAGCATGGCGACGCGCATCAAGGATCATGTCGCCTTCTGGCACGGTGTGAAGGTGGAAGAGTAGCCGATGGATCTTCAGCAACCCCATGCAGGCATATCAGACCAGACGCTGACGATGGGACAGCTCCTGGGCGCAGTACGCGCGCGAACAGAATCTCTGTGCGCCCCGCTGGAGATCGAGGATTATGTCATCCAGGCCAGCGACTCGGTCAGTCCGCCCAAATGGCATCTTGCGCATACCACCTGGTTTTTCGAGACGTTCATCCTGCTGCCATTTGCGCCGGGCTATCGCGTCTTCAATGATGCATACGCGCACCTGTTCAATTCGTATTACGAAACGGCGGGAACCTTTTTCCCGCGAGCCGCAGCGCGGCCTGTTGTCGCGTCCGACGGTGGCGGAAATATACCGTTATCGCAGCCATGTCGATGAGGCGCTGCAAGTGCTGCTGAACAATCTCCCGCAACAATCCGCGCATGACATCCTCGCGCGGGTGGAGCTGGGCATCGAACACGAGACCCAGCATCAGGAGCTGCTGCTGATGGATGTGAAATACAATTTCTTTATCAATCCGCTCAAGCCTTCTTACCGCAACATTCAGGCCGCACCGTCGTCCATCACGACGATGGGCTGGCAGGCGTTCGCCGGGGGGATCGTCGAGATCGGTCATGACGGGGCGGGGTTTTCTTTCGACAATGAACGCCCCAGACACCAGACCTTGTTGCGGGATTTCCGGCTGGCAAGTCGCTTGGTAAGCAACCAGGAATATCTGGCTTTCATCTCTGACAGCGGTTATCAACGCCCCGAGCTTTGGCTATCCGATGGCTGGCACACGATCAACACCCAACACTGGCAAGCACCTTTATATTGGCACCGGGAAGGCAGCGACTGGCAACAATTTTCGCTGTCCGGCATGCAACCGCTGAACCTGCAGGAACCGGTCGCACATTTGAGCTATTTCGAGGCGGATGCCTATGCACGCTGGGCGGGCAAGCGACTGCCGACCGAAGCGGAATGGGAACACGCCGCTGCGAACTTGCCGATAAGCGGCAATTTTCTCGAATCCGGAACCCTGCATCCGCGATCCGCGCAGCCAGTCCGGCCTCACCCAAATGTATGGCGATCTGTGGGAATGGACGCAAAGCGCCTATTCGTCCTATCCGGGATTTCGTCCCTCTGCCCGGCACACTGGGCGAATACAACGGCAAATTCATGAGTGGCCAGATGGTATTGCGCGGAGGGTGCTGCGTCACGGCACAGGATCACATGCGCGCCAGTTACCGCAATTTTTTCCGACCAGCGGACCGATGGATGTTTTCCGGCCTGCGCCTTGCGGAGGATGCGATAATGAGAAACGAATCTCCTATGTTGCAAGTCGATTTGGACGAACGATGAATTCGATACCACTGTGCGCAATGGCCTGCGCCAGCGACCGAAAACTATTCCGCCCAAGTTTTTTTACGACGCGCGCGGCTCGGAGCTGTTCGATCTGATCTGCACCACCCCGGAGTATTACCCGACTCGCACCGAAACATGCATCCTGGATGAGTTCGGTGCGGAAATGGCAGAACATCTCGGCACCTCCTGTGTCCTGATCGAACTCGGCAGCGGCAGCGCCACCAAGACGCCCTTGTTGCTCCGGCACCTGGCCGACGATGCCGCGTATGTGCCGATAGATATCTGCGAACCACATTTGCTGCAAAGCACACAGCGCCTCGGCATGATGTTTCCCGAAATGCGCATGCATCCGCTGTGCGCGGACTACACGCGCTTGCCTTCAGTGAAAATCGATGGTTATGCGGACCGACGGCGCGTGATCTTTTTTCCAGGCTCATCCATCGGCAATTGCACCCCAGCCGAGGTCGTGCAATTACTGCGGCATGCCGCACAGCTGGCCGGTCCCAACGGCGCGATGCTGATCGGCGTGGACAGCAAGAAGTCGCCCGCCGTGTTGAATGCCGCCTACAACGATGCCGCGGGTTATACGGCCGCATTCAATCTGAATCTGCTGGCACGCATGCAGCGCGAACTCGGTGCTCAACTCGATATGGACGGCTTTTAACATTGCGCTTTCTACAACGAGGAACTGGGGCGGATAGAGATGCACCTGGTCAGCCGGAGAAAACAATTCATTCAACTGGGCAACGAAACCTACCACTTCGAAGATGGCGAAACGATACACACCGAAAACTCATACAAATATACCGCGCAAGAATTTCAGCAACTGGCGCGGGCAGCGGGATGGCATCCGAAGATTCTGTGGTCCGACCGCGAGGATTGTTCAATGTGCATTATTTGAGCCTGTCCGCCAACGAAGCCAGTCACCCACCGCCGGCAAGGTCACTGATACCGTTTTTACTTTCGCAACTTTTCGGCTCCCGCAATTTTTTCCAGCGCTTCGGCAATCACACTGCGTGGCGCGGCGATATTCATGCGCATGAAACCACTGCCCTGTTCACCGAAAATGATCCCGGGACTCAGACCCACGCCCGCCTGCCGGACAAAGAACTGCTTAAGTTGCTCATCGTTCAGCCCCATCGCGCGGCAGTCCAGCCACAGCAGATAAGTCCCTTCCGGTTTATCAGTTTTATCAGCGGCAAATGCTGCAGTAAAAACATGCGCACAAACTGATAGTTTGCTTCGATATAGCCAAGCAGATCATCCAGCCACGGAGCACCGTTTCGATACGCCGCCTCGAACGCCACGATGCTGAACGGGTTTGCCGCGCCGACATGCAGCATGCCAAACGCTTTTGCTATCGCCGCACGGTCCTTTTCATCCGGCACGATCAGGGCGGACAGTCCGAGCCCGGGGATATTGAAAGTCTTGCTGGGCGCAACGGCTGTAACTATATTCACCGCACCTTTGCTCAACCCGGCCAATGGTGTGTGATGTCTGCCGGGATAGATCAGATCTGCATGGATCTCGTCCGACACAACCGTGACATCGTAGCGCGCGCAGATTTCGAGCAGCGCCTGCAATTCATCCTCCTGCCACACCCTGCCGACCGGATTGTGCGGGGAACACAGCAGCAACAGCCGCGCGCCTTCAGCCGCACAGCGCTCGAAATGCTCCAGGTCGAAGCGATAACGGCCATCCTCGAACTTGAGCGGATTAAGCAGCAATCTGCACCCAACGCTTTTCGCTGCACCAAAAAATGGCGTATACACCGGCGGCTGCACAATCACGATATCATCAGGCTGACTTACTGCAATGATGGCTGCGTGTATAGAAGGAACCGCTCCGGGACACATCACGATCCACTCGCGCTCCACCTTCCAGTCATGGCGCTTTTGCAGCCAGGCTATCAGCGCTTCGTACAACGATTCCGGATAGACAGTGTAACCATAGATCGGATGCGACGCCCTCGCCGCCAGCGCATCCCGCACGGCCGCGGGAACGGCGAAATCCATATCGGCCACCCATAGAGGCAGGACGTCATCGGTTCCGAAAATCTCCATCCTTCCGTCGTACTTGAAGCTGGATGTGCCGCTGCGCGGGATGACACGGTCGAATTCTTTACCCATGAAGACCTCTTTGCTGAAAGCTGCTTATCAGGTCGCGCGCATCTTTAGCTCGAGATCGCATTCAAGCGCCTTACGATCCCACTTCGCCAGATCGGCCGCAGCTTCATAACTCGACTGCAGGAACGCCAGCAGCGTCTCGTCGGGCGACTGCGATTCGCGCACGATACTGTATGGCAAAATGAATTCACCGAGATCCTTGCTATAGAAAGCCCCGTTCGGTCCTACCGGCGCACTGGCAAACCCGGCCGGTTCCGGATAGGCATAGGAATAGAACGCGGCATACGGAATCGGCCCGCCGCCCGGCCAGAATCCGCAACTGCTCACTTCATGCGAATAGGCCTCTCTCGCCACCCTGTCCGGCAAATTCGGAACGCCGCCCGGATGCTCCGGTGCGGTGCGGCCGGAAAAGCGTGTAACGGCAAGGTCAGGCGCACCCCAGAAGAAGTGCACGGGGCTGCACTTGCCGGCGAAGCGGGCGCGAAACTTTTTAAAGACGCGGTCGGCCTGCACCAGGATACGCCAGAACCGGTTGGCGTACTCTCTTTCGTATGCCCGGTGAGTTTCGTCCTGGTCGAAACGTATCGGATCGGCTACCTCGTTAGGCTTGCACGAAATGCCGACATTCAAGTCAAGCTTCCGCATCTCGTCCATCAGGCGCTTATAGAAGACCGCCACTGACATTGGCTCGAGCGTAAAACCAGCGGAGCCGCCGTCGCTTGCCTGCACGGTCAGCTGATGGCCGACGAAGTCGAAGTCAATTTGAAAGCTCCGTGTGCCGTGCGGAATAAGCGAAGTCGTGAGTCCTCGCGCCGTCACATACAGCGTGGCATGCCAGGAATGGTTCACCCAGGGACATTGCGCGAGCCGTATCTTGCCGACTATCTGGGTCCACATGTGCAACGTTGCGTAGGTCTCTTTCCAGGCATCGAGAGGCAGGTCCGGCCAGGAATCCAAAGGTGATACAGCTGGGGCTTTCATTTGGTCTCCTTCCACACGTCCGAGTGGTCAAATGCTTGTGCTCAGGGGCTTGATGCCGCAGAAAGCCGGTCCCGGTAAGTCAAGCAAACGACTCGAATACAATTTTGGTTTGGAAGCATTTCGCGACAAAATCTGCACACGAAGCAAACTAAATCTGTGTATGAAAATATTATACCCGCTATGCCGATTGCAATGCCCGCCCACTCTTAAGGTTTGGTTCCGGTAAGAAGCGTCAAGATTTACTTGCCCTGTAACATTCGCAACCCCCAGCCCACGCCGAATCCGGTCACATCGCTCGCCACGCTGCCCAGCCCGCCATCGCAACGACTGGAGGACAAGTCCACATGCAGCCACGGCACGTCATTTTCCAGGAAGCGTTTCAAAAAGCGCGCCGCAAGGATGTGATCTGCTTCGCCTTCCAGCGTGCATTGCTTGATGTCGGCGACTTTTGAATCCAGCGCCGGTTCGTAATCTTCGTCCATAGGGAATGCGCAAAGCCGTTCGCCGCTTTGCTGACCGGCTTGCACGGCCTGCTGCAGCAATTCATCGCGGTTGCCCAGCACGCCGCTGTAGCGCGCTCCCAGCGCCACGGCCATGCTGCCGGTGAGCGTGGCGAAGTCGATCAGCAGATCAGGTTTTGCTCGCGATGCCAGCGTGATCGTATCTGCCAGCACCATGCGCCCCTCGGCATCGGTGTGCATGATTTCGATGGTGGTGCCGTTCAATGCCTTGACGATGTCGTTCTGCTTGTAGGCTTTCGGGCTGATGTGGTTTTGCGCAATGGCCAGCCAGCAGTCGATATTGACCGGCAGCTTTTGCTGCGTGGCTGCGAGCAGGATACCGAGCGCAACCGCAGAGCCGTTCATGTCCTCGTGCATGCCGTGCATGTAGCGCGCCGGCTTGAGGTTGTGGCCGCCGGTGTCGAAGCAGATGCCCTTGCCGACCAGTGCGACGGTCTGTTTCGCCTTGGCATGGCGTAAGCGCAGATGCACGATGGCGGCATCCTCGTCATGACTGCCCTGCGCTACCGCGACGAATGCGCCCGCGCCCATCTTGCGCAATGCTTTCAAGTCGAACTCCTTCATTTGCCAGCCGTTCTGGTTGGCGAGTTCCTTGACGCGCTTGCGGTACAGTCCGGGCGTGAGTTCGTTGGGCGGCAGCACGGTGAGCGTGCGGCACAGCAGATTACCCTCGGCTTGTGCCTTGAGCACATCGAACATTTTCTTGTCGGCAAAACCAAACAGCGCGATCTTTTGCAGCGGCTTGCGCTGGTCAGTTTTTTTCTTGTGCAGCGGCAGCGGCGCACCGTTCACCCACGCGGAATACACTACGGCTTCAGCAGCCTGCCGACGTTGCGTCTCATCTCCCTGCACCACGATGGTAACGCTGGCGGGTTGTTCGTCCAGCAGCATCTGCATGGCTTTGCGTGCCTGCATCCGCAACGCAAAATTGGTTTTGCTGAAATCCAGCATCGCCCAGGCGATCAGGCTGCCGTCGGCGGCGTTGGCAGCGACGGGCGTGGCGGCGAATTCCTCAACCTTGATGACACGCCGTTTCAGCACGGCCGCCAGCAATTCGCGGTGCGGCAAATCTTTGGGTAATGTTTTTCCCTTGGGCAGCAATACCAGCAGGTGGGCTGCACTCAGGTTTTTTGGCAACAAAGTTGATGTGGTCAGATGTGCTAGCATTGCGTATTCGAATAATGGATGAAGTTGCCATTATCGCGGAAAAACCAATTTGCCACAGAGCGCACAGAGAACACAGAGAAAACCTCAACCTGTCGCCACGCTCTCTGTGTGCTCTGTGTTCTCTGTGGCATTATTTTTTTATCATATGCGAGCCTATCTAGATCTCATGCAGCACGTGCTCGATCACGGCACAAAAAAATCCGACCGCACCGGTACCGGCACGACCAGCGTGTTCGGTTACCAGATGCGCTTCAACCTGCAGGAAGGATTCCCGCTGGTGACTACCAAGAAGTGCCACATGAAATCCATTGTCCACGAGCTGCTTTGGTTCCTGCAGGGCAGTACCAATATCAAGTACCTCAAGGACAACGGTGTAAAAATCTGGGACGAGTGGGCCGACGAGAACGGCAACCTCGGCCCTGTGTACGGCAAGCAATGGCGCTCATGGGCGACCGTGGATGGGCGGGTGGTGGATCAGATCAAAATGGTCGTCGATCAAATCAAGGGAAATCCTGACTCGCGGCGCATTATTGTATCGGCGTGGAACGTCGGCGAACTTGACCAGATGGCGCTTGCACCCTGCCATGCATTCTTCCAGTTTTATGTGGCCGACGGAAAATTATCCTGCCAGCTTTACCAGCGCAGCGCCGACATTTTTCTCGGTGTGCCGTTCAACATCGCGAGCTACGCGCTGCTGACGCTGATGGTGGCGCAGGTGTGCGGCCTCAAGCCGGGGGATTTCGTGCACACCTTTGGCGATGCGCATCTGTATTCGAATCACATGGATCAAACGCGCGAGCAGTTGTCACGCGAGCCGCGCCCGTTGCCGACGATGCGCATCAACCCTGCAATCAAGGACATCTTCGCTTTCAAATTCGAGGACTTCATACTGGAAGGTTACGACCCGCATCCCGCCATCAAGGCGCCCGTGGCAGTATGAAAAACTCTTATCCCGGCACCGGTATGAAAACGCGCGTGTCGCTGATCGTCGCGATGGCGAAGAACCGCGTGATCGGCATCGACAACACGCTGCCGTGGCATTTGCCCGCCGACCTAAAACACTTCAAGGCGCTCACCATGGGGCATCACATCGTGATGGGACGCAAGACCTACGAATCAATCGGCAAACCCCTGCCGGGTCGCACTTCGGTGGTGGTGACGCGCAATGCCGGTTATTCCGCGCCTGGCGTGACTGCGGTGAATTCGCTGCCGGCGGCAATCTCGGCATGCGGTGACGACGACGAGATCTTCGTGATCGGCGGTGCCGAGCTTTACCTGCAGGCAATAACGCTCGCCGACCGGATTTACCTGACCGAGATCGGCGCAGACATCCACGGCGATGCGTATTTCCCGGAAATCAATCTCGGCGAGTGGCAAGAGGTGTCGCGCGAAACTCACTTACAGCCGGAACCGCAGCCGTTGCAATACCATTTCGTCATCTACAATCGCAAAGGCCGGTGACTGCAGCAATCTCAAGCCTGGATTCGTTCAAACTCCCGTTGCACATCACTAATCCGAGTGCCCCGAACTTTCCGGCAATTGCTGAATGGAAGGCGTTTCCTGAGAATTTGGCATCTGCATAGGTGAAGCGGATTCCGGACTTCTCAGGTTCAGGTAATTGTCGCGCGATTCAATTTTACCTGGTCCTGTTTTGGACGGATGACCGTATTCAGCCCCTTTTCCGGTTTGTTCCCGCGATGACCCCTTCATTTTCCTGTCAGACGAACCCTCTCCCGATTTCCCCTGTTCGGACTGTTCATTCCTGTCTCTCATGGAAGGATCAACTTTGTAAAATCCCGGGATGGTATTCAACAATGCCGGCAATTTCGCCATGTCCGCAGCAAGACCAACCTGGTTGGGGTGAATGTCGATCTCCCCTTTATCGGTCCTGATGAACGTGATGCCTAGGTTCACCTTGTCGTAGGTGCCGGAGGGATAACCTCCGCTGCTCCCGGGCAGGATGACAACTGCTTCATGGTCTGTTCCCCGAACACCGATGGTTGCGTTTGGCGTATGGATCAAGTCATTTTGTGGATACATTTTTCCCAGTTCCCCGGTGACAAAACGGGATGCACCTTTGAACAGGGAAATCACGCTGGCGTCCTGGTCCGTTCCGTCATAGGCAAACTTCTCGATCTTGAGTTGCGTCTGTGGCCTGATCGCGATCAACCCGTTGTCGACCATCCTGATTTGCACCATACCGGACTCCTGCGTCACAATTGTTTCGCCCACACAGACCGGATCGCCCTTGGCCAATAGCCTTGTACGTCCGTTGCTTTGCGCCTCGACAGAGCCGTGGCTGTAAATCACGTTGCCCGCTACTTTCAGTTCGGCCAACTCGCTACCCGGCTTCATGCCTGTTCCGCCGATACCGGTGCCTTTTGCTATTATTCCAGTGCCCCCCATTCCGGTGCCGCTTATACCTGTGCCGCCGATACCCGAGCCCGATGCAGCGTAAGTACAACTGCCTGAAACGGCCCATGCACTGGAAGTAAGCAGGACGCCCGCTAAAAGTATCGCTTGCAGATAGATATTTTGATTAGATTTCATCTGGAGTCTCCGCTGCACTGTAATGATATACGCCAAAATTGGCGCGATACACGGCATCCGGCTTTTGCTGGTCGCCCTGTTGCAGCTCGGCTGCGCGCTTGTTGACGGCATGCAGCGACCTCATGCCCACGGTACGGGAATAATCTGCCAGTTCCCTGGCAGAATCTGCGCTCAATTTGTCATAGAAGACACAACGCTCCAGGAAAGGCGGCGAACCCCCTGCCAAATTGTGAACTGTCGCGGCCAGGTGGTCGTGGATGTTTTGTCCAAAGTAATAAATCTTCTCTGCCATGTCCTGGGGTTGTATGAATGCATCGGCGTTCAGGTGGACCCTGTCTTCGTTGTCCAGCGTAATAATGCCCTGGCGCAGCCATTCATCCAGCACGACGCGCGCGCGAAAATCCTTGCTGACCGACTGCACCAGCGATTCAAAAGATTGCTTCTCTCCCTTGCTTGCCAGGCGCGGCAAGGGAATGGGCAGACCCTGCTCGTCCAGGTATTCGGGATGCCCGCTCCAGATGGTGAACAGCAAGGCACTCATGGATGCATGCTGTGAAAGGTTGATCTCCGTTACCGCTTCATTGCGCAAGCGGTTGATCTCGCGGCGATGAATCCCGGTCAGCAAGCTGATGCGGCTGTCGGTCTGAGGTTTGGAGTCCAGCCTGAATTCTGTTTCTGCAACCTTCACATAGGTCGATTTGACCAGATCGCAGAAAGTCGGGAAAGAAATGCCATGGGATAACAGCAATCGAACCAGCGGACGCAACAGATACCGAATCGCCGCAACAACGGGCGGCTGAGACTCGGTGCTGGAAGTGCTTTGGTTATTCATGGCCATCCTCTTGGAAATTTACTGTAAACGAAGCATACCACAAAAAACATTTTGTGTGTAAATTTTACACGTATTGTTTATTTGGTGTGTATATTACACACACATATTAAGGCAAGAAGTTGCTAAAACGTGTCATATAACCCGCTTTAAATTCAACAGGATATATATCAAATAACTGTGGGTATGATCAAATTCTGAATTGCCGGTTACAAAATATATGGCAGCCCTGCCGGGTATAAGCTCAATAATATTTTGTATGGTTCGCTGGGCGGAAGTTACAAGTTTGACCAGGAAACAAATGGCGGCATGTTGCTCAGCCTTGGCCAGAAAACCACGACGACAGAATCATCTCACATAGAGGCGATTTTCTTCGTCAGCCACAAGCTTGATCAAACATGGAAAGCTCAAGGTTACGTGTAAAGGGCTTTACCAATAGCGTTCCAAACTTTGGGGCCGGAGCGACAATCGCTTATCTGCTCTGACGCAAGGGCAGGTTATTGGAAATCCCAACGGTAGCCGATGTATACGTATTTGCGTCTTATTGTCTGAGTTTGGATCGCGCCGGTGTTGTGGGTGTCTTCAATTCCTCCTTCGCCATTGAAGCTGACCGATTCATTCAAGCGGTAACCCAGTTTGAGGCTGGGAGTAACACGCGTCATGTGAACACCCAGATTATCCTTCTGATCATAGAGCTGCAGGGATACATCCAGGCGCCAGTTTTGCTGCAGCGTTTCGGTCTGGGTAAACGACAGTGATTGTCCCTTATAGGTCTGGGCATTGATGTAGCTGGCGCTCGCTACACCCAGATCGTTCTCGCTGAATATACTGTTGGCAATAGCTTGCAGGGTGTAAATGTACATATTCCCGGTACCTGGTGTAGCGGGCAGGATGCCGCTTGCTCCGGTTCCGGAGATATTATTGATACGAAAATCTCCACCCAGGCGCAGACGCGAAGAATAAGGGTGCGTCATTCCGACCAATAACAGGTTGGCTGTCGGGGTTAACGCCTTGGCATCTGCAATCAGGCTATCCGTAGACACGCCCGACTGGACCAATGAAACTATGGATTGCGTGGTCTGTCCCGGCAATGCATTGCTGAGCTGCAGGGTCGGCGATTTCCGATGGTCTGCAAGCAACAGGTAATTGTCGCCTGCCGCATTCGTCCAGTTCCCCTGGAACATCGCGATGTTGACTGCCTTGAATATGGTGTCGTAATCGATCAATCCCAAGTAATTGCGCTTCGCATCGAAATAATGCGTCTCCATTCCGACGGCCTGGCGATCCACAACAGAACCGGCGCGTTGCTGGATGAAATAGCCGCTGCCGCTCCATTGCTCGGGCAGGCGGGTGAGGTCGACGCTCAGGCCCGCGAAGGTCTTGTGTTCAGCATCGGTACTATAATAATCCACCGGCGTGCCCATCACACCATTGATGCGCCAGGTGGAGTTCAAACTATAACCCAGCCAGGCCCCGTCGAATCGGCCCAGCACCCCGCCCGCTGTTCCCGCCTGCCTGCCAAGGCGGTATAAGTAACTTCGATCGCGCGCACTCTGCTCAACGTAGAAAGAACTCAAACGGTTATCACTTTTTGAATTCACAAGGAAATTGGCTCTGTAATCGTCCCGGAACACGATACGGGTATCTGTGGTTTCGGTGCGCTTCCGCCCGGTCAGATCCAAAGACGAAATCAGGGTCGACTGGTCAGTGGCAGTCAACGTGTCAGATGTAATGCTTGAGCCGTTCGCGGTAGTGGTATCTATATGGGACATGCCGTTATAGTAATTCTGCGAAAAACTGCCGTAGACAGTCATCTTTTCTTCGACGGTCTTCCTCTGGACGGCCTGAGGCACTGGCTTCGCATACTCCTCCACAGGCAACCGTGCCAGCCGGTCTTTCACCTGCTGCGCATCCTTGGCGTCCGGGTACAGCTTCAAATAAAGTTCATATTCCACACGCGCCTTGGCATACTCCCCGTTCTTTTCCCGCGCTTCACCGATCAGTTCCTGCGCAGCCTGGGACTGCTGGTTGGGGGGGAGATTGAGCAGCTGGTTCAATTTCTCGACTGCCACAGGGGATTGACCCTGCTGAAGCGCGTTTTGCGCGCCATCGATCAATTGCTTCGCTTCTTTTTCGACGTCTTCAGCGGTGCGCATCACAGGCACCGCTGCGGCTTGGGGTTCGATTTTCTGTTTGGCCACAGGTATAAAGATACTGATGCTGCGCCCATCGTTACCGGGCCGGACCCGGTATTTCACCGCCTTGTCAAATCTGACGATGAGCGAAGAATCGAGCCCGGGGTAGGCGACAGTAAAATGCGGGGCAATATCCGTAGGCGGTGAATCCTTGGCTTCCGGTACCAGTTGGTCACGATCCGGGTCGGCTTCCAGAAGGTTGAGGAAAACATGAATCTCGCCATTGTTAAGCGATGCCTCGCTCAAATACTGAATCCTGACATCGAACAGGATATGGATCTCAGCCTCGTCACCCACGTGGTTGATCTCGATGCGATCGATTATATGCGCATGAGCCAATTTTATGCCGACGCCACTCAACAACAGGGCAGCCGCAAAGAGGAGGAACGAGCGGTTTATTATTCTCATTATTTGCATGTGCTAATGGCCTTCAATATTTTCATAAATTTTGTACAGCAAAGTCGTTACAGCAATGAAGCATCAAGTAGAACAAACGGGAAGTGAATCGCACCCGGGATTGATGGTTCCTTCATTCCCGGACAGAAGAATGAAGGAACCGCTTAGCCGACTTATCAGCCGCCCCAATTGCTGGTGGATTGATGTTCGTGGCAGTTGTCGCACGATTGCGCTCCGCTGTTTTTATGGGATTTCCTGTAGTGACAGCTGGTGCAGGAGCCTTTCGGAACAAGCACCGATTGATGCACTCTTGCGTTGGCAAAACTTGTTGTCGACTTGTGGCAGCTATCGCATGACGGCCACCATGACGTTGACACATGTTGCCCGCTGTTCAAAGGATATCTGCTTGGATTCCCACCACTCATGCCCTTTGCCGTTGTGCCGTTGTGGCAGGTAGCGCAGGTGCCCGGCACCACGCCCGCATGGTTGAAGCTCGCACCCAGCCAGGTCGTGGTCGTATGGCAGCTATCGCATGAAGCGGAAGTGACGATGTGTCCGCTCGACTTGCCCGTTGCCGTTGTGCCGTTGTGGCAGGTAGTGCAGGTACCCGGCGCAACACCGGTGTGGTTGAAGGCCGCGCCCAGCCAGGTCGTGGTGGTATGGCAAGCATCGCAGGAATCGGAAGTGACGATGTGCCCGCTCGACTTGCCCGTTGCCGTGGTGCCGTTGTGGCAGGTAGTGCAGGTGCCCGGCACGACACCGGTGTGGTTGAAGCTCGTCGGAGTCCATGCCGTGGTGCGGTGGCAACTGTCGCAAGAGGCCGTTGTGAGAATATGGCCGCTCGACTTGCCCGTTGCCGTTGTGCCGTTGTGGCAGGTAGTGCAGGTGCCCGGCACGACACCGGTGTGGTTGAATCCCGCAGGAGTCCATGCTGTGGTGCGGTGGCAATCATCGCAGGAAAGCGTTGTGAGAACATGGCCGCTCGACTTGCCCGTTGCCGTGGTGCCGTTATGGCAGGTACGTGCAGGTACCCGGCACCACGCCAGTGTGGTTGAAGGCGGCGCCCAGCCAGGTCGTGGTACGGTGGCAGCTGTCGCAGGAAAGCGTTGTGAGAACATGGCCGCTCGACTTGCCCGTTGCCGTGGTGCCGTTATGGCAGGTCGTGCAGGTGCCCGGCACCACGCCAGTGTGGTTGAATCCCGCAGGGGTCCATGCCGTGGTGCGGTGGCAGCTGTCGCAGGAGGCCGTTGTGAGAACATGGCCGTTCGGCTTGCCCGTCGATATCGTACCGTTGTGGCAACTCAGGCATGCGCCAGGGGAAATACCCGCATGACTAAATGAAGCCGGCGTCCAGCCTGTGGTGCGATGACAACTGTCGCAAGGTGCTGCGGTTGGAATATGCCGCATCGGCTTTGCCGATGCTCCCATGCGGTTACCCTGCATGTGGCAAGTTGCGCAATCGCGAGGTGTTCCTCTGAACACACCCTGAATATGGCAGGATTCGCACCTTGCCTGAACGTGTGCACCGGTCAGGTTAAACCCGGTCTGGATATGATTGAATTTGATCGTGCCAGGAACAGTTGTCTGTGCAAAAGCGAAATGGGTTATGGCAAGTATCGGCAATATAACCAATAGCCCGATCCAGCGCGGCTTGTGCCAACCATAAGATAATTTGGCTTCATTCTGATGTTCGTTCATATTGCTTCCCCTTCAATGCCTTCAAGTCTCAGGAAAAAGACCAGCGCCTTATTTGTAACGAAATATTACCACAAATAATAAGCGTTGTGTGCATAATCCACACAAAATACACGGAAAGGTTAAAAAACCAGATGGCTAGTCATTGTTGTTTTGCCCCGGATCCTATTACTACACACAATGAAAACCATTTTGACAGGATGCCCGCTCGAAACCTCCTCACAATGGGTATTTGGCTTGATTCGACCTTGGCAGGAAAATCCGCGTTCAGCCAAACTCTGATCGGGACAACACCCCATCGCTACGCGGGTGTTTGACAGAATGTGCTGTTAGCCTGAAACCTTGGCCAGGTTATTGAAAATCCCAACGGTAGCCGACGTAAAAATATTTGCGAAACGTTTTGTCGTCCTGAAACGAACTCTTGATATGTGTCTGTTCAATGCCTCCCTCACCCTCCAGGTTAACGGAATTGTTCAGGCGGTAATTCAATTTTAGACTCGGTCTGATCTGAGTCTGGTTTGAACCCAGATTGTCTGTCTGGCTGTACAGCAGCAGCAATCCGTCAAACCGCCAGTTCTGCCGGAACGGTTCCACTTGGGTAAAGGCCAGGGACTGTCCGTGATAAGTTTTGGCGCTGGTGTAGGAAGCATTTACCATTCCAAAGTCATTATCCCGGAACAAACCGTTGACTGTTGCCTGAGCAGAATAAGTATAGGTATTCCCGGTACCAACCGCCCCCGGCTGACCGGTGCTCGTGCCCCCGGTGCCGGACATGTTGCTGACGCGAAAATCACCGCCCAACCGCACGCGTGCATTGAATGGGCTGTTCACACCGATGGCAAACATATTGGAGATGGGGCTCAAAGCGGTTGCGTCGGCAAGGATCGTATCCATGGATACGCCGGACTGGAGAAGCGCAGCGACTGACTGTATCGGCTGGCCAATTAATGCATTGGAGAGTTGCAGAGGCGGCGATCTGCGGTGATCCACAAGTACATTGAAATTGGTGCTCGTTCCCGTGGTCCAGTTTCCCTGGAACATGGCAAGATCGGTTTTCTTGAAAATCGTGTCGTATTCAAACAGCCCCATCAAATTGCGCCCCGCATCAAAATAATGCCCCTCTGCGCCGAGCGCACGACGTTCCACGATACCCGAAGCCCGTTGTTGTATGAAATAGCCGGAGCTGCTCCACTGTTCCGGCCTCGGGCTGAGATCGACGCTCAAACCGGCAAAGTCCCTGTTGCTAGAGGTACTCAGCCCGCCATTGGAATATTCCAACGGCTTGCCCAGGACAGCATCGACCCGCCAGGTCGGATTGAAGCGATACCCGCCCCACGCCCCGTCGAATTGGCCGGGTACGCCGGCTCCCAGGCCATTTTGCCGGCCGAGACGGTATGCATAGCTATGGTCGCGCGCATTCTGTTCGATGTAGGCCGCATCAAAACGGTTGTTGCTCGTCTGGCCCGGTAAAAAGTTCTTGTTGTAGCTGTCGCGGAACACCAAGCGCGTGTCGGCAGTCTCGCTGCGCTTGTGTCCCCTCAAGTCCAAAGTGGAAAACAGCTGTGACTGATCCTGGAGCGTCAATGATGATGTCGTTGAAGTCGCGCCACTGACAGTAATGGAATCGGTATTGGAAATTCCCTTGTAATAATATTGGGAAATGCCCCCGCTCACCTGCATTTTTTCCTCAGCCACCGTGGGCCTGTTTACCACCTGCTCCTGTACCGGCGCCAGCCTCACCTTGTTGACTGCCGGCAATTTGGCCATCCGCAGCTTGACCGTTTCCACATCACTGGCGTGCGGATAAAGCTCAATGTATGCTTGGTACTCCACACGCGCCTTGTCATATTCGCCGTTCATTTCCCGCGCTTCACCGATCAATTCCTGTGCAGCCTGGGATTGCTTGTTGGGAGGCAGATTCAGCAAATTGTTCAACCGTTCGATCGCTATATCGGGCCGGTCATTCTGCAGCGCATAGCGGGCGCTGCCGATCAATTGCTGCGCATCGAGTTCTATCGCCGCTACCGGGAGCGGTGCCGGTAATGCGTTGTTAACCGCTGCTACGGGCGGTGTCGTCGCCGCCGGCTGCGAGGCTGCCAAAGCCGGGAGTGACGGCGTAATTGTGGGTGCCGTTATCCGGGGAACCAGTACCGGCGTTGCCCCCACCACCGCTCCTGCGATCGGTCTGGAACCAGGTTGACTTTTGGGCTTGAGCGCGGGAGTGAAAATGCTGATACTGCGCGCATCCCCCCCGATGCGAATATGATAATCGACCGGCCGGCCAAAACTGATGGACAGCGAGGAATCGAGCTCGGGATAAGTGATGGTAAATTGTGGGGCAATGTCCGAAGGCGCCGATTTCCTGCTTTCCGGGACCAGACGAGGGTCCAGCGCGCTGATCCCAAGCAGATTGAAGTAAATCCGTATATCACCATTTTTCAGCGCTGCCTGCCGCAGGTATTGGATCTGGGTAATGAATATGATGCGGATCTCTGCCTCTTTGCCAGCCTCCCTGATCTCGATGTGATCGATAATACCGGCATGGGCCGACCTCATCGCAACACCCATCAACGAAAGGGCGAGCACAAGAATGGATACTACGCGGACAATATTCGGCGTGGCACGACAAAAATTTTCAACTTTCAATATCTACTCCAAATTCTATTCGGACCAGTGCCTCACCCGTTAATACATACATAATGCCCGACAGAGCTATTTCTGCAGCGTAGTATTGGCCCGATTATTATGTCTGAGATCTACTCGAACCGGAATTAACAGCAATACCAGAACGGAACCGTATTACCTTCTTCCAAGCCCGCTTAAAAAAAGTAAGGTTAAAGCCGCTGGCTTTAACCTGATGTTCAATATTAAATTCCTCTTGTCCGAATTTTGCTGGTATCGCCCTGCAGCAAGATTGTCATTGAACTGACCGGATGCCGCCGACCAAGGGCAGTTGCATCCGGTCATTCGCAATTTTACCCACCCCAATTCGTATAGGAACTTCCAGTTTTCCCCAGCGGCTTGTGACAGCCGGAACTGGAGCAGTCTTTCGACGCAGAAGTTCCATTATGAGTCTTTGTTTGCATGTTGGTGGCGGACCATTGGTTGGGAGAATGATGACAGGTATAGCAAGCGCCGCCACCAGTGGTTCCGTTATGCATGGTCGTTGACGACACAGTACCGGTCATGAAAGAAGTAAAGACCGATGCGCTGTGGCAGAACTCGCATTGCATGCCTGAGCCACCGATCAGGGTGGTCGCATAAGGGATATGTTTGGCTGACTTCGACACTGGTGTCACTCCGGCAAATACCTGGCCGTTGTGACATTGCGTGCAATTGTTGAAGATGCCGGTATGGTTCATTAGCGTACCGGCAAATCCTCCCGGGCTTGTTTTGGTCGTCGAGTGGCAGGTTTCGCAGGCCATGCTGGTCGGAAGATGAGTCCCGGGCTTGGCCATTGGCGTAATACCGGCAAAGGCCTGGCCGTTGTGGCAATTGGTGCAGCCGCTGACGATGCCGGTGTGGTTCATTTTTCCTCCAACGAATCCGCCGGCTGTCGGCGGAGTCGAAACCGGCGCTGTATGGCAGGTTTCGCAGGCCGCAGCAGTCGGCAGGTGGTTGACCGGCTTTGACACCGGCGTCACCCCGGCAAACACCTGGCCGTTATGGCAAGTCGCACAACCGCTCGCGATGCCTGTGTGGTTCATTATTCCCGGGTAATAGTTGGCCCCGTTATGGCAGAGTGAACATGTTGCTGTAGTCGGCAAGTGATTCGCCGGCTTGGTTCCCCCCGTGGCAATCGCAAAGCTCGTCGTCGAACTGTGGCAGCTTTCGCATGGCGTGTTGCCGGCTGCAGTGTGGGTCGGGGAGATGGTCTGCGGCTTCGGTGTCACACCGGAAAACGCGATGCCAACGTTGTTGAAACCATGACAGGTCGCGCAACCACTGAAGATGCCCGTGTGCGACATCAGCGTTCCTGAAAACGAAGTGAAGTTGCTCGTGGAATGGCAGGTCTCGCACGGCATATTGGTCGGCAGATGGTTAGAGGGTTTGGGTACCGGCGAACTGCCGAAAAAAGACTGACCATTGTGGCAAGTTGCGCAACCGTTGACGATACCCGTGTGCGACATCAGCGTTCCGGAAAACGTTGTGAAGTTGCTCGGGGAATGGCAGCTCTCGCATGGCATATTGGTCGGCAGATGATTCACCGGTTTGGCTTTCGGCGTCACACCGGTAAAGACCTGGCCGTTGTGGCAGCTTGCGCAATTGCCGGCGATGCCCGTGTGAATCATCACGCCAGAACCCGGCCCAAAGTTGTTGCTGAGATGGCAGGTCGAACAGACTTGTGTGGTTGGCAGGTGCCCGATCGGCGGCGTGGTCAGGTTGGCCATCAAGAAGGTCGTCGTCGACGTGTGGCAGGCCGAACAATCCGAGCTGGTGACCATGTGTGTCGTGGGCGCATCTGTCTTGGCTTTGGGTTTAACGCCCACCGCATAGGTGATCAGGCCGCTGTGGCAAAGCGCACAATTATTCACGATGCCCGCGTGGTTCATCATGGTGGGCGAATTGTTTGGTGCGCCCGGAATCAAAAATCCACCCGCATTGGTACTGGTCGATGAATGGCAAAGCTCGCAAGGCATGCTGGTCGGTATGTGGGTGGCCGGTATGCTAACCGGCGTGACCCCGACAAAATGCTGGCCGTTATGGCAACTTGCACAGCCCGAAATGATGCCGGCGTGGCTCATCATCCCGGGAATGAAGCTGCTCTGGTTATGGCACAGCGAACAGGCCTGGTTGGTCGGCAGGTGATTGGCCGGCAGTAGACCGCCAGCTCCCAGCTGTTTCCAGTTCGTTGTCTTGTGGCAGCTGTCGCATGAAGCGGTTGTGGCAATATGCCCCATGGGCTTGCCCGTTACACCACCTGTTCCGTTGTGGCAGTTCTGGCAGGAACCAGGCGCCACACCAAGGTGGTCAAACTTTTTCACCGGCGTCCAGGCATTGGTCTGGTGACATTTGTCGCATTTGTCGAAGGTGGGAATGTGCGTAGTGTTCTTGAATACCGCGCCCATATGGTTGCCACCCACGTGACAACTTGCGCAATCGTGCGGTGTTCCCTTGAACACGCCGTCGACGTGGCAAGAAGCACAGCGGGCCTGAATATGGGCACCGGTCAGGGGAAATCCGGTTCGACTGTGATCGAACTTGATTGCTGACGGATTGATTGTTGCAGCCGAAGCAAAGTGCATCATGATCAGCAGCGGGAACAGGAACACCAACGCGATCTGCCGGGACGAAAACGGGAAATGAAACAACCGGTTTACGCCTACGCCTCTCATATGGTCTTTCATTTTTCCACTCCTTGACACATCAATCATCCGAGCTGGGCTTTCTTCAAAGTTTCGAATCCCCAACAATCAGGTCCTCACGTGCAAACTGCCTTATATGCACGGCAAATGTAACAGAATGTCTCGGCAGTACAATGCCAATCATCCGAAAGAAAATAATCGGATAAAGGGCATCAATTTACAGACGAATGGTAGAAAAATCAGGACAGACGGTAACCATACGACCCGCTCACTGAAATTAAAACCCAGACCAAAACCTGAAAGGCACGTTAGATAAGTTTTCAGGATTTGTACTTTCCAGTATCAGAATACAAGCGATATATTACTTAATCGAGACAGCGGTGGTGACGGAATATGCCTGCGCACCGGCCACCGTCTCTGCCGGTGCGGACAACACTCCACCGGTGCCAATACTGAATTGCGAAACACTGCCATTTGGAACAGTGGTGCCGTATTGGTTTGCCACATAAAGAAACTTGCCTGACGCATCAATAGTGACAGATTGTTGGCTGGTACCCCCAGTAACAATTGTCGGGGGCACGGGTGGGGTTGCAGCAATGTCAGTCAGCGCGCCAGTCGTACTGTCAATGTCGTATTGATAAACACCGCTGCCATTCGCCGCATAGGCGTGCAAACCGGAAGGATCGATAGCGATTGAGGTAGCATTTATAAGTAAGGTACTTGTAAATGCTACCGGTGACGTCAAACCACCAACCGCTATGCTGTATTTCGTAATGGTGCTTTGAACACCTGAGGCACCAGCGATGCCATTGCCATAATTGACAACATAGGCAAAATTGCCGGAAGGGGCAACGGCGATGGAAATTGGGAATGTGTCTGTCCCGGTTGCAACAGTCGGTGTGCCCATCGGACTTAATGCGCCGTTGGCGCCGATGTTGAACTGCTCGATCAAATTGCTACCCCGATCTACCACATAAACATAATTGCCGGTCGGATCGACAGTGATTGCAACGGGTCCTGGAGTACCGGCAGTCCCTAAAGAAATTGGACTGCCTATTGGCAGCAGCCCACCTCCTGGACCGATAGTGAATTGCGCGACTTCGTGGGTCGCGCTGTTTGCCGCGTAAGCGTATTTCCCGTTTGGGGCGATCGCGATCGAAGTCGGGCCAGACCCAGATGAACCTGACTGAACTGTCGGCGGGTTCATCCTTTGCAGTACACCTCCTGCTCCGATAGTGAATTGTGAAATAACCTGGTCAAGGCTGTTTGCCACATAGGCATATTTGCTGGTGGGATCAATTACGACCGAAGTGGGAATCGAATTTGCATTACATAGATTGGATACGATCATCGAACAAATCGTTGCTGTACTCTTGGGCGTCAGTGCGCCGGTCGTCGGGTTGATGGTGTACTGTGAAATTGTGCCGTCGCCGCTATTCGCCACATAGGCAGACAGCACCGTGGTGGTTCCGGATGTCGTCCCTCCCCCTCCCCCTCCCCCTCCCCCTCCGCCTCCGCCTCCGCCGCAAGCGGTAAACAGCAGCGCCACCATGAACAACGCGACATAACCGACCTGGATTTTGCTTGTATGCATTTAATAACCACTCCTTGAATATAGCCAGTTTGCGGATTTCCAGCCAAGTCACCTCAATACCGTGTCACCTTGGACACCGTTCAATTCAACAGGCTTATTGCTGGGGACCGGTAAATTGCGCGCACTGTAATGGCTAAGGAGGTGCGATTCAAGAGCCGTTCATCGGTAAATCATTTTCCGATGAACGGCATTCAGGGACGCTGTCCGGAGATTCCCGGTCGTAGATTTTTCCACTTGGTAGTGAGATGGCAGCGGTCGCATTGCTGCCCATAATCGCCCCGGTGTACATCATCCTTGTCATGGCAGCCGGCGCAGAATTTTGGCGCGACGACCTTGTCGCTCGCCGGCAACTTGTGACACCCGTAGCAATCGATGTTCTTGTGCGCGCCATCCAGCTTGAAATGGGTGCGCGTGTCGTGATCGAAATCCCATACCTTCCAGGACCGGGGGTTGTGGCATGACGCGCAATCCTTGCCCAGCCTGAGCTTGTGGACCTTGTCGTCGTCCTTCTTGTGACAGGCAAAGCAATCGGATGGTGTATCGCGGAATACCTGGGTCAGATGGCATTTCTTGCATTCCACTTTGACATGCAGCCCAAGTAGCGGGAAGCGTGCACGCCCATGATCGAACCGTGCGTCTTTCCAATCCTTTTCGTTATGGCAGGTTTCGCAGCGTTTACCCAGACTTCCCTTGTGCACATCGTTTTTCGTATGGCAAGAGACGCATTCCTGCGGCAGCTTTTGTTGATACAGCTTGCCTGTATGGCAGGAGATACACTTGACCTGCTCGTGTTTGCCCTTTAGTGCATATTTCGTATCGCGGTCGTGGTTGAAGATGATCGTTTTCCAGTCAGTCGCTTTATGGCACGTCTCGCATTTGGTTCCGAAATTTTCCTTATGCTTGTCATCCTTCTTGTGGCAACCGATGCAGGCCATGGGAAGTTTCTCGCCTTTGGCTTTCAGTTCCGGTGTGTGGCAGGCATCGCATTTGACTTTTTCGTGCTTGCCCTCTAACGGAAACTTGGTGTCCTTGTCATGATTGAATTTGGCGGACTTCCATTTTTCCTCGTTGTGGCAAGTCGCGCAATTGGTGCCCAACCCGCCCTTGTGCACATCATCCTTCTTGTGACATCCGATACACGCAGTCGGGGTTTTCTGCTTGGTGAATAGCGGTGCCGTATGGCATGAAATGCATTTCACCGTTTTGTGCTTGCCCAACAACTTGAATTTGGTTTCAACGTCATGGTCAAACTGTATCGCCTTCCAGTCGCGTTCCACATGGCAGGTTTCGCATTTCTTGCCGTATTGCCCTTTATGTTTATCAACCTTTAGATGACAGGCCACGCATTCATGCGGCGCTCCTTTATAGTGGGCTGGGTCAGTGTGGCATTTACTGCATTTCACATCTGCATGCTTGCCCTTGAGCGCGAAATGGGTCTTTTCGAATGTGTGATCGAATTTTGTTTCTTTCCAGTCACGCTCGTTATGGCAGCTTTTGCAATCGGTGCCCAGACTTCCCTTGTGCTTGTCATCCTTATGGTGGCAATCATTGCATGCGGAAGACGCTTCACGATATTTTTTATTCGCCGCATGACAATCCTTGCACTTAACTTTTTCCTGCTTCAGGTGCGCACCCAACAACGGGAAATCGGTCTTGGTATGATCAAATTTTGTCGTATCCAGTATGACGATATGCGCATTTCGTCCTTTATGTTCGGTATGGCAGGTATTGCATACTTTTTGATCAAGCCTGCCATGAAAGCCCTTATGATCCTGGATATCGGCTTTCACGTCCTTGTGGCAGTCCGCACACAGGCCGCTCTGCGCGTCCTTGTGAAAGCGTACGTGGCAATTCGTGCATTCCGCCTCGAGTTTGGCATGTCCCGAGATCACTTCGCCGGGCATCAACGCGGATTCGCCGGCACCGAATGCGAGGCCGGAGAATGACAGGGCTATCGTGAGGAGGATAAGGCGCAGCATCAAATGGCAAACCTCAGTACATGAAATTGGTTGCAATCACATGGACAATGCCACTGACCCCCAGCAACCAGACAAAGGGGGAATGCAGAATATGCCACAAACGAAACAATCTCTCAAAAGCCGAGAATTGAGCGGCACGCTGCACTGAAGCCAGGTATCTTTTCACATACACCATAACATCCTGAAGATGCTGATGCTGCTCCTGTTTTCCCCATCCCTGTGCTTTGGCCAGATGAACGATTGCACGTTTCAATTCATGATGGCTATGTCTCGTCAGCCTGTACCGGCGCCAGTCAAACGTAATAAAACGCCAAAAACGGGTGGCAATACCAATCTGTGTATCAAATGCCAAATCACGAAACTGCTGCAGCTTTACATCGATTGCAGTAGCCGATACCGCGAGCGCGCTCACTCTGTCCGTACTTCTTTGGTTCATATTCACGGATTTCTGCAATTCATCCAAATTCAACTTCTGGCCATAAAGTCCCTGGTGTATCCGTTTATAGATGAACCGTCCGATGATGCCGCTGGCCACCACCAATAACATGGAATAAAGCGCGACACCGGCATTCAATGACTTAACATGGAAAGTAGAATGAAAAAGGACCAGCACCGGTCCGCTGATCCCGAATAACATGTGCAGCATAAACCAGTATCGCAACGGACCCCAGCTGCGGGCTATCTGCAAATGCTTGCGCACCGGATAGAGCAGCATCAGCAACATCATCACGCCGCCGACCAAACCGAGGTAATAGCCGAAGCCTGAGCTGGGCTTATAATCCAGCTGGTTTTGAGATGCCTTGAAATAAACCCAGACCGCCAGCAGGGTTAACACGGTGGTGGCAAACCAGATTACGCTTGCGCCGACACCAATACGGCGTTCGGCTTCACGCCCTCCCCCGAATACCTTGACTTCGACCGGATGATCCTTCTTGCGCCGATCGATGCCTTGGGGATTATCGCCCGCGCGCCGATCGATGCCTTGGGGACTATTGTTCGCAGTTGCTACATCGTTTTTATCACTAGGAAACTCAGATGACATACCCACTTACCAAAATGTAACTATTTGTTATTATCTTATCACACGCTAAAACTTGGCAATTGAAATGTGCCTTGAATTGGCTTGGCAGCAACGTTAGACTGCGCAGATTACAACAAACTCAGGATTCGAATAGTTCGCCTCTCCATTCGGGTAATGGCTATTCGGTATATCACAGGCGTACCGATTTCCTGCATCTTCCCAAATTACAAGAATAGTCCAAACAGGATATTACGATGAAATTCACCTATGCACAGTCGGTTCAAAAACCGAAATGAATGACCAAACTTTTATCTATGTACTTTATGTACTACCCCTAACTGTCCCCCTGATCATTTTTCTGGTCAAACGCAAGCGTCGCGAAAAGGTTTCCGAGGAAACTTGGCAAGAATCCGTGGTGTCCGGCCTGACCGAACCTCCCTCCCTACACCCGGTAGTAGACCTCAATATATGCCTAGGCTCTGGAGCCTGCGTCCTTGCCTGTCCCGAACAGGCGATGGGCATCATCGACGGGAAAGGTGTGCTGATCAGCCCGTCACATTGCATCGGTCACGGCGCCTGCGCCACAGCCTGTCCGGTTGGCGCAATCGATCTGGTGTTTGGCACCGAGAAGCGGGGCATGGACATTCCCCAACTCAACCCAAATTTCGAAACCAATGTTCCCGGCATTTTCATCGCCGGTGAACTCGGGGGTATGGGTCTGATCAGAAAGGCAGCCGAACAGGGGCGCCAGGCAATGGAATCGATCAGGAAGCGGGGCAAGGGCAAAACACCCCATGATGTGGTCGTCATCGGTGCAGGTCCCGCCGGGATAGCCGCGACACTTGCAGCCAAAAGTCATGGCATGCGTTACGTGACCATCGAACAGGAAGAGACTTTTGGCGGCACGACACTGCATTTTCCGCGAGGCAAGATCGTGATGACCGCGCCGATGAAGCTGCCCATTTTCGGCAAGGTGAACCTCAAGGAAACCACCAAAGAAATCCTGATGAAAATCTGGGAGGAGGTGGTCGCCAAGACCGACATCAAAATCAATTTCGGCGAGCGCATGGAAAAGATTGAACGCGAGGGTGACACTTTTCACGTGGTCACTGATCGCTCCAGTTACCACACGCGCAGCGTGCTGCTATCCATCGGCCGGCGTGGCACGCCACGCAAGCTCGAAGTGCCGGGTGAAGACCAGCAAAAGGTGGTGTACCGCCTGATCGATCCGGAACAATATCGGGGCAAGCGGGTATTGGTGGTCGGCGGGGGTGATGCGGCTCTGGAAGCAGCGCTGGCGATTTCCAATGAACCCGGCACCACGGTGACGCTCAGTTACCGCAGCAACGCATTCAGCCGCGTAAAACCGAAAAATCGGCTATTGACCGAACAGGCACAAACTTCCGGACGCCTGTCCGTATTACTTGAATCGACCGTCAAGGAAATCAAACTAAACGACGTTGTGCTTGATCAGAAAGGCACCAAAATCGACCTGCCCAATGATGCGGTCATTGTCTGTGCGGGGGGAATATTGCCCACTCCGCTGCTTCAGGAAATCGGGATCGAAATCCAGACACGCCACGGCACCGGCAGTTTTGACCAAAAAGCCCTTGCCTCAAAACTCCCACCGCCGCGCCCGTGATAAACAGGGCATCAGGTGTTTCCAGTTGAATAAGGCCGCAGTTCAATCCTGCCACACGCAGTCAACAAAATATCGTCCACAACCAAGCCGTGGAATCGGTCTCAAAGCCGGGAATTTTTTGCTAAAACCGCGCCTGAGCTGAAGATAGCTCACGATACTATTGGGCTAACATTTACAGGGATTTTTCACGCTATCTGATGCCGCTGGTACACGAAGTGCGCGATAAGTTGTACTCGCAGGAGAACCTCGGCAAGTCACTTGATGTAAGCTTTCTCGTCAACCAGACGCTCTTCCAGAACACGTTTTTTCCAAGTCTGAATCCACCCGGGAAACTGATCGGCTGGCATGGGATTAGCGATGAAACTTCCCTGAGCATGCTCACACCCGGACCGGCGCAGCATACCCCAGTCACCAGCATCTTCAACACCCACCGCCCCGGTTTCAACGTTCAATCGTCTTGCGATCGCCAAAGTAGCGTCAAACTTCGCCTTTAGCCTGGCATTAGTCGAAATGCCGTGTACCAAGCTCCGGTCAATTTTAATTTCGTCGAAGGGCATACCATGCAATTGCGCTATTGAAGAATACCCGGTGCCGAACTCGTCGATCGAAAGCCTGAAGCGATTCAGGTGCAGCCGTGTCAGTGTCTCAAGCAAAACTGGCTGATCATGCATCGGTAACCAGCTTTCAGCTACTTCCAGTACAACATTCTGCGGTGCTACATCTGCCGCCGCAGCGAGTGCAATTACGGAATCAGCAAATTCCAGCGACTCGAGGTTATATGTCGATACATTGACCGCCAACCTCATCGACATCCCCTCTTCCAACCAGGCTTTGGTCTGAACCAAGGCATTTGTCAATATTGTCCGGGTCAATTCATTGATCAAACCGGACCTTTCGGCCACGCCGAGAAACTTATATGGATACACCATGTCACCCTGCGGGCTGCACCAGCGCACCAGTGCTTCCACACCGACCAAACTGCCACTGGTGAGCGATACAATAGGCTGGTAGTAATTAATCAATTCGCCGTTGGCAATCGCAGCACGCAACTCAGGCGAACCATCAACATTGTTCTCGGCAGGGGAGTTCGCACTTTGAACGTTGTTCCGGACAGGAACATTATTTTGATAGGCTAAAGGGAACCTCTCCAGCAACGACGCCAGAACAATACCGGTAACAGGCTTATGACAAAGTCCCAGCAATGGGATTTTATGTGCACGCACCAATTTTTCGCTGGCTCGCAACAAATGTTCGTCTTCACCGCTCATCAGAATCAGGCTGCCCGAATAGCGGTGCTCAACCAAATGGCGAACAAATTCCACTCCGTCCATACCTGGCATGTTCAAATCCAGCAAAATCAGATCCGGGCGCTCGTTCGGTCTATCAACCATCTCCAAAGCGGCAGGCCCATTGTCGAGCGTGGTGACAGATGTGCAGCCCCGACTTTCCAGTATATGCGCAATCAACTTGAGCATGAATGGATCATCATCAAGCACCAGAATTTTGTTTTTGAATTGGTTCACCATGAGCCGGTTCCTACATTAGTCAATGACATTCATCAATGCATAGGGATCCTTCAAAATCTGATTTTATTGTACACTTAACATGGGCTTATGCGATATGTAGTTGTAGTATTCAATAATTTCCAAGGTATTGTTCGACGTCGGCTAATTCTTGTTCAAATTTATCCAAAAGCTCCGTCAGCGCTTTCACATCAGCCGTTTTACCTGCCTGTTCCATCTCAGCACACAAATCTCCCAGCCGCAGCGCACCTACTGAACGCGCCGAAGATTTGAGCTTATGTGCAATGGCTCCTGCTTCGGCAGCTTGGCCCGACTCACAGGCGTTGCGAAGCGCTGTCGCCATCCCGGCTGCACTGCTGTGAAAATCGGACAGGAACCGGCGTATCACCGCGGCATCATTGCCTACCAGCCCCTTGAGCACATTCACATCAAGCGGCGTGGATGGCGAATCGCCTTGTGCAGGAGCGATGCTGGCACGGCTTTGCACAGCCATGCAGGGCAACCATTTTTCTAGAACCGCTTTCAGACTGGACAATTGTATCGGCTTGCTCAGATAATCGTCCATGCCCACTGCGCGGCAGTGATCTGCCTCACCCTTAAGCGCATTGGCTGTAAAAGCGATGATGGGAATACGACAACGACCGTTCTCACTGGCGCGTATCACAGAGGTTAATTCGTAGCCATCCATCTCGGGCATATGCAGGTCGGCGAACAAAATACTGTAATCACCACTTTTCCATAGTTCCAGTGCCTCACGGCCATTGTTGGCAATGTAGGCAGCAAACCCGAGCAACGTAAGTTGTTGCAACATCACTTGCTGGTTGATCTCGTTATCTTCCGCGATCAGGATCATACAGCCCTGCAGATGGGTCTGTTCACGCGATGGCGGAGGTTTCACCACGGTATTTTCGTGCCGAAGAACCCTGGTCTCGGGTACTTGGGCTCGACCTGCGGCAATTGCCACCGCCTCGATGAATGCATGACTTTGCATGACCTCTGCATCCAGCTCGACCATGCCTGGGGTTACCAGCATTTCATCGCGATGTTTGTTATGTCCGATCACGACGAACCGCACATCCAGATTTTGCCGGCTTCCGGATGCAGCACGCATCTCATCCACGGACGTGATAGCGCCTGCTGTATCGATGACGATTACGCACAGACCAGGTGGGTGATTATTTATCCACTTTCGACCCGTTGCCAGATCCAGCGCGCGCGCCACCAAAGCACCTTCGTGTTCAAGATATATGACAAGATCATCGGCCAATCCGTCCTGGCCGCCCAGCACAAGACAAGACAATCCCGTGAGCTGTGATGGCGCCACTTGTTTATCAGGTTGCTCCCGAAGCCGTGCAAATGGCAGGAGCATTTTGAACAACGCGCCCTTGTCAGGCTCGCTTTGCACGGTGATCTCACCGCCCATCATGTGTGCCAATTGCCGTGAAATGGCCAGACCCAGCCCGGTACCGCCGAAATTCCGGGTGCTGCCGGTGTCTGCCTGAGTGAATGCTGTGAACAGTTTCGCCTGCGTAGAATCATCGATGCCTATGCCATTGTCGAGCACACGAAATTCCAGAGTTACCTGTTCATTATCACCATCGGCCAGCAGGGTGCGCACCGACACTCTGCCCTGGCGCTTCATACCACTGGAGAATTTGATGGCGTTGCTGGTCAGATTGACCAATATCTGGCGCAACCGCCCTGAGTCTCCCTTGACCAACACAGGAATGGCCGGGTCGGTGAATAGCGTCAGCTCCACACCATTCTTGCTGGCCAGATGATCCAGGGTTCTGCATGTTTCCTCAACCACACCTGTAACGGACATGGGTCCATTTTCGACACGCAACTTGCCTGCCTCGATCTTGGAAAAATCAAGAATATCGTTAATGATGCCAAGCAAAGAGAAGGCTGAATCGTAAATGATATTGACCATCTCCATCTGGACCGGATTGAGACTGCTTTGCTGCAACACTTCGGCCATGCCGATCACCCCGTTCATCGGGGTACGTATCTCGTGGCTCATGGTGGCGAGGAATTCCGATTTGGCCCGATTAGCATGCTCCGCTTCGAGCCGGCTCTGCTCCAGGTCGGCAGTGCGCATCGCAACCTTGCTTTCAAGCTGCTCGTTGAGCTGATGCAGCTCTTCTTCAATCTGCTTGTGTTCGGTGATATCGGTTATAAAGCCGTGCCAAAGTACCGAACCATCTGCTTCGCGCTGTGGCAACGCATTCCCATGCAGCCAGCGCAACGTGCCATCGTCAAACCTTATTCTCGCCTCATGATTCCACGGTGACTGGTCGCGTGCTGAAGCCAGGATGGAATCGATAGTGGCCGCCAGATCATCAGGATGAATCACGGCAAATACTTTGGAGGCATCCTCGCTAACCTGCTCCGGACTGACCCTGAATATCTCGCGCATAGCTTCACTGGCAAAAGGAAAACTGAAGCGGCCGCCCGGGTCCATCCGGAATTGATAGACCACTCCTGGTACCCGACTGGCAATCTTCTGCAACCGCTCCAATGCTTCCCGCCAGTTGATTTCGGCCTCTTTGCGAGCGGTGATGTCCTGTGCGGTACCCGCCACCTTAATGGTTTTCCCGGCGTCATCGATTGTTGCCTCACCGCGACTATGCACATAACGCACGCTGCCATCCGGTCTCACCACGCGATGTTCACAATCACATGGCCGGCCTCCCTGCATCGTATTCCAGAAAGTATTCTTTACCTTTTCTACATCATCCGGGTGTATCCCTTTGAGAAACTGTTCATAACTGGGCGTGACGCTTCCCGGCTCCAGACCCAATATGCGAAAGTATTCATCCGACCACTGAAATTTCGAGGACACCGTATCCCAGACAAAACTGCCCAGATGAGCGATCTGCTGAGCCTGGTTCAAACGCTCCTCGCTTTCGCTCAACACCTGCTCACGCCTGACCGCTTCGATACGCAATTGGACGATTTCGTTAAAATTCGCCCCAAACCGCGCAGCATTTGTGACAATAACAAACAAATAAAGCGCGCCCGTGACGCTCATGGCCAGAGGAATCGTCCCGCCCTCGAATAAGTACAAAAGGATCAATGGCAGCAGTGACGGAACGAGAAAGCCCAGCGTGGAAATCCGATCGACCGCCAACAATATGAATGCACCTGCGCTTAAACCGGCCATGACGAAAGCCATGAAGACCTGGTGAGTTACATCCCCGGCAGGAAACAGCAATACCGTGCCCGCGCCCCAGGCTATCCCGGTCATGATAACGCTGACTCGGAAGCGGCGTATCCAAAGCGGCGCGCAATCTTCTACAAACTGTTCGCTGTTCCGCCAGGCCACCGCCAAAGCAGTCCTGGCCAACAAGAACAAACTGATTAATGCAACCCAGATCAGCAATCTATTGGGGGCGATCACTGACATCTGAACACCGGCGAGTACCAGCACAAGCAGCACGTTGATGGCAATTGCGCTGGGCAAACCGGCATATAAAAGCCTGGTTTTCTCTACCAGCAGCACATCATCCGGCACTGTAATATCACTAAGGAGTTGTCGTCGCATCAGGGCCACCTTGCGGTTTTAGACGTGTCCGTCACTTTTGTTGACCTTTTCCCAATACATCAAGACCGATACACTATAATACTTATCTATATCGTTTGCTTCACATGCCGAACGAATGTCAGCACAGGTTGTGCCACTGGTGAACGGGGTATTCCGCGCAAGCCGTCCCCATCTTCAACAATCAGTGCACGCAGTCCACAAAATAGTGTTTCTCGCCATCGACTTCCTCTGCAACCAGGCCGTGAATATCGGTCTCGAAGCCGGGGAATTTTTCATTGAAATCGCGCGCAAACTTGAGGTAATCGACGATGGTTTTGTTGAAAATCTCGCCCGGGATCAACAACGGGATACCCGGCGGATAGGGCGTAAGCAACACGGCGGTGATACGGCCTTCCAGATTTTCAATCTCCACGCGGTCGATCTCGGCATGCGCCATTCTGGCAAACGCATCCGAAGGTTTCATACCCGGCTGCATGTTGGATAGATACATTTCGGTGGTCATGCGCGCCACGTTGTGGTTCTTGTACATATCATGTATCTGCTGGCACAAATCGCGCAGCCCGACACGTTCATAACGCGGATGTGCCGCAGCGAACTCGGGCAGTATGCGCCAGATCGGCTGGTTGCGATCATAATCGTCCTTGAACTGCTGCAACGCGGTCAACAGCGTGTTCCAGCGTCCCTTGGTGATGCCGATGGTGAACATGATGAAGAATGAATACAGCCCGCACTTCTCGACGATCACGCCGTGTTCGGCCAGGTATTTGGTGACCATCGAGGCGGGTATGCCGTTGTCGGAAAAATCGCCATCCACATCCAGGCCTGGAGTAATGATGGTCGCCTTGATCGGGTCCAGCATATTGAAACCGGTGGCAAGCTTGCCAAAGCCATGCCACTTGTCGTCGGTATGCAACACCCAGTCTTCGCGTGATCCGATGCCTTCCTCGGCGAGAACATCAGGGCCCCACACCTTGAACCACCAGTCTTGGCCATACTCCTCGTCCACCTTGCGCATCGCGCGGCGGAAATCCAGCGCTTCGGCAATGGACTCCTCGACCAGCGCCGTGCCGCCGGGCGGTTCCATCATCGCGGCAGCCACATCGCACGAAGCGATGATGGCATATTGCGGACTGGTCGACGTATGCATCAGATAGGCTTCGTTGAACACGTGGCTGTTAAGCTTGTGACTCTGCGGTTCACGCACCAGAATCTGCGATGCCTGCGACAACCCCGCCAGAAGCTTGTGCGTAGACTGCGTGGAAAAGATCATTGACTCTTTGGCGCGCGGCCGGGATTTGCCGATGGCATGCATATCCTTGTAAAAATCATGGAATGCCGCGTGGGGCAGCCATGCTTCGTCGAAATGCAAAGTGTCGATACGTCCATCCAGCATTTCCTTGAGCATCTCCACGTTGTACACCACACCGTCATAGGTACTCTGGGTGATGGTCAGGATGCGCGGCTTCTTGGTCTTGTCCTTGATGAAAGGATTCGCATCGATCTTGCGCTGGATGCTTTCCGGTTCGAATTCGGATTTCGGGATCGGGCCGATGATGCCGTAGTGATTGCGTGTCGGGGTAAGGAACACCGGCACCGCACCGGTCATAATAATGGCGTGCAATATGGATTTATGGCAATTGCGGTCCACCACCACGATGTCATCCGGTGCTACGGTCGAGTGCCACACGATCTTGTTGGAGGTCGATGTGCCGTTGGTGACAAAGAACAAATGATCGGCATTGAAAATGCGCGCCGCATTGCGCTCCGAGGCTGCCACCGGACCGGTGTGATCGAGCAGCTGGCCAAGCTCGTCCACCGCATTGCACACGTCGGCACGCAGCATGTTCTCGCCGAAAAACTGGTGGAACATCTGCCCGACCGGCGACTTCAGGAATGCCACGCCGCCCGAGTGTCCCGGACAATGCCAGGAGTAGGAACCATCCTGCGCGTAGTGCAGCAAAGCGCGGAAAAACGGCGGCGCCAGCGAGTCCAGATATGATTTTGCTTCGCGAATGATGTGGCGCGCCACGAATTCCGGCGTGTCCTCGTGCATGTGGATGAAGCCGTGCAATTCGCGCAGGACATCGTTCGGAATATGCCGCGAAGTACGCGTCTCGCCGTACAGGTAGATCGGAATGTCGGCGTTCTTGAAACGTATCTCCTGGACGAAGGCGCGCAAGGTTTTCAGTGCAACCTCGGTTTCTTCCTTGCTGCCGGAACCGAATTCCTCGTCGTCAATAGAGAGTAAAAATGCCGAGGCGCGGCTCTGCTGTTGCGCGAATGAAGTCAGATCGCCATAACTGGTGACCCCGAGAATTTCCATCCCTTCCTTTTCAATGGCATCAGCCAGTGCGCGTATGCCCAATCCGCTGGCATTTTCGGAACGGAAGTCTTCATCGATGATGATAATAGGAAACCTGAATTTCATTGTGAACTCCCTCTAGGAATACATGACTGGGCGGGAATAGCGAATTTGCGCGGATTGTCGCAGATTTAAGGGGCGCTGCAAGAGGAAATTTTGTCGCTAAAAGTTATAAGCCTGCTGAAGGCAGGCTACATTTTCGGCAGCGTGACTCCGACTTGCCCCTGGTATTTGCCACCGCGATCTTTGTAGGAAGTTTCGCAGACTTCATCGCCCTCGAAGAACAGCACCTGCGCCACACCTTCATTGGCGTAGATCTTGGCGGGCAACGGGGTGGTATTGGAAAACTCCAGCGTCACGTAGCCTTCCCATTCCGGCTCGAACGGCGTGACGTTGACGATGATGCCGCAGCGCGCATAGGTGGACTTGCCCAGGCAGATCGTCAAGCACACTGCGCGGGATGCGGAAATATTCGACGGTGCGCGCCAGCGCGAACGAGTTGGGCGGAATGATGCAGAAATCGGCATTGACCTCGACGAAGGAACTCGGGTCGAAGTTCTTCGGATCGACGATGGTGCTGTTGATGTTGGTGAACAGCTTGAATTCGTTGGAGCAGCGGATATCGTAGCCATAGCTGGACGTGCCATAGGAAACGATGCGCTTGCCGTCGACCTGCTTCACCTGGTTCGGCTCGTACGGTTCGATCATCTTGTGCTGCTCCGCCATGCGGCGTATCCATTTGTCTGACTTGATGCTCATAATATCCACGTGAAAGATGAAATGCGAAAGTTTCAAGGAAATGCGAAATTCCTTTATCCTTGAATCTTGAGTCTTGTACCTTGTACCTTGCTCCTTAAATTTATTTTCAAGGGCGCGATTTTAACCAATTCGCACGCTGTCGCGCGCGATTTGCTAAAATCCGCGCCTTTGATCAGCAGTTCCGGCAATGCTCACACATGTTCAAACCCACGAAAAATCCTCGTCACCTCCGCCCTGCCCTACGCCAACGGCAGCATCCACCTCGGCCACCTGGTCGAATACATCCAGACCGACATCTGGGTGCGCTTCCAGAAGATGCGGGGCAATACCTGCCACTATGTCTGCGCCGACGACACCCACGGCACGCCGATCATGCTGCGCGCCGAGAAGGAAGGCATCACCCCGGAACAACTGATAGACCGCGTGTGGCAGGAACACAAGGCCGATTTCGACGGATTCCATGTCGCGTTCGACAACTACGGCAGCACCAACTAGCAACGAGACCAGGGAATACTGCGCAGGCCATCTATCGCAAGCTTGAAAGCTGCCGGCCTGATCGAGGTGCGCTCCATCGAGCAATTCTTCGACCCGGTCAAGAACATGTTCCTGCCGGACCGCTTCATCAAGGGCGAATGCCCGAAGTGCCATGCCAAGGACCAGTATGGCGACAACTGCGAAGTGTGCGGTGCCGCCTATGCACCCACCGACCTGATCAATCCTTACTCCGCCGTGTCCGGCGCGAAACCGGAACTGCGCAATTCCGACCACTATTTCTTCAAGCTCTCCGCCGAGACCTGCCAGCAGTTCCTGCGCGAATGGACGCGCAGCGGCGCGCTGCAACCCGAAGCCGCCAACAAGATGCAGGAATGGCTGGGCGCCGAAGGCGAGAACAAACTCACCGACTGGGACATCTCGCGCGACGCGCCCTACTTCGGCTTCGAGATACCCGATGCGCCGGGCAAATATTTCTATGTGTGGCTGGATGCGCCGGTCGGCTACATGGGCAGCTTCAAGCAACTATGCAATGACAAGGGCATCAGACTTTGACGAATACTGGAAGCGAGGCTCGAGACCCGAGCTGTATCACTTCATCGGCAAGGATATCCTGTATTTCCACGCGCTGTTCTGGCCCGCGATGCTGCAACACGCCGGTTTCCGCACGCCGACCAAGCTGTTTGCGCATGGCTTCCTGACCGTCAACGGCGAGAAGATGAGCAAGTCGCGCGGCACCTTTATCACTGCGCGACAGCTATGTCGAACAGGGACTCAATACCGGAATATCTGCGCTACTACTATGCTGCAAAACTTAATGGCTCGATGGAAGATATCGACCTGAGCCTGGAAGATTTCGTCGCGACGGTGAATTCAGCGATTTGATCGGCAAGTACATCAATATTGCCAGCCGCACGGCTGGATTTTTGAGTAAATATTTCGATGGAAAAATAGGCTCTATCGCAAAGCAAGATGAAGATTGGTTTAAAGTCATAAAGGATGGACTCCCTGCGAATAAAACACTTGCCGACTATTGGAATGAAGCAGAAAAAACTTATCTGTTTAGTGGACTAAAAAGCCAGTGGGACTCAAATAACCAATTAGTTGAAAATGAACCTGAAAACATCGGTGAATTATTTGAACAAAGAAATTACTCAGCCGTAATTAGAAAATTGATGATCAGGATTGATGTCGCAAATTCATATATTCACAAGGAAGAGCCGTGGGTATTAGCTAAATCTATTAATACTGATGCACAGGCAAAAGAACGATTGCATGAGATTTGTAGCTTTGCGATAGAAGCATTTAGATTATTTACTATTTACCTAAAACCAATATTGCCTCAACTCGCAATAGAGATAGAAAGGTTTCTTAAGATTCCCGCCATTTCATGGAAAGACTTGGGAAGAACACTATCAGAAGGTCACCAAATAGGTAGTTATTCCCATCTCATTACACGAATTGACCCAAAAAAAATAGACGCCATGATCGATACCAACAAAGAAACTCTTGCTCCGGCAACAGATACCCATTCGCAAACCCGCCATGCCGAAGCGCAACAGCATGCCATCGCACCGATCGCCGAAACCATAGGCATCGACGAGTTCAGCAAGATCGATCTGCGCGTGGCAAAGATCGTCAATGCCGAGCATGTGGAAGGCGCGGAGAAATTGTTGAAGCTGACGCTGGACATCGGCGAAGAAAATCCTCGCACTGTGTTTGCCGGCATCAAGTCGGTTTACGATCCGGAAAAGCTCAAGGGTCGCATGACGGTGATGGTCGCCAATCTCGCGCCGCGCAAGATGAAATTCGGCCTGTCGGAAGGCATGGTGCTGGCAGCATCCGGAGAGACACCGGGACTGTTCATTCTGTCGCCGGATGACGGTGCGCAGCCCGGTATGCGCATCAAATAGGCTGCACGACAAAAGAAAAAAATATAGCCACAGAGAACACAGAGGACACAGAGAAAACGAATGGTTGTATCCCATCTAACGGGATACCCGGCAATACACAAAATCGCTGATATCTCTCTGTGATCTCTGTGGCTAAGTTTCGATTTCCAGAATCATTGACGTTCCAACCTCCGGAGCACACGCATGGACTATGACATTCTGATAATCGGTTCCGGCCCCGCCGGACAACAGGCCGCGTGGCAGGCGGCGCGCATGGGCAAGCGCGCCGCGATCATCGAGCGCAAGCCCAAGCTGGGCGGGGCGGGACTGCAGACCGGCACGATACCCAGCAAGGCGTTGCGCGAAGTGGCCTATCTGCTGTCACGTTCCGGCGGCATGCGCCAGGCGCTTGCGCCGGATAGCCGCAGCCGCCATGGCTTGCTGGCCGATGCAGTGCGGCGCAAAGAAGCCGTGATCGCGCAGCAGGAGTCCGTCATCCTGCAACGGTTGCTGCGTTCGGGCGTGGCATTGATTCCGGGCGAGGCATCGTTTTCCGATGCACATACCATTCAGGTAAGCGATGCCGCCGGCAACGTCCGCAAAATTTCTGCCGAGGCCATCATACTGGCCACCGGCTCCAGGCCGCGCCGCCCGGCCAATATTCCATTCGACAAAAAAACCGTGCTGGATTCGACTTCCATCCTGAATCTTCGCCATCTTCCGGACAGCTTGCTGGTCGTCGGTGGCGGCGTGATCGGCTGCGAATTCGTGTCCATCTTTGCTGCGCTGGGCGTGCAGGTTTTCGTGGTGGACAGCCACAGGCAATTGCTGGACTATTTAAGCGAGGATGTGGTGGGCGTATTGGCCGAAAGCTTCCTCGATATGGGTGTCACGTTCCACATGCAGGAACGCGTCGCGGAGATCCGCCGCGAACAGAACAGCACACTCACCGTGCTGGAAAGCGGCAAACAGATACGCACCGACGCGGTGCTGTATGCACAAGGCAGGCAACCCAACAGCGAGATGCTGCATGTCGAACACGCCGGCATCGTCGCCGAAGACGGCTGGATCGAAGTGAACCAGCATTTCCAGACCAGCGTGCCGCACATCTTTGCGGTGGGCGACCTGATCGGCCGGCCCGCGCTTGCCTCGACCGGAATGGAGCAGGGTCGCGCAGCGGTACTGTATGCCTTCGACCGCGAGCAGCATGTCACGGCCGAGAATCTGCCGATGGCGGTCTACACCATCCCGGAGATATCCTATGTCGGCAAAACCGAAAAGGAAGTGCAGCAGGAAAACATTCCCTACCTGGTCGGCCGCGCGAATTTCAAAGACAGCGCACGCGGACAGATCATCGGCGACGCACACGGCTTGCTCAAGTTGGTCGTGGACAGGCGCAATGAAAAACTGCTGGGCGTGCATATCGTCGGCGAACAGGCCAGCGAACTGATCCACATCGGGCAACTGGTGATGAACTTCAACGGCACGGTGCGCGACCTGGTCAGCAACGTATTCAACTATCCGACGCTCGCGGAATGCTACAAACTCGCCGCAATGGATTGCATGCACCAGCTGAAACAGCTAAAGCAAAGCTAACCGCCACAGCATCATTTTTTCTTGCTGACCGCGGTGAGTATGCCCTGCAGTATCGCCGTCGGCGTGGGCGGGCAACCGCTCACCATCACATCCACCGGAATCACGTTGGACACTTTGCCGCAACTGGCATAGCTTTCGCCCCCGCCCTCGGGAGAAAAGATTCCCCCGTTGCAGGCGCACTCGCCGATCGCCACCACCAGTTTGGGCTCCGGCGTGGCGTCGTAGGTGCGCTTGAGCGCGATCTTCCATATGGCGCGACACCGGACCGGTGACCAACAGCATGTCCGCATGGCGCGGACTGGCAACGAATTTGATGCCCAGACCTTCGATGTTGTAATAGGCATTGTTGACCGCGTGGATCTCCAGTTCGCATCCGTTGCATGAGCCGGCATCGACATGGCGTATGTTCAGCGCGCTGCCGAACACGCGCAGGATCTCCTGCACTCAACCGCTGTGTCCCGACGCGCATCGCCTCTTCCGGCAATGGTGCGGCCTCGGTCTTGATGCCCGTTTTTAATGATCTGTTTAATCAGCTGATACATATGGGAAGTAGCACTCTACAGAGATCCTGGCCTGAATAACTCAGATTGAACGATTTGTTGATCAGCGGGAAGTCCGGCACGATGTTGCCCATGATGGCATGTTCCAGCACCGGCCAGTTTTGCCAGGATGGGTCATGCGGATGCACGCGTGTGAGATTACCCTGTGCATCGGTGTGTATCGCCACCATTACTTCGCCGCGCCATCCTTCCACCATGCCCACGCCGAAGCCGAGCGCTGGAAGTTTTTCGAGCGGCACGGTCAATGTGTTGTCATGTATCAGGTTGGTCAGTATCGCTCTTTGCAAACGCAACGACTCGAACAGTTCGTCGAAGCGCACGATGACGCGCGCCGCGACATCGCCGTTGCGATAGGTCGCCATGCGCACATCCAGTTTGTCATAGGGAGCACAGGGAAACTGCACGCGCGCGTCCCAGGCCAGTGAACTGGCGCGCCCGGCCAGACCGCATAAGCCAAGTTGTGCGGCGAGTTTCGGCTCGACGCGTCCGGTTGCGATGAAGCGATCCTGCACGCCGGCATGTTCCTCGTAAATGCTGCGCAACACACGCACCTCGCGCTCCAGCATGGCGCATTCTTCAAGCAGCGTCTGTTTGCCCGGTTCCGGCAAATCTGCGGCTACGCCGCCAGGAATGATCCTGTCCATCAGGTAGCGATGCCCGAACAGCGCGGCATTGTTGCGCAATACCTGCTCCTTCAAAATCCAGAACTGCGCAAAGCCGAACGACAAAGCGACATCGTTGCCCAGATAGCCGAGATCGCCCAGGTGATTGGCGATGCGTTCGCGCTCCAGAAACAGCGCGCGCATCCACAGCGCACGGTCCGGCGGCGTGACCGCAGCGATGCTTTCCGCTGCCATCGCATACGCCCAGGCATAGGCGACCGTGCTGTCGCCGCTCACCCGCCCGGCGAGTTTGGCGCGCCTGCTGCACGGTCATGCTCTCGAAGCGCTTTTCGATGCCTTTGTGCACATAACCCAGACGTTCCTCAAGGCGCAGCGGATTCTCCCCGACCACGGAAAAGCGGAAATGCCCCGGCTCGATGATGCCCGCATGCACCGGGCCCACCGCAATCTCATGCACGCCCTGTCCTTCCACTTGCACGAAAGGATAAGCGTCAGCTTCGTCGGTGCGGCTCTGTACCGCATCAAAATCTTTGCGCAGCGGAAAACTGCCGCCGTGCCACGCACCGTGGCGCAACCATTTGCGATGGTCCTGGCCTTCGTGAGCGTATATGCCGAGCAGGTCATATGCGGCGCGCTGCATGCGGTTAGCCACCGGAAATATCCGACTGACATCGGGGTAGTGGGGCAACTCGGCGGGCAAAGGCACGTTTAAACAAACCAAACCTTTCTCATTGACCAGCGCGATATGCAACGCAAAGCCCTTGCCTTGTTCGCGCTCATCGCTGCCCCACAGTGCGACCAGCCTGCCGCCGCCGTCCTGCACGTTCTGGCAAATTGACTGAAGATCGTCGGGCCTGATCTCGCCCGACCACGCGGGAATCGCGCCGGGAATTTTAGTTAAATGCAGATTGGGATGAATGATAGGCATGGTTTATCCTCCCAACAAAGCCGCCGCCTGTCTATACCAGTTGGCCAGATAGGGTGGCATATACAGCCCGAGGATCAGCACCAGCAGCAGGTGCGCGAACACCGGTATCAGCGCCGGCTGGTGCGGCAATCGGCGCGCCGTGGTTTCACCGAACACGATAGGCTGTATCTTGCCAAATATGGCGGCGAAAGCGATACCCAGCGCGGCCAACAGGAACGGTGTGGTCCACGGATAATCATGCATCGCGGTGGTGATAATTAAAAACTCACTGGCGAAAACACCGAACGGCGGCATGCCCAAAATTGCCAGCGTGCCGAGCATCAATCCCCAGCCCACCGTGGGGCTGATCTGCATGATGCCGCGTATGTTTTCCATCTGCTGTGTCCCGGCCTTTTGCACCGCATGGCCGACCGCGAAGAAGATCGCCGACTTGGTCAGCGAGTGCACGGTCATGTGCAGCATCGCCGCGAACGTGGCGACCGGCCCGCCCATACCGAACGCGAAGGTGACCAGCCCCATGTGTTCGATGGATGAGTAGGCGAACATGCGCTTGATGTCTTTTTGCCGCGACAGGAACAATGCACCAACCATCACCGACAACAGGCCGAATCCCATCATCAGGTTGCCGGCGAAGTGTGTGCCCAGCGAGCCGTCCACCAGTACCTTGCTGCGCATCACCGCACACAGTGCGACATTCAGCAGCAGGCCGGACAGCACCGCAGAGACCGGCGTGGGCCCTTCCGCATGGGCATCCGGCAGCCAGCTGTGCAGCGGCACCAGGCCGACCTTGGTGCCGTAGCCGACCAGCAGGAACACGAATGCCAGTTTGAGCACGGTCGGTTCAAGACTAGCCTTTGACTTCGTTCAAGTGCGTCCACAACAACGCAGTACCGCCCTCACCCAGCACGCGCTCGGCGGCGAAATACAACAGGATGGTGCCGAACAGCGCCAGTGCGATGCCCACGCCGCACAGGATGAAATACTTCCACGCCGCCTCGATGCTGGCCGGGGTGCGGTACAGGCTGACCAGCAGCACCGTAGTCAGTGTGGCAGCTTCCATCGCCACCCAGATGATGCCCATGTTGTTGGAGGTCAACGCGACCAGCATCGCCAGCGTGAACATCTGGTACATGCTGTAGTACAGATGCAGCATCGGCGTGGTGAGCTTGCCGTGATGCTGCTCGATGCGCATATAGGGGCGCGAGAACAGCGAGGTGGTGAACGCGACGAATGCAGTCAGCGCGACCAGGAATACATTGAACTGGTCGATGAAAAATTCCTCGCTGAACGCGACCTGCGGCCCCGCGTCGATCACGCGCATCGGTCAATCACCACAGCCGCAATAAAGGTGCAGAAACTCATCACCGAATTCAGCTCTGCCGCCCAGTTGCGCGAGCCGAATACGGCCAGCAGCAGACCGCCCGCTAACGGGGTAAGCAACAAGGCCAAGAATCTGCAAATCAATCATCCTTGAGCTTCTCCATGTGGGAGATATCCAGGCTGTCGAAGGTCTCGCGTATCTGGAAGAAAAAGATACCGAATATGAAGGTGGCCACCAGCACGTCCAGCGCGATGCCCAGCTCCACCACCAGCGGCATGCCCTGCGTGGCGCTGGTCGCGGCAAAGAACAGTCCGTTTTCCATCGCCAGAAAACCGACCACCTGCGGGATCGCCTTGCGCCGCGTCAGCATCATCAGCATCGACAGCAGCACGCTGGCCAGCGCGATACCGATCAGCCCGCGCGTGATGCTCTCGGAGAGTTGCGAGATCGGCGCGGCCAGATTGAACGAAAAAATCACCAGCGCAATGCCGACCAGCATGGTAGTCGGAATGTTGATCAGCGTTTCCACATCCCACTTCACGTTCAGCTTGCGCATCAGGCGATGCAGCAGCCACGGTAAAAACAGCACCTTGAGCAACAAGGTCAATCCGGCGGAATAATACAAATGATGCTGGTCCGTCGAGTAGGCCACGACGAATGTGCTGAGCGACAGCACCAGTCCCTGCCATGCAAACAGATTGATCAGCGACATGATGCGCCGTTGCGACAGCATCGCAAAAGCGATCAGCAGCAACATTGCCGCGAGCAGATTGATGAGTTGAATGCTGAAGCTCATCGTCATATGGGAACCTCTAAAAAATCACATTTCATCCCAACTGCTGCGTTGCGGCAAAATTTCTTGCTTACATATACCTCATATGCGGCGCGGCAAAATTTTCCCGCGCCTTGCATTTGTGCGAACTCTGAATTTTTAGAGGCTCCCATCATGCGCCCAGTAAAAAATGGATCAACAAGCCCAGCACCGCCAGCAGAAATGCGGTGCCCAAAAACTCGGGCGCGCGGAAGATGCGCATCTTGGCGAGCAGCGTTTCCAGTAATGCCAGTGCGCGCGCCAGCCAATATCAGCTTGACCAGCAGCGCGATGATGGCCAGCGGCAGCGCACGCCAATCCCCTGCTCCGGCAATACCGTAGGGAAAAAACAGCGCGATGCCGATGGAAATATAGGCGAACAGCTTGAGGCTGCTCGCCCACTCCACCAGCGCCAGGTGGCGCGCCGAATATTCCAGAATCATCGCTTCGTGGATCATGGTCAATTCCAGATGCGTGCCGGGATTGTCCACCGGGATGCGCGCATTCTCGGCCAGCAGCACGATCGTGAAAGCCAATCCGGCAAAGGCTAGGCTGGGATACAGGATGAACTGATGATGCGCCAGCGCCTCGACGATGCGCGGCAACTGCGTCGAGTGGCTGATCAGCGAAGCGGTGAAGAACACCATCAGCAATGCCGGTTCGGCGAGAAACGACACCAGCATCTCGCGCCGCGCACCCAGCGTACCGAATGCGGTGCCGATATCCATCGCGGCAAGTGCGATGAACACCCGCGCCAACGCAAACACACCGACCAGCGCGATCACGTCGGCAGCGGGAGAAAATGGCAAATCCACCGCGATGATCGGAATGATGGCTGCAGCCAGCCACATGCAACCGAACAAAATATAAGGCGTGGTGCGAAACAGCGGCGAGGCGTTATAGGCCATTACCGCATCCTTGTGAAACAACTTGCGCAACGTGCGATAAGGTTGCAACAGGCCCGGACCGGTGCGGTTTTGCAGCCAGGCACGGCACTGGTTTACCCAGCCCGTCAACAGCGGCGCAAGCAGCACGACCAGCAACGACTGGTAGATCTGAAACAGGATGCCGAGAGCCTGATCCGAGCCCATCATACGAACGCCAGCAACACGATCAGCGTGACAAAGGTATAGGTCAGGTACAAATGGATGCGCCCGTGCTGCAACAACGATACCCACGACGAAAGTTTTTCTGTGATGTGTTTGATCGGCACATACAGCGCGAACCAGATACGGTCATCGCTGCGGCCGTGATAGCGCGGATGCGTATCGAACGCGCTGGGCAACTCCCTTTCGATACGGAAAAACGGCTCGAAGATGCGCCGGATCGGCTGCCCGAACCCTTCGGCGGTATCCTGCATGCGCGAAGTCTGAGCCGGGAAACCGCAGTCCCAGGCCGGGCCGCGCCGCAGTCCGTCCGTGATAGAAATAATGCACCACCAAAACCGTCACCAGCATCACGCCAAGCACCGCCAGCAGGAAATACACCGGACTGTAACTGGCCCGCTCGATGTCGACCGGCGCGAGGAACAGCCAACCGGAAGCCGCATTGCCCAGCCCGCGCCCGACCAATATTTTTGTCACCAGGTCAATTTGATGCACCACAAACACCGGCGCCAATCCCAGCAGCACACAACCGAGCGCGAGCCAGCCCAATCCGATGCGTTCACACATGCCGGCATCGTGCGGTTCGGCACGCGCCTCGCCGCGCGGCTGGCCGAGGAAAATGACGCCGTAGAATTTCACCATCACATAGGCCGCCAGCGCGGCGGCCAGCGCGATCACCGCGGCCGCCACCGGTATCAGCATATTGATGTAATTGTTGGGCAAGCCCGGCGACAGCAGGAACGCCTGCAACAACAGCCATTCCGAAACGAATCCATTGAACGGCGGCAGGCCGGATATCGACAGTACGCCGACCAGCATCAGCACCGCGACCCACGGCATGTGACGGATCAGTCCGCCCATCCGCCCCATGTTGCGTTCGCCGGTCGCATGCAGGATCGAGCCCGTGCCGATGAACAGCAGGCTCTTGAAGAACGCGTGATTCAGGCTGTGGTACAGCGTCGCGGTCAACGACAATGCCGCCAGCGCGTCCTTGCCGTAGACATGAAAGATGATGGCCAGGCCGATTCCCACCAGCAACAGGCCGATGTTCTCGATCGAAGAATAAGCCAGTAGCCGCTTCATGTCGCCCTGCACCGCGGCGAACATCACGCCATAGATCGCAGTGATCAGACCCAACGCCAACGCCAGCACACCCCACCACCATTGTTGCGCACCCAGCAGATCGAAGGTGACGCGCAGGATGCCGTAGATCGCCGTTTTCAGCATGATGCCGCTCATCAATGCGGAAACCGGCGACGGTGCGGCCGGATGGGCTTCGGGCAACCAGACGTGCAGCGGCAGCAAACCCGCTTTCGCGCCGAAGCCGAACAACGCCAGCAGGAACGCCGCCGATGACCAGAATGTCGACAGATGCGCCTCGCGCAGCGCCGCAAAGGTGTAAGCGCCTATGCCGTGCCCGCCCTGCATCACGCCGAAGCTGAGCAAGATCGCGATCGCCCCGACATGCGCGATCAGCAGGTACAAAAAGCCCGCCTTGCGGATATCGGGAATCTTGTGGTCGGTGGTGACCAGAAAATAGGAAGACAGGGCCATCGTCTCCCACGCCACCATGAACATGTACGCGTCGTCAGCCAGCAACACCAGCGCCATGCCGGCCAGGAACAGGTGATATTCCAGGCACAGCAAGCCCGAGCGTATTACCCTGCATGGATTTGAAATAACCGGCGCTGAACAACGACACGCCGAACGAAGCACCGCCCAGCAGGATCAGGAAAAATGCGGAGAGCGGATCGAGACTGAGATGAAACGGCAGATCAGGCAGGCCCAGCGGCAATACAGCATGACTGGCATGCCCGCCGATCGCCCATAAACCGGCAGCGGCAAGCACCAGCGAAACGATCGCGCCGAGCGGAAAAATGACATTGGTGATCAGGTGCGGACGGCGCTGCAGTACCAACCCCAGCAGTCCCAGCGCCAGCCAGAACACGATGGCCGCGCCTGCAACATCCAAAGGCAATACACCCGCAATGTCCATCCTGATTGTTTTTTCACCGACTTGCTGATTGGCCAAACTGCGCAAGGGGCGATTCTACTCTCTCTGCTGCTGCACCCTCAATACCGCTTAAGGGTTAGCCCGGCAACCGCAAACCCCTTAACGTTTTCTTCACGCAATAAGTTTTGCTCGACTTCGATCTCAAATATGTGACGAAGCGCATGGACGATGACGATGGAGTACACGCGTCGGCAAGTCGGCATGACCGATAGCCTGTGCAGACTGCGCCACACCGGCCTCAATATCAATTGATCATTAGCGAAGAATATTGCGCGCGGCAAGGAATGAATTGTAGGAGCGGGCCATGCCCGCGAAAAGAAATTCGCGGGCATGGCCCGCTCCTACAAACAAATCACCAAAAGCTTCAAACGTAAACCACCTTCACGTTTTCCGCATGCAGCAACTCGCGCAGATCGTGCAGCAGATCTTCGTGCAGCGTCACTTGCCAGGCCTCGCCCAGACGCAGTTGGCAGCTTGCATTGTCGTTGCGGTAGTGAATTTGCACCGGGCACTTGCCCTCGCGATACGGGGTAAACAATTTTTTGAGCTGCCCGATGCTGGCGTTGCCGTTGCAGCGCAGGGCCAGTTGCTGCGCGAAGTGTGAACGTGCCGTTGCGAAGTCGAACAGTTCTTCGCCGCTCACGCGCACGTTGCCTGAATACTCATCCAGCTTGGCCGTGCCCCGCACCACCAGCAATTCATCCTCGCTTTATCCACGGGCGGTTGGCCTCGTAGATTTCGTTGAACAGGGTCAGCTCGACCTGCGCGCTGCCGTCGTCGAGCGTGACGATCGCCATGCGTCCGCGCCGGGTCTGCTGGATGCGCAGCCCGGCCACGATGCCTGCCAGCACCACCGGTACGCCGCGCCGCGAGCCATATCCGGAACCCTTGCTCGAACCACCCGCGGAACCGTTCGACTGCCCGACAAATTGCGGGGTCAGGTCGACCAGTTTCACCTTGATGAAGTTGGCCAGCTCGTCGGCATATTCCTGGTACGGATGGCCGCCGAGGTAGATTCCCAGGCTGGCTTTTTCATGCGCAAGCTGTTCGCGCAACCGCCAGCGCGGCACATCGGCATACTTCACGATCAGCGCCACATCGCCCTCGTCGTGCCCGAACAGGCTGTTCTGATTCACCGCGCGCGCCTGCTGATCGGCACTCGCCAACGCCGCATCCACGCTGGCCATCAGGCTGGCGCGATGGTCGTTGAGGCTGTCGAACGCACCCGCGCGTGATCAAGGCTTCAACCGTGCGCCGGTTGACGATGCGCTTGTCGACACGGCGGCAGAAATCGAACAGGTCCTTGAACGGACCCTGCTCGCGCGCATTGACGATGCTGGCAATGGCCGCCTCGCCCGTTCCCTTGATCGCCCCCAGTCCGTATGCGATGGTCTGCTCGTCCACCGGTGAAAAAACATAACCGGAACTGTTCACGTCCGGCGGCAACACGCGCAGATTCTGCTGCAGCGTATCGGCGTAGAAGGTGCGCACCTTGTCGGTATTGTCCAGATCGCCCGACAGCGTTGCGGCCATGAACGCGGCCGGATGATGTGCCTTGAGATAGGCGGTCTGGTAGGCGACCAGCGCATAGGCCGCGGCATGCGATTTGTTGAAGCCATAGCCGGCGAATTTTTCCATCAGGTCGAACAGGTGGCCCGCCTGTTCTTTGGATGTGCCGCCCTTGAGCGCGCCCGCGACAAAGAACTCGCGCTGTTTGGCCATCTCCTCCACATTTTTCTTGCCCATCGCGCGGCGCAACAGGTCGGCTCCGCCCAGGCTGTAACCGCCGACCAGCTGCGCCATCTGCATCACCTGCTCCTGGTAGACCATGATGCCGTGAGTCTCCTTCAGTACCGGCTCGACCGCCGGATGCGGATATTCGAATTTCTCGCCGTGCTTGCGCCGCACGAAATCCGGGATCAGGTCCATCGGGCCGGGACGATACAGCGCGACCAGCGCAATGATGTCCTCGAAGCAATCCGGCCTGGCGCTCTTCAGCATGTCCTTCATGCCGCGCGATTCAAGCTGGAATATCGCCGTGGTGTTGCATGCCTTCAGCAGGTCGTAAGTCGCGGCATCGTCCAGCGGCAGGGTTTCCAGCGAGAACGGCGCGGTACCGCCGTTGAGTCGCGTGACATGGCGCATCGCCCAATCGAGTATGGTCAGCGTGCGCAGACCCAGAAAGTCGAACTTCACCAGGCCGATCGATTCGACATCGTCCTTGTCGAACTGGCTGATCACGCTGGCGCTGCTGTCGGCGCAATACAGCGGGCAGAAGTCGGTGAGCTGTCCGGGCGCGATCAGCACGCCGCCCGCGTGCATGCCGACATTGCGCGTCAGATCTTCCAGTCGGCCTGCCAGCTCGAGCAGCTCGGGCACACCTTCTTCGCTCTCGGCGATGCTGTTGATCTCCGGCTCCATCTCGCGCGCTTTTTTCAGCGACACCGGTTTTACGCCTTCCAGCGGGATCGCTTTCGACAATCGGTCGCACAGGCCATAGGGAAAATCCATCACCCGCCCGACATCGCGGATCACCGCCTTGGAAGCCATGGTGCCGAAGGTGGCGATCTGCGCCACGCTGGCCGCGCCGTATTTCTGTTTCACATAGTCGATGACGCGCTCGCGCCCGTCCTGGCAGAAATCCACGTCGAAGTCGGGCATCGACACGCGTTCCGGATTCAGGAAACGCTCGAACAGCAAGGCATAACGCAACGGGTCGAGGTCGGTGATGCCGAGACTGTAGGCCACCAGCGAACCCGCGCCCGAACCGCGCCCGGGGCCGACCGGCACGCCGTTTTCCTTGGCCCAGCGGATGAAATCCGCCACGATCAGAAAGTAGCCGGGGAAACCCATCGCAATGATGGTATCGATCTCGAAATCCAGCCGTGCCTGATATTCCGATTGTTTGGCGGCCCGCTCCGCGGCATCCGGATAAAGCACGCCATGCGCTGTTGCAGACCGAGTTCCGCCTGCTCGCGCAAATAATCATCCAGTCCCTGGCCTTTGGGCGTCGGAAAATCCGGCAGGCGCGGCTTGCCGAGCACGAGCGACAGATTGCAGCGCCGCGCGATCTCCACGCTGTTTTGCAGCGCTTCCGGCAGGTCGGCGAACAGCTCCGCCATTTCGGACTGAGTCTTGAAATATTGCTGTGCGGTAAATTGTTTTGCGCGGCGTTTGTCGTTGAGCACATAACCTTCGGCGATGCACACGCGCGCCTCGTGCGCCTTGAAATCCTCGGCGGCAAGAAACTGCACCGGATGGGTGGCGACCACCGGCAGCCCGAGTTCGGCGGCGAGCCGAATCGTCTCGTGGATGTGAAGTTCCTCGTCGGCAAACCCGGCGCGCTGGACTTCGAGGTAATAGCGGTTGTTGAACAGGCTAGCCCATTCCTGCGCGAACTGCCTGGCCTGTTCCGCATTGCCCGACAACAGCGCGCTGCCGGTATCGCCGAGATGTGCGCCGGACAGCGCGATCAACCCCCCGGTATCCTGATGGAACCACTCGCGGCGCAGCTCGGCGCGTCCGCGATGCTGGTTCTCCAGATAGGCGCGGCTGAGCAGACTGCACAGCGCAGATAACCCTCGACTGACTGGCACAGCAACAGCAGGCGATACGGGCGCTCGCGATCGGCATCGTTGGTGATGAACACATCGCACCCGACGACAGGCTTGAGTCCCGCGCCGCGCGCCTTCTTGTAAAACTTGATCAGGCCGAAGAAATTATTCAGGTCGGTCAGCGCCAATGCCGGCATCGCATCCCGCTTTGCGGCCGCAACTGCCTCCTCCACGCGCACCATGCCATCCGAAATTGAATATTCGCTGTGCAAACGGAGATGGACAAAAGAGGGTTGCGACATGATGGAATACAAAAAATTCGAGACGCAATTTTAGCACTGCCGGAAGCGCAATTTTTTCTTATCGTCACTGTTAGAATGCTTCCCTTGAAATCAATGCCTTCGAACATGCATCCCACGCTGACCCCGCAACGCGAGCGATATTTATTGCTCACTCTTGCCGGAATCCAGTTCAGCCACATCCTTGACTTCATGATCATGATGCCGCTGGGCCCGGTCCTGATAAAGGCGTTCGGCATCAGCACCCATCGAATTCGGCCTGCTGGTCGCGTCCTACAGTTTCAGTGCAGCTTTTTCAGGATTGCTGGCTGCAACGTTCATCGACCGTTTCGAGCGCAAGCGTTTGCTGCTGACCATTTTCGGACTGTTCGGACTGGCGACACTGGCGTGCGGACTGGCGCCCAGCTACACGATGCTGCTGATCGCGCGCGGTCTGGCAGGGACGTTCGGCGGGGTGATGGGCGCGATGGTGCAGACCATCATCGGTGACGTGATCCCTTTTTCACGCCGCGCCCGGGCCAGCGGCATCGTGGCGACCGCATTTTCCCTTTCCACGGTCGCAGGCGTACCGCTGTCCCTGTGGCTGGCCAATCATTTCCAGTGGCGCGCACCGTTCATCCTGATCGCGGTTCTGTCCGTGCTGTTCATCCTTGTCGGCGCGCGCACTCCTGCCCGAGCTGCGCCATCACATCAGCCCTTCGACAAGCTCAGGACAAGCGAAACGCGCGCACCCGCTCTCGGCAATGTTCGAAGTGCTGCGCGAACCCAATCACCTGAACGCGTTGCTGTTCTCCGCGCTGCTGGTCTTTTCCGGCTTCACGGTGATCCCCTATATCACCATCTACGCGGTGGGCAATGTCGGCATCTCGCTGCAGGACATCCCGTACATCTATCTCGCCGGCGGTGCGGCGACACTGTTCACCGCACGGCTGATCGGCCACTGGGCCGACCTGCGCGGCAAGATCAAAATCTACCGGCTAGTCGCAGTCGCGGCACTGCTGCCCCTGCTGGTGGTGACCCATATCGGCGCCGCACCGCTGTGGCTGTGGCTGGTCTGCACCACGGCATTCTTCGTGCTGGTCTCGGGACGCATGATTCCCGGCGATGGCCATCATCACTTCGGCGGCGCGTCCGAAATTGCGCGGCACCTTCATGTCGCTGAATGCCACGGTACAGTCGCTCTCCATGGGTTTGGCCACAACGCTGGCCGGATTCATCATCACGCAAAACGATGCCGGGCAGATTTTCGACTATGGATTGGTGGGGATCTGTTGCGGTAACAGGAAATGTGCTGGCGATCCTGTTCGTCCCGCGCATCGTGATGCACGATCAGCACGTCACCGTGCCGGATGTTGCGCTTAAATAAGTAAAGATTTTACCCAAATCGTTTTTGCGTGATGAAGCGCAAGAAGCCGCGCAGTGAACGACGCAGACATATCAGACAGATAGGCAAGGAGAGAGCGAGCATGCGACGCAGCGCTTCGCGCGCAAAAACGATTTTGGAGCGGGTGAACGGGATCGAACCGTCGTATGCAGCTTGGGAAGCTGCCGTTCTACCATTGAACTACACCCGCGTGGTGTGCGATTTTACGTGGGATGCCGGTAATACTCAACTTGACAGTTCTTCGACAGTGGCTCGAGAACTTTGCCTGCTGTTGCGTTGACTGTGCCGCACTTGAATGGGGATGAGGATGGGTTAAGGATACTGGTTGGCAATCTGGTGGACAACGCCATACGCTATACGCCGGAAGGCGGGAAGGTGGATGTGACTCTGAGTAAAGACGGCAACAGTCTGGTGCTTGATGTGAAGGATAACGGACCCGGCATTCCTCCCGAGGAAAGGGAGAAAATTTTCGAGCGGTTTTATCGCATTGCCGGAAACGAGGTTCAGGGCAGCGGACTGGGACTGGCGATCGTCAAACAAATTATTGAAAGACACGACTCAGTTATAGATATTTCCGCCGGTGAAAATGGAATGGGTGCGGTATTCAGCATCAAATTCCCATCGTCATCTCTTGGTTGAGCAACCACATGTTGTTCGTAATTGCCCCGGTCCGGACTGTCGCATGAACTTTATCGCGTTCCCGGCATCGGAACGTATCCCGGACATTGCTGTAATGTCCCAACTGTTTGGCAAGGAGAAACCATGTTGAAAGGTGTTGTTTGGGGAATCACATTAACGATAGCAATTGCCCTGATAAGCGGCTACGCGCTGGTGCATAGCGGCTTGATTCCGGCCAATGCCGATGCAAAACCCGGCGGGCTGGAACTCTGGATGGCGGGAACTTCACTGGATGCGACATTGGATCGATACGCCCCGAAGGAACAGAATCCGGTGGCGCTGACTGACCAGAATCTCCTCCAGGGTGTCCGTCTTTTCGCGGAGAACTGCGCGGTTTGCCATGGCTCCGCGAAGGGAGCCAATTCACCATCACCGATAGCGAAAGGCGAGTATCCGAGGCCTCCCCAGTTGGCGACCGACGGTGTCGAGGACGACCCGGAAGGTGATTCGTTCTGGAAGATCAAGCATGGCATCCGCCTGACCGGCATGCCTTCGTTCGGGTACACCCTCAAGGACGAACAGATCTGGACGCTTGCGCTATTCCTGAAACACATGGACAAGCTGCCGCCCTCAGTGCAACAGACTTGGCTGCAAGTCAGAAATTGGCCGATAACATCTCTGGACCAGACGGGTCAGAAATAGCCTGCTGCAAAATTATCGGTACGGTGATTCCCGATTCCGGGTAACCGTACCCTCACTACTGCCCCGGCCACGGATTACTGTATTTATCCAATTCGTGGAAACTGTAATAGAATTGCAACTGTTGCGGGTGCAGTTCAATGGTAAAACTGCAGTCTCCCGTGCTTCACACAATGATTCCGGCCCGTCCATCAACTTCATCGCACCTTGCCCAATTGAGCCCCAAACAAAAAGTGATTACCGTCAGTATTAACGGCGCAACTCGCCAACTTCCCGATTCAACCGGTGTGGCCGCACTCCTCGAAGAAATGGGCTTGGCCGGCAAGCGCATCGCGCTGGAACTTAACGGCGAAATCGTGCCGCGCAGCATGTTTGTCACGCAGCAATTGTCGGATGGCGATAAACTGGAAGTGGTCGTGGCTGTGGGTGGTGGGTAACTGATTTTTTAGTATTAATACAGGAAAAGACATGAACGAAAATTTGATCATCGCGGGTAAAAATTATCATTCGCGGTTGTTGGTCGGCACAGGAAAATACAAGGATTTTGCCGAAACCAAAGCGGCCGTGGAAGCCAGCGGTGCCGAGATCATCACCATCGCGATCCGGCGCAGCAATATCGGCCAGAATCCCGGCGAGCCCAGCCTGCTGGAGATCCTGCCGCCGTCGAAATACACGCTGCTGCCCAACACTGCCGGTTGCTACTCCGCCGAAGATGCGGTGCGCACCCTGCGTCTGGCTCGCGAGTTATTGGACGGACACAGCCTGGTCAAACTGGAAGTGCTGGGTGACCCGCAATCGCTGTATCCCAATGTGATCGAAACCATCGCGGCGGCAAAGACGCTGGTAGCGGAAGGATTTCAGGTGATGGTGTATACCTCGGACGACCCGATCATCGCCAAGCAGCTGGAAGACATTGGCTGCGTCGCGATCATGCCGCTGGCCTCGCTGATCGGCTCCGGCATGGGCATCCTCAACCCGTGGAATCTGCAACTGATCATGGAACGCGTGCAGGTGCCGGTGATCGTCGATGCGGGTGTCGGCACCGCATCGGATGCCGCGATCGCTATGGAACTGGGTTGCGACGGCGTGTTGATGAATACCGCGATTGCCGGTGCCCAGAAACCCGTGTTGATGGCATCCGCGATGAAACAGGCCGTGGAAGCCGGCCGGTCCGCCTATCTGGCCGGGCGCATGCCGAAAAAACTCTATAGCGCCAGTCCCAGTTCACCAACAGCAGGCACCATCCATTCTTCACGTTCCTGATCTTCACCGGTAACCGTTTCCCGGCACTGCCGGTGAAGGTTGCCGGATACATCAATCGCCATGACTGACGCCACCGATCTTTCCAAACGCCACATCCGCAGCTACGTGCTGCGCCAGGGCCGCGTCTCGCCCGCACAACAGCGCGCGTGTGAAACGCTGCTGCCGCGCTTTGGTATCGTCTACGCCGCGCAAACACTCGACCTCGAGCAGGCCTTCGGACGCAGTGCGCCCAAGATCCTTGAGATCGGTTTCGGCATGGGCGACAGCACCGCGACCATCGCACTCGCACATCCGGAAAATGATTATCTGGCACTGGAAGTGCACACGCCCGGGGTGGGCAATCTGCTCAAGCTGATCGACTCGCAACAGATATCCAACATCCGCATCATCCGGCACGACGCAGTGGAAGTACTGCGCGACATGATCGCGGCGAACACGCTGGACGGCGTGCACATCTTTTTCCCCGACCCGTGGCACAAGGCGCGCCACAACAAGCGCCGTTTGATCCAGGCTCCGTTCATCGCGCAGCTGGTGACAGAAACTCAAGCCCGGCGGATATATCCATGTCGCCACCGATTGGCAGGATTACGCCGAACAGGTGCTGGCGGTATTGGCTGCGGAACCGTTACTGGAAAATACTGCGGCGGATTACGCACCGCGCCCGGACTATCGCCCGCTCACCAAGTTCGAGCAGCGCGGAATCCGCCTGGGGCACGGGGTGTGGGATATGGTGTTCCGTCGCAGGAAATAACCTAAGGGACCTCTGATGCGTTAACGCGAATCAAACGCCGTCGAATTCCAGATTGGGTGTGCGATTAAGCAGTGTCGCAACCATTTCTGCGGCAGGCACATGCTCGTAGAGTATGCGATAGACAGCTTCACAGATCGGCATTGCGACGCCCAGGCGCTGGGCAAGATGATGCACTTCACGCACCGTGTAAACACCCTCGGCAACATGCCCGAGTCTGCGCAATATTTCCGGCAAATCGTGCTGCTGCACCAACAGCAACCCGACCTGGCGATTGCGCGACAAATCGCCGGTGCAGGTGAGAATCAAATCGCCAACGCCGGAAAGACCGCTCAGGGTTTCCGGACGCCCGCCGAGTTTCAAGCCTAGCCTGGTGATCTCGGCCAAACCGCGAGTCAGCAGTGCTGCACGCGCATTAAGGCCGAGCCCCATACCGTCGCAAATGCCGGCGGCGATCGCCATCACATTTTTCACCGCCCCGCCGACTTCGACCCCCACCATGTCGTTGCTTGCATAGACGCGCAGGTATGCATGATGAAGCGCCTGCGCTGTACTGCGCGCAAATTCCTCGTCAGCAGACGCAAGCGTCAACGCGGTTGGAAAGCCGCGCGCGACTTCCTGTGCGAAACTGGGTCCGGACAATACGCCGTATCGAAATCCTTCAGGCAATACTTCGGCAACAACCTGATGCGGTAATTTTGCGGTCTCCGCCTCAAACCCCTTGCACAACCAGACCAGGTTGATACGCCGCGGCAATTGCGCAAGCTGATGCAAAACCGGGCGCAATGCGGCTGTCGGCACGGCGATGATCACCAACTCGGCAGCCTCCAATGCTGCGGGAAAATCCGAGCTTAATTCGATTTCGGCGGGCAGCAAAATCCCGGGAAGGTAATGCTGGTTATAACGCGTGTTCTGCATCGCCTCGATTTGATCGGCATTGCGTGCCCACAGCGTGACGCGATGACTGGCCGAGAGGCTGATGGCAAGCGCGGTTCCCCATGCTCCCGCACCGATGATCGTGATTTTCATCTCAACCTCATTTCAAGCCTGTCCTGAGCTTGTCGAAGCTGCCTGTCCCGAAAACTCATGAAATATCCGGGGGCGGGCCGGTTTATCTGTTTCGGTTCCTGTGGCATGAGTATATTCCCGGATTCATGGTTCAGCCGCCCCAAACCTCGGCACGGCGCACATACCCCATATTTCCGTCTTGATGACGCACCCTGATCCAGCCAGTGCCGGTTGATTCAATAAATTCCAAGGCAACTTGCTGGCGTACTTGAAACAATCGCGGCGAACCAGAATCGGGCGCCGCGCGAACATCTACCAGCGGCAACAGCGCAAACACATAGCGCTTGCTGCTCAACGCACGCTTTTCCACCCAATACAATCCGCCGGAACGGTCACGCACCTTGACCCAGCTTTCCAGCGTGACGACTTGTTCGAAAGGCATATAGCGATTCACCACGAACAGTTTTTTTGCCATGGTCGAAGGAGCGTCATAAAGTATTGCGCTGCTCTCGCTGACCGACACATATTCCACTGCCCGGGCAGTGCCGGCACCAAGCACCAGCGCGAAAAGAGCAGCCAGACACGGAAAGCAATGCCGTTTCATCAGTGCGTGGTGGCTGGAGTATCGGGCTGTGCCTGCTGCTTCTGCTGCTGGTAGATCGCATCGAAATTTACCGGGTTAAGCAGCACCGGCGAGAAACCGCCGCGCACTACCACATCGGAGACAACCTCGCGCAAATAGGGGAACAGGATGTTCGGGCACATCACCGCCAGAATCGGTTCCAATTCATCGGCCGGCACATTGCGTATCTGGAAAATTCCCGCCTGTTCGACCTCGGCCAGGAACATGACCTTTTCACCGATCTTGGCAGTGACCGTAGCCTTCACCCGCACCTCGAACAACCCTTCTTCTATAGGACCGGCCTGGGTGTGAAGCTGAATATCGACCTGGGGACTTTCCCGCAATAAAAAGATTTTCGGTGCATGGGGGATTTCCAGCGAGAGATCCCTGACATAGATTTTTTCCAGGTTGAATATCGGCTGGTTTTTTTCTGCGGCAGCTTCGGTCATATTGATTTCCTCGAAATATTATTGTGGGAATCAGGACTTCGCCAAAAGCTCGTCCAGTCCACCGGCGCGGTCAAGTGCGGCCAGGTCGTCGTAGCCGCCGACATGTACGCCGTTGATAAAAATTTGCGGCACGGTGCGCCGCCCGGTTTTTTCGATCATATCGTCGCGCAATTCAGGTTTCAGGTCGACGCGGATCTTCTCGATCTGCTGTACACCTTTGCGCTTCAGCAACTGCTCGGCACGGACGCAATAGGGACACACGGCGGTGGTATACATTAATACGTTTGTCATGTTTATTTTTCCAGCGGCAATTGGCTTTTTTGCCAGGCCTGAACACCGCCGGCCAAATTGTAAGCTTGGGCAAACCCTTGCTTGGCCAACAAAAAGCAAGCTGTCCCGGAACGATTACCGCTTCGGCATACCACCACGATGGGACGATCCTTGTACTTTTCCAGCTCTCCCATGCGTTCCTTAAGCTTGCCCAATGGAATGAATTTTGAATTCAGTACATGCCCGGCGTCGTATTCGCTCCGCTCGCGCACATCCAGAACGACTGCATCCTTGTGATTGATGAGTTGCAACGCAGCAGAGGTATCCACCTCCTTGATGCCGCGAAAACGGTTACCGAACAATGACCACATCAGCATGATTCCGCTGAAGAATGCGATCGAAATTGGAAGGATATTACTGATGACGAACTGCACGGGCATGCTCCTTTTCTTTTTGGACCGCAAATTCTAACAGAGCCGAAAAGTGAGCGGGGTCTTTCTCCGCCAAACCAACCAGCAATAGATGCGCTTCGCCATTCCCCGGATATGACCAGACAGCCTGTTCCAACAGCTGTTCAGCCTGCGCCAGCTGGCCGTCCTGGGCCAGAAAAAACGCTTGCCGGTAAACCACCGAAGCGATTGGCACAAAGTGCATCACGTTGGAGCCCAGCGCGAGTTTCTGTTTGATGTGATCGGCATTCACCTCGGTATATGAAAGCATATACATTTCGGCATATGGCGCCAAAAGCGGCTGGTCATGGGCCGCAATCAGCCCGGCGCGTATAAGCGGGTAAATTGCAGCGGCACCACTGCCGGAAACTGAACGCAACGCCAGGGTGTGTTTCAGCTGCTGAAATCCGCTGCGCAACTGTATCAATGTCAGCAAACCAAAAAGCACAATGATAGCCACGGAAACTCGCCCGATATTATGCAATTTCAGGCGGTAGCGCGTTTCATCGAACGCACCCAGCAGAATCGACGCGACTGCCACGAAGTAGGCGTACCACAACGGATACTCGAGCAGGCTGTGTATGGCCAGCACGCCCAGCAGGGAATAACCCCACCAATGTGACGCAGTCAGCGTCACGCGTCTTATGCCGTACAACCAGACCCCCATTGAAACAAACAACGCCAGCAATCCCGGAATGCCGGCTACTGCAGCCAGTTGAAAAACCAGGTTATGCGCGTTGTTGTAAAGCCCGGAAATATTGCTCGCCTGAAGCAGCGGCAACATCTGGAAGTGATGCCAGGCGAATTGCCCGAAGCCCACCCCCAGCCATGGAGATTGGGTAAACATCAGCCACGCTTCGTGCCACAGGTACAGGCGTATGCTGCCACCGGTATCGCCACCTCCGTTATAGGTCAGCAAGCGCTGTACGGTATTTGTGCCGTTACCTCCGCCTGCCATGAAGTGCATTTGCACCAGCACATGCATCAGTCCGAACCCGACCACCAGCAGCGCGCTATAACGCAACAATGGTTTCATTGTTTCGTCGCGCCGCGCCATCCACCACGCCATGAAAATCATCAGTGCCATATACAGCCACGAACTGCGCGAACCGCTCAGCGTCAATGCAAATAACAGCGGGAGGGCCAGCAGAATCACATACCACGGCTTGAGGATTCGTTGCTGGAACAGCAATCCCAACGAAACCGACCCCAGTGCCATGTAATCCGCATAATGGTTTGGCTGGGCGAGGTTCCCGTATATGCCACCGGAAAGATCCCGTGCAATGACCGAATCCAGAAAGGTATGCCATTGGAAATGCTGCAATACACCGATCAAGGCATTCAGTTCAGCGCCGATCAACAGAAAAATCGCCAGCACCTGCGCAAGTTTTGCCAACCCGAAGCAATCGCGCAACCTGGCACCAAGGGCCATCAGCAAAGTTGCAAACAGAAAATACAGGGCATACAACAAGGCCTGGTTAAAATAGGCAATTTTGCCCAGCACCAGTTGCAGCAGCAGCACGACGATCAACGCGGCGGGGAATTGTGCGATACGGGGAATCTCGGGCCGCTGCCAGAATTCGCGTGCAAGCAACAGGGTAATGGCGAGCACGCCCAGCATGGCACTCCACCACTCCTGATCAAACGAAGTCAGTGGATTTTCATGACGATAGTGCAGAAACGGGAAAGCCCACATCAGCCCGACCAAGGCCAAACTGATGTGGGCCAGCTTGAAATTTGCCAGCCTGATCGACTGGATTGTTTTGCTTAGCACGAACCGCTTTTTATACCGAACTTGGCGAGGATACTGTTCAACGGACAGATCCTGGTGAAGCCGCTTTGGAACAGATTCAGCCCAACGAAGGCGGTGAACAATATAAAGTATTTGCTCACGAATACCGGGCTGGCTTCCACGCCCAGCGAAAGTGACAGCAGAATAAAAGAACCGGCGACAATACGAACAATGCGTTCTGAATTCATTAATTGAAACTCCTAATTTGTAATTAATCGGATTTTACTGGATTTTTTGTACAGGGTGGGCAATACAGCACTGGTATGACCACTAGCCTCAGCAAGGTCAGACAAATATCCCGAATATCATAGGCAAAAAGCACCAAGCTTATTCAATACTAACGATCCCACCAGTAAATTACAGGTATATAAGTATATTCTAATACTATAAGAGGTACAAACCTCGCCTTAAACACATTTCGTCTGATTCAATGGGTTAAACCATTCCGCTTGCTGCTGGATAACCCCAATGCTCCGCCGGTCTTGGCACCGAATACTCGTAGATAGCGATCTGGGACAGGCTCAGATAGCGCGGATTGCCGCGCAACTCTCGGTCACCAGTGCCGGGCCACGATAGATCAAACCGCTGTATATCTGCACCAGTGATGCGCCAGCCATGATTTTTTCTACGGCGTCCGCGCCGCTCAGTATGCCGCCCACACCGATGATGGGCAGCGAGCCTTGCAGTTCAGCGGCAAGCTGGCGAATCACGGCAGTGGATTTATCGCGCACCGGGGCCCCGCTCAAACCGCCAGACTCCGTACCATGCGGCAGGCTTTCCACGCCCTCGCGCGACAGCGTGGTGTTGGTGGCGATCACGCCGTCGATGTGATGGTGCATCAACAGCCGGGCGATTTGCGCGACTTGCCCGGCCTCCATGTCCGGCGCGATCTTCAGCGCGACAGGCACATATTTTCCGTGTTTGTCGGCAAGCGATTTCTGCTCGTTCTTGAGCTTGGCCAGCAATTCGTCCAGCGCATCTTCCCCCTGCAACTGGCGCAGATTTTTGGTGTTAGGTGAGGAGATATTGATGGTGATGTAGCCTGCGTGCGCGTAAACCTTGCGCATGCAAAACAGATAGTCGTCTGCCGCATTCTCTATCGGCGTGGCGGCATTCTTGCCGATGTTGATACCCAGTATGCCGCGATAATCAGCACGCCGGACGTTCTCGATCAGCTTGTCCACGCCATCATTGTTGAAGCCCATGCGGTTGATGATGGCATCGGCCTGCGGCAGGCGGAACAGCCGCGGCTTCGGGTTGCCGGCCTGGGGCAGCGGGGTGACCGTGCCGATTTCGATGAAGCCAAAACCGAGTGCCGCCAGCCCATCTATACAGTCGCCATTCTTGTCGAGTCCGGCAGCGAGGCCGACCGGATTGGGGAAAGTCAGTCCCATAAGCGTGCTCGGATTGTCTGGCGGATGCCGGGTGATGATGCCGCTCAAACCCGATGAATATAAAAAACCCAGGCTTTTGAGCGTGAGATGGTGAGCTGTTTCAGGGTCAAGGCCGAACAGCGCGGAACGCAACAAGCGGTACATAATCAGTCCCTTTTAGTGCCGACTGGCCTGACAATCACAGGGATCGGAAATTTCTTCTTTTGCTGAAACAGGCCGGCGCGCTTTTTGCCGCGCCAGTTCTCTGCGATCACATCACCCAGTTGCAGGCACAACAAACCGAACAACATGTATCCAAGTTGTGCGGGCATGCCGTGCAGGCTCGCGGTCTGGTTGCCGCCCCCGACGCGATAGCTTAACGAAACCAGATTACCCACGATCGTTCCGGCCAGAGCGCCACAGATCACCCGCCCCCAGTCACCGGATTTGAGCCCTGAGAAAATCGTGCTTTCGTTCCACAGCAATTGCAATGCGGTCAACAGCAACAGCGGGGAGAACCACATCAGCCAGTCCATATGCCCCGGCCAGGCCCCGCCGCCCAGCAGACCAAGCACGGAGACAGACACGAGGAATATGCCGGTCGATTCACCGCCGTGCACAGGCAAAACCAGGCCGTGCGCCAACAATTTGAGCAGGCCAGAAAACGAGCCGAGCAGCGCACGGGTGATCAGCACAGCAGGAGCCAGCAACGCGAACAAGGGCGTGTAGAGCAACAGTTGCATGGCCGGAGTATCCCGGCCTCCCGGCCAGCCGTCCGTGAACAAGCTCAGGTATACAAGCAGCCAGCAGAGTACCGCACTCGCTGCGGCCATCCACATGTAATAGCTGCGTTGAATATTCAACGGACTGTTTCCGGAAATTCGCCTGATCAGGTAATTGACCAGCAGGGAACCGGCGAACAACATCAGTGCGGCCGACAATATCGCGCCATTATTTTCAGTTCCGGCTTGGATACCAATCGGCAACCCATCCCATCCCTTGCCGCTCAGAAGCAATCCAGCCAGCGGCAATAAAACCAGCGAAATTGCAAATATGCCCAGACGCGATTTCATACCGAAACGCCCGCGTCCAGGTTCGACATAAGCGTATCCATTGGACGCCAGGCACCGTCCATCAGTCCCTGTGCAGGTTGATATTGCGTTTTGTATGCCATTTTGCGGCTGTGTTTTATCCAGTAACCCAGATAAATGAAATCCAGATCGAGTTTGCGGCACAGCTCAATCTGCCACAAAACGTTGTAAATCCCGAAACAGGCGCGCGGCAAATCCGGCTCGTAGAAGGTATACACCGATGACAAACCGTCGCTGAGCAGGTCGATCACGCTGACCATGCGCAGCACGCCCTGCCCGTCCTGAGCCCGGTCGAAGGGATCGCGAAATTCCACCAGCACTGAATCCACATGACTCAGCAGCAGGAAGTTCTGATACGACTCCCGGTCATCGTTGTCCATGCCGCCGTCCTTGTGTCGTGCACGCTGGTAGCGTTGATAAAGGTCATAATATTCGGCGTTATCCTGCAGCGGGTGCAGCGTAGCCTCGAGATGCGCGTGTTGCTTCCAGGCACGCCGCTGTGACCGGTTTGCCTTGAATTGTTTTGCCACTATCCGCAGCGGAACACAAGCATGGCAATTGTCGCAATATGGGCGGTAAGTATAGGATCCGCTGCGGCGGAATCCGCGTTGCACCAGCTCGGAATATACCGGCGTGCTGATCAATAGTGCGGGGGTGGCGACTTGCGAGCGCGCCTGCATATCGGGCAGATAGCTGCACGGATAGGGCGCGGTCAGATAGTAATGCAGCGCGGATATAGGGATATCGTTTAGCAGGCTCATGTAAAAAGATCGCAGTCAAATTGCCAGTCAGACGGGTGCCCGAGGGAAAGTTTTTCGTCTGTCGGTGCACAGTGTATCAATTCTTTCAGACTTGCAATAAATTCACTGCGCGGAATTTCGCGGGCGCCGAGTGTGGCAAGGTGGGGCGTGTTCATCTGGCAATCGATCATGCCGAACTGCCAGCGTTCAAGTTGCCTGGCGAGATAAGCCAGCGCGATCTTCGAAGCGTTGCTGACGTCGCTGAACATCGATTCGCCGTAGAACATCCGCCCGATGCTGACACCATACAAACCACCCGCCAGCTTCCCATCCACCCAGGTTTCCACGGAATGCGCGTAACCCAGCCGGTGCAGCGCGCAATACGCGGCAATCATGTCTTCGCCTATCCATGTGCCGGATTGCGCTGCACGCGGGGCAGCGCAGCCACGCATCACCTGTTCGAAAGCAGTATCGCAACGCATTTCGTGCTCGCTGTTGCGCAACGTCTTGGCGAACGAGCGCGATATCCTGAATTCTCCGGGGATCAGCACCATGCGCGGATCCGGACTCCACCACAGCAGGGGCTCGCCCGGATTGAACCACGGGAATATTCCATTGCGGTAGGCTTCCAGCAGACGCGCCACACTTAAATCGCCACCCGCGGCCAGCAATCCATTGGGCACGCCAAGAGCGCGCTCGACTGGCGGAAAAGGTGTGTCATTGGCAAGCCATGGAATCAAGTTGTAACCTTTAGCATCTGGTCATTGGATGCATTTTGTGGTTATATTGCCACGAGTAAACTAATTTAGTTTAAAGGGCGGGATAATGTTAGCGGGAATATTTGGGAAAAAATCTGATCATCCCTTGGCGGATGTCAAGTCTGTGCAGGAGTTGCTGGAAAACTTGCCCAAGAATGACGCGTATAAATCGCTCATGGAGTTAACCGACCTGATCGAGTGGGTGACCGAACAAGTCGATTTCAAGCTTGACCATCAGTTTGCCGTATTGCGCATGATTGATGAAGCCGCACAGCCATACTCGCGCAAATTGTCACGCGAGTATTTTACGCCGTTCGAGATAAACAAATTCCAGGAAAATCGTCTCTGGTCGCTATTGGATAATTATTACCGCCAGGCAGCCCGTGCTTATTACACGGTATTCGACCGGTTTTGCAACGCAGACAAGGGCAGCAACACCCTCAAGGTACACATACCTTTGCTGACTGCTCGCGCGGTGTATTCCCTGATTTGCCAACTGAAATATATCAGTGCCCGCTACGGACAAGTCGACGACAGGATATGGGCAAATCTGGCGCGGCTGTATAGACATTCCGAACAACTGCAATATCTCGATACGCCGGTCAATCTCTATCCCGGAATGCATGTCAGCACATCGGTGAAATGCGAGGTGTGCAGACTGTTGGTATGGTACGACAGCGGACTGAGCACCTTGAGCCCCCTGTACATACATCTGGCCGAGCGCATTGTGGCGCAGCATTGTTCGTCCATAGACATACGATCAGAGTTAAACGGTGCAGTCCGGGTCAGTTTTGATTTGAATAACCCGACCGAGCCGTCGCGAATCAACATGGACGCTACCACGCACCCTGCCATGCGCTACATCGGTATGCCAACTCTGCAAGCCAAGCTGGAAGACCTGATGAAAGTGCTGAAAAAAAATATCGTTCCGGATTATCTTTCACTGGGCGGAAGCTATGAAGCTGAAATAGTCGAAAATGCGGTGCAGCATCTGCTTACTTATTTGGCCGCCCCCCCGGTGCGACGCAATTTGCGACGCATGGCCAATGCCACGTTGAACGTGGTGAACGGTTTTGACCAATTAGTCGAACGCACTAATGCACTTCAGTACAACGAAAACAATCCTGCGCTTTGGGTTACCGAGGAGATCAGTGTCGGCGGATTTAGCAGTGTCTTGCCCTCCGGAAGCGATGCCATAGGCATCGGCAGTTTGCTTGGAATACAACCGCAGGGTATGACGCATTGGGGAGTGGCAGTGGTAAGACGACTACTGCGCGATGATGCCAACCAAATGCACGCGGGCGCGGAAATACTGGCCAACCGGGTTGCTTGTGTGTACTTGAACCAGAGCGGCGGCGAATTCAGCGACGGTCAACCGGCGCTTTGGCTTTACCCAAAACAGGGTGATTTATCCGGCGGAGCGCAGTTATTGTTGATGAAGGCCGATACATTCTCCGCCGGCCAAAGTCTGAAAATTCAACTGGGCGAAAAAAAATATTTGCTGATTCCCAGTGGATTGCAGGAAAAGGGACTTGATTATGATTTGGCAAAATTCAAGCTTATCGAACAGGAAGCCGGCTCAGAAGTAGTGCATTGATTGATGCCGAGTTCGGCAGGATCTGCCGGACTGAAACCATATGCGAAGTGCCTACTTGACTTGGTGAGCCAGCCAAACCTCGATATCTCTCAGCTCTTCCTCACACACCGAGTGTTGCATGGCATATTCATGCCAATCCACCGTATAGCCGATCCCCAGCAGCGCATCTCTTGATCCCGCTCCCAACACATAGGGTATGACCGGGTCGCTGCGTCCGTGCGCCATAAATATAGGCGTATCCCTGGTTCCTGGCAGCGCCTCGCCGGCTGCCTTGTCCGCCAGCGGCAAATAAGTGGAGAGTGCCAGCACGCCTCCCAGCGGAACTGAGTGGCGCAGCGCGGTGTGCAGCGCTATGGCGCCACCCTGGGAAAAGCCAGCCAGAAAAATGTTGCCCGGCGCGATGTTGCGCCGCACTTCCTGGGCGATGAGTGCCTCTATCAGGGATTGCGAGGCACGTATTCCAGCCGCGTCCTGTTGCCCGGCCATACTCGGGCTGACAATGTCATACCAGGCACGCATCACCATTCCGCCATTGATGGTAACGGGGCGCATCGGTGCATCGGGGAAGATATAACGTACTGCAACAGGGAGTTTCAGGTCGTCCGCAACAGGCACAAAATCCCCGCCATCCGCGCCCAAACCATGCAACCAGATGATACTGTGCCGGGGATTCTTGCCGGATTCAAGCGTGATATGCGGAACAATTGCGCTCATGCGGATAGTCAGTTTGGTTCGGGAATGATCTCGCGCAACACCTGAAAAATCTCGCGATAATTTTTGGGTGGCTTGTGCGCTTCCATTTCCTTTTGCGCGTTGCGTATCAGCGTGCGCAGCCTTTGTGCATCGGCTTGCGGATGGGCAGAAAGCAACTCGGTCAGGGCCGCATCGCTTTCCAGCAAACGATCGCGCCAGCGTTCCAGCTGGTGCATATATGCGACATGATGCTGCGACTTCCCCTTCCACGCATCCAGCTTGGCAAGTATTGGCGCGGGATCCACATCGCGCATCAGCTTGCCGATGTACTGGATCTGACGGCGCTGCGCGCCGAACTTGTTGATGCTCTTCATCTCGCGCAACGCATCGCGCAGGTTTTCAGGTATGTCCAGTTGCGCAATCTGATCCTTGCCCAGTTCGGTCAATTCCTTGCCGAGGTCGCGCAACTCGTGCATCTGCTTCTTGATCTTGGTCTTGCTTGGCGGCAGTTCTTCCTCTTCTTCAACCAACACGGGCTGATTGCGCAGGCCGCGCCCCCGCGTAGTGGGACTGTCCGTCTTGCGCGCGTGGGGGCGGATTACTTCTACGCCTCCGTCGTCGTGCTCGTCTTCGTCATCCCCGAGATGGATATGCAGCGGTTCGTTTTCGGCGTGATCTTTGTTGTTTGAATTCATGACAGTTAATGTGTGCCTGATGTTAATGTGCCCGTAGGATACTGCTATGATAGCGCCTTTCGCCAATAATCCGCTTATGGAACCTCTGATTAAGTCCATCATGAACCGCGTTGCTGACAAAAACGGGATGATCGCAAGGCGCGCGACGCCGGTAGCGGCTACGACACGTTACTGGCGAAGCCAGCCGCTTGCGGGAGTAGCCGCCTGCTGCCATTCCCGCACTCGCCGCTTCGCGAACCGTGTCATGGCAGCAGTTATTCTACGATGCCAAGGAGCGCAACACCGCGAGCGCCCGTTTTTGTCGCAACCCGCAAGGGCATTGGCTTTGCGGGCGGTCTGCTGTGTGCGGCTGCGACACGTTACTGCGCAGCAGCCGATTGCGGGAGCAGCCGCTTGCAACCCCCTCCCGCACCGGACGCTTACGCGCACCGTGTCGGGGGTGCTGCTCCTTGCGAAGGGAATCACCATTCGCTTCGTCGCCTTTCTTGCATCCCATCCCGCAAAGCCGAATGCGCGGCCATGCGGGACTTAATCAGAGGTTCCTTTATGAATAACCTGGTTTCCTCCGCCCCGCGTTTTTCCCATCCGGCCGACGTGTTGCGCAACATCGCGCAGGACATGCTGGACTATGCCAAACAACGTGGCGCGTCTGCCGCATCCGTAGACGTTTCGGAAGGATTCGGTCAAAGTGTCACAGTGCGCCAAGGCGCAGTGGAAACCATCGAATACAACCGTGACAAAGGTCTGGGTATCACCGTCTATATCGGCCAACAGCGCGGCAACGCCAGCACCTCGGATTTCACACCCCAGGCGATGCGCGACACGGTTGATGCCGCCCTGTCGATCGCCCGCTATACCGCAAAAGATGACTGCTCGGGACTGCCCGATGCCGACATGCTGGCACGCGACTGCCCGGACCTGGACTTGTACCATCCATGGGATTTGCCCGTCGATGCCGCGATAACTCTGGCGCAACAGTGCGAGCAAGCAGCTTTGGATACGGATGCGCGCATCAGCAATTCCGAAGGCGCGACCGTCAATCTGCACGAGGCGCAATTCGTTTCAGCCAACAGTCTGGGCTTCATCGGCGGCTTTCCGACCTCGCGCCACAGTCTCAGCTGCGCGGTGATCGCCGGACAGGATGACGCAATGGAAAGAGATTACTGGTATGCCGTCGCGCGCGACGCAAAAGACCTGCCAGATGTCCGGCAGATCGGGCGTATCGCTGCCGAGCGCACTGTGCGCCGGTTGAATGCGCGCCAACTCAAAACCATGCAAGTGCCGGTATTGTTCGAAGCGCCGATCGCCTCGGGTTTGCTGGGCAGTTTCGTCAACGCAGTGAGCGGCGGCAGCCTGTATCGCAAGTCCTCGTTTTTGCTCGATCAACTCGACCAGACCGTCTTCGCCCCGCACATCAACATCACCGATGTGCCTGACATCCCGAAAGGGTTGGCTTCCAGCCCGTTCGACAATGAAGGCGTGCAAACACAGCGCCGCGTGATCGTTGAGGATGGCGTGTTGCGCGGCTATTTTCTGGGCAGTTACTCGGCGCGCAAGCTGGGCTTGCGTTCCACCGGAAATGCCGGCGGCAGCCACAACTTGATTTTACAATCAGGGGCTCTGGATTTCGCCGGCCTTTTGCATACCATGTCGCGCGGACTGCTCGTCACCGAATTATTAGGCCAGGGAATCAATTCCGTGACTGGGGATTACTCGCGCGGCGCGGCAGGCTTCTGGGTCGAGAACGGCGAAATTCAATACCCGGTGCAGGAAATCACCATCGCGGGCAATTTGAAAGACATGTTCCGCAACATCGTCGCCGTCGGCAACGATGTGCTGGTGCAGGGTTCGCGTCAGTGTGGTTCGATCCTGGTTGAAGGCATGACCATCGCCGGGAGCTGAATCCGCGGACGGCTATTGCAGTGCCGCCCGGCCAGATGACGCCTGCATGGTTCAATCACATGAACAATTCGGACGCAGCGCGGATGTTACGGTTAAGCGTCCAATTTATGAGCTGCCACAAAATCGGCGATTTTCTGCAGCAATTCATCTTCCTGATATGGCTTGCCCAGATAAGTGTTGACGCCCAGCTGCTTCGCATATTCGCGATGCTTGTCGGCGGTACGGGAAGTGATCATGATGATGGGAAGATTTCCCGTTTCGGGAACGCGTCGCAATTCTCTGACCAGCGCAAAGCCATCCATGCGCGGCATTTCGATGTCCAGTATCATCACATCCGGCGTGAACTCCTCCAGTTTCTCCAGTGCATCCACACCGTCTGTCGCCGTCACCACCTGATAACCGGCGCGGCCCAGTATGCGGGAAGTGATCTTGCGCACGGTGAGGGAATCGTCAACCACCATGATCAACGGCGCGATATTGAGCGGTTTTTCGCCGGCCGTTTTTTCCGCGGTGCCCCCCCCGATACGTTGGGCAAACTGAATCGGATTCAAAATCAGCACCACCTTGCCATCACCCGTCACCGTTGCACCGGCGATCCCTGGCATACGCGCCAATTGCGGACCAATATTCTTTACCATCGCCTCCTGATTACCCAGCAATTCGTCAATATTCAGGGCAATCCGTTGCGTGCCGCTGCGCAACAGCAACACCAAATTGCGTGGCTGATTTTCCTGGACAACTTCCATATCCCCCAGCAGGTGCGGCAAATAATACAGCGGGTATGGATTGTCCTGCCATTCGATTTGTCGCGCCTTATGCAATGCTTCCATCTCTGCAGGTTTCACCTGCCTGACTTGTTCGACCAGGGTGGATGGAATCGCATAAACCACATCGCCTGAACGCACCATCAGGACTTTTGTGACCGCCAGCGTGAGCGGCAAATGGATGAGGAATTGCGTACCTTCCCCGCGCTTCGAGCTGACTTCGATACGCCCGCCCAAAGAAGATATCTCGCTGCGCACCACATCCATGCCGATGCCGCGTCCGGCGATTTCGGTGATTTCAGCCGCTGTGGAAAGACCGGGAGCGAAGATCAGTTGCGCCAATTGATCATCATTGACCAATTCATCGTTTCTCAGTGATCCGTTGGCTATTGCCATTTCACGCAACCTTGCAAAATTCAGACCGGCGCCGTCATCGCTGAACTCGAATACCACTTCATTGCCTTCCTGGCGCACACTCAACCGAATTTCCCCGATAGGAAGCTTGCCGCTTTTCGCACGCTGTTCTTCGCTTTCCAGGCCGTGCACGATGGAGTTGCGCAACAAATGCTCGAAAGGCGCGACCATTTTTTCCAGCACGCTGCGGTCCAGTTCCACGTTCGTGCCCTGCAATTCAAGGTTGGCGCGCTTGTTCAGTTCCTTGCCGGTTTGCCGCACGATGCGATACAAACGGTCGGTAATGCTGTTAAACGACACCATGCGCACATTCATCAAACCCTGTTGCAAGTCCCTGTTGAGCCGCCCTTGCGCCAACATCACGGCAGCCGTTTCATCCAGGTTTTGCAACATCGATTGCTGCACGGTGTGCACGTCATGCACGCTTTCATTCATGAAGCGGGTCAATTCCTGCAAACGGGTAAAACGGTCAAACTCAAGCGGGTCGAACTGCTCCGCATTATCTTTTGCCAATGAAATTCGCGCCTGCATCTGGCTCTCTGCCTGGATCTCCACCTCGCGCAATTGCTGGCGCAAACGTACCACGCTGGCTGTCAATTCCAGCAAGCTTTCCTTCAGGACACGCATTTCGGTTTCCATGCGCGAGCGTGCCACGCTGATTTCACCGGCTTCGTTCACCAGGCGATCCACCACGTCGGAACGCACACGCAGCATGGCACGTTCCGCGCCAGGCTCCAGCGACCGCTGATCTGCCCTGCGCTCTACCCCTGCCGGTTGATCTGCCGCGCGGCGCCCGATCGGAACTGGTTTGGTTTCTTCTAGCGGGCTTGCCGCCGCGCAACTCTTTGAGCAGGGCCATAATATGATCGAAATCACTTTCCAGATCATCCCAGTACCCTGCTTCATCGCTAAATTGATCAGCCTCCAGCACACGGCCTTCCATTTCATGGGCAATTTCACCGATCCGCATCGCGCCCACCATGCGCGAACTTCCCTTCATGGTATGCAGCAGCCGTTTTAATAACGGCACTTGCTGCCCATCATGGGGCGGTTCACGCCATATACGCAATCCCTCGCTGATCTTGGGACACAGATCGTCGGCTTCCTCGAGAAACACAGGTAACAGTTGCTCGTCAACGTCATCAATAACGGCAGGCTTGTCAGCTCCGGCGTACGCTACAGTCGGCTCCATGTTAAACACGTCCGGCTGCAACTCGATTTCTTTTGCCTTGTGCTCTGCAAGCACCTCGCGCAGTTTGTCGTTTTCGGCTAACAACCACTCATTCATGCCCTCGATCACTTGAGGTTCGTTCGCTTCGTCTTCCTGCTGCTGTGGAACAAATACATACGGCTGTTCAAGATCCGCCTGTTCACCGGTCGATTTCGTCTCGGCCGGAGCCGAAACCACTTCAATGAAATTATCCTTGTCGGACAGCAGCTGGTTGACCAAATCACCGCGCATCTGCGGGATTTCTTTGTTACAAACGCTCTGTATCATTTCATCCAGGGCGGCGACAGCTTGCTCAAGCATCAGCAGTTGAGTCTCGTGCAGCGTGAACTTTTTTTCCAGGCGCGCCAGTAACCAGCTTTCCAGGGCGTAGGCCAGTTCAACCACAGCGGCAAATCCCATGGTACGGCTCACTCCCGCCAGGGTATGTGCGGCACGCATGAAATCATATTGCACAATCGGCTGCACTGCCGTGCGCAACTCATCAAGCTGCCGATGCAAGACTGCTATATTTTGTTTTACCTCGGTACTGGCGATTTTGAACAATACCGGAGAGTACGGAGTCGCCTCGACTGTCTCATCGGCTTTTTCCGAAAGCACCGGTGCAGGTATGGGTGGCGCTGTCTGAATCCTGCGCTGAGCCCGTGCCAGCATCCGGCAATTCAGTGGCAGGCGAGGCGGCCGGTAGTATCTCTGAATCGAGGCCATTCTCGATTTGTTGCGCGGCCGCTATCAGGTCATCCGCCTCGATGGTCGCCTCGCCCTGGTTGCTGAGCATATCCACCCAGCCGGTAAATGACCGCACTGCCACCCTGATAAAGTTGAGCAACCCCGGCGTAGCCGATTTGTTGTCCTGCAACCATTTGTTCATGGCACGTTCGACACACCACGCAACCTCACCCAATTCGGTCAGCCCGACCATTCGTCCACTGCCCTTGAGGGTATGAAAACCGCGCCTGATCGCTACCAATGGCTCATGGCTGTCAGGATGCAACTGGCAGGTATCCAGATTTCTAGACATAGTGCCCAGAACTTCTTGCGCCTCTTCCAAAAATATTTCGAGCAATTCCTGATCTTCTGTTGATGGACTCGGTATCGCTGTGGAAACCTCCGGTGGTTCAACTTGCGCAATTTCCACCGATGCGGATTCCTCCGGTACAGATATCTGGGGCGGCTCGGCAGAAATGATGAGCGTCGGTTCATAGTCCGGCTCGACCGGTGCAACGACCGGTAACGCAGACACCTCTGCTTGTTCTGGGGGGGGGATTGTCACTGGTTCCGGGGCTTGATCCAGCCTGGCCATCTCGGCCAATGCCGCTTGAAGCCGCGAAACATCAGCTGTCTGTCCATGCGTCAGATGTTGCAAGTAATTTTCCAGCGCGCTGATCGCATCGGCCAGGGCATCTTTTTTGGCCGGTTCGAGAACGTCCTCGCTCTGCGTAAAACGACTAACATGATCCTGAATCGATGCCAGCAATTGTTCAGCATGTTGCAGGGATGAGATACGCAAGCCCGCCTTGTATCTGGCTCAACAAACGCAACAACTCAGGCAGCTCGTCACGTTTTATCGCGCCGTTGAAAAATGCGTTCAACCCTTGCTCGACTTGCTGGAGGTTCACCAGCATTTCGTCGGCCAACGAGCCCATCACCTCACCCCGTTGCTCCATCTGGTAATGAAGATCAACCAGTTCAACCAGCCGTTTCGCGTCCTCTGGTTGTTGCTTTATCGCAGCCTGCATGCGCTCGGTCAGGATGTGCGCCTGCTCCTGGAAATTACGCGCCTATTTGGCGGTAATTCTCTATGCCGCTGCCCATCAACAAAATGCCATCGCCATATCCATGGCTATGGGACGAGCGTGCTCGGGTGAACTCGCATACTGGGACAATACTTGAATCTGTCTGGCCAGATATTGCAGGACATCACGGTCGAGCTTGTCGCTCTGCAGAGGCAATCTCTTCGACATATTTGGTAAACTTTTCGCATGCCGCCCCGTCGCCTTGCGTGCATAGTTCCCAGCTTTCTTCGGCAGCGCGCAATTGATCGTGCATGGGGACGAGCATCTGATCCACCTCGCTTGGCGACAGTGCCGAAAGTTCGGGCAAGTACTGATCAAGCGAGTAAATCTGCTTTATTCTTCCACCTGTTCACTCACAGCATGACTGTGCCCGATCAGATAGAGCATCTCGGTCATTACCGGTTTATGTCACCGCTTTACCCTCAATTGTCGCGCGCAGTTGCTGGTCTATGCGTCCCAGCAACTTGCGTACATTCATTTCGGGAGGCAACCCGTCCAACTTCACGCAATCCAGCAATCCATAGCCACCCACCAAAATGCGCGACTCTCATCCTGTGGCACACAGCGCAGTGCACCCTCCAACGCCTGTTGCATCTGTTGCGCCGAGGCAGCGACATTGTCTTGGCGCATCCATTTCAACAGGCCCTGCTGATACTCGCTGCGCAACATTTTGAGATTGCCATCGCTTCGCTCTGGGCAGGCAGGCTCAATACTTCGTTTGGCAATTGCACGTCGAGATTGGGATAAAACAAGTCCTGCTCGAATGACATTTCCAGGCCGCGCAATTGCTGCAGCTCCTGATATTGCGGAAACAGACGCAGTGCGGCGTTATCCGCGCCATTGGCCAGCGTATCGAGGTAATGCGTGACAGCGAACAAGGCGCGGCGCAACACATCGCGATGCATCGCGGAAACCTGCTGGAATTCGTAGCAATTTCGCTCAGTGTGAGTTCCAACTCGGCACAAAATACTGCAGCACCGTCCAGCCAACCATTTTCAGCACACCCAGCAAACGGTGCAATTCGGAACGTGCAACTCCCAGTGCAGCTCCGTTTTCCGCAGGAGCCCCAAGATAAAGCTCCAATTTCTCACTGATCTCGGCAAGTGATCCTGTCCATGCCAGGCTTCACCGCGGCAAGCGTATTGCGATCAAATTGTGCGTTGTCGGTCATGTGCGGTCGGTCATATAAAGTTTAGCCGGTTATCACAATTTAAAGCCCGCTACTGAACCCTTCAAATCCGTTGTGAGGCCGTTCAACTGTGCGATGGAATTGGCTGTTAAACGCGTTCCTTCCGTGGTCTGCACGGTGATTTTCAGAATGTCTTCCATCACATTCGCCACTTCACTGGCCATGTCTGTCTGAACTTGGGTGGATGTCGAAATACTGTTGATCAGTGCCGCCAACTCGTTGGAAACGTGTTCGATTTCTCGCAGCGATTGGCCGGCCACATCGGACAGTTTGGCTCCTTCAACCACACCCAGGGTACTCTTTTCCATCGCCGCCACCGCATCGTGCGTATCGCCCTGAATGGTTTTCACCAGCGCACCGATCTGTTTGGTCGCCTCGCCGGAACGTTCCGCCAGTCGCTGCACCTCTTCCGCGACCACCGAGAATCCCCGCCCTGCTTCTCCGGCCGAAGCCGCCTGGATCGCCGCATTCAACGCCAAGCACATTGGTCTGTTCGGTAATGTCGGAAATCAGATCCACGATTTCGCCGATTTCCTGCGAACTTTCGCCGAGTCGCTTGATGCGCTTGGAAGTATCCTGGATCTGCTCGCGTATGCCGTCCATACCGCTGATCGTATTACGCACCGCCTGCGCACCTTGCTCGGTCACCGTCAAGGTACGCCGCGCCACCTCGGCGGAACTGGCCGCGCTGGAATCCACCTCTTTGATGGATTTGGTCATCAACTCCACCGCTTCGCCGGCCGTCTGTATCTCCTGCGCCTGTTTCTGTGTTGCTTCCAGCAATCCCTTGGAAATATTTTCGGCTTCCTTTGTCGCGTGGCCCATCTGCTCGACTGCGGCGATGATCCGCGACACCAATTTGCGGAATTCCTCCGTGGTGTAGTTCAATGAGTCCGCGATCGCGCCGGTGACATCTTCCGTGACTGTCGCGCGAACCGTCAAATCGCCGTCCGCCAGGTCGCCCATCTCGTTCATCAAGCGCAAAATCGCGTTCTGATTCTGGCTGTTAATGCGCGCAGCTTCTTCGGCGCTGCGTCGGGAAACTGTCACAAAAGCCTTGGCAAGCAACAGCAGCGATAGAAACAGGAACAGGCCAAACGCAAAGCGGCATAGTGGCAATCCGCGAGAGGACTGGTAAGAATTAACCAAACGCTGCGCTTTTTCCAGCAATGAATCAGAATCATCCACGATTGCCTTGGCCGCACTCTTGGCCGCCACCAGGTTACGCACTTGAGAATTTAGAATCTCGACGCTATCGCGGGTAGTAGCAAACAATTTTTTCGCGCGCGCCACTTTTCCATCCGAAGCGGGTAGCGCGGCCAAACTGTTCTCCGCAGCAATGGTGTCGGCCCCAAGCCTGTCCACCTGATCGATGGTTACTTCCGCTCCCAGCAGACTGCCGGCATCTTTGCCTATACGCTCCGTGGCCAGGGCAAAACGAATCGCTTGTTCTTTTTGTGCACCTCCAAATGTGTCCGCCATAGTCTGTGTCAAACCACGCAGCTCTGCGCTCGCCGAATCTATTGTTGTCACCGTCACTCCCAACGTCACCAGACCGGCGCGTCCTGCTTCCAAGGTTTGAACGTCCCGCAGGGTTTTGTTGGCACTCTTCATGAATTCATCGAGAGCGATGCGCGACGTACCGGCAGTCGCGGGCAGCGCGCCCTCACCCTTGTCCAGCCGGGCAAGAATCTTCGACAGGCGCGTTTTGCTTTCTTCCAAAGCATCAAATGCCGCCGAGTTACCGGACAGGGCTTGCTGGGCATCTTTGGCAAGTCGTTGAGTCAACATCAACAACTGGCTGGATTCCCCCACATAGCGCACACTGTTGCTTTCTTCCCGGTTGCTCATATAGGCAGCAATCGCGGTCAATACAAAAAAAGTTGCTGCAGCCACGCCAAATACTTGGAGCCTGGATTTGGGTAATGTCGGATTTGTTGCCATGTTATTCCTCTCCCCTTTGGGAATTTCCTGAAAAACCTGATTGCTAAATACCTATCTGCAAAAACTCCGGCTTGCTCCAGCAAGCCCGGCACATCCAATTTATGCCAATGAGTGCCCTGCTCATCGTGATACTCGATTTGCCCATCGACCTCGCTTTGTTGCCATCCTCTCGCGTCGCGCAAACCCAGCACCCGATCGACCAGTAATCGCCGTATTAAAAGCATAACGTTCAGCAACCAGCAACACGCGATTGTTGTAATCTCCGGATACCGACGCCGCTATGCTCATAGGCTGCCATATCGGCCACGCTATACAAGTTGCCGCGCATGTTCGCTACCCCGCGAAACCAGGTTTGGTGTATGGGTACGACAGTCAAATTGGGCAATGGCAACACTTCACCGATATCCGCCAATATCCACCAGCCAGTTTTGCCCCGCTATCTGCACGCCCAGCGTGGACACGCGCGACTCAGACAAATCCTTTATCTGCAAACGGTCGATCAGGTTCTGCTGAAATTCGCGCAAATTTAGCCGCTTTGACATTGATGGAGCCCCTAAAAATTCGGGGTTTGCCAGGACTTCCCGCACAGGAACACTTCACGTCTCCGGCACAATACGACAGCACAACTCACATCCTGCCTTATCTTGCAAAAGGCTGACAATCCAATGCTTGGCAAGCTGGTCGGGGGTTTGATATTGCGGAATTGTTGCAGTCCTTAAAATATCGCATGCGAATGCGCAGCAGGTGGATGCAAATCTGGATTTTCAAAGGCTGTCATTATCCCAAAGCGGCAATCTTGCTTAACAGGTCTGCCTCTTTTATCGGCTTGACAACGTAATCCTTGGCCCCTTGGCGCACACCCCATACTTTGTCGGTCTCCTGATCTTTCGTAGTGCAAATGATCACGGGAATATGCGTGTTTCCGGGTCGTCTGGTAATCGCTCTGGTCGCCTGAAAACCATTCATCCCAGGCATCACCACGTCCATGATGACCAAATCCGGCTTGTCGAGTTTGGCTTGTGCCACGCCCGTTTCGCCGTCCTCGGCAAAAGAAACTTCAAACCCGCGCTTGCTTAATATCTCCCCGATAAAATGGCGCTCCGTTGCCGAATCATCGACTACCAATATTCTTTTAATGCCCATAATCCGACTTCCTTCTTCTCTTGGGTATGCATAATGACAGCTTCTATCAAGCTTCTTTTATTGAATGGCTTGAGTAAATATTGGTCTGCCCCGACCAGTTTGCCGCGCGCGCGATCAAACAACGTATCTTTGCTGGTCAACATTATCACGGGGGTATTTCTGAAATGCTGATGTTTTTTGATAAGCGCACAGGTTTGATAACCATCCAGCCGCGGCATCATCACATCCACGAAAATGACATCCGGCTGGTTATCCACCACCTTGGCCAAACCGTCAAATCCGTCTTCGGCAAGGATAACCTGGCATCCCGCCTGCGACAGGAATATCTCTCCGCTACGCCTAATGGTGTTGCTATCATCGATCAGCAATACCTTCACCCCTGACAATGGCAGGTCCTCGCTCATCTTGCTCCTTTTTGCATTGGCACAGATATGCCATCTGCGTTCTCAGTATCTTGAATGGTTTCAATGCTAACGTATCTCGCGTCCGCTGTCATGGCGATTTAGCGTCGCCAGAATTGCGGGGTAAACAGGATCAGCACGGTAAAGATTTCCAGCCGGCCGACCAGCATGGCTGTCGTGCATACCCAGGTCTGAAAATCTGTTAACCCGGAATAGTTACTGGCTGGCCCCACCACACCCAGTCCTGGTCCTGCGTTATTGATACTTGCGATAATCGCAGAAAACGCTGAGATGAAATCCAGACCGCTTATCAACAACGCAAAGGTCAGGGTAACAACCGTCATAAAATACAGAAAAATGAACCCCAGTACCGCGAACACGATATTGTTTGGAACAACAATGCCGCCAATCTTCATCGGGTTAATGGCCGCCGGATGCAACAACTTGAGAAATTCGCGTCCGGCCTGCTTGAACAGAATCTGCGTGCGAACCATCTTGATGCCGCCGCCGGTGGAGCCTGAACTGGCAGCAATGCAGCTGAGGAAGCAACATCCACATCGGTGCAAAAATCGGCCACTTTCCGAAGTCTGCGCTGGCATAGCCGCAGTCGGTGGCCATGGATACCAGGTTGAAACTGGCATAGCGCAAAGCAGTCCAAAAACTGGGATAAACGTTCCTCCACCACAGAAACATTGCGATGCCAATACAGCTTGCCAATATCAGCACGATCAAGGAGACTGCTTCGGTATCGCGCAGGTAGAGCCTGAAACTTTTTGTGCGCCATGCCAGGAAATGCGTAGCGAAGTTCATCGCCGCCAGCAGCATGAATACCATTAGAACCAGTTCAATAGAGGGGGAATTGAAATAGCCGATACTGGCATCATGAGTGGAAAAACCGCCAGTGCTCATTGCGGAAAAAGCATGGCACACCGCATCCAGCCAGCTCATGCCCACCGCTTTCAATGACAAAATGCAGGCTATGGTAATAGCCAAATATACCAGCCATAGTTTGCGTGCTGTTTCGGTGATCCGCGGGGTGAGCGCCGTATCCTTCATCGGACCGGGTGTTTCAGCCTTGAACAACTGCCGGCCACCAACGCCCAGCAAGGGCAATACCGCTACTGCCAGCACGATGATTCCCATACCACCCAGCCATTGCAATTCGTGTCGCCATATATTGATGGCGGGAGGCAGGTAATCCAGTCCTACCAGCACCGTCGCTCCGGTAGTGGTCAATCCCGACATGGTTTCAAAATAGGCATCGGTGAATGATAGCCCTTCAATTGTCAGCAACAGCGGTAGGGTCGCCACTGCGGGCATCGCCACCCACATCGCAACGACCAGCAGATATCCATGCCGGATAGAGAGTTCGCCTTTGTATCGGCGCGTGGGCAACCACATCAACAGGCCGATCGCCATTGTCCAAACCATCGCCAGCAAAAAATCCAACAGCACGCTGTAATCAGAATATATCACGGCGGTAATCAGCGGCATGACGTAGGCAACACTGAATACCACCAGCATCAAACCCAGCGCGCGTGTTACTGTTAACGCGCGGACCATTTAGAAGAAACCTACGCTGACCTGAAACAGCTTCTCGACCTTCTTCACCATCTTTTTGTCGATGACAAAAACGATAACATGATCCTCCGCTTCGATTACCAGATCGTGGTGCCCCATGATGACTACATCGCTACGCACGATCGCTCCTATGGTCGCGCCCCTGGGCAGATCGATCTCATCGATACGCCTCCCGACAACCCGGGAAGACTGGCGATCACCATGCGCTACCAGTTCCAGCGCCTCCGCCGCGCCGCGCCGCAACGAATGAACTGCTGCGACATCACCCTGGCGCACGTAAGCCAGCAACGAACCGATGGTGACATGTGCCGGCGACAATGCGATATCGATTTTGCCGCCCTGCAACAGATCCACATAGGCGCTGCGATTGATCAGCGCGATCACCTTGCCGGCGCCACCTTGTTTGGCAAGCAGCGCCGACATGATGTTGTTTTCGTCATCGTTGGTGAGCGCGCAGAACACATCCACCTCGTCGACATGCTCCTGCTGCATCAGTTTTTCATCCGTACCGTCACCATTCAAAATCAGCGTGCGGGTCAGTTCCCCTGCTAGTTTCTGGCAGGCTTTTTTGCTGTATTCGATCAGCTTGACCTGATAATCCTTCTCCAGTGCCTTGGCGAGGCGAAAACCGATATTGCCTCCGCCGACGATCATCACGCGCTTGGCGGGTTTATCCATGCGCCGCATCTCCTTGAGCACACTGCGGATATTGTCGGTCGCGGCGATGAAGAAAATCTCGTCATCTTCCTCGATCACCGTACTGCCTTCGGGAATAAGCGGGCCGTCCTTGCGGAAGATCGCCGCAACACGGGTCTCAACCTGCGGCATATGGGTGCGCAAGAAACTCAGCGGTTTTCCCACCAACGGCCCCCCGTGGAATGCGCGCACCGCCACCAGCGAGGCCTTGCCTTGGGAAAATTTCTGTACCTGCAAGGCTTCCGGAAACTCAATCAGCTTGACAATGTAATCGGTAAGAATCTGCTCCGGACAAATCGAAAAGTCCACGCAGAAATTATCCTGGCTGAATACTTCTTTGCGTGCCAGATAATCGGCAGAGCGGATACGCGCGATACGTGTCGGGGTATTGTATAGAGTGGATGCCAGCTTGCAGGCCACCAGATTGACTTCGTCGCTTTGCGTGACGGCCAGCAGCATGTCGGTATCGACTATGCCGGCCTGCTCCAGAACGGAAGGATGCGCCGCATTTCCAACCAGCGTGCGCAAATCAAGCCTGTCCTGCAACTGGCGCAGTTTTTCGGCATCTGTATCCACAACGGTAATGTCGTTTGCCTCGCCGACCAGGCTTTCTGCCACTGTGGAACCGACCTGGCCCGCACCAAGTATCAATATTTTCACCAGGCCCCCTTATAAATTTACTGCTGCGCCCGTATCCAGTTTTTCCATTCTTCGAACAGCCTTTTATCCCGCGCTGCAATGACCGATCGCTGCCAGATATTTCCTTGCGCAAAATCATCGGTCTCGATACAGCAGGCATGACCGCCGGATTCGATATAAATCAGCGCTCCGGCAGCGTAATCCCAAAGTTTTTGTCCGCCATGCAAATACATGTCGTAGCGTCCGATGGCGCTGTAACACCAGTCCAGCGCGCTCGCACCAAAGTTGCGTTGCGAAGAATACGGCGGATGGGTAGCCAACTGCGTGACCAATTTTTTCTTGAGACGCTTCATATCGACACTGGCCAAGGCTTGCGCCATTGAATCCACAGTTTCGCGACCAAGCATCTTTTCACCATTCAGAAACGCACCGCGCTCGTGCTCCGCGGCAAACATCTCATTCGCCACGGGGTCATACACCACACCCAACACGCTTTTACCTTTGCGTATCAGCGCGACGGATACCGCGAAATACGGCAAGCCGCGCACAAAGTTGGATGTGCCATCTATCGGATCAATGCACCACAGGCCATCATGGCCCGCCTCCCATAGCGCACGTTGCTGGGTGTCGGTCATTTCTTCGCCCAGCACCGGCACATTGAGGATCGCCTGCAGTTTTTTGCTCAGCGCGCTTTGTGCGGCGATATCCGCTTCGGTGCACAAGCTGCCGTCGCTCTTGTGTTGATGCGCGACCTTCAGATAACGGGGCATGATCTCTTCCGCCGTCACCAGCTTTACTGCCGCGATCACCGCCTTGAGCAGGGCGCTCATTCCGACTGATGTGCCCAAGCTGTTTTGTCCCGAATGATTCATGTCGGCTATCACTTGCCGTCTTGTGCTTCATTGCGCCATTTAATGGAACAGCCCATGCTGGCGATCTGCTCGCGCGGTCCCTGTCCGGTCTGCGCCACCTGCAACATGGCGTTGAACAGATCACGCGGCGCATCCGACACTGCTTCCTTACGCGAAGCATCCAGCCGGCCGCGGTATTGCAACTCAAGATTGGCGTTGAATCCAAAGAAATCGGGCGTGCAGACCGCTCCGTAATCCTTGGCAGTCTGCTGCGTCTCGTCCCAGACATAAGGAAACGGATAGCCGAATTGCTGTGCGACGAGCTTCATGTTGGCAAAGGAATCTTCGGCATAATCGGCGGGATCATTCGACATGATTGCGATCGTATTGATGCCGTGCTGTTGCAACTCGCGCGTGTCGCGGATGATGCGCTCGCGTATCGATTTCACATACGGACAGTGGTTGCAGATGAACATCACCAGCAGTCCGTTCTCGCCTCGCACACTGTCCAGGTTGTAGCGCTTGCCATCCACGCCCGGCAGGTCGAAATCCCGGGCATGCCAGCCAAAATCACATAACGGTGGTTGCAGACTGACCATTTCATATTCCTGACAATATCTTCCAGGCCGTTATATTATCACGGCGACAACCTTATTCGTTTGCACCCTGACCATGCCGCGTTTCTACTGTCCTCCGCCAATACCGCACAGCGGTTCGTTCGAACTGCCGCCGGATGCTGCGCACCACGCTTCGCGTGTGCTGCGCTTGAGGGTGGGCGACACGGTGGAAATCTTCGATGGGATCGGCAACGAATGTCACGGGCTGATAGCCGATCTCAGCGCCAGGAATGTGACCGTAGCCAACATTACTGCAAACCACAACAAGCGCGAATCACCATTGCATACCCTGCTCGCACAGGCGCTTTCAAGCAGCGAAAAAATGGATTGGGTAATCCAGAAATCCACTGAGTTGGGTGTCACAGAAATTCAGCCTCTTGCCACTGAACGCAGTGTGGCCAGGCTGTCTGCCGAACGCACCGCCAGAAGGCTTGAACATTGGCAGCAAGTCGCCATCTCTGCCTGCGAACAATGCGGCCGCAATGTGTTACCGCAGATACACGCGCCGCTGGACATCATGGACTGGCTGCAACAAGTCAAAACGATACCGGATACGAAATATATTTTGCTGCCGGACGGCACGGCCACGCTGCATGACCAAACAAAACCGCGCGAAAAAACCGTGTTGCTGATCGGTGCGGAAGGAGGATTTTCTCAGGCAGAAAGCGCTATGGCGTTACATTGCGGATTCATTCCCATACGGCTCGGTGCGCGTGTAATGCGTACCGAGACAGCAGCCATAGCAGGACTCGCGGTGCTGCAAACGCTGTGGGGAGACTTTTAACTATTTGTCAAATGCTGCAGAAAACATCGCGCATCATCCCCACAAGTTTCAGGGTGCGCAAGTCCCCAATGCGGTAATAAACCCGATTTGCGTCCTTGCGTGTCGCCAGCACACCTTTGTCGCGCAGTATCGACAGATGCTGCGAAATGTTGCTTTGTGAGGTGCCTACTTGTTCCACGATGTCCTGCACACTGACTTCCTGGTCGCCGAGTATGCATAAAATCTTCAAACGCAACGGATGGGCGATTGCCTTGACAGCTAGTGCAGCCTGGCGAATGTCTTCATCTCTGTCTATCAGCATGTTTGCCATATTCGTATTCCCATCGTTCCTAGATTACCCTGTCAAGGCCCGTACCAAGCAGCGCAAATTCGTCTAAAATAGACGCTCTTAAAAATCATTATCCGCTTATATTCTACATCAATGAACGTCACTCCTGTTTTACTGCTTATTCTTGACGGTTTTGGCTACCGTGAAGATGCCGATAACAACGCTATTCTGGCAGCCCGCAAACCAAACTGGGACAGGCTTTGGCATGATTACCCGCACACCCTGATCAATGCTTCCGAGAAATTCGTCGGCCTGCCTGCCCTTCAAATGGGCAATTCCGAAGTGGGGCATCTCAATATCGGTGCCGGTCGCGTGGTGTACCAGGATTTGAGCCGCGTCGATGTGGATATTGAGGATGGCCGCTTCTACACCAATCCGGCATTGAGCGGAGCGGTTGCATTGGCCAAACAAAACGACAGCGCACTGCACATCATGGGACTGCTCTCGCCGGGCGGTGTGCACAGCCACGAGAATCATATCTTCGCCATGCTGGAAATGGCCGCCCGCAATGGTTTGAAAAAGGTTTATCTGCACGCATTTCTGGATGGGCGCGATACCCCGCCGAAGAGCGCAACACAATCATTGCAGCTGTTGCAGGAAAAATGTGCGGCATTGGGCGTCGGCAAGATTGCCAGCATCGTCGGACGTTACTATGCTATGGATAGAGACAATCGCTGGGAGCGCGTGCAACCCGCCTATGAATTGCTCACCCAGGGCCGCGCCGAATTTACCGCAACTGATGCACTGGCAGGATTGGAATCGGCCTACGCACGCGGTGAGTCCGACGAATTCGTCAAGCCCACTGCCATTGTCCCAAATGGCGCGAAAGCTGTATCCATGCAAGATGGCGATGTGGTGATATTCATGAATTTCCGCGCAGATCGCGCCCGCGAAATAACGCACGCCCTGACTGACAAATCTTTCAGCGGATTTACCCGCACCTACGTCCCCAAACTGTCCGGTTTTGTAACACTCAGCCGCTATGGCGAAGATTTTGATTTGCCCTGCGCTTATACCCAGGAGCCGATACACAACGGTTTCGGTGAATATCTTTCCAATCTGGGGCTGAAGCAGTTGCGCATCGCCGAAACTGAAAAGTATGCCCACGTCACCTATTTTTTCAATGGCGGAAGGGAGCAGCCTTACCCCGGCGAAGATCGTATTCTGGTGCCGTCCCCCAAAGTCGCCACGTACGACCTTAAGCCGGAAATGAGTGCATTCGAAGTGACAGACAAACTTGAGGCCGCGATCTTGAGCCGGCAATACCAAGCCATAATATGCAACTATGCCAACGGCGACATGGTTGGGCACAGTGGCAATATGGCTGCGGCCACACTTGCCATCGAAGCACTGGATATTTGCATCGGGCGCTGTGTCAAGGCGATGCAATCCATTGAAGGGGAAGTCATCATCACCGCCGATCATGGCAACGCTGAACAAATGCTGGATCGCATTACGCACCAGGCTCACACCGCGCACACGTTGAATCCAGTGCCTTTCCTGTATATCGGACGCAAGGCCAAACTGAATGACGGCGGCTCTTTGCGCGATCTTGCGCCCAGCCTGCTGGCCATGATGGGTTTGCCGATACCTGCGGAAATGACCGGGCACAGTTTGATTCAGATACAGTGACCCTTCATTCGACTCCAGCACCGCGATCCTTAGACCAAAGTCTCGTTCACCCTGATTTCGCTCGTCGTTTACATAACGCACAACCTCGATTCCAAGGCAAAAAGTCGCTTTCGCCCAGAACAATACTCATGCCTTTGCTTGCGCTGGCAATATGTTGTCTAACCCTCGGCAATTTGGCCTTTGCGGGCCAACAGGAAGAGCTGGAAAATCTGCGCCAGCGTATCGCGGTTGTTCAACAGAACATGGACAAAACCAGCGAGTCAAAGAACGAGGCGGCCGACGCTCTCCGTGAATCAGAACGGGCGATCAGCACCAGCAATCGCAAGCTCGCCGAAATCGCCGCACGACAACACACCGCCGAACAAAAAATCCGCACACTGCAGGGGCAACTACTCAAGTTAAGTACCAGCATGGCTGAGCAACAGACCCTGCTCGGCAAGTTGCTTTATCAGCAATACCTTGACGGCAATCAGGAATATCTCAAGCTGATGCTGAACAGTCAGGATCCCAACCAAATTGCTCGCAACTTGCAATACTATCAATATATCGCCCGCGATCGCGCAGCCTGGCTGGCCACCCTGCGCAAAAATCTCGCCGCCTTGAATACACTTAGCATATCCACACGCGAACAACGTGATGAACTGGCATCATTACGCACAGAGCAAGCGGCCCAGAAAGCGACTCTGGTTAAGCAACAACACGCCAGGCAACGAGTACTGGGCAAAATCTCTCTGCAACTGCGCCGACAACGCCGCGAGATTACGCGTATGCAACACGATGAAAGCCGCCTCTCGCAACTGGTCAACCAACTGACTAAAATGCTCGCTCAACCGACATCAAACTCCCTGTTCCGCAATGACAAACTTCCGGATAGTCGCTTTGACGGCCGCCCGTTCGACCAACTAAAGGGCAAGCTGACCTTGCCGGTCAAAGGCGAGCTCACCAATCGCTTCGGTACACCACGACCTGGTAGCACTGTTGATTGGAAGGGATTGTTTCTGAGAACTTCCGACGGACAGCCTGTCAAAGCTATTGCCGCCGGTCGTGTGGTGTTTGCCGACTGGCTGCGCGGTTTCGGCAACCTGATTATTATCGATCACGGCGAGGGATACATGAGCCTGTACGGCAATAACGAAACGCTCTACAAACAGGTCGGTGATGTGCTGCGCGGCGGAGATACCATTGCAGCAGCGGGGAATACCGGCGGCAACGAGAATTTCGGTTTATACTTTGAACTGCGTCATGAGAGCAAACCGCTCGATCCAATGAAGTGGATGGCAACAAAACAACATTGAGGAAAATATGAGACTTTTGCAAAAGGCGGGTTTGGTCGGTTTGGGTTTGGTCGCCGGCGTGTCTATCAGCCTGAATTACTCAGCAATAGCGGACAATGAAACACTCGCCACACCTCTACCTGTAGAGGAATTACGCGCTTTTTCCGAGGTGTTCGGTCGCATCAAAAGCGACTATGTCGAACCGGTTACTGACAAAAAGCTAATCACTGACGCCATCGCCGGCATGCTAAATGGTTTGGATCCGCATTCCGCTTATCTCGATGCGGATGCATTCAAAGAACTGCAAGTTGGCACACACGGCGAATTTGGAGGGCTGGGTATCGAAGTCGGCATGGAGGATGGCGTGGTAAAGGTCATCTCACCGATTGAAGACACCCCGGCTTATCAAGCAGGCATCAAACCCGGCGATTTCATCATCAAGATTGATGACACGCTGATCAAGGGCATGTCACTGAACGATGCGGTCAAGCGTATGCGCGGCAAGCCGGGCAGCAAGATCGTTTTAACCATTATCCGCAAAAACGAACCCAAGCCATTTGAAATTACTTTGGTGCGCGCCATAATCAAAGTGCAAAGCGTGAAGTCCAAACTGCTCGAGCCCGGTTATGGTTTTGTACGTATCACCCAGTTCCAGGAAATGACCGGCCAGAACCTGGCCACCGCGCTGGAAAAACTGGTCAAAGAAAACAAAGGTCCGCTAAAGGGTCTGGTGCTTGACTTGCGCAATGATCCGGGCGGGCTTTTAACCGGAGCGGTCGCCGTTTCATCTGCATTTCTGCCCAGGGACGCGCTGGTGGTTTACACCGAAGGGCGCACCGAAGACGCCAAAATGCGCCTGACCGCCAACCCGGATAATTATTTGCGCAGCAGTAGCGATAAAGACTACCTAGCAACGGTACCTGCTTCAATTAAAAGCGTGCCGCTGATCGTGCTGGTAAACGCCGGTACTGCATCCGCATCCGAAATTGTGGCCGGCGCGCTGCAAGATCACAAGCGTGCGGTGATCATGGGTGAACAAACTTTCGGCAAGGGATCCGTACAAACGGTTTTACCCTTGGGCAATGGTACAGGTATCAAACTTACCACAGCGCGTTACTACACTCCGGGAGGACGTTCCATACAAGCCAAGGGCATCGAGCCTGACATCCTGGTGGAAGACCCAGCCTCTGTCGGCCGGGATAGCGGCATATTTCGTTTGCGTGAAGCGGATTTAAACAAGCATCTCATCAATGACAGGCCATCGCATAAGAAACCCGACAATACCGGCGATAACACGCTCTCACTGCCGGATACCAATGAAGACACATCAAAACTTGCGCCTGCCGAATTCGGCTCCAAAAACGACTACCAACTTAATCAGGCTCTGAATTTGCTTAAAGGAATGCAAATACTGCAGGGAAAATAATTTTATATTTGCGAGTTCAAAATGAGCGATGTCTTTGAACTGGAGAAACAGCGTGAAATCGTGTTCAGTGCGGAGCCTCACGGACAGATAGCCCGTGCCTACGAGCTTTTGTCCGGTCTGCCCGACTGTAAAGTTGAGTATGGCGATAGCCCGAATTCATTGCGCGTCACCTACAACTTGCATCACTACACTCTCAATGGCTTGGAAGAGGGCCTGACCGAGGAAGGATTCCAACTCGACCACAGCCCGCTGCACAGTATCGGGCGCCAGGTTATTTACTACTGCGAAGATACCGCCTGCCACAATCTGGACATCCCTGTCCAATCAACAAAAAAATTCCAGCGCGAAGTATTCGTCAAGGCTTACGACCATGAGCCGCATGGCGATCATGATGACACCCCTCCTGAATTGCGCGAATACAAGTAGTAACACTTTATGATTGACTACCTAAACAAAAACGCCCTCAATTACGAGGGCGTTGTTGTTTATAAGGGCTGACGCCTGTCCTGAGCATAGTCGAAGGGATGACCTACTTTGCCTTCGGCCGTCCCGATGGAACTTAACATGCGCAGGCGCATGTTGGCCGACATCACATGATGATGCGATACGAGCGCTCGGGATTGGTTTTCATTCAACCCACCAAACAAAAAACCCGGCACCTGGGGGTTTTTGTTTGTAAGGAGTCTGACGATGACCTACTTTCACATGGGTAATCCACACTATCATCGGCGCGGAGTCGTTTCACTGTCCTGTTCGGGATGGGAAGGAGTGGGACCAACTCGCTATGGTCGTCAGACAAACTGTTCGGCTGGCAGCTCGCTGCTGTTCGCCCTGGTTGTCACGTTCGGTTTTAACGCCTCGTCACGAACGTATTCTGGAAGAAGTAAAGTTTTATAGGGGTCTTGATTGCTGCGTTGCGAAACGCTTTGTAACTTAACGTTATAGGATCAAGCCTCACGAGCAATTAGTACTGGTTAGCTTAACGCATTACTGCGCTTCCACACCCAGCCTATCAACGTCCTGGTCTCGAACGACTCTTCAGGGGGGTTAAAGCCCCAGGGAAATCTTATCTCAAGGCGAGTTTCCCGCTTAGATGCTTTCAGCGGTTATCTCTTCCAGATTTAGCTACCCGGCAATACCACTGGCGTGATAACCGGTACACCAGAGATCTGTCCACTCCGGTCCTCTCGTACTAGGAGCAGGTCCCTTCAAATTTCCAACGCCCATGGCAGATAGGGACCAAACTGTCTCACGACGTTTTAAACCCAGCTCACGTACCACTTTAAATGGCGAACAGCCATACCCTTGGGACCGGCTACAGCCCCAGGATGTGATGAGCCGACATCGAGGTGCCAAACTCCCCCGTCGATATGAACTCTTGGGAGGAATCAGCCTGTTATCCCCAGAGTACCTTTTATCCGTTGAGCGATGGCCCTTCCATACAGAACCACCGGATCACTATGACCTACTTTCGTATCTGCTCGACTTGTCAGTCTCGCAGTTAAGCATCCTTTTGCCATTGCACTATCAGTACGATGTCCGACCGTACCTAGGATACCTTCGTACTCCTCCGTTACAATTTGGGAGGAGACCGCCCCAGTCAAACTGCCTACCATGCACGGTCCCCAACCCCGATAAGGGGCCTAGGTTAGAATCTCAAACACACCAGGCTGGTATTTCAAGGTTGGCTCCACGAGAACTGGCGTTCCCGCTTCAAAGCCTCCCAGCTATCCTACACAGGTCTATTCAAAATCCAATGCAAAGCTACAGTAAAGGTTCATGGGGTCTTTCCGTCTAGCCACGGGTAGATTGCATCTTCACAAACATTTCAACTTCGCTGAGTCTCGGGTGGAGACAGTGTGGCCATCGTTACGCCATTCGTGCAGGTCGGAACTTACCCGACAAGGAATTTCGCTACCTTAGGACCGTTATAGTTACGGCCGCCGTTTACTGGGACTTCAATCAAGAGCTTGCACCCCATCATTTAATCTTCCAGCACCGGGCAGGCGTCACACTCTATACGTCCACTTTCGTGTTTGCAGAGTGCTGTGTTTTTATTAAACAGTCGCAGCCACCATTTCACTGCAACCCCATCGCGCTTCGCGAGCAAGTCGCTACACGCTACCGGGGCGCACCTTCTCCCGAAGTTACGGTGCAAATTTGCCGAGTTCCTTCACCCGAGTTCTCTCAAGCGCCTTAGAATTCTCATCCTGCCCACCTGTGTCGGTTTGCGGTACGGTCTCAATACAACTGAAGCTTAGTGGCTTTTCTTGGAAGCTTGGTATCAGCAACTTCAGCTCCTAAGAGCACTCGTTATCACGCCTCGACATTGACCCCCCGGATTTGCCTAAGAGATCTTCCTACACGCTTGAACCGGGACATCCAACACCCGGCTTGCTTAACCTTCTCCGTCCCCACATCGCATTGTATTGAGGTACAGGAATATTAACCTGTTTCCCATCGACTACGCATTTCTGCCTCGCCTTAGGGGCCGACTCACCCTGCGCCGATGAACGTTGCGCAGGAAACCTTGGGCTTTCGGCGAGGGAGCCTTTCACTCCCTTTATCGCTACTCATGTCAGCATTCGCACTTCTGATACCTCCAGCATCCGGAACACCTTCGCAGGCCTACAGAACGCTCTCCTACCATATCAGCTCCTTTTAGAACACGCTCACGGTTGTCGTTGCCACAAGGGGAACGACAAACCTTCAATTGAGGGAAGCTTATCTCTGTTTTGTCATGAGTGTTTTGCAACGCGCACACTGCGTGTGCCACTGCGAAACTTGCATGTTCTAAAAGGAGCATTGATATCCGCGATTTCGGTGCATAGTTTGAGCCCCGTTACATCTTCCGCGCAGGACGACTCGATCAGTGAGCTATTACGCTTTCTTTAAATGATGGCTGCTTCTAAGCCAACATCCTGACTGTTTTAGCCTTCCCACTTCGTTTTCCACTTAACTATGTCTTGGGGACCTTAATCGGCGGTCTGGGTTGTTTCCCTCTTGACACCGGACGTTAGCACCCGATGTCTGTCTCCCATGCTCGCACTTCTCGGTATTCGGAGTTTGCAATGGTTTGGTAGTCAGCAATAGACCCCTAGCCATAACAGTGCTCTACCCCCGAGAGTGATACGTGAGGCACTACCTAAATAGTTTTCGGAGAGAACCAGCTATTTCCAAGTTTGTTTAGCCTTTCACCCCTATCCACAGCTCATCCCCTAACTTTTCAACGTTAGTGGGTTCGGACCTCCAGTACCTGTTACAGCACCTTCATCCTGGCCATGGATAGATCACTTGGTTTCGGGTCTACACCCAGCAACTATCGCCCTTATCAGACTCGGTTTCCCTGCGCCTCCCCTATTCGGTTAAGCTCGCTACTGAATGTAAGTCGCTGACCCATTATACAAAAGGTACGCAGTCACGGAACAAGTCCGCTCCCACTGTTTGTATGCATGCGGTTTCAGGATCTATTTCACTCCCCTTCCGGGGTTCTTTTCGCCTTTCCCTCACGGTACTGGTTCACTATCGGTCGATTACGAGTATTTAGCCTTGGAGGATGGTCCCCCCATGTTCAGACAGGGTTTCTCGTGCCCCGCCCTACTTGTCGCAAACCTAGTTCCACTCCTGAGTTTTCACTTACGGGGCTATCACCCACTATGGCCAGACTTTCCAGACTGTTCTGCTAACACAAAAGCTAAAATTTGCAGGCTGCTCCGCGTTCGCTCGCCACTACTTGCGGAATCTCGGTTGATTTCTTTTCCTCCAGGTACTTAGATGTTTCAGTTCCCCGGGTTCGCTTTACCTGACCTATGTATTCAGTCAGGAATGACCCTCGACGGGCCGGGTTTCCCCATTCAGATATCTCCGGATCAAAGCTTTTTGCCAGCTCCCCGGAGCTTTTCGCAGGCTACCACGTCTTTCATCGCCTGTAATCGCCAAGGCATCCACCACATGCACTTATTCGCTTGACCCTATAACGTTAAGCCCTCATCTTCGAGGCCATAGGACGTCACAAGTACTTCTTTCGTCTCGCGTTTGTGACCAATCTTACGACTAACATGAATCGGCTTGATACAATCAAAACCCATTGTTTTTCTTGCTTCCACAAAGACAGGTTTCCCCATCTCCGCTTCCGCGTGAATCACTTTCTTTACTTCTTCCAAATTTTTAAAGAACTACTACATCGTTAAATGGTAAAAGCTAGTATCAGTAAAACCACAGCCCACGACTGCAGATTATCACAATTCATTGCTTTATGTTTCTTGCCACCAACCGACTAAAGTTGTTGGTGGAGGATGACGGGATCGAACCGACGACCCCCTGCTTGCAAAGCAGGTGCTCTCCCAGCTGAGCTAAACCCCCTTAACACAGTCGTTAGACGCGTACTGCGTTAGTCCGCTAGTTAAAACCGCAGCGTCACGGCGCTGTTTCGCACCTTCTTCTCACTTGCCAACTTGCCGTCTAACTACTGGTATCTGGTGGGTCTGGTTGGACTCGAACCAACGACCCCTGCGTTATCAACACGATGCTCTAACCAGCTGAGCTACAGACCCTGAAACTGCCTCAGGATCAAGCGTTCAAGATCGCAAGATATCAAGGGGCAAAGCAGCTACGCTGCCCCTAACTTTATCCTTGTACCCTTGCTACTTGATCCTGCTTTTAAAACAACCGATGAGTGTGGGCACTTAGCCTCTGGCTTTACTCTAGAAAGGAGGTGATCCAGCCGCACCTTCCGATACGGCTACCTTGTTACGACTTCACCCCAGTCATGAACCCAGCGTGGTAAGCGCCCCCCTTGCGGTTAGGCTACCTACTTCTGGCAGATCCCACTCCCATGGTGTGACGGGCGGTGTGTACAAGACCCGGGAACGTATTCACCGCGACATGCTGATCCGCGATTACTAGCGATTCCGACTTCATGGAGTCGAGTTGCAGACTCCGATCCGGACTACGATCGGCTTTCTGAGATTAGCTCCCCCTCGCGGGTTGGCAACCCTCTGTACCGACCATTGTATTACGTGTGAAGCCCTACCCATAAGGGCCATGAGGACTTGACGTCATCCCCACCTTCCTCCGGTTTATCACCGGCAGTCTCATTAAAGTGCCCAACTAAATGATGGCAATTAATGACAAGGGTTGCGCTCGTTGCGGGACTTAACCCAACATCTCACGACACGAGCTGACGACAGCCATGCAGCACCTGTGTTCCGGTTCCCTTTCGGGCACCAATCCATCTCTGGAAAGTTCCGGACATGTCAAGGGTAGGTAAGGTTTTTCGCGTTGCATCGAATTAATCCACATAATCCACCGCTTGTGCGGGTCCCCGTCAATTCCTTTGAGTTTTAATCTTGCGACCGTACTCCCCAGGCGGTCAACTTAGCGCGTTAGCTGCGGTACTAAAGAAGTCTCCTTCCCCAACACCTAGTTGACATCGTTTAGGGCGTGGACTACCAGGGTATCTAATCCTGTTTGCTCCCCACGCTTTCGTGCATGAGCGTCAGTATCGACCCAGGGGGCTGCCTTCGCCATCGGTATTCCTCCACATATCTACGCATTTCACTGCTACACGTGGAATTCTACCCCCCTCTGCCGTACTCTAGCCTTGCAGTCACAAATGCAGTTCCCAGGTTAAGCCCGGGGATTTCACATCTGTCTTACAAAACCGCCTGCGCACGCTTTACGCCCAGTAATTCCGATTAACGCTCGCACCCTACGTATTACCGCGGCTGCTGGCACGTAGTTAGCCGGTGCTTCTTCTGACGGTACCGTCATTAGTCACAGGTATTAGCCGTGACCGTTTCTTTCCGTCTGAAAGAGCTTTACAACCCGAAGGCCTTCTTCACTCACGCGGCATGGCTGGATCAGGGTTGCCCCCATTGTCCAAAATTCCCCACTGCTGCCTCCCGTAGGAGTCTGGACCGTGTCTCAGTTCCAGTGTGGCTGGTCGTCCTCTCAGACCAGCTACGGATCGTCGCCTTGGTGAGCCTTTACCCCACCAACTAGCTAATCTGATATCGGCCACTCCGAAAGCGAGAGGTCCTTGCGATCCCCCGCTTTCCCCCTCAGGGCATATGCGGTATTAATCCGGCTTTCGCCGAGCTATCCCCCACTTCCGGATATGTTCCGATATATTACTCACCCGTTCGCCACTCGCCATCAGGTGCAAGCACCCATGCTGCCGTTCGACTTGCATGTGTAAAGCATGCCGCCAGCGTTCAATCTGAGCCAGGATCAAACTCTTCAGTTCAATACCTAGCAATTTTATCCATCCTCACGAACCGGAGATCTCACTCAAAGCGAATTACTTATTATCGTTCTTCGACTTCGTGTAAGTACTTCTGTATGTCTTGAGTCGTTATCCATCATGGCTTTCACCATCAGTAAACAACACCCCAAACGCACATACCTACACTCGTCGGTTGTCTTTTAAATTTTAAAGAACAGGCTGCCTGTGGCCGCGAAAGAGGTGCGCATTATATAGATCGAAAAACTTCCGTCAACGCTTTTGTTAAGATTTTCTTACATACTTCTGCAATCGCTGTTCAGCCTGGCAATGCACTACAATACAATGACGCAATCGAAAAGCGAATATTTTCATGAAACTGATACTGGGAATCGAGAGTCTCCTGCGACGAAACCGGCATAGCGCTGTATCACACGGAGCGCGGACTTGCTGGCGCACGCGCTGCACACGCAGGTCGCGATGCATAACGAATATGGCGGCGTCGTGCCCGAACTCGCCTCGCGCGACCACGTCCGCCGCGTGTTGCCGCTGATGCGCAAGGTCATGCAAAGAAGCCGGTTGCACGCTGCAGGACATATCGACGCCATCGCCTACACGCAGGGTCCGGGCCTGTCCGGCGCACTGCTGGTCGGCGCCAGCATCGCGCTGTGCACTGGCTTACGCACTGGATATCCCCGCCATCGGCATTCACCACCTGGAAGGCCATCTGCTCTCGCCATTGCTGTCCGACCCCGCGCCGGAATTTCCATTCGTCGCACTGCTGGTCTCCGGCGGCCACACCCAACTGATGCGCGTGGACGGCGTGGGCCGCTACACTTTGCTAGGCGAAACAGTAGATGACGCGGCCGGCGAAGCTTTCGACAAGAGCGCCAAGCTGCTGGGACTGGATTATCCGGGCGGCGCACTCCTCTCAAGATTGGCGCAACGCGGCACATCCGGGACGATTCAAGCTGCCGCGGCCGATGCTGCACAGCGGCGATCTGGATTTCAGTTTCAGCGGCCTGAAGACCGCCGTGCTCACGCTGGTCCGACAATATGAACGGGATGGGCAACGCTTGACGAACAAACCCGTGCCGACATCGCCTGCGCCGTACAGGAAGCCATCGTGGATGTACTGGCCAGCAAGGCGCTCGCCGCCCTGAAGCAAACCAGGCTTCAGCAACTCGTCGTCGCGGGCGGCGTCGGCGCGAACCAGCGACTGCGCGCGCAACTAAACCAGGCAGCGCAAGAATACGGCTTCCGCGTGTTCTATCCGGACCTGGAATTTTGCACCGACAACGGCGCGATGATCGCCTTCGCCGGCGCGTTGCGCCTGCAACATCAGGAAGGAAGTCGCGACTACCGCTTCGACGTGAAACCGCGCTGGGATTTCGGCAGGTCAACCCGGTGGCTTAAGCAGCGTCAATTGCGTTTATGCGGGATGACGATGTAAAACTCTAGGCGTTATTGGCGGGCGGGCTTTCGGATTTTTTGCTGCCGATCCTGCTTTCCTTCCCCGCCAGCAGATTCCTGATATTGCTCTTGTGCCGCCAGATCAGCAGCAACGACATGATCGAAAGATGCCAGCACCCACTCACGCGGCAAACCAAGCAGCACCGCATAGATCGGCGCACAGATGGCCGCGATCAAAGCCGACAGCGATGACAGACGAAACACCAGCGCGATCAGCAGCCACGTCCCCAGCACGGCCAGGCCCAACCACGCAGATTAACGCCAGCAACACACCCAATGCGGTCGCCACGCCCTTGCCGCCCTTGAAGCGCAGGAACACCGGGAACATATGCCCGAGGAACACCGCCAGCGCCACCACCGCAACCAGTAGCAGATAATTTCGTCATGCGGCGCGAACTGTATCGCCAGCCACACCGCCAGCCAGCCCTTCGCCGCATCGCCGAGCAAGGTCAGCGCCGCTGCCGCTTTCTTGCCGCTGCGCAACACGTTGGTCGCGCCGGGATTGTGCGAACCGTAAGTGCGCGGATCGGCCAGCCCGAACGCCTTGCTCGTCAGCACCGCGAAAGAAACCGACCCCAGCAGATAGGCGCACACCACAAAAACCAAAATCGTCATCATCCGAATATCTTAAAATGCACCAGCGGCGAATTTTACGCCAATTCCCCATGGACTGCGATGGACATCATCTTTCTGCGCGAACTCAAGATCGAAACGCTCATCGGCGTATACGAATGGGAAAAACGCGTGCCGCAAACTCTGCAACTCGACCTGGAGATCGCCCTGCCCAGCAGCCGCGCCTGCCAGACCGACGACATCAATGATGCCCTCGACTATGCCGACATCGTGCGCCACATCCAGAGCGTGCTGGGCAGTCGCCACTTCAACCTGCTGGAAGCACTGGCCGAACACATCGCACAGATCATGCTCAACGACTTCAAGGCGCCATGGGTCAAGGTCAGCGTGGCCAAGCTGAATGCGATACGCGGCAGCAAGATGGTGGGGATCAGTATTGAGCGGGGGCAGGTCAAATAGCCGTATCCCCGGTTGCTTCGAAGGTCGGTCGCCCTGAGCTTGTCGAAGTCTTAATGTTGAATTACGCGCTTCGCGCCAACCCAAGCTAACCCCTCGGATGATGCATCGCATGCAGTTGCTTCAACCGCTCCCGAGCGACATGAGTATAAATCTGCGTCGTTGAAATATCCGCATGACCCAATAACATCTGCACCACGCGCAAATCCGCACCGTGGTTAAGGAGGTGCGTGGCAAAGGCATGGCGCAGCGTATGCGGCGACAGTGGCTTGGCCAAACCGCCATGCCGCGCGTGTTTCTTGATCAGATACCAGAACATCTGCCGCGTCATCGCCTTCGCCACGCTGAGTGACGAACAGCGCATCGCTCATTTGCCGCCCAGAAGCACCGGCCGCGCCTCGTTCAGATATCGGCGCAGCCAGTCCAGCGCCTCCTCGCCCAGCGGCACCAGGCGCTCCTTGCTGCCCTTGCCCATCACGCGGACCACGCCCATGTCGAGGCTGACCTGCGCCACACTTAATTCCACCAGTTCCGACACGCGCAGGCCGGTGGCATACAGCACTTCCAGCATGGTGCGGTCGCGCAGGCCCAACGGCACTTGTACGTCCGGCGCATCCAGCAGCAACTCGACATCCTGTTCGGTGAGACTCTTGGGCAGGCTGCGCGGCAACTTGGGTGTGGCGATCTGTAGCGTTGGATCGGCGGCTATCCTGTTTTGCCGCAGCAGGTAACGAAACAGGCGCTTAAGGCTGGAGATGGCACGCGAAGTGCTGGTCGCCTTGGCTTTTTCACCATTTACCAGATGCGCGAGAAACCCCTGGATATCGGCATGCGTGGTTTCCAGAATCGATGCCTTGCGTTGTGTTCCAGCCATGCGGCAAACTTGTTCAGGTCGCGCCGATAGCTTTCCAGCGTGTTGCGCGACAGGCCATCCTCCAGCCACAGGCTGTCGCAGAATTCATCGAGCAGGTCGGTATTGGTCACTTCCTGCTTCAGGAAGAGGGAGAAGCCTGCTCATGCGCCAACAGCCAGCGCTTGATGTCCAGTGCGTACACCGCTCGCTGTGGTGCATGAAGCCACCCAGACCGGATTTGCCCACCACGCGATGGCAGGGAATGACGATGGGCATGGGATTGTTTCCGCAAGCCTGGCCGACCGCGCGCGGACTGGAGCCGATTTGCGCTGCCATGCTCGCCATAGGTTTGCACCTGCCCGCGCGGGATGGCACGCATCGTCTGCCAGACCTTATTCTGGTGTTCGGTGCCGCCCAGTTGAAATGGAAGGTCGAAACGAAAATCCGGATCGGCGAAATAGGCAGACAGTTGCTCGCATATCCTTGCGCGCAACCGCGCTGCGCGGTTGTTGCAATCTGGTATTCGGAGCAAGGAATTCGATGCCGGTCAATGCATCATCCGTGCAACAGATGCCGAGTACGCCAAGGGGCGTCTTCATCTTTGCCTGGTAGTCCATTCATCCTCCCGCTAGCTTCCTCTGGCCCAAAGCGGACGCAGGAATAATTGGCGATGTGAGGAATGATAGCGCAATAAAAAGCGGGAGGCATCGCCTCCCGCTTTTCGCAACCTTGCAAAGGCTTATACCGCTGCCTTTACCTTGCGTGCAGGCAGTTTTTCCTTGATACGTGCCGACTTGCCGGAGCGATCGCGCAGGTAGTAAAGCTTGGCGCGGCGCACGTCGCCGCGGCGCTTGACTTCGATGCTGGCGATGCCAGGCGAATAGGTCTGGAAGGTACGCTCCACGCCTTCACCGGCGGAGATCTTGCGCACGATGAAACGAGGAGTTGAGCCCCTTGTTGCGCTTGGCAATGACCACGCCTTCGTAGGCCTGGACACGCTTGCGCTCACCTTCCACCACGTTCACGCTGACCACCACCGTGTCGCCGGGGGCGAAATTCGGGATGGTTTTGCCCAGACGGGCGATTTCTTCCTGCTCAAGTTGTGCGATCAGATTCATTTTGTTTCCTCTTGTTGTACGGAAGCTTGTTCCTGCTGGTACTCCGCCAGTAGCCGAGCTTCCTGTTTAGTCAACTGGCGCTTTGCCAGCAAATCCGGGCGTCGTTCCCAGGTCCGTCCAAGCGCCTGCTTCAACCGCCACTTCTCTATATCGGCGTGGTGCCCGGACATCAATACTTCCGGAACCTCCTCGCCGCCATAAACCTCGGGCCGCGTGTAGTGCGGGCAATCGAGCAATCCCTGCACGAAGGAATCCTGCTCTGCCGATGCGTCATCGCCCAATACACCGGGCAATTGCCGCACCATACTGTCGATCACCACCATCGCCGCCAACTCGCCACCGGACAACACATAGTCGCCGATGGAAAGCTCTTCATCCACCTGCTGGCGCAACAGGCGCTCATCCACGCCTTCGTAACGACTCGCCAGCAATATCAATCCCTGCTCCCTGTGCCAGCAACTCCATCACCACTGCATGAGTGAGTTGCCTGCCTTGCGGCGACAGGTGTATCACGCAACTGTTCGCCGATCCGCTTGCTGCCTGCGCTGCTTTCGCTGCGCTGATCGCCTGTGCCAGCGGCTCCGCCAGCATCACCATGCCGGGGCCGCCGCCATAGGGGCGATCATCCATGGTACGGTAATTGTCAGTCGTGAAATCGCGCGGATTCCACGTCTGCAATACAAATCTTCCCTGTTCCGCCGCGCGCCGCGTCACACCATATTGCGTGATCGCATCGAACATCTCGGGGAACAGCGTAACGACATCAAACCTCATTTGAGGTAATCCGCCTGCCAGTCCACGTGGATCGTTTTTCCTGCCAGATCCACCTGCTTGATCGCCGCTTCGATGAACGGGATCAGTATCTCGCCATCCTCGCCTGCCACGCACAGCACCTGGTTCGCGCCGGTATCCTGCAGGTTGTCCACCTTGCCCAGGCACTCGCCTGCGACATTCACCACTTCCAGCCCGATCAGGTCGGACCAGTAATATTCGTCTTCTTTCCCCTTGGGCAAGCGACTGCGCGGTACCGCAATCATCAGGCCCCGGTACTTCTCCGCAGTGGTGCGATCGTGGCAGCCCATCAACTGCGCGATCACGCAACGGCCATGCAGATCGCTTTGCAGCACATCCAGTTCGCGCCAGCCCGCTGCTCATTGCCCAGCCACCAGGTGCGATAATCCGCGAGGTTGCCGGGTTCCGCAGTGTAAGGCTGGACCTTGATCCAGCCCTGCAAGCCCTGCGCTGCGGCTACCCGCCCCATGATCACCATGGGGTGCTGCTCGTCAGGCTTTGGCTGCGGCACCAGCGCGCTTGACCAGCTTGGCAACGGCGTCGCTCACTTGCGCGCCCTTGTCCTGCCAGTGCGCGATGCGATCCAGCTCGATGCGCATGCCGTCCGGACCCTCAGGGGAAACCGGATTGTAAAAACCAACGCGCTCGATGAAACGGCCATCGCGACGATTGCGCGAATCCGCAACCACCACATTGAAAAACGGACGGTGCTTGGAACCGCCACGTGAAAATCGAATGACAACCATAATAAAACCTATCTTCAGTTAGCAAAGCCCCTCGGCAAATACCAAGGGGGCGCGATTCTACGACATTTTATGGGGTTAGGGCAATATGATTGAACTGCGGCCCCTTACAGTCGGTAGCCCGGCAGGTAATCAGATCCTGCGCTTTGCCATCAACGATTGCCCAACCTGACCCAGCAACGCTGCTGTCGCATAGGTCGCCAGCCATGGGTCGAGAAGGTAATCCCAGAGATTGGTGGATTCGTACCAGCCCAGCGCCCAGGCCAGCACGGCCAACGGAAAAATGCAGGCCGGCAACCACAACCTCCTGAAATAAGCCAGGAATGATACGGCCATCAGCACACCCAGGAACCAGGGATTGCCATAACCCAAACGATAAGGATCGTAACAACCGGCCCCCAGGGCCATCGGGTATAGCACTGCGGCGGCAACCACGATCAGCCCCAGCCATACGAACATGCCGCCTGTTGTCCGCCTCTCCCTGCGGACTGTGAAGGGAACGTTCTGGCCGGCATGATGCGTCCGGCCATGCAGACTCCTCTGCATGGCGATCAGTATCAATACCAGCGACGGGATGCTCAGGTCACCGATCATGCCGCGCACATAGGCCGCCAGCGGCAGGCCGTCGACCGGTATCCATGCCACAGCCGCCACCATGGCTGCCAATGCGATGCGGTAATTCCCGGGCATGCGCGCACCCGACATCTTCCAGGCCAGCCCGGCCATCGCCACTGCGCTGCTTGCCAGGCCGGTGATGTCGGTGAGATACGTCATTTCTTCGCCTTCAACTGCTGATCCAGCCAAGCCTGATTGAAACTGACGTGCTTGATGAAACTGCGATTCCAGGTGTAGACAAGGTGGAAATCGCCGCCTCGCGTCCTGATCAGGTAGGGATAGGAGAATTCGAAATCACAGGCGCGCTTGTGGCATTTTTGCAGTTTCGCCGATGCGGCATATTCAGCAGCAGACGATGTTGCCTTCGCATCCGTATCACCAGCCAGTGTTTCGGCAACCTTGAAAAAATGCGCCTCGTCCGTTTCCTGGCCATGCTGGTCTTCCAGCCGGTAAATGCTTTTCCAGTTATTGCCACCATCAGATGAACCCATCAGCGACAAGGTATCGCGCCCCTGTTCCTGATCGTTCAGCACCGCCACGATGCGCCCGCCACCCAGCGCCACTGCCGACAGCGCTGCATCGGGACTGGACAACGCGGTCTGCACCGGCGCGCTCCAATGCTGCCCCGCATCGCGCGTCGAGACACTGATGACCTTGCGGTGCTCATCCCCGGCATGGCGCATCAGCACCAGTGCATCGGTCGCGTCCTGCGCCAGCAGGACTGGTTGCAGGCCATGATCCCTGCCCGAACTCAGGCGCTGCTTGTCTATCAACGTGCCGTGACGGTCGAAGCGCAACAGCTCGCCGAACTTGGCGATGAACTCGTGATACACCGGCAGTCCCATGCTGCCGTCGCTGTAAAGAAATGGCGTCCCCTTGACCAGCGTGCTGATGTTGATGAAAGGCGAGGTGACCAGGCGGCGTGCCGCACTCCAGTGTTCCCCATCGTCGTCCGAGGTCGTCGCCGTGATCGAGCTTCCGGCCCAGCCACCGATCGAGACGGTGACGTAATACAGCCACAACGTTCCGTCCGCCGCCCGCCCCGCCACCGGATTGCCCAGCTTGCTGATGTAGCGGTGCAGCGCGTCTTCTGTCGCCTCGCGCGTGACAATGGTCTGCTCGGCACTCCACGACCCCTGCGCCGGATCGAACACCGCGCTGCGTATCGTGACATCCTTTGCGCCTTCGCGACTGCCGGCGAACCAGAAAGCGCGCACGCGGCCATCGCGCAATTCAACCAGTGAAGCAGCGTGGGTCTGGATATGTTGCGCTGAAGAAGCGAAGTCGCTGCGGAAGAACGCAATTCCTGTTGTCGTAGCGGGAGCAGGCGCCACAAAAGTCGCTGCGTGAGGAAGCCGCAATGCCTTCAGCAGACCTGCCCCGAATGCGACCACAATAAAAGCGAGCAGCAGGCGTTTCACTATCTGCATCCTTCTGCGACCGACCAGGGCATCCTGTCGACCGGCATTTCCGGCATCTCGACCAGCAACTCTTTCACGAACAGATGGCGGAACACATCGCCATGCAGCAGCATCTCCTGCAACTCGTCGCCACTCTGGCGACCCCGGATCTCCAGTCGCCGGCCGAGAATCCTGCAATGCGCGCAGCCCGGATCGTCCAGAGCTACCTGCACCGCGAAGCGGCGAAAATTTGCCGACAGTGCCGACACGCCGGGGTAGGTCTCCTCCCGATAGCCATGCACCTGCGCGCCGGGCAGGATGAAGCGATAACCTTCTTCCTTGGCCCTGAAATCGCACGGCACCCAGACCTGCTTGCCCTGCATATAATTTTGCACCGCTGCATTGTAATTGCCGGGTGCACCATCGAACGGACGCAGAAACGCCGCGAAACACAACAACACCAGCACTGCAACCACGCTGGTTGCAGGCCGGGTGAAAGCGGGCACGAACAGCGCGGCCACGATCAACGCCGCCGTGCCGCCCAGCAGCGTCCAGTACACCGGCCCATACAATGCCATCGCGACCATCTCATGCCGCAAGCTGAGCGACAGGAAAGCAAACAGGGCGAGCGCGCCGCCCATCAGGACCAGGCTAACGACAAAGGCTGCGCGCCCGATGCGCTGCCAGTTGAGCGCGCACAGCACGGCCAGTCCCGGCATCGCTTCCAGCAGGTAACGCGCCGAACGCTGGCTGGGCAGGCTGAACACGATGAACAGCGCAGCCATCCATATCCACAGCAGCTTTTCCTCGTCGCTCAACAGTGCGCGCCGTCGAAACGCGATGAAGAACACTGCCACCACGGGAACCGCCAGCAGGCCGGCATTCATCGGGTAGCCGATGATCAGCGACCACACGCTGCTGCTGCCCCAAAGAAACTTCGATAAATAGCTGCCATGCAGATCGAACTTGCCTGCATTCTCGCCGACCACGAACTCGCGCCACACGCCATGCGGATCCGGGTCGAGCAGGAACCACAGGCCGAACAGCGCCAGCGCCAGCGCCACCGTGAGCGCGATCTTTCCCGCATCCCGGCGCAGGAAATCGACCAGCCGGTATTCGCGGTTGTGCAGATACCACCAGGCCAGGCACAGACCGACCGGCGCGATCAGCGCAAAGGATTTGTACAGCAGCCCGATGCCGATCTCGACGCCGAGCAGCAGGGGTATCTTCCAGCGCGACTCAAACGCGGCAGGGCGCCAGTACAGCAGCGTGAAAAATGGCAGGAAGAACCAGAACACTTCCGGCGCATTGATCAGGAACGGCCGGCCATAATGGTAGGTGCTGAAGAAGGCAAGATAGGTCAGCAGCGCGATGAATCCGGTCTCCATCTGGCGCGACAGCCGCCAGCCCAGCAGGAACGCCATGAAAGCGGTGAGCAGGGTGTAGATCACGCTCGGATAGCGCAGATTCCACAGTGTCCACTCCTGCCCCCAGTGGGTGGAAGCGATACCCTGCCAGAAGATCAGCGGCGGTTTGGTGTTGCGCATGTTGTCCAACTGCGATTGCAGTGGCAGCAAATGGCCGGAAGCTGCCGTCAGGCGCGTGATGTGCTCATACGGATACTCGTCGCCGTTCTTCGGTATCTGCTGGCTGTCGAGTCCGTAGAAATAGGTGAACGCGGCCAGCAGCACGGCACCTACATACCATGACAAGCGCAAACGGGACATGCCGTGCGGGTTCATGGCTTCTCGCCGGATGACCCGCTGCGGTGTCTGGAATCATCCAGCAGTTTCAGGCGGCCGAAGGTCCAGATGTCGTTCAGCAAAAAGTTCAGCACACTGGTCACCACGATGGCGATCAGGTTGGCAACCAGGTAATAGATATGCGGTGCCAGCAGATTGGTGAACAACACCTGCAACGCGATGCTCACGCCGCATGACAGCGTGTATTGCCCGAACTGGGTCAGTATCGGCCGGTCGTAGTGATGGCGGCGGTCAGCCCAGGTCCACAACCGGTTCCAGAAAAAATTATTCAGCGTGGCAAAGAAGATGGCCAGCGCAAGCGACAGGTTAAGGCGCAGCCAGTCCACCTCGCCGGTAGCAGACACGGCATTGAAGATGTGTTCGCGCGCCAGGTAGAGCACGCCCTGATTGACGACGATGCCCGATGCCCCGACGGTACCGAATTTCAGGAAGCGCAACGAGAATATGCGCCGCCACAACGAGGCCAGGGACAGATGGATGTTCAGCTTCATGCCGGCTCGCGCGTCGGCGCAGACGCCAGCAGGTCGCGCGCCCTCGCCAGCGCCTGCTCCGGCATGAGTTGTTTCAGGCACTGGTTATCGCCGTCGCAGGGCGAAGCGCGATGGTTGTATGCGGTAAGGCAGGGAGAACATGAATAGGAGAGATACATGCAATGGATATTGTCGGCCAGCGGACTGTACAGGGCAGGCGTTTCCGGGCCGAAGAAAACCAGCGCCGGGATCCGGGTCAGCGCGGCAAACTGGCCCGGCCCGCCATCGTTGGTGACCAGCAGGGAGGCGTGGTTGAACAGTACCAGCAGATGACGTATCGAGCGGGTGTAGCCGGTCAGGTCTATGCAGCAGGGATGCTGGCAATGCGCAAGGATCTGCTGTGCCAACGTCCTGTCTTCGGCAAGGCCGATCACCGCGATCGCGTAACCTTCACCCAGCAGCGTGGCACACAGCTGCATGTAATATTCCGCCGGCCACGCGCGTATCGGCAGGATCCCGCCGCCCGGATAGACCAGCACCAGGCGCTTGCCAGCCACTGCGGGAAAATCGGCATGCAATTTCTCCCGAACCTGATGTAACTCTTCCTGCGGAAATTCCAGCACCGGCGGCGCCGGCACCTTCGCCAGGGGCGCGCCCTTGGCTTTCGGCACGGTATCGGACTCGATCGCCGCCACCAGCACCAGCATCTGCTGCGACAGATGCCGGTACGGGTTATACAGCACCGGACGATTGATGAACGAACCGCGATACAGGCCTTCCTGGGTATGCGGATGGAAGCCGACCCGCACCGGCGCGCCCGACAGGTAGGAAAAGATGCTGCTGATGCGCGAGAACAGTTCGCAATCGATCACCACGTCGATATGCAGCGCCCGCATCGCCCTGATCGCCCGGATACTGTCGCCGGCCAAAGCCATCACGGAGCTGTCGCTGATGGTGAGTACATTTTCCCGCGGCATCACCTCCATCAGGTCCAGCACCTCGCGGTTCTTGCCGAACATCAGGATATGCAGAGATGCGCCGGGATATTTCTGCCGCAGGTGCATGAACATCGGATGGGCGAGCACCAGGCTGCCCATTTCTGAAAGCAGGATGATCAGTATCCGTTTAGGCTGGGCTGGCTGCGCTACCGCACCAAAGACACGACGCACGCGTTCGATCAGGGATAGCAACCGGCAAATCGGCACGCCAACCCATCGGTCAACTGCACGCTGGAAATTAATATTCAATGGACATCCGGAAGAGTGAGTCAGGCTCGCGGCATTATGTCAGGCCAGCCACGTTCCGCCAATAGCATTGAGTCCAGACCAATATCATCGCGCGCGCTATCATGCGGGCTCTGTTCCCGTTAATTGTGCAGGCTTCCATAACACCGATGTCATTCTCGTTCATCTTGACCAAGCTGATCAGCGCATGCCTGCTTCCGCCCCTGAGCTTGCTGCTGCTGGCCGTGGCAGGTTTGCTGCTGATCCGTTCCCGACCCCGGCTCGGACGCAGATTGTTGATCGCATCGATCCTGTTGCTGTGGATATGCTCTACGCCACTGATAGCAGAAAGTGCCTTGCAATTTCTCGAAGGCCAACCCAGGGCAGTCGATGCCGGCACACAGCCGGCCGACGCCATCGTGGTGCTGGGCGCAGGCACCTATTTTCATGCGCCGGAATACGGTGCCGACACCGTCAGCGAACCCGCGCTGGCGCGCCTGCGTTATGCTGCCAGACTGCAGCACGAAACCGGCAAACCGATCCTGGTGACTGGCGGCAAACCGCTGGGCAACGACGTTTCCGAAGCACAGCAGATGAAAGCCGTGCTCGAGCAGGAATTCAGCATTCCCGTACGCTGGACCGAGAACGCATCCGACAACACCTGGCAAAGTGCCGCCAACAGTTATCAGCTTCTGCATCAAGCCGGGATCAAACGCATTTACCTGGTCACACATGCCTGGCACATGCCGCGCTCGGTGCTGGCGTTCAAGCAAGCCGGGTTCGATGTCGTGCCCGCGCCGACGGCATTTACCACCCATTACCAGACCAACTTGTTCAGCCTCATTCCCGACGCTGGCGCAATGGTCGAGAGCAGGATCTTCCTGCACGAGGTGATCGGCAGAATATGGTATCTTTTGCAGACCGAACTATAGAAAGCAGATCATGAAAGCGCGCGTCAAATGGGTGGAACAGGTTTCGTTTCTGGGCGAATCCGAGAGCGGTCATGCCGTGCTGATGGACGGGTCACCAGCGGCGGGCGGCCGCAACCTGGGTCCGCGGCCGATGGAGATGCTGTTGCTTGGCGCGGGAGGCTGCACCAGTTTCGACGTGATCGCGATCCTGAAAAAAAGCCGCCAGGCAGTTTCGGATTGTTATGTCGAACTGGAAGCGGAGCGCGCCGAGCAAGATCCCAAGGTATTCACAAAAATCCACATGCACTTTGTGGTAACGGGCAAGGACCTCAAGCCCGAGGTGGTGGAGCGCGCGATCAAGCTGTCCGCCGAAAAATACTGCTCGGCTTCCATCATGCTGGGCAAGACGGCAACCATCACGCATGACTTCGAGGTGCTGCAGGAGTAGCCGGTTACACCCAATAGGTTGTATGTGTCATCACCTTTGAACTCGCCTGCATGGCCAGTTTCACCGGCAGCGGTAACTCTGCCCCGCCGAGCTGCGTTGCCATCTCGGCATGACCGGTCTCGTCCACATACATCTGCCGAACCACGGCGCGGCTCTTTGCATCCTGTTGTGGCAGACGTTCAAGATGACTGTGCAAATGGTCGCCGACCTGGCGCTCGGTCTCGGCCAGGAAACCCAGGTTCCATTTGTCTCCGAGCAGGCCGGCGACCGCGCCCAATGCCAGCGATCCGGTATACCAGAGTGGGTTGAACAGGCTCAGATGGCCGCCCAGTTCGTATACCCGTTTCGAGGTCCAGGCCAGGTGCTCGGTTTCCTCCTGCGCGGCATGCAGCAATTTTTCCTGCACGGCGGGATCGCGCGCCGTCAGCGCCTGGCCCTGGTACAGCGCCTGGGCACAGATCTCGCCGCAGTGATTGACGCGCATCAGCGCGGCAGCATGCTTTTTTTCGCTCTCGCTCAACTCCGCTTCCGGCAAGCCTGAATCAGGATAAGGACGCGCGGATTGCGCCCTGGCGAACAAGGTGCGCAAGCCCTTGTCGAATTCGACGATCAGATGGTCCAGTGTCAACATGCCATACCTCCCGCTATAGGTTGATGCCTAGCCGCTATTGCGCAATCCCGCCGCAATGCCGTTGATGGTGATGTGGATCGCGCGCTTCACCTGCTCGTCATTGTCGCCCGCGCGATGGCGATGCAGCAGCGATACCTGCAGGTGGTTGAGCGGGTCGATGTAGGGCGTGCGCGTGGTCAGGCTGCGTGCCATGGTGGGATTGTCCTGCAGCAGCGTCGTCGCGCCGGTGATGGCGAACAGCACTTCTATGGTGTCCTGCCATTCCTTTTCTATCACGCCGAAGATACGGTCGCGCTGCGCTTCATCCGGCATCAGTTCGGCGTAGCTTGAGGCGATGCCCATATCGGTCTTGGCCAGCACCATGTCCATGTTGGAAAGCAGGCCGCGAAAGAACGCCCAGTTCTTGTACATGGTTTGCAGTTGCAGCAGCCCGGACTTGCCTTCGCGCGCCAGGAACTGTTTGATCGCACTGCCGAAACCATACCAGCCAGGCAAAATGATGCGGTTCAGGCTCCAGCTGAATACCCAGGGGATGGCACGCAGGTCCTCGATCCGGTCAGTTGCCTTGCGCGAGGAGGGGCGGCTGCCGATATTGAGCTCGGCGATCTCGCGGATCGGCGTCGTGGCAAAGAAAAAATCGGTGAAGCCCGGCGTTTCGTACACCAGCTTTCGATAAGCATCGAAGGCATCCTGGCTCATCGTTTCCATGATGCGGTGATATTCCGGCATGGAGCTGTCGTCGCCGTGGTGGTGCAGCAGCGTGGCCTCCATGGTGGCGGCGATCAGGGTTTCCAGGTTGCGGCGGCCGATCTCCGGATTGGAATATTTGCTGCCGATGACCTCGCCCTGTTCGGTGATACGGATCTGCGCATTCACGCTGCCCGGCGGTTGCGCCAGGATCGCCTGATAGCTGGGGCCGCCGCCGCGCCCGACGGTGCCGCCGCGGCCGTGGAACAGGCGCAGGTCGATCCCGTGCTTGTCGAATATCTGCGCCAGTTCGAGCTCGGCCTTGTACAGTTCCCAGTTGGCGGTCAGGTAGCCGCCGTCCTTGTTGCTGTCGGAATAGCCCAGCATCACTTCCTGGGTGTTGCCACGGCTCTTGAGCAGGTCGCGATACCAGGGGATGGAGAACAGTTCGTCCATGATGACACCACAGCCGCGCAGGTCGCCGATGGTTTCAAACAACGGGATGATGTTGAGGTGCAGCGAGCCCGACTCCAGCAAACCGGCCTGTTGCAGCATCAATGCCACTTCCAGCATGTCGCTGACGCCCTTGGCCATCGAAATGATGTAGTTGGGCAATGCCGCCCGTCCAAAGCGTTGATGGATTTCAGCCGCAGCCAGCATGATGCGCAATTCCCCCTGCGCGGTCGGCGAGAATTTTTCCAGGTCTTCGGACAGATGCCGGCCGGATTTCAGCGCCGACAATAGCACCGAGCGGCGCGCCGCCTCATCCAGTTCCGCATAATTGCCGGTACCGGCTACAGCCAGCAACTCGCTCGCCACTTGCTCATGGACGGCGCTGTGCTGGCGCATGTCCAGCGGGGCAAGATGGAATCCGAACACGTCCGCAGCGCGCCGCAGGTTGGCCAGCCTGCCGCGCGACAGGTAGATCGCGCCATGCTGTTCCAGCGAGTGGATCAGGATATCGATCTCGCCGATGAATTCCTGCACGTCGGCATAGGGATGCGCTTCCGGATCGACCGGACGCAGGTGCGCCACGCGATGTCCGAGATGTTTCGCGGTGGCGGTCAGGCGCGAATAGATCGCGATCAACGCACGGCGATAGGGCTCATCCTCGCGGCTGACGGCCTCATCAGGGGAGCGCGCGGAAAACTCCGCGAGTTCTTCACTGATTTCGACCAGACGGGTGGATAGCGACAGGCGAGTGCCAAGCAAGTGCGTCTCGGCCAGATAATGCTCGAGGATCAGCGAGGAGTGTTTCTCTGCTGCGCTCAGCATGACATCGTAGGTCACATACGGATTGCCGTCGCGATCCCCGCCTATCCAGCTGCCGATGCGCAGAAACGACGGGATGGAAACGGGTCTGCCATAACGCTGTTTCAGCTGCCTTTCCAGATTGGCATAGATCTTTGGCACTTCATCAAGGAAGGTATAGCCGTAGTAGGTCAGGCCGTTCTTGATCTCGTCATGCACCGTCAGCTTGGCGGTGCGCAGCATGCGCGTGCTCCACAGGATCAGCACGAAGCGGCGCAATGCGATTTCATTTTCCTCCAGTTCATCCGGCGTCATGTCCAGCCGGTCACGCTGGTCCATGATGCTGAAAATGATCAACTGGCAATCCAGTATGCTCTTGCGTTGCACCTCGGTTGGATGCGCGGTCAGCACCGGCGATATCAGCGCCTTGTCAAAGAACGCCTGCACTGCATCCGCGTCGATCTTGCCATTCACGACCCGGTCCAGCGTCAGTTGCACACTGCCTTCCCGGGGCGGCGATTCGGCCTTCAGGTAGGCGCGACGACGACGGACATGATGCAGGTCTTCTGCGATATTCGACAACTGGGAAAAATAACTGAATGCGCGCACCACCGACAACGTTTCGTGCGGTGCCAGCCCGTCAAGGATCTTCTCCAGGTCCAACAGGTCGCGTTCATCCTGGGTCTTGCGAAAATGCACGGCAGCACGCCTGACATTTTCCACCAGGTCAAAAGTGTCCCGGCCTTCCTGTTCGCGCAGCGTGTCGCCGAGTATGCGCCCAAGCAGGCGTATATCCTCGCGCAACGGAATATCCTTACTCGAAATGTCGGCGGGTGCGGCAAGCAGATTCATCACGTATGTTCTTTCATCGCATCAACAGGGCGTAACGCGCGCGCAATCGCCTCATGCTAGAATTGCGGCGCAAACAGCATTATTCAACTGACCTTCAGGAATACCAATGACTCAGACACCTCAAGCGCAAACTGCTCCGGCCAGTATTGTCATCGCCTCGCGCGAAAGCGCACTGGCAATGTGGCAGGCAGAATTCATAAGGGATCGCTTGCAAGCATTATACCCACAAACTTCCGTCAGCATATTGGGCATGACCACACAGGGCGACCAGATTCTCGACGTCACCCTGTCCAAGATCGGCGGCAAGGGGCTGTTCGTGAAAGAACTGGAAACCGCCCTCGAGGATGGCCGCGCCGATATTGCCGTACACTCGCTCAAGGACGTGCCGATGCGCCTGCCCGAAGGCTTCATCCTGGCCTGCATCGGCGAGCGCGAAGACCCACGCGATGCCTTTGTCTCCAATCATCATGCGAATCTGCATGCGCTGCCCGCCGGCGCCGTGGTGGGCACTTCCAGCCTGCGCCGGGAAAGCCAGTTGCGCGCGCGCTTCCCGCACCTGAAGATCGAACCGCTGCGCGGCAATGTGCAGACCCGTTTGCGCAAGCTGGATGAAGGCAAGTACGCCGCCATCATCCTCGCCGCCGCCGGCCTGAAACGCCTGGGCCTGGGTGCGCGCATTCGCGACACTATCGCCAGCGAGGACAGCCTGCCGGCAGTCGGGCAGGGCGCACTCGGCATCGAATGCCTGGCCGGCCGCACCGACCTGGTTGCGGCGCTGGCCCCGCTGCATCACGCGGACACCGCAGCCTGTGTGCTGGCCGAGCGCGCCATGAGCCGCGCCCTGTCCGGTAGCTGCCAGGTGCCACTGGGTGGATTCGCCGAAGTCGCGGGCGACAAATTGCGCATGCGCGGTTTTGTCGCAACGCCCGATGGGACGCGCCTGCTGCGCGGCGAACAGACCGGCACAGCCAGCGACCCGGAAGCATTGGGCAATGCGGTTGCAAACGACCTGCTGGCGCAAGGCGCGGGCGAGATACTTGCCGCATTGGCTTTGTAAACCGGGCAAGAAGGGAGTTTTCGCTCCTTCCCCCTTTAAGGGGGAAGGTTGGGATGGGGGTAGGACGGTGGATATGCCAAGTCTCTACCCCCACCCTAACCCTCCCCCTGCAAGGGGGAGGGAACATTCAGAATGAGCCCAGAAATTATCATGACCTCCACGCCTCCGCTTGCCGGATTGAACATCGTGATCACCAGACCACGGGAGCAGGCTGCGAACCTGGCTCAAGACATTGCCCGGGCTGGTGGCAACGTCATCCTGTTCCCGCTGCTGGAGATCGGACCGGCCGCCGATCCACAATCCCTGCAGGCACTCATTTCCCGCCTGCATGAATTCGACCTGGCCATTTTCATCAGTCCCAACGCGGTGCGTTATGGCATGAATGCCATCCATTCCACCGGCACTTTTCCTTCCACATTGAGCGTTGCCACGGTCGGCCAGGGCAGTGCCCGGATTTTGCGCGAGTTGGGCCTCCAGGAAATCATCGCGCCGCAGGGACGCTTCGACAGCGAGGCCTTGCTTGCCTTGCCGCAGTTACAGAACGTATCTGGCCAGCGCGTAGTGATATTCCGTGGCGATGGCGGTCGCGAATTGCTGGCCGACGTCTTGAAGGCGCGCGGCGCGGCAGTGGAATATGCAGAGTGCTACCAGCGCAAGAAGCCACAACAAAAAACCGCCGCCATGCTGGCCGCCATGCCGGATGCCCTCACCGTAACCAGCAGCGAGGCGCTCGGGTATCTATGGGAGATGTCCGATGACACCGAGCGCGCGCAGCTTGCGGCATTGCCCTTGTTCGTGCCGCATGCGCGCATTGCGGAAGCAGCACTAGGACTTCAGTGGCGCAATGTGACAATAACCGCAAGCGGAGATGACGGGATGCTTTCAGGTTTGATAGCATGGGCAAACCCAACCGGCAAGTAACGGAGTGTCATGGCGTCGGGCTCCGCCCGCTGCCTGATCGCCGCCTCCGGTTCACTGAAAATATCACATGACAGAACAAACGCCCTCTCCGCAATCCAACAATGCTGTCGCGCCGGAAACGGCGCCATCGGCGGCTGCGCATCACAACCCGGTGGCGAGTAGCCTCGCGCGCATGAGCCTGACGCAAATGACTCTGGCCGTCGTGCTGGCAGTCTTCCTCTGGCAATGGTTCGATGCGCATCACCAGATCAACGACCTCCGCCAGGAACTGGCAAAACGACTGGCGGAAGTTGATGGGGACAACAAGGCCAATTTCGCTTTACTGAAACAGGAGGAGGAAACCATACGCGAATTTACCGCCAGGGAATCGCTGCTTGAAGCCCGTTTTGCAGAAACCCAGGGCCAGCGTGCCTCGCTGGAAGCCCTGTATCAGGATTTGTCCGGCAGTCGCGACGAAACCACGCTTTCCGAAGTCGAACAGTTGCTGCTTATCGCCGGACAGCAGTTGCAGCTTTCCGCCAATGTCAAGGCGGCATTGATAGCCATGCAGCAAGCCGATGAATATCTCGGGCGCATGAATCACCCCAACCTCGCCAAGGTGAAGAACACCATCGAGCAGGACATCGACAAGTTGCGCGCGCTGCCCGACCTTGATATTCCCGTTATCAATACCGGGATCGACAAGCTCATCGCCCAGGTGGACACGCTGCCTCTGGCATATGAATTCAGGATTCAGCAGAAGGTCGATCCTCCTTCTGAACCGACAGCCAATGAAAGCTCCGGACAAAAACTGTTGCGTGAAATCTGGGAAGACACCCGGAGCATGTTGCGCATAGAAAACACCCACCAACAACAGCTCCCCCTGATCTCACCCACACAGGCATTTTTCCTGCGCGAAAACCTGAAATTGCGACTGCTGACAGCCCGCATGGCACTATTGGAACACGACGATGCCAGCTTCAAGCATGACCTGCAATCCGCAGAATCGTGGATATCGCGGTATTTTGATCCAACCTCAAAGGACAGCGCTTCCGCCATCGCGGCTTTGCGGAAACTGCGCAAATCCGACATCAGCATCGAACTGCCGGATATCAGCGACAGCCTGAATGCCGTGCGCAATTACCGCCTCTCTCACGCCAAACCTGCCCCATGAAGTTCCTGTTCTGGTTACTGGGATTATTCATCCTCGCCGTAGCCTTGACGCTGGCCACGCACAGCCCCGGCTACGTATTGGTGTTCTACCCGCCATACCGGGCAGAAATGCCGCTGGCACTTTTCATGATCACCCTGCTGCTGCTGTTCATGGCCATTTATCTGGCATTGCGCCTGATATTCGCCGCCGTTCGCTTGCCGGAACATGTGCGAAAATTCCGCAGCGATCGGGCACGCGAGAAAGGACGCCAGGCACTGCTGGATGCACTTGCCGCTTTTTTCGAAGAGCGCTACGCAGACGCTGAACAGTCCGCGGTACTGGCCATGGAACTGGCAGAGGATTCGGGCCTGGGGCCCATCCTCGCGGCCAGATCAGCGCATGAACTGCACGAATACGCCAGGCGCGATGCCTACCTGGCCGAAGCCAGTGGCGAGCCAGCGAAAGCGATCGCCATGCAGCTGGAATTACGGGCGCGGCAACAGGTAAGCAACTGAAATGCCGTGCTGGACAGCTCAAGAAGGATGGGATTGCGCCTTGCCGGTCGACCTTCAGCTCTTGGGAACAAAAGTGAACGCATCCGAGAAGAATTCATCCTCCGGCAGATTGCGCAGCGTGGTGTAGTCGCGATGGGCAGCCTCCACCACCACCGGCGCGCCGCAGGCATACACCTGATAACCGGACAGGTCGGCGTAATCCTCCATCACCGCCTGATGCACGTAGCCGTTGCGACCCGGCCACGGCTCATCGGAAACGACCGGCGTGAACTTGATGCCTTGCTTCTGCCATTCGCTCACCTTGTCCAGCATGTATAGATCCGACGGTTTGCGCACCCCCCAATAAAGGTGCATGGAACGCTGGATACCGACCTGCAACGCATGCTCGATGATGGCCTTGATCGGCGCAAAACCGGTCCCGCTGGCGACGAACAGGATGGGCTTGTTCGAATCCTCGCGCAGATAAAAGGTGCCCAGTGGTCCCTTGACGCGAAGGATGTCCTTTTCCTTCATCTCATGGAAAACATGATGGGTAAACGCCCCACCGGGAATATTGCGCACGTGCAGTTGCAGATACTCGTCGTCATGCGGCGCATTCGCCAGAGAAAAACTGCGCGGTTTGTCGTTCTTCATCATCACTTCGATATATTGCCCGGCCAGAAACTGCATCCGTTCGCTGGCCGGCAATCTCAGGTAGATCACCATCACATCTTCTGCCGGCTTCTCCATCTTCTGCACGCGGCACGGTAGTGTCTTGACGATGATGTCTTTCACGGCACTCACTTCGCGGCACTCGATCACCAGGTCGGAGCGCGGCATGGCACAGCAGAACAATGCCATGCCGGCCGCCTTTTCCGCATCGCTCAGGGCGCTGGCCTGTCGATTGCCGTAATCTATCGTGCCTTGCAGGAGATTGCCCTTGCAGGTTCCGCATACGCCGTCGCGGCAGCCGTAGGGAATGGTAAAGCCTTGTTTCAATCCAGCCTCGAGTATGGTTTCGTCCGCTTCGACCGGAAAATTGTGATCGCTTGGTTTGATGGTGATATTGAAGGTCATTAGGGTTATTCACTTGCGCGAAGTCGGCGATTTTAACGCATAATCGCCCAATGGACAGGGTTCTGATTATCGGTTGCGGCGATATAGCCATGCGCGTTGCACCACTGATGCGCCAGCGCTATCGATTGTATGGATTGGTGCGCAATCCCGCGCGCCATCAGGCATTGCGCGATGCGGGCATCATACCACTGCCGGGCGACCTGGATGATGCCCGCAGTTTGTACCGGCTGGCAGGATTGGCAAACATCGTGCTGCACCTGGCCCCGCCCGGCAATACAGGAACGAGGGATCAGCGCACCCGCAACCTGCTCGCATCGCTTTCGCGCGGCCGCCTTCCCGGGCGATTGATCTATATCAGTACCAGTGGCGTATACGGAGATCGCGCCGGCGACCAGGTCAGCGAGACGACTGCCGTTTATCCACAATCTTTGCGTGCGCAACGGCGCGTCGACGCGGAAAGCCAGATCAGGAAATGGGTCAAGCGCAATCAGGTGCATGCCAGCATCCTGCGCGTCCCCGGCATCTATGCCGCCGAGCGGCTGCCCCTGGACCGACTGCGTGCCGGCGCGCCCGCTATCGTTGCCGATGAAGACAGTTACACCAATCACATCCATGCTGATGACCTGGCGGTGATCGTTGTGCGTGGCCTGCGTTATGCCGGACTGAACCGGATCTATAACGCCAGCGACGACAGCGTCCTGAAAATGGGCGCATATTTCGACGCCGTTGCAAATGCTTATGGCCTGCCCTGCCCGCCCCGTCTGCCACGCGCGCAAGTTGAACAAGCCGTATCGCCCGCGCTCTGGTCATTCATGAAGGAATCGCGCCGTTTGACCAACGCCAGAATGAAGCAGGAATTGAAAGTGGTATTACGTTATCCAACTGTGGGCGCTGCCCTTGCCGCCATGAAGCCACTCATCCCGGCTGATCAACCACCGGGACAATCGGCCAGCCAGGGTTGATGGACATCTCATCTGTGGGACGAATTGCGGCCAGAAGATATATACTGCATGGCATCCAACCCTTTGGCGCCGATAGCATTCCATGTCCGTTGCCACTATAATCCCGCGCTAGCTAATATTCATGAGTTCAAATATGCAATTATTTGCATTTGGCATCAACCATCAGACCGCGCCCCTCAATGTGCGCGAGCAGATCGCGTTTGATGTCGAGACGATGGAACCGGCGTTGCATAACCTGGTCGAGCATGGCTCGGCCAAGGAAGCGACCATCCTGTCCACCTGCAATCGCACCGAGGTCTATTGCAGCACCCAGGATCCTGACCGGATAATCAACTGGCTGGCGAACTACCACCAACTGGAATCCCGGGATATCGAGCCCTATCTTTACACCTTGTCGCGCGAACTGGCGGTCAAGCATGCATTCCGCGTTGCCAGCGGTCTGGACTCGATGGTATTGGGTGAACCGCAGATCCTGGGGCAGATGAAACAGGCTGTACGCTATGCCGAACAGGCCGGCACGCTGGGATTCATGCTGCACAAGCTGTTCCAGCGCACCTTCTCGGTGGCCAAGGATGTGCGCACCCAGACCGAGATCGGCGCCAACCTGATCTCCATGGCAGCGGCGGCAGTACGACTGGCCGAACGCATCTACCCGAGCATCTCGGAACAGAGCGTGCTGTTCATCGGCGCAGGGGAAATGATCGAACTGAACGCGGTACATTTCGCGGCACGCTCTCCCAGGCGCATCACCGTTGCCAACCGCACGCTGGAACGCGCCCAGATCCTGGCGCGACGCATCAATGGCCATGCCATCACCCTGGAAGAGCTGCCGGAACAATTAGGACACCACGACATCATTGTTACCTGTACCGCCAGCCCGCTGCCGATCCTGGGCAAGGGCATGATCGAACGCGCGCTCAAGGTGCGCAAGCATCGCCCCCTGTTCATCGTGGACCTGGCCGTCCCGCGCGACGTGGAAGCCGAGGTCGCCGAGATGGATGACGTATTCCTGTATTCGGTGGATGACCTTGCAGAAGTGGTGCGCGACGGTCAGGATGCAAGGCAAGGCGCGGTCAAGGAAGCCGAGGTCATCATCGATTCCGGCGTGGCCAATTTCATCCAGTGGATAGAATCGCGCGAAGTGGTGCCCACCATCCGCGCCTTGCGCGACCATGCCGAGCGTCATCGCCGCCACGAAATGGAAAAGGCCCTGCGCCTGCTGGCCAAGGGTGAAGACATGACGCAGGTGCTGGAAGCGATGAGCAACAGCCTGACCAACAAGTTCCTGCATGCGCCGACCCATGCGCTGAACCAGGTGCATGCCAGCGAACGCGAAACCTTTCTCGACATGGTGCACCGCATCTACCACCTGCCCCCGCACGAATGAACCCCAGCATCGCCTCCAAACTCGCCCAGTTGAGCGAACGGCTGGATGAGGTCGGCCATCTGTTGAGCAGTGAACACGCCGCCCGCGACATGGATAATTTCCGCAAGCTCAGCCGCGAGCGCGCCGAACTGGTGCCGGTGGTGGAGAGTTTCAATGCCTACCTGTCCTGCGAAGCAGATATCGCCGCCGCCCAGGGCATGGTCAACGATCCCGACATGCGCGAATTCGCCGAGGAGGAAGTCAAGGCCGGGCGTGCGCGCCTGGAACAGCTCGAGATCGAACTGCAGAAACTGCTGCTGCCAAAAGACCCCAACGATGAGCGCAACGTGTTCCTGGAGATTCGCGCCGGCACCGGCGGCGATGAAGCCGCGTTGTTCGCCGGCAGCCTGTTCCGCATGTATTCCCGTTTCGCCGAACGTAACCGCTGGCAGGTGGAGGTGATCTCGGAAAGTCCCGGTGAAGTGGGTGGATACAAGGAAATCATCGCGCGCATCGTCGGACAGGGCGCGTACTCGATGCTCAAGTTCGAATCAGGCGCACACCGCGTGCAACGCGTGCCTGCCACCGAGGCGCAGGGGCGCATCCATACTTCCGCCTGTACCGTGGCGATACTGCCGGAAGCGGACGATGTCAGCGAGGTGGTGCTCAATCCCGCCGACTTGCGCATCGACACGTTTCGCGCATCGGGCGCAGGGGGACAACATATCAACAAGACCGACTCCGCCGTGCGCATCACCCACATTCCGAGCGGCACCGTAGTGGAATGCCAGGACGGGCGCTCACAGCACCAGAACAAGGCCCAGGCGATGCGGGTGCTGGCCGCGCGCATCAAGGACAAGGAAGAGCGCGACGCCCACAGCAAGCTGGCTGCCGAGCGCAAATCGCTGGTCGGCAGCGGCGACCGCTCCGAGCGCATCCGCACCTACAACTTCCCGCAGGGGCGCGTCACCGACCACCGCATCAACCTCACGCTGTACAAGATGGACCAGATCATGGACGGCGACATCGGCGAACTGACCGGCGCGCTGATGGCGGAATACCAGGCAGAGCAGCTCGCCACCCTGGCCCAGGAAAACTGACATTGTGTCTCGCAGCATCCAGCAACTACTGATCCGCGATACCGCTAAATTCTCGGTAGCGTTGCTGCTGGAGATCGACTCGGCGCGCATCGAAGTGCAAAGCCTGCTGCAGCATGTGCTGCAGGTTTCGCGCGCATACCTGCTGGCACACCCGGAGCGCAAACTGGACGAACATGAATATGTCCGCTATCGCGAGCTGCAGGAACGCCGCCTGCACGGCGAACCGCTCGCTTACATCATCGGCGCGCGCGAATTCTTCGGCTTGACGTTCAAGGTCGCTCCCGCCACGCTGATCCCCCGTCCTGAAACCGAATTGCTGGTTGAACTGGCCTTGCAGCGCATATCCGCGCGCGCTTGCCGCGTGCTTGACCTCGGCACCGGCTGCGGCGCGATCGCTTTGTCCATCGCCCATGCCCGGCCGGATGCCGAAGTCGTCGCGGTGGACGCCTCGGCGGCGGCGCTGGTCGTGGCATACGAGAATGCGCAGCTCCTGCTGGAACCTGCCTCAGCGGCAGGGAAGATCGATCCGGCACAAGCGATCCAGGTGGCGAACCTGGTCCTGCTGCAAAGCGATTGGTTCGAACAGCTTGCCGCACAGCGTTTCGACCTGATCGTGTCGAATCCGCCCTATGTCGCGGCAGGCGATCCGCACTTGCAGCAGGGCGACCTGCGTTTAGAGCCGGAATCTGCACTGGCTTCCGGTGACGATGGGCTGGACGATATCCGCCGCATCGTCAACGGTGCCCCAGCTCATCTTCATCCCGGCGGCTGGCTGATGTTCGAACATGGCTACGACCAGGCCGCAGCGGTCCGCAGCTTGCTGCAAGATGCCGGATTGAATGGGGTATTTTCGGCATTCGATCTGGCGGGCATCGAGCGGGTCAGCGCCGGACAATTGGCTTGACCCGAACGGACAGGCACGGATAGAATACCCTACTTATTTACTCGACAAATAGAAGGCAAACCGATCATGGACGCGCAAGAACTCATCAAGCAACAAATCACTGAACACCCGGTGGTGCTTTACATGAAAGGCACCGCGCAGTTTCCGCAATGCGGTTTTTCCGCCAACGTGGTACGCATCCTGCAAAGCCTTGGGGTGAAGGACATCTACACGGTGGATGTACTGGCCAATCCCGAGATCCGGCAGGGCGTCAAGGATTTCGCCAACTGGCCGACCATTCCGCAGCTTTACATCAACGGCACGTTTATCGGCGGCTCCGATATCGTCAGCGAGATGTACCAGAGCGGGGAACTGGGTGACGCGCTAAAAGGCGGGTAGTACTAGTTTTTCGTCCGATTATCTAGGCAGTTTGACCAGAATATCTAGGCCGTTTGGCATATATGATTTTATCCGCTCCGCCAGTATAGTCGGCCCGGGTGTTGGAACTCCGGGTTGAAATAACCCGCTTTTTCATACTCTCCTCCTTTAGGGCGATCTTGACAGGTCGCCCTATTTTTATCTGTCCAGATATTTTCTCGCGCGCTCGATGGCTGCCGTGACCTGCGCCGGCGCGGTGCCACCGACGTGGTCGCGGGAAGCCAAAGAACCTTCCAGAGTCAGGACTGCGTAGATGTCATCTTCGATCAGGCTGGAAAATTGCCGCAATTCGGCAAGCTCCAGTTCGCTCAAATCATGGCCCGCCTGCTCGGCAAAACTTACCGCCTGTGCCACGGCTTCGTGCGCATCCCGGAACGGCAATCCCTTCTTCACCAGATAATCAGCCAGATCAGTAGCGGTTGCATATCCCTGCAATGCTGAACTGCGCATGGCTTCCGGCCTTGCGCTGACGCCGCTCAGCAGATCGGCATAGATGAGCAAGGTCTGGGTGAGGGTGTCTGCGGTGTCGAACAACGGCTCCTTGTCTTCCTGGTTGTCCTTGTTGTATGCCAGCGGCTGCGCTTTCATCAGCGTCAACAGCGCGACCAGGTGACCGTTGACACGGCCGGTCTTGCCGCGCACCAGTTCCGGCACGTCGGGATTTTTTTTCTGCGGCATGATGGAAGAGCCGGTGCAGAAACGGTCGGCGATATCGATGAAGCCAAAGTTCGGACTCATCCACAGGATCAGTTCTTCCGACAGGCGCGACAAATGCGTCATCACCAATGCAGCGCAGGCGGTAAATTCAATGGCGAAGTCGCGATCGGATACCGCGTCCAGCGAGTTCTCGCACACGCCATCAAAATCCAGCAGCTCGGCGACATATTCACGCTTGATCGGGTAACTGGTACCCGCCAGCGCAGCCGCGCCCAGCGGCAACCGATTGACCCGTTTGCGGCAATCCATGAAGCGTTCCGTATCGCGCTTGAGCATTTCGAAATAAGCCATCAGGTGGTGCGCGAAGCTGACCGGCTGGGCCACCTGCAAATGCGTGAACCCCGGCATGATGGTGTGCACATGGTTGGCTGCAAGCTCGACCAGGGAAGTTTGCAAGCCATGGATCAGGGTGCAGATCTCGTCAATTGCATGCCGCACATACAGGCGGATGTCGGTTGCCACCTGATCGTTGCGCGAGCGGCCGGTATGCAGGCGCTTGCCCGCATCGCCCACCAGTTCGATCAGCCGCCTCTCGATATTCAGGTGCACGTCTTCCCAGTCGATCGACCAGTGAAACTCGGCACTGATGATTTCGTTCTCGATCTGCGCCAGGCCGCGGCGTATATCGCCCAGATCCTGCGCACTGATGATGTCGCACGCGGCCAGCATCTGCGCGTGTGCCAGCGAACCCTGAATGTCGAACAGCGCCAGTCGCTGGTCGAATGCAACCGATGCAGTGTAGCGTTTCACCAAATCCTCCACGGGTTCCTTGAAACGGCCCGACCAGGCTTGTTTATCTTGCATCGTCATCGTCTCTTGTCCAGAATGTACGGCAAACAAGGGTAATAAAATGACGCAGAGTATAAATCAAAACCGCGGGCTCCATGCATTACCGAATTTTCGCAGCCTCGGCGTTGTCTTGCGCATCGTGCTGGCGGTGAATGGCATGGCGTTCATGGTGGCGCTGGCGGAAGCATCTTCGTGGCGGGAAATTCTGCAACGGATACTGGATATCTCCACTTTGCTGCAGCCGGCATTGCTGGTGAGTTTGTTGCTGCTGATCACATTCGGCACCCTGTTATCGCGCCTGCCCTATTGGTATGGAAATGCGGCGGTAACGCTGCTGGTGATCCTGGCCACGCTCATCATCTATGGCCTTGAAGGTCCGCTGGACAAATCACTGGAGGAATCGGCCGCATTCAATCTATCGCGCCATATCCTGTTTGCCGTCACCGCCGCCGGATTACTGCTCGCCTATTTCCGCATTCGCACGACTGCGCTTTCTCCCGCTCTGCATGAAGCGCGTCTGCAAGCCTTGCAGGCGCGGATACGTCCGCACTTCCTGTTCAACACCATCAATGCGGTGCTGGGAATCATCCGCTCCGATCCGAAACGCGCGGAAAGCGCGCTCGAGGACATGTCCGACCTGTTCCGCATGGCCATGTCCCAGAATACCGACCTGGTACCGTTACAACATGAAATATCGCTTGCACACCAGTATCTGGCGCTGGAACAATTGCGGCTCGGGCACCGTCTGCAGATCGACTGGCAAATTGAACAGGCCTGCTCCGACGCCTTGATACCGCCGCTGATAGTTCAGCCGTTACTGGAAAATGCCGTATATCACGGCATCGAGCCTTCGCTGCGAGGCGGCAATATCGAGATCAAACTGTACCGGAGCAAGCATGAACTGCATCTCGAGATGCGCAACCCGCGGCATGAACATGGCAGAAGCAAATCCGGAAACAAGATGGCGCTGGCCAACATCCGCGAGCGTCTGGCCCTGCAATTTGACATCGAAGCGCAATATAACGTGAGTGACGGCCCGAATACCTATGAAGTGCATATCGTGTTGCCGTATATTAAGGCCACCCCGGCTGATGGAGAAACTCGATGAGCATCTTTGAACTTCCCCTGACTGTATTCATCGTGGATGACGAGATTCCCGCACGCAACCGCCTCAAGGAATTGCTGGCCGATTGTTCCGGGCAACTGCCGCTGGAGATCGTGGGAGAAGCGGGCAGCGGCCATGAAGCGCTGGACAAGCTGGCCGAGATCGAGGTCATCCACGTCGACGTCATGCTGATGGACATCCGCATGCCGCAAATGGACGGCATCGAACTGGCCCGGCATCTGACCAAGCTGCCCAAGCCGCCGGCCATCATCTTTACCACCGCCTACGATGCTTACGCCATCAAGGCGTTCGAAGTGCACGCGATCGATTACCTGTTAAAGCCTATCCGTCTGGGGCGCCTGTTCGATGCCCTGACCCACGCCAGGGACAGGGTGCCCCTGCGCACCGAGGAATTGCTGGAACTCACACCCGAAGCGCGCAAGAACCTGTCGATCCATGAAAGAGGCAGGATTTTCCTGATTCCCGTCGAAACCATCCTGTATTTGCGTGCCGAACTGAAGTACGTCACGGTGCGTACGCTGGAGCGCGAGTTTTTGATCGATGAACCGCTCACTGCCCTGGAAAAGGAGTTCGCGGCGCGCTTCATCCGCATCCACCGCAATTGCCTGGTGGCCCGGGACGAGATCGAGGGATTTGAAAAAGTCATGGACGATGAAGGCGGCGAATCGCACTGGGCAGCCAAAATCAAGGGGTTGGATGAAATGTTGCCGATCAGCCGCAGGCAGCAATATATCGTTAAAGAGATCAGTTAAGGCCTGCCACCCGGCCTTCAGGCTGAGCTGATTTATCATTATAAAACAACATGAAATATATAAATCTGCGGCCCCGACCGGCGTAGCGGGCGGGGCCGTTGCCGGAACGGCCCGCCATTGCTTGTTGTATTAATGCAACAAACCGGTCTGAGTTCCTTGCGTCCATGATTACTGCTCTGAGAGAATGCGCGCAGCCTTCTCGCATGTCCCATTGTGGCTTGAGGGGTTGTCTGGGGAGACCCGATTTATTGTTTCAACAATTCTTAGGAGAATTTGAATGAAAAAGAGTTTAATAGCCTTGGCAGTTGCAGGCGTTTTCGCAGCTCCGGTAGCAATGGCTGAAACCACCGTTTACGGTACTGCCAACGTTTCTTACGACGCGGTAAATAGTGGAAGCGGCGGCATTTCTGCCAACCAGATTTCCAGCAATTCCTCTTCCATCGGCTTCAAGGGCTCCGAAGACCTGGGCGGCGGCACTTCCGCAATCTTTCAAGTCGAATCCATGATTGCTATTGATGCTGGTTTCGGTGGTTGGGCCTGGAATAGCACTTACGCTGGCCTGAGCGGCGCAGACTGGGGTACCCTGATCATGGGCAACCCGGCTACTCCATACAAGAGCGCAACCCGTGGCCTGGATCTGTTCGCAGACACGATCGCTGACAACCGCAGCCTGACTGGTCCGTTTGACGGCACCAATCAATTCGGCACTGCACCCAATACGGTTGCTTACATGAGCCCTAACATGGGCGGCTTCAGCGTGGCTGCAGCTATCATTGCTGGCGCAGAAAATGTGACGACTGGTACTCAAGTCAAGGGTTCCGGCTATTCGCTGTCTGGCACGTACGGCGCCGGACCGCTCAACGCATTCCTTGCCTACCAAAGCGTGACAGTTGGTTCCGTTGGCTCGGGTTTGCTCGGCGTATCCAGTATCCCTGCGCTGGTTGGCCCGCTTTCGGTGAATGACAAGCTGACCGCCTGGACCTTGGGTGGCAGCTATACCATGGATGCGTTCCAGGTAAACCTGAGCTATGAAAAGCGCACCTGGGATCAGGCTGCTGGCTCCAATGACCAGGCAGACTGGTATCTGGCCGGCAAGTTCAATGTCAGCAGCAGCGATGCTGTGAAGTTGGCTTACACTCGCGCCAATGATATTGGCGGCTTGGGTTGCGGCTGTAACGACACCGGTGCCTCGCAAATCTCCGTGGGCTATGACCACGGTCTGAGCAAGAACACCACTGTCTATGCTTTGTATACACAGCTCAGCAACAAGGCGAAGGCGTCGTACGGCATGGGCGGCTACGATGGCATCACTGCCGGTGTTTCCCCGTTCACGTCTGACTCCGATCCACATGCCTTCTCTATCGGCATGAAGCACAACTTCTAATAGTCTTTCCCTGTTCAAGGGAATTGGAAGCACAAACGGGCACCTTCGGGTGCCCGTTTTTTTGTCCATGAAACAGCGAATTGTTCAGCTAAACAGGCGTTCCAGCGCCGCGCCGGGATCGGCTGCACGCATGAATGCCTCGCCGACCAGAAACGACTGCACGGCATGGGCGCGCATCAGTGCGACATCTTCAACCTCGAGTATGCCGCTCTCGGTCACCACGATCCGCCCGGGCGGGATGCGCGACAGCAGGTCCAGCGTGGTTGCAAGACTCGTCTCGAAGGTTCTCAGGTTGCGGTTGTTGATGCCGACCAGCGGCGTATCGAGTCGCAGCGCCACTTCAAGCTCGTCACCATCATGCACTTCCACCAGCACCGCCATGCCCAGGCTTTGCGCCAGCGCCTCGAATTCCTGCATCTGTGCCAGGTCGAGCGCGGCAACGATCAGCAGGATGGCATCCGCGCCCATGGCCCGCGCCTGGTAGACCTGGTAAGCATCGATCATGAAGTCCTTGCGCAGCACCGGCAAGGTGCATGCTGCACGCGCCTGGCCCAGATAGGCTGCGCTGCCCTGGAAGAATTGTTCATCGGTCAACACCGACAGGCAGGCCGCACCGTGGCTGGCGTAACTCGCAGCGATCCGTGCCGGCTGGAAATCCGCGCGCAGTACGCCCTTGCTCGGGCTGGCCTTCTTGATCTCGGCGATCACCGCCGGTTGCCCCGCCGCGATGCGGTTGCGGATCGCACCGACAAAGTCACGGGTCGGCGCGGATCGCTGGGCCAGGGTGCGGACTTGCGCCAGCGGCAAGGCAGTTTTTGCGGCAGCCACTTCCTGTACCTTGACTGCAAGAATTGATTTAAGTATGTCGGACATGTCGTTGCTCAATAAAATGGGTACGATCCCTTCTACAAGGGGTTTGCTCCTTCCCCCTTGCAGGGGGAAGGCTGGGATGGGGGTAGGACGGTGGCGATGCGAAGTCTCTACCCCCACCCTAACCCTCCCCCTGCAAGGGGGAGGGAATATTATCTAACCCACGGAAAGGTCTAACCTCTCGAAGTACACTGACTAATTTGAGGAGTTGCCTAATCGAACCAGTCACGCATTTTACCGCAAGCGGAGTGGTAAAATACGTGACTGGTTTTCTTAATTCGTACAGACATCATGAAAGATATCAAGGCATACATGCAGCAGGTCGGACGGCAGGCACGCGCGGCTTCGCGCCATATGGCGCTGGCCGACACCGCCGCCAAGAACCGCGCGCTGGAAGCGATCGCCGGCGCGATCACGGACAACTCCGCGCAGCTGATCGCCGAAAATGCCAGGGACGTAACGGCCGCGAAATCGCATGGCCTGGATGCCGCTTCGATAGACCGGCTGACGCTGACCGAAAAGACCATCGCCGGCATGGTCGAAGGATTGCACCAGATCGCGCAACTGCCGGACCTGATCGGCGAGATCAGCGACCTGAAATATCGCCCGACCGGCATCCAGGTCGGCAAGATGCGCGTGCCCCTTGGCGTCATCGGCATCATCTACGAATCCCGTCCCAACGTCACCGCCGACGCGGCCGGCCTGTGCCTGAAATCCGGCAATGCGGCGATCCTGCGCGGCGGCTCGGAAGCGATCCATTCCAACCAGGCGATCGCGGCTTGCGTGCAGCAGGGACTGAAGGTCGCCGGCCTGCCGGAGACCGCGGTGCAGGTCATCACCACCACCGACCGTGCCGCGGTCAGCGAACTGCTCACCATGAAGGAGTTCGTCGACGTGATCGTGCCGCGCGGCGGCAAGGGCCTGATCGAGCGCGTCTCGAACGAGGCGCGCATCCCGGTGATCAAGCACCTGCATGGGGTGTGTCACGTCTACATCGACGATGAGGCCGACCTGGACAAGGCGATCCGCATCGCGGATAACGCCAAGACGCACCGCTACGGCGTATGCAATGCGATGGAGACCTTGCTGGTCGCGCAAGGCATCGCGGCGAAAGTATTGCCGCCGCTGTGCAGGATCTATCTCGACAAGGGGGTGGAACTGCGCGGCGATGATGCGGCGCGCGCCATCGTCACGCAGATGAAGACTGCGACCGAGGAAGACTGGTATACCGAATACCTGGCGCCGATACTGGCGGTGCGCGTGGTTGCCGATATCGATGCAGCGATCGCGCATATCGGCACCTATGGCTCGCAACACACCGACAGCATCGTGACGGAAAATTACACCAGGGCGATGCGTTTCCTGCGCGAGGTGGATTCGAGCAGCGTGATGGTGAACGCCTCGACCCGGTTTGCCGACGGCTTCGAATACGGCCTCGGCGCGGAGATCGGGATATCGACCGACAAGATCCACGCGCGCGGCCCGGTCGGGCTGGAAGGCCTGACCTCGCAGAAATTCGTCGTGCTGGGTAACGGGCAGGTCAGGACCTGAGCCACCGATCCATCTGAATCACCGGGAAAGAACGAACATGAGCCAACGCATCGAAATAAAAGTGCCGGACATCGGCGATTTCAAGGATGTCCCCATCATCGAGATCATGGTCAAGCCAGGGGACACGGTTGAGCCGGAGCAATCCCTGATCACGCTGGAAACCGACAAGGCGACCATGGATGTGCCTGCGCCTGCAGCGGGGGTGGTGAAGGAAATGAAAGTCAAAGTCGGCGACAAGGTCAGTAGCGGCAGTTTGATCCTGATGCTGGAAACCAGCGCTGCGGATGCGGCCCCGGCGCCAGCCGCTGCCCCGAAGAAATCCGCACCTGCTGCTGCACCTGTGGCCACCACGCCGACAGCGCCGGTCGCGGCCGCTGCGGTAGCCAAAGGCGACATCCACGCGGAAGTGGTTGTGCTGGGAGCCGGCCCCGGCGGATACACCGCAGCATTCCGCGCCGCAGACCTTGGCAAGCAAGTGTTGCTGATCGAGAAATACGCCGCCCTCGGCGGCGTCTGCCTGAACGTCGGCTGCATCCCGTCCAAGGCTTTGTTGCATGTGGCCAGGGTCATCGCCGAGGCGGAAGAGGTATCGCATCACGGCGTGAGCTTCGACAAGCCAAAGATCGACATCGACCAGATCCGCGCATGGAAGGAAAGCGTCGTCGGCAAATTGACCGGCGGCCTCGGCGCGCTCGCCAAACAACGCAAGGTGCAGGTGGTTCATGGCACGGCAAAGTTCACTTCGCCCAACAGCCTGGCGGTGCGCACGGCCGAAGGCGAGAAGGTCATCACCTTCGACCACGCCATTATCGCTGCGGGTTCCAGCGTGACGCGCATCCCGGGCTTCCCCTATGACGATCCGCGCATCATCGATTCCACCGGCGCACTGGCGTTGCAGGACATCCCGAAGCGCCTGCTGATCATCGGCGGCGGCATCATCGGCCTGGAGATGGCCACCGTTTATGACGCGCTCGGCTCGAATATCACCGTGGTCGAATTGATGGACCAGCTGATGCCGGGCGCAGACAAGGACATGGTCAAGCCGCTGCACACGCGCATCGCGAAGCGCTACGAGGCGATCTACCTGAAGACCAAGGTCACCAGCATCGAGGCGCAGAAGAAGGGGCTGAAAGTCACGTTCGAAGGCGAGCAGGCGCCGGAACCGCAACTGTACGACCGCGTGCTGATGGCCGTCGGGCGGCGCCCGAATGGACGCGAGATCAGCGCCGAGGCTGCCGGCATCATCGTCAACGAGCGCGGCTTCATCCCGGTGGACAAGCAGATGCGCACCAACGTGCCGCACATCCATGCCATCGGCGATATCGTCGGCGACCCGATGCTGGCGCACAAGGCATCACATGAGGGAAAAGTTGCGGCGGAAGTCATCGCCGGTCACAAGGCGTTCTTTGAGCCGATGACCATTCCTTCTGTGGCTTACACCGACCCGGAGATCGCCTGGATGGGACTGACCGAGACCCAGGCCAAGGCACAGGGCATCGCCTATGAGAAAGCCAGTTTTCCGTGGGCGGCATCCGGTCGCGCCCTTTCCGTCGGCCGCGAAGAAGGATCGACAAAGATCTTGCTCGACCCTGCCACACGCCGCATCCTCGGCCTGTCCATCGTCGGCGTAAACGCCGGCGAACTGATCGCCGAGGCGGTGCTGGCGCTGGAAATGGGCGCAGACATGGAAGACATCGGCCTGTCCATCCATCCGCATCCGACGCTTTCCGAGACGATATGTTTTGCCGCCGAGATGGCGGAGGGGACGATCACCGACTTGATGGCGCCGAAGAAGCGGCGTTAGTTTCGCCCCGCCTGATGTGGCATATGGGTGGTGTGCTGGACAACCAGGCCATGCACCCGATTCATTATCGCTGCTCGATCAAATGTCCGGCCTTCACTGGTTGCACCTGAAGTCCACGCAGACATACTTGCCCATGAATTTAATGATGGGCATGGACTCCAATACGCCATCAACTACCTCATTCTTGTAACCGGTCATCTGGCCTACCACCAGAAATGTATCCGTTTCAGGAAAAGTTTCCCCTGCAGGGATGTCCGTCAGGATCATGGTCAGGTTGCCGAAATTCCGCCACATTTTTATAAATGACATGTTGTAGGAAATTTTCTTGCGGAATCTCGCATCAACCATGATGAGTTTTCCCTTGAACTCGGGAAAATTCCGGATAAAATAGAACGCATCTACTTTCTGCGCATCGGAAAACTTGTTTATGAAGCTCACATAATCGTAGCTGGGCGTTACCGGAACCGGCGGGGGATCATTGATCTGGGCAACCGCGATATGATATCCGGCCAGAAGCAATACCAAACCACACAGTTTGATTCTCCAGTTCATATGATTGCTCGATCGCATCTTTCTCCCCCATGTCATCCGATTAATTCCTGCGCAAAGGCACAATGCTCGATTTCCTCTTTTTATTCTAGAGGCCATTGCCGGTTCTGTCGATAGCAGACCTAGGAGATACCCTCCAGCATCTGCAGTCCCCACCCCACTCCGAAGCCGGTTACCTCTGTCGAAATGATACCCAATCCGCCCTCGCAACGGCTGGCAGAAAGGTCGATATGCAGCCAGGGCATCTCGTTCACGAAGCGCTTGAGAAAACGGCCGGCCAGAATGTGATCAGCCTCGCCGTCCAGCGTGCATTGCTTGATATCGGCCACCCTGGAATCCAGCGCCGCCTCGTAATCCTCGTCAAGGGGAAATGCGCACAGGCGTTCGCCACTCTGCTGGCCGACCTTTACGGCGCGTTGCACCAGTTCGTCGCGGTTGCCCAGCACGCCGCTGTACCGCGCACCCAGGGCCATCGCCATGCTGCCGGTGAGGGTGGCGAAGTCCATCATCAGGTATGGCTTTGCGCGCGCGGCCAGCGTCAGCGTGTCGGCCAGCACCATGCGCCCCTCGGCATCGGTATGCATGATCTCGATGCTGGTGCCGTTGAGCGCCTTGACGATGTCGTTCTGCTTGTATGCCTTCGGGCCGATATGGTTCTGCGCCAGTGCCAGCCAGCAATCGATGTTGACCGGCAATTTGACCTGTGAGGCGGCAAGCAGGATGCCCAGCGCAACGGCGGAGCCATTCATGTCCTCATGCATGTTGTGCATATAACGCGAAGGCTTGAGGTTGTGACCGCCGGTATCGAAGCAGATGCCCTTGCCGACCAGCGCCACGGTCCGCGTTGCGCCGGGATGGCGGTAAGCCAGGTGCACGATGGCCGCATCTTCCGGATCGCTGCCTTGCGCCACGGCGACGAAGGCGCCGGCACCCATCTGGCGCAGCTTGTTCATGTCGAATTCTTCATGCTGCCAACCGTTCTGCCGGGCAAGCTGTTCGATGCGCGCACGGTACAGGGCGGGCGTGAGTTCGTTCGGCGGCAACACGGTCAGCTCGCGGCACAGCAGGTTACCCGCAGCCATGGCCTTGATGCTGTCGAACGCCTTTTTGTCGGCATACCCGTACAGCTCGATCTTTTTCAGCGCCTTGCGCGTGTCCTTTTTCTTGTGCAGCGGCAACGGCGTGCCGTTCACCCAGGCACCGTATACCGCCAGTTCGGCGGCACGTTTGCGTTGTGCCTCATCGCCCAGCACCACAACGCTCAACCCGCTGGGATTTTCCTCAAGCAGCGAAGCCAATGCCTTGCGCACCTGCGTCTGCAGGGCAAACGGGTCTTTCGCAAAATCCAGCATCGCCCATGTCACCAGCGCGCCGTCCCTGGTATTGGCAGTGACCGGCGATTTCGCCAACTCCGCGGTTTTCATGCCGCGTCGCTTGAGCACGCTGGCAAGCAGATCGCCCTGCGGCACACCCTTGATCAGCGCCCCTGCCTTGGGCAGCAATACCAGCAGATGCGTGGCAAGCGGACGAGCGGGCAAAGACTGGGAAAGGGTGAGTTGTGCTAGCATTGTGTCCTCGAATTCCGATATGCGCTGGATTATACAGACAGTGCCGCCAATTCTCTTCGTGATGACAAGCAGGCCGGATCAATAAGTGGAAACTACGATGATTAAAAATCTTGGGCGCTACGAAATCGTCAGGGAACTGGGACGCGGCGCCATGGGTGTGATCTACGAAGCGAAAGACCCATTGATCGATCGCATGGTCGCGATAAAGACCATCAATCTCAAGGATCTGGACCCGAACGACAAAAAGGAATTCGAGGCGCGCTTTTACCAGGAAGCCCGGGCCGCCGGACGCCTTAACCACCCCAACATCGTCACCATCCATGACCTGGGAGAAAGTGGCGGCATGGCTTACATCGCCATGGAGCTTCTGCATGGGAGCGAACTGCACCAGATGCTCAAGGACGAGCAACGCTTGCCGATCGAGGAAACGCTGAACATCGTGTTCCAGGTGGCGACCGGATTGGCCTACGCGCATGAGCACGGCGTCGTGCATCGCGACATCAAGCCCTCGAACATCATGGTGCTGAGCGGCAACAAGATCAAGATCGCCGACTTCGGCATCGCCAGGATGACCGCCTCGCTGTTGAACACCCAAACCGGCAAGGTGATGGGGTCTCCGCTGTACATGTCACCCGAGCAGGTATTGAACCGCCAGGTCGATTCCCGCTCGGATATCTTTTCGGTAGGCACCATGCTGTATCGCATGCTGACCGGAAAGCTGCCCTTCACCGGCGAGAACGCTCACGCCGTGATGTACCAGATCGTGCATGAAAACCCGCAGCAGCCCAGTTCGCTGAATTCGGAAGTTCCGGATGCTCTCGATGCCATCGTCTCCAGGTGCCTGGCCAAAAACCCGGATGATCGCTACCAGGAAGCCCAGCAGCTGGCGGAAGAGTTGAGGGCTTGCTGCAAAAATCCAGTCAGTCCGGATCAAACCAGCTTGAAGGCAGTAAGCAAGGTGGTCAAATGGAAGCTGGTGGGACTGGTCGTGGTCATGATCATAATCTTCGAATTGATCGAACAATTTCTGCTTAATTGAGCTTGATGCGTACCTATCTTGACCTGATGCAACATGTGCTGGAACACGGCACGAAAAAATCCGACCGCACCGGTACCGGCACGCTCAGCGTGTTCGGCTACCAGATGCGTTTCAACCTGGCGGACGGCTTCCCGCTGGTCACCACCAAGAAATGCCACCTGCGCTCGATCATCCACGAACTGCTGTGGTTCCTGCAGGGCGACACCAATATCCGCTACCTCAAGGACAATGGCGTCTCCATCTGGAACGAGTGGGCGGACGAGGACGGCAACCTGGGCCCGGTCTACGGCAAACAGTGGCGCTCGTGGCAAACCGTGGATGGCCGCGTGGTGGACCAGATCAGCGATGTCATCGCGCAGATCAGGAGCAATCCCGACTCGCGCCGCCTGATCGTGTCTGCCTGGAACGTAGGTGAATTGAACCAGATGGCGCTGGCGCCCTGCCATGCCTTTTTCCAGTTTTACGTGGCGGATGGAAAACTGTCCTGCCAACTTTACCAGCGCAGCGCCGATATCTTCCTCGGCGTACCGTTCAATATCGCCAGCTACGCGCTGCTCACGCTGATGATGGCGCAGGTGTGCGGGCTCAAGCCCGGCGACTTCGTGCACACCTTCGGCGATGCCCATCTGTATCTCAACCATCTGGAACAGACGCGATTGCAACTGTCGCGCGAACCTCGGCCGCTGCCGACCATGCGCATCAATCCTGAGGTGCAGAGCATATTTGATTTCAGGTTCGAGGATTTCACGCTGGAAGGCTATGACCCGCATCCGGCGATCAAGGCGCCGGTTGCCGTATGAGCCGACCGCACCTGTCCATTCTTGTCGCGATGGCAAGCAACCGCACCATCGGCATCGATAACCGCCTGCCCTGGCGCTGCCCCGAAGACCTCAAGCACTTCAAGGCGCTCACCATGGGACATCACATGATCATGGGGCGCAAGACTTTCGACTCCATCGGCAAACCCCTGCCGGGCCGCACGACGGTGGTGGTCACGCGCAACCGCGAATTGAACATCGACGGCTGCCTTGTCGCGCACTCGCTGCCGGAAGCCGTCTCGGCCTGTGCGGGAGACGAACAGGTATTTGTCGTCGGCGGTGCGGAACTGTATGCCCAGGCATTACCGCTGGCGGATACGCTGTACATCACCGAGATCCAGCTGGACGTCGATGGGGATGCACACTTTCCGGAATTCCAGCAGGAGGAATGGCAGGAGGTAGCGCGCGAAGCGCGGCAACAGGAACAACCGCAGCCGCTGCGATTTCATTTCGTCACTTACCAGCGCAAGCAAATATGACCAGGACCGCCTTGCAAATTGCGATCTTCATCCCGACGCTTCTGGTCTGCGGATGCGGCAAGTCCGGCACTACCTCGCAAAGCCCGGCTGGGACCGGCAAGGTGGACCGGTTATGCGCGGCAATAAAGGAAACCGGCATCGACAATCAATGCGCCACCAGCGAACGGGACAATGCCGTCGATATCGTGATCGATACGATCGATGACGAGCAGGCGCGCAGGACTTGTGCCGATATCGCCGTCAGGATGACGCCGCGCGCTGCCGAGTTCCCCGCGCACATGAAGCTCAGGATGTATTCGCCCGTCCGCAGAGACAAGGCGATTGCCACCTGCTCCCTGAATGCAGCCGACAACTCAGGTCTGTATTGAGTTAGCCGATAGCAGCCTGGCCGGCAGCGATCGCACCACCCTCAACTCTGCGTCACGCAATCCACATAGTAAACCCGCTCACCATTCGTCTCCGCAACCAGTCCATGGATGTCGGTCTCGAAGCCGGGGAATTTCTGGTTGAAGTCGCGCGCGAACTTCAGGTAATCGACTATGGTCTTGTTGAACCGCTCGCCCGGGATCAGCAGCGGGATGCCGGGCGGATAGGGCGTGAGCAGCACGGCAGTGACGCGGCCTTCGAGCTCGTCGATCGGCACGCGGTCGATCTCGTCGTGCGCCATCTTGGCAAACGCATCAGACGGCTTCATCGCCGGCTGCATGTCCGACAGGTACATCTCGGTGGTCATGCGCGCGACATTGTGCGCCTTGTACATGTCGTGGATCTGCTGGCACAGGTCGCGCAGGCCGACGCGCTCGTAGACGCGGGTACGCGACCGCGAATTCGGGCAGGATGCGCCAGATCGGCGCGTTCTTGTCGTAGTCGTCCTTGAACTGCTGCAGCGCGGCCAGCAGGGTGTTCCAGCGTCCCTTGGTGATGCCGATGGTGAACATGATGAAGAACGAATACAGGCCGCACTTCTCCACGATCACGCCGTGCTCGGCCAGGTACTTGGTCACGATCCCGGCCGGGATGCCGCTGTCGTCGAAATTGCCGTTGAGGTTCAGCCCCGGCGTGATGATGGTGGCCTTGATCGGGTCCAGCATGTTGAAACCGGTGGCCTGCTTGCCGAAACCGTGCCACTTGTCGCCGGTCTTCAGCATCCAGTCCTCGCGCGAGCCGATGCCTTCCTCGGCGAGCTTCTCCGGACCCCACACCTTGAACCACCAGTCCTTGCCGAACTCCTCGTCGACCTTGCGCATGGCGCGGCGGAAGTCCAGCGCCTCGGCGATGCTCTCTTCCACCAGCGCCGTGCCGCCCGGCGGCTCCATCATCGCTGCCGCCACGTCGCACGAGGCGATGATGGCGTATTGCGGACTGGTCGAGGTATGCATCAGGTAGGCTTCGTTGAACATGTGGCTGTTCAAGCTTGCGCGTCTCCGGCTCGCGCACCAGGATCTGCGAGGCCTGGCTCAGCCCCGCCAGCAATTTGTGCGTGGACTGGGTGGCGAAGATCATCGACTCCTTGGCGCGCGGGCGGTTGCGGCCGATGGCATGCATGTTCTTGTAGAACTCGTGGAAGGTCGCGTGCGGCAGCCAGGCTTCGTCGAAATGCAGCGAATCGACCTTGCCGTCCAGCATCTGCTTGATCATTTCCACGTTGTACATCACGCCGTCGTAGGTGCTCTGCGTGATGGTGAGGATGCGCGGCTTCACGGTCTTGTCCTTGATGAACGGATTGGCGTCGATCTTCTTCTGGATGTTCTCCGATCTCGAATTCCGATTTCGGGATCGGCCCGATGATGCCGTAGTGGTTGCGCGTCGGCCGCAGGAACACCGGCACCGCGCCGGTCATCATGATCGCGTGCAGGATGGACTTGTGGCAGTTGCGGTCCACCACCACGATGTCGTCGGGCGCGACGGTCGAATGCCACACGATCTTGTTCGAGGTCGAGGTGCCGTTGGTGACGAAGAACAGGTGGTCGGCATTGAAGATGCGCGCCGCATTGCGCTCCGAAGCGGCGACCGGCCCGGTGTGGTCGAGCAACTGGCCGAGTTCGTCCACCGCGTTGCACACGTCGGCGCGCAGCATGTTCTCGCCGAAGAACTGGTGGAACATCTGCCCCACCGGCGACTTCAGGAACGCCACGCCGCCGGAATGTCCCGGGCAGTGCCAGGAATACGAACCGTCCTGCGCATAATGGGTGAGCGCGCGGAAGAACGGCGGCGCCAGCGAATCGAGATAGGAGCGCGCCTCGCGGATGATGTGGCGCGCGACGAACTCCGGCGTGTCCTCGTGCATGTGGATGAAGCCGTGCAGCTCGCGCAGGATGTCGTTCGGGATATGGCGCGAGGTGCGTGTCTCGCCATACAGGTAGATCGGGATATCAGAGTTGCGCAAGCGGATCTCGGCGACGAAGGCGCGCAGGTTCTTCAGCGCCGCCTCGGTCTCTTCCTTGCTGCCGCCGCCGAATTCCTCGTCGTCTATCGACAGCAGGAATGCCGAGGCGCGGCTCTGCTGCTGCGCGAACGAGGTCAGGTCGCCGTAGCTGGTCACGCCCAGCACTTCCATGCCTTCCGTCTCGATAGCGTCCGCCAGCGAGCGTATGCCCAGGCCGCTTGCGTTCTCGGAACGAAAATCTTCGTCGATGATGATGATCGGAAAACGAAATTTCATATCGCACTCCTTCTATCTGTCGAGATGAGTTTCAGTGCAGGCTCATATCTGCCGCAGGCAGATGTGATGCCGAAACTAAAACGAAATTTCATGGCTTACTCCCGGCAGGGAAACTCAGGCGCGGATTGTCGCAGATTACGGGCTTTATGTGGGATGGATTGTGACGCTGCTGCAATTCCGGCCCCAGGGCTGTACGCTGGCCCCGTCCGGTTTTCTCTGTGATCTCTGTGGCAAGAATGATTCTTCACGGATGGCAACAGGCCGGTCATATCTTCGGCAACGTCACGCCGACCTGCCCCTGATACTTGCCACCGCGGTCCTTGTAGGAGGTCTCGCACTCTTCATCGCTTTCAAAGAACAGCACCTGGGCTACGCCTTCATTGGCGTAGATCTTCGCCGGCAGCGGCGTGGTGTTGGAAAATTCCAGTGTCACATAGCCTTCCCATTCCGGCTCGAACGGGGTGACGTTGACGATGATGCCGCAACGCGCGTAGGTGCTCTTGCCCAGACAGATGGTCAGCACGTTGCGCGGGATGCGGAAGTATTCCATCGTGCGCGCCAGCGCGAACGAATTCGGCGGGATGACGCAATGGTCCGCTTCCACGTTGACGAACGAGTCGGGATCGAAATTCTTCGGATCGACGATGGTACTGTTGATGTTGGTGAACAGCTTGAATTCGCGCGAACAGCGGATGTCGTAGCCATACGACGACGTGCCATAGGACACGATCCTCTTGCCATCCACTTCCTTGACCTGGGTAGGAGAGAACGGCTCGATCATGCCGTGCTCTGCCGCCATGCGGCGTATCCACTTGTCCGACTTGATACTCATGATTCTCCTTGAAATCAGCCAGCAGCCTGTAGCTTGTAGCGGGTAGCCAAACCCGGTTTTGCTACAAGCTACCCGCTACGAGCTACAAGCTCAGGTGTTTTGTACCACGATCTTCGGGAATGCCGCGCTGTGATCCTGCGCCATGTCGGCGATCTTCACTGCCAGGCGGCGCGCGATCTGCTTGTACGACCTGGCGATCGCGCCATCCGGGTCATGCACCACGGTGGGGGAGCCGGAATCGGTCTGTTCGCGAATATTGATATCCAGCGGCAATCCTCCGAGGAATTCCACATCGTATTCACCGCACATCTTTTCGCCGCCGCCGGAACCGAATATATGCTCTTCGTGGCCGCACTTCGAACAGATGTGGGTGCTCATGTTCTCCACGATGCCGATGATCTTGATGTCCACCTTCTTGAACATCTGCAGGCCCTTCTTCGCATCCAGCAAGGCGATGTCCTGCGGCGTGGTGACGATGATCGCGCCGGTCACCGGCACTTTTTGCGCCAGCGTCAGCTGGATGTCGCCTGTGCCCGGCGGCAGGTCGACCAGCAGATAATCGAGATTGTCCCATTTGGTCTGGTGCAACAGCTGGTCCAGCGCCTGTGTCGCCATCGGGCCGCGCCATACCATCGGCACATCATCGCCCTCGATCATGAAGCCGATCGACATCGCCTGCAAACCGTGCCCTTCCATCGGCTCGATGGATTGTCCGTCCTTTGACGTCGGCTTGCCCTTGATGCCAAGCATGGTCGGGATCGACGGGCCATAGATGTCCGCATCCAGCACGCCGACGCGCGCGCCTTCCGCCGCCAGCGCCAGTGCCAGGTTGGCAGTGGTCGTGGACTTGCCCACGCCGCCCTTGCCGCTGGCCACTGCGATGATGTTCTTCACCCCGTCCACCAGCTTCACGCCGCGCTGCACCGCATGCTGCACCACCTTGCTGCTCACGTTCACGCTGACCTTGCCTGCGTCCGGCAGCGCGCTGCGCAGGTGGCTTTCCACCATGGCGCGAATCTCTTCCAGCACGCTTTTGGCCGGATAACCCAGCAGGATATCGAGCGACACATCGTTGCCGCTGATCTTGACGTTCTTGACCGATTTGCCGCTGACAAAATCCTTTTTCGTATTCGGGTCGGTCAACTGTTTCAGTGCCGACTGCACATCTGCTTCGGTAAAACTCATGGCTGCTCCAGACTAAATTCCACTCGGGTCGAGCATTCTACCCGTGATTGCACCCTACGCCTATAGCCCGATTTTGCTACAATCACCGCACTATCGAGAAAGGTTTTCCATCCATGCCGCGCAAGATCCTGGTCACCTCCGCATTGCCCTATGCCAACGGCAGCATCCACCTCGGTCACCTGGTCGAATACATCCAGACCGACATCTGGGTGCGCTTCCAGAAGATGCAGGGCAACGAATGCCATTATGTCTGCGCCGACGACACCCACGGCACGCCGATCATGCTGCGCGCCGAAGCGGAAGGCATCACGCCCAAGGCGCTGATCGAGCGCGTGTGGCAGGAACACAAGGCTGACTTCGATTCATTCCATGTCGAATTCGACAATTACGGCTCGACCGACTCGGTCGAGACGCGCGACTTCGCCTACGACATCTACCGCAAACTGAAAGCCGCAGGACTGATCGAATCGCGCAGCATCGAGCAATACTACGACCCGGTCAAGCAGTTGTTCCTGCCGGATCGCTTCATCAAGGGCGAGTGTCCCAAGTGCGGCGCCAAGGACCAGTATGGCGACAACTGCGAATCCTGCGGCGCGGCCTATGCGCCGACCGAGCTGAAGAACCCCTATTCCGCCGTGTCCGGCGCAGTGCCGGAACTGCGCCAGTCCGAGCATTTCTTCTTCAGGTTGTCCGACCCGCGCTGCCAGGCATTCCTGCGCGACTGGACCACCAAGGGCACGCTGCAACCCGAAGCCGCCAACAAGATGCAGGAATGGCTCGGTACAGGCGACGAGAACAAGCTGACCGACTGGGACATCTCGCGCGACGCACCCTACTTCGGCTTCGAGATCCCCGATGCGCCGGGAAAATATTTCTATGTCTGGCTGGATGCGCCGGTCGGCTACATGGGCAGTTTCCAGCAACTATGCAATGACCAACGGCCTCAACTTTGACGACTACTGGAAACAGGACTCTGACGCCGAGATGTATCACTTCATCGGCAAGGACATCCTGTACTTCCACGCGCTGTTCTGGCCCGCGATGCTGCAGCACTGCTGGCTTCCGCACGCCGACCAAGCTGTTCGCACACGGCTTTCTTACCGTCAACGGCGAGAAGATGTCGAAGTCGCGCGGCACTTTCATCACAGCCAGCAGCTATGTGGAACATATCAAGGATACCGAGTACCTGCGCTACTACTATGCCGCCAAGCTCAATGGCACCATGGAAGACATCGATCTGAACCTTGAGGATTTCGTGGCCAAGGTAAATAGCGATCTGGTCGGCAAGTACATCAACCTGGCGTCGCGGGCGGCGGGTTTCATCAGCAAGCGATTTGCCGGCAAGCTGGCTGCATCCCTCTCTCCCGCAAGGGCACGCCTTCTTGAAGGCTTGTTCTCAAGGACGGTTAACATCTCGACCGACCCGGAAAGCTTTATTCAGGGCCGCTTCACTGAAACGGATGACCCGCGGGATAACCGCACCGCTTACATCGCCCAACTCTACGAACAACGGAATTATGCCGGCGCGCTGCGTGAGATCATGTATCTGGCAGATACCGTGAATCAGTTTGTCGATCGCAACAAACCCTGGGAACTTGCCAAACAGGACGGCCAGGATGCCGCCTTGCACGAGGTTTGTACCGTGATCCTGAATGCGTTCAAAAGCCTGACCGTTTATCTGAAGCCGGTTCTGCCCAGACTGGCAGAGGCGGTGGAAGCTTTCCTGAACATCGAATCGCTGGCCTGGCAAGATGCCGGGACAGTGTTGCTTGGTCAGCCCGTCAATCCTTATGTTCACCTGATGACCCGCCTCGATCCCAAACTCATCGAGACGATGGTCGCCGCCAACAAGGAAAGCATGCAACCTGTGGCGGAATCCCGGCAGCGCCACGCCGCGCACCAGCAAAACACCGCCAGCAAGGAAGTCTCACTGGCCGCAAAGGATGCCGGATCATTGATCAGCATCGACGACTTCACCAAGGTCGACCTGCGCGTGGCGAAGATCGTCAATGCCGAGCATGTCGAAGGCGCGGAGAAGCTGCTGCGACTGACGCTGGACATCGGCGAGGGCAAGACGCGCAACGTGTTCGCCGGCATCAAGTCGGTCTATGCGCCGGAAGAACTGGTCGGGCGGCTGACGGTAATGGTCGCCAATCTTGCGCCGCGCAAAATGAAGTTCGGCCTGTCGGAAGGCATGGTGCTGGCAGCTTCAGGCGAAACGCCGGGTTTGTTCATCCTGTCGCCGGATGATGGTGCCCAACCCGGCATGCGGATCAAGTAGCGCGAGCATCGTCATCCACCATGAACTACAGCGAATTGATGAAGGTATTCGGTGTTTGATCGATGCGGAATCTTGCCGATTGATATTGCACTGGGCGTCGTGGTGGCCTGGCTGCTGCTTGGCCTCGGCAGTATGCTGTTTCATGACGCCTCTCATATCAGGCGCTATGTATTCACTGCAGGCGCGTTCTTTTCCTTCCTGCTGGCTGTCGCCGGTCTGGGTGGACTGGTTGAGACCAGCGTCGCGGTGCTGCCGCTGGGCTTGCCGGACCTGCCGTTCCACCTGCGCATGGATGCGCTGTCTTCCTTCTTCCTGTTGCTGCTGGGCAGCGCCAGCATAGGCATCTCGATCTTCTCCGCCGGCTATTTTCGTTCCATGTCCGTCGGCACCCTGCAACTGCTCAGCTTCGAATATCACGTGTTCATGGCGGCCATGGCGCTGGTGTTCATGGCCGACGATGCCTACCTGTTCATGGTGGCATGGGAGACCATGGCGCTGTCTTCCTACTTCCTGGTCACCACCGACCACCACCTGCCGGAAGTGCGCCGCGCCGGCTTTCTTTATCTGCTCATCGCGCACGTCGGCGCCATCGCCATCCTGATGTCCTTCGGCGTGATGCAGGGCGGGCACGGCGATTACACCTTCGATTCGATGCGCCATTCGCAGTTGACCTCATTCTGGGCCAGCGTCACCTTCCTGCTGGCGCTGTTCGGCTTCGGTGCGAAAGCCGGTATCCTGCCGCTGCATGCATGGCTGCCGGAAGCGCATCCGGCCGCACCGTCGCCGGTCTCCGCCATGATGAGCGGCATCATGCTGAAGACCGCCATCTACGGCATCCTGCGCGTCAGCTTCGACCTGCTCGGCACGCAGATGTGGTGGTGGGGCGTGTTTGCGCTGGTGCTGGGCCTGGTCACCGCATTGTTCGGCGTGATCTTCTCCGCCGTACAGGTGGACATGAAGCGGTTGCTGGCCTATTCCTCGATCGAGAATATCGGGCTGATCCTGGTCGGCATCGGCTTGACGCTGATCTTCCACAACTTCAACAACGATGCGCTGGCGGCGCTGGCGCTGACCGCTACGCTGTACCACTGCATCAACCACGCCTTCATGAAAGGCCTGCTGTTCCTCGGCACCGGTTCGGTATTGCATGCCACCGGAGAACGGCGGCTGGGCAAGCTCGGCGGGCTGATCCACAAGATGCCGAAGCTCGCGCTGCTGATGCTGGTGGGGTCGCTGGCGATAGCAGGACTGCCGCCACTGAACGGCTTTGTCTCGGAATGGCTGCTGTTGCAGGCGTTTCTGTTTTCCCCCACCCTGCAGCATTCCTATATCAACATGCTGGTGCCGATCGCGTCCGCAGCCGTGGCCCTGACCGCCGCGTTGTCCGGTTATGTGATGGTGAAGTTTTATGGTGTGATCTTCCTCGGCCAGCCGCGCGATGAAACCATCAGGCAGGCGCACGAAGCCGGCATCTGGGAACGTACCGGCATGATCTGGATGGCAGCATGCTGTGTCTTCCTCGGCATATTCCCGGTGTTCGTGATCCTGTATCTGGATAACGTCACCCAGATGCTGGTGCATCAGTCATTGGGCAGCAGCGCCGCGCAAAGCAGCTGGCTGCTGCTCGCCCCCATCCATGCCGAGCGTGCCAGTTACGGGCCGTTGATCCTGTTGCTGTGCATCATCGTCGGAGTGATGCTGACCGTGCTTGTGGTGAAGAAGTACTACCACGGCCGCCTGCGCCGCGGTGCACCATGGGATTGCGGTTTTCCCGAGCAGACGCCGCGCATGCAGGACACCGCCGAAGGTTTTGGCCAACCGATCCGGCAAATCTTCGAGTGGTTCGTCGAGGTGGTGCGGCAAGTCCCCACCCCCTTTGACCTGCATCCACATTATCATGCCGAGACGCGCGATCGCCTGTGGGATCTATGCTACATGCCGATCAAACGCCTCAACGACAAGGTTTCCGCGCAGGTCGGAAAGCTGCAGCATGGCCGCATCCACGTCTATCTGCTGTACAGCTTCCTGACCCTGCTGGCTTTGCTGGCGTTCGTCAAATGAGTATCTCGGCCCTGCTCCATCAATTGTTCCAGAACGTGCTGGTGCTGCTGTTAGCACCCCTGCTGCTCGGCTGGATCAACCAGTGCCGCGCCTGGCTGCAGAACCGCAGCGGTGCCGGTGTGCTGCAACCGTTCCGCAACCTGCTGAAACTGTTCCACAAGGATGCGGTGCTGGCGCACAATGCCTCGCAACTGTTCCTGTTCACGCCCTACATCCTGTTCGCCTGCATGTGGCTGGCTGCCGCGCTGGTGCCGGTGATCGCCACCGACATGCCGCTGTCGCCGGCAGTGGACGTGATCGCGCTGGTCGGCATCTTCGCACTGGCGCGCGTGTTCATCTCGCTGGCGGCGATGGATATCGGCACCGCATTCGGCTCGATGGGCGCACGGCGCGAGATGCTGGTCGGCTTCCTGGCCGAACCGGCGCTGCTGATGGTGCTGTTCACCGCGTCCACGATCAGCCATTCCACCTCGCTGATCACCATCGTCGAGACGCTGGCGCACAAACAGTTCGTGCTGTATCCGAGCATGGCCTTTGCCGCCGTCGCCTTCGTCATGGTGCTGCTGGCGGAGAACGCGCGCATACCGGTGGACAACCCGAGCACGCACCTTGAGCTGACCATGATCCACGAAGCCATGATCCTTGAGTATTCGGCGCGCCACCTGGCGCTGGTGGAATGGGCCAGTTCGCTCAAGTTGCTGGCGTACGTGACCATCGGCATCGCCCTGTTCCTGCCCTGGGGCATCGCCGGCATCGGCGAATGGCGCGCGTTGCCGCTGGCATTGTTGCTGCTGTTGCTCAAACTGTCGGCGGCGGGCGCAGGCCTGGCAATGCTGGAATCGATAACCGCCAAGTTGCGCATCTTCCGCGTGCCGGAATTCATGGGCACCGCCTTCCTGCTGGCGGTGCTGGGATTGCTGACCCATTTCCTGCTGGAAACCGAGGTCATCCTATGAACATCCCGTTCTCCGGGCAGCTGATCAACATGTGCGCGGCGCTGCTGCTGCTGATCGCGTTTTCGATGCTGTCGCAGCGGCGCATCCTGTCGCTGGTCAACCTGTTCGCGGCCCAGGGGCTGGTGCTGAGTATCAGCACTGCCATCGTCGCCTCCTACTCCGGCCAGCACCATCTGTATTATTCGGCGGCGATCACATTTGTGCTCAAGGTGCTCGTGCTGCCGTGGATATTGCACCGACTGATCCGCAAGCTGGACGTGAAGTGGGACGTGGAGACCCTGTTCAACATCCCCACCATCATGCTGGTCGGTATCGCGCTGGTGGTATTCGCTTTCAACCTGGCCGCACCGATCTCGCAGATGGCCGGCACCGTCACGCGCAGCACGCTCGGCATCGCGATGGCCAGCGTATTGCTGTCGTTCCTGATGATGATCACGCGCAGCAAGGCGATCCCGCAGGTAGTGGGTTTCCTCGCCATGGAGAATGGCTTGTTCTTCGCCGCCACTTCCGCCACCTACGGCATGCCGATGGTGGTGGAACTGGGCATCGCGCTCGATGTGCTGGTGGCGATGTTCATCCTCGGCATCTTCTTCTTCCAGATCCGCGAGACCTTCGACAGCCTCGACCTGAACCACATGGAAAAGCTTAAGGACGACTGACGTGGAGATCCTGCTGGTATTGCTCACCCCCCTGCTCGGCGGCCTGCTGCTGGCGCTGTTCGGCGCGCGCAAGGATGCGCCGGAGATAAATTCGGCGATGAGCTTCGCCAGCTTCGTCGCCGCCGCCGTGCTCACCGTGCGGGTGATTTCCAGCGGCCCGTTCACCGTCTGGGACGAGCAATTCTTTGTCGATCCATTCAACGTGTTCCTGGTCGCGCTGACCGCCTTCGTCGGCTTTACCACCTCGCTGTTCTCTCGCCCCTACATGCGCATCGAGCAGCATCACGGCAAGCTGACCGTGAACATGCTGCGCCTGTACTTCAGCATGTACCAGCTGTTCACTTTCACCATGCTGCTGGCGCTGCTCACCAACAACATGGGCATCCTGTGGGTGGCGATGGAAGCGGCCACGCTGACCACGGTGCTGCTGGTCTCGCTGTACCGCACGCCAGCCTCGCTGGAAGCGGCGTGGAAATATTTCATCCTCTGCGGCGTCGGCATCGCGCAGGCGCTGTTCGGCACCATCCTGCTGTATTTCGCCGCGGAAAAGATCCTCGGCGCCGGCGGCAACGCGCTGCTGTGGACCCATCTCAACGAGGTCAAGACGCAGATCGAGCCTACGGTGCTGTCGCTCGCCTTCGTGTTTCTGCTGGTCGGTTACGGCACCAAGGTCGGACTGGCACCGCTGCACAACTGGCTGCCGGACGCCCATGCCGAGGGTCCAACGCCGGTATCGGCCGTGCTTTCCGGCCTGCTGCTGAATGTCGCGCTGTATGCCGTGGTGCGCTCCAAGGTGCTGGTGGACGGCGCGCTCGGCTCGCACCTGGCCGGCAACCTGATGATGGGTTTCGGCCTGCTCAGCGTGGTAATGGCCGCGTTCTTCCTGTCGCGGCAGAAAGACGTGAAGCGCATGTTCGCCTATTCATCGATCGAGCACATGGGACTGGTGACCTTCGCCTTTGGCATGGGCGGGCCGGTCGCCACCTTTGCCGGCCTGCTGCACATGACCGTGCACAGCCTGACCAAGTCGGCGATCTTCTTCGCCGTCGGCCACGCCACCCAGAAATCCGGCACCCAGCTGATGGACGGCATCCGCGGCCTGATCCGGACCAATCCCACCATTGGCTGGGGACTGGCACTGGGTACGCTGGCGATCCTCGGCATGCCTCCGTTCGGCGTGTTCACCAGCGAGTTCATGATCCTCACCACCGCCATGCACAGTTATCCCTGGTCCATGCCCTTCCTGCTGATCGCATTGGGTGTGGCGTTCGCCGCGATCTTCGGGCGCGTACAGCGGATGGTGTTCGGCGAGACCAGCGGCAGGCGCCTGCCGCACCCGCCGGCATTGATCCCGGTGTTCGTGCACCTTGGACTGGTATTGATGCTGGGTGTATATATCCCGCCAGCGTTGGCCGAATGGTATCGGCAGGCTGCTGCATTTATTGGATAGACCATGAGACTGGACGACTTCACTTCGACCTTCCCCAGACTACCCGGCCCCATGCCGGTATGGCACGGCATCGTGAATGCGGCAGACCTGCGCACACTATGCGAGCAGGTGCAGCACGGCGGCGGCAAGCTGGTCGCGCTTTGGGGGGAAGACAGGAGTCAGAAATCAGCAGTCAAAAGTCAGGAAACAGCGTCGATCAACCGCCTTCAGCCAGCGCTTTTTGACACGCCGGCACCCCTCGACGAAACCCGGCAATCGCTCCCTCACGCAGGATATGCATTGCATGTTGCATTGGCTTGCTCGCCGGGAATGCTGGTGCTGACACTGCCGGTGGACCACGAAAGACCGGCCTTCCCCGATCTCAGCGACCTGTTCCCTGCGGCAAGCCGCATGCAACGCGCAACCAGCGACCTGCTCGGTTTGCACCCTGTCGGCGGAAACGATCAGCGCAAGTGGCTGCGTCACGGCGCATGGCCGGCCGGCACACATCCGTTGCGCAAATCGTCCGACGGCAACAGCACCTCCAGGTCGGAAGCCGACAACTATCCATTCGTGCCAGTGACCGGCAACGGTGTGCACGAGATTCCGGTCGGCCCGGTGCATGCCGGCATCATCGAGCCGGGGCATTTCCGCTTTTCCATTGTCGGAGAACGCGTACTGCGCCTGGAGCAGCGTTTCGGGTACAAGCACAAGGGCGTGGAAAAGCGCTTCGAAGCCATGTCCCTGGAACAGGGTGCGAAACTCGCCGGCCGCATCAGCGGCGATTCAACCGTGGCTTACGCCTGGGCCTATGCACAGGCGGTCGAGAGCGTCAGCGACACCACGCCGCCGCCGCGCGCGCAGTGGTTGCGTGCCTTGATGCTGGAACTGGAACGCATCCACAACCACCTTGGCGACCTTGGCTATCTTGGCAATGACGTGGCGCTGAGTTTCGGCTTCACGCAATTCTGGATCCTCAAGGAAAACCTGCTGCGCATGCATGATGAATTGTTCGGACATCGCTACCTGATGGATCGCATCGTTCCTGGCGGCGTAGCCGGCGACCTTGGCGACGCCGGGGTGTCGCGCATCGCCGGGATGCTGCACCAGATCGAACATGAAGTCGGCATCCTGCAGAATATCTATGATGAGCATGCCGGCATGCAGGATCGCTTCATGGGGACGGGCAGGGTCGCACCGGAGCTGGCCGCGCAACTCGGCCTGACCGGCATGGCCGGCCGCGCAAGCAGCCAGGCATGGGATCTGCGGGTGCAATTCCCCTGCGCGCCCTACGACGAACTCGATGTACGCATGGTCACGCACCACAACGGCGATGTAGCGGCGCGTGTCACCATGCGCTTCGAGGAGATCGCCGAATCCATCCGCATTGCCCGTTTAATGCTGGAACGGCTGCCAGTGGGCGAAACCCGAATCTCGATTGGTGAAACAACGGAAGGGCGCCTCGGCATCGGCTGGGTCGAAGGTTGGCGCGGCGAGGTGATGTTTGCATTGCACACCGGGACAGGTGGTTGCATCCATCGTGTACACCCGCATGACCCATCGTGGCAGAACTGGCCGGTGCTGGAGCACGCGATCATCGACAACATCGTGCCGGACTTTCCGTTGATCAACAAATCCTTCAACCTAAGCTACAGCGGAGTGGACCTGTAATATGAGCACCTCTAAAAACTCAAATTTGCGAGCATCCGCTGCGCGGATTGCCTGCTTACCCCAATTCATCCCAACCGCGGCGTTGCTAAAAAATTTACTTGCTCACATACCAATCGTATGCAGCGCGGCGCAAATTTTTTCGCGTCTTGCGTTTGGGCGAACTTTGTATTTTTAGAGGCACTCATATGTACCAGATCATCAAGCAGATTCTCCGCACTGGCATCAAGACCGAAGCGCCGCCGCAAGTTGATGCGTCGCTGCTGCGCGAGGTGCAGCAGATCAACGCACAAATCCTGCATCACATGGGACGCGCGCTGGCCATCCGCCATGTAGATGCCGGCTCATGCAACGGCTGTGAACTGGAGATCCATGCGCTCAACAACGCCTATTACAACATCGAAGGACTCGGCATCCATTTCGTTGCCAGCCCGCGCCATGCGGACATGCTGCTGGTCACCGGCCCGGTATCGCGCCACATGGAACTCGCGCTGAAGCGCACCTACGATGCCACGCCCGAGCCCAGGCTGGTGGTCGCCATCGGTGACTGCGGCTGCGACGGCGGAATATTCGGCGAGAGCTATGCAAGCTGCGGCGGGGTCGGCAAGGTGATCCCGGTGGATGTCGTCGTGCCAGGCTGCCCACCCACTCCGACCGCGATCCTGCAAGGGATATTGACTGCCGTCAGCAGTCGCGACCCGGCTTGATTTGCCGGTGGAATCTTTCGTTTCAATAATGCGGAACTTCACCCGGCAAAGCCCTGGTCCTGTTCCACGGTGGATGTCCATATAAATTTGACAGCAGCTTCAGGCATAGCCGACAATCCCGGATTGCCGCCAAAATGTTGATTGTCGATTTTCTCTGCGCAGTCATTGCGGTCCTGATATAAATTTCTCAATAGAGGTTCTTAAGATGATGTTGTCAAAATCCCGCATCCTGATGGCTGGCGCAATGATCGTGATGGTTCTGTCCGCATGCAAACCCGCTGATACCCAGAAATCGGAGGCGCCCCAGAATGGCGCGGCCGCAGTCACCGTGAACGGCACTGCCATCAGCGAAAGTCGCGTCGAAATGTTGTTAAAACAAACTATGGCGCAGGGAACCCCGGACACGCCGGAGTTGCGTAAAGCGATTATCGATCAACTAACGATGCAATACCTTATTTCACAGGAGGCCATCAAAAAAGGCCTGGACAAGAAACCTGAACTGATGGACCAGCTTGCCATGATCCGGCAATCCATCCTGGCCAAGGCATTCGTTCAGGACTACCTGAAGAACAACCCTGTCAGCGACGACATGCTTAAAGCCGAGTATGAAAAAGTCAAATCCCGGATGGCTGGCAGCGAATATAAGGCGCGCCATATCCTTGTGGCGACTGAAGCTGATGCCAGGGACATCATCGCCAAACTGAAGAAAAATCCCAAGTCCTTCGAATCCCTGGCCAAGGCGAAGTCCCGGGACGCCGGCTCCAGGGACAGCGGTGGCGAACTGGGCTGGTTCGACCCGCGTAGCATGGTGCCTGAATTCGGCGCGGCGGTTGCAAAGCTGGCCAAAGGAAAATTCACTGAAGAACCGGTCAAATCACAATTCGGATACCACATCATCCTGCTGGAAGACTCTCGTCCAAAAGTGATCCCGGCATTTGAGCAGGTCAAACCACAACTGCTGCAGCAAGTTCAGCAGCAGAACATGGGGAAACTGTTTGAAAAGCTGAAGGCGGATGCGAAGATCGAGATCGCAAAGGCACCTGCTCCGTCAACTTCATTGCCTGATGAAAGCAAGCCTGCCGAATAAAATGGCAATTCTGCCGGTAGCGGCGAGCTGATCATTTTGTCTGGTATTTTTGGCCGCCCGGATCGTTTTCGGTAACTGCACAGGACATGTAAAACTTCACCGCGTCGCATCGCTTACGGCGAATGGCTGCGGGAACACCTGTCGATTGCAGTGGTATCGGATGTGGCGGTCGATTTCTTGCCACACGGGGTTGAATGGCCGCTTATTATGGCGTCAGTTTCGAAATCGCCAGGTTCACCCACTCGTCCGGCATCTCTTCCACCGATTTGCGCAAGCGATCCTGCCACCATTCCGGCAAATGCTGCAGATCCTCGCGCTGGAATCGATGCTGGACTATATCGTAGGAATCACGTTTGTACAGTACAACGTCGATAGGGAAATCGACATCGACTGCACTGATGCGCGTCGAATCGAATGCGAGATAGGCCACCTTGAGTGCCACTGCCATCGAGGATTCGTAGCGCAGCACACGGTCGATGATAGGCTTGCCATAACTCGACTCGCCGATCAGGAAGTAAGGAGATCCCGGCGGCACTTCCACCCAGTTCCCTTCCGGATAGAGCATATAGAGCTTGTGTTCCTTGTCATTCTCCAGTTGCCCACCGACGATCGAGAACAGGTTGAAATCCAGTCCGCCTTCCTTGAGTGCTTCCTTGTCTTCGAGAGCTACCCGACGCAACTGTGTCGCGAACTCATTCACTGCCTTGTACAGCTTGTCGAAATGGGTGTCTTGCATCTCCAGCGCTTCCTCGAAGTAGGTCAATGTCTTGTCGCGCACCGAACGCAATCCGGAAGTCATCAGGAACATGGAATGCTTGCCATGCTGATGGATCGTCACCTTGCGCGCAGTGGTGCGCACCGAGCCCGAGGTAATGCGAGTATCGGAGACCCCGATAAGGCCGTCCTTGACCTTGATTGCTGCGCAGAATGTCATGGTTTCATATCAGGCTTGAGATTGTTGCTGGCTACCAATGCCGGTCAATGGGCGCAGCGTAAAAAAAGTTTCGAACACAGCATCGTCGAGGCGGTTCAACCCGGTCTGCAGATCATCCAGAAATTCATGCAACCCGCCGTGGATTATCTCATCGATCTGGGTGAAATTCAGGTCCGCCAGCAACCGACCCAGCTGTTGCTCGGCCTTGTTGTTAAAAGCATCCAGCGGCGAATCGGTGATGGCATGCAGCGAGAGTGCCGCCCGCCCGAGGCAGGAATGCACCGAGCGCGGGAAATCGCGGTTCAGAATCAGGAAATCGGCCACCTTGAACGGGTCGATCTGCTTGGAATGCTTGCGGTACATCTCCAGTGCGCTCGCCGACTTCAGCAGCGCCGCCCACTGGATGTTGTCGATAGCCGTACCGATATGGTGAACATCCGGCAACAGGATGTAATATTTCACGTCCAGTATGCGTGACGTCTTGTCGGCACGTTCCAGCAATTCGCCCACCTGCAGGAAATGCCAGCCTTCGCTGTGGGACATGGTGGCTTCGGTGATGCCGTCGAACAGATGGCTTTCCATCTTCACGGAAGTATAGAAGTCGTGAGGATTATCCAGTGAGGATTTGTTCGCGGCAGCTTCCTTGACCATCAGGTAGAACCGGTTCGCCTGTTCCCACATTTCAGTCGAGATGATTTCTCGCACCGAGCGCGCGTTCTCGCGTGCATGGCGCACACAACTCAGGATCGAATTCGGGTTCTCCCGGTCAAAGGTGAGAAAGTTCATGACGTTCTCGCGCGTGGGTTCGCCATAGCGCTCTGAAAACAGTTCGTGATCCCCGGTTATATTGACCAGCGGCGCCCACTGCTCACCAAATTCTGTTGGCACGTCCAGGTTCAGGTTGAGGTTGACACCGATGAAGCGCGCGACATTCTCTGCCCGTTCCAGATAACGGCTCATCCAGTAGATCGAATTGGCGACGCGGCTCAGCATGCTGGCTTGCTCACTTTCGCATCCATCTCCCGCATGCTCATGGACTCAGCACCCAGGTATCCTTGCTGCCCCCGCCCTGCGACGAATTGACCACCAGCGAACCCTTCTTCAGCGCGACCCGGGTCAGGCCGCCGGGCATCACGTAGATATCCTTGCCATAGAGAATGTAGGGACGCAGGTCGATATGCCGTCCCTCGAAGTGGTCTCCCATCAGGACCGGCGCACGCGACAAGGCAAGAGTCGGCTGCGCGATGTAGTTGCGCGGGTTGTTGCGGATCAGCCCGGCGAATTCGGCTTGTTGCTCCAGAGTCGAATGCGGCCCCACCAGCATGCCGTAGCCGCCAGATTCGTTGGTGGCCTTGACCACCAGTTTGTCCAGGTTGGCCAGCACGTACTCGCGCTCCTTTTTGTCCGCGCAGACATAGGTGGGCACGTTGGGCAGGATCATCTCTTCATCCAGGTAATATTTGACGATCTTGGGCAGGTAGGCATACACCGCCTTGTCGTCGGCGATGCCGGTGCCGGGGGCATTGGCAAGTGCTATACGGCCGTTGCGGTAGACATCGATCAGGCCGGGCACGCCCAGTACAGAGTCGGCACGGAATGTCCTGGGGTCGATGAAATCGTCATCTATCCTGCGGTAGATCACATCCACGCGCTGGAAGCCGCGCGTGGTGCGCATGTGAACGAAACCGTCCATCACCACCAGGTCGCTTCCCTCCACCAGTTCCACGCCCATTTGTTGCGCCAGGAACGAGTGCTCGAAATAGGCCGAGTTGTACATGCCCGGCGTCAGCACCACGACAGTGGGTGCGGATACATGATCGGGAGCCAGATACTGCAGTGTCTCCAGCAGGCGCGCCGGATAGTCATCCACCGGCCGTACCCGCGAGGCTTCGAATGCGATCGGGAAAGTCCGCTTGAGCACCTGGCGGTTTTCCAGCACATAGGATACGCCGGAAGGGCAGCGCAGGTTGTCCTCCAGCACGTAATGTTGTCCGTCCCGATCGCGTACCAGATCGGTACCGGTGATGTGGCACCAGATCTTGCGCGGCACGTCGAGCCCGACACATTGCGGTCGGAACGAAGTGGCCGAGCGGATGATCTCCTTCGGTATGGCCTTATCCCTGAGGATTTTCTGATCGTGATAGATGTCGTCCAGAAACAGGTTCAGCGCTTGAATGCGCTGTTTCAGACCACGTTCGATATATGACCAGTCATCGGCTTCCACGATGCGCGGAATGATGTCGAAGGGAAAGATCTTTTCGGTGCCTTCATCGCTGCCGTAAACGGTAAAGGTGACGCCCATGTTGAACATGGCAGCTTCTGCCGCTTTCTGGCGGCCAAGAATATTACCGTCCTGCAAAGATTCGATACGTTCGACCAGTATCCTGGAACCCGGCCGCGGCACGCCAGGGGACAAAATCAACTCGTCGTAAAAATTTTCCGTATCGTATGAATTGAAATCCAGAGACATTTAGTCGTGCAATTGTGATTTGATTCTGATTATACGCTTCGGGCCTTCAAATGAAAAATACAGCAGATCATAATAAAGTTAGGTTGGCGGGCGATATGCGTAATGCAAGACACCTGCCACTTGCGACGACGGGTATTCCAGATAACTGTCCCGGGCATGGGCTATGGCAAGTTGCCTGGCGACACCCCCTTCTCTCTATGCCATCTTATTGTGATTAAGGGATATTGCTGATAGTGTATGGTCTGTACGGACAATTCTGATTCAGATCGACATGAGACGCTATTTAATCTTTTCCCTGGCATTATTCCTGCAAAGTTGCGCGGTCTTTTCCCCGGCAAAGCATGGTGACGGAGGCGCATATGTTCATAATGCCGACGGGAAAATCGCCAGGAATGCCCAAGGCGAATGCGAGCGGACGGCAGCATGGACACCTGATGCCAAAAAGGAATGTGACCCCGAGGTGTTGATTCCGCCAGGGACAACATTACCTTCCCGGTCTTTGCCCGTTGCGGTCGCCGCCTCGACAACCGGTTCAGGATCGGCGGCGTCTCCGACAGTAGCTGCGTCAACACCCCCCCCTTCAACCAAAGCCGGATCAACCCCCGAATGGATGAAGAAACAAGCGGTGCAAAAAGCACCTCCTCGTTCAATAAATTATACTCCGCCGAAATCGAACTCTCCGACCTTGTATATCTTCCTTATCAATGCCCTGGGCTTCCTTGCCCATGTCTGGTAATTGACCGGGTAAGCCAGGGCAGCGTCAGCAAAAGTCTCCCGGACCATGCGCAACAGGAGTCGAGGAAACACCAGGGAGATAATTCGAACAACCCGGAAGTTGCATTCAGGCAGGAAACCATGGGCGCACAGCATACGGCGCGCCCATGTCCACAAGACTTATTGCATATGACGCCCATACATGCCACGCATGTGGTGGCGGGCTGATCTCATCTGGGTACGTTGTTCAGGCGTCAGTACTGCTTCGATGCGGTTTTGCGCTTCCAGGTAGGTCTCGATCATCTTGCGTTTCAGGTCAAATATCTTCTTGTATTCCTTGTCGATGACGACAGGATCGCGTTTATCCGCTTCATACAGGTCACGCAGTTTTGCCGTCTCATCGTTGATCAAGCCTTGCGTGGCCCAATTGTCATGCTTGAGCTTGTCGGCAAGCGGAGTGATCTTAGCCTGCTGCTCTTCACTCAACCCCAGTGCCTCGAGCCTATGCATATTCGGCTCCATCATCATTTCGGCGCCGGGACCCATCATGCCGTATCCGCGGCCGCCCCTGCCGAATCCTTCATGTTCGCCCATTCTGCCCATGCCATAGCCGTGACGGCCATAATCCCCATTCATACCCATCATTGCCTGACCACCCATGCCATGTTCGGCAGAATCACAATCACCTTCCTCGTCGGCAGGCTCCTGCCCATGCATTTGCCCGGGCGACATTATGTCCGGGGATGAATGCATGATGTCGGCCATGGATGGGGATTCCTCGGCAAATGCCGGTGCAATAAACATGGCGGAAATTATTGTTGCAGCTAATAGCTTGTTCATGGTCTGGCTCCTTTAAGTAAGTTGTCCAATATCGGTCGCTTGCCAAGAAAAAACAGTTTACCACTACTGCGCCTGCCGGATTCGAGGGCTTCGTCTGGCAACGCGAGTTTGGACACAAAGAAGATGCCCGTGTTCCGCGCAGCTGGAATTATATATTCATTAAATCCCCTGAACAAAAGCCGGGCAGGTGCCAGATTCATGCCGCATACCTGATACGTACATTTCCCTCACCCAGCAGCTTGCTCAAACCGTCGATCAGGTCGTCGTGCAGGGTGACGCACCACTCTTCGCCCAGCCTTAATTGCGTGCTGCCAACGGCATTGCTGTAGTGCATAACCACCGGACATTTGCCGTCGCGATAAGGTGTCAACAGGTCCCGCAACTGGACAGCGCGTATCTGCTTTTCGGAATCTATTGTCAGCTCCAGATACCTGGCGAAGTTGGTGCGCGCCGAAGCAAAATCGTACAGCTTATCTGCCGTGACGCGCATGTTGCCGGAATAATTGTCGAGGCTGGCCTTGCCTTCCACCACCAGCAGGTCATCCTCGCGTATCCACGGACGACTTTCCTCGAATAATTCGTTAAACACGGTCATCTCGACTTGCGCACTGCCGTCATCCAACGTAACAATGCCCATGCGTCCACGCCGCGACTGCTGGATGCGCACGCTGGATACCATACCAGCCAGCACCAGTTGCATTGCTGCGCGGCGACCTCCACCGAAATTGCCATTGTTGCCGGCCGGTTGCACCATGGCCGGCGACAACTCAGACAGCTTGCACTTGACGAAGCTGTCCAATTCCACCGCATACTCCTGGTATGGATGGCCACTGAGATAGGCCCCCAGCGCAAGCTTTTCATTCTGCAGTAATTCGCGCATGCCCCATCGCGGCACGTCGGCCTGCAGTGCCATTATCGCCACTTCTGCATCATCGTCGAACAGGCTGTTCTGGTTGGCCGCGCGCGCCTGCTGCTCGGCGCTGCCCAGCGCCGCATCAAGCGAAGCCATCAATTGATGACGATGATCCGTGATCGAATCAAACGCACCCGCCCGGATCAGCGCCTCGATCGAACGACGATTGACGATGCGCTTGTCCACGCGGCGGCAAAACTCGAACAAGTCCTTGAACGCGCCTTGCTTGCGTGCCGCAACGATGTTCTCTATCGCCGCCTCGCCGGTGCCCTTGATCGCGCCAAGGCCGTAGGAGATGGTCTGCTCATCCACCGGTGCAAAGCGGTAGCCGGACGAATTGATGTCCGGCGGCAGGATGCGCACGCCTTGCTGGAGGGTGTCCTGATAGAAGAAACTGACCTTGTCGGTATTGTCCATTTCCGAAGTCAGGGTCGCTGCCATGAACGCGGCAGGGTGGTGGCACTTGAGGTAGGCAGTCTGGTAGGCGACGACCGAGTAGGCGGCGGCGTGCGACTTGTTGAAGCCATAGCCGGCGAACTTTTCCATCATGTCGAAGATATCGTTCGCCTGTTTCGCACCGATGGCGTTGTTTGCCGCGCCCGCAACGAAAATTTCGCGCTGCTGCGCCATCTCTTCGGCCTTCTTCTTGCCCATCGCGCGACGCAGCAGGTCCGCTTCGCCAAGGCTGTAGCCCGCGACTACCTGCGCCGCCTGCATCACCTGCTCCTGGTAGACCATGATGCCATAGGTGGTGGCGAGGACCTTTTCCAGGCTGGGATGCGGCATCACCACGCTCTCGCGGCCATGTTTGCGGTTGACGAAATCCGGTATGTAATCCATCGGGCCTGGACGATACAACGCGTTCAACGCGATCAGGTCTTCCAGGCAGTCTGGCTTGGCCTTGACCAGCGTATCCTTCATGCCGCGCGATTCGAACTGGAACACCGCCGTGGTGTTCGCGGTCTTGAAGATGCGGTCGTAGGTCGCCTTGTCGTCGAGCGGGATGGTCTCGATGTCGAAGGATTCCAGCTGCGGCATCATGCGCACATATTTCGCCGCCCAGTCGATGATGGTCAGCGTGCGCAGTCCCAGAAAGTCGAACTTCACCAGGCCGACCGCTTCCACGTCATCCTTGTCCAACTGGCTCACCACGCTGTCGCTGCCCTCGGCGCAATACAGCGGACAAAAATCGGTCAGCTTGCCCGGCGCGATCAGCACGCCGCCCGCGTGCATGCCGACATTGCGCGTCAGATCTTCCAGCCGCTCGCCCAGTTCGAGCAGTTCTTCCACACCTTCCTCGCTATTGATGATGGCATTGAATTCCGGCTCCATCTCGCGCGCCTTCCTCAGCGATACCGGCTTCACGCCTTCAATCGGCACCAGCTTGGATAGCCGATCACACAGGCCATAAGGAAAATCGAGCACGCGCCCAACGTCGCGGATCACTGCCTTGGATGCCATGGTGCCAAAGGTGGCGATCTGCGATACGTTTTGCGCGCCATATTTATTTCGCACATATTCGATCACGCGCTCACGCCCATCCTGGCAAAAGTCCACATCGAAGTCAGGCATCGACACGCGCTCTGGATTGAGGAAACGCTCGAACAGCAGCGCATAACGCAAGGGATCGAGATCGGTGATGCCCAGGCTGTATGCCACCAACGAGCCGGCACCGGAACCGCGACCCGGCCCCACCGGCACGCCGTTGCCTTTCGCCCAGCGGATAAAATCGGCCACGATCAGGAAGTAGCCGGGGAAACCCATCTTGATGATGGTCTCGATCTCGAATGCAAGGCGCGCGGAATATTCCTGCATCTTCGCTGCACGCTGGATCTCGTCGGGAAATAATTGCGCCATGCGTATTTGCAGGCCCAGCTCGGATTCGGTGCGCAGGAAATTGTCCAGGCTCTCGCCGTTGGGTGTGGGAAATTCCGGCAGGTGTGCCTTGCCAAGGTTAAGCGCGAGGTTACAGCGCTTGGCGATCTCCACACTGTTTTGCAACGCTTCCGGCAGGTCGGCGAACAATTCCACCATCTCGGCCTGGGTCTTGAAATATTGCTGGGCGGTGAAGCGGCGGGCCCGGCGCTTGTCGTTCAGCACATAGCCTTCGGCAATACAAACGCGCGCCTCGTGCGCCTTGAAATCGTCAATGGTCAGGAACTGCACCGGATGAGTAGCCACCACCGGCAGCCCGAGCTTTTCCGCAAGCTGCGCTGTGTCGCGCAGGCACACTTCCTCGCGGGCGTAGCCGGTACGTTGCACTTCCAGATAGAAACGCGCAGGAAACAAGCCGGCGTATTCCTGCGCGATTTGCTGCGCAGCAACTTTGTTGCCATTCAACAACGCAGCACCAACTTCGCCGAGATGCCCGCCGGACAGGGCGATCAGCCCATCAGTCCCTTTGCGAAACCATTTCCTGTCGACCTCGGGACGGCCGCGGTACTGGTTTTCCCGATAGGCACGCGTAAGCAAGTCGCACAAATGCAGATATCCTGCGTTGGATTGGCATAACAGCAATAAACGATATGGCTGTTCGCGCTCAACCTCATTGCTGATGAACACGTCGCAACCGATGACCGGCTTGATGCCGCTGCCGCGCATCGCCTGATAAAACTTGACCAGCCCAAATAAATTGTTGAGATCGGTAAGCGCCAGTGCGGGCATTGCATCCTGTTTCGCTGCGGCAACCGCTTCCGGGATGCGCACGATACCATCAGCGATGGAATATTCGCTATGCAAACGCAAATGGATGAAATCGGGATCAGGCATGACGGGCAGGTATGGATTCTTGACCAAATTTTACCACTCCAATCGCGCCACCCATCCCAAAGAATTTTTCTCACGCATCCCGGGCCGGCAAAATGATCCGGGGCAGCAATGCAAGACGAGAATTCAAAGGGGAAAACAAAGATATTCAGGCAACTATGCCGGCCTTGCCGGCTGCCAGAGCCGGCAGCCCGGAATGTTTGCTGCGCAACTCGCGATTAAAGTCCTTTCCCAGCCAGGCTTTTTTCGATCGTGTCACGCAAATTTTTCATGCAGATGGATAATTTTTTTGATTCCAGCGGGCTTATCTTTTGATTGAACCGAAACACATCCGGAATGCCATTTTCGTTTTTTACGTAAGCGACCAGAAAGCTGTTTTGCTGAATGGCGCTCAGCAATTCCATGGTGCTGGAAAATTCCATTGAAGTCATGTAGCCATCGCTGTGGGATGATTCACCATTCTTGTAGATCACCGGCTGTTTACCCGAGTCGGTGCGTATCCAAGCCTTATGGATCTTGCCGATGCTTGAATAGACAAGTTTTCCATTCCGCATTACCGGTGCACCGTCTTTCATTTTCACTTTGTTGGCAACCACCTTGAACATGCCGAAAGTGACACCATTTTCCTGCATGAAGACGTCTATCAACACATTGAGCCAAATGTCATCCTTGGTTGATCCGGTGGCGCGAAGTCCGCAACCGGATTGCATGCCATTTTTGGCGTAACCGACTGCAGCCAGATTCTGGTTGAGCGGGATAGTCGTCGCGATGGTGCCGGCACTGGCATGGGAATAAAAACCCGACCAGAGGAATACAGCCGATATGCAAAAAGAAAGAAGCCTCATGAATTGCTGTCCACAGGTTACCGGGGAAACGGCGTGATTGAATTGTAAGTAATTGTGCGGCAGGTTGATAGGAGAAAACCGGATTTCGCTCATATCCGGCATACCTTTGCTCTGGATATGGCTACTTGAATTTACTGATCCCGGGTGCAGAATGACATCCGGGTGGCGGGTGAATTGGTTGGCTTAACATCATGCCGAAATCCAGCAGTCCGAATCTGTTGAGTCCCGCATGAAGGCATAAAATGCCCGTAAATTCCGGGCATTCTCACAGAATATGACTTGCTCGAAATGATTACCGATGCAGGCGTCTTTGCAATGATCAGTTAACGCATACCCCAAAAGCAAACGCGGAGGAAAATCCTCCGCGTTTGCATTTTCTTACAGGCAACCAACTTACCGGGATCCGGATTTAAAACCCGGATCATCCAGTTTGATTAATTTACCTGTTTCTGGACCTTGGCTGAAACCTCGACTCGACGATTGGGTGCCAGGCACTTAACCAGCTTGGACCAGCCCTTCACATTTTCGCAAGCAGCGACTGGATCGTCCTCACCCCTGGCGACTGTGTCGATATGCATCTCATCGACCCCTTGACTGACCAGGTATGCCTTCACAGCATCTGCGCGACGCTGGGACAGCTTCAGATTGTACGCTTTGGAACCGATGCGGTCGGTATATCCGGTCACCTCGATGGTACCAACACGCGTATATTCCTTGACGTTGGCAACGACTTCATTGTCCAGCTTTTGCTTGCCGGCATCCTTCAAGACAGCCTTGTCAAAGTCAAACAGCGCATCGGCTTGCAAGTCGATGGTAGTAAATGCAGGCGGTTTTGGTGCCATTACAACCGGTGCCGGTGCCGGCGCAGGTGGTGGAGGTGGCGGCGCCATTACTGGAGCGGGTTTTGGCTCTTCTTTCTTGACCAGATCAGGATCGCATTCGGCTAATGCCAACTCCGGAGTCCAGTAACCGGTTCTCCAGCAGCCTCCCGTGCCGTTCTTGACCAACGCTCCAGCGGGATCCGTCGCATATGCTATGGTCACTTCTGCAGAAGCAACCCCAGACAGCATTAATAATGTAGCTGCAGCAAGTGAATTAAGAATGATTATTGATTTTTTCATGATATCTCCCACTAGTTGTATAAAACCCCCCTGACCAGGCAGGAAGGAGATTCTTATCAGCCAGAGGTGGTAGCCAGTGAAAACACAACCAATAACTCGGGCAGTAAAAATTGTAACCACAAGATGATTATAGCATTTAATTACATCTGTTCCTGCAGAATTGGCAATAGGCATTCCTGATTTGCGAAAATACAACATAAATCCTATGTGCGGCCGCATGCAGGAGCGGACACTAGACCCTGAACATGCTGAACTGCCTTACCCTTCAAACACTCTGAATTACGGGGAGATTTCACAACAGAGATCGAGATACCGGAATTTAGGCGCCAAAAAATGGCGTAGACGCAAATCTCTCACAAATGGCCTCAGAATTTATTCGGCACCCTTTGTTAATTTGGTGGCTCGGGGCGGAATCGAACCACCGACACAAGGATTTTCAGTCCTCTGCTCTACCGACTGAGCTACCGAGCCATATACCAACATCTTGCGAACCTTGGTGGCTCACGCGAGGGTGCGCATTATAGCCACAATCGGGATTAAAGAAAATATGGCTGAGCATGTCGACATCTTCAGGCTAAATGAAGGGGGTTGAAATTCTTCCCGATACAACATTTCCTGATTTCAATTTCATGGCGCGGCAAACCAATACATACACTATCCCAGCCAAGGCCCCATAACGGTGGGCAGCAGTCACCACGTGACCCCCTATTAGTTGTTCTGTATTGTCAAAGGGGCCAAAGTGATATTCCATCACCAGTTTTGCCGTGATCAGGATCAACCCTGAAAGGTAGAGCGACCTCGACCGGATGATCGATGACCAGGATGTATATGCAAGTGCCCGGGAATTGGCAGCAGAAGTCAACCCATACAATGCACATCCTGCCCACAGTCCGTACAAAGCACCCGACAAGCCTGCATACCATTCCAGTTCCGGATGAAGCCACCATAGCGCGATATCAATCACAACTCCGGAAAAGCAAATCAGGCCTGAACCATGGCGCAGGGGCATGGCGCCCCACTGTAATTCGCAAATCAAGGCAAGACCGAACAGGTCGACAAGCAGGTGGAACGCATTCAGGTGTACCAGGTGTGCGCTGACCATACGCCACATTTCGCCGTTTGCCAGGGCGGAACGGTCGTAGCGGAAATGGCCAAGGCCTTCAGGCCATGCAGTCGCGATCGATGCCAGAGTGGAAACCACCAGGAAGAGTACCCACTTGTCCTCGACATTTCGTGGCAGATAACAACCCGGAAAGACGGATGTGCGGATATTCATTTATGCGTGCCCTTTGCTAATTGGCGGCTACGCAGACGCAAACTCAACGCCAGCAATCCCAAGGCCGCCAGTAATGCTCCATCAAAGCTGCCCGAGCCCCCACCGCCGCCGCCACCGCCACCGGAAGGCACCACTGTATTGCCAGTCACAGTGATTTTTACCGTGCCTTGAGCGCTGTTTGCATAGTTATCGCTGGCGTAATAGGTCAACGAATAATTGCCGGCCGGGGTTGCATTAGACCAGGTGAACAGGCCATTAGCGCTGAGTGTTGAACCGGCTGGCTTGGATACCGAATGAAAAATCGGCGTATCTCCATCAATATCAGTCGCGGTAACCGAAAAACTCAGTGTTTGACCCGCAACAACTGTTTGCGCTGAAACAGCGTTCAGTACCGGGGGCGAATTGACACGGATCACAGCCGTAGCAGAACCGGTAAATCCGCCACTGTCGGTGGCGGTGAGTACCAGGGAATAGGTGCCGGTTTGCGGGGCGATGAAACTGGCATTGGCCGAATTGGCATTAATGATATTGAGCGGCGGAGAAGTAAGCGGGTTTTGCGTCCATTTATAAGACGCGATGGTTTTGCCGCTTCCCGCAACTGCGCTACCGGAAAGATTTACCGTATCGCCAGGCGCAACTATTGACGGGATACTGCCCAGCGTAACCGTTGGCGGCCGGGTCGTTACCGCGACCAATGCCTGTTGCGCATCAAGCATCCCTGCGCCACATACGCCAGGGTGCCGGGTGCAATAAGTTCCAGCCGGAAAAGGGCGGGCAGAAGACTGCAGATAGGATTTGATCTGTGCCGGGGTCAGCGACGGGTCTACAGACAGCATCAACGCGGCCACCCCGGAAACATGGGGAGTTGCCATGCTGGTTCCCATGTAGGCGGAGTAACTGTCGGCAACCGGACCTTGAGTTCCAGTATTCATCAGCGAATACACGCCGGGGCTGTTCGCAGTAGTGCAGGCACGGTTGGATGAGTTGGTCGTTCCACATCCGCCACCGGGTGCACTGATGGCAACGTTCGGGCCGACATTTGCATACCAGGCGTTGTCGCCATCTATGGCATGGGCGGTAACAGCGATGACGCCAACACAATTGGCCGGTTCGCTGGTCGAAGTGGAACTGCTGTTTCCCGTCGCAACCATGATCGCCGTGCCGGCATTGACCACATCCGTCACGGCGCTCTGGAATGCATTTGAGCAGGTGGTTGTGGCCCCCAGGCTCAGGTTGATTATTCTGGCCGGATAAGGATTGGCCGGTGCGCCGCTGACTGGAATACCGACAGCCCAGCGCATCGCGTCAATGATATCCGATGTATAACCACCGCATTTCCCCAGAACCCGCACCGGCAATATCCGAACGTTTGGTGCCACACCGGTTACGCCAATGCTGTTATCCAGAATAGCGGCGATCGTACCGGCCACATGTGTGCCATGCCAGCTGGAAGGATAAGCTGACGAACCACTGCCGCACTCGTTGGCCAGGTTCCAGTCGCCCGGATCCCGGGGATCGGCATCACGCCCGTCCCCATCATTGGCAGTTGGAATATCACTGATAAAATCATAGCCCGGCAACACCGTACCAAGATCCACATGCGGGCGATAGCCGGTATCCAGCACGGCAACGGTAATCGAAGGATCGCCTTCCGTGATGCTCCATGCGTTTGGCAGGTCGACACCCCCCAGATCGGTAGGCGACGGAGTCATGTAGTGCCACTGGTCGACGTAGAGCGGGTCATTCGGGGTTACGGTGGCAGCATGCAGGATAACATCCGGCTCGGCCAATTCCACATTGCTGTCACGCATCAGCCGGGCTGCAAGCACGCGCGCCTCGGATAATGTAACGGGCTGGTTCAATTCGATGACATGCGCCCCGCCGGACATCCGGCGCAACACGCTCATCGGCACGCTGGATATTTTTGACAATTCACTGCCATCGTGTGCTTGCAGTTCGCTTTCAAGCTTGCTGCCGGGCTGGTTGCGAGGTTTAACGATCAGGCGCGACACCATGTCGACCTGGGCATTTCCGGTGACCTTGCCGGTAAATACCTTCAGCGGCCAGTTGGGAATTGCCTGTCCCGCCAGACCGAGTTCAGGGGTCAGCAATGAAAGGCATACGAGCGCGCATAACAAATTGCGGATTAACAGCCCTGCCATCAGGCCAACCCCGGTCGGGTTTGCTTGTCTTTGATTGGTATGTCCGGTCATTTCCGCATCAACGCTTTCATTTTCCTGTCCTCCTCCAGCCACTCGACCGAGGGTTGAAGCCTGAGTAATTCTTGTCCCTGCAACAAATTCTCCGGACTATTCGCTTGTTGGATTATCACACAAGCTTCGCCTGACATCGATCGAACGAATGCGATTGGAACCTGTGTGACAGCGGATAGTTCCGCAATCCCGGCCGCGTCACATTGGCGAGTACCTGGTTTAAATTTGATGATCAACTGCTGCTGTTCGACGGCGGCGGAAGTTGTCGATTGCGGGGGCGTGGATGCAGGCGCCGCCGAGTAACAACCGGTTGCGCTGAAAATGGCCATCGTACAGAAAATTTCGAGCAGAATCGTCTTTATAAACACAGTACTCATGGGCATGTCTCGTAATCGAAAAGAAAATTTTACATAACCATACAGACGATATTGATCAGCCTAACACAATAATCCGGTTTTAGAGCTGCACACCTTCAAGCGCGTATATTCTGCAATAGCATGGCGACCTGACAGCTGCAAGCCGAGCTATAATCAAACTTGTTCACGCCACCCTGCTGGACCTTATTCTACGCTTTGGCAGCCTGCCGGAAACTGGCCAATCCAAGCCGCAACAAACAGAACCAAGTCTGTCATGGCGAGTTAATTTTTCACCAACCAAAATCACATGGACATCATACTGCTGCTCAAAGCCGCCATACTCGGCGTGATCGAAGGCCTCACCGAATTTCTTCCCATATCCAGCACCGGCCACCTGATCCTGGCGGGCGACCTGTTGAATTTCAACGACGAGAAGGGCAAGGTGTTCGAGATCGTGATCCAGTTTGCTGCGATCCTGGCGGTATGCTGGGAATATCGCACAAAGATTATGTTGATAGTCTGCGGCCTGACCAACGTACGTTCCTCGCAGCGCTTTGCCATCAATCTGGTCATCGCTTTCCTGCCCGCCGCCGTACTGGGACTGCTATTCGCCAGCAAGATCAAACAGTACCTGTTTGCACCGGTGCCGGTAGCGTTAGCGTTCATCATCGGTGGCGTGTTCATCCTGTGGGCTGAAAAACGCGATCACATAATCACTGTCGCAACGGTGGAAGACATGGGATGGAAGGATGCATTGAAGGTAGGGTGCGCACAGGCACTGGCGTTGATTCCGGGCACTTCGCGCTCAGGCGCCACCATCATTGGTGGATTGTTCTTCGGGCTGTCGCGCAAGGCGGCGACTGAATTTTCTTTCTTCCTTGCCATCCCTACCCTGTCCGCCGCAACTGTCTATGAAGTGGTGAAATATCGCGACATGTTCCATGCCAATGATATAGGCATGTTTGCGGTGGGCGGCATCGCTTCGTTTGTCAGCGCGTTCCTGTGCGTGCGCTGGCTGCTGCGCTATATCAGCAACCATGATTTCTCGGTGTTTGCCTGGTATCGCATTGCGTTTGGGTTGATAGTGCTGGCAACTGCCTATGGCGGGGTGGTGAACTGGTCAGCTTGATTCCATAATCGTGGCCAGTCACTGGCGCAGGGAGTCTGTCCAATCACTGCAAAAGGGCCGCATTGATACAAATCAAACCAGCGGCCTGGTGCCCCGGCACTTGCACCCAGAAACCTCCTGCTTCGTGTTGACGACGTTCCAGGGTTACAACAGCTAACCCTGCTTCCAGGGCAGTCCGGCGTGGCGCCAGCCCCCTTTGGAATTGCGATGCTCTTCGGTATCCTTGTCGCCCTCGAATCCCTCCAGGATATTGTAGCAATCCGAGTAGCCGGCCTGAGTAGCCAGCACAGCCGCATGGTGCGAGCGCATCCCGCTGCGACAAATGAACATCACCAATGCTTCCTTCTCGACCTGCTGTTCAAGCTGGGCCATGAAATACGGATTGGATTTCATGCCGGGGTAAACCTGCCACTCGATTTCAATCGCACCAGGTATGCGCCCTACCCAATCCAGTTCGGCACGCGTCCGTACATCCACAATCCTGGAACCGGGTGCGGCTTCCATCAGACGGCAGGCTTCGTCCGGGGTCAGGGCACCTTCGTAGGGCAAGTTCATGTCCTTGGCACGCTGCTGTGCGACGCTAAGAATTTCAGTAATCGAACCCATGATGTTGTTGTCTACCTTTTAGCCATTACCCGCAAGTGTTATGCTATGCGCAAGCCCAGTATGGTAGCGCATCCAACATGAAAAATCACACTCACGGTCATAGCGTGGGCAAGTCTGCGGCCTTTGAACCCACCCATCCAGCACGTTTTTCAGCCGCGCGAAAAAGTACCTGGGTCAGCATTATCATCAATTTGCTGCTGACCTTTCTGCAAGTGGTGGCAGGTTATTTGGGCCGCTCGCAATCGCTGATGGCCGACGGAATGCATTCCCTGTCCGACCTGCTCTCCGACATTCTGGTACTGTTCGCCAATCGCCACGGCAACCGTCATGCCGATGCAGAACATCCCTACGGTCACGCGCGTATCGAAACTGCCGCCACGCTGATCCTCGGGGTGGCGATGGCAGCGCTTGGCATCATATTGCTGGTCACGGCCGGGATGCGTCTGCAGCATCCGGAACTGATACGCGAGGTGCATCCGTTTACACTGTGGATTGCGTTCATCGCCCTGGCTGCGAAAGAGGGCATGTTCCGCTACATGCTGGCGGTGGCCAAGCGGGTGCGCTCGCAAATGCTGGTTGCCAATGCCTGGCACGCGCGTTCGGACGCCGCCTCCTCACTGGTAGTTATCGTCGGCATCAGCGGCAACCTGCTCGGCTACACCTTTCTCGATCTGATCGCGGCGGCCGTGGTGGGAGTGATGATTGCGCGCATGGGCGCCAAGTTCGCGCTGGAGGCTATGTCCGAGTTGATAGATACCGGCCTGGCAAGCGAGGAAGTCGATTCGATCCGCGCTACACTGCTGTCGGTACCGGGCGTATCCGGTATGCACGAATTGCGCACCCGCAAGATGGCTGACCATGCGCTGGTTGACGCCCATATACTGGTTGATCCCAAGATCAGCGTGTCCGAAGGACATTACATCGCGGAAACGGCGCGACAGGCTGTGTTGCGTGACCACCATGTGCTGGATGTCATGGTGCATATCGACCCGGAAGATGACTCGAAAACCAGACCCAATACCCAACTGCCGAGCCGAGCAGCGTTGCTTGAGCATCTGGCCGAGCGTCTGGGCGACGGTCTTCCGCTCGGCGACCACATTTTGTTGCATTATCTTGACGGAAAAGTTGACGCGGAACTGATTCTCGACGCCTCGAAATACCAGAATCCCGAGATGCTCGATTCACTATGTCACCGTTGCGCAGAAATAACGCAGGACGATCCATATTTTCGCAGTATACGTATGTATCGCAACTGCGCACGAAAATAGTGCATCAATGAAAGTTGCGCCCGGAATTGGGGCGTAATATTTGCCCATTTTCCCGATTGAGTATGGCAAAATGCTTATTCCGGCGCCGCAAGGTCATGGCATGTTCCGTGCTAACAACCTAGTCAGGTTTGCCGAAACTGGTTTGCTTACTGTTTTCAATTTTTCACGCGTTTCATTTTTGGGAGAGGATTATGTCGAAGTCGGCAGCAGATGTTCTGAAATTAATCAAGGATAAAGAAGTCAAATTCGTTGACCTGCGTTTTACCGATACGCGCGGCAAGGAGCAGCATGTGTCCGTACCCGCCGCTGCTTTTGGCGCGGACAAGTTCGAGGATGGACACGCTTTTGACGGATCCTCCATCGCCGGCTGGAAGGGTATACAGGCATCCGACATGCAATTGATGCCGGAACCGGTTACCGCATTCATAGACCCGTTCATGGATGAAAATACTCTGGTAATTTCCTGCGATGTAGTCGAGCCGTCCGATGGCAAGGGCTATGACCGCGATCCTCGCTCCCTCGCCAAGCGTGCCGAGGCTTACTTGAAGAGCAGTGGCATAGGCGACGTTGCCTATTTCGGCCCTGAACCAGAATTTTTTGTCTTCGATTCCGTCAACTGGGAAGTCGATATGTCCGGCAGTTCCTGCAAGGTGCATTCAGAAGAAGCCGCCTGGGCTTCCGCCGAAAAGATCGAAGGGGGCAACATTGGCCACCGCCCGAGAGTAAAGGGCGGCTATTTCCCGGTTCCCCCGGTCGATTCGCTGCAGGACATCCGTTCGGCCATGTGCCTGGCGCTTGAAGCCATGGGGGTGGAAGTTGAAGTGCACCACCACGAAGTGGGGACCGCCGGACAGTGCGAAATCGGCACCAAATTCAACTCCCTGGTGCGCCGCGCCGACTGGACCCAGGTGCTGAAATATGCAGTGCACAATGTTGCACACCAATATGGAAAAACCGCCACCTTCATGCCCAAGCCAATCGTCGGCGACAACGGTTCCGGCATGCATGTGCACCAGTCCATCTGGAAGGACGGCAAGAACTTGTTCGCAGGCAATGGATATGCCGGGCTGTCCGAGATGGCGCTGTATTATATCGGCGGCATCATCAAACACGCGCGTGCGCTGAATGCAATCACCAATCCGCTGACCAATTCCTACAAGCGCCTGGTGCCCGGCTTTGAAGCACCGGTAATGCTGGCCTACTCGGCACGCAACCGTTCTGCCTCGATCCGCATCCCGTTCGTGCATTCCGACAAGGCGCGCCGTATAGAGGTGCGATTCCCGGATCCAGGTGCCAATCCATACCTGGCTTTCTCGGCCATGTTGATGGCTGGACTGGATGGTATTCAAAACAAGATTCACCCCGGTGATGCCTCAGACAAGAACCTGTACGACCTTCCTCCGGAAGAAGAGGCCAAAATCCCAACCGTTTGCTCCAGCCTGGACCAGGCTCTGGATTACCTGGATAAGGATCGCGAGTTCCTGACCCGTGGTGGCGTATTCTCCAATGACTTTATCGATGCATATATCGACCTGAAAATGGAAGAAGTAACCCGCTTCCGCATGACCACGCATCCGGTTGAATATGACATGTATTACAGTATCTAGAACTTCCAGCAATCGGATGAATCGAAAACGGGGCTGCAAAGCCCCGTTTTTTTCACTCCGTTTGTCACTTGACCGGGCTTTAACCTATACTTTGCCTCTCTCCATCATGATGGGACGCTATCAATGAAAATTCGATATTTGTTTCTATTGTCGTGCATCATGCAAATCAGCTGGGCACAGGCCGAGATTTACAAATACACCGATTTAGACGGACATGTGACGTATTCAAGTTCGCCGATCAAGGGCGCCAAGAAGCTTGATCTGGGCCCATTGGAGTCAACGCCCACACCGGCAGCAAGTTCGACGCGCAACAGCGAAGAAAATGTCAACCGCTCCAGTTTCCCCAGGGTTGACAGTGAAACGCAAAAGAGCCGCGATGAGACGCGGCGAACAATTCTTGAGGACGAATTGGCCAACGAAGCCAAGTTGCTTGCTGAAGCTCAACAAAATCTGAAGGATGGCAAGGAGAACCCGGAAGTATTTCGCGGTAAGGACGGAAAAACCTATCGCAATGTCGCAAAATACAATGAGAAGGTCAGCCAACTGGAAAGTGAAGTGACGCTGCACGAAAAAAATATCGATGCGATCAGGACTGAACTTGCCAACTTCAAGTAACTGCTAGTTCAGCAGTTTTGGCTGCATCTTCTGGCATGCTCCCTGCTTAATAACCTACATGTCAGATAATTTCCAGCCCTCACTCGAACACCTTGCCACAGCAGTCATCCTGCTGGATGACCAATCGCGTGTTGTTTACCTGAATCCGGCTGCGGAAAATCTGTTTGCGCTAAGCAACAAGAACTTGATCGGGCAACCGATACTGCATGCATTCACCCATACCGAGCAACTGGCCGCTGCAATGCATCAAGCCCTGAAAAATAATGCCAACTACATCGAGCATGATCTCACGCTGGGTACGCCAACAGGCAAACTGCACTTTCGTTGCACCGTCTCACCCCTGCAGTTCGATAATCTTTATCTGATGCTTGAGTTCCATCCCATGGATCGCCCCCTGAAATTGGCGCGAGAAGAACAAATGTTTGACCAGACTCAGGCTAACCGGATGTTATTGAGAAATTTGGCACATGAGATCAAAAATCCCCTGGGGGGAATTCGCGGCGCGGCGCAATTGCTGGAACAGGAATTGGAAAAACCCAGCCTGCGCGAATACACCCAGGTAGTAATACAGGAAGCAGACCGCCTGCGTTCGCTGATGGAAAAGTTGTTGACCCCGCAGCATGCTCCTCATTTCAACATGCTCAATATACATGAAGTACTGGAACGGGTAAGCAGCCTGATGCTTGCCGAATTCCCGTCTGGACTCGTTATCCTGCGCGATTACGACACCAGTGTTCCTGCGGTATTTGGCGACAAGGAGCAACTGATACAGGTGATGCTCAACATAGTGCGCAATGCGGCGCAAGCCATGCAAGGTCAGGGAATCATCACACTGCGCACACGAATCGCCCGCCAGGTCACGATGATGAAAAAAATTCACCGCCTGGCAGCAATGATACAGGTGATAGACAATGGCCCGGGCGTGCCTGAACATTTGCACAGCAAGATTTTCTACCCGCTGGTATCGGGCCGTGCTGAAGGCCATGGGTTGGGTTTGACGCTGGCGCAGGATTTCGTCAGTCAGCATCAGGGCAGTATCGAATTTGACAGCGAGGCAGGATGCACCTGCTTTACCGTTCTGCTTCCGCTACAATAATTTCTATGGGTGCCACCAAATGAAACCTGTCTGGATCATAGACGATGACCGCTCCATCCGCTGGGTGCTGGAAAAAGCGCTGGCGCGCGAGGATATAGAGTTCAGAAGCTTCGCGTCTGCTGACGAAGCCATGCAGGCGCTGTCGCAGGGTTCACCACAAATGGTCATCAGCGACATCCGCATGCCCGGAAGTTCCGGTCTGGAATTGCTGCAAAAGCTGCGTGAACGCTTCCCCAGCCTGCCGGTAATCATCATGACGGCCTATTCAGATCTGGAGAGTGCAGTTTCGGCTTTTCAGGGTGGAGCATTCGAGTATCTTCCCAAGCCCTTCGACATCAATCATGCCATCGAACTGATCCGCCGCGCACTAGAACAGAGTGTCCGGAAAAATGCATTACCAGAAGATTCGCTCGCCACTCCGGACATACTCGGCCAGGCACCTGCCATGCAGGAAGTATTTCGCGCTATCGGTCGCTTGAGCCAAAGCCATGCTACCGTGCTGATCAACGGCGAATCCGGTACCGGCAAGGAACTGGTCGCCCATGCACTACACCGACACAGCCCGCGCATGAATGCACCGTTTGTTGCGATCAACACTGCCGCAATTCCAAAAGACCTGCTGGAATCCGAATTGTTTGGCCATGAACGCGGTGCTTTTACCGGCGCCACCACAACCCGGCGCGGTCGTTTCGAGCAGGCCGAAGGAGGCACACTATTCCTCGATGAAATCGGAGATATGCCGGCCGAGTTGCAAACCAGGCTGCTGCGCGTATTGTCGGATGGAAATTTTTACCGGGTCGGCGGGCATCAGCCGATCAAGGCAAATGTGCGCATCATTGCCGCCACCCATCAGAATCTCGATGAGCGCGTGAAACTGGGCTTGTTTCGTGAAGATCTGTTCCATCGCCTTAATGTCATTCGCTTGCGCCTGCCGCCGCTTCGAGAACGCCGGGAAGATATCCCTTTACTGGCAAAATATTTTCTGCAGAAGAGCGCGCGAGAACTCAATGTCGAACCCAAGACACTCAGCGATGCCTCGATTCAATACCTGATGGCGCAGGATATCCCTGGCAACGTGCGGCAATTGGAGAACCTGTGCCATTGGCTCACCGTGATGACACCTTCCCAACTGGTTGAGATTGTCGACCTGCCCCAGGAATGGCGTGAAGCAACTCGTGAAACCGCGCTGGCAAGCGATTGGCGCACAGCTTTAGCATTGCAGGTCACCATCGCATTAAGACAGGGCGACCAGGGCATACTCAACAATTTAAGCCGCCAATTCGAGCAAACCCTGATTTCCCGCGCGCTGCAGCATACTGGCGGCAAACGCATCGAAGCCGCCACCTTGCTGGGTATGGGACGCAATACACTGACAAGAAAGATCCAGGAGTTGGGCCTGGATGAAGGAAACGGGTAAAGCAGGGTTAATTCAATAACGCGGTGTTCTTGCGCCTGGACAACCATTCCTGCGCCTGAGCCTGCCCTTGCACGATCATCTCGGGGTCCATCAATTTCTTGACCCTCTCCACATAATCCATTGCAGATTGGTCACCCATCGCGGCAGCCAGGTAAAACCATTTATAGGCTCCGACCAAATTGACCAGTACACCGTTGCCATACATATACATTTTTGCCAAACCTTCTTGCGCTGGAGCATACCCCTGCTCCGCAGCCTTGCGAAACCACGCAGTAGCCTCCCTGGGATCCTTGGGGATGCCGCCTCGACCGGCGTAGTACAACAATCCCATATCATATTGAGCCGGCGCATACCCCTGATTAGCCGCCTTGGAATACCATTCAGCGGCTTCCTTGTCGCTAAGCACGGTACTGGTACCCATCTGCAGCACCCATCCCAGGTTGGTTTGCGCTGGCGCATATCCGAGCTTGGCGGCCTTGAGGTACCATTCCTTGGCCTTGGTATAGTTCTGTGGTGTGGCCTCTCCGATGTCATATAGCAAGCCGACGTAAAACATTGCTTCAGGAACACCCTTGTTCACCAAGGGCCGAAGTTCCTTCAACAACTTTTTATAGTCCTTTTTCGCGTAATCTGCCCTGGCTTCAGGCATTCCTGCGCGAGCTCCTGTGCTCACCGACATCAGGATAGCAAGGACAATAATAATGACTGGGGCTTTTTTCATCGCATTACCTGATAGAGATTTTTCTGTTAGTTTCGCGAGTTTCACATGCCACTGGCAATTACCCCATACAAAACAGCCGCACCCGGCTATGGATTTTTCAAACCGCTACCGACCCATATGTCTTCAACCGGCCTCACCGAAGCGCTAGCGCCCAGGTGGGGCATGTCATACATTTCTTCCAGGGTGCGCAAAATGTTGTAGTGGTTGATTTGCTGCCCACTAACACCCGGAATAACCATCGGCCCGACGAAAATCGTAACAATGCGATTGTCGTCCGAGCCATCATCTTCGTCCCAGGTCACAATCAGCAAGCTGTCATGCGTCATCGCCCACTTCGCATAGGGCTCGATGTTTCTGGACAGCCATGCATCACCTTGCGCCACACTGCCATCATGCATGTCGTTGCGCTGATCAGGTATCAGCAGCGCCACTGTAGGCAGCTTCCCCAGATCCTGCGGAAAATCGCTGAATGTCAGGTTAAGCTGTTTCAGTCCCTTCCAGTTTGCAACCGGGTTGTGCTTGCGGAAATACGAGGCGGATACGCACCCCTCGAATCCCGAATATGGCATAGACTCGGCAAAACTGGCGAAGCTCAACCCATTGGCGGCCAATTCAGTGGCGAGGTTGCTGCCGCTTAATTCCAGTGGACAAACATCGTTACCAATCCCATGGGTAGATCCCGAGAACAGCGCAAGATAATTGGGCTCACTGGGATGCGTTACCCCATGGGATGAAGTAAACAATACTCCACGACTTGCCAGTTCATTGATGTAAGGCGCAGATGGACTACCCATGATCTTTGTGAACGGCTTGTTCTCTTCCAATACAATTACCACATGCTCGGGTTTCGGCAATAACGGGTGCGCAGATACTGTCACAGCACAACATCCCATGAAAAAAACCAGAGCCCGCAAAATCATGGAATCGATCAGTCAAACGCTACCAGAACAAAAGCTAATGCGCCGTGACAAGCACGGCGCATTAATGCATAAGCAATCCGCATACGGATTACAACTCAGAGGCATATTCTGCGACCGCGTCGATCTCATCATCGGACAGTTTCTTGGCAATATTGCCCATCATTCCGGCAGGATCATTGTGGCGATCGCCGCTACGCAGATCTTTCAACTGCTTGGTTATATAGTCCCTGGTTTGTCCGCCGATAACCGGAAAAACATTATTGATTTCTGATTTTCCTTTGCCACTCTCGCCGTGGCAATTGGCACATGCATACAATCCGGTATCGGGATTACCTTCATGGAAGAGAATTTTTCCCTTGGCAGCCAGTTCCTTGTTCGGGGTAGGTGAACCGTCCATGCGCTTGCGGGTTGAAAAATATGCGGCTATGTCCTTGGCGTCCTGGACTTCAGTAATCATTGCCGCCATACCGCTCATGATGGGGTCGACACGGTTCTCTTTTTGGAAATCCCGAATCTGCTTTTCGATATACTTTGGAAACTGCCCTGCCAGGTTGGGACACATTGGATTGACACTGATACCATCTTCACCGTGACACCCCTGGCAAACCACCGATTTATCCTTCCCCGCCACTGGATCACCCACCTGTGTCCCCGACATCAGTTCGGCCGCCTTCCCAACACCAGCAACAGCAACCAAGGAAATCAGCAGTATGCAAGCACCGAAGCGAACCCCTTTAGTCATGAACTTCCCCGTTTATAAATTATTTGAAGGCATATTGTTTATCATAACCTTTTCTCAGTCAACGTCATTTTTGTTATCCATCCGAGCCTGACTTTCAATATTCCAGCATCAGGACTTCAACCTAGCCACATACGTCCTTCAACTCTGCGACGACTGGTGCATGATCGGAAGGTCGTTCCAGTTTGCGCGGCGAGCGATCCACGGTACAGGCCACACAGGACGCTGCCAGCGCAGAACTTAACAGGATGTGGTCTATGCGCAAGCCCATATTGCGACGAAATGCCATCATGCGGTAATCCCACCATGAATAGGCATTCTCCGGCTGCCCAAACAAGCGGAAGCTGTCGTGCAAGCCGAGCTGTATCAGTTCGCTGAATGCCGCACGCTCTGGAGCACTTACCAGCACATTTCCCATCCAGGCCTGAGGGTCATATACATCGCGGTCTTCCGGAGCGATGTTGAAATCACCGAGCAGTACCAGTTTCGGAAAATGCAGCAGTTCATCCTTGAGCCACACCTGCAAGGCAGACAACCACGACAGTTTGTATTGGTATTTGTCCGAACCAACACTCTGACCATTCGGCACATATACGCAAACCACACGAACATCATCAATGCTGGCGGCTATCATGCGTTTCTGTGCATCCGGAAAGTTTGGCAGGCCGTAAGCGGTTTCCTGTGCAGCAATCTTGCTGATTATGGCGACGCCATTGTAAGTTTTTTGCCCGCTGTAGACCGCCCCATAGCCAGCCTCTCTCAATTCCGCCAGGGGAAACTTGCCATCTTCCTGCTTGGTCTCCTGCAGGCACAGGACATCCGGCTGGTTCGCCCCCAGCCAGTCCAGAACATGTCGAAGCCGCACAGTTAACGAATTGACATTCCAGGTAGCCAGCTTCATTGTTGAGTTGCTGGTTCTTCAGCCGGTGGTGTTTGATCCTCTGGCGTCTCGACAGCAGGTTGTTGGGCTGCCGATTCTTCTGTAGACGCATCATTCATGGACTTTCTGGCTGCCGCAGACGGATTTCGGTACGGCGAGGTTTTGGGGTAACCGGCAACATCCAGTTCGCCGTTCCAATTATCTGCCTGGAAGCCCTTTATCCAGCTTTTCCCGACCAGCATCGTTGGAACAATTTCCCCGCCGGACAAGGTTTTAAACGACTCGATTTCCTGCTTGGTTCTTAAATTCTTCTCCGAGAACGGAATACCTCGCTTGTCTAAAAATTCCCGCGCATCAGCACACATGCTTCCGCAATTGTCAGAAATGTACAAAGTCACCGGAAAATTCTGGCTGGCAAGGCGCGTTTCATATGGCATATCTGCATTCTCTGGCGGCTGGTCTGACAAATTCTTTTTTTCCACCTGCACAGAATCCTGGGCAGGCCTGTCGCCGTAATAAACCTTCCCGGACTTGTCTTGCCAACGATACACTTCGTCGGCCATTGCACTCATCGACACCAGCAGTATTCCGGCCAAAATAATGTATGGTTTCATGTTCCTCCCGATATCGCAGAATTCAACCGGCCCGCTTTTCTTCCAGCAGACCGTTATGCTTCAACAATGCATCGATCGATGGTTCACGTCCGCGGAATGCGACGAATGATTCCATCGCCTGCCGGCTGCCGCCCATGGCCAGGATCTCATTGCGAAACTGGTTACCCACCGAAGAGTTCAGCACGCCGCTTTCCTCGAACAGGCTATACGCATCTGCGGACAGCACCTCAGCCCACTTGTAACTATAATATCCTGCCGCATAACCGCCGGCAAAGATATGGCCGAAGCTGTTGGGGAAACGGTTGAAGTCCGGCGGGATCAGCACCGCCACTTCCCGGCGCACCGCATCCAGCAGTTGCCGTACAGTCTTCCCATCCGCCTTCGGGTCATTCATGTGCAAGCTCATGTCAAACAGGGCAAACTCCACCTGACGCAGCGTCTGCAGGCCGCTCTGGAAATTCTTTGCCGCCAGCATCTTGTCGAACAATGAACGCGGCAGTTTTTCGCCATTGTCCACATGCTGTGTCATGCTTTGCAACACATCCCATTCCCAGCAGAAATTCTCCATGAACTGGCTGGGCAGTTCCACCGCATCCCACTCCACGCCGTTGATGCCGGACACCCCCAGATCTTCGACCTGGGTCAACAGATGATGCAAACCATGACCAAATTCGTGAAACAGCGTTATCACTTCATCATGCGTGAATAGCGCCGGTTTCCCGCCAACCGGAGGAGCGAAGTTGCAGTTCAGGTAGGCCACTGGCGTCTGGATGCCGGAAGGTGTGATCCGCCGCGTGATGGCATCATCCATCCATGCGCCACCCCGTTTGCTGCTGCGCGCATACAGGTCAAGGTAGAATTGCCCGACCATCGCTTCACCATCATAAATGCTGAAAAAACGCACATCGTCGTGCCATACAGGTGCAATAGTCGGACACACCGAAAATCCGTACAGTGATTCAACCACGCGGAACATGCCTTCCAGCACCACCGGCTGTGGAAAATACTGTTTCACCTCCTGCTCGGAGAAAGCATAACGCTGCTGACGCAGGTGCTCACTGGCATAACTGATGTCCCAAGCCTGGATATCGCCGATGTCGAGGTTCACCCTGGCAAACTCGCGCAACTCAGCCAGGTCGCGCTCGGCAAATGGGCGCGCGCGCGCCGCCAGTTGGCGCAAAAACTCATTTACCTGCTGTGGCGTATTGGCCATCTTGCTGACCAGCGACAATTCTGCATAGTCGGCAAATCCCAGCAGTTGGGCCTCTTCCGCGCGCAACCTTAAAATTTCCTTCATCAACGGGGTGTTGTCCCATTTCGACCCATCAAATTCACTGGCGCGCGTGCTGTAGGCTCGGTACATGCGCTCGCGCAGATCGCGGTTATCGGCATATTGCATGACCGGCATGTAGGACGGCGCTTTCAGGGTAAACAGCCAGCCTTCCTTGCCGGCGGCGAGCGCAGCTTCATGCGCGGCCTGCACATCATCATCGGGCATGCCGGACAGTTCCGCCTTGTCCCCGACCAGCAGGGAAAAAGCATTGGTGGCATCCAGCACGTTGTCGGAGAACTTTGAACACAATGCAGACAACTCTTCCTGGATCGCGAGGAAGCGTGCCTTCTGCTCGTCCGCCAATTCCGCGCCCCCCAGCCGGAAGTCGCGCAGTTCGTTTTCGATGATCTTTTGCCGCGCCGCGCTCAGACTGGCAAATTCCGGGCCATTGCGTATTGCCCTGACCTTGTTGAACAGGCCGAGATTCTGGCTCAGCTCGGCGTAATATTGAGTGATCTTTGGCAGGTTGGTGTTATACACTTCGCGCAATTCCGGACTGTTCATCACCGCGTTCAGGTGACCGACCTGTCCCCATGCACGTGACAAGCGCTCGTTGGCATCGTCCAGCGGCCGCATAAAATTTTTCCAGGTCGGTGCGGATGTCTCGAGTAGCAGAGACGCAATCAGGTTGCGATTCTCCTGCAGCAATTGCTCGATCGCCGGACTGACATGTTCAGGCTTGATCACTGCGTTGTCAGCCTGGTCTGAGACCTCGCCAAATCGAGGCAAATCGGAAAAATCGAGCAGGGGATTTTCAAAGCTGGTAAGTTTATTCATTGTGTCCTGACAGAATTAATAAAGAGACCGGACTATCAGTTCTGGCAAAGCTGCATGGTCGCTTAAGCCGGAATCCAGTCCAGACGTGGGTTCATGACGCCAGCAACGGTTATGCCGATTGGAAAACTATCTGGCCGTTCACCATGGTGTAACGTACCTTGCCGCGCAGCTCCATACCCAGGAATGGGGTGTTCTTGCCCTGGCTCTTCAACGCGGCAGGCTCGATTTTCCAGTAATGTTCCGGGTCGAACAGGCAAATGTCCGCAGCCGCACCCACAGACAAGTGGCCTGCATTTAAGCCCAGAATGTGCGCAGGCCGCGCCGTTACCCTGGCCAGCGCAGTGGCCAGCGTCAGCTCGTCCTGCTCAGCCCATTTGAGTGCCAGCGGCAACAATAATTCCATACCGGTCGCGCCCACTTCCGCTTCGGCGAACGGCAGTTGCTTGGCATCATCGTCCACCGGTGAATGATTGGAGCATATGGCGTCAATAGTGCCGTCGGACAAGCCGGCACGCAACGCTTCGCGGTCGCGCTGGCTTCGTAATGGCGGCGTCAGGTGACAGTTTGAATCAAAGAATCCAATGTCCATTTCTGATAGATGGATGTGATTCATCGATACATCGCAGGTCAGCGGCAAGCCCTGCTGCTTGGCTGCACGGATCATGGCCACACCTTCCGCGCTGGAAATGCGGCAAATATGCAGGCGCACACCGGTCACGCGTGCCAACTGCAGTATGGTGGACAAGGCGATGGTCTCGGCACACGCCGGGATGACCGGCAGGCCGAGGCGTGTCGCCACTTCGCCATCATGTGCCACGCCATCGCGTGCCAGAAAAGTATCCTGCGGACGCAACCAGACACTGAAGCCGAAAGTGGCGGCGTATTGCATGGCGCGCATCAGCACACGGGTATCGGTGAGCGGCGCATCCGCCTGGCTGAACGCCACACAGCCGGCATCGGCCAATTCCGCCATCTCGGTCAGTTCTATGCCCTTCAGGCCTTGCGTGAGCGCGCCCACCGGGTACAACTGTGCCTGGTTAAGGGACTTGGCGCGGTGCTTCAGCATCTCCACCAGTCCCGGTTCATCCAGCGGCGGGTCTGTATCCGGCGGGCACGCCAGCGAGGTGATCCCTCCTGCCACCGCCGCATCCATCTCGGATTCCAGTGTGGCCCTGTACTCGTAACCCGGCTCACGCAGACGCGCAGCCAGGTCGATCAGCCCGGGCATGATAACCAGGCCGCCGGCATCGATCACCTGGTCTGCCTTGAATCCAGCCGGAACTGTACCGATGGCAGCCACCCTGCCTGCCGCGACAAACAAATCCTGTTGAGCGTCCACTCCGTTTTTCGGGTCGACCAGGCGTCCGTTCTTGATCTGGATATTCATCATTTCCCCGCCAACATGCTCATCACCGCCATGCGCACCGCGATGCCGAAAGTGACCTGGGGCAATATCACCGAATGGCTGCCGTCTGCCACGCTGGAATCGATCTCCACACCCCGGTTCATCGGCCCCGGGTGCATCACGATAGCATCCGCTTTTGCCAGCGCCAATCTGCCCTGGGTCAGTCCATAGTACTTGAAGAATTCCTGCGCACTGGGCAGCAGCGCGCCTTGCATCCGTTCATTCTGCAGCCGCAGCATCATCACCACATCGACGCCGCGCAGACCCTCGGCCATGTCGTGATAGACATGCACGCCGAGTTTTTCGACATTGCTGGGCAGCAGGGTGTTTGGCGCAATCACCCGGACTTCCGGGACGCCCAGCGTGGTAAGCGCATAGATCTGCGAGCGCGCCACGCGTGAATGCAGCACATCGCCGACGATAGCGACGCTCAGATTGTGGAATTCCTTCTTGTAATGGCGGATGGTGAACATGTCGAGCAGCGCCTGAGTGGGATGCGCATGACTGCCATCGCCCGCATTGATGACATGTATCCGCGGCGCAACGTGCCTGGCAATAAGGTGCGCCGCCCCCGATTGCGAGTGGCGTACAACAAACATGTCGGCGTGCATCGCACACAGGTTGTCGACGGTGTCGAGCAGCGTCTCGCCCTTGTTGGTGCTGGAGGAACCGATATTGAGATTGACCACGTCTGCCGACAGCCGCTTGGCAGCGATCTCGAATGTGGTGCGGGTGCGCGTGCTGTTCTCGAAAAACAGGTTGAATACCGACATGCCGTGCAGCAGCGGAATTTTCCTTATTTCGGTTTGATCGGTAGCGCCGATGAACTCGGTTGCGCGATCCAGAATGCCGCGCAGTATCGGCGCAGGCAACCCGTCGGTGGTAAGCAGGTGCTGCAGTTCTCCATTCTTGTTCAGCTGGGGATTGTTCATGCGTACGTTCCTGCTCCGGGTTCATCAAAATACGCTTGCAGTATCTGCTGCGCGGCAACCTGGTCCAGCAATGGTTTCTGCTTGATGCCGCGCACGCCCATCTCGGTCAATTTCGAGCTTGCGGCGGCGGAAGTATACCGCTCATCCACCAGAATGACAGGCAAAATAAACCTCCCCTTGAGCCGATTGGCAAAGCGGCGGCACAATTGCGTCATCTCGTGCGGAGAACCATCATCGTTGCATGGCAATCCCACCACCAGAGCTGAGGGTTGCCACTCGGCTATCAGCGATCCGATCATGGCAAAGCGCTGCTCGTTGATCTCGCTGACGACAGTGGTCAGCGCCGTGGCAGAGCAGGCTATGGAATTACCTACCGCCACACCAATACGCCTGGTGCCAAAATCGAATGCAAGCAAGGTACCAGCAGGAACCGATGCCGGCTGCAGTTTGTTATCAATGACCAACGGACAGTATGGCGCAAGCATCAGGCACAGCATCCGCATGCCGCTTGAGAAATAGCGCGAGGGACTTATCAGGCATGTCCCGCCTCTTCCGACAAGTTGGCATAGTCCACCCCGAGCAAGGCCATCGCTGCGGGAAGCCTTTGCTCCGGAGAGAGTTCAAACAGGATACGTTCAGACGCCGCTACACTTAGCCAGGCATTTTGCGACAATTCGTGTTCCAGCTGACCCTCGGCCCATCCGGCATAACCCAGCGTCACCAACAGGTTATTCGGCTCGAGGCCTTCGCCCACCGCCTCAAGAATATCCCTGGATGAGGTCAGCCCGACATTGCCGGTGATATTCAGCGTCGATTGCCAGTTGCCAATTGGCACATGTAATACAAATCCGCGATCGGTCTGCACCGGACCGCCAAAATAAACCGGCACCTTTTTCAGTTCTTGCTGGCTGTTCGGAACATGGATCTGGTCAAACAATTCTCCCAGAGTGAGATTGGTCGTTCGGTTCACCACAATACCAAGCGCACCCCGCTCGTTATGTTCACATATGTAGGTGAGCGACCTGGAAAATATGGAGTCCTCCATCGCCGGCATGGGAATAAGAAAATGGTTACTGAGATCCAGTTGGGGCATGTTGATTATTGTAATCCCGGGAAACGGGCTTCACAATATCAAGTTGCGAATCCCGCAGGGCTAATGCAGTGTCTTGGTCAAGGGTGCGAATTGTGCAATTTTTTGCAGCAAATCGTCGTCCTGATAGGGCTTGCCAAGGAATTCATTCACGCCCAGTTCCTTGGCGTAGTCGCGGTGTTTGTCTGCGGTGCGCGAAGAGATCATGATGATCGGCAATTGTCTGGTCTTTTCACTATTGTGCAAGATCCTGGTCAACTCAAACCCGTCCATGCGCGGCATTTCAATATCCATCAGAATAACGCCCGGCGTTATCTCCTGGAGCTTTTCCAGCGCATCCACACCATCTTCGGCAGTCTGAACCTGATAGCCTGCACGGGTTAGCATGCGGCTGGTTATTTTTCGAACTGTAAGCGAATCGTCCACCACCAGAACCAGCGGACTGGCGGTAGCCTGACGCCCGGTCACTTCCTTGTAAGCTCCGGATTTTTCCTTGTAGGCTCCAGATTTTTCCCTGTAAGACCCGGATATTTCCTTTTGGGCTTTGAGAGCGCCCTGGCTGATGCGCTGCTTCAACTGAATCGGGTTCAGGATCAGCAGTACGCTGCCATTGCCGAGCACGGTCGCCCCGGCTATTCCGGGCAAACGCGAAAGCTGCGGTCCGATATTCTTGACCACGACTTCCTGAATGCCGATAAAGGCATCCACATGCACTGCAATCCGCTGATCGCCGCTACGCAGCAGGAGTAACGAATTGTACGGATGGATTTCCGGCTTGCTGCTGTCATCTCCGAGCAAGTACAGCAAATGGTGCAAGGGATAGTTTTGTCCCTGCCATTCAATATGACCGATACGGTAAGCCTCTTCCATGGCTGCCGGCTTGAGTTGCTGCGCCTGCTCGACCATGCTTGACGGCACGGCATAGGCCGTTTGTCCAACTTGCAACATCAATGTGTGGGACACCAGCAAGGTGAGCGGCAGGTGGATGAGGAAGCGGCTACCCTTGCCCTGCACGGTAAAGACATCAATGCGCCCACCCAGTGCAGTGATCTCGCTTCGCACCACGTCCATGCCTACGCCACGCCCGGATATCGCCGTTACCGATTCGGCCGTGGAAAGTCCGGGAGCGAAAATAAGCTGCATGGCTTGTTCATCGCTCACCTCTTCGCCAGCCGCGAAATTGCCCTGCTCGTAACCCTTCTTCCGCAGTCGCGCGAGATCCAGTCCGCCGCCATCATCGCTGAATTCAAATACCACCTCGTTGCCTTCCTGCCGCAACGACAAACGGACATCGCCGATTGGCGGCTTGTCCAGACGTTTGCGCTGTTCGGCACTTTCCAGGCCGTGTGCAATCGCATTACGCAACAAATGCTCGAACGGTGCCGTCATCTTTTCCAGCACGCTTCGATCCAGTTCAACCTCGGTTCCATACAGCTCCAGGTTGGCTTTCTTGTTCAGCTCCTTGCAGGTTTGTCGCACGATACGATACAGACGCTCGCTGACATTGGAGAATGGCACCATGCGCACCGCCAGCAGGTTCTGCTGCAATGCACGATTGATCTGATTCTGCGCCGACAACGCAGCGTCGGTCTCGTCCAGGTTCTTCAGCAACCCCTGCTGCACCGTCTGCACGTCATGCACGCTTTCGTTCATGAAGCGCGTCAGTTCCTGGAAACGGGTGAAACGGTCGAACTCCAGTGGGTCGAAATGTTCCGACATTTCGCCGGTTACCGATACATGAGCCTGCATCTGACTTTCGGCATGGATCTCGATCTCGCGCAATTGCTGGCGCAGACGGATCACGCTGTGCATCAGTTCATGCATGCCCGATTTCACTCCCCGCAATTCTGCTTCGATACGCGAGCGCGTCACGCTGATTTCGCCAGCCTCATTCACCAGATAGTCCAGGGTATCGGAGCGAACCCGCAGCATGGTGGCAGGGATATTGCGCTCCATAGCGATCGCCTGCTTGGGATGGACAGGCATTTCCTCAGCTTGAAGAACTTTCGCTTCCTGCTTGCCTGACGGCACTGCTTCGGATTTTTTATCAGACTCGGGTTGTTTGTTGTCAAACAGCCGCTCTACTGACGTGTATGTCCGGTCAAAATATTTCTCCAACTCGCCAAACATGGTGGTTTCATGCAGATCGTCCACCATGCCCTCGGTGACCTGGCTTTCCATGCGGTGGATAAGTTCCCCGAGGCGCATGGCGCCCGCCATGCGCGCGCCGCCCTTCAGGGTATGCAGATCGCGCTGTAACTTGCGGCTTATTGTGTTGTTGTCCGGCTCTTCCCGCCATGCCTTGATGGACTCGCCTATTTGCGGCAACAGGTCGTTGGCTTCTTCAAGGAATATGGGCAACAACTGCTCGTCAACATCATCCTTGACTACGCGCCCCGCATCAGTAGCCTGAGCCGATTGCGCTATCGGCACTTCTTGAACATTGAGCCCCTGATTTTCAGACTCGATTTTTTTTATTGTCGTTTCATCGTTACGCAACCGCTCCAGCGAATTGCCGATTTCGTCGAAATGATTTTCCAGCTCATCCAGCGCAGCAGCGTGATTCTCCGGGTTCGACACCAACTGCACGACACTGCTTTCCATCAGGTGCGCCTGTTCGCCGAGGCGCATGGCGCCCGCCATCCGCGCCCCACCCTTCAGGGTATGCAGGGTACGCTGCAGGGTATTGGCCAGTGACTTGTCATCCGGGCGCGTGCGCCATGCGCGCAAGGTTTCACCAATCTTCGGATACAGCTCATTGGCTTCTTCCATGAAGATTGGCAACATCTCTTCATCAACATCGTCCTGCACATTCTTTTTCTCAAGGGCGCCCTTCAGCTTCTGAGTGGTGGACTCAGATGTTGCCTGTGCAACAGGAATCTTTTTGGTGGTTGACTCGGTGCTGCCCTCCAGCTTTTGCGTTGTGGTCTCCGAAGGCATTTCCTGCACTACGGGAATCTTCTTGGTAGTTATATCTGCAGTCACTTCTGTGTCTTCTTCAGACACAATCTTGTCAGCCTGCAATTGTGAGACCAGCTCCGGTTGCTGTTGAGGTTCTTGCCGCCCGCATACCGCCTTGTTCATTTCATCAAGCGCAGCAATCGCGGTCCCAAGCAATGAGATTTGCGTATCAAGAATTGTAATCGGCCGGTCCATGCGCGCAACCAACCAATGTTCGAGCGCCGACGCCAGGTCGGCAATCTGCGGGAACCCCATGATGCGGTTTACCCCCGCCAATGTATGCGCAGCACGCATGAAATCGCTGCTGACAGTGGCTTGCTCGGTGTTGAACTGCTCCAGGCAACGTGACATTTCCGTTATGTGCTGCGCCGCTTCTTCAGTTGCTATCGCAAACAGGGCCGGGGATAGTTTCACATTGCCGATCACCACCATTTCAGCGGGTGGCGGGGGTGGAGCCGGAGCTTCCCTGACCTTGGACTTTGCCGTCTCGGGCACCGGAACCGCCCTGACCTCGGCAACGACATCATCGACCATTGCTGCAGAAGGAGTTTGAGTTGTAAGAACGATTTTTTGCGCAGTTGCCACCAGTTCGGACGCCTCGATACTGGCACCCCCAGTGGCTTGCAGGGAATCCACCCATCCGCGGAAAATCGATTCTGCATCCCCAATGAATTCCATCAGGTTCGGTGCTGCAGGTTGTTCACTCTGCAACCATTTGTTCATGGCGCCTTCAACAGCAGCTGCCACTTCCCCCAATTCCGTCAGGCCAACCATACGCCCGCTCCCTTTCAGCGTGTGAAAGCCGCGGCGAATAATAAGTAATGCCTCCCTGTTATCGGGTTGGTTACGAATGATCTCGAGATTGCTGCGTATTCTTTCCAGTACGCCCAGCGCCTCTTCCAGGAACACCTCCAGCAACTCACCTTGTTCGGACTGACCGTCCGCAGATTCCGGTTTGACTGCTTCCTGTGCGGCTGGTGCAGCGACTGGCTGCTCCTGTCCCGTTGTGGGTCCCGCAATTCGTTGCGCCCTGCCAACCAGATCGGCAGCCTCGATTTTTGCAGTCCCGCTGGCAAGCAGGGAGTCTACCCATCCGCGGAATGCCGATTCCGCATCACCGAGAAACTTGAACAAGTATGGCGTTGCAGGCAGTTCGCTCTTCAGCCATTTGTTCAACGCGTCTTCTATTGCAGCGGCGACATCGCCCAGATCGGTCAGGCCGACCATGCGCCCGCTTCCCTTCAGGGTGTGGTAGCCGCGGCGAACTGTGAGTAGCGCTTCCCGATTGTCCGGTTGACGCTGGGTAAGTTCAAGATTGCTATGTATTCTCTCCAGTACGCCCTGCGCTTCCTCCAGGAAAATATCCAGCAATTCATTCGCTTCCTCCTGGGCTTCCGACGCAAGCTGTTGCGATGCCGCCTCCTCACCCACAACAGCAACGGCCCCCGGCGGTTGCATGGCCTGCATGGGCTGCAATGCTGCCTGCAAGGACGCCAGATCAGGCTGCCTTCCTTGCGTCAGTTCATGCACATACGTTCTCAATGCTTTCAGTGCCGCAGCAACCGTTTTCTTTTCGTCCGGCCCTGGAGCGACCCCGTCGGAATAGCCTGCCACGGTTCGTTGCAGGGAAGTCTGCAACAATTCTGCCTGGTCGAGCGAAAGAATATGCAGCAGGGTCCCGACCTGTTTCAGCAGGGAATCGGCCTGTTCCAATGATGGCCGCTTGCCGGCGTCGGCAAAAAAATCTCCCAGATCCTGTTCCGCCTTATGCAGAACATCCTTGATTTCAACAGCCAGAAGAGGCAATACATCGCGCGCCGCAACACTTCTATACATCGCAATCAGGTCGGTGAGATCGCCCTTGCCCTGGCTTTTGTCTGTCAATTCATCCGCCAGGCCAGCCTGCAATCGCAACCCCAGGCTACGTGTCTGCCGGTGGAAATCATCGCCCAGTCTGCGGTAATGATCGATGCCGCTGTCCAGCAGCAGCAATGCAATCGCCACATCGATTTCGATGCGGTGAACCTGATCCGGGTTGCGTGCCTGCTCCGCCGCGATCTGGATCAGGGAGCACAGGTATTGCAGCGTGTTGCGGTCCAGTTGATCGGCCAATGAAGACAACTGCTGTTGCTGTCTGGTGAATTCAGGAGAGACGATCCCCAGATATGCGCTCCGTTCCCATCCTTCTTGCGCCATGGCAAGTTGTGCGCGCATGGACTCCAGAATCGGGTCGGTCTTGCTGGCCGGCAAGGACAATGCCTTGGGAAAGTAACTGTCCAACGCATAAACCTGCCTGACCTGATCTATGGTATCGCTGACAGCATGGCTGCTCCCAACCAGATAAAGTAATTCGTGCATGCCACTGCTGGTATCCGGCACGCGACCTTCGGCCAGCGCTTTCATCTGCAGATCGATCCGGCTATCGCCCAGGGGGTGGCGCCCCAGGCTGAGCGCTTCAGCCATTGCCTTCATTTGCAGATCGATCCGGCTGAGAACTTTCATGGTACTCATTACAGTCGGACTATCATCGGAAATCAGGCAATCGAGCATGGCGGTCGCCACCCACCAGTACGCCCTTTGTTGATCCTGCGGCAAGCAATTCATGACTGCCAGCGTTGCATTGCGCATTGCCTTCAAGTCATCTGCTGCGAAACCCTGACGTAACCACTTGAGCAGAGAGGCTTGATACTTGCTGCGTTCCCTCCTGATACTTTCCTGCGGCGAACCATCCATCGGTTGCTCAAGAACCGATGGCGGCAAATCCACCTGCAAGTCCGGAAAGAACAGTTCTACTTCGAAAGCCTGTCCTCCGTCCAGAGCCTGCTTCAGGTCTTGGTATTGGGGGAACAGGCCCAAAACCGAACTGCCCGAGCCATCGACAAGTGCATCCAGATAATGAATCAGGCCTTCCAGCGATTGCTTGAGGGAATCCTGCAATTTGAAAGAGTAGGTTAGCGTTCCGGCTTCGACAGCAAGCAACACTTTCTCGATTTCACTGCTGAACGCAACGGCCCCATCCAGCGCGAGAGTTTGCATCGCCGAAAGCGCATTGCGAAATTCCGAAAGCGCTTCCTGCAGTGAAGATTGTCCATCCCCGGAGCCCTGGAAGAATTTTTCCAGACCCTGCTCCGTCCGTGTCAGAGAGGCTACAAGCCCTGGCTTGGCTGCAGCCAATGACTGGGATCCATGTTGCTCAGTAGAAGTTATCATGCTGTCCAGACTTTCTGTTACACCTTAAAGTCGGAAACGGAGCCCTTCAATTCGGTTGCCAAATCCGCCAGTTCAGCAACGGCGGCGTTGGTAAGCTTGGTATCATCAGTTGTCTGCTGGGTAATATTAAGAATCGCCTTCATGGAGGTCGCCACCTCGCTCGCCATGTCGGACTGCACTTGGGTAGACACCGAGATACTACTGATCAGAGCCGCCAATTCCTTCGACACGCTTTCAATTTCAGTCAACGACTGCCCCGCGATATCGGATAGCCGCGCTCCATTGACCACACCTTCCGTGCTCTTTTCCATGGCCGCCACTGCATCCTGGGTATCGCTTTGAATGGTCTTGACCAGTGCGCCGATCTGTTTGGTCGCTTCTGCGGAACGCTCGGCCAGCCGTTGCACCTCTTCCGCCACCACCGAGAAGCCACGCCCTGCATCACCCGCAGATGCAGCCTGGATCGCCGCATTCAGCGCCAGCACGTTGGTTTGCTCGGTGATATCCGAGATCAGGTCCACGATCTCCCCGATCTCCTGCGAACTTTCACCCAGCCGTTTGATACGCTTGGAAGTCTCCTGTATCTGCTCGCGGATGCTGTTCATACCTGCGATGGAATTCTTCACCGACGAAGAACCCAGTTCCGTCACTTCCAGGGTGCGTTTTGCCACTTTCGCGGATTGTGCGGCGCTACCGTCAACTTCCTGGATGGATTGGGTGATCAATTGCACTGACTCGCCCGCGCCGGATATTTCCTTGCTCTGCTTCTCGGCTGCCTCCAGCAGGCCGGCGGAGATTCCGGATGCCGTGTTCGCCGCACTTGTCACCTGGTCGGATGCGCTGGTAATGCCCATAACCAGGGTGCGCAGTTCATCTATGGTCAGATTCACCGCATCTGCGATCGCGCCGGTCATGTTGTCCGCCACAGTAGCCCTGATGGTCAGGTCACCCTCCGCCAGGGAGTTCAATTCGGCCTTGAGGCGCATGATGGATTCCTGGATGATGCGGCTGTTATATTCAGCCAATTGAGCGCGATGGCGCGTATCGTCCAGATATATTTTAACTACCAACAGCAGTAGCAGCACCACCAACGTACCCGAGACCATCATGACCTTGATGGTTATGTGCGTGGCAGCCAGGTATGCGGCCACCAATGTATGCGAAAAGTCCATCAGCATGTCACTGTTATCAACCAGCAAGGCGGCCCCTTCCAGGGCATCCTGAAAGATTTTCTCTTTGTCGATTACTGAATGGGCAACATCCAGATACTGTTGTACCTGGGTCTTCATATTTCCGGCCAGCGGACCCTCCTTCAACAAGGCCTCGATCCCAGCGGCGTCTGCCTTGATGCTGGCAACCGTTTCTGCCTTGCCTCCGGCATCGCCGGTGGATGTGAACGTCACCACGTCACGTGCTACGCGTTCCAGCAGATTACTCAATCGCATTGCGCGGTCATGTTGAGCGCCGGCTTCCATCTGATGCAACGATTTGCGCAAATCCGCCGTGTCGCCATTGATGGTTTCGAAGCTTGTTGCCAATCCCTCAAGTCCCGGGCGCGCTGTCTGCAGATCGCTTACCGCCTTTTTGATATCCTCGGTACGTCCGCGCATGGCTTCCAATACAACCCGCGTGTCCCCAGTGGTGGCCGGCAGATTTGCATCGCCGTTTTCCAGCAGGGTCAGGATGGAATCGAATGATTCCCAGCTATCGTTCAGGTCATCAAATGCCTGCGTGTCACCGGACACGGTGAGCTGGGCATTCTTGGCCAGTCGTTGTGACAGCATCAGCAACTTGCCGGTCTCGGACACATAAGTCTCATCGTGGCCCGCCGAAACTTTATCGACATAGGCCGCAATAACTGTGACCGCGATGGACACTACCAGGGCAGCGCCGACGATCTGAAGCTGTTTGCCCACTGACAGGCCGCCAAAAAACGGAATGAAGCGCAGAAAGCTTTTCCCAATTTCGGCGGGTTGACTGCCAGCATCGGCGGCATCGGATACGTTTTCGGTATTCTCTTGTTCATTCAGTGCTGATTGTTCGTTTTCCATTCTTCCCCCCGTCTACCTATAGAGCGCTAAATCCCGATTAACAAAAATTCAGATTGCCCAACCAGGCTGGGTAAATCCATTTTTTGCCAAACCTGCCCATTTTCATCTTCGTATTGATTCTTGCCATTTGCTTCTTCATGCTTCCATGTGCTGATGTTGCGCAGCCCAAGCACACGGGTTACCAGCAATCCGGCATTGACTTCAAATTTGGGCGAAGCCAGCAATACCCGATTCAGGTTGCTGCGCAAATCCTCCTGCTGGCCCAAAAACAACGGCAGGTCAATTATGCTATATAAATTGCCGCGCACGTTAGCCAAGCCGCCATACCACACCTTGGTGAGCGGAACCGGCACCATCGGCGGCACCGGCAATACTTCACTGATGTCGCTCATCTCCACCAGCCAATGATCATGCCCCACCAGCACGCCCAGCGTAGTCGCCTGCTCGCCAGCCACACTGCTGGCCTGCAAACGCTCGCTTAAATTCTTCTGAAATTCGCGAAGATTGAAACGCTTTGACATTTCAGCCCAGTCCGGCGATCTTGCTCATCAAATCGCTTGCATCCACCGGCTTGACCACATAATTCTTGGCACCCTGACGCATGCCCCAGATCTTGTCGGTCTCCAGCCCCTTGGTGGTACATATTATTACCGGGATATGGCTGGTTTCAGGATCATGCGTGATGGCATGAGTAGCCTGGAAGCCATTCATTCCCGGCATGACTATATCCATCATGATCAGGTCGGGCTTTTCGGATTTGGCTTTTGCCACACCGGATTCACCGTCTTCCGCAAAAACCACGGTCATGCCATTGCTGGTCAATATCTCTCCCAGTTCATGGCGCTCCGTAGCCGAATCGTCTACTACCAGTACTTTTTGAATACTCACAGCGCACTCCCTTCTGTTTTGCTTAGAACATGCTTGGAAATTGCATCTACCAGACTTTTCTTGTTGAACGGCTTGACCAGGTACTCGTCCGCCCCCATCAACCTGCCGCGGGTGCGATCGAAAAGGCTATCCTTGCTGGTCAGCATGATGACCGGCGTCGAATTGAATTCGGGGTTGTTTTTTATCAGTGCACAGGTTTGATACCCATCCAGCCCGGGCATCATGACATCCAGCAGGATGACATCAGGGTTATGCTCGACAACCTTGGACAATCCGTCAAGGCCATCCACAGCGAGCACCACCTGATATCCAGCCTGCGTCAGGAATATCTCCCCGCTGCGCCGTATGGTGTTGCTGTCGTCGATCAACGCCACCTTGATTCCTGACAATGAAGTGTTATTACCCAAGCTCGCACTTCCCCATTTTTATAAATAAACCGATCCAGCGACAACTGGCCAAATACCCGCTTGAAAATCGATCAAACGCCATCTTAACAGCGCCGGCCAAGAACCTGACTGCCAGATATTACAGTAAATTACATCATCGTTGCCAAAATCGTGGTGTAAAAATGATCAGCAGGGTGAAAATTTCCAGCCGTCCGAGCCAGCATCACCGAACACGCACACCCAGGTCTGGAAATCACGTCAGCCCCGGATAATTCCCTGGCCGGGCCGACCTCACCCAGGCCCGGGCCCGCAATTATTACCGATGCAGGCGATACCGCGGTAAAGGCGGAGATGAAATCCATGCCGCTGGTCAGCAGGGCATGAAGGTCAGGGTGGCAACTGTCATGAAATACAGAAAGATGAAACCCAGCACCGCGAACACGATATTGTTGGGCACCACCTGCCCCCCGATCTTCATCGGGTTAACCACCGACGGATGCAGCAGCCGCAGGAATTCCCGCCCCGCCTGCTTGATCAGCACCAGCGTGCGTATCATCTTGATGCCGCCGCCGGTAGAACCCGAACTTACCGCAATGACAGTCAGGAACAGCATCCACATCGGCGCGAATATCGGCCATTGTCCGAAATCCACACTGGCGAAACCGCAATCGGTCGCCATGGATACCAGGTTGAAGCTGGCATGGCGCAAGGCGACCACAGAAATCCGGATAAGTTCCCTTCCACCAGAGGAACAGTGCGATACCCAGACAACTGGCGAGTATCAATCCGACCATGGCTACGGCCTCGGCATCGAGCAGATAGAGCCTGAGGCTTCTTGTGCGCCAGGCCAGGAAGTGGGTGGCGAAATTCATTCCGGCCAGCAACATGAATACGATCATCACCGACTTCGATTGCGGGAGAATTGAAATAACCGATACTGGCATCATGCGTGGAAAATCCGCCGAGTGCTCATTGTGGCAAAAGCGTGGCACACCGCGTCCAGCCAGCTCATGCCGAGCTGCTTTCAGGGAAAGCATGCAGGCCACAGGTGATGCCGAAATAGACCAGCCACAGATTGCGCGCCGTTTCGGTGATGCGCGGCGTCAGCGCGGCATCCTTCATCGGGCCGGGCGTTTCCGCCTTGAACAATTGCCGGCCGCCGACGCCGAGCAACGGCAACACGGCGACCGCCAGCACGATGATGCCCATGCCGCCCAGCCATTGCAATTCGTGGCGCCAGATATTGATGGCGGGCGGCAGGCTGTCCAGGCCGGTCAGCATCGTCGCGCCGGTGGTAGTGATGCCGGACATGGCTTCAAAATAGGCATCGGTGAATGACAGGCCGTCTATCACCATCAGCAGCGGCAATGTCGCCACGGCAGGCATCGCGGTCCACATGCCGACCACCAGCAGATAACCGTGACGGATCGACAATTCTCCTCTGCGATGCCGGGTCAGCAACCACATCAGCGCCCCTGCAGTGAAGGTCATCACCATGGCCAGCGCGAAATCGATCAGCGTACCGTCGTGATATATCCACGAGGCCGCCATCGGCATCAGATAAGCTCCGCTGAACACTACCAGCAACAGTCCCAGCGAGTTGACAACGGTGAATACGCGATGCATCTAGAAGAACCCGATCCCCACCTGGAACAGCTTTTCGACCTTGCGCACCATCCGCTTGTAGACCACGAACACGATCACATGGTCTTCCGCCTCGATCATCTCGTCATGGTGCCCCATGATCACCTGCTCCCCGCGCACGATGGCGCCGATGGTCGCGCCCTTGGGCAGGTCGATCTCGTCGATGCGGCGCCCAACCACCCGCGAAGACTGGCGGTCACCGTGCGCTATCACCTCCAGCGCTTCAGCCGCGCCGCGCCGCAACGAATGCACGGCCGCCACATCGCCGCGCCTGACATAGGCGAGCAACGAGCCGATGGTGACATGCGCGGGTGACAGGGCGATGTCTATCTTTCCGCCCTGCACCAGGTCGACGTATGCACTGCGGTTGATCAGGGCTATCACCTTGCGCGCGCCGCCCTGCTTGGCCAGCAGGGCAGACATGATGTTGTTCTCGTCATCATTGGTCAGCGCGCAGAACACGTCTATTTCGGCTATGTGCTCCTGCTGCATCAGGTTCTCGTCGGTGCCGTCGCCATTCAATACCAGGGTGCCCTTCAGTTCCCCGGCCATGGCTTCACAGGCTTTTTTGTTGTGCTCGATCAGCTTGACCTGGTAGTTCTGCTCCAGCGCCCGCGCCAGCCGCCGCCCGATATTGCCCCCGCCCACGATCATCACGCGCTTGCAGGGTTTATCCATGCGGCGCATCTCGTTGAGCACCCTGCGGATGTTGTCGGTCGCCGCGATGAAGAATATCTCATCCCCGTCCTGGATCACGGTATCGCCCTCGGGAATGATCGGGCCATCCTGCCGGAAGATCGCTGCAACGCGCGTTTCGACGTTCGGCATGTTGGTGCGCAATGAATGCAGCGGCTTGCCCACCAGCGGCCCGCCCTCAAAAGCTCTTACCGCAACCAGGGACGCCTTGCCTTGCGAAAAACGCTGGACCTGCAATGCTTCGGGGAACTCGATCAGCTTGACGATGTAATCAGTCAGTATCTGTTCCGGACAAATCGAAAAGTCCACGCAGAAATTGTCCGTGCTGAATACTTCAGGACGGTTGAGGTATTCGGATGCGCGAATACGCGCGATGCGCGTCGGCGTGTTGTACAGGCTGGCGGCCAGCTTGCAGGCCATCAGGTTGACCTCGTCGCTTTGCGTCACTGCCAGCAGCATGTCGGTGTCCTTGATGCCTGCCTGTTCCAGTACCGAGGGATGCGCCGCATTGCCGGTCAAGGTGCGCAGGTCCAGCCTGTCCCGCAACTGGTGCAGCTTTTCACCATCGGAATCGACTACAGTAATATCGTTCGCCTCGCTGACCAGACTTTCAGCCACCGTCGAACCCACCTGTCCGGCACCAAGTATCAATATTTTCACAGCAACCGCCTTTCAGGCAGGCCGGACCGCCGCTACTGCTGCGCCCGCACCCATGACTTCCATTCATCAAACAACTTCTGGTCCCGGGCCGCAATCACCGAACGTTGCCAGATATCGCCCTGCGCAAAATCATCGCTTTCGATACAAGCTGCATGGCCCCCTGCTTCCCACAAAATCATCGTCCCGGCAGCATAGTCCCAGATCTTTTGACCGCCATGCAGGTATACGTCATAACGACCGGTGGCCGTATAACACCAGTCGAGAGCACTGGCGCCGAGATTCCTTTGCGACCTGTATGGCGGATGGGTCGCCAATCGAGAAACCAGATTTGTGCTAAGGCGCTTCAAATCCACGCTGGCCAGCGCCTGGTCCAATTTGTCCACGGTATCCCGCCCAACCAGTCTTTCGCCGTTCAGGAACGTACCCTTCCCCTTTTCTGCTGCGAACGCCTCATCCGCCACCGGGTCATATACCACCCCGATCACGCTCTTTCCCTCACGCAGCAACGCCACCGATACGGCAAAGTAGGGCAGGCCGTGGACAAAATTCGATGTGCCGTCGATCGGGTCGATGCACCATAAGCCTTCGAAACCGGATCGCCAAATGGCCTCCTGCTCATCCGCAGGCATCTCCTCGCCCAGAACCGGGAGGTTGATGATCGACTGCAGTTTTCTGGTCAATGCCTGTTGTGACGCCGTGTCGGCTTCCGTGCACAAGCTGCCATCGCTCTTGCGCTGGTGAGCGACCTTCAAGTAACGCGGCATGATTTCTTCCGCTGCCACCAATTTGACTGCCGCAACTATCGCCTTCAGTGTGGCACTCATGTTTTTGGGTTGCGTCACACTTCGCCTTTCCATTTTATCGAACAACCCATGCTGGCAATTTGCTGCAACGGCCCTTGCCCGGTCTGCGCCACTTGCACCATTGCGTCGAACAGATCGCGCGGCGCATCCGCAACAGCCTCCTTGCGCGAAGCATCCAGACGGCCACGGTATTGAAGTTCGAGATTGGAATTGAAGCCGAAGAAATCCGGGGTGCATACCGCGCCGTAATCCTTGGCGACCTGTTGCGTCTCGTCCCACACATAGGGAAAAGGATAACTGAATTCTTCAGCCACTTTCTTCATGTTATCGAACGAATCCTCTGCATATTCGGCCGGGTCGTTGGACATGATGGCGATGCTGCTGATACCGTATTGCTGCAACTCCCGGGTATCGCGAATGATGCGGTCGCGCACCGACTTCACGTACGGACAATGGTTGCAGATGAACATCACCAGCAGGCCGTTGCTGCCGCTGATATTTTTCAATGTGTAGTGTTTTCCATCCACGCCGGGCAGGTCAAAATCGCGCGCCTTCCAGCCAAACTCGCAGATGGGAGTTTGTAAACTGACCATGTTTCTTGCTCCTTGGCTACATCTTTTGATCGAGACGTTATATTATCATGCAGCCCCTTTCGAATCAGGCATAAACCATGGCAGCTGCGCGATTTTATTGTCCATCCTCGTTCCTCAACGGCACCCGCCTCGAATTACCCAAACCGGCAGCCCATCACGCCCACCGCGTGTTGCGCCTGCGCATGAACGACCCGGTGCAGGTATTCGATGGCACGGGCAACGCCTATGATGCCAAGATATTCGAGATCAACGGCAAGCGCACAGTACTGCATGAGTTGCAAGCCTGCATGGCAGAAAACGAATCCCCCTTGCGCATCACGCTGGCACAAGCGATGAGCAGCAGCGAAAAAATGGACTGGGTGGTGCAGAAAACCACTGAACTGGGCATAGCGGAAATCCAGCCGGTGCAAACCCAGCGCAGCACGACCAGGCTGACCAGCGAACGGGCCGAAAAGCGCAGCGCTCACTGGCGCAGCATCGCAATTGCCGCCTGCGAACAGTGCGGGCGCAATATTCTGCCCGTGGTGCATGGGCCTCAGGAATTCGCCACGTGGATGGCGAACACGCGTGATACCGCATGCACCAAATACATATTGCAGCCCGAGGGATCGGTTGCATTGCACAAACAGGCTCCCCCGGTTGGCAACGTCATTTTGCTGGTGGGCCCCGAGGGCGGTTTCACTGAAGATGAAAGCAAGATCGCCCATCTTGCCGGATTCACCCCGATCCGTTTGGGCAAACGCATACTGCGCACCGAAACGGCCGCAATGGCAGGCATTGCTGCATTACAAACGCTATGGGGAGATTTCAGCTAGCCTCTCGGCCTGCATAACCGCCTGCGGGTACATGATAAAAGTGCTGCGGTATACCAGAACCCCACAGGCCGTTATGAACGCCACCAGAAGAAAACAGTCCAACTCAGGCCGAATGGCTTGCCTAAACAAAACCCGTATGGTAGAACCAAGCCCAGTCTTAACACCAAATACTGCAGCGCCTATAATGTCAGGCTGGATTTGATATTACAAATTTGTGGTCCCAGCAAGCCGCACCACATATAACCCCTATTCGGAGAATCCGTAATGACCAGTATCAATGACGTTTGCGATGAAGTCATCAGCATTGTTGATGGTGCGCTGGGGTGTGCTGTTGTTGACCTGAACACCGGTTTGCTTCTTGGCGTTGCCCACAAAGTGCCGTACTTTACCCATTCGTTCCTGGATGCGGTGGCAGCATCGGCAGTAGACATGTTCAGGGGGAAAACCGTAATGGCGGTTGAGCAGTTGTTGTCTTCCACACGCGGCACTAAAGTCCAGAATTCCATCAAGGAAATTCAAATGACCACAGACAAAACCTACCATTTCATGGTTTCCCTCAAGGACAAGCCGGACTGCCTGGTTATTCTGATTACCGACAACACAACCAATCTCGGGATGGGATGGAACGCATTGCGCATCAACTTGCCCTCCATATCTGCCCTGTGCCCCTGACAAGCTGGGCATCACTGATACTGTGCGATAAATAGGCGAAATGGATTCCCCTCTATTTTCAGGTCAAGCGGAGTCTCTAGCATGCAATACCGGGGGAAACCGGCAAAAGGCATAGATTATGGCTGCACCATTGGATCACCCCCCCCATATACCCGGCACTATTGCTGCGCAGGAGGACACACAGCCCAGCGGCAGGGACAAGGCCGCCCCGAGCAACCCCGCCCATGAACGGACCCAACCCACTTTGGGTGAACTGACCCAGCCCAACAGCACGGTAAACATCCGCCTCGACGCCACTCGGGATCCGACGCATAGATTTGCCGTAGACAAAAGAGACAAGCCGGAAATCACCCGCGCCAATTCAAACGCAACTGCGCAGAGCAAGCAAAACGTAGACGTCAGGCAGGGTCAATTATTAAAGTCCTCGTTTGAGGAACATGATCTTCGCACCACTCTGGATGCATTGGGATACCGCGTAATTTCATATCTTGCCAGCGGCGGATCTGCCGATATATTGCTGGCTGAACAGAGCAACAATAATGACAAGGTGGTGGTCAAGATCATGGATCACTCACACAGCACCGACCGCAACTCGACGAAATTGTTGATTCAGGAATTCACCCTGATGTCGCGTCTTGATACGCCCCACGTGATAAAAACCATCGATCGGGGCTATACCCTTAATACGACTTTCATCACCATGGAATATCTGGCGGGAGGAACGTTATCCGCACGCATCAAGAAGGGCGTCCCGCTGGCTGCCGCGATCTCCTACATACTGCAGATCGCATCTGGTCTTGCCGTGATTCACGATGCCAGAATAATCCACCGCGATATCAAGCCTGACAACATCCTGTTCCGCCTGGATGAGACAGCGGTTATCACGGATTTCGGAATTGCAAAACTTGTTGGCGCGTCTGCGGGCTTGACCTTTTCCGGCCACATCGTCGGGACACCGTCCTATCTGGCGCCGGAACTGTTAAGCGGCAACAGTCCCTCCATACAAAGCGATCTATACAGCATGGGCATCATGCTGTATGAAATGCTGGTCGGCAAAAGGCCATTCCGGGGAGCGAATTATCAGGAAATCTTCGACGCCCATATTAAAAAACCGATCCCTCAACTTCCTGCCGGCCTGGCGTCCTTCCAGCCCGTGATAGACAGGCTATTGGCGAAACAACCCGGCGACCGGTATCCGGGTTGCGGGGAATTGATCAGTGATCTCAAAAGCATTCATCTGACATGACAAATTCAAACTTTGTACTTTATATGACCATTGTCAGCAATGTAGTGGCGCAGGAGAATCTGGACGAGCAGCAGGGGCAGCGCGTCCTTGCCTCGATGCAGCGGGAAATGGCCGCTACCGCCGAAGCCTACTATGGCGAAGTAGTAAAGTCGGAGGGCGAGGATTTCATGTGCCATTATTCTGATTTTGACAATGCCCTGAACGGGGCGGCCGCCATCATGTGGGCGGTCGAATCCGGAACTTTTCCCGAGGCATGGCAATTCAGTGTAAAAGCGGGATTGTGCACCATCGAAGAGATGCGTTTGCTGGATGACTGGTCACAATTGGCTGAACTGGCCCGGCCACACCAGGTCCTTATCACGGATGAAGTCGAAAAAATGATTCCGGCACCCTCTCCATTCAAGGTTAGAGTTTTGCCCAGCGTACGCATCAATGTGCATTCGACACCGGTCTGGGAATTCCGCTGGAGAGAATCCGAGGTTCAAAAATCGCCGTCACGAACCTCGCAATCGCAAACCTCGCCGCATAGTTATCCGGCTCTCATCATTCAATTCGACGAGGTGAAGCGGATCATCCAGCGCGAAGGGGACACGATTTCCATTGGCCGGGAATCAAGCAATGACATAGTGATCAAGGAAGATGTCGTATCGCGCCACCATGTCCACATCATCATGCGCAATGGCAAGGCTGTGTTATCGGATCAATCCACAAATGGAACGTATATTTTCCCTGCTTCAGGCAAGCCGATCTTGTTGTTGCGGGATCAGACCGTATTGAACGGCAACGGCAAGATTGCTTTCGAATATGCCAACGGCAGCCTGATTGGAAGTGTTATTGAATATGTGGTGATGCTTGAACAATAATCGGGCTGCGCCTCCCCGCAACAGACACCCATCCTGCACGACTGCCCGTAGTTCAAGTATTATTCCTCACGCCTGAATCGGTACACCGCCATACCGCCAAACAGGTTGGGCAGCACGCTGATTGCACGTCCTGCAGTCATCACACGGCGCTCGAGTATTCGCACCCCTTGTTCGCCGCAGAATGTCTCGAAGTCGTGCAGCGTGCACAGGTGGACGTTGGGCGTGTCGAACCATTGATAGGGCAGATCCTCGGAAACCGGCATCATGCCGCGTATCACATTGAGGCGGTTCTTCCAGAAGCCGAAATTGGGAAAGCTGACGATACCCTCTCGTCCCACACGCAGGATCTCCTTCATCAGCGCCTCGGTGTGGCGCATGGCCTGCAGGGTCTGCGACAGGATGACATAGTCGAATGCATTGGTTTCGAACCCGGACAGGCCGGATTCCAGGTTGCCCTGGATCACGTTCACGCCATTCCTGATGCAGGCAACGATGTTGGGGTCGCTGATCTCCACGCCGTAGCCGCGCGCCTTGCGCGTGTCCTTCAGGTAGCGCAGCAGGCTGCCGTCACCACAACCGAGATCGAGCACCGACGCACCCTGCGGGATCCATGCCGCAATGGCGGCAAAGTCCGGGCGGGCGGCGGCAAGTTCGGCCGGATCGTGCGCGCTCATGCTGAAAACTCCCCGGCTATCCCGTCAAAATAGGCGCGCATCACAGCGTGGTAATGTGCATGCTGCATCAGGAACGAATCATGCCCGTGCGTGGAATTGATCTCGCCATAGCTGACGTTGCGGCGATTATGCAGCAGCGCCTTGACGATGGCGCGTGATCGCTCCGGCGCGAAGCGCCAGTCGGTGGTGAACGACAGCACCAGAAATTTCGCGCGCGCGGCGGCAAATGCCTTGTTCAGGTCGTCATCGTACTGGCGTGCCGGGTCGAAATAATCCAGCGCCTTGGTCATCAGCAGATAGGTATTGGCGTCAAAATAGGCCGCGAACTTGTCGCCCTGATAACGCAGGTAGGATTCGATCTCGAACTCGATCTCGTAGGTATAGCCAAGTTTGCCCGAGCGCAGGCTGCGGCCGAACTTGTCCGCCATCGCGTCGTCGGAAAGATAGGTGATGTGCCCGAGCATGCGTGCCAGGCGCAGCCCGCGTTTCGGCAGCACACCGTGCTCGTAATAATTGCCGCCGTGAAAATCCGGGTCGGTCAGGATGGCATTGCGCGCCACGTCGTTGAACGCGATGTTCTCCGCCGTCAGCCGCGGCGCCGCAGCGATCACCAGCGCATGGCGAATGCGCTCCGGATAGGACAGCGACCATTGCAACGCCTGCATTCCTCCCAGGCTGCCGCCCATCACGGCAGCGAATTGTCCGATACCAAGCTGGTCGGCAAGACGCGCCTGCGCCACTACCCAGTCCTCGACCGTCACCACCGGAAAACTCGCGCCGTAAGGTTTGCCGGTATCGGGATTGATGCTGGCGGGCCCGGTGGAACCGTGGCATCCACCCAGATTGTTCACGCCGATGACATAGAACCTGTTGGTATCCACCGGCTTGCCCGGTCCGATCATGGTGTCCCACCAGCCGACGTTCTTCGGCTCATCGGCGTAGTGACCTGCCACATGGTGATGTCCGGACAGCGCATGACACACCAGCACCGCGTTGGATCTGTCGGCGTTCAATGTGCCATATGTTTCGTACACCAGCTCGTAGCGCGGCAACACCGCGCCGCTGCTGAAAGTGAGCGGGGTGTCGAAGACGGCGCGCCGGGCGCTGACGATGCCTACTGAATCATTCACAAGAGACTCCAAAAACACAAAACCCGTCCAGCTTGCGCCAAAACGGGTTGAACGCTTTAGCTGGTATGTTTTACGTGCCCCGCAAGCTGAGATCAAATCGGCACGAGGCGAAGTTTCCGGGTTTTACCGGAATCTGTCAATTGGAGCCTGCAACGCTCGCCCCATTGGGCTGACGGGTCGGCAACAGTCGATTCGTCCCGGGAACTGCGGTTTGCGTGTCCGGCTTTCTGTACAGAATGGCATAGTCGTACGAGTCCAGCATGAGCGACCTCTGGTCGCGCTTGGAAAGGTGTTCCACGTCGATGATGTTATTTTCCGCCTTGTCGATCCTGCTGGTGTTCACCAGGTACTTCAGGGTGTAATCCTGCTCATAGATACTTTTCGCCAATCCCCAGTACAGATCCATCGTTGGCGCTATCCATGCAGCGATCAGTTGCGGTTTCCTGGACAACACATATTGCGGATCGAATTTCAGGTGTCCGGGCCGAAACAATGCCGCCTGGGGTGCCATCTTGCCGATGTGCTTGTCGTTCAATCCCAGCATGTCTATCGTCTTGAGCCCGGAAAAATAGGGAATCTTGCCGGCGGCATCCACAGCCAGGGTCTCGCCTGGATACTTCATGCCCAGGAATTTGCCGGCCGTAACCCAGCAATCATATTTGTTCAGGCTGTACCGGAAACGGCCGTCGGAGAGAACGAATACCGACTGGATCACCAGCATGGCAACAAATGCCGAGTACCAGACCAGTTTATTGTTCACGGGTTGCAGCAGGGACATTGCCGTGAAAATCCCCATCGGGAATAGTGCCACGATAAATCGCTCGTAATAAACATCGCCGCCGATGTAAATAAAATACCCTGACCATAGGACAATAAAGAATATTGCAAAATCTATCCGGCTGCCGACATTGCGTTGTCTCAATCCCGTTACCAGTTGCAGCCCGATTACGCATAACGGCACCCAGAATCCTGTCCTGACAGCGTTCTCGTACAAGGTGCCAAAGCCGCGCTTGATACGCAAGTAATGGTCTCCGGAGACCTTGGCGTAGTAGGTGTTTGAAATGACATCGTCGTAGTAATAGTATCGCCAGGCCGAATAGACAACGCCTATCGCCACGACCAACAAAAACAGATTTAACGCAAGTTTTCTTTCATTTCTGTATATGGCATAGACAACGATTGCCAGAGGAAGGATGAATCCATCCACCCTGGCAAAGATCGACAAGGCGGAAATAAACAGCAGGACAGGAATTATTTTCCGGTTTTTCGAACTCAAATATCGTTCCAGCAATATCCATGATCCTGTTGTTATCGCGAGAATCAGCATCGTTTCCAGGCCGGTGGCGGCATTGGCCCAAACCCACGGATTCAGTACCAGAAGAAGCGTTCCAAAAATGGCCTTTTTCTCGCCAAACTGCCTGGTCAAATAGCCATAAAAAATACACAGGGTGAAGGCCAGAAGCAGGCAATTAAGCAGGACGCTGTACTGATATACCCAATCTGCGGACCAAAAAAAAACGGGGGTTATCAGCAGCGTATATAAAAGATTTGAATAGCCCTCTACCCTTTCCCCTGGATTGAAGACCAAGCCATGTCCGGCAAACAGATTTTTCGCGTATCGGTACGATATGAAAGCATCATCACTTCCCAGGGCGTGCATGCTTTTCAGTTCGGTTCCCGACTGCCCCAGCCATGCATGGGTCAAGACTCCCGCCACGGCAATCATGACCATCAACAGACTGCGCCAGTTCAAGCACAAAAAAGGGATATTGATTGATTCGTCCTGTTCCATCATCCGGCTGCTGCGGCTAGTTAAATACCTGGCTGGACTTGGAGAAGAACCAGTTGATCTTGATGCTGAGGACGTCGGTTTCTTTCCGGATGCTGTCCGGCAAGGGAGAAAATGGGGCGGCCATTCTGACGATGTTCTCGGCGCCCTTGTCCAGCACTTCGTATTCCGACGGCCGGATGATGGTGAAATCCTCAAGGCTGCCATCGGCGCGGATGGAAATGATCACACTCAACGTTCCGCTCAGGTTATCCATCGCCGCCGCCGCCGGAAAATTGAACCTGCCGATGCGCTGCAATTTCAGGCGCACACTTTCAACATACATGCTGTAGCGAAAGTCCTGCTCACTGGCAGTGACGGTTTTCCTGCGCTCCCCGAATTTTATTTTTCTGTCGTTGTCGTTGGCAAATTTCCTGACTGACTCAATACTCAATTCCGCAAGACCGGGAAAGCTGCTGGCAGCCGCTCCTGCCTCGGATACCGCAGAGTCACCCGATTCGCCAGATCCCGTCTCCGCCGACACATCAGACTTCGCTGCACTGGTTTCTTCGGCCCGGATCGAAGCTGGCTCGTCGATTTTGACTGGGGTCGGCTCTGCCACCTTCACCGGGACCGGTTCTGCCACCTTGGCCGGGATCGGTTCTTCGACCTTGACCGGAACAGGCTCTTCGACCTTGGCCGGTTTCGGCTCTTCAATCTTCACGGGCTCCGGATTTTCGAGGTCGAGCGGCTTTGCCTGTTCAGCTTCGACCGGTTTCGGCTCATCGATCTTGACCGGCTTCGGTTCTTCGATTTTCACCGGCGATGGTTCCTCGACCTTTACGGGTTTGAGCTCCTCCGGGATGTTTCCCGGCTTTTCGGTGAGCGGATTTCCTTGTACAGGTTCAGCGTAGACGATCCTATCCTGCCTGACGCCGGAAGCCGTCTCTACGCTGACCAGATCCTCGATCGGAGGAAGAGGTGCTGCCACAACCGGTTTTGCCACGCTTGGGGCCGGAGCATAAGTTTCTTCCACGACATCCGGTTTCGTGGGCTCGGGTTTTTCCTTTACCAGCAAATCAGGCAAATTTTGAACCGCTGCCATCTGGTCGGATTTTTTTACGACAAGTATCTCCTTGCCCGCAACAACCTTCGGGATTTCGGTTTTGGGTTGTTTTACAGGAGTGGGCTTGGCAACAGTCAAGGGCTTCTCAGTAAAACGATTGTTTTCCTGAACGCCGATTTTTGCGGAGCCGTGGCTGTCCCTGGTGGCTGCCACGATATGCGATTTTTTTGCAACCTTGGCGGGCGTATTATCCAGAATGACGTTCAACGGGAATGTCGAGCTTGCGGAATCCCTCCATGAGGGTGGCGCAAGCTTGACGAAAAACAGCAGCAAGGCATGCAGGATCAGCGAAAATGCCAATGCTAATAACAGCCGCCTTGAGTCTGAATTTCTATGAGTTTGATATGGATGCACGGACAAGGCTTCACGTGATAATTGTAATTTTGCAACCGACCATCAATTTACACGTCATGCGATGAACAGTAAATTGCCTGTGGAAATGAGCTGCCCTGTAAACTGCAAAATGGCATCTGGCAAGTAGTTGCCGATCAATCCTGTTTAGCCGGCAATCCCGCCAATTCCTGCAACAGAAAGGATTGCGCGCATTTCGCCTGGGCACGGCGCGTCGCTTTGCGGCGGTATTTCCCGTCCGCATCCATATCCCAGGCTTGGCGGTTGTCCTGCATGTAGACCTTTAACCCCTCCTCGATAACGCGCTTCTTCAGTTTCTTGTCGAGCACCGGGAAGCATACCTCAATACGCCGAAAGAAGTTGCGGTCCATCCAGTCGGCGCTGGCGAGGTAGACATTATGCGCGAGATTGTTACGGAAATAGAAGATGCGTGTGTGTTCAAGAAAGCGTCCGATCACCGAGCGCACGCGGATATTTTCGGACAGTTTAGTTACGCCTGGGCGCAGCGCACATACGCCGCGCACGAGCAGATCGACTTTCACCCCGGCCTGGGATGCCTCATACAGCGCCGCGATGATTTCCGGCTCGAGCAGGGCGTTCATCTTGGCGATGATGTGCGCAGACTTGCCTGCCCGGGCGAGCGTTGTTTCGTTGCGGATAGCATTCAGCACCTGGCTGTGAAGCGTGAACGGCGATTGCCACAGGTGCCTCAGTTTGCCTGCCTTGCCCAGGCTGGTCAGCTGGCTGAATACTTCGTTGGCATCGGCACAAATTTCCTCGTTGGCGGTGAACAGTCCGAAGTCGGTATAGAGCCGCGCTGTGCGCGGGTGATAGTTGCCGGTACCGAGGTGCACATAGCGACGCAGCTTGCCGCTCTCGCGGCGCACCACCATCAGCATCTTGGCGTGGGTTTTATGGCCGACCACACCGTAGACCACATGCGCGCCGACATCCTCAAGCTTGCTGGCCCAGTTGATGTTGGCTTCCTCGTCGAAACGCGCCAGCAGTTCCACCACCACGGTCACTTCCTTGCCCAGGCGGGTAGCCGCGATCAATGCGTCCATCAGCGCGGAATCCACGCCGGTTCGGTACACCGTCTGCTTGATGGCGACCACGTCAGGATCGATGGAAGCCTGCTGGATGAAATCGATGATCGGCTTGAACGACTGGTACGGATGGTGCAGCAGCACATCGCCCTTGCGGATCACCTTGAACATGTCCGCACCCTTCTTTTTCAGCACACCGGGCATGCCGGGTGAAAAAGCGGGAAATTTCAGGTCGTCACGATCCACCTGGCTGGGTATACCCATCAGCCGCACCAGGTTGACCGGGCCGTCCACGCGGTAAATGTCGTCCTGGGTCAATCCGAACTGTCGAACCAGATATTGCGCTACCTGCTCTGAACAGTTGTCAGTAACTTCCAGCCGCACCGCATTGCCAAAGTGGCGATGCGGCAACTCGCCTTGCAGCCTGGTGCGCAGGTTCTTCACTTCCTCGTCGTCCACGAACAGGTTGCTGTTGCGGGTGACGCGAAACTGGTGGCAGCTCAACACCTCCATGCCGGTGAATAATTCGCCAACATGCGCATGCAGGATGGAGGAAAGAAACACGAAACCATGCGTGCAACCGCTGATCTCCGGCGGTAGCGGAATGGTTCGCGGCAGCACGCGCGGCGCCTGCACGATGGCCTTGTCAGTGCTGCGGCCGAACGCATCCTTGCCCTGCAACTCCACCGCGAAATTCAGGCTTTTGTTCAGCACGCGCGGGAAGGGATGCGCTGGGTCAAGGCCGATGGGTGTCAGCACCGGCATCACTTCGTTGAAGAAAAACTGCCGCACCCAGGCGCGCTGCGCATCGGTCCATTGAGTGCGGCGCAGGAAACGGATCCCTTCCTTGTCAAAGGCAGGGAAGATGTCGTCGTTAAGCACCTGGTATTGCCGCGTGATGAGTTGATGCGCCTGTTCACGCACCCGCTTCAGTGTCTGCGGCGCATCCATGCCGTCCGGGCCTGCCGGAACGCCGGACATGTTGATCTGCTCCTTCAATCCGGCAACGCGGATCTCGAAGAATTCATCCAGGTTACTGCTGACGATGCACAGGTATTTCAGCCGCTCCAGCAGCGGGACACCGGCATCCTCTGCCTGCGCCAGCACGCGCCGGTTGAATTCCAGCTGTCCCAGTTCGCGGTTGAGGAAGTTTTTCGGGGGGAATCTTTTACTCAAGATGCATGGTCATCATTTGCCCGGCGGCACATATCCGGGTGGCATCTGCGACCCGTCACCGAAAAAATAATTCTCCATTTGCCCGGCCAGATATTTTCTCGCGTTCGCATCGGCGAGATTGAGGCGGTTCTCGTTGACCAGCATGGTCTGGAAACGGATCCAGCCCTGCCATGCCTCCTTCGATACATCCTGGAATATCCTCTGGCCAAGTTCGCCGGGATAGGGCGGGCGGTCCAGTCCTTCTGCTTCACGCCCGAGTTTTACGCACTGCACCATTCTTGCCATCTTGCCATTCTCCATCAAAATCACTACGAAATTATTATAGGCGTATACGCGGCATCATTTCATCTCTCTGAGGAAAACCTTGGAACGCCGCTGATAGTTATACAGGAATTTTTTTTGCACCGGCAATTGGTCCACATCGACTTCCTTGAAGCCGCGCTCGATGAACCAGTGTGCAGTGCGCGTGGTCAGCACGAACAGTTTGCGCAGGCGCTGCGCCCTGGCTGTCGCCATGACATGCTCCATCAACGCCTCGCCATATCCCTGGTTGCGGTAGCCGGGATGCACGGCCAGGCCGGCAAGTTCAGCAGAACCTTTCTCGTCAAACGGGTACAACGCGGCGCAACCTATGATGCGCCGGTCGTGCTTCATCACCACGAAGCGGGCGATCTCGCGCTCCAGCAGTTCCCGGTTGCGCCGCACCAGGATGCCCTCTGCTTCCAGTGGTTGCAGCAACTGCAATATGCCGCCGACATCGTTGATGGTGGCATTGTGCAGCGTATACAGCGTGCTTTCCACGATCATGCTGCCGATACCATCATCGCTGAACAGCTCGTGCAGGATGGCGCCGTCCTTATGGCGGCTGATCAGGTGCGTGCGCGCCACGCCTGCCTCGCAGGCGCGCACTGCGTACGGCAGGAACAGCCCGACATCGTCAGGCAACTTGCGCCGGGAAGCCAGCACCTTGTTCGCCTCGGCGATGGTCAGCTCGGAAATCAGCGCGCCCTTTTTATCCATCACGCCATCCGTATCCATCAGAAAGATCAGCTTGTCGGCATCCAGCGCAATCGCCGTCTGCGTGGCAACGTCTTCCAGCGTCAGGTTGAATGCCTCGCCGGTCGGCGAATAGCCCAGCGGCGACAGCAATACCACTTCATTGAACGCCAGCCGGTCCTTGATCGCGGCCACATTGACCTTGCGCACGCTGCCGGTGTGCAGCAGGTCGACGCCGTTGATCACACCCATCGGCTGCGCGGTGATGAAATTGCCGCCGGCCACGCGAATATCGGCATTCGCCATCGGCGAGTTTGCCAGCCCCATCGACAGCAGCGCCTCGATCTCGACGCGCACCCGCCCGACCGCTTCCTTGACACATTTCATCGTCTCGACATCGGTGCGGCGGATGCCCTGATGATATTGATCCTCGATGCCGTTGCGCGACAAGTGCTGCTCGATCTGCGGCCGCGCGCCATGCACCAGCACCAGCCGCACACCGAGACTGGCAAGCAGGTTGAGGTCGTGGGTCAGCTCGAGGAATTTGCCGTCCTCCACCACCTCGCCGCCGAAAGCGACCACGAAGGTGCGCCCGCGGAAGGCGTTGATGTAGGGCGCGACGGAACGGAACCACGCGACAAAATCAGGTGAGGAAATAGCTGGGACAGATGACATGATGGTCGGATTAATTCCCCGTTCGCCGGGGAGAGTCTGGTAACTGGCGCATTATATTCCAACCTGTTGAAATGTATCGTGCAGCAGCCAAAGGCAGGCGGGCGATATCGTACCCGCGCCACGAAACATGCGATGTGCTGCCTGACGGCCGGTTTGTCATTCCGGTTCATCCAGCAATTTCCCTGCGATCGCCCACTTGTCATCGGGCAGTTCGTTGAAGGATATATAAGTGTAGGACTTCGGTTTGTGCGCGATCCGCTCCAGTGTATCGGTGATCTCTTCTGCGATCTCCGCGCGCTGCTCACGGCTGAGTTTCCCGGCGATGCTGATATTGACATAAGGCATGATGGTCTCCCTGGTGTGATGTCCCTCTGGCTGGCCCTATTCACTGCCCAGCACATCCGCTCCCTTGGGTGGCACGAAGTTGAACAGTTGCGGGGACAATTGCGGGTTGCGCTGCATATTGGAAAAATGCAGTACGGTGTCATGGCCAAAGCTATCGCGCAGTTCCATCGTGACCAATGCGGATTGGGCGTCGAACGCCATGCGGATGCTTTCGAAGCTGGTGTCGGCCGACCTTGGCTTCGCCTCCAGCCAGTCAAGGCCTGCCTGCTCGCCGTCGTCCTTGAGCGTGAAACCGCGCTCGATCTCGTTGCTGCCGGCGAGCAACGCTGCCGGGCTGCTGCCCAGCGCCGCATCCAGCTTCCTCTCCGTGACCTGGTTCAGGTCCACGTCATACAGCCAGAATTTCTCGCCGTCGCCGACGATGTATTGTTCATAGGGTTTCTGGTAGACCCAGCGAAACTTGCCGGGCCGCACGAACTGCATGGTGCCGGATGCCGACTGGATCGACTTGCCGTTCCTGTCCAGCACGGTCTGGGTGAAATCCGCCTGGCCGGAGCGGGTGGAGGCGATAAAGGTCTTCAACTTGTCGGTGGCACCGGCATGGGCGACAACCGGCAAGACGAGCAACAGCAAGGCTAACAGCTTTTTCATCAGGTCTACCAGGGTTCATTCCGCCCGTGCGGGCGCGATCACTTCACGATTGCCGTTGCTCTGCATCGGCGTCACCACGCCGGCGCGTTCCATCTGCTCGACCAGCCGCGCGGCGCGGTTGTAACCGATGCGCAGATGGCGCTGCACCAGCGAGATGGAAGCGCGGCGCGAGCGCAGCACGATCTCCACCGCCTGGTCATACAGCGGATCGGCTTCGACATTGCCGCCGTTTTCGCCGCCCTCGCCTTCCTGCTCTTCCGGCGAGGCCAGCACGCCTTCGATGTAGTTCGGTTCACCCTGCGACTTGAGATGTTCCGCCACCCGGTGCACTTCCTGGTCCGACACGAAGGCGCCGTGAACGCGCTGCGGATAGCCGCTGCCCGGCGGCAGGTACAGCATGTCGCCCTGGCCGAGCAGGGCTTCCGCGCCCATCTGGTCGAGGATGGTGCGGGAATCGATCTTGCTCGATACCTGGAACGCCACGCGCGTCGGCACATTGGCCTTGATCAGGCCGGTGATCACGTCCACCGAGGGACGCTGCGTCGCCAGCACCAGGTGGATGCCGGAGGCGCGCGCCTTCTGCGCCAGCCGCGCGATCAGCTCCTCGACCTTCTTGCCGACCACCATCATCAGGTCGGCCAGCTCGTCGATGAACACCACGATGAACGGCAATTCTTCCAGCGCCTCGGGATTGTCCGGCGTCAGCGTGAACGGGTTGGTCAGCGGCTGCCTGTCCTTCATGGCATCGCGCACCCTCTGGTTGTAGCCGGCGATGTTGCGCACGCCGAGCGAGGACATCAACTTGTAGCGCCGGTCCATTTCCTTCACGCACCAGTTGAGCGCGGAAGCGGCCTGGCGCATGTCGGTAACCACCGGCGCCAGCAGGTGCGGGATGCCTTCGTATACCGACAGCTCCAGCATCTTCGGATCGACCAGCAGCAGGCGCACCTGTTGCGGCGTGGACTTGTACAGCAGGCTCAGGATCATGGCGTTGATCGCCACCGACTTGCCGGAGCCGGTGGTGCCCGCCACCAGCACATGCGGCATCTTGCCGAGGTCGGCCACCACCGGTTTGCCGGAGATGTCCTTGCCCATCGCGATGGTCAGCGGCGAACTCATGTCCTGCATAGGCCTGCGAGCTGAGGATCTCGGACAAGCTTGACCATCTGCCGTTTCGGATTGGGCAACTCCAGCGCCATGTAGGCCTTGCCGGGGATGGTTTCGACCACGCGGATGCTGACTACCGACAGCGCGCGCGCCAGATCCTTCACCAGGTTGACGATCTGGCTGCCTTTCACGCCGACGGCGGGATCGATCTCGTAGCGCGTGATGATCGGGCCGGGATAGGCCGCCACCACCCTCACCTCGACGCCGAAATCCATCAGCTTGCGCTCGATCAGGCGCGAGGTGAATTCCAGCGTCTCGGCGGACAGCACCTCGATTTCATGCGCCGGCTGGTCCAGCAGATGCAGCGGCGGCAGCGGCGAATCCGGCAGGTCGGCGAACAGCGGCACCTGCTTTTCCTTGATCATGCGCGTGGACTGCGGCACTTCCAGAAACGGCGATTCGATCACGATGGGCTGGTGTTCTTCCACGCGCTTTTTTTCAACTTCCACCACCGCCTCGCGCTCGCTCAGCGCCTGGGTGCCGATGCGCCTGTCCTGCCAGGTTTGCCAGATCAGCCTGATGCGGAAATATCCCGACTCCAGAACACTCCCCACCCAGTCAACGAAGCGCAGCCAGGACAAGCCGGTAAACAGGCTGAAGCCAGCCGCGATCAGCGCCAGCAGAAATATGGTGGAACCGGTAAACCCGAGCACGTGCACCAGTTCATTGCCCAGTGCTTCGCCCAACATGCCGCCGGGCTTGTTCGGTAATGCAACTTTCAAACTGTACAGACGCAACGCTTCAAGCGAGCTGCTGGCCAGAAGCAGCACCAGGAATCCACACAGCGCCACCCATAAAACGCGACGGTCAAACAGGCTGTCTTCCGCCATGCCGCGATAACCGGCCCACACGCGCTGGATCAGGAATACTGCCCACCACCAGGCGGAAAAACCGAAGACATATAGCAGTATGTCTGCCAGCCCCGCACCGAATGCGCCGCCGGGATTATGTATCGTGGTGCTGTCCGTGCTGTGTGACCAGCCTGGATCGCTGCGGTCATAACCGTAAAGCACGAGGAGGATATAGGCTGCCAGGGCAAGCAGCAGGAGCAAGCGCGACTCGCGCAACAACGCGACCAGCCTGGCCGGCAAGGGGGTTGGCTTGTCAGAGGCGCTGCTCAACGCCATGGCATATTCCGGATAGGGCAGAAAGTGTTCACAAGTTCATTTTGCTTTCAGAGATCAGCCCCAGGCGCACCCCGGCATTTACCGCATCGATCCGCCGATTGACGCTCAGGCAGGAAAATATCGCGGCGACATGGATCTTGACCGTCCCTTCGGCCAGATTGATGGCCTGGGCAATATCCTTGTTCGACAGGCCATCTGCCAGCAGCTGCAGCACTTCCATCTGGCGCGTGGTCAAGCCGAATCCATTGCTGCGCCAGCTGAGCTTCTTTTCGCTCAATCTCAGCGAGTGATCAAGCAACTGCGGTGGCGAATAAATGCCGCCATCCAGAACAACCTGCAAGGCGTGCACCATGGCTTCACCGGTCGATTGTTTGCAAATGAATCCCATTGCGCCATTTTTCATGGCTTTTTCAATCTCATCCGGCCGCTCGGTGCCGCTGACCACAACTATCGGTATCGCCGGATGTTGCATATGAAAGAATTTGACCGAAGCCGCGCCCTCGCTGCCCGGCATGTTAAGGTCAAGCAGGGCCAGGTCCAGATCCTTGTTCTCGGCGGCAATTGTCATGGCATCCTGAAAATTGCTGGCGTCCAGAATGTCGGCCTCGGCATCCAGCCTGCCGAGGACATAGTGCATGCCCTCCCGGAATAATGCGTGATCATCCACCAGCAATATTTTCATTGTCCCCCCTGCGATCTTGTGACCATGATACAGCAAGCGAAACCATGCTTTATGGTTCAATGCACGGTTTTCAACAGTAATTTTATATCTTCCACGACAAAATCGGTACGTTGTTGATAGGGCGAAAGCCAGACTATGCGCCCGTCTCCCCCGACCAGATAGGTCCAGTCGGAATGATCCAGCGTATAACCCCCGTTCTTGTCAAAATGCTTCTCATAGTTCACGCCGAAAACCTTGGCCGCCTGCGCGGTGGCTTGTGCATCGCCATACAGGCCCATGAATGACGCGCTGAACGCCGGCAGGAATTTGGCCAGCACCGCAGGCGTGTCGCGCTCCGGGTCGAGCGTCACAAAGATCACCTGCACCCTGGCGGCATCCGGGCCCAGCTTGCGCATCACCTGCGCCATGTCTGCCAGCGTGGTCGGACATACTTCCGGGCAATGGGTATAACCAAAGAACAAGGCGACGACCTTGTCCCTGAAATCCGACAAGCGACGCGATTTGCCGCTGGTGTCGGTTAACTGGAAATCGGCTGCCTGCTGAAAACGCCAGCTGACATCGGTGGCATGGAGCGGCGCCGGATGCTCGGGCTTTGAGCACGACACCAAAAAGACTGCAAGCAACAGCAAACCAATACGCATCATTCTTCTCCGCCATGATCCAGCAATCCGATATCCAGCTGTGCCGCAGCTATTCTCGCCTCCGCTTGCTGCCGGAATTCGATCACCCCAAGCAAAGGCGCTTGCAGACAGTGCTGCAGCGTGGAGATGTTTTCGCGCAATGCGGACATCCCTGCAGTCGGCACATTCGCCACCCAGCCAGCCAGTTCCAGGCCGCTGGCCTCGATGGCGGCGGCGGTCAGCAGGGCATGATTCAGGCAACCCAGGCGCATGCCCACCACCATGATGACCGGCAAGCCCAGTTGCACTGCCATATCCGCACCATCCTGCTGATCGTTGAGCGGCACCCTGTAGCCGCCCACGCCTTCCACGATCACGACATCTGCCTGATCCGCCAGCAAGTGGTAGGCATGCAGGATGCGATCAAGTTCAATCCGGCTTCCGGATTCATAAGCGGCAATACTGGGTGCAATCGGCGCGGCGAAATTATAAGGATTGATCTGACTGCGGTTCGCACCGGCATTTCCAGCAGCAAGCAATTTCTCCACATCCTGATGGCGTCCGTCCGCATCGCATCCACACGCCACCGGCTTCATGCCGGCCACGCGCTTGCCCTGTGCTGCAAATGCATGCAATAACGCACAACTGACCAATGTCTTGCCGACGCCGGTATCGGTTCCGGTGACGAAGTAACTCACTCTCTCCTCCAGCTACCCAGCCCGCCATCCTCGCCTGGCCGCAAGCTCGAAACTTTGCTGCGCTCGTTTTCGCGGGATCGACGATGCATGGACCTCATAGTTTGAACGGTGTCCGGATGATCCTTGCACCATCCTCCATCACCCTGGGTTGCGGCTTCCATGCATGCCCATAGACGACCTCGAAGGTTGCCGGCAACTTGCCTGCCCGGCGCCGGCTTTCATAGTTTTCCAGCACGCGTCGCCAGGCCGCCTTGCCCATCATGCCCTGTCCGCGTCCCGCCAGTGCATTGTGCGCGCCGATGCAGCGCAGATCCTGCATCACGGCTTTCACATCGTCATAGGTGAGGGTGATGATTTCCATTTCCATCACCGGCTCGGCGAAACCGCTGTGCATCAACATGTCTCCCAGATCGTGCATGTCGGTAAAACGGTTGACATGATCGTGCCCATCCACACCGTCGAACGCACTACGCAATTCCTTCAGCGTATCCGGCCCGAAAGTGCTGAACAGCAACAGCCCTTCTGTCGCCAGAACGCGATGCAATTCGCGAAATGTTGCGGGCAGGTCGTTGCACCATTGCAGGGTGAGATTGGACCAGATCATCTGCATGCTGGCGGAGGACAGCGGCAGCGCCTCGACATCGGCGCACAGCGGAAATTCCCGCCTGCCGGAAAACAGCTTGCGCCACCAGGCAGAACGGTCGCGCCCTGTCTCCAGCATGCCCTTGGCGATATCCAGCGCAACCAGCTGCGCTGCCGGATAGCGCTGCGCCAGCTGGCGGGTGCCCCAGCCCGTGCCGCAGCCCGCATCCAGCAACCGGGTTGGCCGCAGGCGAATGTAATCCAGCCGCTCCAGCATGCGCCGACATACCTCGCGCTGCAACACGGCCGATGCATCGTAGCTGGGCGCGGCGCGGCTGAAGGCGCGGCGCACTTCACGTTTATCGATCAGGAATTCATCCATGCAAAAAATCCTTCATGCTGTCCAGAAATATTTCCGGGTGTGACAGGAACGGTGCATGGGACGCGCCCTCGACCCTGACCAATCGCGCGCCTGGCAATGTCTCCACCATGAAGACTGAAGCAGCTAGCGGCGTCAGCAGGTCACGGTCACCGGCAATCACCAGGACTTCGTGGTCCAGCCCGGGCAGGCTCGTTCGCAGATCTGTATCGCGCAGAACCTCCAATCCACCACGCAACGCATCGATGTCCGGTTTGCCGCGACTGAACAGACGCGCGCGCAGATCGGCAAGAATCTCGCGCTCATGCTCGCTGCCGCGCAATTGCAGGGCCAGGAACCGCTTCAACGTCAGTTCGGGGTTATCCATCAGTGCTGCGGCAAATTCCTGCAGCACGCCGTCTGCCATCGCGTGTATCCATCCTTCGCGCTGCACAAAACACGGCGTGGAAGCGACCAGCACCAGCTTGCGTAGCTGTTGCGGACGCAATGCAGCCCAGCGCAAGGCGACCTGCCCGCCCAGAGACCAGCCGCAGACATGCACCGGCTCATCGAAGTGTGCAGCAACCTGCTCCACCACGTTATCCAGTACGAATTCTTCGCTGCGACCGCTTGCACCATGCCCCGGCAAATCAACGTTATGCACCCGGAATTGCTGTGCCAGCCGCGAAACGACATTATCCCAGATTCCTCCATCCATGCCCCAGCCATGCAGCAACACCAGCGGCGCGCCGCTGCCGACACTGTCAATGTGCAAGTTCATGCAATGCACCGATCAATTGCGCCACATCCTGTTCTGCATGCGCCGCCGACAGCGAGATGCGCAGACGCGCGCCCCCTGCCGGCACGGTGGGAGGACGGATGGCCGGAACCCAGATACCGCGCTGGTGCAAACCTTCGCTCAATTCCACGGCCGCCTTATTGCTGCCGACCAGCAGGGGCTGGATCGGCGTTAACGAAGGCATCAGCATCCACGGCAAGTCCGCCAGCCCCGCGCGCAGCTGTGCTGGTCAATTCCTGCAAATGCGTGCGCCGCCATTCCTCCTCACTCAACAGCGCCAGGCTTGCCATGAGCGCGCTGGCCAGCGCGGGAGGGCTGGCGGTGGTATAGATATAACTGCGCGCATGCTGCACCAGCGTATCGATCACCACCTGCTCGGCCGCGACAAACGCCCCGGACACGCCTGCCGCCTTGCCCAATGTGGCCATGTAGATGATGCGCGGCGAGTCCAGACCGAAATGCGCCAACGATCCGCGCCCCTGTTCCCCGAGCACACCAAAGCCGTGCGCATCGTCCACCAGCAGCCAGGCATCATGCTGTTCGCACAGCGCCAGTAAATCAGGCAAGGCTGCGATGTCGCCATCCATGCTGAACACGGCATCGGTAATGACCAGTTTGCGCCCCTTCCCGCTTGCAGCAAGCAACGCTGCCAGGTGCCCCATATCGTTATGGCGATAGCGCTTGATTCCGGCACGCGACAGCAGCATGGCATCGTTCAGCGATGCATGATTGAACCTGTCGGCGAACACCGTGTCGCCGCGTCCGACCAGTGCCTGTACCACGCCGAGGTTGGCCAGGTAGCCGGTGGAGAACAACAGCGCCGCAGGCTTGCCGGCAAAAGCAGCCAGAGCCAGTTCCAGATCGTGGTGTGCGGCAAGGTGCCCGCTGATCAGGTGGGAAGCACCGGCACCGGCGCCATGTTGCTGCGCACCCTGCTGTAACGCGGCGATCAGTTGCGGATGATTGGCCAGGCCAAGGTAGTCGTTGCTGCAGAACGACAGGCAAGGCTTGCCGTCGACGCTGACATGCACGCCCTGCGGCGAATCCAGCACGCGGCGGCGGCGGCGCAAGCCACGCGCAAACAGTTCATCGAGATCATTCTGCAGTTCGGTAAAAGGCATGGGGATGTTGTAGGTTGGGTTAGCGTAGCGTGACCCAACATCGCGCTTCATCGGATTCGGCTCAAAACCGCGCCTGACCCGACCTACGTTTTTTCCGACAAGGGATACATGCCCAACTTGTCGAGCAGGCTGCGGTCGCGCTCCACGTCCGGGTTATCGGTGGTCAGCAGGCGGTCACCGTAGAAGATGGAATTGGCGCCGGCGAGGAAACACAATGCCTGCACTGCATCCGACATCTGCTGCCGCCCGGCGGACAGGCGCACACGGGCACGCGGCATGGTGATGCGCGCCACCGCGATGGTGCGCACGAAATCCAGCGGATCGAGTTCGGCCACGTGTTCCAGCGGCGTGCCTTCCACCCTGACCAGGTTGTTGATCGGCACGCTTTCGGGATAGGGTTCCAGGTTGGCCAGTTGCGCGATCAGCCCGGCGCGATGGGTGAGGCTCTCGCCCATGCCGACGATGCCGCCGCTGCACACCTTGATGCCAGCCTCACGCACCCGCTCCAGCGTATCCAGGCGATCCTGGTAATCGCGCGTGGTGATGATCTCGCCATAGAATTCCGGCGCGGTATCGAGGTTATGGTTGTAGTAATCCAGCCCAGCCGCGCTCAATTGCGCCACGTGCGCATCGTTCAGCATGCCCAGTGTCGCGCACGTCTCCATGCCCAGGCCGCGGACGGCCTTGATCATCTCGACGACACTCTGCATATCCTCGTCGTTCGGTTCGCGCCATGCCGCGCCCATGCAGAAGCGGCCTGCGCCATTCTGCTGCGCGACGCGCGCGGCCTGCACCACGGTCTCCACATCCAGCATCTTGCCGTTTTCCATACCGGTATCGTTGAACGCCGACTGCGGACAATAGCCGCAATCCTCCGAACATCCGCCGGTCTTGATCGACAGCAGCGAGGACAGCTGCACTGCATTCGGGTCGAAATGCTCGCGGTGTGTCTGTTGTGCGCGGTACATCAGGTCAGCGAACGGCAGGTTGAACAGCGCCTCGATCTGGGTCACGCTCCAGCGCGATGCAGTAGCATGTTTTTCGCGGCGCGGAAACTGTATGGTTTGAATTTGCATAAATGATCACTAAGGGTAAATTAAATCCAGCAACTTCCCCGGACAAACCGGTCGACTGATATCAATGCCGGTTCAGGTTGATCGCCCGACCAGCCATCGATCCCGAATTCAAGCTTTTAAGGGCGGAGCATACTTGTTGATTTTACCACGCCGGATATTGAACATCAGCACAATGCTTGGGCAAGCATTACCTGCCCAGCCTTGTTTGTTGTGCGGCACGTTCAATCGGCGCGGGGCATGGTGCGAGGCCTGCGACGCCACCCTGCCCTACCTGGTCAAGCCGCGCTGCCCGATCTGCGCCTTGCCGACAGTGGATGGCTCGACATGCGGGCGATGCCTGCAGCGCAAGCCGCAATTCGACTGCACTGTAGCTGTATTCACCTATGCCTACCCGCTGGACAAGCTGATCCAGGCATTGAAATATGGCGAGCGCCTGTCATTGGCGAACAGTCTGGCGGATAGCCTGGCGCAGCGCATCTCGGTCACGCCCGACCTGATCATTCCCATGCCTTTGCACCCATTCCGGCTAAGGGATCGCGGTTTCAACCAGTCACTTGAACTGGCACGTCGCATCTCTGCAGAACTGGCCGTTGCCATGGCGTCCGATGCCTGCCGCCGAGCGCGCGATACTCCGCCGCAATCGTCGCTGGCCTGGAAAGAACGGGGCAGCAATGTCAGGAAAGCCTTCGCCTGTGAACGGGACTTGTCGGGAAAACATGTTGCGGTGGTGGACGATGTGATGACCAGTGGCAGTACGTTGAATGAAGTCGCGATCGCACTGCGCAAGGCCGGTGCGAGCGCAGTAAGCGCCTGGGTAGTGGCCAGAACGATACCCTATTCAAAACGACAATAAAAAAACCCCCGTTTCCGGGGGGCTGATTCAATCAATTATATTTATTTTTCTTCAACTCTTTCATGTTGCTATCATCCATAATGATGACCAAGCCGGGAAGCAAAACTATCGCGAGTAAAACCCATTCTGTTGCGCCCATGATTAACCTCCTCTACTAGAGTGTTGTTAACAATCCGGGATTGCATGGCACCGCCGTTGCCGAAAATACAGAGACCAATCTGTTCTATACGAGCATTTCGATTCTTCTTCCAGAAACAATCGCTGGCGCCCCCGGTCTTTATTGCTTCACGCAACCACCGAAAAGTCCCTGCACAGATAATGGGCAAGGTTTCAATTTCCGCCTGCTACGTGAACCGCAATATAAACCTATTTCTTTGAGGGGTATATATTTATTTAGTTCGACGCGTCATATTAACTATAGGATTTTAGTGGGTTATTATTTGATCAAGGAGTCAATTCCCGCAGTCGTTTGGTCACGAAAGCCTGCAATTCCTTACTCAGTGTGTGTGAATCGGCAGCTTGCCTGAAGGCTGTGCGGGCATCTTCGTCACGCTTCTCGGCTTGCAGGGAAATGCCCAGCCCCATCAGCCATACTCCCGAGTTGGGCGATAGCCGCAAGGCTGACTGGTAATGTTCAATGGCTTCCTTGTGCCGGCCAAGTCGCTGCAGGACCGCCGCAATGAACGCCTGGTAGTCGGCCCGCTGTTCCGCATAAGGCAGGGAGACGCGCAGGGTTTCCAGCGCCTGCTGCAAGGCATTCCTGTCTACCTGCAGACGAGCCAGCAGCATGGCGAAGTTGCTTTGCCTTGGATTGTAGTCAAGACCTTCCTGCAGCGCCTGTTCGGCGTCGCTGTTGCGCTTGCTTTCCAGCAGCAAGCCAACCATGGCCTGGCGAGCAGCTACATGACCGACCTCCAGTTTTAATGCAGACCGATACCCGGCAATCGCCTCATCGCTGCGCCCTTGTTGCATCAGGCCATTCGCCTTGCGGAATTCGTTCTCCGCTTGTTGTTCCACAGTGACCTGCCTGACCTGCTTGTCGATTCCGGGCGCCGTTACTTCCGGTTGGATGGTGACGGTCTTGGCCGGCACGGGAAGCTTCGCCGAAACTGCTCCCGTTGCAGCGGTCATGGTTTGCCGGTCGGTTTTGTCGGTAACCTCGACTGTCGTTGTTGTCGCCATGCTCGATTTTGCCTGCGCAAGTGCTTGCTCAAATGGCGTTTTGACCCGCCCTGCGGGCAAAGAGGATGGCGGTGCGGGCAGGACGCTCTTCCCCGGGTTCGGAAGCGCGATGACTTGCTTTTCGACGCGCTGCTGTTTGTCGTCCGAACCCAACCTGGTCTGTGCAGGCTTTGCGCGAGCGCGGGGTGGGGGTGAGGGAACCGTTGCAACAGCGGGCGGACGCACGGCTTCATCCGGCACGACCGGGAGATCGGATAGTGGCGGCGACTTGTCCCGCAACCCAGCCCACAATCCTGCCATACCCGCCAGCAGCAGGACGATCAATGCCGGAAGCACTACCTTGCTGCGCCGCTTCCGGTCATACACAGGCCGGACCGACTCCCCATCCGCACGTATCGCTACCCCGCGCTTGTCAAGATCGGTCAGCATCTGATTGATCAAACTCATCGCAGCACCATCCAGATTGCCGCCGCCGCCAGCAAAACCATCACCATGACAATCACCCAAATATACCTGTTCCAATCCCGGCGCGATTCCGGCGTGTCCTCTGCCGCTGTGCGGACATGGCTTGCCAGCACTTGCTGCCGTCCTTCGCCAAACGCCAGCATCAATGACTTGTGGGCAAGGATATTGATCAGCCGTGGCGTGCCATGACTGACGTGGTGCATTACGCTTACCGCACTGTCGCTGAACAGGGTTTCCCCTTCATATCCGGCCACACCCAACCGATGCCGCAAATAGCGATCCAGTTCGTCGGGTTTCAGGCCTTTCAGATCGTACTGAAAACTGATGCGCTGGCGCAACTGGCGCACCGAGTTCTGTTTCAGGCGTTGGTCCAGTTCCGGCTGTCCGAACAGCACCACCTGCATCAGCTTGCGCTTTTCAGTTTCCAGGTTGGTCAGCAGGCGCAACACTTCCAGGCTTTCCAGCGGCATCGCCTGTGCCTCATCCAGACAGACCAGTACGCGCTTGTCATCGCGCGCAAAATCAAGCAATGCGCAGAGTCAGCCCCTTGAGCAACAGGTGCTGGTCTGTGTCCTGGTCTATTTCGATGCGGAACTCATCAGCCAACGCCAGCAGCAGGCTGCGCGGTTCCATGTAAGGATTAGGGAGTATAAGCGGTGACAAAGCGGGTGACTGAACGCCGCGAAGCGCTTTCGTCCTGGGTACCGATCGCTGTCGTCGCCTCGGTTTCGCCGCTATTCAACGTGGCGAGAAATTTGCGGCACAGCATGGTCTTGCCGTTACCCACCTCGCCCATGATCTTGATAAAACCTTCACCATTGCGTGCCGCCACCAGCAAGGTATTGAGCGCCTCCTGATAGTTCGAACAGGCAAAGAAAAAACTGGTGTCGGGTGTCAGCCCGAAAGGAAATTCACGCAGGCCGAAATGTTCTAGGTACATTTAATCCCAAATACTCCATTAGCCCGCCATCCCCGCGCCGGCAAACAACGCCGGCAAGATTGATGGTTAATGGCAGACGTGGCCCCGCCTGCGCGGGAATGCCACGGGACTGTCAGTGAGTCATGCCTTCCACGCGATCACGGCTATGGGTGATGTCATCCGACCAGTCCTTGTCGCTGTTCACTACCGTGGGCTTGATCAGGATGATCAATTCGCGCTTTTCAGTGTGCTTGCTGGTCTGCCCGAAGATCCGCTTGGACATGCCCGGCAGTCCGGACTGGTCATCCGTCGTGGTCTGGCGCATCAAGCCGCCGATGGCCACGATCTGCCCGTCGCGCGCCCTCACGATGCTGTCCGTCTCTGAAATCGAACTGGAAGCCAGCGGCAGGTTCAGCGTGCCGCCCGATCCCGTATCCACGGTCTTGTTGACGGTGGTTACCAGGCTGACCGAGGGGTGTACATGCAGGATGATCTCGTTGTTCTCGTCTGATGCGCGGCGTGACATCCAACGCGATGCCGGAGAAGAATGGCTGCAGCGTGACGGTAGGAGTTGAATATGGGTTGCCGACATTGCTATTGGTAACTGTATTAGTAACATTGGTCACAAAGAATTCGTCCGTACCCACTTTCAACACGGCCTTCTGGTTGTTCAGGGTGGCGATGCGCGGACTCGACAGCACATGCACGCTGCCTTGCGATTCCAGGAAATTCAGCAAGGCGGCAAAGTTGTTGGTCTGGAACGACAGACCGAACAGGGAACCGGCAACGCCCGCAGCCGTTGCCGCCGCAGACAGCGACGCTCCGGGAGTGGACGTCAGCAAGGCGTTGGTGATCTCCTGACTCACGCCGCCCGCAGCATTGGGCACCAACGACGTGCTTGGCGCCAGTACGCCGGCCGAACCACGACTGGTCAAACCGCCACCGACACTGCCGAAAGCCGCCCAGTTCACGCCGGACTGGAAGTCGTCATTCAGTTGCACCTCGATGATCTTCGCTTCCAGTATCACCTGCCGGTCAATCGAGAGTTGCGAAGCCTTCAGGTATGCCGCCACGCTGTTCAACTCGGCAGGCATGGCGCGTATCACGATCACGCCTGACATCGGACTGATGACTACGCTGCGCCCCTTGCCGTCCTTCGATGATGACTGGTCCACGCCGACGATCAACTTGATCGCACTTTCCAGTTCTGGCCAGAAGTCGGCATTCGACCTCATATCGACCCTGCTGCTGTCCTGCCCCGTTGTATTGTTGTTCTGCTGGTCGTTGTTCTGCTGGTTGCTATTCAGCTGGCTGGTACTGGATCTGCTGGAAATCGAACCGGAGGTTACCCGCAACGATGATGTGCCCTCGCGAACGCCGGTCAGGTAGTTCACCTGGAACAGCCGCGTTTGCAGCGACGCCGGCAGGATATAGATACGCGTGCCATCCACCTTGTATTCAAACCCGTACAAATCGTGTATCGCCTCCAGCGCATCAAACACCGTCACGTCCTTCAGGCTGAGTGAGATATCGCCCGAGATGTCGGGCGCCACCAGCATGCTGTAGCGGGTGCCCGATACGATCGCCATGAAAACCTGTTTAGCCGGCGTGTTATTGACCGTCAGGTCAAACCGGGTTTCCAGCGGCTTGTTGTCCACCTGGGGCATCTGAACGGTGATGGGAGGGATCAATGCGTTGTCTACCGCTTCAGGGCTGCTCGGCGGCGCGATTTCCTGCGCCGCCGCGTTCATCTCATGGCGTATGGCATCTGCAGTCGTATTGGGTCCGCCTGGCGCGGCACAAGCCGACAGGCCGACCAGCAACACAATGATCCATAATATTCGCCTCATTTCCCTTCCTCCCCGTCGCTCTTCGCCGGTGTTACGTGACGCATACGCTTGCCACCGGATTTGTGCTTGTTCGATTCATGCGCTGCCGCATTTATACTGCTTGACGTAGAACCCGCTTTTTTTATCTCCACGCCGTTGAACATGGACAACACCTGCCTGCCCTCAGCGCTTCGCAATACCACATAACTCTCGTTGACTTCAACCAACCTGGCATTCCCCAGCATTTCACCCTGCTCGACAGTCTGGCCGTTGATAATGGCAGTATGGCGCGTCGGCGATATGATCACCGATTGCAGCCCGCTATCGCTTCGTGACTGCAGATTGGCAGGAATAAATATCTCGTCGGGCGGCCTGGTCGGATCCGGCAGTATCTGCGCGCCAGCCCCGGCCGAGATCGCGCTCATTATCAGCAGCGAGCACCAGTTGCAGCAGAAACTTTTGGCGCTGGTCATATCTGCAACCATGTCTTGTCCAGGCTCAGAGTATAAAGGGTCAGCGTCAACTCGGCGTCGGGATATTTGACCACCTTCATGTCAGCCATGCCCCAGAACATCTTGACCGGCAAGCGCTCAAGCGCAGAGAGATATTGCAGCAGGCTCGCATAACCGCCTATGACGGTGATTTTCACGCCATGCTTGAATATTTCCTGTTTCTCAAGCTCGGCACTTGCGCTCGCAGCATTGCCATCGCTCTGCGCAGGCCTTTCGATCAACGGAGTAGCCGGCAGTGTTTGCAGGCGAACCAACCGCAGCATGTTATTTTTCCGCAGCACCTGCTCCAGCAGATCAGCCATCTGTTCAGGCTGCACCAGGCGTTGGCTGTTTCCCTGCAACCAGGCATTGCCCTCCGCCAATTGTTGGGCTGCCGTCTTCAGTCTCTGGCGCAACGGCGAACTCTGGTCATTCTTCTGTGCCATCAACAATGCTTCGATCTCCGCCTGCTTTTCCCTGATTTTTTCATGTTGCTGCCCAACCTGTTCGGACAATGATTTCTGTTGCGCCAGCAAGGGATCCAGGAACAATGAATTGACCATGGCAATCAGCAAAAACGCAGCTGCCAGAAAAATAAGCACCCGCTCGCGTAGCGACATGCTGTCGATCCTGGCGGTAAATTTTCCCCATTGCTCTTTCATTGTTTCGCTACTCCGCTCGAATCAAACGATTGCAGCGTGAACTCCACATAATTGGCAGATTTGCCGTCTTTTTTTCCGGGTTGCCGAATTTGCAAGGATGCAAACGATTTGCCTTGCATCACCGACTCGTGTCCCAACTTCTGCACGTATGCCGGAATCAGTTCAGGCGAACCGGACAATACCGCGCCACTCATGCTCAACCGTGCAGCGTCGCCCGTGATACTGAATCCGGTCAACCACAGGCCATTCATGGCTTGCCGTGCAAATGCTTTCATATACCCTGAATAGCCGGCAGTATTGCCAATCGCGCCGCCCTTCAGCGTATTGATCACATCCTGCTGCGCGAACACCTTGGTCTCGGCGGATTTCAATTCATTTTCCAGCAACTGCCGTGACTTCTGCGGAGAAAATTGGGCCTTGTACGCATCCAGCCGGGCTTGCTCGGAAATGTAACGCTTGTTTGCAACCTCGGATTGTTTGGCAAGCTGTTTGACCTGGTATGCCGCAAACTCATAAAAAACCGCCGATCCCAGCGCGATTAGCAATAGCGCCTGCAACATGGTGATGACAGAAAAATATTTTTTCTGCTTGAGGAAAATCGGGTTGAACAGGTTGATCTGCTGGCTCACAACACCCGCCTTTCACTGCGCAATGCTGCTCCCAGGGCATAAAATGCTTGTGCCGCGTATTCGCTGTCAGCCAGTTCCGGTACTGCGCTGATATCCAGTACCTCGGACAGAACCAGTTTCTCTACCGGCCAATCCAGGTCGGGTGACAGACGCTCGATCAACCCCGCCTCGTCGGGCGCGGAGACCAGCAAACGGCTTACCGAAACCTGATGGAACTGGCGGCTGAAATAATCCATGGATCGCTGCAATTCCAGTTCCAGCCGTTCCAGATATTGCGAGCGCAGAACGTCATCCGCATCCTGCAATTGTCGCAGGGAAACTTCGATCCGGCGCGCCAGGTACAATTCGCCGCCGGCGGTAAAACTGAGCATCCCGCCATTGTCATCGAATGCCAGCAGCGCCAGCCCGCGTCCGTCCTGCTCAAACAATTCAGCGATATTGCGCTGGGCCATTTCAGGAATATCAATTACGGCCAGATCTATCCTGGCATTTTCAAACAGCTCGATACGTTTCTGTATGGTGCTATTCGGCGCTGCAATCGCATACAAGGATTGCGGCCGTTCCCCGGCATTCCTGCCGACTGGAATTTGCAGCACATCCAGCGTTGCATCGTCTATGTGGTAATTCAGCGAATCCTTGATGCGCCAGCGGATTGCCGTCTTGAGTTCGTCCACCGGCACATTTGGCGCCTCCACCAGCAGCATCTGATACTCGCCCGGCGCCAGCAAGGTCGTAAACTGGAAGTCGCCGACCTGCTCGTCCTTGCGCAGTTTTTCCAGCGCGGCCGGGGTGACTTCGTCGACTGAATGAAACGAACAGACCTGCACTTGCGGCATGACACCGCCGCGCTTGACCTGCGCCAAAAATACGCGATGATTGTTGATACAGACAGCAAATCCACCCGCCTGCTGGCGAGTCTTATGGAACAGATTGGAAAAAATCGGTATTTGCATGCGTGGCAGGAAGTTAATCTAATAACCCATTGTTGTCAATTGATTTGCGGGCTTCCAGACAGGTTGAATTGGCAGTTTTATCGTGTAATCCAACACGCCAAGTCTTCATCGCCGGCAAATTGGCAGTGCATACAATGTTGGCTTTGTGAGTTACCGCGCATGAAGCTGCGCCTGACCCAAGCTGCGAGTTGCGCGTCTTTGCCTGCTCAATAGCTCTCACGCCGATAGATAAAGTTGGGGTTGCCCTGGTACACCCCGAATGTCGCTCGCCCGGCGACACTTTGCAAATACGTCGGCGCAGTGATGGAGATATCCGCTCTGCCGGTTTTTCCCGTTCCCGGTGGATTCAGCGTGAAATCTTTCATCCCGCCGATAACTACCGACAGGCCGGCAGAAGCCACACTGATATCGGCTCCAGTCAGCGGCCCCTGGACGATAGTCTTGCCGACATCGGATGCCGTATTGAAAGAGGTTGCGTCATCCGTCGTGCTGGTCACCCAATTGCCGGCCGCATCGTAGTACTGCACTGTCGCCGTCATCGGCAAGGGCAGCAGTTCCGAACCGTAAGCATTGGAAACCTTGATGCGGCCGCTGATAATCTTCACGCCGCCCTCAACCGAGGCGGCGCCGATATTCGAGGTCACTCCATCCGTATCCGCTGCACGCAGGTATATATCCGTTGGCGCGGTATTTACAGCCGTAAATGTGTAGGTCGGCGTACTGGTTGTGGCCACGCCCAAGCTGAATGAAGTAGACGGGATAGAATTCAGCGTCAATGCCCCGTTGCCGCCGGGTGGGTTGGCGGTTGAGCCGCCCGGCGAATCATATGCAGAAAGTGTCACATCCTTGGACAGGGCCATGCCGCTGTCGTAATTTTGCGTGACCGCTCCTGCTGCATTCAATGCAGTTACTTGCGTAGTGAACGCCTGCCCGGAATAGAAAAATCCCTGGCCGTTATCGCCAGGAACCAGTTGCGCAGGGCATGTCAGCCCGGTTGGACAGGGTTGGCCGACGGGCGTTACGACTGTCTTGAAGTGATCCGGAACAAAGCGACCGAACTTTGTCGCGTTGGGCAACAGTCCAAAATAGCAACCATACTTTCCAAAATTCGGATTGGAAGAAAAAGCACCGGTCGTACTCATGATATTGGTATAGCTGTTCGCGATACAGTCGTTCTTGGTGTTGATGCTGTCGATCGCAGTCCAGGTGTTGTCATACGCACCGCGCGTCACCAGATTGCACTGCGCCACGGTTAACGGCGACCCCGCCACCGTGCAAGTGGCATCGGGTGTGTAGCCAAACAACTGGAAGGCGCCAACTTCGCTATAGGTGAACGTGCCGGTTGCAGAGGACACAGGCGTACCCGATGTCGCTGCCGGAAATGTATTCGCAGGTGTTCCCACCGTACATGTGCCTGTGGGCGTCGTCGCCGACGACGTGCATGTCAGGGCTCCGGTCACAGTGGCGGGACTGGCCGGTTGCACGACCATTTTCACGACACCGTTATAGCCGCTGGGATTGCCGGACACGCCGGTCGTCGTGGCTGTCAGATTGAAATTGTCACCGCCAGCCTTGAATATCGGCGTCCCGCCGGTGGTTGTATTGGTCGCATCGCTCGACGTGACCGTGGCGATGCTCAAGGGACGCACCGTGAACGAGTCCACGGAACAGGCCGGCGCAGTTGCGGTGAATGCGGCACAACTGGAGGTCGTGCATTCCTTCATTACGGCGATCAGGTTCTTGTAGGAGGAATTGAGCGTGAATGACGGTGAAGGCGATGCCACGCCGGTGGAACTGCCTGATGGGAACAAGGCAATCTGGGTAGCACCGGCTTCCACCGCCGCCTTGTTCGTGCAGGTGCTGTTGCAGGTGCGTGCAGCATCAGTGCCGCAGGCGTTGTCGGAATTATCCACGACTTTCACTTGCACGTACCTGTTGCTGACGGAGGAATAACCGGTCGAAAGGGCCGTACTGGTCAGAGCCCCTACCCAGAGCTTGAACGGTGTCCCGGTCAGCTTCATATAGATATCGCCGGTCTGGAAATTCGGGTAGGCCGGCGCTGTCGAACCGGAGCCGGCCGGATACGCTTCGTCGATGGCGGAAAATCCGCTTGCCGTGCCGCCGGTTGGTGGCAGCACCGTCTGCGCGCAGATGCGCAGGCTGCCGATCTCATGAACATTGGTGGAGCCGCCAGTGGAACCGGTGAAGGATATCTTCCAGAAATCCGGGATGATTTGCGAGATCCAGCCCTGGGACACGGCGTAATTAGCCTCAGTGTAAGCATTGAATGGCCCGAACAACGAGGTGTAGGCGGAGCCGTCTTTTGCAGTGACATCGCGGTTGACGCTGACGTTGATCGTACCTGTGCTGGAATTCCTGGCATCGACGATCACCTGGTACATGTATCCGGTTGCCGGAGTGGCTGACGTGCTGTTGGCACTGATGTTATAACCGCCGGGACTGCTGGCCGTGCCGCCCATATAGCGATAGCCGTTGGCGCCGCTACCGGGGCCGCGAACACCCACCGACTGAGCTCTTGCTCCCGGACCGCCGATACGTCCCTCGGTCGGATTCTGGAAGTTGCCATATTCATCCAGCGCGACGCCGACCCAACCACCGGCAAAACCCGGCGGCGAAGTGCCATCGTTGCGTTGCGCATAGCCAAGTGAGCCGCCGAATCCGCCCGGCACGGCAGGGATGGAGTAATCGGACAGCGTCACCGCGATGCCGTCGGCACCGGTGTTGCCGCCCTGGTAGGCGTAATTATTGAATTCAACCGAGATATAGTTTCCGGCAGCGGGGAAAATACTCGGCACGGTCGCTGCCTTGGCGTTGTTGTTGGTGTTTTCGGTCAGCCGCAACAAACCCGTAGTGGCGTTGATATACGGGTTCGTTCCCGCAGTATCGGAGGTGCCGTGCGACACCGCCCAATTGCCGCCAAAGATCGTGGATGGATTCAGGCTGGCGCGACCGAACTGGTCGCATACGCAACTCACCGACACACCCACCGGAATATTCGGCGGCGCCGAACAGAATGCCGATACGGTATAGACCTGTCCGGTGAAATTGCCGTTGCCGGCTCCGGCTCCGCCAAGCTTGACACCCGAGCTGCTGCTTACGATGCTATCGTTATCGACCAGATTCAGCCCCAGCGTGCCGCCGCCCGATCCGGTATTGGCATTCACCGTCCAGGTGGTGCCGCTACCCGTTACCGAAGTGATGGTGGCGCCGCTCACGCCGCCCGCCTGAACCAGCGCAAAATCGCCTGTGTCGACGCCGGTGACGGCCTGATTGAACACCACCGTCCACGCAACTGCCGTAGCCGGCGAAGTCGGATTGGTGCTGGCGGTATTGATCGAAATGACGGCAGGAACCGGGCAAGCCGAGGTGGTAAAGGTCAGGTCGCTGCCATTGGAAGTGCCGGAAGTGTTTACGCCCTTGACACGAAAATGATAGAGGGTGCCGCAGGTCAGACCGGTTATGGCTGCAGTGACCGCCGAACTACTTGCCGTAGCAGCCAGCGGACTTTCCGCCGCAGTGGCCGAAGTGCCATACGACACGGTCGTGCCATAGTCGAAAGTTACCGTGGTGCTCGCGCCGTTGCTGCTGACCGTGCCGTTCAGCGTGGCTCCCGAGGTAGTCAACGAGGTGGCCGCGTTGGTTGTCACCGTCGGCGCCGCACAGGCAGATGTAGTGAAGCTAAGGTCGCTGCCATTGGTCGTGCCGGCGGAATTCACACCCTTGACGCGAAAATGATAGAGCGTGCCACAGGTCAGCCCGGTCACGGCAGCAGAGACCGCCGAACCGCTTGCCCCGGCTGCCAGCGGACTTTGCGCAGCAGTGGCCGAACTGCCATAGGCCACGGTCGTGCCATAGTCGAAGGTCACCGTGGTGCTCGCCCCATTGCTGCTGACCGTGCCGTTCAACGTTGCGCCATTGGTGCTCAATGAGGTGGCCGCGCTGGTCGTTGCGGTGGGCACGCAGGCCGATGTGGTAAAGGTCAGGTCACCACCATTGGTCGTGCCGGCGGAGTTCACACCCTTGACGCGGAAATGATACAGGGTGTTACAGGCCAGACCGGCCACGGCGGCGGAGACCGCCGCACCGCTTGCTCCTGCCGCCAGCGGGCTTGGCGTGGCGGCAATGGTGCTGCCATAGCCGGCAGTCAGTCCATAATCGAATGTCACCGTGGTGCTCGCCCCGTTGCTGCTGACCGTTCCGTTCAGCGTCGCCCCATTGGCGGTCAATGCGGTGGCTGCGTTGGTGGTGGCGGTGGGAGGCGCCAGCAGCGTGTAATTGACCGTGATCGGCATGTAGTCGACATTAGCCGTGTCGTTGGTGTTGTATGGACCTCTTTGTGCGGCAAATGCCACGCCGAAGTTCGCGTTATTGATGTTGGCGACAGTCCAGGTGGTGCCCCACAAATCGGCGGCCCCGCCATAGGTCGAGGTTGCGTCGCTGGTAGGCATGTTGGTAAGCGTCCCGTAATTTGTGGCTTGTACGGTGCCGCCCTTAACAAGGCTGACGGCATAGTCGTATATGGTTCTGGCCGAATGATCTTCAACACTCACGGTAATGCCGTTGATGGTGGCGCCAGCAGGGATAGTAAAGCCGTAGCCGGTGCATTTCAGGTAGTTGGTGATCTCCGACTTTTTGACGGTGGCTGTGGCGTAATTGTTGTCGCTGGCCGCGACATTCCCCAGGCCGCCCCATGATATTGTGCCGATGCCTGCGTCATTGACACATGTGCCGGGAGTCGCGGTCTGTGTGGCGGCGACAGCGCACTGGTTCCAGACGAGCGCGATAAACAGCGCTGATATAAGACCCAGGATTCGAACCGGCTTGATCATGACCATGCTCCTCAGCGTCCCATTCTAACGGTTATCACGCGCTGCACGAAATCCGCGCTGCCTGCTGCTGCGCCGTTCACGCCGGTGGCCGTCGAGATGATGTAGTAAATGTATATCGTAGAAGTCCCCGGCGGGACTGTTGTGCCTTCCGAAAACGAAACCGATGTGCAGGTTACAGTAACGGTATAGGGCGCCAGCGTTCCGCCCAATGTCCCCGCGGCGAATGTGGCGCCTGTCGCGCATCCGGGCCACAGCGTGGCCGGTACGGTTTGCGGCGTTTGTTCTACCCCGTACGCAGCCCATTCGATGCCTACCTGCGCCGCCTGATAGGCGCGCGAGCCCAGCACGTCCTTGGCGAGACTTTGCTGTTGCGTGGTAAAGAACGTAACCATCGCCGCCCCCAATCCAGCCAGTACCACCAGCAGGAATATGGCCGTGACCAGGCTGAAGCCGGACTCGGATTTCCGCTTCGCGGTTGGCAGTCTGCAAATTGTGGCCTGAAGTTTCACGAATCTGTCATTACCTTTCAGGGAATATTGTTTACATGGATCTGGTGGTAGAGACGGATACTTTCACCGCTGCGGGTGATGCCCAATGTGATCTCCACCAGACCACTGCGCACGTTATAGGTGTCATATGCGATGTCGCAGACACTGACGTTGTCAGCGATGATCGCACTGCTTCCACCCAGTGGCGGTGCAACTTGCGCAGCATTAAAACCATATGCCCAATAACGCCTGAGCGTGCCGGTTCCTTCGCCGTTTACGGTATTGACGTTCTCGCACGAATACGTCACTGCCTGCTGGTCGCCGGGCACGACATCGAAGCGCTGTCCGGTCAATTCGGCAAACGCCGGGAACTGAACCGCCGGAATCTGGATGATGGCCTGGGGCGAGCCGGTTGTGCCGCTGAAGGCGCGCAGCACGCCTGCCGCAGTATTGTCATAGGGCGGATTTCCGTCGGACTGGGTGCTGCCGATCACGATCTGGTCGCCTGCGGCAAACGTCAATGGCGGACCAATGATCTCAAAACAGGTATCCGCAGCAGAGAATGAAAGCGCATCACCGTAAACGTTCCCGACTACCGCCGCACATCCACCTGCGCCACCGGTCGGTTCGGCACGGTATCTTCCGCCGTCCTTGGTCGGCAGGAATTCGATATAGGTATTGGTGCCGGCCGGGTTCGGTACACGCACGCTGTTCGGCACCGCCGTGCGCAAGTCGCGGCCGATGCGGCGCAATGCGGTATCTGCGGTGTCGGTCATCTCGGCGCGGCGCGCGCTGTCCATGTAGCCTTGCACCGGCGTGCGCATGAACAGCGCAACGGCACCGGCGATGATGCCGGTGATGACGATCACGACGATCATCTCGACCAGGGTAAAGCCGTGCTGGAATTTTCGCCCGGAGCGCATCAGTACGCCGTCCTGTAACCGTCTATCACGGTTTGCCTGAGCGGATCCCCCGCCGGGACAGTAGTATTGGACACCGTCACCGTGATCTGCACCGAACTGGCTGCAGGGATCGCTGCACCAGTTGTTGGATTCAATCCCAGGTTGGTCACCGCCACATCCACATCGTAACTGGTCAATCCGGCTACGGCATTACCGTCTGGCGTGTAAATGCCTGTCGAATGAAATCCATTATAGCCACTGACAATATGGTAGCCCGTGGTGCGATTTCCAGGCGGGTTGGGAACCGGCGTAGCTGGCGAGCCCGCAATGAAATCCTGCAATTCGACTTCCTCCAGCATGGATTCGGCAATGGCGATCTCCTGCTTGAGGATCAGGGAGTCGGCGCTGTGTCCGGTCACCTTGTTCATCACCGTCAGGATGCCCGCCAGCGCGACACTGACGATGACGATGAAGACGATGAGTTCGATCAGGGTGAAGCCGGAATCTGCCAAACGAACCTTGTCAGATCTCAGCCCGCATTTATCCGCCCCCTGATCAATGCACATAACCCGTCTCTCGTTCAATGGTTATGGGCCCAGAGGTATATCCGCTGACGCTGATGGTTTGTGGGGCAACACTGGGCCGGCCCAGCGCATCGAAATAGAAGTTGGTGAAGGCGCTTAATGTCACGCCACTGGTATTGTTGATGGTGTAATTTGAATCTCCCGTCGGACTGGCTAGGGCGGAGCCCGGGCAAGTCGCCGTTGGATGAGTTGTTGCATCCGGGGGCGTGGTATCGAAAGTGAGTGTTACGCTGCTACTGGTAAATCCGACACAGATATAGCGATGTTGCGCGATCGCTTCCTTCTGCGCATAGCGCAAGGAGGAAAGCACCTGGTCGTAAAATCCCCTGCTGTCGAAGGTGCCGCGGTCGAAAAAGCGCGGTCCGGCAACGGCGGCCAATACGCCCATGATCACGATGACGGCGATCAGCTCGACCACGGTGAAACCTCCTTGCTTGGAGCGCAGCTTGCTGTATCCAGCGAGCGCGTATCGCCCGTGAACTATTCTGCGACATGTTGACGGTGTGGTGAGCATGGCGGTTCGATTTTAGCAATCTTTATTCATCAACGAAGGGTTATCGATACAAGCTGCAGGTTGATTGACGGAAATCACGGCAATAAAAAAGGCGGGCCAGTTAGGCCCACCTTTCAAACACATCAGGACATCAAGCCCTGCTGGTTGTACTTAGTTGCAATCGGATTTGTCTGTGCCGGTGGTACCGGTGGCAGCAATATAGGTTGCTTCGCAAGTTGCACTTCCACCACTGGGCTGGAAAGTGGATGTTGCGCCATAGGATACGGTAAACCCATCCGTGCTTTGCATTGCTGCACCGATCCCTGCAGCATCGCCTGTTGGATAGCCATTTGCCATGGTGACAGTTTGTCCATCCATGCTCACGGGAGTACTGGAACCCGCTCCAGCGACCAATTGTGCGGCCCTGGCCAGGCTCACAGCTGAACGAATCCCGCCAGCCATGCCGTCAACGGCTGCTTCGCGCGCTTCCTTCTGGACGCCGATAAAACGCGGCAGTGCCGTTGCCGCCAGGATGCCCAGTATCACGATAACCACGATCAGTTCGATCAGGGTGAAGCCTTTTTGATTTTGCATTTTTCAACTCTCCTAAAATATTGTTTGAGACCAAGGCCTCGTTGTACCAAATTGCACTAACCTCACACCCAAATCATGCAGAAAAGAGCGCAACCGAAGATTGGGATGGGCGAAGTGTATCAAAATTATGCTTTTACACAAACCCATTCATCCGCCGCATTAACCTTTCATCAACTACGATGACCATAAGTTCGGCTCCACTTGATCGAACAGAACCCCGGCAAAGCTCCTTGATTCATCTGTGCGGCCGGCAGGGGTATGAGCGGAGTCATACTCCAATATAACCTTGTAACGGACCCATTTGTAGCCATCCCGCCCGGGAGCCAAATGTCCGGTCATGGACGGAATATAGATCAGTTCGCGCGATTTCAGGTCGAAGATCCAGTTGCCGGCATGTACCGATGCCGGTGTCGGCGCATAGAATTCCCCGGCATAGTTTTCCGGTTTCTTCTGCAACCAATTCATCGGGTTTTCAACCGCCAGTGTGGGTGCCTCGGCTTCCTGGCCATGTATCATCATGCGCCCATATTGCAGGATAAGGGCGGTCTGGATCGCCGCAGCCACCCCGACCATGGCTGTTTTCTCGGCCTGCTCCTGGTAATACAGCACCCGATTGAGGAAGGTTGCGGCCAGCACGGATATGATGACTATCACCACGATCAGTTCGAACAGGGTGAAACCTGACTGAACCTCCCTGTCAGACGGGCGAAGGCCGATACCCGATACTGACAAATCGTTGTTCATTTATGGAATGCCGCCCGGCCCAGATCCCAGATCGGCAGGAATACGCCCAGCGCCAGGATCAGCACCAGCACGCCCAGTGCCGATGATCAGGATAGGCTCGATCTGCTGGCTCAGGGTTTTGACTTCGTATTCCACCTCGCGCTCGTACATGTCGGCGATCTCGAACATCAACCCGTCCATGTCGCCGGTCTCTTCGCCGACCGCGATCATCTGCAATACCGTCGCATTGAACACGCCGGTCGCCAGCGCAGTGCGCAAGATACTTTCGCCGCGCTCGACGCCGTCGCGCATCTGCTCGACGCGCGCGCGCATGAATTCGTTGTCCACCACCATGCCGACCACCGTTCAATCCCTGCACGATCGGGATCCCGCTCTTGAAGGCCAGCGCCAGGCTGCGGGAAAAACGCGCCATGGTGGCCTTGAGGATGATCTTCCCGGCGATAGGGATGCGCAGCTTGAGCTTGTCCCACTTGTACCTGCCATCCACCGTGTTGATGTAGGCGCGGAAACCGATCACCAGACGCGACCACAATCGCCAGCATCACCGGCCAGTAGTGCACCATGAAACCGGAAAAGCCGATCAGCATCCTGGTCATGGAACGGAAGTTCGGCATGGAATCCGGCAAACACCTTGGCGAAATGCGGGAATGACGAAAGATGTTGATGATGACGATGGCGACCGCCATCGCCATCAGCACGAATATAGGGTAGCGGATCGCGGAACGCGATGCTCTCGCCCATCTCTTTCTCGAATTCGAGGTGCTCGTAACAGACGGATGAAGGTCTCATCCAGCATGCCGGTCATTTCACCCACCTGCACCATGCTGATATAGAACGGCGAAAACACCTTCGGATGGCGGCGCATGGCGAAGCTGAGTTCGCGGCCACTATCCAGGCTCTCGCGCAAGTCATGCAGGATCAGCGGCAAATGCCGGGTTCTGGGTGGATTCCTGCAAACCCGCGAGTGCGCGCATGATGGGTACGCCGGCCTTGAGCAACGTGTACATCTGGCGGCTGAACAGCATCAACTCCAGCGGCCCCGGCTTCTTCCGGGTCAGGCGATTGTCAACCAGAGCTTGCCACTGGATGTGGCGTCACTGATATCCCGGGAAACCGTGATCTCCAGCGGCGTGATGCCGGTGTTGATCAACTGGTTGGCAACTGCACCAGCAGTCCGAACCTTCCAGCGTACCATGCACCAGGTCGCCTTTTGCGCTTCTCCCCTTGTAGACGAATATCGCCATCAATCTTCCACCTGATTGCTGATGCGCATCAGTTCAAACACCGTGGTATGCCCAAGCAGGACCTGCTCCATCGCATGATCCATCAGCGTCTGTCCGCGCAAGGCCTCGCGCGCGGCCTGCATGAAATGCAGCGCGTCGCTATGCGCCGCGGCTTCCACCATTGCCTCGGTCATCTCCAGCATTTCATACACGCCCAGCCGGCCGCGATAGCCGGTGCCATTGCAATGCGAACAGCCGCGCCCATGTTTCAGGGTGCCATATTTCTCCTGTGCGACGCCTTCATGCTTGCAGCCACTCGATCTTCATGCGGCGTGGGGCTGGTAGGGCTCGCTGCAAGCTGTCGCAGATACGCCGCAACAGGCGCTGCGCGATCACCACCTGCACCGAAGAAGCCACCATGTACTTGGGCACGCCCATGTCGACCAGGCGGAACAAGGTACCGGCTGCATCGCGCGTATGCAGGGTGGAGAACACCAGGTGGCCGGTCATCGCCGCACGCAATCCGATCTGCGCCGTTTCTGCATCGCGGATTTCACCCACCAGAATGACATCCGGATCCTGGCGCAAAGCCGAGCGCAATACACGCGAGAAAGTGAAGTCGATCTTTTCATTCACCTGCACCTGATTGATGCCGCGCAAACGATATTCCACCGGGTCTTCGACCGTGATGATCTTCTGGTCCATGGTATTGATCTCGGTCAGTGCGGCATACAGGGTGGTGGTCTTGCCGCTGCCGGTCGGGCCGGTGACCAGTACCATGCCGCTGCTGCGACGGATGATCTCGCTGGAAGCGGTTGAGCATGGCCGGCTGCATGCCCAGCTTGTCCAGAGTCAGCAGGCTGGCATCCTGTCCGAGCAGACGCATCACCACGGATTCGCCGTATTGAGTGGGCAGCGTGGAGATACGAACGTCTATCGACTGGTCGCGCACACGGATGCTGAAACGTCCGTCCTGCGGCATGCGTTTCTCCGAGATGTCCAGCCTGGACATCAGCTTCAGTCGCAACACCAATGCTGGCGCGATATTGGAGTCCGCTTCGGTCTGCAGATGCAGCACCCCGTCGATGCGGAAGCGTATCTGCAGGCGGTCCTCCTGCGGTTCGATATGGATATCGGAGGCGCGCACCTGCGCGGCATCGTTGAACATGGTTTGCAGCAACCTGACCACCGGCGCTTCCTCGACCCCGACCGAATCGGCCATCAGGCCAAAATCGATCTGGACGTCTCCCATTTCTTCCGACAGTTCCTTGGCCAGACCGAGGATCTCGTCGGTTCGGCGATAGACGCGGTCTATCGTCTCCAGCAATTGCCCTTCGGTGACCACCGCGAGTTCGATATCGCGCATCAGGATGCGCGTGAGTTCGTCAAAGGCAAACAGGTCCGTCGGGTCGGCCATGCCGACCAGCAACGCGCCTTTCCGCTCTTCCAGCACCAGCGCGCGGAAACGTCGCGCCTGGCTTTCCGTCAGGCGCCGGATGAAGTCGAGGTTGACGTTGTAGAACTTGAGATTGATGAAAGGGATGTTGAGTTGCTTGCCGAGCGCTTCCGAGATCTGCTCTTCGCTGACGATGCCGTTGTCCACCAGCACCCGGCCGAGTTTGCGTCCATTGCGCTTTTGTTCGCCCAGCGCGAACTTGATCTGTTCGTTGGAAACCAGTTTCTGGCTGACCAGCAAGTCACCCAAGCGGATTTTTTCCGGACGCGCCATAATGCCTTCCCTGATTATAGTTGCAGCTGTTTTAATGAATGCGCTGAAGCAATCCGAACTTAGCCTGTTTTCGTTGCCCTGACAAGACCCCGGACCGCCTGATGTTCCATGTCATCCTGTTCCAGCCGGAAATCCCGCCCAATACCGGCAACATCATCCGGCTGTGCGCCAACACCGGTTCGCAGTTGCATCTGGTGCGCCCGCTCGGTTTCGAGCTGGATGACAAACAATTGCGCCGGGCCGGACTGGATTACCACGAATATGCCGATGTGCGCGTCCATGACAATTTGTCCGACTGCCTGTCAGCCATGCCCGGAGCGCGCCTGCTTGCGTTCACTACCAAGGCCAGTCAGTCATTCTGCAAAGTGCATTATCAGGCGGGAGACGCGCTGCTGTTCGGGCCGGAGAGCCGCGGCTTGCCTGCCGAGCTGCTCAAATCCCTGCCGGTGGAGCAGCGCTTGCGCTTGCCCATGTTGCCGCATAGTCGCAGCCTCAACCTGTCGAATACCGTCGCTGTCGCAGTATTCGAGGCATGGCGACAATGCGGGTTCAGCGGCGCGGCAAATTGAATTCACTGTTGGGCGTGCGGTTGAGCAGATCCTCGACGGCATTCGCAGCAGGCACATCTTCATACAGCACCCGATAGACCGCAGCACAGATCGGCATCTCCACTCCCAGCCGCTGCGCCAGTCCATGCACTTCACGCACGGTGTATACGCCTTCCGCCACGTGACCCAGATGCTGCAATATCTCGGCCAGTTGCCGTCCCTGGCCAAGCAATATCCCGACGTTGCGATTGCGGGACAAATCACCGGTGCAGGTCAGGATCAGGTCGCCCGCACCGGACAAACCGTACAGGGTCTCGGCGTTGCCGCCCAGCTTGAGCCCCAATCGCGTCATTTCGGCCAGGCCGCGTGATATCAATGCCGCCCTGGCGTTGTGCCCGAAACCCATGCCATCGGCGATACCAGCGGCGATGGCGAGCACGTTCTTGATCGCGCCGCCAACCTCGACTCCAATCACGTCCGTGCTCGAGTAAATGCGCAGGCGAGCATGATGCAGATCGTGCGCCGCCTGCCGGGCAAATTCACCGTCTGCGGATGCCAGTGTCAGCGCAGTCGGCAAGCCGAACGCAACTTCCTCGGCAAAACTGGGGCCGGACAGGACAGCGCGCGAAACCTGGGCGGGCAGGATTTCCGCTGCTATCTGATGCGGCAACTGCGCAGAATTCGCCTCGAAACCTTTGCACGCCCAGACCACCGGCACACTGGCGCGCAATTGCACAATATTTTCCAGCATGCCGCGCAGACCCGAGACCGGAACGGCGAGCAGCACCAGTTCGGCATCAACCAATGCTTCATTCAATGCGGAAGTGAGATGCAGGTTTGCGGGAAGCGATACTTGTGGCAGGTAGCGTTGATTGCAGCGCCCTCGGGACATGGCTTCGATTTGCGCTGCGTCGCGCGCCCACAGGGTCACCCGATGCCGGCTGGACAGGCTGATGGTGAGCGCCGTGCCCCAGGCACCGGCTCCGAGTATCGCAATATTCATGCTGATATGCAGTCGATCAAGTAAGCCCTCAGGGCGGCAAAGCTTCGCTCCTTCCCCCTGCAAGGGGGAGGGAACGAAGTCGTAGTTATTTTCTTCGCCATTATCAATGACGACTGAACAGTCAAGTGTGACGGAATCCGCCGGCCATGCCGGAGTTTATCTCAGTCAATTGCCCCACACATCAGACACCTTGACATAACCTGGCGCACCTTCCGGGGTGTTGATCTTCAGCCAGCCCGTTCCGGAATCTTCCAGCCGTTCCAGCGCCACTTGAGCCTTGGCCTGGGCAATGACGGCTGCTTTATCATCCGGCGCCCCATGCACGTCGGCCAATTGGGCAGTTACTACCACGAAGCGCTTGCTGCTCAAGGCGCGCTTTTCGATCCATGCCAGTGAGCCCGAACTGTCGCGCACCTTCACCCAGCTGCTCAGGTTGACCACATCTTCCAGTGGCGTATAGCGGCTGACCACATAGATCTTCTTCGCCTTGATCGAAGGCGCGTCGTACAGGATGGCGGAATCGTCGGCTACCGAAAAAAAATCCATGGCGTATGCCGCTCCATTGGCCATGCACAGGACGGAAATAAGCAGCACACCGGATAACCGGATCCGCAACCCGGAACCATGGCGTTGTGAAATGGGCTGCAGGCAATTCATCTCAGTGGATAACCGGTTCTTCAGGCGCCTGCTGGAGTTTCTGCTGTTCGTACAAGGCCTCGAAGTTGACCGGGTTCAACAGCACCGGGGAGAATCCTGCGCGCACCGACATGTCCGACACCGCCTCGCGCAGGAAGGGATACAGGATATTGGGACAAACTATCGCCAGCACCTGTTCGAGTTCCAGCGCCGGCATGTTGCGCACCACGAATACACCGGCCTGCTTGACTTCGATCAGGAATGCCACCAGATCCTTTTCCGGCAGCTTGGCGGTCACGGTGATGGTGACGACCACTTCATAGACACCGTCCTCTACCACCGCTGCCTGACTGCTCAATTGCAGGTCTACCTGCGGTTGTGTGCGATCCAGATAAATACCCGGCGCATGAGGGATTTCCAGCGACAAATCCTTGATGAATATCTTCTCGATATTGAACAGGGGCTGGGCTTGCTGGGTACTATTTTCTTCAGTCATCTTTTCATCCTTGGGGGTTTGTTATTTTAGTAACTCGGTCAATTCACCACTGTGTTCCAGCTCCGCCAGATCATCGTATCCGCCGACATGGCGGGTGCCGATATATATCTGCGGAACCGTGCGCCGACCGGTCTGCTGCATCATCGCATCACGCATTTCAGGCTGCAGATCCACGCGGATCTTTTCGATTTCCTGCACACCCTTGGCGTGCAACAGGCGTTCGGCCATCACGCAATAGGGACAGACTGCAGTGCAATACATGCGAACGTGCGTCACCTTACTTCTCCACGGGCATCCCGGCCTTTTGCCAGGCCATCATGCCACCGGTAAGATTATACGCCTGCCCGAACTGCCTGTTGCCGAGCAGCGCACATGCCGTCGCGGAACGGTTTCCGCTACGGCAGACCACCACCACGGGCTTCTCGCGATAACGCTCGAGTTCACCGATCCGGTCCTTCAGCTTGAGCAACGGGATCAGCTTGGCATTCAGGATGTGGCCGCCGCCGTATTCGTCTTCTTCGCGCACATCCAGGATCAGTGCATTTTTGTGATTGATCAGTTGCATGGCTGCGGCGATGTCGATTTCCTTGATGCCGCGCAAACGATTGCCCAGGAATGACCATAGCAGCATCAGGCCGCTGCCCACCGCCACCAGCACCATCCAGATATTGTTTTGCAGAAACTGAATCACGCTACCGCTCCTTGAATTTTTGAACCGAGAATTTTAACAGAGCATCAAAGTGCGCGGGGTCTTTCCGCGCCAGGTCACGCAGATCGTCCAGCGCAGCGGGAAGTTCCCCGGGGTATGACCAGGCGGCCAGTTGCAGCTGTCGCTGCGCCTCGGCCTGCCTTCCGGACTGCGCCAATAGCAGGGCTTGCCGAAACACAACATCGTTGGCGGGCACGAAATGCATGGCCCGTTCGTTCAGGTCCAGCTTTTCGGCAAGGTGCTCTTCATTGACCTCGATCAGGCTGCTCATGAACAGTTCCGCGTACGGGCGCAACAGCGCCTGTTGCCGCGCATGCTCGAAGCCATCGCGCATCCGGGCCACATATTTCGTATCGTTACCGGATGCCGGGCGCGAAGCCAGCAAGGTTTCCAGCTGGCGATAGCCATCCCACAACTGCGCCAGCGAAAGCATGCCAAGCAGCAATACCGCGACCATCGACAAACGCCCCAACTTGCCCATCTTCAGCCGGTAGTGGCTGCTGTCCAGCAGGCCCAGCGTGATGGCTGCCACGCCCAGAAAATAGGTATACCACAAAGGATATTCCAGCAAGCTGTGCATCCCCAGCACCAGCAGCACGCCGCAGCCCCACCACAGGTAGGGAGTGCGCGGTGCCTTGCCGATCCGCCAGAGCAGCGGCGACAGGATCGCAGCGAACAGGAGCAAACCTGACAATCCGGTTTCGGCCGCGAGTTGCATCACCAGATTGTGCGCGTTGTCATACATGCCGGTGAAATGCACGCTGCTCAACTCGGGCCCGAGCAGGAAATGATGCCAGGCAAACTGGCCGAATCCGATGCCCAGCAGCGGGAATTGGGTCAGCATCAGCGCAGCTTCACGCCATATATTGAGCCGGATGGCATTGTCCCCGCCGCTCACGAAACCGGCGCTGCCGTGGCCGTGCATCCGGTCCAGCGAAGTTATGCTGCTGCCCGGCGCGACCAGCCAGGGAATTTGCACCAGCAGATGCATCAGTCCATAACCGAACAGCAACAACAGACAATAATGGAACAACGGCCGGCAGGAAACCTCGCGCCGCTGCCACAGGAAAGACAGCCCCACCAGGCACAGCAGATATAGCCAGGGCGCGCGCGACCCGCTCAAGACCAGGACGAACAGCAACGGCGCGGCCAGCAGGAGTGTTTGCCAGCTGCGTAACTTGCTGTTAACAGCGAGCAGACCGAGGGAAACCAGACCCAGGGTGATGTAATCGGCAAAATGATTGGGTTGCCCCAGGTTGCCAAACACCGCCGCCCCATTCTTGACTGTGATCGCCGCATCCAGGAATGTATGCAGGCCATACTGTTGCAGCACGCCCACCAATGCGCTCAATTCCGCGCCTGCGAGCAGGAAGCAGGCAAGCGTCACGGCGATCACCGGCAGGCCGAATTCGACCCGCAATTGCTTCCCCAGCATGATCAGCAATGCTGCCCACAACAGATACAGCGAGTACAGCAGCGCCTGGTCGAAATAATAGATCCTGCCCAGTGCGAACTGCACCAGGATGAGCAGCAGCATGCCGACAGGCAGCAGGACGATGCGCGGCACCTCGGGTTGCCGCCAGTAGTTCGCGCTCAGCAGCAACGACGTCGCGCACAAGCCCAGGACGGCCGCCCACCATTCCTGGTAGAACGTCGTGATCGGATAGCGGTGGACATTGTGCAGGAACGGCCACACCCACATCAGGCCGACCAGATACAAACTGATATGACTGAGTGACAGACCCGGGAATAGACCTTGTTTACGGCGACTGGATAGCGGCATGGGTTGGCATGCTGGGTGAAATTGCAAGAGAGGAAGAGTTTACACCGGGTCCAGGCGCGATCCGGATTTATTGCAGCGGCTGACTTTAGACACTGTCATTCCCGCGCAAGCGGGAATGACAGTGTCCAGGGAAGATCAGCATCAATTGCAGCCGCTCTTCACGCCAATCCCGGCAAGGATCTTGTCCAGCGGGCAGAACCGGGTGAAGCCGCTCTGGAACAGGTTCAGTCCGACGAACGCGGTAAACAACAGGAAGTACTTGCTCACGAACAAGGGGCTGGCTTCCACTCCCAGAGCCAGCGACAGCAGGACAAAAGAGCCTGCGACAATACGGACGATGCGTTCTGAATTCATGGTGATTCTCCTGCTTGAGGGTTATTGGGATATTTGCGGTACAAGGTGGCGTAATACAGCACCGGGATCACCACCAGCGTGAGCATGGTGGAGACCAGGATACCGAAGATCAGCGCGATGGCCAGGCCGTTGAAGATCGGGTCATCAAGGATGAACAAGGCCCCCAGCATGGCTGCCAGCCCGGTCAGGATGATCGGCTTGGCGCGTGCGGCGGCGGCGTTGATCACCGCATGCTGCGGATCTACCCCATCGCGCAACTGCATGTTGATGAAGTCCACCAGCAGGATCGAATTGCGCACGATGATGCCGGCCAGCGCGATCATGCCGATCATCGAGGTGGCGGTGAACTGGCTGCCCAGCAACGCGTGGCCGGGCATCACGCCAATGATGGTCAGCGGGATCGGCGCCATGATGATCAGCGGCGTCAGGTAGCTCTTGAACTGCGCCACCACCAGCAAATAGATCAACACCAGCCCCACTGCATAGGCAATGCCCATGTCGCGGAAGGTCTCGAAGGTCACCTGCCATTCGCCGTCCCACTTCAATGCATAACTCGCATATGGATCAGACGGCTGACTGAAGAAATAGGGTTGCAGCACGCCACCCTGGTCGAGTCGAACACCGGCCACCTTGCTGTTGATGTCGAACATGCCGTACAGCGGACTGTCCAGCTTGCCCGCCATGTCGCCGGTCACATACACCACCGGCAACAGGTCCTTGTGATAGATCGGATAATCGCGCTGCACCTGCTGTATCTGCACCACCTCGGACAAGGGCACCAGCCCGCCATCGCGGGCGCGCACCTTGAGCTTGAGCACTTCATCCATGCTGCTGCGCTTTTCCGCCGGCAAGCCGAGACGCAAAGGCGGCGGGTATTTCGCCGTGGCATCGTGCAGCGATGTCACGTCCTGCCCGGCCAGCGCGACGTGGATCGCATCCACGATGTCGCTGGGCGCAACACCAAGCAGCGCCGCCTTGCTTTGCAGCACATGCACGAGCAGCTTGGGTGCCGCTTCGGTGACGCTGTCATCGATGCCGACGATGTCTGCGGTGCGGGCGAACTGCTGGTGCACCTTGCCCGCCACCTGGCGTGCGCCATCATAATCCGGACCGTAGATCTCGGCCACGATCGGCGACAGCACCGGCGGGCCGGGCGGCACTTCCACGATCTTGACCTTGGCGTTCCATTTTTTCGCGATCTGCTCGATCGGCAAACGCACACTGCCGGCGATCGCGTGGCTGCTGCGGTCGCGCAGGTGCTTGTCCTTCAGGTTGACCTGGATGTCGCCCTGTTCCGCCGTGCTGCGCAGGTAATACTGGCGCACCAGGCCATTGAAGTTGATCGGCGAGGCGGTGCCGGCATACCCTTCGTAATCGGTCACTTCCGGCACCGTGGCAAGGTAGGCGCCGATCTCGTGCATCACCGCGCCGGTCTGCTCCAGCGCCGTGCCGGTGGGCATATCCACCACCACCTGGAACTCGGACTTGTTGTCGAACGGCAGCATCTTCAATACCACCAGCTTGACCACACCCAGCGACACCGCCAGCAGCAGTCCGGCGAATATGCCCAGCCACAATTTGCGCCGCGCCGGTTTGCCTTGCACGCCGTTCAGGAACGGCGACAGGCGCGCGCGAAAGAATTTCGTCCATCTGTTGTCGGTCTCATCCTTGACTGCCGCGTGATGCGGGCCGGAAAAACGCAACGCCAGCCACGGCGTGATGATGAATGCGACTGCCAGCGAGATCAGCATGCCCATGCTGGCGTTGATCGGGATCGGGCTCATGTACGGCCCCATCAACCCGGTGACGAAAGCCATCGGCAACAGCGCCGCGATCACCGTGAAGGTGGCGAGTATGGTGGGGCTGCCGACCTCGTCCACCGCTTCGGGAATGATCTCGGACAACGGCTGGTCCCGCGCCAGTTCGCGGCGGCGGTGGATGTTCTCGACCACCACGATCGCATCATCGACCAATATACCGATCGAGAAGATCAACGCGAACAGCGACACGCGATTCAGCGTGAAGCCGTATGCCCAGGAGGCGAACAGCGTCGCCGCCAGCGTCAGCAGCACGGCGACGCCGACGATGAAGGCTTCGCGCCGGCCCAGCGCCAGCCATACCAGCGCGACGACTGCCGCAGTGGCGAAGATCAGCTTGTGGATCAGCTTCATCGCCTTGTCGTTGGCAGTCACGCCATAATTGCGCGTGGTGGTGACGTGCACATCGGCAGGAATCACGCTGCCTTTCAATTCCTCTACCCGCTGTAACAATTTATTGGCGATGTCGACCGCGTTCTCGCCCGGCTTTTTGGTCACCGCCACGGTCACGGCGGTGAATTCGCCATGCGCGTCTATGCCCTTGTCACCCGCCGCTGCTCCTGCTCCCATCCACACATAGTTCGATGGCTGGTCGGCGCCGTCGCGGATGGTGGCCACATCGCGCAGGAACACCGGCTTGCCGTCGGCCACCCCCACCACCAGCTGGCTGACATCGTTCGCATCGCTGAGGAAATTGCCGGTCTGCACCAGCACCTCGCGGTTGCCCTGCGCCAGGCTACCCGCATCCTGCGACACATTGGCTGCCAGCAGCGCACCGCGCACATCCTGCACTGTGAGCTGGTGCGCATTCAGTGCTTCCGGGTCGAGCAGCACGCGCACCATGCGCTGGGTTCCACCCAGGGTGGTGACTTCGCGCGTGCCCTTGACGCGTTTCAGTTCGGCTTCGATGGCATGCGCCACCTGGGTCAATGCCAGCCCGCCACCGGCAGCCTGCTCGCGCCACAGCGTAAAGGCGACGACCGGCACATCGTCTATGCCCTTGGCCTTGATTATCGGTTTGGCCACGCCCAGCGTGGGCGGCAACCAGTCGGCATGGGAATTGATGACGTCGTAGAGCTTGACCAGCGAGGGCACGTGCAGTTCGCCCACCTTGAACTGCACGGTGAGGATAGCCATGCCGGGTTGCGAGACGGAATAGACATGATCCACACCGGAGATCTGCGACAGCACCTGCTCGGCCGGCGTGGACACGGTGTTCGCCACATCCTGCGCGGACGCGCCCGGATAGGCGATCAGCACGTTGGCCATGGTGACGTTGATCTGCGGCTCTTCCTCGCGCGGTGTCACCAGCACCGCGAACGTGCCCAGCAGCACCGCCACCAGGGCCAACAGCGGTGTCATCTGAGAATGCAGGAAGATCCTGGCAATGCGCCCGGAGATTCCCATCATCGGGCCTGCTGTTGCATGCCAGCCTTGACCGGATCCAGCGCCACCTTTTCGCCTGGGTTCAGCCCGGCCAGTACTTCGATCTCGTCCTGCCCGGCGGGCTCGCCTACGCGCACCTGGCGCAACCTTGCCGTGCCCTTGTCATCCACTACATACACCGCCACCACTTCGCTGCGGCGCACCACGGCACTGGCCGGGATCAGCAGCTTGTTCGCTTTGCCCACCGCGAACCGGACGCGCACGAACATGCCGGGATAGACGCCTGGCTCGTTTGCGGGGAGGTAAGCACGTATCTGCGTGCTGTGGGTGCGCGCATCGGCTGCAGGCAGCACGGTCACCGAGGTGGCCTGCACCCTGCGTTTCAGGGAGGCCAACTCGATAGTGGCTTGCGGATGCGCGCCGAGGTCCGCCAACCGGTATTCCGGCACGTCGACGATGACGCGCATCTGCGCCGGGTCGAAGCCGCTCATCAACGGCTTGCCCACGGTCACCATTTCGCCCAGTTCGACCAGTCGCGCGCCAACCACGCCGCTGTAAGGTGCCACCACGGCAGTGTAGCCTTTTGCCAGGGCCGACTGACCGGCACCTGCTTTGCTGGCCGCAGCCTGCGCCAGCGCCATCTGGTAATCGGCCTGCGCCTTGTCCAGCCCTGCCTGGCTGATGAATTGCTGCGCGAAAAGCTGGCGCGCGCGGTCATAGTCCGACTTGGCCTGCTGCAGCGCGGCCTGCGCCTGCATGACCTGCGCCTGGCTGCCCGCCACTGCCTGAACGGCCTCGCGTTCATCGATGCGCAGGATGACCTGCCCCTGTTTCACCGTGTCGCCGACATCGAACAGGATCTGCTTTACGCGCCCGGAGATCTGCGCCGAGACGGTGGATTGTCGCACCGCCTCGACCACCCCGTCGGCACTATAGGTTTGCGCCACCTCGCGGTATTGCACCGGCGCAACGGCCAGCGGTTCCGCCGCCTGCGCGGTGGAAACAGATGCAAAAATCAACAGCAACAATATGCCCTGCTTCATGAATGATCGCCCAGTACTTGTTATAATGTATATTATAATATGCTTATATTCTAATAAATGCAACAGGCCTAGATCGGGCCGCCTGCCGTTCCCGGTTGCCCCGGGCTGGAGATCGATGCAGTGACTTGCCGGAGTCAGCCTCCGGCCTCGCCTAACGGCACTTGATGCTCCGGAATTACCGATAACATGGTAACGCAATTGTGGCGATCTGAAGTTTCCCATGTTCCCACCAGGCGCGTTCATGCCAGCTTGAAATGAACCGCCTTTATCCGGTGCAGAACACGTCGCGCATCATGTCCACCAGCTTGATGGTGCGCGGATCGCCAATGCGGTAAAACACCCGGTTGGCATCCTTGCGCGTGCTCAGCACGCCCTTATCGCGCAGGATGGCCAGGTGTTGCGAGATGTTGCTCTGCGAGGTGCCCACGTCGGCCACGATATCCTGCACGCTGATCTCCTTGTCGCCCAGCACGCACAGGATCTTCAGGCGCAATGGATGGGCGATGGCCTTGATTGCCATGGAGGCCTGCAAAATATCTTCGTCCTTGTCTATCAGTTTAGTCATGAGTCACCGTTATCCAAACCCTGCCAGGCATCATGGGATGCCAAAAATCGGCTAAAATACGCCCCGAATTAGAAAGCGCTTATATTTTGATACTTAGATACCCAAAAAGTCCAGCATGAAAGTTACTCCTGTCCTATTGCTTATTCTAGACGGCTTCGGTTATAGCGAAGATCCCGACCACAATGCCATCGCCCAGGCACGCAAGCCGAACTGGGACAGATTGTGGAGCAATTACCCGCATACGCTGATCAACACCTCGGAATTAGCCGTGGGCCTGCCCAAAGGCCAGATGGGAAACTCGGAGGTCGGCCACCTGAATATCGGCGCGGGACGCGTGGTTTATCAGGACCTCACGCGCGTGGACGTGGCGATCCAGGACGGCAGTTTCTTCACCAATCCGGCATTGCTGCAGGCTGTCAGGCAGGCCAAGGACAGAATGGCTCGGCGCATGCACATCATGGGATTATTTCGCCCGGCGGCGTGCACAGTCACGAAGACCACATCCACGCCATGCTGGAACTGGCGGTACGGGCTCGGCCTGCGCAAGATATTCATCCATGCTTTCCTCGACGGGCGCGATACGCCGCCGCGCAGTGCCGCGGGTTCGCTGCAGCGCATGCAGGACAAATGCGCTGCGCTCGGCGCCGGACGCATCGCTTCCATCGTCGGGCGCTACTATGCGATGGATCGCGACAACCGCTGGGAGCGGGTGCAACTGGCTTACGACCTGCTGACCCAGGGCAAGGCCGCATACCATGCTGCCACGGCAGTCGAAGGCCTGCAGCAAGCCTACGCGCGCGACGAGAACGACGAATTCGTCAAGGCCACGGTCATCGGTGAACCGGTCGCCATGCAGGATGGCGACGTGGCGGTATTCATGAATTTCCGCGCCGACCGCGCGCGCGAAATTACCCGCGCCCTGACCGATGCAGCATTCGACCGGTTCCCGCGTGCAAGCTTTCCCAAACTGGCCAGCTTCGTCACCTTGAGCAGCTATGGCGACGACTTCAGCCACTTGCCCACGGCCTATGCGCCGACCTCCATCCACAACGGCTTTGGCGAATATGTTGCCGGACTGGGACTCAAACAGTTGCGCATCGCGGAGACGGAAAAATACGCGCATGTCACCTACTTCTTCAATGGCGGCACGGAACAACCCTATCCCGGCGAGGACCGCATCCTGGTGCCCTCGCCCAAGGTGGCGACCTACGACCTGAAACCGGAGATGAGCGCGTTCGAGGTCACCGACAAGCTGGAAGCGGCGATCCGCAGCGGACAGTACCAGGCCATCATCTGCAATTACGCCAACGGCGACATGGTCGGCCACACCGGCATCCTCGATGCGGCGATCAAGGCGGTCGAGGCGCTGGATAACTGCATCGGCCGTGTCGTACAGGCGATGCTGGAATGCGGCGGCGAAGTGCTGATCACCGCCGACCACGGCAATGCCGAACAGATGATAGACCACGCGACCCACCAGGCGCACACTGCACACACCCTGAACCTGGTGCCGTTCCTGTATATCGGCCGCAAGGCTGACATGGTAGAGGGCGGCGCGTTGCAGGACGTCGCCCCCACCCTGCTCGCCATGATGGGCTTGCCGCAACCCCCGGAAATGACAGGCAAGCCACTTATCGCCCTCAAGTGATCGGTCATCCTACGATTAACGCTGTTGTTGTTCTTGTGCCTGATGGCATGCGGTGCCAGCGCATCGGAGCAGGACAAGCTGGACAACCTGCGCCAGCGCATCGCCAACCTGCAACAGGAGATGGAGAAGACCAGCGAGTCTAAATCCGAGGCGGCCGATGCCTTGCGTGAATCGGAACGAGCCATCAGCGACAGCAACCGTCGTCTTGCTGAACTGGGGCAGCAACACCGCGAAGCGGGACAAACCCTCAAGCAATTGCAACAGCAGGGACAGCAACTGGAGCAGGACATCCAGGGGCAACAGGCATTGCTGGGCAAGCTGCTCTACCAGCAATATCTGGGCGGCCGGCAGGAATATCTGATGCTGCTGCTGAACAACCATGACCCCAACCAGATCGCGCGCGAAATGCAGTATTACGAATACATCGCGCGCGGCCGCGCGGCCTGGCTCAATACCCTGCGCGCCAATCTCGCGCAACTGAAGATCGTCACTGAGCAGACCAGCCGGAAAAGCGCAGAGATCGCCGCATTGCAGACTGAACAACAGTCGCAAAGCCAGACGCTGAAAAAAGAGCAACGCGCGCGCCGCCGGGTGCTATCCGGTATCGCGCTGCAGCTCAAGCAGCAGCGGCGCGAGATCGGCCGGCTGCAACGCGATGAAAACCGTCTGGCTAAGCTGGTGGAGAACCTTTCCAGAATGTTGAGCCAACCCAGCGGCGGACTGCTTAAAAACGACAAACTGCCCGATGACCGCTTTGACGGCAAGCCGTTCGAGGAGCTCAAGGGCAAGCTGTCGCTGCCGGTGAAAGGGGAAGTCAGCAATGTGTATGGCACCCCGCGACCGGACAGCACGGTGTTGTGGAAGGGCCTGTTCCTGCGCGCGGCCCCCAAGCAACTGGTCAAGGTGGTGGCGGCGGGACGGGTGGTATTCGCCGACTGGTTTCGCGGCTTCGGGAACTTAATGATAGTTGACCATGGCAAAGGCTACATGAGTTTGTATGGCAACAATGAAACCCTGTTCAAACAGGTGGGCGATGTACTGCGCGGCGGTGACACGATCGCCACTGTAGGCAATAGCGGCGGGAATGAGGATTCCGGTTTATACTTCGAGCTGCGCCACGAAGGGAAAACCATAAACCCGATGCAATGGATTTCGCGGAAGCCATGAGGCAATACCTAATTAATGAGGATCTACATGCGTAGTCGAATTGAAAAAATTGGCTTGATCGGGCTGGGACTGGTGGTCGGCGTAATGGTCAGCCTGAATTACTCAGCGATTGCGGACAAGGACAGTGAGCCGGTAGCGGCATCAGCCTTGCCGATCACGGAGTTGCGAACCTTTTCCGAAGTGTTCGGCCGCATCAAGACCGACTATGTGGAACCGGTTTCCGACAAGGAACTGCTCACCGGGGCGATCAACGGCATGCTGAGCAGCCTGGATCCGCATTCCGCCTACCTGAATGCCGAAGATTTCAAGGACCTGCAAGTCAGCACTCAGGGAGAATTTGGCGGTCTCGGTATCGAAGTCGGCATGGAAGATGGCCTGGTGAAAGTCGTTTCGCCGATCGAGGACACGCCCGCCTATGAGGCCGGCATCAAGACCGGCGACCTGATCATCAAGCTGGATGACACGCTGGTAAAAGGCCTGACGCTGAACGATGCGGTCAAGCACATGCGCGGCAAGCCCGGCAGCAAGATCGTCCTGACCATCGTGCGCAAGGATGTACCCAAACCGCTGGTCATCACCCTGGTGCGCGCAGTCATCAAGGTGAAGAGCGTCAAGCCCAAGCTGGTCGAACCCGGCTATGGTTTCGTGCGCATCACCCAGTTCCAGGAACATACCGGGGAAAACCTGGCCACCGCACTGACCGGCTTGATCAAGGAAAACAAGGGCGACCTGAAAGGGCTGGTGCTGGATCTGCGCAACGATCCGGGTGGATTGCTGAGTGCGGCAGTTGCCGTGTCCTGCCGCCTTTTTGCCCAAGGACGCGCTGGTGGTTTATACCGAAGGCCGTATCGAAGACTGCCAAGATGCGCCTGACTGCCTCGCCGGAAGATTATCTGCACGGCAAGAGCAACGATGATTACCTGAAGGCCCTGCCCGCATCGATCAAGGATGTGCCGATGGTGGTGCTGGTGAACGGTGGAACTGCATCGGCTTCCGAGATCGTTTCCGGCGCGCTGCAGGATCACAAGCGCGCAGTCATCATGGGAACGCAGACTTTCGGCAAGGGTTCGGTGCAGACGATATTGCCGCTGAGCGCAAATTCCGCGATCAAGCTGACCACCGCGCGCTATTACACGCCCAGCGGCCGTTCCATCCAGGCCAAGGGCATCGTCCCCGACATCGTGGTCGACGATCCTTCCGGCGCGATGGCAAACTCGTTCCATCTGCGCGAAGCCGATCTGGAGCACCACCTGATCGATGATCGGCACCCTGCAACTGGCGCCACCAAGACCGATAAGCCGGCAGCTATTGAAGATAACAAACTGCAGGATGCACCGAACCCGGACTCTTCGGATAAACTCAAGCCCACGGTATACGGCGGCGCGGACGATTACCAGCTGAACCAGGCCTTGAATTTGCTGAAAGGATTGAATATCCTGAGCAGGAAATAGATTCCGGCGTCCGTATCGGCCAGGGAGAACAGATGCTTGATCCCGATGAGAACCAGAAGCGGCATGAGTTGTTCTTTGCCGATGAGCCGCCCGGCGAGGCCGCGCGAGCTTTGCAGCTGCTCAAGGGGCTTGACGGACTGCAGGTCGAACCGGGATCGCAGGCGAACAGCCTGATCGTCAATTACAGCCTGCTGGACTATTCGATGGAAGGGCTGGAGACCGCCCTGGTCAAGGAAGGCTTTCGACTCGACCCCTCGATCCTGCATGGCATCGGCAGGTCCCTGGTGCATTACTGCGAAGAAGTGCAATACCACAACATGAGCACGCCGGAACGACTGACCAAGTCACGCAGCAAGGAAATTTTCGTCAAGGCCTATGATAATCATCCGCACGGCGACCATGACGACACGCCGGAAGAATTGCGCGAATACAAGTAATTCCCCCGCATGAACGATCATCAATTACTGCGCTACAGCAGGCATATCCTGTTGCCTGAAATCGGGGTCGAAGGACAGCAAAGGTTGCTCGCTGCGCATGCGCTGGTGGTGGGCGCGGGCGGTCTGGGCTCGCCCGCCGCGATGTTCCTTGCTGCCAGCGGCGTGGGTACGCTGACCATCTGCGATGGCGATACGGTGGACCTGACCAACCTGCAACGCCAGCTCTTGCACCGCACCTCATCCATAGGCCAGACCAAAGTCGATTCTGCGGCCGTTACTCTGGCCGATATGAATCCCGAGATTCAGGTCATCGCGCTGCACGAAACAGTCAACGAAGCGCGCCTGCTGGAACTTGCCGCAACGGCCGATGTGGTGCTCGATTGCAGTGACAATTTCGCCACGCGCTATGCCGTGAACCGGATTTGCAAAAAACTTCGGCGGCCCCTGGTATCAGGTGCCGCCACTCGTTTCGACGGGCAGGTTACGGTATTCGACCTGCGCCAGGCAAACAGTCCCTGCTATAACTGCCTCTATCCCGAGCAGGCAGAAAGCGAGGAAACGCGTTGCGCAGTCATGGGTGTATTCTCGCCGCTGGTCGGTATCATAGGCAGTCTGCAAGCCGCGGAAGCACTCAAGTTGCTGGTGGGCACGGGCACATCGTTAAGCGGCAGGCTGCTGTTGCTGGATGCCTTGAACATGGAACTGCGCACCATAACATTGAACCAGGATGCGGCCTGCCCGATATGCAATCACGCATGATCGCAAACCTCATTCGTTAACCGGAATCGTCAATAGACCAGATTTATGGAAAAGATCCGCCTCTCCAAACTGATGTCCGAACAGGGCCTGTGCTCGCGCCGGGAAGCGGACAGCTATATCGAACGCGGCTGGGTGCTGGTGGACGGCCAACCGGTCACCGAACTCGGCACGAAGATCCTGCCCACGCAGCGCATCACCCTTAAACGGGCCGCGCAGAACCAGCAGCAGGCACGCGTCACTTTCCTGCTGAACAAACCCGTCGGCCTGGTTTCCGGGCAGGCCGAGGACAACCACCGACCGGCCGTCACACTGCTCACTGCGGCCTCGCGCTGGTCCGTCGACCGCTCGCCGCAGCAATTCAACCCGGTTCAATTGAAAGGCCTGGCGCCCGCAGGTCGCCTTGATATTGATTCGCAGGGCTTGCTGGTGCTGACACAGGATGGCCGCATCGCCAAACAACTGATCGGCGAGGATTCCCCCATCGAAAAGGAATATATGGTGCGGGTGCAGGGCAAGATCGTCGGCAACGGCCTGCACATGCTGAATCATGGTTTGAAGCTGGACGGCGTGGCGCTCAAGCCGGCGAAAGTGAGCTGGCTCAACGACGACCAGCTGCGCTTTATCCTGCAGGAAGGCAAGAAGCGGCAGATACGCCGCATGTGCGAATTGGTCGGGCTGAAAGTGACCGGGTTGAAACGCGTGCGTATCGGCAAGATCAAACTGGGCGATCTGCCGACAGGACAGTGGCGTTACCTGCGCGAGGATGAAACATTCTAGTCTTGTAGGTTGGGCTGACAAAGGAAGCCCAACATTTTCCGATTGCCGTCAAGTTGGACTTCGTGCCTCAGCCCAACCTGCATGTTTGCAGCTTAACGAGGCAGCTTGATGTTGAAGGTCTGCGCTATCGCGTCCACATATTCTGGCTGGTCCCACTCGTGTGCGCCGCGAACCTTTTCCAGCACCTTGCCATTGGCATCAACCAGTATCGTTGTCGGGATATTGTTGGCGCCCAGCATGTTTTCCAGGAACACCTTGCTGTCGAGGTAATTGACGAAGGAAAGCTTCGACTTCCTGACGAACAACTCTGCCGCGTCGGTATAGTCATCGGTCGATATGCCGATGATATTGAATTGCTTCCCGTTATAACGGCGTGACAACCGGTCCAGCGAACCCATCTCTTCCCGACACGGGGTGCACCAGCTGGCCCAGACATTGATGAGAAGCGGCTTGCCGCGGTAGTCGGATAGTTTTTTTGTGTTCTTGTGAAACCCGTGCATCGTCGCCTCGCGCAGATATTCACCGATCTTGACCTCGCCCGGAGTATCCGCATACGCAGCGGTGGATATGCCCACCGCACACAAAAAGATCAGCAGCATTGCTTTCATGTAATCAGGTTCCTGTTTGTTGGTGGCAGGGAAGCACTGAATCAGACGTCATTCCCGCGAAAACGTTCGCCGATATGGTTCCGGCCCTGGCAGTGACAGATGATCCGGGTTGTAACACCGCTGTCAGTTCGTTGCTGCCGATAGCAGATTTTATCATCCAGTCCAGCCGCCAGTCCCCATTTTAAACGGACCCGCCACAGTCGCAGGTCAGGCTGAGGCACGAAGCCCAACATGATAGTCATCGGGAAGATGTTGGGCTTCCTTTGTCAGCCCAACCTGCGAAAGTGATTGGCCGGCATCCACATGATTGACCGCCTGACCCCGCACTCGATGGTATATTTACGTTTTAGGTTGCGTCTGGCGCGGGGGAAGAATGCCAAGGCCCGGTCGACCCGGCTGGCAAGAGGCAGTCGGCCGTTGAAACGCAGCGACCACAGGATGATCCCATGCATGGCAACAAATTTTCTTGACTCCGTCGCAGCAATTGTCGGCCATGAAGCCATGCTGGTCGGCGAAGCTGCCGCACCCCATTGCACCGACTGGCGCGGCCGTTATTCCGGCAAGGCGATCGCGGTGGTATTGCCGGACGCTACACAACAGGTCAGTGAAATAGTCAAATTGTGCGTGGCAAATGATATTGCCATCGTGCCGCAAGGCGGCAATACCGGTTTGAGCGGGGCATCGGTACCGCTGCCGGATGACAGTGCGCAGATCATCCTCAACCTGTCGCGCATGGACCGCATCCGTCACGTCGATGCCATCGATTACACCATGACCGTCGAGGCCGGCTGCAAACTCGCCAGCGTGTGCGACGCGGCGGAGCAGGTCAACCGCCTGTTCCCGCTCGGCCTCACCGCGATCGCACCGCATTGCGAGATCGGCGGCAACCTGTCGACCAATGCCGGCGGCATCGGCGTGCTGCGCTACGGCAATGCCCGCGACCTGGTGCTCGGACTGGAAGTGGTGCTGCCGGACGGGCGCATCTGGAACGGCCTGCGCGGCTTGCGCAAGGACAATACCGGCTACGACCTCAAGCACCTGTTCATCGGCGCGGAAGGCACGCTCGGCATTATCACCGCCGCCGTGCTGAAACTGTTCCCGCGCCCGCGCTCGGTGGCGAACGCCTGCATCGCGGTGCGCGACCCGGGTGTGGCAGTTGCACTGCTTGCGCACCTGCGCGCGGCGTGCGGCGACCGCATCAGCAGTTTCGAGATCATCTCGCGCCCCAGTCTCGAACTGGTGTTCCAGCATATCCCGGATACGCGCGAACCGCTTTCCGCCAGGCATGAATGGATCCTCATCACCCAGTTGTCGGATGTGCTGGAAGCGCCGCTGGAACAGGGATTGCGCCGCGCCCTGCAGGATTTCGGGGACGGCATCATCGAGTTCGAAGCCACAGCAGATGCAGCGCGCGCCGAAGCCTGGTGGAAACTGCGCAGGAACATCAGCGAAGCGCAGAAGCGCGAAGGTATCAGCATCAAGCACGACATCGCGGTGCCGGTCAGCCGGGTGGCGGAGTTCATCGCCCGCACGGATGCCGCATTGCGCGCCACCTTCAGTGATGTGCGTATCGTTGCTTTCGGGCATATGGGTGACGGCAACCTGCACTACAACACCTCCATGTCCGATCCCAAACAGAACATGCAGTTCATCGAGAGGAGCGCGCAGGTCAACCGCATCGTGTATGACATCGTTCATGAACTAAACGGCAGCATCAGTGCCGAACATGGCCTGGGCCAGCTCAAGCGCGACGAGATCTCCCATTACAAGGGCGCGCTGGAACTGGAGCTGATGCGTAATATCAAGCATCTGCTCGACCCATCGGACTTGATGAATCCGGGCAAGGTGATTTGACCAGCAAACCTGAGTGTGACAGAACCTGGAGGGAAAATATGCAAAGTCGGAATCTGATTTGGGCTGTCGTCATCTTTATCGCGGGCTGCGCAAGCGCAGCTGCACCGGTTGCAGTTGCGCCGGTTGCAGTTGCGCCAGTTGTCAAAGCGGATAATCCCGATTCGAGCGAGGTCAGCTTCACCATTCATGGCAAGTCCTATGATGAAGTATGGTCAGAGATAGAGCGGGTGGCGGAACGCAATCTCACCATTGTCGACAGCAACAAGTTGTTTGGCACCCTGAAAGCCACCAGGGGCGTTCTCATGGGGCCGTGGGGAGATGTGGTCATCTTCTCCGTCAAACCCCCGAACAGTGGTGCTGCGGAATATTCGATCTCGCTGAAGAGCACCAACCAGCCGGATAGCCAGCTGCCGACCAATGACTGGGCACATACCATGGTCCTCAAGATCAAGTCCGATCTTGGCCAATAGACCGTGATTCGGGAGCGGCATCAGGCATCAGCTTGTACCGAACGGGCCAGCGCCGGCGGATGCTATAATCCGCGACCTTTTTGAGCTTACCGAACGATGTCTGCCGCATTGAATTTCAAATCCCATATCGAGTCCTTGTTTGCGCAGGCATTGCATGCCGTTGCGCCGGACCATGCCGTCAGCATCGTGCTGGAACGTCCGCGCCAGGCACAACACGGCGACTATGCCTGCAACCTTGCGATGCAGTTGGCCAGAACCCTGAAACGCAACCCGCGCGAAATCGCGCAGGCCCTGTTGGCCGCATTGCCCGAATCGGATGCGATTGCAAAGACGGAGATCGCCGGAGCCGGCTTCATCAATGTTTTCCTGACCGTGGCGGCAAAGCAGCGCGTGGTGCACAGCGTGCTGCTGACGGGGTCGGCATATGGCCATGTCAAGACAGGTGCGGGATTGAAAGTGCAGGTGGAATTCGTCTCCGCCAACCCCACCGGTCCATTGCATGTCGGGCACGGTCGCGGTGCAGCTTACGGGGCGAGCCTGGCCAGTGTGCTGGATGCGGCGGGATTCAAGGTATCGCGCGAATATTATGTGAACGATGCCGGTCGGCAGATGGATATCCTCGCCCTGTCCACCTGGCTGCGCTATCTGGGTTTGCACGGGGTAAGCATGCCCTTCCCGCCGAATGCCTACCAGGGCGATTATGTCGGTGGCATGGCGTTGCAGATAACCGCGGCACACGGCGCGAAATTCGTGCACCCGAGCATCGGGGACATGAATGCCGATCTATTGACGGCGAATAACGATAGCGATGCTTACCTGGATGCACTGATCGCCACTGCCAAACGCTTGCTGGGCGAAGATTACGCCTATATCCACAATTTCGTGCTGACCGAACAGCTTGGCGATTGCCGCAACGACCTGGCGGAATTTGGCGTGCATTTCGACGAGTGGTTTTCCGAGCAGTCATTGTTCGACAGCGGTCTGGTCGCACGTGCTGTGGACACACTCAGGCAGGCCGGACACCTGTACGACCAGGATGGTGCAGTGTGGTTTCATTCCACCGAATTTGGCGACGAGAAGGACCGCGTGGTCCAGCGCGACAACGGGCTCTATACCTATTTCGCCTCGGACATCGCCTATCACGTGAATAAATTCGAGCGCGGTTTCGACCGTGTCATCAACATCTGGGGCGCGGATCACCACGGCTACATTGCGCGCGTCGCCGGTGCGCTGCGGGCACTGGGACTGGACAGCGACAAACTCACCATCGCACTGGTGCAATTCGCTGTGCTGTACCGCAACGGCGAGAAAGCCTCGATGTCCACGCGCAGCGGGGAATTTGTTACCCTGCGCGAATTGCGCAACGAAGTGGGCAACGATGCGACGCGTTTCTTCTACGTGTTGCGCAAGAGCGACCAGCACCTGGATTTCGACATGGACCTGGCGAAATCGCAGAGCAACGAGAATCCCGTGTATTACATCCAGTATGCCCACGCCCGCGTGCATAGCGTGCTGGAACAATGGGGCGGCGAGCCGCAATCGTTGCAGGATGCAGATGTCGGCGCGCTGGACAGCGAATACGAGATGACCCTGCTGCAGCACCTGATCGATTATCCGCAAGTGATCGAGAACGCGGCGCAAGACCTCGCACCGCACATGGTCGCGTTCTACCTGAAAGACTTGGCTGCGGATTTCCACAGCTACTATAATGCTTCGCGTTTTCTGGTCGAAGACGAAACGATGCGCTTGTCCCGCCTGGCATTGATCTCTGCGGTGGCACAAGTGTTGCGCAACGGTCTGGCGCTGCTGGGTGTCAGTGCGCCACTAAAAATGTAAGGGTTTAGAATATGGGCAGAAACGGCAATACGCGATCCGCGCCACCCGGCAGGGGCATGTCCCTGCTCGCGGGCATCCTGATCGGCATGGCTCTGGGATTGATCATAGCGGGAGGAATGGCCTGGTACATCCTGAAGACGCCCAGTTCGTTCGTGAACAATATGCCGCACGAGACATTCAAACCGGCGCAGGAGGCGGATAAAGCTGCGCCGCAGCCAAAGCCGGGAGCAAGCGATGTCGGGGAAGACAAGCCGCGTTTTGAGTTCTACAAGGTATTGACCGACAAACAGGATTCAACGACGCCCGCGCAGACCCAGAGCAGCAGCAAAGCCGGGGACAAGACAACCGCCAGGGAATCCTACTTCCTGCAGGCAGGAGCATATGTCAGTGCGGAAGAAGCGGACAAATTGAAGGCAAAATTGGCCATGCTGGGCCTGGAGGCCAACGTACAGAATGCCAATATGGGAGACAAAACCATCCATCGGGTGCGCCTGGGCCCGTACAAAAACGAGGATGAAGTGAAAAAGATCTCGGCAATGTTGAAACAAAACGGCATCGACGTCACTCCAACCCGGGTGCAATGACGCCGCACCAGCATCCATAATGCACTTCTGAAACCTGATTCCCTAACCGCCTGAAGGAGGAAAACGTGAAATTCATGAAACAGTTGATAGCGGTATTCGCATTGTTGTTTGCAACCCAGGTGCACGCCCAGAGCCTTTATGACAAGGCAGTGACCATGCTCAATCCGCCGCAACCTACCCAAAGTGGGAACAAGATAGAAGTAATGGAATTCTTCTTCTACGGGTGCTCCCACTGCTTCAAGCTGAACCCCTACATGCGGAAGTTTGAAAAGAATTTGCCCAAGGATGTCGAACTGAAGTATGTCCCGGCCATATTCAACCCGGGTTGGGAATCCATGGCCCGCACGTTCTTTGCGCTGGAAGCGATGGGACAACGAGAGAAGTTGCACGATGCCCTGTTCGACGCATGGAACAGTGGCCTGGACCTGGTGGATGAAGCCAGCGTGACTGATTTCCTGTCCAAGAAGGGAGTGGATACCAAGAAATTTCACGATGCCTATAACTCGTTCTCGATGCAGAGCGAGGTGATGCGTGCCAAGCAAATGGGCCAGATCTACGGCATCCGCGGCACGCCTACCCTGATCGTGGACGGCAAGTACGCGATCACCGGAGTCGGTCCGGCGGACCTGATGACAGTGCTGAATGAAGTGCTGGACAAGGTGCGCAAGGATCGTCGGAAGTAAGCTGACACAGCCTCGTCACGTTGCATGGCCATTCGACTAGATATGCAAAAGACGCATATCAAGTCGCTGGTGATAACCGGAGCATCCAGTGGCCTGGGTCGGGCGCTGGCACATCACTACCTTGAACAAGGCGCGGTGGTCGGGGCGATCGCCCGCCGCGCCGATCTGCTGCGTTCCCTGTCCGAACAATTCCCCGATCAGGTCCTTGTCTATGCACTGGACGTGCGCGATGCGGCCGCGCTGCAGGCTGCGGCGCAGGACTTTCTCGCGCATGCAGGCATCCCGGACGTGGTCATCGCCAACGCGGGTGTGAGTATCGGCACCCTCACCCAATACGCCGAGGACCGTGATGTTTTCCAGCATGTCATGGATATCAATGTGCTGGGCGCGGTGCATACCTTCCAGCCGTTCATTGCAGCCATGCGCGATGCCGGACACGGCAGGCTGGTTGGAATCGCCAGCGTGGCGGGTTTCCGCGGCCTGCCGGGTGCGGGCGCCTATTCTGCATCCAAGGCCGCGCTGATCTCTTACCTGGAAAGCCTGCGCGTCGATTTGCACGGCAGCGGCGTCAACGTGGTGACGGTTTGCCCCGGTTATATCAGGACCCCGCTGACCGACATCAACCCCTACCCGATGCCGTTCCTGCTCGCAGCCGATGAAGCCGCGCGGCGCATCGCGCGCGTGATCGAAAACGGCAAGTCGTTCGCCGTGGTGCCGTGGCAGATGGGATTGACCGGCAGGATGCTCAAGCTGCTGCCGAACTGGCTGTATGACCGGATTTTCACCAGGATGCCGCGCAAGCCGCGCCGGAAGCTCTAACCGGCCAGCTTCTTCTTCAGGATCTCGTTGAGTTGCGCAGGGTTGGCCTTGCCCTTGCTGGCTTTCATCGCCAGGCCGACGAAGAAGCCGAACACCTTTTCCTTGCCGCCGCGGTATTCCGTAACCTGTGTCGGGTTGGCAGCAATGATTTCGTCCACGATCTTTTCGATCGCGCCACTGTCGGAAACCTGCTTCAGTCCCTTGGCTTCGATGATGGCAACGGCATCGCCGCCTTCCGCCCACATGGTTCGGAACACCTCTTTCGCGCCGGAATTGGAAATAGTGCCATCGGTGATGAGTTTCAGCATACCTCCGAGTTGCTGTGGCGTGATCGGGCACTGCGCCATGTCCAAACCATCACGGTTCAGCTGCGCACTTACTTCGCCCATGATCCAGTTGGCGCATAATTTGGCTGCATATGCCTCGGCCGAAGGTGTTTCGGGAGATGTTAGAGTGCCTACACCTTGCGACCACAACGATTTATGCGCTCCCTCGAAAAAATCTGCAATTTCCTTTGATGCCGTGAGTGCGTTAGCATCAATTGGTGACAGTGCATAATTGGCAACATAGCGTTCGCGCTTTGCCTGTGGCAACTCCGACAGCGTCGCGCGCACTTCCTCTATCCACTGCGGCGTGATCTCCAGCGGCAGCAGGTCGGGGTCGGGGAAGTAGCGGTAGTCGTGCGCCTCTTCCTTGCTGCGCATGGAACGCGTCTCACCGGTATCGGGATCGAACAGCACGGTGGCTTGCTGGACCTTGCCGCCGTTCTCGATCGTGTCGATCTGCCATCGCACTTCGTAGTCGATGGCCTGCTGCATGAACTTGAACGAGTTGAGGTTCTTGATCTCGCGGCGGGTGCCGAGTTCGGCTCCGGGCTTGCGCACCGACACGTTGACGTCGCAGCGGAACGAACCCTCCTGCATGTTGCCGTCGCAGATACCGATCCACTGCACCAGCGTATGCAGCTCTTTTGCATAGGCCACCGCCTCGGCCGCGGAACGCATGTCCGGCTCGGACACGATCTCCAGCAGCGGCGTGCCCGCGCGGTTCAGGTCGATGCCGGTCATGCCGTGGAAATCCTCGTGCAACGATTTGCCCGCGTCTTCCTCGAGGTGGGCGCGGGTGAGGCGTACGACTTTTTCGTAAGGCTTGGTATTGCCCGATGCAGGCATCTGGATGGTGATCTGGCCGTTGCCGACCACCGGCAGGTCGAACTGGCTGATCTGGTAGCCCTTGGGCAGGTCGGGATAGAAATAATTCTTGCGCGCGAACACCGAACGCGGCGCGATATGTGCGCCGGTGGCGAGGCCGAAGCGGATCGCGCGCTCCACCGCGCCCCGGTTCAATACCGGCAGCACGCCGGGCAGCGCCAGGCTCACCGCATCCGCCTGCGTGTTCGGTTCCGCGCCGAACGCGGTCGAGGCGCCGCAGAAGATCTTGCTGCGGGTCGAGAGCTGCGCATGCACTTCCAGCCCGATGACGATTTCCCAGGTCATGTTGTTCCTTGAGGCGCGCGGCTGTGCCAATCCGTCGCCAGTTGGTATTGGTGCGCGACATTCAGCATGCGCGCCTCCTCGAAATAGTTGCCGATGATCTGCAGTCCCACCGGCATCTCGTTCGCGCCGAAGCCGCAGGGGATGGACATGCCGGGCAGGCCGGCCAGGTTCACCGCGATGGTGTAGATGTCGGACAGGTACATCTGCACCGGGTCTTCGCCCTTCTCGCCCAGCTTGAATGCGGTGGACGGCGAGGTCGGGCCCATGATCACGTCGCATACTTGAACGCTTCGCTGAAATCCTGCGCGATCAGGCGGCGGATCTTCTGCGCCTGCAGATAGTAGGCGTCGTAGTAGCCGTGGCTCAGCACGTAGGCGCCGATCATGATGCGCCGTTTCACTTCCGTCGCCGAATCCCTGTGCGCGGGTCTTCTCGTACATGTCGGCGAGGTCGCCGTAGTCCGGCGCGCGGTAGCCGTAGCGCACGCCGTCGAAACGCGACAGGTTGCTCGACGCTTCCGCCGGCGCCAGCACGTAATACACCGGCACTGAAAGTTTCGAATTGGGCAGTTCGATGTCGACCACGGTCGCGCCCAGTTTCTTGTATTCGTCGATCGCGGTTTCCACCGCCTGGCCGACATCGCTGTCCAGCCCCGCGGCAAAGAACTCTCTTGGCAGGCCGATGCGCAGCCCACTCAATGGCTTGTCCAGGTCGCGCGCATAATCTTCCTTGTCGCGCTGCAGCGAAGTTGAATCGCGCTCGTCGAACCCGGCCATGGTGTTGAGCAGCAGCGCCAGGTCTTCCGCGCTGCGACCCATCGGCCCGGCCTGGTCGAGGCTGGAAGCGAAGGCGATCATGCCGTAGCGCGAACACACGCCGTAGGTGGGTTTCAGGCCGGAGATGCCGCACAATGCTGCGGGCTGGCGGATCGAGCCGCCGGTGTCGGTGCCGGTTGCCGCCGCGCACAATCGCGCTGCGACCGCTGCCGCCGTGCCGCCGGATGAGCCACCGGGCACGCGCGCCGTGTCCCACGGATTTCTCACCGCGCCAAAATGCGAGGTCTCGTTCGACGAACCCATCGCGAACTCATCCATGTTGGTCTTGCCCAGGTTCACCGCGCCCGCGTTGTTGAATTGCGCGATGACATGCGCATCGTAGGGCGAAACGAAGTTGTGCAGCATCTTCGAGCCGCACGTGGTGAGCCAGCCCCTGGCGCAGAAGATGTCCTTTTGCGCGATCGGAATACCGGTCAGTACTTCAGCCTTGCCTGCCGCGATGCGCTCATCTGCCGCGCGCGCCTGCGCCAGACTGGTGTCCGGGTTCACCGTGATGAAGGCGTTGAGCTGCGGGTTCAGTCTGCTCGATGCGGTCGAGATAGAGCTGCGTGAGCTCGACGCTGGAGATCTTTTTCCCGGCCAGTTGCGCGGACAGTTGTTTAATGGTGGCGTTGATCATTTTATGTAGGGCTCGTAGCTTGTGGCTTGTAGCCCGCAGCCTTGCTACCAGCCACAAGCTACCGGCTACAAGCTTGTTTACTCGATCACCTGCGGCACCAGGTACAAGCCGTTCTCGACTTGCGGCGCAACCGACTGGAACAGTTCGCGCTGGTCCTGCTCGGTGACCCGGTCCTCGCGCAGGCGCTGGCTCACGTCCTGGGCATGGGACATCGGCTCGATTCCGGATGTGTCCACCGCCTGCATCTCGGCGATCAGGCCGAAGATGCCCGATAACTGGGAATGAGCGATTTGCGCTTCCTGTTCGGTCAGTGCCAGCCTTGCCAGCCGGGCGACTTTTTTTACGTCGTCTATGCTCAGGGACATGATCAGATAGGCCTTATAGAAATCAGCCCAATAGGGTATCATAAACGCCTTTAAGGGCGCACTCCTTGGCGCCCATTTGTTTACATTCGGGACCTGAACATGTTTAGTTTTTTGAACGGCTATTTCTCCAATGATCTGGCGATCGATCTGGGTACGGCGAACACCCTGATCTGGGCGCGCGGACAAGGTATCGTGCTGGATGAACCATCGGTCGTTGCGATTCGCCAGGAAGGCGGTCCCAACGGCAAGAAGGTGATCCAGCAGGTCGGCCTCGCGGCCAAGCAGATGCTGGGCCGCACGCCCGGCAACATCACCGCCATCCGCCCGATGAAGGACGGCGTGATCGCCGACTTCACCGTCACCGAACAGATGCTCAAGCAGTTCATCCGCCGCGTGCACAAGTCCGGCATCTTCACGCCGAGCCCGCGCATCGTGATCTGCGTGCCATGCGGCTCCACCCAGGTGGAACGACGCGCCATCCGCGAATCGGCCTACGGCGCCGGTGCGCGCCGCGTGGAACTGATCGAGGAACCGATGGCCGCGGCGATCGGCGCCGACATGCCGGTGGAGGATGCGACCGGCTCGATGGTGGTGGACATCGGCGGCGGCACCACCGAAGTGGGCGTGATCTCGCTCGGCGGCGCGGTGTACTCCGGTTCGGTACGCGTCGGCGGCGACAAGTTCGACGAGGCCATCATCAACTACATCCGCCGCAACTACGGCATGCTGATCGGCGAAACCACGGCAGAGAACGATCAAGAAGGAGATCGGCTCCGCCTTCCCCGGCAGCGAAGTGCGCGAAATGGAAGTGAAGGGGCGCAACCTGGCCGAAGGCGTGCCGCGCAGCTTCACCATCTCCAGCAACGAGATCCTCGAAGCGCTGACCGATCCGCTCAACAGCATCGTCAGCGCAGTGAAGACCGCACTGGAACAGACCCCGCCTGAACTGGGCGCGGACATCGCCAGCAAGGGCATGGTGCTTACCGGTGGCGGCGCATTGTTGCGCGACATCGACCGCCTGCTGATGGAAGAGACCGGGCTGCCGGTGCTGGTTGCGGACGATCCGCTCACCTGCGTGGTGCGCGGCTCCGGCAAGGCGCTCGACCGCATGGACAAGTTCAGCAACATCTTCACCAGCGACTGATTTTATTGGGGAGAGCAGAGCGAGGGGCCAGGAAGTGGTGAGTAGGAAGTGGGGGAAAGACCAGGATTCGAAAGCAAGCCGGTTTTCCCACTCCCCACTCCCTACTTCCCACTTTCCAAAATAATGGAACAACATACCCAGTCATTCAAGTTTTTCAACCGCGGTCCCAGTGCCGCTGCACGTCTGGTTTTCTTCCTGCTGCTTTCCCTGCTGCTGATGTTCATCGATGCCCGTTACAAGTATCTGGAATCGGTACGCAGCGCGCTCTCTGTCGTGGTCTACCCGTTCCAGCGCATCGCCTCGACACCTGGAGACCTGTGGCAGTTGGCCAATGACTACTTTGTTCTTCACGGCGACCTGATTCGTGACAACAATCAGTTGCGCCAGCAGCATACGGTCGACCAGGCACGGTTGCTGCGACTTCAGGCATTGCAGGCGGAGAACGAGCATCTGCGCAAACTGATGGGCGTGCAGCAACAGGCTGACTATCCGATGCTGCTGGCGGAGATCGCCTATATCGAGCGCGACATCTTCAATCGCAAGCTGTTCCTCGACAAGGGCTCTCAGGCCAACGTGCAACCTGGACAGGTAGTAATGGATGACAACGGCGTAGTCGGCCAGGTTACCCGGGTATATCCCTGGCTATCCGAAGTCACCTTGATCACCGACAAGGACCATGCGGTGCCGGTGCAGGTGCTGCGCAACGGATTCCATGCCGTGGTGTTCGGTTCCGGCGATACCACCGACCTGGCATTGCGTTATATGCCGGTCAGCGCTGATCTGAAGGAAGGCGATTTGCTGGTGACGTCCGGCATAGATGGCACTTACCCTGCCGGCCTGCCGGTGGCCAGGATAAGCCACATAGAACGCGACCCGGCGTTCCCTTTCGCGCGGGTGGTATGTACGCCGGTGGCCGGCGTAGACCGGCAGCGCCAACTGCTGATCCTGCAGGGCTTGCCGAAATTGCCGGAACGCCCGCAGGCAGCGACGCAACCACCTGCCGGGAAACCCGGCAATAACGGACGCCAACAACCATGAGCAACACCAACCAGGAATTCCTGTTGCCGGCCAGCAATGTATTCATTGCGTTGAGCCTGCTGGCCGCCTTGCTGTTGAACTGGTTGCCGCGAAGCGGTATCTGGCTTGCGCTGTATCCGGATTTTGTCGCGCTGACGCTACTCTACTGGTGCACCCACAAACCCTACCGCGTCGGCATCGGCATTGCCTGGATGACCGGACTTTTCACCGACATCGCCGATGCCAGCCTGTTCGGTCAGCATGCGATGGCTTATGCCGTGCTTGCCTTCGGTGGGATCATGCTGCATCGCCGCATGCAGATGTTCAACCTGGGCCACCAGACGCTGCAGGTATTTCCCGTGCTGCTGTTGGCATACATGGCATATTCCGCAGTGCACTGGCAGCTTCAGGGTTACGTCTCGTGGACATATTTTCTCGGCACCCTGACTTCAACCCTGTTGTGGGCACCATTGAGCCTGCTGCTGCAAGCGTTGTGCCGCCCGCGTTCCGATCCTGAGCAGTTATGAACCACGGCAACATGCATCAAGTCGAGTTCAAGGATACACAGCGTGAGATATATCATTTTCGTTTGCGGCTGGTGCTGGCGGCAGGTTTCATCCTGGTGCTGTTACTGATATTGCTGTCGCGTTTCGTTTACCTGCAGGTATTGCAATACAGCCATTATCAGACGCTGGCGGAGAACAACCGCATCTCGGTCGTGCCCATCGTGCCGAACCGCGGCCTGATCCTGGATCGCAACGGGGTGGTGCTGGCACACAACTATTCCGGCTACACGCTGGAGATCACGCCCGGCAAGGTCGCCGACCTGGAAGCAACCATCAACCAGCTTGCCACGCTGGTGGACATCCAGCCCAAGGACCGCAAGCGCTTCAAGAAACTGCTGGCGGAAAGCCACACCTTTGAAAGCCTGCCCATCCGCATTCGCCTGAGCGATGAGGAAGTGGCACGGATTGCCGCGCAGAGTTACCGCTTCCCCGGCGTGGAGATCAAGGCGCGCCTGTTCCGCAGTTATCCGCTGGCGGAGGAGACCTCGCACCTGATCGGCTATATCGGGCGCATCACTGACAGCGATCTGGAGCAACTGGACAAGGATGACAACCTGGCCAATTATCGCGGCTCCGATCACATCGGCAAGATCGGCATCGAACAGAGTTACGAAAGCGAGTTGCACGGCACCACCGGCATCGAACAGATGGAGGTGGATGCCGGGGGCAGAGGCGTGCGCGTACTGTCGCGCATCCCGCCGGTGTCCGGTAACGACCTGGTCCTGACCATAGACTCCAAACTGCAGCAGATAGCCGAAAAATCCTTCGGCAATTATCGCGGCGCACTGGTGGCGATAGACCCGAACAATGGCGAGATCCTGGCCTATATCAGCAAGCCCGGCTACGATCCCAACCTGTTCATCGACGGCATCGATTCGGACAGCTGGGATGCGCTCAACAACTCCCCCGACCTGCCGCTGACCAATCGCGCGATGCGCGGCCAGTATCCGCCCGGCTCCACCATCAAGCCGTTCATGGCGCTGGCCGGCCTCTATTATGGCAAGCGCACACCCAGTTACACCATCAACGATCCGGGCTATTACACTCTGCCCGGGAGCAGCCACCATTACCGCGACTGGAAGCCTGGCGGCCATGGCAAGGTGGATATGTTCAAGGCCATCGTGCAGTCATGCGACACCTATTTTTACGGGCTGGCCGTCGACCTGGGGATAGACAACGTGCATGACTTCCTGTCCAAGTTCGGGTTCGGCAAAAAAACCGGCATAGACATGGAAGGCGAGCAAAGCGGATTGATGCCGTCGCAGGAATGGAAACAGACGCGCTACAAGCAGAAGTGGTATGCCGGCGATACCGTCTCGGCCGGCATCGGCCAGGGTTACGAACTGGTCACGCCGCTGCAGCTGGCTTTTGCCACGGCAATATTGGCGAACGATGGCGTGGCATACCGGCCGCATCTGGTGCGTCGGGTGCAGCGCAGCGGCGGCAAAGTCATCTCGGAGACAAAGATACATCCCGAGTTCACCGTCGATATCAAGCCGGAATACATCGCACTGGTCAAGCAGGCCATGGTGGCGGTGACGCAACCCGGCGGCACTGCGGCGGCGGCCAGCGCCGGCGCACCCTATTCCATTGCCGGCAAGACCGGAACGGCGCAGGTGGTGGGCATGAAGCAGGGCGAGAAATATAATGCGCAGAAAATGCAGGAGCGCCATCGCGACCATGCCTGGTTCATCGCCTTTGCGCCTGCCGACAAGCCGAAGATCGCGCTGGCGGTGCTGGTGGAAAACGGTGGTCATGGCGGTTCAACGGCTGCGCCGATAGCGCGCAAGGTATTCGACTATTACCTGCTGGGCAAGGTACCGGAACCCCTGCCAACTGTGGAGGACAACGGAGCGGAACATGACTAGACAGAACCTGTGGCCGCGCTTCAAACGGCGGCTCACCCAGCACCTCGACCCGATCTTGCTGCTGGCGATCGGCTTGCTGCTGTTGACAGGCCTGGTGGTGCTGTTCAGTGCTACCGACGGCAACTGGGGACGCGTGTCCGCGCAATTGATGAATATCGCGGTGGCGCTGGTCGTGTTGTGGCTGATGGCCAACACCCCATTGCATTGGTTGATGCGCACTGCCTTGCCGTTGTACCTGTTCGGCATGCTGCTGCTGGTCGGCGTGGCCCTGTTCGGCGACATCAGCCATGGCGCCAGGCGCTGGCTGAACATCGGCGTGGCGACCATCCAGCCCTCCGAATTGATGAAGCTCGCCGTGCCGCTGATGATGGCCTGGTATTTCGAGAAGCACGAAGCGACGCTTACCCTGAAGAACTATGCCGTCGCCGCCTTGCTGCTGCTGTTGCCGGTGGGACTGATCGCGCGCCAGCCGGACCTGGGTACCGCCCTGCTGATCTCGGCGAGCGGATTCTATGTGCTGTTCCTGGCCGGTTTGTCGTGGCGCATCATGGGCGGGCTGCTGGTGGCGGCGGCGGCGGCCGCGCCGTTCCTGTGGAACATGATGCATGACTACCAGCGGCACCGAATCGAGATGCTGTTCGACCCCTCCCAGGATGCGCTGGGCAAGGGTTACCACACCATCCAGGGCATGATCGCGGTCGGCTCCGGCGGCGTGCTGGGCAAGGGCTTTCTCAATGGCTCGCAGACGCATCTCGACTTCCTGCCGGAGCGTGCCACTGATTTCATCTTCGCGGTGTACTCGGAAGAATTCGGCTTGATCGGCAACATCATCCTGCTGAGCCTGTTCCTGTTCGTGATCGGGCGCGGGTTCGTCATCACTGTCAAAGCCTCGACCTATTTCACGCGCCTGATGGCGGGCAGCATCACGCTGACCTTTTTCACCTATACATTTGTGAACATGGGCATGGTGGCCGGGATCCTGCCGGTGGTGGGCGTGCCATTGCCCTTGATCAGCTACGGCGGAACATCGATGCTGACCCTGCTGCTGGGTTTTGGTATCCTGATGAGTATCCACACGCACAAGACGCTGGTGCAAACCTAGGGAGACCAAATGAGATATTCGACCACCGCATTATCGATCTTCACCATGTTGCTCCTTGTCGCATGTGCCACGCCGCCACGCAAGGTCGAAACACAAGCACCGGTTCCGGTAGTAGAGGCGCTGTCCATCAATCAGTCCGGGGCCGCCGCAACACCCTCAGGTGGTTACCTGCCGGGCGACGGTCCGGGAGCGGATGCACCTGCCAATCTCGACAGCATTCCTGATGCCGTGCCCCGAAACGAACCGCTGCATCCCTATGCCAACCGCCAATATGCCGCTCTGGGCAAGCTGTATATTCCTCAATCCGTACCCGGCAACTACAAGAAGCGCGGGATCGCATCCTGGTACGGCAAGAAATTCAATGGCCAGCGCACCTCCAGCGGCGAGACTTACAATATGTATGCCATGACCGCCGCACATCCGACGCTGCCGATCCCGAGCTATGCGCGCGTCACCAACCTGAGCAATGGCAAATCGGTGGTAGTGCGCATCAATGACCGCGGCCCGTTCCTGCATGACCGCATCATCGACCTTTCCTACACTGCCGCATACAAGCTGGGCATCATCAACAACGGCAGCAGCGAAGTGGAAGTCGAAAGCCTTGTTCCGGAATCGACGGAACCTGCGTCGGTCGTCGCAAACAACGCGGTCAGCAGCACGCCATTGCCGTCAGGCATGCCAAGCGTCATCTCTTCGGCGACAATGGCTGCGACATCAGCCACATCGAATGCGGCAACTGCCGCTTCGGTGCCCGTAGAACCGAAGCCCGCAACCCCGGTTCCTGCAAGTCAGGCGACTACAGGTTCGGCAATTTCTGTTGTGCCCGCTCCAATCGGCAATGTATATCTGCAGCTCGGCGCCTTCAGGCAAAGACAGGGCGCGGAAGACCTGCTGGCCAAAATGCGCGCTCGGCTGGGCAGTGACAAACAACTCACCCTGTTCGAAAAAGGTGGTCTGGTTCGCGTCCATTACGGCCCGTATTCCAGCAAGGACGCTGCGCTCGCGGCGGCAGAGAAGTTAAAGGCGCAACTGGGGTTCAAGCCTGTCATCACCGAGCATTGATCGAGCGTTCAAGTTTTCCATTCCGCAGGTTGGGCTGAGCACAGCGAAGCCCAACCTGCCGCCTACACCAACCGCTCCCGAACAAGAGCAATGGTCCTGGGGTGCTGCAATCCAGGATCAAAATGCCATTCAGGGTTTCTTCTTCTTCGCCCGCGGATGCGCGCCATCGTAGATCTTGGCCAGATACTGGAAATTCAGGTGGGTGTAGACCTGCGTGGTGGAGATGCTGGCGTGGCCGAGCATTTCCTGCACCGCGCGCAGGTCGCCGGAGGATTGCAGTACATGGGTGGCGAAGGAATGGCGCAGCAGGTGCGGGTGCACGCTGCTGGTGATGCCTTGCCTGATGCCGCATTGGTGCAAACGCAGCTGCACACTGCGGGCACTGATACGCTTGCCGTTTCTGCCCGTGAACAGCGCAGGTTCGTCCGCCTTGGCGATCTGCTCGCGTACGATCATCCACGCCTGCAAGGCGGCGATCGCATGGCTGCCCATCGGCACGATGCGGGTCTTGTTGCCCTTGCCGGTGACGCGCACTTCGCCCGCGCTGATGTTGTCGCGCATCGCTTCCAGGTCCAGGCCGACCAGCTCGGCCAGGCGCAGGCCGGAAGAATACAGCAGCTCGAACATCGCCTTGTCGCGCACGTCGAGCACGGTTTCGGCAGGCAGTCCCACCAGCTTCACCGCTTCATCCGGCGACAGCGCCTGCGGCAGCAGCCGCGGCGATTTTGGCGGACGCAGGCCGATGCACGGATTATCCTTGCACTGGCGGCTGCGGATCAGGTAGTTGAAGAAGCTGCGCCACGCCGACAGCATGCGCGCAAGTGTGCGCCCCCCCAGTCCCTGTCCATGCAGTTGCGCGATGAAACGGCGGATATGGTGGCCGCGCAGTTCGGCAAGCGGTGTGCGCGCGGCCAACTGGAACAGTCTGCGCAGGTCGCGCGCGTAGTTTTCCAGGGTGAGGGCGGAATACCTTCGCTCATTGCGCAGGTAGGCAAGAAAGCCCGGCAATGTTTCCTGTTCGTGCTGAGAGGCTGCTGCGGGCATGATCACGGCACCACCAGCCCAGTTCGGCAGCATGCGCTGGCAGTCACTGCAGGTTTTGAAAATATTTTCGGATCATACCGGATCATGCACACCACCCAGGTAGTTGACGACGATCACAGGTGCGGTTGCAGCGCGTGGCTGATGGTTTCGGCGATGCGCTGCAGGAACAGGGTACCCATATCCGGATAGAAGCGCTGCGCATCCTCGCTGGCCAGCACCAGCATGCCGATCGACATTTCGCCGCTGCGCAGGGGCAGGTAGGCGAACGAGCGCAGGTGCGATGCTGCCTCACCAAACCATTCTCCGGTGTCATGCAGCGCGTGGTGGGTGCAGACCGGTTGTTGCTGCTGGTCGCTGAAGCTCAGTACTTCGGCACTGGGGGGTATGTCTTCCCAGACATGCAGGGCGGCATGCGGCACCTCGAAGATCTCGCGCAGCTTGTGCATTACGCTATCCTGCAGGCTCATCATGTCATTCGTGCCGAACAGCGAGAGCGTGAACTGGTGCATCTTCTGCTGCAGTGAATCGTTGTCTTTGGCAAACAGCACCAGCTCGTTCAACTTTTTTTCCAGGTCCTTGTTCTTTTCTCGCAGCGTCAGTATCTGCCTTTCGCTCAGCGAAATGGTGCGCCCTCCATAAGGGTGCGGCAGGTTGATACCCGACAGCATTTCGGCGTAATCCTCGAAAAATTGCGGATGGTCCTGCAAATACTGTGCAATGTCTTCAGCTCTCATATCGTTTCCCTCAGATGACTATTTCGCCCTCGAATACCGTGACGGCAGGACCGGTCATCAATACCGGCGCTGCATCGCCGCGCCAGACGATGTCAAGCATACCGCCATGCGTGGCGACCTGTACCTGATCGTCGAGCAGGCCGCGGCGGATGCCTGCCACCACGGCAGCGCAGGCGCCGGTACCGCAAGACAGCGTCTCGCCGGCGCCGCGCTCATATACTCGCAGCCTGATGTGGCCGCGGTTCACCACCTGCATGAATCCGGCATTCACCCGGTTGGGAAAACGCGGGTGGCGTTCGATCAATCCGCCCTGGATCGCGACGGGAGCCCGTTCCACATCTTCCACTATTTGTACCGCATGCGGGTTGCCCATCGACAGCGCGCTGATCTGCACCGTCGCGCCGCCCACCTCCAGCGGCTGCACCACCGCATCGCTGTCGCTTGCAAACGGGATGCGCGCCGGCTCGAAAATCGGCGCCCCCATGTCTACCGTGATGCGGCCATCCTGTTCCAGGCGCGGCGAGATCAGGCCGCCCCTGGTTTCCACCCTGATCTCGCGCGACTGCGTGAGTCCCTGATCGATAACGAAGCGCACGAAGCAGCGCGCGCCATTGCCGCACTGTTCCACCTCGCCGCCGTCGGCGTTGAAGATGCGGTAGCGAAAATCCGCCTCGGGATGCTGGGTAGCCTCCACCAGCAGAACCTGGTCGCAGCCGACGCCGAAATGCCGGTCGGCCAGCATCCGCAGCTGCTCTGGCGTCATGCTTACCTGCTGGCGGATGCCGTCGATCACGACGAAGTCGTTGCCTGCGCCATGCATTTTTGTAAATTTCAAAATCATTTCAATTACCCATACCGGCAATTTCCTTGTGCCTGAAGCAATCCACCGTGTGGTCATTCACCATGCCGGTCGCCTGCATGTGCGCGTAGCAGATGGTACTGCCCGCAAACTTGAAGCCGCGCCGTTTCAGCTCCTTGCTCATCGCGTCCGATTCCGGCGTGCTGGCCGGGATCTCGGCAAGGCCGCGCCATCGATTCTGCCTGGGCTTGCCGCCCACGAACTGCCAGACGAAAGCATCGAAGCTGCCGAATTTTTCCTGCAGGTCGAGAAATCTTTGCGCGTTATTCACTGCCGCAGCCACTTTCAGCCGGTTGCGCACGATGCCGGGGTTTTGCAGCAGCGCTGCTATTTTATCTTCATCATAGCGGGCAACGCGTGCGGGATCGAAATTGTCGAAAGCGGCGCGGTAATGTTCGCGTTTGCGCAGGATGGTGATCCAGCTCAAGCCGGCCTGGGCGCCTTCCAGTATCAGGAACTCGAACAATGCGCGATCATCATGCAGCGGCACGCCCCATTCCTGGTCGTGGTAGGCGCAGTAGAGCGGATCCTGGCCAGGCCAGGCGCAGCGTTGTTTGTTCATGGCGAGCACAGCTGGGAATGATCGCGCCACATGCAGCGATCCATCACCACCGTGATACCGGCAGCGCTGGCACGTTGCGCCGCTGCTTCATCGACCACGCCATCCTGCAGCCACAAATTCCGGATACCAATCCTGATGCAGCTTTCCACGATAGCGGGTACATGCTGCGACGCCCGGAACACATCCACCATATCTACCGCATGCGGGATGCTTTCCAGATTTTCATACGCCGGTTCGCCCAGCACTTCCTTAACCAGGGGCCGCACGGGGATGATGCGATAACCGCGCGCCTGCATGGCGCTTGCGACCCGGAAGCTGGGCCGAGCCGGATTGGGCGACAGGCCGACAACCGCGATAGTACGGACACTGCGCAACAGCTGGCAAATCGCTGCAGTACTCGGATTGGCAAAGTTCATGACGCTAAAGATAGCATTATTTGGGTACATGGTGCGTGGGAGTCGGGACTAAAAAAGCGCTATACTGGGAACTTCAAATTGCGTCCGTAGCTCAGATGGATAGAGTATTGGTTTCCGAAGCCAAGGGTCGTGGGTTCGACTCCCGCCGGGCGCACCACCTAATTTAGTCGTAGTAAAGGAAATAATCATGCAATGTCCTGTTTGTGCTGCAGAAATCAAGTCTGATGACGTCAGTTGCCCGTCCTGCGGCGCGATGCGCATAACCGGTGGCTCCCCCATCGGGGTCATGGTTGGCTGGGCCGGGGTCACGATGGCAGTCATGATGATCTGCATGTGGTCGATTCTGCTGGTGTTGCCGCTCACCGATGCGAAGATGAGTGATTTCCCATGGATGTGGACCTCGTTATTAACGCTAGTGACCGTGGGCCTGTTATGGTACTCGCGCTCGACCCGGAAGCCGCGATGGATACCCCGATAATTTTTGCTCAAAGAGGCGTAGACTGCCCCAGCAACGATCATCATAATTGAAAGAAAAATCATGAACTTCAGAACTCTGCTGGTCGGTGTATTCGCTGTCATGCTTTCGCTGCCTGCAATGGGTGCAACCCAAAAGGTGGTCAGCTTCGGCACGGATATTCGCCCTATCCTCAATGATTATTGCCTGAGCTGCCATCAACCGGGGGGCAAGGGATACGAGAAAAGCGGTCTCGACATGCGCACTTACGACAGCCTCATCAAAGGCACCCGATACGGTTCCGTGATCAAGCCCGGTGACAGTTTTGCCAGCACCCTGATCATGCTGGTCGAGGGCCGTGCCGACCCTTCGATCAAGATGCCGTTCGGTATCAACGGCAATCTTTCCAGGGACAAGATCGACCTGCTCAAGAAATGGATAGACCAGGGTGCCAAGAACAATTAAGTGCCGCTGATCGGTATCGGATCGTCTTCCGGCACCCGAGGTAGATCAAGCGCAGGCAATTATTGCGGCAACGCGGCACCTCGGAATGCTGCGCATGCATGTGTTATGCTTTCCGCAGTTAATCAGGCGGGTTTCGTATGAAATCTCTACTTCTCACTCTGCTATTGGTTCCCGCTGTTGCACTGGCGAGCGTGAACGCGCAAGCTCCTCCGGAAACACAGGCAAGCGGGGCGCCATACTCTGCTGCCGATGAAGATTTTATTGCTGCACGTGAGGATTTTCGTGTCGGCGATGCTGAGAAATTTGAACGCCACGCGGCAGGGTTGGCCAATAGCCCGCTGGAACCCTATATTGCCTATTACCGTTTGCGCATGCATCTGGAAACAGATGACCCGGCAAGCATAAAGGCATTTCTTGCGCGCCATGATGAAACGCCGGTGATTGACCGCCTGCGCGGCGAATGGCTGAAGTCGCTTGGAAAAAAACAGCAATGGGACGACTTCGACGCGGAATATCCGAATTTGTTGAACGGCGATGCAGAACTGTCCTGTTATGCCATGCAGTCGCGCCTGCGCAGGCAAAAAATCGCCGTGCTGGATGAGGTACGCCAACTCTGGCTGACCGACCTGAGCGAGCCGCCGGCAAGCTGCGCGACTCTGTTCGACATCGCATTCGACGAGGGCACGATCAGCGAGGCGGACGTTTGGCAGCGAGCGAGCATGGCTCTGCGGGCAGGCAATGTCAGCATGGTCAAATCCTTGTTGCCCAGGCTGTCGGCCAAACGCCATTTGTCCGCAAGAACCCTGCATCATGTAACGCGCAACGCGCAATCCTATCTGAAAAGCCTCAAGCTGAAACCCGCCAACGAAACGCAACGCGAGCTGGCGTTGTTTGCCTTGCAGCGTCTCGCCGGACAGGAGCCGCAACTGGCTTTCACCCAGTGGAAAAAAATATCGAAGAATTTCAGTGCCGCGGAACAGGGGCGTTTTTATGCCATGCTGGGCTACGAAGCGGCGCGGCATCACGATGCGCAAGCACTTGAGTGGTTCAGGGATGCAGGCAAGGCGCCCCTTACCGAGACTCAGTCGGCCTGGCGAGTCCGTGCCGCCCTGCTCGCCCATGACTGGAATGAAGTGCTGGCGAGCATAGGAAACATGTCGCCAACCGAGCAGCAGGAAGAAGCCTGGATCTATTGGAAGGCACGTGCGCTGCGGGCGCTGGGCAGGAACGATGAAGCATCGGCACTGTTCTCATCACTGAGCGGTCAATACGATTTTTACGGGCAGCTGGCCGCGGAGGAACTGGGCACGACACCCACCACAGGCATCATGCTGGTCACCTATCTGCCGAATGAGCAGGATTTGAAGGCGATGCAGGAGCGGCCTGCCATGCAGCGCGCGTTGGCCTTGTACCGCATGAATTTGCGCACCGAGGCTTTCAGGGAATGGATCTGGGCGGTACGCAATTTCGATGACCAGCAATTGCTTACGGCGGCGGAAATCGCCCGCCGCAATGGCATGTACGACCGCGCCATCAATACCGCAGAACGCACCCAGGAATTGCATGATTTCAACCTGCGTTATCTCGCGCCCTATCGGGATGAACTGCAGTCACATATCCGCCAGAACGATCTGGAAGAAGAATGGGTATATGGCCTGATGCGCCAGGAAAGCCGTTTCGTCACGGCAGCAAAATCCGATGCTGGCGCCAGCGGGTTGATGCAGATCATGCCGGCAACGGCGCGCTGGATCGCGCGCAAGCTGGGCTTGCGGGATTACCGCAAATCGTCGATTCATCAGCTCGACACAAACTTCACCCTTGGCACGTACTACATGAAATCGATGCTGAACAAATTCGACAATAGCCCGGTACTGGCCACGGCTGCCTATAACGCGGGGCCGAGGCGCGCGCTCAAGTGGCGTGGCGACATGCCGCTGGAGGGTGCGATCTATATAGAGAATATTCCCTTCGACGAAACGCGCGGCTATGTCAAGAAAGTGATGAGCAACACCGAGTATTACGCCGAACGGTTTGGCAAGCCGGCGCGTTCGCTGAAGGAACGGCTCGGCGTGATCGCCGTCGGGGACACGGCGACCAGGTTGCCGCCTACGGATGAAAGATGAATTGAAGTTTTATTGTGTGGGCGGGGCGATACGCGACCGCATGCTGGGACTGCCCGTCGAGGATCATGACTGGGTGGTGGTGGGCGGCACGCCGGAAGCCATGACTGCTCTTGGTTTTCAGCCAGTCGGCAAGGATTTCCCGGTTTTCCTGCACCCGCAAACACATGAGGAATATGCGCTGGCACGCACCGAACGCAAGGTGTCGCGCGGCTACAAGGGCTTTAACGTCCATGCCGCGCCGGACGTGACACTGGAACAGGACCTGCTGCGGCGCGATTTCACCATCAACGCGATGGCCGAGGATGCCGACGGCAACCTGATCGATCCCCATGGCGGCACAGCCGACCTGCGTGCAGGCATCCTGCGCCATGTCAGCCCCGCATTCAACGAGGACCCGGTGCGCATTTTGCGCGCGGCGCGTTTTGTCGCACGCTTCGGGTTTTCCATTGCCCCGGAAACGCTGGCCCTGATGCGCGAAATGGTGACCAACGGCGAGGTCGATGCGCTGGTGGCCGAGCGCGTGTGGCAGGAACTGGCGCGCGGCCTGATGGAAAAATCCCCGTCGCGGTTTTTCATGACCCTGCGCGAATGCGGTGCGCTGGCGAAGATATTGCCCGAAGTCGATGCGCTGTTCGGCGTGCCGCAGCCGCCGCAATACCATCCCGAAATCGACTGCGGCGTGCATACCATGCTGGTGGTGGACCAGGCGGCGCGACAGGATCATGTGCTGGAGGTTCGCTTTGCCGCACTGACCCATGACCTGGGCAAGGGCACCACCCCAAGGGACATCCTGCCGCGCCACATCGGCCACGAAACGCGCAGTGTCGACCTGTTGCGCGCATTGTGCGATCGCCTGCGTGTTCCCGGCGAATGCAGGGATCTGGGCCTGCTGGTTGCACGCTTTCACGGCGATGTGCACCGCGCCAGGGAACTGCGCCCGGACACCATCGTGCGTCTGTTCCAGAGCTGCGACGCCTGGCGCAGGCCGGATCGTTTCAACCTGCTGTTGCAGGCCTGTGCCTGCGACGCGCATGGCCGTACCGGACACGAAGACGATGCCTATCCGCAAGCCGAACACCTGTTGTGCGCGCTGCAGGCGGCACAGGAGGTGAATGCCGGGGACATCGCAAAGCAGTGCGCCGACCCGAACCTGATCGCGGAGAAGGTACGCGAAGCGCGCATTGTCGCTGTGGAAGAATTCATCTTGAAAACTGCTACCAGCCCTTGATCCCAAGAAGCATGATAAATCGACATGCCGAGGCCATCTGGCCTGTACCCTATTTGATTGGCCGCACAAAAAAGATCATGGCGATAAAGTTTCATTCAACACTGTTCCGCCGATTGATCGTTGCGCTGGTCACTGCCAGCCTGTCCAGCTTGGTCTGGGCTGCATCCACCCAGCGTCCGCAGGAAATCGACAAAACCTACGAATTCAAGGACAGCGGATTGCAGGCGCTCGGCGCAGCGATCAATACCGACATTTCCCGCCTTGACGATCTGTTTGGAACGGCCAGGGACTGGAACTCGCTGCGCGCGCAGTTGCCGAGGATGGAAGAGAAGGGCTGGCTGGGCATCGCCATGAAACTTCCGGAGGAAATGCCAAAAGCGCCTGACGGCGGGCATGACCTGCAGGCCATAGAGATCGCCAGGATCATGCCGGACTCCGGAGCGGAGGCGGCGGGCCTGCTCGAGGGCGACCTGATTGTTGGCCTCGACGGCGCACACTTCAAGGACAAGGGCTTCCAGTCGCTGCTTACCCTGCGCCTGGATATTTCGAAAAAACATCCCGGCGACAAAGTGAAACTGCAGGTCATGCGCGGAAAGGATTTGCTGGAACTGGAAGCGACACTGGGCACTGCCCCGCGCATCGACTCGGTCCTGAAACCGCACCCCGAACTGGAACACAGGCAGCCCGGGAAGAGTCCGTCACTGCTCGGTGAAGCACTGGAAAAAGAGGGGCTGACGAACGAGTTTGTGAAGTTGCTCCAGCAATTCCACGACGAGACCGACAAGGTCGTCAGCCCGCTGGTTCGTCAACCCGGGTACAACCCGTTCAGGCTGCAAGAGGTGAATTACGTCATGAACAACCCGCTGGATGTACCCGTGGTGGCGCGCAAGATCACCGATGGATTACAACGGGACTTCGACCAGACTCATCATGACCTTGCCGGATTGGTGGGGACTGCCATGGGCGAACTGGACAAGACATACGTTCCCCCGTCACCGGATGCGGCGCAGCCACCGGCCGACATGTCAGCATACGTCGAGCGGTTGGTGCTGGCCATCCAGCACGCGAATGCCGAACGCACTGCCGTGCTGTCTGTCCTCGACACCGAGGAGATCGATTTTCTGTATTCATTCGCGCCGACACTGCTGGTGCCTAATCAGGATGCCGACAAGCATGAGCCCTCCCTGGCGGAGAAGCGCAACAAAGAAACACGCTTGCTGAGGTTTTTCCATATCGTGTTGAAGCTGGATCTGCCCCGCCTGATGAACGCCTCTGCGGGGATAGCACGAGCGCTGGATTTGCCAGCGCTGGCATCCCTGGACAAGCATTCCTTCAAGCTCGAACATTACCCGGCATCCTGGGTCGTGCATGAGGAAGCCGACCTGACAGTCATCGATACACCGGCGGGGCGGGTGTTGATCGGCGGTCCGCAGGACAACATTTACAAGGAAGATGCCACACTGATTCTCGACCTCGGCGGCAACGATACCTACTTCAACCATGCCGGCGGCAGCACGCGCCAGACTCCTTTTTCAGTCGTCATTGACATGTCCGGCGACGATACCTATTCCGCAACTGCAGATTTTTCCCAGGGCGCCGGCATGCTCGGCGGCGGCTTTCTGGTCGACCTCGAAGGAAATGACCACTATACGGCGAAGAACTATGCCCAGGGCGCCGGCATGCTCGGCGTTGGCATGCTGGCTGACCTGGCCGGCAGGGATCAGTACAGCGCCATTTCCATCGCGCAGGGAGCGGGCAGTTTCGGCATCGGACTACTGGCTGAGGCAGGAGGAAACGATACCTATTCCGCCAATGTCTTTGCCCAGGGATTCGGATTCGTCAATGGATTCGGCGCCATCGTCGAGGCCGCAGGCAATGACAATTATTTCGCCGGCGGCTTGTTTGACGATTTCCGGGCGCCAGGCAAATCCTACGATTCCATGTCCCAGGGATTCGGTTACGGCATTCGTCCATGGGAATCGTTCGCCGGCGCCTCGGGCGGGATCGGCGTCATCGCCGATGCGGAAGGAAACGACACCTACGTGGCCGACTATTTTGCGCAGGGATCCAGCTACTGGTACTCGCTGGGCATCCTGGACGACCGCAAGGGCAACGACCGTTACGTCTCGGGGCGCTATTCCCAGGGCGCCGGCATCCATATGTCAGCCGGCGTCCTGATCGACGGCGAAGGTGACGACAATTACCTTGCCACTACCGGCGTCGCGCAGGGAAGCGGTCATGACTTCGGCATCGGCTTCCTGCTCGACAACGGCGGCAATGATCGCTATATCGCAGACATCATTGCCCAGGGCGCCGGTAATGACAACGGCATCGGCGTACTTTCTGACAACGGCGGCGACGACGAATATTTCATAAGGAATCGCGGCCAGGGCCGCGGCAATTTCGAACCCATACACGACCTGGGCAGTTTCGGCTTCCTGCTGGATACTGGCGGCAGCGATGTTTATTCCTCGGGTGCCGTCAACAACAGCCTGAACTATAAAACCCGCTGGGGTATTCTGCTGGACACGAATTGAACCCTTCTGCGCAAGCCAGAACGATCCTCCGCAGAACGACCTGAACAAGCCATTGAATAAAAGAGTGGTAGCATAAACCTCCCCGTTAGCGGACGAAAATCGAGTGAAGCTCAAGTCAGTCACACTGCATGAATTTGCCATTGCATTGCTCATCGCCTGCCTGGTTGGAGTGTGTTATTCCTCTGTAATTGTTAACAGGTATGGATTTTATGACGACTACATATGGTTGAATGGCGCCAGCTTTGGCGAATTTACCGCGCAAGGCAGGCCGCTGAATGACCTGTTCGCGAATATTGGATTTTCCTGGGCGAAATTTTCCATCGACAAGTTGTCAGTCCTAAGGTCGATCACTGTATTTGGCATATGGTGTGTGGGATGGGGTCTCTACAATTTTTGCAGAGCGCATCGGCTCACAACAATTACTTCACTGGCCCTGGCGTGCAGCATCATTTTGCTGCCATCGTTCCAGGTGTTTGCATCCTGGGCAATAGCATTTCCATACCCTTACTCAGCTTTGCTCGCCCTGGCGGCGGCTTTTCTGCTGACACCTCCTGCTTCTGCGCTTTTCAACAACCAGGCCGCAAGGATTACATCTTCGGTAGCTCTTCTGCTGGCTGCGCTTCTTATATACCAACCCGCAGCGATGTTTTTCTGCGCTGCTGTCGTGTTGTCGTTGATTGCCTCCGCAAGCATGGAAACACCCTGGAAACCCGGAAGAATATTCACGGCGGCGATGGCACTCGGGATAGCCCTGGGACTTGGCTTTCTGGTTCAGCGGGCGGGCCTCGCTTATATCAGCATCAGTGCCCCGAGGCCAGCCGGCGTTGGCCGGTTCACCCTGGTGCACGACGTAGCGGGAAAGCTTCACTGGTATGTCTCCGAGTTGTTGACGAATGCATTCTCGCTATACATCGTTCCCGGCAGTTCCCTGGCGGCAGGTGTCGTTTTGACCGTGATAATCGTTGGGGCCGTTCTGTATTGCAGAAGACTTGGCCGCCCGGCATGGCTTGCCCTGACCGGGGTGGTGTGTTTCCTGATTGGCGCATCCTTGCCCAACCTGGTGACGGCGGAGAATTGGGCTACTTATAGATCAACTGTGGCGATCAGCGCAGCGATTGCCGTTCTGGCAGTGCTGATGGGACACGAGTTAGGCGTGTGGGCGACAGGCATCGTCGCCAGGGGGCGTTTTCCTAAGCTGTCAAAACGGGGATTGCTGCTTGTCCCGGCGATTTTTATTGGTTTGGCAGGATATTCCGCCTACAGCAATGTTTTCGATGGATTCGTCGCGCCGAATGTCGCGCTGCTTGAGGCGCTGGAAAAACAGGTGAAAGACAGCGGCAAACCATCAACAACGATAATCCGTCTTCTTCAGGAACCGCCACCGGCATACCTGGTTTCCCAGGATGCAGCTTCCTTGAATATTCCTGTCAGAATGCCTTCGGCCTCCTTCGTCTCCGCTTATGATGAATTCGGCTTTTTCATGTCACGGATGGGACCGCCGACAACAGGCATGACAATCCTGGCATTGCGGGATGCCGGATTGGCCACTTCCAACATAGTGCTTGAAAAAGACCCCGCCGCCCGGGTAAACCCGGGCCCGGATGATTTGCTGCTTGATTTCAGATCGATCTCCCTGTGCAGCAATAAATATACGAGGGATGTTTTCTATCCGGTCAACCTGACCCGGACCTCGTGGGAAAAGGGCCTCTGGAAGGATGGTCAATTAACGCTGAGAGGATTTGTATATTATTCCAGGGGAAATTGTGGCAGTACCCAGGTGCATGCAGGTGATGTTCTACGTTTCAAGAGATCAGGCCTGCGCCACGTGATCAAAGTTGAAGATGCCAGTTTGAGGCCTTATGTCACCGTCGTGGTTGACGGCCTGCCGCTTTCGGTCGATGACGGTTATCCGGCATTCGTTATCAGGGAGTCTCACAAATAAATAACCAGGCCAGCGATCCCCGCCGGTTAACAATGACGGCAGCATTATTTCTTTCGTGCAAGCGCTTCCTCTTGAACTCGATCTATCATTGTCTTGATTGTGTGGCCGGATGCAATGTATTCCTTCGAATCGTGAACTGCTGATAATTTTCCCGGTATATCCAGTTGTAGTAGCCAAAGCTCAATCTCCAGATGGCACTCCATCTGCCCCTGGCAAAAAACGGCGCGCGCGTGGCAAGTGTCACGTCGTTCAATAACGGACGCAGGGACTCTATATCCGTTTTTGGATATGGGTATATCGATTCGCGGTAACCTGGCGGGGGGATGCGCAGGTTATGACCGACCCTCCCGCCGGGAACTGCCGGAAGTCGGGCAAGAAAAGCATTCGTCAGGGCATATGAATCCAGTAGATATGCGGTTGGTCCGGCATAGTAACCATGCATTCCGGCAGTCAGCACCGAGTAATATTGCATCTCCCCATTGCCATGAGCTTTCGCCCTCTCGCTCTCCAATTTCGCCCAGGGATGAACCGGCTCTTCTCCGGTTGTACTCCATGCTGCCAGAACAGGTAGCAGCCCATTATCCGCGTAGAAGAATTGACGCTCATCGGTAATGCCATTGGCAGGTATCTCGGTAGATTGATTCTCCATGACTCTTGCAACCAGCAATACTGCAACTGCAACAATTCCGATCAGCCCAATGATCATTTTTTTCTTTTCCAGCCACACCGGCATGGGGAATCGCGCCAGCAGACAAAACGCAAGGAATCCGGGCGGCGTAAAAAACCGTCCCCTCATGAAATCGCCACCTATGATGATCGTATAAATAATATATAAAACGATACCGAGGCCCAACAGCCTGGACTTCCAGTCAGCGGAACGTGCTGCAACGATCACCACTGTGCCGATCACCAGCGCCAACAGCGGATCGTGCTGAACAAAATCCCAGGCGTATACCAGCCCTTGCGATGCCAGTTCGCCAGCGCCAAATCCTGTGCCCAACTTGGCATATGCCGTATTGGGAAACAGTGCGCCGTAATAGACCAGCGAAAACACCATCCACGCCAGCGTCGGAAAAGTCACCGCCATGGCAACCTTGATCCGCTGTCCCCTGGCCGAAACGAACAGATACGCCGCCAGCGGCCCGACCAGCACGGCCAGATCGAGACGGTTCAGCAATAGCAGGCCGATGATCCCGGCAGGGATCCACACCCGCTGATGTTGCTGCAACTGCCATACGAGCATCGCCAGCAACAGGAATGTCAGCGGCGTTTCGAGCCCGGAAGTGGAATACTGGTAAATGGCAGTCGATGCCATGGCAAGCAGGACCAGCAGGCAGCCATACTCGACATCCTTCGCGATCCTGGCAGCCAGCAGCCACAGGGCACCCAGCGATACCAGCACCGAAACCAGCATGGTGGTAACCATGGGCTCGCGGGTCAGCGCGTAGAATGGCGTCAGCAGCATAAACCACAACGGGTGCGTAAACACCTGCACGCGCTCGATCACGTTATAGCGCAAGCCATAACCGTTGACGAAATTATCGATCACCCGCAATGTGATGAAGGCATCGTCGCCTATCCAGGCGGTGCCCAGCAGCATCGCTGCCGCCACCAGGAAAGTTGCGAGAGAAAATCTGTTTGTCAAAAACTGCTTCACTTCATGCTTTCAAAAATTCGATCCAGTTGACTGCTCCCGCAGCAGACACGCCGGCGACATCACCCCGGTATCGACCGGCACACGCACTCCCAAATGATCAAGCCGCTTTCGCTCTCCACCTGACGAAGGCGGCAACAATGACAAATGTTGCCAATTCCAGAAATCTGTAGAGCGTGGTCATGTTGACCCTGGATGCCCAGCCGCCATAGAAATCGATATATTCATCGAAACTCCTGGACGGGAACACGTTAGTGGGCAAGGGTATATGAAGGAATGTCTTGTTGTACACAAGCATGGCCGCCACGACAAAGACGACTTCGACGACCGTCACACCATGCCTGAAAATCAGGGCCAGCACGACAGCCTGAAGGGCAACGGTGTAACTGACGAAAACGAATATGTTGGCGCCGCCATATATGGTCAGCACCAGAACCAGAAACAGATAGCCCGCCATGGTTGGCAGGATCCTGATCGCCGCCAGCTCTGCCCGCAATGCGCTGAGTCTGGATCGCGACAGCAACAGTAGCGTGGGAAGCCAATAGCCGGCCGTATCATAGATGATGTTCAACCACCGGGCCTTATCCAGCAGGATCAGAAGCAGCAATCCGGGTGCGACGGTGTTATGGACCGGGTCAATGAATTGTTCCGAACTGGTGACCGGAATATACATGCGCGGAATCAGTATCAGCGCAATGCCAACCACAACGGAAGTGCCTAGAAGAATCAGCTCGCGCCCCGACCTGCTGCGCCAGTATTCGACAGCGAGGCGGATCACCAGCAATAGCCATGGGATGGCAAGGAATTCCTTGAACAACAGTCCGATACCTGACACCATCAGGCATAACCAGAATCTTTTCGTGATCAGGGCCCAGAAGGCAATCACCATCAGCGGATAGGCCGCCACATCCACAGACGACCAGGAAAAAAGCGGATACTTGATGTGTTGCCAGGACAGCCCGAGCAACACCATGGGCAGCAGGGCTTGCCGATAGTCGGCGGTGAAATTCCGGCACAGCAGGAAAATGCTCATCAGCAGCGATACCGCTGCAAGCCATCCCACGATACGAAAACCGTCCTCGGTTGAAATGGAAAACAGGTTGGCAACCACATGGCTGAGATAAGGCATGCCGACCCGGTAAGCATAAGGCGCAACCAGGTACTGGTCTCCCGGTATACCTGTCCCGAATTTCGCCATGTGCACGTAGTACGCCCCATCCCATTGCGCCGGCATGGAATTGGTAAACACATCTATCATGCCCACCAGCGCTATCGAGATGAGCAGTGCATACAGATATTGGATGGCGCGCGGGGGATGGCTCAGCAAATGCATCTTGACGACCTATAATTATTTCAAGCTTGGCAAACAGGACAAGGATGCTACCAAATACATACCCGGCAATCCAGCATTAATGCGGCTTCCAGGCTTTCCAGTGCCAGGGAGGGGGAAACCGACAGTCGTTGCTGCTCGCGCGCAAATTCGCTAGCATCCGGGCAACCCGATTTTGCAACCCCTGCCAGATGGATGCAATAATTCTGCCGCGACAGCGCGGACCCATATTCCGAACCGATAAGCATGCGCAGCAATCAAAACGACCATGACTGAAATCCCGCCACCGGGAGCCGAGCAACTGTTACGGCTTGCGCTGCAACAGCATCAGTCAGGCCGCCTGACGGAAGCCGAGGCGCTTTACCGACAAATACTCGACCTGCATCCGCATCATGCAGATGCCCTGCATCTGTCCGGGCTGGTCGCACACCAGCGGGGGCAGAGCGACATTGCCGTCATGCAGATCGGCAAGGCGATCGCCGTGAACCCGATGCATCCGGTGTACTACAGCAACCTGGGCCTCGCATTCAAGGCGCAAGGCAAGCCGGATAAAGCGATCGACAGTTATCTCAAGTCGCTGTCGATCAAGGCGGATATTGCAGAAGTGCACTTTAACCTCGGCGCGGCCTACCACGATCTGGGACGAACAGACGAGGCGATGTCGAGTTACCGGCGTGCGCTTGCGCTCAAGCCCGGCTATGCCGAAGCTCATCGCAATCTGGGCAACCTTCATTACGAGCTGGGGAATCTGGATGAGGCCGCCACCTGTCTGCGCGCCTTGCTTGCGTTGCGGCCAAATTCGTTCGAGACGCATAACAATCTGGGGATCCTGCTAAGCAAGCAAGGCAAGCTGGATGAGGCGATAGCCAGTTATCAACAAGCGCTTGCCATTAAACCGGATCATGCCGAGGCGCAAAACAATCTCGGTCTCACTTTCCGCGAGCAGGGCAGGCTGGACGATGCGATAGCGAGCTTCCGTGATGCGCTTGGCATCAAGCCGGACTATGTCGATGCGCAATACAACCTGGGCAAGGCCTTGCAGTCCCAGGGCAAGCTGGATGAGGCCGCAGACTACTACGGTAAGGTGCTGTTGCTCAGGCCAGGCATGGCTGAAGCGCATTTCCTGCTCGGCAACATATTCAATGAACAAGCCAAGCCGAAGCATGCGATAGCAAGCTACCGACAGGCGATTGCAATCAACCCCGATTATGCCGAGGCGCGCCACAACCTGGGCACGCTGCTCAAGGACGAGGGCGAACTGGACGATGCGATCGACAACCTGCGCAAGGCGTATGCGCTCAGGCCGGATTTTGTCGAGACTCATGCGAATCTTGGCGGGGCGCTCCTGGAACAGGGCCGACTGGACGAAGCGATCGCAAGCTTCCGCAAGGCGCTTGCGCTCAGGCCAAATTTCGCTGCTGCCTACAGCAACCTGCTGTTCCTGCATGCCTACCACGCCACGCTTGATCCGGCTGCCTATCTGGCCGAAGCGCGCGGCTGGGAACTGGCTTGTGTATCGGCGCAGGACCGGCTTGCTGCCCGCAGCCGCAAATTCCAGCGTTCCCCGCTGGCCGGCAGGCGCTTGCGGGTAGGCTATGTGTCGGGAGATTTCCTGCACCATGCCGTGACCTATTTCATCGAACAACTGTTTGCGCAGCACGACCGCGATACCATCGAACTGTCCGCCTACTCCACCTCATCTGTCCGCGATGCAGTCACCGATCGGCTGCAAGCCATGGTCGATCATTGGGTGCCGGTTGCCGGCTGGTCCGATGCCAGCATCCGTGACCGCATCGATGCCGACGGCATCGACGTGCTTATCGACCTGTCCGGGCATACCGCGCGCAGCCGCATCGGCGTGTTCGCCCATCGCGCCGCGCCGGTGCAACTGCATTATGTCGGCTTCTTCGCCAGCACCGGATTGACCGAGATGGATTACTACCTCGGCGACGACCTGCTGACCCCGCCGGAAACCGATCACCACTTCAGCGAACAAACCTGGCGGTTGCCCCGGGTATCGGTCTCCTACAAGACCGTGTCCGATGTACCCGAACCGGACTGGCGGCCGGCCGGGGACGGCACAGTGTGGCTGGGCAGTTTCAATGACATCGGCAAACTCAACCCGCGCACACTCGCCTTGTGGGCAAAGGTGCTGCATGCCCTGCCGGAAGGTCGCCTGCTGTTGAAGACCAAGGGACTGGCCGATGCCGGCAATCGCCGTCGCATGCTGGATGCGTTGGGCAAACTCGGCATATCAGCAGAGCGCATCGAACTGCAGCCAAATTCGGAATGGGCAGACTATATAATGCAATACAACCGGCTGGACATTGCGCTTGATCCTGTCGGCGGCCACGGTGGCTACACCACCACCTGCGATGCATTGTGGATGGGCGTGCCGGTCATTCACGCCCTCGGCGACCGCGCCACCTCGCGCATGACCGCATCCATGCTGAATGCAATCGGCCATCCCGAATGGATAACCCACTCCGACCAGGAATACATTGACAAGGTCGTCGCGCTGGCCCGTGACGTGGAACAGCGCAAGGCGCTGCGTCCGCTCCAGCGCGAACGCATGGCAAACAGTCCGTTGTGCGACGCCGAAGACCTGGCCCGGCATCTGGAAAAAGCATATCGCGAAATGTTCGAACGCTGGCAGGCCAATGCCAGTCAGCCATAGGTTGGGCTGACAAAGGAAGCCCAACATCTTCCGGTAACCACCAAGTTGGGCTTCGTGCCTCAGCCCAACCTACGACTTGCTGCGCGCCACGCCTGCAACTTGTCGGCATAGCGCATGCCGGCATGGGCCGGACTGGTCGACGGCAGGCGCAGGAAGTCAAGCTGCGGCAATGCCTGCTTGCCCAGCACGAACCGCCTGAAGCATTGCTCGGCCTTGCTGCCGTTGAAAAATACCCGCGTGATATGCGGATGGCCGGCGAAGAACGTCTCGAAATCGTTCGCGCACGCTTCCCTGATGTGCGCATCCAGGCTGGTTTCGCGCCGGCAGGAAGCCAGCACGTCCCACAAAGCGATGCCGGAAGCTTCAAGGATGCCGAGCCTTTCCATATAAGGCAGGCCGGGATGCGCCCCAACCAGTTCGCCCATGATCTTCCAGAACGCGTTCAGCGGGTGACCGTAGTACTGCGCTTGCTGCAGCGATCTGATGCCGGGCATGCTGCCGAGGATCAGCACTGTTGCATCTGCGTTGCCGACCGGCGCAAAACAGTGGATGGTCGCCATGTTCCGGGCCGCAGGGTCACAGGTTGCGCGACTTGTCGCCAGCACGGAAACCGCTCAACAAGGTATCGATGCCCTTGCCCAGCGCGATCACCTTGAACAGTTCGCCCATCTCCGCAGGACTGGTGAGTTTTTTAAGTTGCGCGGCAAGCGGCATATATTCGCGCGGGTTTTCCGGAGAAATCTCATTGAGGAAATCGGCGATGCCGCAGTTGATCAGGAAATTGGCTTGCGTGGTGTAACCGAACAGGTGCGCATCGTTGATGATCGCGCTCTCGGCGATGGCGCTGAAATCGACATGCGCAGTAATGTCCTGCAGACCGGTGAGGAAAAACGGATCGTCGTGCGCATGGTGGCGATAGTGGCACATCAGGGTGCCGCTGCTGCGTTGCGGGTGGTAGTACTCGCCGGCGCCGAAACCATAATCGATGAACAGCATCACGCCTTGCTGCAAGCGGTCGCTCAGGCTGGCGACCAGGCCGCGCGCGGCGAGCGAGATCTCGCTCAGGTAATCGCCGGGAACGTCGATCTGCTCTGCGGCCTGCAGCAATTCCGCATGCACCGGAGGACGCAATTGCCAGACGAAATTGTCGCCTTCCACAGACACGCCCCGTTCGAGTATCTGGTCTTCGGCCCAATAAACCAGGTGTACCGGCAAAGCATCCAGCACTTCATTGGCAATCACGGCCCCGGAAATGCTATCGGGCAGCGACTCCAGCCAATGCACACGATCTAGCAGGTGCGGCACCTGTGTCTGCAGCAGCTGTTGTTGCCTCTCCCTGAGATCCGCGCTGATTTCCAGGATCGCATAGCGCTGCGGCAGGCGATCCATGCGTTCCAGTTCGAGCAGGATGTCGGCAGCCAGTTTGCCGCTGCCCGCGCCCAGTTCAAGAATTTGCGGTGCGCTTTGCTCCATCACTTCGGCCAACTGACGCGCCAGCGTGCGGCCAAACAGGGAAGACAGCTCCGGCGCGGTAATGAAGTCGCCCGCATCGCCGAATTTGCGCGACCCGGCTGTGTAATAACCAAATCCGGGCAGATACAGGCTCAGTTCCATGAAGCGCGAGAACGGGATCCAACCGCCCTGCATGCTGACATCCTGCAGGATCAGTTCGCGCAAACAGTTGCTGTGTGCCAGCGCTGCAGCGGAAGGTGTCGGTAGAGTAGACATGACGGCTGTGGTAAATTGCAGCTGACAGTTTAGTGGAGGATGCGGTGCAAGGCAAAGTCGTATTGGTGACAGGCGGGGCGAAACGCGTGGGCGCGGCCATTTGCCGCAGATTGCACGCGGCGGGCGCGAACATCGCCTTGCATTATCGTTCCTCGGTTGCAGAAGCACTGGCGTTGCAATCCGAACTCAATGCACAACGCGAAAACTCGGTACTCAACGTGCAGGCCGACCTGCTGGACATGGCGGCATTGCCGGCAATGGTGAAACAGGTAGTGGATCATTTTGGCCGCCTGGATGGACTGGTCAACAATGCCTCCAGCTTCTATGCCACGCCACTCGACGAGATCGGCGAGCAACAATGGCAGGACCTGCTCGGCACCAACCTGAAGGCGCCGCTGTTCCTGTCCCAGGCCGCTCACGCCGAGTTGCGTCGCCATCATGGCGCGATCGTGAATATCGTGGACATCCATGCCGAGCGTCCGCTGCATGGATACCCGCTGTATAGCGTGGCCAAGGCCGGGCTGGCCGCGCTGACCCGATCGCTGGCACAGGAAATGGCGCCGCAGGTACGGGTCAATGCCGTCGCGCCCGGCGTCATCGTCTGGCCGGAATCCAATGCATGGGCGGATGAGGAGCAGCGCCGCAAGATCGTCGCACACACCCTGCTAAAGCGCGAAGGCGAACCGGACGACATCGCGCGCACGGTGAAATTCCTGCTGTGCGATGCCCCCTACATCACCGGCCAGGTAATCGCCGTGGATGGCGGACGCAGCATCAACCTGTAACAAGCGTAGGCTGGGCTGAGGCACGAAGCCCAACACTTGGCGTTGGCTTAAGTTGGGCTTCCTTTATCAGTCCAACCTACAGATTCTCGACATACCGGGAATACAGTTCTTGCCATTTGTCCACCCAGCAGCAATGGTGGGTAAAGTCCGGAATGGTCACGATCCCGGGCAAGTCATCCTTGCCAAAGCGATCCCGGTACGCCTCGGCGATCTCATGTCCCACCGTTACATCCTTGCCGCCGACAAAATGAATTTGCGGTATGCGGGAAAGTTGCTGCCAATAGTCAGCCGGATCAAGTGATCCGTCCAGAGCCGACAAATGATTATCTTTCGCCCAGGCGACAGGGTCGAGGTTACCGGCGACCGTGACCAGGCTGACCACATCCTGGCGTGTCGCCGCCAGCAGCGCGGCAACCGCACCGCCGCCGGAATATCCAATCAACTGCAGGCGATCGGCATGCATCAGGCGCTTGAGTTCATCCAACGCGATACTGCTCGACTCGATGACTTCGGTAGAAAAACGCCTGTTGGTCCAGTATTTCATCGCACACCCCCTGGCATCCATGCCGCCCACATACTGGCAAGGGCGCGCCAGATATGCCGCCTTGCCTGCCGGTTGGTGCAAGGCCAGTGACAAGCCCACAGGCTGCATCGGGGTGGGGTCGAATGATGGCGATGAACTGCTGCTCCACGCGAATCCGTCGCCTTCGATATAGACGCTCAACAACGAACCGGGCGTCTGCTGCCGGGGCGCGTAATATTTCAGGTCGAATTGACCCGCATGAATGATCCCCGCCTGCCACCCGCGCGCGGCAGCCAGCAGGTCTGCGTTCTGAAGGCGCGCGGCAGGTTCGGGAATGTTGGCGCAGGCGTGCAGCAATGCCAGGCTGCACACGACAAGGATGGTCTTGATAGCCTGGCGTAAACCCGCCCGATACCGCAAACAATATTTCAAGGAATTTTTCATCATGATGCCGCATCATTGTAGCGCCATATGCTTCCCTGGGCAGCCGGCTCCAATGGCAATATCCGGATACCGGCAGCCCTGTCATGGCCACTGTTTTATCTGATGGAATCGAGCACACATACCATCAGAAGACCGACCAGTCCCGGTATAATGACCAGTACTTAACCGGAGCAAGGCCAAGTGAACCTGGAAGCCTATATCTCGAATCTGTTTTCCGACCCTGACATGGCCAAGATGGGACACGGGCAAAGCACAGGCGACCTCAATCTCGGCCTGGGATGGATCTATTACGCCCTTGCCCGGTCGCTCCGCCCGGAGTTTGCCGTGGTGATCGGCTCGTATCGCGGCTTCGTGCCCAGCGTGATTGCCAAAGGCCTGCTGGATAACGAAACCAAAGGGTCTGTCGCATTTATCGACCCATCCCTGGTTGATGATTTCTGGGCCGATCCTGAACGGGTCGCATCTCATTTTCAGCAACTCGGCACCCCGAATGTCGTGCACCATAAATACACCACGCAGGAATTCGTGCAGACGGAAAACTATGCTGCGCTGGCAAACATAGGCTTGTTCATGATCGACGGCTATCACACGGCGGAACAGGCACGACTGGACTACCTGGCATTTTTGCCCAAGCTTTCGGAACAGGCCGTCACGCTATTTCATGACAGTGTGTCGGCCAAGCGAAGCACGATCTATGGCAAGGAAAATGGCTACCAGCACACGGTAAGCCTTTTCATCGAGCGACTGGAATCGACCCCGGGACTCGAGGTCATCACGCTACCTGTTGGCAAGGGAGTATCCCTGGTCAAAGGGCGGCCGCAGTCACTGGAAACGATAGAGAAACCATTCTGAGCTTCCGGTTTATTATCAGCCCACCCTATAATAGCAAGCGGAAAACCCAAACCTTCGCAATGGCTCGATAACATGGATAACAGACTACACCACGAAACCTCATTGCGCCTGTCAGATATCGTCACCGGCCGCAACGCATCGGATCTGCCGCAATCTCCCTATACCATCGGCATCCTGCCCGGAGAAGGTATCGGACCGGAGATCATTGCCGCCAGCCTGGGCCTGCTGGGCGTGATTCAGGATCACTATCCGATATCATTCGATCTGCGCTGGGGCGGCAAGATCGGCAAGGATGCCATTGCCGAATCGGGCCAGGCGCTGAGTGAAGAAGTCATCCGCTTCTGCAATGAGCTGTTCCGCTGTGACAGCCCGGTTTTTTGCGGACCCGGCGGAGAAAGATTTGTTTATGACCTGCGACGGCAGTTCGACCTCTACTGCAAACTGGCTCCGATCGACCCGTTGCCTGCCATGGCCGGAACCGGGCCGCTCAAGCCCTCGGCAGTAGCCAGCGTGGATATCCTGGTTGTGCGTGAAAGTACCGGCGGCTTGTATCAGGGCAATTTCGGCTTTGAACAGATAAATGGCGCGCGCCATGCATACCACCGTTTTGACTATGTCGATACACAGGTAGTCAGGATCATGGATGTCGCCTCGCGCATCGCAAATCACAGAAGCGGGAAATTATGCGTGGTCACCAAGCCCGGCGGGGTGCCTTCCATCAGCCGGCTGTGGGAAGAAATGGCAACCGAATCTTCGATCCGGCATGGCGTTGAACTGCGCACGCTGGAAATCGACAACGCCTGTTACCAGATCATCGCGGATGCGGGGAATTTCGATGTCGTGGTAGCGCCCAACATGTTCGGCGACGTGATCGTCGACAACGCCGCACTGTTGCTTGGCTCCAGGGGTATGTCATATTCAGCCAATTTTTCGGCGTCCGGTTGCGCCGTCTACCAGACCGGGCATGGTGCAGCCCATGATCTGACCGGCATGGACCGCGCCAATCCGATCGGGCAGATGCTGTCACTGGCCATGCTGCTGCAGGAAAGTTTCGGGCTCAGCGATATTGCTGCCGAGATTCGCCTGGCGATCAATGACACCGTGGCAGCAGGCTGGCGTACAGCCGACATCGCCTTCCCCGGCTGCCAGGTCGTCGGCACGCGGGCATTGGCAGAACACATTTCCAATAGCCTGCACACCAGGCTGGAAGCATTGCATAAAAAAGCCGAGCTGAATATTGCATGAAAGCGGCGCTGCTACTCGTAGACCTGCAAATCGATTTTCTGAACCGGCCGGGCCTGCTGCCGCTGGCTGAACAAATCACTGCACATGCCTCCCTGCTGCTTAGCCGCTGTCGTGAAACCGGCGTGCCGATTTTTCACATTCGCACCCAGGTCAAGGCTGATGGCAGCGACAGCATGCCACACTGGAAAGCAGCCGATTACCTGGCCTGTATTGCCGGCAGCGCTGGCGAGGCCAGTCCGCCGGAACTGGCGCCACGAGCTGACGAAGCAGTGATCCACAAGCGCTATTTCAGCGGCTTTGAAAACCCGCAGCTTGACCACCAGCTTCGACAACTCGGAGCGGACACGCTGATCCTTGCCGGGATCTACCTGCACGGCTGCCTCAGGGCGACAGCGCTGGATGCCTATGCAAATGGCTATCGCGTCCTGATCGCAGACGACGCCACCGGCTCTGCAGAAATCCTGCATGGCGAGATCTCGCGCGACTATCTGGAGGGGCGTGCTGCCAGCTTTTTGGGCACGGACAGCTTGCTGTCCTTGTTGGGGGCAGCCGCATACCCACACGAGCCGAGCACTTCCCAGCCGGTCGCCCATATTTCCGGTCACTGGATAACGGCAACGCACGGCGAGTTCACCCATGTACACCACAATCCTGCAGATCTCGCGCAGACACAGTCACCCTTTGCGCTGGCCGGGAAGGAAGTCGTGGCCATGGCCGCGGAGTCATCCGGTGCAGCCCGGCAGGAGTGGTCGATGACGTCCCTGCAGCAGCGTATCGATACGCTGCTGCGCTGGCGTAATGTTATCTCTGCCCAAACTGACAAGCTGGCCAAAGCCGTCGCAGACGAGGTGGGAAAACCGATCACGGATGCGCATGAAGAGCTGCAGCGTTGCCTGGCGTTGATCGAGTCGTGCGCCGAATCGGCAGTCATCGAGGATACGAGCATGGACGGACTGGTCATCCGCTATCGCCCGGTTGGCACCATAGGCATCATCACGCCATGGAACAACCCGATCGCCATTCCAGTCGGGAAGATCGCACCTGCGCTGGTGTACGGCAATAGCGTCGTGTGGAAGCCTTCTCCGCAAGCCGCAATGATCTCCACCCTGCTGATGCAGACCCTGGCCGAGGCAGGGGTTCCCGCAGGCGTGGTCAACCTCGTCTTCGGCGATGCAGATACTGCCCGCCAGATGATGCGCGCACGCGCCATCGATGCCATCACGATCACTGGCTCGGTTGGCGCAGGCGCAACCTGCTCGGCCTTGTGCACGCTGTATGGAAAGCCATTGCAGGCTGAACTGGGCGGCAACAATGCCGTGATCATTCTGGCGGACGCGGACCTCGATGCGATCGTCGCGCCGCTGGCCAGGTCCGCGTTCAGTTTTTCCGGGCAACGCTGCACGGCGATCCGGCGCTTCATCGTTGAAAAATCCATGCGTGCTGAATTCGAAACGCGCTTGTGCGCGGCAGTCGCGGCACTTCGTATCGGCAACCCGCAGGACCCGGCAACCGAAATCGGGCCGCTGATCACGCAGCAGCATCTTGAGCAAGTCAAAAAATGCATCACCCGCACACTGGCTGAAGGCGCGCGCCTGCTGTACGGCGGCGCTGAACCTGTCGGCTGGAATCAAGGCTACTGGCTGCAACCAACCCTGATCGGCGATGCAGATCCTGATTCGGCAATCGTGCAGCAGGAAACCTTTGGGCCGGTAGCCGTGATCCAGGCAGCCGACAACCTTGAACATGCGATCGCACTGGCAAATGCCGTGCCGCACGGCCTCGTTGCCGGCCTGGTCAGCAACGATAAAAAAGCCCTTGCCCGCTTTCAGGAAGCCATCAATGCAGGTATCCTGAAGTTTGGATACGGTCCGCTGGCGGTGCACCCGCAAGCCCCTTTTGGTGGCTGGAAAGCTTCGCGCATCGGCCCACCGGAACATGGCATCTGGGACTGCGAGTTTTATGCCAAAGCGCAGGCCATATACAGGTAAATTCAGCTCACAACCCGGTTATCTCTCAAAGCCCATGTCAGCTATCAATTACAAATACATTTCGGCAGACAACCATCTGAATACGCCGTGGCTACCCAGAAACATGTGGCAGGACAGGCTCCCGTCGAAGTTCAGGGAAACCGGCCCCAGGGTCGTCGATACCGACCAGGGAAGTTTCTGGTTCTGGGAAGGCAAAGCCAGGAAAGTATCTGCGCAAGGCTCGAGTTGGCAGAAGTGTATCCAGGATGAATTCAGCCAGGTCGTCGTGCCGGATGACGCACTGCCTCCCTCCAACCCGGCGCTGGTCAGGGCGCATATGGATCTGGCTGGCGTGTACGCAGGTATATTTTTTGGCGATACGCGCAAATGGCTGGTCGATGATCCCGAATTGAGGGTCGCGATGTATCGCGCATACAATGATTTCTGCCTTGAACTTTCCGAGCATGAGCCGGACAGGTTGATCTACCTGCCGAACCTGCCGACTGCCGACCCCGAGGCAGCCTTGACCGAGTTCCTCAGGCTTGCCGATGTTGGCGTCAGCGCAGTCGAATTCAGCGTCTGCGATGTCGGCAGGCCATTGATCGACCCGATATGGGAACCGTTGTGGGAAGGGGCCGCCGCTCGCGGCATCGTCATATGCAGCCACATCGGGCATGGCGCCGGGGTGCCTCGCCCGTCCAACGATGGCGGCGCAGCGGTTGCTTTCCGTGCCACGGCGCCATTCGTTGCCGCGCGCCCGATTGCGGACATGATATTTTCCGGCATATTTGAAAGACACCCTCGACTCAAATGGGTGATGGCAGAATCCCGCATCGGCTGGTTGCCGTTCCTGTTTTCATTTATGGACCATCAGAGCCAGATTCGTGCTGCCGATTTAACTACCGGTTTAAGCATGCTGCCAAGTGAATATGTCCGCCGCAACATCTGTTTCACTGTTGAAGAGGATCCGGTTGGCGCGAGGCTGTTACACAACGAGTGGAGCCTGCTGGCCGACACCGTGATGTGGGGTTGCGATTACCCACACCCCCAGTTCATCTGGCCCGATCCGGATGCCGTGGTTGAACGGATGATGGCCGGCCTGGATAAAGGCATCAGGAATGAAATCCTGTATGCACGAGCGGCCAGATTGTTCGGCATAAATTTTCCGGAAAACCAAAGCCAATAGGCGACAGCAGAGAAATCAATCGCTCATGAATCAGCAAGATCAAGAAGCCCTGACCCGCGTCGGACCGGATACGCCGATGGGCCAACTCCTGCGGCGCTACTGGTTTCCGGTTGCAGCCAGCAGCGAACTGCCTGCCGGCGCAGCGCGCCAGGTTCGATTGCTGTGCGAAGACCTGGTGCTGTTTCGCACCTCGGACGGCCAACTCGGCCTGATCGATGAACGCTGCCCCCATCGCGGCGCATCCTTGCGCTGCGGTCATGTCGATGCATCCGGCATCGCATGCCCCTACCATGGCTGGAAATTCGACCATGCCGGCCAGTGTCTGGAAATGCCGGCAGAAGCCGTGCAGAAACCGCGCCTGCTGCAACGCGCGCAAACTCCGGCTTACCTGGCAAAGGAACTGGGCGGATTGATCTTCGCCTATCTTGGGCCACAGCCTGCGCCGCTGCTGCCGCGCTATGACCTGTTCGTGCTGGACAATGTGCTGCGCGATATCGGTCGTGCCGTGATCCCCTGCAACTGGCTGCAGATCATGGAAAACAGCGTCGATCCCACCCATGTCGAGTGGCTGCATGGCCACCATCTGGCAGGGGTGCGCGCCAGACAGCAGCAGGCCGTTCCCACACATTACACCAGGCACCAGACCAGGATCGGCTTTGAGTTGTTCCATTACGGCATCATCAAGCGCCGCGTGATGGAAGGCGGCAGCGAGGCCGACGACGACTGGACCACCGGGCACCCGCTGATATTTCCGTGCATGCTCAGGGTCGGCACGCAAGGCCAGCATCGCTTCCAGATCAGGGTGCCGGTCGACGACACGCACACCCTGCACTTCTGGTATTCCTGTTACCAGCCCGCGCCGGGAAAGATCGTCCCGACACAGGAAGCGATTCCGCTGTACGAGGTTCCCTGGCAGGATGCCCAGGGAGATTTCATCCTCGACTTCGTCGATGGCGGCGACATCATGGTGTGGGTGACCCAGGGACAGATCGCTGACCGCACGCGCGAATTGCTGGTGGGCTCTGACCAGGGCATCGTCATGTTGCGCAAGCTGTTGCTCGACCAGGCTGCGATCGTGCGACAGGGTGGCGACCCGCTGGGGGTCATCCGAGATCATGATGAAAACCGCCTGATCGCTTTTGACCAGGAAAAAAACAAGTTCGGTGCCGGCCGCGCTTTCCTGCGCGAAGCCATCGAAATGAGCCACGTCAGGTACAGCCCGATCAAGCAGCAAATCCTCGACCTGCTGGGTGAAGATTGACTGCGCACCCATCCCGGCCCCGCGTCTTTTTTTACGTCCAGCACCTGAGCGGTGCGGGGCATTTCGTACGCACACTTGAAATTGCCAGGGCCGCCAGCCGCAGGAACCTGGTATGGATGCTGGACGGCGGACGACCAGTGCCGCGCGCGGCTATCGAACAGGTCAGCCTTGTGCCAATACCGCGCATCCAGCGTATCGATGGCAAGCTGGCGCCGCTGGATGCGCAGCTTGTTATCGAACAGACCATGGAGGAACGCCGGCAAGCGCTGGCAGAAATCATGGGCCGGATCCGGCCAGATGTCGTCGTGATCGAGCACTACCCATTCAGCAAGCGGGAACTGGGCGACGAGATCGGCGCAATGGTGCAATGCGCCCATGCTGCCAATCCTGCGCTCAAGGTTATCTGTTCCGTGCGCGACATCCTGCCGCAAACCCGCAATGAGTCATGCAGCCCGCAGGATTATGCCGCTGAAGTCCTGCATCGCCTGAACGCCCAATTCGATGCGTTGATGGTGCACGCCGACCCCGAACTATCGAGGCTGGAGGATTATTTTCCGCAAGCCTGCGAGATTCGGATACCCATCGAACACACCGGCATCGTTGCGGAGAACATCCTGCCACTCACCAATATGCATGGGTCGATCAGCGAACATCGCAAGAGTGACAAGCTGGTGATCGCCAGCGCCGGAGGTGGCGCGGACGCTGCCGGCCTGATTGAAATCGTGGCCGAGGCGTGGCGCATGCTGCGGCATGCAGGGGAACTGGATGGATACCGGCTGATCCTGTTTGATGGACTCAATAACACAACTGGCATTTCGTTGCCGGACGATGATTCCATCTCACACTTCCCCTTCAGCGCCGATTACCTGCTCTGGATGCAGGCCTGCGAGTTGTCGATCAGTTGTGCCGGCTACAACACCGTCGCCAACATCCTGCGCAGTTCGTGCCGTGCGCTGCTGGTTCCCAACCTGAACATGTCGGATCAGCTTGCGCGCGCGCGCATCATGGAAGGGTTGGGTATTGAATCAATATTCGAACTGCCGCGCGCGGATGCAATGGCGGCAGCCATCCTGAAAACCCTCGGCAAGCCGTCACCGAGCTATCGGGTTAACCTGGAAGGTGCCGGCAGGAGTGCGGAGTTTATCGCCACGTTGGTCGGCACGGCAGTCAACTTGCCATTGCCGGAATCAGCGGAACAACAGCCGCCTCTCCGATCTGATAGGTCTTGAGCTGGTCCAGCAACCAGGCCCTGACCTGGCTCGGATAAAATGCCAGCGTCACCATGTCATACAGCAGCTTGCCGGTATCAGTCATGGCCAGCTGGCTGCCATCGGTTTCCAGCAATCCGCCGCGCAGCAGGCGCTGCATGGTCTCACCATGATCCTGTTGCAACGAAATGCCGAACGACTGCTGGTAATCCGATAACTGCATGCCGTTGCCGTCACCCAGGGTACGGGTGATATACAGCGTCTTGAGATCATCGACGGACAGGTGGATCACGTCTTCAACCGGGCTCTGGCCGGACTCGATCCGGTCCATGTAAGTTGTGATGTTCTTGTGATTGCGATACACGCTATGGTTGAGCGAAGACCGCGCGTTCATGCCGATGCCGAATTGAAAACCCTTGAAATCGGCACCTGAAGTGGGCAGCCTTTGGTGGCGGCTGGCACTGCTATCCGGCCGCTTGAAGGTATGCCAGCGGGTCTGGACAAAACCAAACTCCTCAGCCGTATCCCGGACCAGTTTCCGCCAGCGCATCAACCTTTCCAGATCGAAGCGCTCCTCCGGCGCAAGCTTGCGCCCGAGCGGAATTTTTTCGCTCAGCCGCAGGCTGTAAGCCGTCACCGAGTGCACGCCGCTTTCCACGGCGTTCCTGAAATCCTGCCTGAATCCCGCTTCGTCCTGTCCGGGCAGGCCATACATCAGGTCGACGTTGAGAATGAATCCGGCATCCACGATGCGGTGACAGGCTTCCAGCGCCACCTCCTTGCCATGATCGCGCCGCACCGATTCCAGCACGCCATCCTGCATGCTCTGGATGCCCATGCTGATGCGCCCCACCCCGCGCCTGGATAGCACACTCAAATGCGCTGCGGAGACCGAATCCGGCGAAGCTTCGACGGTATGCACCTTGCCCGGCACATACGGCATGCGGGCAGAGATCGCCTCCAGCACTTCATCCAGCAATTCCGCCGGCAATGCCGTCGGCGTGCCGCCGCCGATGAAAAACTGCGATACCGGCGTGCCCGGCTCTATCCATTCCAGTTCCTTCTTCAACGCCTGCACATAGCGCAGCATCTGTGCCATGTCGGCGCCGACTTTCTTGGCATAACAGCAAAACGAGCAGGCATAGTTGCAGAATGGAATGTGAACATAGAGCCGCATTGCATCGGCCTGCACCGACTCGCGCTCCACTCCGGGTGCAGGCTTGAACATGGGTGCCGCGTGCGGATATATGTGCGGCAAGGCATAGGCAACGGTTGGCGTGCATGCCAGCGCCTCGGCAATTTTCTTCAAGTCGTGAGCAACTTCAGACATTACGTTTCCCACTCATTGCGATCGAATAGCGACTACAGGCGCATTATTTCCTCAACCTTGCAGGCAAAATAAGGCCTATCAATTGGTAGTTGCCAGTATAACCGGTTTAGAAGTCGCGTCTCCAAGCTGATAGGACTGCAGCTTGTCCAGCAGCCAGGTCCTGGCCTGGATCGGATAAAAAGCCAGCGTAACCAGGTCGTACAGCAGCCTGCCGGATTTAGTCATGGTGAGCCGGTTTCCATCGGTTTCCAGCAAGCCGCCGCGCAACAAGCGCTGCATGGCTTCTCCATGATCCTGCTGCAACGGGTTGCCAAATGTTTGCTCATAATCCGACAACAGCATGCTGTTGCCGTCACCCAATGTGCCGGCGATATACTGCGTGCGCAAGTCATCGCCGCTCAAATAAATCACCTCTTCGACCGGACTCTGACCGGATTCAACCCGGCTCAGATAGGTTACCATGTTGCTGTGATTTCGGTACATGCTGTGATTGAGCGAAGAACGTGCGCTCATGCCTATGCCGAACTGGAGGCCATTAAAGTCGGCATCGAAAGTCGGCAGCTTTGCATGCCGGCTGGCGATGCTATCCAGCCGCTTGAAGGTATGCCAGCGGGTCTGGGAAAAGCCGAACTCTGCAGCCGTATCCTGGACAAACGCCCGCCAGCGCAACAGTCCGGCCAGATCAAAACGTTCCGATGGAGCAAGGCTGCGTGCGATCGCTGTGCGCTCGTTCAGCCGCAGGTTGTAGGCTGTCACCGAGTGCACGCCACTTTCCATGGCAATCTTAAAATCTTCCCTGAACCCGGCCTCACTCTGTCCGGGCAAGCCGTACATCAGATCAACGTTGAGGATGAATCCTGCTTCCACGATGCGATGGCAGGCCTCCAGCGCCGCCTCCTTGCCATGATCGCGCCGCACCGATTCCAGCACGCCATCCTGCATGCTCTGGATGCCCATGCTGATTCTTCCCACCCCGCGCGCGGCCATCACGCGCAAGTGCTCGTTCGTCACCGATTCAGGGGATGCTTCCACGGTATGCACCGTGTCCTCGACATAAGGCATACGGCTGGATATTGCCTCCAGTACTTCGTCCAGCAACTCGGCCGGCAACGCTGTGGGGGTACCCCCGCCGATGAAAAACTGCGATACCGGCGTGCCCGGCTCTATCCACTCCAGTTCCTTCTTCAGTGCCCGTACATAACGCCGCATCTGCACCTCGTCAACGCCGACTTTCTTGGCATAACAACAGAATGAGCAGGCATAGTTGCAAAACGGAATGTGGACATAGAGCCGCATCGCATCGCAGTGCACGCGTTCGCGCGCAAGAAGCGGAGCAGGCCTGAACAAAGGTGCGGCATGGGGATAATCATGCGGCGCCGAGTAGGCTGCCGTTGGAATCGACGCGAGCGCTGCGGAAATCTTCCCCAGATCAAGCGCAGTTAACGGGGTCTGGTGAGTGATGGTCATTATCCGGGTCAGGTATCGAGGATAGATGGGGTTGCCAGCCTATTGTGCCACGGAAAAGACACTGCTGGAATGGCAACCCCGAGAAACGGGCACAATTTCTCCCACCCCTCTCCCGAGGGAATATCGATCACCAGCAGGTCACTTTCTCGCCCATGAAAGTACTGATCAATTTCCCTGAAAAACATTTGCCATTCCAGTCGCCACTGGGTGCGGTCTATTTTTTTCCAGGCATATTTGTAATCCGGGTCTGAAAGATTTTTCAACACCTTCCGTTCGCGACTGTCCAGCCAGCTCTCAAGATCACGTTTGGTCACGATGAACTTGCTGTTCGGATAACATTGGTCTAGCAAAGGAATAAAGTGCCTGCCGGCAAAATCGGAATATACATCGTAGTCACCTTCCAGCCCGAGGAAGGGACGCTGTCCCATTCCAATATTGCCAACGACAATTTCGACCAGCCGCTTCCCCTGATGTTTGTAATGCGCCGCGCGGTAACCCAGAATGCGCATTGCCTCAGTTAGGGATGTTGAGCCTGCACGATTGAGGCCGATGTTGAATATCTTGGGACTCATTCCGGCAACTGCGACAGGAATTCCTCGAACTTGCCGGTCGGACCGCGCTCCAGCGCATCCATCTCGCGGAGAACTATCTTGAACGGGTAGCGGAATGCTTTCCTGGTCAATTCGGCCGCCTCTGCCTGCTCCTCGGCGCTCAACGATCTTTCCAGCACCAACCGCAACTCGATCGTGTCGAGCGCGGTTTGCACATACTGCACCTGACTGACTGCTGTCATGGCACGCAACGGCAGCAGCCCTGCCGGCCAGTACCGGTGGCCATCCGGCGTGCGCACCAGATTGCGCACGCGCCCCTTGATGCGTGCCAGTACCGAAGTTTGCCTGCCGCACGGACAGGGTTCGCCGACCAGAGCGATGTCTCCCAGTTCATAGCGAATCATCGGCGTGGCGAAATTGTGCAGCGATGTCACCACAATACGCCCCTCCTGTCCCGGCGCACAGGCTTGCCCCTGCGCATCAAGTATTTCAACTAGCAGGGCCTCGCTTTGCACGTGCAGGTTTCCTTCTTCGCCGCAACGAAAGGCAATGTTTCCCACCTCGTTGGCCGAGTAGATGTCCGTGCAACGAACACCCCAGCGCGCGCCAAGTTGCTGCTCCAGTTCCGGATCGAGCGGCTCCGACATGAGGCGAATCTCCTGCAGCGAGGGAGTCCTGGCATCGCCGAGGAAATCGAGCAGGCCTTGTGCAATGCTCGGATAGGTCAGCAGATAATGCGGGTCAAAGCGCTGCAGCCATGCGGCCTGTTGATCGATCGGGAGACCGACGTATATTACCGAGGCAGGTCCGGTCGGATAAAGCGCAGCTACCGGCAGCCCCCAGCTGTCTATATCCACCCCGCCGGGTGGGCGGTCGTTGGGAGGGCGATAGCGAATCACGCCGAGCCGTTTCGAGAAATCGCGTCGCATCCAGAGATGCTCGCGCAAGGTCAGCGCCGCCCAGAGTTCGCTGGTCACCTGCGTATTGCGCACCTCGACCGCAATGCCGGTGGAGCCAGAGGTTTTCTGGGTGTTAGTCAATACATGGCCTGGCGGCAAGCGATCGGAATTAACTTCCTGATTGGATCGCCTCAATTCCGCCTTGGTCAGTAGCGGCCATTCAAGCCAGAGCGTCCAGAACCGGTCCGGGTCGCCGGCGGCAGCGATCAGGCGCTGCGCAGTCAGGCGGAAGGGCCGGTAATGCGGCGAATGTTCGACTGCCCAGGACAATAGGGAAGCGATTTGTCGCGCCTGTCCGGCACGCACCACGTCAGCAGGCCAGCGGTCCGAGCGTTGCAGGCCGTCCCAGGCCGACTTGAACAATGACGGTCCGTCTGACAGGTAGGCAGGCCAGCGTATGGTTTGCTTGATCAACGAGGCCGTATGGTTATTGTCAGGATTCATCGCTATGCATAACTGGTAGGTTGGACTGAGGAACGGAGCCCAACATTTTGGCCGGTGGCCATATTGTTGGGCTTCGTTCCTCAGCCCAACCTACGGCTTTTGCCGGGTTCATCGTGCTTCAAAAACAAGGCCACGGGATGATGCCCGTGGCCAAATTGTAACGCGCTGCAAGAACTATCGCTGGCTGAATCAGAACTTCCAGATCAGCCCGATCAAGGCACTTGTGTTGGTGAAATCCTGGCGGGTTTCGATATCGCAGCGCGCGGTGATCTCGGTGGACTGGTTCAGTTTGCTTTCCACTCCCAGCCCGCCTCGCACCAGCCACGGACTCGGGTCGAGTCCCTTGGTAGTGAAGACGCCGCTCGGCGCGGCAGCGAATGCCGACGAAACGCTGGTCCGATCGTTGACGAAATCGTAGCCGACACCGAGGTTGGCAGTGAACTTGGTCGAATCCGAAACCGCATGCGTCAGCTTGCCATCCACCTCGACGATAAGCTGATTGATGTTATCGCGGTTGACGTTGAGATTGAACGGGCTGGCGCCGGTTTCAGTGTAGCTGCCCTCGCGGATCGTGGTCAGGTCAGCGCGCACGGAAGGCGTAAACACGGTATTGCTGTTTATCAGCGAGCTGCGCGCATAACCTGCACCGATATGCGCGCTCCAGCTGTTGTAATCGGCATTGGCGGTGTAGGGTGTGCCGATAAAGTTGATCGAACGCTGGCCGGAATTATTATGCAAGGCGATGTCAGCCTGGTAGCTCAAGTCGGCCTTGTCACCAAGGTTGTTGCTGCCATACAAGGCAAGCTGGTAGCTGTTGATGGTCGCACCCTGCGGGGCGATGCCAGGGTGATTGCCGGTGAGGCTACTGTGCGCCAGCGACAAGGCAACCCCGACACGACTGGTACTCGAGGTATCCGAATCCAGACCGGCCATCAAACCCCAGGTGTTGGCGTCATATCCGGTGAAGCTGTCCTGGTTGTTCTGTTTGATCCAACCGCCGAAAGGCTTGACCCAGGCGCTCTTGTTGACATAAAAATCATCCCCGGAAGAACGGCCCTGCTGGGTATCCTGTCGCGATTGAATTATGCGATTCATGTCGTCCAGGACAGCGAAGGTAATATCTCCCAGACCGGTAATCGGCAACATCTGGCTGACGGCGTTGGATACGGCATTGCCGCCATATTGTGCCATGGCGTCCTGCAACGCGCGCAGGATCGGGTACATGCCGCCGCTGCCGGGGATGCTGCCATCGATGATGCCATCCAGCACGGCAGCGCCGCCCAGACCCTGCAAATTGCCTGCATTGAGGGTACTCTGCAGTACCGATTGCTGGAAGATGACTCTCAGATCAACATTACTCGGCACGCCACTGAAGCCCTTGATGGCGAGGAAATTGAGCAGCCCGTTGTTGTCGGTGACGGTGAAGGAATCACCGCCCACAATGGTCCCGGAAGCAATCACGCCGGGCAGTGTGTCGCCGATGGTCAGATTGGTCGGGTCATTACCATAGATAAATGGACCCGCGACGTTGACGTCGATCTTGGTAGCAGGATCCAGTGTAGCGGTGCCGGTAACATTCAATTGGCTGTATTCGGCAGGCAACTCGACTGGAGCCGTACCTCTGGCAACGGCAACCCGCAGCATGCCATCGGCAGTCTGGGTGTAGTCGCCGGTGATCGTGCCCAAGGCGAAGATGCCATTGCCGGGATCGGTCAGGGGAGCAGTGCGGTCAGCGCCCCTCACCAGCGTGATGGTGCCGGCGTTGGTCACGGTGCCGGTCAGTGCCAGGTTGCCAACCATCTGGGCGCCAGTCTGGTTGTACACGCTGCCGCTGACCGTACTGCCGCTGTCGCCCCTGATCGAGTAATTTCCGCCGGCGATCATGCCGCTGTTGGTGAGGCCACCAACCACGGCGGATGCAGATGCGAGACGGATGCCGGTGCCGGTAGCTGCGCCGCCAGTGACCACTCCGGCATTGATCGTGCCTGCATTGGTAATGCCGCCGCCAATCGTGGAGGCGCCCCAGGCCCCAATGGCTCTCGATACGCCGGTGATCAGGCTCGCGGTACCGCTGTTGGTAACGCCACCAAGGCTGGAAGCAGTGTTGATGCGGATACCGGAAGTTCCGCCAACGATCGTTCCTTCGTTAACGAGGCTACCGGTGATCATCGAGTTTCCAAAGGCTCCAATGCCGATCGAACCGCCTGAGATCAGGCTCGTCGTGCCGCTGTTGGTGATGCCGCCGGAAATGGTAGAGAAGTTCCAGACTTCGATGCCGGTCGTTCCGCCAGCGATTGCTCCCTCATTGACGATGCCGCCGCCGATCAAGGAATTGGTAAATGACCCTATACCTCTCGAAGCGCCCGTGATCAGGCTCGCGGTTCCGCTGTTGGTGACGCCGTCGGTAATGGACGAACCGGTCCAGGCTTCAATGCCGTTCTTGCCTGCGCCAATGATCGTGCCTGCGTTGGTAATGCCGCCGCTGATCGTGGCGGTGTTGGAGGCAAGAATGCCATCCACTCCACCGGAGATCAGGCTCGCGATGCCGCTATTGACGATGCCGCCGTCTATGGTGGCAGATGTGATGGCACGGATACCCGTGGTTCCGCCAGCGATCGTGCCCTCGTTGGTCACGCCGTTGGTGATCTGGGATGTGTGATCGACATCGATACCAGCCGAAGCGCCGCTGATCAGGCTCGCGGTGCCGCTATTGGTAACGCCGCCGGAGATGATCGAGAATGGGTCAACCCGGATGCCGGTAGACCCGCCAACGATCGTGCCTTCATTGAGGATGCCTCCGGTGACCGTGGAGGAGGTAAAGGCTGCTATGCCGGTATTACCGCCAGTGATCAGGCTCGCGGAGCCTGTGTTGGTGATGCCACCGTTGATCGATGAACCACCCACGGCTGCAATGCCGATACTTGAGCCATTGATCGTGCCTGCGTTGGTGATGCCATCGTTGATCGAAGCGTTGTTGCTGGCCTTGATACCAGACACACCGGTGATCAGGCTTGTCGTGCCGCTGTTGCTGATGCCACCGGAAAGAGTTGAATTGGTGGCCACACGGATGCCGCCGGACGATCCGCCAGCGATCGTGCCTTCATTGAGGATGCCATCGGTGATCGAGGAAGTGCTGTAGACGTCGACGCCAGCCACACCACCGCTGATCAGGCTCATCGTGCCGCTGTTGACAATGCCGCCGGACAAGGTTGAACCAAAGGCCACACGGATTCCATCCTTGATCCCGCCAGTGATCGTGCCTTCGTTGACGATGCCATCGCTAATCGAGGATGTATAGACTCCAATACCAACGTTACCACCAGTAATCAGGCTCGTGGTGCCGCTGTTGGAAATACCGCCGTTGATCGAAGAAGTACCTGCGACCTGGATGGCGGTTCCTCCGCCAGCGATCGTGCCTTCATTGACGATGCCGTCGCTGATCGAGGCGTTATTCCAGGCAAAGATGCCATTCCCTGTCCCGCTGATCAGGCTCGCGGCACCGCTGTTGGTAATGCCGCCGGTGATGGAAGAACCAGTCCAGACCAGAATGCCGTTATTCCCACCAGTGATCGTGCCTTCATTGATGATGCCGTCGGTGATCGAAGCGTTATTCCATGTTGCTATGCCATCACTACCCCCGGAAATCAGGCTTGCCGTACCGCTGTTGATGATACCGTCGGTGATCGAAGAATTTTTCGAGACATCGATGCCATTGCCCCCGCCAGTGATCGTGCCCTGATTGAGGATACCGCCGGAGATCAATGAACCGCTGAATGCTTTGATGCCAACCGTAGTCCCGGAGATCAGGCTTGCGATGCCGCTGTTGGTGATGCCTCCAGCCAGCGTCGATGAAGATGCGAACAGGATCGCGGTAGGCGCGCCATCGATCGTTCCCCGGTTGAAGATGCCGGAACTACTGCCGGTGACCAGGCTGCCACCGCTGCTGGTGATGCCACCGGAGATCCTGCTTGAAGCGTCGATCTTGATACCGGTCGTGCCACCACTGATCGTGCCCTGGTTATGAATGCCGCCGGTGATGGCTGAATTGTTGTAAACGCCAATGCCAACCGATCCACCGGTGATCAGGCTCGCAATACCACTATTGGAGACGCCGCCACTGATGGTTGAAGAGGCGATCATGATGCCCGTTTCGCCCCCACTTATCGTGCCTGCGTTGGTGATGCCGCCGCTGATAGAGGAGTGCCAAGCTGCAATACCTATAGTACCCCCGGTGATCAGGCTCGCGGTACCACTGTTGGTGATGCCGCCAGTGATCAAGGAGTTGCTATATACGTCAATGCCGGTAGTCCCGCCGGCAATCGTGCCTGCGTTGGTAATGCCGCCGCTGATCGTAGAAGCGTGATAGACACCAACGCCTACATAACCCCCGGTGATCAGGCTCGCGGTGCCGCTGGTGGTGATGCCGCCGGCAAGGGTCGATAAATGGTTGATACGGATGCCGGTACCGCTAGAGCCGCCAACGATCGTGCCTTCATTGTAGATGCCGCCGCTGATCGTAGAAGTCCTGTCAGCTAAAATGCCAACCGTACCGCCGGTAATCAGGCTCGCAGTGCCGCTGTTGCTGATGCCGCCAGCGATGGTGGCAGATGTAATGACACGGATACCCGTGGCCCCGCCAGTAATCGTGCCCTCATTGGTCACGCCGTTGGTGATCTGGGATGTGTGATCGACATCGATGCCGGCCGAACTGCCGCTGATCAGGCTTAGGGTGCCGCTGTTGGTCACACCGCCGGAGACGATTGAATAGGGGTCAACGCGGATGCCGGTAGATCCGCCAACTATCGTGCCTTCATTGAGGATGCCGCCGGTGATCGAGGAAGTGCTGTAGACGCCGATGCCAACCGTCCCTCCGGTGATCAGGCTGGTAACGCCGCTGTTGGTAACGCCGCCGGTGATTGAAGAATCAGTCGCGACCAGGATGCCGGTGTTCCCGCCAACGATCGTGCCTGCGTTGGTGATGCCGCCAGTGATCGAGGAGGTGCTGTAAACGCCAATGCCGATCGACCCACCGGATATCAAACTCGCCGTACCGCTGTTGGTAATGCCGCCGGTGATCGAGGAGTTGCCAGTCACTTCTATGCCATCAACCCCGCCAACGATCGTGCCTGCGCTGGTGACGCCGTCGGTGATCGCGGAGGTCCCAGTCACTTCTATACCATACGTGTCCCCGCTAATCAGGCTCGCGGTGCCGCTGTTGGTGATACCACCGCTGACCAGGGAGTTGCTCGCAACGTCGATGCCGGTAGTCCCGCCAACGATCGTGCCTTCATTACCGATGCCGCTGGTGATCGAAGAGGTGCTATAGACGCCAATCCCGACTGAGCCGCCAGTGATCAGACTGGCTACGCCGCTGTTGGTAATGCCGCCAGTGATCGATGAGTCGTTCCAGACTTGAATGCCGGTGTTCCCGCCAACGATCGTGCCTGCATTGACGATGCCGCCAGTGATCGATGAAGTGCTATAGACGCCGATGCCAACCGAGCCGCCTGAAATCAGACTGGTCAAGCCGCTGTTGGTCACGCCGCCAGTGATCGAGGAACTGTTCCAGACTTGAATGCCGGTAGACCCGCCAACGATCGTGCCTGCATTGACGATGCCGCCGGTGATCGAGGAGGTGCTATAGACGCCGATGCCGATCGATCCACCGGAGATCAGGCTCGTGGTACCGCTGTTGGTCACGCCACCGGAAATGGTGCCGGCAACCGAGACACGGATAGCCGTGGATCCGCCAGTGATCGTGCCCTCGTTGGTCACGCCGTTGGTGATCTGGGATGTGTGATCGACATCGATGCCGGCCGAACTGCCGCTGATCAGGCTTGCGATACCGCTGTTGGTCACGCCGCCGGAGACGATTGAATAGGGATCAACGCGGATGCCGGTAGACCCGCCAACTATCGTGCCTTCATTGAGGATGCCACCGGTGATCGAGGAAGTGCTGTAAACGCCGATGCCAACCTTGCCTCCGGTAATCAGGCTGGTAACGCCGCTGTTGGTAACGCCGCCGGTTATCGAAGAATCAGTCGTAACCAGGATGCCGGTGTTCCCGCCAACTATCGTGCCGGCGTTGGTGATACCGCCGGTGATCGATGAGGTACTGTAGACGCCAATGCCGATCGACCCACCGGATATCAAACTCGCCGTACCGCTGTTGGTAATGCCGCCGCTGACCAAGGAGCTGCTAGTGACGTCGATGCCGGTATTCCCACCAACGATCGTGCCTTTATTGCCAATGCCGCCGGTGATCGAGGAGTGATTTGCAACTTCAATTCCCGTCGTGCCGCCCGTTATCAAACTCGCCGTGCCGCTGTTGGTGATGCCGTCGGCGATCAAGGAATTTCCAGTCACTTCTATGCCATCAACCCCGCCAGCTATCGTACCTGCGTTGGTGATACCGCCGGTGATCGAGGAGGTGCGGGTCACTTCTATGCCATACGTACCGCCGGAAATCAGGCTGGTGGTGCCGCTGTTGGTGATGCCGCCAGTGACACTGGACCCACTCGACACATCGATGCCGGTAGATCCGCCAGCGATCCTGCCTGCGTTGGTGATACCGCCAGTGATCGAGGATGAACTCGAGACCTCAATACCCCTCACGGCACCGGTGATCAGGCTCGCCGTGCCGCTGTTGTCGATGCCACCGGTGATCGAGGAACCATTGAAGACTTCGATGCCATCAGACGCACTGCCAATGATCGTGCCTTTGTTGAGGATGCCGCCAGTGATCGAGGAACCGTTAATCACTGCTATGCCATACGTACCACCCGAGATCAGGCTGGTGATTCCGCTGTTGGTAACGCCGCCAACGATCCTGGAACCGCTCGCCACATCGATGCCCGTGCTCCCGCCAACAATCTTGCCTGCGTTGGTGACGCCGCCAATGATCGAGGAGCCATTTGCGACTTCAATACCAATTACGCCACCGGTGATCAGGCTCGTGGTGACGCTGTTGTTGATGCCGCCGGTGATCGAGGAACCGTTAATGACCTCAATACCATCAACCCCGCCAACTATCGTGCCCTTGTTGACGATGCCTCCGGTGATCGAGGAGTCGCCAATCACTTCTATCCCGAACGTGCTGCCGGAGATCAAACTCGCGGTGCCGCTGTTGGTGATGCCGCCAGTGATGGTGGAACTGCTCGCCACATCGATGCCGGTGCTTCCGCCAGCTATGGTGCCGGCATTGGTGATGCCGTCGGTGATCAAGGAGGAGCCATAGACTTCAATTCCCCTCGCCCCGCCCGTGATCAAACTCGCGATTCCGCTGTTGGTGATGCCGCCGGTGATCGTGGAGGTGCTATAGACTTCGATGCCATCAGCCGTGCTGCCTATTATCGTGCCTGCATTGACGATGCCGCCGGTGATCGAGGAGTTGCCAATCACTTCTATCCCGAACGTACTGCCGGAGATCAGGCTTGCGGTGCCGCTGTTGGTGATGCCGCCGGCGATGGTGGAACCGGTCACGGCTGCGATGCCGGTAGACCCGCCAACGATAGTGCCTTCATTGACGATGCCGCCGGTGATCGAGGAGGTGCTATAGACGCCGATGCCAACCGAGCCGCCTGAAATCAGGCTGGCAACGCCGCTGTTGGTGATGCCGCCGGTGATAGTGGAACTGTTCCAGACATCAATCCCGGTAGTCCCGCCAACGATCGTGCCTGCGTTGGTGATGCCGCCGGTGATCGTGGAGGTGCTATAGACGCCAATACCGATCGACCCGCCGGAGATCAAGCTCGCAATACCGCTGTTGGTAATGCCGCCGCCGATTGAAGAACCAGACATGACCAAAATGCCGGTTTCCCCAAGAAAGCCGCCGTTTCCGCCAACGATCGTGCCTTCATTGACGATGCCGCCGGTGATCGTGGAGGTGCTATAGACTCCAATACCCGCCGAATTGCCGGTTATCAGGCTCGCCGTGCCGCTGTTGGTAATGCCGCCGGTGATCGAGGAGTTGTTCCAGACATCAATCCCGGTTGTCCAGCCAACGATCGTGCCTTCATTGACGATGCCACCGGTGATCGAGGAAGTGCTATAGACACCAATCCCGATCGACCCACCGGATACCAGGCTCGCCGTGCCGCTGTTGGTGATGCCGCCGGAGATGGTGCCGGCAACCGAGACACGGATACCCGTGGACCCGCCAGTGATCGTGCCCTCATTGGTCACGCCGTTGGTGATCTGGGATGTGTGATCGACATCGATGCCGAAGTTACCGCCGCTGATCAAACTCGCGATGCCGCTGTTGGTCACGCCACCTGAGACGATTGAATAGGGGTCAACCCGGATGCCGGTAGACCCGCCAACGATCGTGCCTTCATTGAGGATGCCACCGGTGATCGAGGAGGTGCTGTAGACGCCGATGCCAACCTTACCCCCGGTAATCAGGCTGGTAATGCCGCTGTTGGTGATGCCGCCGCTGATCGTGGAACCGAACTGGGCCAGGATGCCGGTGCTCCCGCCAGTAATCGTGCCTTCATTGACTATACCGTCGGTAATCGAAGAATTGCTCCGGACCAGGATACCGTCAACACCACCGGAGATCAGGCTCGCCGTGCCGCTGTTGCTGATGCCGCCGGCGATCGAGGAAGAAACCCCTGCGCCAATGCCGGCATTGTTTCCAAGGATGGTGCCCTCATTGATGATGCCGCCGGTGATCGAAGAACCGCTGCCGGCTCCAATACCATAACTGCCCCCGGTGATCAGGCTCGCGGTGCCGCTGTTGGTGATGCCGTCAGAGATGGTGCTGCCACCCCCAGCGCCGATACCGACATAGCTAACACCCACAATCGTGCCCTGGTTGGTAATGCCGCCACTGATTGAAGAACCGGTACCGGCTCCAATGCCGATCAAACCGCCGCTGATCAGGCCTGCGGTGCCGCTGTTGGTGATGCCGCCGGCGATCGAGGAACCGCTTCCGGCTGTGATGCCGGCTTTACCGCCGGAGATCGTGCCTTCATTGGTGATGCCGCCGCTGATCGACGAATTGTTCGCGGCCGATATGCCCGTAGTAAATCCAGTGATCAAACTTGCGGTGCCGCTGTTAGCGATGCCGCCACTGATCGTCGAAGTGTTCGCGGCTCTGATGCCATCCGACGCGCTGCCAACGATCGTGCCTTCATTGAGGATGCCGCCGGTGATCGAAGAATTACTCAGGGCTGTTATGCCAGCTATACCGCCGGTGATCAGGCTCGCGGTGCCGCTGTTGGTAATACCACCGCTGATCGTGGAATTGCTCGCAACGTAGATGCCGGTGTTCCCGCCAGTGATCAAGCCTGAGTTGGTAACGCCGTCAGTGATCGACGAACCAGCAGCTGCAAAAATGCCGGCACCAGCTAAACCAAGTACCGTGCCTTCATTGATGATACCGCCGGTAATCGAAGAATAGCTGAGCGCCCCCAGGCCAACAAAACCGCCGCCAATCAGGCTCGCCGTGCCGCTGTTGGTGATGCCGCCAGTGATCATGCTGCCAAATCCAGCGCCGATCCCCACAAGACCACTACCCACGATCGTGCCTTCATTCAGGATGCCGCCGGTAATCGAAGAACTGACGATCGCTCCGATGCCAACCAAATTTCCGCCAATCAGGCTCGCGGTGCCGCTGTTGGTGATACCGCCGGTGATCGATGAACCGAATTCCGAGAAGATGCCGGCAAATCCGCCAACTATCGTCCCTTCGTTGACAATGCCGCCGGTGATCGATGAACCGCTGATGGCATTGATGCCAACCGTACTTCCTGAGATCAGGCTCGCGGTGCCGCTATTGGTGATGCCGCCAGAGATGGTGCCGGCAACCGAGACACGGATACCCGTGAGTCCGCGCCAGTGATCGTGCCCTCATTGGTCACGCCGTTGGTGATCGCAGAAGTGTGATCGACATCGATACCGGCTGAGCTGCCGCTGATCAGGCTCGCGATGCCGCTATTGGTCACGCCGCCGGAGACGATTGAATAGGGATCAACGCGGATGCCGGTGGACCCGCCAACGATCGTGCCTGCGTTGGTGATGCCGCCGGTGATCGATGAGGTGCTATAGACACCAATACCGACATTACCCCCGCTGATCAGGCTCGCGGTGCCGCTGTTGGTGATGCCGCCGGCAAGGGTCGACAAATTTCGGATACGAATACCGTCAGCTGCGCCGCCAGTAATCGTGCCTTCATTGAGGATGCCTTCGGTGATCGAGGATTTGCTCTCAGCTAAAATGCCATAACTGCCGCCGCTGATCAGGCTCGTCGTGCCGCTGTTAGTGATGCCATCAGATATGGTGGAAGTTGAGACCAGAATTCCATCAAACAAGCCGCCTTTTATTGTGCCTGCATTGACGATGCCATCGGTGATCGAAGATTTAAACAAGGCTGCTATGCCATACAAGCTGCCGGAAATCAGGCTGGCCGTGCCGCTGTTGGTGATGCCGCCGCTGATCGTACCGGACAAGGCTAAAATGCCTTCAGACGCGCCGATTATCGTGCCCTCATTGAGGATGCCACCGGTGATCAAAGATTTGGACTGGACAACTATACCTATATCTCCACCTGTAATCAGGCTCGCGATGCCGCTGTTGGTGATGCCGCCGCTGATGGTGGAACTGATCAAGGATCTGATGCCCATCGTTCCGCCATTTATCGTGCCTTCATTGACGATGCCGCCGTTGATCGAAGATTTTACCCAAGCTGCTATGCCATAAGAAACGCCGGAAATCAGACTCGCGGTGCCGCTGTTGGTGATGCCGCCAGCCAGCGTCGAAGAAGAGATGAACTTGATCGCGGTAGGCGCGCCACCGATCTTGCCCTGGTTGAAAATGCCGGAACTGCTGCCGGTGACCAGGCTGCCGCCGCTGCTGGTGATGCCGCCGGTGATCGTGCTTGCAGTGTCGACCTTGATACCGGTCAAGCCGCCGGTGATCGTGCCTCCATTATGAATGCCGCCGCTGATGGTGGAAGTTTTCAGGACAGCAATGCCAACAGCACCTCCGCTAATCAGGCTCGCCGTGCCACTGTTGGTAATGCCGCCGCTGATGGTGCCGGCAACCGAAACGCGGATGCCTGTCGATACGCTGCCAACGATCGTGCCTTCATTGGTCACGCCGTTGGTGATCGCAGAAGTGTGATCGACATCGATGCCGGCCGAACTGCCGCTGATCAGGCTTGCGATACCGCTGTTGGTCACGCCGCCGGAGACGATCGAATAGGGGTCAACGCGAATGCCGGTAGACCCGCCAACGATCGTGCCTTCATTGAGGATGCCGCCGCTGATCGTGGAGGTTTTGTAGACGCCTATGCCAACCTTACCCCCGGTAATCAGGCTCGCCGCGCCGCTGTTGGTGATGCCGCCGCTGATCGTGGAATTGCTCGCGGCTATAACGCCAGAAAACAAGGCTCCCTGTATCGTGCCTTCGTTTACGATGCCGCCACTGATCGTAGAATTGCTCCATGCACCGATCCCGGTCAATCCGCCAGAGATCGTGCCTTGATTGGTTATCCCCCCGGTGATCGAAGAGGTAGTAAAGGCACCAATACCAGCCAGTCCTCCAGAGATCAGGCTCGCCGTGCCGCTGTTGGTAATGCCGTCAGAGATTGTGCTGCCAACCCCGGCGCCGACACCCACAAAACTGGTACCCACGATCGTGCCCTGGTTGGTGATGCCACCGCTGATCGAGGAACCGGACACTCCAATGCCATAACTGCCGCCGCTGATCAGGCTCGCCGTGCCGCTGTTGGTAATGCCGTCAGAGATGGTGCTGCCACCCCCAGCGCCGATACCGACAATGTTGGTACCCACGATCGTGCCTTCATTGATGATGCCGCCGCTGATCGAGGAATTGGTGGCGCCAATGCCATAAGTGCCGCCGCTAATCAGGCTCGCCGTGCCACTGTTGGTAATGCCGCCGGCGATCAAGGAATTGGTTTCGACTGTGATACCGGCAGTCACGCCAGTGATCGTACCTGCGTTGGTGATACCACCGGTGATCGAAGATGTATTCCACGCCGAGATGCCCGTAGAACCCGCCGTGATCAAACTTGCGGTACCGCTGTTGGTGATGCCGCCGCTGATCGTGGAATGGGTCGAGGCCCTGATCGCATCTGATCCGCTGCCAACGATCGTGCCTTCATTGACGATGCCGCCGGTGATCGAAGAACTGCCCACGGCTGCTATGCCATTAACAGCACCTGTGATCAGGCTCGCGGTGCCGCTGTTGGTGATGCCGCCAGCGATCAGGCTGCCATTCCCTGCGCCAATACCCGCTAAGCCGCCAACGATCGTGCCCTCATTGATGATGCCACCGGTGATCGAGGAACTGGATGCGCCAACGCCATAACTGCCGCCGCTGATCAGGCTCGCCGTGCCGCTGTTGGTGATGCCGTCAGAGATGGTACTGCCACCGCCAGCGCCAACACCGACAAAAGCGGTGCCCACGATGGTGCCTTCGTTAAAGATACCGCCGCTGATCGAGGAGCCGGTGCCGGCTCCAATGCCGATCAAGCCGCCGCTGATCAGGCCTGCGGTGCCGCTGTTGCTGATGCCGCCGCTGATCGAGGAACCGGTTGCGGATGTGATGCCGGCTTTCCCGCCAGTTATCGTTCCTTCATTGACGATACCGCCACTGATCGAAGAATGGCTCCAGGCTGATATGCCGGTTGAACCTGCCGTGATCAAACTTGCCGTGCCGCTGTTGGTGATGCCGCCGCTGATCGTGGAAGTGTTCGAGGCCCTTATCGCATCTGAACCAACGCCAACGATCGTGCCTTCATTGACGATGCCGTCGGTGATCGATGAATTGTTCACCGCAGCTATGCCAGAAAAACCTCCAGAGATCAGGCTCGCGGTGCCGCTGTTGGTAATGCCGCCGCTGATCGTGGAACTGCCCACGGCTCTGATGCCAGTAAACAGGCTTCCAACTATCGTGCCTTCATTGACGATGCCGCCGGTGATCGAAGATTGCTCCGGGCAACATGCCAGAAAACCCCCCGGATATCAGGCTCGCGGTGCCGCTTTGGTAATGCCGCCGCTGATCGTGGAACTGCCCACGGCTCTGATGCCAGTAAACAGGCTTCCAACTATCGTGCCTTCATTGAGGATGCCGCCGGTGATCAAGAGTTGCTCCGGGCGGCTATACCAGAAAAGCCGCCGGAGATCAGACTCGCCGTGCCACTGTTGGTGATGCCGCCGCTGATCGTGGAATAGGTCGTTGCTTTGATGCCAGTAAACGCGCTTCCAACTATCGTGCCTTCATTGACGATGCCGCCGGTGATCGAAGAGTTGCTCCGGGCAACAATGCCAGAAAACCCCCCGGATATCAGGCTCGCGGTGCCGCTGTTGGTAATGCCGCCGCTGATCGTGGAACTGCCCACGGCTCTGATGCCAGTAAACAGGCTTCCAACTATCGTGCCTTCATTGACGATGCCGCCGGTGATCGAAGAGTTGCTCCGGGCGGCTATACCAGAAAAGCCGCCGGAGATCAGGCTCGCCGTGCCACTGTTAGTGATGCCGCCGCTAATCGTGGAATAGGTCGTTGCTTTGATGCCAGTAAACGCGCTTCCAACTATCGTGCCTTCATTGACGATGCCGCCGGTGATCGAAGAGTTGCTCTGGGCAACAATGCCAGAAAACCCCCCGGATATCAGGCTCGCCGTGCCGCTGTTGGTAATGCCGCCGGAGATGGTTCCGGCAACCGAGACACGGATACCCGTCGATCCGCTGCCAACGATCGTGCCTTCATTGGTCACGCCGTTGGTGATCGCAGAAGTGTGATCGACATCGATACCGGCTGAGCTGCCGCTGATCAGGCTCGCGATGCCGCTATTGGTCACGCCGCCGGAGACGATTGAATAGGGATCAACGCGGATGCCGGTGGACCCGCCAACGATCGTGCCTGCGTTGGTGATGCCGCCGGTGATCGAGGAGGTGCTATAGACACCAATACCGACATTACCCCCGCTGATCAGGCTCGCGGTGCCGCTGTTGGTGATGCCGCCGGCAAGGGTCGACAAATTTCGGATACGAATACCGTCAGCTGCGCCGCCAGTAATCGTGCCTTCATTGAGGATGCCTTCGGTGATCGAGGATTTGCTCTCAGCTAAAATGCCATAACTGCCGCCGCTGATCAGGCTCGTCGTGCCGCTGTTAGTGATGCCATCAGATATGGTGGAAGTTGAGACCAGAATTCCATCAAACAAGCCGCCTTTTATTGTGCCTGCATTGACGATGCCATCGGTGATCGAAGATTTAAACAAGGCTGCTATGCCATACAAGCTGCCGGAAATCAGGCTGGCCGTGCCGCTGTTGGTGATGCCGCCGCTGATCGTACCGGACAAGGCTAAAATGCCTTCAGACGCGCCGATTATCGTGCCCTCATTGAGGATGCCACCGGTGATCAAAGATTTGGACTGGACAACTATACCTATATCTCCACCTGTAATCAGGCTCGCGATGCCGCTGTTGGTGATGCCGCCGCTGATCGTGGAACTGATCAAGGATCTGATGCCCATCGTTCCGCCATTTATCGTGCCTTCATTGACGATGCCGCCGTTGATCGAAGATTTTACCCAAGCTGCTATGCCATAAGAAACGCCGGAAATCAGACTCGCGGTGCCGCTGTTGGTGATGCCGCCAGCCAGCGTCGAAGAAGAGATGAACTTGATCGCGGTAGGCGCGCCACCGATCTTGCCCTGGTTGAAAATGCCGGAACTGCTGCCGGTGACCAGGCTGCCGCCGCTGCTGGTGATGCCGCCGGTGATCGTGCTTGCAGTGTCGACCTTGATACCGGTCAAGCCGCCGGTGATCGTGCCTCCATTATGAATGCCGCCGCTGATGGTGGAAGTTTTCAGGACAGCAATGCCAACAGCACCTCCGCTAATCAGGCTCGCCGTGCCACTGTTGGTAATGCCGCCGCTGATGGTGCCGGCAACCGAAACGCGGATGCCTGTCGATACGCTGCCAACGATCGTGCCTTCATTGGTCACGCCGTTGGTGATCTGGGAAGTGTGATCGACATCGATACCGGCCGAACCACCGCTGATCAGGCTCGCGATGCCGCTGTTGGTCACGCCGCCGGAGACGATCGAATAGGGGTCAACGCGAATGCCGGTAGACCCGCCAACGATCGTGCCTTGATTGAGGATGCCGCCGGTGACCGAGGAAGTGTTATAGACGCCAATGCCTACCGTGCCGCCGCTTATAAGGCTCGCGGTGCCGCTGTTGGTGATGCCGCCGGAGATGGTGGAAATGCTCGTCACGACGATGCCTGTGTTCCCGCCAGCTATCGTGCCTGCATTGGTGATGCCGCCGCTGATCGAGGAACCGGTGCCGGCGCCAATGCCATAAATGCCGCCGCTGATCAGGCTCGCCGTGCCGCTGTTGGTGATGCCGTCAGAGATGGTGCTGCCATTCCCAGCGCCGATACCGACAATGTTGGTACCCACGATCGTGCCTTCATTGATGATGCCGCCGCTGATCGAGGAACTGGTGGCGCCAATGCCATACGTGCCGCCGCTGATCAGGCTCGCTGTGCCACTGTTGGTAATGCCGCCGGCGATCAAGGAATTGGTTTCGACTGTGATACCGGCAGTCGCGCCGGTGATGGTGCCTGCGTTGGTGATACCACCGGTGATCGAAGATGTATTCCAGGCCGAGATGCCCGTCGAACCCGCCGTGATCAGACTTGCGGTGCCGCTGTTGGTGATGCCACCGCTGATCGTGGAATGGGTCGAGGCCCTGATCGCATCCGATCCGCTGGCAACGATCGTGCCTTCGTTGACGATGCCACCGGCGATCGAAGCACTGCCCAGGGCTGCTATGCCATTAACAGCACCTGTGATCAGGCTCGCGGTGCCGCTGTTGGTGATGCCACCGCTGATCAAGGAACCGGTAGCCGATGTGATGCCGGCTTGCCCGCCAACGATCGTGCCTTCATTGACGATGCCGCCGGTGATCGAAGAAAAGGTCAAGGCAGAGATGCCAATAAACCCACCAGAGATCAGGCTCGCCGTGCCGCTGTTGGTGATGCCGCCGGTGATCGAGGAATTCACCATGGCCGTGATGCCACTAAACGCATTGCCAGCGATCGTGCCTTCATTGACGATGCCGCCGGTGATCGAAGCACTGCCCAGGGCTACTATGCCATTAACAGCACCTGTGATCAGGCTTGCCGTGCCGCTGTTGGTGATGCCGTCAGCGATGAGGCTGCCATTTCCTGCACCAATACCCGCCAGGCCGCCAACTATCGTGCCCTCATTGATGATGCCGCCCGTGATCGAGGAACTGGTGGCGCCAATGCCATAGCCGCCTCCGCTGATCAGGCTCGCCGTGCCGCTGTTGGTGATCCCCTCGGAGATGGTGCTGTTACCGCTGGCGCCGATACCGGCAATAGCGATACCCACGATCGTGCCTTCATTGAGGATGCCGCCACTGATCGAAGAACCGGTGCCGGCTCCGATGCCGACCGACCCACCCGAAATCAGGCCCGCGGTGCCGCTGTTGGTGATGCCGCCGCTGATCGAGGAATGGGTTGCGGCGGTGATGCCGGCAGTCCCGCCAGTGATCGTGCCTGCGTTGGTGATGCCACCGGTGATCGAAGATGTATTCCACGCCGAGATGCCCGTCGAACCCGCCGTGATCAGACTTGCGGTGCCGCTGTTGGTGATGCCGCCGCTGATCGTCGAATTGGTCGAGGCCCTGATCGCATCCGATGCGCTGCCAACGATCGTGCCTTCGTTGATGATGCCGTCGGTGATCGATGAGTTGTTCACCGCAGCGATGCCGGAAGTGCCGCCAGTAATCAGGCTCGTGGCGCCGCTATTGTTGATGCCGCCAGCGATGAGGCTGCCATTCCCTGCGCCGATACCCGCTATGCCGCCGACGATCGTACCCTCGTTGATAATGCCGCCGGTGATCGAGGAACTGGTGGCGCCAATACCATAACTGTTGCCGCTGATCAGGCTCGTCGTGCCGCTGTTGGTGATCCCCTCGGAGATGGTGCTGCCGCCCGCGGCGCCGATACCAACATAGCCGGTACCCACGACCGTACCCTCGTTAAGGATGCCGCCGCTGATCGAAGAGCCGCTGCTGGCCGCGATGCCGACTACCCCACCAACGATCGTGCCGGCATTGGTGATGCCGCCACTGATCAAGGATGTATGATCGGCTGAAATGCCGGTAGAACCCGCCGTGATCAAACTCGCGGTGCCGCTGTTGGTGATACCGCCGCTGATCGTCGAATTGCCCGTGGCTCTGATCGCATCAGATGTGCTGCCAACGATCGTGCCCTCATTGAAGATGCCGTCGGTGATCGATGAGTTGTTCACCGCAGCTATGCCGGAAGTAACGCCAGTGATCAGGCTCGCCGTGCCACTGTTGGTGATACCGTCAGAGATATTGCTGTTACCCGTAGCGTCGATACCGACAGCGGTACCCACGATCGTGCCCTCGTTGAGGATACCGCCGCTGACCGAAGAACTGGTGCCGACTCCAATGCCGAAAAATCCGCCGCTAATCAGGCTCGTTGTACCGCTGTTGGTGATGCCGCCGCTGATCGTGGAACTGACCAAGGCACTAATGCCATTAAACAGGCTGCCAACTATCGTTCCTTCATTGACGACGCCGTTGGTGATAGCGGAACCGGAGACTCCAATGCCATCGGTGCCGCCGCTGATCAGGCTCGCCGTGCCACTGTTGGTGATACCGTCAGAGATATTGCTGTTACCCGTAGCGTCGATACCGACAGCGGTACCCACGATCGTGCCCTCGTTGAGGATACCGCCGCTGACCGAAGAACTGGTGCCGACTCCAATGCCGAAAAATCCGCCGCTAATCAGGCTCGTTGTACCGCTGTTGGTGATGCCGCCGCTGATCGTGGAACTGACCAAGGCACTAATGCCATTAAACAGGCTGCCAACTATCGTTCCTTCATTGACGATACCACCGCTGATCGAAGAGTTGCTCACGGCTTCTATGCCATAGGCACCGCCGGTGATCAGGCTCGCTGTGCCGCTGTTGGTGATACCGTCAGAGATATTGCTGTTACCCGTAGCGTCGATACCGACAGCGGTACCCACGATCGTGCCCTCGTTGAGGATACCGCCGCTGATCGAAGAACTGGTGCCGACTCCAATGCCGAAAAATCCGCCGCTAATCAGGCTCGTTGTACCGCTGTTGGTGATGCCGCCGCTGATCGTGGAACTGACCAAGGCACTAATGCCATTAAACAGGCTGCCAACTATCGTTCCTTCATTGACGATACCACCGCTGATCGAAGAGTTGCTCACGGCTTCTATGCCATAGGCACCGCCGGTGATCAGGCTCGCTGTGCCGCTGTTGGTGATACCGTCAGAGATATTGCTGTTACCCGTAGCGTCGATACCGGCAGCGGTACCCACGATCGTGCCCTCGTTGAGGATACCGCCGCTGATCGAAGAACTGGTGCCGACTCCAATGCCGAAAAATCCGCCGCTAATCAGGCTCGTTGTACCGCTGTTGGTGATGCCGCCGCTGATCGTGGAACTGACCAAGGCACTAATACCATTAAACAGGCTGCCAACTATCGTTCCTTCATTGACGATGCCACCGCTGATCGAAGAGTTGCTCACGGCTTCTATACCATTAACACCGCCGGTGATCAGGCTCGCGGTGCCGCTGTTAGTAATGCCGCCGGAGATGGTGCCGGCAACCGAAACACGAATACCTGTGGTTCCGCCAGTGATGGTGCCTTCATTGGTCACGCCGTTGGTGATCGCAGAAGTGTGATCGACATCGATGCCGGCTGAATTGCCGCTGATCAGGCTCGCGATACCGCTATTGGTCACGCCGCCGGAGACGATTGAATAGGGGTCAACGCGGATGCCGGTCAACCCGCCAACGATCGTGCCTTCATTGAGGATGCCGCCGCTGATCGAAGAGCCGGCCTGGGCTGCTATACCGTTAGCACTTAAACCATCGATCAGGCTCGCGGTGCCGCTGTTGGTGATGCCGCCAGTGATCGAGGAACCTGCAAGGGCCAAGACGCCGGTACCGAGAGCCAATATCGTGCCAGCGTTGGTAATGCCGCCGGTGATCGAAGATGAGAATGCAGCTCCTACGCCTGCGGCTAATCCGACGATAACACTCGCGGTGCCGCTGTTGGTGATACCACCGGAGATTGTGGAATCGGAAATGGCTACGATGCCGGCAACACCGCCACCAAATATCGTGCCTTCGTTGGCGATGCCGCCGTCGATCAAGGAGTTCTTCGCCGCTGCTATGCCATAGCCGCCGGTGATCAGGCTTGCGGTGCCGCTGTTGGTGATGCCGCCAGAGATGGTGCCGGCAACCGAGACACGGATACCCGTGATTCCACCAGTGATCGTGCCCTCGTTGGTCACACCGTTGGTGATCGCGGAAGTGTGATCGACATCGATGCCTGCCGAACTGCCGCTGATCAGGCTTGCGGTGCCGCTGTTGGTCACGCCGCCGGAGACGATCGAATAGGGGTCAACGCGGATGCCGGTAGACCCGCCAACGATCGTGCCTTGATTGAGGATGCCGCCGGTGATCGAGGAGGTGCTGTAGACGCCAATACCGACATTACCACCGGTGATCAGGCTCGCGGTGCCGCTGTTGGTGATGCCGTCAGCGATGAGACTGCCACCCCCTGCGCCAATACCCGCAATGGCGCCGACTATCGTACCCTCATTGAGGATGCCGCCACTGATCAAAGAGCCGGACTTGGCTGCTATACCGTCAGCAGTAAAACCATCGATCAGGCTCGCGGTGCCGCTGTTGGTGATTCCACCAGTGATCGAGGAACCTGAAAAAGCCAAGACGCCGGTACCGATACCCAATATCGTGCCTGCGTTGGTAATGCCGCCGGTGATCGAAGCTGTGAATGCAGCTCCTACGCCTGCGAGAAGTCCGGCGATAACACTCGCGGTGCCGCTGTTGGTGATACCACCGGAGATTGTAGAATCGATAATGGATGTGATGCCGGCAATGCCACCAAATATCGTGCCTTCGTTGGCGATGCCGCCGGTGATCGAAGAATCCACCCAGGCAGCTATGCCATAGTTGCCGCCGGTGATCAGGCTCGTGGTGCCGCTGTTGGTGATGCCACCAGCCAGCGTCGAAGAAGAGATGAACTTGATCGCGGTAGGCGCGCCATTGATCGTGCCCTGGTTGAAGATGCCGGAACTGCTGCCGGTGACCAGGCTGCCGCCGCTACTGGTGATGCCGCCGGTGATCGTGCTTGCAGTGTCGACCTTGATACCGGTCGAGCCGCCACTGATCGTGCCTCCATTATGAATGCCACCAGCGATGGTTGAAGTGTTATAGACGCCAATGCCAACCGAACCGCCAGTAATCAGGCTCGCAATGCCGCTATTGGTAATGCCACCGGCAATAGTTGAATTCGAGTTTGCGCGGATTCCCACAAATCCGCTGCCAATGATCGTGCCTTGATTGACGATGCCGCCGTCGATCAAGGAGTTGTTCATAGCTAGTATGCCTTTGGAACCACCGGAGATCAGGCTCGCAGTGCCGCTGTTGGTGATGCCGCCGGTGATCGAGGAACTGGCTGCGGCCCGGATGCCGGTACCGGTGGCCCCAGCAATCGTGCCGTCATTGCTGATGCCGCCGTCGATCAATGAGTTGTTCACCACTCGTATGCCTTTGGAACCACCGGAGATCAGGCTCGCGATACCGCTGTTGGTGATGCCGCCGATGATCGAGGAACTGGCTGAGGCCCTGATGCCGGTACCGGTGGCCCCGCCAGCAATCGTGCCGTCATTGCTGATGCCGCCGGTGACCGAGGAATTGTTCCTGACTTTTATGCCTTTATTTCCACCGGAGATCAGGCTCGCGGTGCCGCTGTTGGTGATGCCGCCGGCGATCGTGGAACTCTTCAAGGCTGCGATGCCGGTAGACCCGCCAGCTATGGTGCCGTCATTGACGATGCCGCCGCTGATCGAAGAGTGGCTCGTGGCTGCTATGCCAGTTTTGCCCCCAGTGATCAGGCTCGCGGTGCCGCTGTTGGTGATGCCACCACTGATGGTTCCATTGGTTATGACACGTATACCCGTGGATCCACCAGCAATCGTGCCTTCATTGGTCACGCCGTTGGTGATCTGGGAAGTGTGATCGACATCTATGCCGGCCGAACTGCCGCTGATCAGGCTCGCGGTGCCGCTGTTGGTCACGCCGCCGGAGACGATCGAATAGGGGTCAACGCGAATGCCGGTCAACCCGCCAACGATCGTGCCTGCGTTGGTGATGCCGCCGGTGATCGAAGAATTGTCCACGGCAACTATGCCATAGACGCCGCCGCTGATCAGGCTCGCCGTGCCGCTGTTGGTGATGCCGCCGCTGATCGTGGAACTAGATGCAGCGTGGATGCCAGCGAAATTGTTGCCAACGACCGTACCCTGGTTGGTGATGCCTCCGGTGATCGAAGATCCTACCCATGCTGCTATGCCATTCGAAACACCGGAGATCAGGCTCGCGGTGCCGCTGTTGGCGATGCCGCCAGCAATGAGGCTGTTAGATACAGCGCCAATACCGATTGCACCTCCCGTGATCGTGCCCTCATTGAGGATGCCGCCGGTGATCGAGGAACTGGTCCTGGCTCCAATACCGCCCACACCCCCGCTGATCAGGCTCGTGGTGCCGCTGTTGGTAATGCCACCAGTGATCGAAGACCCGGTAGAGGCGCCGAGACCGGCAAATCCGCCAACAATCGTGCCCTGGTTGATAATGCCACCAGTGATCGAAGAGCTTTTAATGGCTGCAATGCCAACCGTGATCCCGCTGATCAAGCTCGAGGTGCCGCTGTTGGTGATGCCGCCGCTGATCGTGGAAGTAGTATCGACCAGGATGCCTGCAACAGCCCCGGTTATCGTGCCTTCATTGACGATGCCGTCGGCGATCGAGGAATTGACGAGGGAAATGATGCCATAACCACCGCCGCTGATCAGGCTCGAGGTGCCGCTGTTGGTGATGCCGCCGCTGATTGAAGATCTGGTGACTCCAATGCCGGCAACAGCTCCAACTATCGTGCCTTCATTGACGACGCCATCGGTGATCGATGAATTGAGATTGGCTCTTATGCCATCACTACCCGTGATCAGGCTCGCCGTGCCGCTGTTGGTGATGCCGCCACTGATCGTGGAAGTGTTCGTGGCATAGATGCCTGTACCAGCGCCACCGGCTATCGTGCCTTCATTGACGATACCGCCGGTGATCGAGGAGTTGCTAAGTGCTTCTATGCCATTAACACCACCTGTGATCAAACTAGCCGTGCCGCTGTTGGTGATGCCGCCCGAGATGGTGCCGGCAACCGAGACACGGATACCCGTGGTTCCGCCTGTGATCGTGCCCTCATTGGTCACGCCGTTGGTGATCGCAGAAGTGTGATCGACATCGATTCCGGCTGAATTGCCGCTGATCAGGCTCGCGGTGCCGCTGTTGGTCACGCCACCTGAGACGATCGAATAGGGGTCAACGCGGATGCCGGTTTGTAAGCCAACAATCGTGCCTTCATTGACAATGCCACCGGCGATCGAAGAGCCGCCCTTGGCAGCTACGCCTGCGGCAAATCCGGCGATAACACTCGCGGTGCCGCTGTTCGTGATGCCGCCAGTGATCGAAGAATTTTGAAGCGCCAGGATGCCGGTTTGCAAGCCAAGTATCGTGCCTGCGTTGGTGATGCCGCCGGTGATCGAAGATGAGAATGCAGCTGCTACGCCTGCGACAATTCCGGCGATGACACTCGCGGTGCCGCTGTTGGTGATACCACCGGAGATTGTAGAATCGGAAATGGATAAGATGCCTGCAACGCCACCAAATATGGTGCCTTCGTTGGCGATACCGCCGGTGATCAACGATGTGCTCAAGGCTGCTATGCCATAAGTCCCACCGGAGATCAGGCTCGCCGTGCCGCTGTTGGTGATGCCGCCCGAGATTGTTCCGGCAACCGAGACACGGATACCCGTGGTTCCGCCTGTGATGGTGCCCTCATTGGCCACGCCGTTGGTGATCTGGGATGTGTGATCGACATCGATACCAGCCGAAGCGCCGCTGATCAGGCTCGCGGTGCCGCTGTTGGTCACGCCACCGGAGACGATTGAAAACGGGTCAACGCGGATGCCTGTTTTCAGGCCGCCAGCGATCGTTCCTGAGTTAAGGACGCCGCCGGTGATCGAGGAACTGGCCTGGACAATGATGCCGTGAGTCGCACCAGTGATCGTGCCTTGATTGGCGATGCCGCCGGTGATCGAGGAATTGTTCGAGGCTCTTAAGCCACTCTTGCCGCCTGAGATCAGGCTCGCGGTGCCGCTATTGGTGATTCCACCGTCAATTGAAGAACTGGCCTGGACAATGATGCCCTTGGTCAAACCAGCAATCGTGCCGTCATTGATGATGCCGCCGGTGATCGAGGAATTGTTCGAGGCTCTTATGCCGCTATTACCACCGGTGATCAGGCTCGCGGTGCCGCTATTGGTGATTCCACCGTCAATTGAAGAACTGCCTTGGACAGTTATGCCCTTGGTCGAGCCAGCAATCGTGCCGTCATTGATGATGCCGCCGGTGATCGAGGAATTGTTCCTGACTTTTATGCCACTATTACCACCGGAGATCAGGCTTGCGGTGCCGCTGTTGGTGATGCCACCAGCCAGCGTCGATGAACTGATGAACTTGATCGCGGTAGGCGCACCATCGATCGTGCCCTTGTTAAAGATGCCGGAACTGCTGCCGGTGACCAGGCTGCCACCGCTACCGGTGATGCCGCCGGAGATCGTGCTTGCAGTGTTGATCTTGATACCGGTCGAGCCGCCGCTGATCGTGCCTCCATTATGAACACCGCCAGTGATCGAAGAAGTATTCAGGACTGCTATGCCACTGATACCGCCTGAGATCAGGCTCGCGATGCCGCTATTGGTAATTCCACCGGCAATAGTTGCATTTGCTAATGCGCGGATTCCCACAGTCCCGCTGCCAATGATCGTGCCTTGATTGATGATGCCGCCGTCGATCAACGAGTTGTTCGCTAATATGCCTTTGAGACCACCGGAGACCAGGCTCGCGGAGCCGCTGTTGGTGACGCCGCCCGATATGGTTCCGGCAATCGAAACGCGGATACCTGTTTTCCCGCCAGCGATCGAGCCCTGATTGATGATGCCGCCGGTGATCGAGGAATTGCTCAAGGCTTTTATGCCTATATTTCCTCCGGAGATCAGGCTCGCGGTGCCGCTGTTGGTGATGCCGCCGGCGATCGTGGAAGTACTCACGGCCTGGATACCAATATTATTTCCGGTGATCAAGCCGCTGTTGGTAATCCCCGAGGAGATCAGAGAAGTGGATTTGACATTGATGCCAAAGAACGCGCCAGAAATAGTCCCGCTCGTTGTGTTCTCGAGCGTACCGGCAACCGTGCCGTTGGAAAGCACTCTAAGGCCAGATCCCAGTATCGATCCAGCGTTGAAAATCGTGCCGGAATTGCTGATATTCAGCGCCCCGGTAATAGCACCGAGCGACGAAATGTTAAGACATGCGGTAGTGCTGGCGATTGTTAAAGTACCTACAGGGCCAGTAACATTGACTGGCACGCAGATAGCCCCCGCTTGCGTACTTCCAAGCGCGAGGCAGGCGATCGCCACGGCCTCGGCGATCGCCTTGACGGCGCCGCCACAAACATTTCCACCGCACTTGCCTTTGGATCGGGTGTTTTCGCCGACGACGACATAGCATTGGCGAACGTGACTCCAGATGGTGCGGTGTATTTTATTCATGGCGATTCTCCCTAGATTCTTCTAGTATTTTTTTAGTGAATCTGAAACTGGAGATCAAATAAAAATGATCGCCATGGATTACTTATAATTTTTTTGGGATTCTTGTCCGATTCTTTTGCTGAAAACACTGCCGGACATGTGGGCAATATAGCATAGTAAATTTTGCTTGGGAACTTATTACAACCATTTGAAGCGCAGGCGGAATGCCTGTTGAAAATCGTAGCAAGCGGGTTGGGCTGAGGCACGAAGTCCAACACTTTGGCCTTGGGAGACGTTGGGCTTCCTTTGTCAGCCCAACCTACGGCCCATTCATGGGGCGAATTCGCCCAGCGCGTCGAGCAACGGGCCGAGAAATTTTTCATAATGCCGCCAGCGTTCCACCGAGCTGGTGTAGATCGGCTGGCGCACCTGCGTGACGCTGGCGGTGCGGATGTTGCGCTTGGTTTTGTGGAAATCGAGGCAGGCGTCGTTCCATGGCAGCCCGCAATAGTCGATCAGCCGGCGCGCCTGGCCTTCCATGTCGGCGACGATATCTTCGTACTGCACGTCGATGAAAGCTGCCTTGCGGCAAGACCTGGCGCCAGTGCTGCATCAGGCGCGCGTAGTTGGCGTAATGCCGGCCCAGTTCGGCCAGGTCGTAGGTGGATTCCTGATGGCGGTTGAACAGCCGCGTAAAGCAGGAGACGCAGGTATCCACCGGATTGCGCTTGACGTGGATGATCTTTGCGTTGGGCAGCATCAGGGGGATCAAGCCCAGCGCGAGGTAATTGGCGGGCATCTTGTCGGTGATGTGGCGTGCGTCCGGCGCGCGCGCTGCGCAGGCCGCTCGACATATTCGTCGCCCCATTGGGTCAGCGTTCTCCCGGGTCAGCCCGGCAAGGTTTTCCGGATAGGGCCGGAAAGTGCCGGCCGGCGTGGATTGCTGGGCGATGCTCATCAGGTCATGCAGTTCTCCCGCACCATACACGTCGGGATGGCTGGCGATGATCTGCTCGGTCAGCGTGGTGCCGGAGCGCGGCATGCCCAGTACGAACATCGGCACATCCGAGGGGTCGCCGGCCGCCGCGCAGCGTGTCGAAGAAAGTCCCGGTCGAAGACTTCGCTGACGCGCTGGCAGCGTGCCGCATCGGCGTCCGCATCGTAGTGTAAGCTTGGCGCGCTTGATCCGCGCGCCCTCCAGAAATGCGGAAAGGCCCGGTCGTATTCCTTGCAGTCGTCATAGGCCTTGCCGAGCGCGTAATGCAGCGAAATGCGCTTGTCGCCGGTATAGCTGTCCACCTGCGGCAGCAAGGCTTCGATTGCGGCGAGGTTGGCATCGCCGGGCTTGACCTTTTTCACCTGGGTCAGGTGAAAGCGCGCGCCGATGTGGTCCGGCTTGATCTCCATCGCCTGTTTCAGCAGTGCTTCGGCTTCGTCGATCCTGCCCGCTTCCAGTCTCAGGTTGCCCAGCCCGGACAGCGCATCGGACATGTCAGGTTCGATCTCCAGCGCCTTCAGGTAAGCCGCCTCGGCCTGCTCCGGTTTGTCCTGTTCCATGCAGATGCTGCCAAGCTGGGTCCAGGCCTCGGAATGTTGCGGCGCCTTGTTCAGCACCTGCCGCAGCAGCGCCTCGGCTTCGGCCAGGCGATCCAGTTCGTGCAGCGCACGCGCCAGACCGATCGACGCTTCCGCATAACCCGGCTTGAGCTGCAGCGAGCGTTGCAACAACGTCACTGCAGCCTCGACCTGTTCCAGGCGCAGGCGTGCCAGACCCATATTGCACAGCGCTTCGGGGTAGTTGGGCATCAGCCTGAGCGCTTTTTCCAGCACCGGCACGGCCTCCTCGGCACGATCGTCCTCCACCAGCACTGCGCCTAGGTTGCTCATCGATTCAAGATAATCGGGGTGCGCCACCAATGCGCGCCGGTACCATTCGATCGCGCCCGGCAGATCCTTGCGCGCGCGCTGGATGCTGCCCATGGTATTGATCGATTGCAGCAGACCCGGCTGAAGTTCCAGCGCCTTCAGGTGGCAGGTTTCGGCGCCGTCGAAATCCCTGACGTCGAACAGCGCAATGCCGAGGTTGCTGTGTGCGGACGCCATCGAAGGGTCCAGCTCGACTGCGCGGCGGCCATGCTGTATGGCCTTGCCGGATGATTCTGCTGGCGGAACATCTCGGCCAGGTTGCAGTGAAACATCGCCACGTTCGGTTCGATGGCGATGGCCTTGCCGATGAGTTCGATCGCAAGAACGGGCTTGCCGGCCTGATGCGCCACCACGCCCAGCAAGTGCAGGGCATGGGCGTGATTCGGGTTGGCCTGCAGTATCTGGCGCAGGATCTTTTCTGCTTCCTGCAGGCGTCCGGCGCTTTGGTGCTGGCCGGCCAATTGTATGGCCTGTTCGACCGACATCTTCGCCGGCATCGGCGAGGCCTCTGCAGGTTTCGCGGCAGGCACTGGCGCTGCTTTGGGACGCAGTCTTTTCTTTGCCGGATGGCGCGGCATCGGCAACGCCTGCAATGCTGCCTGCACCGCTTTCAGCACGCTGCCCCAGTCGCCGAATTTCGGCTGGTTGAAAATTCGCAGCGACGGATACCAGGGACTGGTCTCGATGCGGTCAAACCAGCGCCACTCGCCGTCGAAGCGGTTCATCATCCACACCGGACGCGCCAGCGCGCCGGCCAGGTGCACCATCGAGGAATCGATGGAAATGATCAGGTCGAGATTGGATACCAGTGCGGCGGTGTCGGCAAAATCGCCCAACTCGTCAGTCCAGTCGATCCAGTCGATCTCGTCCGGAATGGTCGGCTGCGCTTCTTCGGCGGCCCACTTCTGCAGGCTGACCCAGGTCACGCGCGGGTCATGCAGCAGCGGCAGCAACAGCTCGAACGCCAGGCTGCGGCGCGAATCGTAATTGTGCGCCTTGCGCCCGGCCCAGGCGATGCCGACGCGGAACCGGCCCGGTGCGGCCTCTTCCAGCCGCGTCAGCCAATGCTGCTTTGCCGCGCTGGTCGCCGCGAGGTACGGCATGGTGGCCGGGATATTATCGGGTCGGGCCTTGAATGCGCGCGGCAGCGACATCAGCGGGCATTGCCAGTGCCAGGTGGCATAGTCGGTCGGCATGCGGGTGAACGTCACCACCTTGTCGCCGTATGTCCATTCCATCAGGCGCATGGTGGGCGCAGAACAGGCAAACCCGACCTTGGCGAAGCGCTGAACGGCCAACTCCAGATAGCGCGCAAACTGGAACGTGTCGCCGAAGCCCTGCTCGGTGACGACCAGCAGCGCCTGCTGTTCGGTGCCGCCCTGGCCGTCCCACTGCGGCAGCGGGCACGGCAGGCGCGCATGCAACCCTTTGCCGCTCTCGGCAGAACCGGTCCAGCGCGCTTCGTAATTCTCCCAGCCGTTTTCCCAGTCGCCCAGTTTCAATTGCGCCATCCCCAGGTTAAGCCGGGCCATGGCGAAACCCGGCTCAAGCCGGACGGCTTTGTCGAAACAATCGAGCGCGTCCTGCATGCGGCCCATGTCCTGCAGCACGAAGCCCTTGCTGTTGAGCGCGGCGGCATAGTCCGGGTGCAGCGCGAGCGCCTGTTCGTAGCGGAGCAGCGCCTCGTCCATGCGTCCCTGCCCGTATAGGGCGATCCCTTCCATGTGTTGAGCATTCGCCGTCAGTTCGACGCCTTGCGCCTGGGGCGCGACGGTGGGCGGCGCCGGCAGCGCTTCGTCCTCGTCCTGCGGTCGATAATCCCTGACGATTTCCAGCAGGGGGCGCAGGTGCGACGCAAAATGTTTCCAGCGCGCCACCGAAGTTTTGTAGATCGGCTTGCGCACCTGGGTGACGCTGGCGGTTTTTACCAGGCGCTCGTTCTTGTGGAAGTTGAGGCAGTTCTCGTCCCACGGCAGCCCGACGAATTCCAGCACGCGCCGCGACTGCGTTTCGGTATCGGCGACCATGTCTTCGTAGCGCAGGTCGAGGATGCGCCCTTGCGGCAACACGCTGTGCCAGTGCCGCATCAGTTTCATGTAGCGCACGTAATAACGTCCCAGCGTAGCCTGGTCGTAGGCGAACTCCATGGTGTCGTTGAACAGCCGCGAATAGCACGAGAAGCACGAGTCCATCGGGTCGCGCATGGCGTGGATGATCTTCGCGTTGGGCAGCGCGAGGTGGACCAGGCCGAGGTAGAAAAAATTGGCCGGCATCTTGTCGGTGATATGCAGGCTCTGCGGCGACAACTTCCACACGCGGCGGATGTATTCCTCTCCCAGCTTGCGCATGTCGTCCTCGCTCAGGCTTGCCACGCCATCGGTGAACGGTTTGCCGGGGCCGGCGCCGACGCGCTCGCTCACCACTTCGTTGAGGTAGCCGAGTTCGCCTGCGCCATACACCGAAGCGTGGCTGCACAGGATCTGTTCCAGCAGCGTGGTGCCGGAGCGCGGCATGCCGACGATGAGGATCGGCGCCTTGTCGCTGCCCTGCCAGTCCTTGCGCGCGGCAAAGAAATCGTGGTCGAACACCTGCATGATGCGCTGCAGCAAGACATCCGCGCGGCGCTCGTCCATCGGCAGCAGCGCATGCTGCAGGCGATTGCCTTCCTCGTAAGCGGCGAAGGCGCGGTCATAGTCGCCGGTATCGTCCAGTGCCTTGCCCAGCGCAAAGCTGTAACGGATGCGCGCATGGTCGCTCAGGCTGGTGCGCCGCGCATACTCTGCTTCCAGCATCGCCAGGTGCGGATCTCCCTTTTTGTAGGTCTTCAGCGAGGACAGGTTGTAATGCGCCTCGACGAAGTCCGGCCTGGCGTCGATCGCCGCCTGGAAACTGGCACGCGCCTGATCCAGCTTGCCTTGTTCGCTGTAGATGGCGCCGACGTTATTCTGCGCTTCCGGATGATGCGGGTTGATGGCGACGGCTTTGGCGTAGGCCTCGAGTGCGGCGGTTTTGTCGCCCATTTGTTCCAGTGCCGAGCCCAGGTTGTTCCAGGACAGGCCATGCTGCGGGTCGATCTTGAGCGCCTTGCGGTAAGCCTGGATCGCGCGCGGGTAATCCTTCACGTCGGTATAGGCCAGGCCCAGGTTGTAGTGCGCGTCGATATTCCGCGGCATCAGCTTGCTGGCCTGCAAGCCGGCTGCGATCGCTTCGTCCAGCCGGCCGATGCGGCGGCACAGTTCGCCGTAGTTGCGCTGGTAAACAGGATCTTTCTTGTCGAGCGCGACCGCCGCCTTGACCAGGTCGGCGGCCAGCGGAAGATTGCCGGCACCATAGGCAAGCAGACCGAGCGCATGCCAGGCAGGATGATAGCCCGGGTCGGCAGCGACGATGTGGCGATAGGATTTCTCGGCTTCTGCCAGTTGCTCCGAGCGCTCGTACGACTGCGCCTGGGCCATGAGCTGATGGATCGATTGCCTGGTAAGGGTTGCCATATTTTTTATGCGGGACTGTCCCGGATTGCGTCTGGTTTATGCTACCAGTTTTTTAGCGCGCAGGTTGGGCCGAGGCACAACAAACCATGACACTCAGGTTGGGCTTCCGGCAAAAAACAAAGGCACCCGGAGGTGCCTTTGTTTCGGTTACGGTGCAGCTTAGAACGGCACTCTCAACTTGAGCGACAACGACTGCGCAGTGTATCCGGAACGCGACGATATGTCGTAGCGGGCCGATAATTCCGCGCTCTGGCTGGCACTGAAGACCAGGCCCAGGCCACCGATAAACGTCGTCCTGGACGGGGCGATGCCTTGCGCGGTGAACGCCGGGCTGCCGCCCGGCAGGGTGGTGTTGAGCGAATCCGTCCTGTTCTGGGTGTCATAATCCAGGCCCAGATCGGCAATCAACCTGGCCGTATCGCTCATCGCGAACGAGAAGCGACCTGCCGCACCAATGATGAACTGGCTGGTCGTCCGCCCCTGCACATGGGTGGCAATCGAATCGGTGTAGTCGCCTTCCTTGATGCTGGTGTAATCGGCGTGCAACGACGGGGTAAACGTGGTCGACTGACTGATCGACACCGCACGCCCCACTCTTGCGCCCAGATGGAAACTCGAACTGTCGTAGCTGGCCGAGGCCGACTGCTTCAGGTAGTTGATATACCTGTTGCCATCGTTGGAGGTGGTGCCAACATCAGCCTGCCAATCCATGTAGTAGTCCCCATCGAATTGATGGGAGCCATAGCCGACCAGCTGGTAGCCGGTCATCTTGGCGGTCTGGTGGCTGCCATTGCTGTCCACATTGGTGCTGGTGTAAACCAGCGCCAGGCCTATGCTGGAAGTCGAGGACAGATCGCCATCGAGGCCCACCATAAACCCGCCGGTATTGGCCTTGTAGCCCAGAACCAGGCCGCTGTCGTCCTGCTTGTCCGTCGCGCCCAGTATCTTGGCCCATGCGTTACGGTTGGTGACGAAGCTATCACCGGAAGAGGAACCATGCTGATGGTCCTGATGCGCGTGGATGGCGTTGTTGGTGTTATTCAGGATACCGAAGGTCACCTGGTTCATCTCGGACGACATCAACGGCTGCAGGTCCTGCATGATGCCGGTCCACTGACCGCCGCTATCCCCGTTCAGCGCATCGAGCAGCGTATCCATGTTGGGATTGCCGGTGTAGTTGCCGCCGGTGCTGTCAAGCAGGTTGCCAAGGCCGCCCAACTGGCCATACAAGGCGTTCATGGTGGTGGCCGAAGTGACGGTGAGGTCGATGGTATTGCCATCCCTTACGCCGGTGAAGGTGGCCAGCGGATTGGAGTTGACCACGGTAATCGCGTCACCGGATGCCAGGACCAGGTCACCCGCGCTGACAACATCCGGCAACACATCGCCTACCGCCAGCGTGTGGCCGATCACTGGGTGCTCGACGATCGTATTATTTGCGGCGGACAGGTCGGCTGTGCCATTCACGACCAATTGACCGTATACGTCCAGATTATTGACCACTGGAGCGCCGAGTATGTCTTGATGTGCACCGGTGACGCCAAATCCGAGCACGCCGGTGGCGCCCTGGGTATAGTCGCCGCCGATATAGGCGTTACTACCGCCGTCACTGCGCCACGAGGTGGGAGTGGGGAGGTTCATGTTGGCGCCGGTCGGGATGTAGATGATGCCATCATTGGTCACATTGATCGGCCCGTTCAAATAGAGGTTGCCAAGCAGTGCGCCTGATGCGGTATTGTCGATACTGCCGGATGGGAGGAGGATCACCGGGCCTACTAAGACGATGGCAGGAGCAGCTTCGCCGCCGTCCACCCAGATCGAATAACCGTTCCTGGCGACGTTGGAGACGCCGGAAATGATGCCGGAGTTGGTCAGCGAGCCGCTCAGGTAACCACTACTGCAAACGCAGACACCGGCGGCCCAGGTGGTGCTGTTGACACCCATGCCAGTGGCGCGAGCGGAGATGGTGCCCGAGTTGGTCATCGTGCCGTCAAGCGAACCGCTCATGCCAACACCGACGGCGCCGGCTGCATTCCAATTTGCATACGGCAGCGGATTGTTGCCGTTGATTTTGGCCACAGCGGAAATCGTGCCTTCATTGGTCAGCGTGCCGCCCGAACTTAAACTGCCGTTCATCCAGATGCCAGTGGCATTGGCCCAGGTGGGGCCGGTCGCATGGGCGGTGATGACGCCCATGTTGGTCAGCGAGCCGGTGCTGTTTATGCTGCCGCCCATGAGAATACCGTAGGCCGAAGCGTAGCTGTTGAAACCGGTACTGTTGGCTGCGGCAGCAATAGTGCCATTGTTGCTCAACGATCCGCCCGAATAGATGCTGCCAGTGACATTGATACCGTAGGCGCCAACCCAGGTTTTGCCCTGGGCATCGGCGCTGATGGTGCCATTGTTGGTCAACGATCCGCCCGAATAGATGCTGCCATTCATTTCGATACCGTAGGCAGATGCATCCAAATGGCTGGAGATCGCCATGGCCGAGATGGTGCCGTCGTTGGTCAGCGGGCCATGTTCTTCGCCCATGTAGATACCCCAGGCGCCCGCCCAGGTTCTGGCCGTGGCCGATGCGCTGATGGTGCCGGAGTTGGATAACGACCCGCCCGAAAAGAGGGTACCCATCTCGATACCGTAGGCAGATGCATCTGAATGGCTGGAGATCGCCATGGCCGAGATGGTGCCGTCATTGGTCAGCGGGCCAAAGACTGCACCCATGTTGATACCCCAGGCGCCCGCCCAGGTTGTGGCCGTGGCCGATGCGCTGATGGTGCCGTTGTTGGTCAGCGAGTCGCTCGAATCCAAGTTGCTCATGGAGATGCCTTCGGCTGATGCATCGCCACGGCTGGCAATCGCCGTGGCCGAGATGGTGCCGTCGTTGGTCAGCGTGCCATACAGGTTGCCGAAGTCAACCCCGTAGGCTTCTGCCCAGGTGCGGGCTGTGGCCGAGGCCATAATGAGGCCAGTGTTGGTCAGTGCGCCACCGGTGTTGGAGAGGTCTCCATTCACATAAATGCCGATGGCAGTTGCAGAGTCATGGGCAGAAATCGCCGAGGCAGAGATCGTGCCGGTGTTGGTCAGCGTGCCGTCAATGTTGTTGCCTTCACCGCCGTCAAGGAAGACACCATAGGCATTGGCATCGGTAAAGCCATTCGCTACGGCCGAGATGGTACCGCCGTTGGTCAGCGAGCCGGTGCTGGCCATGTCGCCATAGACGTAGATGCCGTAGGCAGAAGCGTAGAGACCGGAGGCATTCGCCGTGGCCGAGATCGTGCCGTTGTTGCCCAGCATGGCGGCCATACTGCCATTGACATAGACACCGTAGGCTCTCGCGATGGAGGAAGCGGTCGACGAGACTGTAATCGCGCCATTGTTGGTCAGTGAACCGGTGCTGCCCATGTCACCGTTGATATCGACGCCGTAAGCCCAGGCATCCTCGGTGTAAGAAAGCGCAGTCGCCATAATCGCGCCGTCGTTGGTCAGCGTGCCGCTCTGGCTGCCATCGATGTAGATACCATATGCATAGGCATGGGTGCTGGCAGTCGCCGTGGCCGAGATCGTGCCGCCGTTACTCAGCATGCCGTCCATGCTGCCATTGATATAGACACCGTAGGCATACGCCAGGGAGTCGGTTGAAGCCGTGGCCGTGGCCGAGATCGTGCCCATGTTGGTCAGCGAACCGGTGCTACCCATGGTGCCACCCAGATAGACGCCGTAAGCATAGGCATCCGAGCTATAGGAAAGTGCCGTGGCTGAAATCGTGCCGTTGTTGGTCAGCGTGCCATCCATGTTGCTGTAGCCTTCACCGCCATCGATGATCACACCATAGGCATACGCATCCCCGCCGACTTCAGCACTGGCCGAGATCGTGCCGTTGTTGGTCAGCACGCCGCTGCTGCCAAAGCCGTAGCGAATGTTAATACCGTATGCAGTTGCATTATAATCAGAGGGGGGGGTGGAAAGCGCCGTGGCCGAGATGGTGCCATCGTTGGTCAACGTGCCGTTCAGATTGCCCCCGACATAAATACCGGAGGCACTTCCACTATACCAGGCCGTTTCCTTGGCCAGGATCGAGCCGCCGTTGCTCAGCGTGCCGTTCAGGTCGCCGTAAACACTCACACCATAGGCATAGGCATAGTCCTCGGTGGACTGTGCCGTGGCCGAGATGGTGCCGCCGTTACTCAGCGTGCCGTCCATGTTGCCGCTGATGATCACGCCATAGGCATCGGCTTCGGAGTGGGCAAGTGCAGAGGCAGAGATGGTGCCGTTGTTGGTCATCGACCCGGTGCTGTCCATACCGGTGTTGACGTAAACGCCGTAGGCATAAGCCCAGGTGCCTGTCGCCGCGGCCGAGATCGTGCCGCTGTTGCTCAGCGTGCCGCCGCCCAGGCCGCCGGCGACGTAAACGCCGTAGGCAAAGGCTTCTTCCGAGGTGGAAAGCGCCATGGCCGAGATCGTGCCGCTGTTGCTCAGCATGCCGTCCAGGTATCCTCCATATATGCCACCGATATCCACGCCGTAGGCAAAGGCATTATTGTATGCAGTCGCCTGCGCCGTGATGGTGCCGCTGTTGCTCAGCGAGCCGGTGCTGCCCAAGGTGCTGTCGATGAGAACACCATGGGCAAAGGCGTCATTACTGCTGGTGGAATACGCCTTGGCCGAGATCGTGCCGGTGTTGGTCAACTTGCCATCCATGCTTTCGCTGACATAAATACCCGCGGCAGCGACAGTGGACTCACCCGTTGCCTGGGCCAGGATGGCGCCATTGTTGGTCAGCGAACCAGCGCTGCCCACGTAACCAAGGTAAACGCCGGAGGCATAGGCTTCCTCGCTGTAGGAATGCGCCGTGGCCGAGATCGTGCCGCTGTTGGTCAATGTGCCCAGCAGGCTGCTGCCGATGGCAATGCCGGTGGCGGAGGCGTTGCCATCGTTGGTTGCCACGCCCGCGATGGTGCCATGGTTGGTCAGCGCGCCAGTGAGGTTATTGGTGACGACCAAGCCGGCGGCATATGCGTTGATGGCAGAACTGGCATGACCCATGATCATGCCGCTGTTGCTCAGCGAGTTCAGGTCGCCATTGATGAATATGCCGGACGCACCTGCATTATAGCCGCCGTCGGCATTGCCGGAAATGGTGCCGCTATTGGTCAGCGAGCCGGTAAAGCTGTCCTCGCCAACTACGCCGGCTGCCAGGACGGAATATGCCGAGCTGTGCGCAGTTGCACCGATCGAGCCGCTGTTGCTCAGCGTGCCGCTCAACACGCCATGGATGTATACCCCAGCCGCAGAGGACACTGTGCCCAACAAGCCGGCGGCGACCGTGCCGTTATTGGTCAGGCTGCCGTCCAGCATGCCAAGGTAGTAGATGGCAGAATGGCCAGAGGAAATCACTTTCCCGTTGGAAGTGACGGTAAGCGGGCTGACTCCAGAGGCATCGCAAGCGCCGATGGTGCTGCTGATGGGGTCGCTGCAAACCAAGACATCCGACCATGCCGGTGCGGCACACATGCCTGATATCGCCAGCGCGACGGCGGCGTTCAGTGTGTTACGTTTCCATTGGGATGATGTACGCTTGTTTTTCGTTGACATGGTAGCTCCCTTTTAATTTCAGTTGATGCCCGATTTTTAAATGCTCAATGCTTAATTCGGCTTGGGATCGACCGCTGCATCACAAATCCATATAAATCCATATTTAGTGATGATCGATTCCTTGGTAAAATTTTTCTGGCGTTTATTTAATTTTTTCCGGGTTTATTTTGCTGCTTACCCTAATTCCCTCTGGCGCGAATATAGCATCCCCGGCAAAGCAATTGCAAACAATTTTTGAACTTGTGCGGAAATCCATACCCCGTTGCATTTAACAGGCATGCAGCCAGTTTTTGGCAGGTTAGGTTTCGTAGGTTGGGCTGAGGAACGAAGCCCAACAACTTGCCTTAGCCATAATTTTTGGTAGGTTGGGCTGCCTTGGCGGGCGTCAAGCGTGCAGGATTTCTGCTGCCGCCTTTTGCGCGACTCGGGCTATGACCTCGGTCCAGTCGCCCGCTACGGATTGCCGGAACAGGGTGGCGCCGGGATACCAGGGCGTGGCGGTTCCATCCAGTGTCCAGCGATAGTCCGTGACTGACGGCAACATGATCCAGAGCGGCTGGCCAAGTGCGCCGGCCAGGTGGGCAACCGACGTGTCGATGGTAATGACCAGGTCCATTTCCCTGATCAGCGCAGCGGTATCGGAGAAATCGTGCAACTCGTCCTGATGGGTGTGGATCGGGTTGAATTTCGACAGGAAGTCCAAATCCTCCGGCAAGTAATTTTTTTGCAGCGAATGGAATTCCACCGGCAGGCACAACAGCGGCTCCAGCAACCGCAGCGGAATGCTGCGTTTCTTGGCCGGGTTGGCATCGATAATCGAGCGCATCAAGCCTGACCACACCAGGCCTATGCGCGGTTTTGTCCGCTGCCCCAGCCGTTGCCGCCAGGCGCTTTGCTTGTCAGCATCGGCATGAAGGTAGGGAACCGCTGCCGGCACCGTTTCCAGTGTGGTGTTGAATGCCAGTGGCAGGCTCATTGCCGGACAGTGCAGGTCGAATTCCGGCAACGGCCGGCCTTTTTCGACGACCGTGATATTGCCCGCGAGCGTGGCTGCCAACGCGACCATTGGCGCCTGCATCTCCAGGATCACCCTGGCGCCCAGCGCCTCTACCATCGGCACATAACGGCAGAACTGGATGCTATCCCCGAGTCCGACTTCGGCATGGATCAGCAGGGTCTTGCCAGCGACCGCCTGTTCACCCAGCCATAAGGGTTGACTGAAATTCCGGACCAACTTCCTGTAGCCCAGGCTTGGCCAGCGCCATTCGTGCAGACGCCAGCCCTGCTCATAGTCGCCGAGCAGGAGTTTTACCAGGGCCTTGAACCAGTAGGCTTCGGCGTAGTCCGGCTTAAGCACTATCGCGCGGTCGTAGCTTGCCAATGCCTCGTCGAAGCGCTTGGCGTTTTGCAGCAGCACCCCGCAATTGACATGCATCGCGGCATCGTCCGGCTTTTCCGCCAGCGCACGGGTAAAGCTCGCCAATGCCTCGTCGAAGCGGTTGAACTTTTGCAGCAGCACGCCGCGCTTGCCGTGCACCAGGGGATGATCGAGCGCGCGGTCATAGCTGGCCAGCGCCTCCTCCGGACGGTTGAGTCTTTCCAGCAACTCTCCACGCCTGAAATGCGCCACGGGGAAATCCGGCTTGATGGCAAGCGCCCGGTCGTAACTGGCCAGCGCCCGGTCGAACTGTTTTTTTTGCGTGAAGGCAATGCCCAGATTGAATAATGCCGCTGGCTGCCTGGGCTCGGCTTGCACGGAAGCGCCAAGCAAACGGATGGCTTGTTCGATCTTCCCCATGCGCAGGGCGGTCGTCCCCAGTCCAGTCAACAGACGCGGGTTGCCGGGATAGGTGCCCAGCAATTTCCTGAATTGCGCCTCTGCCTCGGCCAGGCGCCCGGCTTGTTGCAGCGCAATGGCATGCTGAAGTTCCGGATTCTGGGCGGCGAGAGAGTCGGTTGGATTCATCACATCATTTATACGTAGGTTGGGCTGACGCAGGAAGCCCAACCTGCGGATTTATTCGATCAGCTCGGCGCGTATTTGCCCAGCACCTCGAACAGCGGTTGCAGGTGTTTTTCATACGGGCGCCAGCGTTCGACGGAGCTGGTGTAGACCGGCTGGCGCACCTGGGTGATGCTGGCGGTCTTGATGCTGCGCTCGGTCTTGTGCGATTCGAGGCAGGCGTCGTTCCATTCCAGCCCGCAGTATTCGATCAGGCGGCGGGTCTGTGCTTCCTTGTCGGTGACCAGCTGTTCGTACTGCACATCGAGGAAGGCGTCCGCCGGCAGTACGTTGCGCCAGTGCTCCATCAGCTTGGCGTAGTTGACATAGTAGCGGCCCAGTTCGATCAGGTCGTAAGTGTGATACTGGCTGTTGTTGAACATCTTGGTGAAGCAGGAAAGGCAGATGTCCGCCGCATTGCGCCTGACGTGGATGATCCTGGCATTCGGCAGCATCAGGTGGATCAGGCCGAGGGCGAGGAAGTTGGCCGGCATCTTGTCGGTGATGTGTCGGGCGGTGGCGTTGCGTTCGCGCAGTCCGGCCAGGTAACGCGCGCCGGCGCGGCCCAGGTCTTCCGGGGTGACGCCGATCATCGACAGCGGAAAGCCTTCGCTCAGCTTGCCGGCGATGGGCTGGTTGGCGATGCCCAGCAGGTCGTGCAATTCACCCGCGCCATACACGTCCGGGTGGCTGGCGAGGATGGTTTCGGTCAGCGTGGTGCCGGAACGCGGCATGCCGAGCACGAAGATCGGCACGTCCGTGGGATCGCCGCCGCCGCGCAGCCGGTCGATGGTTTCCTTGCTGAAAAATTCGCGGATGTTCTGGCAGGCGCTGTCGTGGTTATCTGCGCTGTACTGGATGCGTTCGCGCTTGAGGCGACAACCCTCTGCGAAGTGCGGAAAGGCCTTGTCATATTCCTTCAGGTCGTCATAGGCCTTGCCCAGCGCGAAATGCAGCGGCATGGCCTTGGTGGATGGCATGCTGTCGAAGCTCTCCGCTTCGGTTTCCAGTCGCGCCAGGATTGGGTCGTCGGGCTTGATTTTTCTGGCCTGCGCCAGATGGACATAGGGTGCAATTTCCTCTGGGTCGATCTCCATGGCTTTGTAGAAGCTGGCCTGGGATTCGTCGAGCTGGCCCAGTTCCATCTGCAACTGTCCCAGGCCCAGGTATCCGCCAAGCAGATTTTCGTCGAGTGCGATCGCCTTGCGGTACTCGGCCTCGGCCAGCCCGTACTGTTCCGTCTTGGTGTAGATGTCGCCGGACAGGCTGTAGGCCTCGGCCTTGTCCGGTTCGAGCAGCAATGCGCGGTTGACCATGGTGCGCGCTTCATCCAGCCGTTCCTGTTCCTTGTAGGCGCGCGCCAGTCCCATCAACGCAGCAGGATTGTCCGGGCTGAGCGCCAGCGTCTGGTTGAAGGCAGCGACCGCCTTGTCGTAATTTTCCAGCCGAAAAAAGGCATTGCCGATATTGCAATGGGCATCGGCATATTTCGGGCGGGCACGAATCACCCTGAGCAGTTCGGTCATCGCCTCTTCCGGTCTTTCCAGTTCGGCAAGCACGGCGGCCATGTTGTTCCTGGCCTCGTGAAAATCCGGATCGATTTCCAGCACCTGGCGGTAATAGGCGATCGCGCCTTCCTTGTCCTTCAGTTCGCGCTGGATGCTGCCGAGATTGTTCATGGCCTGCAACAACGCGGGGCTGAGCTCGAGGGCTTTTTCCTGGCAGGCGGCGGCGCGCTGGTAATCCTTTTTGTCGTAATAGGCGATGCCGAGATTGCTGTGCGCGGTGGCATTTTTCGGGTCGAGCCTGACCGCCTGTTCGCCGTGGGTGATGGCTTCATCCAGGCGCTTGAGCATGCGGCACATCTCGCCACGGTTGGTATGGAACTGGGCGTTGGTCGGCAGGATCTCGATGGCCTTGCCGATCAGTTCCAGCGCCAGTTCGGCACGGCCCGCGTGGTGGGCGATGACGCCAAGTAGATGCACCGCGTAGGCGTTGCGGGGCTGCCGCTGCAATACCTGGCGCAGGATGGCCTCCGCGCCTTGCAATTCTCCGGCGTCAACCTTCTGCCCCGCCAACATCAGGGCCTGCTCTACCGGCATGGGCGGGGGTTGCATCAGGACATTGGAGGCAGTCGCCGGTTGGGATTTTTTGGCCATCTCGATTCGGGTTGCATGATTGATCAAAGGCCGCAGAGTCTATCAAGATTGCGATTCAAGGTCGAGCAGACCGCGTTCGTTGGTCAGCCCAACCTACGGGTTAGGGGATCGACGGCTTTGCCACATGCCCCATAGCGCATCCTCGAAATCGCGCGCGAAGCGGGGCGCGTCGAACAAGGGCGATGCCAGCACCTGCTGGCGCAGGCTTGCGCGCAGCGTTGCCAGGCGTTGCAGATTGTTCGCCTGCTCGACTGCCCTGGCAACGTAGTCGTTTGCATCGGCGGCGATCCAGTCCGGCAGGCCGGCATTATGGGCGATGCTGCCCGCCGTGCTTGAGAGAAAGCGGTCGCCGCGCATGCTCAATACCGGCACGCCCATCCACAAGGCTTCGACACTGGTGGTGACGCCGGGGTAAGGGAAGGTGTCCAGCGCGATATCGATTTTGTTGTAGGCGGCAAAATGATCGTCGCGGTCAACCAGCATGCCCTGCAGCAGCAACCGTTCCGGGTTGATGCCACGGGCGGCAAAACGCTTGCGCATCTGCTCGCACACGTTCGCGTCAACCAGTTGTCCGGTCTTGAGGTAAAGGCGCGAGCCCGGCACGGATTCGAGTATGCGCGCCCATGTCGCCACCACCGCATCGCTCATCTTGCTGAGGTTATTGAAACTGCCGAACGTCACGTATCCCGACGCCAGGGCAGGCAGCGGACCGACTTCGACAGCGGACGACGGAACGGTCAGGCACAGGCAGCTTTCCGGCATCCGCCACACGCTTTCGGTAAAGTGGTCCTCGAATTCCGCCGGCAGGGCATGGGGATCGCCGAGCACATAATCCATTTCCGCCACCCCGGTCGTGGCCGGCAATCCCAGCCAGGTCGACTTGCACCGGGGCGGATTTCCAGGCGAACAGCGGCAGGCGGTTGTATGCCGTGTGCCCGGACAGGTCGAGCAATACATGGATGCCGTCGCCGTGGATCAGGCGGGCTGCGGCGGCATCGTTTTTGCCGACCAGCGATTTCCACGCCGAAAAGCAGGGGCGGATGCGCGCGGTGAGTTCGTCCTCGGCATGGTGCGTCGGATAGGCGAACAGTTCGATGCGGGCCGGGTCGAGATGGGTGATCAGCCCTTCGACAAAATGTCCCACCGAATGCTTGCGCAAGTCGCCGGACACCAGCCCGACACGCAGCCGTTGCGGGTCGGCCGGGCAGGTCCATGCTGAAAACCGTGCAGCGACCTTGCCCGCAACCATGCTGCCATACGCTCGCGCCAGTTCAAGATAATCGGCTGGCGTATGGCCGGGGATACAGTTCAGGGCATACAACATGTTGCTGTGGCATTCGGCGTAGCCGGGCTTGATCTCAAGTGCACGGCGAAAATTCGTCATCGCCTGATCGAGCTGGCCGATGTCCTTCAATACCTGCCCGAGGTTGTTCATGGCCTCGGCATGATCCGGGGCGATCGCTATCGCCCTGCGCAGGCAGGCAATCGCGCTTTCGTTCTGCTTGAGTTCGCTGTGGATGCTGCCGAGGTTATTCAATGCCTGGACCAGCGACGGGTTGAGTTCGAGCGCCTTGTTCTGGCAGGCTGCAGCGCGCCGGTAGTTTTTATTGTCGTAATAAGCAATGCCGAGATTGCTGTGCGCCGCCGCATTGCCGGGCTCAAGCCTGACCGCCTGCTCGCCGTGATGGATGGCCTGGTCCAGGCGCCCGAGATTGCGACACATTTCGCCGCGATTGGAGTGGAATTGCGCAACCCCCGGATTGATTGCAATGGCCTTGCCGATCAGGTCGACGGCGAGCATGGCTCTGCCCGCCCGGTGCGCCAGCACGCCCATCAGGTGCAAGGCAAAGGCGTTGCGCGGCTGCTTTTGCAATATCTGGCGAAGAATTCCCTCCGCCTCCTGCAACTGTCCCGCATCGATCTGCTTGCCGGCGAGCGCCAAAGCCTGTTCCACCGGTATTCTTCCTGACGGCAAGGTGGCGAGGGCGGCGTGTGAAGGCGCTTGGGGCATGTCAAACCTTAATCCTGATGGGCAATCATGCCGATTCTAGCAGGTTGCCGTACGGGCAATCCGTTCCGCAGGTTGGGCTGACGAAGGAAGCCCAACCTGCGGCCGGAAGAAATGAGGGATAATGCCGCTTGTTACGGTACGACTGGCCATCCGGCCCTGCCGCCCACCAGATCGATCAATGAACGATATCCAGCCTATCAGTTTCGAGCACAACTCCACCAATTTCAATCGCCTCAAGGGACGACTGGAGCATCAGGTGGGGAAGGCCATCGCCGATTTCAACATGATCGAGAACGGCGATGTGGTGATGGTATGCCTGTCGGGCGGCAAGGATTCCTACACGCTGCTCGACATCCTGCGCGCCCTGCAGAAGCGCGCGCCGATCGACTTCAAGTTGATCGCGATGAACCTGGACCAGAAACAGCCCGGTTTCCCGGCGGAAGTTTTACCGGCATACCTGCAATCCATCGGCATCCAGTACCACATCGAGACGCAGGACACCTACGCCATCGTCAAGCAGAAGATCCCCGAGGGCAAAACCACCTGCTCGCTGTGCTCGCGCCTGCGCCGCGGCATCATCTACCGCGTGGCCGGTGAACTCGGCGCCAACAAGATCGCGCTCGGCCACCATCGCGACGACATGATCGAGACGCTGTTCCTGAACATGTTCTTCGGCGGCACGCTGAAGGCGATGCCGCCCAAGCTGGTCACCGACAAGGGCGACCATATCGTGATCCGCCCGCTGGCCTATTGCGCCGAGAAGGACATCGCCCGTTATGCGCGCGGCATGGAATACCCGATCATCCCGTGCAACCTGTGCGGCGCGCAGGAGAACCTGCAGCGACAGAACATCAAGGAGATGCTGCAGCAATGGGAACGCCAGTATCCGGGGCGCACGCAGACCATCTTCACCGCGATGCAGAATGCCAGGCCCTCCCACTTGCTGGACAGCGGCCTGTTTGATTTCACCAACCTGAAATTGGGCGATACGGTTGCCGAGGGCGACGTGGTATTCGATCTGGCGGAATGATTTGCTGCAGCGATCTTTGCAGGGAACCTCAGAACAGATGCAAGCTGACGCAACCGGAAAGCATCAGGCAGACAACCGCCACCGGCAGACAGATCATGATACGCATCGCATTCTCCTTTGGTTGAGGGCTCGCCGAACTGCGGCATTATGCCAAACCCTCGCACCTGATTGATAGCGGCTTGTTCGATTTCACCAGCCCGAAGCCGGGCCGTTGCATCAATCAACCTTGCCGCAACGTCAGGGTTCCCGATCCGGGTGTCCCATGCCAAGCGCTTCGAGCAGCGGCCCCAGGTGCGCTTCATAATTACGCCAGCGTTCCCTGGACGAGCGGTAGATCTTCTGTTTCACCTGCCAGTTGCTCGATGTTCCCACCCTGCGTTCTGTCTTGTGGAAATCCAGGCAACGCTCATCCCAGCCCAGGCCAATGAATTCGATCATGCGCCGGCTCCATTCTGCCTGATTGTCTATCAGCGCTTCATATGGCACTTCGAGCAAACGATCGCCGGGCAACACCTTGCGCCAATGCTCCATCAGCCTGGCGTATTCCCGGTAGAAGAAAGCAAGGTCATCAAGGTCCGTTGCGTAGGCATTAGAGGCATTCAGGTGCTGAAAATAATTCGACAGGCAGATATCGGCCGGATTGCGCTGCATGTGGATGATGCTTGCCTGCGGGAAGAGCGCATGCACCATACCGAGACTGAAGATATTTCGTGGCATCTTGTCAACAATCCGCGAGGCTTCGGGCGAATATTGTTGCAACAGCTGCTCGTACTCTGTCGCAACTTTTTCAACGAATGCAGCGTCCATTTCTCCCTGGTGCAAAGCTGAGAAAATCGATGACTCCACCTCTCCCCAGAAAAACAGCTCGCCGGCACCGAACGCTTCCGGGTGGGAAGCGATTATCTGTTCAGCCAATGAAGTGCCCGAACGCGGCATCCCGACAATCAGTACCGGGCGCCGTGATTGGCTGGCCCCATCTCTTTGCCGGTTTACAAAATCAGCGGTGCAGGTGACAATCAGGCGGTCGATATACTTGGAATGCATTGCTCGATCAAATTTGTGCCCCCCTTCACGTTGTAGCGTATTTGCAAGGTGATATGCCGAAAACGCAAGGTCATATTGCCCGGTGTCGTCGTAGTATTTGCCTATCGCGTATTGCAGCGCGCTTTTTTCCTTGTGGCTCGATGTCTGCCTGCTTGCCAGCCGAAGGGCAGTATTCAGCCAGCCCGTATCCTCGCTGGTCATTTTTCGCATGCCGGACTGCATTGCCCAGGCGAAGGGATGTTCCCGGTCGACTTCCAATGCCCTGGACAGCTCGATTTGTGCATCCTCAAACTGACCCTTGTCGTTATAGACCGAGGCCAGCCCGACATGCGCCATGGCATGATCCGGATCGAGCAAAAGGGCATGATGATGATGCTCGACCGCCGCATCGAGTTTGCCTTGTTGCTGCAGGGCGCTTCCCAGATTGTAGTGTGCCTCGGCATAATCCGGTTTGAGTGCAAGCGCCTTGCGGTAGCTGGCAACCGCTTCGTTCAGCTCGTCCCGGCTTGAATATGCATTCCCCAGATTGTTTAACACCTCGGCATAATCCGCTTTGAGCGCAAGCGCATTACGGTAGCTGGCGATCGCCTCATCCAGCCTGCCCTGGCTTGAATATGCGATGCCCAGATTGTTGTATGCCTCGGCATAATCCGGTTTAAGTGCAAGTGCCTTGCGGTAACTGAAGATCGCTTCGTCCAGCCGCCCCTGCATTGAAAATGCGCTGCCCAGATTGTTGTGCGCCTCGGCGTAGCCAGGATCATGCGCCAGCGCCTGCTGGTAACAGGTCGCCGCCGCTTCCGGTTTTGCCTGGGCCCTGAATATATTTCCCGCATTCAAGTATGCCAATGCAAAATCAGGCCTGAGCGAGATGGCCTTCTGGTAACAAGCCATGGCTTCATCCAGCCGGTGCAGGTTCTGGCAGGCAAGTCCCATGTTGATATATGCCTCGACAAAACCCGGCTCGAGCGTGAGCACCGACTGGTAACAGGAAATAGCCTCGTCCTGCCTGCCCAGGTGTTTGAGCGTATTCCCGAGATTGTAGTGAGCCTCGGCATAATCCGGCCTGGTCAGGACTGCTTCCCGGTAGCTGGTTACGGCTTCTTCCTGCCTGCCCAGGTCTTTCAGCGCATTGCCGAGATTGTAGTGAGCCTCGGCATAATCCGGCTTGAGCGCGGCGGCATTTCGCAGACAGGCAACGGCTTCATCCAGCCGGCCCTGGGCGTGCAGCGCGCAGCCCAGATAGTTGCGTGCGGCCGCATGCTCCGGATCCAGCCGCACCGCCTCCATGTAGGCATCGATGGCGGCGCTGAACCGGCCAAGATGCAGGTAAATGCTGCCGAGATCGTAATGGTATGCCGCAACATCAGGATTGAGCTTGACCGCAGTTGCAATCAGCTGCGAGGCATCCTCAAGGCAGCCACGCTGAAACGCGACCAATCCCAGATCATGCAACGCGTTGCTGTCGACGGGATTGCTTCCCAGCAGGGATTGGCAGGCGGCCCTGGCCTCATTCAACTTGCCGGCCCGATACATTGACGCCGCCTCCTCCCATGCCCCTGGAACGGGAACTTGGCTCCGCACTTGCGTGTTCTGGCGGACTGCGTCTTCAACTGCCGTGTTCTTCAGCAGGCAGCAATTCTTGTATTTTTTCCCGCTGCCGCAAGGACAAGGATCATTTCTTCCGGCTCCGCTCATGGCTTCCGCTTCGTTTGCAATGGCCGGTCCCTTATATCCAATCCTTGGCAACCAGGAACTGTTCATACAGTCTTGCCTCGGGCGTGCCGGGTTCGGGCTTCCAGTCGTAGCGCCATTTCACCAGCGGCGGCATCGACAGCAGGATGGATTCGGTGCGCCCGTTCGATTGCAGGCCGAAGGTGGTGCCGCGGTCTATCACCAGGTTGAACTCGACGTAGCGCCCCCTGCGATATAACTGAAAATCGCGCTCGCGTTCGCCGTAAGGCATGTGCATGCGGCGTTCGAGCAACGGCACGTAGGCCGACAGGAAGTGGTCGCCGACACTTTGCTGGATGCTGAAGCAGGTGGCAAAATCCGGCTCGCTCAGATCGTCGAAAAAGATACCGCCGATGCCGCGCGGCTCGTTGCGGTGCTTGAGAAAAAAATAATCGTCGCACCATTTCTTGAATTTCGGATGGTAGTCCGCGCCGAACGGAACCAGCGCGTTCCTGCAGGTCTGGTGGAAATGCACGGCATCCTCGTCAAAGCCGTAATAGGGCGTCAGGTCCATGCCGCCGCCGAACCAGAACACCATGTCGCCGTCCTGCTTGCTGGCCATGAACATGCGCACATTGGCATGCGAGGTCGGTGCGTAGGGATTGCGCGGATGCAGCACCAGCGTCACCCCGAGCGCCTCCCAGCTGCAGCCGGTCAGTTCGGGACGGCTGGTGGTTGCCGACGCGGGCAGGTCGTCGCCCCTGACATGGGAAAAGGCCACGCCGGCACGTTCCAGCACGTTGCCTTCCTCGAGAATGCAGCTGACACCCTCACCCTTGTCGATGCTGCCGGCTCTGGAGCGATCCCAGCGGTCGCGCAGGAACCGCTTGCCGTCCACCTGCTGCAGCCGGGTAACGATGAGGTCCTGCAATTCGAGCAGGTATTCCTTGACTTCGAGGCTGTTCATGATTTCTCCATTTGGAGTGCATTCGTCGCTGCAGCAGGATGTGCGAGGCCGTGACAGCACGCGCCAACTCAGCGCACGATTTTACCATCCGCCCAGGCGATGATAGTGGATGGCTGCTTGCGCCGGCCGATCCTGCCCGGCACGACCAGCACCTCTTTTCCGAACAAGCGCCGGCATTGCGCGGCACTGCGCGCAGGCCTCGCGCCGCTGCGGTTGGCGCTGGTGGAGACCAGCGGCATGCGCAGCGCATTGCATAATCCCGCCGCGACGGGATGCGCGGTGATGCGCACCGCCAGCGTGTCATGCGCGCCGCGCAGCCAGCGCGGACAGGATGTTTTTACCGGCATCAGCCAGGTGATCGCCCTGCGCGCCATCGTGCTGCAATTTCTTCTGCTCGGTCGGCAGAGAGCGGTTGCAGGTAAGTCGCGAGTTGGGAGAATCTGCCCGCGATCAGGATCAGCCCCTTGCGCTGCGGGCGCTGCTTGAGTGCGAGCAAGCGCAACACCGCGTTGCGGTTGCGCGGATCGCAGCCGAGCCCGAAACAGGACTCGGTGGGGTAGGCGATCAGGCCGCCGCGTTTGAGATGGGCGGCGAGGGCACGACCGGAAAAAAGTAATCGTGTCGTCATGTCAGTTCATGAAGATTTTTTTGCGCGTTTCGGTTTGGCTTTTGCAGCAGGCAACAAGCTGGTGAGTTGCTGATAACGCTCGAACAGAAAGGCCACGCGCTCGGCGTCACTGGTGAAGGCGGCCTTGCGGTAGCAGGCATCCTCGGCGCGGTCGAGCGCCTGATGCGCCTTGATAAGCGCGGGCGGCATGGCGAGCGGGTCGTAGAGGTCGGCGAGCGAGCTTTGCGGGAATTGTGCGCGGGCGTCCAACACGGCTTGGGCGGCGGCTTCGACGGCTGCGCGCTGTTTGTCGGTGGGTTCGTCGGGCCACGGGTAGTTGTTGTAGACGATACCAGATGAATAACGATAATCACTCTTCATCCTTCCGCAGGTGTAGCGTACCCAAGCCATGTGCATCGTCGATGTCAGGTTGCCGAAATGGTAAAGCGTGGCGTGAGGAATGACCTTTACCAGATTGCTGCTCAAGGTATCCGGCTGCATGAAACCGATGGGTATGAACCTGCGCCGCTCCGATGAAACTTCCGGAACTACCAGATAGGGCGCATCGGGAATGTTTTCCACATGAAAGCGCGTTGGCGTGGCGGCGAGTTTTTGCGTGGGCGCGCTCTTGCTGGCGAGGCGTACCTCGCGCACCGCCTGGACGCGCTTCATCGCTTCCGGCATGTTGCGCAATTCGTCGGGCGGGCAATCGCCCAGCCACAGGCACCAGCGCTCGTAGTTGTTGATGAATTCATCCGCACCTATCCAGCGGCGGAACCATTTGGCTGCTTTGGGTTCGTGTGAAATAAACTCATCTTTTTCTTCCGGCGTGAACAGGTAGTATCCGCCATCAATCGGCTTGTTGCCGATGCCGATCTCGGGTACGGCGCAAATCGGGTGCTGGCGGTTGAGCAGCACCACATCCGGCGCATCCACCAGATAAGGATTGATGTTGTTCGCAGTTACGGCGTGCGGCTTCGCCGCGGATGTCTTCGTATTCGTAGATGGTCTTTTTCTCCGCGTCGAACGCGCCGAAGCCGATGATGACGCAATGCACCGCCGCCATGCCGCGCGCCTCGTTGCTCCACTGGAAAGTGCGGTGGGCGAAGTGGATGTGCATACCTTGCGCGAGCAGCCAGCCCCACAGTACGCCGGCCTGTTCGCCCTGGGTGATGGAGTTGGTGGAGACAAAGGCGCAACGCGTGACGCAATTCCCTCCCCTTGCAGGGGGAGGGTTAGGGTGGGGGTAGAGACGTAGCCGTACTCGAGCCTCACTACCCCCATCCCAGCCTTCCCCCTGCAAGGGGGAAGGAGTTTTCAAGTAGCGCACTGCTTTCACATACCATGCGGCGACGAAATCGAGCAGGCCGCCGCTCTTGATATCGGCGAACACGCGTTGAGCGTCCTCGCGTTGTGCTTCATCCATGAACTTTGCGCCAACGAACGGCGGATTGCCAAACACATAACTCGCCCGCTCCGCCGGCAGCACATCGTTCCAGTCCAGCGTGAGCGCGTTGCCGTTGACGATGTGCGGCGAGGTCTTGAGCGGGATGCGCGCGAAGTACATGCCGAATTCTTCCGATATGCGCACGTTCATCTGGTGGTCCATCAGCCACAGCGCGACCTGCGCGATCTGCGCCGGGAATTCCTCGATCTCGATGCCGAAGAACTGGTCCACGTCCACACTGATCTCCTGGTGGATGTCGAGGAAGCGCGAGCCGGGGCCTTCGTGCACGGTGCGCAGCAAGTCCAGTTCCAGTTTGCGCAGTTCGCGGTAGGCGATCACCAGGAAGTTGCCGCAGCCGCAGGCCGGGTCGAAAAAAGTCAGCGTGCGCAGTTTTTTGTGGAAGTCGAACAGCTTGTTCTTGTTGCCTTTGACGCGCCTGAATTCCTCGCGCAGCTCGTCGAGGAACAATGGCTGGATCAACTTGAGGATGTTCTCCTCGGAGGTGTAGTGCGCCCCGAGGTTGCGCCGCGCCCTGGCATCCATGATGCTCTGGAACAGCGCGCCGAAGATGGCGGGCGAGATGCTGCTCCAGTCCAGCGCGCAGCAGTCGAGCAGCGCCTCGCGCATGGCGGCATCGAACGAGGCGATCGGCAGGACTTCCTCGAACAGCTTGCCGTTGACATAGGGAAAGGCGGCGAGTCTGTTCGTCCAGTGTTCTGGTGCGCATTTCGACCGGTCTGTTCAGTGTCTGGAACAGCAGTGCGAGTTGCGCGCCGAGATCGGAGCCGTCAGGCGCGGTGCGTTCGTCTATCCACGTGCGGAATGCGCTGGCGGGCTGGAAAATGCCTGTGTCTTCGGCGAACAGGCAGAACAGCAGGCGCACCAGCAGCACTTCGAGCGGATGACCGTCGTAGCCCGCAGCCTTGAGCGCATCGTGCAGCTTGCCCATGCGCTCGGCCGCCTTGATGTTGACCGGGTTTTGCGGTGCGATGGTTTGCGTCCGGTAGCCGGCGATGAAGGCGAAATGCTTGATGCGCTTGTGCAGGTCGGCGAGATTGAAATCGGTTTCGGTGTTCTCTTCCAGATCGTATAGATGAAAGCGCGCAAAGTCAGAAACGAGGATGTAACGCGGCAGGTCGCGTTCGGCCAGTCCCTCGAAATAGTCGGCGGCCTGTGCAAATGCGCGACTCAAATCCTGGCCGAGGCTCTTGTGCTCGATCAGCAGCATGCCTTTCCAGAAGGCGTCGATTCGCCCATGCTTGAGCTTGTGACCGGCGCGCGTGATCTCCACCTGCTTTTCGAACACGGCGACACGCTTGCGCTCGATGCCGAACACGGCGAAGAATTCATTCCAGAAGCTTTGGGCCTCTGCGCGCTCCGAGCTTTCGCCTTCCCAGCGTTTGGAGAATTCGTGCGCGCGGTTGCGGATTTCGTTCCAGCTTAAGGGCATGGTTTATCGATTTCCTGTGGCTGCATCATTTGAACAATCGCCGGGTTCATCGTGAAACAGATCGATCACGCGGCTCTGCGTTGCACGTTCCGGCTGTCCGATTCCATTCATATCGTTTTCCCCGTCGCCCGCTTCACCATGTTGCCGACTTCCGCTGTCAGGTTGATCGGCAACAGTTTCGTCCCCGGATAAGCTTGCTGGAATACCCGAAACACCTCATCGGCAAACGCCTGCCCGATTTCTTCCACCCCGGCAAAGTCGAGAACAACCGTCTGGAACCGCTCAAAGCGCTTGGTCAGGCGCTTGGCCTGCGAGCGCGAAACCAGTTTCTCCCCTTCATGCTGCGCCAGCTTCACTGGCACGATAGTCCTGGAGAAGGTGTATTCCTCCGGCGCGGCAAACTGGTCGAACACCTCTTGCAGGTTGCGCGGGGTGTCGTTCGCCAACCGCATCAGCACCACCGTGCCGGGCGCTTCGGCGGCGCGTTGCAGCAGCACGTCCGTACCCCAGTCGTCATGCACGAAATGCAGCTTGCCGGAACGGATGTCGAAGGCATCCATTACCTTTGACGAAAAGAAAATTCCCTCGCCCGTGTGGTTCACCGGGTCGGTGGTCAGCTTGCCCTTGGCCAGCTCCAGGATCGCCTCGCGCGGATCGTACAGATTCATCGCGCGCTGGATCTTGAGAAAAATGCCCTCGCCCTCGTCGGCGACATAGACCGACGTATTCAGCGCATCGCGCACCAGCCCCACCATCACCTTATCCGAGCCGGAGTGGTCTATCGCATTATTCACCATCTCCGTCACGGCGTAATGCCAGATGTCGCGCACGTTGGGCGGCAAGTCGGCAAGATGCGGCGCGATTTGCTCGCGCCATACCCGGTCTTCGTTCAGCCCGGCGCGCTTGTATACCTGCCGCGCATCGGCCTGCACCGCCAACTGGTAGCGTACGCCGCGCCCCACGCCGGAAGACGTGATGACGCCTTCCCGCTTCAGCTTCGCCAGCCAGGCGCTGGCAGACTGGCGCGACACGCCATGCTGCTCCGCCAGCCGGGCAGCGACATTGCCCCCGTCACGGGCAATGGCATCGAGCATGGAACGGCGCAAATCTGCGGTCATGGCAATAAACGTAAAGAGGAAGCGGATTAATTGTAAAGCTTAAATACCGGAAACGTAAAGCAGAATTCCGGCGCTATTTTAGATTTCTGGCAAAAACTAAAATAGCGCAAGGCGCTAATTCAGGGAAGGTGTAATGCGGAGTGAAATTACTTCCGCCCGATCGCACGATACCCGATGTCACGGCGCATCTGGCAACCGTCAAAACGAATGCCGTCGGCGATCTCGTAGGCGCGCTTTTGCGCCACCCTGACCATGTCGCCCAGCGCCGTGACGCACAGCACGCGCCCGCCGCTGGTCACCACCTTGCCGTCCTGCAGCGTGGTGCCGGCATGGAACACATGCGCGTCTTCCAGGTTCTTTGGCAGGCCGCTGATGACGTCGCCCTTGCGCGGCGTGTCGGGATAGTTGGCCGCCGCCATCACCACGCCGAGCGCGGTGCGGCGATCCCATTCCGCCTCCACCTGGTCCAGCGTGCCGTTGATGGCGTGCTCGACGATCGTCGGCGAAGTCGCTCTTCAGGCGCAGCATGATCGGCTGGGTCTCGGGATCGCCCATGCGGCAATTGAATTCGAGCACCTTGGCATTGCCCTGTGCAGCGAATCATCAGGCCGGCATAGAGGAAGCCGGTAAAGATGATGCCTTCCTTTTCCATGCCGCTGCACCACCGGCTTGATGATCTCGCGCAGCACGCGCGCATGGATCTGCGGTGAGACGACAGGTGCCGGAGAATAAGCGCCCATGCCGCCGGTGTTCGGGCCCAGGTCGCCATCCTTAAGACGCTTGTGATCCTGGCTGGTGGCCATCGACAACACGTGCTTGCCGTCCACCATGACGATGAAGCTGGCTTCCTCGCCCGGCAGGAATTCCTCGATCACCACGCGCGCGCCGGCATCACCCAGCTTGTTGTCCGCCAGCATCATGTCGATCGCGGCGAACGCTTCATCCCTGTCCATCGCCACCACTACACCCTTGCCCGCCGCCAGGCCGTCTGCCTTGATCACGATCGGCGCGCCATGTTTGTCGACGATAGGCGCGCGCGGCACCGATGTCGCTGAAGGTCTCGAAGAAGCCGGTCGGGATGTTGTGGCGCTGCATGAAGCGCTTGGCGAAATCCTTGGAGGATTCGAGTTGCGCGGCAGCCTTGGTCGGGCCGAATATCTTCAGGCCGGCAGCGCGGAACGCGTCCACGATGCCTGCCGCCAGCGGGACTTCCGGGCCGACCACGGTGAACTGGATGTCTTCGCGCTGCGCGAATTCGATCAGTGTCGGGAATGGCGGTGATGGGGACGTTCTCAACGCCGTCTTCCATTGCCGTGCCCGCATTGCCCGGCGCGACATACACTTTCTGTACGCGCTTGCCCTGCGCCAGGCGCCAGGCCAGCGCGTGCTCGCGTCCGCCGGAACCGATGACCAGAATTTTCATTTCAATCCTCTAGCTAGTAGCTGGTAGCCTGTAGCTTGTAGCAAAAACGCGCCCTGCGGGCGTACAAAAAAAGCTACCCGCTACCAGCTACAGGCTACCAGCTCAATGCCTAAAATGACGGTAACCGGTGAACACCATCGCCAGCCCATGCTCGTCCGCCGCCGCGATCACTTCCTCGTCGCGCATCGAGCCGCCGGGCTGGATGATCGCTTTGGCGCCCGCTTCGGCCAGCACATCGATGCCGTCGCGGAACGGGAAGAAGGCGTCGGAAGAGACGACCGAACCGGCCAGGCTCAGACCCGCGTTCTGCGCCTTGATGCTGGCGATGCGCGTGCTGTCGACTCGACTCATCTGTCCGGCGCCGACGCCCAGTGTCTGGCCGCCCTTGCAGAACACGATGGCATTGGATTTCACATACTTGGCCACGCGCCAGGCGAACAGCAGGTCCTGCAGTTGTGCAGCAGTGGGCTGCGCCTTGGTCGACCGACCTTGAGTTGCGCGGCCTGCACGTTCAGCGTGTCCGGCGTCTGCACCAGCAGGCCGCCGTTGACGCGCTTGAAGTCGAACTGGTTGTGCGCGTTGGACAGCGGCACGCTGAGCACACGCACGTTCTGCTTGGCCGCCGTGACCTTGAGCGCCGCCTCGGTTGCGGACGGCGCGATGATCAGTTCGACGAACTGGTTGGCGGTGATCTGCGCGGCGGTATCGGCATCCAGTTCGCGGTTGAAGGCGATGATGCCGCCGAACGCGGAAGTCGAGTCGGTCGCATAGGCCAGCTTGTAGGCGTTCAGCGCGTTGTCGGCGATCGCCACGCCGCACGGGTTGGCGTGCTTGACGATGACGCAGGCCGGCTGGTCGAAAGTCTTGACCAGTTCCCATGCCGCATCGGCATCGCCGATGTTGTTGTAGGACAGTTCCTTGCCCTGCAACTGGGTGTAGCCGGCGATGCCGCCCGGCACCGGAACGAGGTCGTGGTAGAACGCGGCGCTCTGGTGCGGGTTCTCGCCGTAGCGCATGTCCTGCACCTTGGCGAAATTGAAGTTGATCTGCGCCGGGAACGCGCTGTTCGCGCCGTCCGCATCGATCGCGGTGAGATAGTTGCTGATCGCGGAATCGTAGGCGGCGGTGTGCGAAAAGGCCTTCTTCGCCAGGTCGAAACGCGTGGCGTCGCGACACTGCGCCGTTGTTGGTCTGCATCTCGGCCAGCACGTCGGGATAGTCGGCCGGGTCGGTGACGATGGCGACATGGCGCGTGGTTCTTCGCCGCTGCGCGCACCATGGTCGGGCCGCCGATGTCGATGTTCTCGATGGCGTCTTCCAGCGAGCAATCCGGTTTGGCGACGGTTGCCGCGAACGGATACAGGTTCACCACCACCAGGTCGATGGTCGGGATGCCATGCTGCTCCAGCGTGGCGACATGCTCCGGCAGGTCGCGCCGCGCCAGGATGCCGGCATGGACTTTCGGTTGCAGCGTTTTGACGCGGCCGTCAAGCATCTCCGGAAAGCCGGTGTAATCGGCCACTTCGGTGACAATCGGCACACCATTGTCGGCGAGCAGTTTTGCGGTGCCGCCGGTGGACAGGATTGTGATGCCCAGTTGCTGCAGTCCCTGCGCGAATTCCAGTATGCCGGCTTTGTCGGAGACGCTGATCAGTGCCTGTTTGATGGCAGTCATGTCGGTTCCTGATATTCGAGAGTCAGTTCTTTGATGCCGTGCGTCCTGGATCTTTCTTGCGCAAGGTATTGCGGTTGAGCCCAGCAGTTCCGCCGCGCGCGTCTGGTTGCCGCCGGCATGTTGCAACACGGTTTCGATCAATGGTTTTTCCACGCAATTGATCACCATGTCGTAAATCCGCAGCAGGAAGGTCTTCACCGTCCAGATCCTTGAAATACTCCTCCATCGCCTTGCGCACGTAGCGCGCAATCTCATTTTCGTTCATCACGCAATCCCCCTTTGACGCCTATGCAGCAATCAACTCTTCGTAGTGCAGGTTCGTCCCCACGCTGCAATTGACCCTCAAAAAAATCTCCCACTGCCAGCAACTGTTCTGCGCAGTTCTCCAGTTGGTTCATGCGATGGCGGAACTGGGCCGATCCGGCCAGCCCCTTGGTGTACCAGGAAATATGCTTGCGCGCCACGCGCACCCCGGTGTGTTCGCCATAAAAATCGTACAGGTCGTGCACATGGCCGACCAGCACGCTGTGGATTTCCGCCACCTGCGGCGCGGGCAGGTGCTCGCCGGTGTGCAGGAAATGTTCGATCTCGCGGAATATCCAGGGGCGGCCCTGCGCGGCGCGCCCGATCATCACCGCGTCCGCGCCGGTCTGCTCCAGCACCTATCTGGCTTTTTCCGGCGAGGTGATGTCGCCGTTGGCGATGACCGGAATGCTGATCGCGGCTTTGACTGCGGCGATGGTGTCGTATTCGGCATCGCCGGTGTAGGCGCAGGCGCGGGTGCGGCCATGGATGGCGAGTGCCTGGATACCGCTGGATTCGGCGATCTGCGCGATGCGCACCGCGTTGCGGTTGTGCCTGTCCCAGCCGGTGCGTATCTTCAGCGTGACCGGCACCTCCACCGCACCGACCACGGCTTCCAGTATCTGCGCCACCAGTTGTTCATTCTGCAGCAATGCGGAACCGGCCATCACGTTGCAGATCTTCTTTGCCGGGCAACCCATGTTGATGTCGATGATCTGCGCGCCCTGGTCCACGTTGTAGCGCGCGGCCTGCGCCAGCATCTTCGGGTCGGCGCCGACGATCTGCACCGAGATCGGGTCGCACCTCGCCTTCGTGGTTGGCGCGACGTTTGGTTTTCTCCGAGCCGTATAGCAAGGAATTGGAAGCGACCATCTCGCTCACCGCCATGCCCGCGCCCATGCGTTTGCACAACATGCGGAAAGGCCGGTCCGTCACGCCTGCCATGGGAGCGACGATGAGGTTGTTCTTGAGCTGGTAGGGACCGATCTGCATGACGTTTTCCGAAAAGGGCGGTGATTATAAATTAATCATCCGCATCGTGCTATCATCATTCCGTCAAAAGTAGGATTTTCTTTTACTGCAATGATTTTCGATGTACTGATTATCGGCGGCGGCCTGGTCGGTGCTGCTGTCGCCGCATCGCTCAAGTCCAGCGGGTTGTCCGTGGCGCTGGTGGAAGCACAGTCAGAACCCCCGCAGGCTGAAGGATGGGATAGCCGCATCTACGCGATCAGTCCAGGCAGCGCATCATTCCTTGCCGGATGCGGCGCGTGGCAGGGGCTGGATCTGTCACGCGTGCAGCAGGTCGAGCGGATGCACATCTTCGGCGACGACAACGCGGAGCTGGTTTTTTCCGCATACCAGATCGGGTCGCCGGAATTGGCCTTTATCCTGGAAAGTCGGCTATTGCAGCGATCACTATGGAAAATCCTGCAACAGCAGGACAACCTCACCTTGTTTCATCCGGCGCGCTGTGCCGACCTGGCCTGGCATGAAGACCATGCCAGTCTGGAACTGGAAGACGGGCGCGAGATCAGGTCCAGATTGATCGTCGGTGCGGATGGGCGGGATTCCTGGGTGCGCAGGCAGGCAGGCATCATCGAGCCGCCCACGCTATATCGGCAAAGCGGAGTGGTTGCCAACTTCCTTGCCGGGGAACCTCATCGCGCCACTGCGTTCCAATGGTTCCAGCCTGACGGGATCCTCGCGCTGTTGCCGTTGCCGCAGCAGATGGTATCGATGGTCTGGTCGGTCAGCCCGGAAAAGTCGGACATGTTGTTGCAACTTGCCCCGCAAGAATTATCTGCGCAGGTTTCTGCAGCATCGCAGAACAAGCTCGGAGATCTGCAGTTGCTTACGCCACCCGCCGCTTTCCCGTTGCGCCTGTTGCACCTGCCGCAGATCGTCAAGCCGCGCCTGGCGCTGGTTGGCGATGCAGCGCACAATGTGCATCCGCTGGCCGGGCAGGGTGTCAACCTGGGCTTCCGCGATGCGCGCCAGCTGGCGCAAGTGCTGATGCAACGGGGGCCGCAAGCGGATTGCGGCGAAATACACCTGCTGCGACGCTACCAGCGCGCGCGCCGGGAAGATATATTTTCGATGCAGGCGGTAACCGACATGCTGAAAAAATTGTTCAACAACGACAATCCCCTGTTGCGCAGCGCGCGCAACGCCGGACTTGCCACCACCAACCGTATCACGCCGCTGAAAAAGATGTTGATGCGGCATGCCTTAAATTAATCATTCAGGACCAGACCATGATCAGATCGTTTTTGTTGTTGTTCGCACTGCTCGCCTTTACCAGTGCCCAGGCCAATGAAGCCAAAGTGAAGGAACTGCTGGAAAAGAACAATCCGGAGATCGGCAAGATAGACAAGGTCGAGAAGGCACACATACTGGGCCTGTACGAGGTGGTGTCCGACGGCCACTTGTTTTATACCGATGACAAGGCTCAGTACCTGATCAACGGCAACATCTTTGATTTGAAGAACAAGCGCAACCTGACCGAAGATCGCTCGAAGGTTTTGTTTGCGATCGACTTCAACGCGCTGCCTCTCGAGCTGGCGGAAAAAATGGTGAAGGGTAACGGCCAGCGCAAACTGGCTTTTTTTGCCGATCCGAATTGCGGTTACTGCAAAAAGCTGGAGGCCGAACTGTTGAAGGTGGATAACGTTACGCTGTACCGCTTCATGTATCCGATATTCGAGGGTTCGGATGAAAAGGTACGCAACATCGTGTGCAGCAAGGACCCGTCAAAGACATGGGTAGACTGGATGACCAATGGCGTGCAGCCTGCTTCCGCGACTTGCGCTGACGCGTCGCGGACAGACAAGGTAGTCGCCCTGGGCAGAAAAATGAATGTGACCGGCACCCCGACACTGATTTTTGCCAGCGGCCAGATGAATCCCGGCTATCTGCCGGCAGACGAACTGGAGCAGGGCCTGAATGAACCGGTCGCCGCGGCGGCACCCAAGAAATAAAGGCGGGGTGCTATAGCAAGTCGTGGTCGCAGGTTGGGCTGAGGCACGAAGCCCAACCTGCGCGTAACCCGGAGAGCGCTGCCAGGTTGCGCATGACCTTATTCATGCTCAGCGATCGCTTGACCGAGTGCCATGACAGGCCGGGTGCTATAACGTTGGCTCTGCGCCCTTTGGAAACAGCACCCACATGCGCCCCTGCTGCTTCATGCGCCCGGCCTGCGTTGCAGCATTTTCTCCAAAACCCCAGAAGAAATCGGCGCGCACTGCGCCCCTGATCGCACCGCCGGTATCCTGCGCCAGCATCAGGCGATTCAGCGGAGTGTCTGTTCCCGGCACGGTCGTCGCCAGCAGCACCGGCGCTCCCAGCGGTATGGTGCGCGCATCCACCGCGATGCTGTATTCCTGGGTAAGCGGCACGCCGAGCGCCCCGAGTGGCGCCGACAAACCGCCCGGCAATTCCCGGAAGAATACATAACTGGGATTCTGGTCCAGCAATGCGGTGAGTTTGTCGGGATTCTTTTCCGCCCATTTTTTTATGCCTTGCATGGAAGCTTCTTCCAGTTTCATCTCGCCCGATCCAACCAGTATCTTGCCGATGGAAACATAGGGATGCCCGTTCTGGTCGGCATAGCCGACTTTCACCAGGCTGCCATCGGGCAGCTCGATGCGCCCCGATCCCTGGATCTGCAGGAAGAACAGTTCGACGGCATTGTCCACCCAGAACAGCACCCGCTCTTCAGCAGAACTGATCCCGCCATCTATCTCCTTGCGGCTGTAATAGGGAATCACCCGCTTCCCATCCAGCCGTCCGCGCAAGCGCATGCCCTTGAGCTGCGGATATTCATCTGCCATGTCGATAGTGAGCAGGTCATCCGGCACGGCGTATACCGGGTAGCGAAAACGCTCGGTACGCACACGGCTGCCATACAGCCTGGGCTCGTAATAACCGGTGATCATGCCCTGATCGCTTCCATCCGGATTGAACACCTGATAGGGCACGAACCACTTCTCAAAAAATTCCCTCAGCACATCGCTGTTGTCCGGCTGTTCAAGCTGGCTGGCTTCTGTACAAACCTGCTGCCACTGACTCTTCGATTTCAATGCCTGGCAACTTTGCAGGAACGCCGGCCATGACGGGGCCAGATCCAGGGTGTTCCAGTCCGGCAGCATCTCCCATTTGCTTACCGCAAACGGTGGCGCCGGTGCAGGGGTGACCTGCGGCGGAACCACCGGTGGCGGAATAACGATCGCAGGCTTGGGCGCGACGCAGGCTGCCAGCAGAACAGGAATGAACCAGGTCAGTGCGAACTTCAAATTAGCGGGTTTCATGGTGTGTGTTTTTTCAGTTCAATCAGTCGAAACCAGCCACTGGCCAGGATCGGTTCATCGGACAGTTTATGCAGTTGCGGAACATGCTTCAACTCATTCTCCAATACCACGTCCAGCCGCGTTGCCAGCCGTGCGGAAAGTGGACTGAGCGCGCGGCGCAGCAGTGCCGGTTGATCCTGCCGCAGAAATTTGTCGAATAACAGAACCTGGCCATCCGGATTCAGCACCCGTGCCGCTTCAGCAAGGCAGCGGCGCGGTTCAGGGACAACTGCAGTGATCAGGTGCAGCACCACGCAATCGAACGAATTGTCTGCAAAAGGCAATGCCATGCTGTCACCCTGTACCCAGGACATGCGCAAACCCGGCGCCCTGTCGCGTGACCTGGCCAGCATGGCAGTGGTCAGGTCCAGCGCCGTGTAATCATGCTGCGCGGCAAGAAAGGGGAAATCCAGTCCGGTTCCGGCGCCGCTGATCAATACGCGCCTGCCTTGCTGGGGGTGCAGTTTTTCCAGGCTGCGGCGGCGGGCATGCGTCGAGGCGCGTTCAAGCAGGGCATCGTAAAACGGGGCGATGAAACGATAACTGGTCTTTAACGACATGCCTGGGCACCTCGGATAAATCCTGCTCGCCAGCTATGGCATCCTTACCGGGCGACCGGCCGGGTAGCGGTATTTACTAATGCAAAACGCGCGGGATGCTCAATACGAATTGCGGAATGGCCGCATCGAACTCGGTCCCGTCTTCGGCAACCATGCGGTAACTGCCATGCATGGTGCCAACCTGGGTAGCCAGCACGGTGCCGCTGCTGTATTCAAAACTCTGCCTGGGTTTCAGCACCGGCTGCTCACCCACAACGCCTTCCCCGCGCACTTCCTGCACATAATTATTGGCATCGGTGATGATCCAGTGGCGGCTGAGCAATTTGACCGTGGTATCGCTGGCATTGGTCAGGGTGATGGTGTAAGCGAAGACGTAGCGGTTATTGGCTTCATCCGACTGATCAGTCAAATAATTGACTTTGGCGCTGATCTCGATGTGGGGATCATGGGTTGTATTCATCCCTGTATTTCACCTTATTTTCGGTGCGATGGCAAGGAATGCAACGACTATCCGCCACTGGCATTACCGGTTCTTCGCCGCAAAGGTTTCGAGTAGAATACAAGTTCCAAATTCAATCCTAATGTAAGGGCTACACCATGTACATGATCGCACCCAGCATCCTTTCCGCCAATTTCGCCAGGCTTGGCGAGGAAGTCGACAACGTACTCGCCGCCGGTGCCGATATCGTCCACTTCGACGTGATGGACAACCATTACGTTCCCAATCTGACCATCGGCCCGCTGGTGTGCGAAGCCCTGCGCAAGCATGGCGTGACCGCGCCGATCGACGTGCACCTGATGGTCAAGCCGGTGGATCGCATCATCCCCGATTTCGCCAAGGCCGGCGCCAGCTACATCACCTTCCATCCGGAGGCGTCCGAACACATCGACCGCACCATCGGCCTGATCAAGGACAGCGGCTGCAAGGCCGGCCTGGTGTTCAACCCGGCCACGCCACTGGACGCGCTCGACTGGGTCCTGCCCAAGCTGGACATGGTGCTGCTGATGTCGGTGAATCCCGGCTTCGGCGGGCAGAAATTCATTCCCTACGTGCTGGACAAGGCACGCAAGGTGCGCGCGATGATCAGCGCCGGAGGTCATGATTGCCGCCTGGAGATCGACGGCGGCGTAGGTCCGGCCAACATCAGGGAAGTCGCGGAAGCGGGCGTGGATACCTTCGTCGCCGGCTCCGCCATCTTCAGCGCCGGCAAGGACAGCGACAAGCACCGCTATGACACCGTCGTCGCCAGCCTGCGCGCTGAACTGGCGAAAGCCGGCAAGTAATGGGTTTCAGGAATTTCCCGCTGCCGATATCCGCCATCGTCATCGATCTCGACGGCACGCTGTTGCACACCGCGCCGGAACTGGCCGAATCCGCCAACCGCATGCTGCGCGACATGGGCCGTGCCGCCGTGTCACAGGATCTGCTGATGAGCTATATCGGCAATGGCATCTCCTGGCTGGTGAAACGCGCGCTGACCGGCGACATGCATGCCGAGCCGGATGCCGCGCTGTACCAGCAGGCGTTGCCGATCTTCGAGCAGCACTACAGCGAACTGCTGCTGCAGAGCAAACCGTTCGACGGCGTGATCGAAGGGCTGGATGCGATGAAAGCGGCCGGTTACCGCCTGGGCTGCATCACCAACAAGCTGGCCCACTACACCGAGCCGCTGCTGGCCGGCATCGGCCTGGCCGGATACTTCGACATCGTGCTGTCAGGCGACAGCCTGCCGGAGAAAAAGCCGCATCCGCTGCCGCTGCTGCATGCCGCCAGATTCTTCAATGTGCCGGTGGAACGGTTGCTGCTGGTCGGCGATTCGCTCAACGATACGGTCGCGGCACGCGCCGCAGGTTGTCCGGTATTCTGCGTGCCTTATGGTTATAATCACGGGGAACCGGTGGATGGCCTCGATCTCGATGCAGTGATCGACGGCCTGCCTGCCGCATTGAAACTGATCGAACGAGTCTGAATGATGAAACACGACAACCTCAAGTCCTGGAGAAAACCCGCTAGCTGGCGATGGTGGTAACCGTCATGCCCAGCCGCATTGGCGCGCGCATTGCCGCCGTTTTCTTACCCTGGAACTGAGGAGTTGTCATGTTGTCACCGATCACCGAACAAGAGTTCAACCAGCTTGCCGAACAAGGCTACAACCGCATCCCGCTGGTAGCGGAAACCTTTGCCGACCTCGATACACCACTTTCGCTGTATCTCAAGTTAGCCAATAAACCCTATTCCTATTTGCTGGAATCGGTACAGGGTGGCGAACGTTTCGGGCGCTATTCCTTCATCGGCCTGCCCGCAGAATCGCGCCTCACGGTGCGCGGCATGCAGGTCACCTTAACGCACCCGGGCAGCGAAACCACTCATTTGACGGAGAATCCCCTGGATTTCATCAAGGAATACCAGTCGCGCTTCCGCGTCGCGCAACTGCCTGGGCTACCGCGTTTCACTGGTGGCCTGGCAGGCTATTTCGGCTATGACACGGTGCGCTACATCGAGCCGCACCTGGCCAAGGTAAGCAAGCCGGATGTACTCGGCACGCCGGATATCCTGCTGATGCTTACCGAACAGCTTGCGGTGATCGATAACCTGTCCGGCAAACTCACGCTTATCGTCTATGCCAACCCCGAGCATGCCGATGCCTACCACTTGGCACAGCAGCGACTGCGGCAATTGCAGCATGAATTGCGCCAGCCGGTGACTATCCCGCATGCTCCATCGATGCTTGGCCATCAGGCAAAATTCGAATTCGCCGAAGAGGACTTCAAACAGGCTGTGGAAAAAGCCAAGCGCTACATCTTCGATGGCGACATCATGCAGGTGGTGCTGGCTCAGCGCATGGTGCAACCGTTTCCTGCCGCGCCACTGTCTCTATATCGCGCATTGCGCAGCGTCAATCCTTCACCCTACATGTTCTACTACGACATGGGCGACCATCATGTGGTCGGCGCGTCACCGGAGATACTGGTGCGCCTGGAAGGCGACAATGTCACCGTGCGACCGATCGCCGGCACCCGTCCGCGCGGCGATACCCCGCAACAGGATGCCGACCTGGCGGAAGAACTGTTAGCCGACCCGAAGGAACTGGCCGAGCACCTGATGCTGATCGACCTGGGCCGCAACGATGTCGGTCGCGTGGCGAAGTATGGCACGGTGAGGCTGACCGAGAAGATGGTGATCGAGCGCTACTCGCACGTGATGCACATCGTGTCCAACGTCGAGGGCACGCTCAAGCCGGGACTGGATGCGATCGAAGTGCTCAAGGCCACCTTCCCTGCCGGGACGGTGAGCGGCGCATCCAAGGTTCGTGCAATGGAGATCATCGACGAGCTGGAGCCAAGCAAGCGGGGTATCTACGCGGGCGCGGTCGGCTATCTCGATTTCAATGGCAACATGGACATGGCGATCGCACTGAGGACTGCGGTAGTCAAGGATGGCCTGCTGTTCGTGCAGGCCGGCGCCGGCATCGTTGCCGATTCGGTGCCGCAAAGCGAGTGGACGGAGACCCGGAACAAGGCGCGCGCCGTGCTACGCGCAGCGGAAATGGTGATGCAGGGGCTGGATGCTGAAAATGAAACTCAGTAGCAGGTTCCTTCGTCTATGGTCCAGCTGTCAATAATGTTGCCGGCACTGACGTTGAACAGCAGCTTGCAAGTCTTGCCGGCACCCAGCACATATTGGTTGAGGCCGCCAGACCTTGTTGCTCGTGTATCGGGTACATACAGGTTGCGGTTTTGAACTTGGCGATGAAGCCGCAAATATTCATCCAGTCCTTTTGCCTCGTCCTCCTGCAACCTCAGGACCCGGATATATTCAAGTATACGACCGCCCGACTCCTGCTGGTAGACTTCGGAGGGCGCGCCATTGGTTGCCACCAGGTCGTCGGCAGAGCGGCCTATCCATTTATCCATGCTCTGTATGAAGGTTTCTCTTTGTGCCGCATTGGGTGTTGTGCAACCGCATAACAATGCGATCAACAAAAAAATTATGTTACGGTTCATTATTCCGATTCTGTATTCAAGCATTTCCTGTCACGCCGGGATTTATTCGTTTGGATCGGTCGGTCTTGTGCTGAAAAGTACTGCAGTCAGCGACCGTATTCCGTGACAATGCTGCAACGAATAACATGTCTAGTCAATAGGAGGCATCAAGAATGCTGCTGATGATCGATAATTACGACTCGTTCACCTATAACCTGGTGCAGTATTTTGCCGAACTGGGTGAGGATGTTGCAGTGCATCGCAACGACGAAGTCACGCTGGCGCAGATCGAAGCGCTGCAGCCGCAATATATCGTGATCTCTCCCGGCCCCTGCACGCCGAATGAAGCAGGGATCTCGGTCCCCGTGATCAAGACCTTCGCCAGCAGGATCCCGATCCTGGGCGTGTGCCTTGGCCACCAGAGTATCGGCCAGGCTTTTGGCGGGAACATCATCCATGCCAGTCAACTGATGCACGGCAAGACATCGCTGATCCACCACAACGACACCAGCGTATTCACCGGCCTGGACAACCCGTTCACGGCGACGCGCTACCATTCGCTGGTGATCGAGCGGGAAAGCCTGCCGGATTGTCTGGAGATCACGGCATGGGCCGATGACGGCGAGATCATGGGCGTGCGCCACAAGACACTGGCCGTGCATGGCGTGCAATTCCATCCCGAATCCATCCTGACCGAGCATGGGCATGACCTGCTGGGCAATTTTCTGAAAGGAAAAAAATAGCCATGATTACGCCGCAACAAGCCTTGCAGCGCCTGATCGAGCAGCGCGAGATCTTCTACGACGAGATGCTGTCGCTGATGCGCCAGATCATGAGCGGCGAAGTTTCTGCCGCGCAGATCGCCGGCATCCTGGTCGGCCTGCGCGTGAAGAAGGAAACCGTGGGCGAGATATCCGCTGCCGCCCAGGTGATGCGCGAATTCGCCACCAGGGTCCCGGTCACCAGGCGCGAGCATCTGGTCGACACCTGCGGCACCGGCGGTGATGCGGCGCATACCTTCAACATCTCGACGGCCAGCGCGCTGGTTGCCGCAGCATCTGGCGCACGCGTTGCAAAACACGGCGGTCGCTCGGTCTCGTCGACATGCGGCTCGGCGGACGTGCTGGAAGCGCTGGGAGTCAACCTCAACCTGACGCCGGAACAGGTGGGGCACAGCATAGACTCGATCGGCATCGGTTTCATGTTCGCCCCCAACTTTCACGGTGCGATGAAGTATGCCGCGCCGGTACGGCGCGAACTGGGTGTGCGCACGTTGTTCAACGTGCTGGGTCCGCTGACCAATCCAGCCGCTGCCGATAACCAGGTGCTGGGCGTATTCCATGCGGACCTGGTCGGCATACAGGCGCGCGTATTGCAGCGCCTCGGCAGTCGCCATGTGCTGGTCGTGCACGGCAGCGACGGGCTCGACGAGATCACCATCAGCGGCCCGACCCTGGTCGCCGAATTGAAGGACGGCGAGGTCAGCGAATACACCGTTGCCCCGGAAGCGTTCGGTTTCAAGCGCGCGCCACTGGACGCTATTCGCGTCGCCAATGCTGGCGAGGCGAAAGACATGTTGCTTGCCGTGCTGGACGACCAGCCCGGCGCGGCCCGCGATATCGTGTGCCTGAATGCCGGGGCGGCGATCCATGCGGCGGGATTGGGCGCGTCATTGTCCGACGGGGTCAGGATGGCCGGCGCGGCGATAGCCGATGGCGCAGCCAGGAACAAGCTTGAACAGTTGATCCAGCTCAGCAACGAGTGAGCGAGCCGAGATGATCTACAGCACGCTTTTGCGCCTCACAACAGGTCGGGAGAGATGATCAACCGCACATCGGCCTGGCAATCGTCATCGCCTGCGCGCGATCTCAACCACCAGACGGCACCTTTTTTTACGCTGAAGCCGCAGGCGGCAGACCCCAGCAACTGCGCTGCGACTTCTCCCAGCGTGGGCTGGTGCCCGACGATCAGGACGCAACCGCCAGCATCTGGCCAACCGCTTGCCTTGAGCAACGATGCAGGCGACGCTCCCGGAGCGATGCCAGGTCCGGTTTCAAAATGCCGGGCCAGGGCGCGCGCCGTCTGCTGCGTGCGCCTGGCTGGGCTGACCAGGATACGGGTTTCAGCGGGTATCCGCCCGCGCAGGAATTCCGCCATCCTGGATGCCTGTTTTTCACCCTTTGCGGTAAGCTCGCGGGCGCTGTCGGGCATGCCGTCCTCGGCCTCGGCGTGGCGCCACAGTATCAAGTCCATGCGTTTCCCTTATCTGAAATCCTGAACATTCAGCCAGCACAGCAGATGTTATTCGACCAGGTGGTTGCTGACTGCATAGCGAACAGCATCGGCATTATTCTTGAACCCCATCTTTTCCATCATGCGCGCGCGATATACGCTGACCGTCTTGGCGCTGAGCGACATGATCTCCGCCATTTCACTCAAGCTTTTACCGGATGCCATCAGGCATAGCGTCTGGTGTTCACGGTTGGACAGGACCTGGTGCGGCTGCGCCTGGTTGCCGGGATTGACAAGTTCGTTGGCCAGCTGCTCGGCGAGGGTACTGCTGATGTATTTCCTGCCGCCGGCGACCTGGCGGATGGCCGACACCAGTTGCGAGGGCGCGCTCTGTTTGCTCATGTAGCCGGCGGCACCGGCCTTGATCGAACGCATGGCATATTCCACTTCCGAATGGATGCTTAACACCAGAACCGGCAGGGCGGGACGCTGCGCCTTCAGTTGTTTCAGAACATCAATGCCATATTTGTCGGGAAGCGTGATGTCCAGCAACACGATGCCGTAGTCATGGTCGCGGACCAGGTTGATTGCCTGCATGCCGGTTTCCGCCTCTCCGGTCACCCGGATATCGTCGGTGTCATCGAGTATCTGTTTGAGTCCCTTGCGGATCAGTGCGTGATCGTCGACTACCAGCACTTCTATTGCCATTTTTGTTCCCCGCTATTCGTGACATTTGAACCCGGCTTGCTGCAACCAGTGATCAATCATTTGACCGATACGACTATTGTATTGCCTGTTGCCGCCATGCAGCCGGTTTTTAAGGCGCCTTGGCGCGGCCGATGCAGGAATCTCCATGATGCCGGAGATGATGCTTTCTTGTCACACCGTGAAGGATCATACCGCCAGATCGTTCAGGATACGGTAAAATGCAGCCATTCAAAGTGTCAATAGCACATGCCTTCCAAAATGCCTGCCGCAGGTCCGGATCAACTGTTTCGACGAGAAATTGTTTCTCTGCAAGCCTATCACGCGCCGTCCGGCAATGGCATGGTCAAGCTGGACGCGATGGAAAACCCTTATTCCCTGCCCCAGGAATTGCGCGACGAGATCGCCCGGCTGGCCGCAGATGCCGCCATCAACCGTTATCCGGATGCAAGTGCGCAGCAGTTGAAGGAAATGATCCGCAGCGTGACCGGACTGCCGCAAGGCATGAGCATTTTGCTCGGCAACGGATCAGACGAAATCATCCAGATGCTCGCGCTTGCGGTTGCCAGGCAGGGCGCTACGCTGTTGAGCGTGGAGCCATCGTTCGTGATGTACCGGATGATCGCGGCATTTGCCGGGTTGAATTATGTCGGCGTGCCGTTGACGGAACATTTCGCCCTGGACCTGCCGGTTATGCTGGATGCAATCAGGCGTCATCAGCCGGCGCTGATATTCCTGGCCTACCCGAACAATCCCACCGGCAACCTGTTCGATGCAGACGCCATGGTGCAGATCATCGAGGCCGCCCCGGGACTGGTGGTGGTGGACGAGGCCTATTACGCATTCGCCAGCGACAGTTTCCTGCCCCTGCTGGAACGATATTCCAGCTTGCTGGTGATGCGAACTTTTTCCAAACTCGGCATGGCCGGTTTGCGCCTGGGATTCCTCGCCGGCGCAGCAGTGTGGCTTGAACAGCTGGAAAAGCTGCGCTTACCGTATAATGTGGGCATCATGACGCAATTGATAGCGGAGAAGTTGCTGCAACATCATCAGGTGTTGCTGCAGCAGGCCGCGCAGATACGGGAAGATCGCGCCTGGCTGTACGAGCGTCTGGTAGGCACGGTGGATGTGCGCGCCTACCCGAGCGAGGCGAATTTCATATTGTTCCGGGTCAACCAGGCGGAGCGGGTGTTTGAGGGACTGAAGCAACGCGGTATTCTGATCAAGAAATTACACGGGACTCATGCGGCACTGGACAACTGCCTGCGCGTAACGGTTGGCACGCAGGTTGAAAACGAGCGGTTCATCGTGGCATTGCATGAATGCCTGCAACATTGAAATAAAGTATCCTTCATTCCATTTAGGACGAATCATGCGTAGCGCGCAAGTAACCCGCAACACACTGGAAACGAAGATCAACGTCAGCCTGGATCTGGATGGCAGCGGCGCGGCCAGGTTCGATACCGGCCTGCCCTTTCTGGAACATATGCTCGACCAGGTTGCGCGGCATGGCATGGTCGACCTGGAAATCAAGGCAAAGGGCGATTTGCACATCGACGCGCATCACACCGTCGAGGACATCGGCATCACCCTGGGACAGGCCTTCAGCCAGGCGATCGGCGACAAAAAAGGCCTGCGCCGCTATGGCCACGCCTATGTGCCGCTGGATGAGGCATTGAGCCGCGTGGTTATCGATATTTCCGGCCGGCCTGGCCTGGTCTTCAATGTGGATTTTGTCCGCTCCAATGTCGGCGAGTTCGATGTTGACCTGATTCACGAGTTCTTTCAGGGTTTCGTGAACCATGCCCTGGTGACACTGCATATCGACAACCTGGCTGGAGATAACGCGCATCACCAGGCAGAGACGATATTCAAGGCCTTCGGACGCGCCCTGCGCGTGGCTGTGGAAGCCGACCCGAGCATGAAGGGCAAACTCCCTTCAACCAAAGGAGCGTTGTAGCTTCGTAACTTCATTGATTCGATGAATTCGGAATCGGTATTTCGGAAAATCCTGGATAAACATGGCGGATATCGCAGTAGTTGATTACGGCATGGGTAACCTGCGTTCTGTGCACCAGGCGTTGCACATGGTAGCGCCGGATGCATCGATCACGGTCACCGGTGACCCGGCAGAAGTGATGCATGCAGCGCGCGTGGTATTCCCCGGACAGGGCGCGATGCCGGATTGCATGCGCGAGATGAACCAGCATGGCCTGCATGATGCGGTGCTGCAGGCGGCACGCGACAAGCCCTTCCTCGGCATCTGCATCGGCTTGCAGATGTTGTTCGAGCACAGCAGCGAAGGCGATATCGCCGGGCTGGGGCTGTTGCCGGGAAAAGTGACGCGCTTTGCCCACAGCCTGCGCGACGTGAATGACGAAAAACTCAAGGTGCCGCACATGGGCTGGAACCAGGTGAGCCATGGCGAGCATGCGTTATGGGAAGGAATCGCCCAGGATGCGCGGTTTTATTTTGTGCACAGTTATTATGTGCAACCCCGCGATGATGCGCTGGTTCAGGGAACCAGCAATTATCCGCAGCCTTTTGTATGTGCCGTGGCGCGGGAAAACCTGTTTGCCGTGCAGTTCCACCCGGAAAAGAGTTCACGTGACGGGTTGGCGCTGCTGCGGAATTTTGTTAATTGGAACCCCGTGTAACCTTTGTTCGACTTAAATTACAGCCATGTTGATAATTCCCGCAATTGATTTGAAGGATGGCCACTGTGTACGCCTGCGCCAGGGCTTGATGGAAGACGCCACGGTGTTTTCCGAAGACCCGGCGGCGATGGCGCGCCACTGGCTGGATCAGGGCGCGCGCCGCCTGCACCTGGTAGACCTTAACGGCGCGTTTGCCGGCAAGCCGAAGAACGAGGCAGCCATCCGCAAGATCGTGGACGCGGTCGGCATCGATGTGCCGGTGCAGCTCGGTGGCGGCATCCGCGACCTGGAAACGATAGAGCGTTATCTCGATATCGGGGTGACCTATATCATCGTCGGCACGGCGGCAGTCAAGACGCCGGGCTTTTTGCACGAGGCCTGCGATGCCTTTCCCGGCCACATCATGGTGGGACTGGATGCCAAGGCCGGCAAGGTGGCGGTGAATGGTTGGTCCAAGCTGACCGGACATGACGTGCTGGATCTGGCCAAGCGCTTCGAGGGTTATGGCGTGGAAGCGATCATCTACACCGACATCGGGCGCGACGGCATGCTGTCCGGCGTGAACATTCCCGCCACTGTCGAACTGGCGCAGGAGCTCACGGTGCCGGTCATCGCCAGCGGCGGCATCACCAATCTGGATGACGTGCGCGCACTGTGCGAAGTGGAGGCAGAAGGTATCAGCGGCGCCATCACTGGCCGTGCCATATACGAAGGCACGCTGGAATTCGTCGCGGCACAGGCGCTGGCCGACGAGCTTTCCAAACCGTTGCTCTGAGCGCATGCTTGCCAAGCGCATCATTCCCTGCCTGGACGTAACTGCGGGCCGCGTGGTCAAGGGCGTCAGTTTCGTCGAACTGCGCGATGCCGGCGACCCGGTGGAGATCGCGCGGCGTTATGACGAGCAGGGCGCGGACGAACTGACCTTTCTCGACATCACCGCCAGTTCGGACGAGCGCGGCATCCTGTTTCGCATCATCGAGCAGGTGGCGGAGCAGGTCTTCATCCCGCTCACCGTCGGCGGCGGCGTGCGCGAGGTGCAGGATGTGCGCAACCTGCTCAATGCCGGCGCCGACAAGATCAGCATCAATACCTCGGCGGTGCTCAATCCTCAGCTGGTGGCAGATGCCGCCGGGCGCTACGGTTCGCAATGCATCGTGGTGGCGATCGACGCCAAGCAGGCAGCACCGGGACGCTGGGAAGTGTTTACCCACGGCGGACGCCGCGCCACCGGACTGGACGCGGTAGAATGGGCCCGCAAGATGCAGCAGCTGGGCGCGGGCGAGATCCTGCTGACCAGCATGGATCGCGATGGGCAGAAGAACGGCTTCGACCTGCAGTTGACCCGCGCGGTAACCGATGCGCTGGAGATCCCGGTGATCGCCAGCGGCGGCGTGGGCAACCTGCAGCACCTGGTGGATGGCGTGAAAATCGGCGGCGCGGATGCGGTGCTGGCCGCCAGTATCTTCCATTACGGGGAATATTCCGTGCAGCAGGCCAAGGCGTACATGGCACAGCAGGCGATCGAAGTCAGGTTATGAAAGCAGGTCTATCCTCATGAACGAGTCATGGCTGAACAAGGTGAACTGGGCGGACGATGGTCTGGTGCCTGCCATCGCCCAGGATGCTGCGTCAGGGCGCGTGCTGATGGTGGCCTGGATGAATCGCGAGGCGCTCAAGCGCACCGTGGAATCGGGCGAAGCGGTATACTGGTCGCGATCACGCAAGAAATTGTGGCACAAGGGCGAGGAATCGGGACATGTACAGCGCGTGAAGGAGATCCGCATCGATTGCGACCAGGACGTGGTGTTATTGCAGGTCGAGCAGCAAGGCGGCATCGCCTGCCACACCGGTCGCTTGAGCTGCTTCTTCAGTCGCCTGGAAAACGGACACTGGGTGGAGACCGATGCGGTGATAAAGCCGCCGGAAGAGATATACAGAAAATGAGCAACGATATCCTGCAACGCCTCTCCGAGACCATAGCGGCACGCAAACAGGCGGATCCGTCGACCTCGTATGTCGCCAAACTGTTCAGCAAGGGCGAGGACGCCATCCTGAAGAAGATCGGCGAGGAAGCGGTAGAGATGGTGCTGGCGGCGAAAGGTGGTGACAACTCGCACCTGATATATGAGACTGCCGACTTATGGTTTCATTGCCTGGTGGCACTGGCACAACATGGCTTGAGTGCGGAGGATGTGCTGCGCGAACTGGCGCGGCGCGAGGGCATGTCCGGCATCGAAGAGAAGGCGAACCGGGAATGAGCGAAAACTGCATCTTCTGCAAGATCGTGCGCGGCGAGATCCCGAGCAGTAAGGTTTATGAGGATGACGAGCTGTTCGCGTTTCACGATATCCATCCGGTCGCGCCGGTGCATTTCATGCTGATCCCGAAACTGCACCTGGCTTCGCTGGCCGAAGCCGAGGAGAAACATGGCGATTTGCTCGGCAGGATGTTGCTGCTGGCGCCCAGACTGGCGCGGGAACAGGGGTTGCACAACGGCTTTCGCACCGTCATCAATACTGGCGAAGGCGGTGGGCAGGAGGTGTTTCATCTGCATATTCATATCATCGGCGGCGGACACATTCCGCCCATGGTGCGACGCGATTGAAACCGCATAACTTTCAGGAGAAATAAAATGGGTGGACTAAGCATCTGGCACTGGCTGATTGTATTGCTGGTCGTGGTTTTGATATTCGGTACGAAGAAGCTGCGCAATATCGGCAGTGATCTGGGTGGGGCGGTGAAAGGCTTCAAGGAAGGAATGAGTAGCGAGGAAGCCGAGGATGGCCATATAGAGGACAAGGGCCGTACCATTGAAGGCGAAGTGAAGGACAAAACCCATACCGGGACATAATCGGGGTCTGCATATGTTTGGTGTGGATTTTTCCGAGTTGATGGTGATACTGGTGATAGCCCTCGTCGTCATCGGGCCCGAGCGCCTGCCCAAGGTTGCCCGCACCCTCGGCCACCTGTGGGGGCGAGCGCAGCGCTACATCAATGGCGTAAAGGCCGACATAGCGCGCGACATGGCGGTGGAAGAGTTCCGCGACCTGCAGCAGCAGGTGAAACAGGAAGCCTCCAACCTGGAACAGACGCTGAAACAGGCTTCGCACACTGTCGATCAGCATGTGCAACAGATCAATGAAGCTGCCATGGCTGATGTTACCGGCAAGAAACCGGGCCAACCGGAGTCGTCATCCCCCGAGTTGAAAAATAAATCCCAGGTCGATTGATGAATACGAGCGAAAGTTTTATCGCCCACCTGATCGAACTGCGCAAGCGTCTGATGAATTCCATGATAGCGGTGCTGGTGGTTTTTTTCTGCCTGTTCCCGTTCGCCTCCAGGCTGTACTCCCTGCTTGCCCAGCCGCTGCTGGCCAAGCTTCCAAGGGGAGGCCAGATGATCGCCACCGAAGTCACCACCCCATTCCTGGTCCCGCTGAAGGTAGCGCTGATGGCGGCATTCCTGATCTCCCTGCCATACATCATGTATCAGCTCTGGCGATTCGTGGCGCCCGGACTGTATACCCATGAGAAGCGCCTGGTTGCGCCGCTGATCTTTGCCAGCTCCGCATTGTTCTTTTGCGGCATGGCATTCGCCTACTTTGCGGTTTTCCCTCTGGTATTCGGATTCATCACGGCCAATGCACCAGCAGGGGTGGCGGTGATGACCGACATCGAAAAGTACCTGAGTTTCGTGCTGACCATGTTCATGGCCTTTGGCATCACCTTTCAGGTTCCCGTGGCAGTGGTTGTTCTGGTGCGCATGGGGGTGGTGACCACAGCCAAGCTCAGGGTCGCCCGTCCCTATGTCATCGTCGGCGCATTCGTCGTTGCGGCGATCGTCACGCCGCCGGACGTGGTTTCGCAGTTCATGCTGGCGATGCCGTTATGGTTGCTTTATGAAGCCGGAATACTGGTGGCTGGATGGACCAGAGTAAAGGCTTGACCCGCCAGACAGATGTTGAACCGAACGAAGTGCCCTCCTGGCGTGCGGCATCCCGCTATCCCTGCTTCCGTTTCACTCCATCCGCGTTAAGACGCCGCGCAGGAACTGGATTGGTCAGCTAAGCAACCATCCGGTTTCATTCCTGCTGCTTCGGCAGCGGACGCTTGCCGACCTTGACCTGCACCACCACCACCTGTTCGTTGCGCAGCAGCTTGAGTACCGCTACCTTGCCGGGGGGGATGCCGGAAATGGTTACCAACATGGCGCTGGAATCGACCAGGGGTTTGTTGTCTATCCCGACCAGGATATCACCCGCCTTGACGCCGGACTGACTTGCCGGGCCGCCGGGTACGACTTCGGAGATCAGCACACCCTGGGTCTTGCCCAGCTTGAATGACTCGGCCAGTTCCGGCGTGAGTTCCTGGACTGCCACACCAATCCATCCGCGCGTGACCGAACCATGCTGGATGATCTGTTCCATGATCTTCTTGGCCGTGCTGACCGGAATGGCAAAGCCGATGCCGAGCGAACCGCCACTGGGAGAATAAATCGCACTGTTGATGCCTATCAGGTTGCCATTGGTATCTGCCAGCGCGCCGCCTGAATTGCCCGGGTTGATGGCAGCATCGGTCTGGATGAAATTTTCGAAAGTGCTCAAGCCGAGGTGGTTGCGTTTCAAGGCGCTGACGATACCCATGGTTACAGTCTGCCCGACGCCAAACGGGTTGCCGACGGCTAGCACGATGTCGCCAACTTGCGCCTGGTCGGCATGGGCGAAAGTGATGGCAGGCAGGTTGCCTCCAGGCACATCGATCCTGATGACGGCCAGGTCGGTTTCGGGATCGGAACCCACAACGTGCCCCTTGGCCGTGCGCCCATCGGCCAGCGCCACTTCGATCTGGTCTGCCGCTTCGATCACATGATGGTTGGTAAGGATATAGCCGTCATGGCTGACAATGACGCCGGAGCCGAGGCTGGAGCTTTGCCGGGTCGTATCGTCACCGAATTGATCGCCGAAGAAAAATCGAAACCGCGGGTCATCCATAAAGGGATTGTTGGGTACCTTTATGGTGCTGGTCGTATAAATGTTTACCACGGCCGGCATCACCTTTTTGGCTGCGGAGCTGAAGCCTTCAGCAGGGATTTTGCTGCCGCTGTTGGGGGTGTTTTCGTATAGAGTAACCACTCCGTTACGGGCATTACTGGGCAACAGCTCAGGCCTGAGCGTGCTGATGACAAACATCACTGCCAACCCGATGGTTGTGGTTTGGGCAAACAGAAGCCAGAATTTACGCATGATATGATGAAGCTACAAATAGACTAAGAGGCCAAAATGTTGCTGAACGAGTTGCGCGATTATATCGGAACCCTGCTGGAAACAACGAAATTTCATGATTATTGCCCAAACGGCTTGCAGGTCGAAGGGCGGTCGCGGGTGGAGAAAATTGCCACCGGAGTCACTGCATCGATGCGCTTGCTGGAAGCAGCAGCAGCGTGGGGAGCGGACGCGATCCTGGTGCACCACGGTTATTTCTGGCGCGGCGAAGATCCCTCGATCACGGGCATCAAGAAACGACGCGTGGCATTTTTGCTGGAGCATGAGATCAGCTTGCTGGCCTACCATTTGCCTCTGGACGCGCATGCCGAACTTGGCAACAATTCCCGGCTGGCAAAAATATTGGGCATCTCCGAACAAGGGCGTTTTGGAGAGCAATTCATTGCCCGCTACGGAGAACTGGAAAGGCACGCAACGCTGGAACAATTTGCCCGCACCATCGCCGATAAACTTCAACGCGAACCACAAGTGATCGGCGATCTGAAGCAAACCGTGCGTCGTGTTGCCTGGTGCACCGGAGCTGCGCAAAGTTATTTTCCGCAAGCCATCGAACTTGGTGTGGACGCCTTTGTTACCGGTGAGATATCCGAACAAAATGTACATGCAGCCGAAGAGACCGGCGTTGCCTTCATTGCGGCCGGACATCACGCCACCGAGCGCTACGGAATCCAGGCGCTAGGCGAGCATATTGCGGCCGACTTTGGACTGCAACACGAATTTTTCGACATGGATGTCCCGGTTTAGCCGGTTTGTTGAAGCTGGATCCGCAACTGCTGGCTATTTCAACTTGCTGCGCAACGTGTCCAGCGATACGGTGATATTGCGGGGTACTTCGTTCAAGGCGCGATTTGCCAATTGCAGTTCTTCATTGTGGGCAACCATCAAGCGCGACCAGGCAGCTTCCGCATCTTCCATCAAGCTGTCGCGATGAGTGACGAAGCGCAGCAAAAATTCTTTTTCGCGGGGATGCCAGGGCAGCCATTGCCAGGCAAGAAAATTGTCGCTTTCCTTGAATCCGGCCTGCTGCAATGCCTGGCGCAGCGTTTCAACGGCTGCGAGCTGCTTTTGTGCAGGATTCGGGGCGCTGCTCCACATCAAGCCATAGTAGATACGATAGCTGTCTCCCACAAACTGCTGTTCCATGAAGGGGCGCAGTAATATGCCCAGTTCAGGTTGTGGCAGCATATGCAGTCCGACCAGGCACTTATCATTGTTGCGGTCTTCGGTCAGATTTCCATGCCAGTCAAGCGCGTGCTTGGCCAGCAATTCGTCAATGCGCTTGCTCAAGGCAATCCAGAACTCATTATTCAGGCGCAAGCGAATGCCATCCAGATGATCGGCGGCGATTAATGCAAGCGGGAGATTTTCAGTTTGCGAAAAAAAATCCAGTACTACTTGTTCATCATTAAGCACGATTATTTATTTCTTGGCATAGCCAATCCTGAAAACGGCTGCGTTATCCTCTAAAGAAAAATTCCATCTTGATGCCTGCCAACTCGATAATATCGTGGTCGCTTAACTGGCGCGGCTGATCATCAAGCGATTTGCCATTAACCTGAGGAAAATTTGCACCTTCCACGTGGGTTATGAAAAAACCTTGCGGGCGGCGTGTCAGTACCGCCACCTGAACGCCGGGCTTGCCAAGTGTGGTCAGGTTTTTTACCAGGTCGAGTTCTCTGCCGGCATTGGGCCCGGTCAAAATTTGAATGGCTGCCGCCAAAACAGGACTCGCAGCTTTCTGTGCAGGTACGGCAGGGGGGGGCGCATAAGCCGGCAGAGGAGCACCTCTTCTCAGCGCATCGCGTTGCGTGGAAGACAAGGGATTGATCTGCGTACGCACATTATCCAGACCTGCTGCTGCGGGCGGACTCGCCTGGACTGATTCCGGCTCGGAAACATTCGACGAGGGACGTACCATCATGGTTTTTTCAAAATCGGCCTCGGTTGCAGAACCTTGCTGGTCATTCATGTACTTCAGCTTGTATTTGCCGATTTCGATGACGTCGTTGTTCTGCAGGAAGTGTTTTTTTACCGGGCTGCCGTTTACCATCACGCCGTTCGTGCTATCCAGGTCTTCAAGGAAAGAGTCATTCAGGATGGTGATGACAGCCGCGTGCTCGCCGCTGACGGCAAGATTGTCAATCACAACATCGTTGTACGGCTTACGCCCGATGGTTATGCGCTCCTTGTTCAGGGAGCATTCATTCAACACCGAGCCATCCATACTGAGTATCAGTTTCGCTGCCATTTCGTCGATCCTTAACCTAAATTCTAGCTGAACCAGGAAAACAATTTTGCCAGCCAACCACGCGGTGCGGCAAAGTCGCCATTTACTTTGATCAGTATGACAGATACGTTATCACGTCCGCCATTATCGTTTGCCATTTCAATCAACTGGTTTGCCGCCAACGACACGTTGGCTTGCAACATCTGCAGCGTGGAGCCGATATCTTCATCCTCGACCATGTCATTCAGGCCGTCCGAGCATAGCAGATAGATATCCCCGATTTCCACCCGCAAGACATTTATTTCAACTTCAACATCAGGGTCTATCCCAACAGCGCGCGTTACCAGGTTCTTGTTTTTGGACACGCGCGCGTCCTCTTTGCTGATTATGCCACTATCAATTTGCTCCTGCAGCAATGAGTGGTCGCGCGTGATCGCTGCAAAATCATCGCCACGCAACCGGTACATGCGAGAATCACCGATATGTGCAACGGCAATGCGGTTGTCATAAAACAGGCCGGATACGACGGTGGTCCCCATTCCGGCGTATTCCTGCTGGTTGTGCGAGGCATTGTAGACTGAAGTATTCGCGTTTTGTATGCTTTCTCTTAACAGGGTAACTCCGATATCCTCACCGTTTACTCCCTTTTTCTCCGGTCGTACGCTCTCAAGCTGCTGTTTGATTTCGGCAGAAACAACTGAAATTACAATGCCACTGGCGACTTCGCCGGCGTTATATCCGCCCATGCCGTCGGCCAATATCACCAACCCGCTCCTGGCATCATAATCCACGCTATCTTCATTATGTGACCGCACCATGCCAGAATGAGTCTGGCTGACAATTTGGAGCGCTTCCTGAATTTCCATAAAGATCCTTGCCTGTTTATCTGTAGCGCAAAATTATAGGTTGCCATCCTTAATATCAACAGCTTATCACACATTATAAAAACGGGCCTGTGTCATGAATACAAGCCCCCGTGTCGATCAAGCTCGAAACAGGTGCTGATGATTGTGGCTGGCGTCAGCAGCAGCGACCTGCCCGAATGCACCCCAAATATGCGTTATTTGACCAGCAGCACCGGCACTTCCGACATTTGCACCACTTTGTTTACCACCGAACCCAGCAACAAGGTGGACAGGGAACCTTGCCCCTGCTTGCCCATGACAATTTGATCAATATCATGATTGCGGGCGTATTCAGCGATCGCTTCGGCCGGCGAACCGATGCTGATGTGGTAAGTGTAGGCCAAACCGGACTGGTCCAGTTTTTCACGCGCTGCAGCAAGTACCGCCTGGCCCTGTTCCCTGTAATGATCGTTTATGGTTTCCTGGTTGATGAGCAATTTGACATTGCCGGACGCAAGATTCCATTGCACATTGATCAGGCATATCTCCGGCACATCCTTTAGCCACGACCGCATGGCTATTACATGATCGAGCGCCCGGTTGGCACTTGCCGAGCCATCAATGGGGATCAGAAATTTCACTTGTGATTTTGCATGCATCCAATTTCGTCAGGCGGATTTTACAACATATCGGTTGTCTCAATTGAGCAGGGCCATGGACGGCCTGGCGCATTATTCTGCTATCGCCCGAGAAAATAATCACCTTTCATTTTGCATTTTGAATGGGAGCGCAGCCATCCATTCCTTCAGATTATAATCATGCTCGATGAGTTCATGCAGAAATGCCGGGAAATTGTCCGCAATACGCACATAAGAACGGTTTGCCGGATCAATGGAATAAATGTTGCCGTTGCCCGGGTTGAATGCATATTGATGGCCAAAGGTATCATCGGCGAAAGTGACAAACCCCGCCAGAGGCTCCCAATCGATTATCGAGAATTTGCTTTCCTTGAATCTGAGCGTCCCATCAATTTCTCCGTACCCTGCCACGCGCAGCCACCTTGACAGGTCAACAATGAAATTGAAGTCCAGTTGTTTCGTCAGGTGGAACAGTTCGGCTTCCGAAACCGACGAAGATTGCTTGAACACCGGGCGGCTGAAAGGAAAGCGCTTGCGCTTGGCTGCAAGAATGACTTTGGTGAGCTCATCTATTTCAGGCATGTTGGCGATTATCCCGTTTAGGTGGAATAATCATATCGGATTTTCAATTGAATGTGCTGGTGCAGTACTCGCCGCCTGGCAAAATCATGGTTCCAATCCAAACTTATCCAAAACGATATAACTGCCCCCAACATGTCCAACCCTGATTTGCTGGCCCGATCAGTTGCTGCAGTATGGCACCCCTGTACGCAGATGAAGCAGCACGAGACGTTGCCGCTGATACCAGTGGCACGCGGCGAAGGTGTGTGGCTGTATGACTACGATGGCAATCGTTATCTGGATGCCGTGAGTTCGTGGTGGGTAAACCTGTTCGGGCACTGCAACCCGCGCATCAATGCCGCATTACATGAGCAACTTGATACGCTGGAACACGTAATGCTGGCAGGTTTTACGCATGAACCGGTAGTCCTGCTGTCCGAGCGTTTGCGCGAATTGGCCCCGGCGGGGCTGGGCCACTGTTTTTATGCTTCGGACGGCGCCTCGGCCACCGAGATCGCGTTAAAAATGAGCGCGCATTACTGGCGCAACTCGGGACAGCCACAGAAGTCGCAGTTCATCAGCCTGCAGAACAGTTATCACGGCGAAACGCTGGGCGCGCTGTCGGTCACCGACATGCCGCTGTTCAAGGATGCATACGGCGCGCTGGTGCAGCAGAATGCCACCGTGCCGAGTCCGGACTGGCGTAATGCGCAATCAGGTGAAAGTGCTGAACAGTATGCCTTGCGATGTGCTGCACAGCTGGAAACGCATCTGGAACAGCAGCATCAAAACCTCGCCGCCTTTATCCTCGAGCCGCTGGTGCAGGGTGCGGCGGGCATGGCGATGTATCACCCGGCCTATCTGCAACGAGCGCGCGCGTTATGCGATCGATACCAGGTACACCTGATCGCGGACGAGATCGCGGTTGGCATGGGCCGGAGCGGGACCCTGTTCGCCTGTGAGCAGGCCGGCATCCGTCCCGACTTTCTGCTGCTGTCCAAGGGCCTCACCGGCGGATACCTGCCGCTGTCGGTGGTGATGACCACCGATGAGATCTATCGGGCGTTCTATGCCGACGAGGTGACGCGCGGATTCCTGCATTCGCATTCCTATACCGGCAACCCGCTGGCTTGCCGCGCCGCACTGGCCACGCTGGACATCTTCGAGCAGGATGGCGTGCTGGAGGTCAATCGCACCAAGGCCGATCATTTCAATCGCATCTCGCAGCCGTTGCGCGATCACCCGAAAGTGCGGAACTTTCGCCATACCGGCATGATCTGGGCATTCGAGGTGGACACTACCCGTGCCGATTTCGCGCAACGCTGCTTCGCACTCGCGCTGCAGCGGGAGTTGTTGCTGCGCCCGATGGGCAGCACGGTATACTTCATGCCACCCTATATCATCGACGAGAAGGAGATGCAGTTGCTGGTCACGCGCACACTGGAAATCATCGAGATGGCAGCATGAAACTGGTCTGTTTACTGCTGCTGGCTGCCAGCCTGCTCGGCACGTCTGAGGCCGCTTCGCTGCCGTCCGCTGTGCGCCAGGCCTTGCAGCAGGCGCATATACCGCTTGCCAGCATCGGCATCGAAGTGCGCGAGATCAATGCGCGCAAGCCGCTGATCAGCGTCAATGCCAGGCAGGCGATGAATCCGGCTTCCACCATGAAGCTGCTCACCACTTACGCCGCGCTGGACCTGCTCGGGCCGGCCTACACCTGGAAGACCGAGGCATATCTGGATGGCGAACTGAAGGACGGCGTACTGCAAGGAGACCTGGTCCTGAAGGGCTATGGCGATCCGAAGTTCACCGTCGAGCAATTCTGGTTGTGGCTGAGCGAGTTGCGCGCACGCGGACTGCGCGAGATACACGGCGACCTGGTACTGGACCGGAGCTACTTCAACCTGCCCGCCTACGATCCCGGCGCTTTCGACAATGACCCGATGCGTGCCTACAACGTCGGCCCCGATGCGCTGCTGCTGAATTTCAATACCCTGCGACTGCGCTACCTGCCTCAAGGCGATGCGCTGAAAGTGGTCAGCGAACCGCCACTCGACAGTGTAAAGCTGGACAACCGGCTGGCGCCGCATGAGTCGAATCTGGATTGCGACAATTGGGACGATGGCATTCGCGTGCAGCCGGGCGGCGACAGCGTCATCCTGCAAGGCGACTATCCGAGCGGCTGCGGCGAGCGCGAGCAAAACCTCAGCGTGATGTCGCACCCACGCTATGTCGAAGCCGTGTTCCGCTCGCTGTGGCAGGAACTCGGCGGCAGCCTGAGCGGAAAGATGCGCGAGGGGGTGGTGAGCAATACCGCGCAGCTTTTTTCCACCCACCGCTCCGAACCGTTAAGCCTGGTCATCCGCGATATCAACAAGTACAGCAACAACGTCATGGCGCGCCAGTTGTTCCTGTCGCTGGGAGCAGTTGCTCTCGACCAGGGTGCGGAGACCGGCCAGCAGCCCATGAGCCTGCCGCGCAGTATCCAGGCCATGCACGACTGGCTGCACCGGCAACAGCTCGATTTCCCCGAACTGGTCATTGAAAATGGCGCGGGCCTGTCGCGTATCGCGCGCATCAGCGCGCACAGCATGGCGCTATTGCTGAAGAGCGCCGCCCTGGATCCACTCAGCGCCGAACTGCAGGCCTCGATGCCGCTACTCGGCGTGGACGGTACGGTGAAGAAACGCCTGCGGGACAGCGCTGCCGCCAGCCACGCCCACCTCAAGACCGGAACTCTGGAAGGGGTGAAGACCATTGCGGGTTACGTGCGCTCACGCTCCGGCCGGGAATGGATCGTGGTGTTCTTCATCGGCGATGCCAATGCCAGGCAGGGAAAAGCAGCCCAGGATGCACTGATCGATTGGGTGCAGGAGCGCAAGTAAGGCGGATTGAAGGTAAGCTGCACGAACCTCGGCTTGACGATTACTTGAACGGGGGCGTATGGAATGACCAGTGTGAGATTTAAACCGTCACAAAGCAGAAGCTGGCTAATGGCAGAGTCGTGCCATAAGCGGTCATACAGCAAAGATCCTGAGAACGTTTGGTGTCTGTATGTTCCTAGAATAGTGCTCCAATGTATCTAGCGGTCATCGAGGCCTAACTTAATATTAGATGATCCATCCGGATGAATGGTGGTTGGTTGGCAATGGCTTGAGTTCGAACTACATGACGCATGACCTTTCCCATCTGATTCCGCGCCAAGGCAGGGGCATAATAGATGCGGATTCTCGGATAACCGTACAACTCCTGTCTGAGTACGCCAATCAGCCAATTAGTATCGATTGTTGTTGGAGATTCAAAAACGATATGGATCTCCTCCTCGCCGCCACCGTTCTGCATGGAGAACAGACAAGCGCCGCTGACGCCAAAGATCTCGCTCAGCCGCTCCTCAATCGGTGCCGGGGATACCTTTTGTCCCCACAAATTGATGATGTCGGTAAGACGTCCTTGCAGTGCCATACGCCCGTCGGAAAGAATAACGGCCAGATCGCCAGGATAGAAATAGCCATGCCTGAAGAAGGCGCGCGTAGCCGTATCGTCATGAAGGTAGCTATCTGGCCCTCCGGCGGTGCTTATCCGCATCCGACCAACCTCTCCGTTCGGCACGGGACGATCATCTTCGTCGACAATCTCTACCAAGCGGTCTGCCACTAGCTGGTGCCATCGGAGGTCATCTGGCGTGTCCAATAGAGTATGGGTGATACCGCCAGCCTCAGTGGAAGCGAGCCAGTTAAACAGACGTGGCGTGATGCGTGCCTTGGTCTGGTCGACCTGGTTCCGGGTCATCGCGCCGCCGCCAACAGTGAGTTGCAGCGATGGATTGCATGAAATCGCACCCGCAGGTGCAGCGAGCACGGCGGCAAGCTTGTCAGGAACTAGTACCGCATGGGTGATTCCGGGGCGCAACAGTGCATGGTATGGTTCGCGCCCTTGCTCAATGACGATCGTACCACCTACGCTCCAAGGGCTTGCAGCCCACCTGTAACCCACACCGGTCCATGCTGGAAAGTCGAACACACAGAGCACAGAATCCTGACTCATCCCGATCACTTCTACTTTTCGCCGCAGGAATACAGCGTCGATGGCGGGACTCATGAGAACCTTTTTATAGACACCCGTGGTGCCCGAGGTTTGCAGTATATGGCCGCCAGGTTCGAATTGTGATGCGGTTGATTCAAGCCATAGGGCAGGTTCACCTGCCAGCGTCACTGACAGTAGGCTTAGCCCCAACTCGGCGCATGTTCTGTCCAAACCGACCCACCTCTCGACCGGGTTAGTAATGACACCGCGCACGTTCGGCAAGCCAAGCATACCTACCGCCTCTATGGATGGCACCGTCACGGTAGTCAGGCCCAGACTTCGCAGGGCCAGGCTAAGAATCCAGAAATCCAGAAGGTTGTGGATGGCCAGTACCGCGTAACCGGAACCAACAAAGCCGCGTCGGGTGAAATAGCCGCGCGCTACAGCGATGTGCCGGGCGAATGAAAGGTAGGTCAACGGCCGGCCGTTATGGACCACGGCTGTTTTATCGGGTGTCTCTAATGCCCAGTCGAAAATCAGTTGAGTAAGCATCGGGCTCCCACTGACATGCCTTGAATGATAGTCAAGATTTATGTTACGCAACAGTTACGGCTGATGCAAGAATTTAGCGCCTGAACCATCGAATATGGCCGACCAGCATTTCTCTAACTCTCTTCCATGCAGATATAGACAGACTCCTGGTTAATGGAACGGAGTGCCTGTTACTCAATGTCAATTCAGTGCACACGCAAGCCCAGACGGTCCACACATCCTGGTTGCACTACGTAAATGGCCATACCACTCGATAATAGAGGAAGATTCGATCGCGACACTGAATGTTATACTTCCCTGCCACATTTTATTCCTGTCCGATGATCGCCACCTCACAGCCAAATGCCGAATCCGAACTGGTATCGCATTTTCGCTTCGACCGGATATTATTATTGGCAACGTCACCCCTGTCGGAGCGAGTAGCCGGATGTCTGCGACAATCCATGGATTTTTTCGATGGTCACACAGCATCAAGCGCGCTCGGGAAGCTGGCAGGAATAATGAACCTGACAATCACACAACAGGAAAAGTTGCTTGCCTCTATCGTTTCCATTGGCCATATCGGTTTTCTGCTTCCTGCCGAGATGGGCGAAGCCATGCTCTCCGAAATTGCAGGAGTGACGGGATTGGCTATTTCGGCAAGTATGCCCAGCAAGATATTCGCCAGGGAACTGGGAATGCTCACGAGGAAACAGCTTGTCGAAACGCATATCTACAGGATGGAAGGTGTCAGCAAGAGGGGGAAGCAAATTTGCATTGAAGTGTTCGTTCCCAGAGAGCGATCGGCGCTGGTCGATGGATGGATCATGAACGGTATTGGCACACATGTCGCATTCCTGGCGAAGTCCTCGGATGCAGTCCTGGCCATTCAGGAAATGATGGAGGATGGTGGAAATATAATGCCGCCTTTCATGCGCGGAAAATCGATGGAAGGTCATGAGCAGGGCTCCCTGACGCTTTACTACGATCTCCCGGTTCATGCGCAAGGCAGAAAATTTCGTGTTGAGTTTTATTGCGAAAAGTGAAGCAGATCATGAAAAATAATGATGCGGCGCAAATGCGAAATATGATGAACGGTTTCTGGACCAGCCAGGCAATTTTCGTTGCGGCGAAACTAGGCATTGCCGATCATTTGGCTCATGGGGAACAGGATTCAGACATGCTGGCAGCTTCAGTTGGGGCACATCCGGCAGCGCTCTATCGACTTCTTCGCACCTTGACCAGCATCGGTATTTTGGCCGAGGTATCGCCACGAAAATTTATTTTGACAACACGGGCCACATGCCTACGCAGTGACCATCCGGAATCTGTCCGATCATGGGCCATTTCCATGGGTGAATTGGCATGGAAGCCGTGGGGTGAATTGCTGCACTGCATCAATACTGGTCAGAGCGCCTTTCACAGCGTCTATAGACAGAGCCGTTATGCCTATCTGGAAGCACATCCAGAACTGGCCGCATGGTTCAACCACGCCATGTCGATCTTGTCCGCAGATCATGCCAAAGCAGTAGATACCCACTGTGGTGTTTCGTCTCTGGGAAAGATTATTGACGTCGGAGGTGGTCAAGGCACGCTATTGGCGGCGCTCCTGCATGCAAACCAGGAATCGACAGGCATCCTGATTGAGCGCGCCGATGTCATCGAAAAAGCTCAGGCTCTGATGGATGACAATGGTCTTGCCGGGCGCTGTCAGTGCGTTGCGGGAGACTTTCTGCAATCCGTACCGGAAGGTGCCGACACTTACATCCTTAGTTCCATCCTTCACAACTGGGACGATGAGACAGCGACGACCATATTGCGCAATTGCCGTCGCGCAATGAATGCATCGGGAAGGATCCTGATTCTAGATTACTTGCTTGAACTGGACAGCAAGCCATATGCCAATCTGCTAGACCTGCATATGCTCGTCATGCACGGCGGGCAGGAACGCACCCGCGAGGAGTTTCTCAATATCATAACCGCCGCCGGACTTCGGCTGGAACGGACCACTCCGATGTCAGAATCGTGCGTCATGGAATGCCGCTGTTGAAAACGAAGTAGGGCAGATTGATGTCGATTGGCTGCTATCAGGAAATGTGAATGGCGGCCTTGTTTCGAAAGCCACACGTAGTGAACTGCTGCCATGCGGCAATCTGAACCAACGAAGCGCGACTGTCCGCTTTCCAGCAGACAATTTGAAAGCTTGACATGCTGGTATGTGTCGGAAGCGGCATATCGGAGTTATAAACAGACTGCCTGAAAGCGGAACCTCAATTCAGATGTAGGTCGGGTTATGCAGCGCTAGCCCGACCTACGGAACTGACCCAACCTACGACACTACAAACCCAACTCGCCCCACATCGCATCCACCTTCGCCTTCACCGCGGCATCCATGACGATGGGCTGTGCCCCATTCGCGCTGTGTCTCGCCCGGCCATTTGTTGGTGGCGTCCAGCCCCATCTTGCCGCCCAGGCCGGATACCGGACTGGCGAAATCGAGGTAGTCGATCGGCGTGTTCTCCACCAGCAGCGTGTCGCGCACCGGGTCGACGCGCGTGGTGATCGCCCAGATCACTTCCTTCCAGTCGCGGACATCGATGTCGTCGTCGACCACGATGATGAACTTGGTGTACATGAACTGGCGCAGGAAACTCCAGATGCCGAACATCACGCGCTTGGCGTGCCCGGGATATTGCTTCTTGATGCTGACCACCGCCATGCGGTAGCTGCAGCCTTCCGGCGGCAGGTAGAAATCCGTGATCTCGGGAAACTGCTTTTGCAGCAGCGGCACGAACACCTCGTTCAGCGCCACGCCCAGCATCGCCGGTTCGTCCGGCGGCTTGCCGGTGTAGGTGGAATGGTAGATCGGGTCGCGCGCGCATGGTGATGCGCTCGATGGTGAACACCGGGAACGTCTCCTGCTCGTTGTAATAACCGGTGTGGTCGCCGTACGGGCCTTCCAGCGCGGTCTCGCCCGGATGGATCACGCCTTCCAGCACGATCTCGGCTGATGCCGGCACCTGCAGGTCGCTGCCCAGGCACTTGACCAGTTCGGTCTTGCTGCCGCGCAACAGACCGGCGAACTGGTATTCGGAAAGCGCGTCCGGCACCGGCGTCACCGCGCCGAGTATGGTCGCCGGATCGGCGCCGATCACCACCGCGAGCGGGAACGGCTGGCCCGGATTCTTTTCGCAATGGTCGCGAAAATCCAGCGCGCCGCCGCGCTGCGCCAGCCAGCGCATGATGACCTTGTTCGGCGCGATCACCTGCTGGCGGTAGATGCCGAGATTCTGGCGCGTCTTGCAGCGGACCCCGCGTCACCACCAGTCCCCAGGTGATCAGCGGCGCCACATCGCCCGGCCAGCAGTACTGGATCGGCAGCCTGCCCAGATCGACATCCTTGCCTTCCCACACGATTTCCTGGCACGGCGCAGCAGACAGCACCTTGGGCGACATGGTGAGCACCTGCTTCAGCACCGGCCATTTTTCCCATGCGTCCTTCAGGCCCTTGGGCGGCTCCGGTTCCTTCAGGTAGGCCAGCAGTTTGCCCACTTCGCGCAACGCGGCAGTGGACTCTTCGCCCATGCCCAGCGCCACGCGGCGCGGCGTGCCGAACAGATTGGCCAGCACCGGCATGGCGTGCCCGGCCGGATTCTCGAACAGGATCGCCGGCCCCTGCGCGCGCAGCACGCGGTCGCAGATCTCGGTCATCTCCAGGTGTGGCGACACCGGCGCGGCGATGCGCTTGAGTTCGCCGAGCTTTTCCAGTTGTGCGATGAAATCGCGCAGGTCGTGGTATTTCATGTGTACCCCTTTAGCTTGTAGCTCGTAGCCAACCCCGGTTTTGCTACCCACTACGAGCTCAATAAAATTTCTCCTCGCCCTCCGGGCCGGGTCTTGAAGCGCTTGTGCAACCAGAAATACTGTTCCGGCATCTCCAGCACGCGCTGTTCGATGAACTCGTTCACGCGGCGCGCGTCGGCTTCCACATCATCGGTCGGATAATTGTCCCATGCCGGGTAGAAACGTATCTCATAGCCCTGGCAATCCGGCAATACGCGGGGAATGCACGGCAATATGGTCGAGCCGGTCATTTGTGCCAGGCGCGAAACACTGGTCAGGGTCGAGGCAGGCACGCCGAAAAACGGGATGAACATCGCATCCCTGGCGGCAAAATCCTGGTCCGGCAGATACAGCAAGGGATAACCATCGCGCATTGCCTTGACGATAGGGCGCAAACCCTGCTGGCGCGAAAAGATGCGCTGGTCACCGAAACGGGTGCGCTTTTCGATCAGCAGCTTGTTCAAGTAGGCGTTCTTCTGGTTTGAATAGACGCTGACGCCACGGGTGTGCATGGACAGCCAGGCGCCGGCGACATCCAGTCCGACAAAATGCGGCAGCAATCCGATGTAGGGTTTGCCTTGCACGGCGTCGAAGTGCTCCCGTCCCTCGACCCGGATCAGGCTCAGGATCCGCTTGTTGCTTGACCACCACAAAATGCTGCGCTCGAGGAAGCTGCGTCCGAATGCCATGAAATTGCGTCGCACCAGGTCGGCGCGTTCCGGTTCGCTCATGTCGGGAAAACATAGCCGCAGATTGGTGGCGGCAACCATGCGGCGTTCCCGGCCAACCAGATACAGCAACAGTCCGAGCAGATTTCCCAACCCGGCCAATAGCCGGAATGGCAGGAAATGCGCCAACCATAATAGCAGGATGCCAAGTCGTGCCATCAAGACCGCCTGCCCGACGTTGCAGGAAGTTGTTCGGCCCCGGCGGGTGTCTTGTAGCGGTTATAGCTCCACAGATATTGTGCCGGACAGGCGCTGATGGCTTTCTCCAGCGCGGCATTGATCTGACCGGTCACCGGGATAGCCATGTCGATGACCAGCGGTTCGATATGAATGGCATATCCTGCTCCTTTCGGCAAGCGCTCGGCAAAGGTCATGACTACGCTGGCGCCGCTGGATTCAAGCAGGCGGCCGATCAAAGACATGGTATAGGCCGGGCGGCCGAAGAAGTCTGCCCACTCACCCTCGCCATTTCCCGGCACCTGGTCGGGCAGCATGCCGATCGTTTCGCCGCGCTTGAGCGCCTTGAACATGGCTCTCACTCCACTCACATCAGCACGCACCATGCGCAACTGACCGCGCTGGCGACCGCTGCGGGTCACCTCGTCCAGCCAGGCGAGTTTTGGAACACGGTACATGGAGGTCATCGGAACCCGTTCCGCTACGAAAAGACCCATGACCTCGAAACAGCCCAGATGCGGCGTCAGCACGATCAGCCCCTTGCCCGCTGCCAGTGCAGATTCAACATGGTCCCAGCCCTGGCTGGCTCTGACACTTCCCAGAACCTGGTCAAGTGGGCGACGCCATACCCAGGGCAATTCGGCGATGCTCTTCCCGGCTTCCGCCACATTGGCATGCAGCAGTTCCCGATTATCGCTTCTGGACTGGTGCTTGCAGAAATGATCAAGATTCTCACGCAATTGCGCCGCATATCTGCCCGAAAACAGATAGGACGTCCAGCCCAATACTGCGCCGATGCGATGCAGGACGCTTAGCGGGATATGGGCAAACAGATCAAACAGGCTGACGACCAGGAAAGAGCGCATGGGTTGGGGTTGTCTGGTTTTGCTATAATGGCGTACTTTATAAACTAATGAATGCGAACGCCATGAAAGAATTCTTGTTCACTTCTGAATCCGTATCCGAAGGACATCCGGACAAGGTCTCGGATCAAATATCCGATGCCATTGTTGACGCCATTCTAGCGCAGGACAAGCATTCGCGCATTGCAGCCGAAACGCTGTGCAATACCGGACTGGTCGTGCTGGCGGGTGAGATCACCACCAGCGCCAATGTCGATTACATCCAGGTGGCGCGCGAAACCATCAAGCGCATCGGTTACGACAACTCCGATTACGGCATAGATTACAAGGGCTGCGCAGTGCTGGTCGCCTATGACAAGCAAAGCCCGGATATCGCGCAGGGCGTGAACAAGGCATATGACGACGAGATGGGCCAGGGCGCAGGCGACCAGGGTTTGATGTTCGGTTATGCCTGTTCCGAGACCGACACCCTGATGCCGCTGCCGATCTACCTGGCTCACCGCATGGTCGAACGCCAGTCACAGCTTCGCCATGACGGGCGCCTGCCGTGGCTGCGCCCGGACGCAAAGTCGCAGGTCACCATCAAGTATGTCGATGACAAGCCGTACTCGATCGACACCGTGGTGCTATCCACGCAGCATGCGCCGGAAATTTCACTGGCGCAGATCCGTGAAGCAGTCATCGAGGAGATCATCAAGCCGATATTGCCGAAGGAATTCATCAAGGGCGAGATCAAATACCTGGTCAACCCAACTGGGCGTTTTGTCGTTGGCGGTCCGCAAGGGGATTGCGGACTGACCGGGCGCAAGATCATAGTCGATACCTATGGCGGTTCGGCGCCGCATGGCGGCGGCGCGTTCTCCGGCAAGGATCCATCCAAGGTTGACCGTTCCGCAGCCTATGCAGGACGCTATGTGGCGAAAAACATCGTCGCCGCCGGCCTGGCAGACAAATGCCAGATCCAGATCTCTTATGCGATCGGCGTTGCCCTGCCCACCAGCGTGATGGTGACCACTTACGGCACCGGCAAAGTGTCGGACGAGAAGATCGCAGAACTGGTGAAGAAGCATTTTGACCTGCGCCCGAAAGGCATCGTACAGATGCTCGACCTGCTGCGTCCGATCTACCAGAAGACCGCCGCTTACGGCCACTTTGGCCGCGAAGAGCCCGATTTCACCTGGGAAAACACGGACAAAGCAGCCGCGCTGCGCGCGGATGCAGGGCTGTAAGCCCTGCCCCGCAGGGGTTTGTCCGTGTTTCGGCGCAGGCTAACTTGCGCAGCAAGTTAAACCGCGTAGCGGTGGCCGTAGCCAAAATACAGATAAGGCAGCGGCACTGCGTGCCGATGCTGGATTGTAGGCTTAGCCTACAATCCACACACCGAAGGTGTGCTTATCTTTATTCGGGCGAAGACTAACATCGCTTGCGATGTTAAGCCGCAAAGCGGCGGGTCGTAGCCAAAACACGGACAAAGCAGCCGCGCAGCGGTGGCCGCAGCCAGAATACAGATAAGGCAGCGGCGTTGCGTGCCGATGCCAGTTTGTAAGCGGGCGCATGATCTGTAACCTTCGGGCTTATAATGAAGCCCGAACAATTGAACAAGTATGGCCAAGCTACCATGTCAAAAAGTCTGAATGCATCGCCCGAGCTGGAAGTCGACCTGGAACTGATCCGCAGGCTGGACAAGAACGGCCCGCGTTACACCTCTTATCCGACTGCCGACCGCTTCACCGATGCTTTCAGCATCGACCGTTTCCGTCACTGGATGGAGAACAGCGACCCGGCGCGGCCGTTGTCTCTGTATGTGCATATCCCGTTCTGCAATACCCTGTGCTTCTACTGCGGCTGCAACAAGATCATCACCAAGGACAAGACCCGCTCCGCCCGTTATGTGGATTACCTGGTCAAGGAACTGGAGATGCAGGTCGCACTGATGCCGGGCAAGCGCCGACTGGAACAGTTGCATCTGGGCGGCGGTACGCCGACATTCCTGAGCGACGAGCAGATGCGCACGCTGATGGGCGCGATCAACAAACAATTCACGCTGGTGCAAGGCGGCGAATACTCGATCGAGATCGACCCGCGCAAGGTGCAGGACGAGACCATCGCCCTGCTCGGCCAGCTCGGTTTCAATCGCATCAGCCTCGGCGTGCAGGATTTCGACGCGGAGGTGCAGAAGGCGGTGAACCGCATCCAGAGTGAAGAGGAGACGCTGCGCGTGATCCGCGCGGCGCGCGCCAACGGCTTCAAGTCGGTCAGCATCGACCTGATCTACGGTCTGCCCAAACAAACCCCTGAGGGATTCAAGACCACGCTGGACAAGGTGATCGCCGCCGATCCGGATCGGCTGTCGATCTACAACTATGCGCACCTGCCGACCGTGTTCAAGCCGCAGCGCCGCATCAACGAGGAAGACCTGCCCGAGCCGCAGGCCAAGCTGGATATCATGAAACTGGCAGTGAGCACGCTGACCGATGCGGGCTATGTCTACATCGGCATGGACCATTTCGCCAAGCCGGATGACGAACTGGCGGTGGCACAACGCCAGCGCCGGCTGCACCGCAATTTTCAGGGCTATTCGACCCACGCCGACTGCGACCTGGTCGCGATCGGCATCAGTTCCATCGGCAAGATCGGCCCGACCTACAGCCAGAACTTCCGCGATGAAGAGGAATACTATGCCGCACTCGACCGCGATGAGTTGCCGATCATGCGCGGCATGGAACTGGATGCCGACGACCTGCTGCGGCGCGAGATCATCCAGGCGTTGATGTGTCATTTCGAGATACCCAAGGAAACCTTCGACACCCATTTCCAGATCGACTTCGACAGCTACTTCGCCACCGAACTCGATGAGCTGCGCGAACTTGAACGCGAAGGATTGCTGAACCTGGAACCGGAATGGATCCGCGTCACCCCCAAGGGTCGCATGCTTATCCGCAATATATGCATGGTTTTCGACAAATACCTGCGCACTCGGCAGGAACACGCCCGCTATTCCAAGGTAATATAGCGCATCAAATTATCAGCCCTCCTCGAAGGAGCGGCAGCCACGAACCCGGGAGAATGAATTTTATGAAGTCCGTTGATGATTTCCGCCTGCGCTTTGGCAAGCGGGAATTGGTGCCGATCATCATCGGTGGTATGGGCGTGGATATTTCCACGGCCGACCTCGCGCTGGAAGCTGCCCGCCTGGGCGGCATCGGACACATCTCCGACGCGATGTTGCCGACGGTGAGCGATCGCCGTTATGACACCGATTTCGTCAAGGACAAGCTCCAGCAGTTCAAGTACAACATCGACAACTCCGACAAGTCGGCGGTGAAGTTCGACCTGGCGCAGCTTGCCGAGGCCACTCGCCTGCACGTCGAGCACACCATGGAACGAAAGCGCGGCGACGGCATGCTGTTCATCAACTGCATGGAAAAGCTCACCATGAACGCGCCGCGCGACACCCTCAGGGTGCGGCTGCATTCTGCGCTGGATGCGGGCATAGACGGCATCACGCTGGCAGCCGGGCTGCACCTGGGTTCGTTCACGCTGATGGAAGACCATCCTCGTTTTCGCGATGCCAGGCTGGGCATCATCGTATCCAGCCTGCGCGCGCTGCAGCTGTTCCTGCGCAAGAACCTGCGCACCAACCGCCTGCCGGATTACGTCGTGGTGGAAGGCCCGCTGGCCGGCGGCCACCTCGGTTTCGGCATGGACTGGGCTAAATACGACCTGCGCACCATCGTCAACGAGATCCACCAATACCTGAAGGCCGAAAACCTGGACATTCCGGTAGTACCTGCCGGGGGCATCTTCACCGGCAGCGATGCCGTATCGTACCTGGAGGAGGGCGCGGCTGCGGTACAGGTAGCGACGCGTTTTACCGCAACCAGGGAATGCGGATTGCCGCGCGACGTGATGCAGGAATATTTCCGCGCCAGCGAGGAAGATATCGTGGTCAATACCATTTCGCCCACCGGCTATCCGATGCGCATGCTGAAAAACTGCCCGGCCATCGGCTCCGGCATCCGTCCCGGTTGTGAATCCTACGGCTACCTGCTCGACAGCAACGGCAACTGCTCCTACATCGATGCCTACAACCGCGAAGTCGCGGCACACCCCGGTGCGAAAAAGATCTCGGTGATGGACAAGACCTGTTTGTGCACCCACATGCGCAACTTCAAATGCTGGACCTGCGGGCATAACACCTATCGCCTGAAGGACACCACATACAAGTTGCCGGACGGTTCCTACCAGATGCTGAGCGCCGAGCATGTGTTCAAGGACTACCAGTACAGCACCGACTACAAGATCACCCTGCCCGAGCAAGCATAGGCATTCCAGCAGCGCGGCCGACGCCGGTCATTTATAATGGGCACCGTTGTTTTCAGCAACAATCGGCCCATGAGCAAATTCCTCAAATACGGATTACTGACGCTGGGCGTCGCGGTTCTGCTCGCGGCTGGCGTCGCAGCATATATCGCCGCCACCTTCGACCCCAACGATTACAAGGCGCAGGTCATCCAGCTGGTGAAGGAACGCACGCAGCGCACGCTCAGGCTGGATGGCGACATCAAGCTGGCCTTTTACCCCAGTATCGGCGCGGATCTCAGCCGCGTATCACTTTCCGAATTCAACAGCGACAAGGAGTTCGCGGCGCTGGATAGCGTGCATGTATCGCTGGCGCTGATGCCGCTGTTGTCCAGACAGGTGGTGGTGAACGAGGTGTCGGTCAGCGGCCTGAAGGTCGCACTGGTGAAATCCAGGGACGGCAAGACCAACATCGACGACCTGTTGAACAAGGAGGCGGGCAGCGACACCGGCAAACCCGCGAGCGGTGCCGCAGACGAACCTGGTGCTCAGCCGGTTACACTCGACATCGCCGCCGTGCGCGTGGAAAAGTCCGAGCTGGATTTCCGCGACGAATCCTCCGGCGCGCAATACGCGCTGCAAGACATCGCCCTGAAAACCGGGCGCATCAGCGGCGGTGCGCCGACCCGGGTCGAGTTCAGCGCAACGCTGCGATCCGGCCAGCCCAAGCTGGACATCGCAACGCAACTGAAGACCATGCTTACGCTGGACCTGGACAAGCCGTCCTACCGGCTGACAGACCTGGACTTGCAGGTAACGGGTTCGATGCCCGGCATCAGCGACCTCGCCGCGCATGTCGCCATCCCCGAACTGGCGGGCGATGCGCAATCATTCAACAGCGATGCGGTGACGCTGGAGTTCGGCATCAAGCAGCCGCAACAGGAATTCAATCTGAAACTCGCTTCACCTGTCAGCGGCGATCTCAAGTCGCAACGATTCAGTTTGCCCGGACTTGTTGTCGCGATCGATGCACGCGGCGACAAACTGCCGAACAAATCGGTCAGCAGCGAGATGAAAGGTAGTGTGCAGCTGGATGCCAAGAGCCAGCACGTGCAGGTCGATCTCGCGGGAGGCCTGCTGCAAAGCAAGGTGAATGCAAAGATCGCGGTAGCCGGTTTCTCCGATCCGGCGATCCGCTTCGACATCGACGTGGACCAGTTCGATGCCGACATGTTTATGCCGCAGAAAAACGAGGGGACTGCGGGAAAATCCACTGCAGCCGCAGCTGTACCCGCAGAGCAGCCGCTGGACCTGTCTGCCCTGAGGAAGCTCAACCTGGAAGGCAGCTTGCGCATCGGCACGCTCAAGGTGGCCAATATCAAGTCCTCGCAACTGCGCCTGGAAATCAAGGCACACAACGGCGTGCTCAACCTCAAACCCTTGTCCGGCAACCTGTACCAGGGCAGCATGAACGGCAGCGTCGCCGTGAATGCCTCCGCTGCCAAGCCGCTCATTTCCATCAACCAGAGCCTGGTCGGCATCAGTATCGCACCGCTGCTCAAGGATGCCGCCGACTTCGATGCGCTCGAAGGCAAGGGCAACGTCACGCTCAAGCTCGACACCCAAGGTGGCACCGTTACCGCCCTCAAACAGGGACTGAATGGCAACATGGCACTGAACCTCGCCGATGGCGCGATCAAGGGCATCAACATCGCCGGCACGCTGCGCCGCCTCGGCAACAGCGTCGACACCAGGGTGCAGGCAGCCGACAGCCAGCAGAAGACCGACTTCAGCGCACTGTCGGCCAGCTTCAGGGTGAACAACGGCGTCGCGCACAACGACGACCTGTTGCTTAAATCGCCGCTGCTGCGCCTGACCGGCAGCGGCGACATCGACATCGGCCATGACAGCATCAACTATCTGGCCAAGGCCACGCTGGCCAAGACGCTGGAAGGGCAGGGCGGCAAGGACAGCGTGGGCGGCATCACCGTGCCGGTGCGCCTGAGCGGACCATTCACCGACCTCAAATATTCGCTCGATTTTGGCGCGATGGTCACGGAAGCAGCCAGGCAGAAGATCGAGGCGAAGAAGGAAGAAGTGAAGGACAAGTTGATGGACCAGTTGAAGGGCGGCCTGAAAGGGCTGTTCAAGTAGGGAACCGGTGCCATCCTTCGCACAACGCATCATCGCCTGGCAGCGGCAGCATGGTCGCCACGATCTTCCGTGGCAGGTGACGGATGCCTACCGGATCTGGCTGTCCGAGATCATGCTGCAACAAACCCAGGTCGCTACCGTCATTCCCTATTACCAGCGTTTCCTCGACGACTTTCCTGACATCGCCGCACTCTGCGTCGGCAAGCGAGGATGCCGTGCTGGCACACTGGAGCGGACTCGGATATTACTCGCGCGCGCGCAACCTGCATCGCGCGGCGCGACTCGTCATGCAACAGCATGATGGAAGATTTCCGCACGACTTCGACACCATCGTCGCCCTGCCCGGCATCGGCCGCTCCACCGCCGCCGCCATCTGCGCGCTCGCATTCGGCCAACACCGCGCTATCCTCGACGGCAACGTCAAGCGCGTGCTGGCGCGTTACTGCGGCATCGAAGGTTACACCGGGGACAAGAAGGTCGAAATGCAACTGTGGCAACAGGCCGAAGCATTATTGCCCGACGCGCCTGGCGCGAAAGACGAGTCTGATAACGTGATCGCCACCTACACCCAGGGCCTGATGGACCTGGGAGCCGGCATATGCACGCGCACCAAGCCAGGCTGTGATGACTGCCCGGTGCAAAACGATTGCGCGGCAGTTGCAAGTAGCCGCGTCGAGCACCTGCCGACCCCGCGCCCGCGCAAAACCCTGCCGCAGCGATACAGCACCTTTTTGCTGCTCAGGCACGACAACGACATCCTGCTGGAAAAACGCCCCGACAGCGGGATATGGGGCGGTCTGTGGTGCCCGCCACAGGTGGAAAGTGCAGATGATATCGCTGCCTATTGCATGCTGCATTTCGGGCTGGATGCACGCCATGTGGAAGCATTGTCCGGGTTCCCGCACACCTTCACGCATTTCAGATTGCACATCGCACCATTGCTGGTCCAGGTCGCCAGCAAACCCAGCCAGGTCCAGGAATCCGGACGGATGTGGCTGGATGTCGAACAGGCACTGCACGCCGCGATCCCGAAGCCGGTACGCAGGCTGCTCGAGGAAATGATCATCAAGTGAGCGCAAGACACCGGCCTGCGCCAGTGTAACGGAATCGGGTTCTTGCCCCATACGCCGGAGCGACGCCGGATTCCTTGGTGACCGGCATTGCTTCCACTCCAGCATTCCCCTTGCATGCTTTTACGACATACATAAGGGCGGTACCAATTACCTTCTTGTCCCTTGCGCGACATCCGGCAAAAGCCCATGAGATTCATGCACAGGCCCAGGCGAAAGAAAGTATCCCTGCCAAGGGCCTGCGCAACAAAACCCGGTTATTTCGACAAGCCAGCTATATATTCGGCCATTTCCTTGATCTCGGCATCGGTTGCGCCCATGCCTTTCGGCGGCATTGCCATCATCATGTTCCATCCGAACTTGCCGCCTTTGGCAATGTTGGCCTCCAATTTGCTGACAGCGTCCTTGTCGCCCTTGTATTTCCCCGAGATGTCCATGAATGAAGGGCCCATGCCCTTCTTGTCGAGGGCGTGGCATCCGCCACACTTGGCCTTGCCTGCCGCCGGCATATCTGCTGCCAATGCAGCGCCTGCAAAAACCAGACTTGCTGCTGCTACCATGCCTACCATAATTGCTTTCATGATTCCTCCATCAGATAGTAACTTCGAAAAAATACCAACCTTGCACCTAAATATTCCAAATAATGGCTAGCTGCATTTTCTGGCAACTCCCATGCTTTGACCATCTATCTTCAAAAAAGTTTTAGTTATTCCTGTTAACACTGCACGAACTTCAGTCAATCATTCACCCGCTTCTCGCGCAAGATGGGCACGCAAGGCGCTGAGGGATTCCGCCAAAGCGGAATAGCGATCAAAGAACTCTTTGGTAAGTCTCAAATCCTCTTCTTGACTGGTAGCTTTGTCACCTCCGGTTTTAAGCATCAGCATGCGCATGGCGTCGGTCAACTGGTTGTGAAATCTGGAAACTTCCTCGTCTGTGGAAAATACCAGCATCTTATTTTTTGAGTTGTATTTCATTATCCTGTTCGCGCCTGATGATTACCCGGTTATTGTCATGCCAAAGCTACCTAACATTGTGAAACCAAGCTTGCCTGTATGTCCATCAAATGTCGCTCTAGTGCCCACCTTCCTTGACTCGCTCATAGTCGGCATTTTTCATTCCCCTGGGCAGAGGAGGAGGAGGTTCGGGCTTGAGCCGGTTGAACCTGACCACCTGGACGGTATGCGGGTTATGGCATTCAGTGCATACCCACCACCTCTTCTTGCCGCCGGTAGCCCATGAGCCTATTCGTTTCCCGTGTACACCTTCCCTCCAGTCGATATATTTATCGCCATGGCAACCGCCGCATAGTTTCTGTGGCTGGTTGAAACTGACCAGGTTCCCTTGACGGTCCACCAGTTTATTGCGGTTCGTTGCGCTGTGACAATTGAGACACCACAGCGACCCGCGTCCATGTTGTAACTCGAGTGAGTTCGCAACGATGTCCTGATGCATCGCAATCAACCTTGGCTTGTTATCCTTCGGGAAGGGTACGATCTTGCCGTCATGGCATGTCTCGCAGCCATTAGGTCCCATATTGAAATACTTCAGCTGGGGCTCTCTCGGCTTCACCACGGCATCGGCAAAATCGCCGCGAGTAATATCATTTATTTCCGGCATTTCGCCCATCGGGATCGTCCCGTCAAAAGGATCTCCATACCATAATACAGCGCTGGTCGTTTGCGAGCATTTGACATTCGGATAGCCATACTTTGGATCGACATTCTCGACCCGGGTGACCGAAGAGTAGCCTGTCCTGCTTTCAAAGCAGTCCGTTACCGGCTGCGCACTCTGTGTTTGAGCCTGTTTATCTTCTGCGGAATGCGCGACGTTATAAGTACCCAACCCGCCAAACAGGAAACCGCCCAGGGCAAGCACACCGATTTTTGACGATATATGCAGGAAATTCATTTCAAATATCTCCTTAAGCTCCGCTCTACGAAGAAGCGGTCGACTTGTCGTACCTCACTTCGCCGGTCAATATGCCGATCGCGCCTTTCAAGATAAGCGTCAGCGACATGAACCCGATGGCCCAGACGAACAGCACGTTGAAAAACTCGATCAGGGTGACGTGATATTCCACATATTCTCCAAGCGGGGAAGGGCTGAATGCGGGAAACACCAGAATCATCGGCTTCTCGATCAGGATCGCGAAGAAGACCACCAGACACGTGATGGGCAGCCAACGGTCATAGCTTTGCCGCACCTTGCGGAACAGCAACGCAATGAAGCTGCCTACCAGCGCCAGGATCGTTCCCCAGAACCAGGGCACGTAATGATCGAGCCCGTTGTGGCCAAACATGGTGAATTTCAGAGAATCGGCATGTTCGGTGCTTGGGTAGAGCGTGGTAAAGAACTCGGCGGCAAATACCAGCATCAATATGGCAAGACTCCAGGCGATGATCGTGGTCATCAGGTCGATAACGGGATTGCCAATCTCGAGATTGGTATATTTCCTGGCCAACAGGAATATCATCACGATCAGCGCCGGCCCGGAAGCACCCGCCATGGTCAGGAAGGCAAACGGCAGGACGGCGGTAGCCCACGGTTCCATCCTGGCACTACTGCCAAGCACGAATGCAGTAACGATGTGGATCAGCGGCCCCCAAGCGATGGCCAGGAACACGATCGGCTTGAACCATCTCGCCAGTTGCTTCTCATGAAATGTGCCGACATACTTTTTGAACAGGATATAAACAACGCCGATCATGTTGAGAAACAGATAGACGTTCAGGACGATCGTGTCGAACGAGAGCATTGAATTGGGAAAGTTGAGGAATCCAATGCCGGGAAACATATGCCAGGTCCTGTCCGGCCTGCCCATGTGGAAGATAACGAACGTGATGCCCGTTGCGACAAAGACCATTGCGACGATCTCGCCGATCACGGCAATCTCCTTCAAGTCCTTGCGGTGATAGATATAGCCAGGCGCAACGACCAGCACCGCCGCCGCCGCGATGTGTGCGGTAAAGACAAAGTTGGCAAAGAAAGACTCCAGCGTGACCTGGTCGGTCGCACCTGTGACGATCAGACCCTGGGTCAACTGTATGTATGCCGTGTAGGATCCGACCAGGATGAAGAATGCCAGGAACAGGAGCCAGGCGTAGTACATGGTGCCGCCCTTGATGGCGAACGAACCGAAGTCCCTTGCAAAAGATAGCGCTGTTTTCATTTCGTGACCTCAGCCAATGTAGTAAAAAAATTTGGGATAGGTGCCGAACTCTTCCTTGAACCTGAATACCCGCTTGGTGGCCAGCACTTTTCTGACGTCGCTCTCGGGGTCGAGCAGATTGCCGAATTTCCTGGCACCCACCGGGCAAGCCTCCAGACAGGCAGGATCCCTGCCCTCCCTGGTTCTCTGCACGCAGAAGGTGCATTTTTCCATCACGCCCCGCATGCGCGGCCGGTTGCCGAAGTAGTGCGTCTTGGGGTTCATTTCTTCGACAGGGAGGTTAGGTTCAGCCCAGTTGAAGCGCCTGGCATGGTAAGGGCAGGCAAGCTGGCACATGCGGCAGCCGATGCACCAGTTGTAATCGATCAGCACCACACCTGCATGATCCCGGAATGTTGCCCGCACCGGACAAGCCTTGACGCAGGGCGGCTTCTCGCACTGCTGGCACTGCACCGGCATATAGAAGAAATCCTTGTCCGGCACCAGGTCGTCGTTATAATAATTTTGTGCATCCTCGGTGGAAAGACCGGCAGTCTTGTAAGCATTCCCGCCAACCTGAACACCGTAATCACCGAACTCGCTGGTTTCAGGATAGCCCTTGTCCAATTGATCTACAGTAAAGGAGATGTTCCCTTTGGGCATTTTCATCACCTGGATCCATTGAATCTCAGGATCATGGCGTGACTGGTTGTTCTCCTTCACACAGGCATGAACGCAACGCCTGCAGCCTATGCATTTCCCGATATCGAGGGCATAACCGAACAGGACTTTTTCCGGGGCAGGCGCATTGGAAACCGTCGTTTTCTTCCCGTATTGTGCGGAATACCGCTTTTCCAGCCGCGCAATGGCCTGTTTCTTTTCGTCATCAGACATCAGCAGGAAATGTCCCTGGAAATATTCCGCGACGGTCACCTCGGCATCCGGATTGGTGGCGTCGTCGACAGCCTCTGATGGCGCGGTTGCCGCCACCAGCGCCGCTGCGCCCGAAGTACACACATGCTTCAGAAAATCACGGCGGCCCTGTTTCACGTCATCCGCGTCTTTCAATGCCTCAATTTTTTCTTCTGACATCACTGCCTCCAACAACTGATGGTAGGTAACGAAATACTATGCAAGCTCCTGGTAATGACAATTCAGCAGCTGGTCGAGCCGCTGTTTTTTCTCATCGTCCGTCATCAGAACCAGTTGATTCCCTCTCACGGCCTTTTCCTGCATGGCAACATCAGCTGCATACTTTGCGCTGGCGTTGTTATCCGAAGCAGATATCAGGTTTTTCGTGTAACCGGCCGCTGCAACCACACCCACTGCCGCCGCCGCTTTTTTGAAAAATGTCCGTCTAGAATTGTCTACCATGATCCTGTGTCTCCAATATTCCGGGTTAATCAAACACCCTGCCGTCATGCTTGCTGGGTTGACTGGCGCGATTCCAGTTTGCAAATACTTCGCGAACCTGCATGAACTGAAACGACTTGTCGAAAAAGTAGTCAGCATTCGCGCGCTTGCAAGCGTCCACGTAAAACTCGTCGGTGCAGTTGGTCAACACCATGACTTTGACCCCCGCATTGTGTTTCTTGATATTCTTCAGCACGGCAACGCCGTTTCCAGATTGCAGGTTGAGATCGAGGATCACGACATCGGGCAACAATGCATTGATCTGTTCGATGGCACCCGTTTCGTCCGCTGCATAACCGACTATGCTGACATCGTGGAAGTCAGACAGCATCAAGCGCAGGCTATCGCGCATCGCTTCTGAATCTTCCACAATAAATACATTCATCACTTCACCTTTTCACGCTTGCCGATTTGCAAAACCAGTAAGCAGATTATGTTTCCCCGCCCATCAAGGCGGAAGCGATGTTTGTCTTAAAATTACGTAGTCGAAGAGGAGGCTGGATTGTCGGTGTTTGTCTGACACGGTCTGGGCGACATGAATCTGCGCCAGGCAGCATTCTGATTACGCGGCCACCGCTATTTGCCGGTGGTGCGCCAAGGTTACCAAGTGCCACCATCGCCGGCATATGGCCCAAATATTCAAGCAGTCCGGCATTAGCCGGATGCATATCCTTGACTGGAGAGTAACGGCAGAGATTCCATGAACAGGGAAGCAGTTTTTCGGGAAATTTCGAGCGATTGCGAGTTCTGACTTATAAACGCTCGCGGATGAATCAACTGTGCGGATGATCAGGCATTGCAGGCAATGAGTTTACTGGCCAGCCAATCCATTATCGGGGCAAGCAGAACTTCCGTGAAGTTCGTCGATTCCTTGCGCTATTGCCCGGTCTCGTAGATCGAGAGCAATTCCACCAGGCTTTGCATATCGCCAGCCGTAACCGGGCTGTCCTGCTGCTGCCAGTTTTCCAGTTGTCCCTGGCAGAGATGAATTTTATCGATACGGTCGACAGGCAAGCCGCTATGCAGGAATTCGTCGGTCTGTAGCACAAGTATCAGCGCCTCGACATCCCTGTTCATCAGTAAGGCAATGCTTCTTGCAAACAGTCCGGGCGTGCAAATAGCCATTTCACGCAGATTGCCGTCGATCGTGAGGTCGTGGCTGGTCAAGTAACAACTGACTCCATCATCGATAAAATCCTGTTGCCTGGCACGCCCTGCTTTGATGGCATCGTCGCCGCCAACCATGACTTCGATCGGGATTCGTCCATCTCCGCCAAGCAGGCATTGCAAAAAATGTGGCAGCCTGGCCTTCGCAATATCGTTGCCGCCCAGATATGGCGAGTAGTTGACTTCGTTGATGATGGCGCCGTTCTTGTGCCACGGCTGCGAGATGTCAGGCGATATGAGATCGATACCGGCTATTCGGAGTCCAAAAAGCTTCGCCGCCCTGATTGCGATATCGACATTATCCGGATGCACCTCGGTAGTCGCGTCTTCAATCTGCCCGCCCCAGGTGGACGACTCGATCGGCCGCAACTCGACCAACTCGCCCTTTTTCGGAACCGCTTGCGGAGTCAACCCCTGCCTGGCCAGGGACTCAAGCGTCAAGGTATCCAGGCCAATGGTATTCCTCCTGAGCCAGGTAGGTGATTTTCTCTCTTCCAGCTCTGCGGCTTTAATAAGCTCGGCAATATTGAGCCGTCCATCCCCCAGCAGCGATCTTGGCTTGCGACGCAATACATAAAGCAGATCGCCGTTGGCAACCAGAAGCCGATAACAAATGCCGGGGACTTCGCGCTCGATCAATATCTGCCCGGAAAAACTGGCTGCATTTTTGTAGGCTTCCTTCAACTGGCTCCAATCACGAACTGCCACGGTGACACCTTCGCTACGATCTCGATCTACCGGCTTTACAACCAGTGGCCATGCCAGTTGTTTTGCGGCTTGATCCGCTCCTGCCTCGTCCCTGACCAGCACATGCTGCGGAGCGGGTAATCCTGCAAGTCGGACAATCTGAGCGGACAGATATTTGTTCAGTGCCAGCTTGCTGCCGATCGCGGTGTCTGCTCCGGTTGAACTTTTGTCGAGCAGTTGCGCGCGGCTTCCCCATCCAAGCTGGTAGACGCCAGCGCCAAGGTGCCGGAAAGGAATGTTCTGCCGGTAAGCCTCATTCAGGATCGGAACCGTCGAGACTCCCGACGAAATCATGGCAAGCATCGGCTTGATGGTCTTTTCCTCGATCTGCCGGTATATGTTTTCCAGTTGTGCCGGATCACTGTGGTTATTGACTACCCAGATAGCCAGATTCAGGGCTGCACCGTGAGCCAGGTTTGTGCATTGCAGCGGAATAAAATCATTTCTGGGCACCGCGACCCGAACGTCCTTGAAAGCAGGCCCCTTTGAACTGGTCAGGATCTCCACGATCCGGCCTGTTTCGAATACTGGAATCCTTGCGGCCTGTTGCAGTGCTTGCGCAATGTGCAGGGCACGCCAGACCAGCGAGCAGGCCAGCTTTTCTGATTCGTCGCGAAGCGTCAACGATCCTGCTTCGGTCTGGATACGAATGCCAAACGCATCCTCGAGAAAAGTATCGACAGCACTGAAATCGATATTTTCCTGGTATTTGAGAAATAAAGTGACATCTGTGACCGGCTGATGCATACCGAGCCGATAGCCAAGCGGGCCGTTAGGAAAAGTCATGTCTGGCCGCCAGTATATTGATATTGATGCGCTTTAAGCGGATGCCGACTGCTTGCATCCGGGTAGGAATATAGGTATTCTGGCATGCAGTATTCCATATTCACATTCTTTAGGGGGCCATCATGAAGACCAAGCTTGTTATCGACCAAGCCAGGCTGCTGGGTTTCAAGGTACTGGACGTCAAGGTTACTGCAGATTCCATGGATAAGCATTCTATCGTGGGTGCGAAAATCGGCAAAGAACTGGGCAAGGTTCCGGTTAACATGAGCGCAAAAATCGGCAAACGCGGCAATGTCCCCATTATCGTGGGCGCGAAAATCGGCAAAGTCGGAAAAGTCCACTAGTTTCCCTCCAGGTAGATTCTCCCGGCTTTGCCTTCAATGGCTATTCGCCGCTCATCCACATGATATTGAAATCATCTGGTGAGTCCGGCATCTGATTTCATTCCTTCAGAGACGCGTGCGACAGCAGTCGACAGTCGCATGCGTTCCCAGCTTGCAGACAGTCTGGAATATTTACAGCTGACCATTGCGGACCAGCTTGGTCTGTCCGTGGCCGGGCTTGAGCAGTTGATCAAGACCATGCGCACCGGAGCAAGATACCCGCCCAGCACTTTCGGCATATATTATGAAACCGCTGCGGCATTGATGATCGAACAGGAATCTTCGGATATCGAGCCCCTGTTTCAGGAATTGCTCCAGGAACAACCGCTCACAGGCGATGAAGTGCGCGTTGTCACCCTCGACATGGTCACGCCGCCATCCAATCGCTTGCTCTACCAGCGACTGATGGATACCGACCCGAACACACCCTTTCATATCTGCTCGCCCGACCCGGACACGACCGACAACGCAATGGCGCGTTTCAACTCCGGGATGCGGCGTTTGCAACAGGCCATTCCGGAACTCGCGCGCGAATTCGAGGCGCTGGTGCGTGAAGTCATACTTGTAGTCGGTGAGGAGGGACTCGGATATGGTTTTGCCGGGGGATCCTGTTACATGCTGTGGGGGGCGCTGTTCATCAATGCCGAGCTTCACGCCGACGATATTGCCGTGATCGAGGCCATTGCCCATGAGAGTGGCCACAGTTTCCTGTTCGGGCTGACCATAGACGAGCCATTGGTGCTGAATGATGACGAAGAATTATTTACCTCGCCGCTCAGGGACGATCCAAGACCCATGGATGGCATTTACCATGCCACTTATGTCTCGGCGAGAATGCATTGGGCAATGTCCAGGTTGCTGGAAGGCAAGCAACTGAACGGACAAGAGCGGGATCTGGCATCTGCCAAGCGCGAAGCAAGCCGCCGGAGTTTCTGGAATGGCTATCAAACGGTGCATCAATTCGCGCGCCTGTCAGGCACCGGACGCATCCTGATGGATGGCGCCCACGACTACATGAAGCCCTTTGCAGTCGCCTGACAACGTCAGCTGAATGCGTTGGTGCTCATTGCGAAAGATGGTTATCGAGGGCGTAGCGCATCAATTCGGCGTTGTTATTGAGGTGCATCTTTTCCAGCACGCGAGTGCGGTAGGTACTGACGGTTTTCACGCTCAGCGCCAATGAGTCGGCAATCTCGGATACGGTCTTGGCCGAAGCGAGCAGCAGGAATATCTGGTACTCACGGTCAGACAAGGTCTGGTGTGGAAGTTTCAGCTCCGGCGTACCGAGTTCATTGGCGAGTATCTCGGCCACCGCCGGGTTGATGTATTTCTTGCCGCTGGCCACGCGCAACAGCGCCTTGACGACCTCGGACGGCGCACTCTCCTTGGTCATGTAACCGGCAGCGCCGGCCTTGATCAGGCGCATGGCGTATTGGTCTTCGGGATAGGCGCTCAGGATCAGTATCGGCAAGTGCGGTTTCTCCGCATGGATCTGCTTGAGTACATCGACGCCGCTCATATCCGGCAGGGAAATATCGAGCAGCACCGCGTCGCAGGCGATCTCGCGCATCTTGCGCAGCGCCTCGATGCCGCTCTCGGCCTCGGCCACCACCTGCATTTGGCCGCTTTCTTCTATGATCTGCTTGAGCCCATGCCGGACTATGGCGTGATCGTCCGCTATCAAAATACGTATCATGCCGTGTCCTCGCTGATGTGACCGCCAGAGAGCGGCACGATCACCGTTACGCGCAACCCCCCGCCAGACGGTTTGTCGAACCTGATCTCGCCTTCAAGTTGCGCGACACGCTCGCGCATGCCGCGCACGCCATAGGAATTCTGGGCGATTGCGTGACCTTCGGGCAGGCCGCGACCGTTGTCGCTGGTGCACAGGATGATCTCTTCCTCATCCTGGTGGAATTCGACATGCACCTGGGTTGCACCGGAATGCCGGGACACATTGGTCAGCGCTTCCTGGGCGATACGGAACAGGTTGATCGCGACGGTCTTGTCCAGTTTCTGTTCTTCGTCCCTGTCGTCAGCGCAGATGACCTCGCAGGCGATGCCGGTGCGTTTGTGGAACTGCGCGCACTGCCATTCCAGCGCCGCCACCAGGCCGAGATCGTCGAGTATGCTCGGATGCAGGTCGCTGATGACGCGCCGGGTGACGCCCACCGCGTTGTCGAGCAGTTGCGTCATCGACTCGACATTTTCGAGCAACGGCACCGTTTCCGTGTTGCCGGACAGCTTACCCGTCAGCTTGTAGGTCTCCATCTTGAGTGCAGTCAGGGTTCCGCCAAGATCGTCGTGGATCTCGCGTGCGATGCGGGTCTTCTCTTCCTCGCGCGCCGTCTGGATATGGGCCGTGAGTTTGCGCAATTGTTCCTCGCCGGCCTTGCGCTCGGAGATGTCCGAGAAGATGCCGACATAGTTGGCGACTTGCCCGTCGGTGCCGATAACTGCGGTGATGGTCAACCACTCCGGATATACCTTGCCGCTCTTGTTGCGGTTCCAGACCTCGCCGCTCCAGAATCCGTCCCGCTCCAGCACATGCCACATGTTGCGGTAGAACTCCTTGTCATGGCGGCCCGACTGGAGGATCGCCGGCGTCTTCCCGATTGCTTCCTCGTTGCTATAGCCGGTTATCTCCGTGAATGCGCGATTGACCCTGAGTATCTTGTTGTTGGCATCGGTCACGGTCACGCCTTCCCGGGATTCGAAAGTGACCGCAGTGATGCTCAGTTCCTTGTATTGCTGCTGAAGCAATAGCCGCTGCTTTTCCAGCGGCTTCACGGCCAGGACATAGATGCAGGGCGTAACGATCAGGATCAGCAACAGCGGATCCAGGATGTCCCAGAAGTAATCCGGGACATTTGCACCGAATTTCGGTTTTAAAACGATTTCTATCAACCCCATGATCAGGAACTCTGACGCCAGGATCAGCAAGGCGATCAGGTACATCGTCCCACGCGGGGAACCTAAAATATTCTTGAGATGATGCTTGACCATACACGTCCGTAAGCAAGTGAGTGGGAGCGGGGTGATCCAGGCCTGCATATATTGATGATCCGGCAATTGGCAAGGATACCAATCGCCGTCTGACTGTGCAAAGAATCTTCAGGCAGGGAAAATGTCCTGCACCTATTCCAGGTCAGCCTCCCATGCATTGCCGTATATTTTCCCGTTGCGCGACATCACCAGCATCTGGTACATGCTGGTGAACCACATTAATGCGGATGCCACGCTGTAGCCGAAACCACCGATGATAGTAAGCCATGCAAAATTGGGGTTCCATTTGGACAGCCACCAGGACAGCACGTCCAGGATCAGGAAGCCGAATGGCGTGACGATCGCCAGTATCTTCAGCCAACCCGGTACGCCCACCGCAAAGCTGAAGATGAACCCCACGAAGAAGAAGATGAAGCTGACGCCGAACAGGTGGATGTGCGACACGCGGGTCAGCGACTGGATGCTTTTGCCTTCATCGATCTGGGCCATCTTCTTGACCTCCTCGAAACTGGTGAAATCGGGTATGCCCGGTATCACGCTGTGGCACCTAACGCAATTTTGCGCGAATACATCTTTCATTTGGGATTCCCACTCGGCCTTGGGAGCGCCATTGCGCACCCATTGAATGATATCCATGCGTGCTTCCGGTGTTCCCATGTCTTTCATTGCCCCGGTGAGCATGGTTTCCAGCTTGCTGCCGTTACGGTTGCCGTAATAGTTATACGCGATATCCTTCTCGGAAATCCTTGGCTTGCCTTCTGTCATGCCATGCCCGTATGTCATCATGATTTGCAGTCCGGCCATGCACAGCCCGAGGCCGGCTACCAGCAGGTAGCCGATAAAAAGCGCCTTGATGGGTTTCGGCAGGTTGGGCAGGTTGAGCCAGGGCATGTTGGAAGCTATCGGTTTGATCATATCGCCTTGGAGAAAATAGGGATCCCTGACTCATCGGGATCATCACCTGTCACCCGAACCTCTCTTGCATGGACAGGATCGGTCGGAGCGGGAAGTTCGAATCGTGCGCACACTCTAAAACTCCAATGGGTCGATGTCCAGCGACCAGCGTAATTTTCGTGCCGGCAGCGCATCCAGCGCTGGCTTCCATGCGCGCAGGAAATGCTGCAGCAGCTTGCGCGACTCACATTGCACCAGTAATTGCGCGCGTGTGTGGTTGGCGCGACGCGGCATGGCAGCCGGCACCACGCCATAGATCTCGACCTGCATGGCCAGTTCGACCGCCGCTTCCCGCCCCTGTTGCAGGAAGGAATCCACGTCCGTCTCGCTCATGCCCTCGGCCCGCAACATCGCCTGGTACACGAACGGCGGGAATCCGGCTGACTTGCGCTCGGCCAGCAGGCTTGTTGCCCAGCTGTCGAAATCGTGTGCGCGCAGCGCCCGGAACAGCGGGTGGTCGGGAAAGGCGGTCTGGATCAGCACTTCCCCGGGCTTGTCGGCACGCCCGGCGCGCCCGGCCACTTGCGCGAGCTGTGCGTACAGCTTTTCCAGCCGCGCGGAAGTCGCTGCTGTACAACGCGCCGTCCGGGTTGAGCACGCCGACCAGCGTGAGATTGGGGAAGTCATGTCCTTTGGCCAGTATCTGCGTCCCCACCAGTATGTCCACCTGTTCATCGTGGATCTGCTGGCGCATCGCTTTCCACATCCCCTTGTTGCGCGTGCTGTCGCGGTCCACGCGCAGGATGCGCGCGGTGGGAAAGCGTTCCTGCAGCACATCTTCCACGCGCTGCGTGCCGATGCCGACGGGCTGCAGGTCGGCATTGCCGCAGGACGGGCAGGCATGCGGCACGCGCGCCTGATAGCCGCAATGGTGGCAACGCAGGCGCCGGTCCTGCAGGTGCAACACCAGCTTGCCGGCGCAATGCGGGCAGCCGGACAGCCAGCCGCAGGCGGTACACATCAGTACCGGCGCATAGCCGCGGCGGTTGATGAACACCAGGCTCTGCTCGCCGCGTTGCAGACATTGCTCCAGCGCGCTGAGCAGGTGCTCACTGATGCCGTGGTGCAGCACCAGGTTGGTGGTATCGATGCAGCGCAGCGTGGGCAATTGCGCCTGCTGCCGCCGCGCGTTCGTTCAGTTGCAGCAAGCGGTAGCGTCCGCTTTGCGCATTGTGGTAACTCTCCAGCGAGGGCGTGGCCGAACCCAGCACGATGGGCACGCCGCGCTGGCTGGCGCGGAAGATCGCCACGTCGCGGGCAGAGTAGCGCAGGCCATCCTGCTGCTTGAACGACGCGTCGTGCTCCTCGTCCACGATCACCAGCGCCAGCTGCGGCATCGGCGTGAACACTGCCAGGCGCGTGCCGAGCACGATACGCGCCTGCCCGGACTGTGCCTTCAGCCAGTTCTGCGCGCGCAAGCCCTCGGCCAGGCCGCTGTGCAGGCTGGCCAGTTCGACACCGGGGAAACGGCTGCGGAAATAGTTCTCCAGTTGCGGCGTCAGGTTGATCTCCGGTACCAGCAGCAGCACCTGCCCACCCTGCTGCAGCACGCGATGCATCAGGTGCACATAGACCTCGGTCTTGCCGCTGCCGGTGATGCCGTGCAGCAGGAAACAGGCAAAGCCCTGCGCCTGCAATACCGCATCCATGGCCTGCTGCTGCGCCGTGGACAGCACATGGGCGTTGCTGAAGGCGATCGCGGTTGGTTCCACCGCCCCGGCATGGGTTTGCACCCAACCGGCCTGGACCAGCACCTTGAGCGCGGCGGGTGCGCTCGGCGACAGGGCGCGCAATTGTGCGCTGTCGGCTACGCCTGCCTGCAAGGTGCTGAGGATGCGATACTGCACTGCTTTACGTTTGGGGAATACTTCGAGGTCGAGCGCGCGTCCGCTGGCGCTGAGTTCGTATTGCAGCGTCTCGCGGAAACTGACCGGCTCGCACGAACGCAGGCGCGCCGGCAGGGCGGACATGATCGTGGCGCCAAGCGGGTGCTGATAGTAATCGCTGCAAAAACGCAGCAGCGTGAGCATCTCGGCAGACAGGGGCGGGGCCTCGTCCAGCACCCGCACCACCGGCTTGATCTTTTCTACCGCCAGTTCGGATTCTTCCACGCATTCCATGACCACGCCGACCACCTGCTTGCGCCCGAATGGCACGACCACACGTTGCCCCGGCGCGACCGCGATCTCGTCCGTCAACACATAATCGAAAAGCGTTGACAACGGCATATCCAGCGCGACGCGGATTATCGACATTTAGTGATTCTTTCTCCGGCGAATTCTGTAAAGGTGCGCTAAGCAGTTTGACCTGACTGCATATTTTTTGTTGTCCACACATGCTGTGGATAATCGTGTGTATAACCCCGTTACAGTTTTATTAAGTGTAATGCACATATACGGTTTCGGTCGCTAGCTCAATTCGTAAGCATAAAATAACCCCCATAAAACCATCAGGTTATGAATTAACCTATTTTTTCTCCAGGAAAACTTCGCGCACGACTCGTGTTAATGGGAGGCTGTGTAAAACCCCATGAACGGCAAGCAGTTTTTTTACCGGCCTTGCACCCGGAACAGCCCGCAAAACCAGCCCGGCGAGGGTTCGAAATTGCGCCCGAAATGAAGCACCGACCACTTCTGTTCCGTTCAAAAAAGCAAAAGCCGCAGGGTAGGCCCGCGGCTTTTGCATCGGTCCGGGCGATGCTGGAAATATCACTCGCACAGGCGCCGGAACGCACCGCCAGTAGCTGGAGATCCCGTACCCGGCAAGCGCAGTGACCTGCAAACGGTTTCTAGTGATACTTGCGGCTCAGCTCATGCACCGCCTGCACCAATGCAGCCGCATTATCCGGATTGGTGAACTGGGAGATGCCATGTCCCAGGTTGAACACGTGGCCACTGCCGTAACCATAGCTGGCGAGCACCTTCTCGGTTTCCGCATGGATGACTTCCGGCGTGGCGAACAGTATCGTCGGGTCGAGATTGCCCTGCAGCGCCACCTTGTCGCCGACCTTCTGCCGCGCCACGCCGATGTCCATGGTCCAGTCCAGCCCCACCGCATCGCAACCGATGCCGGCGATGCTGTCTATCCACAAACCGCCGCCCTTGGTGAACACCACGTTGGGGATGCGGACGCCGTCCTTTTCCTTGATCAGGCCGTCCACGATGCGCTGCATATAGGGCAGCGAGAACTCGTGGTAAGCGGCATGCGACAGCGCCCCGCCCCAGGAGTCGAATATCATCACCGACTGTGCGCCGGCCTCGATCTGCGCATTGAGGTAAGCGATCACTGACTGCGCGGTCACCTCGAGGATGTGGTGCATCAGCTTCGGTTCCGTGTACATCAGGGTCTTCACCTTGGCGTAGTCGTCGCTGCCTCCGCCTTCGACCATGTAGCAGGACAATGTCCATGGGCTGCCGGAAAAACCGATCAAGGGTACGCGTCCGTCCAGCGCCTTGCGAATCTGCGCTACGGCATCGGTGACGTACTTCAATTCGCTGCCGATGTCCGGCACGCGCAACGCCTTGATCGCCGCCTCGTCACGCAGCGGGCGTTCGAATTTCGGCCCTTCGCCCTCGGCGAAGTACAGGCCCAGACCCATCGCATCCGGCACCGTCAGGATGTCGGAAAACAGGATGGCTGCATCCAGCGGGAAGCGATCCAGCGGCTGCAGGGTCACTTCCGTCGCCATGTCCTGATTCTTGCACAGGCTGAGGAAACTGCCCGCGCGCTTGCGTGTGGCGCAGTACTCCGGCAAATAACGTCCGGCCTGGCGCATCATCCATACCGGCGTGTAATCGGTCGGCTGGCGCAGCAGCGCGCGCAGGAAGGTGTCGTTTTTCAGTTTGAAGTTCATTGTTTTCTCTATCTACCGTTTACAAAATCAAAAAATTTGAGAGCTTGTAGCTGGTAGCCGAGCCTTGGTTTTGCTACCAGCTACAGGCTACGAGCTACCCGCTATGACGTTCAGCGGGGCAACACCGAGCTGCCCATCAGGAACTCGTCCACTGCGCGCGCTGCCTGACGGCCTTCGCGGATCGCCCACACTACCAGCGACTGGCCGCGGCGCATGTCGCCTGCCGCAAATACCTTGTTCACGTTGGTCGCATAGCAACCCGCGCCGTCGGTGCTTGCTTTCGCGTTGCCGCGCGCATCCTTGTCCACGCCGAACGCATCCAGCACCTGCTGCAAGGGATTGGTGAAGCCCATCGCGAACAATACCAGGTCGGCCTTGATCTCGAATTCGCTGCCCGGCATCTCCACCATCTTGCCGTCCTTGAATTCGACGCGCACCGCCTTGAGGCCGGTTACCTTGCCGTTTTTGCCGGTAAAGGACTTGGTAGCAATCGCCCAGTCGCGCTCGCAACCTTCCTCATGCGAACTGGACGTACGCAGTTTGAGCGGCCAGTACGGCCAGATCATCGGCTTGTTCTCATGCTCCGGCGCGCGCGGCATCACCTCGATCTGGGTGATCGAAGCCGCACCGTGGCGGTTGGACGTGCCGACACAATCGGAACCGGTATCACCACCGCCGATGACGACCACATGCTTGCCCTTGGCGCTGATCGGGTTCTTGCCCTCACCTGCCACCTGTTTGTTCTGCGGGATCAGAAACTCCAGCGCAAAATGCACACCGGCCAGGTCGCGTCCGGGCACCGGCAGATCGCGCGGCTGCTCCGCGCCACCGGCCAGGATCGCGGCATCGAATTTCTTCAGCAGTTCTATTGGCGTGATCGTCTGCGTCGCATCGTTGGCGATACCCTTGCCCGGCGCATCACGGCCGATATAGGTACCGGTCCGGAACTTCACGCCTTCCGCTTCCAGCTGCGCCATGCGCCAGTCGATCAGGCGCTTGTCCAGCTTGAAATCAGGAATGCCGTAGCGCAGCAGGCCGCCGATGCGGTCGTTCTTCTCGAACACCGTCACATCGTGGCCGACGCGCGCCAGTTGCTGCGCCGCCGCCAGGCCGGCGGGGCCGGAGCCGACCACGGCGATCTTTTTGCCGGTCTTGTGTCCAGCCGGTTGCGGCACCACCCAGCCGTTCTCGCCGCCCTTGTCGATGATGGCGTGTTCGATGGACTTGATGCCCACCGCGTCATCGTTGATGTTCAGCGTGCACGCTTCCTCGCACGGCGCCGGGCAGATGCGACCGGTGACTTCCGGAAAGTTGTTGGTGGAATGCAGTACTTCCAGCGCCTGCTTCCAGTTGCCGCGATAGACCAGGTCGTTCCAGTCCGGGATGATGTTGTTGACCGGGCAGCCGCTGGTGCAGAACGGGATGCCGCAGTCCATGCAACGCGCGCCCTGCACGGCAGCCTGCGCATCGTCCAGGTGCAGCACGAATTCCTGATAATTCCTTACCCGCTTTGCAACTGGAAGGTATGACTCGCCCAATCGTTCAAATTCCATGAATCCGGTTGGTTTGCCCATTACGCGGCCTCCAGTAGTTTGGCTTTTTGTTGCGCCGCGATCTCCAGCAAGGCGCGACGATATTCAGTAGGCATCACCTTGACGAACATCGGCAGGTAGGTGTTCCAGTTGTCCAGGATCTTTGCGGCGCACGCACTGCCGGTATAGCGCAGGTGCTTCTCGATCTTGCCGCGCAACACCGCTTCATCGGCCTTGCCCAGATGGTTCAGATGCACGCGGCCATGACCTTCGATCTCGCCGGTTTCACTGGCGGCGGCTTCCTCGGGAATCGCCTCCAGTTGCACCATGGACATGTTGCAGCGCTTGTCGAAACTGCCTTCTTCGTCAAGAACGTATGCCACGCCGCCGGACATACCTGCGGCAAAGTTGCGCCCGGTCTGCCCCAGCACCACCACCATACCGCCGGTCATGTATTCGCAACCGTGGTCGCCCAGACCTTCCACCACCGCGATCGCACCGGAATTGCGCACCGCAAAGCGCTCGCCGGCTACGCCGCGGAAATAGCATTCACCGCCGGTCGCACCATACAGCACGGTGTTGCCGACGATGATGTTGTCCTCGGCCACGATGTTGCATTCCGGCGGCGGCGTCACCACGATGCGCCCACCGCACAATCCCTTGCCGACGTAATCGTTGCCTTCACCGCTCAGTTCCAGCGTGATGCCGCGGGCGAGGAACGCGCCGAAGCTCTGTCCCGCCGTGCCCTTGAGTTTCACGGTGATGGTGTCGTCGGGCAGGCCGACATGGCCATAACGTTTCGCCACTTCATGTGACAGCATGGTGCCGACCGTGCGGTTGACGTTGCGGATCTCGCTTTCGATCACCACTGGTCGACGCTTCTCCAGCGCGGCGGCGGCATGGGCGATCAACTTGATGTCCAGCGACTTGCCCAGTTCGTGATCCTGTTCCTCGGCATGCCGGCACGCCACACTGGCAGGCACATCCGGCTGGTAAAAGATGCGCGAGAAATCCAGGCCACGTGCTTTCCAGTGTTCGATGCCGTGCCGGGTCTCGAGCAGGTCGCTGCGGCCGACCAGGTCGTCGAACTTGCGGATACCGATCTGCGCCATGTACTCGCGCACTTCCTCGGCGACGAAGAAGAAATAGTTCACCACATGTTCCGGCTGGCCGGTGAATTTCCTGCGCAGCTTCGGATCCTGCGTGGCGATGCCGACCGGACAGGTGTTCAGGTGGCATTTGCGCATCATGATGCAACCTTCCACCACCAGCGGTGCCGTGGAAAAACCGAACTCATCTGCGCCGAGCAATGCACCGATCAGCACGTCGCGCCCGGTCTTGAGCTGGCCGTCAACCTGCAGGCCGATGCGTCCGCGCAACCTGTTCAACACCAGCGTCTGCTGCGCTTCGGACAATCCAAGTTCCCACGGCGTGCCGGCATGCTTGATCGAGGACAACGGCGATGCACCGGTACCGCCATCATGACCGGAGATCACGATATGGTCGGCCTTGGCCTTGGATACGCCTGCCGCCACCGTGCCGACGCCGACTTCCGACACCAGCTTGACCGAGATCGAGGCGCGCGGATTGGCGCTCTTCAGGTCGTGGATCAGCTGCGCCAGGTCTTCGATCGAATAGATGTCGTGATGCGGCGGCGGCGAGATCAGGCCCACGCCCGGCACCGAGAAGCGCAGCTGGCCGATGTATTCCGACACCTTGCCGCCGGGCAGTTGCCCGCCTTCGCCGGGCTTCGCGCCCTGCGCCATCTTGATCTGGATCTGGTCGGCACTGGCCAGGTACTCGGCCGTCACGCCGAAACGGCCGGAGGCGACCTGCTTGATCGCGGAACGCAACGAGTCGCCGGCCTTCATCACGCGGTCGGCTTCGATGCGGTTCTTGCCGATGATGTCGGACAGCTTTTCGCCGGCCTTCAATTTGCGGAAGCGGTTGGCATCCTCGCCGCCTTCGCCGGTATTGGACTTGCCGCCGATGCGGTTCATCGCCATCGCCAGCGCGGTGTGCACCTCGGTGGAGATCGAACCCAGCGACATCGCGCCGGTGGCGAAACGCTTGACGATCTCCTTTGCCGGTTCGACCTCATCCAGCGGCACCGGCTTGCCTGCCGGCTTGATCTCGAACAGGCCGCGCAAGGTCTTCAGCTTCTGGCTCTGGTCGTTGATGAGCTTGGCGTATTCCTTGTAGGTCTGGAAATTGTTGGCGCGCGTCGCATGCTGCAACTTGGCGATGGAATCCGGCGTCCACATGTGTTCCTCGCCGCGTACGCGCCAGGCGTATTCGCCGCCCGCATCCAGCGCATCGGCCAGCACCGGGTCTGTGCCGAATGCAGCCTGATGGATGCGCACCGCCTCCTCGGCCACTTCGCGCAGACCGATGCCCTCGATCTGGGTTGGCGTTCCGGTGAAATATCTTTCCACGAACGACGCATTCAGGCCGATCGCCTCGAAGATCTGCGCACCGCAATAGGATTGGTAGGTGGAGATGCCCATCTTGGACATCACCTTGAGCAGCCCCTTGTTGACGGCCTTGATGAAGCGTTTTTTCGCCTCTTTGGCATCGATGCCGGCGGGCAACTGACTGGCGATCGCAGCGAGCGTGTCGAACGCCAGCCACGGACAGACCGCTTCCGCGCCATATCCGGCCAGCAAGGCAAAGTGATGGGTTTCGCGCGCGGAACCGGTGTCGATCACCAGGCCGGTGCTGGTACGCAAGCCGGCCCTGACCAGATGGTGATGCACGCCTGCGCATGCCAGCAAGGCCGGTATCGCGACCCGTGTTGCCGACACCGCACGATCGGACAGGATCAGCACGTTGCAACCCTCAGCCACGGCCTTGTCGGCTGCCTTGAACAGGGCCTGCAGTGCCGCCTCGCAACCACCCGCGCCCTTGCTTGCCGGATAGGTGATATCCAGCACCAATGCCCTGTATCTGTTCTTTGTCAGTTTGTCGATAGCGCGCAACTTCGCCAGGTCTTCATTGGTCAGCACCGGCTGGTGCGTCTCCAGCCGGAGCGGCGGCGTGGTTTCATCGATACCGAGCAGGTTCGGCTTGGGACCGATGAAGGACGTCAGCGACATCACGATCTCTTCGCGGATCGGGTCGATCGGCGGATTGGTCACCTGCGCGAACAATTGCTTGAAATAGTTGTAGAACACCTTGCTCTTGTCGGACAGCACCGGCAATGCGGCGTCGTTGCCCATGGAACCGGTCGCTTCCTCGCCGGCAGATGCCATCGGCGCGAGCAGGAACTTGATGTCTTCCTGGGTGTAGCCGAAAGCCTGTTGCCTGTCCAGCAGGGATACATCCATTGCAGCTTTGTCAGTATGCTTGCCGCTTACCTCGGGCAGGTCGTCCAGATAATAGCGCGACTGCTCGATCCACTTGCGGTAGGGCTTGGCGGTTGCCAGTTGCTGCTTCAGTTCCGGCATCGTCCACGATGCGTCCGGCCTGCATGTCGATCAGGAACATCTTGCCCGGCTGCAGGCGCCACTTCTTCACGATCTTGTGCTGCGGGATCTCCAGCACGCCCATTTCCGACGCCATCAGCACGATGTCGTCATCGGTGACCAGGTAACGCGCGGGACGCAAGCCGTTGCGATCCAGTGTCGCGCCGATCATGCGGCCGTCGGTGAAGGCCACGGCGGCGGGGCCGTCCCACGGCTCCATCAGCGCGGCATGGTATTCATAGAACGCGCGGCGTTCCTCATCCATCAGCGGATTGCCGGCCCACGCTTCGGGGATCAGCAGCATCATCGCGTGGGGCAGCGAATAACCCCCGGCCACCAGCAATTCCAGCGCATTGTCGAAACAGGCGGAATCGGACTGGCCTTCCATGATCAACGGCCACAGTTTTTCCAGATCCTTGCCCAGCAATTTCGATGACATCGTCGCATGGCGCGCCGTCATCCAGTTGACGTTGCCGCGTACGGTGTTGATCTCGCCGTTATGCGCGATCATGCGGAACGGGTGCGCCAGGTCCCAGGTCGGGAAAGTATTGGTGGAGAAGCGCTGATGCACCAGCGCCAGCGCACTCATCAACAGCGGATCCTGCAGGTCAAGATAGTACTTGCCCACCTGATTGGCCAGCAGCATGCCTTTATAGACTATCGTGCGTGAGGACAGCGAAGGGACATAAAACATTTGCGCTTCGGATATTGCTCGCACGGCGTGCTCGGCAGTCTTGCGAATCACGAACAGTTTGCGCTCGAATGCATCCTGGTCGGCGCAATGCTTGCCGCGCCCGATGAATACCTGGCGGATCACCGGTTCTGCGGCCTTGACGCTTTTGCCAAGGATGGAGTTGTCCACCGGCACATCGCGCCAGCCCAGCAACTTTTGCCCTTCCGCAGAAATCATTTTCTCGATGATTTTCTCGCAAGCGGCGCGCGCGGATGCAGCGCGAGGCAGAAACAGCATGCCCACGCCGTACTCACCCTCTGCCGGCAATACCAACCCTTGCGACGCACATTTCGCGCGCAGGAATGCATCCGGCACCTGCAACAGGATACCCGCGCCATCGCCGACCAGCGGATCGGCGCCGACCGCGCCGCGATGGGTCAGGTTCTCCAGGATGCGCAAGCCTTCGCGCACCCGGTCATGACTCTTGATTCCCTTTATATGGGCGACAAATCCCACACCACATGCATCGCGCTCCTGGCGCGGATCGTACAAACCCTGTTGTACAGGCAAGGAAGGATGGCTCACTTAGTACCTCATCTAAACATTTCAGGAAGGCGCGATACTGCTGGCAATGAAGCCGCCGCAACCCTCTACCAAATCAAAAGCGAAAGGGCGGGAATGTTACCCTGTCTGGATGCTCAGGGCAAATGGGAACCTATTTGCGGCCTCAAGCTTTGCGAAGATGGAAATAGATTCCCTTAATTCCGGAAAGCGTTTCCACCACAGTGCTGCCAGTCCGGATTAATCCTGATCGCTGTCACATCCCCTCATCAATTCATTCCTTGCCGTTTTTGGCAGTTCATGTCAGTTTGTGCGGCCTTTTCCGTTTGCCCAGTATGCCGATATACCTCCGTGAGCAAACAACTTGCTTCAGGATCCGGCGGGACCTGGTCCAGCGCAGACAGCAATGGCATCTCTGCTTCGACTGGATGCCCGCTTTTCAGCAGTGCCCAGCCCAGGTATTTGAGCGTCTTGCCTCGAACATTTGCGGGTAATTGCGGGGACTCGGCAGCAGCCCTCAGGTTGGTTGCCGCAATCCCGTATTTCCTGCCATCCAGCAGCCAGACCCCTGCGTTATAGCGCACCGACCAGTCCCGGGGGAATTTCCAGGCCAGTTTCAACCATTCACTTTCAAGCACCTTTTTGGAACTTGCGAACGGGATCAACAGCGGCGTGTTCCATCTGGCCCGGGCAGGTATATTTACCAGGTCGGATTCCAGGTCCTGCAGATAAGCAATCGTTTGCGGCAGGCTGCTGGTCGTAGCCTCATTCACGGCCCGGTCAACCCTGACGAACTTGACCATTATGTTTCTGATCTCCGGATCCGTTATTTTGCTGGCGATCTGGTAGGCATCCTGCGTCAATCCCTCCGGTCCGTGTTCCCACAATATCTTGCGCGTGGCCAGCAGGTAGTAACCCGGGTAAGTTCGCATATCGCGGTCCAGCAACGTTTCCGCTGTCAGCCAGTCGTTGGGCCGCTCGAATAATTGCCAGGTCCATGGCAGCAAGATGCTCAGCAGCAGTACGACCCGTATCCATGGATGCAAGCGCCAGACCAGCGCGACCAGCAACAGCAAGACCGGCCACAGTGCAAGGAACAGGAAGCGGTCGGTGACCAGTGAGTTGGTGACGTAAGGCAGGAAATAGGTATAGGGCATGCAAAGCAACACGAACACAAGCAGTGCGTATCCTTCCAGTGAGCGCCGGCGCAACAGCAGCACCATGCCTGCAATACCGGCAAGCAATACCGTCACGCCCAGAACCACCATGCCCCAGAACCACGGATCCTCGAACACCGGATAATAGTAATGGCGGCTCTCCGGGGTAACGGCAAGACGAACCATCCATCCCATAATGGCTAACGCACGCGTGTACGCCTCGATGCCGAAGTAGGCCGGCAGCCGCACCGTGCTGTGCCCCATGAAAATCGTGGCGAATGCGGCGGCCAGCAACAGACTGGAAAGCGGCCACAACAAAAAAGTTTTACGCTTCCCGGATCTGTCGGGCATATCGCGCCAGATCAAAAACCAGAGGATGGCAATTACAGGCGCAACCATAACAACAGTGGCTTTCGAGAGTATCGCCGCAACCAGGGCGATCAAGGCCGCACCTGCGAGCCACGGTGCCAGGCCATGCTCACGCCGGGCAACCAGCGCAAGCCATATGGCAAGCATCGAGAACATGCCGGACAGCACATCCTTGCGGCAGCTGATCCATACCACCGCCTCAACATGTGAAGGATGCAGCGCGAACAACGCTGCAACCGTTGCCGCAACCCACGGCGCGCTCGCCGCTTGCCCGGGCTTGAAATAGCGCCACAGGCTCAGGGTGGTTGCATACACCAGCAGACAGCAGATCACGTACAGGAAGATACTGTGCAGCCGGAACGCTGCAGGCGTCATGCCAAACAGGGATATATCGAACCAGTAAGACAGGTCCCGCAACGGCAGGAACTCATACTGGTTGTACGGCTCGACAAATAACCGCCACAAGTCGGCCAGGTGCAGGCTCGCCAGCTTCACGTTATTGACGACGTAGATATCGTCATCCCCGGTATTGGTAAACGGGAAGTTCAGAGCTTGCAGGAAGGCGCCTGTCGCAACCGCAACACCGAACAACACGATCGCCGCCGGGACAAATCGTTTTACGTAACCGGCGTCAAGGGAGAATTTCATGTTCGAATCATCAGAAAATGATATGTCCCCTGCAATTACCGGGGTTATGAATGTGTCAACCGCAATTTAACAGCAGATTATTTGTTATCCACACGGAAAATCTCTGCGTCTTTTGCACGAAAAATTCAATCGAGACAGGAAGGTCAATTTACCCGCCGATAGTATGAGAACAGGATCTCTGACCGTTGACCATTGTCTTCCGGCAGATCGAGCAAATCCCGATGGAATGCATAATGTTGAAAAAAACGCGGATCGCGGCCCATTTCCAGATCCGACAGAAACCATGGGTTTGAAATGATGGTCCCTTCGGCCGGCCCAATGATAATGAAATCCGGTTCTCTGGAAAGCACATAGCTGCCATCGCCTTTCAAATGTCCGGCACGTTTTTGCTTGGGTAATTCGATTTTATCGATATGCCGCTTTGCGATATGCCGATCGTTCAAACCCAGCATATCGATGAAGCGGTCTTGCGGCGCGTAAAAGGGAACTGAGCCTGCAGTATTGAGGGCGATGAGTGATCCTTTGGGCCATGCGTAGGAGATGTATTTTCCTATCAGGGTCCCGATCCTTGCAGCCGGATCTTCGACCTTGGGATTGAGCAGAAACTGCCATGGTTGCAATCCGCAAAGCAACAATGCAACGACGGTGATCACCAAAATCGCATTCCGCTTCGAGGTATCGAACAGGGAGTCAAGCAACAGATAAAGCATGTAGCTTAACGGTACGATCAGCGGCAGCACCAAACGGAATGTCCGCATATGGTCACCGCCAATGAACACGATGAAAGCACTGTAGGCTGAAATGATCAGCGCAAGGTAGGTCAACTTTGCATTCCACAGCAGTTTTCTGGTCGCCAATCCGGATATCAGGGCGGCCACTACCAGGATCGGCAAGTACGGGGCTTGCAGAGTGTAACTCAGGATGTAGCGCCACCCGCTGGCCAGCCGGCCAATGGTGAAGTTGCTTGCCTTGGCGTAGAAGGTGTTGGGTACGATGTCACCGTAATAAAAGAATAGCCAAAGCGTGTAGAGCCCCAGAATGAGCAGGCAGGGAAGGGCAAATGCAACAGCACTCTGCAGCGGCCGCGATTTCCAGGTACCCAGCAGCCAGAGCAGAGAAAGGCCGACGAATACCAGACCATCCGGATGCGAAATATAGCCCAGTGCCAGGCAAATACCGCTTGCCACCAACATGCGACGATTGCCGGGGTGATCCAAAGCAGCCAGGAACAGCAGGCAGCCTGTCGAGGAGAACAGTGCAAGCAGCGTCTCACCCAGTCCGCCGATCGACCAGATGATCATCGGGGCTGAACACAGGGTGAAGATCAGCGGCAGGTGCGCGAGGTCTTTCCGGGGGCTGAAGAAACGAATGAATAGCCATAAAACCAGGATCAGCATGCCAAAAGCCATTAGACCGATCATCCGGGAAGCCACCACCAGGTCGACTCCGGCAAAACCAAGTGCAGAGACCAGCGCAAGCTGGAGGAAATTCGAATAGCCCTGAACGTATTCACCTGTATTCCAGACGATGCCATTCCCGTGGAGAAAATTCCACACGTAGCGCAATGTGATGTACGCGTCATCATGATAAAAAGATCTGTTGGCATACAGGAGCCAGGCGGCGCAGACCAGCGCGCAAAAAATGGCGGACAACTGCAATGCCCCGAATTTTCCCGGCACAGCATCAGTATGCTTTACGCTGGATGACATAATGTTAAGAGTGGCAGATCATGGATAATTTAAAACTGCACGATGATATCAATGGGATGCAGGAACAAGTGCGGAAAATATATCGTTCTTGATTTTTTCCGCAAAATACTCAGCACCCGCCCTGGATAAGTGGCCATAATCCTTGGCGATCAAATCTGCCGGGTCTTCTCCAACCCGGGAGATGCAACCGTCGACATTGCACAAATTGTCCAAGGCTGAAATATAGTGAACCTTGGCATCACCGGATATATCTCTTAACAGCAGATCGATATCATCCAGCCTTTCCGCCTTTAGCATAATGGCCGGCATCCTGGTTTTGTCATAGGATCTTTTCCAGTTCATGAAGATTACTTTTTGAGGGCTGCCCTGCCACTTGGGCACAGGACCAATAACGATGATATTTGTATGCGGGAGTTCTTGCCTGATGGCATTCAGTGTTGCCGTGAATTTGGCACGGAGTTCTTCCTTGCTTAGCGGGAAATCCCGGTTCATCCATGCAGATTGGAGGATCAGGGCATCAGGTTGTTCATTGATCAATTCAGAAAAAATATCCTGATTGATCTCGTTGCAGTTTTTCCTGAAATTCAAATTCGTCAGATTGAAAATGGGTGCGCATGCTGATTGAGTCAGCTCATCAAGTCCGAAGTTTCGTTGACTCTGCAGTTTTTTCAAGCCCGGATATAGAGATGCGGCATATGAGTCACCCCAGAGAACAAGCAAAGGCCTGGTCTGTTCATAACAGGATGAACTGCGTCGCTCCATGGTAGGGTCCTGTAAATAACATTCGCCCTCCCTGGTAAATTCACTCCACCTGAAATTGACCGGCTGAATTATCTTTCTGATCTCTTGCGGAAGCCTGAAGGCCATCCCATCGCGCTGGAAACAGTCATAGCCGGCGTAACCGACGATAGTCATCACCACCAGCAGGACAAGTGTTTTGGCCTTGCCGTTCTTGCCAAAGCGAATCGGCTTCTCGACAACTCTATATGTCAACCAGGCAAGCACAACCGAGATCGCAATTGCCGTAATACGCACCTCGGTATCTGGCGCATCCAGTTCCATGATCCGGGCAAATGACAACAGGGGCCAATGCCATAGATACAGCGGATAACTGATCAGTCCAAGCCAGACTACCGCAGGATGCGATAACACGGTACGATTCAACCATGCTTGCGGTCCTGCGGAGATAACCAGATAAGTGCCCAGCGTCGGCAGCAATGCCCACCATCCGGGGAATGCCATTTCCCGGCTGACAGCAAACACGGCGACCGCAATCAGCAGTACGCCGAGTATTGAGCTGGAATTCCTCAGCAACTGGTTGTCGCTGGCAGGCGCATTGCTGGAGAAGGATTTCCCCGAGACGGCACTGACTATTTTCAATGCCGCATCGAATAAACCTGTCTTGTGCAGCGCAAGATAGGACAATATGCTGCCGAGCATCAATTCCCAAAAGCGTGAAACCGGCGAATAGAACGCCTGCGCTGCGTCGCTTTGCACCTTGCCGACGTTGACGGCAAAGGAAATGGCAAGGATCGTGATGGTGAGGAACAGGAAGTTGAAGCGCTTTTTCCATGTCAAGTAAAGCAACAGCGGCCAGACAATGTAAAACTGTTCTTCAACTCCAAGTGACCACAGATGGAGCAGGGGTTTGGTCTCAGCAACGCGATCGAAGTACCCCGCTTCCTGCCAATAAAACAAATTGGCTACGAAGCCCGCGCCGGCAGCAATGTGCTTGCCCAATTGCTTGTATTCATCGGGAAGCAGCACAAACCAGCCTGCTACATAACAGGCTGCTATCACCAGTATCAATGCGGGAAAGATGCGCCTGATACGGCGCTGGTAGAACCCTGCAAAGCTGAAGGTATCTTTGTCCAGGCTGCCAAAAATTATGGTGGATATAAGAAAGCCCGAGATGACAAAAAAAACATCGACCCCCACAAAGCCACCCTTAACCCAATCCGGGAAAGCATGGTAGGCAACAACAGAGAGAATGGCTACTGCGCGAAGACCATCGATGTCAGCGCGATATTTTGGATGAACCAGATGAGGTTGGTTGGTTGAGGACAAGTGATTCATTCTGTTATATCGGGCCGATATGGTCATCCAGACTTCATGTCCAGTACGGAGACCATAAATACATTGATTTTATTATAGAGCCAATGCGCCATCTGAATTAAGTCAATTAAAAAGATAGCCGCAAAATTTGCGGCTATCTTGTCCCTACGCTGCGGTATGTTCGTCAGTTCTTGATCGCCTCCACCTCGAACACCAATTTGACGTCATCGCCTATGGCAGGCAGGCCGAACTTCACGCCGAAGTCCGAGCGCTTGATTTGCGCGCTGGCGGCTGCGCCGCATTCCTCCTTCTTGTTCATCGGATTCGGACCACAGTTGAATTCGTCTATGGTGAGCGTCACCGGCCTGGTCACACCAGCCATGCTGAGTTGTCCTTCGATGCTGGCCGGCTTGTCGCCATTGAACTTGATCGAACTGGATTTGTATGTGATGGTCGGAAATTCAGCCACATTGAAAAAATCGGGCGAACGCAGGTGATCATCGCGCTTGGAGAATCCGGTACTGACCGAAGCGGCATCGATGCTGATATCGAGCGAGCCATTCCTGGCGGCACGATCCAGGGTGATCGTTCCGCTGGTATGGTCAAACCGCCCCTGCATGGTCGAAAAACCCAGGTGGTTGATCATGAAGCGCGGAAAAGTGTGCGGCGGATCGATGGTGTAGGAATCGGCAGCCATGGCGGCCATGGGCAAACTTGCGGCGAACAGGACTGCGATTGCTTTTTGTTTCAGCATGAATCTCTCCTTCAGGTCAAAGCGGCGGGGCACCTGCCACACGCCAGGTTAAATAAACGGCAACAACGGCACACGCCATGGGCAATACGGACAACATTATGGATTGCAGCCACAGCGCATGTTTTTCAAAAATCCGAATGTTGGCAGCCGGAGGTATCACCGCCAGCACCGGCAAGACATACCAGGGCAACTCTGCCGTCAGCACGGCAAGGCATCCGGTCATACCGGCGATCAACGCCAGCGGCAGGGTATAGCTGCGGCCGCAGGGAAGAAGCCGATTGGTGAGCATCTGGATCAGCAGGTATGCACCCGCAGCGGCGCCGAGCGCGAGGCCGAACTGACCAAGCAAAGCGGATGCGCCAAACAATGCCGCTGTGCCGGTTCCCAGACCGAGTGCCAGGCCCGCGCTGCCGGCACGCACCGGCGTATCGCGCAGCCCATCCATCCAGAACACGAGCCATGCAACATATAGCGCGCAGCCCGCACCCCAGGTAACCATGTGGGTGGCATCCTGCTGCTGCAGGATACGTGACACCATCCAGACCGCAACTCCGCCACTTGCCGCAGCCAGCGCGGCTCGCAGCCAGCGCGGCTTGTACAGCAGCAGTACCAGTGCAAGCAGTGTGGACAACAGTCCGGCCAGGACGATCTTGCGCGAAGCAGTGAGCGGGTCGAATGCAAGTCCGCCGATCATGTATACCGTGAGCGTGAACCCGGCTATGATGGCCAGACCACTCAAGCGCATGCGCTGGAACAGTTCTGCAGCGATCAGCGCAATAACGAAGGGGGCAACGCCGCCTTGCACTGCAGGGTGGTTCAACAGTTCACGCATAAATGGGCCATGGCGATCAAAGTCATTGGGATACGTACCATACCTCAAAGTTCCTTGTGGGTCCCGTCGCAGAATGGCGCGCTCTTTGTCCCCTTGCAGCCGCAAAGGTATTTGGTCTCCTTCTGCGTGACGGTAAATTTCACCGGCTCGAGGCCGGTACCGGCATGGGAACCATCGCAAAAGGGCTGGTTCTTCGAGCGGCCGCAGGCGCACCAGTAATAATCACCTGGCTCGAGTTCAACGGCAAACGGGCTTTTTTGTACACAAACTGGACTGGTCATGACTACTCCTTGGTTGGGGGTGATAAATCAGGTTAATGGGTATGTGCTGAAGCAAACGCCTCTCGCAACCGGCTCAATACGGATCGCATTTGATCCAGTTCCGGCTGTGTCAACTTGGTGAAGGCTTGATCGACATGACTGAGATGGGCCGGGAATACGCGCTTGAACAACGCCTCGCCCTTGCGCGTAAGCTGCACGATCAGGCTGCGTCCGTCGCTGGGCGATGCGATGCGCCGCACCAGGTTTTTGTCCTGCAGGCGATCCACGACGCCGGTCAGCGTGCCTTTGGTAATCAACGTCTTTTCGCCCAGTTCCTTGAAGCTCATGCCATCCGTGTTACCCAGCGTGGCGACGATGTCGAATTGTGACGGTGTCAGGCCAAGGGTGCGAATGTGCGCAGCCGAGTAAGTCTCGAACGCCTGGTAGGCACTGGCAAGTTCGCGCAGGACGGGGATGAATGTTTTATCTGGCATGGCCGCTCAATAATGTTCTAGTTAGTACATTTTAGTACTGACTAGAACTACTGTCAACCCCTGGCAACTTTATTTCCTGGCTGATGCTCCAAAATCGGCGGCGCTTGACAATACCTTGAAAATTCCCGCGATCGCCCCCACGTGAATGCCGGGCGGCAAGGCGATGGTAAACTGCGCCGCAATTCCTGAGCCGATGGAGCTGACCGCATGAAAAGGATTTTCCTGTTTATCCTGACCAACCTGGCAGTGTTGTTCGTAATCAATATTACGTTGCGCCTGTTGGGCGTGGATCGCGTGTTGAACGAGAGCGGCGGCATCAATTTCCAGGCGTTGCTGATTCTGTCGGCCGTGATCGGCTTCTCCGGCTCGATCATTTCGCTACTGATGTCCAAGTGGTCGGCCAAGCGCATGGTGGGGGCGCAGGTCATCGAGACTCCCGGCAACCAGACTGAGCGCTGGCTGGTAGACACCGTACAGCGGCAAGCAACAGCGGCGGGCATCGGCATGCCGGAAGTGGCAATCTATGATGCGCCCGATGTGAATGCTTTCGCCACCGGCTGGAACCGCAATGCCGCGCTGGTGGCAGTAAGCACCGGCTTACTGCAAAACATGAGCAGGGACGAGGCGGAGGCAGTGCTGGGTCACGAGATCACGCATGTCTCCAATGGCGACATGGTCACGCTCGCGCTGATCCAGGGCGTGGTAAATACATTTGTGATCTTCTTTGCCAAGCTGTTCGGCATCCTGGTAGATCGCATCCTGCTGAAGAATGACGAACGCAACGGCCCCGGCATCGGCGCTTTCATTGCCGAAATCGTCGCACAACTTGTTCTGGGTGTGCTGGCCAGTATCATCGTTATGTGGTTCTCGCGCCGGCGCGAGTTCCGGGCTGATGCCGGTGGCGCCAGCCTTGCCGGCCGCCAGAAGATGATCGCGGCACTGGAGCGCCTGAAGATGAATCACGAACAGGCCATGTTGCCGGAAAAGATGGCTGCCTTCGGCATTTCCGGCGGCAAGGGGTTTGCCCGGTTATTCATGACTCACCCGCCATTGGAAGAGCGGATTGAGGCACTGCGATCCGCAAGCTGATGACCATGAACCAGCCGGGGCGCTTGCCACAACCTGTTTTGCAAAGCCGGCTTGTTGCAATTGTTCAGAACTTCCAGTTTTCTTGCGACACCCACATCCGGTAGGCGTTGGCGGAGCGCGGGGTATCCGTATACTGCGACGCCAGGGACGTTTCCGGATCTACCGATAGTCTGCTCACATGGGTATCCTTGGCCGGAGCATTATCTGCTCCATTATCATCTTCTTCGTCATCGTATTTTTTGCGCGGCGGATTGCCGTCATACACAAGGTTCAAGCGGTACTGCAGATACGTCTCTCGAATAAAGGAATAACGGTCTATCATCGCATCATTCAGTAGTTCTTCCTTGTCCAGCAACCGGGCACGGGCATCCAGCATGTCGCCCGCCATCAATTGATTGCGCGCCGGCACGTCATCGACATTTTTCGACACCCCCAGATAGCTGTCTGCATAATCGCCGATACCGTCGCGAACCGTGCTGGGACCAAGAAACGGCAACACCAGATAGGGCCCGTTACCGATACCCCAATGGCCCAGCGTCTGGCCAAAATCTTCATTATGTTTTTTCAATCCGACATGGGTAGCCACATCGACCAGTCCGTACATGCCCACCGTGGTATTCACGACAACCCGGCCAAGGTCGCCAATGGCCTGCACTACCTTGAATTGTAGCAAGTCATTGGCTGCGACAATGACGTCACCCAAGTTGGAAAAGAAATTGGATACCATCATCCTTGCCGGCGCAGGGAAAAAGGCTTTATAGCCTTTGGCTACCGGCTTTGCCACTGCCTTGTCCACTGCATCATTGAATTTGAATACGCCCCGATTGAACGATTCAAACGGATCCTGGGGATTGTGGCTGGCAGAAGCGCAACCGCCCAATGCCAAAACGGCAGTCAAAAAAATCAGTCGCAATGAGGAAGTGGGCATCTAGGATGAATGCGTTAAGAATTGTGCCGATTATAGATGGAATAACAACGGACGCAAATGTTGATTATTTGAAAGACAAGATTGCAAGCAGTGCGCGCCTATGCTGTCAAATCCTCGCTTGCAGGCTTCCCGGCGCAGGAGTTATACCTTGCGCTATGGCAACAAGCTTAGCAAGTCCGGCGCAACCGGCCTGTTCGCCACATCAATCAACGAATCGGCGCCACCAGATCACCTGCATGAAACTGGAAATTATTGGCCTTGCGGTCGGCAAAATAATGTTGCAAGGTAAAAATAACGGGGCGAAACGCCAGTTCCTGCCATGGAATATCGTTCTCTTCAACCAGCACGACTTCCAGGCTCTCCTGCCCGGGAAAGAAATCAAGATCCAGCAGCCTGGCGCGAAACAGTAAGTGTACCTGGTTGATATAAGGCAGGTTGTATAGTGAATAAAGCTCGCCGACGGCGATACGTGCATTCGCCTCTTCCAGCGTTTCGCGGGCGGCAGCCTGTTCCGTTGTCTCTCCATTTTCCATGAACCCTGCGGGCAACGTCCACATACCCAGCCGCGGCTCGATTGCCCTGCGGCACAAAAGGATTCGGCCATCCTCCCATTCAGGTATGGCGCCGATCACAAGCTTGGGATTCTGGTAATGGATGGTGGTGCAGAGAGTGCATACAAAACGCGGGCGGGTGTCGTCTGCGGGTTGCCTTATTTCGACCGGCGCGCCGCATTCGCTGCAATACTTCATTGCCAGAACTGCCACCAGCTTGGCTCTTCCGTTGCGGAATTTCCGGATGCCCCCTTGATATCACCCTTGGCTGCGTTGGCATCCAGCACTCGTTTGGTGTCGTCTCGCAATTCATTCATGCCCATGGCATCGTAAGCCTGCACCATGATCTGCAGCGCATTGCGCGTCGACGGTGTCTTCGGATACTCTGTAAGTACGTCTTTGGCACGACCTAATGCCGCCACATAGGCACCCCGGCGCAGATAATAACTTGCCACATGAATTTCGTTACGCGCCAGCGTATCCACCAGATATTGCATGCGCAGCCTGGAATCGGGCGCGTACTGGCTGTCCGGAAAGCGTGTCACCAGTTCCTTGAATGAGTTGAAGGAATCGCGGGCCGCCTTGGGATCCCGTTCGGACAGATCCTGCTTCACGATTGAGCCCAGCAGGCCAAGATCGGAGTTGAAATTGATCAGCCCCTTCAGGTAATAGGCATAATCTACATGTGAATTATTGGGATATTGCTTGATGAACCGGTCAGCCGCCGCAATCGCCGACTCCGGCTCCTTCTGCTTGAAGTAGGCATAGGCAATCTGCAGTTGCGCCTGCTGTGCATAGCGGCCATATGGATAATTCGATTGCAATGTCTCGAAAGCCGTGACGGCCTTTTCATAATCCTGGCTTTCCATCTGGTCCATGGCGTCGGCATACAGCTTTTCGACAGGAGCAGTGTTCACATTGGTTTTTTCTTCCGGCGTAGAAAGCAGACCGCAAGCGGTTAGCGTAAACAGCAGAATTAAGGCTAAACTATGGCGCATGGCTGAATCCAAAGAAATGTGCGGTGATTATAGCAAAGTCGGGCAACCTGATAGCGCAATCACTGTTACCCCCCATCAGACGACATTTATCGTGCCAACCGAACTGGCGGGGATGCGGCTGGACCAGGCGCTGGCAAAATTAATGCCGGAATACTCCCGCAGCCGACTGCAGGACTGGATCACCCAAGGCGTGGTCAGGATCGGCGAGACCACTGCCACCCCCAAACAGAAAGTCTGGCGCGGTGACTCCATCGAAGTCGCCCCGGTAACACACCCGGCCGAGCAACCCTATCACGCCGAAAATATTGCGCTCGACGTGATATACGAGGATGAAAGTATCCTGGTGATCAATAAGCCTGCCGGACTGGTCGTGCATCCGGGCAGCGGCAACTGGGAAGGAACGTTGCTGAATGCCTTGCTGCATTACCTGCCGCAACTGGGAGAAGTGCCCCGTGCCGGTATCGTCCATCGCCTGGACAAGGACACCAGCGGACTGCTGGTCGTGGCAAAGACACTGACCGCCCAGACTGCGCTGGTGCGCCAGTTGCAGGCACGCACCGTGCAGAGGGAATATATTGCGCTGGCCAGCGGCAACCTTGCCCACAATGGCCGGGTCGATGCCCCGATCGGCCGACACCTCACCCAGCGCACCAGGATGGCAGTGGTTGAGGATGGCAAGCACGCCGTCACACACTATCTTGTAGAACAACAATTTCCCGGTTGCACCCTGTTGCGCTGCAAGCTGGAAACCGGGCGAACCCACCAGATACGCGTGCACCTTGCCTCGATCCATCACCCCCTGGTCGGGGACCGGACCTACCTCAGGAACCCGCAAAAATGCGCGCCGCAATTGCGCGCCATGCTGACGTCTTTTCCGCGTCAGGCCTTGCATGCGGCACGACTCGGGCTGGAACACCCGGCAACGGGAAAGTGGATGGAATGGGAAGCGCCGCTGCCGGCAGACATGACCGGCTTGCTGCAGCGAATTGGTGCTGCCCTGTCCCAGCAGGCAGTTGCAGAAAGGGAACAGGAAGCAGCTCGTGAAACTGATCGATAATTGCATCCTGCCGCAATGGCCTGCTCCGGCAAACGTGAAGGCGTTGCAAACCACGCGCAACGGCGGGACGAGCACCGCTCCCTTTCGCAGCCTCAATCTCGGCAGCCATGTAGGCGATGCGCCGCTGACCGTGGCGCATAACCGCCAGTTGCTCTCGCCATTGCTGCCGAGCGAACCCGTGTGGCTGGAGCAGGTGCATGGAACGATGGTAGTGAACGCGTGTGTGTCCGGATGCAGGCCACAGGCTGATGCCAGCTTTGCCACACGCGCCGGTACAGTATGTGTGGTGATGACTGCGGATTGCCTGCCCGTGCTGCTGTGCGACTTGCGCGGCACCGTAGTAAGTGCCGTACACGCAGGTTGGCGCGGGCTATGCGACGGCATTCTGGAACAAGCCGTGAAAGCGATGAACGTGCCGTCGCAGAGCCTCATCGCCTGGCTGGGACCGGCCATCGGCCCGCAGGCATTTGAAGTTGGCGATGATGTGTATGCTGCTTTCATCGCCAGACAACCTCAGGCCGCAGCCGCATTCAAGACGGGATCTCCTGGAAAGTGGCTGGCAGATATATATCTGCTCGCCCGTTTGCGACTTGAAGCGGTGAATGTAACCGAGGTGTACGGCGGAAACTGGTGTACCCATAGCGACAGCCAGCGCTTTTTTTCATTCCGGCGCGATGGGAACACTGGCAGGATGGGGACTTTTATCTGGATGGATTAGCCATTGCAGTGTTCGACCTGCCGCTTTAACAAAGCAATCATTTCCTGATTGTCCCTGCCCCGGGCTAGCGCCAGTGGCGCACCCTGGTTACCGCCAATATTCGGATCTGCCCCATGTTCCAGCAGCAGTCTGACGATATCCGGATGGTCGCGCATCACCGCCAATCCCAGCGGCGTATCTCCGCTTTTCTGTTTTACATTCAACTCCGCGCCAACGCGGATCAGTTCCTCAGCCACCTGATAACGGCCGTAGAAGGCGGCCCAGTGTAACGCGGTGTACTCTCCCCGGTCTTTGAGGTTTATCCCGGCACCGTTTTCTATCAGGCAACGAGCAGCGTCAAGCTGGCCGCTTATCGCGGCGATCATCAATGACGTCTGGTTGCTGGCCTCGAACCGGTAATCTATGCTTACGCCAGCATTCAGGAAGGCTTCAATTCCTGCCAACTCACCGCGCTCGATCGCATGCAAAAAACCTTTCGGCGATGGATTCTGTACCGGAACCAGCCCCCAGGGATCCTCGACTTCCGGCAGACGAAACTCATTCTGTTTGAACGCCGCGTGCAGCCTGAACAAAAACATCAATTCGGCCAGCGCTTCATGCGAAAAACCCTGCCTGCGGATCCGTTTGTCCAACAGCAAATCGACTGAATATTGATCAAACTCCGGCGTTGACCACAATTGCATCAGACGATTCAGTACATGCCTGTATCTTTGGGCAAGCACATGCGGATATTGGTTTGGCATGTTTTGGAAAAGTAATGTGACTCGTGGATTCAGCATAGTATCTTCAGCTTCTTTTCATTGGTTGTCAGGCAAAAAATAACGGAAAAGTTGAAAAACGGTTGCCAAGGATTTATCCTTGCTCACTGTTGATCCAGGATACCCATCAGGTGCGACATGAATCCTCCGCTGAAGCTTGCATCCCCTCCAATGTGAAGGATCCTTAGTTGAAAATTTATAATCTTAAAGTGAATGCTAAATGAATATATCGAGGATATCGATAGCTTTGATGCTATTGGCAATTGCCGGCGCGGCAGAGGCCAATCCGGAAATCATCCTGGGAACGCCGGAGAATTACTGCGTAACCTATTGCTATATCAATATACCGTTCACGGTCACCGGCTTTGATCCTGCTCACCGGACTGGACGAATATTCTGTGAACTTGATGCTGAGATCAGTACCAAACTTCCGGTACATGCAGGAGAGATCAAAACCAAGTCCCTGCATGCCTCATCCATAGGCGTGTTTATCAACAAGAATGGTGCAGCCAGTGGTGATGTAGAAATGGATACGGGCATTACAAAACACTTTTTTGTGGGCGGCAAGATCAAAAGCGTGAATTGCCACCTGTAACCACCCCTCTGCGGCAGGCATGCGATGACACCGTTTCCACCGGTTGCGCAACGTGCATACAATAAAATGCCGGAATGAAAACCATTCCTGAAAATCAAGCCTGTTTTACCCTGGCCATGATATCAGCGTCATTGCCTGACAAGCAAAAGCCCGGAGCTATCCGGGCTTTTGGCTTTGTAAATTGACTGGGACGTGCCAGCCTTGGTGTTAATAAGTCGCCGTGCGAGCCAGGGAACAGGTGTTGGCTGTCGTACTGTCTGGAATCGACATGGGAAGAGGGACGATCGTATATGCAGAACCCTCGGTACCAGAAACGGTTGCTGTTGCCGTTACGGCATCAACAATAAAAAATGCCGACGACTTGGGGTATTGCAAGTCAAATGTGGCGACACCGGTGCTGTCGGTCGTTACTGAAACAGGAATGGCACCCCCTGCAGCTTGCCCCGGAGAAATTATCCCGTTCGAATTCGAATCCTCGCCTGGATCAAGAATGCCGTTTCGGTTGATATCTTCATTGGCGACATATGCCGTTACCGGAGCCACGCATCCGGCAGCACCGGTAGTTATCGACCCATTACGATACAGGATGGGGAAGACAGACAGATTCACGGATGTTGATACCGGGCTGCCGTTTGCATCCACGACCAGCAGGCTTCCATGCAGGAGGTACTGGGTATTGATCGCCGTGTCAGCAACAGTTGTGCCAAAACCTATAGTGATACTGACGGCGGTGGACGCAACCAGCAGTGGCGTCGACTTGCACAAGGGGTTGGTTTCATCCGTGAAAAGAAGCGCTAGCGTGCCAGTGCAAACCTCTCCCACAACTCGGGCACGCGCATAGATCGGGCCGAGAGTGGACAAGCTGCCCGCAGTAAACAGGGCGGCAGCTTGCCCGGAGCCATTGGTATAGGCCACCGTCGGTGAAATGCTTTCACCGCTACCTGTTGTCCCAAGCAATTCGAACAATACCGCTGCATTCCCGACCGAATTGGTGGTTGCATCACGGACGCTTGCCGTCAGGGTAGCTGTGCTTGAATTGCTGCCGGAGCTGGGGTGAATGGTCGACGGGGAGGCCTGAAGACTAAGCGAGAAAGCCGCTGAAGTCGGCGCGCTGATCACAAAAGTACGCGTCAGGGTGCTTAACAATGTATTCCCCGCACCCAATGCATCCACCTGCACCGTTACCACGCCCGAATTGTTTGAAGCTGTGTAGGTCGCTGCGATCGCGTTGGCGGCCGGTGTTTGTGTGATTGATGCGGCAGGTCCCGCTACCGGACCCGTTCCTGTCCAGGTCCCCGCTGTCGAGCTGATTCGAACGCTGGCCACGGTAATACCGCCGATCGTAGTTGGAACCGTGACCGCAAGTGGCTGTACTGCGGATGTTGCCAAAGATAACGGGCTGGTTGCCGGTGTCGTAATCGAAAACGACACCCCTGCAGCCGCAGTTACATTGATGACCTGAGTCGCCGTCACCGACACCGCTCCGCTCGAATCCAGCCAGTCTGCAGTTACCACCACAGTACCTGCAGCAGTCGGGGTCAGGGTAACACTGCCCGTAGTACCGGTAACACCGGTGGCGAGCGTAGTCGCGGAAAGTGTTGCTGCTCCTGTGCTTGCCGCGCCAATCGAGAAGCGAACGGTTTGTCCGTTGCTGCCAACCCCGGCGGCATTTTTGGCAGTCGCCGTCAAGGTAACCGTGCCTACCCCGACTTGTACAGAACCTGCGCTGGGTGTCAGCGTCAGCGTCGAGCCATTGATCAGTACCGGAATAGTCGCCGTCTTTCCGCCTGCTGTTACGGTTACGATGGCAGTACGAGTACTGAAATCCGAAGCGCCGCTGGTCAGGGTCACGGTCGCCTTCCCGGAGGCATCCGATACTGCCGAGATTGCGCTCAGGTTCCCGCTGGTGGTTGAAAAAGTGACTGTAACCCCCGGCAATAGGGCGTTGCTCGCTGTTACTGTAGCCGTCAATGTTGCCGAATCCGTGTTGTCAGTCTTGATCGAAGTTGCGGAAGTACCCAATGCAATAGCATCATTAACGACAACCCCAGTAGTACCAGTAGTAGTCCCCGTATCCCCGGCACCGCAACCCGCCAGAATGGCAAGCATGCCAGCCAGCAATAACAACAATGGAAATCTCGGGAATTTTGGGATGAAAGAACGGTTTAGCACGCGAGCCCCCTTTGGTATTACGCAATCAGCGCAATGAAATTAATTCGTTGTCCGGCAAGATACAACAATTATTTTCTGAACACAACAGGTTATACAGGATATTTCATGCAGGATATTTCATGTCCTGCACCTTTTTTTCTGACAGTCGCTGCAGCAGTTTTTCGTGGATGCCGCCAAAACCGCCATTGCTCATCACCAGCAACTGGTCGCCGGGGTGAGCGACAGTTGCGATGGCTTCGATCAATTCTCCAAGATCATCTTTCACCACGGCCTTGTTGCCCAGTGGCGCCAAGGCTGCGCGAACATCCCAGTCGATAGTTCCGGCATGACAGAAAGTCAGGTTGGCGTCTTTCAGGCTACCGGGCAATGCATCTTTCATTACGCCCAGTTTCATGGTGTTGGAGCGCGGCTCCAGCACGGCAAGTATGCGCGCTGCACCGACCTTGTCTCTCAGTCCGGCGATGGTGGTTGCTATCGCCGTCGGATGGTGGGCGAAATCATCGTACACGGTTATACCGTTGACCGAACCACGCACTTCCATACGGCGCTTCACGTTCTTGAACTCGGCGAGAGCGGCCAGCCCTTGAGCGACGGGCACGCCTGCATGGCGTGCGGCGGCAAGTGCGGCAAGTGCGTTCATACGGTTATGTTCACCAAGCAAGTCCCAATGCAGCTCACCCTGTTCGACATCATTCAATGTCACGCGGTTATCGTTGTCGATCTGCCAGCCTCTATCTTTTACAGGCAGGTCAACAGAACCAAAGGTTTCCACTTGCGTCCAGCAGCCGCGCTCCAGCACGCGCTGCAATGCTTGCTCGCGGCCATTGCAGACCACCAGCCCGTTGCCGGGCACGGTGCGTACCAGGTGATGGAACTGGGTCTCGATAGCCGCGAGGTCGGGAAAGATATCGGCGTGGTCGAATTCCAGGTTGTTCAGAATGACCGTGCGCGGCCGGTAGTGTACGAACTTTGAACGCTTGTCGAAGAAGGCGGTGTCGTATTCGTCCGCTTCGATCACAAAGAACGGCGTCTCGGTGATGCGCGCCGAGATGGCAAAGTTCTGCGGCACGCCGCCGATCAGGAAGCCGGGATCCAGGTCCGCGTATTCCAGTATCCACGCCAGCATGGAAGCTGTTGTCGTTTTCCCGTGCGTGCCCGCGACACCGAGCACCCACTTGTCATGCAGGATGTTCTCTGCCAGCCATTGCGGACCGGAGACATACGGCAGGCTGCGGTTGAGGATCTCCTCGATCAGGGGATTGCCTCGCGTCACCACATTGCCGATGACGAACACATCCGGCTTGAGCGCCAGTTGCTCGATGCCGAAGCCCTCGATCAGTTCTATGCCCTGGGCTTGCAGCTGCGTGCTCATCGGCGGATAGACGTTGGCATCGCAACCTGTGACACGGAAACCGGCCTGCCTGGCGATGACGGCGATGCCGCCCATGAAGGTACCGCAGATGCCGAGAATGTGGATATGCATAGTGCTCTGTAAATTCCCGCTATCGTGTCCTGCTCTCCCGTTCCCTGAAATGACTCAACCAGCGACTGGTGCCGTATATTGATTTCACGGGCTAACGATCGGTGGCTTCATCAAATCGGAGAGAGGGAAATAACCGGGATCCCCGGAACCCGGTCAATTGACGCCCAGCAGTTCCACATCAAATACCAGCGTCGCATTCGGCGGGATCGCACCACCCGCGCCACGCGAACCGTAGCCCAGCTCGGGCGGGATGACCAGTGTGCGCTGACCACCTACCTTCATGCCTTCCACACCCATATCCCAGCCCTTGATCACACGGCCCTCGCCAAGCGGGAATTCGAATGGCTGGCCACGGTCGCGCGAGCTGTCGAATTTCCTGCCGTGATGTTCGGGCGCGGCGTCATCGTACAGCCAGCCGGTGTAATGCACCGATACATCCTTGCCCGCAGTCGCTTCGACGCCGTCTCCCAGTTTCACATCGGTCTTGATCAATCCATTCATGCTGCTTGCCTCCATTGTTGTTTTGGTTGGTGTGGTCTGTTCAGAACACGCAGTGGTTGAAAATATGCCGGCAGATATCAACAGGGCCAGCGGTAACAAGGTGGTGCGTTTCATTTCATTCCTCCTCAATTTATGGTTGGGTCAGGTCACGGCCTGACGATACTCCAGGTTTGTCGGGTTACGCTGCGCTAACCTGCGTTTCAATAGCTCAACACCGGGGCCAGCCAGCGTTCTGCTTGTTCCAGCGTCCAGTTCTTGCGCTTTGCATAATCCGCAACCTGGTCCCGGTCCACTTTGCCAGTGGCAAAGTATTTCGCCTGCGGATGCGAGAAATAGAATCCGCTCACGGCTGCGGTGGGCATCATCGCAAAGTTCTCGGTGATCGTAATGCCAGCGTTCTCGGATGCCATCAGCAGCTCGAACAGCGGCGCTTTTTCGCTGTGCTCCGGGCAGGCAGGATAACCGGGTGCGGGACGAATGCCACGATATTTTTCATCGATCAGCGCGTCGTTGCCCAGCGCCTCCTCCGGCACATATCCCCAGAATTCGCGGCGCACGCGGGCGTGCAGCAGTTCGGCAAAGGCTTCAGCGAGGCGGTCTGCCAGCGCTTTCAGCAGGATGGCGCTGTAGTCGTCATTGTTTTTCTCGAACTCGGCGACGCGTGCATCGATGCCGATACCGGCGGTGACGGCGAATGCGCCGATGTAATCCGCGACATCGCTGGATCTGGGCGCGACATAGTCAGCCAGACAGTAATTCGGGATATCGGCCGGTTTTTTGGTTTGCTGGCGCAGGTTGTGCCAGGTCATCGCCACTTTCTTGCGCGACGCGTCGGTGTAGATCTCGATATCGTCGCTGTTCACGGTGTTGGCAGGAAACAGGCCGAACACCGCGTTCGCGGTGAGCCATTTTTCCTTGATGATCTTTTTCAGCATCGCCTGCGCATCGGCAAACAACTTGCGCGCTTCCTCGCCCACCACGCTGTCCTGCAATATCTTCGGATAGCGCCCGGCCAGTTCCCAGGCCTGGAAGAACGGCGTCCAGTCTATGTATTCGGCGATCTTGTCGAGCGGATAGGCCTCGAATCTATGCACGCCCATCAGATACGGCTTCGGGGGGGTGTACTTGTTCCAGTCCGTCTTCACGCCATGCGCTCGCGCTTGCGCCAGCGTGACATATACCGCCTTGGTCTTCTTGCTTTCGTGCTGCTCGCGTGCCGCGACGTATTCCGCCTTGATGCCCGCGACGTATTCATCGCGCAGGGTATCGGACAGCAGGTTGCTGCACACGCCCACCGCACGCGATGCATCGGTGACATACACGGTCGGGCCGGTCAGGTAGTTGGGTTCCACCTTTACCGCCGTATGCACGCGCGAAGTGGTTGCGCCGCCGATCAGCAGCGGTATCGTGAAGCCCTGGCGCTGCATCTCTTTCGCCACGTGCGCCATCTCTTCCAGCGACGGCGTGATCAGGCCGGACAGGCCGATGATGTCGGCATTGTGCTCACGCGCGGTGTCGAGTATCTGCTGGCACGGCACCATCACGCCCATGTTCACCACCTCGAAGTTGTTGCACTGCAGCACCACGGTGACGATGTTCTTGCCGATGTCGTGCACGTCGCCCTTGACCGTCGCCATCACGATCTTGCCCTTGGGCTGGTGTCGCCGGAACGCAATTTCTCCGCCTCGATGAAGGGCACCAGGTGCGCCACCGCCTGCTTCATCACGCGCGCGGATTTCACCACCTGCGGCAGGAACATCTTGCCCGCGCCGAACAGGTCGCCGACCACGTTCATGCCGACCATCAGCGGACCTTCGATCACCTCGACCGGGAATTTTGCCTGCAGGCGCGCCTCTTCGGTGTCCTCGACGATGAAGTCGGTGATGCCGCGCACCAGCGCATGGGTGAGGCGCTCCTGCACCGATCCCTTGCGCCATTCCAGGTCTGCTACCTGCGCCTTGGCACCGGCCTTCACCGTCTCGGCCAGCGTTACCAGCTTCTCACCCGCATCGGGATCGCGGTTCAGCACCACTTCTTCCACCGCATCGCGCAGGTCCTTCGGGATCTCCTCGTACACGCCGAGTTGACCGGCATTGACGATGCCCATGGTCATGCCGGCCTTGATCGCGTGGTACAGGAACACGGTGTGGATCGCCTCGCGCACTGCATCGTTGCCGCGGAACGAGAAGGACACGTTGGACACGCCGCCGCTGATCTTGGCATAGGGCAGGTGCTGCTTGATCCAGGCAGTAGCATTGATGAAATCCACCGCGTAGTTGTTGTGCTCCTCGATGCCGGTCGCGATGGCGAAGATGTTCGGGTCGAAGATGATGTCTTGCGGCAGGAAGCCGACTTTCTTCACCAGGATGTCATAGCTGCGCTTGCAGATATCGGTCTTGCGCTGGTAGGTGTCCGCCTGGCCCTGCTCGTCGAACGCCATCACCACCGCCGCCGCGCCATAACGCTTGACCAGCCGGGCGGATTTGATGAACGCCGCCTCGCCCTCCTTGAGGCTGATGGAATTGACCACCGCCTTGCCCTGCACGCATTTGAGCCCGGCCTCGATCACCTCCCACTTGGACGAATCGATCATCAACGGCACGCGCGAGATGTCCGGCTCGGAGGCGAGCAGGTTGACGAATTTTGTCATCGCCGCCTGCGAATCCAGCATCGCCTCGTCCATGTTGATATCGATGATCTGCGCGCCGTTCTCGACCTGCTGGCGCGCCACGCTGACCGCCTCGGCATAGTCGCCGTTCAGGATCAGCCGCGCGAACATCTTCGAGCCGGTGACGTTGGTGCGCTCGCCGACATTGACGAACAGGGTGTCGTCGCCGATGTTGAACGGCTCCAGCCCGGACAGACGCAACCTGTGCTCGATGTCCGGGATTTGGCGCGGCGGCACGTCCTTGAGCGCCTCGGCGATGGCCTTGATGTGCGCTGGCGTGGTGCCGCAGCAACCACCGGCGATGTTCAGGAATCCACTGGTCGCGAATTCCTTCACCAGGCGGGCGGTCTTGTCGGGCAATTCGTCGTAGCCGGTTTCGGACAAGGGATTGGGCAGGCCGGCGTTGGGGTGCGCGCTCACATAACACGAGGCGACACGCGATAGTTCTTCGACATAGGGACGCATCAATTCGGCACCCAGCGCGCAGTTAAGCCCGATGGACAATGGCTTGGCGTGGCTGAGTGAATTCCAGAACGCCTCGGTGGTCTGGCCCGACAGTGTGCGCCCGGACGCGTCGGTGATGGTGCCGGAGATCATCACCGGCACGCGTACCTGATGCTGCTCGAAATATTGCTCGATGGCGAACACAGCGGCCTTTGCGTTCAGCGTATCGAAAATGGTTTCGACCATCAGGATGTCCGCGCCGCCATCCAGCAGGCCGCGTATCGCCACGGTGTAGCCGGCCACCAGGTCATCGAAACTGATGTTGCGGAAACCCGGATCGTTCACGTCGGGCGAGATCGACGCGGTCTTGGTAGTCGGGCCCAAAACTCCTGCAACGAAGCGTGGCTTGTTTGCTATCTTCGCCTCGAATTCATCGCACACCCCACGCGCCAACTTCGCTCCGGCGAAATTCAGCTCATAGGCCAGATCCACCATATCGTAATCGTCCAGTGATGCCGCCGTGGAATTGAACGTGCAGGTTTCAATGATATCCGCGCCTGCAGTCAGATATTCCGCATGAATTCCGCGAATGACGTGCGGCTGGGTCAGCAACAACAGGTCGTTGTTCCCTTTGACATCAACCGGGTGGTCTGGAAATGACCTGCGTTCACCGCTGTATTCGCCATACGGCTCCGTACCGCGATAGTGTGACTCGGTCAGCTTGCTGCGCTGGATCATGGTGCCCATCGCTCCATCCAGGATCAGGATGCGCTGACGCAGGAGTCGTTCGATGGGATGTGGCGTATCGCTCATGGCAGGTGGCTCAAAAATTGAGCGCGGATTTTATCATGCCGGTATGGATAGCGACCAACACGCGAATTGGCAACGTCTGTCCGGAATCACGCTTCTTCAATCGCAAACAGTCGCTTGTGCTCCCTGATGGCATATCGGTCGGTCATTCCGGCGATATAGTCGGACACAGCGCGCGCGCTGTCGTCCTCTGCCTGTCGCTGATATTGGGGCGGCAGCAGGCGACTGTCCTCCATAAAGGCGTTGAACAGGTTGTTGATGATGCGATGCGCCTTCGCACTCATGCGCATGACGCGGTAGTGGCGGTACAGGTGAGTACGTAAAAAGGTCTTGAGCTCGCGATTCTGTTCTTGCACTCCGGTACTGAATGCAGCCAGGGGCGGGGCACTGCGCACATCGGCAAGATTACCTATGCCACGCAAGTTGATATTTCTTTCGGTCTCATGGATCAGGTCGGTTACCAGCGTGTTGATCATGTGACGGATGGTTTCGTGTACCAGGCGACGGTCGTCAATATCCGGATAGGTTTTGCGTACCGCATCCAGATGTTCCGCGAACAAACGAACTGATCCGAGCTGATCCAGTGTAAGGAGTCCGGAACGCAGACCATCATCAACATCATGGTTGTTATACGCGATCTCATCCGCCAGATTGATGATCTGCGCTTCCAGTGTCGGCTGCTGTCCAAGCACAAAACGCTCTGCCACTTCGCCGAGCTTTAGCGCATTCTCTCTTGAACAATGCTTGAGTATACCTTCACGTGTTTCAAAACTAAGGTTGAGTCCGTTGAATGCGGCATAGCGCTCTTCCAGCATGTCCACCACGCGTAATGATTGCAGGTTGTGCTCGAACCCCCCGTATTCCTTCATGCAGCTATTGAGCGCTTCCTGGCCTGCATGGCCGAATGGCGTATGGCCAAGATCGTGCGCCAGGGCCAGGGCTTCCGCCAGGTCTTCGTTCAGTCCGAGCCAGCGTGCGATGGAGCGCCCGATCTGCGCGACTTCGATGCTGTGGGTCAGGCGAGTGCGGAACAGGTCACCTTCATGATTGACGAATACCTGGGTCTTGTATTCCAGGCGGCGAAATGCGGCGGAATGGATGATACGATCACGGTCGCGCTGGAACTCGTTGCGCCCGAACGGCGCATCCTCATGCACGACCCTTCCGCGCGTGTTGTACTCGCCAACCGCATAAGACGCAAGCTCAGCCATGCTTGATGCACGATGCCAAAGTTTGCCGCAGCAACTCTTCCGGAACATCGCTGCTGACCACACTGCTGCCAATGGCCTTCAGCAGCACGAAGCGAATCTTGCCCGCTTCGACTTTTTTATCCAGCCCCATCAGGTGCAGATAGGTGTCCGTGCCCAAGGGCGGCGCGGCGATCTGCAGGTCTGCTCGCTCGAACAGGCGCCGGATGCGCGCGACATCATCTGCACTGATCCAGCCCAGACGCTGAGATAAATCAGCGGCCATGATGGTGCCGGCGGCTACTGCCGCGCCGTGCAGCCACGATCCATACCCTGAACCGGTTTCGATAGCGTGACCGAAGGTATGGCCGAGGTTGAGCAGGGCGCGCGCGCCGCTTTCGAACTCGTCGGCGCCGACGACTTCTGCCTTGTTCCGGCAACTGCGCGCGATGGCGTACTGCAATGCTTCGCTGTCACGCGACAGCAGCTTCTCGATGTTCTGCTCCAGCCATTCGAAGAATGGCAGGTCGCGGATCAGTCCATATTTGATGACCTCGGCCAATCCCGCACGAAGTTCTTCATCGGGTAGTGTATCCAGTGATTTCGTATCTGCAATCACCACTCTTGGCTGATAGAACGCCCCTATCATGTTCTTGCCCAGAGCATGGTTGATACCGGTCTTGCCACCAACCGAGGAATCGACCTGAGCCAACAAGGTGGTGGGCATCTGGATGAATGGAACTCCGCGCAGGTAGGTCGCAGCGGCAAACCCGGTCATGTCGCCAATAACGCCTCCGCCCAAAGCAATCAAAGGGGTACTGCGTTCGCAGCGATTATTTAGCAGTGCGGTATAGATCAAATTAAGAGTTTCCGAATTCTTGTATTGCTCGCCATCGGACAAGATCACTGGCACGACATTAACGCCATGATTCTCAAGCATGGCCTGTACGCGGGCAAGATATAACGGCGCAACGGTCGTATTGCTGACAATGACCGCACGCATTTTTGGCAGGTATGGAAGCAAAAGTCCATGCTGGTCCAAAAGTCCTGGACCGACATGTATCGGATAACTTCTTGCTTCAAGCCCTACTGTTAACGTTTGCATGGTTCTGTCTATTTCAAGTTGTGCCTGACGAAATGAGGTCCAGTTCCTGTTGCAGCCTCAGTACCAGGCTGTGGACACTTTGCCGGCCTGTGGGAACTATCATGTCAGCCGTTTGCGTATATAAGGGGTCACGCTGTTCATACAGGTTTTTCAGCATGGCTCGCGGGTCAGCGGTTTGCAGCAATGGCCGATTGCGGTCGTGCCGTGTACGCCGCCAGAGATCCGATAATGAGCTTTTCAAATAGACAACGATACCGTTACTGATCAATTCATTCCGGTTCTGTTGGTCTAGTATGACCCCGCCTCCAGTTGCCAGAACCAGATTGTCTCGTTTCACCAATTCCTGAATGACGCCTGATTCACGGCGCCTAAAACCGGGCTCTCCTTCAATGTCGAAAATGTGTGGAATCGTTACCCCCGTGCGCCGCTGAATTTCCTCGTCGCTGTCGACAAATGTCTTATGCATGCATTGCGCCAGTGATTTCCCCACTGTGGTTTTACCTGCACCCATCATGCCTATCAGGATGATGTTGCCGGAAGCCCGCTTCGTTCGCAGAGAGTTGTTGTCGGTCATTACAGAATTGTAGCGAATTTCCCATTTGCTGCCCTGAAAAAAAACCCGGCTCGCGCCGGGCTTAGCATTGTCCCATCACGATTTTCATCGAATGTTAAGGCTTTCCTTCAGGATTTTTGGCGTTATGAAGACCAGCAGTTCAGACCTGTTTTCAGTACGTTGGTTGTTCTTGAAAAACCATCCCAATAACGGAACATCTCCAAGCAGGGGAACCTTGTTGATCGAGTTGGTTTGATCCTGGGTATATATCCCGCCAACAACGACTGTTCCACCGTTTTCAACCAGCACCTGAGTGCTTACCTGACTGGTGTTTATGCTGGGTACTCCGTTGTACGTCTCCCCGACGCTATCCTTATTGACATTGATTTTCAGGTTGACATTGTCATCCGGGGTGATTTGCGGCGTTACCTTTAAACTAAGCGTTGCCTTTTTGAAGGAAACTGCAGTTGCCCCGCTGCTGGACGCCTGCTGATAAGGAATTTCGACTCCCTGGTCGATGGATGCCTCAGTGGAATCAGCCGTCACGACACGCGGACTGGATATGTTTTTAGATTTGCCATCTACCTCTGATGCTGTCAATTCCAAATTCAATGTTCTGCTGGCTACCGCATTAAACAGTGAAACTGCAATTTGACCACCAGCGGAATTGTAGCCTGGCAAATTGACGTTTCCTCCGGACGAGGTACCACCAGAATACCCTGGTGGCACCGTTGATAATGGACTGGTGAAATTCAGCTTTCCGCCCAGAGTGCGGGTAAATTTATCACCCGCTTCCACAAAGCGCGCCTCAATCATGACTTGACGCACTGGAACATCAATTTGCTTGATCAACTTGCGTGCTTCTTCGAGGGCCGTCGGGGTATCCTTTATGAATATCGTGTTGGTTCGATCATCCACGACAGCACTGCCGCGCTTGGATAAGATCCGCTGTTTCTCGTTCGACAACATGGAGACAACCACACTGCCCTTCTGATAGCTAAGGGGAAAACTTTCAGTGTGCAGTTCTTCGAGCTCGGAGATTTCCTGGCTGGCGGATAACGCCAGTTTTTCTTTCGCTGCCATTTCTTCCCTTGGGGCGATCTGAATTACGTTGCCGTTTTTGCGCAGGTCCAGCCCTTTGCTTTGAAGTATGATATCCAGCGCCTGATCCCAAGGTACATCCTTCAAGCGTAAAGTAAGATTGCCAGTCACGGAATCGCTGATCAGCATGTTCATGGGAACATTGGAATCGTTGCTGTTAATGAAATCCGCGATTACATATAATGCTTCACGCACCGCAATATTCTGAAAATTCAATGTCAGCTTTTCGCCCGAATACCCTGGCTGAGAACCTTTCACCAGCTTGTTCGGGTCATCCAATACAGGCTTGACTTCCAGTATGAACTTGTTGTCTGTCTGGTATGCCGAGTGTTCCCATGAACCTTGTGGCTCGACAATCATGCGTACATTTTCTCCATCTGCAAACGTGTCTATCCCTACAACCGGAGTTCCAAAATCGGTTACGTCAAGCTTGCGTTGCAAGTTTGCCGGCAAACTGGTTTTCAGGAAATTAACCACCAGGCTCTTGCCTTGCTGCTTGATATCTATACCTACATTGGAATCGGACAGATCTACCTGAATTCGACCCTCACCATTTTTCCCACGGTGGAAATCCACGTCTCGAAGACTGTGCATATTCTCGCCGGGCATGGCAACAGCAAATCGCGATGGAGCCACATCAGAAGTAACCATAGGCGGTTGCAGGTAAATCAGCAGATTTTTGCCCTCAATCTGAGTGCTGTAGGACATCATCTGATTAAGATTTATTACCAACCTTGTTCGATTACCGGCCTGTACTATGTTGGCACTGCGTATATCGCCTGCGTTAAATTCCTGCGTGGACTTGCCCAGGTTATTTGCCGTATTAGGGAAATCAAAAGCAATGCGCGGTGGACTGCTGACAGTGAATCCTGCTGGTGGATTGGCCAGCGCATTCATCAAACCAATCTGGATTACCAGTTTGCCCCCAGGCGCACCTCCAAGATTGATCGACTGAATACTGTTTCCATCCGGCATGTTTTGCGCATTGGCAGTCAGCGCAAAAAACGCCAACAGAACGGCGCCACGCCGGACAAGGTTTATAATTGCATCTCTGAAATATTTCATTTTATATCCCTCATCATTCCACCAATTGCAGACTGCTTTCGCGTTCTGACCAGTCTCCCGAACTATCCTGAATCATTTCCTTAAGTTGGACTTCGGTTTCGGTTATGGACGAAATTTTCCCGAAATTCTGACCCATGTAATTCCCGACCTTGACTCTGTGCAGCTTAGTGTCAGGAGATCTGATAATGGCGTAACCTTCTTTGCCCTGAAATAAAAAACCGACCATTTTCAAACCATCCAATGGAAACTCCTCCAGCGCCTCCCGGTGCCTGGTCAAGTCGGGCTGATTAAGTCCTGCCAGCCCTCCATTCTTCAAATCCGGTTTCCGTTGCACAAAGGGGTTGGGCAGATCGGATGAATTGTCGTAATTGAACGGTTCATATAGTTTGATCTGAGGTGGTGGATCTACCTTGCCGCGCATGTCTGCTCCAGCATTTTTTACAAAATCATGCAGATCCTGGAATTCTTCACCACCACACGCAGCCAGAAAAAAAGGAATCAGCAATAAATAAGCGTGTTTCATTTTTTGCCCTTCGCCTTTTTGGAGCCTTTATTCCTTGCAGCCAGTTCATTTTCATCAAGATAGCGATAGGTTTTAGCCGTTGCATTCATAGACAACTGAATTTCAGCAGTCGAGGATTTTGAGCCCACTGGAGCAATTTTGATGTCATTGAGCGTTACGATGCGCGGCAATTGGGATATATCGCTTGCGAAATGACCCAAATCATCATAGCCTCCGGTAATCCTGATTGTAATTGGCTGTTCAGCGAACACGCCGGTAACAACTTCCTTGCCTGGTTTGAACAATTCAAACTGCAATCCACGGCCCAGGCCGGCCTGGTTGATGTCTGTCAATAATGCGTCCATTTCAGATTTGTTGGGCAACTGCTTGAGCAATGCTCCAAATGACTGCTGGGTTTCAGTAAGCTGCTTTTTTATAATATCCAGGTTGATTGCCTGTTTTTTCTTGGCCAGGAAAGTATCCTTGAGTTTGCCCTCTTCCTGCCTGGCATTACCCAGCGCTGCCCATTGTCCCTGCCAATCAAGAACTGCCCCGCCGAACAAAACAGCCAAAAATATGCCAAACATGACCGTCAGCTTTACCGGCCAGGGCCATTCCCCAGGAGTCTTTGGGTTGATTGTTTTTATTTGTTCCAGCAACTTCATTGGAATCCTAGCCTTTCTTGCTGGTAGCGCCAGCAGATTGCGTCTGCTTGGTCAAATTAAAATTCAGCGTAAACTGATTAGTGATCTCCCCTTTCACATTGATAGAGTGTATTTCAACGAGTGTAGGAGATGTCAGCCACGGCGAATCATCTATCGCCCGCATCAAGGTAGAAACTCGTGCATTGGACTGCGCAATACCTACCAGATTAACTGCGGAACCGGTTTGCTTGAGCGATTTCAGGTATACGCCATCCGGCAAAATACGCAACATTTGATCCATCAGGTGCACCACATCCGAGCGGGTTGTCTGCAGGTTTTCGACCACGTTCTTGCGATCCAAAAGCGCATCTGTCTGTTCACGCAGTTTTTTGATCTCTGATATCTGTTTGTCCAGTATCTGGGTTTGTTGTATCAGATATTCGTTACGACGCTCCTGATATGATATCTGCGTACTTATTGCCGCATGAACGAACCCCACTACCAAAGCGCCGGCTATCAGTGAGATCACGCTGAATGCAATGAACTGGGTTCTTCGAGCCTTCCGCTTTTCTTCACGGTGAGGTAATAAATTTATGCGTATCATGATGGATCAAATCTCCGCATCGCGAGTCCACAAGCTATCATCAGCGCTGGTGCATCAGTCTGCAACTGACGCGGCTTTATGCGGCTGGACAAGGTCATTCGCGCAAATGGATTTGCTACCAGGGTGTTCACTTGTGTGCGCGTTGCAACTACATCATCAAGTCCTGTTAGCGCGGCAGTACCGCCCGCCAGAACGATATAATTTACTTCGTTATATTTTGTTGAGGTAAAGAAAAATTGTATGGCACGCACAATCTCGCTGGACACGCCTTCCCGAAATGGCGCCAGCACATCGTTCTCATAATTGTCCGGCAGGCCACCATTGCGTTTACCTATCTCGGACTCTTCGTAGGATAATCCAAAGGCATTCTGTATCTGCTGGGTGAGTTGTTCTCCCCCGATTTGTTGATCTCTTGTGTAGACCGATTGACCGTTTCTCAAGACGTTAATGTTCATCACATTTGCACCAATATCCACCAGTGCAACGCACTGATCGACAGCCCCGCCTGGCAATTGCGAACAAATTTGATCCAGTGCCATTTCTGCAGCATAGGCCTCAACATCTACTACAACTGCTTTTAAGCCTGCCGCTTGAGCTGCTGCAACCCGGTCTTCCACGTTAACCTTGCGCGATGCAGCCAACAGCACCTCTATTTCTTCAGTATTGTTGGGCGCAGGACCTAAAACCTGAAAGTCCAGATTTACTTCGTCCATGGCAAAAGGAATGTACTGGTTGGCCTCGGCCTCGACCTGATATTCAAGGTCTTCTTCGCGCAATCCACCCGGGAGATATATCTTCTTGGAAATTACTGCTGCGGCCGGCAATGCCAAACAGGCACTTTTAATGCGCCCACCCATGCGCTTTAGCGCACGGTCTATACTTTCCGAAACCGCATCCAGATTATTGATGTTGCCATCAACCAGTGCGTCTTTCGGAAGCGGTTCTATCGCATATCGCTCAACCACATACCCATTGTTTTTCGGCAACTCACTGAGTTCCACCAATTTAACTGAAGACAGGCTTATATCCACCCCAATCAACGGCGGAGTTCCAGTTTGGAAAAAATCAATGGGGATATTAAAATTTCCTTTAAGCATTAGGTAGGTTAGCACCTTTCTGTATAAACTGGTTTAAATCCTAGCAATAACTTCATCTCAAGTAAAGTTTCTTTTGCAGGGTTATTTTCACCTGCAATAGCCGATATAATTCGACAATCGGCTAAACCTCCCTAATTTTCGCTTACATGATGACCCAACGCTGGTGGTTCTATCCGGTTCTTGTTGCTCTGACTTGTGCCATTCTGCCGGTAATGCTTCTGGCATTCGCGGCTATGCTAACCTATCCTACACTGCCTTCGCTAGAGGTACTTACAGATTACCAGCCTAAAATACCATTAAGAGTTTACAGCTCGGAGGGTATCTTGCTTGGTGAGTTTGGGGAAGAGCGTCGCGCCCTGGTCAAAATCGGTGATGTGCCCGACCTGATGAAGAAGGCCATTCTTGCTGCCGAAGATGATCGATTTTACGAGCATGGTGGCGTGGATTACGCCGGAGTGGTGCGTGCGGCATTTTCCAACTTCGTATCTGGTGGTGTAAAGCAGGGCGCCAGCACTATAACAATGCAGGTAGCACGTAATTTTTTCCTGACCAAGGAAAAAACCCTGACTCGCAAATTCAACGAGGCCTTGCTTTCAATCAAAATCGAACATAATTTAAGCAAAGACGAAATCCTGCAGCTCTATATAAACCAGATTTATCTGGGTCAGAGAGCGTACGGGTTCGCAGCCGCAGCCCAAGTCTATTTCGGCAAGAAATTTGACCAACTCAATATTGCCGAAATGGCAATGCTGGCGGGCCTTCCCAAAGCACCATCTGCATACAATCCCGTAGTCAACCCCCATCGAGCCAAATTGCGCCAAATGTATGTGCTGCGGCGTATGTTGGAATTGCATTTCATTACACCCTCACAATTCGAGACTGCGCAACAACGGCCAATAATTGCCAGACATGGTCAACGTGAATTTGCAATCAAGGCGGATTATCTGGCGGAAATGGTCAGACAGGAGCTATATAACCGCTATCAGGATGACGCCTATATTCAAGGGATCAAAGTCTATACAACGATACGTCAAAAAGACCAGGATGCTGCTTATAGGGCGGTACGCAAAGGCGTCCTGGAATACGATCGCCGGCACGGCTATCGCGGCCCGGAAGGATATGTTGACCTCAGCAATAAGGAAAACAACGAGTACCTGGATGATGCTCTGCTGGATGTAAGCGCAAGCGATGACCTGATTCCTGCCATAGTGCAATTCGTCGGGACCAATTCTATCCGTGCGTATTGCAAGGGAGGAAAAGTAATTGAGATCCGGAAAGAAGGTCTCAAGTTTGCCCAGCGTGCACTTGGAGACAAAATTCCAGTATCCCGGCGCATCCGAAAGGGCTCCATCATTCGGGTACAGGAAATTGGTACCGATTCCTGGCAGATCACGCAATTGCCCCAGGTCGAAGCCGCATTCGTTTCAGCCAACCCTCAGGATGGCGCAATCTATTCGCTGATAGGTGGATTTGATTTCAACCACAGCCAGTTCAATCATGTTACCCAGGCATGGAGACAACCTGGATCAAGTTTCAAGCCTTTCATCTATTCTGCCGCATTGGAAAAAGGGTTTACGCCGGCGTCAGTCATCAATGATGCGCCGTTATCATTCAGTGCCGCAGAAACGGGTGGCGAGGCATGGCAGCCGAAAAATTATGAGGGCGGATTTGATGGTCCGATGCGAATGAGGCAGGCGCTCGTCAAGTCCAAAAACCTGGTTTCCATTCGCATTCTGCAGGCGATCACGCCTCAATATGCACAGGATTATATTTCCAAGTTCGGATTTGATCCTGCCAAGCATCCAGCCTACCTGACAATGGCTCTGGGCGCCGGTTCGGTCACTCCGTGGCAAATGGTTGCTGGTTATTCGGTTTTTGCCAATGGCGGATTCAAAGTGGCGCCCTATTTCATCCAGCGCATTGAAGATGCCAAAGGAAACATTTTGAGTAAGGCTGAGCCTGTTGTTGCGGGAGAAAATGCGGATCGGGTAATCGATGTACGCAATGCCTATACCATGGTCAGCATGATGCAGGATGTGGTGCGGCATGGAACCGGTAGCCGTGCCATGCAATTAGGCCGGCAGGACCTGGCAGGCAAAACCGGGACTACCAGTGATTCCATCGATGCGTGGTTTTGTGGTTTTCAGCCTACTGTCGTAGGAATTGCCTGGATGGGATTTGATAATCCTCACAGTCTCGGAGACCGGGAAACCGGTGGTGGCGCTGCACTTCCCATTTGGATGGATTATATGGCGCACGTTCTAAAAGGCGTACCGGAGGCAACATACACCATGCCCGACAACATGGCAGCGGTACTCATCGACAATGATGGGTATCAGGATCCAAATGGTGATTTGCTGGAATATTTTTACCAGGAAAACCTGCCCCCGCCAAAACCTGCCACGATATTGGAAAAGTCGCAAAGCGAAACCTTCAGGAATCAACTATTTTAGGGCGCAATCATGAGCAGGGATAACGTGCGACGGCGCGACCTGATGCGCGAGCAACTCGCCCAGCAGGCCGCCAAGTTGATGGCAGATGGCGGCATCACCGACCATGCAATGGCCAAGCGCAAAGCCGCGCGGCAACTTGGGGCATCGGACACGCAACATCTGCCCAGCAACCAGGAAGTGGATGATGCCCTGCACAGTTATCGGGCGCTCTACCAGCATGACAGCCATCCTGACATACTGTATCAGTTGCGCGAAGAAGCTCTCGCTACCATGCTCCTGTTGGACCAATTCCACCCATATCTTACCGGCTCGGTGCTGAATGGCACCGCAGGCACCAATTCTGATATCAACCTCATGCTATTCAGCGATGATGCAAAAGCCGTTCTGCTTTTTCTGCTCAGGCACGAGATCGAATTCGAAGATGGAGAATGGAAAGTGCGTGTGGGCGGACATGAAGAATTCGTGCCGAGCTACACCTTGACCGGCGAATCGGGCACTCAGATACACATCATCGTCCTGCCGGAAAACGCCCGCTACAGCGGTAGCCGCAAGCCGGAGACCCATGCGGATATTGTGGCGGTGGAAGCGTTGCTGGCAGGTTGAAGCAGGTTGGCTGAAGCGTAGCGATACCCAACGAACAGGATTCCAATCGACAGGATCCTGTTGTTCAACGAGTACTGTTGCCCAGTTGTCGACTTCTACTTCTTTTCCGCCAACCACCTCGCCGCATCCAGCGCGAAATAGGTCAATATCCCGTCTGCCCCGGCACGCTTGAATGACAGCAATGCTTCCAGTACGCAAGCCTGCTCGTTCAGCCAGCCGTTCTGCGCGGCAGCCTTGAGCATGGCATATTCGCCACTGACCTGATAGACAAAGGTAGGCGCCTTGAATTCGTCCTTCACCCGACGCACGATGTCCAGATAGGGCATGCCAGGTTTGACCATCACCATATCTGCACCTTCCTGCAAATCCATCCCAACCTCCCACAAGGCTTCGTCTGAATTGGCCGGGTCCATCTGGTAGGTGTATTTGTTGCCTGATCCCAGATTACCGCTGGAGCCGACGGCGTCGCGGAACGGGCCGTAGAAGCTGGAAGCATATTTGGCGGAATAGGCCATGATTCGGGTATGGATGCATTTTTTGGCGTCTAGTGCTGCGCGCACCGCACCGATGCGACCGTCCATCATGTCGGAAGGAGCGACGATATCGGCACCGGCGGCAGCGTGAACCTGCGCCTGTTGTACCAGCACGGCGATGGTTTCATCGTTCATGACGTAGCCGCTGGCATCAAGCAACCCATCCTGACCATGACTGGTATAGGGATCAAGGGCAATGTCGGTCATGATGCCTAGGTCCGGAAAATTCTTCTTCAGTTCGGAGACCACACGAGGAACCAAACCTTTCGGGTTGAATGCTTCGCGAGCATCTTCTGTCTTGAGGCTGGCATCAATGACCGGAAACAACGCCATCACCGGGATGCCCAGCACTACACATTCCTCGGCTTGCCTCAGCAGCAAGTCCAAAGTAACGCGTCTGACTCCCGGCATAGAAACAACATTTTCTTCCCGGTTATTGCCCTCAAGCACGAACACAGGATAGATAAAATCCGCAGGAGTAAGCACATGCTCACGCATCAAGGCACGTGAAAACGCGTCCCGGCGCATGCGCCGCATCCGGCTTTGTGGGTATTGTCCTAATGTTTCCATTTTAAATCCCAAAAATTTAATATCGGGTGAAACTATTTCAGCATTCTCTTATCTGATGTTACAGGTAACGAAAGTTATCTCCCGTTTCTCCTCCCTGAGCGGGTAGTCTTAACCCTAAGTTGAGACACTTTTGCCCCTGGCTTCCCCCTTTAGCCAGGGGCATTTTTTTGCCTATGTTTCAGCTTCCAGCCAGTTGACGATCACTGCCTCGGCTTCATCTGTGCCGATCTTTTTCAGGCTGGAGAACAACTGCACCGAACAAAAAGGGAAATGTTCTGCAAGATAGGATTTTACACGATTCAGGGTCAGGGTCGCCTGCTGGCGGTTCAATTTATCCGACTTGGTGAGCAGGATATGCACCGGCTTGCCGGTGGGTGCGAACCAGTCCAGCATGCGCTCGTCCAGCGGTGTAAGCGGATGTCGTGCATCCATGATGATCACCAGTCCGCTCAGGGCTTCCCGTACTTGCAAATACTGGCTCAGCAAACCTTCCCAGTGCTGTTGCACATCAGGCGGTACTTTGGCGTAACCATAGCCAGGCAAATCTACCAGGAATTTGTTATTCCCCAGTGAAAAATAATTGATGTGCTGGGTACGTCCCGGCGTCTTGCTGGTAAAGGCCAGACGGGTATGGTTGGCCAGAGTGTTGATGGCTGAGGATTTTCCGGCATTGGAACGCCCGGCGAATGCCACTTCCCTGCCACCGTGCAGAGGCAGGTCGCGGAAATGATTTACCGTGGTGAAAAACTCTGCCTTGGAGAACAGCCCCATTACCAGCTAGCAAAAATCTTGTCTGCTGCGGCAATGGTCGCCGTAATATCGCTGTCGGTATGAGCTGCCGATACGAATCCAGCCTCGAATGCAGAGGGTGCAAGATATACACCTTCGTCCAGCATGGCGTGGAAAAAGCGATTGAACGCAGCCTTGTCGCTGGCCATGATCTCGGCATACGAAGTTGGCACAGCGTTGCTGAAATACAGACCGAACATGCTGCCGATGGATTGGGCGCTGAACGGGATGCCGTGCTTCTTCGCGCTGGCACTAAGGCCCTCAGTCATCTGCCTTGCAGTTCGGGTCAAGGTCTCATAAAAACCCGGCGCCTGAACCAGCTTCAGCGTAGTCAAGCCCGCCGCCACTGCCACTGGATTGCCGGACAGCGTTCCTGCCTGGTAAACCGCACCAAGCGGTGCCAGGCATTGCATGATGTCACGCCGTCCGCCGAATGCAGCTGCGGGCAACCCCCCGCCCATGACCTTGCCCAGGGTGATCAGGTCCGGCTTGATGCCATAGTGTCCATGCGCGCCCTGCAAACCGACTCGAAACCCCGACATCACTTCGTCGAGGATCAGCACCGCGCCATGCTTGGTGCACAGCTTGCGCATGGCATCGAGAAACTCGCGCTTGGGCAGGATCAGGTTCATGTTGCCGGCGACCGGCTCGACGATCACTGCAGCGATCTCATCGCCGATCTCGGCGAAAGTCTTTTCCAGACCGGTTGCATCGTTGTAATCCAGCACCGTGGTCAGCGCGGCGATCTCGGCAGGCACGCCGGAAGAACTGGGTTGTCCGAAGGTCAGCGCGCCGGAACCGGCCTTGACCAGCAGTCCATCGGAATGTCCATGGTAACAGCCCTCGAATTTGATGATGCGCGAACGCCCGGTAAAACCGCGGGCCAGGCGGATCGCGGTCATCGTCGCCTCGGTGCCGGAACTGACCAGGCGAACCATTTCCAGGCTGGGCAGAATCTTGCACAGTAACTCGGCTATTTCCAGTTCAGCAGCGGTCGGGGCACCGAATCCCAGCCCTTCGGCTGCGGCAGCCTGCACGGCCTTCACCACTTCCGGATGGCAGTGTCCAACGATCATCGGGCCCCAGGAATTGACGTAATCGATATAACGCTTGTCGTCGGCATCCCACACATAGGCGCCCTTGCCGCGCTTGAAGAATAGCGGCGTACCGCCCACCGACTTGAAAGCACGCACCGGCGAATTCACCCCGCCCGGTATGATGCGTTGCGATTGTTCGAACAATTCCTGGTTATGTGAAGTCATGGAGCAAGATCCCGAATAAAAAGTTTTGAAAATTCCCGCGCGGATGCATGGATGTCAGCCACACCAAACAATGCAGTGATTACGGCCAGCGCATCCGCACCGGCATCCACCAAAGCTGCGCCATTTTGCGCAGTAATACCACCTATCGCTACCAGCGGTACATCAAATTCTGCACGTGCCTGATAGAGCAAGTCTATATCTGCCTTTATGGCATCTGGCTTTGAGATGGAACGAAAAAATGCGCCAAATGCCAGATAATCCGCTCCGGCTGCAACTGCTTCCCTGGCCAGGGACAGACGATTATAGCAAGACACACCGATTATTTTGCGATCGCCCAGTACCCTGCGCGCGGCTTTCGTATCCGTGTCTGACGCACCCAGATGCACGCCGTCGGCATTTACCTGATGTGCGAGACGCACATCGTCATTCACCAAGAACGGGATCTCGAATTCGCGCGCCAATCCGCATAAAGCCGTTGCCTGCTCCAGCCGCAACGCGGCATTTGCCGATTTGTTGCGGTATTGAAGAATGGTAGCGCCGCCGTTCAATGCCTGACTTACTCGCCTCAATAGATCCACAGTGTCGACGCAGTCCGGCGTGATGGCGTAAAGCCCCCTAATGGCGCGTATTTGACCCATCCTGTTCTTCATCTTCGTCACGCGCCCAAAACAGGCGGTCCGGGATATGCTGCCCCATGCCGGGACGGAATCCGTATTGCAGCGTTTGCCAGGTGTATTCCTGCGCTTCTTTCACCGCTTCTTCCATCGGCAAACCGTTCGCCAGTAGCGCAGCAAGGGCCGATGCCAAGGTACATCCGGAGCCATGGAAGATACCGGGCAGGCGAGGCCAGTTATCGCTGCGGATCAGGCCACTCGCTCCATAAAGGGAATTGATGACTTTCTGCGTATGTTCATGCGTGCCGGTCACCAGCACGAATTCGCAGCCCATTTGCACGATACCCTTGGCACACTCTTCCAGTTCGGGGTTGTTCTCATCGTTCTCTTCATCCTGGATCAGTCGGCGCGCCTCTATGCTGTTAGGTGTCAGAATCGTGGTTTGCGGCAACAGCAACTCACGCATCGCATCGCGCATGTCTTCGTTAGCCAACTCATCGCCCCGGCCGGAAGTCAGCACCGGATCGAACACCAGCGGAATATCCGGATAATCCGAAATCACTTCCGCAATTGCCGCCACGTTCTCCACGCTACCCAGCAATCCGATCTTGAATGCATCAACCGGAATATCTTCCAGCACCGCGCGGGCCTGGTCGGCAACCCATTCGGAATCGATCGGCAACACATCCTCCACCCCACTGGTGTCCTGCACAGTCACTGCGGTCACCACCGACAGCGGATGACAACCCATGCTGGCAATGGTCAGGATATCCGCCTGCAATCCAGCTCCACTGCTCGGATCTGTGGCCGCAAACACTAGCACAACGGGAGGGATTTCGGACATGGAAAAGACTTTCGTCTAGAATATGCAATTGTGCGATTTTAACTGATATTGATACTTATGACCTCGGCTTCAAACTATAAAACCTACATGTGCCTGATCTGTGGCTGGCTGTATAACGAAGCCACTGGCTCCCCCGAAGACGGGATTCCTCCCGGCACGCGCTGGGAAGACGTGCCTATCAACTGGACTTGTCCGGAATGCGGTGCGCGCAAGGAAGACTTCGAGATGGTGGAGATCTGATGCGTATCCTGCACACCATGCTGCGTGTAGGCAGCCTGGAAAAGTCGCTGGACTTCTATATCGAAGTGCTCGGCATGAAGCTGTTGCGCCGCAATGATTATCCGGAAGGAAAGTTCACCCTGGCCTTCGTCGGCTATGACGACGAAGCCAGCAGCGCGGTCATCGAACTGACGCACAATTGGGACGTGGAAAAATACGACCTGGGCAATGCCTACGGCCATATCGCGATCGAAGTCGAGGATGCGTATGCCGCCTGTGAAAAGATAAAGCTGCGCGGCGGCAAGGTGGTGCGCGAGGCCGGGCCGATGAAACACGGCAGCACGGTGATCGCGTTCGTCGAAGACCCGGACGGATACCGGATCGAGTTGATCCAGAAGAAGTCCCGGTAATTTTATTCCTGGTCTGCCCGGCAAACCCTGGGCGCAGATTCATTCATCATTTCCCGCCCAGAAAATCCACGATCCGCGCGAATTCCGCCACCCCCAGGTTCTCCGCACGCAATTGCGAGTCTATCCCCAGCCTTTCCAGGTCCGCTTCCGTCAAATGACCGCGCAGCGTGTTGCGCAGGGTCTTGCGCCGTTGCCCGAACGCGGCGGCAACCACTTCCGCGAACAGTTTTTCATCGCGCACCACCACCTCGCTGAGCGGCAGCGGGATCATGCGCACGATGGCGGAATCCACCTTGGGAGAAGGCCGGAAAGACTGCGGCGGCACATCGAGCAATTTCTCCATGTAGAAGCGATATTGCAGCATCACCGACAAGCGCCCGAATGCCGGCGTGGAAGGCTCGGCCACCATGCGCTCCACCACTTCGTTTTGCAGCATGAAGTGCATGTCGGTGATGCGTGATGCATAACCGGCGATGTGGAACAGCAGCGGCGAGGAGATGTTGTAGGGCAGGTTGCCCACTACGCGCAGCGGCGACGGCAATGCGGAATAGTCGAACTTGAGCGCATCGCCGGCATGGATGACAAGCTGGTCTTTCGGGTAATCACTTTCCAGACGCGCAATGATGTCGCGGTCTATCTCGACCACGTGCAGACGAACCAGTTTTTTCAGCAACGGCCGGGTCAGCGCACCCAGGCCTGGGCCGATCTCCACCATGTTGTCGGCAGCTTCGGGGCGGATCGCGCGGATGATGTCGCCGATGACCTGTTCATCCACGAGAAAGTTCTGGCCAAAACGTTTGCGGGCTATATGCATGGGATTACCAGGAAAATTTGCAGTATTGCAGTGCGCGGACACATCGCCGCTATTTGTCGATCAAGGCGCGGTCGAGTTCGCGCACTGCAGATGTTGGTGGCGTACCATCTCCGCCGCCATCCTGATCGACTCGAGCAGGCTGCCTGCATCCGCCCGGCCGGTACCGGCCAGTTCCAGCGCCGTGCCGTGGTCCACCGAGGTACGGATGAAAGGCAGGCCCAGCGTCACGTTGACGCCATGTCCGAAGCTGGCATACTTCAGCACCGGCAAGCCCTGGTCGTGGTACATCGCCAGCACGCAGTCGCATTGAGCCAGGCGGTGCGGCGTGAACAGCGTATCAGCAGGCAACGGCGCACTGACATTGAAGCCTTCCGCGCGCAGCTTGTCCAGCACCGGAATGATCACCTCGATCTCTTCCCGCCCGAGATGGCCGCCTTCGCCGGCATGCGGATTCAGCCCGGCCACCAGGATACGCGGCTGCTCGATACCGAAGCGTGCAATCAGGTCTTCCCGGATGACACGCAACACCCGCTCCAGCAATTCCGCGGAGATCGCCTGCGCAACTTCACTCAGGGGTAAATGGGTGGTAGCCAGCGCCACGCGCATCCCGCCGCCTGCCAGCATCATCACGACTTGCCGGTCATCGGCCAGCCCGGCAAGGAATTCGGTATGGCCGGTGAACGGGATCCCGGCATCGTTGATAATGCCCTTATGCACGGGCGCCGTGACCATCGCGCCAAATTCGCCGGACCGGCAGCCTTGAGCCGCCCGCAGCAGCAGGTCCAGCACATACTGGCTGTTCGCTGGATTCAGTTTCCCGGGTTCTGCCGCCTGCGCGAGCGGAAGGTGCAGCACACACAAGTGTCCCGGACCCAACTGCAAGTCTTTTGTTATTCCATAATCATGCATCTGTACATCGAGCCGGAGAAGTTCGGCTCGTTGTTGCAACATCATCCTGTCGCCCAGAATGACTAGCGGCAGGTCATGCTGAAGTTGCGCAAGTTGCAAACACAGATCCGGACCGATACCCGCCGGCTCGCCCGAGGTTATTGCCAGCGCGTAGACTTGATTCGACATCAGCTGGTCAGGAGGAACCCTTATCGTCCTTCCGGTATTCGATGTAAGCGCGATCCCGCAATTGCCGCAGCCAATCCTGATATGCCTCATCTGACTTGAAGGCATGGATCGCCGCACGTGCCTGCTGCTTTTTCTGTTCATCGCTGACATCGGCATTGCGGCGTTCCAGTACCTGGATCAAATGCCAGCCAAATCCAGTTTGCACGGGATCGCTGATTTGTCCATCCTTCAGCTCATCCATCGCCTTCTCGAATTCCGGCACCGTATCGCCCGGCGAGATCCACCCCAGATCGCCCCCTTGCGAGGCGCTGCCATCCTCGGAATAACGTTTGGCCAACGCAGCAAAATCCTCGCCTGAATCTATACGTTTCTTGATTTCCAGCAGGCGGTTCTTCGCCTCGACCTCGGGAACTGCATCACTGGTTTTAATGAGAATGTGGCGCACATGGGTCTGGGTAACCACAACCGGCCCATCCTGGCTGCGCTTATTTACCAATTTGATGATGTGGAACCCGTTCGGGCTGCGAAGTACCGGACTAACGTCTCCTGGTTGCATTTTTTGCAGCTCGTCAAGGAACAGCGAAGGAATTCTGTCTGTGGGCCTCCAGCCAAGCTCTCCACCCTGCATTGCATCCTTGGCATCGGAAAACCCCGCAGCTACTTGCGCGAAATCTGCTCCACCATGCAATTGGGCAAGGGCTTGCTCTGCCCGCTCCCGGCTGGCCTGAATTTTATCGGCACTCGCCTGTTCCGGAACCAGCACCAGAATATGCGCCAATTGATACTCTTCATTCTTGCCTGGTTGCTTGGCCTGAGAAGCAAGATAATTGTTGATCTCATTTTCACTGATCACGATTTTGCTGTCGACTTCCCTGTCCCGCAAGCGGGAAAAAATAATCTCCTTGCGGATTTCCTCCCTGAATTTCTTGAAATCCACGCCTTCCTGTTCCAATTTCGCGCGAAAATCGGAAACGGAAGAAATATTGTTATCCTTCGCGATACGCTGCATGGTTTTATCCAGTTGCGTATCGTCTACGCGTACTCCCGTTTCTTCGGCAAATTGCAGCTGCAGCACATCCATGATCATGCGTTCCAGAATCTGCTTTTCAAGCGCTTCACGGGCAGGTAACGGAGTGCCCTGCTTTTTGAGTTGCTTGACTACAACATCAATTTTGTCATCCAGTTCATGGCGGGTAATTACATCGTCGTTAACGACCGCAATGATTTTGTCGATCGGTTCCACTTGCTGCAGCTTGTCAGTTTGCGAATTGTCAGCAGCAAAAATGCCGGGTACACAAATTATCCAGAGTAGCAGCGCCAGAATTGATTTTTGAAGCCATTTCAAATTTATTATATTCATCACTATTTTCCTGCCAGTAAATTGCTATTGATCCGCTCTTGGCAATTGTGGCTATATGGGTTGTTGTGCGCCAATATCAATGCAACTAATGCATTGGACTTTTCAAATTCGGGTCATTCTGCTTGGTATAGCCGGGGATGCTCAATCCCAGCAAGTCAAGCGGGTCCGAGCCAAGCATCACCAGACCATTCAGTTCCAGTTGCACAAAAATTCCGGTGGAATTCTGTTGCGTTGCAGTAACAAAACGTTGCACCACCATCCTGACTGCCCAGCAATCCAGATTATACTCAAGCCCGCCCAGCGCCTCCAGAATACGACCGTCCTGCAGGGAATAATTCATTTGTGCCACCCCTTGCCAATGCCTGAGCAACGGCCATTGGGACGAAACCTCTATTTGGCGCAGGGTGTTGCGCGTAAATCTATAGCCCAGGTTGAGCACTTTCCCGCTTTCCGGCCTGAAGCTTGTGCTTGCATTGAATTGGACGATTTGAGACTGGCTGGGATTATATTGGAACGAGCTATCCAGGGACCAGGATTTCGTTACCTCCCCCGACGCCATCAACAGGATGTCCGATTTGTTGGTCGTAGCCGAAGGTGCAACCAGATTTACCTGTGGCGTGGTTGCGCTGAAACGCTGTCCAATCGCTACCCGCAGCCTTTCTGCACCGCTATCCTTGTCGAGCAAGCGCGAAGTTAGCGCCAGCGTCAATTGATTCGCATCGCCAATTCTGTCGCTGCCGAAAAAACGATTTTCGGTAAAAATCTGGGCAAAATTGAAATCGGCCTGGGCCGAATCGAAATTTGGCAGCATACTTTGATCACGGTATGGGATATACACATAGAATGCTCTTGGCTCAAGCGTTTGCACAAAGCTGCTACCGCCAAAATTCAACTCCCGTTCAAGCGTCATCCCGCCGTCCATGCTGAAGATAGGCAATATCCTTGATCGATCAGGCATGGAAGCGGAATTATTTCTGCCCATCATATAGTAAGTACTATGCAAGCCGATCTTGGGCGTCAGGTAAAACGCCGGCTCGGAAATGAGGGAATAACTCGCATTGGGATACAACACCAGACGACGCCCGCTCACCAGGGTCGAATGCGCAAAATCGACATACTCTCCGGAGAACCTGACTTCAGACTTGCCCATAGTTCGTTGCGCGCCGACACTGAGTTGCGGCAACATGTTGTAGGGAACAACAACCGGCGCCGCCGGATCCTGCAGGGTCTGGAAACTCTGGACGCGGGCGGATGCATTCCACCATCCATTTGTATAGGATAAAACGCCCTCGCGGGGCAGGATGGTTTGCGATGTGCCGTTGACCGAATTGGTCAAATCGCGAAAATAGGCATCATCGGAAACCTTGTTGAGGTTTAACGACCCGACAAACCCAAGGCCAAAATTATGGTTTTCAGTCAGGGCGAAACGGGAACGGGTTCGATTGGCTAAATGATCGCCTGGAAGTACATCCAGGTCTGCTTGCCCGGAATAGTCTGGCCCCAGGAAACGAAACTCGTTATTCAACATGACGCCGCGCTTGGCAATGATGCGCGGCGAGAATGTAGCGTCACGGTCAGGTGCGATATTCCAATAGAAAGGCAATGTCAGATCGGTTCCTCCCTGGCCGGTGCTGCCAAAAACCGGCCCGAGAAAGCCGGACTTGCGCTGCCCGCCAAGCGCAAAGTCCATCCAGGGCGTATACAGGATGGGCACTCTCATGAATTCCACGCGGGCATTTTTTGCCACGCCTATATGGTTGCCATTGTCGATCTCCAGGCTGCCCATTTTCAGCAACCAATCATCCTGATCCTCTGGGCAAGTGGTATAGGTCACATCGCTCAATGAAAAATTTGTCCTGCCGTTCAGGCGCAACTCGTCGGCTTTCCCGCGCGCATGGTTGTCCCCCAGCCAGAATACCGGCTTGGTCATTACACCGATGCTGGTTTCAAGGTTGAGTTTAAGATGCGGTCCTTGCATAACGTTGTTATCCTGCTCGATGCGTACTGCACCATCGGCCCGGAGCTCTTTGTCGCGCACTTGATACTGCATGCGATCGGCATAAATGGACATTCCGCGTTTTCGCAATTCGACTGCGCCGCTGCCTTCGATCTGCTCACCTTCATTTCCTGTGATTTGGCTGGCGGAAATAAAGGTCGGCGTTTCTTCATGAGTACCTTCAATTTTCGAGAGGCTCCGATCCAGCCTGAGCAGCAACACACCGTCCGCGGCAAAGGTTGCCGGAACGATAAAAAAAAACACCAGAAAAGCAAAGGAAATAAGGCCAATGCGCATGATGCGGGACGAGCAAATTAAGGTGCTAAAATCGCACACATTCAATATTAAAGCAATCCAAACCCCCTGCACATGAGACGCGAGCAACAATTAAGCGACTGGCTTCACAACCTGTATCCAGACAGCCGGTTCAGCCTCAGCCCGGCATCTGCAGATGCCAGTTTTCGCCGCTACTTCCGCGTTGCCTTTGCGGATGGACAGACTCGAATCGTGATGGATGCCCCCACGCAGCATGAAGATTGCCGCCCATTCCTCCATGTCGCCAAGCTGTTCGAGGACGCCGGAACTCATGTGCCGCATGTTTATGCACAGGACCTGATACAGGGTTTCCTGCTGTTGTCGGATCTTGGTAACACTACCTACCTGGAGGCCTTGAATACGGAAACTGCGCCGCAGCTGTACGCCGCCGCCGCCGACGCACTGATTCGCATCCAGCTTGCCAGCCGGGAGCACGAGCTGCCGCCTTATGATGAAGCACTGTTGCGGCGCGAGATGAACCTGTTTCCAGATTGGTATATCGCCAGGCATCTTGGCCTCGAACTGAGCGAGCGACAACAGACCACGCTGGAAACCGTGTTCCGGCGCATACTCGACAACAACCTGTCCCAACCCCGTGTGTTCGTGCATCGGGACTACCATTCCAGAAATCTGATGCTAAGCAAACCTAATCCCGGCATACTCGATTTCCAGGACGCGGTATACGGCCCGATCACCTACGACCTCGCCTCGCTGTTCAAGGACGCCTATATCCATTGGGAAGAAGCACAGGTGATGGACTGGCTGATCCGTTACTGGGAAAAAGCGCGCAAGTCGGGCTTGCCGGTGCATGCTGATTTCGGCGATTTTTATCGTGACTACGAATGGATGGGCGCACAGCGCCATATCAAGGTGCTCGGTATCTTCGCCCGCCTGTATCACCGCGACGGCAAGGAAGGCTACCTGAAAGACATGCCACTGGTGATGGACTACCTGCGCCGTGCCTGCACACGCTATATCGAACTCAAGCCGTTGCTCTATCTGCTGGATGAACTGGAGCCGCGCGATGCACAGGTGGGGTACACATTTTGACCCGGCTGCCACGCTGCGCCATATCAAAATGAAAGCCATGATCCTGGCCGCAGGTCGCGGTGAAAGAATGCGACCGCTCACCGACCACACCCCCAAACCCCTGCTGGTAGTCGGCGGCAAACCGCTGATCGAGTGGCACATCGATCATCTTGTTGGCGCAGGCATCACTGACCTGGTCATCAACCACGCGCATCTGGGTGCGCAGATCGAAGACGCATTGGGCGATGGCAGCCGCTATGGCGCCGCCATTCGCTACTCGCCGGAACGGCCAGCTGCTCTGGAAACTGCCGGGGGCATAGTCAACGCCTTGCATCTGCTGGGAAATGAGCCGTTTGCTGTGATCAACGGCGACATCTGGTGCGACTACGATTTCGAGAAACTGCCCGCACTTGCTGCAGCGCTCCAGGCCAATGGAGATGCGGCTCACCTCGTATTGGTCAGCAATCCCGCCTACCACTCGAGCGGCGATTTTCATTTACTGGACGGACGTCTCCTGCCAGCTAACGACCAGCGACTAACGACTAACGACTCAAAGCTCACCTTCAGCGGCATCGGCATCTATCAGCCCGCGCTGTTCGCGCACATTACGCGCGGAACCAGGGCGCCGCTCGCCCCCTTGCTGGTCGAACAGATCGCACAGGGCAGGGTAAGCGGTGAGCATCATACCGGTCACTGGACGGATGTCGGCACACCGCAACGTCTGCAAGAACTCGACAACGGCCTGTGCGCGTCGCAGAATACCACCCATGATTGATCACGCTATCCATGCCGCACGCCGCGGCCACTTGATGCAGAAGATGCAGCGCGGCATCGCCGTCATCCCGACCGCGCCGGAAACATTGCGCAACGGCGACGCGCACTATCCCTTCCGCTTCGACAGCCATTTCCATTACCTGACCGGCTTCGGGGAACCGGAGGCCGTGCTGGTGCTGATCGCGGGCGATGCGCCGCAAGCCATCCTGTTCTGCCGCGAAAAGAATCTGGAGCGCGAGATCTGGGATGGCTACCGCTATGGCCCGGAAGCTGCGAAGGAAGCGTTCGGCTTCGATGCGACCTATCCCATCGCGCAACTGGACGACAAGCTGATCGAACTGATGGCAAATCAGCCTGCGCTTTTCCAGCCACTAGGTCATGATGCAGCATGGGATGCACACTTGCTTGGCCTGCGTGCCCGCGTACAGGAAAAAGTCCGCAGCGGCGTAACTGCGCCGGACGAGATCCACGATATCAGGGTATTGCTGGATGAGATGCGCCTGTTCAAGGATGCCGACGAACTCGCCACCATGCGCCGTGCAGCGGCCATTTCCAGCGCCGCGCACATCCGTGCCATGCGCGCCACCCGCCCCGGCATGATGGAATACGAGGTGGAAGCTGAACTGCTGCATGAATTCCGCAAAAGCGGCGCCCAGTCGCCCGCCTATACCTCCATCGTTGCCGGCGGCGAGCGTGCCTGTGTGCTGCATTACATCAGCAATGATGCAAAACTCAAGGACGGTGACCTGTTGCTGATCGATGCGGCCTGCGAACTGGATGGCTATGCCGCCGATATCACACGCACCTTCCCGGTCAATGGCAGATTCAGCGCTGCGCAGAAAGACGTCTACGAGATGGTGCTGGCCGCACAGGCCGCCGCCATTGCTGTCGCCCGTCCCGGCAAGCACTGGAACGATCCCCACGACGCCGCATTGCGGGTGATCGCGCAAGGACTGATCGACCTCAAGCTGTGCGAAGGCAGTGTGGACGTCGTGCTGGAAAGCGAGAGTTACAAGCGCTACTACATGCACCGCACCGGACACTGGCTGGGCAGGGACGTGCATGATGTCGGCACATACAAGGTTGAAGGTGAGTGGCGCGCGCTGCAACCCGGGATGGTCTTCACCGTGGAACCGGGTTGCTACATACGGGCGGCGGACGACGTGCCGCAAGCCTTGTGGAACATCGGCATCCGCATCGAAGACAACGTGGCCATCACCGCACAAGGTTGCGAAGTGTTGACTGAGGCCGCGCCAAAATCGGTGACGGGGATCGAAGAATTGATGCGCCACTCATGAACACGCAAGATTACGATATCGCTATCATCGGGGGCGGCCCCGTCGGCGCCTCGCTGGCACTTGCGCTGCGTGACAACAACCTGAACATCTGCGTGCTGGAAGCGCGACCGGCCAATTCCGCCAGCCCGGACGCTCGCGCGCTGGCCCTGTCTTATGGCAGCCGTTTGTTGCTACAACGCATCGGCATCTGGGATGCGTTGAAAAATGTCTCCTCGATACGCACCATCCATATCTCGCAGCTGCATAGTTTTGGCCGGGCCATGTTGCGAGCTACCGAGCTGGGCGTTCCGGAACTCGGCTATGTACTGCCCTATCCCTCTCTTCAGGACTCGCTTGACCATGCTTTGCAGCATGGCGGCATCACCATGATAAATGGCGCGAAGGTCACGCGATTGAACGGGGAAACGGATCGCTCGCTGATTGAATATGACCTGGATGGAAATGAATGCAGCATGCATGCACGCCTTGCCATCGTTGCCGATGGCGGGAGATTACTGGCGCAGCAATTCCCGCCCGAAGTGCGCGACTATGGGCAAAGCGCGCTCGTCACCCACATCACTTGCAGCTTGCAACAGTCCGCCATGGCTTACGAACGCTTCACCGCGCAGGGTCCGGTAGCATTGTTGCCATTCCAGGATGGTTACGAACTGGTATGGACTGCGCCGCACCAGGATGCGCAGCAGATGCTGGCATGGGATGACGAAGAATTTCTGCGTGAGCTGCAATGCCACTTTGGCGATCGTGTTGGAACATTCCTGACCGTCGGCAAGCGCAGCTGTTTTCCGCTCGGGCTCAAGCGTGCCCCGCAACAATCGCCGATGCCGCACACCGTTCTGCTCGGCAACGCCGCACAGACCCTGCACCCGGTAGCCGGGCAGGGCTTCAACATGGGCCTGCGCGACGCCTGGGAACTGGCGCAGGCGATCCTTGATGCCAAGCTGGAAAGCCTGGGCACGGATGCAATGCTCGCTGCCTATCGCAAACAGCGCCGCAGCGACCGGGAAGGCGGCATACGCTTCACCGACAGTCTGGTGCGGCTGTTCTCCAACGACTTGCCATTGATCAGCGCAGGCCGTGCAGCTGCACTCAGCGCGCTGGATAATCTTCCGCTGGCAAAGAAATTCGTGGCAAGAAGGATGATGTTTGGAGCGAATGGTTGAAGTTGCGCTTGCGTTGAATGCGGCTGCAAAATGATCAGCCATCCATGCCGGGCCTGTCGAAGGAGCATTGATATGGATCAGGTCGATTTCACCACGGCTGACCCGGCGCCCATTGATTGAATCCTGGTCCCGTCCATTCACCCTTCGACAAACCTGGAGCAAGCGGTAAATTGGCTGTTAACAGTCAATATCCTGCCCTAGCGCGTCAACGCCATGAACAGCTGCGGCAACCGTTCTGGCAAACGTGCGACGTTGTCGATCACTGTGTAATGGTTGCCGAAGATGTCAGCCACATATTCATCCGCCCCCGGATCGAGGTTGATGCAAAACGTATAGATTCCTTCGCTATCGAGTTCGCGTACTGCGATGCGCGCATCCTCGATCAAGGTACGTTTATCGCTCGTGTCTATGTCGGCCGGTTCGCCGTCGGTGAGTACCAGCAGCAGACGCTTGTCGGCTTGCTGATGCGACAGGTAATGTCCGGCGTGGCGCAAGGCCGCGCCCATACGCGTGGAGTAGCCGGCTTCCATCGCCGCCAGCCGCCCCTTCACCGTGTCGTCCCATTGTTCACGATATCCTTTCAAGTGCAGGTAGCGCACGTCGTGCCGGGTGTCGGAGTGAAAGCCGCCGATGGCGAACGGGTCGCCCATTTGCTGCACCGCCCAGGCCAGCAACGACACCGCCTCCTGGCTCAGTTCCAGTTTGCTCTGCGTGCAACCCGGCGGCACTTCGCCGAGCGATGCCGAGAGATCCAGCAGCAGCGACACCGCCACGCTGCGTCCGTCCGGCTTGTGGCTCATGTTGATGCGCGGATCGGGTTGAGCACCGCTCTTGAAGTCGATCAGCGAACGGATAGCGATGTCGAGATCGAGTTCTGAGCCTTCTTCCTGATAGCGCACGCGCACCTTGTGTTGCGGCTTGAGCAGGTCGATGATGCGCTGCAGTTTCTTCGCCAGTCCGGCGTGCTTGTCCAGCAGGCGGTCGATCAGTGCTGCATCACCCTGCGGATGCAGGTGTTCGTACAGGCTCACCCAGTCCGGCAGGTAATGCTGGCTGTTGTATTCCCATTCCGGGTACATGCGCGGCGGCATCTTGCCGCCTTCGGTTTCTTTGTCCGGCGCTGCCTGTTTCGGGCGGTTCTCATAGACTTCCTCGTCGCCCTCCTCGATGAATTTCCACAGCAGGCGGTTGTCGTCGCGAAAATCCACTTCCGTGTCCTCGAACCAGATCCTGGCTCCCTGATCACCCTGCTGACGCGTACGCGTGATGAAGTCAAGGCCGATCTGCACCATGTCGCGCGTGCTGGTTCCACCCGCTTGCATGGTTGCATGAAAGCGTCCGACGAATTCACGGATGACCGGATTCTGATAACCATGCTGTTCATCCAGCAAAGCGCGCGATAGCATCGCCAGGCGGTGACGTATCGACGACCAGCCTTCCGGACAGGCGTCTTCTTTTGGCGCAGGGTGCAACGCCAGCCATACCTGGCGCATACCAGGATATTCCTGCAGCGCCAGCCACTCCACCCGGGCATCCTCGAAGGCCTCGATGGATATGCGCTGGAATGGGCTGAAATTGTCGGCGATCTGTGCCGTGCTCCAGCGACGGTGCGCGCTGAGATGGGCGATCAGGGCGCGGTACCGATTCAGCCCGCTCACGCCATTTTTATCGTCATACACATCGGGCAGATGGATCCCGAGATTGTCGAAATAGGGAACCGGCTTGCGTAACGTGTCCCAGGCCAGGGAATAGGGAACGAAACAGGCATCGCTATCCCACATGCCGCGCAGATACAGGTCCAGCTTGCGCTCATGTTCACTGAACAATGTACCGTGTCGCTCGCGTTGCAGCACCGCGCGACTGTCTGCCGATTGCAGCAAAAAATAATTGCGCTGCCGATCCGGGTCGTTGGGATACCCCTGGATGCCATAGTCCACCCAGTTGCGTAGTCCACCCAGCGATATCTGGCTCAGCAGATAGGGAACACTGCCGAGAAATTCCGGCAGGCATGTGCTCGGATACATCGAATCGATGCCATGGATCTTCGGTGAGGTTCTGGTCAGCGTATCCAGTACCAGTTCAAGGAAATCGCCAAACAGCTCACGGCTTTCCAGGTGGCGCGCAGCTGCGGGCAGACTTTGCAGGAATGGCACGATCGCTTTGCTGTTGGGTGATCGCGCCAGTTTGCGAATGAACTCGACGATCTCCTCGATCACATTTTCGCCGACCTGCGCCGCCACCTGTGGCAGTTCCTCGAGGAAAACCAGCACCGGTTCCTCGCCTCGCCCCAGCTTGTTGATACGCTCGGCTCCTTCCACCCACGCAGCGACGCCCGTTTCGGAAAGCTGTTTGCGGGCGTACTCCAACCGTTCGGCGAAGGCATGCTGAACGCGGGGGAAATTGCAGTTGAGCTTGAGTTCAGTGGTGTCGCTCATTTCAATTCATGCGCCAGGATTCAATCGATCAGATGCTTCAGCTGGTCTGTTGCAAGCTGAAGTGGAAGGAGTTTCAGGCGAAAACCGCATCGATCGCATGATCCAGCGTGTCGCGAATGTCGGCGTCGTCGGTGATCGGACGGACCAGCGCCATACGGCACGCTTCCCGTTCAGGTAGGCCTTCGTTGATCAGGGTCGCTGCGTATACCAGCAGCCGGGTGGAAATGCCTTCATCCAGTCCGTGGCCCTTGAGGTTGCGAGCGGTCAGACCGATCTTCACCAGTTTTGCAGCCAGTCCGCGATCCACACTGGTTTCGCGGGCCACGATGTCAGCTTCCGTATCGGGAGAGGCATAATCAAATTCCATCGCCGTAAAGCGCTGTTTGGTCGACTGTTTGAGATCCTTCATCAGGGACTGGTAACCGGGGTTATACGATATGACCAGCTGGAAATCCGGATGCGCGTTGATCAGTTCGCCCTTCTTGTCCAATGGCAAAGTGCGCCGGTGGTCGGTCAACGGGTGGATCACCACGGTCGTATCCTGGCGCGCTTCCACGATCTCGTCCAGATAACAGATCGCACCATGGCGTGCTGCCAGCGTCAATGGGCCATCCAGCCAGCGTGTGCCGTTCGCATCCAGCAGATAGCGTCCGACCAGGTCGGATGCGGTCATGTCCTCGTTGCAGGCAACCGTGATCAATGGCTTGCCCAACTTCCAGGCCATGTATTCGACAAATCGTGACTTGCCGCATCCCGTAGGCCCTTTCAACATTACGGGCAGCCGCGCTTTATAAGCAGCCTGATAATGTGATACTTCCTTGCCCTGTTCCTGGTAAAACGGCTCGGCGCTTATCCGGTACTGCGAGATATCAAATTCATTGCTCATTTTTTCCCCTTCATCCGGCTCGTATTCTTCCGATATGCCGGGTTAAAAAAGCCCCTGCAAATTACGGCAGGGGCTTCGGTGTAATACGCTGGAGCCTCGATTTACTTGTGAACGCCCAACTTCTGACGCCAGCCCGGGAATATCTGGTCCGCATCTTTCGGGAAGGATTCGAATGCACGGGCAAATTCCTTGTGCTCTTTGGCAAATTCGATCGGGTCGGCACCGGCTTTCCAGCACTCATAGGACTGACGCAACGAGATCGCGCCTGCTGCCGGGCTGTCGATGTGACCATAGGAGCCACCACCAGCGGTGTTGACCACGTTGCCGTGGCCGAGGTTCTCGAAAAACCCTGGCAGGCGCAGCGCGTTCATGCCACCGGAGATGATCGGGGTTGTGGGCTTCATGCCGTACCATTTCTGGTAGTACACAGGGCCTTGCGCTTCATCGCGTTCGATCATGTAAGCGATATTGCGATCGTCGCTTTCACCTTCCATCTTGCCGAATCCCATCGTGCCTACGTGAATGCCTGAAGCACCCTGCATACGCGACATTTTCGACAGGACAAAAGCGGAGTAACCGCGCTTCGCTGAAGGGGAGGTGATCATGCCGTGACCGGCACGGTGATAATGCAGATACTGGTTCGGGTATTGACGTCGAGCCGTCGTGATCATGCCTGGACCGCCCACGAAGCCGTCTACCAGGAAAGCCACCTTGTCGGCATCCGGACCAAACGTTTCAAGCGCGTAGTCCGCGCGCGCGAGCATCTCGTAATGATCATCGGCGGTGATATTCATGGAGAACAATTTGGCCTGGCCGGTCTCGTCCTGCGCACGGCACAATGCGTCACGCACCAGCGGCAATACTTTTTTCAGCGGGCAGAATACCTGGTTGCCTTGTGGCTCATCGTTCTTGATGAAGTCGCCGCCCAGCCAGAACTGGTACGCAGCGTTGGCGAAGGGTTCAGGACGCAAACCAAGTTTGGGCTTGATGATTGTTCCGGAAATGTAACCGCCGTCCTTGACTGGGCGGCCCAGAATGCGCCACAGGTCGCTGATGTCCTTGGATGGCCCGTCAAATAACTGGAGTACGCGCTCGGGAACAAAGAAGTCATGGATTTTGGCATGCTCTATGTCGCCCATTCCCTGGTTGTTGCCGATTGCACAAGTCAGGAAGGAGACGATCATCATGCGACCGTCGGTCAGGTTGCGATCAAACAATACCGTGGGGTACGCGATACGCATGTCTTCATTGGCTTCATCGATGTGATACACGAGAGCATCAACTCCCTTGGTGAAATCATCGGTAGTGGAAACCTCTACATTGGTGCCTGTTGAAGATTCTGCTGCAAAGTGTGCGGCAGCTTCAAGATAGCCGTGACCTGCTTTCGGCTTCATCTTGTAAGCGACCAGGATGTGTTTCCCATCCTTGATCAACTCTTCTTCATTCAGGTCAAGATTGGCATAACGGTGTGATTGATCCATATCAACTCCTATACTTTTAACTTGTTGGTCATGAGTAGCGCAATAACTCCCCCCCTACTGGGATGACAAGTATAAGACCATGTTGACTGCAATGAAAATGAATAATGATGATGGTAGTGATAATCTAAGCATATAGTTGACTAGTGTCCATGGGTAAAGGCGATGGAAATCATTCTGTTTCGAGATAATGAGCTTGCCAGCGAGCTCCGCCAGTTATCTGCCGAGACCTATAACACGGCGCGAGTCCTGCTGGTACAGAGCGAGGCAGGGAACCTGTTCGTTCCCATCCGCAGCATGCAATACCTGGCGATTGTTGATAGTGAGGAAATTGTCTTCGTGGACAGTGCCAGCAAGAACCGGGTGGCGATCGCCTGGACCGACTTCAAGCCCCAACAACGGTCCGGCCTGCTCGACCCGGTAAGTTACATGGCACGCTACTACTGTAACGACAGCGAGACCACCATGCAGCGCCTGCAAGGCGAATTCCTGCTCGCTTTGCGCGCCATGCAGGACAAACAACCGCGCTCAGGCAGTGCCAGGATCATCAGCCTTGCCGACAAGCCCGACTAGGCATCAATCATCATCTCCCAGTTCGGGATCCCACCCGTTGGCCCTGGCATGTGCGATCGCTTCCTGGTGGATACGCATATAGCGTTCCTGTAATTCCTGCGGCAGGTGACTTGGCAGGTGTGCATACTTGTCCCACTCCAACCAGATCTGCTCGTACAGCACCTGCATCTGTCCCTCTGTCCAGCCCGCGCAATCCTGGGATTCCGGGATCAGCCCGAACACCCAGGCGTCCTTGACCATCTGACCCCAGTGCGTCATGCCGCCGTTCTCGTCGTTGTGCAGTCCTGCGTAGCCTTGCGGTTCCATGTTGATTACCTCGTTAGTCCGGCATAGAGCAGCGGCAATTTTTGGCTACGGCCGCCGCTATGCGGCTTAACTTGCAAGCAAGTTAGCCTTCGCCGAAAGCTCCAATATAATTACCTTGTCAAACCCGCATACAACAGCGGGAGCTTTTCCGGCAGCCGCTCGATGTGATCGACCACCATATAGTTCCTGGTTCCAAAAATTCGCGATACATATTGATCGGCGCGCGGATCCAGTGACATGCAAAAGGTCGTGATGCCGCTGCGCGCTGCATCCTCGACTGCCTTCTTGGCATCGTAGCGCAGATATTGCGGATCACGCACATCTATATCCGCCGGTTCGCCATCGGTGATCACCATCAGCAATTTCTTGCTGGATCTTTGCTCGCCAAGGTAATGAGTGGCATGGCGGATAGCCGTGCCCATGCGCGTAGACAGCTGCCCGGTCATGCCGGCCAGTCGTGCCTTGGGCGCGTCATTGTAAGACTGGTCGAAATCCTTGAAGCGGTAATATTCGACATCGTGCCTGCCGTCGGAACAAAAGCCGTGTATCGCGAACGGGTCGCCGATCTTGTTTATCGCATCGGAAAGCAGCACACAGGCCTGGCGTGTCAGGTCCAGTACGGTCTGGTCCTGGCCGAGGACTGTTTCATTGGTCGACTCGGACAGGTCCAGCAGCACCAGCACCGAAATATCGCGCACCTTGCGCACCGAGCGCATCATGATGCGCGGGTCGGGCTGGATACCCATGCGCAGGTCTATCATGCTGCTGATCGCGGCATTGATGTCGATCTCGTCTCCATCCTCCAGCTTGCGGATACGCTGCACACCCTGCGGCTGCATCGCATCGAGCAGGAATTTCAGGCGCGAAGCGATGCGCTTGTTATCTGCCGTGATCTTGTCGACCAGTTGCAGATCCCCCGTCTTCGGGCGTTTTTCCAGCACTGTTGCCCAGGCGGGTCGTTCCAGCTGGATCTGGTAATCCCATTCCGCGTAATGATACGGCTCTGAAACCGGTTCCCTGCCTTCCCGCTCGTTAAAACTCACGCCATTCTCTTGCGCTGCATCGTATGGGAAAAATTCCTCTGACATCACCCAGATTTCCTGCGCATCATCGCCTGCCGTCTCGACCTCAAGCTCGTTGGCGAACTCCATCACTGAAACATGTTTGCGCACCTGCTTGATCGTCTCATAGCCTGCAGCCTGTGACTTGTTGAAATCGAATTCTTCAAATTCCCAGAAATAGCGGTTGTCATCGCGATAAGGCGCGGTCAGCAAGTCGGTGCGCGGGTTGTATGCGATCTGCTTTTGCAGCAAACCATGCGCCAGCGCCACGCCGATCTCCCAGGAGATGGTATTGTCGGACAGCCGCTCCGCGCACTGGGCAAACAACACTCGCCCCTCGGCGATCCATGCATCATCGTCCTGGTAGCTGTCGTCCAGCAATGCGCGCGCCAGGCGGTTCAGGTAGTCACCCACCGTGTCATCCTGGTCGGCTTGTGCAGTATGCAGTTTTGCCCATAACTGCTTGAGGCCGGGGAATGCACGTATCGCCAGCGTCTCGACGCGCGCATCCTCGATCACGCTGATCACCGCCATCTGCAGCGGGTTCAATGCCTCGGCAGAGATCGGCACGCGGGTGTAGACCAGGTGCGCGGCGCTATGTGCCGCCGTAGCACGGTACACTTCCAGACCCGACACCCCATCGATATCATCGAATGCATCGGGCAGATACATGAAGTAATCTTCTATGTAGGGTTTATATCCTTCGCGCGTTTCGAAATCGCCGGAGGTAGGTCGCATGAAAAAATCCCGCGCCCACAAGGCCCGCAGGTACATGTTGATGCGCCGCTGCACATCGACGAATAGCGTACCCTTGCGTTCGTTTTGCAACATCGCAATGGACTCTTTGGATTTGAGCCCGAAATAACTGACCTGCTCCTCAAAATTGATCTTGTGGGCATGCGCGCCCCAGGTTGCCCAGCGTCGCAGTCCGCCCAGCGTAAGCTGCCCCAGCAACGCTTCAAGATTTTCCAGCATCGGGCGCAAGCCGCGCGGAACCTGGTTGAGCAGCGTGTTGACCAGTTGCAGAAAAGCGCCGAACAAGGCCGGATCGCCCAGGCGTTTCGCCGCAGTCGGCGCGGCGGCGACGATCGCTTCCAGCATCGAACCGCTGGTCTTTGACGCCAGCGCCATCACTGTGTCGAGCAGGTCCACCACCGAATCTTCGCCGATCTCCTTGGCGACACTGGGTGCGCTCTGGATGAAGGTGATCACCAGTTCGCTGCCCCGGCCAAGGTTTTTCAGTGAGCGCGCACCCTGCACGTAGTTTTCCAGGCCTTGCGGACTGAACACGCGCGCAGCTTCGTACCACGATGATTTCAATACCTCACCCGCATTCGCACCCAATTCCTCGAGCAGCTCGGCGTGACTTTCCAGAGAGAGGGTCATTTATAAAATCCGGGCGTAGGCAGATCGGTCATGCAGGCGATCAGAAAAATGTCGTCACTGCGGCATCCAGTGCATCACGCATATCGGGATCGTCGGTGATCGGCCTGACCAGCGCCACACGGCAGGCAGCCTTGGCTTCCACACCCTTGACGATCAGATTGCCCGCATAGATCAGCATGCGGGTGGAAATACCTTCGTCCAGACCGTGGCCCTTCAGGTTGCGCGCACGCTCGGCGATCGACACCAGTTTTCCGGAGATCTCTGCACTGATTCCTGTCTCATGCGCAACGATCTCGGTCTCGATATCGTGTTCCGGATAATTGAAATCCAGCGCGCCGAAGCGTTGTTTGGTCGACTGCTTCAGGTCTTTCATCAGGCTTTGATAACCCGGATTGTAGGAGATCACCAGTTGGAAATCGGGGTGAGCCTGGACCAGTTCACCTTTTTTCTCCAGCGGCAAAACGCGTCGATTGTCGGTCAGGGGATGGATCACCACGGTGGTGTCCTGGCGTGCCTCGACTACCTCGTCGAGGTAACAGATCGCACCATGACGGGCCGCGACCGTCAACGGGCCATCCTGCCAGCGTGTGCCCTGTGCATCCAGCAGGTAACGCCCCACCAGATCGGACGCGGTCATGTCTTCGTTGCAGGCCACCGTGATCAACGGCTTGCCCAGCTTCCAGGCCATGTATTCGACAAAACGGGTCTTTCCGCAACCGGTCGGCCCTTTCAGCATCATCGGCATGCGCACCGAATAAGCTGCCTGGTAAAGATCGACCTCATCCGCGACCGCGCGATAATAAGGTTCTTTCTCTATCTTGTATTGCTTGATAACGTCGCTCATTTCGATCCTTTTATTGACGTCCCAGAAAAAATCCCCGCCACCTTGCGGCAACGGGGATCTGATTTCGGTTGCCCGTGCGCGCTTAAACCGTCTTGCCGCGGAAGATCACCATGTTGGTACCTTGTGATTGCTTGTAGTTGTCATAAGCCAGCAAACGAATATGGTTGTTCGGGTTGGCTTTGTGACAGGCTTCGGCTTCCTTCAGCACGGCATCGACATTGGTTTCGCCGAACATCGGTAGTTTCCACATGTACCAGTAGTTATCCATCAGGTGCTCTGGCTCGGTGTGTTCGATCGCCGGATTCCAGCCTTTCTTGACGATGTACTCGACCTGTTTTCTGATCTGGTCTGCATCCATCGCCGGCAGGTAAGAGAATGTCTCGAACTTGCGGCTGGTCGGGTCGCTTACACGTGATTTGTAATCTTGCATTTCACTCATTTTATTTTCCTTTGATTGGCTGTTTAGCTGGTCCGGGTGCACCTGCACCAAGCAGATGCACTATAGGCATGTGCTTACTTATGCGCTACGTCGAGTTTGTCCACAGTATCGAATTCGAACTTGATCTCTTTCCATGTTTCCATGGCGATCTTCAGTTCAGGGCTGCTTTTGGCTGCCTTGGTCAGGATGTCCTTGCCTTCCTTTTCCAGTTCGCGACCTGAGTTACGTGCTTCCACGCAAGCTTCCAGCGCCACGCGGTTGGCGGCTGCGCCGGCTGCGTTGCCCCATGGGTGACCCAAGGTGCCGCCACCGAACTGCAGGCAGGCGTCGTCGCCGAAGATGTTGACCAATGCCGGCATGTGCCACACGTGGATACCGCCGGATGCGACCGGGAATACGCCCGGCATGGAACCCCAATCCTGGTCGAAGAAGATGCCGCGTGCACGGTCTTCCTTGATGAAGCTGTCACGCATCAGGTCAACGAAGCCCAGTGTCGGTGCGCGGTCGCCCTCAAGTTTTCCGACAACGGTACCTGAATGCAGGTGGTCGCCGCCGGACAGACGCAGTATCTTGGCCAATACGCGGAAGTGGATACCGTGGTGCGGGTTACGGTCGATCACGGCGTGCATCGCACGGTGGATGTGCAGCAACATACCGTTGTCACGGCACCAGTTCGCCAATCCTGTGTTGGCGCAGAAACCGCCGGTGATGTAGTCATGCATGATGATCGGCGCGCCGATTTCCTTTGCATATTCCGCACGCTTGTACATCTCTTCCGGTGTCGGGGCTGTCACGTTCAAATAGTGGCCCTTGCGTTCACCGGTTTCACGTTCTGCTTTCAGCGTCGCTTCCTGCACGAAGTCAAAACGGGCACGCCAGCGCATGAACGGTTGGCTGTTGACGTTCTCGTCGTCCTTGGTCAGGTCCAGACCACCGCGCAAGCATTCATAAACTGCACGGCCATAATTCTTGGCGGACAGGCCCAACTTCGGCTTGATCGTGCAACCCAGCAGCGGACGGCCATATTTGTTCAGGATATCGCGCTCGACCTGGATACCTTGTGGCGGTCCGCCGCAAGTCTTCACATATGCGATCGGGAAGCGCACGTCTTCCAGGCGCAATGCACGCAATGCCTTGAAGCCGAAAACGTTACCCACCAGTGAGGTGAACACGTTGACTACAGATCCCTCTTCGAACAGATCGATCGGGTAAGCCACGAATGCGTAGAAGCAGGTATCGTCGCCGGGCACGTCTTCGATGCGATAAGCGCGACCTTTGTAGTGGTCCATGTCGGTCAGCAAGTCGGTCCATACCGTGGTCCAGGTACCGGTCGAAGATTCTGCCGCAACCGCTGCTGCAACTTCCTCACGAGACACGCCCGCTTGCGGGGTGATCTTGAAGCAGGCCAGCAGATCCGTATCCTGGATCTTGTATTCCGGCTCCCAGTAAGTTTGCCTGTATTCCTTAACTCCAGCGTTATACTTTTTCACTGCCATGATCTAACTCCCTCCAAAGTTGCGACGCGACGCGACGCGATTTAAACGAATATTGCATGAACGACATCCTAGCCTCTTCAATATATAAGAACAATTCAATTCTTTTGATGGTTATGATAAGATTTTACTTATAGTTTAATTTATCGGTGGAATAAAATGCTACACCTTACCTTGCGGCAATTAAAGGTCTTCGAAGCGGCTGCGACGCACCTGAATTTTTCAGCCGCCGCAAAACAGCTTTACCTTTCGCAACCCGCTGTATCCATGCAGATCAAGCAGCTGGAGGAAAACATCGGCCTGCCGCTGTTCGAGCAAATGGGCAAAAAGGTCTATCTCACCGATGCCGGCAAGGAACTGTTCCACTACAGCCACCATATTTCATTGCAGCTGGCCGACATGGAAGCCGTATTCGATGAAATGAAAGGATTGGGGAAGGGCAAGTTCACGCTTTCGGTGGTCAATACTGCGAATTATTTCACCCCGCAATTACTTGCCCGATTTTGCCAGCGCCATCCCGACATCAACGTGATCCTGCAAGTCGCCAACCGCGATGCCGTGCTGAAACAACTTGCCGATAACAGCACTGACCTGGCCATCCTGGGGCAGCCGCCGGATGGCCTGGACATCAAAGCGGAGCCATTCCTGGCAAATCCGCTGGTAGTGATCGCCGCACCCGACCATCCGCTGGTAAAGCAGAAACGCGTCAAGTTCGCGCAGCTTGCCACAGAGACATTCATGTCGCGTGAGTCAGGCTCGGGCACCCGCAGCGCAATGGAACGCGTCTTCGCGCAACACAAGATACAACCGCATATCAGCATGGAGATGGAGACCAACGAGGCCATCAAGCAGGCAGTCCGGGCCGGCATGGGATTGGGTATCCTGTCGCTGCATAGCATAGAACTCGAACTGGAGACCGGTCGGCTGGCCATGCTCAATGTCGAACATTTCCCGCTGCTGCGTCACTGGTTCGTCGCGCATCGCCAGAACAAGCGCCTGTCCGGCGCAGCACAGGCGTTCAAGCATTTCCTGCTGAAAGAAGCAGTCATACTGACCACGCCGGACCTGGTTGCGACCAAGACACGTCGGTAACGAAAAAAGCGACCACCAGGCCGCTTTTTTTGACTGCTTGAGTTTTCTGTTACTTGACGATGGCTTTCAACTCGCCCTTGGCGTAGCGGGTTGCCATCGCATCCAGCGAGATCGGCTTGACCTTGGCTGCCTGTCCTGCACAACCAAAAGCTTCATAGCGCGCCTTGCAGATCTCCTTCATCGCCTTGGTGGAAGCGGCCAGGAACTTGCGCGGGTCAAAGTCCTTGGGGTTCTGCGCCAGGTAGCGACGCACTGCACCGCTCGAGGCCATGCGCAGATCGGTGTCGATGTTGATCTTGCGCACGCCATGCTTGATGCCTTCGATGATCTCTTCCACCGGCACGCCGTAGGTCTCGCCCATATCACCGCCGAATTCATTGATGATCTTCAACCAGTCCTGCGGTACGGAAGAGGAGCCATGCATCACCAGATGCGTGTTCGGAATGCGCGCATGGATCTCCTTGACGCGGCCTATGGCGAGAATGTCACCGGTGGGCGGACGGGTAAATTTGTATGCACCATGCGAAGTGCCAATGGCAATAGCCAGTGCGTCCACACCGGTCTGGCTCACGAACTGTGCGGCCTCCTCGGGGTCGGTCAACAGTTGATCGTGAGTCAATACGCCCTCCGCGCCGTGACCGTCTTCTTTTTCACCCATCCCGGATTCCAGCGAACCCAGACATCCCAGTTCTCCTTCCACGGATACGCCCACCGCATGAGATATCTCCACCACGCGCCGGGTAACGTCCGCGTTGTATTCGAACGAGGCGGGAGTCTTGGCATCTTCTTTCAGCGAGCCGTCCATCATCACACTGGAAAACCCGCTGCGGATGGCGTTGATGCATACCGCCGGAGATGCACCATGATCCTGATGCATGACGACCGGAATATGCGGGTAGGCTTCCACTGCCGCTGCGATCAAGTGACGCAGGAACGCTTCACCGGCATATTTGCGCGCGCCGGCGGAGCCTTGCATGATCACCGGGCTGTTGGTTTCATCAGCCGCTTCCATGATTGCCTTTACCTGCTCAAGGTTATTGACGTTGAACGCGGGCAAGCCATAGCCGTTTTCTGCTGCATGGTCCAGCAGTTGACGCATTGATACTAGTGCCATTTTTTCCTCCTAATCAAAAAAATCCGAAATGTATATGGCGAGGTTTACGGATAAACTCGTCCTTGCCTCAACTCTTCAACCCTTGCGGTCGTCACTGGATATATCCCCGACACGCACGATTTTCATGGTATTGGTATGCCCGGTTTTGCCGATGGACTCACCAATGGTCAAAACTATCATGTCTCCCTTTTCTACCAATTCCAGCCTTACCAATTCCTGTTCGGCCTCATGCAACGTAACCAGCGGATCCTGTGATGAGGAGTTGAACGCAATCGGATGCGTATTGCTGAACAAGGTCACCTTGCTCAGGGTTGCTTCTACCGGGGTCAGCGCGAATATCGGCACACTTACATTCAAACGGGACATCCAAAGTGCTGTGGAACCAGACTGGGTAAGCGCGACGATAGCCTTTACCTTGAAATGGGATGCGGCAAACAAGGCAGACATGGCAATGGATTGGTCTATGCGCGAAAATTTTTGCTGCACCATGCGGTGCTCCAACACCCCGCCATCCAGTTCCGTTTCGGCCTGAGAACAGATACGAGCCATAGCATGGATCGTTTCAACCGGATAATCCCCTACAGCAGTTTCCGCTGACAACATGACCGCATCGGTTCCATCTAGAACGGCATTGGCCACATCCGATACTTCCGCGCGGGTAGGTATCGGATGGGTAATCATCGATTCCATCATCTGCGTGGCGGTTACTACCAGTTTATTTTGGTTTCGCGCCATTTTGATCATGCGTTTTTGCAATCCAGGAACGGCTGCATCACCCACCTCAACAGACAAGTCACCTCGCGCAACCATAATGGCATCGGATGCATCAATGATTTCATCCAGAACCGGAATGGCTTCAGCACGTTCAATTTTTGCCATCAACATACTTTTACCGCCTGCAGCGTGCATCAGTTTTCGCGCTAGCAGCATATCATTCGCCGAACGCGGAAAGGAAACAGCCAGATAATCGGCATTGATCAGCGCAGCGGTCTTGATGTCTTCCTTGTCCTTGTCAGTCAGGGCGGGCGCAGTCAGCCCGCCACCCTTGCGGTTGATTCCCTTGTTATTGGACAAGACCCCGCCCCGCACCACCCGGCAAAAGATTTCCTTGTCTTTTACCTCGGTCACAACAAATTCCAGCATGCCGTCGTTCAACAGCAGCACCGATCCCTTGCTGACATCCCTGGGAAGGTCTTTGTAGTCAAGCCCGACTCGTTCCTGATTACCCAGTCCTTCCCATCCAGCGTCCAGAATGAATTTGTCGCTTCGCTCGAGTACGATCTTGTCATTCTCGAATTTTCCGACGCGGATCTTCGGACCCTGCAAATCAACCAGTATGCCAACCGTGCGTCCACACGCCTTTGCTGCAGACCGCACCTTTTCGGCACGAGCCATATGATCCTGTGCGGTACCATGAGAAAAGTTCATGCGTACCACGTCCACTCCAGCGCGTATCATTTGTTCAAGTATCTTTTTGCTATTCGAGACAGGGCCTAGTGTTGCAACAATTTTTGTTCTTCGCAGCATTATCTTCTTTAATAGTTATATTTTATTTCGAGCGTTGTTCCAGAATTTCGACGGCCGGAAGGGTCTTCCCTTCCAGGTATTCAAGAAAGGCTCCTCCAGCTGTGGATATGTAGCTTACTTTGTCATACATGTCGTACTTCTGGATCGCGGCGATGGTGTCGCCACCCCCTGCCAGGGTGAATGCCTTGGTTGTCGCAATGGCCTCGGCGATCTTTTTGGTACCTGCGCCAAACTGGTCGAATTCGAACACGCCAACCGGGCCATTCCATACTACCGTTCCTGCCTTCATGATGATGTCGGCTACTTCCTGGGCACTTTTCGGACCGATATCGAAGATCATGTCGTCATCGGCAACATCACCCGCATCTTTCAGGACTGCGGGTTCGTTGGCGTCGAATTTCTTGCCCACGACCACGTCCACCGCGATCGGAATGGTCGCGCCGCGCGCGGTCATCTTCTTGATCAGCGCCTGAGCAACAGGAACTAGGTCATCTTCACACAGCGACTTGCCGACGTTCTTGCCGACTGCCTTGAGGAAGGTATTGGCGATGCCACCACCCACCACCAATTGCTCGCATTTCTCGGACAATGCTTCAAGTACGGTCAGTTTAGTTGAAACCTTTGAACCGCCGACGATTGCAACCATAGGACGTGCAGGATTCGCCAGCGCTTTGTCCAGCGCTTCCAGTTCTTCAGTCAGCAATATGCCGGCACAGGCCACCGGAGCGTACTTCGCCACGCCGTGCGTGGAGGCTTGTGCGCGATGCGCAGTGCCAAAGGCATCCATCACGAACACATCGCACAGGGCGGCATATTTTCTGGCCGTCTCATCCACATTCTTTTTTTCGCCCTTGTTGATGCGGCAATTCTCCAGCACCACCAATTCTCCCGCAGCCACATCAAACCCGCCATCGACCCAATCCTTGATCAGGCGCACCGGCTTGCCCAGGCGGGCAGCGATGTTATCCGCCACCGGCCGCAGCGAGTTCTCTTCCGTCCACTGACCTTCTTCCGGACGTCCCAGATGGGAGGTAACCATGACTTTCGCGCCTGCCTTGAGGCAGTGGTTGATGGTCGCCATCGAAGCGGTGATGCGGGCGTCAGAGGTAACCTTGCCATCCTTTACCGGTACATTGAGGTCGGCCCGGATCAGGACACGTTTTCCGGCAAGGTCGATGTCTGTCATGCGGATAAAATTAGCCATCACGTTCTCCTGGATATTCTTTAAGCGGTAAGGGCTGGGTATTCCCAAGCCTTACAACTCACTTGTTGAAGCGGGTAGCTTGTAGCCAGTAGCTGGTAGCTGGTAGCTCCTTAATGTGTGCGCTTCGCGCACGGCATCTTCGGGCTACTTGCTACAAGCTACCGGCTACCAGCTGCCTTATTTCGCTACGTGCTCCACCATGCGCATCATGTTGCAGGTGTAGCCGTATTCGTTGTCGTACCAGGCCACCACCTTGACAAAGGTGGGATCCAGCGCGATCCCTGCTTCGGCATCGAAGATCGATGGGGTGGTGCAGCCACGGAAATCGGTGGAAACCACCTTCTCGTCGGTGTAACCCAACACGCCCTTCAACGCCCCCTCGGAAGCAGCCTTCATGGCGGCGCAGATGGCCTCATAAGTAGCTTCCTTGTTCAACTCGACCGTCAGGTCAACCACGGAAACGTCGGAAGTCGGCACCCGGAAGGCCATCCCGGTCAGCTTCTTGTTCAGTTCCGGGATCACCTTGCCTACCGCCTTGGCGGCACCAGTGGAAGACGGGATGATGTTTTCCAGGATGCCGCGACCGCCGCGCCAATCCTTGTTGGACGGCCCGTCGACTGTCTTCTGGGTCGCGGTTGCCGCATGCACCGTAGTCATCAGGCCACGCTTGATACCAAAGGTGTCGTTCAGCACCTTGGCCACCGGCGCCAGCGCGTTGGTGGTGCAGGAGGCGGCGGAAACGATGGCTTCACCAGAATATTTTCCGTGGTTCACCCCATACACGAACATCGGCGTATCGTCCTTGGAAGGAGCGGACTGCACCACCTTTTTGGCGCCTGCGTCGATATGTTTCTGGCAGGTATCCTTGGTCAGGAAAAAACCGGTGCATTCGATCACGATATCCACGCCTGCTTCGTTCCACTTGAGGTTAGCGGGATCACGTTCTGCGGTCAGGCGGATGGTTTTGCCGTTCACCACCAGATTGCTTCCTTTAACCGCCACATCGCCATTGAAACGTCCATGAACCGAGTCGTACTTCAGCATGTATGCCAGGTAATCCGGCTCCAGCAAATCGTTGATTGCGACTACCTCGATGCCGGGAAAATCCTTGGCGGCAGCACGGAACGCCATGCGCCCGATGCGGCCAAATCCATTGATACCAACTTTGATTGTCATACTTTTCTCCCTACGTAGTTTTATGAAATCTTTGTATGTGGGCGTCCCCTCAATGGCTGCCGCTACGGGGTCACGTCAAATATCCGGCCCATGGTTTTCTTCCGGCCTTCGGCTAACCATTAAAGGTTCGTTGAAATGTTATCCGGACAGTTACAAAATACCCTTGACTGTATTGACGATATTTTCCACGGTAAAGCCGAAGTGCTTGAACAGCTCGGGTGCCGGAGCGGATTCACCGAAGCAGTCCATGCCAATCACAGCACCTTCCAGCCCGACGTATTTGTACCAGTATCCGGTCACGCCTGCTTCGATGGCCACACGCTTGAGCCCCCCGGTTAATACGCTGTCCTTGTAAGCCTGGTCCTGACGGTCGAACACGTTGGTCGAGGGCATCGATACCACGCGCACGTTGACGCCTTCGGCTGCCAGCGCTTGTTGTGCCTTGATCGCCAGGTCGACTTCGGATCCGGTGGCGATGAGTATTGCTTGTGGCTTGCCGTTGGCGGCTTCTGACAGCACGTAGCCGCCCTTGCGGATGTTGGCGATCTGCGCTGCATCGCGTTTCTGGAACGCCAGATTCTGGCGGCTGAAGATCAGCGAAGAGGGGCCGGTGGTGCGCTCCACTGCACATACCCAGGACACCATGGATTCAACGGTGTCGCACGGGCGCCAGGTATCCATGTTGGGGATGTAACGCAAGGTGGTGGTCTGTTCCACTGGCTGGTGTGTCGGGCCGTCTTCACCCAGGCCGATGGAATCGTGGGTGTACACGAAGATCACCCGCTGTTTCATCAGCGCGGCCATGCGCAAGGCATTGCGCGCGTATTCCGAGAACATCAGGAAGGTGCCGCCGAACGGCAGCAGGCCACCATGCAGTGCCATGCCGTTCATGATCGCCGACATGCCGAACTCGCGCACGCCGTAGCTGATGTAATTGCCGGGTTTCTTGCCGTTTACGTGATGGGCGCCCGTCCAGTTGGTCAGGTTGGAACCGGTCAGGTCGGCGGAGCCGCCGAGGAATTCCGGCAATGCCGGAACCAGTGCATTGATCGCGTTTTGCGAAGCCTTGCGGGTAGCAATGGTCTCGGCTTTCTCGTTGATCTGCGCGATGGCCTGCGCGGCATGTTCTGTCCAGTTGGCCGGCAACTCGCCCTTCGTACGACGCTCGAACTCGGCAGCTTCATTCGGGTACGCCTTGCGGTATTCGTCGAATTTGTTGTTCCAGAGTTTTTCCAGCCCCGCACCCTTGGTGCGCGCATCCCACGCCTGATACACATGAGCAGGAACTTCAAACGGAGGATAGTTCCAGCCGATATGCGCACGTGTTGCGGCTATTTCCGCATCACCCAGCGCAGCGCCATGTACGTCATGGGTGCCTTCCTTGTTCGGCGAACCGGCGCCGATGATGGTCTTGCAGCAAATCAGTGAAGGCTTGTCGGTGACCGCCTTGGCTGCGTTGATAGCCGCATCGATGGCCGCAGGATCGTGGCCCTGCACATCGGCGATCACATGCCAGCCATAGGCTTCGAAACGTTTAGCCGTATCATCGGTGAACCAGGCACCAACATGTCCGTCGATCGAGATATCGTTGTCATCCCAGAAAGCGATCAGCTTACCCAAGCCCCAGGTACCGGCCAGTGCGCAGGATTCATGCGAGATACCCTCCATCATGCAGCCGTCACCCATGAACACATAGGTGTGGTGGTCGACGATCTCATGACCGGGCTTGTTGAATTCATTGGCCAGCAACTTTTCGGCCATCGCCATACCTACTGCATTGGTAATGCCCTGCCCCAGCGGGCCAGTGGTCGTTTCCACGCCGGCGGTATAACCATACTCGGGATGGCCTGGGGTCTTGGAATGCAACTGGCGGAAACGCTTCAGTTCCTCGATCGGCAGGTCATAGCCGGTCAAGTGCAGCAATGCGTATATCAACATCGAACCATGGCCGTTGGATAACACGAAACGATCACGATCGGACCATTTTGGATTGACCGGGTTATGCCGCAGGTGGTGATTCCATAACACTTCGGCGATCTCAGCCATCCCCATCGGTGCACCGGGGTGGCCGGAATTGGCTTTTTGGACGGCATCCATTGCCAAGGCACGGATTGCACCCGTGGTGTCATTGAACTTGGGGGGAGTTACATTTCGCGTCGTAGCCATCTCTTGCTGGTCTCCTGAACATTCCTGACGGGTTAAATTTGAGTTTCGCCCAAACAAAGGGAAACAATTATGCCGTACCGGCATGTTTAGGGCAACAGCCGCAAGCTATTACATTTCTTGACTAAACGACTTGGCAATATCGCTTGCATGTTATTAGCGGAAAAACATATCTTCAAATATGGGCATAATAAAGCTTGCCGTTGACTGACTTTAAAATCTGCCAGATTTCCTTGTGCGGCTTACTTGTCTTCCTTGTCTTCGGAAGTTTTTTTGGCGACCTTGATACCAAGCTGTTTTAGCTTTCGATACAAGTGGGTGCGCTCCAGGCCTGCTTTCTGGGCCACATGGGTGATATTGCCGTTCTCTCTTTGCATATGGTATTTGAAGTAGAGCGTGTCAAAATAGTCGCGCGCTTCTCGCAAAGGCAAGTCCAAAGGCAATGAAAACAACTTCGCCGCATCAGAAGTGGATGCATCGCTTTGCAGAGAAGATTCTTTAGTAACGGGCGAAACTCCCTGACGTATGGCTTTGGCTATGGTGTCGAGCAAACGATGAAGTGCAATTGGCTTTTCCAGAAAGTCTACTGCTCCAATACGTGTCGCTTCTACCGCCGTTTCTATGGTCCCATGTCCGGACATCATGATTACCGGCATGGTCAACAGGTCTTGTGACACCCATTCCTTTAAAAGCGCAATGCCATCAGTATCGGGCATCCAGATATCCAGCAAAACCAGGTCCGGATTTTGTTGGTTACGAAGATCCCTGGCCTGGACCGCATTTTCCGCAAGGAAGACTTGGTAACCCTCATCAAACAAAATTTCGGAAAGCAGTTCGCGTATCCCGATCTCATCGTCTACTACCAGAATTTTTTTTGCTGCCATCATGCCACCTCGACTAATAGAGGCAGGATAACACTTACTTGTGTGCCTCCCCTTGCCATATTTTCAATGGCTATTTTCCCGCCATGTTCTTCCACTATTTTCTTCACGATCGCCAATCCCAACCCGGTTCCTTTAGACTTGGTTGTCATGTAAGGCTCAAACGCGCGCGCGATAAGATGTTCGGGAAATCCGTTACCGTTATCCTGGACGATCAATTCGAATGAACTCTCGTGACTGGATGTGATCAAGATTATTTCGGGTTGAACCACTTTCTGTAATTCATCCTGAGCATTCTGTAACAGATTGTGTATCACCTGGCGCAAACGCGTCGAATCCCCCCTTACCATTGATTGGGTCGCATCAAGATGCAAAGAAATCACGATGCTATTTGCTTCATATAATCCCAGGACCTCTCGTAATAACTGATGCATATCCAGTTCGGTCAGCTTGGGCGAAGAGGCGCGGGCATAATCCGCAAATTCCATAACCATGTTCTTCATCGCTGCTACCTGACTAACGATGGTACGTGTGGCCCGCTCCAGAAGCTGAGCTCCTTCCTCGTCGAGCTTGACGCTTAACTTGTGCTGCAATCGTTCTGCAGAAAGTTGAATTGGCGTCAGTGGATTCTTGATTTCGTGCGCCAGCCTGCGCGCAACCTCTCCCCATGCCGCATGGCGTTCCGCCTGCAACAGATAGGTTATGTCATCGAACACCACTACATGACCATTTTCAACTGCTGTTGCCAACTTTGTTCCCCGCACTAGCAGCATCTGATTGCCGTTCTTACTTAGTCTCTCAATCTGGCGCTGCCATTCATTATCCAGATTTTCTTCGAAAGCTTGCATTACATTATTGCAAAATGGCCTCAACAACGGATACTGTTCGGCTATTTCCGACAGTGGTATCCCCTGCATTTCCGGCAGTGGCGCACCCAATATCTGAATCGCACTGCTGTTGACCGTGCGCAATCTGAATCGATCATCTACAACCATAACGCCGGAAGACAGGTGTCCCAGCACGCTTTCAAGATATGCCTTGGCATTCTTTACCTGTAGTTGCTGCTTTTCGCTCATGGCTTTCGCCTCGGCCAATTGCGATGTCATCTGGTTGAATAACCCGGTCAACGCACCTAATTCGTCGCTACTCTCTACCGGATGCTGGTGCGAAAAATCACCCTGAGCCACTGCACGCGTTCCTTCCGCCAGCACGGCAAGTGGTGCACTCATGCGATTGCTGATAAAAAAAGCGGCAGATACCGCGCTTAACATGACGATAAACAGTGATAGGGTCAGAGTCAGGCCAAATAATCGTTTTAACCCCAAACGGGACAACGTTAATTGCTGGTAATCACGATAAACATCCTGCACTGTTTTTGCGTCGCGGGAAAGCTGTTTTGGAACAGGCTGAACAAACTGCAACACACTATTACCGTATCGACTGTTTTTCAGCTTGATTGGTACCAGAACCCGCAAGATCAAACTGTTATCAGGCCGGATATCAATGATGCTGTATAAACCCTTGCTCAACGCTTCACTCAGCATGGAGACATCCGGAACATCCGTCGGCGCCTTTAGCTTGCCACCTGCAAAGGTTAGCAATTTACCCTTGTCGCTGTACAGGGAAGCTTCCTGTTCCGCGTCATTGACTATCAGGCCCTTCAACGTATGCGGATATTGGTCAAGGTTCTGCGCCGCAAGTAACGAGGCGGTAAATTGAGCCTTCATCCCCAGTTCATGAAGTCCGCTTTCCAGGGAACTACGACCCAGATTAAGGCCACCCTCCAACGCTTTTTCCACCCGCACATCAAACCACGATTCGATACTTTTACTTAGAAACTGCACTGATACGACATACATCAGCAATCCAGGCAGGATTGCAATCAAGGTAAAAAACACCGCCAACCGCAAAGACAGCTTGGCGCCGAACACGCGGGCTTTTATCTTGCTATATAGTTGCCAGAGCTGGTAGCCGACCAGAACAATAAGACAAAACGCCAATATTCCCGCTAACGCCAGCAATCCATAATAGTTATTTGCAAACAGGTCGGTCTTGGCGCTGGCGCTGGACAACAGGTACAGTAGCAGGCCCCCAATCAACGTGCTGACGAAAATCAGATACTTCATGCCTGAAAGCCCTTAATTATGGTCGGCAGTATCTGGATATACGATCCAGCGATACCAGTCGGAATCGAAATTCCAGTCATCACTGGCCAGTGCATTCACCTGCAGGGGTTTGGGCAATTGCGATATATCCAGGCGCAGGCGCACCGATGCGACATAATTATTATCTTTCTTGAACAGCTTTTCCGAAATATAGCTACCGCCGCCATTTACCAGGTCTGCCGGTATCGGCGTTGCCGTATGGTGCTCGATGATGCGTAGTGCCTCGTCGAGGCTGGAGAAATTCTGGAACAAGGCACCGCGGGAAATGCGATATTGGCGCGTAAGCGTACTGTAAGACAATTTCGTGACTTGTTCACTATGCGCAACCACTTCATCAAACCAGTACCAGCGCGGATGAGTCAGGGTAAATTCGCTGTTGAAATAAAGTGGTATCCCCTGTTCCAGCGCTTGTTCGATGACCGGATTGAGCCGGATCTTGAAATCTGCCGACAGCTGGAAATATCCGCCAGAAAAATGCGCATCTGTCTTGCGTACCTCTATACCGTCAGCATGAGCTGCAGACATGAGGCAGACTACGGCAAGGAGCGCACAAAAGACCACCGCCATTCCCCGCACATACAAGCGATGGATGGCGTTAACTGCCTTGAACTGCGCACTTACCCATCCTCCATTTCCCGCTTCCTGTGTTGTGTTTTCTATCATCGGGTATTTGTCACAAGCATTTATGCAGTAGCGCGAAAAAAAAGCCGTCGTGTCTTTCATTTGGAAGTAGCTGCCCTTCAATCATGTCAGGCACGGACAATTCTAATTGCCGGGCATCATCATGTTGTTGCAAGAATTCATTGATGAGTTGACCGTTCTCCTGCGCAAATATGGAGCAAGTCGAGTAAAGCAATTTACCATCTCTCGCCAGCAGCCGCCACAACACATCGAGGATTTGCATTTGCTGTCGTGCAAAACTGTCAATGTCATTCCGACGGCGCAACCATTTGATATCAGGATGACGTCGAACCACGCCGGAAGCGGAACAGGGAACATCTGCCAGAATCCGTTGAAAAGGTTTCCCGTCCCACCATGTTTCGGGCTGGGCCGCATCACCGCACTGCAGGCGGGCGGAATATTGCAAGCGTTGCAAATTATCCCTTACACGTTCCAGACGCTTGGCGTCTCTGTCCAGCGCAAGCAGATCTATATCCGCCAACTCGAGCAAATGCAGGCTTTTGCCGCCTGGGGCGGCACACGCATCCAGCACTCGCATCTCGTCATGCACATCCAGCAGCAGGGCTGCATATTGGGCGCCTGCATCCTGAACCGAAACCAACCCTTCGAAAAAACCCGGAAGTTTTTCCACGGACACAGGATGTTTCAGCAATATCGCTCCAGGTTCTATCGATATGGCCGAAATTTCCTGCTGCTCCAACTGCACCAAGTATTCGGCGGACTTTATACGACGGCGGTTTGCGCGTAGCGTCATTGGTGGATGCAGGTTGCCGGCTATCAGGATCGTTTCAGCCTGCTCACCATACTGAGCCTTGACCATATCTATCCACCATTGCTGGTAAGAGTAACGCCCTTCATCGCTGCCGGCTGCCGATGCATACAGAGACTCTTTGTTGCGCAGAAAATTGCGAAGTATCGCATTTACCAAACCGCCCAATACTGGATTGAGTTTGCGCGCCGCACTTACAGCATGGTCCACGATGGCGTAGGGAGGAGATTTACTGAATTGTAGCTGATACAACGCAACCAGCATCAGGTAGCGTAATCGCTCGTCCTGAACCGGTTTGCGCAGCAATCGCTGCAGCACGCATGACAGCCTCCCGTAATGCCTTAATGTGCCATAACTCAAGTCTTGCAGTGCCGCCCGATGTCGTGGAGAGAAATTGGATGAAGATTGCAGGGTGGCCAATTCATTGCTCAGGTTCCGTCCAGCCATCACATTGCTCACGACCTGTGCTGCGACCAGTTGTACCGATTGCATATCAGACCAATAAACCGAAACAGTCACCCGGCCGCAATGGGCACCCCTGGATAAACTGTACTGAACTCATAGCCTTGGAATTGGGTCGTTGCAATACTTTCAGACACAAGGCTCCCCGGCCACATGCTACGACTATGCCGTCCTTTCCAACCGAAAGCACCGTTCCGGGTTCACCTGATTGATCAATTTGCACGCTGGCTTGCCAAATTTTAACGGTCATGCCGTTTAACTTTGCCTGAGCGACAGGGAAAGGATTGAATGCCCGCACCATGCGACCGATCTGCACAGCATCGCCGCGCCAATCGATTTGTGCCTCAGCCTTGCTGAGCTTGGCAGCATAGGTTGCATGCATATCGTCCTGCGGTTCAGATTTCAGCTTTCCCTGCACCAGTAAATGCAATGCTTCAACAATCGCTTCCGCGCCCAGTGTCGCCAATTTGGCATGCAGTGCATCGGCATTTTCGTGCGGAGAAATTTGACAGGATTTTTTCAACAGCATGTCCCCGGTATCCAGTCCTTCGTCCATCTGCATGATGGTAATGCCTGTCTCGTTGTCGCCGGCAAGGATGGCACGCTGGATTGGCGCCGCCCCGCGCCAACGGGGCAGTAGTGATGCATGGATGTTCAGGCAACCCAGCCGTGGCAAGTTCAAAACCGATATGGGAAGAATTAACCCATAGGCTGCAACTACCATCAGGTCTGCGGCATAGGTGGCAAGTTGTTTTTGTATTTCTGTATCTTTGAGAGTCTGTGGCTGGAGTATCGGCAGACCATAGTGCAGCGCCATTTGCTTGACCGGGCCGGATGCAAGCTTCATTCCGCGCCCCGCTGGTCGATCGGGTTGAGTCAATACCGCGACTACCTCAAATTGTTCCTCCAGTAATGCTTTGAGAGCTGCTGCTGCAAATTCAGGAGTACCCGCAAAAATGATTCTCAAGTAGACACCCTTACAACGTCTCACGCATACGTTTTTTCAGCTTTGCGCGTAGTCGCGTCTGTTTCAGGGGAGAAAGGTAGTCGACAAATACCTTCCCCTGAAGATGATCTATCTCATGCAGGATACACCGCGCCAGCAATCCTTCAGCCTCAAGCGAGAACGATTCACCCTGTGCGTTCAATGCCCGCACGATAATTTGCTCTGGGCGATGTATCTTTTCGTAAATACCGGGAACCGACAGACAGCCTTCCTCAAGTTCACATTCTCCATCACTTAATACAAGCTCTGGATTAATAAATGTATACAGGTCGTTATGCATTTCGGATACATCCACAACGAGGATCTGCAGGTGTCTGTCTACTTGAGTTGCTGCCAACCCTACGCCTGGCGCAGAGTACATGGTTTCCGCCATGTCCCGTATCAGTTTTCGTATGCTGTCATCTACACGTTCTACCCTCTTTGCTACGGTATACAGTCTTGCATCTGGGTATTGTAAAATTTTCAGTATCGCCATAAATGCTTGCCAATTTATATGACTGGATGCAGAATCCGAAAATCACGCGCAAAAGTACAGAAGTACCGCTATCTCCCTTTTCCTGCCGGAGTTTTCATGCAAAAGTTTATTATATCGCTGATTTGTCTGTTTTTGTCTTCCCTTGCATATGCTGATGCGCCCGAGATTCTTGATAAAGCCCCGGATCGACATGTCGTAGTTAAAGGGGACACTCTGTGGGATATTTCCGCCGAATTTTTCAAAGATCCGTGGAAATGGCCGGAAATCTGGGGCTTGAACAAAGACACTATCAAGGATCCTCATTGGATTTACCCGGGTGACGTTATCGTTTTGAATCGTACTACGGGCAAATTGCAAATTGAAAGTTCCCGGTCGGACTTGGCGTCGGGTAACCCAAATAACTCAAATGTCGTCAAACTGTTTCCCAAGGTCGAAGTTCAACAAAGTGAGCACGATGCCATTCCAAGTGTTCCGGGCAGTGCGATCGGGCCTTTTCTGAGTCAACCATTGGTTATTGAAAATAGGGATTTATCCGGTGAGCCTTCGCTTATCGTTGCCACTTTTGAGCACCGTGTCCTGCTGGCGACAAATGATATCGCTTACGTAAAAGGGCTGCCCAAGGATAAAGGCATCTTCTGGCAAATTTACCGTCCTGGCAAGGAACTGATCGACCCGGATACTGATGAAAAACTCGGTCTTGAAGCCTTCTATCTCGGCGATGCTCAAGTCGAAAAGTTCGACCAAATCAGTACCTTAAAAATTACCAAGGCCGTTCAGGAAATCAATAAAGGAGACCGGCTAATTCCCGCTTCTGGCGAGATAACCAACAATTTCATCCCGCATAAACCAGATAACCAGGTATCGGCCCGAGTCATTTCAATTTATGGAGGCGTCTCTCAGGCAGGGCAAAACGCCATCGTCACCCTCAACAAGGGACATCGCGACGGCATAGAAAATGGTCATGTGCTGGCGTTATACCGCAAGGGTGAAGAAATAAATGAGGATGGGGAAAAATTCTCATTGCCTGATGTGCGTTATGGTTTGATATTTGTGTTTCGGGTTTTCGACAAGGTGTCTTATGCGCTTGTGATGCAAACCACCTTGCCAGTTTCTGTGCTGGACCGCGCATTGACCCCCTGAAATTATGGACGCAGAACTTGCGTCATGGGTAGCGCTGCACCAGATTCCCGGACTGGGCAATGAAGGTCTGCGGCGCTTGCTGCAAACCTTTTCATCTCCTGCCCTGGTATTCTCAGCCCCGCTTAGTTCGTTGAAGAAAGTTGTTAAACCCGCCGTCGCAAACTCGATTGCACAGGGGATGGACGAAGCTGCCTTGGCACCGGTTTCCGAATGGCTGGATAATGCCTGCAACAACATCATCACGCTGGCTGATACTGATTATCCGCAATCACTGCTGAACATCCCTGACCCACCATTATTGTTGTACGTCAAAGGTAGACGCGAGTTACTCGCTAGTCCGGCACTGTCCATCGTTGGTAGTCGCCACGCCACGCCACAGGGGCTCGCCAACTCGGAGTCTTTTGCGCAGGCCATCAGTCAGACTGGGTTATGTGTAGTAAGCGGTATGGCTCTTGGTATAGATACTGCCGCACATCACGGTGGATTGTCGGCGCACGGTTCAAGCATCGCGGTAGTTGGTACCGGGCTGGACAAGGTATACCCGGCAGCCAACAGGAAATTGGCTCATCAATTGGCAGAAACAGGAGCGCTGGTTTCTGAATTTCCGCTTGGCACCCCTCCGCTTGCTGCCAACTTCCCACGCCGTAACCGCATTATCAGCGGCATGAGCATGGGCTGTCTGGTGATTGAGGCCTCACTGCAAAGCGGATCCTTGATCACTGCACGCATGGCCCTGGAACAAGGCCGTGAAGTTTTTGCGATTCCCGGCTCAATCCACGCTACACAGGCAAAAGGATGTCATCATTTGATCAAACAGGGTGCAAAGCTGGTCGAATGCGCCCAGGATATACTTGAGGAAATTGGATACGCCACCAGTAACTACCATATTCCTGCCGATTCAATTTCAGGTCATCCGTTGCTGGCGCATCTTGGTTACGATCCCACCGACCTGGACAGCCTGAGCCAACGTAGCGGCTTGACGATTGAAGCACTATCCGCCATCCTGTTGCAACTGGAGTTGGACGGCAGTGTTGCTGTTCTTCCTGGCGGACTTTATCAGCGTATTAATTAAAATCCATTTTTTTGGGATACCATGTTTGATATTTTGATGTTCTTATTCGAGAGTTATTTCTATGCTGGCAGTTACCCTGATTCCGATAAACTTTCCCTCAAACTCAGCGCTGTCGGATTCGAAGACGAGGACATACGTCGCACACTGTCCTGGTTGACGGACTTGAAGCAGTTGACCCAAGCTGATTATCCTGTTTCCATCAACAGTAGTGGCGCACGATGCTACTCGGAACTTGAGCAACGACGCATAAGCCCTGAAGCTTTCAGTTTTCTGGCCTTCTGGGAACAAAGCAAAATGATTTCTCCGGTCGAGCGTGAAATGATCCTGGACCGTTCCGTCGCGCTTCACCGTGAAAACCTGCCGCTGGACCAGGTCAAACTGATCACGCTGATGGTATTGTGGAACCAGCACGAAGACTTGGATCCGCTGATCGTTGAAGACCTGCTAACCCCTGACAATACTGAAAATCTGCATTGAAACTTCCCTACAAATAGTGACCAATTTACTGATCGTAGAATCGCCTGCCAAGGCCACCACCCTGAAAAAATACTTAGGCAAGGACTTTGAAGTCCTGGCTTCCTATGGTCATGTGCGCGATCTCATTCCAAAGACCGGCGCCGTGGACCCGGACAACGACTTTGCCATGCAATATGAGACCATCGCGCGAAACAGCAAGCATGTGGACGCCATCGCCAAAGCCGCCGCACTGGCTGACAACATCTATCTAGCCCCCGACCCGGATCGCGAAGGAGAGGCCATCGCCTGGCATATTGCCGAGATCCTCAAGGGCAAACGGGCTTTAAAGAACAAAAAAATGCAACGTGTGGTGTTCTATGAAATCACCCAGAGCGCCGTCAGGGACGCCGTCGCGAACCCGCGTGAAATCTCCATCCCGCTGGTCAATGCACAACAGGCACGACGAGCGCTGGACTATCTGGTGGGTTTCAACCTTTCACCGCTGTTGTGGCGCAAAATCCGGCCGGGCCTGTCTGCCGGTCGCGTGCAAAGCCCGGCACTTCGACTGATTGTGGAACGCGAACTGGAGATAGAAGCGTTCCGTTCACAGGAATACTGGACCGTGCATCTCGACAGCCAAAAGAACACCGTTCCATTTTCTGCCAAGTTGTTCCAGTACCAAGGCAAGAAACTGGAACAACTGAGTATAGGCAGCGAAGCAGAGTACCGAAGAATCTTCGATAATCTAAGCGCCGCAAAATTACCTCCCAAAGTAGTACGCGTGGAAAAGCGCGCAAAACAGCGCCATGCAGCTGCACCGTTCACCACCTCCACGCTGCAACAGGAGGCTGTGCGCAAACTTGGCATGACTTCAGAGCGCACCATGCGTATTGCCCAGCAGCTTTATGAAGGCGTAGATATTGGCGGCCAGACAGTTGGCCTGATTTCCTACATGCGTACCGACTCCGTTACTCTCGCAAAGGAAGCAGTGCAGGAAATTCGCGGCTACATCGAGGAAAATTTTTCGGCGGACTATTTGCCCAGATCAGTACCGGTCTACAAGAACAAGTCCAAGAATGCACAGGAAGCACACGAAGCGGTTCGACCCACCTCCATTGCACGTACCCCTGACGCAGTGCGCAGTCACCTTTCCATCGATCAGGCCCGGCTATATGAAATGATCTGGAAACGCACACTGGCCTGCCAGATGGCGCCTGCGCGTTTCGATACAGTCAGCCTCGATATCCGTCTTGGCGGCGATGATACCCTGTTCCGCGCCAGCGGCCAGACACTGGTGTTTCCGGGCTTCATCGCCGTGTACCAGGAAGATACCGATGACAGCGAAGAAGAGGAAAGCAAAAAACTGCCGCCATTGGCCGAAGGCGAGACCATCCCGCTCGACAAATTGTTTGGCGAACAACATTTCACCCAGCCGCCGCCGCGCTTCTCCGAGGCCAGCCTGGTGAAAACACTGGAAGAGCACGGCATCGGGCGCCCCTCCACCTATGCCAGCATCATTTCTACGCTGCAGGCGCGCGAATATGTGGTGCTGGACAAGAAGCGCTTCCAGCCGACCGATGTCGGTCGCGTGGTAAACAAATTTCTCACCGAGCATTTCACGCGCTATGTGGATTACGGATTCACTGCGCAAATGGAAGATGAACTGGACGAAATCTCCGAGGGTAAGCGCGACTGGATTCCGGTGCTGGATGAATTCTGGAAAGGCTTCAACAAGCTGATTGGCGATAAAAAGGATGTCGAGCGCCCGGGCACGGAACTGCTCGATGAACTATGCCCAAAATGCGGCAAGCCGCTGAACAAGCGGCTTGGGAAACGCGGTAGTTTCATCGGTTGTAGCGGCTATCCAGAATGCGATTACACGCGCAATCTGGTTGGTGAAGACGATGCCGGTGAAGCGCGCAAAGAACTTGGCATCCATCCGGATAGTAATCAAACCGTGCTGTTGCTACGCGGACCTTACGGCTACTACGTACAGCTCGGTGAAGTTGTAGAGGGAGAAAAGACCAAGCCCAAGCGCGTGGCCTGGCCCAAGGAATTGCCGGTGGAACAGGCCGATCTGGTCACTGCACTCAAGCTGCTCTCGTTGCCACGAGAATTAGGCCTGCATCCCGAGAGCGGCAAAAAAGTCATCGTCAACATCGGCCGTTTCGGTCCTTACATTGGCCACGACAGCAAGTTCAAGTCGATCCCCCGTAGTGACAACATCTTCGATGTGCGTCTGGATCGTGCCGTGGAATTGCTGGCCCAAGCCAGGACAGACACCACGATATTGCGCACATTAGGTGAACACCCGGATGACAAGGCTCCAATAGAGATATGCAGTGGCCGCTATGGTCCCTACGCTCGCCACGGCAAGGTCAACGCCACCCTGCCCAAGGACATCTCACCGGAAGAGATCACGCTGGAGCAGGCACTCGAATTGATTGCGGCCAGAGCTGCCAAAGGCGTAACAGGCAAGGGAAAAGTTGCGAGGAAACCCGCCACTAAAGCGAAAACCACCAAACCCAAAGCGGCGGCGAAGAAAAAAACCGCTGCCAAGGCTATGACAACTACGGCGAAAACCAAAACGAAAGCGGCAAAGCCTGCCGCAAAGAAAGCTGCCAAGAAAAAATCTTGATCCCAGGATTTATGCTGGGCAACGATTTGCGCTAAAAACCCCAAAGTCCGAGAAGTGTTCTGTCGCATTCATAACTTCACTCTTCTCATCGTTCTCTGGATTTATATTCGTTACTACGATATTCATTTGCGCACTCCGTTCGTCACGAAGCAAAGCAAACCTAATTTACAAGCCTACACATCCAGATTCTTGACCCCAAGAGCATTCTGTTCGATGAACGCTCTGCGGGGTTCCACAACATCGCCCATTAGCGTGGTGAAAATTTCTTCTGTAGTGATGGCATCTTCAATGCTCACTCTAAGCAATATGCGGTTCTTTACGTCCATAGTGGTTTCCCACAGTTGCTCTGGGTTCATTTCACCCAGTCCTTTATAGCGCTGGATACCGACACCGCGTTTGGCTTCTTCCAGCAACCATTCGATGGCCTGCTTGAAGTCTGCCACGGGTCTGCGCTGCTCGCCTCGCTTGATGTAGGCGCCTTTACCGAGCAAGCCTCCAAGGGCTTGTGCAGTATGTTTGATCTGCTCAAAATCACCGCTTTGCAGGAAGTTTTGGTCCAGGTAACTGACTGAATAATTGCCGTGCAGATGTCTTTCCACGCGCAGTCTGTTTTCGTCGGTAGCGGGATCTATTTCAGCTTTGATGACGATACCCGCGCCGCACACTTTTTGTAAGCGTGAAGCACTTTGAGTCGCATTCCCCCGCGTATCTAGACTAATGTCAGGTTGCTTGAGCAAGGCGTGCAGGGCCTCTTCGGCAATCAGGCGGGATAGGCGATCGATCACTGCCTCGGCGAGAAAATATTCCCTTGCCAAGCGTTCCAGCGATTCAGCCTGAAGAATCGCACCGCCCTGCTCGGTATGTAACTCGGCATCTACCAACGAGTTACCCAGCATATAATTTTTCAGTTCATGCTCATCCTTGAGGTAACGCTCGTCCTTGCCCTGCTTGACTTTGTATAGCGGCGGCTGAGCAATATAAATGTGACCGCGCTCGATAAGTTCGGGCATCTGGCGAAAGAAAAATGTTAATAGCAGGGTACGGATGTGTGCACCATCCACGTCTGCGTCAGTCATGATGATGATGCGGTGGTAACGCAGTTTGTCGGCATTGTATTCGTCTTTACCGATTCCGGTGCCGAGCACCGTGATCAATGTTGCAATCTCCTGCGAAGAGATGAGCTTCTCGAAGCGCGCTCGTTCAACGTTCAGGATCTTGCCCTTTAGCGGCAGAATGGCCTGGAACTTGCGATCGCGACCTTGCTTGGCAGATCCTCCGGCGGAATCACCCTCTACCAGATACAGCTCTGATAATGCCGGGTCCTTTTCCTGGCAATCAGCCAATTTACCCGGCAGACCAATGCCATCCAGCACGCCTTTGCGACGAGTGAGTTCTCGCGCCTTGCGCGCTGCTTCGCGAGCGCGTGCGGCGTCTATGATCTTGCCACACAGAATTTTGGCGTCGATTGGATTCTCCTGCAAATATTCTGTCAGTTTGAGACCCACCACTTCCTGCACCACGGTTTGTACCTCGCTGGATACCAGCTTGTCCTTGGTCTGCGATGAAAACTTAGGTTCGGGTACCTTCACCGACAATACACAGGTCAAGCCCTCACGCATATCGTCGCCGGAGGTTTCGACTTTGGCTTTTTTGGCAATCTCAATTTCTTCAATATATTTATTTATTACGCGGGTCATCGCCATGCGCATTCCGGTAAGGTGGGTGCCGCCGTCTCGTTGCGGAATGTTGTTGGTGAAGCACTGCACGATCTCCGAATAGCTATCATTCCACTGCATGGCGACTTCGACGATGATGCCGTCTTTTTCACCGATGGCATGGAATGCCTTGCTATGCAGGACACTTTTGTTCTTGTTCATGTACTCGACGAATCCCTTGACTCCGCCGGCGTGGGAGAAATTTTCGCTTTTACCGGTACGCTGGTCTATAAGCTCGATTTTTACGCCATTATTAAGGAAAGACAGTTCGCGCAGGCGCTTGGCGAGGATCTCGTAATGGAACTCGACGTGGCCGAAGATTTCCTTGTCCGCCAGAAAATGAACCTCGGTCCCGTTTCTCTTGCATTCTCCGATCACTTTGAGCGGCGAAACCTCAATACCCTTCTGTATTTCAATCTGTCTGTCAACCACATCGCCGCGATGAAATTCCAGAAAGTATTTCTTGCCGTCACGACAACTGGTCAACTTGAGCCATTCCGATAGTCCATTGACACAACTAACTCCCACACCATGCAGTCCACCGGACACCTTGTAACTGTTCTGGTTGAATTTGCCTCCTGCATGCAACACGGTCATGACGATTTCGGCAGCAGAGCGTTTGGGCTCGAACTTGTCATCAAACTTGATACCGACAGGAATGCCGCGCCCATTATCAGTGACCGAAATGGAATTGTCGGCATGAATAATGGTCTTGATGTCGTCACAGTGCCCGGCCAGGGATTCATCAATGGCATTGTCTACCACCTCGAATACCATGTGGTGGAGGCCGGTGCCGTCGGATGTGTCGCCGATGTACATGCCGGGGCGTTTGCGTACCGCCTCCAATCCTTCGAGTTGCTGGATGCTTGATTCGTCGTAGTTGTCGCTCATAATATTGAGTTGGCTTTCTGTTTACGTAAACAATCAGATGCGCATCGGCATGACAACATATTTGAAATCATCGTTGCCTGGTACAGTTATCAAAATACTGCTATTGGGATCACCAAAGGAAAAAGTGATTGTTTCCGAAGTCGTGCTGTTTAATCCATCAAGCAAGTAGTTGACATTAAATCCAATATCTAATGCTTGTCCGTGATATTCGACTTCCATCTCCTCTTGTGCCTCCTCCTGCTCGCTATTGCTGCTGATGATACGCAGATTATTTTCTGTCAGGACGAAACGAACACCTCTGAATTTTTCATTAGACAGGATCGCAGCTCGTAACAGCGCCTGCAAAATAACCACCCTATTAAGAATCAAATGATTTGTATAATTTGGTACAACTCTTTCGTAGTCTGGAAATTTTCCATCTATTACCTTGGAAACAAGTATCACATCAGAAAAAGTCGTCTTAACCTGATTTTCACCCAGATTCAGCGTAATCTGGCCTGGCGACTCATCCAGCAACTTGACTAATTCATTAACTGTTTTTCTGGGTAATATAACTTCCCGCTTTGAATATTTCTTGGTTAATTTAGTTCTGGTAAATGCCAGACGGTGACCATCTGTCGCGATCAATTTCAGGAACTCATCCTCTACCACTAACAAGACCCCATTCAAATAGTACCGGATATCTTGTTGAGCCATGGAAAATTGAACCATACCAAATAATCTTTTAAGTTCCTGCTGCTCGATTATTACTGTTTCTATCTGCCCAAGTTGCTCAACAATTTTTGGGAAATCCTGTGCTGGCAAAGTTTGCAAACTGAAGCGGCTCTTATTCGATTTAAGTTGAATTCGACTATCCTGGATATTCATTGAAATTTTGCTTTCCTCTGGTAGCACGCGCAATATTTCCTGAAGCTTTCTCGCTGCAACTGTAATGGAAGCATCTTCCCCGGTCAGGTTCTTATCTGCTACTTCCGTAGCTATTTGAATTTCAAGATCAGTAGTTGTAAATCGCAGACTTGATCCGTTTTTTTCAATTAAAACGTTTGATAAAATTGGCAGCGGTTGTTTTCTTTCGACTATTCCAACCACTGTTTGAATAGGTTTCAGAAGGACTTTAGTATCAATTGTTTCAATAAACATTCTATATGTCCTTAAAATTAATAATTAAGAAGCTGAAAAATTTGCAAAGCACAATAATCCTGTTTATTTATATAAAGTTAAGTAAAATATAAAAGTGTGGATATCTAGTTGATAGGGTGTTCATTTTCTGAATGAATATTTTATGTTGAAGATCATCTGAAAGGTTATCCACAATTAACATACATACATCTCAATGGATTGTTAATTTCTCAATGTTTGATTTAGTAAATTGAAATCAGCATTAAAAGCTGTGTCTGAATTTCTTAAATTATCAATCGTCTTGCAGGCATATAAAACGGTTGTATGATCCCGGTCGCCAAATGCGGAACCGATTTCCGGTAAACTTAGTTGCGTCAGTTCCCTTGCCAAACTCATGGCTACTTGTCTTGGTCGAGCAATTATTCGTGTTCTTTTTTTGGAAAGCAGATCGGATATTTTGATTCGATAAAAATCTGCGACGGTCTTTTGGATATTTTCGACGGATACCTGTTTGTTTTGAGATGCCAACAAGTCCTTAAGTGCTTCCTTGGTTAATTCAACAGATATTTGGCGTTTATGAAATCGAGAATACGCTTCAACCCGTTTAAGAGCGCCTTCCAGTTCGCGAATATTGGAACGTACATGCTTTGCTATGAAGAAAGCAACATCCTCATTGATATCGGTTCCTGATATAGCTCCTTTTTGTAACAATATAGCGACCCGCATTTCCAATTCGGGCGGCTCTATTGCGACAGTCAATCCCCAACTGAACCGCGAGGTCAGTCTTGGTGTCATTCCGGATATCTCTTTAGGGAATGTATCGCATGTGATCACAACTTGTTTGTGCGCATCAATCAAGGAGTTGAGGGTATAAAAAAACTCCTGTTGGGTCCCTGGTTTATCAGCAATAAATTGAATATCATCTATCAACAACATATCCAGTGAGTTATAAAATTGTTTGAACTCATCAAACTTCTTAGTTTGAAAAGCTCTAACTACATCCGAAATATAGTTTGTTGCATGGACATAGCAAACTTTTGAGTGTGTATTTTCCAGCTTAACGTGATTTCCGATGGCTTGAAGCAGGTGTGTTTTTCCCAAACCAACACCACCGTAAATGAACAAAGGGTTATAAGCAGTGCCAGGAGATTCTGCGACCTGGATAGCGGCTGAGTGCGCTAACTGATTTGCCTTTCCGGTCACGAAATTATCAAATGACAAGTTCGAATTAAGTTTATTTTGACTTTTATGAATCTTGGGTTCGGCGATGATCCTGTCCAAAGGTGGAATGAGAGATTTTTTTGCTGGTTGAGCCAAAGTTTTTTTCCCGATTCGAAATTCAAAACTCGGGGGACTGGATAGAAAACTCTCAGCTTGTTTTGAAATTTCCGATAAAAACCGCTCTTGGACTAATTTGAGAGTAAAGCTATTAGGCGCAGTCAAGGTAATGTGATGCCCCTTGATTTCAAAGGCTAATGGTTTAATCCATGAGTTAAATTGTTGTGGCGGCAGGCTGTCTTCAAAATAACAAAGACAGGAATCCCACAGGTTCTTATCCGGCATGTATTTAGGCAATGAGGCAATTAATCAGCACTGCATTTTACAGGCAAGGCATAAAGTTATCCACAGGAAAAAACAAAATTAAACTTGACACAGCCCCCAGTAAATATTGTAATCGCGGGCTTTCGAGAAACAATTACTGGGGAATATCAAATGAAGCGCACATATCAACCGTCAGTCACCAAGAGAAAACGTACTCATGGGTTCTTGGTTCGCATGAAATCCAAGGGCGGTAGAGCCGTGATCAGGGCCCGGAGGGCAAAAGGCCGCGCTCGACTTGCAGTCTGAAATCGATTTTTCATTTCCCGCCAGCCGACGTATCCGGAAACGTACCGAATTTGACCGGGCATTTCAGACAAAAGGCCTGGTTAGTAAATGGTTCGCGGTATATGTCAGTGAAAATATGTGCGGATTTTCCAGGTTGGGATTAGCAATAAGCAAAAAGAACACACCAACCGCAACTGCGAGGAACTTCTCAAAACGACTAATCCGGGAATTGTTCAGACAGAATTTTCCGGCAGGACGAGCGTTGGATGTGGTCGTGTATGTCAGAAGACAGATAAATCCGGAAGATGCTGTTGAAGGACGGTTAAGATTGGTCCAATTATTAAAGGCCATACAGCCATGATGCAGCGGTTTCTGATTAAAATAATTCGCGCATATCAGTACTTGATAAGTCCACTATATCCGCCTACATGCCGGTTTACCCCGAGTTGCTCCCATTATGCCTGTGAGGTTGTCGCTAAACACGGGGTGTTGCGTGGTGGTTGGTTAAGTATCAAACGGTTGGTGAGATGTAACCCATGGAACCCAGGTGGTTACGACCCAGCCCCATAGAACTCACAGGAAAACCACATGGATTATCAACGGTTGTTCTTGTTTCTGATTTTTTCCCTTTCAGTTTTCATGTTATGGGATAGTTGGGAACGGAGCCAGCATCCCCAGATTCAGGCAATCTCTTCAGCGGCATCTTCTGTTGTGGCCAATTTACCTGAGCCAATTGCCACGGAAGCGAATTCTTCCGGCAAAAAAGTCAATGAAGTCTCGGGACAAACAAAACGCCTGCCCGGGAAAAAGATCATCGTCACTACCGATTGGCTGGTTGCTGATATAAGTACCGTAGGCGGGGATTTGCGGCGTCTGGAATTATTGCGGCAGCATAGCGCCAAGGACAAGGATAAACCTTTTGTTTTAATGCAGGAAAAGGTAGGGACATATATTGCCCAAAGCGGTTTGTTGGGTACAGGTTTGCCTACACATAACACGATATTCACTGCTGATGCTGATTCTTATCAGTTGGCTGAAGGTCAAGATACCCTGGAGGTTCGCTTACAGGCTACCGAAGATGCTGGCATTAAAGTGACCAAGGTGTATAAATTTCACCGTGGTAGCTATTTGATCGATATAAGCTATAAAATTCAAAACGATAGTAAGGAAACGCTAACTTCTTCAGCATATTTTCAGTTGGTTCGCGACAAATCTCCTCCAGAAGGCAGTACGAGGTTTGTGCCAACTTATACTGGGCCAGCTATTTATACAGGCCTGGACAAATTCAAGAAGGTTTCTTTTGCCGATGTTGATAAAGGCAAGGCCAAATACCCGGAAAAGTCGGACGATGGCTGGATCGGGATTTTACAGCACTATTTTGTAGCTGCATGGCTACCGCCGGCAAAATCCGAGCACGAGTTTTTTATCAAGCCGCTGGGTGAAGATCTTTACTCCGTAGGCGTGATTGTACCCGTGCCTACAGTGGCTCCAGGCCAGACAGTAAGAGTAGATGTGCCACTTTATGCCGGGCCGGCCAAAAATTCCCTGGATAAGATTGCACCGGGTCTTGGATTGACGGTTGACTACGGATGGTTGACCGTACTTTCCGTTCCCTTGTTTTGGGTACTTTCCTTTCTCGAGGGCTGGGTACATAACTGGGGGATTGCCATTATTTTATTAACCGTGTTGATAAAACTTCTGTTTTTTCCACTGTCAGCTGCCAGTTATCGTTCAATGGCAAAAATGCGTGTGGTTGCGCCCAAGCTGGAGAAGATCAAGTTGCAATATGGTGATGATCGCGAGCGCCTGCACAAGGCGATGATGGAACTGTACAAAACCGAAAAAATAAACCCTCTTGGGGGATGTTTGCCGATGGTGATCCAGATTCCGGTATTCATCGCCTTGTATTGGGCAATCCTCGCAAGTGTTGAATTGCGCTATGCCCCTTTTTATGGCTGGATACATGATTTGTCTGCGGCCGATCCATACTACATTCTGCCACTTATAATGGGTGCAAGTATGGTGATCCAGAGTAGATTGAGCCCGCCACCTCCGGACCCAATGCAGGCCAAGGTCATGAAAATGATGCCGGTCATCTTCAGCGTAGTGTTTTTCTTCTTCCCTGCAGGACTTGTGTTGTATTCGATTGTTAATAGCTCCCTGTCTATTGCCCAGCAATGGGTAATCACGCGCAAACTCGAGGCGAGCGTCAAAGGTGCAGCCAAAACCTGAAACTATCGCCGCGATTGCGACGGCACCAGGGCAAGGCGGTGTTGGCATCGTCAGGGTGTCAGGAGACAGTCTTGCCGCGCTTGCCGAGACTATTCTGGGGAAGATACCGGCACCCCGCTACGCAACGCTTACCTCATTTTTTGAGGCTGACGGCCAGGTCATAGACCAGGGCATCGGTCTTTATTTTCCAGCTCCGCATTCCTATACAGGTGAAGATGTACTCGAACTTCATGGTCACGGTGGGATGGCCGTTTTGCATTTATTGTTGCATCGATGTCTGGAATTGGGTGCGCGCATAGCAGAGCCCGGCGAGTTCACCAAACGCGCGTATCTTAATAACAAGCTTGATCTGGCACAGGCTGAAAGTGTTGCCGATTTAATAGAAGCGAGTACCAGCCAGGCAGCGCGAAGCGCGGTACGTTCCTTGCAAGGCGAATTTTCCCGTGTGATTCATCATTTGGTAGAGGAATTGATCCAGTTACGCATATTGGTGGAGGCCATGCTGGATTTCCCGGAAGAAGGTGTTGATAACCTGGATTCATCCTCGCGAGATAAGCGGCTGGAAGATTTGTTAAGGGAATTGGAAAATATTCTCGGCCTGGCACAGCAAGGGAATCTATTACGGGAAGGCGCTCATATTGTGTTGATAGGCCAACCTAATGTTGGGAAGTCAAGCCTGCTCAACTGTATGAGTGGAGAAGAGGTTGCCCTGGTCAGCGAGATTCCGGGCACGACGCGGGACGTGATACGCCAGTCCATACAAATTGGAGGTGTGCCTTTACATATCATTGACACCGCTGGGTTGCATGAGTCGACGGATGTAGTGGAACAAATGGGCATCGCCCGAACCCGGAAAACCATGCAAAAGTCTGATGCGGCCTTGATCATCATGGATGTCAACCGGGGCATGGATGGGAAAGATCGTGAGATTTCCGATGAATTACCGCCGGAAATACCCAGATTGTACATTTTCAATAAAATTGATTTGCTTGATTTACCCGCCCGGATGGAGCAAAGGGACGGGAACATCCATATATATTTGTCTGCAAAATCCGGGGCAGGATTAAATCTGTTGCAGAATAAATTGCTGGAGTTGATTGGCTGGCACCAGAAGGAAGGCGTATTTATGGCACGGCAAAGACATTTGCTGGCTTTGAACAAAGCGCGCGAGAATTTGCGCTGTGCAGCCAGAGAAAAGCAGCGTATGGAGATTTTTGCAGAAGAACTGCGTCTGGCGCAGGAATCGTTAAGCGCTATTACCGGGGAATTCACGGCGGACGACCTATTGGGCGAGATATTCAGTCGTTTCTGTATTGGCAAATAATCCCGGGTCATGAATTGTTTCACGTGAAACGTTCGGCTTGTTCGTGACATTTTCAGTTTCAGGTCAACACCATTTGCAATTGGCGGCAGGACCAGGGAAAGGCAGTTTTGTCTGATATGGCATCATGCTGCATGAATCTGCTTCAGGTATAAGCGCTTGGTCGGATAGTTGAATTTATATGGCCACCCGGATTGATGTATGATGCGAGCCTTTGAGTAGTCAGGCTGGCGTTGCAACAGGCAAAAATAATGAATTTCCCCAAAATTTTCGATGTCATTGTGGTCGGAGGCGGGCATGCCGGAACCGAGGCTGCACTTGCCAGCGCACGCACGGGCTGCGCCACGTTGCTATTGACACACAATATCGAGACATTGGGGTCGATGTCCTGTAATCCCTCCATAGGCGGGATAGGAAAAGGGCATTTGGTAAAGGAGGTAGATGCACTGGGCGGTGCCATGGCCGAGGCAACAGATGAGGCCGGGATACAGTTTCGAATCCTCAATGCATCCAAAGGTGCGGCTGTACGTGCCACAAGAGCCCAGGCTGACCGTACCTTGTATAAACAGGCGATCCGCCGCAAACTTGAGAACCAGACCAATTTATGGTTGTTTCAGCAAGCAGCAGATGATCTGATTGTTGAGGCAGACCGTGTGCGGGGTGTGATTACCCAGGCTGGCTTGCGATTTGAGGCAAAAACCGTTGTTCTGACCACCGGAACATTCCTGTCTGGGCTGATCCATATTGGACAATCCAATTATCAAGGTGGGCGAGCCGGGGATCCTCCTTCTGTCAGCCTTGCGCACCGGTTGCGCGAACTGGACTTGCCGGTGGGGCGGTTGAAAACCGGTACGCCTCCGCGCATCGATGGTCGCAGTATCGATTATTCAGAAATGACTGAACAACCCGGGGATACCCCGGTCCCGGTGTTTTCTTTTCTTGGCAATGCACAACAGCATCCGCAACAATTGCCCTGCTGGATTACCTATACCAACCAGCGCACCCACGACATCATACGCGGCGGCCTTGACCGCTCACCGCTTTTTACCGGGGTGATAAAGGGAATAGGGCCGCGCTACTGTCCTTCGATCGAGGACAAGATAGTCCGATTCTCTGACAAGGATTCGCACCAGATTTTCCTTGAGCCGGAAGGCTTGAGTACGCATGAAGTCTATCCAAACGGGATATCCACCAGCTTGCCATTCGATGTGCAGCTTGATCTGGTTCACTCGATCAAGGGGCTGGAAAATGCGCACATCACGCGTCCCGGGTATTCGATCGAATATGACTATTTTGACCCACGCAACCTGAAACGGTCACTGGAAACCAAGTCGATTTCGGGATTGTTTTTTGCCGGCCAGATCAACGGCACCACCGGTTACGAAGAAGCTGCGGCGCAGGGCTTGCTGGCCGGCCTCAATGCAGCTTTACAGGTTAAGGGTGAAGAAAGCTGGTGCCCACGACGAGACGAGGCCTACCTGGGCGTGCTGGTAGATGACTTGATAACGCGAGGCGTATCGGAACCCTATCGTATGTTCACCAGTCGTGCCGAGTATCGTCTGCAATTGCGAGAGGACAATGCCGATTTTCGTCTCACGGAAATCGGCCACCGGCTAGGGGTAGTAAATCATCATAGATGGCATGCATTTGAACAAAAACGTGAAGCCGTGTTGCGTGAGCAAGAGCGGCTTAAATCCATCTGGGTCAACTCGAAAATTATCCCCAGGGAAGATGCCGAGCGCGTCCTCGGCAAGAGTATCGATCGAGAATATTCATTGCATGAATTGTTGCGCCGCCCAGACGTAAGCTATGGTGAGTTGATGACCTTGCCAGGAGCAGGCACACCGGTTGAGGATGTGGCGGTATCCGGACAAGTGGAAATTCAAGCCAAGTACTCAGGCTACATCGAGCGGCAACGTGAAGAAATTGCGCGACAGGAATTCAACGAAAATCTGGCGTTGCCCGCAGCTATTGATTATCGAACAGTGCATGGGCTGTCAGCAGAAGTTCAGCAGAAACTCAACCTACATAAGCCGGAAACGGTAGGGCAAGCGGCCCGCATCTCGGGCATCACCCCTGCGGCCATCTCTCTGTTGGTGGTGCATTTGAAACGAGGATTCAGGAACGACGGAAAAGCGAGTCAGCGCGCATGACGGCACTTGCCGAAGACCTGGCAAGCGGGATCGAACAACTGGGTTTGACCGTAACATTGGAGATTCAGCAGAAAATGCTGGATTACCTCGACTTGATGCAAAAATGGAATAAGGTCTATAACCTGACTGCAATCCGAAATCCTGAGCAGATGGTAAGCAATCACTTACTGGATAGCCTTGCAGTACTACCACATTTATGGCAGGGCAAGTGGCTGGATGTTGGGTGCGGGGCAGGACTTCCCGGAATCGTACTGGCGTTGATGCGTCCGCAATGGAGGTTTACCTTGCTGGACAGTAATAGCAAAAAGATCAGTTTTGTGCGACAAGCGATCATCGAATTGAAGTTAAGCAATATTGATGTTTGCTGCGACAGGGTGGAAAAGTGGCAAGCGGGAGAAAAGTTTGATGGCATCATTTCCAGGGCCTTTGCCGAAACATCAGATTTCATTGCACTTACAAGGCACCTGTTGGCGCAGGGCGGGAGATGGGCGGTCATGAAGGGCGTGCTGGAAACCGGATTGGACCTGATACCACAAGATGTCAAAATTGAACGGCTCATTCCATTGCAAGTGCCGGGGCTGGAAGCAGCTCGTGGTTTGGTAATTTTGAAAGCGAGTTAAAAATGGCCAGGATATTAGCCATTACCAATCAAAAAGGCGGCGTGGGAAAAACCACCACGGCAGTCAATCTGGCTGCAAGCCTGGCTACGTACAAGCAAAATGTCATGTTGGTCGACCTGGATCCGCAGGGAAATGCCACCATGGGTAGCGGAATTGAAAAGCGCGATTTGACGGCAACCGTCTATCAGCTATTGTTGGGTGACAAAACGCTGCGCGAGGTAATCGTTCGCTCTGAAAACGGGAAATTTGACGTGTTACCGGCTAATCGGGACCTGGCGGGAGCCGAAATTGAGATGGTAGATTTGCCGCAACGGGAGAACCGGCTAAAGCAAGCCTTGCAAGCGGTGGCGGATGAATACGATTATATCCTGATTGATTGTCCGCCCGCCTTGAATCTGTTAACCCTTAATGGTTTGTGTGCGGCACAATCAGTAATGATCCCGATGCAATGTGAATACTATGCGCTGGAAGGTCTGAGCGACCTGGTCAACACCATCCGCAGGGTGCGAGCCAACCTGAATCCTGAACTGGAGATAGAGGGTTTGTTGCGTACCATGTTCGACCCGCGTAATTCACTGGCCCAGCAGGTTTCGGACCAACTGCAGCAGCATTTTGGTAAAAAAGTTTATAGCACCGTCATTCCTCGTAATGTAAGGCTGGCTGAGGCGCCCAGCTATGGGCTGCCGGTCATGTATCACGACAAATTTTCCAAAGGGTCGCAAGCCTATCTGGCATTAGCCGGGGAATTACTCAGTAACGCGGAACAATCCGCATCAATTCAATGACAAGGGAAGCAATTATGGTCAAGCCAAGCAGGGGATTGGGACGTGGTTTGGATGCGTTGCTGTCAGGTAATGCCAATGAAACTGAAGACGTGTTGCGCGAATTGAAGGTAGGTCAACTCAAGCCGGGCAGATACCAGCCGCGTAGCCACATGGACGAGGCATCACTCAAGGACCTGGCCGCTTCCATCAAGGCACAAGGCATCATGCAGCCGATATTGGCTCGTATGCTGGCGGATGGCAGTCATGAAATCATTGCCGGGGAACGGCGCTGGCGGGCAGCGCAGCTGGCCGGGCTGGCCCAGGTCCCGGTGCTGGTGCGCAAAGTTCCGGACAATGCCGCGCTGGCGATGGCGTTGATTGAAAACATCCAGCGCGAAAACCTCAATCCGCTGGAAGAAGCAACGGGCATCCAGCGGCTGATAAGCGAATTCAGCATGACGCACCATGCAGCGGCGGACGCCGTGGGTCGTTCCAGAAGCGCCACAACCAATTTGCTCCGCTTGCTGAATCTTGCTGCGCCTGTCCAGGAAATGCTGGCACAAGGCAAGATCGATATGGGGCATGCCAGGCCTCTGCTATCATTGGACGCAGCCCATCAAACATTGGCTGCCAACAAAATAGTCTCTGAGGGCTTGTCGGTGCGCGGGGTAGAAAAGCTGGTTCAGAAAATGCAGGAACTGAAAGGCAAAAGCCGGAAGCCCGCGCCAGACCGCGACATCATGAATATACAACAGGACTTGTCCGACCAACTCGGCCTGAAGGTTCTGGTCAGGCATTCAGGGCGCGGAAAAGGCAGAGTAGAGATCTACTATAATTCCCTTGATGAGTTTGACGGAATCGTTAAGCAGTTAAAAACCCGCGCAAAATAACATATCAACAAAGTGGGTTAATCTGCAAACTTGTTTGACCGGGCAATGGGCTTGGCTTATACTGCGCGCCGCTTAAATTCGATTTCGCTCGCGCAGAAGCAACACTACAAATGGCGAAACGAACTTAAATGAGCAAGGAAAACCAGGCAAATAGAGCCAGGCCACTATTGATTGGTGTCGGCACGATGCTGACATCCATGATTGCTGCAGGATTTATTCTGGGTTATCTCGCGGATTGGTGGTTTGGGACACTACCCTGGTTTTTGCTGGGGTTTGGTGTGCTCGGTTTTATCGGTGGCATGCTCAAAGTATATAAGTTACTGATACATCCGGGGATGTTTTGAATATTGTTGCCCAGCAGGTTGCCGTCAAGGCCAGACATGTCCTGATGGTCCAGTTGGGGATGACAATATTGGTAGCCGTTGCGTTCGGGCTGCTGCATGGGGGGAGTTGGTCTGCTTTGTCAGCGTTCTGCGGGGGGCTGATAAGCATGAGCGTACTGCTGCTGCTTCAGCGCGGCGTGCGCCGGGCGAGCGAAGTAGCGCTGGCTGACCAGAAAAAAAGCATGATGATTCTGTATCTTGGCGCAGTTCAGCGCTTTGTCCTGATTATCATCTTGTTTGCGCTTGGATTGCGCGTGCTGGGTTTGGCACCGCTGGAACTGCTTGTGGGATTTGCGGCGGCGCAGGCCGGCAATATTGTCAGCGCCCGGATATAAGGGAATCTATCTAAGGGGATAAGGTCTTGGCAGCAGAAGAACAATCCGGTGGCGGCACCGTCGAATATATCCAGCATCACCTGACCAATTATTGTTTTGGCAGTTGCGACCCGGTAACCCATAAGGATGTCGGGTTTTGGGCTTTGCATCTGGACACCATGTTTTTCAGCCTGCTTCTTGCCGGCCTGATCATTATCGTTTCGATGCGACTGACCAGCCGCATGACTACTGAAACGCCTTCAGGTTTTCAAAATGTCGTAGAAAGCATACTTGAATTTGTCCAGGGGCAGGTTCGGGATACCTTCCCCGGACACAATCCATTGATCGCCCCGCTTGCCCTGACCATCTTCCTGTGGGTCTGGTTGATGAACTTCATGGATCTGATACCCGTTGATTTGCTTCCGCTAATAGGACACTGGGCAGGCATAGGACATCTGAAGGTAGTTCCTACCACCGACCTCAGCACAACACTGGCAATGTCGGGCACTGTGTTCCTGCTGACCATTTTCTATAATTTCAAGGTAAAGGGCCCCATCGGTTACCTTAAAATGTTCCTGTTCCATCCGTTTGGCAAATTCCTGGTTCCGGTCAACATCATCATGACGCTGATCGAGGAGATCGCAAAACCACTCAGTCTGGCTTTGCGTCTGTTCGGCAACATGTTCGCCGGTGAACTGGTGTTTCTGCTGATTGCCTTGCTGGGAGGTGCTGCCACCATCGGCGCCGGCATGCTGATTTGGGTGCCGCTGCAAGTGTTGCTGGATCTCGCTTGGCTGATCTTCCATTTGCTGGTAATCACCTTACAGGCATTTATTTTCATGGTGCTGACCATTGTATACCTGGGCATGGCCAGCACAGACGATCACTGAGATTTTTAACTTTTTTAATTTGTTCAAGGAGAAAAACGATGACTGCTGAAATGATTGCGATGATCTATGCCTACACTGCAATTGGTGTGGGTGTGATTCTGGCTGCTGCGGGCTTGGGTTCTGCGATAGGCTGGGGCCTGATCTGCGCCAAGACACTTGAGGGTATTGCACGCCAACCGGAAATGCGTCCTGCGCTGATGACCAACATGTTCATCTTTGCCGGCCTGATGGAATCCTTTCCGTTCATCATTTTGGCATTCGCAATGTGGTTCCTGTTCGCAAATCCGTTCGTTGGTGCCTTGAAGGCAGCCATTGGCGCGATGTAATGCGGAGCGACAGCCGATCTCAATAGATTGGTTATTAGCCGAATAAGGAAAAGATAATGAACATTACCGTAACATTATTGGCTCAGATGGTCGCATTTACCCTGTTGATATGGTTTGTCAACAAGGTACTGTGGGGTCCGATGTCCACCATGATGGCGGCACGCCAGAAGCGCATTGCGGACGGTCTGGCGGAAGCTGAACGTGGCAAGCATGAGTTGGAGCTGGCTGCCAAGCGTTCTGCCGAGATCCTGCGTGAAGCCAAGACCAAGGCAGTCGAGATAATCGCCCAAAGCGAAAAGCGCTCCAGCGAGATCGTCGAGGAAGCCAAGGGATTGGCCAAGGTGGAACATGACCGTATCGTCACTGCCGCAAATGCAGAAGTTGAGCAGGAAGTTTTTCGCGCCAAGGAGCAATTGCGCGTGGAAGTCTCTGCCATCGCATTGGCTGGCGCAGCCAAGATCCTGGGCCGGGAAATAGACGCCAAGGCGCACAACGACCTGCTGGAAAAACTCGTCGCGGAAATCTAACGCCATGTCAGAAGCCATAACCATTGCCCGTCCCTATGCTCTCGCCGCATTTGATTTCGCGAAGCAAAAGGGCACCCTGAAGTCTTGGTCGGACCTGTTGACGGACGCAGCCGCAGCGGTTGCCAACGAACAGGTTGCTACATTGATCGCCAGTCCGCGCGTCAGCTCCGGACAATTGGAAGGTCTGATGCTGGCCATCTGCGGCGATGCCGTGGACCAGCCGGGACGCAATTTCCTGCGCCTGTTGATAGAAGAGCATCGCCTGCCGGTGCTGCCGGAGATCGCAAACCAGTTCGAGAGTCTTGCGCGCCGAGGAAGAGAGATCGGTGGACGTCGAGATCAGGTCCGCGGTGGCGCTGGATGAGATGCAGAAACAAAAAATCGCGACAGCGCTGAAGACACGCATGGGTCGCGAGATCAGGCTGCATTGCGAAGTAGATGCCGGATTGCTGGGAGGCGTGGTTATACGTGCTGGCGACAAGGTGATAGACGGTTCCGTAAGTACCCGCCTGGCCGAAATGTCCACTGCTTTGGCTTGATGACAGAATTATCGAAATAAGGAAAATCAGATGAAGCTCAACCCTTCCGAAATTAGCAACCTGATCCGCAGTCGCATCGAGAATTTCGAGGCGCTGACCCAGGCCCGAACAGAAGGTACCGTGGTCAGCGTGACCGACGGTATCGTGCGCGTACATGGTCTGTCCGACGTGATGCAGGGCGAAATGCTTGAATTCCCCGGCAACACCTTCGGCCTGGCGTTGAACCTGGAACGCGATTCCGTGGGTTCCGTTGTGCTGGGTGAATATGAACACATCACCGAAGGCGACACGGTCAAGTGCACCGGCAAGATCCTGGAAGTCCCGGTCGGCCCTGAATTGCGCGGTCGTGTGGTGAATGCGCTGGGTCAGCCGATCGACGGCAAGGGCCCGGTCAACGCCAAGATGACCGACAAGATCGAAAAGGTCGCGCCCGGCGTGATCGCGCGTAAATCGGTTTCCCAGCCGGTGCAGACCGGCTTGAAGTCGATCGACTCGATGGTGCCGATCGGCCGCGGACAACGCGAGTTGATCATCGGCGACCGCCAGACCGGCAAGACCGCCGTTGCGGTGGACACGATCATCAACCAGAAGGGTCAGGACATGACCTGTATCTACGTTGCGATCGGCCAGAAAGCCTCAACCGTCGCCAACGTGGTGCGCAAGCTGGAAGAGCACGGCGCGATGGGATACACCATCGTGGTCGCGGCAACTGCGTCCGACTCCGCCGCGATGCAATTCCTGGCACCTTATGCAGGCTGCACCATGGGCGAATATTTCCGTGATCGCGGTGAAGATGCACTGATCATCTATGACGATCTGACCAAGCAAGCCTGGGCCTATCGCCAGATCTCCCTGCTGCTGCGTCGTCCGCCTGGCCGTGAAGCCTATCCGGGCGACGTGTTCTACCTGCACTCGCGCCTGCTGGAACGTGCCGCGCGCGTGAACGCAGAATATGTCGAGAAGTTCACCAACGGTGAAGTCAAGGGCAAAACCGGTTCGCTGACCGCGCTGCCGATCATCGAAACCGCTGCCGGCGACGTGTCCGCATTCGTGCCGACCAACGTGATCTCGATCACCGACGGCCAGATCTTCCTGGAGTCCGACCTGTTCAACGCCGGTATCCGTCCCGCCATCAACGCCGGTGTATCGGTGTCACGCGTCGGCGGTGCCGCGCAGACCAAGGTCGATCAAGAAGCTGGGCGGCGGTGTGCGTCTGGCACTGGCGCAATATCGTGAACTGGCGGCATTCGCGCAGTTTGCCTCCGACCTGGACGAATCCACCCGCAAGCAACTCGAGCGCGGTCGCCTGGTGATGGAACTGATGAAGCAACTGCAGTATTCGCCGATGAGCGTTGCCGAAATGTCGGTGACGCTGTTTGCGGTGAACAAGGGTTACTTCGACGACGTGGAGGTCAAGCGCGTATTGGCATTCGAAGACGCGCTGCACTCCTTCCTCAAATCCAAGCATGGCGCCATCATGGATACGATCGATAGCACCAAGGAGTTGTCGGCTGACAACGAGAAAGCATTGGCCGCGGCGATCGAGGAATTCAAGACCACGGGTGTCTACTGATATAACAACTAGCCATCCCACTAGGCAACCAAAAGACGGTTGCCAAGTGGTTGGTTATAAGGCGGAATGAGCTATGGCAGGTAGCAAGGAAATACGCACCAAGATCAAGAGCGTCGAAAATACGCGCAAGATCACGCGCGCCATGGAAATGGTGGCCGCATCCAAGATGCGCAAGGCGCAGGAGCGCATGCGCGCAGCGCGTCCGTATGCAGAAAAGATCCGCCAGGTCGCAGCGCATCTGTCGCGCGCCAATCCGGAATACAAGCATCCATTCCTGGTCAAGCGCGAAACGGTCAAGTCGGTCGGGTATCATCACCATTACCTCCGACAAGGGCTTGTGCGGCGGCTTGAACTCCAACCTGATGCGCATCGTGATCACCCACATGAAAGACTGGGAAGAGCGAAGGCAAGAAGATCTCAGCCTGCGCCATCGGCAACAAGGGTTTCGGTTTCATGTCGCGCATCGGCGTCAACGTCAAGTCGCACATGATCGGCCTTGGCGACACGCCGCATCTGGACAAACTGGTCGGCGCGGTGAAGGTCATGCTGGATGCCTATGTCGCGGGCGAGATCGATGCCATCTACATCGCCTACAACCACTTCGTCAACACCATGAAGCAGGAGCCGCGGTCGAACAGTTGCTGCCGCTGTCGGGCGAACAGCTGGGTGCGGCTGAAGGCGTATGGGATTACCTGTACGAACCCGAATCGAAAGATGGTGGTGGATGAATTGCTGGTGCGCTATATCGAATCGCTGGTCTATTCCAGCGTGACCGAGAACATGGCGTCCGAGCAAAGCGCGCGCATGGTGGCGATGAAGGCCGCTTCGGACAACGCCAAGGATGTCATCGGCGAACTCAAGCTGGTTTACAACAAGGCACGTCAGGCTGCGATCACCAAGGAGATTTCCGAGATCGTGGGTGGCGCGGCTGCGGTTTAATGCGGACTGCCGAAACTGGCGATTGAAGAATTGAAATAACTGGGGAAGTCAAAATGAGTCAAGGAAAAATTGTTCAATGTATCGGCGCCGTGGTCGACGTCGAATTTCCGCGTGATGCGATGCCCAAGGTCTATAATGCCTTGCGGGTCGAGGACGGCGAGGGCAGTACTGCGGAAAAGGGACTGACGCTGGAAGTCGCAGCAGCAGATCGGCGACGGCGTGGTGCGTACCATTGCGATGGGTTCCTCCGACGGTCTGCGCCGCGGCATGACGGTGACCGACAGCGGCAATCCCGATCTCGGTTCCGGTAGGCCACGGGACGCTGGGCCGCATCATGGATGTGCTGGGCCGTCCGATCGACGAAGCCGGCGAGATCAAGTGCGACGAGAAGTCGTTCGATCCACCAGCTGGCACCGAAATTCGACGAACTGTCCCCTTCCGTCGACCTGCTGGAAACCGGCATCAAGGTGATCGACCTGGTTTGCCCGTTCGCCAAGGGCGGCAAGGTCGGCCTGTTCGGCGGCGCCGGCGTGGGCAAGACCGTGAACATGCTGGAACTGATCAACAACATCGCCAAGCAGCACAGTGGTCTGTCGGTATTCGCCGGCGTGGGTGAGCGTACTCGCGAAGGTAACGACTTCTATCACGAAATGTCGGAAGCGGGCGTTATCGATACCGAGGACTTCACCAAGTCCAAGGTGGCGATGGTGTTCGGCCAGATGAACGAGCCGCCCGGCAACCGTCTGCGCGTGGCGCTGACCGGCCTGACCATGGCCGAGAAATTCCGTGACGAAGGCCGCGACATCCTGTTCTTCGTGGACAACATCTACCGCTACACACTGGCCGGTACCGAAGTGTCCGCGCTGCTGGGCCGTATGCCTTCCGCCGTGGGTTACCAGCCGACGCTGGCCGAAGAAATGGGCCGCCTGCAAGAGCGTATCACCTCGACCAAGGTCGGTTCGATCACTTCCATCCAGGCCGTTTACGTGCCAGCGGATGACTTGACCGACCCGTCGCCTGCGACCACCTTCCTGCACCTGGACTCCACCGTGGTGTTGAGCCGCGACATCGCCTCGCTGGGTATCTACCCCGCGGTTGATCCGCTCGATTCCACTTCACGCCAGCTCGATCCGCTGGTGGTGGGCGAAGAGCACTACAACGTGGCGCGCGGCGTGCAGCAAACGCTGCAGCGCTACAAGGAACTGCGCGACATCATCGCGATCCTGGGCATGGACGAACTGGCGCCGGAAGACAAATTGGCCGTGGCCCGTGCGCGCAAGATCCAGCGCTTCCTGTCGCAGCCGTTCCACGTGGCGGAAGTATTTACCGGCAGCCCGGGCAAATACGTCACGCTGAAGGAAACCATCAAGGGCTTCAAGGGCATCGTCGAAGGCGAATACGACCATCTGCCGGAGCAGGCGTTCTACATGGTCGGCGGTATCGAAGAGGCCGTCGAAAAAGCCAAGACGCTGTAATAAGGGAATACAATATGGTCATGACTATACATGTGGACGTCGTTAGTGCCGAGGAATCCATCTTTTCCGGATTGGCGGAGATGGTGGTAGTGCCCGGCACCGAAGGCGAACTTGGCATCCTTCCGCGCCATGCGCCGCTGCTGACGCGCATCAAGCCCGGCTCGATCCGCATCAAGCAGCCCGACACGGACAAGGAAGAGCTGATCTATGTCTCCGGTGGCATGCTGGAGATCCAGCCCGGCGTGGTGACGGTCCTGGCCGACACCGCGATCCGCGGTGCTGACCTGGATGAAGCGCGAGCGCTGGAAGCCAAGCGGGCAGCGGAAGAAGCGATGAAGAATCGCGACTTCCGATATCGACTATGCAAAAGCCCAGGCCGAATTGCTGGAAGCGATCGCACAATTGCATGCCATCGAGAAGCTGCGCAAGAAATCGCACTGAGCAGGGATCGCATTGCATCACAACAAAAAGCAGCTTCGGCTGCTTTTTTGTTGGATTACGCAATATGGAACAGGCATGAATTTCCCGAACGTTCAGATGAGCTGCAAAAACTGTCCACTGCCTCTGAAGCTGTATACGATGAGCGCAGCACTGACGCCCGTATTGCTTATAATCCGCCATCTTCAGGAAGCCAAGATGACTCGCTGAACATCATCATTCTCGCCGCCGGCAAAGGCACGCGCATGTACTCGGACAAGCCCAAGGTGTTGCATGCACTGGCCGGGCGCCCGCTGCTGCAGCATGTGCTGGATACCGCTTCGCAGCTTGTCACCCGGCAAGACCTGCGTGGTGTATGGCCATGGCGGAGAAGCCGTGCCGCAGACGATGGCGCAATACGATGCCGAATTCGTCCTGCAGGAACCGCAGCTCGGCACCGGACACGCAGTGCAACAGGCGCTGCCCCATCTGCAGGATGGCAGCCGCACGCTGGTGCTGTATGGCGACGTGCCGCTGACCCAGCACAGCACGCTGCACCAGATGCAACAGGCCGGCAGACGGGCTGGTGCTGCTGACCGTCAACCTTGACAATCCCACCGGCTACGGCCGCATCGTGCGCGATGCGCAGGGCGATGTGCGTCAGCATCGTCGAAGAAAAAGACGCCACGCCCGAGCAGCGCGAGATCAAGGAAGTAAATACCGGCATCCTGCTGGCGCCGACCGACAAGTCTGCGCGGCTGGCTGGCGCAACCTGCAGAACAACAACGCGCAGGGCGAGTACTACCTGACCGATATCGTGGGCATGGCCGTGCAACAGGGTATTGCGGTGCATACCGTGCAGCCAGCGCATGAATGGGAAGTCCGCGGGCATCAACAGCAAGTCGCAACTGGCGGCACTGGAACGCACCTGGCAACAGTCGAGGCCCAGCGCCTGTTGGCGCAAGGTGTCACGCTGGCCGATCCGGCGCGCATTGATGTGCGCGGCAATCTGACATGCGGGCGCGATGTCGAGATCGATGTCGGCTGCATCTTTGAAGGTGATGTGCAACTGGGAGACAATGCTGTGCGAGTCGGCGCTTACAGTGTGATCAACGACAGCCAGATCGGCGCCGGAACCTGCATCGAACCCTACAGCCATATCGTCCAGGCTGACGTCGGCGCGGACTGCCGCATCGGCCCTTATGCCCGATTGCGTCCCGGCAGCAAGCTGCACGACGACGTGCATATCGGCAATTTCGTCGAAGTGAAAAACAGCGAGATCGCAGCGAACAGCAAGGCCAACCACCTGAGCTATATCGGCGACACCACGATGGGCAGCCGCGTCAACATCGGCGCGGGAACCATCACCTGCAACTACGATGGCGCGAACAAGTATCGCACCGTCATCGAGGATGACGCCTTCATCGGTTCGGACACCCAGCTGGTCGCGCCGGTGAAGGTCGGGCGCGGCGCGACCATCGGCGCCGGCTCCACCATCACCAGCGATGCCCCGGAAGGGACCTTGACCCTGTCCCGCAGCAAGCAGGTGACCGTGCCGGACTGGCAGCGGCCAAGCAAGGAGAAAAAATAGCGATGTGCGGAATCGTCGGCGCCATCGCGCAACGCAATGTCGTACCCATCCTGGTGATGGGCCTGTTGCGGCTGGAATATCGCGGTTACGACTCTGCCGGATTGGTGGTGGTCAACAACGACCGCCTGGAACGCGTGCGCAGCGCCGGGCGCGTGGCAGAACTGACCGGGAAAAGCGCGAATACCAGCGGGAATCTTGGCATCGCCCATACGCGCTGGGCGACCCACGGCGTGCCGAGCGAACGCAATGCGCATCCGCATATCAGCAACGACCTGATCGCAGTCGCGCACAACGGCATCATCGAAAACTACGAAGAACTGCGTACAAGGCTGAGTGCGCAGGGCTATGAGTTCACCTCCGATACCGATACCGAAGTCATCGCACACCTGATCCATAGCCACTATGCACGCGGCAACAGTCTGCTGGTTGCAACCCAGGCGGCACTTGCCGAGTTGGTAGGCGCTTACGCCATCGGTGTGGTGGCGGCAGACAATCCCGACCAGTTGATCGGTGCGCGCAAGGGCAGTCCGCTGTTGCTGGGTGTGGGAGAAGGCGAGACATTTCATCGCCTCGGATGCGTCGGCATTGCTTGCAGGTCACGAAAAACATGGTGTATCTGGAAGAAGGCGATGTGGTCGAGATCGGTCTGAGCGGCTACCGGATCTTCGATGCCAGCGGTCAGCAGTGCGCAGCGTCCGGTGCATGTCAGCGAACTGACCAACGACAGTGTCGAACTGGGTGAGTACCGCCACTACATGCAGAAGGAGATCCACGAACAACCGCAGGCGCTGGCCAACACGCTGGAGTCGGTGTGCAACAGCCAATCGCTGGTTCCCGGCATCTTCGGCGCCGAGGCGTCGACGATCTTTTCAGACATCGACAGCATCCTGATCCTCGCCTGCGGCACCAGCAACCATGCCGGGCAGGTGGCACGCTACTGGCTGGAGGAGATCGCGGGCATCCCGTGCAATGTCGAGATCGCCAGCGAATACCGCTACCGGGTCAGCGTGCCCAACCCGAAATCGCTGGTGGTGACCATCTCGCAATCGGGCGAAACCGCCGACACCCTGGCCGCGCTCAACCATGCCAAGGCCACCGGCCACAACAACACCCTGTCGATCTGCAACGTGCCGGAAAGCGCGCTGATCCGGTCAGTCCCGCCTGCGCATGCTGACGCGTGCCGGTCCGGAGATCGGTGTTGCCTCCACCAAGGCGTTCACCACGCAACTGGCAGCATTGTTCCTGCTCACGCTGGTGCTGGCCAAGCAGCGCGGCAAACTGAGCAAGCAAGCCGAACAGGAACACCTGCACGCCTTGCGTCATCTGCCCAGTGCGGCGCAGGCGGTGCTGGATCTGGAACCGGAGATCGCAAAATTGGCCGAGCGTTTTGCCGACAAGCACCATGCACTGTTTCTCGGGCGCGGCCTGCATTACCCGATCGCACTGGAGGGCGCACTCAAGCTGAAGGAAATTTCCTATATCCATGCAGAAGCCTATCCGGCAGGAGAATTGAAGCACGGTCCGCTGGCGCTGGTGGACAAGGACATGCCGGTGATCGCCGTCGCGCCGAACGACGCGCTGCTGGAGAAACTCAAGTCCAACCTGCAGGAAGTGCGCGCACGCGGCGGTGAGTTGTATGTGTTCGCTGATGCCAACACGCGCATCCATTCCAGCGATGGCGTGAACCTGATGCAGATGCCGGAACACGCCGGTCACCTGAGCCCGATCCTGCATACCATCCCGTTGCAGTTGTTGGCCTATCATGTCGCCCTGCGCAAGGGCACCGATGTGGACAAGCCGAGGAACCTCGCAAAATCCGTAACGGTGGAGTAACTGGCGGAAGCTTGAAGTGCTAGATCGTGGTGAGCAGCAGAACCACTACCAAGCCAAGCAACAACCAGACAGCCATTTCCAGCAGTCGATTACGCTGTTTATGCTCCGCCACCAGCTCGAGCAGCGCGGCCTCGATCTTCGCGACCGGATCCTCGTTCAGCCGCTGGTGAAGGAGCCGCGGCAATTCCGGCAGGATGGCGGCGTAGTTCGGCGCTTCCTTGCGCAACGCCTTGATGAAGCCGCGCCAGCCGATCTGCTCACTCATCCAGCGTTCCAGCCACGGCTTGGCGGTCTTCCACAGGTCCAGTTCCGGGTCGAGCTGCAATCCCAGTCCCTCAATATTGAGCAACGTCTTTTGCAGCAACACCAGTTGCGGCTGCACCTCGATGCCGAAGCGGCGCGAAGTCTGGAACAGGCGCAGCAGCACGCGCCCGAACGAAACCTCGCGCAACGGCTTGTCGAAGATCGGTTCGCACACGGCGCGTATCGCAGTTTCCAGTTCATCCACGCGGGTTTCTTTCGGTGCCCAGCCGGACTCGATATGCACTTCGGCCACGCGCTTGTAATCGCGCTGGAAGAAGGCGATGAAGTTTTGCGCGAGGTAATGCTTGTCGACATCGGTCAGCGTGCCCATGATGCCGAAGTCCAGTGCGATGTAACGCCCGTCGCTCGCAACCTGAACATTGCCTGGATGCATGTCGGCATGAAAGAAACCGTCGCGGAACACCTGGGTGTAAAAGATCTCCACGCCGTTCTCCGCCAACCTGGAGATATCCACGCCCGCCGCGCGCAGTTCCTCGATCTGGCTGACCGGGATGCCGTCCATGCGCTCCATCACCATCACGTCGGTCGTGCACCAGTCCCAATAGACTTCCGGTACGATCAACAGCGAGGAATTGGCGAAGTTGCGTTTGAGCTGGCTGGCATTGGATGCTTCCTGCATCAGGTCCAGTTCATCGTGCAGGTATTTCTTGAATTCATTCACGACCTCGCGCGGCTTGAGGCGCCTGCCGTCTTCCCACCAGCGCTCGATCAGGCCGGCGCAGATATCCAGCAAGGCGACATCGTGCGCGATGATGTGTTCGATGCCCGGGCGCAAGATCTTGACGGCGACCTCGCGCCCATCCGGCAACACGGCAAAATGCACCTGCGCCACGGAAGCACTGGCGATCGGCGTCTGGTCGAAACTTTGGAACACCTGGTCCAGTTTCTTTTTGTAGATGCGCTCCAGTAATGCCACTGCTTGATCCGAAGGGAACGGCGGCACCTGATCCTGCAGGCGGGCCAGCTCATCGGCGATGTCGGTCGGCATCAGGTCGCGCCGGGTCGAGAGCACCTGTCCGAACTTGACGAAGATCGGTCCCAGCGCTTCCAGCGCAAGACGCAACCGCTCGGCGCGCGGCGCCGACGTGTCGCGAAAGAACAGCAACAGGTTGAGCGGCGCCAGCAGCCAGCGCGTGCGCATGTGGGCCAGCAGGAACTCGTCCAGTCCGAAACGCAACACCACGAAAATGATCTTCAGCAGACGGAACAGGCGCATATCTATTTTCTGCTGCCGCTGGCGGGAACAGGGTTGGTGGAGAGGGTCGCAATGCGCTGTTCCAGTTTGTCCACTTCACCGCCCAGTGCGCGTACTTCCTGCGCAAAAGCCGAGATCTGTTGCGGCTTGGCCAGCAACGGGCGTTCTTCCGTCCAGTATTCCGCCAAAGCCTGGGACAGGTTCAGCGCCGTGTCGCGCGCGAGCTGATGCGTATCCCTGGCAAAGTTCACGATGCGCTCGGCGGCGATATCGCCGGTGATGCGGCTCAAGTCCTCCGCTGCATCCCAGCGCAGGTTGCGGGCAAGAAACAGTATCTCCTCGATCAGCGCGGCATCGCCGGAACATTCGATCAGATCGAATGCAGGCGCATCCTGCAGCGCCAAACGTGGCAGCAGCGAAGGCGGGATGATGCAGTTGACGTCCGCGCTGGCATCTGTCGTCGCTTCGCGAAGCATGCCGTCATCCTGGATCGTGCAGGCGAAGGAAAACGGCGCGGTATCGAAGTATGCGGTCCTGCCGCTGAATCGGACCAGGCGTTGCGGCGCCCATCCGCTCTGTGCGAGCAGGTGATTCAGGATGGCGACGGCGGATCGGGCTAACACGATGGCTTGGCGCAAACAGGGAGGCCATCAGCAAGAGCTTCAGCAGGCGAAACGACCTGGTTCGGCGTCAACACTGGGCTAAGGGCCAGTCGTGGCAGGGGAAACAAGCATCGAGTACGGCTCATGCATTCCTCGTTGAATGAGAAAAAAACGGGTGCAAGTATACCATCGGCGGTTGGCAGGGCCGTGCTGCCGTGCCGGTTATTTCATTCTGGATGGCAGTCGCAGGGTCTCGCCGGCCACCATGAACACGCCCCTGCCCCGGTGATGTATCGTGCGCGGATTTTTCTGCGCAGGGTCTATCCATGCCTTGGCTACCTCAAGGATGAACAGGCAGTATTTTTCCACCATCTTCCCATCGACGACCTTGCATTCCAGGTTGGCATAACACTCGGCGATCAGCGGCGGCTTGACGCAGGAAGCAGGTATCGCGGTCAGGCCGAATTTTTTGAACTTGTCGATTCTTTTTCCGGAGCTGTTGCCGCATCCGACCATCTGTTTTGCCAGTTCCACTGTCGGGATATTGATCACGCATTCCTTCGTCGCTTTCAGGGCATCGAACGAATAATTGCGGTTGCTGACCACGCAAGCCACCAGCGGCGGCTCGAATTCGAGCATGGTGTGCCAGGACTGGGCCATGATGTTCGGCCTCCCCTTGCCGACAGTCGTGATCAGCACGACCGGCCCCGGTTCCAGCAACCCATAGACTTTGGAAAGGGGAAGGGATCTTTTCTCCATCACCGCATCTCCTTCAACTTGTGCTTTGGCAACAGTATCCGCGCTCAGCGCGGTTTGTCAAAACGGGGTCGTGCTGGTAAAGCTCACCGGCTCACCAGAGACAGGATGAACAAATTCCAGCGTCCGGGCATGCAGCAGCAAACGCACAGCCACAGGGCCACCGTACAGACCATCGCCGATGATCGGATGCCCGATGGCTGCCAGATGCACGCGCAACTGGTGGGTACGGCCAGTTACCGGTTCCAGTTCCACGCGTGTCATAGCGGCCTCATGGCTCAATACCCGATAGCGTGTTAGCGAGGGTTTGCCCGATTCATGGTCGACCTTCTGTTGCGGGCGGTTCGGCCAGTCGGCCATCAGCGGCAGTTTTATCTCGCCGGTATCGGGTTCAAGTTTGCCCGCCACCACCGCCACATATCGTTTCAGTACTGCCCGCTCGCGGAACATCTGTGACAGTCGCCGCTGCATTTTCTCGCCGCGGGCGAACACGATCAGGCCGGAGGTCGCCATGTCCAGTCGGTGCACGATAAGCGCATCGGCAAATTCTTTCTGGATACGGGTAGAAAGACAGTCCTGCTTGTCTGCTCCGCGTCCCGGCACAGCCAGCAACCCTGCTGGTTTGTTCACTGCCAGGAGCGATTCATCGCAGTAGACCAATTCCGGGGTGGGGATAGGCAAGGGTGGATCAGGCCTTTTTCACAAACTCGGACTTCAACTGCATCGCGCCGATACCGTCGATCCTGCAATCGATGTCATGGTCGCCCTCGACCAGGCGGATGTTCTTCACCTTGGTCCCGACCTTGACCGTCGAGGACGAACCCTTGACCTTCAGGTCCTTGATCACCGTGACCGAGTCGCCGTCAACCAGCACATTGCCCACCGCGTCGCGCACAACACTCTGCTGTTCATCTGTATCGACGGGTGCAACTTTGGGCCATTCATGCGCACACTCAGGGCAGACATAATTGCTGCCGTCCTCGTAGCTATATTCAGAACTGCACTGGGGGCAATGGGGTAGGCCGCTCATGGAGATTCCTGTGATTGAACAATACTTGAATCAAATGGGTCGTAGGTTGGGCTGAGCTTGCGAAGCCCAACCTACGCCTGGGTTTGAACAACGTTACAGTTTATATCCCCGATGCACCGCCACCACCCCGCCCGTCAGATTGAAATATTCGACCCGCTCAAGTCCTGCATCGAGCATCATCTGCTTCAATTCCTCCTGTCCCGGATGCATGCGGATGGATTCGGCAAGGTAGCGGTAGCTGTCGGCATCGTTGGCAACGAACTGGCCAATTTTGGGCAGCAGCTTGAACGAGTATAGGTCGTAAGCCTTTTCCAGCGGCTTGGCGACCCTGGAGAATTCCAGCACGATCACGCGGCCACCGGGTTTGAGCACGCGCTGCATCTCGCGTAGCGCGGCTTCCTTGTGGGTGACATTGCGCAGGCCGAAGGCGATGCTGACGCAGTCGAAATAGTTGTCGGGAAACGGCAGGTGTTCGGCGTCGCATTGCGTGACCGGCGTGGTGATGCCTGCGTCGATCAGGCGGTCGCGGCCGACGCGCAGCATCGCATTGTTGATGTCGGTGAGTACGACCTGACCGGTTTCACCGACCTGTTTCAGGAACAGCCGTGACAGGTCCGCCGAGCCGCCCGCCACATCCAGCACGCGCTGCCCTGTGCGCACGCCGCTGACGCTGACCGCGAAACGCTTCCACAGGCGATGTAATCCGGCCGACATCAGGTCGTTCATGATGTCGTATTTGCCGGCGACCGAAGTGAACACGCCCGCTACACGCCTGGCTTTTTCAGTTTCCTCTACGGTCTCGAAACCGAAATGGGTATCTGCCATGGTTATGCTCCTGTCGAAATGGCTAGCGACTTGCGCCGGCCTCTTCCATCTGGCGCAGATAATCCTGCCAGAAGGCATCCTGATTATCTCCCAGCTTGTACAGGTAATCCCAGGTGTACAGGCCGGAATCATGGCCATCGTCGAACACCAGCTTGAGTGCGTAGCTGCCCACCGCTTCGACCTCGACCAGGTTCACGTTCTTCTTGCCGACCTGCAGCACTTCCTGCCCCGGGCCGTGACCGCGCACTTCTGCGGAAGGCGAATAGACGCGCAGCAGTTCAGCCGGCAATTGAAAACGGACGCCGTCGTCGAAGACGATCTCCAGGGTTTTCGATTGCTGGTGCAGGGTGATATCGGTAGGGATGGCCATGGAAATTACGGTGGATTCTAAGGGTTGCATTATCGCAAGCCGGGAACGAATCATCAATCTAATCTGCTGTTGGGGAATTGCACGCAGTGGAAGACTACAAGTTGCGGATCTTGCTTAACAAAGCGGTGGTCGAGCGTTCGTGCAGGAAGGGAATGCTGTGCACCGTGCCACCCCAGCCTTGCACTTCTGCTGCGCCGACGATACGGTCCGGGGCCCAGTCGCCGCCTTTCACCAATACATCCGGTTTGCAGGCGAGGATCAATTCCAGCGGCGTATCCTCGTCGAACAGCACCACCAGGCTGACCGACTCCAGCGCGGCAAGCACGGCCATGCGGTCGTCCTGAGAATTGACCGGGCGCCCATCGCCCTTGCCCAGCCGTCGTACCGACGCATCGCTGTTCACTCCGACGACAAGCGATGCGCCGAGCGCGCGGGCCTGGGCAAGGTAGGTGACGTGGCCGCGGTGCAGCACGTCGAAGCAGCCGTTGGTGAACACCAGCGGGCGCCGCAACGCTTCGGCGCCCGCTGCAAAATCGGCGCGGGAGCAGAGTTTATGTTCGAACTGAGGAACGGGATGCATCAATCCAGATACTGGAACACCTTCACCACGCGTTGCACGCCTTTGGTGCTGCTGGCGATATCAGTGGCTGCATCGGCTTCCTTGTGATAGACCAGGCCCATCAGATAGACAACGCCGTTCTCGGTAACCACCTTGATATGCTCGGGCTGGAATACCTTGCCATTGTTGAGGAAGCGCAACTTGACATCGCTGGTGATGATAGTGTCACTGCCACGCGAGGAGAGACTGGAAAGTCCCAACACAGCAAGTTCGTTGCTGACCGATTGCACGTTTGGTACCGAGGAGACGATCTGGCCGATGCCGTTCTTGACCGCCTCGGAAGGCGCCTCACCGGTGATCAGGGCCCGGCGATTGAAACTGGTGACATTCACATGCACGGTATCGCCGTACTTTTCATTGACCTGGCCGAGTGCCTTGAGTTCGATCCCCTCGTCTTCGATATAGGTGCCAGTGGTGCGGCGATCCGAGACCATCAGCGCCCCGGTGCCGACGCCGGCTGCGATGATAGGGAAACAACCCTGCAATGAGCTCAGCAGCAAAGCCAGAAACAGATAAAGATATACTGGGTAACGCATTTATTCACCTCCTAATACTAAATGGTCGATGGCATCGCACAAACAGTGCAATATGAGCAGATGGACTTCCTGGGTGCGCGCGGTGCTTTCAGTGTGGACGCACAGATGAAAATCGCCTTCTTCAAGAATTTCCCCAATGGTTCCGCCTTCCCGTCCAGTGAGTGCCACGGTGCGCATATCGCGATCATGCGCTGCATGGATGGCCTCGACTACATTGATCGAGTTGCCGCTGGTGGAAATGGCAATCAGCATGTCTCCAGCCATGCCGAGTGCGCGCACCTGCCTGGAAAAGACCTGATTGTAACTGTAGTCGTTGGCGATGGAAGTCAATACTGAACTGTCGGTTGTCAACGCGATAGCAGCCAGCCCGGGACGTTCGATTTCGAAACGGTTGATTAGTTCTGCTGCAAAGTGCTGGGAATCTGCAGCAGACCCGCCGTTGCCGCAGATGAGGATTTTCCCGTCATTCACCAGGCATGCAACCAATGCTTTGGCGGCATCGGCAATCGGTTGCGCCATCGCATCAGCTGATTGCAGCTTGGTTTGTGCGCTGTCGTTGAAATGTTTGATGATTCTGCTGGTCAAGTCCATGTTGCGGAATATAGGTTGCGTCGAGTGCGGATGTTACCCCATTCAGGTGGTAAAAGCATTTTTGACCCACTCCGGATCGGTGTTATCCAGCGCATCAAACAACACGACGTCAAAGCGACAGGGAGGAGTCCTGTCCAGCGTGCCGAGATAATGCTGGGCGGTACGCACCAGCCTTCCCTGCTTGGTTGCAGAGATGCTGGCAGCGGCCCCGACGAAGTTGCTTTTACCGCGCAAGCGCACTTCGGCAAACACCAGGGTCGCGCCATCCTGCAAGATCAGGTCGATCTCCCCGAAGCGACAGCGATAATTGGAGTGCAACAGTTTGAGGCCGTGGTATTGCAGGAAATTGGCCGCCAGCTGCTCGGCTCGGGCGCCGCGATCGTTCATTGGGTCGTGGTGGGCTGGACGGCGCTTGCTGCGGCAGCTGCCTGTTCCGCCAGCATCGTCGCCAGCTGCTCCGGCGTGAGTCCGCGCCCTTGCTTGAACAGGGCCGGTATGGCTTCGCGCTGGAATTGTTGCTGGCCGCTCAGACGGATTTTTCCGGTCACGCCATCCAGCGGCAGGGCAGTATGCGTGTTGTCGTGCAGGATGATCTGCAGCAGGCGAAAGGCATCGATTCCCATCGCATATAGCCGTTGATCATCGGCGGTCGGGGCGTTGGCCGGACGCGGATATATCATGACCGCAGGATGATCGGGCTGAAGCAACCACGGCATGTCGACGAAGTGGACATCATTCAGGTCAAAATTGGTGAGCGTATCGGCATTGCCGTTGAATATCTGCGAAGTGGCATAAACCGGCAGAGCGGCATCCAGATAGGGTCGAACCATGCGTGCGGTTTCGGTAGTGGTGGCCAGAAATACCATATGACCCTTGTCGATGGGGATGCCTGATAGTGCGGAAGGATCGCCATTGTAAATTATCACGGAGGGTGAACTGCGACCCGAGCCTACCCATCCCTCGGCGAAAGCTACTGACATGCGTTGGGACAGGGGGGAATTTGTACTGACGATGGTGGCGCTTTGCAATTGCTCTGCAGCAGCCATCTGGGCAACCTGTCGAGCCTCGGCTTCTACGGACAGGCTGAAGAAGTAAAGATTATGCTGACCATGGACCTCGGACTCATTCAGTGCCAGCGTCGGCACATCGATGCTGGGCATGGCCGCCAGCATACCCACTCCGTCCCGGGTCAGGGGTCCCGCCACTGCCCGAGCGCCGTCTGCGACCGCTTCACGATACAGTGAAACGATGTCCTTGCTTTCGTCAAAGCTGCCATAGACCCGGATCGGCAGGTCATGCGGCTGAGCGTTGGCAGCGGCCAAGAATCCCTGCTCGACCATTTGTGCAGCCTCTCCGAATAGCGCTGACTTGAGCGGCAACAACAGGGCGATGTGCGGGACTTTTTCCTCTGCCTGCGGCATCGGCGGGGCATCGGTGGCGTATGCATACGAGCTGACGTATAGTGCGGCGACCAGAAGGAGGCAAGAGGAAATACGGTGCATAGTCGGCAAACACAGAAACTGGAGTGCGCATTATATGTAGTAGCTACCCCGATTGGGAACCTGCGTGACATCACATTGCGGGCGCTCGACATCCTGGCCTCCGTCGATGTCGTTGCCGCAGAAGATACCCGCAACACTGCGCACCTGCTCACCCATTACTCAATTTCTGCCAACCGCCTGCTGCCGATGCATCAGCATAACGAGCGCAGCGCCGCAGAAAAGATCATCTCGTTGCTTGGGCAGGGACAGTCCGTGGCGCTGGTGTCGGATGCTGGAACACCGGCGGTGAGCGATCCCGGCGCGCTGCTGGTGAATTCGGTTCGCAGCGCAGGCTTTCGGGTGATACCCATACCGGGGGCAAATGCCGCGCTGTCTGCCTTGTCCGCCGCCGGCCTGGCCGAACCGCATTTCCTGTTTTATGGATTCCTGCCCAGCAAATCAGCAGCACGCAAGCGCGAGTTGCAGGCGCTGGCCGGATTTCCCTATGTGCAGGTATTTTACGAAGCGCCGCACCGGATACTTGAAAGCGTGGCGGACATGCAAAGCATATTCGGCGGCAAGCGGCGCATAGTCATTGCGCGTGAAATTACCAAGCTGTTCGAGAACATCCATGATTGCATGCTGGAACAGGCACTGGATTGGCTGCATGCCGATGCCAACAATCAACGCGGCGAATTCGTGCTGCTGGTAGGGGGCGCTGATGTGGATGCTGCAGGCCTGGAAACCGAATCCAGGCGCGTATTGACGATCTTGTTGCAGGAATTACCGCTGAAACAGGCCGTGCAGCTGGCAGTGAATATCACCGGCGCCAATCGTAATGAGCTGTACCCGGCAGCGCTGGACATCAAGCAGGATAACGAACCGAAAACCCTTTAAGCGGTTCCAAACTTGGTTTCCACCATGACGCCGATCTCCTTGAGGAATGGCGTGGGCAAGATACCGCCGGCACAGACGATCACCGCTTCATTCGGTATCTCAATGGGCTGGCCATCGTGTTCCAGAAGAACCTTGTCGCGTTCGATCGATTTCACATTTGATTTGAGCATGACCTTGATCCGGCCTTGTTCCTCCAGCGCATGCAGTTGTTCACGGTTTTTGGCTTTGCCCCGGCCGAATGCTTCGCTGCGATATGAGAGCGCAACGGTTGTTCCAGGCTGGCCGGCAATGGCAATGGCCGCCTCCAGTGCGCTGTCGCCGCCGCCCACCACAAGAACCTGCATGTTGCGGTATTGTTCCGGGTCTATCAACCGGTACACGACCTTGGGCAGGTCTTCACCGGGGACACCGAGCTTGCGTGGCGTACCGCGACGGCCAATGGCAAGCAGTACTGCCCGGGTCTGGTAGGATCGTTTGTTGGTCTTGACGACAAATCCGTTTTCGGTCGGGGTGATCGCTTCCATACGCTCGTTGTAATTGATCTTCATACCGGTTTTTTGCAGCACGCCATTCCAGAAATCCAGCAATTCTTCCTTGCTGATCTCCCCCATATTGACGTCACCGATGATCGGCAACTTGACCGGGGCGGTCATGGCGATCTTGTTTCTCGGGTATTGGTAGATGGCACCGCCGAGCGTGACTTCCTGTTCCAGCACGACATAGTTCAATTTCTTTTCCATCGCAGCCAAAGCGGCGGAAAAACCAGCTGGGCCTGCACCGACGATAATGGCGTCCAACTGGTTGGCGCTGGATTTGAGCTTGCCGATGGCATTCATGGCCTGGGAACCCTGTTCGGCCGCCTTGCGGATCAACCCCATGCCGCCCAGTTCCCCGGCGATGAAGATTCCCGGTACATTGGTCTCAAAGTTCGGGTCGACCTGGGGTATATCCATGCCGCGTCTTTCGGTACCGAATACCAGCGTGATGGCATCATGTGGGCAGGCAGCCCTGCAGGCGCCATGGCCGATGCAGGCGGTGGGATTGATCAATTTCGCCTTGCCGTGAATGATCCCGAGCGCACCTTCCGGGCAGGCTATGGCGCAGCTTCCGGAACCCAGACACTTTTCAGGATCGATGAATGGATGCAGTGAAAATGGCTCTGTCAGGCCGGATTCCAGGACTTCCTTGAGTTGATTTCTGGAAGCGGACTCTTTCGTGCTCCGGATCCGGAAATAGACCAGCATCACAACCAATAACAGCAGCAAGTAGACCTCGAGGCCATTGCCGCCCAGATTGGGAAGTTGAATATTATGGAAATCCAGGTTTGACATAGGTGCGGGTATTAAAAATCAAGGATAGGAGCGTTCCGGACTATATTAGTTCGAATGATCGATACATGCGCAGTGAGATACGGGCATGATGTAGATATAATTTAAGGCTTGGTTCATGAGATTCATATAGATTGGCCTGTTGCACAGGCGATTTTAACCGATTGCAAGTTGAATCATGGATTTATAGCAAGAATCGCTTCAGCCCGATCCGAACCGTGCGTTTGATGCCGGCCGCATGGAATGATCCGGTTATAAAATGGAAAAGTCGATGGAAGCACAAATACAATCATCTGCAGCAAAGGTGGACAGGCGCAAATCCAGCCCAAAGTCGAAAAACTATTGGTGGTACGTCTATCTATTATTTATTTGCATAATGTTGGTCATAGGGTACTTCATCGCGCAGCAAAAACTGTATAAGCCAGGGGACGATCTGGGTTACAACATCGGTCTGGCCGGCGGTATCATGTTGCTGACGCTGCTGTTATATCCGCTGCGCAAACGGGCCAAGTTCATGAAGCGGTTCGGGATACTGCCGACCTGGTTCAAGTGGCATATGGTCTTTGGCATACTTGGGCCAACTGTGATCATATACCACTCGAACTTTACCATCCGTTCCATCAATGCGGGTGTCGCCTTGTTCTGTATGCTGCTGGTGGCGGGCAGCGGCGTGTTCGGGCGCTTTTTCTATACCAAGATACATCATGGGCTTTACGGGCGTCAGGCTTCCTTGCGGGAGTTGCAATCCGAAGTGGAACAGACCGGAGAATTCCAGTCCAAGCTTGCCTTTGCTCCCGAGATCCAGCAGAGACTCGCGCAATTCCGTCAGCAGACATCTGAAAATATGGTCGAGGGACGCATCAGCCTGGTCAATTCCATTCTGGTAGGCGTGCGTGCGGAGATGTTGTTCCGGGAACTAAGGAAAAAGCTCAGGCGTATCATGCATGAGAAAGCGGGCACGGTAAAAGCTGAGGCCATGCAGTCGGGAAGCATGGAAAAATTGTACCAGGAATATTCAGGCCTTATTCGTACCTATCTCAAGACAGTCAGGGATGTTGCCCAGTTCCATACCTACCAGGAATTGTTCTCCTGGTGGCATATCCTGCATATCCCGCTGGTATATTTGTTGGTGTTCAGCGGGATTTTCCATGTCATCTCGGTAAACATGTATTAATGTACTCCCATGTCTAGGTTCCTGAGAGCGATTGCACTCGTCTATCTCTGTTTTGTCTGCGCCACCCAAGCGCGTGCGGGCACGATCGGGGATATATTGCTGCCCGGTGACGTGATTAAAGGGCATGCCAAGATCGAAGGGCAATGCGAGAAATGCCACAAGAAATTCGACAAGGAGGCACAACACGATCTTTGCAAGGATTGTCACAAGGAAGTAGGTAAGGATTTCAGCGATAAAACCGGATTCCACGGGCGCATGAAGGAAGAAAAGCAATGCAATGAATGTCACACCGACCACAAGGGGCGAAATGCCAGGATCGTGGTATTCGATCCCAAAAAGCTGGACCATAATACCGAGACCGATTTCCCGTTGAAGGGCGCTCACCTGAACGAAAAAGTGCAGTGCAAGAGCTGCCACCTGCCGGAAAAGAAATTCCGCGATGCACCCTCAACTTGTATCGGCTGCCATAAGAAGGATGACAAGCACAAGGGCGGGTTGGGTACCGACTGTGCAAAGTGCCATACCGAGAAGGACTGGAAAACAACCGAGTTTGACCATGACAAAACCGATTTCAAGTTGCTCGACAAGCACATCGACGTGAAATGCAAGAGCTGCCATATCAATAACAGGTTCAAGGAGACGCCCAAGGATTGTTACTCCTGTCACAAAAAGGACGACAAGCACAAAGGTAAATTCGGGCCTAAATGCGAGACCTGTCATATTGAAAAAGGCTGGAAGGAAGTCCTGTTTGACCATGACAGAAAAACAGATTACCGCCTGCTGTTCAAGCATCGCGAAGTGAAATGTGTCAGCTGTCACAAGGGCGACCTGTACAAGGACAAGCTGAAGATGGATTGCAATTCATGCCATGAGAAAGATGACAAGCACAAGGGCAAGTTCGGGCCTAAATGCGAGACCTGCCACATTGAAAAAGGCTGGAAGGAATTCCTGTTCGACCATGACAAGGACACCAAATACAAATTGCTGTTCAAGCACAAGGAAGTCAAATGCGCAAGCTGCCACAAGGCTGACCTGTACAAGGACAAGCTGAAGATGGATTGCAATTCATGCCACGAGAAAGATGACAAGCACAAGGGCAAGTTCGGGCCTAAATGCGAGACCTGCCACATTGAAAAAGGCTGGAAGGAGGTCCTGTTCGACCATGACAAGGACACCAAATACAAATTGCTGTTCAAGCACAAGGAAGTCAAATGCGTAAGCTGCCACAAGGCTGACCTGTACAAGGACAAGCTGAAGATGGATTGCATTTCCTGTCACGAGTCGGATGACAAGCACAAGGGGCAGGAAGGCAAGAAATGCGAGTCCTGCCATACCGAAAAATCATGGACCGAGGCGGATTTCGATCACCGCCGGTCGCAGTTCCCCTTGACCGGGATGCATGTGAAAGTGGAATGCAAGAAGTGTCATGAGGCATCCACGTTCAAGGATGCAAGATCAGACTGCTGGTCGTGTCACGAGAAAAAGGATGCCCATAAGCGCAAATTGGGGACGTTGTGTGAAACCTGCCATAACACGCGAGACTGGAAAGTCTGGGATTTTGATCACAACAAGACCAAATTCAAGCTCGAGGGCGGGCACAAGGATGTCGGATGTGACAAATGCCATCAGCAGGCAATGGACAAGAAGGTGGTCCTGACCAGCGTTTGCGGCAACTGCCATCGCAATGATGATGTGCATGATGGAAACTTCGGGCGGCAATGTGAGCGCTGCCATGAAGTGTCTTCATGGAAAAATATCAAGGTAGGCGGCAGGAAACTGTAGAAATTTGAAGTGCTGTGCCAATTGTATGGCGCTAATACCCACAGGTCTATCGTAGAAACCGCTACGCAATCAGAAGTTGCCTATCCCTGAGTTTATTATCTGCCCTGCTCCCGCCGTAAGCTCGCCTCATCCAGCCGCACTGGCTCGGTCAATGCCGTTTATCCAATCCGTTAGGTCGTTCGTCTGATCCTTGCATCCGTTTGTTTAACGGACTTTGAGTTGGCTGAGCGGTGTTGGATGCATATCTTTTCTTTTGTACCATCCATCAAGTGTGATCAGGCATTAAAACTTGCTTTTAAATCGGGGCATTAAGATTGCATTAAGGTTGCCCCTTGAGAATGAATAACTGAAGCGGAGTGATTGGAGCAACCATGGAACCAAATTTTTTGAAAATGAAGGTAACCACACGTGATTTTGTCACGCTGGTCATGCTCTGTTTTGCATTTCTATTGGTTGATTCCTTTGCATATGCTCAGAATGAACGAACTTCCAAGAATTTCAATCATTTAAGCACGGGATTTGCGCTTACTGGAGCGCACATCAATGCGGATTGCGCGACATGCCATATCGATGGCATTTTCAAGGGTACGCCAACAAACTGTGATGGCTGCCATTCCATCGGTAGCCGTGTAACGGCTACTGCAAAACCGGCTAACCACATACGTACAAATTTATCTTGCGATACTTGCCATACAAGTGCCGTCAGTTTTACGGGGGCAAAGTTTGATCATGGTGGTGTTACGCCGGGCACTTGTGAAACATGCCATAACGGCAACATTGCGGCCGCTAAGTCTTCCAATCATATTCAAACTTCGGCATCGTGCGATTCCTGTCACAACACTTCAAGCTGGTCGGGTGCGACATTCGACCACAGCAGCGTGACGCCGGGTTCGTGCAGCAACTGCCATAACGGCAGTACGGCAACCGGCAAGTCCTCAAGTCACATACCGACTACGGCCGCGTGCGATTCTTGTCATAACACCTCAACCTGGGCGGGCGCGACATTCGACCACAGCAGCGTGACGCCGGGTTCGTGCAGCACCTGCCATAACGGCAGCACGGCAACCGGCAAGTCATCGAGCCACATACCGACTACGGCATCATGCGACAGTTGCCACAGTGGCACTTCCAGCTGGTCGGGAGCGAAGTTCAACCACAGCGGTGTGACGTCGGGCTCGTGCAGTACCTGCCACAACGGCAGTACGGCATCCGGCAAGCCGTCGGGTCACGTACCGACTACTGCGTCCTGCGACAGTTGCCACAGTGGCACTTCCAGCTGGTCGGGAGCGAAGTTCAACCACAGCGGTGTGACGTCGGGCTCGTGCAGTACCTGCCACAACGGCAGTACGGCATCCGGCAAGCCATCGGGTCACATACCGACTACGGCATCATGCGACAGTTGTCACAGTGGCACTTCCAGCTGGTCGGGTGCAACATTCAATCATAGCGGTGTGACACCGGGTTCGTGCAGCACCTGCCATAACGGCAGTACGGCATCCGGCAAGCCGTCGGGCCATGTACCGACTACCGCGTCCTGCGACAGTTGCCACAGTGGCACTTCCAGCTGGTCGGGAGCAACATTCAATCATAGCGGTGTGACTCCGGGTTCGTGCAGCACTTGCCATAACGGCAGTACGGCATCCGGCAAGCCGTCGGGTCACGTACCGACTACTGCGTCCTGCGACAGTTGCCACAGTGGCACTTCCAGCTGGTCGGGTGCAACATTCAATCATAGCGGTGTGACACCGGGTTCGTGCAGCACCTGCCATAACGGCAGTACGGCATCCGGCAAGCCGTCGGGCCATGTACCGACTACCGCGTCCTGCGACAGTTGCCACAGTGGCACTTCCAGCTGGTCGGGAGCGAAGTTCAACCACAGCGGTGTGACGTCGGGCTCGTGCAGTACCTGCCACAACGGCAACACGGCAACCGGCAAGCCGTCGGGTCACGTGACCACCACGGCATCGTGCGATAGCTGCCACAATACCTCAAGCTGGTTTGGAGCGACGTTCGACCACAGTGGCGTGACGCCTGGCTCGTGCAGTAGCTGCCATAACGGCAGCACGGCAACCGGCAAGCCGTCGGGTCACGTATCGACTACTGCGTCCTGCGACAGTTGCCACAGTGGCACTACCAGCTGGGCGGGTGCGACGTTCAACCACAGCGGTGTGACGCCTGGCTCGTGCAGCACCTGCCATAACGGCAGCACGGCAACGGGCAAACCATCGGGTCACGTATCGACCACAGCATCCTGCGACAGTTGTCACAGTGGCACTTCCAGCTGGTCGGGTGCGACGTTCAATCATAGCGGTGTGTCACCGGGTTCGTGCAGCACCTGCCATAACGGCAGTACGGCATCCGGCAAGCCGTCGGGCCATGTACCGACCACGGCATCGTGCGATAGCTGCCACAACACCTCAACCTGGGCAGGGGCGACGTTCAACCACAGCGGCGTGACGCCGGGCTCGTGCAGTACCTGCCATAACGGCAGCACGGCAACGGGCAAACCATCGGGTCACGTATCGACCACAGCATCCTGCGACAGTTGCCACAGTGGCACTTCCAGCTGGGCGGGTGCAACATTCAACCATAGCGGTGTATCACCGGGTTCGTGCAGCACCTGCCACAACGGCAACACGGCAACCGGCAAGCCGTCGGGCCATGTACCGACCACGGCATCGTGCGACAGTTGCCACAACACCTCAACCTGGGCAGGGGCGACGTTCAACCACAGCGGCGTGACGCCGGGCTCGTGCAGTACCTGCCACAACGGCAGCACGGCAACGGGCAAGCCGTCGGGTCACGTATCGACCACAGCATCCTGCGACAGTTGCCACAGTGGCACTTCCAGCTGGGCGGGTGCAACGTTCAACCACAGTGGTGTGACACCGGGTTCGTGCAGCACCTGCCACAACGGCAACACGGCAACCGGCAAGCCGTCGGGCCATGTACCGACCACGGCATCGTGCGACAGTTGTCACAACACCTCAACCTGGGCGGGCGCGACGTTCAACCACAGCGGCGTGACGCCTGGCTCGTGCAGTACCTGCCATAACGGCAGCACGGCAACGGGCAAGCCGTCGGGTCACGTATTGACCACAGCATCCTGCGACAGTTGCCACAGTGGCACTTCCAGCTGGGCGGGTGCAACATTCAACCATAGCGGTGTATCACCGGGTTCGTGCAGCACTTGCCACAACGGCAGCACGGCAACGGGCAAGCCGTCGAGCCATGTACCGACCACGGCATCGTGCGATAGCTGCCACAACACCTCAAGCTGGTTGGGCGCGACGTTCAACCACAATGGTGTGACACCGGGTTCGTGCAACACCTGCCATAACGGCAGCACGGCAACCGGCAAGCCGTCGGGTCACGTACCGACCACGGCATCGTGCGACAGTTGCCACAACACCTCAACCTGGGCGGGCGCGACGTTCAACCACAGTGGTGTGACTCCAGGTTCGTGCATTACCTGCCACAACGGCAGTACTGCATCCGGCAAGCCGTCGGGTCACGTACCGACCACGGCATCGTGCGACAGTTGCCACAACACCTCAACCTGGGTGGGGGCGACGTTCAACCACAGTGGTGTGACACCGGGATCATGCAACACTTGCCACAACGGCAGCACGGCAACCGGCAAGCCGTCGGGTCATGTACCGACCACGGCATCGTGCGACAGTTGCCACAACACCTCAACCTGGGTGGGGGCGACGTTCAACCACAGCGGCGTGACACCGGGATCATGCAACACTTGCCACAACGGCAGCACGGCAACCGGCAAGCCGTCTGGTCACGTGCAGACCACAGCATCGTGCGACAGTTGCCATAACACCTCAAGCTGGTTGGGCGCGACGTTCAACCACAGTGGTGTGACGCCGGGTTCGTGCAGCACCTGTCACAACGGCAGTACTGCCACGGGCATGAACGCCAGCCACATACCGACAGCGGGAACCACTACCGGATCTTGTGATGGTTGCCACAATACCAGCACTTTCACGGGTGCCAGAATGAACCACACAGTCTCAATCCCGGGCAAATGTGCAACTTGCCACAATGGCACTTATGCTCGAGGCAAGCCTAGAGGAGAACATCCAACCACCAGTGCCTCGTGCGATCAGTGTCATAGCACCCGTACATTTGATAAATAATCAGGCGATGTTTAACTTTACTGAATGCATTTGTTAATCCTGCAGGAATGGGAAATATATCCCGGGAAATTTTGATGGGCATTTTCCTGGGAATTGCGGCGTTTGAGGTTTTTTGAATTTATATCAATAGGATTGAGTTAATGAATATCAATAATTGTGGCAGGTTTGTTGCCAAATTCATTTCAGGTTTGCTTCTATCCGGTTTCCTGTCCGGTACAGCTTTGGCACAACTGCTTGACGATATTTCCCTGGAAGAAACCAGGGATGAGGTTGTCATAAAATTAACCTTGGCGGATCGGGTGCATTACCTGCGACATTTTCCAGAAAAACAAGGGCAAACGCTGGATATTTATTTCGATATTTCTCCCGGTGTATCAGTCTCCACCCAGGTAGATGAAAATGTAAAACGACAGTCACCACCATCGGATGCAATTCCGCGTTTCACTGTGACCAGCCAGCTTGAGTATGGGGTAAGGGAGCTGGTAGTCGAATTTGACCGGGAAGTGCAATATAGCGTGAGCCCCGGCAAGGATCAGCGCAGCTTTTTGATCAAGGTTCGCAAAATGACGCCGGAAGAATTGAAGCAACCTGCAAAGGTGGAGCAGGGAATGGAATTGCCGGAAGTCAGGCAAAGGGTGCCGGCGGCCACGCCTGAAGAAGACCAGACCAACGAACAAGCAGCAACCTTGATGGATAAAGCCCGCGATGCAATGCGAGCCGGAAGCTATGCCGGGGCGATAGAATCTTTCAACCAGTTGCTGAAACTGCCGTCCAACATGTATACGCAGGATGCTCAGGAATGGGTGGGGGTGGCAAGAGAACATATCGGCCAGCCAGCCAGGGCAAGGCTGGAATACGAGCAGTACCTCAAGTTATACGCTGACACGCCCGGGGCCGACCGAGTCAAGAAGCGCCTGGACAGGTTGCCAGCCAGGACTGCAGAGGCGGTTCAGCCCGGGGTGCCAGGAAAGAAGAAAGCCACCGAAACGTCGGGCTATGGCAGCCTGTCGATGTACTATTATTATGGGCAGAGCAGCAACGATACGACAATCGTCACCAACAATCCGGTAAATCCACTGACCGAGTCAGCATTTACCGCAGTCGATCAGTCTTCCCTGATAACCAACCTCGATGCCACAGAGCGATTCCGTAGCGAGGAGTTTGATAATCGCCTGGTATTTCGGGATTCCTTTATCCAGAATAATCTGGCCGGTCAATCAAGCAGGAACAAACTCTACAATGCCTATTTCGAGATGAAAAACAGAATGGACGATTATTCCGGCCGTATTGGACGTCAGTCGGCTACCGGCGGCGGCGTGATGGGCAGGTTTGATGGCCTGTCATTCGGCCATGGATTCATGTCGAACTTGCGCGGGAATCTGGTGGCTGGTCGTCTCGCGGATACGACCTCGACAGTACCTACCACCCAGCCGATATTTTATGGTGTCAGCATGGACATGGTGGGTTCGTCCGAAGGCGGTTGGAGCGGATCGCTATATGCGATCAACCAGACTCTGGAGGGTATCGCTGATCGCCGGGCTGTAGGAACCGAAATACGATATTTCGAGACGCGCAAGACGGTCTTCTCCTTGCTTGATTACGATACGTTGTATAAAACAGTCAACACCGCGCTGGTCCAGGGAACGCTGACTTCCGAAGCTGGGACAACGTATAACTTTCTGGTGGATCATCGCAAGACTCCATCGCTGAGCACAAATAATGCGGTATACGGCGAGCCTACCTCTCCTTCGCTCAGCACCATGATGCTGACAAATTCGGAAAGCGCTTTGAGAGATTTGGCCAGGGCGCGCACAGCCACGGCCAATCTGGTGCAGTTCGGTGTGGCGCACCCGTTCAACGACAAATGGCAGATAGGCGGCGACATCAAGATGTCCAATGTGTCGGCAACACAGCAGACTGTTGCCCTGGATGGAGTAACTATCGTTCCAGCGACCACCGGAACTGGGAACGAATGGACGTTTACCGGTCAACTGATCGGTAGCAACATATTTTTTCGGACGAGACATTTCGGTCATCGGTTTTAGTCGTATCACCAGCAATGCAATCAGCGGCCAATCATTGTTTGCATCAAATCGCTCAATGGTGGCAAGGTGGATCTTCGACTCTTCGCTGCGGCTATACCGGCAAATCAGTTTTGGGCAAACAACATCAAGAACCACGCCTTCGATAAAAGTCACTTATCAGGCCAGAGACAAACTCAATTTTGAAATGGAAGGCAGCCTGGAAAAAACCAAAGTCTCAGGAACTGCCGTTGCTTCAAGTACGACCCGCAAGTATTTCTCGCTGGGATTCCGTTATGACTTTTAGCATTTAGGGGTAATAAGGCAATAAAACAATCATGGGCAAAACCCGAGAAATCGGGTGACGCAAAACCTCCGGTCTTCACCATTGGAAAGATAGCGGGGTCGCCATGAAAACCTGCAGGAGGTTATCATGAATAGAATAATTCCAGGCATCATCGCAGTCCTGTTCGGACTTCTGCCGTCAGCATCTTCCGCTGAAACTCTCGACCCGTATATGGTGTTTACCTATCAATCGGCATTGCGGGCAAGTATTGCCACACCTGCCGGAATCAATGGTCCTGTTTCGGGAAAAGCAGCAGTGGTTGAGCACTCGATTTCTGTCTATATCCCGGACCTCGCAGAAGCGCCCCACGCCAGGTTTAGAGGATTCCTGGTTCGCAGCAATTCCTTTCGCAATGAGGATTATCATAAGGGCATGCTGTTTGCCCATGACAGTATCCATACCACCATCTATGTTCCGGTGCAGGGAGTAAACAACGTCCTGTCTCTGGTGGGAACGGTAACACAGACCAGAGTGGCAGATTCGGTGGTTACCATGATGCAAGCCCTGTCCCTGATCGCCAGACGCCAGGTAAACACGGAGCTTGCCTATACGGTACCGATAAACAGAAATAGCCGGATCGACTCTGCCGTTGTTTACAAACTGCATCCGGATTCAAGTTCGGGAGATTCGGAATTCAACGCCAGCCTGAGATATAAAGCGTGGTTTTAATCAAGGGATCAAAAACAGCAGGCGTGCATGCATTACCGCGCCCGCTGCGAGTCAGCCGACAACTGCGTCGGCCAATTTCCAGTGCAGCAGCTCTCCCGCGCGCAGCGGGACTAACTGGAATTCTCCGAACTTGCGGGTCAAGGGAACTTGCCATTCCTCACGTCGCAATACGATGGTCTCAAGGTTTCGCGGCAGGCGATAATAATCTGCGCCGTAAATACTGGCAAAGGCTTCCAGCTTGTCCAGCGCGCCCGCCTGGTCGAAGACTTCAGCGTACAACTCCAGGGCAGCATGCGCCGTGTAAATGCCGGCGCAGCCGCACGCGGTTTCCTTGGTATGCACTGCATGCGGTGCGCTATCGGTGCCAAGGAAGAATTTGCGATTGCCGCCGGTAGCGGCTTCAATCAGCGCCTGTCGGTGCGTTTCGCGCTTGAGCACGGGCAGGCAGTAGTAATGAGGGCGGATCCCGCCGCCGAACATGGCGTTGCGGTTATACAGCAGATGATGTGCCGTGATGGTCGCGGCGATATTGTCTGGTGTATCCGTCACGAACTGAACGGCGTCACGGGTGGTGATATGTTCGAATACGACGCGCAACCCAGGCATGTCATGCAGCAAGGGTTGCAGTACGCGCTCGATGAATGCCGCCTCCCGGTCGAACACGTCCACCGCCGGATCGGTGACTTCACCGTGCACCAGCAGCGGCATCGCGCAGCGCTGCATCTCTTCCAGCGCCGGATAGGTCTTGCGCAGATCAGTGACACCTGCATCGGAATTGGTGGTGGCTCCAGCGGGATAGAGTTTCACCGCATGCACTGCGCCGCTTTGTTTCGCAAGCCGTATCTCCTCCGCACGGGTGTTATCCGTCAGGTACAACGTCATCAGCGGCTGAAAATCAGAACCGGCAGGCAGGGCGGCGAGGATGTGGTCACGGTATGCCAATGCCTGGACGGTGGTAGTGACCGGCGGGCGCAGGTTGGGCATGACGATCGCGCGCGCGAACTGGCGCGCGGTGTCCGGCAATACGGACTGCATCAGCGCGCCATCGCGCAAATGCAGGTGCCAGTCATCGGGACGGGTGAGTTTTATCTGCATACAGGCCATTCTATAGGAAGGCAGATTGGGCGACCAAGCTTAATCCTTCAGCCGCATTCCATGGCCGGGCCCGGGAACTTGCATTTACCCATCCTTTCCATTACCTTGCACTTTCAGCTAGGGGTCTTTGCCATCATCCGCAACGAGGGGCAAAGTGAGAAACACCCTTCGAACCTGTACGGATAATGCCGTCGTAGGGAAGCGTCTCTGATGCTCCTTACTTTATTGGAGCAAAACGCCATGAATGCCAACCCCAAGTTCCTGAATCAAACCGCGCACGTGGATGCCGCAGCGATCAAGCCGTTGCCGAATTCGCGCAAGGTGTATGTCGAGGGCTCACGCCCCGACATCCGCGTGCCGATGCGCGAGATCTCGCAGTCCGACACACCTGCTGAAATGGGCGCGGAGATCAATCCGCCAATCCATGTCTATGATTGTTCTGGTCCCTACACCGACCCGGCAGTGCAGATCGACATCCGCTCCGGCCTGCCCGGCATGCGCGCCGGCTGGATCGCCGAACGCAATGACACTGAACAACTGGACGCGCCGAGCTCGGAATACGGACGCCAGCGCCTGGCCGACCCCGAACTGGCGGAATTGCGCTTCAACCTTAAACGAGCGCCGCGCCGGGCGAAAGTGGGCGCTAACGTCACGCAGATGCATTATGCGCGCCAGGGCATCATCACGCCGGAGATGGAATTCATCGCCATCCGCGAGAACCAGAAGACCGAGGGCCTGTCCGAGCTGCTGAAGACCCAGCACCACGGCGAAAGCTTCGGCGCCGCCATCCCCAGATTCATCACCCCGGAATTCGTGCGCGACGAAGTCGCCCGTGGCCGCGCCATCATCCCGGCCAACATCAACCACCCTGAAGTCGAGCCGATGATCATCGGCCGCAATTTCCTGGTGAAGATAAACGCCAACATCGGCAACTCCGCATTGGGCTCCAGCATCCAGGAAGAAGTCGAGAAGATGACCTGGGCGATCCGCTGGGGCGGCGACAACGTGATGGACCTGTCCACCGGCAAGCACATCCACGAGACGCGCGAATGGATCATCCGCAATTCGCCGGTGCCGATCGGCACGGTGCCGATCTACCAGGCGCTGGAAAAAGTCGACGGCCGTGCCGAGGACCTGACCTGGGAGATCTACCGCGACACGCTGATCGAGCAGGCCGAGCAGGGCGTCGATTATTTCACCATCCACGCCGGCGTGCTGCTGCGCTACGTGCCGATGACCGCCAAGCGTCTGACCGGCATCGTCTCGCGCGGCGGCTCGATCATGGCCAAATGGTGCCTGTCGCACCACAAGGAAAGTTTCCTCTACACCCATTTCGAGGAGATCTGCGAGATCATGAAGGCCTACGACGTGAGTTTCTCGCTCGGCGACGGCCTGCGACCCGGCTCGATCCACGATGCCAACGACGAAGCGCAACTGGGCGAACTCAAGACCCTGGGCGAACTGACCCAGGTCGCGTGGAAGCACGACGTGCAGACCATGATCGAAGGCCCCGGACACGTGCCGATGCACATGATCAAGGAGAACATGGACCTGCAGCTCAAGTGGTGCCACGAAGCGCCGTTCTACACGCTCGGTCCGCTGACCATGGACATCGCCCCCGGCTACGACCACATCACCTCCGCCATCGGCGCGGCGATGATCGGCTGGTACGGCACCGCGATGCTGTGCTACGTCACGCCGAAGGAACACCTGGGCCTGCCGGACAAGGACGACGTCAAGGAAGGCATCATCACCTACAAGATCGCCGCCCACGCCGCCGACCTCGCCAAGGGCCATCCCGGCGCACAGGTGCGCGACAACGCACTGTCCAAGGCGCGTTTCGAATTCCGCTGGGACGACCAGTTCAACCTCGGCCTCGACCCGGACAAGGCGCGCGAATTCCACGACGAGACCCTGCCCAAGGAATCCGCCAAGGTCGCCCACTTCTGCTCGATGTGCGGCCCGCATTTCTGCTCGATGAAGATCACCCAGGACGTGCGCGAATTCGCCGCGAAGCAGGGTGTGGACGAACAGACTGCGCTGCAACAAGGCATGGAACAGAAGTCGGTGGAGTTCGTCAAGCAGGGCGGAAGCATCTACCGCAAGGCTTGATATAACTTTCAGGCAATGCCTCGCTTATCCCACCTCATCCAGAGATGGCGATGACTCGATCGCGTAACGACCCGGCATGACAGCTCCGAAACTTGAAGCGCGGCATCTGGTATCCGGACTGAACTCACACTTCACCGGCGAATCGTTGCCGTTTGCTGACTGGATTGCGCAGAAGCGGAACATGATCGCGAAAGTGCGCGCCGATTCCGGCGCCACCGATTCCGGCAAAATAGTCGAGGGCAATGCGCCCTTCGAATTGTGGCCATCCGGTACTTACCAGACAGGACAGACCAAGCCCTATCGCCGGGGTGTGTTGCTGGTCCATGGTCTGAGCGATTCCCCCTATTTCATGCGCTATCTGGCTGCGTTCTATCAGCAGTACGGGTTCCGTGTGATGGTGGTGCTGTTGCCGGGACACGGCACGCAGCCCGGTGACCTGCTCGATGTCAGCTGGCAGGAATGGGCCAAAGCGGTCGCTTACGGTACCGACCAGCTGGACGCGGAAGTTGACCAGGTCTACCTGGCGGGATTTTCCGCCGGCGCCGCGCTGGGCATCTACCAGAGTCTGCGTGACCAGCGCGTGCGCGGCCTGTTCATGTTCTCTCCCGCACTCAGGATCACGCACCGTGCGGCCTGGGCTAAATGGCACAAGCTGTATAGCTGGCTGGTACCGTCGGCAAAGTGGCTCAGCATCATGCCGGACGCGGATATCTACAAATACGAATCGATGCCAAAAAATGCCGTTGCCCAGATGTATGCGCTGACACAGCAGATAGATCGCGAATTGCGGCAGCTCGCAGTGACTATCCCGGTGTTCACCGCAGCCAGCATGGACGACGTGACCGTTGATGTGACGGCGACACTGGAATTCATGGTGCGCGCGCCGCATCCATCGAACCGGCTGGTGCTCTACACCACCGACACCAATGTGATCCCGCCCGGTATCCCGCAAGAGAAACTGGAACTGGTGGAAAGCGCCGTTTCCGAACAGAACATCCTCAGCTTTGCGCATACTGCCATCGTGCTGCCTCCCGACGATGCGCACTACGGCGCGGCGGGCGATTATGCCAATTGCCTGCATTATTTTCCGCATGACATGCAGAAATATGCCGCCTGCAGCAGCAATGCGTCTGAGGTCCTGCAGGGGGAAGTGACAGAGCAGAACTTGCGGACCGGGGTCATGCGCCGCCTGATGTACAACCCACACTTTGCTGCGCTGAAGGATTCCATGCACAAGTTCATTGAAAGCCTGCCATGACAATGCCGGGACAGCACCTGATCTACGCCCATCGCGGCACCAACCGGGAGGCGGCTGAAAACACCCGCCCCGCTTTCGACCGCGCGCTCGAATATGCGATAGACGGCATCGAGACGGATGTGCAACTATCCCGCGACGAAGTCGCCGTGCTGTGGCATGACCGCTTCCTCGACAAGCTCGGTTTGCCGGGTAAGCGCATTGACGAGTTCGATCTTGCGCAGTTGCGCGCGATGGATTTCGCCGCACATTTCGCGCCCGGCGGCAAACCGGAAAGCATCGTGACGCTGGCGGAATTCCTCACCGCCTATCGCAAGCGCTGTCGCTTGCTGATCGAGATCAAGCACGGTGAGCGGGAGCCTGCCGCAAGGCGCGAGATCAAGGTCCGGCAAACACTGGACATGATCGGACCAGCACGGGACGGATCGGTGATCGTTTCCTCATTCGATCTCGCCAGTCTGGTTTACGCCCATCAGTGCCGTCCGGATCTCCCCCTGGTTTACAACCTGGACGATGACCAGACTCTGGCGGGCACAGAAAATGTACTAATTGCACAACCTTTCCTGCATGGCATGTGCCTGCCCGTCGCGACGCTGGATGAGGCCATGGTCAAGCTGCTGCGCAGCCATGGAAAGAGCATCGCCGTTTACACATGCAACAGCGACGAGGAGATCGGCAGGGCGCTGCGGCTGGGTGTGGACATTCTGATCAGCGATGTGCCGGAAGCAGCACTGGCGATAAGAGACAAATGAACCCGAATTTGCAGCTGGCCGCATCCTGGTCAGGAGTACCAGCGGAACAACAGGGCCAGGATCGCACTGGCGACAGCACAAGTGGCCAGCATGATCGGCACACCCTTTCGTATCCAGGCCTTGAAGGTGATCGGATAAAAGGTCTTCTCGCTGAGCGAGACGATGACCACATTGGCGGTGCTCCCGATCGGGGTTGCGTTGCCGCCGAAACCGGCGCCCAGCGCCAGCGCCCACCACAGCGACTCCGTAGGTATACCCTGTGACTCCAGATGTTTGATGATGGGCACCATGGCGATGGTGAAGGGGATGTTGTCCACGATGGCTGACATCACGGCTGCGGCCCAGAGCATGAATATGGTGGCGAGCAGCAGATTGCCGGTGGCAAGTCCGACCAGGCTCCCCCCGATGACTTCCAGCGCGCCCGACCGCTCCACTCCGCCGACCAGCACGAACAGCGCGCTGAAGAACAGCAACACGCTCCAGTCGATCTTTTTCAGGATGTTGTCGGGGTCGGGCCTGACCCAGGCGAATGCGGTGGCAAAGCCGATGAATGCGACGGTGGATGCCTGCAGGTGCAACACGCCATGGAACAGAAACAGCACCATCACCCCGGCGAGGACGATCAGCACTTTTTTTGCCGAGGGCCAGTCGGTGATCGCTTCATCGGGAACCATGGTCATCAACTTCTCCACATGCGGAGACGGCTGCGCCAGTTCGGTGCGGTAAAAATATTTCACCATGAACAGCGTGACCAGCCAGGCGACCAGGGTGATCGGCGCCATATGCAGCAGGAAGTCGTTGAAGGTCAGGCCGGCGGCCGAGCCGATGATCACGTTCGGCGGGTCGCCGATCAGCGTGGCTACGCCGCCGGTGTCGGAGAGGAAGGCCTCGGCCATCAGGTAGGGGATGGGATTGATGGCGAGGGTACGGCAGATGGCCAGTGTCACCGGGGCGATGACCACCACCGTGGTGACGTTGTCGAGCAGGGTGGACAGTATCGTGGTGGTGGTGCCCAGGAACAGCAGCAGCGGCCATTGTCGCCCCCTGGATTTCTGCGCCATGTGCACGGCAAGATACTGCAGGTAACCGCTGGTTTCGAGGATGACCACGGTGAGCATCATCCACAGCAGCAGCAGGATGGTGTTGAAGTCCACCGCATGGAAGGCATCTTCCTGGGAATAGAAGCCGTTGATCATGCCGAACAGCAGCATGACGGCGGAGGCCGTGATGGCGACGATGGTGCGGTGGACCCGCTCCATGAATATGGCGATGAAGGTGACGGCGAAAATGCCAAGCGATGCCAACTGGACCCAGGTCATGGATATTTTCCTCGTTGTTACGGATTATACATTGCGCATATTCCGTGATCGCGAGCCAGACCCGTGAGAATGGACCATTCCGCCGGTTCAACTGCACAATGCGTCGATATGACAAGCTCCTTTCAGGCCAGTTAGTGCAGTACAATTTATGGCATATCGGCGCCTGCGCTCCAAGCTGTCCTTACTGGTGTGGATATGTGGGCTAAAATCACGACTTGATTGCAGATTTGCAAATTTTAATTGCGGGGATAACAACCGATGAAAAGGGCTTTGATTACCGGCATCACCGGCCAGGACGGTTCCTACCTGGCGGAGTTTTTACTTGAGAAAGGCTACGAAGTCCACGGCATCAAGCGCAGGGCATCCCTGTTCAACACCCAGAGAGTGGATCATATCTACCAGGACCCGCATGAAAAGAATCCGCGTTTCTTCCTGCACTACGGCGACCTGACCGACTCCTCGAACCTGACGCGCCTGATCCAGGAGATACAACCGGACGAGGTATACAACCTTGGCGCGCAATCGCATGTGGCGGTGAGTTTTGAAGCGCCGGAATATACCGCCGACGTGGATGCCATGGGCACCCTGCGCTTGCTCGAGGCGATCAGGTTCCTGGGGCTGGCAGACAAGACCCGCTTCTATCAGGCCTCCACCTCGGAGCTGTTCGGCCTGGTGCAGGAGACGCCGCAAAAGGAGACCACGCCGTTCTATCCACGCAGTCCCTATGCCGTGGCCAAACTCTACGCCTACTGGATCACCATCAATTACCGCGAGGCCTACGGCATGTTCGCCTGCAACGGTATCCTGTTCAACCATGAATCACCGCGCCGCGGCGAAACCTTTGTCACGCGCAAGATCACCCGCGGCCTGGCCTATATCGCCCAGGGGATCGAAAGCCATCTGTATCTTGGCAACATGGACGCATTGCGCGACTGGGGACACGCCAGGGACTACGTGCGCATGCAGTGGATGATGCTGCAACAGGATCATCCGGTGGATTACGTGATCGCAACCGGGGTGCAGTATTCGGTGCGCGACTTTGTCAGGTGGTCGGCGGCCGAACTCGGCATCACGCTGCGTTTTGAAGGGTCAGGCGTGGATGAAAAAGGCATTGTGGATTCGATCAGCGGAGACATGGCGCCAGCACTGAAAGCGGGAGATGTGATCGTTGAAGTCGATCCCCGTTACTTCCGCCCCACGGAAGTCGAGACCCTGCTGGGCGATCCGTCCAAGGCCAAAGCCGAACTGGGCTGGGTGCCGGAGATCACCGTACAGGAAATGTGCGCCGAGATGGTGGCGGAAGACCTGAAGACAGCCCGCGCGCATGCGCTATTGGTGTCGCATGGACATGATGTGAATGTCTCGCGGGAAAGCTAGCCATGGTGGTATCACCCTACAATAAGACCATATTCGTGGCCGGTCACCGCGGCATGGTGGGATCGGCGATAGTCAGGCAACTGGAACAGCACGGGGCGAAGATCATTACCGCTACCCGGGCGCAACTGGATCTGGCTTCCCAGACTGAGGTGCAGGCTTTCTTTGCCGGGAACCGCATCGACCAGGTTTATCTGGCGGCTGCCAAGGTCGGCGGGATCCATGCCAACAACACCTATCCTGCCGAGTTCATCTACGAGAACCTGATGATCGAGGCCAACATCATCCATGCGGCGCATCGCAGCGACGTGCAGCAACTGCTGTTCCTCGGTTCCTCGTGCATCTACCCGAGACTGGCCGAGCAGCCGATGAAAGAAGAGGCCTTGCTGACCGGCGTGCTGGAGCCGACCAACGAGCCTTATGCGATCTCCAAGATCGCCGGCATCAAGCTGTGCGAAAGCTATAACCGGCAATATGGACGCGACTACCGCAGCGTGATGCCGACCAATCTGTATGGCCCGCATGACAATTACCACCCGGAAAATTCGCACGTCATCCCGGGCCTGTTGCGTCGCTTCCATGAGGCAAAGAACACCGGGGCAGATGAGGTTGTCATCTGGGGCAGCGGCAAACCCAAGCGCGAGTTCCTGCATGTCGATGATATGGCTGCCGCCTGTGTGCATGTGATGGAGCTGGACCAGGCGACCTATCAGGCCAATACCCGGCCGATGCTGTCCCATATCAATGTCGGCACCGGTGTCGATTGCACGATACGCGAACTGGCGGAGACAGTGGCGCGGGTCACCGGTTTTGGCGGCAGGCTGATGTTTGATGCGAGCAAACCGGATGGCGCACCGCGCAAGTTGATGGATGTATCCCGGTTGTCGGCGATGGGCTGGCAGGCCTCGATCGGACTGGAGGATGGGCTGCGCGATGCCTATCGCTGGTATGTCGAGAATCGCGCAGACGGCAAGCACTGAATCCCGCCCCCATCACTTCAGCTCATGCGCATGGACTACGACATCCTCATCATCGGTTCCGGCCCCGCCGGTCAGCATGCGGCCTGGCAGGCGGCGCGCATGGGCAAGCGTGCCGCGATCATCGAGCGCAAACCGAAGATCGGCGGTGCCGGCCTGCAGACCGGCACCATTCCGAGCAAGGCGATGCGTGAGGTGGCCTACCTGGTATCGCGTTCCGGTTACGGCGGCATGCGCCAGGCGCTGACACCGAATGGCCGCGCCCGGCATGGCTTGCTGGCGGATGCGGTGCGGCGCAAGGAAGGGGTGATCTCGCAACAGGAATCGGTGATCCTGCAGCGGCTGATGCAATCCGGCGTGGCGCTGATCCCGGGCGAGGCCGCATTCGTCGATGCTCACACTGTCCAGGTCACCGACAGTGCCGGCAACACGCGCCGCATTTCCGCCGAGGTCTTCCTGCTGGCCACCGGCTCGCGCCCGCGCCGCCCGGCCGATGTGCCGTTCGACAAGAAGACCGTGCTCGATTCGACTTCCATCCTCAACCTGCGTCACCTGCCGGACAGCCTGACGGTCGTGGGTGGCGGCGTGATCGCCTGCGAATTCGTGTCGATCTATGCCGCGCTCGGCGTGCAGGTCAGCGTGGTCGACAGCCATGCGCAACTGCTGACCTACCTGAGCGAGGATGTGGTCGGCGTGCTGGCCGACAGTTTTCTCGGCATGGGTGTCACCTTCCACATGCAGGAACGCGTAGCCGAGATCCGCCGCGAAGGGACCGGCACCCTCACCGTGCTGGAAAGCGGCAAGCAGATCGCCAGCGACGCGGTGCTGTACGCGCAGGGGCGGCAACCCAACAGCGAGAAGCTGCATGTCGACCAGGCCGGCATCGTTGTGGACGACGGCTGGATCGGGGTCAACCAGCATTTCCAGACCAGCGTGCCGCATATCTTCGCGGTCGGCGACCTGATCGGCCGCCCGGCATTGGCCTCGACCGGCATGGAGCAGGGCCGCGCAGCGGTGCTGTATGCGTTCGAGGGCGAGCAGCATGTCACGGCGGAAAACCTGCCGATGGCGGTCTACACCATCCCGGAGATATCCTACGTCGGCAAGACCGAACAGGAAGTGCAGCAGGCAGGCATCCAGTATGTGGTCGGGCGCGCCCAGTTCAAGGACAGCGCGCGCGGGCAGATAATCGGCGATGCGCACGGGCTGCTCAAGCTGGTGGTGGATACGCGCAACGAAAAACTGCTCGGCGTGCACATCGTCGGCGAACAGGCCAGCGAACTGATCCACATCGGCCAACTGGTGATGAACTTCAACGGCGGCGTGCGGGACCTGGTCAGCAACGTGTTCAACTATCCGACGCTGGCCGAGTGCTACAAGATCGCCGCGCTCGATTGCATGCATCGTCTCAAACAGGCGCGACTCAAGTCCGGATAACATCCATGTCTGGGCGCGAGTCCGGCTTGCCCCGTATCACTCCATCCTGAATTGGCGCACAATCGACCTCGGGTTCATCATTCCGCATGACGGAGATGAACCGGCAAGCACATTGAGGGATCTCGACTAGTCAATTGGCGCGAACCTTCCCCCACGAGGCATCGCAATGAAACCTGCAACCATGAAACTGTTCAGACTGATCCTGTCGCTGGTCATCGTCATCGCATCGGTCGTGCTGTGCCAGCAGATCATTTCCGGTTCCGTTGCCAACCAGCAGAACAAGAACGACTATGCCGAACTCAACAATGTCAAATACGGCCTGTTCAGCGTTGATGAATGGAAGCGGCAGATCACCGAGATCCTGGCAGGGGAGATCAACCAGCTGTACCTGTCGAAAGAGAATGAGCAGGTACTCAGAAAACATATCGAAGTGCTGTTGAATACCCTGATCGACAAAGTCGCCAAAAAGATCAAGCAAGGGAATTCGGATACTGCGGGCGGGAAACTCACGCAATCCTTCATCGATATATTCATCAACCTGGACCAGATCAAAAAAGGCATCCCGGAATACGCGGATGCCGTGATCAAGGAATTGAAGAAATCGAAGACAAGGGAGCAGATCAAGACGGCGCTGACCGAACAACTCGATCAGTATGCCAGCCAGACGTTTGAATCGCAGGACACGTCAGAGCTGAACAGCATACTGGTCAGGACCGGTTCCGCAGATATCGAAAGCGCGAGGATCAAGCTCGATGAGGATATCGCGCACAGGCAAGACCTGATCGCCAGGGAGGCAGCCCTGTTGATCCTGCTTTCGCTCGGGTTGTTTGTGTTGTCGGGTTTTAACAAGCAGCCCCTGACCGCGTCCCAATATGTGTTTCTCGTATTGTCTCTTTGCACATTGCTGGCAGCGGGCGTCACCACACCGATGATCGACATGGAAGCGGCGATCTCGCAGATGAACTTCATGCTGATCGGCCATCCGATCCATTTTGAGAACCAGGTGCTGTATTTCCAGAGCAAAAGCATACTGGATGTGTTCTGGATCATGATCACCCATCAGGAGATCCAGATGAAACTGGTCGGGGTGTTGTTGATCACCTTCAGTATCGTTTTCCCGCTGCTCAAGATCATCTCGACGCTGGGCTATTATTTCGATTATCACCACGCCAGGGAAAACCCGGTGATCAAGTTCTTTGTCAACAGTGCCGGGAAATGGTCGATGGCCGATGTCATGGTGGTTGCCATATTCATGGCCTATATCGGGTTCAACGGGATCATTGCCGACCAGCTCGGCCACTTGAATTCGACCAGCCAGGAGATGGCCATCCTGACGACGAATCGCACATCGCTGCAACCGGGGTATTACCTGTTCCTGACCTACACCCTGCTGGCGTTGTTCCTGTCGGAGATACTGACCAGAAAGCCCCGGGTTTAGGCGGGCATGAAGCCGGGGTCTGGTTTGATCCGGCCACTAACTGCAAGCGGGCGTTGCGACTGATCCATCATGATTTGAACAAGGCCTTGACCCCGTGCGGCGGCGCGCGCAGGTACTGTTTCGGCGCGTTCACCTGACCGCCCAGCGTCGCTGCTGCGTGCCATGGCCAGCGCGGGTCGTAGAGCATGCCACGGGCCAGCGCCACCATGTCAGCCTGCCCCGAGGCGATGATCGTTTCAGCCTGCTCCGGCTCGGTGATCAGGCCCACGGCGATGGTGACCATGCCGGTTTCGCTGCGTATCCTTTCGGCGAAGGCAACCTGATAGCCCGGCTCGACCGGGATCTGCTGCAGGGGTGACAGCCCGCCGCTCGACACATCGATGAAGGCGCAGCCGCGGCGCTGCAATTCCTTTGCCAGCAACACGCTCTGCTCGATGTCCCAGCCGCCACTGACCCAGTCTGTTGCGGAGATGCGCACGCCCACCGGCTTTTCCTTCGGTACCGCGCCGCGTATCGCCTCGAACACCTCGAGCGGGAAACGCATGCGGTTCTCCAGTGCGCCGCCGTAGTGGTCAACGCGGAGGTTGGACAGGGGTGACAGGAACTCGTGCAACAGATAGCCATGTGCCGCGTGCATCTCGATCACGTCGATGCCAAGCCGATGCGCGCGCTGCGCGGCGGCGACGAAATCTTCGCGCACGCGCTGCAGTCCGGCCTCATCCAGCGCGTGCGGCGGGGCATCGTTTGCGGCAAAGGGCAAGGTAGAGGGTGCAACGGTCTGCCAGCCACCATTTTCCGGCGGTACATTCTGCCCGCCCTCCCACGGCAAGCGGGTGGACGCCTTGCGCCCGGCATGGGCCAGTTGTATGGCGACCGGGATCGGCGAGTATTGCCGCACCGCCTTGAGCACGCGCGCCAATGCCGCCTCGTTCTGGTCGGACCACAGGCCAAGATCACTGGCCGAGATACGTCCTTCCGCCGCCACCGCTGTCGCCTCGATGAACAACAGTGCTGCGCCGGACAGGGAAAGATGACCCAGGTGGATCATGTGCCAGTCGCTGGCGGAGCCCTGTTCAGCGGAGTATTGGCACATCGGCGAGACGACTATGCGGTTGTCCAGTTCCAGTTTGCCAAGGGTGATGGGGGAAAATAGTGTGCTCAAAATGAAAAACTCCGATCGTTAGTTTTAATTAACCATCATGCCCGCAAGAGCATGAGCAAGACTTGCTCCTTCCCCTTTTAAGTGGGAGAGAGGATTTTCAATGCACTCGTTTCAACCGAAACAATCCGTTGGTCCCGCTGTCGCTGCTGAAATACAGCGCACCATCCGGTCCGAGTGCGACACCTGCCGGGCGTGCCCAGCGTTCGCCGTCGGGCAACTGAAAACCGCTGACCAGATCGTCCACACGCTGTGCCTGTCCATCCCTGAAACGCACGGCGACGACCTTTGGTGGACGGCGCGAGGCCGCACTGCCCAGAAAACCGCCGCTCGGCCTGGTGCCCCACGAACCGTGCAGTGCAACGATCGCATCCTGTTCGAACCGCGTATCCATCGCGCCGCGAGGCACAAAAGCCACGCCCAGCGGCGCATTGCGCGCCGGAAATGTCGCGACGGGTATGCTTACCTGATCGATCGGGCGCGGCGGCGTACTGGTCACACAGTCGTCGCGTATCAGCTGCTTGCCGTCGTACTGGAACCACGGCATGCCGTGAAAGGAACCGGCGGTCAGTTTGCTGAAATATTCCGGCGGCAGATCGTAGCCAAGATGATCCGGTCCGTTGTTGCTGGCATAGAGCACGCCGGTCTGTGGCTGCCAGGCGATCCCGACCGGATTGCGTAACCCCGACGCATACGGCTCCCAGCTTGCCTTGCCATTCCCTTCGCGCAACACCAGCACCCCGCCACGCCGGTCACCGAATGGATAGCTTTCGCCCAGATACTGGTCGCTGCAATTGTGCTGGATACCCAGACTCACATACACCCGTCCATCCGGCCCAACCGTCACCGTGCGGCTGTTATGCCCGCCGCCACCCGGCAATGCCGCCAGCAAAGTCACCGCATCTGTTGCGATCACCGACTGTCCGGGCCGGTATGGCGCGTGATACACGCCATCCGTCTGTGCGATCAGGATCTCATTGTTCCGGAACGCCACGCTGTGCGGATAATCGTTCAGCTGCACCAGCACTTCAGGTTTGGTATAAGGCGGCGGCAGGCGATAGACCTTGCCGGACTGCGAACCGGCGAACAGGTCGCCATTGGCGGCAAAGGTCAGCATGCGCGGCGCATCCATGCTGGCCAGGAACTCGAGCCGGTAACCTTTGGGCACGCTTACCGTCCTGCTTGTTCCATCCAGGGTCAGCGTCTGTTCCTCATAACTCAACGCATCGGTGCCCGCCTGCGCAGGCGCAAATACAAAACACAACAGCGACAACAGGCCGAACCTGGCGCATCGCCTCACGCCGTTGATCAATCTTTGCAGGTGATCGTTATCCATCAAAAATCCTTTTACTCCATTTTGCTACCCTATTCTGCGCCTTCCGTCAGACAAAGGGATGGGTGAAGCGTTCGTTCAACCTTGTCCCCTCTCCCATGCAGGTGGAAGGAACTGGCGTCACCCAGCGATAATTTCGATATCATCTTCTTTCCCCGATACCGGAGAACCCTCATGAAAATCCTCCTCTGCGGCGCAACAGGTTTTGTCGGCAGGCACATGACCCGCGCCCTGCGTGACTCAGGTCATGATGTGGTTCGTGCAGTTCGCCGACCGACCGAGCCGGACGACATCGCCGTCGATTTCCGCAACGATACCGACAAGGAGACCTGGCTGCCGCGCCTTGCGGGGTTCGACGCCGTAATCAATACCGTGGGCGTGCTGCGCGACAGCCCGGCCCAGCCGATGCAGACATTGCATGTCGCGACACCCGCCGCGATCTTCGCCGCCGCCGCACAGGCAAATGTCGGGCGAGTGGTCCAGTTTTCCGCACTCGGCGCGGATAGCGGCATCGACACGGCGTATTTCTCTACCCGCCTGCTGGCCGAGCAGTCGCTGGCAACTTTGCCCGCGCAGGCACGCTGGCTGTGCCTGCGCCCGTCGGTAGTCTATGGTGAAGATGGCGCCAGCGCAAAAATGTTCAGGATGCAGGCGAAACTGCCGCTGCATGCGCTGCTTATGGGCGGGCATCAAACACTTCAGCCAGTGCATATCGACGACATTTGCGCGGCAGTCTCGCAATGGCTGGCCGACCCCAATGCCGTCAGCCAGATCGTTGCGGCAGTGGGGGCCGAAGCCACCGACATGCGCGGCATGCTCGACAGTTATCGATTGCAACTGGGGCATGGTACGGCATTGCATCTGTCGGTGCCGTCACTGCTGGCGACGGTGGCTGCGCGTATCGGCGACCGGATTCCCGCCAGCCCGCTGTGCAGCGATACGCTGGCCATGCTCTCTGCCGGAAACACCGCCGATGCATCCGCCTTCGCCAGATTGCTCGGACGCGCGCCAAAAAGTTATCGGGAGTTCATCGCCTGAGCGGAATGCGCTCGTTTGGAATCACCTCAATAAGGCCTGTGCTGTTTGAATGTCATTTGAAATGGTCTGTGTCGGCCACCAATATCTTCGATCCCTCCAGCCGCAGCTTGAGCAGGCGCGCCAGCCCGAAATGGATGAACACCAGTCCGGTCAGCACCGGCGCCAGCAGATTCAGGAACGGCACGAATTGCAGCAAGCCGGTCAACAGCCCGAGTCCCCACCATGACGACTGGTATTTCGAAAACAACACCTGCATCTCTTCCGCACTGGCGTGCTCGGCCAGTGCGTCGTAGCGGAACAGGCGCTGGTTCAGGTAGGTCGCGGCCAGGAACGGCACCACCAGCCCCGCGCCTATCATCCACAACGGCAGCGTGAGCACCCAGATCGCGACAAAGATGCAAAGCGCAAGCAGCGCATTGAGCAGGCTGCCGGCCATGCCGCCGCCGCTTTCACGCTGGAGCCTCGGATAATCGCGCACTTCCACCAGCCGGATCAGCGCGGGCATCGCGAACAGGGCGGTGATCACCAGTGCGGTAAGGAACACCAGCGGCACGAACAGGATCAGGTGCGCCATCGCCTGGATCGCGTTGGCGATCCAGCGCGGCTGCACGCCCGCAAGCCAGGATTGGATGCCGATCGAATTCAGTGCGTGGGCGAACCAGTCCGAGAAGGTGCTCCAGAAAGTCACACCCAGGATCACCCACAGCAATGTTGCCGCCAGGATCGGCCAGATCACGATCAGCAGCACCCTGAACTGGAACAGGTCGCGAAAGCCGCGCGATAGTGCATCGAGTATCGGATTCATGCATCCTCCTTAACAATACATTGTGTAGATATCATTATGTTTGATTCAGGATCTTTCAGTGCCCATTGACACCCGTCGCTCCGGGGGGCCCCCGATCTTCAGGCGTTCGTATTCCGCGATCACCTGCGCGCCCAGCAACAGCAGCGTTGCGGCTACTTCCAGGCTGAGCAGCACGATGATGGCCGTGGTGAGCGAGCCGTACACGATGCTCACCTGCGACAGCGAGCCAAAATACCAGCGCAGCGCAAAACGGATGATCTCCCACAGCAGGCCGGCCGTGGCGCCGCCGATCAGCGCGTGCAGAACTGACAGCCTGCCTACCGGCATGAAATAGTAGATCGAGGAGATCATCAGGATCTCAGTGGTTACGCCGGCAACGTAGATCATCCAGCGCGATAATCCGCCCAGCGGCAACCGGTGCCCCATGACGACCAGGTCCTCGCCGCCTATCGCCACCAGGTCGGCGATCACGAAGGTGCCGACAAACAGCGTGGCGCCGATGAAAAAGATGTAGCCGAATGGCAGCAACAGTGAAACCAGGAAAGGCCGCTTGCGTTCCGCCACGCGGTGCAGGAAGATCACCGAGATCGCGTTTTCCAGTACCTTGAAACCGAGCGAACTGAAAAACAGCATGGTGACGAACAACATCCAGCCGATCGCCTCGCGGTGATCCAGGAACGACCGCAGCTCAGCCACCACCGCGCTGCCCTCGCCCGGCACCACATATTCCAGCGCCCTGCCCAGCGTCGCCAGCAGCAACTCCTGGTCGATCACCTGCGACAGCGCGATCACCATCAGGATCAGCAGCGGCACGATCGAGAGCAGCGCGTAATAGGCCACCGCACCGGCCAGCAGCAGCCCCTGGTTCGCCTGGAATGATTTCAGGACCTGGAACACAAAAGCGAACGGTCTGGTGAGGACGAAGGTTATGCGCGGACTGATGGGTTTCATGACGGGAATTTTCGGCAGCCGGGCCTATCGCGGTGCGTTCGCGCCAGGAGTGAGCTGCCACTGCAAGGGATATCGATTCATCTCGCCGAACCTCATTGATTGAAGCGTTCGTATGAGCCTATATTAAAGCAAACGGAGCCTGACAGAACCAACCATTGAATTGTCGCCATGTCTCAAACGAATACAGCACCGATACGCACATCCTGCCGGATCACCCGTAAGCCGATAAAATGCGTTCCATGTCTCTGCCCGTCCTGTATTCATTCCGCCGCTGTCCCTACGCCATGCGCGCGCGCGCCGCGCTGGTAGCCGGTGGCATTCGCGTTGAATTGCGCGAAGTGGTGCTGCGCGACAAACCCGCAGACATGCTGGCCGCATCACCCAAAGGCAGTGTGCCGGTGCTGCTGTTGCCCGGCGGGCAGGTGCTGGACGAAAGCTGGGACATCATGCTGTGGGCGTTGCGCCAGCACGACCCGCAAGGATGGCTGGGCAAGGATGAATGTCATGTGCAGGCCGCATTGCCGTGGGTGACAGAAAATGATGCGGCATTCAAGACCAACCTGGATGGCTACAAATATCCGCAGCGTTTTTCCGTACAGCCGCAAACTGCATACCGCACCGCAGCGGAAGATTTTTTACAACGCCTGGAGCAGCGTCTCGACACCACTCCCTGCCTGCTCGGCGCTGACCTGTCGCTGGCCGATATCGCACTGTTGCCCTTTGTGCGACAGTTCGCCGCCGTCGACGCCGGCTGGTTCGCCGCTGCACCCTACCCGGCGTTGCGCGCCTGGCTGGAAAGATTCATCTCGTCCGGGCTGTTTGCCAGGGTGATGCAAAAATACCCGGTGTGGCAACCGGGCAACCAGCCGCTCGTCCTTGACGCCTGAGATCAAGGCAGCACCTCCCATATCTCGACCTCGCCTGCCACCACATCGAACAGCGGATGCGGTTCCGGCGGACAGTCCGCTGCAATGCGCTGCAATGTGACCGGGTCGCGCAGTGCCAGCTTGGCGCGCAAGTGCGCCAGCTCATAATCTATCTGGCCGCGGGTGACCTGCATGCGCAACCCGGAAACGCAACGCCCGATCTTCGCCCCATCGAACTTGTAGCCGCGTTTATCTGCCTCAAGTTTCACTTCGCCCAGATAGGCAGCGATCGCGCCGGACGCATCCGCCTGGCTGCGAAAGCGCTGCAACTGCGGATGATGACGATACCCTTTGGTTGCGCCGGCGAGCACCTTCTGCGCCAGCAAACCCTCGCGCCATAACGCCACCAGCCCCCTGGCATCGAGATAACGTGGATGCAACGACCACAGTCTCATGGCGTGGCAGGCAGCGAATCAGGCTGCATCAAGCTACACAAACCATCCTCCAAAAGAATATTCCAGAAGCTCGCTCCCCCGTGCATGACCAGCGACTTGGCTGGCGTTGTTTGCCAGCTTGGTCGAATGGCTAGTAGTTCCATCAGGGGGAGGGTCAGGGTAGGGGCAGAAACTCAAAACCTGTCACCCAACCCATCATTCAAATGGATTTAATGACTCACAATGACAACACGAACGTCACCAGCTTCTCGATATTCTCATCCGACACGCGCGGTGAATAAGCGGGCATGGGGATCCCGCCGGTCACTTCGGTCCAGTTGCCTTTGCCGCCAGCCTTTACCTTGGCCACCAGACGCGCCTTGGCTCCGGCATCGCCCTTGTAGCGTTTGCTCACATCCATCCACGCCGGACCCACCAGCTTGGTCTCGATCTTGTGACAAGCCAGGCATCCGCTCTTGCGGGCCAGGGTCAGGGCATCCTCTTTGCTGAGTACGCCTGCCTGCCTGGGCTCTTCGGTCTCAGCTGGTTTCGGGGTCGGCGCGGGAGCAGGCGCAGCTGCCGGCGCAGCTGCGGTAACCGGCTTATCAGTAGCCGCTGCAGCGGGCGTTTCCACTGCGGGTGCTTTCTCTTCCATGGCAGGCGGTGCTGCCCGATCGGCGGCTTTCGTCATGCTGGTTTCATCTGCAGGCGCTGCTGTCTTGACCGCCGCAGACTCATCCCCGCCCTTGTTCCCGCATGCCGACACCATCAGTACGGCGCAAGCTATGACTATCCATGATCGTTTCATCTTCATCTCCTTTATTTCAGCTATTCGATCCACGTTGTTGCCCCCGAGTGAAGCGACACTATAGCGCATCGATTTTATGATTGCGTTTACAAGGAAGCAGAACAGACTGAGCTTATGTACTAGAATAGTTCCTGTTCCGCTAATTCGGATCATTCACAACCCAAGGAACCAGACGATGTTGAAAGCCCATGCTTGCTTGCTCTCCGTGATTGCGGTGATATTTTCAGTTTCAGCTTACGCTGCCGATCCGGTAACGGAACAAGGCAGGTCCCAGCCTGCTCCCGAAGCGAAGGCAGTGCCGACTGCAGATGACCTCGCCAGCAATCCCGCCAGGTTTGTTCAAACCGGACTCACCACCGACGACATGGGGTATTTGTTTGCAGCGGTAAAAAACCCGACCAGCGTGGCACTCGCCAATGTCTTTGTCGTCGTGGTGCACTTCGATGAAAAGACCCGGCAGCCGGACCGGCAAACCGTTCCCTTGCTGGTCGCCAAACGATTGGCGCCCGGGCAACAAGCCCAGATACCGCTGGAGGGCTTGCAGGTATTCAACCAGGCAGACTTCAAACTGTATCGGGCGATCGTTGCCAGGGCCGAGTTGGCCAAGTAAAGGTGGAGCAAACCAAATCCGGACCACAGGAATCTGACCCTGATGGCGCAACTTGGCGTGGTACGGTCGGCAGCGTTCTCCGGGTCATCCGCAGGTTGGGCTGGCAACGGAAGCCCAACATTTACCGCCGCCATTGTGTTGGGCTTCGTGCCTCAGCCCAACCTGCGAGTTGCTGAAGTGTTCAGCCAAAGGAGATGATCATGGTACGAATCGTATTGCTGTATAGCCTGCTTTGTTGCAGTTCCCCGGTATGGGCGGAAACCGAGTCATACAACCGGGTGGAGTTTCAGGTGGAAGCCGGGCGCGAAGTTGCCAATGACTTGCTGGTGGCCAACATGAGCGTGGAAATCCAGGACAAGCAGCCCGCCCGTGTCGCGCAGCAGATCAACACGGTGTTGAATGAGGCGCTCAAGCAAGCGGCTGCCTTCAGCATGGTGAAAACCAGCAGCGGCGATCAGCAGACCTATCCGGTATACGGCAAGAGCAACCAGATAGAATCCTGGCGCGGGCGAGGCGAGATCCACCTGGAAAGCCGCGACTTCAAGGCTGCCGGCGAACTCATCATGCAGTTGCAATCCACCATGCAATTGACGGGTGTGCAATTCGCCATCGCACCCGATACCCGTGAGAAAACCGAAAACGAATTGATCGGTGAGGCGATCAAGGCCTTCCAGGCACGCGCCGATGCGATACGTGCTGCGCTGGGAGCAAAGTCATACAAGATCGTACGATTCGCGATCAATAACGGCAGTATGCAGCCAAGGCCCCCAGTCGCGATGATGCGCAGCGCAGCCATGGCAAAATCGGCGATGCCCGTGCCGGAGTTCTCCGGCGGAGACAGCCGTGCGACAGTGCAGATCAACGGGACGATCGAAACCGAGTAGGGCTTGGCGGTAATCCTGGTTCCGCTCCAGGACAACTGGGGCAATACCCCCATGCCCCCGATCACACGCAGGCCGTGATCCCCTCGCGTTCGCACAGCTGCTGGTAGAAGAAGGTCTTCAATTGCACATCGCCGGTGTTTTTCTCGGCCAGGGTCGGGAAATGCCAGCAGAACATCTCTGACAGTGCCTCGCGGCCGGGCAGGCCGAGATCGTGCCAGAGCAGGCCGTCGCCCATGCAGGCGGTGGCAATGAGATGGGCGACATTGCGGTGATGCTCGTCAGCGGAGGCGCAATGGTCCAGCAGCAGTTGCAGCAGGCCGGGGAATTCATTCATGGTGTTGCTCTTGCTGGCAGGCTTGTCTTGCGCTGCCAGCCAGCGCAGCGGCGGGACGAAGTGCGGGAAGCGCCCGGCGAGCAGGTCGGTGAATGCTGCCGGGTCCAGCCCGAGTGCGGGCACGAAAGTCCTGGAGTTCGGGTTGCAGTGGGTCGCGATCACCCAGGCATAGGCATCGGTCAGCAGGTCATTTTTGGAGGAATCGCTGAGCAGGTTCCAGACGGCGATGTTGTCGGTGTCGTATGCGGGGCGGCGGTTCGCAACGGTGCCGGCGTGCGAGATTTTTTTCTGCTGGATAACGGGCTTCGCAGACGCGGGGCCGTGCATGATGTTCGCTATGCCGTTGATCGGATGCAGCGCGGCGATACCGATCTGGTTGAACATTTCCTGTAACTTGACACTGAGTTTGTCCACAATATACCTTTCCATCGTGTTGTACTGTGTACTATGCAAGCACCGTGCCAAATCCAGAGGAAATCATTAACTGATTGTTTGTATGCGTGATGGCTTGAGCGGCGGAGAAATCTTTCCGGTACCGCATGCCTCTCAATTGCGCTGCAGGGGTGATATTCGGCACAGCAATGGTGCAAGGGAGAAGACGGGTGCTGCTTGAGAATACAAGACTGGAGCAAATCGACTTCATCGTTCTCCGGCAAGCAACATGATCGGATCATTCGGTAAGATTGATGCTGTATCATTCGAAATTTTCCGCTGGATCTTTTAATAACCGAGAAAGGAGTAATGCACATGAACATCCTGGCTTCGCTATCCGCGTGTCGATTGAAATGGGTTGCTGTGATTGCTGGAACGATCCTTATGGCAGCGGCTACAGGTGCCTGGGCGCAACAAAAAGCCGGCCCTTGCGTCGATGACGTAGCCAAGCTTTGTCAAGGGGTGAAACCGGGCGGCGGGAATATTTTGAATTGCCTCAATGGGCATACAAATGAATTGTCACCCGCTTGCAAGGACAATATGGCGAAGATAAATAGCGCAATCGTGAAAATGAAAGCGAAGGCCGAGGAATTTGTTGCCGCCTGCAATACTGATGTGACAAGTCTCTGCAAGGGCGTAAAACCGGGTGAAGGAAGACTGGTGATGTGCCTCAAGCAGAATGAATCCAAATTGTCTCCCGCGTGCAAAAATTTGATGAGTAAGACAAAAGCTCCCGCTAAAAAGTAGCATCAACGGGCAGCGGAAACTTCCCCTTGCGGGTACAAGAAAGTAACAGTACTTTCCGGTGTGTTGTATTCGCCCGGATTATGGAGGTCCATGATGGCCAAGGGTTATGTTTCAGATTTCACGAATTTCATCAATCAGTACCTGGAGCAGAATCCTGCAGTGGTCGAGGATCAGCGGATCTGCGCAGGCGTTCTTGTGCAAGGGGAAACGCGGCCTGATGGCAGCGCTAGTAATCCGCCGCGATTGACTGTGCCGGTTGAGCCAGCTCCACCTCGCGCTCCCCGGCGCTTTTTTAAATGGGGCAAGCGGTCCAGGGGTTGAAGGAAACGTATTACCCTGCCGCTTTGCTCGATAAGGGCAACTACAGCTTCGCCAATACCTTCGCCACCGTCTCGCCCATCGCGGAAGGGGTCGGGCAGATGGTGACGCCCAACTCCTGCAGCATGGCAACTTTTTCTGCGGCGCTTTCACCTGAGGATGAGATGATCGCGCCGGCGTGACCCATGCGGCGGCCTTGCGGCGCGGTGAGTCCGGCGATATAGGCGACCAGTGGTTTGCTCATGTTCTCCCTGGCAAAGCGCCCGGCTTCGATCTCCTGCTGCCCGCCGATCTCGCCGATCATCAGTACCACCCTGGTTTCGCTATCCTGCTCGAATCGTTCCAGGACATCGCGGTGCGAGCTGCCGTTGATCGGGTCGCCGCCGATGCCAACCGAGGTGGAGATGCCGATGCCGAGTGCCTTCATCTGGTCGGCGGCTTCATAGCCCAGCGTGCCGGAGCGACCGACGATACCGACATTGCCGCGCAGGTAGATATGTCCCGGCATGATGCCTAACAGCGATTGTCCCGGGCTGATGGTGCCGGCGCAGTTGGGGCCGGTCAGCATCATGCGTTCTTTTTTTGGCATGCGGCGCAGGAAATTCTTCACCGTCATCATGTCCTGGGTGGGAATGCCGTCGGTGATCGCCACGCAGTAGCGGATGCCGGCGTCTGCAGCTTCCATGATGGAATCAGCAGCGAAAGCGGGTGGTACGAACACGATGCTGGCTTCGGCGCCGATTTCCTCTACCGCCTGTTTCACGGTGTTGAACACCGGCAGGCCGAGGTGCTTCTGCCCGCCTTTGCCTGGCGTGATGCCGCCGACGACGCTGGAACCGTAGTTGATCATGTCCTGCGCATGGAAGCTGCCGATCTTGCCGGTAAAGCCCTGCACGATGATGCGTGTGGTTTTGTCGATCAGGATGGACATTATGCTTTCCCTTCTCTTGCTACTACTTCATTACGCGCCTTGACTGCTTTTTCGGCTGCATCGGCCAGTGTCTCTGCCATGATGATCGGCAGGCCGCTGTCGGCGATGATCTTGCGCCCGGCTTCGACATTGGTGCCGGACAGCCGCACGATCAGCGGCACTTTCATGTCGATGTTGCGCGCCGCATGCACCACGCCCTCGGCGATCCAGTCGCAGCGATTGATGCCGGCGAAGATGTTGACCAGCATCGCCTTGACGTTGTCGTCTGCCAGTACCAGGCGAAAAGCTTTTTCGGTGCGTTCGGCGGAAGCGCCGCCGCCGACGTCGAGGAAGTTGGCAGGCTCGCCGCCGGCCAGCTTGATCATGTCCATCGTGGCCATCGCCAGTCCCGCACCGTTGATCATGCAGCCGATGTCGCCGTCCAGCCCGATGTAGTTCAGGTCGTGATCCGCGGCCGCCACTTCGCGCGGGTCGATCTGGCTATGGTCGCGCAGCTCGAAAATCCTGTGGCGGCGGAACAGGGCGTTGGGATCGAAGTTCATCTTCGCGTCGATCGCGACCAATTCGCCGTGACGGGTGATGACCAGCGGATTGATCTCCACCATGTTCGCGTCGAGTTCGCGCAAGGCGTTGTAGCAACCCTTGATGGTCTTGATCGCGTGGTTCAGCTGCGAATTGTCGATACCCAGCGCGAACGCCATCTTGCGTGCCTGGAAATCCTGCAGGCCGACAGCGGGTTCGATATAGATGCGCTTGATCACGTCCGGATTGTTCTCGACCATGTCCTCGATCTCCATCCCGCCCTCGGCGCAGCCGACCATGACGATGCGTTCGGCGCTACGGTCGACCAGGATGCAGAAATACAATTCCCGGGCGATATCGGTCGCCGCCTCGACATACACCCTGGAACAGACCTTGCCGGCCGGACCGGTCTGGTGCGTGACCAGCGTCTTGCCGAGCAGGTCCTCTGCCGCAGCCATGACCGCTTCATGCGACCGGCACACCTTGATGCCGCCTGCCTTGCCGCGCGCGCCGGAATGGATCTGGGCTTTCACCACCCACACCGAACCGCCTATCTCCCTGGCGCGCTGCACCGCCTCTTCCGGGCTGTGCGCGATGCCGCCTTCCGTGATCCTGACGCCATATTCCGCGAGGATCTCCTTCGCCTGGTATTCATGGATGTCCAAACCGCTCCCCCTTTATTATTTTGAATAATGCCAACCGGATTACCTGGATTATCTCTTCGCCGCGATCGCTTCCGCTGCCTTGACCACATTGCTGGCCATGCGCGCCGAAGCCGCATCGATCATGCGCCCGTCCAGCGAAGCAGCGCCCTTGCCCTGCGCCGCCGCTTCCTTAAGCGCAGCGAGGATACGCTGTGCCTTGTCCACTTCCGCAGCAGGCGGGGTGAACACCTCGTTGGCGAGCGCGACCTGTGACGGATGGATCGCCCATTTGCCTTCGATCCCCAAAGCGGCAGCACGTCTTGCAGCCAGCATGAAACCATCCGGGTCCTTGATGTCGCCGAACGGTCCGTCGATCGGGCGCAGACCGTAGGCGCGGCAGGCGACGGTCATGCGGCTGATGGCGAAGTGCCACTGGTCGCCCGGATAATCCGGGTTGAGCCCGCCGATGTTGATGGTGCGTGCACGGTTGCTGGCCGCATAGTCGGCCACGCCGAAGTGCAAGGCCTCGAGACGGCCGGCAGCACCATGGCGTGCGATGTCCTCGACATTGGCCATGCCCAGCGCAGTCTCGATCAACGCCTCGATGCCGATCTTGTTTTTCAAACCCTGTTGTGTCTCCAACTGGCTCAGCATCGCCTCGACCATGTACACGTCCGCATGCACGCCGACCTTGGGCACCAGCAGCGTGTCGATCTTGTGGCCAGCCTGTTCGACCAGGTCGACCACGTCGCGCACCATGTATTGTGTGTCCAGTCCGTTGATACGCACCGACAACGTGATGCCGTGAGCCTTCCAGTCCAGGTCGTTGATCGCCTGGATGACGTTCTTGCGTGCCTGGATCTTGTCGTCCGGCGCGACCGCGTCTTCCAGGTCGAGAAAAACGAAGTCCGCTCCGCTGTTCAGCGCTTTTTCGAACATGCCCGGATTGGAGCCGGGGACGGCCAGTTCGCAGCGCTGGATGCGTTGCACGGATGCCTGGTATAGGGTGTGGCTCATGTGATCCTTCCTGATGGGTTCATAACGGTGGCCTGTCGCCGGGCGGTTCGCCCAGCCGCTGGGTCTGCATCGGGTATTTTATAACGGCTGATGGGTAAGTGACTAATAAGAAACGCTGCAGGACGTTTCACAAGTCCCTTCCCCCTGTAAGAGGGGGAGAGCGAAGCGAGGGGGCAACTAGGATGGGGGTGGAAGCGTTACACTTGGTGGTGCGATCGAGATAGCCACCTTGCTTCACCGCCCACCCCCTCCCTAACCCTCCCCCTCAAAGGGGGAGGGCGAAGCGAGGGGGCCGAACGAAGCCATTCCGGTTGTTTAACCCTTCGCGCGCCAAACCAGCATGCGGTTGTTGGATGGCATCTCGACATCCTGCAGCAAGTCCAGCCCATGAGATGCAGCCAGTTCAACCATCGCCTCGAAATCGCGCACGCCGCTGTTCGGGTCGCGCGCCTTGAGCCAGCCATCGAAGCGCGCGTTGCTTTCTGAGGTGAATGCGCCGTTGTAGTTGTACGGGCCATACAAGCACACGCATCCGCCCGGCACAATGACGCGCTCGATATGTGCGAACAGCTGCGCTACCTGTGGCCACGAGATGATATGCACGGTGTTGGCATTGAAGATCGCATCTACTGCAGCGACCGGCCAGTGCGCGTCGTCCACGTTCAACGCCAGCGGCGGCAGCACGTTGGGCAATTGCGCCTCATCCAGCCACGCCTGGATACCGGCAACATGCTGCGCCTGCTCGCTGGGCTGCCAGCTCAGGTGCGGCATCTCGCGCGCGAAGTACACCGCGTGCTGGCCGGTGCCGCTGGCGATCTCCAGCACCCGCGTGCGCTCGGCGAAGACTTGTTTCAATACGGCAAGGATCGGCTCCTTGTTCTTTTCGCAGGATTCGGCGTAGGGTTTCATCGGGATGTTTCAGGATTTAGTGGAAGCATTCTAACAAGCAGATAGAATATGCCGATACCGGTTGGAATCACATGAACACGCCTGCACTGAAAATCATCGAGAACCTGGCGGACATTCCCGCGGCGGAGTGGGACGCGCTGGCCGCGGGCGATCCCTTCCTTTCCCATGCCTATCTGTTTGCGTTGCAGGAAAGCGGTTGCGTCTCGGCCGAGTTCGGCTGGCATGCGCAATTCCTGACCCTGTGGCAGGACGGCAGCCTGCTGGGCGCGATGCCGCTCTATTTGAAAATGAATTCATATGGCGAGCACGTGTTCGATTTTGCCTGGGCCGATGCCTATCACCGCAATGGGCTGAACTATTACCCGAAGCTGCTGTGCGCGGTGCCGTTCACGCCGGTGGCCGGTCCCCGTTTCCTGGCTACATCGGACGAAGTGCGGGCGTTGTTGCTGAGCAGCGCGTTGCAATTCACCAGGGATACCGGCATGTCATCGCTGCACTGCCTGTTCCTGAACGAGGCGGACAGGCGCGAGGCGCAGGCGCAAGGGATGCTGATGCGCCAGGATGTGCAGTTCCACTGGCACAATCCGGGCTATCGCGACTTCGACGATTTCCTCGCCGCGCTGAGCCGCGACAAGCGCAAGCGCATCAAGCAGGAACGGCGCAAGGTGAGGGAGTCGGGGGTCGAGTTGAAATGCGTCACCGGCGAGCAGGCGAGCGTAGAGCAATGGGCGTTCTTTGCCGAGTGCTATGCGCATACCCGGCAAATGCACCATTCGCCGCCCGCGCTGAATGCGGATTTCTTCCAGCGCATCGGCGCCACGATGAAGCAGAACACCTTGCTGGTGATCGCATCGCGCGAAGGCCGGATGATCGCCAGCGCGCTGAACATCATGACCCCGGAGGTGTTGTATGGGCGTTCCTGGGGCGCGTTCGAATTCCATTCCGGCCTGCATTTCGAGGCCTGCTATTACCAGGCGATCGAATTCTGCATCGCGCGCAGGCTGAAGACGTTCGAGGGCGGCGCGCAGGGCGAGCATAAACTGGCGCGCGGCTTCCTGCCGGTGACCACTCATTCAGCACACTGGCTCGCGCATCCACAGTTCGCGCGTGCGGTGGAGAACTACCTGCAGCAGGAGACCGAAGCGATCGAAGGATATGTGGACGAGTTGAAGGAGAGGAGCCCGTTCAAGCAGGGTTGATGTTGGTGGCGCGATAGCGCCACACAGTTCCTTCCCCCTTTGAGGGGGAAGGCTAGGATGGGGGTGGAAGCGTTGCGCCAGGTGGTGAGTTTGGGATGTCCACTTTTTCCACCGCCCACCCCCACCCTAACCCTCCCCCTTGGGGGAGGGAACTGGGTATGCCTACGCTGGCAAGCTATCCGACTGCTCTGAGGAAGAAAGCACGCATCAATACATCCGGTGCCGGAACAACCACCCGGCAATGCTAAGTGACACGACGCCGATCAGCGCCATCGGCCAGAACTGGTCGATCAGCAGATGGAACGGCGTGCCTTCGAGGAACACGCCGCGCAGCACCACCATGAAATAACGCAGCGGGTCGAGCAGCGTGATGTCCTGCACCATCTGCGGCATGTTGCGGATCGGCGTGGCGAAACCGGACAGGATGATCGCCGGCACCAGGAACATGAATGCGCCCAGCAATCCCTGCTGCTGGGTGGCCGCGAACGAAGAGATCATCAACCCCACGCCGACGCCCGACAGCAGGAACAGCACGATGCCGGTATACAGCGTGACCAGGCTGCCGAGCAGCGGCACCTTGAACCAGAACACTGCGGCCAGCACGATCACGCTGGCCTCACCCAGCCCGATGATGAAACCCGGCAGCGTCTTGCCGATCAGGATCTCCACCGGGCGCAATGGCGTGACCAGCAACTGGTCGAAGGTGCCCTGCTCGCGTTCGCGCGCGACCGACATCGCGGTGACCAGCATGGTCACCAGCAGCGTGAGGATGCCGACGATGCCGGGCAGGAAGAACCAGCGGCTTTCCAGGTTGGGATTGAACCAGGCGCGCGTCTCGATGTGCGCAGGCGGCTGACTGCCGCCGTGAGTTCGCCTGCCATGTGCGGTTGATAGCGGTCGACGATGTCGCGCACGTCGTTGATCGCCAGCATCGCGGTGTTGGAGTTGCGCCCGTCGACGATGACCTGCAATGCGCCGCTGCGTCCGGCCAGCAGGTTCGCGCTGAAATTCTGGCCGACATGCACCACCATCAGCGCATGCCTGCCGTCGATCAGCGGCGCGATCTCGCTTTCATGCGTGATCGTTGCGCCACCCGGCTGAAACTGGCAGCGCCGTCGAACGCGGCCAGCAACTCGCGCGAAGCCGCGCCGCGATCTTCGTTGTACACCGCGAACGGCACGTTCTTCAGGTCGAAGGTCGCGGCATAGCCGAACACCATCATCTGGATCAGCGGCGGCGCGATCAGCACGATGCGGCTGCGCTTGTCCTTCAGCAGCGCCAGGAATTCCTTGAGTCACCAGTGCGAGATGCGTGAGCCGATCATCGATCACTCCAGCCGCTTGCGCGATTTGCGCCAGGTCACGCCGAGGAAGATCGTCGCCATCGCCACCAGCGCCAGCGCGTTGGGCACGATCACGCTCCAGTCGTTGCCGGCGAGGAACACGGTCTGCAGGATGGCGATGTAATAGCGCGCGGCGACGATATGGGTGATGAACTGCACCACCGGCGGCATGCTGCCGATGTCGAAGATGAAGCCGGACAGCAGGAAAGCCGGCAGGAAAGTGGTGATCAGCGCGAGCTGGCCGGCAACGAACTGGCTGCGCGCGATGGTGGAGATCAGCAGGCCCATGCCCAGCGCGGTGACCAGGAACAGCGCGGATGTCGCGAACAGCACCCACAGCGAGCCGCGCAACGGCACCTCGAACAGGAACAGCGCCATGCTCACCGCCAGCGCCAGCCCGCCCATGCCCAGCACGAAATACGGCAGCAGCTTGCCGACGATCACCTCGCTCATCGACAGCGGCGTGACCAGCAATGCCTCCATCGTGCCGCGCTCCCATTCGCGCGACATCACCATCGCGGTCAGCAGTGCGCCGATCAGCGTCATGATCATGGCGACCAGTCCCGGCACCAGGAAGTTGCGGCTGCGCAGTTCGCTGTTGAACCACACGCGCTGTTCCATCTGCACCGGCGACTCGAATTTCTGGCCGCGCTGTTGCGCGTAATGCTCCAGCCACTTGCCCCATGCGCCCTGCACGTAGCCGGAGACGATGCGCGCGGTGTTGGCGTCGACGCCGTTGACGATCAGCTGGATCGGCGCGCCGTCGGCATCGCGCAGTCGCTGCGCGAAATCGCTGGCGCAACACCACGATGGCATTGACATCGCCCGGCCATCATCGCCTGCTCCGCACTGCGCGTATCCGCATACACCTGCGGATCGAAATAGCGCGACTGGTGGAACGCGGCGGTAAAGTCGGCGGTATCCGCGCCCGGCTGTTCGACCACGATCGCCACCGGCACGTGTTCGGAATCCAGCGACACGCCGTAGCCGAACAGCAGCAGCAGGAAGATCGGCATCAGGAACGCGATCGCGATGCTGCTCGGGTCGCGCACGATCTGCAGGAACTCCTTGCGCACCAGTCCGCGCAAGGCGCATGCCGGCTGCTCATGCCGCCACCTCCTCGTGTGCCTGGATCAGTTCGACGAACGCATCTTCCATCGTCGGCTCGCGGCAGCTTGCGGCGTGCGCGCCTGCTGCTTGATGCTGGCCGGCGTGCCCATGGTCAGGATCTCGCCAGCCGCCATGATCGCGATGCGGTCGCAATATTCCGCTTCTTCCATGAAATGGGTGGTGACCATCACGGTCACGCCCTGGCGGCCAGCGCGTTGATGCGCGTCCAGAACTCGCGCCGCGCCAGCGGATCGACGCCGGAAGTCGGCTCGTCGAGGAACAATATCTCCGGCTCGTGCATCAGCGCGCAGGCCAGCGCGAGGCGCTGCTTGTAGCCGAGCGACAGGTCGCCGCTGGTGAAGTCGGCGATGTCGGCCAGTTCGAATTCCTGCAGCGCCCAGTCGATGCGATCTGCGTCCGCGCTTGCCCGGACAGGCCGTAGACGCTGCTGAAGAAGCGCAGGTTCTCGGCCACGCTGAGATTGCCGTACAGCGAGAATTTCTGCGACATGTAACCGATGCGCTCGCGCGCCGCGGCCGCCGCATGGCGCAGGTCGGCCCCGGCCACGCGCAACGTGCCGCCGCTCGGCGGCAGCAGCCCGCACAGCATGCGGAAGGTGGTGGACTTGCCCGCGCCGTTCGCGCCGAGCAGGCCGAACACCTCGCCCTGCTTCACCGCAAAACTGATGCTTGTTCACCGCATAGAAATCGCCGAAGCGGCGCTGCAGGTTGTTCACTTCGATGACTGCGGTACCGGCGTTGGTGCTTGAAGCGTCCGGCTCCTTTCCCCTGTAAGAGGGGGAGAGCGAAGCGAGGGGGCCACTGAGATGGGGGTGGGAGCTTTGAGCGGAGTGGTGAGGTTGAGTCTCGACCCCCTCCCCAGCCCTCCCCCTGCCAGGGGGAGAGCTTGCGAGGGGGCCGAGCGAACCGTTTGGTTTGTCAGTGGCAGCTCGGGAGATTTTTTCGCTGCCGGTTGTTTCCTTCAGCAGCGCAACAAACCTGTCCTCGAAACGCGGCGCTACCGACTTCATCTCGACGCCGCTCACGCCGGGCAGCAACTTTTCCGCATCAGGCGGCGAAGTGTCATCCATCACCACGCGCACATGGTCACCCTGGATCAGCGCGTCCAGCACGCCCGGTGCTGTGCGAGATGCGGTTCTGCAGTTCGCGCTTGTCCATGTCGCTTGCGCTGAGTCTCATAGCTGCGGCCGCGCATGGTCTCGCGCAATTCGGCCGGCGCGCCCTGCGCCAGCACTCTTGCCTTCGTGCAGCAGCACGACTTCGTCGCAGCGTTCGGCTTCGTCCAGATAGGCGGTGCTGAGCAACACGCTGGTGCCCTGCTCGCGCACCAGCCGGTAGACGATCTCCCACAGTTCGCGTCGCGACAGCGGGTCGACGCCGACGGTCGGCTCGTCCAGCAGCAACAGCGAGGGTTGCCGCACCAGCGCGCAGGCGAGGCCGAGTTTCTGTTTCATGCCGCCGGACAACTGTCCGGCCAGGCGCTTGGTGAACGGCGCCAGCCCGGCCATCTGCATCAGTTCGGCGTAGCGCGCCGCGCGCGCCGCGATCGGTACGCCCTGCAGGTCGGCATACAGGTCGAGGTTCTCCTGCACGCTGAGGTCTTCATACAGGCCGAAACGCTGCGGCATGTAGCCGATCGCGCCTTGCACCTGCAGCGATTGAGTGGCGGCGTCCAGGCCGAGCACGCTGATGCTTCCCGTATCGGCCACCAGCAGCCCGGCAGCGAGGCGCATCAGTGTGGTCTTGCCGGCGGCATCGGGGCCGACCAGGCCGGTGACCAGGCCATGGCGGACATCGAAGCTGACCTGCTGCAAGGCCTGCACTTGCCGGCTGCCGACATGGAAAGATTTGGAAATGCCGCTGACTGAGATCGCGATGCTGTCGGGCAGGTTTGCCGCTGGAGGGGCAGCCGTCAGGGGGTCGGCGGCAGTCATGGCAGCCTCAGGGTTGCGGGCAGTGGTTGTCGTCCGGCGCCGCAGCCTGGTCCAGTGCGATGTTCACCGTGGCAGGCATGCCAAGGCGCAATTCGCCCTGCGGGTTGCACACGAAGACACGCACCTGGTAGACCAGGCTGCTGCGCACTTCGGTGGTTTCCACCGATTTCGGCGTGAACTCGGCGGTCGGCGAGATGTAACCGACCCAGGCGCGATAGTGCTTGCCGGGAAAACTGTCGGTGCTGACCTCGGCGCGCATGCCCGGTTTGAGCTTGCCGAGGTCCGGCCCCTGCACGTAGGCGCGCACCCAGATCGGGTCGGTCAGCGCCAGCGTGTACACCGGGCGCTGCGGCGATGCCATATCGCCCGGCTCGAGGATGCGTTCCTGCACGACGCCGTTGTCCGGCGCATACAGCGCGGCATCGGCCAGCGCCTTGCGCGCCACTTCCAGCCCGGCCTGGCTGGCTTGCAATGTGGCTCTGGCCGCCGCGATGTCTTCCTTGCGCGGACCCAACTGGACCAGTTTCAGTGTTGCCTGCAACGCATGATATTTTGCCTCGGCGCCATCGGCAGCGGCACGCGCATCATCAGCCTGCTGCTGCGCCACGAAATTCTTCGCTACCAGTTCCTGCATCCTTTGATAGGTATGCTTGGCATTGTCGGCAGCGATGCGCGCGACTTCCAGGTCGGCCTGCGCCTTGCGTATCTCCTGCGGCCGGCTGCCGGTTTCGAGGCGCAGGACGGCCTGTTGCTGCGCTGCCAACTGCGCCTGCTGCAGGTCGACATTGTGCGCCAGCCGCGTGGTGTCCAGTGTCGCCAGCAATTCGCCTTGCTTGACCGGTTGCCCTTCGCTGGCCAGCATCTGGGCGATCCGCTCCGAGCCATTGAATGCCAGTTGCACCTGGCGGATATCGACGTTGCCGTACAGCACCAGGCCGGCAGTATCCTTTGTTCGATGGTCGGTCAAATACCAGGCGACAGCGCCGGCTGTTGCCAGGCCGGCGGCGATAATGACAAGCGGGAGGAACTTTCGCTGCATGATATCTAACTCATGATGGGAATCATCAGGTATACGTCATCGTGACGAGATGACATGATATATAAAAACCAAAGCAGAATGTCAGCAATTGGCTGGCTGCTTTTCCAAACCGGCATTTGAAAGGATGTAGAATGATCAGGATGAATGATGCAATGTCGAAATTATGGCAGCTGTTTGGCGTGTTGATACTCTTGCAGGTGAGCGTTGTCGCATGCGTTGCCGAGCCACTGACAATTGCAGTGGCATCGAACGCGACCTATGCTTTCGACGACCTGGCGGCCGCGTTCAGGAACGAGACCGGCATCAAAGTAAAAAGCGTGATTGCTTCCTCGGGCAAACTATCGGCGCAGATAAAAAGCGGGTCGCCATTTGACGTGTTTCTCTCTGCCGACATGGCCTACCCGAATTCGTTGTACAAGGACGGGCTGGCGATGGCCGCACCCAAGGTCTATGCGAAAGGCTTGCTGGTACTTTGGACAATGAGGCCGCTCGATCTTGGCAAGGGCATGCAGGTGTTGAACGATGCGGACGTGAAAAAAGTCGCGATAGCCAGTCCGGAAGTTGCGCCATATGGGCGAGAAGCCCTGAAAGCGCTGGAATATCTAAAGCTGAGCGCGTCAGTCAAGCCAAAGCTGGTTTTCGGCGAGAGCATTGCGCAAGTGAACCATTATATTGATACAGAATCTGCCGATATCGGCTTCACGGCCAAATCGGTTGTGCTGGCCCCCGAGCTTGCCGGCAAGGGAAAGTGGATCGAAGTACCTCAGGACAGTTACCAGCCGATCGCACAAGGCGCAGTGATACTCCGCTTCGGCATGTTGACCAATGGCAAAGCCTCGCACCAATTCATGGAATTCCTGTCATCGCCAGAAGCGCGCAGCATACTTGAGAAATACGGCTATCAATTGCCATGAATCGATTGTACGGTCGCATCACCGCTATTGAATCCAGCGATCATCTCTCGCTGGTCGATGTGGCGGTCGGACAAACCGCCTTCACCGCCATGCTGCTGGAAACGCCGGAGTCTTCGCCTCATCTTCGGGTAAGCAACGAAGTAATGGTGCTGTTCAAGGAAACCGAGGTGTCGCTGGCAAAGAACCTTTCCGGATTGATCAGCCTGCGCAATCGAGTACGCTGCACGGTGCGCGGGATACGGCACGGCAACATCCTGTGCGAAGTGACGGTGGATTGCGATGGTGAACCGCTGACCAGCATCATCACCACGCGCGCGGTGAAGCGGCTGGAGTTGAAGGAGGGAGACGAAGTGGAAGCGCTGGTCAAGGCGAATGAGGTTTCGGTGGTGGAAGTAAGAAGTGGTGAGTAGGAAGTAGGAAGTGGGGGTGGGGGAATCGTGACGCAGGTTGCATCACCACGTCCCTTCCCCCTGGCAGCGGGGGAGAGCGAAGCGAGGGGGCAATTAGGATGGGGGTGGAGACTATGATGAATTGCCAACGTAAAATTTTCCACCTCAAAGCGTAAAACGAATTGAAACGGAACAAACCATGAGCTATGACTGGCAACCGCTCATCCTCACCTTCAAGCTGGCGACGGTCACCACGCTGATCCTGTGCCTGATCGGCATTCCGTTCGCCTGGTGGCTATCGCAAACCAGGGTGCGCATCAAACCGGTGCTGGAGACACTGGTCAGCATGCCGCTGGTGTTGCCGCCGTCGGTGCTGGGCTTTTACCTGCTGCTGGCGTTCAGTCCGCAAAGCTGGTTCGGTCATTTTCTCGACCGGGCGGCAGGCCTGAGGCTCGCCTTCAGTTTCGAGGGACTGGTGCTGGCCTCGGTGATCTTCAGTTTTCCATTCCTGGTGCATCCGGTGCAATCCGGCTTCCAGAACCTTCCCGCAGCGCTGGCTGAAGCCGCCTATACGCTCGGCAAGACGCGCTGGCAGACTTTCCTGCATGTGCTGTTGCCCAATATCAAACCCTCATTGATCGCCGGCACCGTGCTCGCTTTTGCCCATACTATCGGCGAATTCGGCGTGGTGCTGATGATTGGCGGCAACCTGCCGGGCGAGACGCGCGTCGCCTCCATCGCCATCTACGACGAAGTCGAGTCGCTCAACTACGCGAGCGCAAATTTTTACTCGATGGTGCTGTTCGCCGTGTGTTTCGGCATCCTGCTGACGGTATATCTGGTGAACAAGCGCATGGTGCGCAGCGAATGGTGAGATGGCGCATGAGTTTCACAAATGATCCATGCAGGTTTTCATTCTCTGAATCTTCAAGCCGCTGATGATCGAACTGGGCATCAAAAAAAGATTGTTCTCCAGCTCGGGAGAATTTACGCTCGACCTGCAGTTCAGCGTCGCGGCCGGCGAATTCATCACGCTGTTCGGACCGTCCGGCGCTGGCAAGACCACGTTATTGCGCTGCCTTGCGGGGCTGGATGAACCGGACTCGGGCCGGATAACAGTGAACGGCGAAACCTGGTTCGACCGCGTGTCTCGTCATAACCTGTCGCCGCAGAAACGCCGTGTTGGCTACATGTTCCAGGACTATGCGCTGTTTCCCAACATGAGCGTGCGCGGCAACCTCGAATTCGCCCAGAAGCGCGGCGCGGACAAAAAACGCGTGGATCAGTTGATCGAACTGATGGCGTTGGGTGAGTTGCAACAGCGCAAACCCGCCACGCTCTCCGGCGGGCAGCAGCAGCGCGTGGCGTTGGCGCGCGCACTGGCTGCCGAACCGAACCTGCTGCTGCTGGACGAGCCCTTCTCCGCGCTCGATCACGCGACCCGTGTGCGCCTGCATGAAGAAGTGCTGGCAATGCAGCACCGTTATGGCTTGACCACGCTGATGGTCAGCCACGATATCGGCGAGGTGTATCGATTGTCGCAGCGCGTGCTGCTGCTGGAACAGGGCCGGCTGGTGCAACAGGGCACGCCGGCAGAGGTGTTCGGCGCGGGACAGGTGGGCAGCAAGTTCAGTTTTGCCGGCGAGATCCTGGCGATCGAGGCGGCAGACGTGGTGTTCGCCGTTACCCTGCTGGTCGGCAACCAGGTCGTGAAAGTCATTGCCGGCGCCGACGAAGCGCAACGCCTGAAGCCGGGTGACCGCGTGACATTGCTGTCCAAGGCATTCAATCCGGTGCTGGTGAAGTGCTGAACGCCTGTGCGAAAGACGGTTGCGAGAGAGAGTCGGCGCGCGCCATGGCATTAAGGCCGGTTCGAATTTTGTTTAAATAGCTTGCTATATTGATAAAACCAGCGTACAAGGCGGCTTGGTATTTGATTCAAAGCTTTTGCAGTACTGGTTTTCCATGTGCAATCTTCGATTCAAATAGTTCTGCGGGAGTCTTTCCCGTTTTTTAATAAGGAAGTAAAAACATGGCAACTGGTACAGTTAAATGGTTCAACGATGCAAAAGGTTTTGGTTTTGTCACTCCCGATGATGGCAGCGAAGACTTGTTTGCGCACTTTTCCGCAATCAACATGAATGGATTCAAGACACTCAAGGAAGGCCAGAAGGTCACCTTTGACGTGACGCAAGGCCCCAAGGGCAAGCAGGCATCCAACATCCAGGCTCCTTAATCGGTTCCCGGTTTGGCAAAAGCCCGGCGCGAAAGTGCCGGGCTTTTTTGTTGGGCGAATAAACCTCGCTACCCAATCGTTTGGTTCAACAATGCCGGGATAATCCGGCCAGCACTGTATCAGTCGACGCAACGATTCCAGCATCCCCGCTGTTTGCTTTGTAGCAAATGAAACAGCCGGAATGATAATGCTGCCGTTGTTTCGGCATGGAATTCGGCGAGGGGTCGCGGAAATTGCATTGCGCCACGGTTTGATATCGTGGAATGATATTTTCTGTACCAGATAAAATTTTACGAGGCTCGAAAATGAACTACGCTTTTCCACCCGCGTCCCTTGTCAGCATCCCGGCCATGTCGAGCAATCCATTTCCGGTGCGCCGGATTTACTGTGTCGGCCAGAATTACGCCGCGCATGTGCAGGAAATGGGCGGCGATGCGCAACGTGAGGCGCCACTTTTCTTCATGAAGCCGGTGCAGGCCATCCTGCCCAATAATTCCGTCATGCTATATCCTCCCGGAACCGGCGACTTGCAACACGAGGTCGAACTGGTTGTGGCGATGGCAAAAGGTGGAAAAAATATCCCGCTGGAGAAAGCCAATGATTGCATATTCGGCTATGCCGTCGGCCTCGACATGACCAAGCGCGATGTGCAGAGTGCGGCACGCAAACGTGGCCAGCCCTGGGACATGAGCAAAGGGTTCGACCATTCCGCACCCTGCTCCGCGATCACGCCCGAGTTCTATTCGGGAGTGATCGCCCGAGGCAAGATCGGGCTGAAGGTGAACGGCGAGGTGCGCCAGAGTGCGGATGTCGGCGACATGATCTGGAAAATACCCGAGATCATCAGCTACCTGTCGCAACTGGTCGAGCTATTCCCGGGCGACCTTATCTTTACCGGCACTCCTGCGGGAGTCGGGCCGGTGGTCAGGGGCGACGTTATTGAAGCGACGGTTGCCGGTCTGGAACCGCTCAATATCACGATTGGCTAGCATAGGTATCCGCGCGTCGCGAGCATGGAAATATACCTGTCCCCGCTTGTTGGGAAGCGATGAATCCTGCGTGAGGGTGGCTTGACGGTTATTAAAGACATGACTTGATATTTATTCGACCGATTTCGCTGCCATAAGGCTCGGTAAACCAGATGTTGCCGTCTGGTCCTGCCGTAATGCCAGCACCGCGAGAGTCAGGTATCGAGATCTCCCTGACTTCGCCAGTCGTTGTGACATACCCGATATGGTCGGAACCTTCCTCGCTGAACCACAGGTGGCCATCAGGCCCGGATATGATTTTGTATGGCGCAGCACCGCTCGGAACCGGGAACTCACTGATCTGTGGCAGGAAGAGTTTCGGCATCCTGCCCTTCCTCAGGTTGACCCGTCCAATACGCTTCCCTTCCCGTTCAGTAAACCAAATATTGTCATCCGGGCCGGCTGTTATGCTTGATGGACGCCCGTCGGGGGTAGGGACAGACATCTTTTCGGCTATGACACCATCAGTCCCGATTCGCACTATCTCGTTGCCGGCTTGTTCAGTAAACCAAAGATCACCATCGGGCCCTGATGTAATGCCTGCCGGCTTTTTGTCCGAAGAAATTGAAAATCGTGTGATTAAGCCATCCACTGTAATCCGTCCAATTGTATGACCCAAAGGCTCTTCAGGCGCGGTAAACCAGATGTTGCCATCCGGCCCGGCCGTAAAACCATTTACTCCGATTGCGCCGATATCCCCAGGTGGGGCCGGGTACTGGGTGATTACACCATTCATTGTAAAGCGCCCGAACCTCGCCGCGTCGGCATTAAGCGTGATATCAAACCAGATGTTGCCATCCGGCCCGGCCAAGAGGTCGCGCGGCCGGAGAAAGTCCGGTAAGACAAAATGTCCGATCAGTTCGCCGCCAGGGGTAATTCGTCCTATGGCACCATTCGTGGGTTCGGAAAACCAGAGATTGCCATCCTTGCCGACGGCAATACCAGTACCCGTGATGCGCCCTGGGAGTTGAAACTTGCTGACTGTGCACTTGGCAGGATCGGCATACGTCGGCGAGCATGATAAAAATATCAGGCCTAAAAGCAAATGGGAACAGGTTGCGCTGATACGCCCAAAGCGCCACAAAGGTATTTTCGATAGCATGTATTTTCCCCTTTTCGTCTCCACTGAACTTCCAGGCACCAGTGAATGATAAATTATTCGGCCCTGGTCGAATAATGAAGGAAGAAAGGAAAACCCGCCACCGGAACGGGTTGGTCGAATTGAAATAACTCAGAGACAATATTCGATCACTTCCGGCACCAGATGCTTGACAAAGGCACCATGCGTTCATCCGTCAGTGGATGGCCAACCGTAAAGTGGTAGAGCGACAGGAAGGTTGTATCTTGCAGGCCCAATAATTCATTTCAACGTTCACTCCTGCCCGAGCCCAGTACATGATCAGGATCTTGCGCTGGAAATTTCCAGACAATTACATTCGGAGAATATATCTCCATATCCCCTGTGCTGAAATTTTCGGAACTTTTTTTGCCACCCAAAAACAAATGTGCATGGCTCCTGACTTCCTCTCGCAACGAGAGGAGGGGTGAGTGGGCATTTTTGCGGAGTAAAAAAATGAATCTGACTAATTTTCCGAGAGTTATCAAGTACAGCATCCCTGTCCTGGCAATTGTTGCAACCCTGGTGGGAGGGTATGTATATCGCGACATACCCTATATTGGCATGGCCAGCGCCAACACCAGTGTGGTGGCCCGACCCGATGAGCTATCCCAGAAATCCACCATCACGCTGCCGAATTTTGCCGTGATCGCTGCCCAGCAAGGCCCGGCAGTGGTCAATATCAGCGTGACCGGCACAGTGAAGACCGGTATTTCAGGGCTTCCCGGATTTCCCCAGATCGATCCGAACGATCCCTTCTACGAATTCTTCCGCCGTTTCCGGATGCCCGCACCGCAGGACAACATGCCGACGCGTGGGGTTGGCTCGGGCTTCATCGTGAGTCCGGACGGAGTGATCCTGACCAATGCCCATGTGGTGGACGATGCGGACGAGGTGACCGTGAAACTGACCGACAAGCGCGAATTCACGGCCAAGGTAGTGGGACTGGACAAGGTTTCCGATGTCGCTGTGTTGAAAATCAAGGCAGACAATCTGCCGACGGTGAAGATCGGCGATGCGCAACAGTCCCGTGTCGGCGAGTGGGTGATCGCGATCGGCGCGCCCTTTGGCTTCGAAAACTCCGTGACGGCGGGGATCATATCGGCCAAATCCCGGTCCTTGCCGGATGAAGGCTATGTGCCCTTCCTGCAGACCGATGTGGCGGTCAATCCGGGCAACTCCGGCGGGCCATTGATCAATGCAAATGGAGAAGTGATCGGCATCAATTCCCAAATCTTCAGCCGCAGCGGCGGGTATCAAGGCCTGTCATTCGCCATCCCGATCGAAGTGGCAATGAAAGTGGAGCAGCAGATACTCGACCATGGCAAAGTCAGCCATGGCCGCATAGGTGTCATGATCCAGGAGGTGAACCAGCAATTGGCGGATACCTTCGGCCTGGACCAGCCGGCCGGCGCACTGGTCAGTTCGGTCGAAAAGGGCAGCCCGGCTGAAAGGGCGGGCATCGTACCAGGCGATGTGATCCTGGAATTCAACGGTAAGAAAATCGTCCGTTCGGCGGACTTGCCACCGATGGTGTCGGGGTTGGCTTCGGGAACCGAGTCGACACTGAAAATCTGGCACAAGGGAAAGGCCAGGGATATCACCATGAACCTGGGTGAAATGGACATCGCCAGCAACTCGATGAAGGGATCCGGGCATGGCAATGATGACAAATTAGGCCTGGAATTGCGTCAGTTGACGCCGAATGAGAGCAAGCAGGCCGAAGTTGACCAAGGCCTGATGGTAGAAAACGTTGCCAGCGGTCCGGCTGCAAAGGCGGGAATCCGACCCGGCGACATCATCCTGTCCGTGAATGGGGAAAAGACTGCCAGCATCAAGCAGCTGAATTCCCTGATCCGTTCGAATGCGAAGCACTTGGCGCTATTGATACAACGCGGCGAGCAGAAGATGTTCGTGCCCATCACGATCGGTTAACCCGGCCCAAGGTCGCAGGCATATGGCCCGGCGTGTCAACCAGGGTTGCCAGCCAATAGTTATATGTGGATAGGAATCAGGGTGGACACGCTATGGCGCTGTTCCACAGGGGGAGTCTTTTTGCTTTCGACCTCGTGGATCCCGCGGATTCACTAACATTGACAGGGAGATTGCACCAGGCACAAGCAGAGTCAAACTCAAACCATAATCGGAGATCAATTAAAAATGAAAAATATTGCATGGATAATGTGGATAACTTTAGCCGCATTTACACCCACCCTGGCAGCGGCTGCGGCCAATCCTCACTATGTGATCAAAGGCAGCGAGGTATATGACAAGGACACGAATTTAACCTGGCAGCGGTGCAGCGTAGGACAAAACTGGAAAGACGGCGTTGGCTGTTCGGGCACTATCCGCACCTTCACCTATGAGGAAGCACAGCGGCAGGCATCTGGCAACTGGCGCATGCCAAACAAGGATGAAATGGCCGGATTGATCGACCACGATCGTCAGGATTTTCCAACTATCGATGCGGATGCTTTCCCGGATATGTCGCGCGATTCTGCGACCTACTGGACCGGTACCCCGGAAACCGACGAGCGTTCCTGGGATGTGCGTTTCAAGGATGGTAACGTGACTGATGACGTCAACAGTTGGCGCTTTGCGATCCGCCTGGTGAAAAACGGAAAATAGATCGTGATGGTGAAATAAAATATCAAAGCACAAACACCGTAATCGAATCCGGAACATTGCCGGGGAATATTTGGGGAGTCAAAAAATGCGCAGGTTGGTTTTGGTGGTGTTGATTTTCATGGCAGGTATGTCATCTGCGTGGGCCGGTCCCCGCTTCGAAATTCGGGGAGATGTTGCCTATGACACGAAAACGAATCTGACCTGGGCCCGTTGCAGTGTCGGGCTAACCTGGATGGGTGATCATTGTTCAGGCACTACCGGCAGATTCACCTTTGCGGAGGCTCAGAAGCAGGCCAAAGACGGCTGGCGTGTGCCAACCAAGGATGAATTGTTCACGCTGGTAGATCCCACCCGCACGAGTTTCCCGACCATAGATACGACGGCGTTTCCGGATATGGATCAAATGTTTCCCTGGTACTGGAGCAGCACGCCCAACGGCGATGCCATCGCCTGGTATGTAGATTTCAAGAATGGCTACACCAGTGGTTTCATCAACAAGAGCAGCCCGTTTTCGGTCCGGTTGGTGCGCGACGGGAAGTGATGTTGCCAATCGCCCTGAAATAATTACGGTTGGCTAAAACGATTTAAATCATATGGCCACCCGTGCCGCGTCAAGCGGGTAAACGATTCCACGGTGGGATACGCCGGATTGACTGCGTGCTCGTATTCTTGTTTTCTACTTCTGCTTATCCATCCTGCGGTACTGTACTGCTTCTGCGATATGTTGCGTCAGCAGGTTCTGGCTGTCTGCCAGGTCGGCGATGGTACGTGCTAACTTGAGCACGCGGTGGTAAGCGCGGGCCGAAAGATCAAGATGGGTCATGGCCTGACGTAAAAGTGCGGCGCCCGGCGCGTCCGGCGCGCACAGTTCGTCAATCTCGGTCACGCTGAGTTGCGCATTTGGTTTGCCCTGTCTTAGCAGCGCGCGTTTTCGCGCGGCATCGACGCGCTCGCGGATGTCGCTGCTGGATTCACCGCCAGCCTGTTTGAGCAGGTCATCCTGCGGCACGGCGGCGACCTCGATCTGGATGTCGATGCGGTCCAGCAACGGTCCGGAGATCCTGGCGCGATAGCGCGCGATCTGGTCCGGCGTGCAGCGGCACTTGCCGTTGTAGTGGCCGAAATAGCCGCACGGGCACGGATTCATCGCGGCCAGCAACTGGAACTGTGCGCGGAAGTCGGCGCGCCGCGCCGCGCGCGAGATGGTGATGCGCCCGCTTTCCAGTGGCTCGCGCAGCACTTCCAGCACGCCGCGATCGAACTCCGGCAATTCATCCAGAAACAGCACGCCGTGCATGGCGACGGAAATCTCGCCGGGGCGCGGGTTGCTGCCACCCCCCACCAGCGCCACAGCGGAGGCGGTATGGTGTGGCGCACGAAACGGGCGCTGTTTCCAGCGCCCGACCTCGAACATGCCGCCGAGCGATTGCATGGCGGCGCTTTCCAGCGCTTCGGTTTCGCTCATCTGCGGCAGGATGCCCGGGAATCGGGCGGCAAGCATGGATTTGCCGGTACCCGGCGGTCCTGACATCAACACGCTGTGGCCGCCGGCGGCGGCAATCTCCAAGGCGCGCTTGGCCAAACCTTGTCCTTTCACTTCACGCATGTCGGGATAATCCGGCGAGGCGGTTGTTGCTGCCGGCAGGTAGCGCTCGAGCGTATCGCGTCCGCACAGGTGAGCGGCGACCTGCAGCAGCGATTGCGCGGGATAGACAGCAGCTTCCTGCACGAACGCGGCCTCGGCGGCATTGGCAGCGGGCAACATAAAGGCGCGCCCGCAATTTGCCGCATGATAGGTCATCGCCAAGGCGCCGCGTATCGGGCGCAACTCGCCGGTGAGCGCGAGTTCTCCGGCATATTCATAATCGGCCAGGCGCGCGGCGGGGATCTGCCCGGAGGCGGCAAGGATGCCCAGTGCGATGGGCAGGTCGAAGCGCCCGCTTTCCTTGGGCAGGTCTGCCGGGGCGAGGTTGACGGTGATGTGCTTGATCGGAAACTCGAACTGGCAATTCATCAGGGCGGCGCGTACGCGGTCGCGGCTTTCCTTCACTTCGGCTTCGGGCAGGCCGACGATGGTGAAGGTGGGCAGGCCATTGGACAGATGGACCTCGACTGTGACCAGTGCGGCATCCATGCCGGAGAGTGCACGGCTATAAAGTACCGCCAGGCTCATTCCGGTTGCGGCCTGGGAAATGCAGGTACAACGTTTATTTTCCCCATTCTTCCCGTGTTCGAATCGGCAAGCATGGCTATCGGCACAAGCTATTGCTCGCTGTTTTTCGCCTCGAGGGCGGTTACGCGCGATTCCAGTTGTTCCAGTTTTTGCCGGGTCCGCACCAGCACTTCTGCCTGCACGTCAAATTCCTCGCGCGTCACCAGGTCGAGCTTGGCGAAACCCTGCGCCAGCAATGCGCGTACGTTCTTCTCAACATCCCTGGCGGGGCTGTTGGCGACTGCTTGACTCAGTTTTGCTGAAATCTCATCCAAAAATTTTTGATTGAGCATGCATTTTTCTCCCGTTGCGTGAATGCCTGAGTGTAGCAAATCTTGCGTGGAAAAATCGCTGCACCTGATAAGTGCGCTAGGGCGAATCGGTTGCATACAAATGGTGCACGCCTGCGGCACAGGCTCCGAGTTATGGAATTAATACAATGTTTTTTAATGAATAAACAGCTTGGCATGGAACCTGCTCAAGTAACAGCGTGGATGGTTCCAAAGATCCCAAAATATATTTTCAGGGCGGATGATTGCCCATAATCACCAAGGAGAATGAAATGAAAATGGTTACTGCCATAATCAAGCCATTCAAGCTCGATGAAGTGCGAGAAGCCCTTTCCGCCATTGGCGTGCAAGGGATCACCGTCACCGAAGTCAAGGGCTTTGGACGGCAGAAGGGGCATACCGAACTGTATCGTGGCGCGGAATATGTAGTGGATTTTCTGCCCAAGATCAAGCTGGAGGCGGCGGTAAAGGCCGACATGCTGGACCGGGTCGTCGAAGCCATCGAAAAGTCGGCACAAACCGGCAAGATCGGCGACGGCAAGATCTTCATCCACGACATTGAACAAGTCATTCGCATCCGTACCGGTGAAACCGGCACGGAAGCCTTGTAAGGAGCCATGCCATGAAGAAAATACTTATATATTGCACTCTGCTGGCAATGCTGTGCGGTTTTGCTGCCCCATCCTTCGCGCAAGATGAAGCTGCACCTGCTCCAGCCGCCGCGATGGAATCCACAGCACCCGCTGCCACGCCGGAAGCTGCACCTGCTGCCGCACCGGAGGCTGCTCCTGCTGCCGAAGCGGCTCCCACGCTGGATACCGGCGCCACTGCCTGGATGTTGACCTCGACCGCCCTGGTGCTGTTGATGACGATTCCCGGCCTGGCTCTGTTCTATGGCGGCATGGTGCGCAAGAAGAATGTGCTGGCCACCTTGATGCAAAGCTTTGCCATCACGGCGTTGATCACCGTGGTATGGATGGTGGCGGGGTACAGCATCGCCTTCGATACAACGGGTATGGAAAAAGGAGTGACCAACTTCTATTCCTTCTTCGGTAGCCTGAGCAAGGCATTCCTGTCCGGTATGGACATGAAGAGCCTGACTGCCAGCATCCCGGAATCGGTGTTCATGACCTTCCAGATGACGTTTGCGATCATCACCCCGGCCCTGATCACCGGTGCCTTTGCCGACCGCATGAAGTTTTCCACCATGCTGGTGTTCATGACCCTGTGGTCGCTGCTGATCTATTCACCGATCGCGCACATGGTGTGGTCCGGCGACGGCGGCTTCCTGTGGGATATGGGCGTGCTGGACTTTGCTGGTGGTACCGTCGTGCATATCAACGCCGGTATCGCTGGTCTGGTCACCGCCCTGATGCTCGGGCCACGGCTTGGCTACGGCAAGGAACCGATGGCACCGCACAACCTGACCCTGACGGTGATGGGCGCTGCGATGCTGTGGGTGGGTTGGTTCGGCTTCAACGCAGGTTCCGCCGTGGCTGCTGACGGCCGTGCCGGGATGGCGATGGCTGTTACCCAGGTCGCAACGGGCGCAGCTGCTCTTGCCTGGATGTTCGCGGAATGGATCGCCAAGGGCAAACCCAGCGTGTTGGGTATCGCTTCGGGGGCTGTAGCTGGCCTGGTTGCGATCACACCGGCTTCCGGGTTCGTCGATCCAATGGGCGCACTGGTCATCGGTATCGCTGCTGGTGTGGTCTGCTTCTGGGCATCCACTTACCTGAAGCGCATGCTGGGCTATGACGACTCGCTGGATGCCTTCGGCGTTCACGCTATCGGCGGTATCGTCGGCGCCTTGTTAACCGGTGTGTTTGCGGTCGAGTCCATCGGCGGAACGGCCGGCAGCATGAGCCAACTCATGATCCAGGCTGAAGGTGTGGCGATCACCATTGCATACACTGCCATCGGGACATTCATCATCCTCAAGGTGCTGGATATGGTGATGGGCCTGCGTGTCACGGAAGAGCAGGAACGTGAAGGACTTGATATTGCACTGCACGGTGAACGTGTGGAATAAGCTCCTCCCTACGACCTGACGGTTGTAGTTCGGGCGCCGCGAGGCGCCCGTTTTTTTTAAGGATAGCGTAAGAATAATCGATTACTATTTGTGCCTGCAGCGGGCCGGCATATCATGTGCGGCCAGACCATTTCAGTTATAACGGGGAAGAAAAATGAACAAGTCCATCATGGCGATCTTGTTGCTGTTATTCATAAGCGGCTGCGGAGAAAATTACCCCACGTTGAGCAACCGTGAGAAATACTACTGTTCCCAGTGTCATGGTTTACCGACTGCGGACCAGCATTCGGCGGCGGAATGGCCTGCCGTGGTCGACCGCATGTTGGTCCACATGCGCGAAAACAACAAGTCCGCGCCGAGTGCCGCAGAGAAGGCGGAGATCATCAAGTTCTATCAGGTGCGGTCGGGGCGCTAGCCGGGATCGCAGGGCGGCCGCGCCGCGCTCATCGAAACACGATGGTCTTGTTGCCGCACACCAGCACGCGGTCTTCCAAGTGGTAGCGCAGGCCGCGCGCCAGTACCGTCTTCTCGATGTCGCGGCCGTAGCGCACCATGTCTTCCACCGTGTCGCCGTGGTCGATACGCACGGTATCCTGCTCGATGATCGGTCCCGCATCCAGCTCCTCGGTGACGTAGTGACAGGTCGCCCCGATCAGTTTCACGCCGCGCTGGTAGGCCTGGTGATAGGGTCTGGCGCCGGCGAAGGACGGCAGGAAACTGTGATGGATGTTGATCACCCGACCCGCGTAGTCGCGGCATAATCCGGGTGGCAGGATCTGCATGAAGCGCGCCAGCACCAGCGTGTCTCCCTGGTGCTGATCGAACAGGCGCTCGATCTCCGCGAACGCCGCAGCCTTGTCGGCAAAATCGATATGCCGGAACGGTATGCCATGCCACTCGACGAAGCTGCGCAGATCGTCGTGGTTGGATATCACACAGGGAATATCCACCGGCAATTCCCCACTGCGCCAGCGGTGCAACAGGTCGTTCAGGCAATGATCCTGCTTGCTGACCAGGATCACGATACGTTTCCTGCGCGCCGAGTCGCTGATGTGCCAGTCCATGCCAAACTCGCCGGCCAGAGCGGAAAACTTTTCGCTGAACGTGTCCATGCCGAAAGGCAAGGAGTCGGCAAGGATCTCCTGACGCATGAAAAACCGTTGCGCCTCCAGGTCGGTGTGGTAGCTGGCCTCGACGATCCAGCCATGGTGCTGTGCCACGAAGCCGCTGACGGCGGCGATGATGCCGGAGCGGTCCGGGCAGGCGATGGTCAGGGTGTAACGGCGGCTGGTGGGCATGCTGCGCTTCTTTATATCTGGTTGTACGGATTTTAACGGATAACGCCGGTGCGCCTGCAGGAAGTGTGACGGGCGCCCGGCGTTTGCCAGTTGCGGGCTGCCGTGCTTGAATGAACGATACACGAAGCCGGGGTACAAGGATGCGCAAGAATATTTTTGCCAGGATGATACAGACCATCAGGGAAGAACTGGGACTCGGTCCGGTGCTGGGCCTGCTTGCCATCCTGCTGGCGGCGGCGGCGATGCTGTTCGCGCTATTGTGGTTCATCGATTCCGCACCGCCCGACACGATCACCCTGATCGGGGGTCCGGAGGGCAGCATGTTCCAGCGCGATGCGGAACAGTATCGTGCCATCCTGGCGCGCAATGGCGTGAAACTGCAAGTCGTTGCATCGCAAGGCTCGCTGGAAAACCTGGTGAACTTGAACGATCCCTCGAACCACATCGATGTCGGCTTTGTGCAGGGCGGCCTGAAACAGGGCGGGCTGATCGGCGACATGAACACGGACCAGCTGGTATCGCTCGGCAGCATCTTCTACGAGCCGCTGATGGTGTTCTACAACGGCAAGTCGGAGATAACCAGGTTGTCGCAGTTCAGTGGCAAACGACTGGCCATCGACCTGCCCGGCAGCGGCACGCATGCGCTGGCTTCGGCATTGTTCAAGGCCAACGGAATTGAGCCCGGCGGCCCTACCTCTCTGCTGGACATCGATGCGGAAGATGCCGCCGCCGAACTGCTCTCAGGCAAGATCGACGCCGTGTTCATGATGGGCGATTCATCTTCACTGAAATTGATCGGGAAATTGATGCACGCGCCGGGCATCCATCTGATGAGTTTTGCGCAGGCCGATGCTTATGCCAGGCGCTTCGGCTATCTCAACAAGATCGAGTTGCCGGAAGGTTCCATCGACCTGGGCAAGGATATCCCCGATCACAATGTGTCGCTGGTCGGCCCGACTGTGGAATTGCTCGCCCGCAGCGGCCTGCATCCGGCATTGTCCGACCTGTTGCTGGAAACGGCGCGCGAGGTGCATGGCGGCGCCGGCCTGCTGCAGCGCCAGGGCGAATTCCCCGCGCCGCTGGAACACGAGTTCCGCATCAGCGAAGATGCCAGCCGCTATTACCAGTCCGGCAAGAGTTTCCTGTATCGCAACCTGCCGTTCTGGCTGGCCACATTGGTCAGCCGCATGCTGGTGGTGCTGGTGCCGGTGATGGTGGTATTGATACCGGGGTTGCGCATCCTGCCGCCGCTGTATCGCTGGCGCATCCGCACGCGCATGTCAAGGTGGTATGGCGCGTTGCTGGAACTGGAACGCGGCCTGCTTGCCACCGATGAACCGGTGGAACAGGCCGATCTGCTCAAGCGACTGGATGAGATCGAACGGGCGGTGAACCGGATGAAAGTACCGAAGCGCTTCGGCGACCAGTTCTATGTGTTGCGCCAGCACATCAACCTGGTGCGCGAGCGGCTGACGCTGAACTCGCAGCAGTAGATGCGCTAGCGCACGCCAGTCGGCAATCGACTGGCGCTGACCTGCTCGCCCCACAACAGCGACATGATGGCCGATGCCTGTGTCGCATCCCCGCTGGTAAACATCTGCACGGAAGCGCCCATGCCGACAGGAGAAACATGCTCTCCCTGGATACGGCGTTGCAACTGGCGCGCGACGGCTTCCCCCGTATCCACCAGCGTAATGTCACTGCCCACAACTTCAGAGATGAGCGGTGCCAGGAAAGGATAATGGGTGCAGCCCAGGATCAGCGTGTCCGCTCCGCGTGCCAGCAACGGTGCGGTGTAACGCTCGACCAGTTCGCGAGTGCGCACGCCGTCCAGATCTCCCAGTTCCACTTGTTCGACCAGGCCGGGACAACCTTGCGTGACGATCTCGACCTGGCCCGCATACCTTTCCAGCAGTGCAGCGAAACGCGCGCTTTCCAGCGTGCCGGTGGTCGCCAGTATCCCGACCACGCCGCTGCGTGTCGCCGCCACTGCGGGTTTGACGGCAGGCTCCATCGCCACGATCGGGATATCGAAGCGGCTGCGCAGCGTTGCTGCCGCCGTCGCCGTCGCGGTGTTGCAGGCGATGACGATGGCAGCTGCGCCCTGTTCGACCAGGAAACGGGTGAGGACGAGTGCACGTTGCTCGATGTAGGTCACGGGCTTGTCGCCGTAAGGCACGTGGCCGGAATCGGCGACATAGATCAGGTGTTGGTACGGCAACACCTGGCGGATATGGCGCAGGACAGAGAGACCACCAACGCCGGAATCGAAGATGCCGATCGTTCCAATGGATTGTCTGGCTGGGATGGAAACCATTCGGCGAGCGGGATTCCTAGATGAATCTTGCGTGGATCACGATGCGTGCCGCAGCAGCAGTGATTGCCGCAGTTTAGCAAATATTGCCGCCAGACAAGGTGCGCCCGATATGTGCACCGGCACGGTGAACCTGCATGTGTCTGGTGCAAAGCATTGCACGCGCCATTGATGATTGAATTCATCGCCCTGTTTAATTTCGATAAATCTTGGTGGCATGGAATCTGCTAACACCAAGGCAGTGGATACGTGATCCATTATTTTTTAATTAGGGAAGAAAGGAAACAAAACATGCAAAAAAGCAAACTGCTCGTTGCTGCACTCGGTGCCCTCTTCGCAATGCCTGTGATGGCTGACGATTCGCCGAACAGTTTTTCGGGAAATGTCAGCCTGGTGAGTGACTATATTTTTCGAGGCATCTCCCAGACCAATAACAAGCCGGCTATCCAGGGCGGATTTGATTATTCCCACTCAAGCGGTTTTTATGCGGGCGTATGGGGATCCAGCATCAGCTGGATAGAAGATGCGACCTACTTTACGCCATCGCCGGGCCAGATCAACTCCAGCGTGGAACTGGATACTTATCTTGGTTTCAAGGGCAGCACGACCGGCGACGTGTCATATGATGTGGGTTACCTGCGCTATAACTATCCGGGTACATATCCGGGTGGATTCACCAGTCCGGATACCGATGAGATATACGGTTCGGTCGGCTATTCGATCGTCACTGCAAAGATATCCTACAGCCTGGGCGACCTGTTTGGCGTTGCCGATGCCAGGGGATCGACCTATGTCGACCTGAGCGCAAGCTATCCGATCCCCGATACCAGTTTCACGGTGAGTGCGCATGCCGGCCGGCAAACCTACCGGGGCTCGACTGCGGATGCACTGAATGCTGCCGGCACCACTGCCACCTACACCGACTACAAGGTCGGCGTTTCAACCGACTTCAGTGGATTCTCGCTGGGATTGATGTATACCAAGACCAATGCTGACAGCGGCGGCTTCTATACCAACGCTTTTGGCCGGGACTTGGGCAAGGGTACCGTGTCCGTATCGCTGAGCCGCGCGTTATAGATTCAAGCCGGCAGCTGCAGGAATCTCTTTTTCAAATACGATTTCCTCTCCTCCCCGGAGTTCAAAGGGCACCGCAAGGTGCCCTTTTTTTGTCAGCTTCAGGGTGGGCCGCGATTGGCATGCTGCAATGGCCGGAAAGGACCCGCGGGTTTGCAACGATCTCGAATTACGGAGTTTGGTCCGGGATGGTCGATCAGCGGGGGCTCAGGCCGTGACCTCCTGGCTTTGCAGATATTCCTCGTAGGTACCGTGATAATCGGTGACGCCCTTGTCGGACAGCTCGATGATGCGCGTGGCCAGCGAGGAGACGAATTCGCGGTCGTGGCTGACGAAGATCAGCGTGCCCTTGAACAGGTCGAGCGCGGTATTCAGCGACTCGATCGATTCCATGTCCATGTGGTTGGTCGGCTCGTCCATCAGCAGCACGTTGGGCTTTTGCAGCATCAGTTTGCCGAACAACATGCGTCCCTGCTCACCGCCGGACAGCACCTGCACCGGTTTCTTGACGTCGTCGCCGGAGAACAGCAGTCGCCCCAGCGTGCCGCGCACCACCTGGTCGTCGTCGCCCGGCCCGCGCCAATAGGTCATCCAGTCCATCATGATCTTGTCCTCGGCGAAATCGGCGGCATGGTCCTGCGCGTAGTAGCCGAGCTTCGCCTTGTCGGTCCACTTGATGGTGCCGGTGTCAGCCTGAAGGTCGCCCGCCAGGCAGCGCAGCAGCGTGGTCTTGCCGATGCCGTTGGGGCCGATGATGGCGATCTTCTCGCCGGCGTCGATGCGGAAGTTCACGTTGGAGAACAGCATGCGGTCGAAACCCTTGGACAGCTTCTGCACTTCCACTGCGACGCGGTGCAGCTTGTCGCGCTCGTCGTATTCGAAGCGGATGAACGGATACTGGCGACTTGAAGGCTTGAAGTCCTCGATCTTGATCTTGTCGATCTGGCGCGCGCGCGAGGTGGCTTGCCTGGCCTTGGATGCGTTGGCCGAGAAGCGCGCCACGAAAGCCCGCAGCTCGGCGACTTTTTCCTTGGCCTTGGCATTGTTCGCAGCTTGTTGTTCCCGCGCCTGGGTCGAGGCCAGCATGTAATCGTTATAGTTGCCCGGATACACGGTGATCTTGCCGTAGTCGAGGTCGGCCATGTGGGTACACACGCCATTAAGGAAATGGCGGTCGTGCGAGATGATCACCATGGTGCTGTTGCGCGCGTTGAGCACGCCTTCCAGCCAGCGAATGGTGTTGATGTCGAGGTTGTTGGTCGGTTCATCCAGCAGCAGGATGTCGGGGTCGGAGAACAGTGCCTGCGCCAGCAACACGCGCAGCTTGAAGCCGGGCGCAACGGCGCTCATCGGACCCTGGTGCAGTTCCTGCGCGATGCCGACACCGAACAGCAATTCGCCGGCGCGTGCCTCGGCGGTGTAGCCGTCGTATTCGGCGAACACCGCCTCGAGGTCGGCGGCGCGCATGTAGTCCTCTTCCGAGGCATCGGGATCGGCGTAGATCGCATCGCGCTCCTGCATCGCCGCCCACATCTCGTCGTGACCCATCATCACCACGTCCAGCACGCGGCTGTCTTCGTAGGCGAACTGGTCCTGGCGCAGCTTGCCCAGGCGCTCGCCGCGGTCCATCATCACCTCGCCGGACGTCGGCTCCAGGTCGCGGCCGAGGATCTTCATGAAGGTGGACTTGCCGCAGCCGTTGGCGCCGATCAGGCCGTAGCGGTTGCCGTCGCCGAACTTGACGCTGACGTTTTCGAACAGCGGCTTGGCGCCGAACTGCATGGTGATGTTTGCGGTGGAAAGCATGTAAGGAACCGGACGTGAAAATTTCTGGATTGCGATTTTAACACTGCGCGGCTTTTTACCCGGGATAGTTATTGCTTCGGGTCGTGAGCCGGCTGGCTTCGACGCGCATTTATGCGGCCCCGATCCCGGCCGGAGAAGCATGTGAATCATGGCCATTCGATGGCCTGGATAACGCCTGTGGCTCAACGATGGCTGGGTGATAACCAGACGTTCTGTCCCGGATGTGGAGAGGCGGGATTTTGTGTATCATTCAACGCGATTGCCGCAGCCGGAGAGGCTTGAATCGTGTGTCCGACTTGTCGCCGGACAATGTGCCGGCATCATCAACCAGTCAAAAGGAGAGAACCGTGTATCCATCTATCGTTGCACGTGCTTTGCCGGTATTCGCTGCCATGCTGCTCAACTTTGTACCCGCATCGGCACAGGCCGGGCTGTTCGGCGGAACGGAACAGCCGATCACGGAAGAGAACCTGAAATACATCAAGAGCAACGACATCAAGCGTGTCGTGATCCCTTCGTTCACGGTCATATTCCATGTCAAGGCAAACAAGTCGGCCGCGTCCAAGCGCGGACTGTTCTCCAGCAACAAATCCAACGCGAAATCCAGGATGTCCGTCGAATGGAAAACACCCGACGTGGATATGCTGCAGAAGATCGCGGATGACGCCTATCGGACCTTCGAGCAATCGTTGACCGCAAGCGGCCTGGAGTTGGTCCCGATGCAGCAGGTCCTCGACAGCGAGCCGTACAGGAAGATCAATGGCAGCACTTCCGCAGTACGCGACGATGATATGATTTCTGTCGCGCCGACCGGCATGAAGGTCTACGATCCCACCGGCAAGATAGATCCAGATGGCAGTTTCTTTCTTGGCGTGGCCAACATGAACGGCAGCCTGGAAGGAAAGGTGGCGCAGTCGTTGTCTGACAGCATGGATGGCGTGGCCACTGCGCGGGTAACCGTGAATGTGATGTTCGGCACCTTTGAAACGGAAGCCAGCACGGTCATCGGAGACTACGACACCGCCTCGGCCAAGGTCGAATTCGTGCCGGTGCTCACGATCGCCACCGCTTCGCCGACGGTTACGCCGCAGGTCACGGGGATAGAATTGTTCTCCAATTTCGAGAGCGCGAAATTGCCCAACGGCACGGAATTCACCATGCCCAAGGATATCAGCCGGGTGCAATTGAACGCGCCGCAATTCGGCGACAAGCCCATATGTTCTATCCGGGACGTGACGACAACGGGTTCAAAAGTGGGCGTCGGTATCGCCAACGTGGTTGGCTTGCTGTCGGCACTCAGTGGAGGTGTAGGCAGTTCCATCGAATCAGGCAGCTATGAGGCTGACGTGGACAACGCAGCATTCCAGGCTCAAGCCAATGCCCAGATCGGCAAACTGGCCAGCCTGATCGGCGACAAGATCAAGTCGGCACGGTAGCGGCTTCATTCGCATCAGCTTGAGGAACGCCCGCGATCGCGGGCGTTTTCATGCGGGGAGAGGCGGCATTATCGGCTAAAATGGCCGCACCCAATATTGCAGGCTAATCATGGTTCCCCATCTCGCTACCGCATTGACCGGTCCGCTGCTCGATCTCGAGCGTCGCATGCTCGACATGCAGCCCACCATCGAGCACTGGTTCCGTACCCAGTGGCCGGAACATACCATCCCGTTCTACACTTCGGTGGACCTGCGCAACGCCGGCTTCAAGCTGGCGCCGGTGGACACCAACCTGTTTCCCGGCGGCTTCAACAACCTCAACCCGGATTTCCTGCCGCTGTGCGTGCAGGCGGCGCAGAGCGCGATCGAAAAGATCTGTCCGGAAGCGCGCGGTGTATTGCTGGTGCCGGAGAACCACACGCGCAACCAGTTCTATTTGCAAAACGTAGCGCAGCTGACCCTGATTCTCAAGCAGGCCGGATTGAATGTGCATATCGGCAGCCTGCTGCCGGAGATCGTCGAACCGACGACGCTGCATTTGCCCAACGGTGCCACGCTCACGCTGGAGCCATTGCAGCGTGTCGGCAACCGCCTGGCCGTGGCAGGTTTCGATCCCTGCGTGGTGCTGCTCAACAACGACCTGTCCGCCGGCGAACCACAGATATTGCAGAACCTGGAGCAGAATGTCCTGCCGCCCCTGCACGCGGGCTGGACCAAGCGGCGCAAGTCTCACCATTTCGCCGCCTATGACCGGGTCGCCGGCGAATTCGCCGAGTTGCTCGGCATCGACCCGTGGCTGATCAATCCGTATTTTGCTACCTGCGGCAAGGTGGATTTTCAGCAGCGCGCCGGCGAGGATTGTCTGGCCACGCAGGTGGACGAGCTGCTGCAGAAGACCCGCGTGAAATATGCCGAATACGGCGTGAAGGAAGCGCCCTTCGTGATCGTCAAGGCCGACGCCGGCACCTATGGCATGGGCATCATGACGGTGAAGGATGCGAGCGAGGTGCGCGACCTCAACCGCAAGCAGCGCAACAAGATGGCCGTGGGCAAGGAAGGGCTGGAGGTACATGAGGTGCTGGTGCAGGAAGGCGTGTATACCTTCGAACTGATCAACGAAGCGGTGGCCGAGCCGGTGGTCTACATGGTGGACCATTTCGTGGTGGGTGGATTTTACCGCGTGCATACCGGACGCAGCACCGACGAGAACCTGAATGCGCCCGGCATGCACTTCGTACCGCTGGCGTTCGAGGCCAGCTGCACGCTGCCCAATCCCGCGCGCGCGCCGGATGACGTGCCCAACCGTTTCTATGCCTACGGCGTGGTGGCCAGGCTGGCGTTGCTGGCGGCGGCGATCGAACTCGAAGAAATTCCAGAGTGAAGTTTCTGACCCGCAACTTTCTGCTGCTCGCAGTGTTGCTGCTCGCCGCCTGTGGCAGCAAAGAGTTGCCGACCTACCAGGAACAAGGCTATGTGTTCGGCACGCTGGTGGAAGTCAGCGTGTATGGCGAGCAGGATGGCAAAGCGCGCCAGGCGGTGGCCTCGGTGATGCAGGAATTCCAGCGCCTGCACAATTTGCTGCATGCCTGGAAGCCGTCCGCATTGAGCGACCTGAACAGCGCCATCGCCAAAGGCGAGAGCCGCGAGGTCACGCCCGAACTGGCGGCCATGTTGCAGGATGCGGCGCATATTTCCGCCCAGTCCAACGACTTGTTCGATCCCGCCATCGGCAAACTGATCAAGTTGTGGGGATTCCAGTCCGACACGTTCAAGGCGGTGTTGCCGGATGCGAAAAAGATCGCGGCGCTGGTTACAGCGAACCCGCAGATGAGCGACCTGGTCTTTGTTCCCGCTGCTGCGGGGAAAATGGAAACGGCAAGCAGCCGCAATCCCGCCGTACAGATCGATCTGGGCGGCTATGCCAAGGGCTATGCGCTGGATCGCGCGGCTGACCTGCTGCGCAAAATGGGCATACGCGATGCCCTGGTCAATATCGGCGGCAATGTGCTGGCGCTGGGGACGCACGGCGACCGTGCCTGGCGAGTCGGCATACAACATCCGCGCAAGCCCGGACCGATCGCGACGCTCGAGTTGCAGGATGGCGAGGCGATCGGCACGTCGGGCGATTACCAGCGTTATTTCGAGGTCGGCGGCAAGCGTTACTGCCACCTGATCGATCCGCGCAGCGGTTGGCCGGTGCAGGGCGTGCAGGCCGTCACCATCCTGACCCATGGCGCGCGCGCGGGAACATTGTCGGATGCGTCTTCCAAGCCGCTGTTCATCTCCGGCAGCGCAGGCTGGCGCGATGCTGCACGCAGGATGGATATCGAGGAGGCGCTGTTGATAGACGCGGATGGCACGGTGCATCTCACCGCGGCCATGCAGAAACGGCTAGAATTCACGGATAAAGATACGGTCCTGAAGGTCGAGTGATCAATTTCGGAGGAGACATCAGGTGATAGGAATTCTATTGGTGGCGCATAACGGTCTGGGCGACAGCCTGGTGGATTGCGTAAGGCATGTGCTGGGCAGTACGCCGCCGAACCTCAGGGTGCTGTCGGTGCTGGGGCGCGACGATCCGAACAGCAAGGAAGCTGAAGCGCGCGCCCTGATCGCGCAACTGGACACAGGCGAAGGCGTGCTGTTGCTGACCGACCTGTTTGGTTCGACTCCGAGCAATATCGCGCGGCGCCTGTATCAACCGGGCAGGGTGGAAGGGGTATCCGGTGTGAACCTGCCGATGCTGTTGCGAGCGGTAGGCAGCAGCAGTTGTCCATTGGAGGAGGCTGCGCAGAAGGCACTGGACGCCGGACGCGGGTGCATCGTTGTGGAAGGCGTCGACTCGGGGAGCTGTGATCTTGCTACAGGATGCACAAATAATTAACAAGCTGGGTTTGCATGCCCGCGCTTCAGCCAAGCTGACGCAGACGGCTTCGCGCTATCCGTGCGAGGTATGGCTGTCGCGCAACGGTCGCCGGGTCAATGCCAAGAGCATCATGGGTGTGATGATGCTGGCTGCCGCCAAGGGCAGCACCATCAGCATCGAGACCAGCGGCGATCAGGAACAGGAAGCGATGAATGCGGTCGTCGGGTTGATCAATGATTGTTTCGGGGAGGGGGAATGAGTTTCACGCTGCATGGTATCCCGGTCTCCAGCGGCATCGCCATCGGCCATGCCCATCTGGTTTCGCACACTACGCTGGAAGTGGCGCACTACGTGCTGCCGAAACCCCTGTTGGCCGAAGAACTGCAGCGTTTTGACGATGCGCTTGCAGCCACTCGCGACGAGTTGACAGCATTGCGCGCAGCCAGGCCGCTGCAGGCCGCTGCAGAGTTCGATGCCTTTCTCGACCTGCACCTGATGATCCTGGCGGATGACCATATCAGCCGCGCGCCGCGCGACATGATCTCCCGTGAACAATGCAATGCGGAATGGGCGATCAAGGTGCAGATGGACGACCTGGCCGCTCATTTCGAGGAATTTGACGATGCCTATCTGCGCGAACGCAAACTGGATGTGATCCAGGTCGCCGAGCGCATCATCAAGAAACTGACCGGCCATCCCGGCCACGTTCCGCCTGCTGCCGGTCATGGCGAGAACATGATCATGGTGGCACATGACCTGAGTCCGGCCGACCTGCTGCAGCTCAAGACGCACCAGTTTGCCGCGTTCATCACCGACCTCGGCGGCGCCACCTCGCATACCGCGATCATCGCGCGCGGCCTCAACACGCCGTGCGTGGTTGGCCTGCACCATGCGCGGCAGCTGATGCGCGAGAACGACATGCTGATCGTGGACGGCGCGCAGGGCGTCATCATCGTCGATCCGGACAAGCAGGTGCTGGCCGAATACAAACTGCGACAGAGCCAGATCGGGCTGGAAAAGCAGAAGCTCAGGCGCTTGCGCACGGCGCGAGCGAATACGCTGGATGGAACCCACATCGAACTGCACGCCAATATCGAATTGCCGCACGATGTGGCAGAAGTGAACGCGAACGGCGCGACCGGCGTGGGCCTGTTTCGCAGCGAATTCCTGTTCCTTAACCGCGACAAACTGCCGGACGAGGAAGAACAGTTCGAAGCCTATCGCAGCGTGGCACAGGACATGAAGGGTTTGCCCGTCACCATCCGCACCTTCGACCTCGGCGCAGACAAGCAGCTCAACCAGACCAAGCGTGTCGCCAGCAACCCGGCGCTGGGCCTGCGCGCGATCCGCTTCAGCCTGGCCGAGCCGCAATTGTTCCGCACCCAGTTGCGGGCGTTGCTGCGCGCATCGCACTACGGCAACATGAAGATCCTGGTGCCGATGCTGTCGAGTGCACAGGAGATCAACCAGACCCTGCAATTCATCGCCAACGTCAGGGAGGAACTGGACGAGGAAGGTATCGCCTACAACCGCAATGTCGAGGTGGGCGGCATGATCGAGATCCCGGCCGCCGCGCTGGCGCTTGGCGCGTTCACCAGGAAACTGGATTTCCTGTCGATCGGCACCAACGACCTGATCCAGTACACGCTGGCCATCGACCGCACCGACGAGGAGGTCGCACACCTGTATGACCCGCTGCATCCGGCGGTGCTGCACCTGCTCTCGCATGTCATCGGCGTGGCCAACAAGAGCGGTACCCCGGTCTCGGTATGCGGCGAGATGGCAGGGGAACTTGAATATACGCGCCTGTTGCTGGGTTTCGGGCTGCGCCAGTTTTCCATGCATCCGTCCCAGTTGCTCGGTATCAAGCAGCGTGTGCTGACCACCAGCCTGCCCGAAATTGCGCCGCTTACGCAGAAGATCATGCGCTCCGACGACCCGCTGAAGATCCGTGAGCTGCTGGGCAAGCTGAATGCGGTATAGATGTCTGGCCTGGATTGAACGTGGAGCAGCCGGTCGAAAACCTGTAAAATCCACTGTCCAAAATCCAAACGCATATAAACAATCCTTATAGAGGGGAAGCAAAGTGAGCAAAAGCCTGATTCAATTCATTATCGAAGAACAACGCCATATTCCCAATGCCAGCGGTGATTTCACCGGCCTGCTCAGCGATGTGGTATCCGCCTGCAAGCAGATCGCGCACGACGTCAACAAGGGCGCGCTGATCGGCGTGCTGGGCAGCGCCGGCAGCGAGAACGTGCAGGGCGAAACGCAGAAGAAACTGGACATCATCACCAACGAGGTGTTCATCAAGGCCAACGAATGGGGCGGCCACCTGGCGGCGATGGCGTCCGAGGAGATGGACGAGATCTACCCGATCCCGGCCAAGTACCCCAAGGGCAAGTACCTGATCACTTTCGATCCGCTCGACGGTTCCTCCAATATCGACGTGAACATCTCGGTCGGCACCATCTTCTCCATCCTGCGCTGCCCGGAAGGCGTGGCCAAGCCGACCGCCGCCGATTTCATGCAGCCCGGCACCAAGCAGGTGTGCGCCGGCTATGCGCTGTATGGCCCCAACACCATGATGGTGATCACCACCGGCCATGGCGTGAACGGCTTTACGCTCGACCGCGACGTGGGCGATTTCTTCCTCACCCATCCCGACATGACCATTCCGTCAGACACCAATGAGTTCGCCATCAACATGTCCAACCAGCGTTACTGGGAAGCCCCGGTGCAGCGCTATGTGGACGAGTGCATGAAAGGCAAGGACGGCGGACGCGAGAAGAATTTCAACATGCGCTGGGTTGCCTCCATGGTCGCCGAGGTGCACCGCATCCTGACGCGCGGCGGCATCTTCATGTACCCGTACGACTCCAAGGATGCAGCCATGGCGGGCAAGCTGCGCCTGATGTATGAAGCCAATCCGATGTCCTTCATCGTCGAGCAGGCAGGCGGCGTGAGTTCCACCGGTCGCGAACGCATCATGGAATTGATGCCCACCGGACTGCACCAGCGCGTGCCGGTGATCCTCGGTTCCAGAAGCGAGGTCGAGCGCGTGGTCGGTTACCACAAGGGGACGTAAGATATGGCGAAAACGCTTGTTTCCATCATCATGGGCAGCAGCAATGACTGGGAGGTCATGCAGCAGGCCGCGCAGCAGTTGAAGGACTTCGGTGTGGCTTATGATGCCCGGGTGATCTCGGCGCATCGCTCACCCGACCTGTTGTTCGAATATATCAAGCAGATGAGTGAACAGGGCGTGCAGTGTTTCATCGCCGGTGCAGGCGGGGCAGCTCATCTTGCCGGCGTGATCGCCGGCAAGACCACGCTGCCGGTGCTGGGCGTGCCGATCCCGTCGAAATACCTCAAGGGCATGGATTCGCTGCTGTCCATCGTGCAAATGCCCAAGGGCATTCCGGTGGCAACGTTCGCGATCGGCGAAGCGGGTGCTGCCAATGCCGGGCTGTTCGCGGTGGCGATGCTGGCGCTCAACGATGCCGGATTGGCCGACAAGCTGCAACATTATCGCGCGCAACAGGCGGTCGCAATCAAGGCAATCACTTTGCCAACATTGTAATCATGGGTGGAACCGGGGACTAATATGAACCAGGCCGAAAACAACAAAGAGGTCGCCGCTGCATCGCCGCAGTCGCGAAAAATAAAGTGGATCGTGATCGCGCTATTGCTGGGTGTGGCGGCGTACGTGGTGATGAACCTGCCGCGCGGTTTCAGCGATGACCTGTCGCGCATAGGCAAGGGCAAGCCAGCCCTGGTTCTGGTGCGTGACAAGAATGTGACACAGAGCTTTGACCTGATGGATGTGATGAACAGCGTGCGCAGCCAGTATGCGGGCAAGGTCGAATTCCTGCTGACCGATTTTGATACCAACCAGGGTAGGACATTTGTCCAGGCCAACAATGCGGCACGGGCGACCATAGTAATGCTTGACGGAAATGGGAACCTGATCAAGGTGCTGGGCGCGCCGCAAACTGCGCAAAGCCTGCAACAGGAGATCTCGGCTGCACTTGGGGGGAATCCATGAGCGCCCCGATGTTGCAGTCGGATATAAAAAGCCTGCCGCTGCTGCACCGCGGCAAGGTGCGCGATATCTACGCCGTGGACGACCAGCATCTGCTGATCGTGCAGACCGACCGTCTGTCCGCTTTCGATGTGATCCTGCCCACTCCGGTGCCGGGCAAGGGTGAAGTGCTGACCGCGATGTCCAACTTCTGGTTCGAAAAACTCAGCCATGTCATTCCCAACCACCTTTCCGGCATCGCGCCGGAAGACGTGGTGAAGACCGACGCCGAACGTGAACAGGTGAAGGGCCGCGCGTTTGTGGTCAAGCGCCTGAAGCCGCTGCCGATCGAGGCCATCGTGCGCGGCTATCTGGTCGGCTCGGGCTGGAAGGACTACAAGAAAACCGGCACGGTATGCGGCATCGAATTGCCCATCGGCCTGCAGGAAGCGCAGAAACTGCCGCAGCCGCTGTTCACGCCTTCGACCAAGGCAGCGGTGGGCGACCACGACGAAAACATCTCGTTCGACCAGGCCAGGGAACTGCTGGGCGTGACGCGCGCAACCGAGGTGCGCAATGCTACGCTGTTGCTTTATACCGAAGCTGCCGACTATGCCGCGACCCGGGGCATCATCATCGCCGACACCAAATTCGAGTTCGGCGAAGACGAGGCAGGCAAGCTGTACCTGATCGACGAGGCGCTGACACCCGACTCGTCGCGGTTCTGGCCTGCCGACGAATACCGCATCGGCTGCAGCCAACCCAGTTACGACAAGCAGTTCGTGCGCGACTGGCTGGAATCGACCGACTGGAACAAGCAGCCGCCGGCGCCGCAGATACCCGTCGACGTACTGCGGCAAACTACGGCCAAATATCTCGATGCCCTGCATCGGCTGATTGATGCATGACGACACCGATTGAGTTGGTGCAGGGCTTTCGGCGTTTCCGGGAGCGTCATTTCACCCAGGACGATGCCTTGTACCGTCAACTGGTGGCGAAGGGACAAACACCCAAGATCCTGGTGGTGGCCTGCTGCGATTCGCGCGTGGATCCGGCTATTGTGCTGAATTGCGAACCGGGCGACCTGTTCGTTATCCGCAATGTCGCCAACCTGGTGCCGCCGTCAGAGCACCACAGCGGACATCACGGTACCAGCGCGGCGCTGGAATTCGGCGTGCGCAATCTTGGCGTCCAGCACATCATCGTACTGGGCCATGCCCACTGTGGCGGCATCCAGGCATTGATGAGTGCAAGCGGCGAGCATGCTGCGGATTCATACATCGGCGAATGGATGCACCTGGTCGCGAGTGCACGCGCGGCAGTGGAGCGGGACATGGCGGACGCATCGCAGGAAGCACGGCTGCGCAGCTGTGAACAATCCGCCATCCTGGTTTCCCTGAATAACCTGATGACCTTCTCCTGGGTACGGGAGCGCGTTGAATCTGGGGCGTTGACGCTGCATGGCTGGTACTTTGACATCGAGCGCGGCCAGTTGCTGAGCCACGATGCGGATAGCGGGGAATTCGTGTCGCTGTAAACCGGGGTTACGCTGCTAGCGCCGCCGTTCAAGCCTGGAACTTCATTTGACAGGGCCCACGGTCAGTTCATGGTAACGTGTTTTGTCAGCGGCAAAAGCTGCTTTGACTGCGGCCGCTTTTTCCCTGGCATCTTTCAATTCATCCTGCAGATCCGAAATCCTTTTCTGGCTGTCGGCAAGGTCAGTCTTCAATGATCCCGGAATAGGTTTGCCGGCTTTTTTCAGGGTGGCCTGCTCCTGCAGGTATCCCTGCAAACCGTCATTGACAGACTTCGACTGCAACTGAATGCTGTTGATGCGCGCTTCCACCTGTTGCAGGTTGCGAGCGCGAGCCAGGTCGATTTCCTTTTCGTTGCTGTAGGTGTTCAACAATGCCTTATCCTTGCGGCGCTGCTCAAATACCGCAAGTTCTTCCGGGGTTTTTTCCTCTGGCCCGGTTTTGGATTTTTTGGATTGATCCACCCTCGCCTTGAGTCCCTTCGAGTCAAGTTGTGTCTGGTCCCGGTCGGCATATTCAGGCGGGACTACTTCGCCATAATGCGTCTCGCCGTTACTGTCCACCCACTTGTACAGCGTGGTGCTTCTTCCTGAGCTCCTCTTCCCGGCGGCAAGGCCGGTCGAGGCGTGCAGCATCAGGCCGATGCCGATTCCGGCACCCAGGATCTTGATCATCTTCATCTTCATATTCATGCTCCGTATTTTTCGCGATAGGATTGGACGGCAAGCAAATTCTCCCGCATTTCGGGTGCATTCTGCAAATATCCCTGCACGTCGTCCAGGGTGATGATAGGCACCACCGGAATGCCATAGGTGTCCTGCACTTCCTGTACGGCAGACAAGCTGGCTTGCCCGCGTTCCATGCGATCCAGTGCGATAATCACGGCGCAGGGCGTTGCGCCTGCCGCGCTGATCAGGTCGATGGACTCGCGCACGGAGGTTCCGGCCGAGATCACGTCGTCAATGATCAAGACCTTGCCATGCAATGGCGCACCCACCGTTGCCCCGCCCTCGCCGTGATCCTTGGTTTCCTTGCGGTTGAAACAATAGGGCACATTGCACCCCTGTTCCGCCAGCGCAATGGCTGTCCCTGCGGCCAGCGGGATGCCCTTGTAGGCCGGGCCGAACAGCATATCGAATTCTTCCTTCGAGGCAAGGATGGCCTGGGCATAGAACTGGCACAACTCCCGCAACGCCGCGCCATCGTTGAACAGGCCGGAATTGAAAAAATAGGGCGACAGTCGCCCGGCCTTGGTCTGGAATTCGCCGAAGCGCAACACATTGCGGGTGATGGCGAAGCGAATAAAATCCTGGCGAAAAGCTGACATGGAGGAAACCATCGGGGGTTGCATGAACCACCATTATAATGCGCGCATTTGCTCCGTGATGACTTATGCGCATAATTACCCTCAACCTGAATGGCATCCGCTCCGCCACCGCCAAGGGATTTTTCCCGTGGCTGCAGTTGCAGCAGGCCGACATCGTCTGCGTGCAGGAACTCAAGGCGCAAGCCGCCGACATGACGGCGGAGATGCTTGCCCCGCAAGGATTTCATGGCTATTTCCACTACGCCGAAAAGAAAGGCTACAGCGGTGTCGGCATCTACTCCAGGCGCAAGCCGGACAAGGTGATCGAAGGGCTGGGGATCGTGGAATTCGACAGCGAAGGACGCTATCTGGAAGCACAATTCGGCAAGCTCAGCGTCGTCTCGCTGTACCTGCCGTCCGGATCCAGCGGCGAGGAACGCCAGGCAGTCAAATTCAGGTTCATGGAAGCCTTCATGCCTCGACTCCTGGAATTGCGCAATGGCATGCGCGAAGTGATCATCTGCGGCGACTGGAATATCGCGCATACCGAAAAGGACCTGAAAAACTGGCGCGGAAACCGGAACAATTCCGGCTTCCTGCCGGAAGAGCGTGCCTGGCTTACTGCACTGTTCGACGAGGTCGGCTTCGTCGACGTGTTCCGCCAACTGCATCCGCAACTGGAAGCCTATACCTGGTGGTCGAACCGGGGACAGGCCTGGGCGAAGGATGTCGGTTGGCGCATCGATTACCAGATCGCCACGCCGGGCATCGCGCAACTGGCGCGCTCGACCGGCATCTACCGCGAACAGCGCTTCAGCGACCACGCGCCGTTGATGGTGGACTACGACAAGCCGTTCGCTTGAGACCTATTATGAACGCAGTGGCACCGGGAAATGTTGGGCTGCCGTTGTCAGTCCAACCCGCGTGAATGCCAGATGTCATGCAACGCATTTTCCAGATGCAAAGCAAATCTGGCACCATCGAACAAGGGTGAATCCAGGGCTTGTTGTCGCAGGTTCGCGCGCAGTTGTGCCAGCCGCTCCAAGTCGCTTGCATGCGCCACGGCCCGGGTCAAAAAATCCGTTTCATCGGCAGCGATCCAGTCCTGCAGTCCCACACAAGCCAGCATGCTCATGCCCTGGCGGCCAACCAGCGATTCCCCTGCCAGCGTCAGCGTGGGCACGCCCATCCACAAGGCATCGCAAGTGGTGGTGCCGCCCGGAAACGGGAACGTGTCCAGAATCATGTCTATGGTGGCGTAAGCGGCCAGGTAACTTTCCCTTGGCACACTGCTTTCCAGCATCACCCGCGCCGGGTCGATGCCGCAACGGACCAGCCGGCGCTGCAACTGCTTGCGCGTTTCCAGGCAGTCCATCTGCTTGTTTTGAATCCTCAGTCTGGCGCCCGGCAATGCATCGAGCACGCGGCCCCACAAGGCCAGCACGCGGTCGTTTATCTTGGCAAGTTTCTGGAAGGTGCCGAAGGTGATGTAACCGTTGCGCATCGCCGGCGGCGATGAAATCGCGATCCGGGTGTCATCGGCAGGCGCAGAAAAACACAGCCGGGTGTCGGGCAGGTAGCGTAGCGCTTCAGAGAAGTCCGACTGATGCGACTCCGGCGCCGATACCTTGTCCGCCAGCAGATAATCCATGCCGGGCACACCTGTGGATGCCCAATAGCCCAGCCAGCTCAACTGTACCGGCGCGGGTTTCCAGGCAAACAGCGGCAGGCGGTTGTAGCCGGTGTGTCCTGCCAGGTCGATCAGGATGTGGATGCCGTCGGCATGGATCTTTTGCGCGGCGGCGGCATCTTTCAGGTCCGCAATGATCGTCCATGCGGCAAAGTGCGGCTTGATCCGCGCGCTGAGCGCATCCTCCATGCGATTCGAAACGTAGGCGAACAATTCCACGCGCGCAGGATCCAGGTGCGCAAGGATGTTCTCCAGAAAAAATCCCACCGGGTGCGCGCGCAGGTCGCCCGAAACCAGTCCGACCCGCAGTGCCTTGCCCCGCACTGGCGCACATTCCCATTCGGTATATGGCTGGGCCCGTGCGCGCACCATGCTGCCAAATCGACGTGCCTCTGCAAGATATTCCGGGGGTTTGCATGCGGGATGATGGGTCATGGAAAACAGCAGGTTGCTGTGCGCCTCGACCATGTTAGGAGTGATCGACAGGGCCTGGCGAAAGCAGTCTATCGCCATATCCAGATCGCCCTGGAGTTGATGGGCAAAGCCGAGATTATTGTAGGTCTTGGCAAAACCTGGCCGAAGAGACAAGGCGGCATGAAAGCTGGCGATCGCCTCCTGCAGCTTGCCTTGAGACCGCAAGGCATTACCCAGTCCGTCATGCGCTTCGGCAGAATCCGGATTGATCGACAGCGCCTGGCGGAAACAGGCTACCGATTGTTCCAGTTCTCCCTGCCGGGTCAAGGCGATGCCCAGACCGGTAAGCGCTTCGGCAAAGTCAGGTTTGAGCGCAAGCGCCCGGCGGTAACTGGCGATGGATTCAGCCAGCAGACCTTTGCCACGCAGTGCGCTACCCAGATTGAAATGCATTTCGGCCAAGTCCGGCTTGAGCGCAAGCGCCTGGCGGTAACAATCGATCGCTTCGTCGAACCTGTCCTGCTCCTGCAACAGCTTGCCAAGATTGCCGCGCGCCTTGAAATAATCCGGTTTCAGCGCAAGTGCCCTCAGGTAGCTGGCGCTGGCTTCATCCGGCTTGCCCTGCTCCTGTAACGCATTGCCCAGATTGCCATGCGCTTCGACAAAATCAGGCCTGAGCGAGATGGCCTTGCGGTAGCTGGCGCAGGCTTCGTCCAGTTTGCCCTGCGCCTGCAACGCGCTGCCCAGATTGCCGTGTGCCTCGGCATAATCCGGTTTCAGGGCAAGCGCCTTGCGGTAACTGGCGCTGGCTTCATCCGGCTTGCCCTGTATCTGCAACACGTTGCCCAGATTGTAGTGCGCCTCGAGATAGTCCGGATTGAGCGAGATGGCCTTGCGGTAACTGGCTGCCGCCTGGTCCAGTTTGTCCAGATCCTTGAGCGACAGTCCGAGGTTGTTGTGAAAAACCGGCTCAGCTGGCCTGGCCTTGATCGCGCGACCGAATAGATCAGCCGCCGCTTGTCGCTTGCCCGACTGCAGTGCTATCGCGCCCAGCAGGTTCAAGGCATCCGGCTGCCCGGGATCGAGCTGGAGCACCTGGCGATAGAGCGCTTCCGCCTGCGCCAGGCGCCCGGCCTGATGATGTCCGAGCGCTGTCTGGATCAGGTTGACAGTCGAAACCGCTCCTGTGCTGCTGTTTGCCACCGGGGCTCCCTGGCTATAAGTGCTTATGCCGCAACTTTCGGCAGATTGGCGAGCGCGGCCTGTAGTGCCTCCTCCGGATGCGCGAAATCCTCCAGTTCCCCGGAAAAATATTTATCGTATGCCGCCATGTCGAAATGGCCGTGGCCGGAGAGATTGAAGAATAACGTTTTTGGCTCGCCGGATTTCTTGCAGCGCAGCGCCTCGTCGATGCAGGCACAGATCGCATGGCTGGATTCCGGCGCCGGAATGATGCCCTCGGCACGGGCAAAGGTTACCCCCGCCTGGAATGTCGCGACTTGATGCACCGCCACCGCTTCGATCAGCTTCTCGTGGTAAAGCTGCGAGACCAGTGCCGAATCGCCGTGGTAGCGCAGCCCGCCGGCATGGATGCCCGGCGGCATGAAATCGTGGCCCAGCGTGTACATCTTGAGCAAGGGGGTGAGTTTCGCGGTATCGCCAAAATCGTAGGCATACTGCCCGCGCGTCAGCGTCGGGCAGGATGATGGTTCCACCGCCACCAGGCGTACGTTCTTGCCGCAGGCCTTGTCGGCGAAGAACGGGAACGCCACGCCGCCGAAATTCGAGCCGCCGCCGCAGGGCGCGAATATCATGTCCGGATATTCGCCCGCCATCTCGAATTGTTTCTTCGCCTCCAGCCCGATGACACTCTGGTGCAGCAGCACATGGTTGAGCACCGAACCCAGCGCGTAATTGGTGTCGGCGCGATTGGCGGCATCTTCCACCGCTTCGGAGATGGCAAGCCCGAGCGAGCCGGGATTGTCCGGATCGGCGGCCAGGGCAGCGCGTCCGGTATTGGTTTCCATTGAAGGACTGGCGAATACCTGCGCGCCCCAGGTGTGCATCATCGAACGGCGGTACGGCTTCTGCTGATAGCTGATCTTCACCATGTACACGCATACTTCCAGCCCGAACATCTGCCCGGCCAGGGCCATCGCACAACCCCACTGCCCCGCGCCGGTCTCGGTGGCGATGCGCTTGATGCCCGCTTCCTTGTTGAAATACGCCTGCGGGATGGAGGTATTCACTTTGTGCGAGCCTGCCGGGGATACGCCTTCGTATTTGTAATAGATCTGTGCCGGTGTGCCCAGCGCCGCTTCCAGTCGATGCGCGCGGAACAACGGCGTGGGCCGGTACATGGCATAAGCCTCGCGCACCGCATCGGGTATCGGGATCCAGCGCTCGGCAGACACCTCCTGCATGATCAGGCTCATTGGAAAGATCGGCGCCAGCGCCTCCGGGCCGATCGGCTTGCCGTCAGGTCCCAGCACCGGTGCGGGCGGATTCGGCATGTCGGCCACCACGTTGTACCAGTGGGTCGGGATATCGGTTTCCTGCAGGATATACTTGAATTGCGGCATGGCGTTCTCCTCGATCAAATCGTCATCGTCAGGTATCAGGAATGAAATCTAGCATAGCAGACAGGGGGCATCCAGCATAAACCGGCCCGGTATCTCGCCTGCGTTTGAACAGGAATCGGTCCAATGCAAGCTTGCAGAAGATTTGTGCCGGTCAGGCGTGCTTGATCACCACGCCCTGGCCCGTTGGCAGTTCCAGCACAGCATGGCCGCGCTCATTCATGAATGCCAATTCGGAGCGCATCTGGTTCACGTTACAGCTCCAGCCAAAGTCGTCGAATACGATCATGCCGCCGGGCGTGACCCGGTCGAACAGGTGTTGCAGTGCCAGCATCTCGGCTTGCTCGGAGTTCATGTCGATATGCAGGAAGGCGATCTTGTCCGGGACGGCGATCTCGAAAGAGTCCGGCACGATGCCGCGCACGATCGCCACGTTTTCATAGCGGGAGAACTTTTCCAGCACGCCCTTGTAGATAGCCTCGGAGTCATACCTGGTGTAGTCCCATGCGCGTCTTTCCTCCTCGGTCGAGGTCTTCTCCGGCAGGCCCTCGAAGGTGTCATACAGGTAGCCCTTGCGGGGCAGGTCCTGAAAGTCGAGATACTTGAACAATACCGTCGAGCAGAAACCCTTGAACACGCCGCATTCGACGAAATCGCCTTCGATATGCAAGGCATTCTTTGCCGCCCAGACGAGCGTATGCAAGCGCCAGATGAGGCTGTGCTCCTGTTTGTTGGTGACCGAATCATAGAAGCTGGAAATGAATTTCTGGTCGTTGCGGAATGACAGGTTGCGTCCCAGGCAGATGATCATGTCATTGCAATAGAACAACTCCTTGTACATATCCTCGATGGTGGACAGGGCCTTCTGCAGCTCTTTTTCCCTGCCTGGGGGGATTCCATAGAACACGATTCACACCTCGCGAAATGTCGATTTATTTAACAAAACCTGTTGGCAAGTTGGCACCTGCGACCGAAACCATTATGCAACGTCACGGTTGCGTGCGGTGAAAAAAATGCCGGCAGGCGCAATACACAGCGATGCTTTCCGGCATGATTATCATTTTTCATCCAGTGCCGGCTCCACCGAGTCGAATGGTGTTTCGCGCCAGGGCGCGACTTTCAGCAGCAACAGCATGCCCGGCAGCGCCAATGCTGCGCACAGCAGGAAGAATTGCGTCCAGCCCAACATCTCCACCAGCCAGCCGGTGGCGGCATTGGCGAAGGTGCGCGGCACCGCCATCAGGCTGGTGAACAGCGCGAACTGGGTGGCGGTGTACGCCGGGTGGGTGGAGCGCGCGATGAAGGCGACGAAGGCGACGGTGCCCAGCCCCACGCCGAGGGCCTCGAGGCCGATCACGATGGCCAGCTGGGTGAGTTCGACAGAGGTGATGTCAGCGTGATGGCCCTTCGATGCCAGCCAGGCGAAGCCGAAGATCGACAGCACCTGCACCACACCGAACAGCCACAGCGCGCGGTTGATGCCGATCCTCACCATCCACAGGCCGCCGAGCATGCCGCCGATCACGGCAGGCCACAGACCGGCGTTCTTGGCGATCAGCCCGATCTGCGTCTTGGAGAAACCCATGTCCAGGTAGAACGGCGTGGCCAGCGCGGTGCACATGCTGTCGCCGAGTTTGTAGAAGAACAGGAAGGCAAGGATCAGCAGCGCGCTGTTCCAGCCGCGGCGCGTGATGAATTCGTGGAACGGTTCGACCACCGCCTCGCGCAAGGTCCTTGGCGGCGCGGCGCGATGCGGCTCCTTCACCATCAGCGTCATCGCCATGCCGGGCAGCATGAACAGGGCGGTGACGATGAACACCAGGTTCCAGGGCAGGAAATCCGCGAGGATCAGCGACAGCGAGCCGGGCACCAGCCCGGCGATGCGGTAGGCATTTACGTGCACCGCATTGCCCAGCCCCAGTTCCGGATCACTCAGCAGTTCGCGCCGATAGGCATCGAGCACGATGTCCTGGGTGGCGGAAAGGAACGCCAGCAACGTGGCGATCCAGGCGATCTCTTTCAGATCGCTTTGCGGCGAGAACGCGCCCATCGAGGCGATCACTACCAGCAGGCCGACCTGGGTCAGCAGCATCCAGCCGCGCCGGCGGCCGAAGGCGGGCACCACGTAGCGGTCGAGCAGCGGCGACCACAGGAACTTCCAGGTGTAGGGGAACTGGATCAGCGCGAACAGGCCGATGGTCTTCAGGTCGACCTGTTCGCTGCGCAGCCACGCCGGCACCAGGTTGAACAGCAGGTACAGCGGCAGGCCGGAAGAGAAACCGGTGAACACGCAGATCAGCATGTGCCGGGTGAACAGTTGTCGCCAGATCGTCATGGGTGCCTGGGCGGTATCAGCTTGCTGGTCTGCGCCGTGTCAGTGGAAGCGACACGCGTTTCTTGCAATGGCGGAAACAAAAGTCAGGAACGTCCGTATTTGTCATCGAGCCTGACGATATCGTCCTCGCCCAGATATTCGCCGGTCTGCACCTCGATGATGGCCAGGTCTACCACGCCGGGATTGCTCAGGCGGTGATGATGGCCGGCGGGAATATAGGTCGATTCGTCAGTGGCGATAAGGAATTCCCGGTCGCCGTTCACGACCTTCGCGGTGCCGCTGACCACGATCCAGTGCTCGCTGCGGTGATGGTGCATCTGCAGGCTCAGGCTGGCGCCGGGCTTGACCGCGATGCGCTTGATCTTGAAGCGCGGGCCTTCCTCCAGCACGGTATAGGAGCCCCAGGGACGGTGCACGGTGCGATGCAGTTTATAGGCCTCGTGACCCAGCGCTTTCAGTTTGGAATACAGGTGCCGCACGTCCTGGGTGCGCGAGCGATCGGCCACCAGCAATGCATCCGGCGTGTCGATGATCACCAGGTTGTCGACGCCGACCGCGCCGACCATGCGTTCGTCGCTCTGGATGTAGCAGTTGCGCGTGTCGTGCAGCAACGCCTCGCCCTGGATGTGGTTGCCGTCGCTGTCGGGCTTGGCCATGTCGCTCAGCGCGCTCCACGAGCCGATGTCGCTCCAGCCGATGTCGCACGCCACGACCGCGACCCGGTCGGATTTTTCCATCACCGCATAGTCGATGGAATTTTCCGGTACCAGGGCAAACTTGCCGCCATCGAGTTCGGTCTGGGAAAATCCTTTGCCCTTGGCTACCCTCGACGCTGCGATACAGTCACGGGTGGCATTGACGATGTCCGCACAGTATTGCTCCATGGCTTGCAACAATGCTCCGGCGGTAAAACAGAACATGCCGGAATTCCACAGGAATCTTCCCGAGTCCAGGTATTCCTGGGCGTTTTCCAGCGAGGGCTTCTCGACGAAACGCAGTACCGTGTTGTTGTCCGCTTCGATATAGCCATAGCCGGTTTCGGGCGCATCGGGCCGTATGCCGAAGGTGACCAGCGAGCCTTTTCTGGCCAGCTCGCATGCCTGCGACAACGGCACGCTGGAACGCGGCCTGGTCGGTGATAAGGTGGTCGGCGGGCAATACCAGCATCAGTGTCTGGTCGCCATGAGCTGAGGCTACGTGCACCGCCGCGGCAGCGATGGCGGCGGCGGTATTCCTGCCGAACGGTTCCAGGATGAACGAGGTGAAAGCTTCAGTCGCATTGACCTCGCGGAACTCTTCTTCGGTCTTGAAGAACAATTCGCGGTTGGTCACCGTCAGCACTTCTTCGACCCCGGGCAAGGTGGCGCCGCGCAGAAAGGCCTTCTGCAACAGGCTTTGGCCATCTGCCAGGCGTATGAACGGCTTGGGATGCAACTCGCGGGAAACCGGCCACAGCCTGGAACCTGCTCCGCCGCAAAGAATTACCGGGATTAGTCGCATCGATATCCTTATCCTGTTTTCAATAGTCGTTCAAATCCAAACACGCTGCTGCCCGAATGCGAGAGGAATACCGCCTGAACGTAATGCAGGTCCGCCACAGACAACCGTACCATCACATCAGGCAATGGCCTGTGGGACGGCAAATTATAGCTTATGCAAAGGGAACCATATAGGTTGCAGCCGATGCCGCCGTTGCATGGCCTCGTTAGGTACAATGCACTTCTCCTGCAAGCTGGCACCTGCAACAAGATGCCAGCTGTTTCCCGGGACAGATCGAATAGGCGGTATAGCGAATATGTCTGACTTGTTTTCTTCCGGTACGCCCGCCGCACCGCTGGCCGAGCGCTTGCGGCCGCAGCACATCGACCAGGTGATCGGCCAGTCGCACCTGCTCGGGCCGGGCCGGCCGCTGCGGCTGGCGTTCGAATCCGGCAAGCCGCACTCGATGATCCTGTGGGGGCCCCCCGGTGTCGGCAAGACCACGCTGGCACGACTGATGGCTTCCGCCTTCGACGCCGATTTCGTGCCGCTGTCGGCGGTGCTGTCCGGGGTCAAGGATATCCGCGACGCCATCGCGCAGGCGCAGCTCACGCTGCAGCAGAGCGGTCGCCACACCATCCTGTTCGTGGACGAGGTGCACCGCTTCAACAAGTCGCAGCAGGATGCGTTCCTGCCCTTCGTCGAGCAGGGGCTGGTCACCTTCATCGGCGCGACCACCGAGAATCCCTCGTTCGAAGTGAACAGCGCGCTGTTGTCGCGCGCACAGGTGTATGTGCTGCACGCGCTGTCGGCGGAGGAACTGGCGCAACTGTTCGATCATGTGCGGCAGGTCGCCTTGCCGGAGCTGGCTTTCGATGCAGCCGCACAAGAACGCATCATCGGTTACGCCGACGGTGATGCACGCCGCCTGCTCAATGCACTGGAGCAAGTACAAACCGCCGCAACCACGGCGGCGGTGAAAAACATCGATGCGGCATTCCTCGACAACACGCTGGCGCAGAACCTGCGCCGCTTCGACAAGGGTGGCGAAGCGTTTTACGACCAGATCTCCGCGCTGCACAAATCGGTGCGCGGTTCCGATCCGGATGCCGCGCTGTACTGGTTCATGCGCATGCTGGATGGCGGCGCCGACCCGCGTTACCTGGCGCGGCGAATCGTGCGCATGGCCTGGGAGGATGTTGGCCTGGCCGACCCGCGTGGCATCGAGATCGCCTTGAGTGCGGCGGAAACCTATGAGCGCCTCGGCTCGCCGGAAGGCGAGCTGGCATTGGCCCAGGCCGTGCTGTACATGGCCGTCGCCGCCAAGTCGAACGCGGGTTATGTCGCGTATAATGCCGCCCGCGCCTTCGTCAGCCAGGACATCTCGCGCGAAGTGCCGCTGCACCTGCGCAATGCACCGACCAAATTGATGAAGCAGCTCGATTACGGCAAGGGTTACCGCTATGCGCACAACGAGTCGGAAGGTTACGCGGCGGACGAAGATTATTTCCCCGAAGGCATGCCGGAAGTGAGTTTCTATCAACCGACCGAGCGCGGACTGGAAGCGAAGATCGCGGAGAAACTGGCACATTTGCGCGAGCTGGACGCAATGAAAAAAGGCAAAGGCTGAATTTCACCATGATCACCAGGAAAACCGGTCGCAATGATCCGTGCCCATGCGGTAGCGGCAGGAAATACAAGCAATGCTGTCTGGCGCGTGATGAGGCCGGGATGACAGGCAATACGCTGTTCGCGGCTGCGGCCGTCCCCAGGCCTGTTCAAGCTGCATCATCGCCCAGGCCGGATGAGGCCGAGAAGTTCCATAACCGGGGGAATACCTTGCAGATGCAAGGCGACCTGGATGCGGCGATCGAGAGCTATCGCAAGGCGCTCGCACTCAAGCCGGATCATGCCCAGGTGCACAATAATCTCGGCATCGCGCTCGAGGCGCAAGGTCGTCACGATGAGGCAGTCGGGCATTATCGCAAGGCGCTCACGCTGAAGCCGGATTATGCCAAGGCGCACAACAATCTGGCCAATGTACTGCTGGCGCAAGGCAGCCTCGAGGAGGCAGTCGAACATTATCGCAAGGCGCTCGCACTCGAGCCGGGTTATGCCGAAGCGCACAACAACCTGGGCGGCGCGCTGATGGCGCAGAACGAGCTGGCCGCGGCAAACGAGAGTTTCCGCAAGGCGCTCGCGCTCAAGCCGGATTATGCCGAGGCGCACTACAACCTCGGCAATGCGCTGCAGATACAGGAGCAGCCGGATGCTGCGGCCGAGAGCTACCGCAAGGCGCTTGCGCTGCAGCCCTATCATGTCGGCGCATACAACAATCTGGGAACGGTGCTGTTGACGCAGGGCAAGCTGGACGAGGCGCTCAACTGCTATCGCAACGTCCTCATGATGCAACCGGATCTTGCCGGGGCTCACAGCAATCTCGGCAATGCGCTTCGAGACCAGGGCAAACTGGACCAGGCGGTCGCAAGCTACCGCAAGGCGCTCGCGCTGCAGCCGGATTATGCCGAGGCATACGACAACCTTCTGCTTACCTTGAGCTACCAGTGTTTGCCGGAACCGTATCTTGCCGAAGCACGCAGTTACGGCAGCAAGGTGATGGACCAGGCAAGACCGTATACGCGCTGGCTCAATGAAGCGACGGATGGGCAGCGGTTGCGGGTCGGCCTGGTTTCCGGAGATTTGCGGAACCATCCCGTCGGTTTTTTTCTGGAGAGTATTCTTGCCCACCTTGACCCCGGCCGCATAGAGTTGGTGGCCTATTCGACAGTTCCGCAGGAAGACGCGCTCAGCGCCCGCATCAAACCCCGCTTCGCCGCGTGGAACACCATTGCGGATCTGAATGACCAAGCCGCAGCGTCGAAGATCCACCAGGATGGCGTCCAGATCCTCATCGACCTGGCCGGACACACGGCGCATAACCGCCTGCCCGCGTTCGCCTGGAAACCCGCGCCGGTGCAGCTCAGCTGGCTGGGCTATTGGGCATCCACCGGCATACCCGGAATGGATTATCTGCTGGCCGACCCGGTATCGGTGCCGGAATCCCACCGCGCGCACTTTACCGAAACAGTGTGGTACCTGCCGGACACCCGGCTGTGCTTTACGCCGCCCGCAGCCAGCCCGGCATTGACCGTCAAGCCGCTGCCGGCGGTGGACAACGGTTACATCACCTTTGGCAGTTTCCAGGGATTGACCAAGATAAATGATGACGTACTGGCAGCCTGGGGGCGGATCTTTCAGGCCTTGCCGGGCGCGCGACTGCGGCTGCAAAACAAGCAGATAAATTGCCCGGCTACGACCGAACGATTACGGCAGCGCCTGGCCGGCGTCGGCATCACGCCGGAACGGGTGACGATGGCAAGCAACGTCGCACGGGAGGAATATCTCGCGGCTCACGCTGAAGTGGACATCATTCTGGACACGTTCCCCTATGCTGGCGGCACCACCACCTGCGAGGCAATGTGGATGGGCGTGCCCACGCTGACGCTTGCCGGGGGCACATTGCTTGCCCGCCAGGGTGCCAGTCTTCTGGCTTGCGCAGGGCTGGCAGACTGGATCGCCGAAAATGCGGATGACTATGTGGATCTGGCAATATCTCACGCTACGGACATGGATCGTTTGGCAGGATTACGGTCGCGGCTGCGCGAACAGGTGCTAGCTTCCCCGCTTTTTGACGGCCCCCGCTTTGCCCGCCAGCTGGAAGATGCGCTGCATGGCATCTGGCAGGCGAAGACTGTCCCTGCATGAGATTATTGGCGGCATATCGTAGCGGCAGGAGAAGCAACTTCATCTGCGGCTAAAATCGGAACCGAAACAGGAATTACATTGGAGCTGGAATGTTAGATCTACACCTATTACGAAATGATCCTGCCGCTGTCGCAGCCCTGCTGGCGACGCGCGGCTTCGAGCTGGATACGGCACAGTTTCAAGCGCTGGAAGCACAGCGCAAGACCATCCAGACGCGCACCCAGGAGTTGCAGGCAAAGCGCAACGCGACGTCCAAACAGATCGGCCAGGCCAAGGCCAGGGGCGAGGACGTGTCGGCGATCATGGCCGAAGTGGCGGATCTCGGCGAAGAACTCAAGCAGCTGGAAGCGCAGCTGGAAAACGTGTTGCAGGAAATGGATGCATTTGTTTCGGTTATTCCAAACACACCGCATGCCGATGTGCCGCATGGAAAATCAGAAGCAGATAACGTCGAAGTGCGCAAAGTGGGCACCCTGCCGCAATTCAGTTTCGAGGTGAAGGATCATGTCAGCCTGGGCGAGGAACTGGGCGGGCTGGATTTCGAGACCGCAGCAAAGATCTCCGGTGCGCGCTTCTCGCTGCTGAAGGGGCCGCTGGCGCGGCTGCATCGCGCACTCGCGCAGTTCATGCTCGACACGCATAGCGAGCAGCACGGCTATACCGAGACCTATGTGCCTTATCTGGTGAACGCGGAGTCGATGCGCGGCACCGGGCAGTTGCCGAAGTTCGAGGAGGATCTGTTTCGCGTGCCGCGCCAGACCGGCGAGGGCGAAGAAAACTTTTACCTCATCCCCACCGCCGAAGTCCCTTTGACCAACATGGTGCGCGACCAGATCGTGCCATTGGAGCAACTGCCGCTGAAGTTCGTCGCGCACACGCCGTGTTTCCGCAGCGAGGCGGGTTCCTACGGGCGCGATACGCGCGGCATGATCCGCCAGCACCAGTTCGACAAGGTCGAGCTGGTGCAGATCGCGCACCCGGAACAATCCTATGCGCTACTGGAAGAATTGCTCGGCCACGCCGAAACGATCTTGCAGAAACTGGAATTGCCGTATCGCGTGGTGAAGTTGTGCGCCGGCGACATGGGTTTTTCTGCCGCGATGACCTACGACATCGAAGTATGGCTGCCGGCGCAGAACAGTTACCGCGAGATCTCCTCCTGCTCCAACTTCGAATCCTTCCAGGCGCGGCGCATGCAGGCGCGCTTCCGCAATGCGCAGGGCAAGCCGGAACTGGTGCATACCCTGAACGGCTCGGGACTGGCGGTGGGGCGGACATTGGTGGCAGTACTGGAGAATTATCAGCAAGCCGATGGCAGCATAAAAGTCCCCGAAGCATTGCGTCCCTACATGGGCGGACTGGAAATCATCAAGGCCAGTCCGGCAACATCGTAGCATCATAGGTCGGGCTTCCTGCGTCAGCCCAACCTACTTGATTTTCAGGCCGAAGCCCATCGATTGCCTGTCGTTCGGGATCTGCAGGTAATAGGGTGAAGTGTTCAGTTTCTGCGTTTTCGGCATGGCCAGGAGTTTCAGCAGGTCATAATATTGGCGCACGTTTTCGACCAGCACCACCGCCTCTCCGCCGCGCGCATAGCCATGCCTGGTTTGTTCAAAATATTCCGGCTGTGACAACTTGGACATCCTGGTTCGGACATCCAGCCAGTAATCGGGATTCAAGCCCGCGCGCGCAGTCAGGATGCGGGCATCCTCGAGGTGCCCCATACCCTGGTTGTAAGCGGCCATTGCCAGCCAGGTCCGCTGTCGATCCGGAACATGTTGCGGCAGTTGATCCCGCAACATCTGCAAATAACGCGCGCCCGCCATGATGCTCTCGCGCGGATCAAGCCGGTTCTTGACTTTCATGCGGTCAGCTGTTTCTCCCGTCAGCATCATCATGCCGCGCACATTGGTAAACGAGGTAGCCTGCGGATCCCAATGCGACTCCTGATAGGAGAGAGCGGCAAGCAACTGCCATTCGATCCCGGTTTGCGCCTCGGCGTCCTCGAATATCTGCCGGTAGCGCGGCAGCACATTGCGGGCATTGATCAGGAATGTAGTCGCATCGATCGGTTCCAGCCGGTCGTTGTGGCCGTAATAGCGATCAAGCAAACCCTTCAGCGTGCCATCCTGCTTGATGGCGTTGAAAAATTTCTCCACTTCATCGATCAATTCCTTGGTGGCGTCCGGAGCGAAGGCCCAGGCAAGCTTGGACGGCGCGGCGATATCGAATGCCGCGTGCAGGCTGGGATGCAGATTACGCGCAGTCTCCAGTTGCTCGTTGTTGGCTATGGTGCATTCAAGTTTTCCGTCCGCGACCTCGCCCAACAGGTCGGATACGGAATTACCATGCCGGGCGATCCAGTGCAATGTACGCTGTCCCTGCCGTGTTTCGCGCAAGGCATCTTCCTGTTCGGAGCCGGCCACAACGGCGATCTGCCTGCTGGTCAGATCGTTCAACTGACGCACCCGCACGCTGCACACCACTTGCTCGCGAACTGTCTGATAGGAAGGGCTGAAGCGCAAGACGCCGCCGTTCTTGTTGCTGCGCAATCCTGCTGCGGCGAAATGCGCCTTGTCGGCCATCAGGTAAGGAATGATCTGGTCGGGGGGCAAAGGCACCAGCCGGGTTGTCAGGTTCAGTCGCTGGGCAAACAGGGTGACCAGTTGCAATTCGAATTCGGCGCTTACGCTACTGCCGAATTGCGACACGGCTATGGTCAGTTCCTCACGCCAGGGCTTTCGGGGGGTTTCGGCTTCCGGCGCATCGCAGCCGACCAAAGTGATTGAGCATAAACATCCGGACAGTAACAGTCCTGCTATTCGCTTTCCAAGCCGGCCAGGCCACAACCGCCTTGAACAATATGGGCGCGAAAGTTTGTCCATGGCAACATTCTGCCTGATTTTTGGCTTTGCTGGTAAAATGCGCGGCCCCGGAGAGGTGGCAGAGTGGTCGAATGTACCTGACTCGAAATCAGGCGTAGGCGCGAGTCTACCGAGGGTTCGAATCCCTCCCTCTCCGCCAATGGCCCTTGTCCCTCATGGACTCTGTGGCCGCAATGGCTTGCTACCCATCATCCCACCCATCGTTTTGCTTGATATGTTGTGACACACGTCTGGTTATTCGGAGAATCCGTATCCAGTATTCAGAAACAGCTAGGTCAGTTCCGACTAACGGACCTGTGTCTTTGGTTCTTTTGTATAACTGGCCTTGTCGATTTTTGAGAACACCCGGAGTATGTCCGTCGATGTCAGGATTCCGACCAGTTTGTTATCCTTGTCGACGACAGGTAATGCGCCGATTTTGTTGTCAGCCATTATTGCAGCGGCTTCCGTCGCGTAAGTATCACGATTAACGGTTATGACCCCACGGCGCATGATATGCCGAACTTTTTTCGGGATTACACGAAGCTCGGTTATACCTGTGCCGGTTGCAGACTCAATGGCGCTGGAGTTGTTTTTCGGGCCCAGGGCCTTGTACATATCCCTGTCGGAAACAATTCCTACAACCTTGCCATTTTCAACTACCGGTAAGTGACGAATCCTTTCGTAATAGATCAAGAAAAAGACACGGTCAATCAAATCGTTTTCCTCTACTGTAAATACTTTTGTAACCATCAGATCTTTAACGCGCATTATCATGCTCCTGAAAGAAAGGGCTGGGTAAGGGTAGTGAAATATTCACATTTGTACCAGAGATTCACTTGACGTGAAATTATATTCAGCAACCTCTTCTGAAAAAAAGGCAGGACTGCAATGTGCAGGGCCGTGTATCGGACTATAACGCTAAATACAGAGTGCTGAGGAAGTGAAGGACTATTTCGCCAACTCGCCATGCCGGAATTTGTCAGGTAGCTGACAAACCTCAAGAAACAGCATGCGGCCGCAAGTATCGAAAGTTTACTGGCAGCACGTTCAGATTTCATTTGCGGGTGAAATATGCTAATTTTGCCTGGCAATGCCAGGGAATACAGCCGCGAGATTTTCGAATTACCGGATCATGATCAAATGCATCTTTGCGGAAATCCAATCGCCAATATTTTTGAACGAATATCAGCGATGGTTGCTTGATTGCGGCATTTGGCGAGCCTGGCAATAATCTTTACATGGGAATAGCGGAAATGACCTCGAACGGCACACAACAGGACAAGACCCTGATGAACACCAGCATGATGGGTGCGCAGGGATTTTCTGATGATCAAATTCTGGAGGCATTGCGCAAAAGCAATATTGTCGACAACCTGCAGGAATCAGAAATAAAGATACTTGCCGAACTCATCTCCGGTCAATACCTGGAGGCCAAGGAATATATTATAGAGCTGCAGGATGAACCATTCAAAAATGCCTTGATGATCCTGGTCAAGGGTGATGTCGAGATAAGTGCCATGGTTAACGATGAGCCTGTCTCTCTTCATCTTGAAGCGGCCGGAGACCTGGCCAGGATCGTCAGCTTTGTTGGCGGCAGCAACGTGAATGTCAGTGCGAAGGTAAATGTCAGGGATGACAGTGCCGTTCTGCTATTGCAACGCGCCAGACTGGAAACATTGCTGCATTCGCATCCTGCCATCCCGTATTGCGTGATGCGTAACCTGGTTCTGCATACGCATGGCCTGGCAAGACGCAAGAGCGGTACGAAGGAAGAGATGTCAGAGTACTTGTATCGCACACAGGCGATTTTTTAGCCTGTTACTGCAAGCCGAAATGAATGGTTGTGTTTATGTCTTGCCTAGCAAGGCATCGATGCATTCGGCTCTCAGATATAAATCATCAAACCCGGAAAATGTCCCCCCTAAAACAAATCCACAGCCCTCTATGTATCTATGCAGATTTTCATCCCGGTAATTGTTCTCGATTGAAAGCACATTGATGATGATATTGTTTTCCTTGATATCTTCCATTATCTGCAATTCGGAACCCTCTGTGTCGATTGAACAGTAATCAATAACATCAACAGGAAATTCTTTCAGTATCGTCGAGAGCCTTTTAACAGGGACCTTGTACGTTATCTTGCTGTTACTGTGCTGCTCGATATATTTGGAATGGCGTTCATCATAGCTTTCAGTCAGGCCGCTATACATACCCCCGAATCCTGGGATCCTGGCCTCACAGAATTCCGCCTCACCATCAAAATTTGATACGCAAACATTTATACATTTTGATTTGCGTCGCTTAGCTAGAAGATCAAATTGGGTTTTAATGGGCTCAATGCATATACCTTTCCATCCCAGCGTTTCTTCAAGAAAACGGGTATTGCTATACGTAGAACCGTCGTATGCGCCGATGTCTATAAAAAACCCGGTGGTTTGATCTTTGAAAAAAGTCTCATAGATATATCTGTCTTGACCATGCTGGGAATAGAATTGGAGTTGTTGCATAAAATTAATCGATTATTGAGGTTATGCGGATTTCAAACTGCAGGCAAATTTGAATATGTCCTGGTCTAACCGGTTCGGTGTGACAGGAGACCAGTCATTATTGAAGTTATGGGTATAGATCACCTCACCTGCGCCCATGTTCCCCGAGAATGCAATCAAGCCGAGCAGGCGGCTTTGATCTTCATTGCAGTCAACTTCAAATTGATCCTTGGTTGAAAAGTAAGACTTGAACCCGGGGACGGTCTTGGGCATTTTATTGTCGTACATGATGGACAGTTTTACCTTGTTACTGGACCAGCTTACGGTGTCCGGATTGCCGTAAATAGTGGTATTTTTATCGTCGCTCATGGTAATAAGAACCCACGCAGCCATTGCATTGCTGCTGACAAATGCAAACAGCATCATCACAACCAGTTTTCTCATTGCAGTTCCTCTATCGATGATCTATTGCGTCGACCAGCCGATCACATAACGTGTGAATAGTGCGGGTACTACCGCCAATCACAAGTGACTACAGTTCCAGCAAGGGTAAATCCCCGGAAGCCTGGCTCTTTTTCAGCAATGCTGAAAATTCGTCGTGAGATATCGGCTTGCTGAACAGGTACCCCTGACATTCATCGCATTGATACTGTTGCAGGAATGCGTACTGTTCTCGCGTCTCGATCCCTTCACCCACCACCTTGAGTCCCAGGCTGTGTGCCATTGCAATGATCGCCACGACGATAGCGGTGCTGTCATTTTTGACGCCGGTAGTCAGGCCGGTTACGAAGGACTGGTCTATCTTCAGTTCATCCAGCGGAAAGCGCGACAAATAGCTCAGGGATGAATAACCGGTTCCGAAATCGTCCATCGAAAGCCTGAGTCCCATGGCTTTCAAGTCCTGCAGTGCCTGGATATTTTCCCGCGCGTTGCCCATCAACAGCGTCTCGGTCATTTCGATGGTCAGGAACTGGGGGTCGATGCCGCTGTCGGTGATGATTCCTTTGATAGCAGGCAGGAAGCTGCTTTCCCTGAATTGCCGGCCTGACACGTTGACCGCGATCCTGGGAGAGAATAAACCGGAATCGGTCCATTCCCTTATGCTTTTGCATGCCTCGTTGAATACCCACTCGCCAATTTGCACGATCAGTCCTGTTTCCTCGGCCAGCGGGATGAACATATCAGGCGGAATGAGATCTTTCTTGTCGCGGTACCAGCGAATCAAGGCTTCTGCGCCGATCAGCCTTCCGCTTTGGGTGTCGATCTTTGCCTGATAGAAAAGCCGCAGTTCATCCTGTTCGATTGCGTTATACAGGTCATTTTGAAGATCCATCAGCGCCGAAGATTGTTCGTCCAGTTCCCTTGAATAGAAACGGAAGGCATTCCCGCCCAGATTCTTGGAGAAGTGCATCGCAACGCCCGCGCTTTTCAGCAAGGTATCGCTGTCGCTGCCATCAGCCGGAAATACGGCAGCGCCAATGCTGCAAGTTGCATATATTCCATGCTGTTCGATCATGAACGGTTCGTTTATCGCGGCCAGCACCCGCTGGCAGACCAGTGAGGCATCCTCGACCGCATTCATTTCCACCAGCAGGATGGTGAACTCATCGCCGCCGAGCCGGGACAGCCCGAATGAAGAGATCTGCTCGCCGGAATTGCGGGCCAGCGTGTCGCTGGTGCGCACCACCTGTTCCAGTCGCTTGGCGAAAGCCTTCAGAAATTCGTCTGCAAGGCTCGGGCCAAGGGCGTCGTTGACTTTCTTGAAGCGGTCGATATTGATGTGCAACAGCGCGCCCAATCTGTCGTAACGCTTGGCCTGGCGCAAGGTCCATTCAAGGTGATCCCTGAACATGGTTCGGTTGGGCAAGCCGGTGAGCGCATCGTAATAGGTCAGCTGATCCTGGTATGCCTTGGCGGCGACAGTATTGCGCAGGCGCAGGATCAACTCGCTCGAATCTACCGGCTTGCCCAGAAAGTCGGTAGCGCCGAGTTCAAGTGCCTTGAGTTTTGTTTCGGAACCGGTGGAGGATGTCAGCACGATCACGGGGATGTGACGCATCAGTTTGTTTGACCGCATCGCGCTGAGAATGTCGAATCCGCTGACATGGGGCATCATCAGGTCCAGCATGATCACATCCGGACGCCTGGCTGCGATCAGCTTCAAGGCCTCGCGCGGATCACTCGTTGTGATCACGTTGTGATAACCGCCCTCTTCCAGGAACTCGATCAAGACTTCAATGGTGATGGGCTCATCATCGATGATCATGATGGTGGCCTGGTTCAGGTTCGTGGTCATGTATTCGCCGCTGGAATCCCGCATGACGCCGGGGGGTGCCGCAGCTTGTTTGCCGGAAGCCGATCCGTCTTCGAAGGCGGGTACATCAGAGTGTTTCTTCGGCATGGGTAAACATCTCCTTTTGGGGCATTCCGTTCGGTGATTATAGCTTGCTGCGGTCTGCGCGCGTATCGCTGAAGTCCGTCTCGTGCGGTTACTCCTTCGGGGCGGGGTTCGATGCGGCAGCCTCGGCATCCTCCGGCAACACGATCCTGTCTTGCAGGCTGCGCAATTTCTGGATGGCGTCAGCGATCTGGTTTTCGGCACCGGACTTGATGAATTGTTCCAGCTCGATCGATGGTTCGGTGAAATCATCATAGCCGACGGTGCCTGCCGCTCCCTTGAGCCAATGCGCAAGAGCGGCGAGCTCGGTCAAATTGCGGTCCCGCCATGCAAGTTCCATGGCCTGCAGTTGTTCATCTAGCCGTGCCGTGAACTTGTGGATGGCCGGAAGCAGGCGCGGCTTGTTGGCAAGGCGCGAAATGATCGGCGCTTGAGTCTGTGCGTCTGCTGTAGCGTCCGGCGCGGGGCGTCCCGATCCTGCGGGCAAGTCTGCCCGTTCGCCCTGAACCTGCGTGCCGCCCAGCGACCCGGCCAGCGTGTCCATCATGGAATCGATGTCGATGGGTTTGGTAAGGTAGCCCGAATAGCCGGCTGCCAGCACGGTTTGTTCGTATCCCTTCATGGCATTGGCAGTCAGGGCGAATACCGGCAGCGTCAAGCCCTGCTCGCGAATCTTGCGGACTGCGGTGAAACCGTCCATTACCGGCATTTGTATGTCCATCAGCACCAGGTCGAAGTGGCTGCCATTCACCTTGTCCAGGCAAATCTGGCCGTTCTCCGCCTGGTCGACCTGCAGGCCATTCTCCTCCAGCACCAGGGTGACCAGTTCCCGGTTCTCCGGGCCATCGTCCACGATCAGGACCCGGCGGTTCGGCGGGAACACCCAATGGGTCTGTCCCTGATTGACCGAAGTTGCCTCATCCGCCAGGATCTGTTCCGGATCGAGCATCTGTACCTGCTGCAGCGATCCGGTTTCTATCGTCACTGAAAAAGTACTGCTCTTGCCCGGCTCGCTGCTGGCAACGATATCTCCGCCCAGCGCCCGGGCAAAACGCCGGCTGATGGACAAGCCGAGTCCGGTGCCGCCAAAGCGGCGGGTGACACTGGTGTCCGCCTGCTCGAACGGATTGAATATCTTATCCAGCTTGTCCTGCGGGATGCCGATGCCGCTGTCGATGACGTCGATATGATAAAAAGGCCGGCCCTGTGACTGCTCCAGGTAAAGCACGACCCGGATCGTGCCCTGTTCGGTGAACTTGATCGCGTTGCCGATCAGGTTGGTGGTGATCTGGCGCAATCGCCCCGGGTCGGACTGGATGATGGCCGGCAGTTTGCCCCGTGCCTCGAGTTTTAATCGCAGGCCTTTTTCCTGTGCCCTGGCCGAGAGCACGGTTACCACTTCGCTGATGACCTGGTGCGGGGAGCAGGGCAGCAGCTCCATCTCCATCTGGCCGGCCTCGATCTTGGACAGGTCGAGAATGTCGTTGATCAGTTCCAGCAGGTGCTTGCCGCTGGAATGGATCGTATACAGGTATCGGGCAGAATCCTTCTCGTTCTTGATGTAGCCGCGTTGCAGCAGTTCGGTGAAACCCAGGATCGCAGTCATCGGCGTGCGGATCTCGTGGCTCATGTTGGCGAGGAACTCGCTCTTGGCCTGGTTGGCGGCTTCGGCTTCGTCTTTTGCCTTGTGCAATTCGACCTTGTTCTGTTCGATCTGCGTCACGTCATTGAGGCTGATGAACACGCCGTTGGGTTTGCGCCCAGTGCCCAGCACCGGCGAGCAGTTCACGACAAAATTGCGTTGTTCGGATTTTGCATTGCGCAGGTTCAGCATCCGGTCGGTCTGGTTGCTGCCGTCCTGCAGCGTATCCAGCCAGGGCAAGCGACCTTTCGGCAGCGGCTGGTTGGCTTCATCGAGCCAGTCCAGCGAGGCAGCGCTTACGCCGAGAAACTGCTCCGGCGTCTTCCCCAGAAAAGCAGCGAACGCCTGGTTGGCCAGCACGATATTTTGCTTTTTGTCGATCACCAGCAGGCCTTCGGCGAGGGTATCCAGCGCGGCCCTGACGCGTCCCGGAATGGCCTGCGAAGGGTCGAGATGGCGCAGGACTTTTCCGAGATAGAAGTAAAACACGGTAAAGCTGACCAGGGACATGAAGCCCAGCAGCTGGAACCAGGGATTGTGGATAAAGCCGAGCAGGCCGTCATCTGTGATCGGCCGATAACGCAGCTCGAGCTGTCCCCAGCGGACATTCCCGTTCAGGATCGGAACCTGCATCTGCGTTTCCGTGGAATATTCGCCGGCGGTGGCGATCCAGTTTCTTTCATGATCGCCTATCGCAAGCGCAATGGTTCCGTCGTTCCTGCGCAATGCGGCAGAAATGATTTCCGGGTTGCGCTTGACGATCAGCGTCAGGGTCGATTCCAGCAGGCGTATATCACCGACGGTGAGCAAGGCGGTGCCGCTTGCGGCCACGGCCTCCGCGAGGGCGGCCCTGCCATCCCGGATCGCACCCGTCCGGTCCGGAACGAGGCCCAGAAAAGAAGCCGCCAGCAGCGCACTGGTCACCAGGAATGCCAGGCCCATTGCGATATGTGCCTTCGCGCTCAGGCCTTTGGTCAGGTTACTTACGAAGCTGAAGATTTTCATGGCAACGGAAACCGGATCGGCGAGGTGATGGTCATCGCGCGATCCACGCCGGGAGATACGAGGGGGTCATGCATGCCGGTTGTCTTCCGGCGCTGCAGCCGCATCATTCGGGGACCGAATATCTTCCGGCGCTGCATCGGCATCATTCGGGTCTGTCCCGACCAGGGATTCGAGCGATTCACCTTCACCTGCATCGTCGTCACCTTCGTCAAGGCGGCCAAGTACAGGCAAGGGGTCGATGAAGCGCCACGCTGGCAGCGTAGACAACAGGCTGCCGAGCAGGACGCCGCCGCGCAGCAACCACAACACATAGCCGATGGACAGTCCCGTTCCGACAGCAACCGAGGCGCCGACGATGTTGTGTGTTACCGCTGCATCAGTCGTCACATGTTCGCGCAACTGATTCAGTTCCTTGATGAACGCCTGGTTGTTCGTGGCCGTGGTGACGGCATTGAGCAGGGGCAGGTTGGTTTGCAATCCAGTCTGGAAATTCGCAAGGATCGACGGATCAAGGCTGAATAGCGAAGCGATGTTTACTGTTTGCCGGTCGTTCCGGGTGATTTCGCGACTATCCTGCCGGACTGCCGCTTCGCCGGCAGGAACGGGGTTTGCAGCAGGTGCATTTTCAACTACCGGCGCGATGGCGGGCGCCGCAACATACTCCGGCGGTGGCTCGGTAACCGGTGGTGCCGGTTCCTTGATATCGCCGGCGGCGGGTTCCGTGCCGACTGTCACGACTTCGGCCGGCGGACTTTCGGTTACCGGCGGAGTGGGAGGGGACGGCACAGTCAGGACACCCGAGCCATTGATGGTGATGGTTACGCTGGATGGCGTGCCGTCGACACTGGCGACGCTGAAAATCTCATGCAGCATCGAGCCGGCTGGCAACAACTGCACCGCAGGGTTGGTGCTATCCAGTGCGTAAGTCCAGTTGCCGCCGGCATCCAAAGTGAAGTTGCCGTAGGTGCCTGTCGTGCCGGGTTGTGCGATGAAGCTTGCCTCGCCGGTATCGACATCGGTGATCGTCAACGTGCCGTTGGTGGTAAGGGTTGCATTCTTGGTCACGCTGCCCGAGCCACTGCTGATCACAGCGGCGTCGTTGACCGCATCCAGCGTATAGCTCTGGCTGGCGGCGATGCTGCCGCCGTTGCCGTCGATGACGTTGTAGTTCAGGGTCACAGCGCCGTTGAAATTCGCGCTCGGGGTGATGGTGTAAGTGCCGTCGAGATTGTCGACGACGCTGCCGTCGCTGGCGGTCAGGCTGGACACGCTGAGCACCTGGCCGTTGGTGGCGATGTCCACATCGCTGAAGCCGGCGAGCAGGTCGGAGGCGCTGACGGTATAGGCGGTGTCCTCGGTGCCGTTGGCGAGGATCGCGCTGGCGCTGCCGGTCGGCGCATCGTTGACCGCAGCCAGCGTATAGCTCTGGCTGGCGGCGATGCTGCCGCCGTTGCCGTCGATGACGTTGTAGTTCAGGGTCACAGCGCCGTTGAAATTCGCGCTCGGGGTGATGGTGTAAGTGCCGTCGAGATTGTCGACGACGCTGCCGTCGCTGGCGGTCAGGCTGGACACGCTGAGCACCTGGCCGTTGGTGGCGATGTCCACATCGCTGAAGCCGGCGAGCAGGTCGGAGGCGCTGACGGTATAGGCGGTATCCTCGGTGCCGTTGGCGAGGATCGCGCTGGCGCTGCCGGTCGGCGCATCGTTGACGGCATCCAGCGTATAGCTCTGGCTGGCGGCGATGCTGCCGCCGTTGCCGTCGATGACGTTGTAGTTCAGGGTCACAGTGCCGTTGAAATTCGCGCTCGGGGTGATGGTGTAAGTGCCGTCGAGATTGTCGACGACGCTGCCATCGCTGGCGGTCAGGCTGGACACGCTGAGCACCTGGCCGTTGGTGGCGATGTCCACATCGCTGAAGCCGGCGAGCAGGTCGGAGGCGCTGACGGTATAGGCGGTGTCCTCGGTGCCGTTGGCGAGGATCGCGCTGGCGCTGCCGGTCGGCGCATCGTTGACGGCATCCAGCGTATAGCTCTGGCTGGCGGCGATGCTGCCGCCGTTGCCGTCGATGACGTTGTAGTTCAGGGTCACAGCGCCGTTGAAATTCGCGCTCGGGGTGATGGTGTAAGTGCCGTCGAGATTGTCGACGACGCTGCCATCGCTGGCGGTCAGGCTGGACACGCTGAGCACCTGGCCGTTGGTGGCGATGTCCACATCGCTGAAGCCGGCGAGCAGGTCGGAGGCGCTGACGGTATAGGCGGTATCCTCGGTGCCGTTGGCGAGGATCGCGCTGGCGCTGCCGGTCGGCGCATCGTTGACGGCATCCAGCGTATAGCTCTGGCTGGCGGCGATGCTGCCACCGTTGCCGTCGATAACGTCGTAGTTCAGGGTCACAGCGCCGTTGAAATTCGCACTCGGGGTGATGGTGTAAGTGCCGTCGAGATTGTCGACGACGCTGCCATCGCTGGCGGTCAGGCTGGAGCTACACTGCAGTTGTGTCGCTATCCACATCGCTGAAGCCGGCGAGCAGGTCGGAGGCGCTGACGGTATAGGCGGTGTCTTCGGTGCCGTTGGCGAGGATCGCGCTGGCGCTGCCGGTCGGCGCATCGTTGACGGCATCCAGCGTATAGCTCTGGCTGGCGGCGATGCTGCCGCCGTTGCCGTCGATGACGTTGTAGTTCAGGGTCACAGCGCCGTTGAAATTCGCGCTCGGGGTGATGGTGTAAGTGCCGTCGAGATTGTCGACGACGCTGCCATCGCTGGCGGTCAGGCTGGACACGCTGAGCACCTGGCCGTTGGTGGCGATGTCCACATCGCTGAAGCCGGCGAGCAGGTCGGAGGCGCTGACGGTATAGGCGGTGTCTTCGGTGCCGTTGGCGAGGATCGCGCTGGCGCTGCCGGTCGGCGCATCGTTGACGGCAGCCAGCGTATAGCTCTGGCTGGCGGCGATGCTGCCGCCGTTGCCGTCGATGACGTTGTAGTTCAGGGTCACAGCGCCGTTGAAATTCGCGCTCGGGGTGATGGTGTAAGTGCCGTCGAGATTGTCGACGACGCTGCCATCGCTGGCGGTCAGGCTGGACACGCTGAGCACCTGGCCGTTGGTGGCGATGTCCACATCGCTGAAGCCGGCGAGCAGGTCGGAGGCGCTGACGGTATAGGCGGTATCCTCGGTGCCGTTGGCGAGGATCGCGCTGGCGCTGCCGGTCGGCGCATCGTTGACGGCATCCAGCGTATAGCTCTGGCTGGCGGCGATGCTGCCGCCGTTGCCGTCGATGACGTCGTAGTTCAGGGTCACAGCGCCGTTGAAATTCGCACTCGGGGTGATGGTGTAAGTGCCGTCGAGATTGTCGACGACACTGCCGTCGCTGGCTACCAGGTTAGCCACACTCATTGTGTCGCCATCGACATCGCTGAAGCCGGCGAGCAGGTCAGCTGTGCTGACAGTGTAGGCCGTGTCTTCGGTACCGTCGGTGAGGATCGCGGTGGCGCTGCCGGTCGGCGCATCGTTGACGGATGTCGCTACCACCACGGTATTGTTATCGGTAACCGGCGTAGCGATGACGCCATCATCGACACTCAGGGTGAAGGTGGTCGATTCGGTGCTGCCGGGCGCGACGCGGTTGGCGGTGGGCGTGAACACCAGCCCGCGCACCGCGGTGGTGGCATCGGCAGCGGTGCCGCTGAAGCTGTAAACGCCGCTGCCGGCATTGTAGCTGCCGCCGCCCAGATTGGAGAGTGTGCCCTTGGCTGCGGTATCCAGCGTGATGGTCACGGTCTGGGTCTGCGCCGGGTTATCGACGTCGTCGATGATCACCGAGAAGAACGGAGTCGTGGTTCCGGTATCGTCGATACTGGTGAGTGCAGTGATGCCGCTGATCGTGGGCGCATCGTTTACCGACGTGGTCGTCACGGTAGTGCTGGAATCGGTGACCGGGGCGGCGATGCTATCGCTGACACTCAAGGTGAAAATGGTGGATTCGGTACTGCCCGGCGCGACACGGTTTGCGGTCGGCGTGAACACCAGTCCGCGCAAGGCGGTGGTGGCAGCGGTGGCGGTGCCGCTGAAGCTGTAGATGCCGGTGGCCTCGTCATAAGTGCCGCCGCCCAGATTTGACAGCGTGCCCTTGGCTGCGCTGTCCAGCGTGATCGACACGGCCAGCACCTGCGCCGGGCTGTCCGCATCGGCTATCGTTACGCCAGAAAACGGGCTGGCACTGGCAGTATCGTTGATGCTGGTGAGTGCGGTGATGCCGCTGATCGTCGGCGCAGTGTTGACCGCATACACATCAAGGGTGACGGTCGCAACGCCGGAATCGAGCAACCCGTCGTTGGCTTTGTAGGTGAAGGAATCGATGCCGATGAAATTGGTGTTCGGGGTATAAGTGAAACTGCCATCGGCGGCCAGCGCCAGCGTCCCATTGGCCGGACCTGTAACCAGAACGGCGGTCAGCGCATTCTGGTTTGCGTCTCTATCGTTGGAGAGGAGTCCGGCAGACGCGGTGACGGTCAGTGTCCCATTTTCCGCTGCGTTATACGTGTCATCGACAGCGACCGGCGCAACATTCTTGAAATTGAAGGCGATGGTACCGGTAACTTTTTGTGCCCCGCCGCTACCGGAGTTGCCAAGGTCATTTGCCGTGATGTTGATCTTGGCGCCATTGCCGCCGTAATTGCTCTTGGGTGTATAGACCATGCCGTCCATTGCTGCATTGATATCGGCAAGGGTACCGATAAACACCATTTTCCCGTCGGCCGTGCCATCGCCGGTGCTGAAAGTCAGCCCTGCGGTGCTGCCCAGGGTGAGCGTCCCTTCTTTGATATCCAGCGTGATCTCGACCGGATTGTTTCCCGCATCCACATCGCTGACCGAGATCCGGTTGCCATTAGCCGTGGAAAAAACAACAGGCGTATCGACGGTAGCGAGCTGGGTAGCCGGCAAGTTTAGTACCGGCGCATCGTTGACCGCGGTCACCACGATACTGCTGCTGGCCGCCGCCAGGCTGAATGCCGTGCTGCCGCCAGTGTAAGGCGTGCCATAGGCGATCTGCAGGTTGTCGATATTCAGATACAGGTTGTCTTCGGTGCCGACGACGACAAACCTGACGCGCGTGTTGGCGGAGATATAGGAGCCGATATCGAAAGACAGCGTGCCCGATCCTGTGTTGGAGGAACTGCCGAAATTGGCCAGCGTGGTGTAGCTGCTGCCGCCGTCGTTGGAGATTTGCAGGTCAACCTGATCGGCACCGCCCAGCGTGCTCGCGTAATTGAAGCTCAATGTCGCAGTAGAAGCGCCGGTCAGATCGACTTCGCGATAGATCGAGTCGGCATTGATCGACGCACGCATCTGCAGGCTGCCGCCGGCCACGACCCGGATCTCGCCGCCGGCCGCGCCGCCGGTGGCGCTGTCGGATTCCACCCAGGAAGTGGACCAGGACGCAGTGCCGTTGTTATTGCCGTATGAAACGGAGTTGAAGTTATCGAATACATTCTGGGACAGGATCGCCGTGCCGCCGGCCGTACCACTGGTCTGGTCCCATGCATAAAAAGTCAGGCCATTGCTTACCGTGCCGTTCCAGTTCGGGTTGGGGACAAAGCGCACGCGGGTATTGGCATCGGCGGCCAGCAGGCGCGCGCTTCCCATGCTGGGCGCGCCAAAGGCAGTCCATGAACTGCCGCCATTGGTCGAATACTCCCAACTGCCATTGCTGTTGTCGACCGCTGTGACCGCGATGCCAAGCGTGCCGCCATTTACGTCGCTGGCAAAGGTGTTGATCAGCGCCGATACCAGCGTGCCGGAATTGCTTGCCGGATCCTCGTTGATCGGGCTCAGGTTGTTCGCCCCATTGAGTACCGGGGCGAAGTTCAGGGTGGTGCTCTTCGAGAACTCCGAAGTGGCAAAGAAAGTGGTGTAGCTGCCATCGGTTCGGGTAGCGGTGGCGGAAATGGATTCGCCGGCCGAGACCAGGGCGCTGATGGTCGTGCTGAAACTTGCGTTGCCGCTTGCATCGGTCAGGACATCGGCAAAACCCAGGTAACGCGCGCCTTCCCCATAACCGGAAGGGTCGGCGCCAGCACTGGCAAAGAATTCGATGCGGTAGTTTGTATTGGCCAGACTGTTGAGGGTGCCGGTCAGGGTGATCTGCGTGCCGCTGGAGACGACGCTGCTCAACAATGGAAAGTTCTGCAGGCCGTTGGGTCCGGTGTCTGCGTCGCCGGTATCGTTTGCGGTGACGCCATTGCTGAACCCGCCCAGATCGATGCCCAGTCCGGTATTGGAATAAATGGAATTCCCCAGGATGCTGTTATCGCCAGTCGTCGCCCCTTCGATGTCGATGCCGGCAGTGGCGTTGTAGGCAATGGTGTTGCCTTCGCCCGGGTTCACGCCGCCTATCGTGGTGTTGGTGGCGCCATTCCACAACGTGATGCCGATGCCGTTTGCCAGGGTGGTTGCCCCGCTGGCGTTGGTGCCGATGTAGTTGCCCTGGATGACCGTGCCGGTCGAGGTGCCGTTGACCTCGATGCCGGAATAATTGGTATGTCCGGCAATGGTATTGCCGAGGATGCTTGAATTGCTGGCGCCGCCGGTTATCCAGATCCCGACGGTGCCATTGCCCCTGACGGTGACTCCGTCTGCTGCCAGTCCGACCAGGTTGCCCTGGATGGTGTTGAAATTGCCGCCGGCAATATTGATCCCATCGTCACCGTTGGATGAAATGACGTTGCGCGCGCTCGCGGTACTGCCGCCGATGATATTGTTGGCGCCGGTGATGTAGATACCGTCCAGGCGATTTTGGGCTGCAGTCAGGCCATCGGCCGCCAGGCCGATGTAATTGCCGGCAACGACATTGTTGTTGCTGTGCACCGCAATGCCGTAGCCCTTGAAGTTGTTGATCGCCAGGCCCTGTATCGTGCTGCCGCTGCTGCCGGCGCCGAGCACCAGGCCGTTCGCGTTTCCGCCTGCACTGGTTCCGTCCAGCACGATCAGCGGCGCACCGGCGTAGCCGCCCTGGGTGGTGCCGTCGATCGTCAACGGGCCGGTGATCGTCGGCAGGGCGGAGTTAAGGCTGATGGTTTGCACGCCGCTGCCGATATTGAAGGTGATGCTATCCGCGCCCGGCAGGAGGTTGGCCAGCGTGATGGCTTCGCGCAAGGAGCCCAGCCCCGAATCATTGGTATTGGTCACCGAGTAGGCAAGCAAATCATTCTGCCAGCCTGCCAGCGCCGAGGCAGAGGCCACGGTCGGGGCCTGCACCTGGCCGACCTGATATTCCAGCACCCAGTCGCCGCCCAGGGCGGCGTTGCCGGTCAGGTTGCTGCTGGCGGAAACATCGGCGCGCGTGAGCGCGGCCAGGCGTTGCACGAATGCTTCGCCGCTGGCGTCAGCCGCCACATCGCAACCGTACAGCAGGATGTCGCCGTTGCCGGTCAGGGCATCGCCCCAGTGCGAGATCTCGGTGCTGCGCGCCTCAAGCTGGCTGCTGTCCAGCGTGGTGGAACCGAGTTGCAGCTCGCCGTCGCTGCCGTGCGAGAAGATGTGGATCGCGGAGATATCGGTGCGGCCGGACAAGGCGGCGCTGATCTGTTCGATGCCGTCCTTGCTGGCATCCAGCATCACGATCTCGACGTTCTTGCCATTGGTGTCCAGTCCGGCAAGCAGCCCATCGATGTCCGGCACACTGGAATCGATAAAGATCAGTTCGTGCTGTTGCAGCGTGGCGTCGACCTGACTGGCCTGCGCCTGAACGAATTCTCCGCCGGTGTCCAGCACGCGCTGTTCGACGACATGGCTGCCGCCGGCAAGCAGCAGTCCGCTGGTGGCGAAATCGGCGGAATAGAGCAGGCGCGGCTCGAGTTCCTCCACCAATGGCACGCAGTCATGTGATGCGGAAGAAGACATGGCGCGCCACATGCTGGTCAGCGGCTTCAACCAATCGCGGCCTGCCGGATTTTTCCGGCGGGTCATAACGGGTTGGTCTGCGGGCCGCTTGGGCAATGCCGATGTTTTCATGATCGTCTCTGCTCAGATCTCGTCACGGGTTAACGCTCCGTCCTGGTCCGGAGTCGAGAGCTTGCTGTCCAGTTTGAGCCTGACCGGCACCTTGCTTGCGCCGGTGCGGTCGCCTGACCTGTTCTTTACAGCGAAGCCGGTGTTGAGGCTGATGGCTTTCAGGTTCTTGTCCGCAACTTTTTTGCCGGAGGGGCGAATATCCGGTGCGCTGCCGGTGCTTGATTTGTTCGCGGCGGGCGCGTCCGCTTTTGCTCCAGCTGAGAAATCGACCTTGCAGCGCAGCCCTGCGGGAATGCCGGCGCCCGGGTTGGGCAAACTGAGGCGCACGCGGAAGGTGCCGCTGGCCGCATCGAGGATCCTGTCCACCAGCGTGACCTTTGCGTTGATGGCGGCGGCGCCCGCCATGTCGGGCGTGACTTGCGCCACCGATCCCGCCGCGACGCTGCCGTACAGCGAGCCGGGCATGATCACTTCGACGCGCAATGGATCCACCTTTGCGACCCTGACCAGCGGTTGAACCTCGACACGCTCTCCGTCGGAGAGGTAACGTTCGGCGATCACGCCATCGAACGGGCTGCGTATGGTTCGATCTTCCAGTCGTGCCTTGGCAACGCCCACTTCATCCGACCAGATGCGCTGCTGCTCCTCGGCCTGCGCCAGTTTTTGCCGCGCGACTTCGGTTTCGGCCTTGCCCTGGTCCAGCGCCTGGCTGGAGATGAAATTCCTTGCATGCAGAAGCTGGGCGCGGTCCAGACTTTGCCTGGCGAACATCAGGTTCGCGCGGGCGGCCTTCACGTCGGCTTCGGCCTTCGCGCGCCGGTTGGCTACCGTCAGGGATGCACGATCCACGCCGTTTTGCAGGATGGCAATGGCTTGTCCCTTGCGTACCGTGTCTCCTCTTTCCACCAGCATCGATTCGATCACGCCAACCACCGGGCTGCCGACTTCGGCCACCCGTTCGGGCTGGATCAAACAGCCGAGCGGTTGCCTGGTTACGCCAGGGTTTGCGGTTGATGATTCCGCCAGGGTGTCGGCAGCGACAACCACGGTGAGGGCAACCAGCGCGAGCGATGCGGATATTTTCATGCCTGTTCTCTCCTAATCTTCGGTGCCGCTGAACGTGAACCAGCGTGCCAGTTCCTTGTCGCGTTGCAACAGCATCCTGCGTTCGAATCTCTGGTGCCGTTCCTCGGCCAGTTGACCCAGTCGCAGCGCGATCGATCCGAGTCGGCCCCGCTGCCGTGCGGTGAACTGCATCAGCCAGTGCGCCAGATACGTTTGCCAGCGTCCGCCAAGCAAGTGGCCGTCCAGCGAGATGAAGCGCTCGGTGCTGCCGGCATCGCCCTGACGCGCGCAACGCCCCATCAATTGCCGGTCGATGCGCCGCGCCGCATTCTGCTGGCAGGAGATCACATGCAGCCCGCCCAGCTGCTCGACGCCGGGTTCTAGCGTGATATCGGTGCCGCGTCCGGCCATGTTGGTGGCAACGGTGATGGCGCCGCGTTTCCCTGCCGCCGCGATCAATTGCGCCTCCTGCTGGTCCTGGCGCGCGTTCAGTATGGTATGCGTCAGGCCTGCTGCACCGAGGTGGCGCGACAACGTTTCCGAATCCGTGACCGAATCGCTGCCGATCAGCACCGGCCTGCCCTGCGCATGCAATGCGCGCACACGGGCGACGGTTGCCTGCCACATCTGCTGCTGGTTCTCGAACACGCTCGCATCCATGTCAATGCGCCGGTTCGGGCGGCGCAATGGCACGCGCGCCACATCCATACTATATACCCGCAGCAATTCCCCGCGCACCTCGGTCATCGTTCCGCTCATACCGCCCAACCGCAGATAGCGCGGGAAAAAGCGCTGGAAGGTGATCTGCGTCAGCGTGGTGGTGGATGCGGTCGGCAGGCACGCTTCCTTGATCTCGACCAGCTGGTGCAGGCCGCGCGACCAGGCGCGGCCATCTGCGGTACGGCCGGTGTTCCTGTCGATGAGCAATATTTTGCCGTCCCTGACCAGGTAATCCCGGTTTTGCTGCAACGCATGCCGCGCCACCAGTGCGGTCTTGACGGTGTCCTCGCAGTGGCGGGCGGTCAGCCAGCCGGCCGGGTTTGCGGCAGCAAGTTCGTGCAGCAACGTGCGTCCCGCTGCGGTCAACCGGACGTCATGTGAGATTGCCTCCAGCATGAAGTCCCGCTCCGGCTCAAGACCTGCCGATAGTTCCCATGCCTGCCGGTAGTCGGTCTGCTCCGGGCTGGTCTCGGTGGCGCGCGACAGCACCAGCGGCACGCGCGCTTCGTCGATCAGCACGCTGTCGGCTTCGTCGATGATCGCCATGCACAGGCCGCGCAACAGTGTTGCCGGGTTATCCCGCTGCGCAAGACTGGCTGCGCGCTGTTCCAGCTGGCTGCGGCGCGGCCGGTTGAGCCCGTCACGCAGATAATCGAACACCAGTTCCTTGGCCGTGCAGTAAGCGATGTCGCAGGCGTAGGCGGCCTTGCGCGCCGCCGCATCCATCTGTGGCAGGATCGCGCCCACGCTCAGGCCCAGCGCGCGATACAGCGGCAGCAAGCTGCGCGCATCGCGCTCGACCAGGTAGTCGTTGGAGGTGATGACATGCACCGGCACGCCGGCGAGTGCGGCTGTGGCGGCAGCGATCGCCGCTGCCAGCGTCTTGCCTTCGCCGGTGGCCATTTCCGCCAGCTGGTTGTCGAGCATGATGCGGGCTGCGATCAGTTGCGTGTCATACGGGGTGACGCCCAGTTCCCGTGCCGACACGACCGCCACGCTGGCAAAGGCGTCGACCAGTAATGCATCGGTAAAGCCGTCGCGGCTCAGGCGCGCGCGCAACTGATGCAGGCGCAGCTGGAATGCAGGCCGTGATTCGGCGGAGAAGGCACCTTGTCTGGTTCGAACAGCGGCGATGAAATGCTGGTGGCGCGTGAGTTGCAGTCCGCGCCAGAAGCCAAGCGCGCGCAACAACAGCGCCACCGGCAGCGAGACGCCGTTGCCGTCGCGTTTTTCCGGATAGTCACCCAGCAGGATGCCCGGCATCGGCAGCTTGGCGGCGCTCATGAGCGCTGGGCTCCGTCGAGATGCTGCAGAAACAATTGGTCCAGCCGGTGCGCCCACTGCCATGCCAGCGGTTGCATGCCGAAACCGAAACGTACCCGGGCGCGTCCGCCGATGGTCTGTTGATGATTGTCGGGCAGTGCGACATCGATCAGGAACACCGGTTGCAGCGTGCGCAGGTGGTCCGGGTCGGCCGGGTCGGTGACCAGCGCGCCGCCGTTGCGGTCCGCCAATGCCGCGCTGGGGAGCTGGTAGGTCGCCGCCGGGACGGAGCGGCGAATCTGGCCGGAGAGCAGGTCGGCGGGATGTTCGTCCAGTCGGATGGCGGTGTTGCGCACATGCCGGATGATCTGTGGCGCATCCTGCTGCGCCACCACGGCGCGCACGATCAGCTCGCCGGAGCCGAGCACATAGCCCAGCAGTTGTCCCTTCTTCAGCCAGGTGCCCAGCACGTCATCCTGGTGCGCCAACACCATTTTGCCGGCGATCTGGCTGCGTATCTGCAGTTGTCCGACCTGTACATCCAGCCTGGCCGCTTCGGCTTCGGCATGGTTGATGGCCTCGCCCAGGTTGACCGCCTGCAGGCGATCAGTTTCCAGCGCGCTGTACTGCTGTGCTTTCAGCCCGATCAGGCGGCTTTGCGCGGCGATCTGGCTGGCGATCAGGTCGGGGTCGTCGAGCACCGCCAGCACCTGTCCCGGCACCACACGCTCGCCGTCCTTCACCTTGATCGATGTCACAAAGCCATCGGCGCCGGCCCTGACTTGCGCCTCGTCGGGAAGCGATACCACGGCTGGCGCCACGATGCCGTAGGGCACCGGGATCAACGTGAGCAGCACGATGATGCCGGCGATAACGCCGCCAAACATCAGCTTGACGCGTTGACGCGCGCGTCCCTGTACCAGGTTTTCGGTTTCCTGTGCCATCGATCTCAGCGGGCGCAGCAGCATCGAGAAGATCACTGCGATGATGATGAGCAAGCCCAGCAACGCGGATTTTTCACTTGCCCAGAATGCGATCAGCACACCGATATAGACGCGATACAACCAGGCCAGCGGCGCATACGACGCCATCCATTTTGCTTCGCCGGCGGCCAGCGGTTGTGCAGGCAGGTCGCGCTTGAACAATTTCCGTTGCAGCAGGTTGAGCCACCAGGATTTGCTGCGCGCATCCAGGTTGGGCATTTCCAGCAGGTCGCACAGCAGGTGATAGCCGTCGAAGCGCAACAGCGGATTGCCATTGAACACCAGCGTCGATACGCTGGCGATCAGCATCACCACGAACGCGATGTCCTGCACCAGTCCGGGTTGCACGTTCAGCCACAGATACAGCGCCAGCGCGGCCAGGAACAATTCGACCATGATGCCGATGCCGCTCACCAGCGCGCGCTGCGAACGATGCGCAAAGCCGGTCGCGGCGGAGGCGTCCACGTAGGGTACGGGCACCAGCACGAAAGCGGTAAAGCCGACGTCATGCACTTGCCCGCCCCAGCGCCTGACCGCCAGCGCATGGCCGAGTTCGTGGATGAATTTGATCAACGGGTAGGCCAGCCAGGCGATCATCAGATAGCGCGGGGTCAGCACATGGGTGGTGGCAAATTCGTGCAGTTCAGCCCAATGTTCGGCAGCCAGCAATACCGCCGGCAGCACCACGATCGACCACAGCAGGAGGCTGGCCGGGCGAAACAATATAGTCAGCCATGCATCGAAGTGCAGCAGCCAGCGCGAGGGGTCGAACAGCTTGACGCGTATCGCCAGCGGATTGAGTTCCATCCGGCGCTTGCGTTTGGTCTGTTGCTTGTGCTCGCGGAACAGCGCCTCGATGTTCGGCGTCAGCTGGCATTGCAGCAGCTCGGCATTGCTGAGCTGGCCGAGCACGCGTATCGCTTCATCCTGCGTCAGTGTGTCGTCGCCGTAAAGTTGCACCAGCTCGTTCCAGACTTCGGCGACGGTGTAGTTGCCATTCAGCCGCCCAATGAACCGGTAGGCCGACAGATTCAGCCGATGGCGCCGGCCGCTGCCGCTATCGACCAACTGATACCATTTCTGCTGCCGGAACAACTGGCGCTTGACGCTCACCTGGGGGCGCAGATGCGGGCGCAGGTGCGCGACCCGGTACCAGTTTTCGCTGAGCAGGGGGCCGCTCATGCTCAGCCCGTCCACGACCACAGGTTAAGGCGCAGCCAGGCCAGGAAACGGTGGCTGAACGACCACGCCAGCGTGCGCCTGCCGGCATCGATCTTGGCCACGCCCTGCAAGCCGGGCCGCAGTTCCGGCGCGCTGGCCTCCAGCTGGCCTTCAAGTTCGAAGAAATGCCGTCCTTCCCGCGTCACTGCCACGGGCGCGATGCGCTCGGTGCGAAACGGCAGCGTTTCGCCGGGCAACGCGGCAAGCGTCATGCGCCCGCCGGCGCCGGGTTTGATATCGGCGACATCGCGCTCGTCCACCTCCACGATCAGGCGGTAACGATCCCTGGGCGCGACCACCATCAGCACGTTGCCGCGTTGCACCGGCGCGCCGAGCGATTGGCTCAGGTCGCCGCTGATCACGATGCCATCGAACGGCGCCTTGATGCGGGAACGATCGATCTGGCTCAGCACCAGGTCCAGCTGCGCGCGCGCCTCGGCCACTTTCGCCTGGTCGACCATCAGTTGCGAGCGATCGTTCTGCGCCAGCGCGGCGCCATAGGTATTTTCATGTTGCGCCAGTTCGCTCTCCCACCGACGCTGCTCCAGCACAAGATCCTGGGTTGCCATCTCGGCCAGCACCTGGCCTTCCTTCACGCTGTCGCCGGGGCGCACCGATACTTGCTGGATAAAGCCGTCAGCCGGCGCCACCAGTGCGCGCTGGATCTCGCCTTCCAGCCGCGCCGGTGCACTGACCTGATAGGACATCGGCACCAGCAACAGGATGACGGCAGCCAGAACGCCACCGCCGACCAACAACTTGAGTTGATGTTCTCCCGGCTCGGTCAGGCGCGCCCTGAACTTGCGCAGCCAGTCCCAGGCCTGCTTGCGCCAGGGGCGCTGGCTATCCCGTTTCAGCGCCAGCAGTGGTCCCGCCAGCGCCACCACTTGTTCCAGCGGGGCAAGCTGTTGTTCACTGAACGGGGTATTGCTGTCGCGCTCGGCAGTCACCGCGCCGACGATCGCGCCAAGATGGGTGATGGGCACGGTACACACCGACCCACCGTTACGCTGCACCAGTTCGGCGTGGGCGAGGGTGATGCGCGGGTGGCCGGACGCTGTATGGGGAAAAGACAGGATGGCGGATTGGTCGATGGCCTCTTCCATGGTTGCCGCCAGGTTCTGGTTGACGTCCTGGCGGGCGTCGAGAGCGGCGCCGTGAGACATCGCCACCAGTGTTACTTGTTCGTCTTCCAGGAAACCCACGCATACACGCTCGAAACTCAACAATTGCGCGACCTGGGTGGCAAAGGTCGCAGCTGCCTCATCAAGATGCTGGCGGGAAAGGATCGCTGCCTGAAGTTGCAGGATCTGGTCAGCATCCAGTTTAGTGCCGGGGGCAGAGGCATCATCCAGCATCGCATCCAGGGTGCCGGCCTCGCGCTGCAACAACGTCAGGGTTTCCTGTGCCTGATCGTCGTCGTTGCCGGTCAGGCCTACGGCGACTGCGCCGATAGCCTGGTCTTTGCGCTTCAGCAACACCGAGACGACTTGTTTGACTGCGGATCGGGTGGAGGTTGATGCCAGTCGACGGATCATGCCCGGTTCCATGGTATCGATGGTCGAGCTGGCAAAGCCGGTCAGCAATGCCTGTTCGGCAAACGACGGCGGCCATACGGCAATCTGTTCAAGCCTGACTTTTCCAACCTGCACCACGACACTGCCGAGCACGCCCGGGAGGTCGCTGCATACCGATTCCAGCCACGCCTGGATCCGGTTTTGCACTTGAAATTGCTTGCTTGTATCCACTCGTTGTTTGCTCCAGTCAGAACTTTGGGCGCTCGATCAGGACAATTGCGAAGTTATTATGCCTGTTTAGCCGCGGCGCCGGGATATTTGCTATATAAAGTTCGTTGAGCAGGATCGGCTCACTTTGCTATACTGCTCAGCCGGAATCCAACAAAGTCACCGGGAGCGGTGGGGGATGAAAAACATGGAACAAGTGCGCTTCAATATGCTGGAACAACAGATCCGGCCCTGGGATGTGCTGAATTTGCAGGTGCTGGATCTGTTGAAAAAGGTCAAGCGCGAACAGTTCGTGCCGCAAGCGATGAGGGAGATGGCGTTCGCGGACATGGAGATCCCGCTTGGGCATGACGTTTTCATGTGGCAACCAAAAATCGAAGCGCGTGTATTGCAGGCGCTGGAAGTCGGACGCGGCGATTCTGTACTGGAGGTCGGCACCGGCAGCGGCTATTTCACTGCGCTGCTTTCGCACCTTGCAATGCAGGTACTCAGCGTGGAGATCGTGCCGGAGCTGCAAGCGCTGGCAGAAAAGAATCTGGCTGCGCATTACATTGAAAATGTTCAACTGGAGGTAGGCGATGCGGCGCGTGGCTGGCCGGGCGCCTATGATGTGATCGTGCTGACCGGCTCCGTGCCGGTGTTGCCCGAAGTGTTCCAGAAAAGTCTGAAACTGGGCGGGCGCATGTTCGCGGTTGTCGGCGATGCACCTGCGATGCAGGCACGCCTGATCACGCGGAAGATCTCAGGAAGATTCGAGAGTGTGACGTTGTTTGAAACCAGTCTCGCACCTTTGCAAAATGCCGTGCAGCCGGAGCGCTTCGTATTTTAGGGCGCGCATCGAACTGCCATGCTGCGGGCCGCGACCGCAGAACAAGCTTGAAATTAATCGGCCCGGCGTTTAGTATTAGGAATTGCTAATATTTATAGCGATGAATAAACGAATGAAAACCACCAAACCTTTCCTGTTTGCCCTGGGCATGTCAATTGCGCTGCAGGCTGGCGCGGCGGACTTGCTGGATGTCTATCATTCGGCGCAAACCCAGGATTCGAAGTTTGCTGCTGCGATGGCGACACTCAAGGCAGACCAGGAAAAAATGCCCCAGGGCCGCGCCCTGCTGCTGCCGAATGTGAGCCTGAATGCAAATTCCACATTCAATGACACGACCACCGCCTACGACAGTGCGGCGGCCCCGTTCCCGTCCGGATCGTATCAATATAACAGCCACGGTTACAGCGTCAACCTGACCCAGCCACTTTTCCGGGCGCAGAACTGGCTGGCCTACACCGAGTCGGAATTGCAGGTGGCGCAAGCCGAGATCAAATTCAAGAGCGCGCAACAGGATTTGATCCTGCGTGTTGCACAAGCCTATTTCGATGTGCTGATGGCACAGGATGCGGTGGAACTGTCCGGGGCGCAAAAAGCCGCTATCAGCGAACAGCTGGACCAGGCCAGGCGCAATTTCGAAGTGGGTACTGCCACCATCACCGATACATACGAGGCGCTGGCGCGATTCGACCTGACCAACTCCCAGGAGATCTCTGCGCAAAGCGATCTGGAGGTCAAGAAGCGCGCGTTGCAGCAGCTCATTAACACCATGCCGGATGGGCTGCAACGGCTGGGCAAGGACATCAAGCTCGATCCGCTGCAACCGGAAGACGTGGAAAAATGGGTGGCGGATGCACAACAGCACAGCCTGGAACTGGCCCTCGCGCAACTGGGTGCGCAACTGGCGGAAAAAGAAGTCTCGCGCAATCGCAGCGGCCATTACCCGAACCTGGATCTGGTCGCCAGCTATTCCAGAAGCGCTGCAAACGGCAGCACTTATGGTGTGGGCAGCGAGATGTTGTCAAAGTCCATCGGAGTGCAGTTGAGTGTTCCCCTGTATCAGGGCGGCGCCATCAATTCCAAATTGCGCGAAGCGCACGCCAATAGCGATGTCAGCCGGGATCAACTGGAAAGCACGCGCCGTCTTGTCGACCTGCAAACGCGTCAGGCATATCTCGGGGTGGTCAATGGCATGGCTCAGGTGAAGGCGCTGCAACAGGCGTTGAAGTCGAGCGACAGCCTGCTGGATGCGAGCAAGCTGGGGCAGGAAGTCGGCGTGCGCACCAATCTCGATGTGCTGAACGCGCAACAGCAGCTCTATTCCACGCGCCGCGACCTGTACAAGGCCGAATACACCTACCTGTTGAGCAAGCTGCAATTGAAGGCAGCCGTAGGAACCCTGGCCGAGGCAGACCTGGCCAGCGTCAATCAATCCCTGCATTGAAAAGCATTAAATCAAGCCACAGAGTACACAGAGAAAATCAGTAGGTCGGGCTTTGCCCGACATGTCGGGTTGAAACCCGACCTACAATGCTTTGTCCTCTGAGCCTAATCGCTTTTATCGATCTGCTTCTTTATCAACTGCAATGCTTGCTCCGTAGCACCGCGATGTTCGGCCACGAATTGTAAACCGGCATTGCCCATCCGGTCCCGCTGCGCCGGGTCGGCCAGCAACTCGCGCAACTTGACCACGAGTTCCTTTGCATCCTGCACGCGCAGCGCCGCACCGCATTCCTGCGCCAGTTCGCTGACCCGGTGGAAATTGTAGGTGTACATGCCGACCAGCACCGGCTTGCCGACGGCGCAGGCTTCGATCAGGTTCTGGCCGCCGAACGGCAGCAGGCTGCCGCCGACAAAGGCGATGTCGCAAGCGGCGTAGTAGGCGAACATTTCGCCCATGCTGTCACCCAGCACCACCTGGGTATCCGCCGCCACGGCGCGAGATTCGCTTCTGCGCTGGAAGCGGATGTTGCGTTCGTCCAGCAATGCCGCAACGGCGTCGAAGCGCTGAGGATGGCGCGGCACGATCACCAGCAGCAGTTGTGGCATGTCGATTCTGGCCAACTCGTCGAGCAATAATATCTCTTCACCCTCGCGCGTGCTGGCGGCAAGGAACACCTGCCGCTCCGCGCCGAACATCTCGCGCAACTTCGCGCCCAGTTCCAGCATCGCTGCCGGCGGCTGGATGTCGAACTTCAGGTTGCCCATGATCTGCGTGGCACCGGCGCCCAGCGCCTGCAGGCGCGCGGCATCCTCCTCGGTCTGTGCCGCGATGGCGCTTAATGAACCGAATGCATTGCGCGCCAGCAGCGGAAAGCGCGCATAGCGCGCAGCGGATCTTTCCGACAGGCGCGCATTCAGCAGCAGCAGCGGCATCTGTTCGGCTGCGCAGGCGTGGATCAGGTTGGGCCAGATCTCTGTTTCCAGCAGCACGCCGACGTGCGGGTTGAAGTGGTGCAGAAAATTTCGCACCGCGAACGGATAGTCATACGGCAGGTACGCGCGCAGCACGCTATCGCCGAATAATTGTTCACTTGCCGCGCGCCCGGTCGGGGTGGTGTGGGTGAGCAGCAGTTGATGCCCGGGAAAGGTCTCGCGCAGGCGCTGCACCAGGCTGGCCGCGGCACGCGTCTCTCCCACCGATACGGTGTGCAGCCAGATCACCGGTTTGTCGCAACGGACGGAAAAGGATCCGAAACGTTCGGGGATATGGCGCAGATATTCCGGTTGCCTGCGCGCGCGCCACAGCAGGTGAAAAAACACATAAGGCAGCAGCAACCACAGCAGGACGGAATAACTCCGGCGCTGCATGCGCTCAAACATGTTCCACTCCATCCAGGATACGCGCCAGCTGGCCCAGCACATCGTCGACCTGGATCAGCGCCATCGCTTGCGGATGATGCACGCGGGTGTTCCACGCTGCATTGTCCGGATCCCTGCCGAGGAATTTCTTCACGGCTTCGGGGTAGCGGTTGACGATGAATTCCTGCTGTCCGTATGGCCCGGTCAACTCGGGTGAGGCGACAGCGTACAGCCCGACCACCGGCGTTTGCATCGCCGTTGCCAGGTGCACTGCCGCAGTATCGGGCGCGACCAGCACATCCGCTTCCCCCAGCAAGGCGGCCAGTTGTTTGGGTGTGGTGCGCGCGCACAGGTTCAGGACATTGGCTGTGCTGGCTGCGAGGTGCGTGCAGAAATCCGCTTCCGCCTGGCCGCTGCCGCCGGTCAGCAACAAGCCGGCATGCCACCTGCTTGCTGCCGTATGCATGACTTCGGCATAGCGCTCGAATACCCAGGTGCGCTCGGTCTTGCTGGCACAGGGATGGATCGCGATCAGCGGGCGCGGCAGGCGTTTGACCTGTTCGCGCGCCCAGGCTTGTTCCGCTTCGCCTATCGGCAGGTCCAGTATCACCGGTTGTGTCGCTGCGCCCAGCTGCGCGGCAAAGGACAGGAAACTGTCCAGCAGGTGGCAATCGGCAAAGGGGATGGCCCGATTGCAGAACAACCATTGCCCTTCACGCGCGCGGGTGCGGTCGAAGCCGATCTTGATCGGTGCGCGCAGCGCGGGATACAGCAGGTTGATGCGCAGGTTGGCCTGCATGGCCAGCACCACGTCGAAACGGCGCCGGCTGAATGCGCGGTAGAACGCAAGGTAATCCATCAGCGTGCGGGGTTTTTCATGCACTTCGAATTGCACGCCCTCCAGATCCTGCAACAGCGAATAAGACTGCGGGCTGGTGATCCAGGTCAGGGTCGCAGCGGGCAGGCTGCGCCGCAAACTGCGCACGGCGGGAACGACCAGGGCAATATCACCCAGCGCGGAGAAACGCACTAGCGCGATGTTCAGGTTGGGCTGCGTCGGCACCCGGATCGGGGAGGGAGTCGCGATTTCGGCCATCGGCTAGTTAGTGATCAGAAGGATGGGCAACAATAATTTCTCTGGTCGCGGAGCCTGCATTATAATTCGGCGTCAGCCTTATAGGGGAGTTGTCTGGGCTCGGTTGCAAGGGATCGTCCGAAGCCCGGCGCATCTGCACAGTAATCGTTGGGCAAGTTGGAACAGGGCGAAGTTAAATTTTCATTTGAAGGTCGGGGAAGTGGTAGCGACTCTAGTATTGCAACGGTCCTACCCCCATCCCAGCCTTCCCCCTGCAAGGGGGAAGGAGCTGAAGTCCCCGCCCCCTGTAAGGGGGAGGGTTAGGGAGGGGGTGGGAGCGTCGAGTGATGCAAACGCTTGAAGTGACTTGAACGTCCTACCCCCATCCCAGCCTTCCCCCTTAAAGTGGGAAGGAGCAAAGTCCCCGCCCCCTGTAAGGGGGAGGGTTAGGGAGGGGGTGGGAGCGTTGAGTGATGCAAACGCTTGAAGTGACTTGAACGTTCTACCCCCATCCCAGCCTTCCCCCTTAAAGGGGGAAGGAGCTAAAGTCCCCGCCCCCCCTGTAAGGGGGAAGGAGCTGAAGTCCCCGCCCCCTGTAAGGGGGAGGGTTAGGGAGGGGGTGGGAGCGTCGAGTGATGCAAACGCTTGAAGTGACTTGAACGTCCTACCCCCATCCCAGCCTTCCCCCTGCAAGGGGGAAGGAGCTGAAGTCCCCGCCCCCTGTAAGGGGGAGGGTTAGGGAGGGGGTGGGAGCGTCGAGTGATGCAAACGCTTGAAGTGACTTGAACGTCCTACCCCCATCCCAGCCTTCCCCCTGCAAGGGGGAAGGAGCTGAAGTCCCCGCCCCCTGTAAGGGGGAGGGTTAGGGAGGGGGTGGGAGCGTTGAGTGATGCAAACGCTTGAAGTGACTTGAACGTCCTACCCCCATCCCAGCCTTCCCCCTTAAAAGGGGAAGGAGCTAAAGTCCCCGCCCCCTGTAAGGGGGAGGGTTAGGGAGGGGGTGGGAGCGTCGAGTGATGCAAACGCTTGAAGTGACTTGAACGTCCTACCCCCATCCCAGCCTTCCCCCTGCAAGGGGGAAGGAGCAAAGTCCCCGCCCCCTGTAAGGGGGAGGGTTAGGGAGAGGGTGGGAGCGTCGAGTGATGCAAACGCTTGAAGTGACTTGAACGTCCTACCCCCATCCCAGCCTTCCCCCTTAAAAGGGGAAGGAGCTAAAGTCCCCGCCCCCTGTAAGGGGGAGGGTTAGGGAGGGGGTGGGAGCGTTGAGTGATGCAAACGCTTGAAGTGACTTGAACGTCCTACCCCCATCCCAGCCTTCCCCCTTAAAGTGGGAAGGAGCAAAGTCCCCGCCCCCTGTAAGGGGGAGGGTTAGGGAGGGGGTGGGAGCGTTGAGTGATGCAAACGCTTGAAGTGACTTGAACGTCCTACCCCCATCCCAGCCTTCCCCCTTAAAGTGGGAAGGAGCAAAGTCCCCGCCCCCTGTAAGGGGGAGGGTTAGGGAGGGGGTGGGAGCGTTGAGTGATGCAAACGCTTGAAGTGACTTGAACGTCCTACCCCCATCCCAGCCTTCCCCCTGCAAGGGGGAAGGAGCTAAAGTCCCCGCCCCCTGTAAGGGGGAGGGTTAGGGAGGGGGTGGGAGCGTCGAGTGATGCAAACGCTTGAAGTGACTTGAACGTCCTACCCCCATCCCAGCCTTCCCCCTTAAAAGGGGAAGGAGCTGAACCAGCCGCTTTGCGGACGGCAATTTAATTTACCAACAAGGATCACATGATATTAGTGACAGGCGGCGCCGGTTTCATCGGCGCCAATTTCATTCTGGATTGGCTGGCCCAGACCGACGAACCGGTGGTCACGCTGGACAAGCTGACTTACGCGGGCAACCCGGAGAACCTGGCCGCGCTGCAGGGCGATGAACGGCATATCTTCGTGCAGGGCGACATCGGCGACGTGAGCCTGGTCGGCGAATTGCTGACCCAGCATCACCCTCGCGCCATCGTCAATTTCGCTGCGGAAAGCCATGTCGATCGCTCGATCAACGGCCCCGGCGACTTCATCCAGACCAACATCGTCGGCAGCTTTCGCTTGCTCGAATCGGTGCGCGCCTACTGGCAGTCGCTGCCCGATGCGGAGCGCGAGGCGTTCCGCTTCCTGCATGTTTCCACCGACGAGGTGTACGGTTCGCTCGATGCCGACGCGCCGGCCTTCACCGAAGCGAATACCTACGAACCGAACAGTCCCTATTCCGCCTCCAAGGCCGCGTCCGACCACCTGGTGCGCGCCTGGCACCACACCTATGGCTTGCCGGTGCTGACCACCAACTGCTCGAACAATTACGGCCCCTTCCAGTTCCCGGAAAAATTGATCCCGCTGATGATCCATCATGCGGTCACCGGCAAGCCCCTGCCGATCTACGGCGACGGCAAGAACGTGCGCGACTGGTTGTATGTCAGCGACCATTGCACCGCCATCCGCCGCGTGCTCGATGCGGGCCGCGTGGGCGAGACCTATAACATCGGCGGCTGGAACGAGATGACCAACCTTGACGTGGTGCACACGCTGTGCGACATACTGGACGCGGATGCGCCGCGCGCAGACGGCATGTCCTATCGCGAACAGATCACCTACATCAAGGATCGCCCCGGCCACGATCGCCGCTACGCCATCGACGCGCACAAGATCGAGCGCGAACTCGGCTGGAAGCCGGCGGAAACGTTCGAGACCGGCATCCGCAAGACCGTGCGACTGGTACCTTGAACACAAGGAATGGGTCGAGCATATCGCCAGCGGCGCCTACCGCGACTGGATGAAACAGCAATATGGCGATTGATATCCTGTTGCTGGGCCGGGATGGCCAGGTCGGCTGGGAACTGCAACGTTCGCTGGCGCCGCTCGGACGCGTGATCGCGCCCGGTCTCGATCAATGCGACCTGGCGAATGCCGACCAGTTGCGCAGCACAGTGCGCGCGGCCAAGCCCGCGCTGATCGTCAACGCCGCCGCCTACACCGCAGTGGACAAGGCAGAAAGCGATCTTGATGTCGCTCATGCAGTCAATGCGATCGCGCCCGGCATCCTTGCCGAGGAAGCAAAAAAACTTGGTGCCTGGCTGGTGCACTATTCCACCGACTATGTGTTCGACGGCACCAAGACCGGCCCCTACACCGAACAGGACTTGCCTGCCCCGCTGAGTGTCTATGGTTCGACCAAGCTGGCAGGCGAGCAGGCGATCCAGCAAAGCGGTTGCCTGCACCTGATCCTGCGCACCAGCTGGGTGTTCGCCGCGCGCGGCGGGAATTTTGCCAAGACCATGCTAAGACTGGCGCGCGAGCGCGAGACACTGAACATCGTCGGCGACCAATACGGCGCGCCCACCTCGGCGGAACTGCTGGCCGATGTCACGGCGCTGTGCATGCGCGACCTGATGCGTCCCGGCGGTGAAGCGCGGCAAGGGTTGTATCATCTGGCAGCGGCGGGTCGCACCAGTTGGCATGGCTACGCGAGGTTCGTGCTGGAACAGGCGACGCAGCTCGGCCAGGAATTGAAGTGCCGGCCGGAAATGATCGAGTCGATTCCGACCAGCGCCTATCCGTTGCCTGCGCGACGGCCTGCCAATTCCGTTCTGGATACAGCAAAGATTCGCAATGAGTTCGACTTGTTCTTGCCCGACTGGACGTATCATGCGGAACGTATGCTGCAAGAACTGCTGGGAAGTGGGGAGTAGGGAGTAGGGAGTGGGGAGTGGGGAGTGGGATGGGGAAGCCGCATGAACAATTGGAGGCGTGGAAATTTGCTATGCAATTGGCAAAAGCGGTGTATCAATTGACTGCTGAATTTCCGGCGGAGGAGTGTTATGGGCTTGCGCAACAAATGAGACGTGCTGCAGTATCGATACCCAGCAATATTGCTGAAGGGGCAGGCCGCAATGGTGCGAAAGAATATTTGCACTTCATCGGCATTGCTCGTGGATCATTGGCAGAATTGGACACACAGTTGCAACTGGCAGTCATGTTTGACTTTACCAAGCCTGACCACGCTGCCTTCGAATTGGCGGATCGCACCGGAAAATTACTGACTGGACTACAGAAAAAATGGAGCACCCAATGACCCCCACCCCACTCCCCGACCCCTCGCTACGCTCTCCCCACTCCCCACTAACCAGAAAAGGAATCATTTTAGCCGGCGGATCCGGCAGCCGGCTGTTCCCCGCTACCCTTGCTGTATCGAAGCAACTGCTGCCCGTATACGACAAGCCGATGATCTACTATCCGCTGTCGACCCTGATGATGGGCGGCATCCGCGACATCCTGATCATTTCGACGCCGCAGGACACGCCGCGTTTCGCGCAACTGCTTGGCGATGGCGCCGCGTGGGGGTTGTCGCTTTCCTACGCCGTGCAACCTTCGCCGGACGGATTGGCCCAGGCGTTCATCATCGGGGAGAATTTCATCGCGGGTGATCCGTCGGCGCTGGTGCTCGGCGACAACATTTTCCACGGCCACGATTTCGGCGCGATCCTGTCGCGTGCCAACGCGCGCGCCGAGGGCGCCACCATCTTCGCCTATCCGGTGCAGGATCCCGAGCGTTACGGCGTGGTTGAATTCGATCCAGCTGGCAAGGCGCTGAGCCTGGAAGAGAAGCCGCAGCAACCCAAATCGCGTTATGCCATCACCGGCCTCTATTATTATGATGCGCAGGTCGTCGATATCGCCAAGAGCATCAAACCCTCACCGCGCGGCGAACTGGAGATCACCGACGTCAACCGGCATTACCTCGAACATTCCAGCCTGGATGTCGAAGTGATGGGCAGGGGTTACGCCTGGCTGGATACCGGCACCCACGAATCGCTGCTGGATGCGGCGCAGTTCATCCAGACCATCGAACATCGGCAGGGGCTGAAGATCGCCGCGCCGGAGGAGATCGCCTGGCGGCAGAACTGGATCAGCGATGCCGAGCTGGAACAGCAGGCACAGGTATTGGCCAAGAACAATTACGGGCAATACCTGTTGGGATTGCTGAAGGAAAAAGTCTACTGATGCAGCCGGATCATTTGGCATGAAAATCACCCCCACTTCCATTCCCGATGTATTGCTGATCGAGCCGCAAGTGTTCGGCGATGCGCGCGGATTCTTCTTCGAGAGTTACAACGCGCGCAAATTCAAGCGAACTTACCGGACTTGAACCAGATTTCGTGCAGGACAACCATTCGCGCTCGGAGAAAAATGTCCTGCGCGGCCTGCATTACCAGATCAGTCAAGCGCAGGGCAAGCTGGTGCGTGTATGCGCCGGAACAGTATTCGATGTCGCGGTCGACCTGCGCAAACATTCGCCCACGCTGGGCCAGTGGGTAGGCATGCAACTCAGTGCCGAGAACAAGCACATGCTGTGGATCCCGGAAGGATTCGCCCACGGTTTTGTGGTGCTCTCCGACAGCGCCGAATTCCTGTACAAGACCACCGACTATTGGGCGCCGCAGTTCGAGCGCAGCATCATCTGGAACGATCCCGATCTCGCGATAGACTGGCAGCTTGAGGGCGCGACACCCAGCCTGTCCGCCAAGGACCAGGCGGGCAAGGCGTTCAGGGATGCGGAATTGTTTGACTGAGTGAGTTCCCGCCCCCTGTAAGGGGGAGGGTTAGGGAGGGGGTGGGAGCGTTGAGTAATGCAAACGCTCGAAGTGACTTAAGCGTCCTACCCCCATCCCAACCTTCCCCCTGCAAGGGGGAAGGAGCTAAGTCCCCGCCCCCTGTAAGGGGGAGGGTTAGGGAGGGGGTGGGAGCGTTGAGTAATGCAAAGCGCTCGAAGTGGACTTAACCGTCCTACCCCCATCCCAGGGCCCCCTCGCTTCGCTCTCCCCCACTTAAAGGGGGAAGGAGCTAAAGTCCCCGCCCCCTGTAAGGGGGAGGGTTAGGGAGGGGGTGGGGGAGCGTGATGCAGTCGATAACAGCAAAGCGCTTTGAGGTGGACCTCTGAACCGTCCTACCCCCATCCCAGGGCCCCCTCGCTGCGCTCTCCCCCGCTGCAAGGGGGAAGGAGCTGAAACCAACCGTATTTAAATACGCAACGAGGAACCGACCCATGAACTACGTAGTCTGGCACCATCACCAGGTAAACAAATCCGACCGGGCGCGGAAAAATAACCAGCGGCCTTTCGTCATCTGGTTCACCGGGCTGAGCGGGTCGGGTAAATCGACCCTGGCAGGGGCGCTGGAAAATATCCTGTTTGAACGAGGCTACCGCAGCTACCTGCTCGATGGCGATAATGTCAGGCATGGACTGAGCAGCAACCTGGGTTTCAGCGATGCGGACCGGGTGGAGAATATCCGCCGTATCGGCGAGGTATCCAAGCTGATGCTGGATGCAGGGCTGATCGTGATGACCGCATTCATTTCCCCGTTCCGTTCCGACCGCGACATGGTGCGCGCGATGCTCGAACCGGGCGAATTCATCGAACTCTATCTGGACGTCCCGCTCGAGGTCTGCGAACAACGCGACCCCAAGGGCATGTACAAGAAGGCCCGCGCCGGCGACATCAAATTCTTTACCGGCATCAGCTCACCCTATGAACCGCCGCTGAAACCGGAACTGGTCATCGACTCATCCGAGCATACGGTGGAAGAAGAGGCAGAGCGGGTCATCGATTATCTGACCAGGCAAGGCTACATCAAGCCATTCGACGAAACTTCTAATGCGATTGCCTCCCACTTGCAGGGTTAGGGAGGGGGGAGCGTTGAGTTATGCAAAGGCTCGAAGTGACTTAACCGTCCTACCCCCATCCCACCCTTCCCCCTTAAAGGGGGAAGGAGCTAAAGTCCCCTCCCCCTTGCAGGGGGAGGGCTAGGGTGGGGGTAGAGACTCTGCATCCCTCTGTCCTGACCCATCTCCGCTATCCCTCGCTCTATGCGAGTGGGTTGCCCCCATAATTCATTCCTCTTGACCCCTCCCCCAAACAGTGTTCAAATACTGAACGCGTTCACCATTTGAACGGGTTCACTGATTGAACATGCTAAGCGACGAGTACCGCTACAAGATATTGAAGCTGCTGGAATCCAACCCGGAGATCAGCCAGCGCAAACTGGCCGGCGAGCTGGGCATCAGCCTGGGCCGGGTGAACTTTTGCATCCAGGCATTGGCGGAGAAGGGCCTGATCAAGGCCAAGAACTTCCGTAACAGCAAGAACAAGACCGGCTATGTCTATCTGCTGACACCGCGCGGCATCGAGGAAAAGATCAAGGTCACGGCATATTTCCTGAAGCGCAAGGTGGCGGAACATGAGGCGCTGGAAAAGGAGATCGAACAGCTGCGGAACGAAGTCAATAAAGGCGACGCCTTGGAGCAGGGATGAAAATGGAAACCGGTTCCGCACGAATTGAAAACAGGGATCGCTGGTTTGCCGTTTATTGCAAACCGCGGCAAGAGCTGATCGCCCAGGAAAACCTGGATCGCCAGGGATTCCATACTTATCTGCCACGCATGCAGGTCAAGCGCCATCGTCGCGGCAAGTGGGCCGATGCAGTCGAGGTGCTTTTCCCGCGTTACATATTCATTCGACGTCGATCCCTCCGTAAACAGCATCGCACCGGTACGCTCGACACGCGGCGTCGTCGGCCTGGTGAAATTCGGCGGGCAGCCCGCCATCGTCGAAGACGAAGTAATGGATTATCTGATGCGCAACGAAGACACCGAATCCGGCCTGCACCAGGACGACCGTCCCCAGTTTTGCATGGGGGAAAACGTCAAGCTGGTGGAAGGTCCGCTTGCCGGCATGGAAGGCGTGTTTTCCCAGGAAGACGGCGAGAAACGCGTAACTGTATTGCTGGACTTGATGGGCAAGGCCAACCGGGTGGCGGTAAACCGTGATTGGGTAGTGAAGGCGGCATAATGTTGTAATTCCCTCCCCCTGTAAGGGGGAGGGCTAGGGAGGGGGTGGGAGCGTCGAGTAACACAGAGGCTTAAGGTGAACTAAACGTCCTACCCCCATCCCAGCCTTCCCCCTTAAAGGGGAAGGAGCAAAGTCCCCGCCCCCTGTAAGGGGGAGGGTTAGGGAGGGGGTGGGAGCGTTGAGTAACTCGAAGGCTTGAGGTGGACCAATCGTCCTACCCCCATCCCAACCTTCCCCCTTAAAGGGGGAAGGAGCGATAGCGAAGATGTTGTTTGAATAAACATGCGCCCCGAGTAGATATCGGGCTTTCAGAATGCGAGACACAAAATGTGTCATGCAGGGCGGTAGCGTGCCTGAATCAGTTTCAAGGGCAGCATTCCCCCACTCCAGATAATAGAAAGTTAGAACTCAATGGACGAACAGCGCATCACCATCTACTCACCAGATTCTCAGCTTGCCAGTCCGCTCAAGATGGCACGCGACATGTTTGGGGATGTGGTTGCCAGCCGCGGGCTTGCGTGGCGTTTGACCATGCGCGACCTGAGCGCCCAGTACCGGCAAACATTCCTCGGGTTTCTCTGGGCCATCATCGTGCCCCTGGCCAATACGCTGGTCTGGATATTCCTGAGCGCCAGTGGCGTGGTGCACGTCAGCGAAACGTCCTTGCCGTATCCAGTTTATGTATTCACCGGCACGATGTTGTGGGCAATCCTGATTGAAGCGCTGAACGCCCCACTGAGAATCGTAAACGCGTCCAAAAGCATGCTGGCAAAGATCAATTTTCCGCGCGAAGCGCTGTTGATCTCCGGCATATACCAGACCATCATCAACGCGCTGATCAAGGTCGCATTGCTGCTGGTAGCCTTGCTCATCATGGGCATCTATCCGACCTGGGGTCTGTTGCTGTTTCCTGTTGCCATGCTCTCGCTGATTCTGGTGGGAACAGTCATCGGACTGGCGCTGGTTCCAATCGGTATGCTGTATACGGATATCGGCAAGGCGATCCCGTTGCTATCGCAGTTTCTGATGTACCTCTCGCCGGTGGTTTTCGCGGTGCCCAAGAGCGGCTTGTCCGCAACCCTGTTCAAGCTCAATCCGCTGACCCCGCTGATCCTCACCGCGCGAGACTGGCTGACCGGACTCACGCCGGAATACCTGGGCTATTTCGTGGTCATCAATATAGTCGCCATTGTTTGCTTGTTCATATTCTGGGCAGTATTCCGCCTGGCCATGCCTATCCTGATAGAACGGATGGGAGGCTGAAATGGGAGAAACGCTGATCAAGGTCGAAGGACTATCGAAGAAGTTCTGCCACAGCCTGAAAAAATCCCTCTGGTATGGCATGCAGGACATAGGCAGCGAACTGCTGGGCAGGCGGCATGGTGTGGATGGCGTGTTGCGCCCGGACGAATTCTGGGCAGTCAAGGACATCAGCTTTGAACTCAAGCGCGGCGAATGTCATTGGATTGATCGGCCATAACGGCGCGGGCAAGAGTACTTTGCTCAAAATGCTTAATGGGCTGATCAAACCAGATAGAGGGCGGATCACTATTCGGGGGCGAATCGGTGCATTGATCGAGCTTGGGGCAGGGTTCAATCCCATTCTTACCGGGCGAGAAAATATCTATGTAAATGCTTCAGTGCTGGGATTCTCGAAGCAGGAGATAGATGAAAAATTTGATTCGATCGTCGAGTTTTCGGAAATTGCCGAATTTCTTGACACGCCGGTACAGAATTATAGTTCCGGAATGAAGGTTCGCTTGGGATTTGCTGTCGCAGCGCAAATGGAGCCGGATGTGCTGTTGATTGATGAAGTGCTGGCAGTCGGCGATATTGGATTCAGGGTAAAGTGCATGAATCGTATCCATGAACTGCTGGATAAATCGGCCGTTATATTTGTCAGCCACGCCATGCAGATGGTTGCCCGGATCTGCACAAAAGCCATAGCAATGCAAAAAGGAGTGAGCATTTGCGCCACATATGATATTGGCCAAGCAATTGACTTCTATAACAGTGAATTTAGAGTAGGTGAACACAGGGTTATAGGTAATAGAGAGATTGAGATCAAGCAAATATCGATCAATGGGGAACCGGAGGGTTCACAACCAACCATTTCATTTGGGAGTCGTCTGCAAATAAGCATGAATCTAAGCGCCCCCACTGATTACAAAACGATAGATGTTAGATTGACAATATGGAACCAGGATCAGCGCCCGGTGCTTGATGTTCTTGATGAAAATTACCAACCATTCTCCTGGGAGAACGATGCGGCGTCAGTAACGGTTTTGGTTGAAATGCCCCCGCTGGGACTTAAGGCTGGCAAGTATGCAATAACAATTGCTATATATGATCCTATGAATAGGTCTGTTTTCCGTATAGACAATGCGGCATCATTTATCATTGGGCAACACAGGTCAACTGGATGCGATTCAATTATTGCGGCGCGCTGGTCAAAGGCTCCTCTACTAGAAACTGATGATTGACTGAGTATTAAGCCCGTAAGCTGGTCTTTGGATCCAAATCTCCGGGGAAATACTCATCTCAAGTCCAATGCCATGAATGGAATCAGCGAAAAGTCGGTAGAGATGTTTGCCACCAATAGAATCGCCTCTCAAGTCAAGGGATCATCTACGAAGTTACGCACTATGGAAATCGAAAAAATCATGTTGATGAGCGCATCCATTCTGACCATTGGCGGCACGGGTTCTTTCGGCCACACTTTTGTACCCTTCACGCTGCACAAATATGGCCCGCACAGATTGGTCATCTTATCGCACGACGCGATGAAGCAGTGGTTAACGGCTAAGCTGGCTTCGGACAAGCTCACAGCGGTATTTTTACGACCGCTCTGGTGTGAAGGTTGGGCCGGTAGCCATCATGCAGGTGCATACTAATGCGATTACGGAGCAAGATCATTGAGGCATTTTGTTTTCGGTTCGAGCCTCATAAATTGGCGCAGTTTGTGGAATCAAGCTGCGTATGAAAACGAATTTCATTGTTTCGATGCATCGAACTACGTGGTTGGCCGGAGCAAGGAACCTGTTTCTGGCTGACTCTTACCTTTATCATTTACTGGAGAAAAATGGTGAGTTGGGAAATTTCGATGCGGTGCAGATTGCACAGCCTTTCAGGCAGACAAGGGAGGAATTTGTCAGTGATCACGAATATGTCGATGCCAAGTTAAGGAAATACTCGCCGATACTGGCGGCTCGTCTGGACAGGATTCACGGAACAAACTTTGGCGAGTGGTTCTGGCGCAAATGCATTTCATTGTCACTGTTGCGGCAGGTTACCCTGTGCTTTTACACGTTCCAGACCTGCGAAAAATATCTCCGGCTGGAGGAGCATGACTGCAGAATTCTTTCCGGGAGTTCATGTCATATCCCGCGCGATTTCAATGAACACTACACTTTCTTTCAAGTGACAGACTATGCCCAGGAGCAACTGTTCAGCGTCTATGCGAGATTGTTTCATCCGGGAATTTTTGAGGAGGTGGAAGATAGATATATTCGTCCAGTCAAAAAAGCGGCCGAACCAAAACCTGCCAATACTACTTCGCTTGAACGTACTTTCGAACCAGCATCTCGGAAATTATGGCAATACGTTCTGGGCCAGATCGCCAGGCTGAAGCCAACCCGGATCTGGCGAAAGATATTGCGGATGACCAGGACGACTCCACCATCCCCGCTCCCGCCGACAGTCGGTATATTCGGTTCATATTTCAAGAGAGAATATTTCGATCAACTGTTCCAGAAAAGCCGGGGAAGAGTGCAGCAGATCCAGTTGAAAATGGATTTCCCCTCGAGTGAATCCGTGGATTGGAAGAAGCGCAATGTGCTGGCGGCGACGGATGTCGATTGCGATCGCTTCGACCGGTTCTTCTTCGAATCGTTGCGTTGCGCAATACCCAAGGCATTCGTGGAAGACTGGAATGAGATTTCGGGATTCTACCGGGAGCATTTCAGGAAATTCACGGAACTCCGTTACGTGACATGCGAGAATTGGATCAGCAACATGTATTCCTCGGTCGCGCTTGCTGTGTTACGCCAACAGGGGGTGAAGCATATTTACAATGAGCATAACTATCTCCCCCGGCCATTTCTGGGAAATAGCTCTAAATATCTGCTTCCTATGGTGGATATCTACGCAACCTTGGGCTGGTATGAGCAGGGAATCCCGAATTTGCTCAGGGCGGGATCGTTGTTCAATTGGGTGGAACAAACTGGTGCGGCAAAAGATGTCGAGATCATGTTCTTCGCCAGCCTTCCTCGAGTAAGGCCTGCAGAGATCAGCGCTTGTTATGGCGAGTCAGGTGCAATAAATGTTGCCCGGTATTTTGAGTTCAATAAAAGATTCTTCTCCGGGTTGAGCGAGGACACTTTAAGTACGGTTGTATACCGAATGTACCCTGCTGCTGCGGCTGCCAGGCTGGGTGGGGCTTATGATGAGGCATATGTTATGCGCGAGGTGCTGGCCAAGGTCGGGCGCGTGGATGATTCCAGCACTCCCGGCAATAACCTGATGCAAAGGGCCAGGTTGATCGTGGTCAATTATCTGGCCACGACTTTTTTACAGGCATTGCTGGCCGATATTCCTACTGTGTTTTTCTTGAACAAAGCGACCCGCTACCTGGATGAACACTACCAGACGATTTTTGATGGTTTGATCAGAGCCGGAATTTGCCAGACAGATCCTGAGGCAGCCGCTACCTTTATAGAGAGTATTAAATCCTCGCCCGAAGAATGGTGGCTTGCCGAACCAGTTCGCCAGGCCAGGCAGAAATTTATTGATGAGTATCTGGGGCCACCGGAAGTTCTCTTGGAATACCTTCTCGATTGCGCAACACCCCACTGAAACAGTTATGTTATCGACTTTTTGCAATTTCAAGCGATAAATCCGGATGCATACCCAATTCTTTCCCGGCGTGATTTACTAGTGCGAATAAATATGACCGGAGTGTACTCAATGAATAAAAATTATTTCAACCAATTGACAAGCTGCTACGCAATTGCAGAAATTGGCGTCAATCATAACGGCGACATGGGGCTGGCGAAGAAGATGATACTTGCGGCAAAAAATGCCGGGGCCGACGCAGTCAAATTCCAGACGTTCACTGCGGCGACTCTGGTTACCAAAGGAACGCCAAAAGTAACCTATCAGCAAAGCACGACTTCATCCGAAGAGTCGCATTATGAAATGATCGAGCGACTGGAGTTGGGGCGATCGCAGCACAATCCCCTATTTGAATATTGCGCTGAAATCGACATAGACTTCATTTCCACACCCTATGATCTGGAGAGCGCGCGTTTCCTGAATGATATCGGTGTAAAGTTGTTCAAGACTGCATCCGCCGACCTGGTTGACCTGCCCTTGCAGGAGTATTTGGCCTCTACCGGGAAGCCGGTCCTGGTGGCTACCGGCATGGCCAACCTGGGCGAGGTCGAACAAGTAATCAATATCTACGATAAACTTGGCAACCCGAATTTATTGCTGTTGCACTGTGTATCGAACTATCCGTGTTCGGATGCATCGCTAAATTTGCGTGCCATGAATACCCTGGCCGCCGCTTTTGACAGGCCCGTTGGATATTCCGACCATAGCGAGGGTCCTTTGGCGGCGGCGTTGTCCATCGCGCTTGGGGCAAAAGTCATAGAAAAGCATTTCACGCTGGACAAGAATATGCCCGGGCCGGATCACAAGGCTTCCTCCACGCCGGACGAATTCCGGGAATTGGTGCAACATATTCGCAGAGCGGAATTGATGCTGGGGAGCGCAAGGAAATCACGGCAACCCGAAGAGAATCAGATGGCCAGCGTTTCCCGCAAGAGCCTGGTCTTCGCGCGCGCCGTCAAGACGGGCCAAACTATCGTTCCGGATGACCTGCGTTTGATGCGGCCGGGAACGGGCATCGGGGCAAGTTTCTTGGAGAGCATCGTCGGGAAGCGGGTGAATAAGGACGTAGAGGCACTGCACCAGTTGCAGTGGAGCGACTTGGAGAGTTATTGATGAGATCAGCGCTCATCCTGGGGGCCGGGGGACATAGCCGTGTGATCATTTCGTTGCTTTCCACTACGCGGGGAATGAATATTATCGGGGTGGTTGATCTGGGTGAGCACATCCCGGGAGAAAGTATCCTTGATATTCCAGTGCTTGGCTCTGCCCAGGTATTGGAAGATTATGCCGGGCACGGCCAGATCGATCTATATTTGGCGATTGGCAACAATGAATCAAGGCGCGAGTGGTTTATCAAGTCGAACGAGATGGGGTTTGCATTGCCCAATCTTATATCCGGGCAAGCTATTGTTGATCGCCATGTTCAGATGGGGAGGGGCAATGTCGTTTGCCCGCGAGTCTATATCGGACCAGGTGCGATTTTAGGGGACAATAATCTGGTAAACACTGCCTCCCTGATAGAGCATGAGGTCCGGGTTGGCGACCATTGCCATTTTGCACCATCCTCTACGGTGGCCGGAACGCTCTTGCCATTGGAGACCTGACTTTCATAGGAGCGGGCGCTACGGTTATCGATGGCATCCAGATTGCCGAACGCACGACGATTGGTGCAGGCGCGGTTGTTATCAATTCCGTCGAGCGTGCCGGGGGGACATTCGTTGGTGTCCCCGCCAGGCAGTTGCATCAACATCAATGATTCAGATTCCATTATCAGTATTTATATGGCTTGCATCGCAGGGTGATTCAGGTTTGCATGGAAAACATTTTCAAACGTTCAAAAGGATATCCACGAAATGATATTTGTATCAACTGGGGGTTTTCGAGGAATACTGCGGTTGAGACATCTCGCCAGTTATTGGATGAGGGGATTAATTACATAGAGTTATCGGCAGGTACCTATTCTGAGACTATATCGCAGGATTTGAAGGAATTGACGAGAGATATTCATTTTCAAGTCCACAATTATTTTCCGCCGCCTGCCAACCATTTGTCTTCAATCTGGCTCTCTGGATCCCGTAGTTCGGGATCGCAGCATCGCCCACGTCAAGCAGGCGCTCGAATGGTGCCAGGCTTTGGGGGGTGACCATTACAGTTTTCACGCCGGATTTTTCTCGACCCCAAGGTTGACGAGCTGGGACGGCGGATTGTCAGCCGGAACCTGTTTGACCGCAATGCCTGTATCGAGACATTCATTACCCGTGTACGCAGCTTGCCGGAATCGCCAGGCAGGCGGGAATCACCCTTATGGTTGAGAACAATGTGCTCTCGGCAAAGAATGTCCGTGAATTTGCAACCAATCCGTTGCTCATGTGCGATCCAGACGAAAGCAGAAATATCATTGCGATGATGCCGGACGATGTCGGGATATTGATGACGTTGCGCACCTGAAGGTTTCGGCAAGGTCGCTCGGCTTTGACCCCAGCCGGCATGTTCGAACAATGCAGGGAACGGATTGCCGGATATCACCTGAGCGACAATGACGGACTGGAAGATTCGAATCAACCGATTCACTGAGGATGCCTGGTTTTGGCCGTATCTTAAGCTGGTTTCTGGCTATTACACGGTCGAGGTGTACGGGCGCGCTCCGGCCCAGCTCTGCAGCAAGTGAATCTTGTGAGATCGAAATTATCCATCGGAAGCGACTGAATATGACGGCTGCAAAAAATGCATCCCTGGATGACGTCCTGGTATCGATTCCCACGACGATGCGGAAGGCGCTGGAAATCATCAATGCCAACACACTGGGCATAGTTTTCCTGGTGGATGCAGAGCGCCGTCTTGTCGGGTCGCTTACGGATGGAGATGCGAGACGGGCCATCCTGGCCGGTGCCACATTGGAAGACTCGATTTCCGAAGGAGTGGGCTATTTCAACAAGTCGCCCCATTGGCTGCCGTTCGATTGCGACATTGCGGAAATCTGGCAGTTGCTCGACATGAATCTGGAATGCATCCCCCTGCTGGATTCATCCCATCGCGTGGTGGATTTTGCCACGCGCACCCGGGTCAGGAAATTCCCGGTGTCCGAACCCGACATCGGAGAGCAGGAGATCAGCAATGTGATGGAGTGCGTAACCACCGGCTGGATATCCTCGCAAGGGCGTTTCATAGGGCAATTCGAGACCGCTTTCAGCGAATATCTGGGAGGGGGCCATGCAATTGCCGTTTCAAACGGCACGGTTGCACTGCAATTGGGTTTGACGGCGCTTGGCATAGGTCGCGGAGATGAAGTCATCGTACCTGACTTCACCTTCGGGGCCAGCGTCAATGCAATCATTCATGCCGGCGCCACGCCGGTCCTGGTTGACGTTGAGAAGGAAACCTGGACACTGGATCCGGAAGAACTGCGCAAGGCGATCACGCCGCGCACCAGGGCGATAATGCCGGTGCACATTTATGGGCAGCCAGCCAGAATCGATGAGATTGCTGAAATTGCGGCTGACAGTGGGCTCTTTGTGATCGAGGATTGTGCGGAAGCACTCGGGGCAAGGTACAAGAACCGGTTAGTTGGACTGGACGGAGATTGCACATGCTTCAGTTTCTTTGCCAACAAGGTCATCACTACCGGTGAAGGCGGGATGGTGGTGTTCAGGGATGCCGAATTGGCAGCGCGGGCGCGCATCCTGCGGGACCATGGCATGTCACCGAAAAAGCGCTATTGGCACGACTATCCCGGGTTCAATTTCCGGATGACGAATATGCAGGCAGCGGTCGGTGTCGCCCAACTGGATCGAGTCAGGGTCATTTCTGTGCTCAACGAAAAGATATTGTTCCAGAAGTACGATGATTTGTTGAGCGGGCACGGAGAGATCACCTTGTTGCCGAAGAACGACTGGTCTGAAAATTCGTACTGGTTATATACCCTCATGCTGAACGGACTGGGTGAAGATGCTCGCGACCAATTGATAGCCCGGCTTGGGCAACGTGGAATTGATGCCCGCCCGGGGTTTTATCCCATGCATGTGATGGAGCCGTACCGTGCATTTGGCCATGGAAACTATCCGGTCTCCAGCTATCTTGCTGCAAATTCAATCAGCCTCCCCACCTCTCCCGGGTTATCGGAAGGAGAGGCGCACCATATAGCCGGAATATTCCTTGATGAACTATCAGCTATTACACGGACGGCTGCGTGATACCTGAGCAAGCCAACTATACGGCACAGACACCTTGAGAATTCTTGCGTTGATACCTGCACGGGGAGGATCCAAGCGGATACCGGGAAAGAACATTCGCCTTCTGGGGGGAGTTCCCCTGGTATTGTGGAGCGTCAATGTCGCCAAGGGGATTCCGGAGATTTGCGACATCCTGGTTTCGACTGATGATCCCGCCATAGCCGAGATTGCCCGTGGTGCAGGTGCGCTGGTTCCCTGGCTGCGGCCGACAAGAACTTGCTACAGATATAGCTACCTCGGCAGATGTAGCTTTGCATGCGCTTGATTGGTACGAGTCAGAGAAGGGTGCCGTAGACGGCCTGCTTATGCTGCAGCCCACCTCTCCTTTTCGCAGCCGCGAAACAATTGAGCGCGGCATTCAGCTCTTTCTGCAACATGATCACCATACGGTAATCGGAGTTTCACCGGCAGCTTCACACCCGCTGTGGTGTTTCAGGATCGAAGGCGATGCGATGAAACCCTATATGGAAACAAGCGGGATACATTTGCGCTCCCAGGATTTGCCGCCGGCATATGTCATCAATGGCGCGTTTTACCTGATTGCACCGGGTGACTTGCGTCGGCAGCGATCATTGTTTAATGACAACATGGTCCCGCTGGTTTTCAGCCGACCCGAGGAAGGCATAGATATAGATACCGAGTGGGACTGGAAGATTGCAGCATCGATAATCTCTGCAGCATGATTATCGGAAAATGCTCGGCGTTGAGCCAAAACCGCAGCAATGAAAAATGCACAACATATGCCGTTTCTGACGGCTATTTGAAGAATCATGCAAATGATTGAATCCACCTCAAAAGCCCAAACGCTCAAGCAGCTTGAATCCAGTGTCTCCCTGTTCAGGGTGCCTGAGTTCCTGCTGTTTGAAACCGCACATTTCATGGATTCGCCGGACGCATCCATCGACCGGATAATGCAAACCTTCCACGGCCGTCCATTGGCGATACGATCGTCCGCATCCGACGAAGACGGAGCGCAATTCGCGCGTGCCGGCGAATATGACTCGTGCTCGGCGTTCCCTCGGATGACCCGGCTGCCATCCGCGCTGCCATCGGCAAGGTGCTGGCCAGCTATGAGCGCAAGGGATCGGGCACCGGCAACGATGAATTCATGGTGCAGGAACTGCTGCTCAACACAGTCATGAGCGGTGTGGTGTTTACGCATGACCTGAACACCGGCGCACCTTATTACGTCATCAACTATGACGACATTTCCGGGCTGACCAACACGGTTACATCAGGCGGTGGTGAATACGCCAATCGTACGCTCTATATCCATCGCGGGGCGATGCAGGCGCTGCGGTCGGAGCGTTTCCAGCGGCTCATGCAGGCGGTACAGGAATTGGAACAGATTATGGGCAGCCAGTTTCTGGATGTGGAATTCGCTCTGGGCGAGGATTTCACCCCGCACCTGCTGCAGGTGCGGGCGATCACCACCCAGCCCAACTGGAACCGGGCAGTAGCCAGGCGCATTGACGCCGCCCTTGAAGGCATCCAGGATTTTGTCCGGGCGCGCCTCGGGCCGATGGCGGGCGTTTACGGCAGGACCACGGTGCTCGGCCAGATGCCGGACTGGAACCCCGCCGAGATGATCGGCCGTGCGCCCCGCGCCTTGGCTTTCTCGCTCTACCAGACCTTGATCACCGATCATGCCTGGCGCATCGCCAGGAGAAAAATGGGATACGCCGTGCCAACCGGCCAGCCCTTGATGGTCTCCCTCGCTGGCCAGCCTTTCATCGACACCCGGCTGAGCTTCCATTCTTATTTACCCGCCGGGCTTTCGCCGGTGATCAGCGAGAAACTGGTCGATGAATGGGTGATGCGGCTGCAAGCCCATCCGGAGCTTCATGACAAGGTCGAGTTCGATGTGGCCATCACCACCTACAGCTTCGATATTGACGAGAAGATCGAAGCCTTGGTCGGTGGGGTTCTGGACGCGACCGAAAAGGCGGCATTCAAGGAGGCGCTACGCCAGCAAACCCTTAGTCTGCTTGCAGATCAAGGTGAAGGGGAGTCAGCAAGGCGCTGGCCAAAGTGGAAGAGTTGGCAGGCAAGCAGGCTGGCAGTTATCACGGACTTGCAGGACAGGATATCAGCGCATTGTTTGGGTTGATCGACGATTGCATCCGCCTTGGGACAGTTTCCTTTTCCATCCTGGCGCGGCACGGTTTCATCGCGAGGACGATACTGCTGTCGCTGAATCGGCGCGGTATTCTGTCAATGGAAGATGTGCAGCATATCCAGTCGGGTGTCCGGACCGTGGCGAGCGAATTGGTGAACGACATGCACCGGCTGCAAACAGGCAAACTGCCGCGCGCGGAATTCATGGCGCGATATGGCCATCTGCGGCCCGGTACCTATGACATCCTGTCGCGCCGTTACGACCAGATGCCTGACCTGGGCCTGAACGACTCGCAGATTTGCCTCGCTCAGGAATTGGCCAGGTTTGAATTAAGCCCGGCCCAGATGAAAGAGATCGACCGGCTTCTTCAGGATGAGGGTTTCTCCGGGCTCGACGCATCCCAATTGCTTGAATATATCCAGGCTGCCACAGTCGGGCGTGAATACGGGAAATTCATATTTACCCGTTCGGTCAGTGAAATACTCGAACTTATAGCCGGCTTCGGCGAAAAGCACGGCCTCAGCCGGGATGAAATGTCGCATGTTTCGATAGGCAACCTTCTCGATGTCATTTCAAGGAGCAGCGAAGGCAGCATCGAGGAGCGGCTGCGCCGGATCGCCGAGGACGAGTCCGAGCGGCATGCCCTGAGCGTGGCGATACGTCTTCCCCAGGTATTGTTCGATGAGGCCGGGATACACGTCGTCCCGTTCCAGGTCAGCCACCCCAACTTCATCACGCACAAGAAAATCACCGCTACCTGTGTCCGGCTCAATACCGAAGAAACAGCGCCCTCCCTGAACGGCAGGATCGTGCTGATCGAAAATGCCGATCCCGGATTCGACTGGATCTTCTCCCAGAAGATCGCCGGACTCATCACCAAATACGGCGGCGCGAATTCGCACATGGCGATACGCTGTGCGGAATTCGGTATCCCTGCCGCGATAGGCTGTGGCGAACAGCGATTCGAGGTGTTTTTGCGGGCGAATCAGATTCTGCTGGATTGCGCAGCCGGGCTGATCAACCCGCTTCACTGACAGGAATCAATCATGGTTGTCTGGATAATCGGACTCTCCGGGGCAGGCAAGACAACGCTTGCAAGTGAAGTTGTTGCTCGTGTTCGCTGTGAGCAAAAAAACGTTGTCTTGATCGATGGCGATGTGGTGCGGGAAGTATTTGGCAACGATCTTGGACACACGATGAAAGACCGCCGTACAAACGCGCAAAGGATTTGCCAACTCGGGAAGCTTCTAGACGATCAGGGCATACACGTGGTTTGCGCGATACTTTCGCTGTTTCCCGAAACACGGAAGTGGAATCGAGAAAATCTGAAAAATTACTATGAAGTATTTATTGATTCGCCGCTGCAGCATCTGGTGCAAAGAGATTCCAAGGGAATATACCGTAGGTTCAACGAAGGAGAAATCCGCGATGTAGCGGGCATGGATATAGAGTTTCCCCGTCCGGACAACGCGGATCTGATCATTAACAACATTCACTCCAAGGAAGTTCTGCTTAGTTTTACCCAGCCTATCGTAGATAAGATCCTGGGCGACCAAAGATGAGTTATCCCTATACGCAAGCCAACCGTCTGCTCGAGTCGCACAGCTATATGTATACCCCGTTTCAAGGGGTGGAACTGTTGCAGTCATATGCATACGGCAGAACGGCCATCCTGCAGCAATTAGCAATGGCGGGAGACGAGAGCGGAGGCCCGGATGCCGGGCTCGAGATTCCGGCCGTGCCGCTTCTCGAAAGATCACTTGCCGCCATTTCTCCAGAGGCAGCCAGCGGTTTTCGTGAATTGGCATTACACGGGAACCAGAAAGTTCTTTCCGAGACGCCAATTGGACAACATGCCATGGAAGAACTGTCGAACTTACTACCGCGATTTTCGGTGGAGCAGCAGGTTACCACGCTAGAACTGCTTCGATCCCTGATCGCGTCAATGTTGCTTGCCAGACATGATGCTGTCGCTAAAAATTGGCTTGATCTTCTGGTGCAGCGTTTCGAGGTAACCAAGAAACTTTATGCGTCCTATCCTGCCGGCTTCAGAAAAGGCGAGGGCTCGAGCATGTCGGTACGATTGTATTGGCTGTTCGCCTTGGCGCTGTGCCTGTTTTATATCAGCTCTGTTCAAATCAAATATTTGAGCACGCTGCTCAAGGTTTCTGACCTGTTGTGTTCATTACCTGAAAGCGAACTGCGGGGATACTTGTCCTCGAAAGGCATGGCTGCGATATTAGCCGCCGAGGTCATGTGTGTTCAGAATCTGGCCGCGACAAAAGGGGTTTCCTTTGCGACTCGGTGATATCGGCATGGTCGCGGGGGATACTTCCCGGTCCAGGGCTTATGTGCAGGCATTGGCGCGAAATGGATTGTTGCCCAATTATGTGCTGGTTCTCGAAAGTGCTGCCGATATCGCCTTACCCGGCCAACTTGACAAAGCCCACTCCAGGCATGAAAGCGCGAGCGCGGACGAGACAGACGAATGCTGGAGCGAGGCTCATTTTGACGCAACCCGACCGTTGAAGCTTCTGCTGGATGAACTGGCCATTCCATACGATACGGTTGCTAGCAAGGATATCAATGATTCGTCAGTGGTGGATGCCATCAGAAGAAGCACGGAATCAGTTTTCATTTACTCTGGCTTCGGCGGTGCGTTACTTCGCAAGGAAGTTTTGTCCGCAGGGAAGAGATTTCTTCATGTGCATGGCGGTTATCTGCCGACTACAAGGGAAGCACTACAAATTACTACAGCCTGATTGTTGAAGATTCGCTTGGGGCTCTTCCATTTTCCTGAACGAGGATATTGATAGCGGCCCGATACTGCTCAGGCGCAAATTCCCGCCCCCGCAAAACCGGCAGGCGATCGATCACATATATGACTCAGGGGCGCGGGCGAAGGTACTGGTTGAAACACTGAAGAAGTATCTGGAGCGCGGAGACTGGGAATTCGAACTGCCAGTCAATGCTGGCGGCGAAACGTATTACATCATTCATCCGGTGCTGAAACATATCGCGATTCTTGGTGACAGTCAGGGTGCTCAATGCGAATAACCTACCGCACGCGCGGAGTAAAGGAGTACTGGACGGCACGCTGGGACGAGATTCCGGCGGATGCGCCGATGGAGAACCCGACGTGTATCCGCTCAAATATGCCGAGATGACGTGCAGGACAAGGCCGGGAAAATCCTCGAGGCGGGTTGCGGAGCCGGGCGCATCCTGCGCTACTATCACGATCGCGGCTACGACATCATCGGCATCGACTTCATCGATGTAGCGATCAGCAAGCTCAAGGAGATCGATCCGACGCTGCAGGCGGAAGTGGGCGATATAACCAGCCTGGGATTCGCGGACCAGTCGTTCAGGTATGTCCTGGCTTTTGGGCTGTAGCACAATCTTGAACGCGGGCTGGACAAGGCCGTTGAGGAGACGTACCGGGTGCTGGAGAAGGGTGGCAAGGTCTGCGCCTCTTTTCCGCGCCGACAACATCCAGACCAGGCTTACGGATTGGCTGGCGGACCGGAAGGCGAAGCGCCGGGGTGGCGAGGGTAACGCAAAGTCGTTCCACAAGATGAACCTGACGCGTGCCGAATACGAACTGCTGTTCACGCGCGCGGGCTTTGTCATCGATTTTATCGGCCCGGTGGAAAACATGCCCATCCTGTACAAATTCGCCATATTCCGTTCCGCAAGCCACAAGCAGTTTGATGAAAACAAGGCGCGCAAGGAAGGCTATCGCCTGTCGTGGTTCGGCCAGTGGCTGCAGAATTTCCTGATGCGCTTTTTTCCGGACCAGTTCTGCAACATTTACGTTCTTATCGCCCATAAGGTTTGATCATAAATTCCGATCCAAAAATTGTCGTCGGCATCACCCAGCGCATAGACCGAGTGGCGGGTCGGGACGAGGTGCGCGATGCGCTCGACCAGCGCCTGTTGCAGTGGGTAGTTCAAGCCGGGTTTCTGCCGGTCGCAGTACCCAACACGCTTTCACGTGACGGCCAACCGGAAGAGTCGATTCTTGAAGACTGGCTGCAGGCAGTACGGCCCGGTGCGCTGATTCTGTCGGGCGGCAACGATATCGGCGAATATCCGGCCCGGGATGCCACGGAACGTTCTCTGCTTTCGTGGGCCGAGGCAAAACGGATACCGGTTCTGGGAATTTGCCGGGGACTGCAGATGATGGGCGTTTGGGCAGGTGCCAATCTTGTCCAGATTGAAGGCCATGTCAGAACCCGGCACCAATTGGTGGTAGTAAGCCAGGAGGGCGAATGGCCGGCCAGCGTAAACAGTTACCACAACTGGGGACTGGCTTACTGCCCGGATGGTTTCGCGGTTGCGGCCAAAGCAGAGGATGGATCGATTGAGGCGATACGACACAATGAGTTGCCATGGGAAGGCTGGATGTGGCACCCGGAGCGCGAGACGCCATTCACTCCGCAGGATATCAAACGAATAGTGAGGTTGTTCAGTGGAAAATAGTTCGGGATTGAAGGCAGTTATTCTGGCGGCCGGCGAAGGTACGCGTTTGCGCCCTTACACGCTGGATCGTCCAAAGTGCCTGGTCGAAGTAGACGGGAAAAGTTTGCTGGATCGCCAGTTGGCCGTGCTTGCCATGGAAGCTGTCAACCCGGTCATTGTGATAGGCGGGTATCGCGCGGAAATGCTCAAGCGGCCCGGCATCGAGCTGCGGACAAATCCGAGATATGCCGAAACCAACATGGTCTGGACCCTGTTCTGTGCCGAGGATGACCTCGAGGGTGACGTGCTGCTCTGTTACGGCGATATTGTCTACTCCCGGGAAATATTGCAGGCGGTTCTGAATCCGGGGCCGACATTGCAGTGGCGATCGACCTCGACTGGGAATCCTACTGGCGCGCGCGCAACGAAGATCCGCTGGCCGACGCCGAAACCCTGAAACTGTCGTCCGATGGCCGGATCCTTGAGATCGGGCAAAAGCCCAAGTCACTCACGAAATCGAGGGCCAATACATGGGGCTGATGAAGTTCTCCGCCAAGGGCCTGCAGTTGCTGAAGAAAACATTTCATGACGCCGAAGATCCGCAGGAACCTTGCGCGGGAAGACGCTGGAGAAAGCCTACATGACCGATTTGCTGCAGGCGATGATTGACTTGCGCACAGGCTGGATGCTGTACCGGTGCATGGAGGCTGGGTGGAAGTGGATACGGTGGATGATTTGCACTCCTCCGTCACCAGGACTCGGCTATCAGCGATTGAGCAATCCATCCAGAACTGATAGTTATGCCGATTCGGACAAATCATGAAAAAGTTTGACCAGGTTTTTTCCGGGGAATATGCGAACCGAAAGGCCATAGGCAACAATTTCGTCTTGTTGTTCATGTACAGGTTCTCATATCCCTTTGCTGTCGCACTTATCAAACTTCGTCTAAGTCCCAACCAAATAACCTGGTTATCAATCGCATTTGCGATTCTTGCCTTTGTTGCCCTTGTTCGCGAAGACGGATGGACCATGTTTTTCGGTTTGCTGGGGAGCGTCGGTGTTGCTGGATTTTTTGCGACGGAACCGTTGCCAGGATCACCGGGAAATTTTCGAAGAAAGATTTTCCGGTTCGACCACATGAGTGATCTGTTCAAGATATGCCTCATGTTTCTGGGCGCGGGTCTGCGCTACGACAATAGCCTGGTATGGGCCGTATCCTCATCCGTGCTTTTTCTATTCATGTACTTCATGGTTCTGCATCACGATATCGGTAACGCAAGGAGGCGTGCCGAAGAAAATAAACCGCCACCAAAGCCCCACGAGGATATGTCCATGAAACGTAGCGAGCCTCCCATAGTTCCGGAGGCGCGCATAAGAGACCGCTATCGCATTGTTTCCTGGGCCGTCAAATTCAATTTTCTGTATAGCACATTCCAGTTATTGTTGAGTTCATATCGTCGCTTGCGCACCTCAAAAATTTACCTGGGCTTGAGAGCAGCGTTGACAACCATAAATGGTCATACCTTGCTTTTGTTCTTCCTGGTGCCGCTTGGTCCGGGATATGCCGTCTGGAGCTTCATCTATTTCGGACTGCTTGCGCTCGCCGGGATCAGGCGGAACATTTTGGGGCTACTTGCGATACCGAAGCCATGAAGCTGTTAACTGTCTGCATACCAACCTATAAACGCCCGGACACGTTGCGACGCTGCATCGATTCGATCGTGTCCGAGATTGAAAAGTACGCGCTATCGGATTCTATTGATGTTTATGTGACGAATGATGCATCGCCGGATGATACGGCAGGGGTGTTACAGACCTACGCCTCGCTGGATTACTTCACCGGTGTTACGCGCGAGCAGAATCTCGGCATGAACGTGAACATCAAGTGTACGCTGACCGAGGTGGCGCAGCGAAGCGACTATCAACTGATCATTACGGATGACGATCTTCTCAGCCGGACGTTCTGGGCGAGATAGTGGAATTCCTGGGCGAGCAGAAAAACAAGAGCAACAGTGTTCCGGCAATATGGACCCCGCGCTATTCGTATCTGGAGAATGATGAGCTTTTGTACGTTGCATGCAACCCGTTCAAGGACAGTACCCTGGTAAAACCTTCCATCGTAAATGCGGCAAAATACATGAATAACGGCTTTGTGCTGTCCGGCCTTATCGTAAGGGCCGAATATATCGATTTCGAATTTTGGGATGAATATAAGGAGAATGCTTATTTTCCGATGATATTTTTTGGGGACCTTATCTTCAGGTTCGGGGCTTATTACTGGAACAAGAATATTGTTCATCATACAGTCATGAACAAGTGCCATTGGGAGAGGTGGAGGAAATGACTTCGTTATCGCGTTGCGGCTATTTATGGATTATGTGAATGCGTATGCGATCATATCTGGAAGACCCATAAGTTCAGCGAGACGGTATCTTCATATTTGCAGTCATTTGAGGGCATCCGGAATCGAATATATCGCTTCCTGCGCTATGAAAAATTTGTGGAAGGTCGGAACATGGCACTGGATGCCATCGATGACCTGAAGGCGCAAGGCAAGCTTGGGTTCTCTGTTCTGATACGTCTGCTGATGATTAGTGCCATGCTAATAATCGCACTGGACGCGCTTAAGTCAATAATCAAGCAGGAGCTCAAGATATTGATTCGCGGAAATGAAATAAAAGAGGGTTGTCGGAAGGTCTGTGTTCCGCATTTCAGGGTGCTGCGATCTATGCAGGTCGTGCTCAGGATAATTTTTTGTCATTAGCACCGACCTCAACTTGTCCGGTTAAAATATTCGCATGATCCAAACCTGACAACTGCTTGATATTTCCTTGGATTCAAATAGAGTTGAGATTTTCCCGCTACCATTTCACACAATGATAGATATTCCGAGGATGAGATCTGGACACCATGCATAAGGTAACGCCATTTGCACCAATAGCGCTGTTCGTATACAACAGACTTTCACATACGCGACTGACGGTTGAGGCGTTGCAGAAGAATGAATTGGCAGGGGAAAGCGATTTGATCGTATTCTGTGATGCTGCCAAGACTTCAGAGCAAACCGAAGGGGTGCGTGAAGTGCGCGAACACATCCGGCAAATTGTCGGCTTCAAGTCGGTTACCATCTTCGAGCGAGACGAAAATTATGGCTTGGCCCGATCCATCATTGAGGGTGTAACCAGGCTATGTAATGAATATGGGCGAGTTATCGTGCTGGAGGATGACCTTGTCACGACGCCTTATTTTTTGAGGTTTATGAATGAGGCTTTGGATATGTATGAACACGAGGACAAGGTGATGCAAATTTCCGGTTTTACATATCCCATAGGGCACATTAGCGACGAAACGTTTTTTCTCCGATTGCCCCTGTGCTGGGGTTGGGCTACGTGGGATCGTGCCTGGAGGCATTTCAGGAAAAATGATGATGTCATGTTGAAGTTTGACCGAAAAATGCGCAGGGACTTCAGATTCAAGACCTATCATTTCTGGAGGCAGCTCGAGTTAAATAAAAAAGGGATCCTTAATACCTGGTTTGTTTACTGGTATGCATCGGTATTCTTGAGAGGTGGCTTGGCGCTATATTCAGGTAAATCGCTTGTTCATAATATCGGTATGGATGGGACCGGGGTGCATCGTATGGCCACCAATAACTACGATGTGGAATTGGGCACCAGGGCAGTCCGGTTAGAGCCAATTGCATGCAGGGAATCCGAGGAGGCGGTTAGATTGCACGAGAATTTCTTCAAGAATGACTGGACGCCTCCCCCTTCAGCCCCAATTCGATTCATTCGCAGGATACTTACCAAAGCTCGCAATCGTGTTGGTTGGCTGGTCAGGATCATACGCTCTGGCAGGGCGCAGGGAAAATGATCTCATTTCTCTCCGACACAGCTCGCGTGCTACACAGAGGCAGTGTGTCCAGCGATATCAAGCCATGAAAAGGTTGACGTATATATTGTTGAAGATTGACAGGTGAACTGATGTTAAAAAATATCCATCCGCTTTCCGACGTGCAGAGCAAGGCAATAGGCGAGGGAACGCGCATCTGGCAGTATTGCGTGATATTGGCCGGAGCAAGGATCGGCGCCAACTGCAACATCTGTGCGCAGGTATTTATCGAAAATGACGTTGTGATAGGTGATAACGTTACCGTCAAGAACGGCGTGCAACTCTGGGATGGTCTGCGGCTTGAAAATGATGTTTTTATCGGCCCAAATGTCACTTTCACAAACGACCTGTTTCCGCGCTCAAAAGTTTATCCGGAGCATTTCTTGCAGACAATTGTGAAATCCGGTGCTTCCATCGGAGCCAATGCAACTATTCTGCCAGGCGTGACAATTGGCGCAAGCTCAGTTGTAGGCGCGGGAGCGGTGGTGACTAAAGATGTGCCTGCGGGTGTGGTCGTGGTGGGAAATCCAGCTAAAATCGCGAGAAAATTATGAGCCTGGAAAATTGCAAGATCATTGAACTTCCAAAAATATCGGACCCTCGCGGTAACCTGACTTTTATCGAGGGGAATAGGCATATTCCGTTTGATATTCGTCGCGTGTATTACACCTATGATGTTCCCGGTGGGGCAGACCGGGGAGGACATGCCCACAAGGCGCTACATCAATTGATCATCGCGATGTCCGGCAGTTTTGATGTGACACTGGACGACGGACGCAACAAGAAAACATTCCATCTGAATCGCTCTTACCAGGGTCTGTATGTCTGCCCGATGATGTGGCGGGACCTGGATAATTTTTCATCCGGCTCTGTCTGCATGGTGCTGGCTTCAAATTTGTACGAGGCATCCGACTACTTTCGTGATTACGACGAGTTCATGCTGGCTGTCACTTCAAAATGAGCGTTCCGTTTCTTGATCTTGGTGCTGCCTATGCCGAGTTAAAGGCTGAGATCGAACCGGCCGTCCTGACCTCATTGCGCTCCGGCTGGTATATCGGCGGCCAGGAGGTCGAGGCTTTCGAACATGAGTTTGCGGCATATACCGAAACACGGCATTGCGTTGGCGTTGCGAACGGCCTGGACGCGCTGCATCTGGCTCTGCGGGCCATGGGCATTGGCGAGGGCGACGAGGTCATCGTTCCGGCCAATACCTACATCGCCACCTGGCTGGCAGTCAGCCAGTGCGGCGCAGTTCCGATACCGGTGGAACCATTGGATGCCACCAGCAACATTGACCCCGCCCGGATCGAAGAAGCCATTTCGCCGCGTACCAGGGCCATCATTCCGGTGC
>CAVXFS010000002.1:0-48740 GCA_963761115.1 uncultured beta proteobacterium | reverse complement strand
ATCTAGGATACAAGCGCGAAGCATTCGAATTGTTCGCCACCATGCTGGAGGCCATCAGTGACGTGATCCAGATGCTGTTACGGTGCAAATCCGCAGCAGCAGCCAGGAGGACATTGAAGCGGTAGAGCTCCGACCAATCGCCAGGAAATGTACAATACCACCACATGCCGATTCACGTCAAGAGGCACTCGTGATATGCCCAATGGCGAACCGGAATACAAGCACACCTGCCATTTCTTCATTTGTCAGGGAGAAACGGCGAAACAATCGGACGCCAGGCGACGCAATGACCCCTGCCCTGCGGTTCCGGGAAAAAATACCCCGTCACGGCAAACTGGCCTGACAGTTTTTTGCCAGCGGACGCGCGCGCGCGCGCGCCTGCGCGCGCGCCGCGCGCCCGCCTGGCGATGCGATGCCACTATGTATCAATTTGCAAGCTTGGTATTCAGCCTTACCGAGGAATTGCGCGATTCCGAAATCGAAGCTGTTGCAAGCTTATTACCGTGCGTAATTACAGAGCTGGGTGAACGATCTTGAATCCTGCTTATGTAACTGAATATATGGCCTATCCTCGGTAGCGGCGAGGTGGAAGCCACGGCTACTACGGGGCGGAGAGCAGATGACGCTGCCCGCACCTGCTCAAGCCGGGGGCGATAAGGCATTATTGCAGTGCCGAGAGGAATTGCTCGGCGGCAATGTGATGCAGATAAGCGCAACAGTAGTCGCCAAGTACATAGTGAGGTATTATTGTCATTGTGTTCGTTTTTGAATCTTGTTTGACCAGCTGGCTATTGTCTATTACGCGGCGCCAGTGTGATGCGCGGCATCGTGCGCAATGTGCATGGTATCGTGTGACGCATGAACATGCATTCCATGGAAATCAACAATTACGTTTTTCGGCAGGGCGGACGCTTCTGATGCCGGTCAACCTTTCCGGTCCGGCAGCCGCTGCTCGATTGCCGGTCAACGGCATTCTGCTGGGTGTCGCGGAAGCTAACATCAAGCGTGTCGAACGCAAGGATCTGCTGGTCATCAAACTGGAGATCATCGGCACGGTTGCCGCGCGCGCGCGCCTTTACCACCAACCGATTTTGCGCCGCGCCGGTCTACGGTGGCACGCGACCATCCACCCGACAACGGGGTAAAATATTCGTGCATTGCTGATCAAGGACCGGCAATGCGAATGCCGGCACACAGGCACCGGCGAGCAGGGCAGGCACCGCGCCGGGCCGCGTGCTCGAGAATTCCTCGCCCGCGTTTGAGGCGGCGAGGCCGCCGGGTTGCCGCCTGCCGGGAGCATAGGCGCCGCCATATTCGACCGGCGTCATCATGCGGCGGAACCATTGCCTGTCGATAAAATCATTGCGGTTTACAAGCGATCGCCGACCTGAAGGCTGACCGGAACGAAAAGGTTCAACAACGACTCGCCGTGATGTAGCTATCACTACCACCGACATTGTCGCCAAGGCGGTGTCCAGGCAAAATGCAGCAAACATTGCCGGCACGCACCCACAAAACCATACCAATGCCACCGTCACCGGCAAAACAAGGCTGTACAACATCATCATTTGAAGATGGCCGGGAAACGACGCCGGGCTCCATCCCCGCCACCGACGCCAGCCGCGCTCTGCAACCCTTGTTGCGGCGGCGGGTAGACGGCGGTAGCAGGCAGCAGACGCCTCGTTCAACTGCATCACTGTGGATGGCGATACTTCCACCAACGATGCACTGAAAACGCCGTGATCACAACCGGCACCGGCGTGTGCCGCACGCCGTCAGCGCATCGGACCTCGTGCAATTGCAGGCCACGGTGACCGAACTCGCGACGCTGCTCCCGCGAGAAGCCATCGTCAATCGCGGCACCGGCGACAGAGAGTGAGCGTAAATCATTACTATCAAGGTAAGGGCTGCACCAACACGGCCGAATGCAAGCAGATCGCCTATGCCGTGGCGCGCGCGCGCGCGCACCCTCCTCCTCTTTTTCCTCCTGGTCAAGACGGCATTTTTCGCCTCCGACCCCACCCTCGGCCGGCTGTATCCTTGCCGCCATCGGCTATGCCGGAGATCGTCGACGATCTCGACGTCCAGCAACTCAAGCTTTATCTCGACCATCTTCTGGTAGCCGAGAATGGCGCGCGCCGCCAGTTACCGCGAGGAAGATGGCCAGCGGCGTGATGCAGCAAGGTGACATTACCATCCGTATGGCACTCGGTCGCGGCGCCGCTTCCGCCCAGGTCTGGACCTGTGATTTCTCTCTTGACGACTACGTAAAAATCAACGCCAGCTACCGAAGCTAGCGCAATGATCACCGCGGAAGCTCCTCTTCATGATCATCTGGATGCGGTTTTTGCCTGTAGAATGCCCGTCGATCAGATCGCTGGGTTGCTGAACAGAACCCAACTTCCACAAGGACAACATGAGCAATACATCCATGAAATTGATATGCAGAGTACTGATAGTCCGATCGTTATTGCTGCTCACTGCCGTTAAATGTCCGCCACCACAAGAAAGAACAAGGCAGACGCCTTCAAGGACAAGGTGCTGCTGCATTTACCAAAGGTGACTACGGCGTCGCACTGGAAAAATTCAAAGTTTCTGCCCGACCAGGGTAATGCAGCAGCCCAGTCTGGGTGACTTAACCGCCAGGGCAAGGGTGTGCCAGCGGATACCCAGAAGGTGATCGAACAGGTGGACGCTCGCCGCAGCCGCCGCCGCCGCCGACGCTACCAGGTAACAATGCAACGGCGGGTTCAGCCTGGGTTTGTCAATCGCCAGGGAGGCGCCGCCCCGGCAGATGACAACAGGGGAGGGTGAGTCCACAGTACGGAAAGGGAGCAAGCCGCCGAACAAGGCCACAATACGGCTCAAACTGTATCCTGGGCTCATCAGCTGCACCAGGGTTCTGGAATTGCCCAGACGTCACGTACAAGCCTACAAATGGTTCAAATATCTTTAACAAGGGCAATCCTGGGCGCCACACAAAACCTCGTGCCTGTTACCTTGCATATGAACCCTGACCAAATCGAGCAAGGCAAGACATTGGCCCAGAAATGGCAGGCCGATCACTCCAGCAAGTGATCCAGTGACTGCTGCGGCAGCGATGACTACTCCTGGGCCAATGGAGAACCGTACCTGCTGGACCAGCTCTGGAGCGCGCTGGCAACGATTGGAAAATGCTCCACGAACTCTCAGCTGTCTGCGGCAGCGCCGGACGGCATTCGCCGCGCTTTCGCATTCCGGTGGCAGTGCTCCTGAACCAACGGGCTGCTGGTGATATCGTGACGTGCCGCATCACCTGCATCTATGACCCGTCTGACCTTTGTGGCATAGAAGCACAGAGAAGCCGCTGCGACAGAACACGCGCCAGTTCGTGCAAGGCTGCCCCGTCGGCAACGTGCTGCTCTCAGGCGCGCGTGGCACCGGAGCTCCTCCTCCTCCGCCGGCGGCAAGGCGCTTGAACAAAGAAGTTGAGGACGCGAGCGAGGCGGCCATTGTGATTCAAATCTGCGGGGTAGGACCGTGGGCAGGAGGAACTGCCGGATTGCTGAAATCGTTGAAGGCCGCCCGGAACGATGTTCACATCCTGTATCGTCACCACCTTCTTCCTTCAGTGCCCTATGAACCGGGTTACCCCGCGCTCAAAGCCACGGTTCCTCTCCTCCTTCTCTGCAGATCAGGCTCCACCATCACGTTCCGATAACCCGCGCGATCCCACGCCACCTCCAACAATCTTACTGAGCTTATACGAGGAGAGTTGCCACGAGAAGATGTCGGCTACGAGATACATCCGGCGGGGTGCGGGAGAGCGTGGAAACAATCGCTGTCGGAGTGTTGCGGCTTGTGGGTTAACGTTGGAGGTCTTCATGCAGGATTATAAGACCTCGAGAACCGCCGACCAGATGGTTCGGCGGCGGGGATAGCACATCTTCCGGATTGCCCTGGTGAGCTTGATGAACCAGTCCTCGACAGGCCGTGGCGCTGCACTGGATCACGCAGGCGCCGTTCGCGCAGCGGCAGGGTGGGTCAATTTGCCTGGGACGGGCAGGACAAGAGTGTAGGTCGGCGGCTCGGGCACGCGAAGGCGCGTAACCTGATGATCGGTCACCTTCGCTCATGGAGTGGCCCGGCGCGCGGGCAGCCACTTTAATTGTCTGGTAGAGTGATGATGTGACTCCAAAAAAAATTGCCCCGGGATTTGGTTTCGATTGTTCGTTGGGTATCGCTATTTTCAATTGACCTTGCCTGTGAAGAAATTGAGGAGAGACGTTGAGGAGACCCCCCCCCCCCCCCCTGGCTAGATAAATAGGAGAGCATTTCTCCTCCAAACCAGGCCAGTTCAGTCGCAGCCCAGCTGGCAGCCGCTACGAGATGGAGCTTCCTCTCTCTCTCTCTCTCTCTCTCTCTCTCTCTCTCTCTCTCTCTCTCTCTCTCTCTCTCTCTCTCTCTCTCTCTCTCTGCTCCGGCGACGCCTGTCCCGCGCACGGCTGGCTCATCCGGAGTTTCCCCGGCGGCGGAGCTCGACGAGTGAGGCGAGAGAGAGCACGCTCCTGTCACGCTGCTTCTTCTTGCGAATTGGCCAATCGCACGAGGAAGCGCAGCATCTACGGTCTCAACCGCCTATCGATGGTTGACTCGAGTTGTCCTCATCGGATGACGGCGTAGACGGGTACTGTCGTCGGTATTTTTTTTTTCAAGTCGGCCATAATTGCGGGCTGCAAGTTGCGGAAGATTCTACTTGAATCAAGGAGATGTGAGATTTTTCCTGGTAGACAGAGAGGACAAAAAAAGATGGTTATAGCTATCTGTGTTCAGGAAGTTTTCTTGTTCCCCGGATGTTGCCGGCCAATTTCAGGAGGAGGAGGGCGTGACGCGGAGGCGTGGCCAGCGTGCTCGATTTCTGCGTGGACTTGTCGTGTCGTACCAACATCAGAATGCGTAGGAATTGGTATCTGGGGAAGGAATCGATGCATTGGTTGCAGGCGCGCCCAAAATCGTTCTCCGCGCCGCCCTCCTGCGCCCCTGCCCGCCCGCGCCTGTAGCGCGCGAAAGCATCCCGCGCGCGACGCACTGCGCCTACTGGTGGCGGCAGCGACAGGCCATCGCGCGCGCGCGCCGTGACGGCCGGGACGGCGGCGGGGAGCGTTTTGCTTGCTCAACGCCGACCTGGCGCTGGCGCTGGAAACAGGCGCGGATGGCGTGCAGCTCGCCGGCGCGCAACTGGCAGCAGTTGCGTGAACGTCCTGCAGTGGATTGGTGCGCAGCTTCCTGTCATGGGCAGAAGAATTGCGCCAGGCGGAAGCGCTGGGATGCGATTTCGCCTTGCTGAGCCCGGTATTGCAGACCCAGTCCCATCCGGGAGCACCCCATCTGGGCTGGGAGAATTTTGCGGCTATTGCGGCGGGTTCATCCATTCCGGTATATGCGCTGGGTGGAATGCGGCTGGTGATATGGAAACTGCGTGGCGGCATGGCGCGCATGGTGTTGCGTTGCTACGTCAGGCCTGGGAGGGATCCTCCGGTTGATCCGGATGCTGTTCGTTGGCGGAGATGCGGTAACCTTCGTTGGCCCACTGGCCGAGGTCGATCAGTTTGCAGCGCTCGCTGCAGAAGGGGCGATAACGGTTCTCGTTGCTCCACACTGCTTCCTTGCCACACTGCGGACAGATCACTACAGGCTGTTTGGTCATGCTTACAACGAACAAAAGGTCAGGTTAAATGACACGTCCTGCTCATACTGGGCATTCTTGGCAGTATAATTGGGCGGACGAAGCGGATGTTGAGCACGTACTTGTTGGCGCTGACTTCGGGGATGCATGGCAGCTCGCTGTCCAGCGACACGCGCAACATCTGCGCCACCCGCCCGCCCTGCATCTGCTGGAAATTTCCCTGGTGCGCCGTGAAATGTTGCGCCTTTCCGCTTTCGCGCAACAGTCGCAGTATGATGCCCAGCGCATCTGATATCGGCAGCATGGGCGCAAGCCATGCATTGATATAATTACGCCGGAATACGGCATCCTGATTCAGCCAGTAATGATATGACGGCAAATCGAATTCGCAGGTGCCACCGGGAATGCTGGCACGCTGCTTGATGCCCATCAACCACTCGTTTTCGCGCAAATGCTGGCCAATCTTGCCATTCAAGGCAAACAGGGCACTGCTGACATTCTCTATTTCGCCGAGTATCGCATCCAGCGCTTTCTCCGAAATCTCCGGATTGTTGCGCAAGGCTGAAAGATTGCGCTTCTGTTTTTCCAGTTCCTGCAACAGGTCCGACTTCAGGTCGGCGCGGCCGGCAACCTCGAGAATTTCGAACAATGCACCCAGCGCGGCCTGGTGGCATTCGCGGTCGATTTCTCGGTAAAATAGAACGCCCTGGCGTAGATATCCTCCAGGCGCAACAGAGTTCGCAGACGCTCATTAAGGGGAAAGTCGTAGATTATCACGTTGCCGAAATTGGATGAAATTGCGTTTTGATTCGGGCAATACTATGGCGAACCAGCGCGTATCGTCAATGTCTTCCTGCGGAAATATCCAGATATTTTCGATGCAACTGCTTCACTTGCAGCCGCAGGCTATCCATATCCGAGTCATTCCGGATCATGTCATCGGCGCATTGCAGTCGTTCAGCGCGGGCAATCTGCCCGGCCATGATGGCGCGCACTTCCTGTTCGATCATGCCACTGCGCCGCATGGTGCGGGCGAGTTGGGTCTCTTCCGCGCAATCAACCACCAGAATGCGCTGCACCAGTTCCCGGTAATTGCCCGCTTCCAGCAACAACGGTATGACCAGCAGCAAATAATCCTGCGCCGAATTCGCCTGCACTTGCTCGAGCATCCTGACACGAATCATCGGATGCAGGATAGCCTCCAGTCGCCCCCTGGAGGAAGCGTCTGAAAATGCCACATGGCGCATTCTGGCGCGATCCAGCGCCCCGTTGCCATCAATGAACGCATCACCAAACTCCGCGCGGATCGGCGCAATGGCTTCGCCACCGGCACGCGTGAGCTGGTGCGATATCTCATCACAGTCCAGTACGGAAACACCGCATTCCTTGAACAGGATGGCAACCGTGCTTTTGCCGCTGCCGATTCCGCCGGTGAGCCCTATCAGATAGCTCATTGGGCAAGCATATGCAGATAGTTATCTGTCAGGCCCTGGCCCCAGAACAAGGCGATCAATCCGCCGCCAGCCAGATAAGGACCGAAAGGAATGGGGATATTGCGGCCGCGACCTGCAGCCACGATCAATGCGATGCCCACCACCGCACCCACCACAGATGAAAGCAGAATGACCAGCGGCAACATTTTCCAGCCCAGCCAGGCGCCGGTTGCAGCCAGCAACTTGAAATCGCCGAAACCCATACCTTCCTTGCCGGTGGCAAGCTTGAACAACCAGTACACCCCCCACAACAGCAAATATCCGGCAATCGCACCGATGACAGCTTCATGCAAACTGACGAACAAACCAGACAGGTTGAACAGCAATCCCAGCCACAATAATGGCAGAGTGATCATGTCCGGCAACATCTGGGTATCGATATCGATGAAGGTCAATGCAATCAACGCCCAGATAAACAGCAGCGCCGCCAGCGCCGCAGTACCGAAGCCGAAATGCCATGCAGCAATAGGCGCAAAGCAAGCCGCTGATTGTTTCGACGATCGGATATCGCGGGGAGATGCGCGCTCCGCACCCTTTGCATTTGCCGCGGAGCACCAGATAACTGACGACGGGAATGTTCTCCAGCGCACCGATCCGGTGGCCACAATGCGGACAAGCGGAACGCGGCACGATCAGGTTATAGCGCGGCGCGTCTTCCGCTTCCTTGCCATTGAGTTCTGCGCATTGGGCTTGCCACTCTCGCTCAAGCATTTTGGGAACACGATGAATGACCACATTCAAGAAACTGCCGACCAGCAGGCCAATCAAGCCGCACAAGGCAATGAAAAGCTGCGGCGAGCTTTGCATCAACTGGATAATCGAACTCACATATACCCTATTCGTATTAAACGAAGCCAACACTGACTCGCCTGGTTGCACGAAGAATGGCTAGCCAACCACGGAGCCCATCTTGAAGATCGGCAGATACATCGCAATCACCATGCCGCCGATCAGTACGCCCAAGGACCACCATGATCATCGGCTCCATCAGGCTGGAAAGCGCTTCCACGGCATCATCCACTTCGGCCTCATAGAAATCCGCCACTTTGCTCAGCATGCTGTCCAGCGAACCCGCCTCCTCGCCGATGGCGACCATTTGCAACACCATGCTGGGGAACACCTCCGGTATTCTGCATGGCTACCGTCAGCATCCCCCCCTGGCTGACCTCGCGCTGAATCTTTTTGGTTGCATCGTAGTACATGATGTTGCCGGCTGCGCCGGCCACGGAATCGAAAGCCTCCACCAGCGGCACGCCGGCTGCAAACATGGTGGCCAGGGTACGTGTCCAGCGGGCGATGGTGGCTTTGCGAATCAGTTCCCCGAATATCGGGATTTTCAGGATCATCCTGTCCACCACATGCTGCATTTTTCTTGCTGCGTTTCAGGAAATAAAAGAAGGCATAAATGCCGCCGCCCAGGCCGCCGAATATCAGCCACCAATATTTGACAAAGAAATCCGAAATTTGCATCAGCACCAATGTCGGGCCCGGCAAGTCAGCGCCGAAACTTTCGAAAAGCTGCTTGAATGCCGGCACCACAAAGATCATGATCACTGCAGTAATGATGAATGCGACGGCGATAACAGCAGTAGGATAGAACAACGCGCCCTTGATCTTGCTCTTGATGGCAAGAATTTTTTCTTTGTATGTCGCCAACCGGTCAAGAATGCCGTCCAGGATACCCGCCGCTTCTCCCGCGCCGATCAGGTTGCAATACAGGTCATCGAAATAAAGCGGGAATTTGCGGAACGATTGCTCCAGGCTGCTGCCGGTTTCCACGTCCAGTTTGATGTCGTTCAGCAATCTGGAAACCGAAGGATTGCTGTGCCCCTTGCTCACGATATCGAAAGACTGCAGCAGCGGCACGCCGGATTTGAGCATGGTGGCAAGCTGGCGCGTAAACAGCGTGATGTCCTTGTCCTTGATCTTCTTGCCGCCACCGCTGCGTTTCTTGACTTTGGTGGTAGTGATTCCCTGGCGGCGCAGGTGAGCGGAAACACTGGCCTCGCCGGCAGCACGCATTTCGCCCTTGATGATCTTGCCCGACTTATCCTTGCCCTCCCAAAGATACAGGGCTTCTTTCACTTGTTGAGCTTTTCTTGCCGCTACCATAGTGTTCCCTTGTCGAAATTCATCGCCATCATGCCGAGCTTTGCCGGCATTGTAAAGCTGCCGTCAGCCGACCCTCCGTGAAGCACATTCGACCCTTTCCTGGACGACATCAGGCCGTTACCGTTTGCACGACCGGAAATATCTTCACTACCTTCACCACCCTGTCCTGCGTCTGGATTATTTCAATCGGATAACCGGCGATTTTCAGGCTGGTGCCGGATTCCGGGATATCCTGCAGATGTTCCAGGATCAGGCCATTTAGTGTTTTGGCTCCATCCAGCGGGAAATGCATGCCCAGCTTGCGATTCAAGTCCCGCAACGGGCTGCTGCCCTCCACCAGTATGCTGCCGTCTTCCTGGCGCAGGAATTTGCCGGTCTGCGTAGGCGATTGAGTTGTGAATTCGCCGACGATCTCTTCCAGGATATTTTCCAGCGTTACCAGTCCCAGCAATTCGCCATATTCATCCACCACCAGGCCAAGCCGGGTATGCCGCTCCTGAAACTGCTGCATCTGCGGCAGCAATGCCGTATCGGACGGGATGAAATAAGGCTCGTGCAACAATGCTCGCAATTCGTCGCGACTCGAAAGTCTCCTCCTGCATCATCGACAACGCGCGGCGCACGTGCAATATGCCGACGATGTTGTCCAGCGCACCCTCGTATACCGGCAGCAGGGTATGGTGACAGGTGGCGAGCTGCTCGCGCAGCACTTCGGCATCGGCATCCAGGTCCAGCGCCTCGATCTGGTTGCGCGGCACCATGACGTCATCGACCGCAGTGCGCCCGATATCGACCAGATTGAGCAGCATTCTATGATGCTTTCGCGGCAGGAAATTTTCGGCTTCCAGCACCAGCATGCGCAACTCCTCCATACTTAACTTCTGCTTGCTCTGGTCAGTCTGCACCTTGATCCGGAACAGACGGAGGATCTGGTGGACGATCGCCGTGGCAACAGACACCACCGGATGGAACACCTTGACGCATACCGCCAGCGCGTAACTGGAAAACAGCGCCACCCGTTCCGGATGGCTGGAGGCGATGATCTTCGGCATGATCTCGCTGACTACCAGGATCAGGAACGTCACTCCCAGCGTCCCGGCCAGCACCCACCATTCATTTTGACCGAACATGCGCAGGATGATGATCTGGGTAACCGCGGCAGCAGTCACGTTGAGCAGGGTATTGCCGAACAGGATGGAACCCAGCAGCTTGTCGGTTTGCGCCAGCAATTTTGCCGTGAGCCTGGCGCTCCTGATGCCCTTGCGCACCAGATGACTTAGCCGGTGCCGGTTCAGCGCCATCATGCTGGTTTCGGCTGACGAAAAAAACCCCGAAAAGATCAAGATGACGGCCAAACACAGCAACAACGTTCCCAGCGATAAATCGTCCAAGGCAAAACCTTAACTAATACGACCGGCCAAGTATCAGCGAGGCAGGTAGAGGTGTCAACTTTGCCGGTTGCCCGAGAAATCGGACGCAGGGCAACCGGATTCCACCTGGCGCAGTATCTTCGCCATCAAGCGCAGCGCTATTGCACCAATTCACGCCAGGAGTATAGCTTGACTCCGCCACTTGGCGGCGGCGGCGGCGGCGGTATATCGACGTGACAACTCGCATCCGTGGTGCAGATGATATTCACCCCGGTCAATTCGCCGCTAGGCGTCTGCAGATACACAAAGTTCATACCCGCCACCAGGGCATTGTCCGGATCCCTGGAGCCTACTGTCTGGTCGGTAACCGTGGACGGATATGAGCCGGTCTTGAAATCGAAATAGTACAGGTAGGCATACCCGCCGACACTGCATGCATCATTGCTGGGAACGTTGGTGGCGACCGTCAGCAATCCGAGATTCAATTGCACATCGATATTGACCCGCTCTCCCGGAGACATGTTGGACGGATTCAAGTCCACATACCAGCCTGCCTTGGTCCCCCAGTCCACCGCATTATTCGATACCGTGCGCGTCTCCTGTCCATTCGAACCGGTGGAACTGGTCAGGGTTTGTTGAACCAGCACGCCTGGCGTCCTGACCTGGCCCAGGCTGGTAGTGCCCAGGTCATCCTTGATCGCATATATCGATTGCTGGCTGGTATCCAACAAATCGGTCAGTCCCAGATACTCGCCGGTGCCGAATTCCACCACATTGTGGCTTGTGCCGGCATAGGTCACGACGGTCAACTCGGGCTTGGTGGTAATGGGCTGATTCCCGGCCCCATTGATTTGCCCAACCTGGGCCAGCTGGAATGCCGTTCCGGCAGTCGAAACCGGACTTGCAGGCGGTGTACCTTGATCCAGCGTTAAGCGCCAGAGGTTGCCCAGCAGATCGCCACCATAAAAGCGCAATGCAGTCTTGTCGGTGGTGGCATTGAGCCAGACATTGATTTTCCCGAGGCCACTGGGGGAACCGGTACTGCCGACGCCGGTGCCTATCTTTTCCAGCAACTGCCCGGTATAGGCATTCAGAACGTAAATATAGCCCTGCCCATCCCCCGGAGAAACATTGTTGTATCCTGACGACACCACCACCACCCAGGTTCCATCTCCGCGTTTGACGATAATGGGGTTGCCATAGGTATAGCCCAAATCACTGTCATCTGCAGAAGAAAAGGTCCATAGCGCTTTGGGTGCCGCCGGATCGGTAATGTCCAGCGCGTAATAGCCCCGGCCACCTTCATTCAGGCCGCCCACCAATAACGTTTTCCAGTCGCTGCCGGCACAGGCGGTAGCCGGCGCATTCGGACACACGTCTCCGGCTATCGGCGAGCCGTCCACATAGAAACGATGGTTCGAGGCATAGGTATTTTCTGCCAAACGGTACATGTTGCCCAATATCATGGGCGGAATATAAGCCCAGTCTTCGATTCCGGTTACTGCATCAAAGGCATGCAGCATGCCATCGTTGGCCGCTTCATAGACCATCGACGTACGACTGGCATTAGCGCTCTTGAATGCGGAATAACCGGCATCCGTATAAGAGAATGGCGGCGTTTTCACATATTGCGGCTGCGAATTCACCATATCCCCCAGTGCATGGGTCCGAGCCCGATACAGCGTCCCGCCATTGCCTTTTTGGCCGCGCAGATAATTCACCAGGTTCGCGCCGGAAGCCGCCGCCTGATCGGCGGCCGACAGCGTCGGACACTGCGACAACAAGGCGGTCGGCAAGCAAATATTACTGAAATAAGCCTGTTCGCTGCCGGTCAGGTTGGCCCACAGGAACGGTTTCAACTTGTTGGGGTAGGTTGCCGTGTCGGAGGTAAAGGTATAAATGGTGCGCGTATCGCTGCTGGCCGACACCATGCCGTCGAGGACCGATTGGGCAGACCAGATCGGGGCAACGGAAATGTCTCCGGTAGCAATATCGATGCTGCGGGCCTGCAGGTCTCCGGTCCAGCTTCCCGTTTCGAATTGGGCTATGAACAGGTAATTGTCGCCCGCAACCGGCTCCAGGCTACTGGTGGCGGCAGCGGCTGACGAACCAAGGCGGGCCGTCACCCCGGCTAAAGCACTACTGAGTCCGGATACCAGTGTGGAGGCATCCTTTGCACTATAGTACACGCCGCGTCCGTCAACGGCCGCATGCCACAGATCATCTATCGTTGTTAAAGTGTTCTGCACCGGAAGTGGCCAGTTGTCTGGGCCGTTCTTGATCGCGTTGAAATCGGCCGATCCGCCGGACAGATAATCGGACGCATAGCGCACCAGGCCGTCTGCCCCGAGTCCCAGCGTGAAGGTCGTCATATGCTGCTGCGCATTGATATCCGAACCGGCGCCGGGAACATCGTTCTGGCATACATCCGCACCCAGCGCCCCGGTGCAGTTTCCCAGGGCAGACGTGCGCAAGTCGGTTTTCCAGTAATACTCGGCGACATCCGCCAGCGAGTCGGAAGAGCCACCGCTATATACAGGGTTGCTACAAGTCGTCGTGGTCCAGCTATTGGACGCGCTGGCCGAGGCCGGAACACAGGAAGTTACTGTTGTCGGCCCGGTGGTGACCGTGGTGCAGCTGGTGGTCGTGTAATTGTTTCCGGCACTCGGGGAAACGGGGGTGCAGGATTGCACCGGCGTCGCCGCCTGGACAACAGTCGTGCTGCATGAGGTGGTGGTCCAGTTATTGCCGCTGTTGCCCGTCTGATTCGTGCATGAGGATACATATGTCGGACCGGTAACGATCGGCCCCTGGCAGGTCACGACCTGGCCGCCGGATGAACTGGCCGAGCAGGAACTTGCGCCGACCCAGCCGGTGTCGGTGGTCTGGCAGGTGATGGTTTGACCGCCGCTGGAAGAAGCGCTGCATGATGATGCATTCACCCAGCCGGTGTCGGTGGTTTGGCAAGTGCCAGTACAGGTTGCCACATTCGACCAGGTGGTGGTGCTCTGGCAATCCACGGCGGAACCGTTGCCTGTCCAGTGGTAGGAACCGGAAGATCCTGTATGGGTCGCGGTACAGGATGCGGCCGTTACCCAGTTCTGGGTCACCTGGCATTCTGTCTGCTTACTGCCGGAATGATCGGTAGAGCAGGATGATGTTGGCGTCCATGACGTCCAGTTATATCCATGATTGTTTGAGGTTCTTTCTTCCAGGGTTCCGACGATACACTGCGTCTGGTACCTGCCGGAGGTGTCTTCGTTGCATGTGCTTACAGCCGACCAGTCGGACCACGAGTATCCGTAGTAGCTGGAAGTCTGCTCATAGAGTTGCCCCTGGACTTTTTGATAAACCGAGCTTTCCTGCTGCAATTGCTGGGTTCTTTTCTGTATCTGCGTCGTCTCCTTCTGTAACTGGCTGGTGGTTTGCTGTATCTGCGCCTGGCTTTGCTTGGTCTGGCTGGTACTCTTGGTATAACTGGTGCTCCCGCCATCGTACATGGGCCGCGCTTCGCCACCATCCTGCTGGCCGACAGTGGTTGAATTGTCGATTTGATTTGGGCCATAAGAACTGGTATTACTGTTCCAGAATCCGTCAGTGGAAAGCAGGGCGAAATTTTGCTGGCACGAATACTCCACCGGATTATCTGCACCTGATAGCAATTGGCCCGCATATATCTGTCCTGCCTTGGACAAGGCGCCCGCCAAGGGTGTCGAGCCACTGGTAGTTGTGCTGTATAACTTGGAATACCAGCAAGTTTTCTGCAGAGAATCGAAATCGTCTATTTTCAGGTAAGTTTTATTCCAGGATGACAGGCTACAAGTTGTCTTGTCATCGGAGTTAACACCATGATCGCTGATCGTACTGAAACCGATACGATAAGAGTTACCGATATTCTTGAAAGACAATCCTGCAGCGGATTTCATCGTCAACAGACGGGTGCGGTAGTAGCTATACCAATTTGCGAAATTCTGGCGCTCATCGGTGCTCCCGGGGCCGGAAGTTGAACTGACCGTAACTTTGGTGAACACACCACTGCCCGGCGATGAACCGATAGAACTGTTGCACTCCTTATAAAATGTGCTGTTCGAGTCACTTATATCCTTCTGCGCCTGGGTAGTCTGGCTACCCGTATATTTGTAGTAGTAAGCCGCACTCCACCAGATGTTGTTGGCGAAGTGTCGGTATATTGGCCCAAGTCCAAAATGCGTACCCAAATCCAGTGTTTGCGTCGTGGTAACGCCATACCCGTCTATCTTGGCAGCAGTGAAGGTGGATGGGGAATAGGCAGTCCCGCTCGCATCGACTGGCAATTCATAGGTAGTGTTCGGATTATAATAGACCCCGTTACACTGGGAGCTGGCATATCCGTATTTGCTGGTGGAAAACACAGGGTTGTTGTTGATATCCGGCATGAAATCCCAAGCCATACTGCCCGAATTATCCAGGATGAAAGTCAGGTTAGGTTTGACCGAGGTAAAGCCCGACGAGGCCAGCGGCGAATTGGAAATGTCGGTCAACGCGGCATGTCCGTTCGCGCTGACGAGGATGGCAGCGAATAACAGCACTCTGGCGATATGTCTGGAAAAGGTATTCATCATGCCCTCCTGCTAGAAATGGACAATGGTTTCAACAAAACTGGTGGTGTTGCGCGGCCCTTTGATGCGCGCAGTGATGCGATAGAACTCCACATAAGTTCCCGTCACCGGCGGTGGCTGGTATTTTTCGTCGCCCGTACTGAGGCCCTGAACATTGGCATAGATGGTCGGACAGTTGCCTTGAATCTTGGGACCCTGGCCGGCATTAAGACACAGGCGGTCAATGATGTACTCGACCGAATTGCCCGAACCCGCATCGACTGCCGCCGGCGCCGGACTCAGGCAGTGGTTTGAGGCAACGTCACCATTGCAGGCGTTGCCATCCCAATCCACCAGATACCGGTTCGGGTCGGTGCCGCTTCCGGTCATGTCGACATCCCTGCCGGTCGCGTAATACCCATTGGCCGTATCGTCATTATAGGATGCCGTGGTCCCGGCTATGGTAGCCAGCCAGTTTGCTGCCACATCGCTTCCGACATCCCCGGCCTGGGTCGCCCCTTGCTTGAAAGCCAGATTGCCCACGATCACGTTGCTGGTATCGACCGAACGTACCAGCGCAATCGTCGCCAAAGTCATGGCGATCAAAACGATGAGCGTAATGATAAGCACCACGCCTTGCTGTTTTCGGGCGGGGGCAGTTCTCATTGCAGGTCTGAAGTTGGAAGTACGCATGGGATCACCAGATGAGATTGCGTAGTGGAATGACCGTCTCAAAGGTCTTGTAGCGATAACATTGCCAGTCCGGATTGGTAGTTCCGTCCGGGTTCCTGCTGATGTCTATCGTGCCACCCGCCCATGTAGGGTTGGCGGTAGTGGTATTGCAGGCACCCACCGTCGGCGGCTTTTCCTTCAAGCCGCTGCGCGCAACCAGGACCATACGCACGGCATACAGGCGCCGGACGTCGCCCGTATCACCGGTCGTACCATTGCCATCCGCATCCACCATGACATCGCTCCAGCTGTCCACGTTGACCGAGAGTCGCGGATCGGCATGCGTATCGAAACCATATTGCGCCTTCATGGTAACGATGTCTGAGGCAAGGGTTTGCGGGCTGGTCGTATTGTCTGCCGCCGGACAAACTGGATTGCCATTGTTTGCCGCACAGTAGGTGGTGAATATGAGGTTGCCATTGTTATCAACCGAATAGTCGTGTCCCTCGAGGTCGCCGAGATCCATCAGAGAGTCCGTGCTGGTGTAGGTAGGCGCCACCGCGGGCGCCAATAGCGCCCCATTCCAGGCGCCGGCGTTATGCACGATAAAAGGATTCGCCGGATCGCTCGTATCCACGCTGTTCACCTGGAACAGCGTGCAAACGGGGTCTTGCAGGGCAAGCATCATGTCGTTCGCCGCGATACCAATAGTGGAGGAAACACCTATGGTATTGGCGGGAGCGAATTGCGGCGGCGTAGCCGCCGGAATGGGTATATACCTGATCGGCACGCTCCAGTCTGTCTTGTTGCTGGTAAGCAGCGTGATGGAATCCGGCAGGTTGGCCGTCTTGACTATACTGACCGGCAGCAGCAGGGCATTGCCGAAAGGAGCGGCCACCGCTTGCGAGGTTTGTAACGTGCAGCCCACGGCTGCGCCGAAACCATATCCTGCCATGCGGATATCGCGCTCCATCGAGAACAACCCGAGTCCGCCATTGGTTTGCGCATCGGCGCCGCTGGTCGTGGTGCGTTTCTGTCCCTCGAAGGTGGTGAATACCTGGATCACGATCAGCATGCTGATCAGGCCGATAGCAAGGCCAACCATGATTTCAACGATGCTGAAACCCTGATTGCCGAGTCTGACTGGAATTTTGGCATGCATGATGGTTACTGTAGCGTGTTGTTTATCATGGCAGTCGCGACGTACTGGTGTCTGGACGATTCGCTGGCCTGGCGCCAGAAAACGGTAACGGTGGCGGTGTTGCCGGCGAAGCTTATGGTTGGCTCGTTCAAGGGTGAGTTCGTTGGCCCCGGCAGGGTTGCCTCGACCGAACCGACCCAGGCAAGATATTTCGCCCCACCACTCCCTTGCGAGCCGGCAAAATCCGCAGCAAGATTAGCGTTGTCTGACACCCACATTTGGCCGATGACCTGGTTGGCCAGCAAGCTGGCATCGGTACGGTATTTTGCGGCAGCGGTATTACTGACCGACGCAGCCTGCAAGCCGATGATGGCCAGAATGCCGATGGAGAAGATCAGGATGGCGATCAACGCTTCCAGTATTGCCGAACCTTGCTGATTGTTCACGATTGTCCTGTTCATGGCGTTACTCCGCATCCTTGCGGATTGACCGATAACGAAAGCGCGGGGTCGCACATGCGCGCCTGTCCGCCCGTAGTCAGCATGACGACCATGCGGCGCGCCTGCGCATTGCTTACGTGGGTAACATCAACCCAGGAAAAGTCGATGCCGATATTGGCGGGAGGCACCCGGCCCAGTCCTTCAAACGTGACGCTCGCTGGCAATCCGCTGCCCGCGCCAAGCGGGGTGCTGAATTGGCTGAAATGGATAGGCGCAGCCAGTGAGGCGGTGCTCACTCCGATGCGTGCCGTGCCGCCGCCCTCACTGGCACTGCGGCTCTGAATGACTGCCGGACAGTCGGCGGTGACATTGACGCAACCGACGTTCCAGGACACGTTGCCCGACGCACCGGTGAGCGAAAAGCGAACGAAGGTATTGCGGCGCACCGCCTCGGCTCTGGCCAGTTGCAATCCATTCAGGACCGACTCCGCTGCCGTACGGATTTGCGAATTCTGTATCCAGTCATTGAAAGACGGCACCCCCAGCATGAGCAATATGCCGACGATCACCAGTCCGACGACAAGTTCGATCAGACTGAAACCCCGCTGCATATGGGTAAGGCTCAACACCCGCCCCCCTGTTTGACTATCCAGCACGAGCTACTGCTGCTTCTCCAACCGGACGGAGCTGGTGCAACGATAGAGGAAGTCTTGGTATTGTCCTGATCGATGGTGTAGGTAAACCCTGCCATGGAAGCCTTGCCGGCAGCCTGGATAGTGTAGGATCTGTCGTCAGCCGCGACCGGACATGAAAAGGTGAAATACTGGCTGGTTGAATTATCGGTAGAGCATGCCGGGGCGCCGGCATAAGTCCGGTTGTCCTGATAAAACTGCTCCATCTGTACCCGCTTGGCCGCCAGGTTGGAAGCTGCATCGGGAACCTTGCCGCGGTAGACATAGTTCTGGTAAGACGGTAGCACGATCGCCGCCAGAATGCCGATAATTGCAACCACGGTCAGTAATTCGATCAAGGTAAAACCCTTTTGGAATCGCATTTCTTCTGCTCTCCTTTCCTTCACGACGCTAACGTTAAAACATAATTTGCCGACTCAGATAGTACTACCCGACAAAAGGGGGGATTCCCGGAATCGGCGGCCTGCGCAGCTCCCGTCCCACCTCACGGGCCGGCCAGGACAGCACTCTATCCCTTATTTTGCGGAAGTTCACCCATGCGGCGCAACATCGGCGTCATCGTCAGACCCTGGGCAAAGATCGAGAATGCCACGACGGCGAATGCGACAGTAACGATTTCGTCTCGGTGCGGCATGCTGTCCGGCAAACCCAACGCCAATGCCAGTCCCAGCGCTCCGCGCAGCCCGCCCCAGACCAGCACATGCTGGTGGCGTACGGACACTCGCAATTGACTGCCGGAAAACAGCCAGCAAGTCGGGTAGATCGCCACCGCACGGCCAACCATCACCAGTACGATGGCGACGGCGATGGCCATCCCGACTGCGGCAAAATTCTGCTGTTCCTCGCGTATGCCGATCAGCAGAAAGATCAGCGAGTTCGCGACGAACGCGACGTATTCCCAGAATGCCTCCACCGCTTCGCGCCCGCGTTCCGAGATCGCACCCATCGGGCCGATATTGCCCATCATCAGGCCGGTGGTGAGGGTGGCCAGAACACCGGACGCATGAAAATGTTCCGCCAGCATGAAGGAGCCGTAGGCGGCAATCGTGGTGAAGGTGATCTCCACCAGGTGATCCTTGGCGCGACCGGCAAGGAACAGCATCGCCGTAGCCACCAGCGCGCCGCAGATGATGCCGCCGCCGATGGTCCTGGCCAGTTCCAGGCTGACGAAGGCAGGCGTGACTTCCTCTCCGGCATAAATGGCTATGGTGACAGCGAACAGGACTGCCGCTGCGCCATCGTTGAACAGGCTTTCCGCTTCCATCAGGATGCGCAACCGGCCCTTTACGCCGGTTTCCTTGAAGGTGGCGATCACCGAGACCGGATCGGTGGCGGCGATCAGCACACCAAACACCAGTGCACCGATCCATTCCCATCCGGCAAGGTAATGCATGCCGACTGCGGTTACCATCGCCGCCAGCATGACGCCGACGAAGGCCAGCGTGGTGATCAGCCAGAAATCCCGGCGTAACTCCTGCCAATGCAGAAAAAATGCGGCCTCGAAGATCAGCGGCGGCAACAGCGTGGAGAAGATCAGTTCCCGAGTCAGCGAGATATTCAACGGCACCGAGAACAGCGCCAGAATGATACCGGTGGTGACCAGCCCGACGCTGTAGGGCACATGCAGCCTGCGTGTCAGCATGGCCACAACTCCGGCGATCAACAATAGCAATTGCAGATTTTCTATGCCCAGCGTCATAATTTTGGCAACCGTCTGATCAGGTTTGCCGCGGCTGCCGGTGCGCCCACACCATCATGATGATTCCAGCCAGCACCATCGGCAAACTCAACCATTGGCCCATGCTGACGCCGAAAGTCATCAGGCCGAAGATGCCATCATCCGGGTTGCGGGTGAATTCGGCGAGAAAGCGGAAGCTGCCGTAACCGATCAGGAACAGGCCGGATACCGCACCGATGGGTCGCGGCTTGTTTGAATATAACCAGAGCAGCGCGAACAGCGCGATGCCTTCCAGTGCGAACTCATACAATTGCGAGGGATGGCGCGGGATATTGTCTACCTGTGGGAATATCATGGCCCAGGGTACATCGGTAGGCCGGCCCCACAATTCGCCATTGATGAAGTTGCCGATGCGTCCTGCCCCCAGACCCAGCGGCACCAGCGGCGCGATGAAATCCATCAGTTGCAGCCAGCGGAATTTGCGCTGGCGTGCGAACAATACCATCGCCAGCATGACCCCGATGAAGCCGCCATGAAACGACATGCCGCCTTCCCACACAGCAAAGATCTTCAGCGGGTGGCTGAAATAATAGCCGGGGTTGTAGAACAGCACCTCGCCCAAGCGCCCGCCCAATACCACGCCCAGCACACCGTAGAACAAGAGGTCGTCCAGCATCTTGGTGTCCCAGCCGGGGCGATCCATTGCGCGCAGGCGCTTGTTGCCAAGCCACAGGAACAACCCGAAACCAAGCAGATACATCAGGCCATACCAGTGCACGGCAACCGGGCCGAGGTGGATGGCAACAGGGTCGAATTGAGGACGGATAAGCATTTAGGGCAACATAAATCAGGTAGAATTTGCGCAGGATTATACTTCGCTGCGAACACTCACCTTCATCTTTCGAAAGACCATCATGCCAGTTTATCGTTCCCGCACCACCACCCACGGCCGCAACATGGCCGGCGCACGCGCCTTGTGGCGCGCCACCGGCATGAAGGACGGCGATTTCGACAAGCCGATCATCGCGATCTCCAATTCGTTCACCCAGTTCGTGCCGGGCCACGTTCACCTGAAGGATATGGGACAACTGGTAGCGCGCGAGATCGAGAAGGCCGGCGGCGTGGCCAAGGAATTCAACACCATCGCGGTGGACGACGGCATCGCGATGGGCCATGGCGGCATGCTGTATTCGCTGCCCTCGCGCGATTTGATCGCCGACTCGGTCGAATATATGGTCAACGCGCATTGCGCGGATGCGCTGGTGTGCATCTCCAACTGCGACAAGATCACGCCGGGCATGTTGATGGCGGCGTTGCGCCTCAACATTCCGGTGGTATTCGTGTCCGGTGGGCCGATGGAGGCAGGCAAGGTGCAGTGGAACGGCGAGTCACGCAAGGTGGATCTTGTGGATGCGATGGTCGAGGCTGCCGACAGCCACAACAGCGATCAGCAAGTAGCGGATATGGAACGCTCGGCCTGCCCGACCTGTGGTTCCTGTTCCGGCATGTTCACCGCGAATTCGATGAATTGCCTGGCCGAGGCTCTGGGACTTGCACTGCCCGGCAATGGCTCGATGCTGGCGACGCACGCCGACCGCAAGGAACTGTTCCTGCGCGCCGGCCGTACCATCGTGGATCTGGCCAGGCGTTATTACGAGCAGGACGACGCCAGCGTGCTGCCGCGCAGCATCGCCACCTTCGAGGCGTTCCAGAATGCGATGAGCCTGGATGTGGCGATGGGCGGCTCGACCAATACCGTGTTGCACCTGCTCGCCGCCGCACATGAGGCCGGGGTGGACTTTGCCATGGCCGACATCGATCAGGTCTCTCGGCGCGTCCCCTGCCTGTGCAAGGTGGCGCCGGCCACGCAGAAATTCCACATGGAAGATGTGCACCGCGCCGGCGGCGTGATGGGCATCCTCGGCGAACTCGGTCGCGCCGGTCTGCTGCATCTCGACCTGCCGACCGTGCATTCGCCCAGCATGGGCGCGGCGCTGGAGAAATGGGATGTGATGCAAAGCCAGGACCAGGCGGTCAAGGATTTCTACCGCGCAGCACCGGCCGGCATCATCACCACCATCGCTTTTTCGCAGTCGATGCGCTTCCCGGACCTGGATACCGACCGTGCCAACGGTTGCATCCGCGACAAGGCACATGCCTACAGCCAGGATGGCGGGCTGGCAGTGCTGCATGGCAACATCGCGCTGGACGGCTGCATCGTCAAGACTGCAGGCGTGGACGACAGCATCCTCAAGTTCACCGGGCGTGCGCGCGTATTCGAGAGCCAGGACAGCGCGGTGGAAGCGATCCTTGCCGACCAGATCATCGCCGGCGATGTGGTAGTGATCTGTTTCGAGGGGCCGCGCGGCGGACCGGGCATGCAGGAGATGCTGTACCCGACCAGTTACCTGAAATCGAAGGGCATGGGCAAGGTATGCGCATTGCTCACCGACGGACGCTTCTCCGGCGGCACCTCGGGCTTGAGCATCGGCCATGTCTCGCCGGAAGCGGCGGAAGGCGGGGCGATCGGCCTGGTGCAAGAAGGCGATACCATCGAGATCGACATTCCCAACCGCCGCATCCATCTGGCCATATCGGTCGAGGAACTGGCGCGCCGCCGCGAGGCGATGGAAGCCAAGGGTAGCGCAGCGTGGAAGCCGGTGAACCGCGTGCGCCCGGTTTCGGCGGCACTGCGCGCCTATGCCGCAATGACGACCAGCGCCGCCAAGGGTGCGGTACGTGATGTAGCGCAAGTGGAGAAGTGATTCCGGAAAGATCCATTTGATGCCGCAGTGACATCATCGACTATCAAGGAGAAAAGTCATGAAGGCCGTTTTGATCGCCAATCCCAAAGGGGGGAGCGGCAAGACCACGCTCTCGACCAACATCGCGGGCTACCTGGCCTCGCGCGGCCAGAAAGTGGCGATACTGGACCTGGACCGGCAGAAATCCGCCACCCTTTGGCTGGCACAGCGCAGCAAAGAGCTACCACTGATCCGCGAAAGTGGGGATCATACCCGGTCAGTAGATTGGCTGGTGATAGATTCGCCCGCAGCATTGCACGGCAAACATCTGGATCACGCGCTGAAATTGGTACACCGCGTGGTAGTGCCGATCGCGCCTTCTTTGTATGACATCCAGGCCAGTTACGATTTCCTGCAAACCGTCAGCGAAATGAAGGCTGCACGCAAGGGCCGCGTGCAGATCGGCGTGGTCGGCATGCGCATGGCGCCGCGCACCCGCGCGGCGGTGACGCTGGAGCAATTCCTTGCGCAACTCGACATGCCGGTGCTGGCCTATTTGCGCGAGACGCAGGTGTATGTGAATGCCGCGTTCGAGGGCAAGAGTATATTTGACCTGCCGCCCTATCAATCCTCCCACGATGTGGAACAATGGGCAACGCTGCTGGGCTGGCTGGAAGCGGGCAACGACTGATTGCGATGCCTGCCAATCACCTGATTCACGAAACCTCGCCCTATCTGCTGCAGCACGCCGACAATCCTGTGGACTGGTTCCCGTGGGGAGAGCAGGCACTGCGGCTGGCGCGCGAGCAGAACAAACCGATCCTGTTGTCCATCGGCTACTCTGCCTGCCACTGGTGCCACGTGATGGCGCACGAGTCTTTCGAGGATGCCGAGGTGGCGGCGCTGATGAACGAACATTTCATCAACATCAAGGTAGACCGCGAAGAGCGCCCCGACCTTGACCATATCTATCAGGCCGCGCAGTCGATGTTGACCGGCAGCCACGGCGGCTGGCCGCTGACCATGTTCCTGACGCCACAACAGCAGCCCTTCTTCGGTGGAACCTATTTCCCCAAACAGGCGCGATACAACCTGCCTGGATTTGCCGACCTGCTGCCACGAGTCGCTGCGTTCTTCCGCGAGCATGCTGACGATATCGAGCGCCAGGGTGCAGAACTTGCCAAGGCATTCGTCCACAATCAGCCGATTGCCAGTGACAGCGAGATTGACGCGCTGCCGCTGGCTGCCGCGATGCGCGACCTGGAGGCTACCTTCGATCCGCAGTACGGCGGTTTTGGCGGTGCGCCAAAATTTCCTCACCCGGCCGAACTGGAGCTGTGCCTGCGCGAAGCGGCTCGCTGTGGAGATGAAAGCCTTGCGCAAATGTCACTGCACTCGCTCAGGCACATGGCGCTGGGCGGACTCTATGACCAGCTGGGAGGGGGATTCTTCCGCTACAGCGTAGACGAGCGTTGGGAAATCCCGCATTTCGAAAAGATGCTCTACGATAACGCGCAACTGCTGCCGCTATATGTCGATGCATGGTTACTCACGCGCGACCCCTTGTACAGGCGCATCGCGGAAGAGACCGCGAAGTGGGTGATGCGCGAGATGCAATCGCCGGACGGCGGATATTTCTCGACCCTGGATGCCGATTCCGAACATGAAGAAGGAAAATTCTATGCGTGGACCCGTGAGGAAATCCGCGATGCCCTGTCTGCACCGGAATACGAAGTGTGTGTATCGTACTATGGGCTGGATCGCCCACCCAACTTCGAGGGACGCTGGCATTTGCGCGTTGCGCGATCGCTGGAAGAGGTGGCACAACATCACGAACTTACGCCGGAAGCAGGCGAAACCCTATTGTCGATCATCCGAACCAAGTTGTTAGGCGTGCGCGAACGGCGCGTGCGCCCTGGGCGCGATGAAAAAATAATTACCTCGTGGAATGGTCTGATGATCAAGGGCATGGCGCATGCCGCGCGCGCATTCGACCGGGCCGACTGGCTGCACTCGGCGCGAATTGCGGCTGACTTCATTCAGGCAAAAATGTGGCGTAATAGTCGATTGCTTGCCGTGTTCAAGGATGGACAGGCGCGCTTTAATGCCTATCTGGACGATTACGCCTTCCTGTTGGAAGCCTTGCTGGAATTGCTGCAGGCCGAATTTCAGGTATCCGATCTGGTGTTTGCGCGCAGCATCGCCAAGGTGATGTTGACTCAATTCCATGATAAGGATAGGGGTGATTTCTTTTTCACCGCACTTGATCATGAGAAACTGCTCCATCGCCCCAAGCCATTGCATGATAATGCCACGCCCAATGGCATTGCTGTTGCCGCACGAGCGTTGCAACGGCTGGGCTGCATGGTTGGTGAGCCACACTATACCGATGCTGCACAGCAGGTGTTGAACCTGTATTACCGGACAATGCGCGATTATCCGGGTGGTTTCGCCACTTTACTCATGGTATTGCAGGAATATGTCAGCCCTTTGCGGCTGCTGGTATTGCGCGATAGCAAGGGCGATTTGTCGCCATGGTTCGCCGTGTTGAGGGAGTCCTGCAACTATGGCTTATTGTGCGTGGCTCCGGCAGCAGAACTACCCGATCTGCCGCCGACACTGGATAAACCTGACTTGCAGGAAGCTGCTGCATGGCTGTGCCAAGGTTCTAAGTGCTTGCCTGCAGTACTGGATCCGGATGAATTGCGAATTTTGTTGAGGAATAATGTCAACCTCTAGCAAAGTGCATGCGTTAGTTGCTTACTGCTGAAATAATTGCCTTTCTGGAGGGGGGGAAGCCGAATTATTCATGAAGGTAAGATCGGCAGAAAATTTACCATAACCATGAAATGGAGAAATACAAATGAAATCTTTCATATTTGGCGCAGCAGCAGGCATCATGATCGCGGGCAGTGCAATGGCCATAGACATGCCTCCACTGGCCAAGAAGAACGGCTGTACTTCCTGCCACGCTGTTGACCATAAAGTGGTCGGCCCCGCATGGCAAGATGTGGGCAAGAAGTACAAGGGCGCGACCACCTATACCTACAAAGGTAAGGAATACCCGCTGGTGGAAGGACTCATGCATAAAGTGTCTCATGGCGGCTCCGGCAATTGGGGCACCATTCCAATGATTGCCAATGACCCGAAAGAGAAGAAACAGGACCAGATCAAGCAATTGATCGAGTTTGAGTTGAGTTTGGGTAAGTAGCAATAGGGGTGCCTTGCTAAACCAGGGTGCAAATGCAATGTTTGACGTTTGTTTAATTATCAATTACGGAGAATCAAAGAAATGAAATCTTTCATTATTAGCATGGCAGCAGCAGCTGGTTTGGTGGCAGCAGGTAGCGTTCTGGCTACAGACATGCCGCCGCTGGCAAAGAAGGAAGGCTGCACCGCATGCCACGCCATCGACAAGAAGGTTGTCGGTCCGGCCTGGATGGACGTTTCCGCCTTCTACAAAGGCAAAAAAACCTACAAGTATTCGCCTAAAGGTTCTGATGCGCCAGACGCCAAGGAATACCCTCTGGAAGAAGGTCTGATAATGAAGGTTTCCCATGGTGGCAAGGGCAACTGGACCAAAGTGACCCACGGCGTGCCAATGATCGCCAATGATCCATCCGGCAAGAAGCAACCGGAGATCAAGGAACTGGTTGAATTCGTTCTTGGTTTGGCTAAGAAATAAGCAGCAAGCAGTTCTGAACGGGGCCGGCTCTTGCCGGCCCTGTTTTTTTGCTAATCCCTATATGCAATCAGGGTATCATTCGGCTAGAATTACGCATGTTGTATAGTGTGTCCCTTGATTAATCGACTGATGGAGAATTGGTTTAAATGAAATCAATTATTGCTGGCTTGATGTCTGCAGCAGCACTGATGTTTGCAGGTAGCGCCTTGGCAACCGAGATGCCGGATCTGGCAAAGAAGAATGGCTGCAGTGCATGCCACGCGATTGACAAAAAAGTAGTCGGTCCCGCATGGCAGGACGTGGCCGACAAATACAAGGACGCCAAAACTTTTTCATTCGGCGGCAAGGACTATCCCCTGGAAGAAGGTCTGATGATGAAGGTTTCCAAGGGCGGCTCTGGAAACTGGGGGTCCATACCGATGATCGCCAACGACCCAAGCGGCGCAAAACAACCTGTTATCAAGGAATTAGTGGAGTTTGTATTGGGTTTGGCTAAATAAGCGCGGTCAGGACACCTGAAGACGGGGCTGGTTCTAACCAGCCCCGTTCCATTTGGTAAAACCTGTTTTCAATTGTGGTCAAATCAGGTAGAATTATGGTCGCTGTAAATTGACCCGAAACTTTGAAATAATCTAGATGGAGAGTTGAATTAAATGAAATCTATTATCGTTAGCATGATGGCTGCAGCAGGTCTGATGGTAGCAGGAAGCGTTCTGGCTACGGATATGCCGCCGCTGGCAAAGAAGGAAGGCTGCACTGCATGCCACGCCATCGACAAGAAGGTCGTCGGCCCGGCTTGGCAGGATGTTGCCAACAAATACAAGGGCGCAAAAACCTTCAAGTATTCACCCAAAGGCGCGGAATCTCCTGATGCCAAGGAATATCCCCTGGTAGAAGGCCTGATGATGAAGGTTTCCAAGGGCGGCAAGGGCGACTGGACCAAAGTGACTGGCGGCGTACCAATGATCGCCAATGATCCATCCGGCAAGAAGCAACCTGAGATCAAGGAACTGGTTGAGTTCATCCTCGGCTTGGCCAAGTAATTCCGGATTTTGCCAAATACGGGGCCGGCGCAAGTCGGCCCCGTTTTTTTGTCTTTCCAATTTGGCTCCATGAATTGACAAGCATGAAGGGGCTACGGATAATTCGACCATCCATATAGTGTCTCCCCACCCACCTCCCGTGCTGCTCATGAATAACAAGTCAATTATATTTTCTGCCCTGCTGGGTATCACCTTGCTTGCCGCCTGTGGCAAATCGGAAACACCGGACGCCAGTCCCGCCGCAACAACAGCAAACTCGCAATCCGTTGATGAACAGGTGGTAAAAATCGGCGCATCTGCCCCGCTAACCGGACCACAGGCACATATCGGCAAGGATAACGAAAATGGTACGCGCATGGCGATCGACGATGCCAATGCCAAGGGAATAATCATCGGCGGCAAAAAAGTACGCTTTGAATTGCTCAGCGAAGATGATCAGGCCGATCCAAAGACCGCAACCATCGTGGCGCAAAAACTCGTCGATGACAAGGTGAATGGCGTCATCGGCCACCTGAACTCCGGCACTTCAATTCCTGCTTCCCGTATTTATAGTGACAATGGCATCCCGCAGATCTCCCCTTCCGCCACTGCCGTCGCGTATACCGCGCAAGGTTTCAAGACTGCCTTCCGCGTGATGGCCAACGATGGGCAACAGGGCAAGGTATTGGGTGAATTCGCCGCGAAAAACCTTGCAGCAAAAAAGATCGCGGTGATAGATGACCGCACCGCCTACGGGCAGGGATTGGCTGACCAATTCGCCAAATCTGCCGAGGCCAACGGCGCTCAGATCGTGGCACGTGAATATACTACTGACAAGGCGGTTGATTTCACCGCCGTACTGACTTCCATCAAGGGCAAGAACCCGGACCTGATTTTCTTTGGCGGCATGGATCCGCAAGGTGTGCCGCTGGTCAAGCAGATGAAATCGCTCAGATTGCCAGCTAAATTCATGATGGGCGACGGTGGCTATACACCAAAATTGATCGAGTTGGCTGGCAAGGCAGCGGATGGCATGTACGCCTCGTTGCCCGGCGTACCGCTGAACCAGATGCCTGGCGGAAAAGATTTTTCGCAGCGATACGAGGCTCAATTCAAGCAGCCTATCCAGTTGTATGCGCCATATTGCTATGACGCGGTCAATGTGATGATCGCCGCAATGCAAAAGGCCGGTTCGGCCGAGCCGGCAAAATACCTGCCAGAATTGGCAAAAATTGAATATGCCGGTGTAACAGCGAAAATCTCTTTTGACGAAAAAGGCGACCTCAAGGGTGGTGCGGTCACGCTGTACCAGGTGCAGCAAGGCAAGTGGCAACCGTTGCAAACCTTGGGCGGAGGCGTGCCTGTGGCAGCGAACTGATGCAGGTGAACATAAGCATGAAGCGACACCTTGTGTGTCGCTTTTTTTTGGAGCACTCCGGTGCAACCGCACCTGGTGAAAGCAGCACCTTGATACCGCCCCACAAAACATAAAACAAGTCCAGAAAACGGTCACTGCATGGATATATTGTTACAGCAAATCATCAACGGCCTGGTCCAGGGCAGCGTCTATGCGCTGGTTGCGCTGGGCTACACCATGGTATACGGCATCCTCGGCCTGATCAATTTTGCGCACGGTGAAGTGCTGATGGTAGGGGCGATGGTCGCAATGTCGGTCACCCAGAAGCTGGCCGATTCCGGCCTGCCGCCATTGCTGATATTACTGATAGCAGTATTGGCCGCAGTCGTGGCTTGCATGATTCTCGGTTATGGCATCGAGCGTGTCGCATACCGCCGCTTGCGCAATGCGCCTCGTCTTGCGCCCTTGATCACCGCCATCGGCATGTCCATCGTGCTGCAAAACCTGGCGATGATCTTCTGGGGACGCGAATATCACGCCTTCCCGCAATTGCTGCCGAACACTTCGCACATGCTCGGCGGTGCGGTCATCAATGACGTGCAACTCATCATTGTGCTGGTTGCGTTGCTGATCATGGCTGGATTGATGCTGCTGGTACATCGCACCCGACTGGGACGTGCGATGCGCGCCGTAGCGGAGAATCCATCCAGCGCCGCATTGATGGGAGTGGATATCAATGGGGTAATTTCCGCCACCTTCATGATCGGCTCTGCAATGGCGGCAGTAGCAGGCGTCATGGTCAGCGCGAACTACGGCATCGTGCATTACTACATGGGTTTTCTGCTCGGACTGAAAGCCTTCACTGCCGCCGTACTGGGCGGCATCGGCAACCTGCGCGGCGCGATGCTGGGCGGACTGCTGCTGGGGCTGATCGAAAGTCTTGGCGCGGGCTACATCGGCGATCTGACGGGCGGATTTTTTGGCAGCAACTATCAGGATGTGTTTGCCTTTTTCGTGCTGATCGCCGTGCTCGTGTTCAGGCCGTCCGGATTATTGGGAGAGCGAATTGCGGAACGCGCTTGATGGATTTACAGGGCTGGATTACGCCATATTGGGTTACGCGATGAGACTGCTAAGCCAACCTACAACGCTGGCGGAACGCGCATGAAACTCAAGCTGAGATCGGGACCGCTGCTGGCCGCGTTTGCTATCGTGCTTCTGCTTTTGCCCTTCGTCACCGATGCGCTGTTCGGGCGCGGCTGGGTACGCATTGCAGATTTCGCGCTGCTGTATATCATGCTGGCGCTGGGGCTGAACATCGTGGTCGGTTACGCCGGTCTGCTCGACCTCGGCTACATCGCTTTCTTTGCCGTGGGCGCATATAACTACGCGCTGCTCTCCTCGCCGCAGTTCGGGCTGCACTTGCCGGTGTGGATCGTGCTGCCGCTGGGTGCGCTGGTGGCTTGCCTGTTCGGTGTGCTGCTTGGCGCGCCAACCTTGCGCCTTCGTGGCGATTACCTTGCCATCGTAACTCTGGGTTTCGGCGAGATCATCCGCATCTTTCTCAACAACCTCAACGCGCCAGTGAATATCACCAACGGCCCACAGGGCATCAGCATGATCGATCCGGTGCAAAGCGGCGGTTTCTCGCTGGGCACGACTCAGCAAATTCTCGGCATCACCCTGCCCTCGGTGCATCTGTATTACTATTTGTTCCTGCTGTTCACTCTGCTGGTGATATTTGTGTCGCGGCGACTTGAGGATTCGCGCATCGGCCGCGCCTGGATGGCGATCCGCGAGGACGAAGTAGCCGCCGAGGCGATGGGCATCAACACCCGCAATATCAAGCTGCTGGCGTTTGCCATGGGCGCGACTTTCGGCGGACTGTCCGGCGGTTTGTTTGCCGGGTTCCAGGGCTTTGTCAGCCCGGAAAGTTTCAGCCTGATGGAATCCATCATGGTCCTGTGCATGGTAGTACTTGGTGGCATGGGCAACATCGCCGGTGTGGTGCTGGGCAGCGTGCTGCTGGCGCTGCTGCCGGAAGCATTCCGTAATGGCGCAGGCCCGGTACAACAAATGCTGTTCGGCAGGATGCTGGTTGACCCGGAAAGCTTGCGCATGCTGCTGTTCGGATTAGCGCTGATCGTGGTCATGCTGGTGCGCCCGGCCGGGTTGTGGCCTTCGACACAACGCCGCCGCGAACTATCCCCCGATGATGACATCGCGCAACAGGAACGGGAGACGGTGTATGACTCCGGCAAATGACGTGTTGCTCCGTCTGTCCAGCGTGGGCAAGCATTTCGGCGGCCTCGCGGCATTGTCTGACGTATCCCTGCATATCAGTCACGGCGAGATCTACGGACTGATCGGACCCAACGGTGCCGGCAAAACCACTTTGTTCAACGTCGTCACCGGACTGTACCAGCTCGACGCAGGCACTTTTACTTTCAATGGCACCACCTATGCGCATGGCAAACCACACGTGCTTGCCAAGGCCGGTATCGCCCGCACCTTCCAGAACATTCGCCTGTTCGCCAACATGAGCGCGCTGGAAAATATCATGATCGGGCGTCATGTGCGCACGCACGCGGGCATCTGGGGCGCGCTCACACGCAACACGTCCACGCGCACTGAGGAACACGCCATCAGGCAACGCGCACGCGAACTGCTGCGCTACGTCGGCATCGAGCGCCCGCATCAGACATTAGCCAGGCATCTTTCATATGGCGAACAACGCAGACTGGAAATCGGCCGAGCATTAGCCACCGAACCCAGGCTGCTGGCACTGGACGAACCGGCCGCAGGCATGAACGCCACCGAGACTGAAAGCCTGAAATCCCTTCTGCAAACGATACGCAAGGACGGCATCACGGTTTTTCTGATAGAACACGATGTGAAGCTCATCATGGATCTTTGCGACCGCGTAGCGGTTCTTGACTATGGCAGGAAGATCGCCGAAGCCGCAGCGCAGGAGGTGCGCAGCAACCCGGCAGTGATTGCCGCGTATCTGGGCGGTGATACGGAGTCCGCTGTCTCCTCATTCCCGCCAGGCAAGAAAGGCGGATGAGTTTCTGATGGCTCAGCAATCCCCATTACTCGAAGTCCACAACCTGAAGATCGCCTATGGCGGCATCCAGGCTGTGAAAGGCATAGACCTGACCGTGATTCCCGGCGAACTGGTCGCGCTGATCGGCAGCAACGGCGCCGGCAAGACCACAACGCTCAAGGCACTGGCCGGATTGCTGCACCCGACATCGGGAAAAATGCATTACAACGGCAGATCCCTGCACAATATCCCTGCACATCAGCGCGTGCGCGAAGGGCTGGCGCTGGTACAGGAGGGACGCGGCATATTCGCCCGCCTGACCGTCGAGGAAAATCTGCAGATGGGCGCCTACAGCCGTCGCGACCAGGCAGAAATCGCCCAGGACATACAGCAGATCTTTAGTCTGTTTCCGCGTCTTGCCGAACGCCGAGCGCAACAGGCCGGTACGCTTTCCGGCGGCGAGCAGCAGATGGTGGCGATAGGCCGCGCCATGTTGAGCCGTCCCAGGTTGCTGATGCTGGACGAGCCCAGCATGGGGCTTGCGCCGATGATGGTGACCAAGATCTTCGAGACCATACGCGCGATTTCCGCGCAGGGCGTCTCCATCCTGCTGGTCGAACAGAACGCCCGGCTCGCCCTGGAAGTGGCGAACCGCGGTTACGTGCTGGAAAGCGGCCTGGTCACCCTGTCCGGTGATGCCGCCGAACTGCTTGGAAGCGAAGCTGTGCGGCGTGCCTATCTCGGCGCCTGATACATGATCCTCACAGGTATCGAGCGAAACCAATCACCCCCGTTCCCGCAACCCCCGGCCACTCAGTTTACCGGCTGTTAAAACTGGTATTTTGCGTTCAGCGAAAAATTCCGTTCCGGCATCGGATAGGCGTTATACACGCCAGGCGTGGAAGTGCTGGCTACCGCATAGGTGAAATATCTTTCGCCCAGCAGATTATTCACCGCCGCAGCCAGCGACCACGAGCCTGACTGATGCACATATTTCACGTCCACCGTCGTATAGGCCGGCATCTGCATGCCGAACGCATTGGCCTGGTCATTATCGAAGTGTTGTTTGCCGACATAAACGATATTGCCATTAAGCGCGGTTTTTTCAGATAGCTTCCAGGATGCGCCCAATGCCAGCCGCTGCCTCGGCACCAGCGGGATGTCGTTACCGGACACGTTGATCCCGCCATAGACACCATCGCGAAATCTGGCAACGGTATAGCTGTATGCGGCCCTGGCTGCGAACTTGTCCGACCAGGCATGCGACCCTTCCAGTTCCAGTCCATAGCGGCGCGTCGGTGACAGATTCATGTTGGCAAAGGTGATCGCGTTGTAGTGGATCTCGTTGGTCAGGTCCATGGTGTAGATCGCCGCATGCATCGCAGTCGATCCGTTCTTGTAGTCGACGCCGATCTCTCTATCCAGTGATTTTTGCGGCTCCAGCATGTTGATGCTGGAATCGAACAGCGGACCGCCGTACTGGGCGTAGATCTCATCCACTGTCGCCACCCTGAAACTGCGGCCGATACGACCGAACAGCGACAGCGCCGGACTCAAGTCATGGCGCAGGCCGATCTCGTACACACTCACGCCGCGCCCCTGGCTGGCAGCTGCATATATCGCCGGGTTGACCGTGTCACTGGCCTGGTAGTCGGTTCGCTGGATACGCGCGCCCAGCGTCAACATGGTATCGGCATCGAGTAGGGTCGCATTCTGTGCATACAGTGCACGATTCGATTGCCTGGCGATGACATGCGCGACAGGCATGCCTATGGTGGCGGGGTTGGTCGAACGACCCGAGTCATACGCCCAGTCGACAAGATCGACGCCTACGACCAGTTCGTTGCTGGTGCCGCCGATCTGGTGCGTCATCTTCAGGCGGGGTGTCAGCGAGAGCCGGTTCAAGTCGGTGTCGAGGTAATTTCCCCCATAGGCCGCATAGTAGGCCTGTTCCCTGGTATCCCGATACGCAAGCTCTACCGCCAGTTCGCCAAAACCAAGCTGCTGGCTGGTGCCCAGGCTGACATGCTGGCCCCGGTTATGTCCGTAATCGAGCGGCGTTGCCGTGCCGCGCCTGTCGCTGGCAAGCTGGTCCAGACCCAGCGTCGGATCGACGCGGCGAGCGCCCGGAAAGCGCAGGTCCTGCACATCCGCACCGAACTTCAACACCGCATCGCCATTGCCTGCTGCGGTACGCACATCGCCTTCCAGGTTGCTTTGGGAAATATCGTTATTGGCGCGGTAATTTCCCGAATCCAGGGTGCCGACGGAGATGCGCAGACTTGTGCGCTCACCTTGTGTGCCAAGGGAAAGCCGCGCTTCTTTGGTGTCATAGCTGCTGACACCCGCGCTGATCGAATTCCTGACGCCCTTGTGGCCTTTTTTGGTGATGATATTGATCGTGCCGCCAGTCGCGCCACCGCCGTAGAGCACCGACCCGCTACCGTTGATGATCTCGATGCGCTCGATCGAATCCAGCGGGATCGAGGACCAGCGTACCGAAGTCAACTCGATGTCGTTGAGCTGCTGCCCATCCAGCAGCACCAGCGTGTTTTGATTGCCGGTCATGCCGAAACCGCGCAGGTCGACCATCATGTCAGCTGTGCCATCATTGCTGCGCACCTGAATGCCGGCATGCTGCATCAGCAATTCCGGCAAGGTCTTGGCGGCGCTTCTTTCAATATCACTGGCAGTGATCACCGTGATGTTCTCAGGTGAACTTTTCGGTGTAGATACAAATCGCGTAGCTGTCACCACGACTTCGTCCAGCGTATTTGATGTTGCGGAAAAAACGACAGAGGGCGCGGCGCACAACAATGCGGCCACGATTTTTAATCGTGAAGTATTCATTGGATTTCCCCGAATGAGTTCCAAGGTTCCCCGTTGGAACGTTCAATTACAGGAAATAGTGGAGATAGCTGGAGGAAGTGCTGGCTAACCTGCGCGGCTTGCCATCCCGCCGTCCATGCGCCACCCGCAGCATTTCCTGACCTAAGGACCAATGATCCAGGTATGACTGGACCATCGGTTCTGCACCTCAGGCCGGTATCCGGGCTCGCAAGTCTTGATCCGCCGCCTTCCCATGATTGCTCACAGTGGCATGAAGACGAATCCACACTCGCTTACCGTTGCGGGGGCAGCACAGGCCTGGATGCCAGTTGGCATTTCACCTGTTTCCCGTTTAACCGGATGCATGAATGCAACCGGCACCTTGAGGCTGCGCGCATTGTAGCGCAGATTGAACGTCGAGCTATAAACAGCTTTCAATACACCATGTTATTTATTGACTTCTCAAGTTTTTATAATCTATAGTCTGCCATATGCAAACTCAATTAAGTGCCTGGAAAGCAAACTGGCCCAGTTGATACAACTCAACCAGCGTTTGCGCGAAGACAATCTCCAGTTGCGCCAGGATTTAGCAGTCGCCCTCAGCCAGCGACGCAAATCCAACGACAAAATTGCCGGTGCATGCGCGCCTTGGAAAACCTGCTGGCCAAACTTCCCGAAGAGCTGACACATGACGGCTAATAGCAAGTTAATACGCTGGACGTTACCATTATGGACCGGGAATTCCGTGTCGCCTGTCCCGAGGGAGAGCAGGGAATTGCTCGATGCCGTTGCCTATCTTGACAAGAACATGCGCGAGATACGCGATACCGGGAAAATCACTTCCATAGAGCGCATCGCTATCATGGCTGCGCTTAACATCACCAACGAGTTGTTGACCACGCGCATTGGCGGCGGCATTGACCTGGCCGAGTTTAAGCGTAGAATTGACTCCATGCAGACATCCATTGATCGATGCTTGAAGAACAAGACGATCTGTTTTGACTGAATGGGTGTTATAAGGGTTGTCCCCTGCGGTGTTCGTCAGGTCATTAATTCTTTGAACCAATAAGCTATGCGTGAGGTTGCTGACCATCGTTACTGTTGTGCGCGTCCCCTGAGGATGTACCTGATGTAACCGGAAAGCGACCCACTTGAACCCGGGTTCAAGATGCTGATCCAACGGCACAGGCGGGGGACTCTATTTTCACCATGCGGCTTCGGCCGCATTTTTTCTGCCATGCGTGCGGACACCGCCAATTTCCCGAACAGAAATATCTCGATGGCAGTTAGCTGGGCAGATTCTCCATTCAGACAAGATAATATTCACAACCACGAAATTGCTGTTCCAATACAAGGCAAAGGTGTTCTAAGGAATTCCTGTCGCACCGAAACGAAAACAAACAAATTACTGGAGGCTCAAGTGCGATATTGGCTGATGAAATCCGAACCTTCCGATTGCAGCATTGACGACCTTGCCGAGCTGACCAATCAGACCGTGGCATGGTATGGCGTGCGCAACTACCAGGCTCGCAACTTCATGCGCGACCAGATGAAGATCGGCGATGGCGTGCTGTTCTATCACTCCAATTGCAAGGAACCGGGTATCGCGGGCATCGCCAGAGTCAGCAGCACCGCCTATCCCGATGCCACCCAGTTCAAGCGCAACAGCAAATATTTCGACCCCAAGGCCACCCAGGAAACGCCGCGATGGTTCAATGTCGATGTGCAACTGGTAAAAAAGATCGAGCTGATCACGCTGGCAGCATTGCGACAATATCCCGAGCTCGAACGCATGCGCACGCTACAACGCGGCAACCGCCTTTCCATCACCCCACTCGATCCGGCAGAGTGGAAATTCATCACCACCAAGCTGGTACACGATTGACATGGAGTGGGGGCCGGCCTATCTGGTATTGGGCGCCACGGTCGGGTTTCTCGGCGGACTGTTTGGCATCGGCGGCGGGACCATCCTTGTGCCGGTGCTGCTGTTCCTGTTCGATGCACAGCATTTCCCACCGCAGACCTGATGCATCTTGCGCTGGGCACCTCGATGGCAACCATACTGTTCACCTCGCTCGCCAGCACGCGCAAGCATCACCAGCATGGCGCAGTCAACTGGCGCGTGGTGCGCAACATTACTCCCGGCATCCTGGTCGGCACCAGCCTGGGTGCGTTGTCCGCAGCCAACGTCTCCCCCCGATTTCTCGGTATATTCTTTGCCCTGTTCGTGTATTTTGCAGCCGCGCAGATGCTGCTTGATATCAAACCCAAAGCCTCGCGCCCGTTGCCGGGAACAGCGGGCATGACACTGGTCGGGATGTTTACCGGCTGGTTGAGCACCCTGGTTTCCATAGGCGGCGGCACTGTTATCGTCCCCTTTCTGATCTGGTGCAATGTCGCGGTGCGCAATGCCATCGGTACTTCTGCCGCAATCGGCTTCCCGGTAGCGCTCGGCGGCTCGCTCGGCTATATCTTCGCCGGAATTGCACATGCCGGCTTGCCGCCAGCCAGTCTGGGCTTTGTGTACCTTCCCGCCCTGCTGTGGGTGGCCGCAGCCAGCGTGATCACCGCACCACTTGGCGCGCTGACCGCGCATCGAATAAAAATCGGATTGCTGCGCAAATTGTTCGCTGTGATCCTGATAGCACTGGCAACAGAATTGCTGCGAAAAATAATGTGATTCACCCATGCTCCGTCATCCATCCAGGTCAAAATAATCTTTTCGGAAGCGGCTTCGCTTCATTTCCCGAACATGCGCCGGTTATTTTCTTTAGAATAACGGCCGAATCGAAAGCCGAACCATGACCGACAACCACGAATCTCGATACACGGAAAACGTGCAGGAGCATCTCCAGCAGATACAGCACCTGCTGGATAAGCACGCGTTGCTCGAAACGGTGGTACATCATCAGGAAATTCCGCGCGCCGACCGTCATGAATTGATGGACAAGCTGCTGCAAAAGCAACATCTGGCCGAACTGCGCGACAAGCTGTCCACCCTGCATGCCGCTGATATCGCCTTCATCCTGGAAGCCCTGCCCATCGACCAGCGTTTGCTGGTATGGGATCAGGTCAGGGCTGACCGCGACGGCGATATCCTGATCGAGGTCTCCGATGCGGTGCGCGAATCACTGATCGCCACCATGAGCCGCGAGGAACTGCGCGAGGCGGCAGAACAGCTCGATACCGACGAGATCGCCGACCTGGCGCATGATTTGCCGCAAGCGGTGATGCGCGACCTGTTCAAGTCCTTGTCCGTCGAGGAGCGCGAGCAATTGCGCGAAGCAATGTCGTACCCTGAAGATTCAGTCGGCGCGCTGATGGACTTCGATATGGTAACCATACGTGAGGATGTAACGCTGGAAGTGGTGTCGCGCTACCTGCGCCGCTTCGACGAATTTCCTGACCATACCGACCAGTTGTTCGTTGTGGATCGCGACGACATTTTCAAGGGCGTACTACCGCTTCATGCTCTGCTGGTGAACGAGCCCGACATGGATGTAGCGCCGCTGGTAATCCGGGAAACCATCAAACTACACCCGAACGACAAGGCAGAACAAGCAGCGCAGGCTTTCGAGCGCTACGACCTGGTGTCCGCGCCTGTTGTAGACGAAGAAGATGGCGCGCTTGTTGGACGCGTCACAGTGAATACCGTGGTGGACTATATCCGTGAGGAATCCGAGAATGATGTGCTGAATCTGGCGGGTCTGCGTGAAGAAGAAGATATTTTCGCTTCGGTATGGAAGAGCGCGCAGAACCGCTGGATGTGGCTGGCGCTCAACCTGTGTACCGCATTTTTTGCATCGCGCGTAATTGGCGCATTCGAAGGCACAATCCAGAAATATGTCGCTCTGGCCACGCTGATGCCTATCGTCGCCGGCATCGCCGGCAACTCTGCGAACCAGACCACCACCATCATCATCCGCGCGCTGGCGCTGGGACAGATCAGCCCTGGCAACGCGCGCCGCTTGCTGGTCAAGGAACTGGCCATCAGCGGACTGAACGGAATAGTATGGGGTGGAGTGGCGGGACTGTTCGCGTATTTACTTTACAAGGATACGCTGCTCGGCCTGGTTATGACCGGCGCCATGGTGCTGAACCTGCTGCTCGGAGCTCTCGTCGGCCTGATGATTCCCCTGGTCATGCAGAAGATGGGGCGCGACCCCGCCTTAGGCTCGAGCGTAATGATCACAGCCATCACCGACAGCGGCGGATTCTTCATTTTCCTGGGAATGGCATCCGTGTTCCTGATTCGATGATCGATCTCCCACCATGATATTCATGGCAGTTGATTCCCGAGAAAGCGACGGAGAAAACCAGCGGACTGCTGGTGAGTTGCAACAGGCATTCAATCAAGCTTAAACCAGGCAATTGCCAAATGACCTGCTCATAAGACAAAAAAGGGCGGAAATGTAACTCGACACCCGCCCCCATCAAGGAGCGATCAGGCGCCGAGTATGCCCTTGCCAACGACTGGTTTCTTGGCCGCAACCTTTTTTGCTGCTGGTTTCTTTTTAGCTGCCGGCTTCTTTTTAGCTGCCGGCTTCTTTTTTGCTACAGCTTTTTTAGCTGCCGGTTTTTTGGCAACGGCCTTTTTAGCTGCTGGCTTCTTTTTAGCTGCTGGCTTCTTTTTTGCTACAGCTTTTTTAGCTGCCGGTTTTTTGGCAACGGCTTTTTTAGCTGCTGGCTTCTTTTTAGCTGCTGGCTTCTTTTTTGCTACAGCTTTTTTAGCTGCCGGTTTTTTGGCAACGGCTTTTTTAGCTGCTGGCTTCTTTTTAGCTACTGGCTTCTTTTTAGCTACGGCCTTTTTTGCTGCGGGCTTCTTTGCTGCTGCTTTCTTTGCGGCAGGTTTCTTCGTGGTGCTGCTTTTCGCTTTGCTTTTTGTTGTAGCCATTTTCATTCCTTGTAAAAAATTGACTTAAAACATGCACTGCTTTGCGTGCTACCACCGCACTCCCAACACCAGATTTATTTCGCAACCCGTTTGGTGTGCGCATTCTATGCATGATTAAATTTTCAGTGCAACAAATTTTTTCAATTTATAGCAAAAAAGTCTTCTCGCCGGAAAACAGGCACTGAACGTTTTCGCGTTCACGCACGAGTTGAATGTCCGCTCCGGACACCATCACTTCAGCCGCACGAGGACGTGAATTGTAATTCGAGCTCATGCTCATTCCGTATGCGCCAGCCGACATCACGGCCAGCAAGTCGCCCGGCCTGATAGATAAATCACGTGCCCGGCCAAGGAAGTCGCCGGTTTCGCACACCGGCCCAACCACCTCGTATTGTTGCGGATGCGCAGCATGTATCTGTACCGGCCGGATCTCATGCCAGGCATCATAAAGCGCCGGACGCATCAGGTCGTTCATCGCCGCATCGACGATGGCAAAATTCTTCTCCTCGCCATGCTTGAGATATTCGACCCGGGTCAGCAACACTCCTGCATTGCCTACCAGCGAGCGGCCCGGCTCGATCAAGATTCTCTCCTCGCGCCCGTGCAAGGCGGCAAGCAAAGCGCCGCCGTACTCGGCAATCGACGGCGGCGTCTCATCGTCATAACGTATGCCCAAACCACCTCCGACATCGATGTGTTCGAGCCGGAGGCCTTCCGCCGACAACTTGTCTACGAGGGACAATATTTTTTCGGCAGCTTCAATAAACGGGCTGGTCTCGGTCAGTTGTGAACCGATATGGCAATCCATCCCAACCACGCGAAGATTTTTCAATCCTCCGGCCTTGCGGTACATCGCCAACGCCTCGGTGTAGCCCACGCCGAATTTGTTCTGCTTCAATCCGGTGGCTATGTATGGATGCGTCCTGGCATCGACATCCGGATTGACGCGCAGGCTGACCGGCGCCACTCGTTGCATCTGGCCGGCCACCTCGTTCAGGCGCATCAACTCTGCTTCCGATTCGACGTTGAAGCACAGGATGCCCGCCTCCAATGCCTGGCGCATCTCAGCCTCGGTCTTGCCCACGCCGGAAAACACCACCTTTCCCGCTGCCCCGCCCGCAGCCAGGACGCGCTGCAATTCCCCACCTGAAACAATATCGAAGCCCGCCCCCATGCGCGCAAACAGGTCGAGGATCGCAAGGTTTGGATTGGCCTTCACTGCATAACAGATCAAGTGCTCATGACCGGCGAATGCAGTCTCGAACTGGCGATAGCGCTCGGCCAGCGCAGTACGAGAATACACATAACAGGGCGTGCCGAACTGCTGAGCAATATCGGCAAGCGCGGTTTGCTCGACGCAAAGCTGGTCACCTCGGTAATTAAAATATTCGGACATGGTTATTGGCCTTCGCCAGAGGGTTGCGGCACGGGTTGTGGTTGCGGGAGATAGAGCGGCCCTTTGTGCCCACAAGCTTGCAGCAATAGCGCCAACAGCAACATAATGCCAACGGAACGCATGATTGCTCCCATAAATTGAACAGGCGGGATTATATGACGGAAAGCGAATTCAACGAATTGGCCGATGCGATTTTCGATCGCATCCAGCAAGCCGTGGATGACAGTGGCGCTGATATCGAATGCAACCTGAATGGTCCGGTTCTGGAACTGGAGTTCGAGGACGGATCGAAAATCATCATCAACCGGCATGCGCCCAACAAGGAGATCTGGCTGGCGGCGAAATCAGGCGGGTTCCACTATGCCTTTCAGGAGGGGAACTGGAACAGCCGGCGCGACGGCAGCGAGTTATTCGGCAAGCTTGGTGAATTGATCAAGATGGGAACGGGCGCGGCAGTAGTGTTTTAAGCGGCTGGATCCATTTCGATACCGGCCGGCAAAGCCTGAAGACGATACCTGTCAAAGCAGCAAACAGCGGGCAACACGGCAAACCTCAATTCAAACCACAGCGCTTGCCTGGTCCTTCACTGTGGTATGCCCGCCCTGCCCTGGCTCAACATGGGTGCTGCCTCAGTTCTGCGCGTCGCCTGACATAATCCGGGCAAGCCGATTTCACGACTTGCCAGAACGCGGGCGAGTGATTCAATTCGACCAGGTGCGCCAGTTCATGCACCACGACATAATCGATCAGCCTCAGCGACAGCCTGATCAAACGCCAGTTCAGGCGCACGTTACCCTGCGCCGTGCAGCACCCCCATTGGGTGCGAGCCGACGACAGCTTCACAGCCTTGGGCATTACTTTCATCAGGGCGGAAAAATGTGCCACTCTTTGCTCGAACAGGATCTCTGCCTGATGTTGTTGCCACTGCAAGACCATTTGCTCGACCACAGCATGGTTGGAGCGATCCGTGACATGCACGAACAGCCGCCTGCCCTGCAGCAGCGGAAGCGCATCAAACAGGCTGTCAACCACGCGCAGGGAAAATGGCTCGCCGACGAACTGAATGACCTCTCCATCAACCCAGCGCGGCGTATCGGGTTGCTTCGACTGCCACCCCTCAAGCATTTCGACTATCCATTGCGCCTTCTCGCGCAATACGCTTAGCACCCACTTTTCAGAAGCCCGCTTCGGCGTGGTCACGGTCAGGCCATCGTCATCGATGCGCAAACCGATGCTGCGCCGCCTGCTGGTGCGCTTGAGCGTGTAACTGACAGTTGTGCCCGCCAGATCCAGCGTGCGCTGCTCAACCGATGGAGGGGAAGCGAATTGCTGCAGGTTCTTCAACATCAGGGCAGCCTTGCAACTTCCGATTCGATCCATTGTTCGACACGACGGTTGATCTCGTCCGCCTTGAGTCCGTCCGCAACGATCGCCGCGCCGATGCTCATGGTGATCACGCCCGGGCGCTTGATGAAGGCTTTGCGGCCCCACAATTTGCCGGCGTTGTGCGCAACCGGCACCACCGGTGCACCGCTTGACGCAGCCAGCAACGCGCCGCCGATCTTGTACTTGCCGCGCTGGCCATAGGGGATGCGCGTACCTTCAGGAAAGATCACCACACAGAAACCGCGTGCCAGCCTGTCCTTGCCCTGCTTGAGCAATTGCTTCACCGCTTCCTTGCCGCTGCTGCGATCGATCGCGATGGGACTGGTCATCGCCAACCCCCAACCAAAGAACGGCATCCACAGCAGTTCGCGCTTGAGTACCCAGACCTGGGGCGGGAACACTTTCTGCAATGCCATGGTCTCCCAGGCGGATTGATGCTTGCACAGGACGACGCAAGGCTGCTTCGGGATATTCTCGACCCCGCGCACTTCCATGCTGATACCGCACAGCACCCGCACCAGCCATAACATGATGTTGGCCCAGCCGGAAATGATGCGGTAGCGCACCAGCGGCGGAAACGGAAAAGTAAGTATCGCGATCAGCGCATACAGCGGCGTAATGAGGATTTGCAGCAGGAAGAAAATCAGCGAACGGATGAAGACCATGTCAAACCAGCACCGCCACAGCCGCCGCGAGATCGGGGTAGACCAGCGTCCCTTCCGGCAAACCACCCTTCGCCTGGGTCTTGGCGCCCTTTCCGGTCAGTACCAGTATCGGCTGCGCGCCCAGCTGCACGGTCGCCTCGAGGTCGCGCAATGAGTCGCCGACTGCCGGGACTCCTTCCAGATTCATGTTGTAGCGCGCAGCAATCTCCTCGATCATGCCGCTTTTCGGCTTCCGGCAATTGCAGTTCGACTCCGCCGTGTGCGGACAGAAGAATATCGCATCGATACGTCCACCGGCCATGGCTACCGCCTTGTGCATCTTGTCATGTATCGCATTCAGCATGGACATGTCGAACAGCCCGCGCCCCACGCCGGATTGATTGGTCGCCACCACTACGGTGTAACCTTCCTGGCACAGTCGAGCAATCGCCTCCAGACTGCCGGGAATGGGTTTCCATTCGTCCGGGCTCTTGATGAACTGCCTGGAGTCGAAATTGATGACGCCGTCGCGGTCTAGGATGATGAGTTTCATTTTTGTGAGCTTGTAGCCGTTAGCTGGTGGCTGGTAGCAAAGAAGATTTTGGCTTTTTTACTCACGCTGCCAACCTGGAAATATCCGCAACTCGATTCATTGCCTGATGCAACTGTGCAAGCAAAGCAAGGCGGTTGGCGCGCAGTTTTTCATCTTCCACATTCACCATCACGTTGTCGAAGAACGCATCCACCGGCTCGCGTAGCGCAGCCAGCGCCTGCAATGAGGCTGCATAGTCACCAGCATCGTATGCGGCTTCTGCCTCGGGAGCAATCCTGGCCAGTGCCTGATGCAATGCCTGCTCGGCGGGTTCCTGTAGCAGGGCATCACTGACTTCGTCGCTAACCCCGCCCTCCGCCTTCTTCAGGATATTGCCAACGCGCTTGTTGGCGGCGGCAAGTGCAGCGGCCTCGGGCAGGGCGGAGAATTCACGCACTGCCGCAAGACATTTGGTCACTTCGGTGAGCCGTTGCGGGCGCAAGGAAAGCACAGCATCGACTTCCTGGCTGCTGTAGCCCTTATCTTTCAGGAATCCACTCAAACGCTCATAGATAAAATTCAACACCATATCCGGCGTATCAGCTTGCATGGTGAGAGTCGCTTTTGCATTTTGGCCGAGCGCCATTTCCACCGAGGGCATTAATGAAAAACTGTCTCGAACCAGTTTATCCAGCGACAGATTCAGCTCGTTCTCGATCAGCAACCGGATCACGCCCAGTGCATGACGCCGCAACGCGAACGGATCCTTGTCGCCGGTCGGCTTTTCGCCGATGCCGAACATGCCGACCAGGGCCTCCAGCTTGTCCGCCAGCGCCACGCAGATGCCGACCTTGTTGCGCGGCAATTCGTCACCGGCGAAGCGCGGCTTGTAGTGGTCTTCGATGGCAAAGGCAATGTCATCGCTCAAACCATCATGTTGCGCGTAATAGCGACCCATGATGCCCTGCAGTTCCGGGAACTCGCCCACCATGTCGGTGAGCAGGTCGGCCTTGGCCAGTAGCGCCGCCTGGTCGGCTTGAGCAGAAAGTGCATCGCCACCCAGTTGCTGACCGATGGCGCGGGCGATGGCCTGCACCCGCTGCACGCGTTCTCCCTGAGTGCCGAGTTTATTGTGGTATACCACCTTGGCCAGTCCGAGCACACGCGAATCGAGCGGCTTCTTGCGATCCTGGTCGAAGAAGAATTTTGCGTCAGCCAGGCGCGGGCGCACCACGCGCTCATTGCCACCGATCACCGCCGAGGCATCGTCTGGACGGATATTGGAAACAACGAGGAACTTGTTGGTGAGTTTGCCCATGCCATCCAGCAGCGGAAAATATTTCTGGTTCGCCTTCATGGTGAGGATCAGGCATTCCTGCGGCACTTCGAGGAATTGCTCATCGAACTGGCACAACAGCACATTGGGACGCTCGACCAGCCCGGTCACTTCGTCGAGCAGGGCATCGTCCTCGATTGGTCGAACTCCGCCACCCGCCCTGGCCGCAGCCTCCATTAACTGGCTTGCGATCTCGGCGCGACGCTTTACAAAACTCGGGATCACTGCGCCTTCAAGTTCCATCTGGGCTTCATAGCTGTCGGCTTCGCCGATTTCGAGTGTCGCGCTTGCCGCTTCAAAACGGTGACCTTGAGTAATGCGTCCGGCCTGCAAGCCCAGCGCTGAAACCGGGATGATATCGGTTCCGTGCAACGCGACCAGCCGGTGCGCCGGACGGACGAACTGCACGCTGTCCCAACCGTCGGCGAGTTGGTAGGTCATCACCTTGGGGATCGGCAATTTCGCCAGTGTTTCCTGCAACGCCTTCTGCAGCCCTTCCGCCAATGACGCGCCGGCTTCCCTGCTGTCATACACCAGCGATTCTGCCTTACCCTCGCCTTCACGGCGCAATTGCGATACAACTTCAGCGCCCACACCCAGTGCACCGAGTTTTTTCAGCAGCGCGGGCGTTGCCTGACCGGAAGCATTCAGCCCGACAGCTACCGGCATCAGCTTCTGCGATACCGATCTATCGGCAGCCTTGGCGATCACCTCCGTTATTCGTACCGCAAGACGACGGGGCGAAGCAAATGCATTCGAGGCACCAGATGCCAAACCTTGTGCTTTTAAACTCTCCGCCAGAGTGACGGCAAAACTCTCGCCCAGTTTTTTCAGCGCCTTCGGCGGCAATTCTTCGACGAGCAACTCAACCAGCAGATTCCTTGTCGTCATGGTTTATGCGGCCTTCTGTTCCAGTTGCGCCAGCACTTCGTCCGCCCAGGCGCGCGGCGCCATCGGGAAACCCAGGCGCGCGCGACTGTCGAGGTAACTCTGCGCCACGCTTCTGGCGAGATTGCGGATGCGGCCGATGTAGGCGGCACGCTCGGTGACCGAGATCGCGCCGCGCGCATCCAGCAGGTTGAAGGTATGTGCAGCCTTCAATATCTGTTCATAGGCAGGCAGTGCCAGTTCCTGTTCCATCAGGTGCTTCGCCTGCTTCTCGTGGGCAGAGAATGCCTGCAGCAGAAAATCCACATCGCTGTGTTCGAAGTTATAGGCGGACTGCTCGACTTCGTTCTGGTGGTAGACGTCGCGGTAACTCAACCCTTCAGCCCAGGTCAGGTCGAACACGTTGTCCACGCCTTGCAGGTACATGGCAAGCCGCTCCAGCCCATAGGTGATCTCGCCGGTGATCGGCTTGCAGTTGATGCCGCCGACCTGCTGGAAATAGGTGAACTGGGTCACTTCCATGCCGTTCAGCCACACTTCCCAGCCCAGCCCCCAAGCGCCCAGGGTCGGATTTTCCCAGTCGTCTTCGACAAAGCGGACATCGTTCTTCCTGAGATCGAATCCCAACGCTTCGAGCGAGTCGAGATACAGGTCGAGGATATTTTCCGGTGCCGGCTTCAGCACCACCTGATATTGGTAATAATGCTGCAGGCGGTTTGGATTCTCGCCGTAGCGACCATCCTTGGGCCGGCGCGAGGGTTGCACATAAGCGGCCTTCCACGGTTCCGGTCCGATGGCGCGCAGGAAAGTCGCGGTATGCGAGGTTCCTGCACCAACTTCCATGTCGTAGGGTTGCAGCAGCGCGCAGCCTTGCTTGTCCCAGAAATGTTGCAACGTCAGGATGATTTGCTGAAAACTCAGCCCCAGGCTGAGTTTCGGTGAAGACTCATGCCCGCTTGCGGGCGTTATGTCGAAACCAAAGGTCATCGTTAAATCCGGCAGGATTGCAAAGCGCGCATTTTACCGGGTTTCGCCTGTTGCCGCAGAGCGAATCAAGCGGCGGCAGATGGAATTCACATGGCGCGACGTTTCTTGCGTGCCGAGACCAGCACCAGTTTTTTTGCGCGCGGCAACGCCTTGATCTCCAGCTCACGCTTCAACGCGGCCGACTTGTCGGCACAGCCTTCGCTGTATGCCAGCTTTACCGGTGTGCGCCCGCGCGTGTACTTGGCGCCTTCGCCCGCATTGTGTACGCTGATGCGCTTTTCCAGGTCGTTGGTGACACCGCAATAAAATGTGCCATCTGCGCATTGCAGGACATAGCACTGCCAGTTCATCTGTCGCGCCACCGCCAGGTCACCGCCAGCATCAACGCAAGCAGTGCGATCACCAGTGCATTCCCAAGGCGTGAGTAGGGCGTGCTGCCCGCGTAGCCCTGCACCATGGCGGTGAGCACGCCTTCCTGATGTTGCGGCAAGGCCAGTTTGACGTAGCCATCGGGGCTGATAATGGAAGTCACGCCGGAATTGGTAGCGCGCAACATCATGCGTCCGGTCTCCAGTGCGCGCATCTGGGAGATCTGGTTGTGCTGGATCGCAGCGTTCGAATCGCCATACCATGCATCGTTGCTGACATTTACCAGCAGCGTTGCTGCGGGCAGGGCACGCACGATCTCTTCGCCAAACACGTCTTCATAACAGATGTTCACCGCGACCTTTTGTCCGGCAACGTCGAGCGGGGCTTGCCGTTTTGCGCCGCTGGTCAAATCTCCCATCGGGATGTCCAGCACGCCATTGATGAACCATCCCAGCAACGAACGCGCGGGGATGAATTCACCGAACGGCACCAGATGATGTTTGCGGTAACTCTGGCTGGGTGACGTGCCGAGTGTGATCACACTGTTGAAATAAGCATCCTGCTCACGCTCAAAAGCACCGATCAGGATGTCGCCATTGTTCTGGCGCATGTGGTCACCCAGGCTGGCGACGTAGCCAGCCGGGATTTCGCTGCGCAACACCGGAAATGCGGTTTCCGGCAACACGACAAGTCTTGCATCGCTTTGCTGCACCATCCGGTCATATTTGCTGAACGTATCCGGCATCGAGTCATCGCGAAACTTCAAATCTTGTGACACGTTGCCCTGGACCAGGCTCACCTTGAGGGGTTCGCCTACGGGTTGTGTCCACTCCACTGCACTCAAGGCTACACCGGCGACCCATAGCACGAACAGCACCGCCCAGGCAGCCTGGCCTTGTCTGCTCCAGCGCGCCAGCCACAGCAATGCGAACAATCCTGCGCTTACAGCGACCATCAGTGACACGCCATATACCCCGATCACCGGCGCATACCCCGCCAATGGACTCTGCGGCACTTGCGAATAACCGAAGGACAGCCACGGGAAACCGGTAAGCGTCAGCCCGCGCAACCACTCCATCAACACCCACATCGCCGGCATCACCAGCGTCATGCGCATCCAGATCGGCCCACGCAGCCTTGCCTGCAGATATCCCGCCAGCATCGGAAACAAGGCCAGGACCGACGTGAACAGGGCTGTGGCAAGCAGTGCCAGCAGAAAATTCATGTCGCCGTAATCATGCAATGCTACATAGATCCAGCCTATGCCCGCGCCGAACAGCCCGAATCCGAACCCGAACCCCAGCTTCGCCGCGGCGCGTGCGTCATCCACACGGTACCAAAGCAGGAACAGGATCGTCAGGGAAAGTATCGGCAGCGGAAATATCGAGTAGGGCGCGAACCCGAGAACCGCCAGCAGACCGGCACAAAATGCCAGGAAGGAATAATTCAAGCGCAGGAATTTCACTCGTGTGTACCGGCAACTCATTAAGTGCGATTATACGACAAGGATATTCCATGCAGGGCAGGTCACAAGGCAAACTCGTTGCGCAATAACCTTGCTGTTGCTGCGGCAATAAAAAAGCCCAACGCAAGGCTGGGCTTTTTTATCGGTAAGGCGTCTGACGATGACCTACTTTGGCGTCAACGTCACATCGATGAAGCCGATATGAGTCTACGCCGCAAGAAGCTCACTGCGTGAGCGTCTTGTCACTGCGTTCAAGTAGGTCACAAATCAAATTTTACAAAGCAAAAAACCCAACACAGGGTTGGGTTTTTTGCTTTGCA
>CAVXFS010000001.1:0-72091 GCA_963761115.1 uncultured beta proteobacterium | reverse complement strand
GAGACCGGGTGGAGCAGTTATGCGGCTTTCCTCACGGTCATTTTTACTTCCATGCCAGCTCGTGCAAGCATGTTGACCAGCGCGTCGAGGCTGAATTTTTCGATTCGACCTTTGAGCAGGTCATTCAGCCGTGGCTGGGTGATGCCGAGCATCGTGGCGGCGTCACTTTGGATGAAGCCGCTCTTTTTGACGAGTCGTTCGATCTTGATCATCAAGTTGGTGCGCAGCAGCAGGGTTTGCGCTTCGCCTTCCGGGAAGCCAATGTCTCGGAATACATTGTCGCTTCCTTTGGTAATCTTCAGTGGTGCATTCATTTTCTTGTCCCTTGCTGTCGAGATACATGGGCTACCCGATAAACTTTGCCGCTAAGCCGCCAGCAATTCTTTGGGTTTTACGTTTTTCACGATCTCTTTGCCGACTGCTGCCCTTGCTAAACTCGATATCGTAGCTGCTTTGCAGGCTCATCCAGAAATCCGGTGTGCTGCCAGAGAATTGCGGCCATGCGCAGGGCGGTCTCGGCAGTGATGCCACGTTGCTCGTTGAGAATAGCGGTGATCCGGTTGGTAGGCACGCCCAGCAACTTAGCAAAGGCATTGGCGGATAGATTGAGTTCTTCCAGTTCGTCTTTGAGGATTTCACCGGGATGGATTGCGCGCACACTATTAACCATGATTTTCAGGTGGCGGCTTCTCTAAGGACTTCCGGTCTACGCTCTGCAATGGCAATGAGTGTCTTGGCTGCGCCGCTGGGTTGCCGGCGTCCTTGTTCCCATTCCTGCAGGGTGCGCACGGAAACGCCGAGCAGTTTTGCAAATTCGGCTTGAGATAGTCCGGATTTCTTTCTGGCCGAGATTGCCGGGGACAAGACCACACGTCCCTTGCCTGCCATCATCTGGCGCACCGACTTTAACAACTCAGCGCCCATATCCCGAGTAGCCTCGAATTTTTCCAGTTCTTTATCCGTCAATGGTTTTTTCGATTTCATTTTTAACCTTTCTCAATTGTTCGCCGCTGATAGAGTCCAGCTTGCTCTTGGCATAAATATAGACGAGCCAGATTTCGCCGTTGGCTAAACGATTGAAGTAAATTACACGAACGCCGCCTGATTTTCCCGAACCTTGCCGAGTCCACCGTACCTTTCGCACGCCACCTGATCCGCGAACTACATCTCCGGCATTGGGATTACTGGAAAGATATTCCTGGAATCCCTCGTATTCCTTTTGAGTCCAGTAAAGCGGCCAGAGATGTCCAAATTCGTCCGTCTCAACTATTGTGTGCATGGGTGTCATTATCCGTCATTGACGTATATAGTCAAGTAAATTTAGTGGGCCTGGGCCAATGGCAATTCGATGATCTCGGCGGAAGGCTTCGCGCCCATGCACTTAAGCAGGTGATCGGTAATCTTCTGCATGGGGGCACGAAGGCGCTCTGAGTCAATGATGATGTACCCGGCGGTAACGTCGCCGTTCATTTTGTGATTAAGCAGGCGCTTCAAGGCGTAGGCGGGAATATCCAGACTTTCGGCAATGGTGATGAAGGTGCGCCGCAGGTCGTGGATGGTGAAGCTGACGCCGGATTCTTCCGTGACCCGGATCATTTGTTTGCGCTGCTCGGTAATGCGCCCGACGCCATGCGCGCCGGGAAAGACATATTCATTTACCGCCAAGGCATTCCTGCGCTGCAAGAGATCATAAAGAAAGTCCGACAACGGAAGCATGTGGTCTTGGTGGTTCTTGGTATCTTTTACGGTTAATGTCTTGCCACGAAAATCGACATTCGACCAGGTCAAGCAGGCGGCTTCCTCTTTGCGTAATCCAGTGAACAGAACGAGCAGCAGATAATCCCGGATGGTTTCGCGATTCTTTCCGAGAGCATCGTTTTTAATATTCATCACTGCGGTATACCAGGGAGCGAGATCGTGAAGCTTGATGATCGTTTGCCGACGCTCGATTCGATACCATGCGCGGGTTTGTGAAAGACGCTTGACCGGATTGTCCGGAATCATGGGTTCGCCTTTGCTGTTTTCATATTGACCCGCTGCAAAATTGAAGATGGCGCGCAAATAACGCATGACCAGATTTGCCTGAGCTTTGCTTCTTTCGCCGATTAAGTTATGCCGCTTGGCAACCATGTCCTTGGTGATTTCAAGGAGAGGCTTGTTCTTCCAGTCTGGGAGATAGGAATTGAGGGCTTTCGTGTAATCGTAGATTGTGCTCGGCTTGAGGGATTTGCGCGCAATCAGATAAGCGGCAAAGGCTTGATCAAGCGTTACGCCGCGAGACCGTTCTTCCTTTTCGATGGCGATAGGGTTCACCCCCTTGGTCATCATCAGCAGTAATTCTCTTGCCTGTAACCTGGCTTGCTCTGCTGTATAGACGCCATGCTTCCCGATGGAGACCCGGACGACTTTCCCTTTTACCTTGCTTTCGGCAATATAGACCTTGCCAGTGGTGCCGACACGCAGGCCGAATCCTTTTAATTCGGTATCGCGGTAGAATACTTGGCCGGAGGAGGTGAGCGGAACGGAATCAATGAAAGATTTGGTGAGTTTATTCGCCACGATTACCTCCTGAATGTTCGGTCTACTAATTAAAGTTAGTAGACCATTAGTAGACCGGAAACGTAAAGTTAACGCAAAATGCTGATGGCGAATTAAAACAGAATGTTCAGTGGATTGCTATAAATATTTAGTAAAAACAATCTAATGTGAACAACGTAAACCAATTTCAAACAAATTCAAAAAATGCAAGATAGCGACTTTTCACAACTCTTAATCCATTGGTCGAGTGTTCGAATCACTCACGACCCACCAAAAATCAAGGCTTGCAGCGATGCAGGCCTTTTGAAATAGTGGCATTCGCAGTCAACTTTCTCAGTGCTCGAGGATGCTACTTTCCTGTCGATTACAGTGTCAGGGTATGTGGTTGGGGAAAGCAGGAAGGGGCACCTTTGGGTGGATCGAAATGTTTTATAATTTGCATTGTCTTCAATTTTAGTTGGGGCACCAGAGTCCGGTAGCTCCCCACGTTGCTTGCTTTCTGCCAATTATCGACATTGCCATTAAGTTATAAGGAGAGAAGTATGGCTGCCAGTGTACAAATGCACTGTATTAACAAGACGAATCTGACTGGTGCCCACGAACGGATTCAATATGTCGGCGGAAAGAACCTGGATGGAACCAGATGGAAGCTTTCTCAAGCTGAAGCTATTGATGTTATTGAAGCAGACAAATGGAAATTTTATGTCTCCATCAACAAGCAAAGCGTCTGGGTTGTCATTGCCATCACAGCAGATGGCAAGAAATATCTAAAAACCACCACGGATGGGGAACAGCCGGATAATCTGCTGAGCCTGCCTGAATGCCCGGCATATATGTAATGGGAGCGCGGCGTGCCGGGTCGCCCGCCATCTGTTCGCATAGCTTGCATGCATTTCCGTTTATTCTATTATTTGATAGGGCTCCATCGTGACCGAGTCGACCCTGCCACCAAGCAATATAACCTGCCCCTCAAGCCGTGAATTGCCGGTCTCGGTGAACTCGAAGCGATAGGTGCGGCGAAATACCCTGCGCCCGGAATCGTCACGCACCAATGCCAAGCCTACGCCGGAGACAGTGTCGTCGAGAAATTGAAGATGCGCGTTGTTGCAGGCGATTTTCCCTGTATTGCGGGCGATCTCCAGAGCGCGCATGCTGTCGTACCAGACCCATCCAAGCACGGCCAGCAACAACAGTAACAGCAAACTTATTACATCCATAGCCATGAAATTCCTGAATCAACGATGTCGAAATTCTATCCGAATATCGGGAATTCATTTTCAGCATTTCAAAGCGGGACCAATGGTGGGAAGATATTTTGCCGGGCCGTACAGCATTCTTGATGTGACGATTCCCACCACCAGCGGAATGCGGCTATGCGCGCGCGGCATGGCGACTACCTGCTCAGAACACTAATTCGTGGGGATATGTACGGTTCTCCGTGCGCGCGACGGAGCAAAGCACTACGAAAGCTTCAACTGCGACTTGGATTTTCTGCCCGGCGTTGCGGGAGGGATATACCCGGCCAACCGGCAACTGATGCCTTCGACTTTCTTGCCCTTGTCGAACCTGATCAAATGGCATGCCATCACTTCTCCTTTGGAGGCAAGCGCCGATAAATGGAGATGCACGTTGGCAAGAGAAATACCTGTAGCGACGGCGATGTCCGTGTCCAGCCGCTCGCCATTGTTTTTCAGGTATAGGAGTATTTCTTTCATGGATTCATTCATTTCTCCTCCATTATATAGATAACGCTGGAAATGTACAGAGCTTGCCGGATTTCGATTGATTTAAAACGGTTTTTTATGCCCAGATCTAAATTCATGCAATGGCAGAGCAGTTTGCAATGAAGCCCACTGGCAATAGCATAGTACTGAATACGAATATTCAGGACCGTCGAATCGCTGATTTAGGCCGGAAGGAGGAGATTACATTCTGGTGGGTTTCAATATATGGGCCGCCAATCAGGTCGAGGCAGTAGGGCACAGCCGCGAATACGCCGTCCAGCGTTTCCTTTATCGCCTTGGGCTGTCCAGGCAGATTCAGGATCAATGCGGTACCGCGAACAACGCCGACCTGACGCGAGAGGATTGCGGTCGGTACATAACGCAGGCTGACCGCACGCATCTGTTCGCCAAAACCGGGCAGGACCTTGTGAGCCACTGCCAGGGTGGCTTCCGGCGTGACGTCGCGCGGAGCCGGGCCGGTGCCGCCGGTGGTGAGTATCAAATGGCAGCCTTCGCGGTCGGCAAGGTCGATCAGTGTCGCCTCGATCAATTCCTGCTCGTCCGGTATCAGGTGGGTGACGCTTTGCCACGGGCTTTTCAATGCCTGGGTGAGCCATTCCTGCAACGCTGGCAAGCCGGCATCCTGATAGTTTCCGCTGCTGGCGCGGTCGCTGATCGAGACCAGGCCGATCTTAAGAACTGGTTCGCTGGGTGTCCCCACCTGATCCCCCGTTTTGCATTCTCTGGTTTGCCCGTGCCAGGTCTGCTGCCGTGTTGATGTTGAGGAAAGCCGTCGCATCCTCGAAGTCGACGAAACTTGTATGCAACGTATCCTGCCAACTCATGACTTTTCGTTCGCCGGCCTCAAGAAATGTATCAAGTTTCGTCTCTAATTGATTGATATAAAGTGTAACGGCAGATTGTTCTCGCCCTCCTACCCTGGCCACCGCTGCTTCAGCGTTAGCCGATCTGAGCGCAGCATACAGTTGCAGGATCAGGTCGCCAGGCAGAAACGGTGTATCGCAGGGCACACTGGCGATCAGTCCATGACTGGCGCTATGCATGGCGGACTGCAATCCGGCCAGGGGACCGGCGTAACCGGGTATCCGGTCGGCGATCACCCGACATCCGCAGCGGGTGAAAGCTGCCGGGTCGCCGTTGGCGCTGATCAGCACTTCATCGCATTGCGGGCGGATAGCCTCGAGCACCCAGTCCAGCAGCGGCTTGCCCTGTAACAGTTGCAGGGACTTTGCTCCGCCTATGCGTGAACCCATGCCGCCGGCAAGAATGACAACCGAGACCTTTTCCATGGTCATTCCAGGGTATCGATGCCCATCTTTTGCTGCCTTGGCGAACACAAGGCTTCCGGGATGGGCAGGAAGATTCTGGCGGGTTTCATCAGCCACCGGTATGCGACATGAAGCGCACGATGCGCGGCTCATCCTCCGACAGATCGAACTGATGGGCGTAAGGCTTGGTGGCGACAGACTGCAAAATGAGCGCGCGCAAACCTGCCTCGTCGCCTGCCCGGGCCGCCTGCATCAGGTCCACCACGTTCTCGTTGCCGAGGCAGGGAAACAGCTCGCCGCGGGCGGAGACACGCATGCGGTTGCAGGTTTCACAGAAATTATGGGAGTGCGGGGAGATGAAGCCGATTCGGGTCGCATGGCCCGGAATGCGCCAATAACGGGCCGGCCCGCCGCTGCTTTCCACGCTCGGCACCAGGCCAAATTCCTGACCGAGTTGCGCCAGCAGATCCTGATTGCTGTAAAACGAATCGGCAATGTGCCGCCCGGTCTTGCCCAGTGGCATCTGTTCGATAAAGCTGATATCGACTGCCCTGGCCATTGCGAATCGCACCAGATCCGGCAGTTCATGCAGGTTCACGCCGCGTTGCACCACGCTATTCAGCTTTATCCTGTCACTGCCGAAGGCGATGATCGCCGCATCCAGCCCATCCAGCACCTGCTGCAGGTCCCCGGTGCGGGTGATGCGGGTGAAGGATGCCGAATCGAGGCTGTCCAGACTGATGTTGATGCGGTCGATGCCGGCCTCGGCCAAAGGCTTTGCCAGCCGGGATAGTTGTGAGCCGTTGGTGGTGAGCGTGAGTTCGCGCAAACCACCGAGTTTGTGGATGCGCTCCACCAGCCACAGCATGTTGTTCCTGACCAGGGGCTCGCCGCCGGTGAGTCGTATCTTGCTGACGCCGGAGTCGACAAAGACCTTTGCGATCAGCAGGCATTCTTCCAGCGTCAGGATCATGCTGCGCGGCATGAACTCCATCTTTTCCGACATGCAGTAGGTGCAGCGGAAATCGCAACGGTCGGTCAGAGACAAGCGCAGATAGGTGATCCTTCTGCCAAACTGGTCCTGAAGCTGCGGCATGCCATTCATTGAATTATCTGGCGCATCGGGAACGCTGAATTAACGGGTCGGTTGCCTGACGGTGGTTGGTTATACTCGGGTGGTACTATATCTGCCTTTACTGCCGGAAGTCCATTGCTGTGTATCTGGAACGGGCTCCGGTGGTGTACTATAGATCGTATTACCCCTCCGATATCCTCAGGAAAATGCTCGAGTTGCTTCGTTTGATGCGCCCGCATCAGTGGGTCAAGAATGCGTTTGTGTTCACCGGATTGCTGTTCGGACACGCCTGGCATGACCAGCACCTGGTCGTGCTGGTATTGATGGTCTTTGCCGCATTCTGTCTGGTCTCCAGTTCTGTCTACGTGCTCAATGACATCGTCGATGTGGAGCAGGATCGCCAGCACCCGAAAAAACGCCTGCGTCCCCTGGCCGCCGGAAAGATCACGGTTTTATCCGCCGCCATGCTTGCCGTCTTCCTGGTATCTGCGGCACTGGCGGTGGGCTGGCTGGTTTCTCCGGCGGTGTTTTTCATCCTGCTCGGCTACGCGCTGATGAATGTCGCTTATTCCCTGCATTTGAAGCACGTGGTCATACTCGACGTGTTCATCATCGCCACCGGTTTCATGCTGCGCATCCTGGCCGGCACGTTGGGCGTCGGTATCCCGCCATCGCAGTGGCTGCTCTTGTGCGGCCTGATGGTGACGCTGTTTCTCGGTTTCACCAAGCGCCGTGCCGAACTGATCGCGCTGAACGATAAAAAGAGCGAACACCGCCGCGTGCTGGAACATTACAGCCCGGTGCTGCTGGACAAGATGATCGGCATCACCGCTGCCGGGCTGATCATGAGTTACAGTCTCTATACCGTGAATCCGGACACCGTGCGTATCCACGGCACGCCCAACCTGATCTATACCGTGCCATTCGTGATGTACGGCGTGTTCCGCTATATCTACCTGTTGCACCACCAGAGCCGTGGCGGCGACACGGCGCATGACCTGGTGCGCGACCCGCATTTGCTGGCTGTGGTCAGCGCGTGGGCGATCGCTACCTTCTGGCTGATTTCATGACGCATCCGGTATTGAGCGGCTGGCGCTTCCGTGCGCTGCTGCTGATCGTGCTGCTGAGCGCGCTCGGCTATCTCGGGTTCTCGTTGTGGGGCGGCTGGCGCGAAGTGCTGGCAGCCGTCGTGCGGGTCGGCGTGGGCGGCATGGCGGTGGCGCTGGCGTTGTCGCTGGTCAATTACGGGCTGCGCTTCGTGCGCTGGCAGAAGTTCCTGGCATTGCTGGACCATCGCATCTACTGGGCGGAAAGCCTGCGCATCTACATCTCCGGCTTCGGGTTGACCATTCTGCCGGGCAAGGTGGGCGAGACCATCCGCAGCGTCATGCTCAAACACCATGGTGTGTCCTATCCGGAAAGTCTGGCGGCATTCCTGTCGGACCAGTTCTCCAACATCATCAGCATGCTGATGCTGGTGGTGTTCGGCATGTGGGCTTATCCACAGGCCAAGCCTATGGTGATGATATTGGCCGCGCTGATCGTGGCCGTGCTGTTTGTGCTGCAACAGACGAAATTGCTGCAGGCGCTGCGGCGATCCGCGCAAACTCGCCTGCCTGTCCGTATCGGCAGCCTGATCGTCCACGGTATCGAGATCGTCCTGCACTCCGGTCGCTGCTTCAATCTGCCGATGCTGATCTACAGCATGCTGCTGGGTATGGTGGCGTGGGGCTCGGAGGGTGTGGCGTTCTATTACGTGGTGAACCTGCTCGACGGCGGCATATCGCTGCAGGTCGCGCTGTTCATCTATGCTTTTTCCATGCTGGTCGGCGCCTTCAGTTTTTTGCCGGGCGGTTTGGGCGGTGCGGAGGCCAGCATGGTCGCGCTGCTGATGTTCAATAATGTCGCGCAACCGGAGGCCGTCGCCGCGACCGTGCTGGTGCGGCTGGCGACGCTGTGGTTCGCCGTGGCGCTGGGCATCATTGCGCTGTCTCTGCCGGAACGGAAAGTAAACGGTAGGTTGGGCTGAGGTACGAAGCCCAACATATTACAATAAAACGTTGGGTTCCTTCGTCAGCCCAACCTACAGACTTTGGCCTATTTGAAGTTATAGATCAATCCAGCATCGGCTTCAGCTTCTGCATCACATTCTGCAGGATTCGCGGCTGCGCCCGGGCGACCGGATGCAGGTTGTCGGCCTGGAACTGTTCCGGCGTAACACCCTCCAACAAGAACGGAACCAGTGCCAGGTGATATCTTTGCGCCAGCTTCGCATACAGCGACTTGAAGGCGGCGGTGTAAGCCATGCCGTAGTTGGGTGGCAATTGCATGCCCAGCAGCAGAACCCTGGCTTTGGCTTTGCGCGATTGCCGGATCAGTTCGGCAAGATTGTCCTCGATATCCTTGGTCGGCGCACCGCGCAGACCGTCGTTGGCGCCAAGTTCCAGGATCACGATGGCTGGCCGGTGCTCGCGCAAAGCGGCGGCGATGCGCTGGCGTCCGCCGGTGGTGGTTTCGCCGCTGATACTGGCATTGACGATCCGGTATTGCGGATGGTTGGTATGCAACTGTTCCTGCATCAGGTTCACCCAACCCGACTCGAGCGGGATACCATGGGCCGCCGACAGGCTGTCGCCGAACACCAGGATGGTTTGCTGCGCGGCAGCCATGCCCGGCAGCAGACAACAGGCAAACAGAACAAGTCGAAAGAAAGCGAAAAATCTCATGGCAGCCATTGTGCAGGCAATGAATCTAACCAGGCAAGTGGAAAGCGGCGGCCAGCCGCTGGTCATCTTGTACGAAGTCAATTTCACCGTGGAGGCGGGTGACAGTCTTGCCATCCTAGGCGCTTCCGGTTCCGGCAAGTCCACCTTGCTTGGCTTGCTGGCCGGGCTGGATGTGCCCAGCAGCGGCACGGTGTATCTCGACGGTACGGATATCTTCGCCTTCGATGAAGATGGTCGAGCGCGTTTGCGCGGGCGACTGGCCGGATTCGTGTTCCAGTCGTTCCAGTTGCTGCCGGCACTGACTGCGCTGGAAAACGTGATGCTGCCGCTGGAATTGCGCGGTGCCCCCGATGCACGCGAACGCGCTACCGAAACCCTGCAGCGTGTAGGTTTGACGCAGCGCATGACGCACCTGCCCAAGCATCTTTCCGGCGGCGAGCAGCAGCGCGTCGCGATCGCGCGCGCCTTCGTCGTCCAGCCGAAGATATTGTTTGCCGACGAACCTACCGGCAACCTCGATGCCGCCACCGGCAACCAGATCATCGAACTGATGCTGGAGCTGAACCACGCGCAGGGCACCACGCTGGTACTCGTCACCCATGATGAAGTGCTGGCGCGGCGCTGTAACAGGCAGTTGCAGCTGGCGGCGGGGCGGGTGGTGTAGTGAGCTTTCTTCCTGTCCGTCATCCAGGCGCAGGACTGGATCCAGCGCTTATATTCAATATGCCTTTGACTATTGTCCTTACTGCGCAAATAAATCTTCTTTTGGCTGGAGCCCGGCCTGCGTCGGGATTACGGTAAGGATGAGCATGCTAGGTTTATCTTTCAATCTGCTTCGCCGCGATTGGCGCGCCGGGGAATGGCGCGTTCTGCTGATCGCGCTGTTGCTGGCGGTGGGCAGCATTGCCACCGTGGGCATGTTCGCGGACCGGGTGCGGCTGGCGCTGCAACATGAAGCGACCAGTTTGCTGGGTGCGGACTTGCGTATCTCATCGACGCGGCCATTACCTTCTGACTACCGTGATGGCGCGCTGAAGCGGGGGTTACGCGTGGTGCAAACGGAAAGTTTTCCCAGTATGGCAGCGGGCAAGCAGCAGAGTGTACTGGCTGATATTCAAGCAGTGGAACAGGGGTATCCGTTGCGGGGGAAGATCGAAATCAAGCCGGATTGTTCGTTCGCGCCATACTCATCCTTTCCTCTTTGCCGGGAAAAAGATGTAGCCGTTCCTGCAATGGATGCGGCTGGCGTTATTCCTGAGCGCGGCACATTGTGGGCGGATGCGCGATTGATGCAGCGGCTGGGTGTGCAACTGGGCGATGAGGTGGGTATCGGTGCGCTGCAGTTGCGCCTGACCGCCGAGGTGGTGCGCGACGTGGACCAGTCGGTCGGGTTTGCCAGTTTTTCGCCGCGCGTGCTGCTGAATGCGGCGGACTTGCCGGCCAGCGGACTGGTGCAGGAGGGCAGCCGCATCCATTACCGCTTGCTGGTGGCGGGCGAGGTGAAGCAGGTGGCCGGGTTGCGTGCCTGGATCCAGGGCCGGTTGGGCGTGGGCGAGCGGATGCAGGACGTGCGCGATGCGCGACCGGAGATCCGCACCGCGCTGGATCGTGCCGAGCATTTTCTGGGTCTGGCCGCGCTCACTGCCGTGGTGCTGGCGGGCGTGGCGCTTGCGCTGGCAGCGCGGCATTTCATCTCGCGGCACCTGGATAGCTGCGCGATGATGCGCTGCCTTGGCGCGAACCAGTCGCAGGTGTTGCGCATCTTTCTGTACCAGTTCCTGCTGCTCGGCGCGTGTGCGGTGTTGCTGGGCGGATTGTTTGGTTATCTGGCGCAGGCCGCGCTGGTGCAATCCATCCCCTCGATGCGCGAAGCCGGTTTGCCGCCGCCCGGCTGGACACCATTGTGGCAAGCTGCCGCCAGCGGCATGGCACTGTTGCTGGGCTTTGCCTTTCTGCCGTTGTGGCAACTGAAAAGTGTATCGCCGTTGCGCGTGATCCGCCGCGAACTCGGTGCGCCGGAAGCAGGTACCGGATTGTTGTATGCCTCGGGTGGCGCAGTGCTGTGCGGGTTGTTCCTGTGGCAGGCCGGCTCGCTTACGCTGGGGCTGACTGTGTTGGCGGGTCTGGCTGCGGGCTTGCTGCTGTTCGGTTTGCTGGCCTGGTTCATGGTGCGTTTGCTGGGCAGGGTGGGACGTCATGCGTTCTCCAACCTGGCGCGGCACGGGCGCAGCAACGCGGTGCAGATCGTCGCGCTCAGCCTGGGAGGCATGGCCTTGCTGCTGCTGACCTTCGTGCGCGCCGACCTGATGGACAGCTGGCGACAGCAATTACCACCGGATGCGCCGAACCGTTTCATCGTCAACATCCAGCCAGGCCAGCGTGCGGCGGTGCAGGAATTTTTCGTGAAGCAACAATTGCCGCAACCGGAATTGTTCCCGATGGTGCGCGGCCGGCTGGTGGCGATCAACCAGCGCCCGGTCAGCGGCAAGGACTATCCCGATTCGCGCGCGCGCGGGCTGGTCGAGCGCGAGACCAATCTGTCCTGGCTGGATCATTTGCCTGCAGGCAATGAACTGGTGCAGGGAGAGTGGTTCAGGAAAGGCGCGGCTGCCGAACTGTCGCTGGAGGAGGGCATCGCCAAAACGCTGGGCATACACGTCGGCGATATGCTGACCTACGATGTGGCGGGCAGCCAGTTCAGCGCAAAAGTGGTGAACCTGCGCAAGGTGCAGTGGGATTCGATGCAGGTGAATTTTTTCGTGATTGCCACACCCGGCATGCTCGACGATTATCCGGCCAGTTACATCACCAGTTTTTATCTGCCACCGGGCCAGGCACAGTCGGCGAATGCGCTGATCAAGTCGTTCCCCAACCTGTTGCTGATCGACACCGAGGCGATGATCGCGCAGGTGCGCCACATCATGGACCAGATTGCGCAGACCATGAGTGCGGTGTTCCTGTTCACGCTGCTATCCGGCATGGCTGTGCTGTATGCCGCATTGCTTGCTACCCAGGACGAGCGTACCCACCAGGCCGCGATCCTGCGCACACTGGGTGCAGACAGCCTCTATCTGCGGCGCCTGCACCTGACCGAATTCGCCACGCTGGGGGCATTGAGTGGATTGTTTGCGGCTGGCGGTGCGACCCTGCTGGGATGGGTGCTTGCGTTCAAGGTGCTGGACATCCCGTACCATCCCGGCGCGATGATCTGGCTGGCCGGCGTCGGCGGTGGTATCTTGATTGTGGTGCTGGCGGGTTGGCTTGCCACGCGAAAAATTTTGCGGATGCCGCCGTTGCGGGTTTTGCAGTTCATCTGAATGGGAGAATGCGAACCGGTCGTTTTTCCGGAACAACATGACGCAGGTGCGGCAGAAACGAGTAAAATGTTTTGACCGGACACAGCTATGTATGGACCGGAACAGTTCGGGTTAGTGGTGGCGATTCATGCCTGCAGATCGAGACAGCAGTATTGATTGGACCAGCGAATTTTGAACAAGGGAGATGAAGAATGAACAAGGGAGCAGTGAAGGTGTGGTTCGGATTGTTGCTTGCGGTGCCATTGCTGTTGATGAGCGCGGGCGCACGGGCGGGTATATCGGAAGCGGTAGCAGCCTATAAGTCGGGTGATTTTTCCACCGCGCTGCAGGAATTCCAGCCATTGGCCGACGGCGGATTGGCTGAAGCCCAGTTCTACATCGGCTTGATGTATGACAACGGCGATGGAGTGACGCAGGATTACTCGCAGGCAATTGCCTGGTATCGCAAGGCTGCCGATCAGGGGTTCGCGCTGGCGCAATCGAATCTGGGCGTGATTTACGAGGTGGGCGGCAGGGTGGAGCGGAACCTGAAGGAAGCGGAATACTGGTATCTCAAGGCGGCCAACCAGGGCGATGCTGCCGCGATGCACAATCTTGCTTCCATGTACTATGTCGGCCGCGGCGACGATATCCCGCGGGATTATGCAAAGGCTCTGGTCTGGTATCGCAAATCGGCTGACCTGGGTGACCCGGCTGCTCAAAACGATCTTGGCCGGATGTATGAGTTCGGTCAGGCTTTGGAGACTGATTATGCGGAGGCCTACAAGTGGTACGCCCTGGCGGCGGAGGGTGGAAACGAGGCGGCCAAGCAGAATATGGAAACAACCAAGCTCAAGATCACCAGCGAGCAGCTCAAGCAGGCTGAAGCCAGTGTCAAGCAATGGAAAGCCAGCCATAGCAGTAAATGAAATCGCGCTAACTGCTGCTCAGTGAAAATCAGGCCGGAAAGCTGCGCACATTGAGTTTACGCAGGCTTTTCATGCCCCGCTATTTGTTGAGTTCACCGGCTGTATCGAGAACATCTTTAAGGATGAATATGCGTTTCATATTTATTTTGCTATTTCTGCTTTCGGTTGGCGCGACGCCGGCGATTGGGGAAACCGCGCCAAGTGGCGCCAGAGAGCAGGTCAGTCCGGTGAATATTGATTTCGACGTCACGGCGACCACCAAGGATCAGACTCATCCTTACTATGGTCATGGCAGCAAGCTGGGGTTTGTCATTAACGGCGTACAGGGTCGAGCATTGGTAGTGGTGCGCGGCAAGACCTACAGGTTTGGCGTGCATACCAGTCCCATGCATGACTTCTATCTTACGCTCGAGCCTATGGGCTGGGGCACTGGCACTTTGACAGAAGGCGTCAAGGGAAATTTCACTTACAAGGGAGTGATAACGTTCACTCCCACGGCTGCAACTCCGGATACGGTGTTCTACGGTTGCCGCAACCATCAGTTCATGGGCGGGCAGATTCATGTAGTCAATCCGGGTGAAGAAGGAAAGTTCGAACTCGAACAGCCATCGACAGCTGCATCTTCCAGGCAACAGGATATTCCCGAGATCGACCGGGGTGAGCTTAGCCAGCGACTTAATTTTGCAACTGCATTCATCCTCAATTCTGATGCCGCGCAGCGGATAACCGATGGACACAACGCCGAAGCGAAAGCGAAGTATGCCGATGCACAGGACAAGGTAAACAAGGCCACCGAGGCATATAACGCCGGCGACCTGCTACAGGCTAAATCCGGCATCGAAGAGTCGATGAGCCTGATGACGGCTGCAGTCAGGCTGGTTCCGTCAGAAACCATGCAGAAGAGAGCCGAGGCAAAGAACGAGGACTTGATGGTGGGGGTGATGTCACTGGAGGCTTCCTACAAGAAAAATCGGCAAGACATGCTCAAGAGCGGCACAAAGAACATCCCCCCGGCATTGGACAGCGACGCCATACACAAGCGGATAGATGATGCCAGGGCGCTTTCCGACAAGGAAAAGTATGAGGATGCAAATGCGATCCTGGAAGACGTCATGAGCAATATTTCCAGTGCCTTGAATAAATTGCTGGCCAACAGCACCGTGTCCTATGAAAGGAAATTCAATTCACCGGATGAAGAATATGCCTATGAACTGGACCATTACGCCAGTCTTGAGAATGCAATTCCATTGGCAGTCGATCAAAAGAAACCCGCCCAGCAGGCGATCAAGTTGATGCAAAACTATGTCAGCAAGGGGAAAGTGTTGCGGGAACAGGCTGCCGCCGCAGCGAAGCAGGGAAACATGATAGATGCGCTGGAAAACATCAAGAATGGCATCCTGCAACTGGAAACCGCGCTCAGACTGATCGGCGTTTATTAAGTCAGCAGTGATGCCGGAAATGTCCCGGAATATCAGGATATCGACTTGATTATTTCACTGCCCGACTTAATTTCCTGTCGCAAACGGGATGATGGTTGCGCTTGTGAAGTGTGATTCAGTCCTGGCCTATTGCACGCCAAGCAACTCGATATCAAAAATCAGGGCAGCGTTCCGGGGAACCGCTCCGCGTCCCATGCCCCTCTCACCATATGCCAGGTCGGATGGGACGATCAGCGTCCGCTTGCCGCCGACTTTCATGCCGGCAATGCCCTGATCCCATCCCTTGATGATGCGGTTTACCCCAAGAGGGAATGTCAGAGGGCGTCTGCCGATCGAGCTATCGAATTCTCTTCCCTGGTGATCTGCTTTTACGTAGCTGTAGAGCCAACCGGTGTAGTTTATAGTGACTGTTTTTCCAGGGGCGGCTTCTGCGCCAGTACCGATGGTCGTGTCAGTCTTCACCAACTTTGTGACGGGCACGAGTTTTGGTGCCTTTTTCGGCGCCAGTGCCGGCGCGGTTCCGGCTGCCATTACAGTCGAATAGCAGAATATCGAAGAAACTAGCACACCAAGAGTCATAACTGATTTAATGCTGGACATAATATAAGCCTCGCTATGATGGGGTTCGAAAATGGTTTCAGCTGGATATTGACAATAATAACACCTCACAGTTCAGTATCCAATCGACCTGGCGCCCTGGTAAAACGCGAGGCTGACCAACCAGGCAAGCGCCAGTGACCAGATAATGGAAAACACGGTAAAGCCTGTATTCTTTGACTCGATACGCAGCGTGGCGATGGTGGAAAGACAAGGCGTGTATATCAGCGTGAACAACATGAAACTGTATGCCTGCACCCAGTCCAGCCGGTGTGCCAGCATTCCGCTCAAGGCTTCCCCGCCAAGTCCGTAAATCACTGCCAGCGCCCCGATGACGATTTCCTTGGCGACAAACCCGAATATCAGCGCGATGGTGAGTTCTGGTGTAATGCCTATGGGGTTGAACAAAGGCTGCATCCAGGCACCGACCATGCCGGCAAACGTGTCGGGGCCGCTAGGCGTGGCCGAAGGCGGCAGGTTGGTGAACAGCCAGACCAGCACCACGCCGGCAACGATGAATTTGGTGGCCCGATGCAGAAATTGATATACCTCATGCCATCCCCGCAACATCATCTGGCGCAGAGTTGGGAAGCGGTACGGCGGCAATTCCAGTACAAAGGGTTCATTGTTGGGGAAATTGCGCTTGAACAACAGGGCAGTCAGGATGGCAGTGGCGAAGCTGGTCAGGTAGAGGCTGAACAATACCAGCGGCGCCATTTCAGGCGTGAACAAGGCGGCAGTGATAAACACGAACACCTGCAGCCGTGCCGAACAAAGCGAGAACGGAATCACCAGCATGGTAAGCATGCGCAGGCTGCGCGAGCGCATCACCCGGGTACCCATCAACGCCGGCACATTGCAGCCGAAACCCATCAACAGCATCACAAAACTGCGCCCATCCAGCCCCATTTTTCCCATCAGTGCATCCATCAGGAAGGCGGCGCGCGACAGGTAGCCGGTATCTTCGACGATAGCCATGAACAGGAAGAACAGCACGATAAGCGGCACGAACGCGGCAACTGTAGCCACCCCGTTATAGACACCATCGAGCAGAAATCCATGCCATGTGGCCGGCAGACCGGCGAGCATCGGATCGAGCGCCACCAGGCGCAGCCAGGCGAATAATTCATTAACACCCGCTTGCAATGGCTGCCCCAATATGAAGATGGCCTGGAACAGCAAATACATGATGCCGAAGAATATCGGCAGCCCCAGCCAGGGATGCAGCATGACCTGGTCAAGGCGGTTGGTCAGGTTGTCGGGCAGGCGCACTGGAGTTTGCACCGAAAATTTCAGTACGCGCGCCATTTCGCTTTCAATGAACTCGTCTTGCTCCAACTGGCTGCGCAACTCCTCCGCCATTCCCGGAGTGGCGTAGCTCAACGCTTTGCGTGTCGCCAGCAATGCCTCGACATAGCCGGATCCATATTTGGCGCTAAGCAGAAATACTGGAATGCCAAGGGAGGCCGACATTTTGATCACATCAATGGATATGCCGAATCTTCTGGCCTCATCCGACATGTTGAGCAGCACCACCAGATTCAGGTTAAGCTGCCGAAGTTGCAGCAGCAGGCTCAATTGGCGTTCTATTTGCGTGGCATTGATAACGACCAGCGCCAGGTCGGGGGTATTGTCGTGCAGGAAATGCCGCACCACCTGTTCGTCTTCCGAAAAGCCGTGCATATCGTAGATGCCGGGCAAATCAATGACTTCGACCATATCCCCGCCTAGCAGGATTTTGCCCGAGAGCAATTCGACTGTTATGCCGGGCCAGTTCCCTACCCGCGCAGAAGCACCGGTCATCCGGTTGAACAAGGTGGATTTACCAGTATTGGGCATGCCCAGCAGGGCGATCCGCTTCATATCCTGATTACCATGATTTTTTCTGCTTCATTCCTGCGCAGCAGAATGTCGGTAGTGCCGATACGCACCTGCAACGGGCCGGAAAAATGCGCCCTTCGGATCACCTCGATTTGCTTGCCGGTACGGAAACCCATGGCCAGCAAACGTTGATGTAATAATCCTTCAGTGCAGATTGTGACGATGGTGGCGATTTCGCCGGGAACCAGGGTTGACAACGCTACGTTGTGCATGATGCAGTACTGATGAATGACTTGCGCATTATTCCACAGCGCCCGCAGTTTTGTAACGCAATCCACCGAGGATTTAAGTTAAAATGCGCAGCATTCGAATGGTGACGGCGCACACTATGATAAAGGGCAGTATTGTTGCAATAGTAACTCCGATGCATGAAGACGGCAGTCTGGATCTGGCCAGCTTTCGTTCATTGATAGATTTTCATGTAGAACAGGGGTCGGACGGTATCGTGGTAGTGGGCACCACCGGCGAGTCTCCCACGGTTGCAGTGGATGAGCACGAATCACTGATTCAGGTCGCTGTGGAGCACGCTGCCGGCCGCATCCCGGTCATTGCCGGAACGGGGGCCAACTCAACAGCAGAGGCTATCGAACTGGCAAGTTTTTCCAGGAAGGCGGGAGCGGACGCTTCCCTGACCGTGGTGCCTTACTATAACAAGCCAACCCAGGAAGGGATGTATCTGCACTTCAGGACCATTGCCGAGGCGGTGGATATGCCGCACATTTTGTATAACGTGCCGGGTCGCACCGGTGCCGACCTGTATAACGATACGGCGCTGCGTCTGGCACAGATTCCCAATATTGTCGGGATCAAGGATGCGACGGGCAATATCGAGCGCGGCAGTGACTTGCTGCATCGCAGCCCCAAAGACTTTCTTGTCTATAGCGGTGACGATGCAAGCACGCTGGCGTTGTTGCTGCTGGGCGCACACGGCACGATTTCGGTAACTGCCAACGTGGCGCCGAAGTTGATGCATGAAATGTGCATGGCGGCCCTGAAAGGTGAAGTAACAACGGCTCGCGAAATCAATTTTCGGCTGCTGGGATTGCATCACGACCTGTTTCTGGAGGCCAATCCGATCCCGGTGAAATGGGCACTGGCGCGCCTGGAAAAGATTAACAATGTATTGCGTTTGCCGCTTACCCCATTGTCTGAGCCATTGCACTCGGTTCTTGAGAATGGGATGCGCCAGGCGGGTGTGGTTCAATGATCATTAAAATGGAAACTATAGGAACGGTATGAAATTACTCCATCTCTCCCCATTGGCCCTGCTTTTGTTGGTGGCAGGTTGTGGCAGCATGAATCTAGAGAACAAGCGGGTGGATTACAAAACCGCCCAAAGCGAGGTTCCTGCGCTTGAAGTTCCCCCTGACTTGACGACACCAGTTACCGCGAACAAATACGCCATTCCTGATGCGGGTACTGAGACGGCGAATTATTCCGACTTCTCTAAAAACAGCGCTGCGCTGTCGGCTCGTTCCAATGCGGTATTACCCGATAGCGGGAAAATACACCTGATGCATAGTGGTGATCATAGGTGGTTGTTGGTGGATGACAAGCCGGAAAATGTTTGGCCTCTGATCATGGGATTCTGGAAGGAAAACGGCTTTGTCATCAAGACCGAAAATCCTCAGACGGGAATTATCGAAACCGACTGGGCCGAGAATCGCGCGAAAATCCCCAAGACCGGCTTGCGCCAGATTATTGGCAAGGTATTCGACAATTTGTACGATTCCGGCGAAAAGGACATGTACCGCACTCGTCTCGAGCGCACTGCAGATGGCAAGGGCACTGAGATTTACGTGACCCAGTATGGCATGGAGGAGGTGCTGAGCGCCGACAAGACACTTAGAGAATGGCAGTCACGCCCGAATGACCCCGATCTGGAAGCGACCATGGTTCAGATGTTGATGGCCAAGCTGGGGGGGGAGCAGGGCGGAGCAACTGCAAGTATTGCCCAGACTGCCCAGACCTCTCCGGATGTCGCAAAGCTTCAGGTTCAACCCGACGGGAATAATCTCATAATGCTGGCCGAGCCGTTCGACAGGAGTTGGCGCACGGTAGGCATAGCATTGGACCATACCGATTTCGTTGTTGAAGACAAGGACAGAAGCAAGGGTTTGTATTTCGTCCGCGTTGAGGTGGTCAAGAAGAAAGAGGGATTGAGCAGGCTCGCTTTCTGGAGAAAGAATGAGGAGACCAAACCCGTGCAATACCAGGTATTTGTCCGGGAGAACGGGAAATACTGCGAAGTCGGCGCGCACGACAGCAACGGCGCAAGTGATACGACTTCCAGGTCGGTTGTCGATGCATTGTTCAAGAGCATCAACCAGCAATAAACGCCCATGCGTTTTGCGTCACTAGGGAGCGGGAGCGAAGGCAACGCGTTGCTGGTACAGAGTGGTGCGACGTGCGTACTGATGGATTGCGGTTTCAACCTGACGGAAACGCATGCTCGACTGGCCCGCCTGGGAATGACTGCTGAAAAAATCAACGGCATTGTGGTTACACACGAGCATGGTGATCATATTTCGGGTGTGGCGCGACTGGCGCGAAAATATTCGATTCCGGTATGGCTGACGCATGGCACGTTTCGTTCCAGGGTCGGTGACATGGCTGCATTGTCGGGTCTGACCGAAATATCTCCGCAGCTATCCTTTGCCATTGGCGATTTGCAGATACAGCCCTTTGCCGTTCCGCATGATGCCGCCGAGCCGGTGCAATTTGTATTTACCGATGGTGCCAGGCGCCTGGGCGTATTAACCGACACCGGTTGCGGCACGCCGCATATCGAGATGATGTTAAGTGGCGTCGATGCGCTGGTGCTGGAATGCAACCACGATACTGACATGCTGGCCAATAGCGATTATCCCTACAGGCTCAAGCAGCGCGTTGGCGGAAACATGGGACACTTGAGCAATGCCGCTGCAGCTGCATTATTGGCAAGATTAGAGACGGATCGCCTGCAGCATATTGTGGCAGCACACTTGAGCAAGAATAATAACCTGCCTGAGCTTGTGGTTCGTTCGCTGAGTAACGCACTGGGTTGCAGTGATGAATGGATTTCGATAGCAAGCCAGGCCGGTGGTATAGACTGGCGAACTATACAATGACGTCGAAAGACCAGACCCTGTTTGGATGGGGTTGCGTAATCAAACTGACATGCCTGACAAAAAAACGCCTCACCCGAAGTGAGGCGTTTTACATTCAGGTTTTCACCTGGATAATTTTTGACCCTTGCAGCTGCTGGAGCAGGAGCTTCGGTTTCGGCTGGCTTCCCGCCGCAAGCGGAAAGCGATAATACCAAGGCAAATCTATAAACCCAAAGTTGTCGCAGAGGCACCAGGACTCGATGCAGACCACATTTCCAGGAAACGGAACTGCAGCGCGCGAGCACCTTCCGGGTCATGGGTCGCCAGGATGCCGTGCGCATCATCGAAGTGAAAACGGCGCACGAAATGCAATTCGTCTGCAATGGCAAATGGTTCGGAAACGCGCCGCAAATGGTCGGGCGTGCGGTAGATTTGCAGGCTATATGAGAACTGCCGCAATAACATCATCACGCGTGGACAGCGTTGCACCAGAGGGGCGGTATCATGTGCCAGGAGATGCAGGCGGTTCATCGGATTGGCAAGCAGGAATGCGCGCAGCGTGTCATAGCGGGCTGCCGAATTGAAACCGATGCCATCGAAGTCCTTCTCGAAGATGAACAGGCTGCGTTGCGCCAGACTGCACAGCGTGTCCAGTGCGTTGATGTAATCCGTCATCCCGTTCAGGCTGGTGTGTTGTGGATCTTGGCTCATCATTCTCACCATTCATTTGTTTGCAACGGGTGAAATATAACCGTCGACATACCACTGGTAAAGCAGTCTGATGACCTGTTCGGGCAGGGCAGAGGGCTCAAGCCGGCGCTGGTCAGCCATTGCACGCAATATCTTATAGTTTCCGGCAGACACGGTATGGGCATTTCCGTTCATGAATACCGTGTCGCCATGGCACAGCATCTGCGACCTGAGATTCAGCTCGACGCCTCGGGCCAACAGGGTTTGTTCAAATCGTTTTCGGCTTGCTGGATTTGCCGGCGGATCAAAATAAATATGTGGTTTGGGTTCTGAAAGATAGCATCCGAGGAAATCGGCAATATCATGCTTGTCCCATTGCACCTTGCGGATGGAATGGTGCTCCACCTGTTTTAGCATGCCTGCGCCGATTTCAGACGGATGCGCATGGACCTTGAGGTCGGGATCGGCATACATGCCTTCGATGCAGAGACGATCCTGCAGGTATACCAGGAACTGTTCCGCCAACTCCTGATAGGCGGGCGTACGGAAACCGATGGAGTAGGTCATGCAATCGTCCTCGGCGATGCCATTGTGGGCGCATTGTGGAGGAAGATAGAGCATGTCCCCAGTCTCCAGCACCCATTCCTGCTCCACCTTGAAACTCTTCAGGATGCGCAGGGGAGCACCTTCGATCAAGGAGCGGTCTGGTTGAGTGGATATCTGCCAGCGCCGGTGTCCCATTCCTTGCAGCAAAAACACATCGTAGGAATCGAAATGTGGGCCGACCCCACCTCCCTTTGGCGCATAACTCACCATCAAATCATCAAGTCGCGCGTGCGGTACAAAACTGAAGTGTTTGAGTAACTCGGCACCGGCGGGCAGGAAATGATTCACTCCCTGTATCAACACGGTCCACTTCTTTCCAATTACCGGCCTGAAATCCTCAGCTTCGAATGGCCCATGCCGCATTTGCCATTTGCCACGCTGTTGGCTGACCAGGCGGGCCTGGGTATCGTCCTTGCATGCCATTGAGATCAGGCTTTTCAGGTCGAGCAGGTCATTGAACCCAGGGAAAGCATGGCGTATCAACAAGGGTTTTTTTTGCCAGTACTCGCGCAGAAATTTATCTGCAGTCAAACCGCCAAGAAATGTCAGGGATTTATTCATTGGCGAATTATAACTTCGGCGATGCAATACAAAAATACATTCGCCGCTGTTGAAATCGGATAGAATTTCCGACAGGAGGATTCAACACATGTTGCTGCAAGCAGGAATGGCTGCGCCGCAAGTAGAACTGCCCGATTCAGATATGAATATTTTCGATCTGGGATTGCTGCGGGGGATCAGGAATGTCGTGCTTTACTTTTACCCGAAGGATGACACGCCAGGCTGTACCATGGAAGCCAATGAATTTACCGACCTGGAAGATGATTTCAACCGGCTCGATACGGTAGTGGTTGGCGTAAGCCGGGATGAATGCCTTAGCCATGCAGCGTTTCGCGACAAGTACGGACTTTCTGTTCTTCTGCTGTCCGACGCGGAATCCAGGGTATGCAAAAAGTATGGCGTGCTTTATGATAAAGATGTCGATGGAATCAAGCGGGTTGCCATTCAGCGCTCCACCTTTGTGATTGACAAGGGGGGCATATTGCGCCATGCCCTGTATGGCGTTCATGCCCACGGGCATGCGCATGAAATATTGGAGCTGATAAAGGGATTGAAATGAAAATAGAAAAAAATTCCGTTGTTTCCCTGCTCTACGAGTTATCAGATGCGCAAGGAGTGTTGCTGGAAAAATCCAACGATCCGGTAAGCTACCTGCATGGAGGTTATGACGGAATATTCCCGGCAGTTGAAGAAGCGTTGCACGGCAAGGATGTGGGCACGCAATTCAGCGTTGCCATGGAACCGAACGACGCTTTTGGCGAGTACGAACACGAATTGGTGCGTGTGGAGCCACGCAGCTATTTTCCCGATAACATAGAAGTGGGCATGCGATTCGAAGGAGGCGCGGAAGGTGCAAGCGATGACGAATACATGCTATTTACGGTTGTCGAGATCAACGATGATGAAGTGACTGTCGATGGTAACCATCCGCTGGCCGGCAAGTCCCTGAATTTTGTTGGCACAGTCGTTGACGTTCGGGAAGCCACGCCGGAAGAATTGGAGCACGGTCATACGCACAGTCTGGATGGTCATCACCATTGAAATCCAGTGTAATCATTGGGCAGTCGGCTATCCACGGAACAAATCACAGTCCAGGATGTCAATGGCCATGAATTCATTAATCACCGGTATTGTTCAGTTTTCGCCAGTTGCCTTGCAATGCCGGATACCTGAACTTGTTTCTATTCACTTTCGGTTATCCGAAAAATCCAGTAGAGTTACCTTCCCATAACTACAACAGTAACCATCATGACTACAAAAGGGCAACAATTACAAGACCCGTTCCTGAACGCGTTACGCAAGGAGCATATTCAGGTTGCTATCTACCTGGTCAACGGCATCAAATTACAAGGTCAAATCGATTCGTTTGACCAATATGTGATTCTGCTGAAAAACACTGTGACCCAGATGGTATATAAGCATGCCGTTTCGACTATCGTTCCAGCGCGTGCAGTCACAATCCAAGCGGAAGAAGAGTAATTCCTGACCCGGGCAGGGGTCGCCACGCTATTAACCAGCCAGGTTCTGGAGTCGACTGTGCCTGGATGATACGATTTCAACATACAGCGCAGGCGTTGGTATTGGCCTTCTTTGTGCAACCAGCCCGAAACTGCCGTCCGTTCGGTATCGGCTTGCAAAATATTGAGCAGATTCCTTTGCCGACCTGGATTTGCCGCTGGTTTGGCTCATGCCGGCGCGCGCGATGATTGTGGTAGAATGACAACATTCGTTTGAGCGTCATGGCCAGCGCTGGAATAACCGGATTGCACGCCGTTCTGCCGGGGGAAGTGGACGCAACAAAACCCACAACAACTTCAGAACAAGATCATTTAGCACAGGATAATATATGGCATTGAACGACCCCCAATGGGGCAAAAAGAACGGCGGACCACCTGACCTGGAAACGATACTGAGGGAGATCAACAACAAGATTTCTTCGCTGTTCGGCAAAAAAAATACCGGTGGTGGCAGTGGCGGAGACACTGGGGGGCCGACAAATATGGGCGGCATCGGATTGGTAGTCGTAATTGTTCTGTTGATCTGGTTGGCCAGCGGATTTTATATTGTGGATGCCAGCCAGCGCGGCGTGGTGTTGCGCTTCGGCAAATACCTCGAAGCTACCGAGCCAGGTCCCCGCTGGCACTTTCCTTTCCCCATCGAAACGGTGGAAGTGGTCAACCTGAGCCAGGTCAGGACAGTCGAAATCGGCTATCGCGACAACGTCAAGAACAAGATGCTGCAGGAATCGTTGATGCTGACCGATGACGAGAACATCATCGATATCCAGTTCGCTGTGCAATATTTCCTGAAAGACCCCGCCGCTTATCTGCTCAACAACCGTGCGCCGGAAGAGAACGTGCGCCAGGCGGCTGAGACGGCAATCCGCGAAGTGGTCGGAAAGAACAAGATGGACTTTGTACTGTACGAAGGCCGGGAACAGGTAGCTGCTGAAACCACCAAATTGATCCAGGATATACTCGATCGCTACAAATCCGGCATTCTGGTAAGCAAGGTGACCATGCAGAATGCACAGCCCCCCGAGCAGGTGCAGGCTGCATTCGACGACGCCGTCAAGGCGGGCCAGGATCGTGAACGCCAGAAGAACGAAGGTCAGGCCTATGCCAACGACGTGGTGCCCAAGGCCAAGGGCGCTGCGGCGCGTCTACAGCAGGAAAGTGAAGGTTACCGGCAGAGTGTGATCGCGAATGCGGAGGGCGATGCCAGCCGGTTCAAGCAGGTATTGTCCGCATACAACAAAGCCCCGACGGTCACGCGTGAGCGCTTGTACATTGATATGATGCAGCAGGTCTTCAGCAACAGCAGCAAAGTACTGGTGGACCAGAAGAGCGGCAGCAACAGCTTGCTGTACCTGCCATTGGACAAATTGATGCAGCGCGGGAGTTCGAGCGCAGTGTCCGCGCCTGAAGTTCCGTCAACTGCCCAGGCATTGTTGCAGCCGTCTTCTTCCGATATCCCAGTTGACACCCGTATGCGCGATACCAGTCTGGGCCGCGACAGAGAGGCACGGCCATGAAACAACATTCCGTAAATATTCTTGTGGCAATCGTTGTCGCCTTGATATTGTTCAGCCTGAGCATGTTCGTGGTGGATCAACGCCAGAACGCCATTGTCTTCCAACTGGGGGAGATCGTCTCGGTCAAGACCCAGCCAGGCCTGTATTTCAAGATCCCGCTGGTTCAGAACGTGCGCTATTTCGACTCGCGCATCCTGACCATGGATACTGCCGAGCCTGAGCGGTACATCACGGCCGAGAAGAAGAACGTGATGGTGGACGCTTTCATCAAGTGGCGCATCAAGGATGTCAAGCAATACTATATCAGCGTGGGCGGAGACGAGACGCGCGCGCAGAACCGCCTGATGCAGACGGTCAATGCGTCCATGCGCGAGGAGTTCGGCAAGCGTACCATCCATGAGGTCGTGTCCGGCGAGAGAGATCAGATCATGGAGGTGTTGCGCCAGAAGACCGATACTGATGCGAGCAAGATCGGCGTTGAAGTCCTGGACGTGCGCCTGAAGCGCGTGGATTTCCCGCAGGAGATCAGCGATTCGGTCTATCGCCGCATGGACGCGGAACGCAAGCGCGTAGCCAATGAACTGCGGGCGACCGGTAATGCCGAGAGCGAACAGATACGTGCCGACGCCGACCGGCAACGCCAGATCATCCTTGCCGATGCCTATAGTAAGGCACAGAAGGTCAAGGGTGAGGGCGATGCCAAGGCAACTTCGATCTATGCTTCGGCATATCAACAAAACTCGGAGTTCTATTCTTTCTACCGTAGCCTGGAAGCTTACAAGCAAAGCTTCAACAACAATGGCAACCTCATGGTGCTTGATCCAAATTCACCGTTCTTCAAGTATTTCAAGAATCCCGGAAAATAGCACGTGCTGAGTTATTGGTTGATCGGTCTGGCACTCATGTTGGTAATTGAAGGCATCGTGCCATTTCTGCTGCCCAGCCTGTGGCGCGATACATTTCGCAAACTGGTGCAGTTTTCCGATGGGCAGCTTCGTTTTATCGGGATGACTTCCATGTTATTGGGCCTGACTTTGCTTTATCTGGTGAACTGGTAAGGATGTCCTGATGCCAAATTCGAATTGGTTGTTACCGGAATATATCCAGGACATGTTGCCAGGCGAGGCATGGCGCATCGAATGCATGCGCGCCGACGTTCTGGAACTGCTGCGCCGAAATGGTTACCAGCTGGTTTCTCCTCCTTTGCTCGAATATGTCGAATCGTTGCTGATCAATGACAGCGGCGATATGGATTTGCGCACGTTCAAGCTGGTCGATCAGTTGAGCGGTCGCACGCTGGGATTGCGTGCCGATATCACGCCGCAGGTAGCCCGCATCGATGCTCATCTGCTCAATCGCCAGGGAGTAACGCGTCTGTGCTACGCGGGCAGTGTGCTGCATACCCAGCCGGCGGGGTTGATGCGCACACGCGAACCGCTGCAGGTTGGGGCTGAGCTTTATGGACACGACGGCCTGGAAAGCGATCTGGAAATTCAACGCTTGATGCTCGAGTCGCTGGCCGTTTTCGGAATCCAGGGTGTACACATCGATCTTGGCCATGTCGGATTGTTTCGTGCACTGGTGGCGCATGCCTCGATCGATGAAGATCTGGAGGCGGAATTGTTCCTTGCGCTGCAGGGCAAGGATGTTCCTGCCGTGCAAGCGCTGGTTGGTAACCTGCCCAAAGATACGCAGAAAGCTTTATTGGTGCTGCCTGAGCTTTACGGAGATTTGAACGTGATCACACAGGCCCGCGGGTTGCTGCCTGATTTTCCGGAAGTGGCAGCAGCGCTGGATCAACTGCAGCAGGCGGCTGCCCATCTGGGTCCGCTGGCTGCCAGTGTCGGCATAGACCTCGCCGAGCTGCGCGGCTACCACTATCACAGCGGCATGGTATTCGCTGCCTATCACGCCGGTAGTCATGATGCCATTGCCTTGGGTGGTCGCTATGATGACGTGGGGAAAAGCTTCGGGCGCGCGCGCCCGGCCACCGGCTTCAGCATGGACTTGCGCCAGCTTTATGGATTGCTGGAAAAGCAGGATCGGCCCGCAGGCATACTGGCGCCACATCTCGATGATGCCAGGTTGCAGGAAATAATCACCGAACTGCGCGCACAAGGACAGGCCGTGGTAGTGGATCTGCTGGGCAACCCGGCGCACCGTCCAGAATCGAATTGCGACCGCGAGTTGGTATTTCGTGATGGCGCATGGATCGTCATCAGGATTTAATCAAGGAATTTCTCAACAATGTCAAGAAACGTGGTGGTGATTGGCACCCAATGGGGTGACGAAGGCAAGGGTAAGGTGGTGGACTGGCTGACAGACCACGCCCAGGGTGTCGTGCGTTTTCAGGGTGGGCACAATGCCGGCCACACGCTGGTCATCGGCGGCAAAAAGACCGTGCTGCACCTGATCCCTTCCGGCGTCCTGCGTGAACACGTGGTGTGCTACATCGGCAATGGCGTGGTGCTGTCGCCCCAGTCACTGCTCAAGGAAATGGATGAATTGGCCGCTGCCGGGGTGGATGTGCAAAATCGTTTGCGCGTTTCCGAAGCCTGCCCGCTGATCCTGCCTTACCATGTGGCGCTGGACCAGGCGCGCGAAGCGGCCAAGGGCGCAGGCAAGATCGGCACCACCGGACGCGGCATCGGCCCCGCCTATGAAGACAAGGTCGCGCGCCGCGCCATCCGCCTGCAGGACATCTTCCACCGTGAACGTTTCGCCGCCAAGCTGGGCGAAGTGCTCGACTATCACAATTTTGTGTTGAAGCATTATTTCAACCATGACACGGTCGATTTCCAGCAAACGCTGGATGATGCGATGGCATTGGCCGAACGTCTCAAGCCGCTGGTGATGGATGTGCCGCGAGCCCTGTACGAGGCGAACAAGGCCGGACAGAACCTGCTGTTCGAAGGCGCGCAGGGGACATTGCTGGATATAGACCACGGTACCTATCCGTTCGTGACATCCAGCAACTGCATTTCCGGTGCGGCCTGCGCCGGCAGCGGTGTCGGCCCGCAGAGCCTGCATTATGTGCTGGGCATCACCAAGGCCTATACCACGCGTGTTGGCTCGGGTCCGTTCCCGACCGAACTTTACGATGCCCTGACCAAGCAGGATCCCATTGGCAAGTTGCTGGCCGAGCGGGGACACGAATTCGGTTCCACTACCGGACGCGCGCGCCGCTGCGGCTGGTTCGATGCGGCGGCACTCAAGCGCTCGATCCAGATCAATGGCGTGTCCGGCCTGTGCGTGACCAAACTGGATGTGATGGACGGCATGGAGAAGGTGCGTATTGCCGTGGGCTATCGTATCAATGGGCAATACAGCGACATCCTGCCGGTAGGCGCGGAAGCACTGAACGGATGCGAACCGGTATATGAGGATATGCCGGGCTGGAGCGACAGCACGGTCGGTGTGCAAAATTATGAAGATCTGCCTCCGCAGGCGCGCAAATACCTGCAGCGCATGGCGGAGATCTGCGGCGTGCCGGTAGACATGGTTTCCACCGGCCCAGATCGCGACGAAACCATCGTTTTGCGGCATCCTTTTGCAGCCTGAGTTCAGGATAGTTATGGCCTAGGTTTGTTCTTTATGCTATAAGGCAACACAGTATATTTAGGGGATATACGTGTGCAAGGTTCTCTGGATCATCTTTCTGCACTTGTGCGTTCCAGCGGCATGGGGGGACGAGCAAGCATCCCCATCTGCAGATATTTCAAATGCCAGGGGTATCACTCTCAATGTGGCACCCCCGCGCTTCACCATCGCCGAATTTAATATCGAAGGCAATACCCTGATTGACAGCAAGACCCTGGCTGCGGCCGTTCAGCCCATGCTGGGCAAAGAGCGCGACTTTGCCAACATCCAGCAGGCCGTTACCGCCATCTATGGCGTCTACGAACAGGCAGGCTACCAGACCGTTCGCGTCATTATTCCCGAACAGGCGATCCAGTCTGGAACCATCAGGCTCAAGATTGTGGAAAGCAAACTTGTCAGCCTGGAGGTCAAAGGGAATCTTGCGTTCGACGAAGCGAACATTAGAAATTCATTGGTTGATGCCAGGATTGGGGAGGTGCCCAACTCAAAAAAGATCGGTGAAAACCTGCGCCTGGCAAATGAAACCTATGCCAAACAGACCAAGGTCACGTTTCGCGCTACTGACAAGGCCGACGAAGTCAAAGGGACTGCGCGTGTGGTGGACAAGAATCCGGTTCTGCTGACCGCAGTACTCGATAATACTGGAACCCCATCGACCGGCATATCGCGGCTTGGATTGATATATCGACATTCCAATGTATTGAATCGCGACCACCAGCTTACCGCTCTGTACCAGACCTCCCCCGAACATCCAGGCAACGTCACGGTTCTCGATGCGCAATATCGCATTCCCCTATATCGCATGGGTAGCATACTCGAGCTGGATGCATTGTATTCCAACGTCGATTCCGGAGTAATCAATACCGGTGCGGGCAACTATTTTGTGGCTGGAAGTGGCACTGATTATGGGTTTCACTTCATCAAGCTGTTACCGCGTATAGGTAACTGGGACCAGCGCATTAATCTGGGGATCGATTACCGTCGTATCGATAATAAAGTCAAGCTGGCGGGAACCAGCACCTTGCTATTGCCAGACATCGATCTGCATCCCTGGTCGCTGGCTTACGAGGGGTTTATAAATAAAGCCACCGGCGAGTGGACCGCTTCGGCAGGTTATTCCAGAAACATGCCAGCGGGGGATATGGGGAATGCTGCGGCATTTGCCCTGTCGGGCCAACGCGCAGGCGCCAATCCAAATTACAGTATCTGGCGTTACAGTCTTAACTACAATGGCCAGTTGTACAGGGATTGGCTGTTACACATGAAATTCAACGGTCAACAAAGCCGTGATGCACTGGTCAACGCCGAGCAGTTTGGCGTAGGTGGCATGGAATCGGTACGGGGATTCGACGAACGTGAACTATCGAACGACAGAGGCAATTTTCTATCGCTTGAGGTACAGACCCCCAACTTGACCAGAATTGGAGAGAGCTCGATTTTCTCCATAATCAGGCTGGCCTTGTTCTACGATGCCGCGCAGCTCAAGCGCAATCTTCCCCTGCCTGGAGAGGATGTCACCAGCCGCGTTTCGAGCGTTGGTATCGGCTTGCGTCTGGGGCTGGGAAAATACACCGCATTCAACCTTGACTTTGCAGATGTTATCAAGGGCGGCGGCGTACGCAGGGACGGCAGCAAAATGCTCCATGCCAGATTGAGTTATCAGAAGTAGATTCTCGAGTGCGGGAGACAGGATATGAAATTTGAAAAATATATTCGCTTCAGAAGACTGCCGGCTATCCTGTTAATGCTGGCGATGGCTCAATTACATGCCAATCCGCTCGATCCGACCGTCATCTCCGGCGCTGCCAGCTTTTCCCAGCAAGGAAATACGTTAAGCGTCACCAACAGCAATAACGCCGTCATCAACTGGCAGGATTTCTCGATCGGCCAGGGCGAATTGACCCGCTTCGTGCAACCTTCCGCAAGCAGCCAGGTACTCAATCGCGTGGTCGGCGGCAATCCCTCGGAAATCCTGGGTACGCTGCAATCGAATGGCCGGGTGTTCCTGATCAATCCGAATGGCATCGCTTTCGGTGCTGGTGCACAAGTCGACGTGGCGGGCCTGGTCGCATCCACGTTGAATTTGTCGAATACGGACTTTCTCGCAGGCAAGCTTGATTTCAGCAATGTGCCGGGGGCCGGGAACATCGACAACCAGGCCAGCCTGCATGCAAGCGGCGACATCATCCTGATTGCGCCCAACATTCGCAATAGCGGTGTGATCAAGAGCGACACTGGCCAGATCCTTCTCGCCGCAGGCGCAAGCGTGAATGTGGTGGATACGTCCAATCCGGACATCAGCTTCGAAATTGCCGCACCGGAAAACCAGGTCGTCAACCTGGGCCAGGTGGTTGCCCGCAAGATAGGCATCTTTGGCGCCAGCATCAGCAATGACGGCATCGTCAGCGCCGATGCCGCGACGGTCGGCGCCGATGGCCAGATCATGCTCAAGGCGCAAGGCGCCATCACCACCGGTGCGGGCAGCGAAATCTCTGCCGATGGAGCAAGCGGAGGCAATGTCACGCTGCAAAGCCAAACCGGACAGACGCTGGTGCAAGGCATGGTCAGCGCCGATGGATCGCAAGGTAAAGGCGGCAACATCCACATCCTTGGCAATCAGGTCGCATTGCTGGACAACGCCCAAGTCAGTGCCGCCGGCTTGAATGGCGGCGGTGAAATCCTGGTCGGCGGCGATGCGCACGGCGCCAATCCAGCCATACAAAATGCCGCGGATACCTATGTCGCGCCAACCGCGCATCTCAACGCCGACGCGACCGGGAACGGCGATGGCGGCAAGGTGGTGGTGTGGGCGGACAAGAACACGCAATTTATGGGCAACATCTCCGCACGCGGCGGGGCGGTCGGCGGAGACGGAGGCTGGGTGGAAGTTTCCGGTAAACAATGGCTCGATTACGCAGGCCTTACGGACACGCAGGCGGCGCATGGCAGCAATGGATCATTATTGCTCGACCCGACTAATATCACCATCAGTTCAAGTACCAGTACCGGCACCATGCTATTTAATGGGGGGACCAAAACTTTTGAGGATTTGGTCGCTTCGTCTTCCAACCTGAATGTGGGAACGCTGCAAACTCAACTGGCAAGTACAGATGTCACTGTAAGTACAGCGTCAGCATTAGGCAACCTTGGCACAATAACCATCAATGATGGATTGAGTTGGAGTTCAACTCACTCGCTGACACTTTCTGCCAACGATTCCATTACCGTCGCAGCCGGTAGCGGCGGAATTACCTACACGGGGGCAGCCGCCGCCCCCTTGACCATGCTGGCGGGTGCTGATATCAATGTCAACGATTCCCTGAGTATCAAGGGTGACGTGACTCTGGTAAGCGGTGGCACAGCCTATCTGGCAGCCGACAACAACATTACCGGATCCCTGTATATCGGTAATTGTGCATGCAATTCGTTTGTTGATTTCACTGGCGGAACGACATCCATCGGCAATATTTTGCAAGTAAGTGCTGATACTGCTGCGTCGCTCAAGGTGTCCGGAGGATTGGTCACAGTAAATGGGTTGCTGCAATCGAATTCTGCCAATCTCATTTTCGCCAACATTTCAGCCGGGGAATTGACATTGAATTCGAATGCGTTCATCAGGGGCCTGACGCTTAGCGGCGGAACGCTTGATGGCAGTGGAAATATCGGCATTCCGGCTGGCGGGACTTTTACCTGGAGCGGAGGCACATTAGCCGGGACAGGCAATTTTTCTTTGGCTCCCGGCATACCTGCGGGGGTTGCCGCGGCAATTCCAGCGTCAAATACCATCCTGAGCAACACCTTGGTCTTGTCAAGGCCGCTGACCAACAGCGGCAACCTATCTCAGGCCGCTGCACCATTGAATCTGACCATAAGCGCTGGCGGTAACCTCACCAACACTGCTGGCAGCACGTTCACGCTGGATATAGCCAATGCCGCAATCATCAATGTTGATGGAGGAGCACTCAATAGTGTTGCAACGGTTCCTATCGTTCTACCATCCGTCAGCACGCTGAACTGGAACAGTGGGACATTGAGCGCCGACTTGAATAATAGTGGGCTGGTCAACTTTTCTGCCAACGGTACTTACACCAATTTGTATACGGAGGGCGGAACCCCAACACTGACTTTTTCTCCCGCATTCGGCAGTTCACTTATATTCGATCCGGCTGCAGGTGGCTCCAACATCAATTTCCTGATCATCAATGGCGCCGGCAACGCCTCGATGGGTAACACCCATATCGCAACTTACACGATAGGCCATCTGACGCTGAGCGATGGTAAGTTGGCTGGCAACGCAAATGTCTCCGCACTCGGACCATTTATATGGAACGGTGGTACGCTGGCGTTGACAAATGGCTTGATCATTGGCAGCAAGTTCTCTGCTGCGCTTTCAGGGAATATTACTTTGTCTTCACATTTGACGATAGACGCTGGAGCCACTCTTACCACTGGCCCGATGACGCTGACCTTCAACTCTGCTGCGAGTCATCTTACAAATAATACTGCAGGCTTCAATCTGGATGGAACGATCGATCTTTCCAATGGCATATGGGATGGCTCGGGAAATTTAACAGTAAGCAACAACAGCAGCATATTTAACGCTTCCGGCGGTACATTGGGCGATGCCGTGAATACGACAACGGTTATCAACAATGGCACGATCAATGTATCGAGCGGTTCTTTCGGGGTGGCTGCCAAGCCGATAACTCTCACCAACAACAATGCATTGAACTGGTCCGGCGGTGCATTGAACGCTAATGTTGGCAATGGCGGCAGCGCGGATTTTTCTGCCAATGGCACTTTCAGCAATATTTATACCGAAGCCGGCGCTGCAACACTGACGTTTTCCACTGGTGCAGGGAGCACCACGACATTCAGTCCGGCAGCGGGTAGTGCGACCACACTGAATTTTCTTACTGTCAATGCTGCAAGCACAGGCACGGTCAATTTCGGCACGACTCCCTACAGTTTGAGCAATTTTGTTCAGAATAGCGGAACCTTGACGGATGGTGGCTTGATCACGGCGACCGTCACGATGAACCAGACCGGCGGAACGCTGAATGCCTCGCTTAGCAATAGCGGTACGGCGAGCCTGGGGGGAACGACCACAGGCAACGTAACTAATACCGGCGCGCTGACGCTGAATGGCGGAACGATTAATGGCACACTGACCAACAATGGGACAGGCTCGGTAGCCACGGCCGGCACCAGTACCGTGGGCGGCTTGATCACCAATTCCTCGACTGCGGCCAATGCGTTCGATGTGTCGGCCGGCACCACGCTGAACGCCACCACCGGTGTGAGCAACAGTTTGGGCGCGCTGTTCACTCTGGAGGGCACGCTGAATGGCCTAATGACCAACCTGGGCACGTTGAACCTGAACAACGGCGCCAACCTCACCGGCGCGCTGACCAACAATGGGACAGGCTCGGTAACCACTACCGGCACCAGCACGGTGGGCGGCTTGATCACCAACAATTCGACGACGGCATTCGATGTGTCGGCCGGCACCACACTGAACGCCACTACCGGCGTGAACAACAATCTGGGTGGCCTGTTCACTCTGGAGGGCACGCTGAATGGCCTAATGACCAACCTGGGCACGTTGAACCTGAACGATGGCGCCAACCTCACCGGTGCGCTGACCAACAATGGGACAGGCTCGGTAACCACTACCGGCACCAGCACGGTGGGCGGCTTGATCACCAACAACTCGACGACGGCGTTCGATGTGTCGACCGGCACCACGCTGAACGCCACCACCGGCGTGAACAATAATCTGGGTGGCCTGTTCACTATCGAGGGCATATTGAATGGTTCATTGACCAACCTGGGCACGTTGAACCTGAACAATGGCGCCAACCTCACCGGCGCGCTGACCAACAATGGCACAGGCTCGGTAGCCACGGCCGGCACCAGCACGGTGGGCGGCTTGATCACCAACAATTCTACGACGGCATTTGATGTGTCGGCCGGCACCACGCTGAACGCCACTACCGGCGTGAACAACAATCTGGGCGGCCTGTTCACCATAGAGGGCACACTGAATGGCCTGTTGACCAACCTGGGCACGTTGAACCTGAACAACGGCGCCAACCTCACCGGCACCCTGAACAACAACGGTACGGGTACCGTGACCACCCTCGGTACCAGCACGGTGGGCGGATTGATCACTAATGCCTCGACGGCTGTAGCCGGGTTCGATGTGGCGACCGCCACCAGATTGAACGCCACGACCGGCGTGACCAACAATGCAGGCAGCATCTTCACGATCGAAGGAACCCTGGCCGGGCCAATGACCAATGCAGGCACAATGACCCAGACCGGAACGTTAAACGGTTCGCTGACCAACAGCGGCACGGCCAGCTCAGGAGGAACGACGACGGGTGGTATTGGCAACACGGGCGCGCTGACGCTAAATGGCGCCGGTGTCACCGGCACCCTGAATAACACCGGCACAGGTACCGTGACCACCCTCGGTACCAGCACGGTGGGCGGATTGATCACTAATGCCTCGACGGCTATAGCCGGGTTCGATGTGGCGACCGCCACCAGATTGAACGCCACGACCGGCGTGACCAACAATGCAGGCAGCATCTTCGCGATCGAAGGAACCCTGGCCGGGCCAATGACCAATGCAGGCACAATGACCCAGACCGGAACGTTAAACGGTTCGCTGACCAACAGCGGCACGGCCAGCTCAGGAGGAACGACGACGGGTGGTATTGGCAACACGGGCGCGCTGACGCTAAATGGCGCCGGTGTCACCGGCACCCTGAATAACACCGGTACGGGTACCGTGACCACCCTCGGTACCAACACGGTGGGCGGATTGATCACTAATGCCTCGACGGCTGTAGCCGGGTTCGATGTGGCGACCGCCACCAGATTGAACGCCACGACCGGCGTGACCAACAATGCAGGCAGCATCTTCACGATCGAAGGAACCCTGGCCGGTCAGATGTCCAATGCAGGCACAATGACCCAGACCGGAACGTTAAACGGTTCACTGACCAACAGCGGCACGGCCAGTTCAGGAGGAACTACGACGGGTGGTATTGGCAACACGGGCGCGCTTACTCTGAATGGCGCCGGTGTCACCGGCACCCTGAATAACACCGGTACGGGTACCGTGACCACCCTCGGTACCAGCACGGTAGGCGGCTTGATCACCAACGCTTCGACGGCTCCCGCTGCCTTCGATCTGACGGCAGGATCGAAGCTAAACGGCACGACCGGCGTGACAAACAATGCGGGCAGTACCTTTACCCTGGCTGGCGTACTGACCGGCAATTTTAGTAACAATGGAATTCTGAATCTGACCGGCGTGATCAATGGCGCACTGACGAATGGAGCAAGCAATACTACGGCCGTTGCAACCGTCGGCGGGGCAACAACTGGAGTAATAAACGGCAACCTGACAAACAATGCAACCATTACGCTCACGAATGCGCTGGTGAATGGAGCAACCAATGCGAATAACGGTGTCATGAATGTCAACAATGCCCTCTTTACGGCAGGCATATTCAGCAACAACAGCACGCTGCTCATCCTGCCAGGCGGCAATCTGGATGTCAGCGCTGCCACTTCATTTACTCAGAATGCCGGGGGAACGACGACGCTTTCATCCCCCGGCGCTGCACCTGCAACCCTTACCGGATCAGGCAATATCAGCATAAATGGGGGGGTGCTGGGCGGTACAGGCATCATCAGGAGCGACCTTCTGCTCAATGGCGGAACACTGGCGCCGGGCTTCTCACCCGGCACAATTATTATTGTCGGCAATTTGACCTTGGGGCCCGCATCGATTACCAACATTCAACTGGGCGGCATAGTTCAAGGAACGGACTACGATTTCATCGATGTAACGGGGACTGTATTTCTCGATGGGACCCTGAATGCGCTCAGCTTTGGCGGCTATACGCCAGATCCACCGCAAATTTATACATTCATGGAAGCGCGCGGCGGGATTACCGGCGCATTCAATGTCGTGAATATTCCTGCAACCTGGGCATACCGTTTGGTCAACCTGGGTACTGCGCTGGTCCTTGCCCCATCCCAGCTGCCGAATCCAAGAATCAACAGTTACTTAACGCCACCGTACGTTCCCTGGCTGTCAACCGTGCTGGACCGGCTTTTGGCAAGCAACGAAGACGTTATTTATGACCCATTCGAAGAACAGATTTGCCAATAGGAAATAACATGCCTGGACTATCCATACGTCTTGCGTTTATCAGCTTCAGTCTGCTGCTGGCACTGTTGCCGGGTATGGCGCGAGCAGAAGCCGTAGCTCATGTGGAATCGCTCGAGGGAACGGTATCGGTTGCACATGAAGGGAATCCTGAACATCTATTGATCAAGGGAAGTTTGCTAGAGAACGGCGATATAGTCATTACCCAGCAGGATAGCCATGCCTTGTTGATATTCGCTGACCAGAGCAAGGTAGCGGTGCGACCCGACTCTCGCCTGCAAATTGAAAATTTCGTCTTCAAGCAAAATCAGCCGGATGAAGATTCCTTCGCAATGCGCCTGCTCAGGGGAGGGTTGCGGCAATTGACAGGGATGATCAGTCGCAACAAATCGACTTATCAGCTAAAAGTGAAAACTGCCACCATCGGGATAAGGGGGACGGATTTTATTGCGCGATTGTGTGATGGCCTTGGATGTACTGCGGATCAACTGCAGTCCGAACAGAATCATGACCTGATAAGTCCGGCGTCTCGCACGGCTGGCAAGGTGGTGTGGCTGCAGGGAAGCATGGTAGCCCGTGCTGCAGACAGCTCGGAGCACAAACTGGAGGTGGGCTCGCCCGTGTTCGAGGGCGACGTGCTGATTACCGATGCTGACGGATCGGCTGGCTTTGTCATGCAGGACAAAACCAAGCTGGTATTACCCAAGAATTCCCGGTTAAAGCTGACCGCATTCAAGTTCGTGGCTGCGAAGGCCGACGAATCGAGTGAGGTGATCGACTTGCTCAAGGGTGGGCTGCGCGTGGTAACCGGCCTGCTGGGGAAACTGCATGGCGACCGGGTGCAGTATCGCGCTGCAACAGCCACCATAGGAATACGCGGAACATCCTTCGATCTGGTGTGTGCCGATACGGGCAATATCCCGGGACTATGCAGCGGGAATGATGCCAACGTTTTTGTACTCATGCGCGATGGTGAAATCGATTTCGGCCAGGGCAACGATACTATCGTCCTGGGGCGAGGAAAGACGGCCAGTATCAAACAAGGCGGCGCGCCTCAGATTTTGCCGTCTCCTCCTGCAGGACTGCTGGATCCTGAAACGCCGAAGCCGGAGGATTTGCCGGTGGACTTCGTCAAGCGGTTTGGACTGGAGAAAACAGACGTTGCAGATGGTGTGTATGTCGGCGTGATGTCAGGAGAAGTACTGGATGAGAATGCCGGCAAGCAAATTCCGCTGCAGCGGGGGGAGTCCGGATTCGTCGAAGACGGCCTTGCCCCTGTCCGGCTGGCGGAAATGCCTGGCTTCCTGGAATATGATCCTGTGCTGGCGCGTTATGACTTCGAACAGGAGTTGATGTGTACACGCTAGTCGATATGGAGATATTCCATCCCTGATCCACCATCGCCTCATCGGCGATGGAAAATTGCGTAAAGTCTCTGGCCAATCGTTGAACTTCCATGAGTGCAATAGGTAAAGCGTTCAGAAAGCATCCCGTGATAATCGGCATCGGGCTTGCCTTGACCATTTACCTGATGGGTGCAGCAGCCAAGTTCTACGAAGTACCGCTTGCTGAAAAACTGGATGCCATCACATATGATTACAGGATGCGGCTGGCCATGCCCGGCAAGCTGGACAAACGCATCGTTATCGTCGACATAGACGAAAAAAGCCTGAAGGAAGAAGGTCGCTGGCCGTGGGGTCGTGATCGCATGGCGATGGTGGTGAATCAGTTGTTCGAGCATTACAAGGCAGCGGTAGTGGGTTTCGACATCCTGTTTGCAGAAACGGATCAGAGTTCCGGACTGAACATATTGCAAGCCTTGGGGCACAATCAGCTTAAAGATGTGCCGGAGTTTCAATCCGCCCTGAAGAAACTAGCCCCGCAATTGGAATACGACCAGCTGTTTGCCAGCAGCCTGAAAGGACGCAAGGTTGTACTGGCTTATTATTTTTCCAACAACGAGCAAAAAAGCAGCAATATTATTTCCGGTGCATTGCCTGTTCCGGTTTTCCCCCCTGGTGCCTTTGGCGCGCAGGCAACGAACTTTCTCCATTGGGATGGTTATGACGGCAACTTGCCTGATTTGCAAAAGGCTGCCGCCAGCAGCGGATTCATCAATCCCCTGGTGGATGCTGATGGCGTAGTACGGCGATTGCCCATGGTCATGGAATATGGCAATGCCTACTACGAGTCATTACCCCTGGCCATGGTTCGTACATTGCTGGGCGATACCAGACTATTGCCGGGCTGGGGAGGAGAGCAGAACGACAATGCAAATCTGGAATGGCTTGAAATCCAGTCGCCCCAGGAAAAATTGAGGATTCCGGTTGACTATGAGGCCAGTTCACTGGTGCCCTACCGTGGGCCACGTGGCAGCTTTCCATATATCTCGATTACCGATGTTCTTCATGGCAAGGTGCCGCCTGAACAGCTTGCAAACAAGATCGTGCTGATTGGTACTTCTACGCCGGGATTGCTGGATATGCGCACCACGCCTGTCGCGTCGGTGTATCCGGGTGTGGAAATACACGCCAATATGATAGCCGGAATTCTTGACCAGAATATCCGGGGTAGACCGCCCTATGTCCTTGCTGCGGAAGTTCTGCAACTGCTTGTCATTGGGACGCTGTTGAGCCTGTTATTGCCGGTGCTGAATTCGATCTGGGCAACGATGGTTTCGCTGGGCGTGCTGGCTGCGGTAGTGGCATTGAATTTTTGGTTATGGCAATCGGCCAACCTGGATTTCCCGATCGCGAACAGTCTTATCCTGATCCTGGGCCTGTTCCTGCTTGACATGCCGTACGGATATTTTACCGAAACGCGCACCAAGCGAAAATTGACAGGCTTGTTTGGCCAGTACGTTCCGGCAGAACTCGTGGATGAGATGAGCAGGAACCCGCGCCAGGTTTCCATGGAAGGCGAAAGCCGGGAGATGACCATCCTGTTCTCCGATGTACGCAATTTCACTTCAATTTCGGAGGGGCTGGAGCCGAAGGAACTCAGCTTGTTGATGAACGAATTCCTGACCCCGCTCACCCGCGTGATCTATAAACATCGCGGCACGGTAGACAAGTACATGGGAGATTGCATCATGGCGTTCTGGGGGGCGCCGCTTGAGGAGGCAAATCATGCGCGCAATGCCATATTGGCCGGCATGGAAATGCAACAGGCGTTGAATGCGTTGCAGACGAAGTTCAGGGAGCGTGGCTGGCCGTCAATACAAATCGGGGTTGGCATCAATACCGGCAAGGTGAGCGTTGGCAATATGGGCTCGGAAATCCGTGTTGCCTATACCGTGATGGGAGATGCGGTAAATCTGGCGTCGCGACTGGAGGGAATTACCAAGCAATATGGGGCGGATATCATCGTCGGCGCCAGCACCAGGAACGCCGTGCCGGGATTGATCTACCGTGAACTTGACCGGGTCCGGGTAAAAGGCAAGGATGAACCGGTAACCATATTCGAGCCGCTGGGAGAGGAAGGCAAGGTGGGTGCCGCGCTAGTGGACGAGGTCGATGCATTCCATGAATTCCTGAGCATGTATCGCTTGCAGGCGTGGGACATCGCGGAAAGGCAGTTGAATGATTTGCGGCAGAAGGCGCCGCAATTAAGGCTGTATCAGCTATATGCGGAACGCATCGCATATTTCCGCAACCATCCGCCTGCTTCGGACTGGGATGGCGTGTTCGGCTGGGAGACCAAATGATCCGGTAAATCCATTTGCGTTGGCTGGGGCGCGGCAATCTATATTTGCATATGGCCGAATGGCTGGACAACAACCTGGCAGCCGGCCTCGACATGACCTTGCTCCAGCGGCAGCACGATGAAACAGTTGGCCTTGCTCATCGAGCTCAGGATCCCCGATCCCTGATTTCCCGTGCTGTGAACGATCAATTTTCCCTGCTCGTCCCGGGCCAGGATGCCGCGCTGAAATTCGGTGCGCCCGGGCGATTTCCTGATCGGGTCGGCACATTCCACCTTGAGAGTCAGGGCAGGGTGGGGGGCCTGGCCCATCAGGATGCGCAACGCATCGCTCACGAATTGCTGGAAAGTCACCATCACCGCGACCGGATTGCCGGGCAGGCCGAAAAAATGACTGTTGCCGATCTTGCCGTAGGCCAATGGTTTGCCGGGCTTCATGGCGATCTTCCAGAACACGACCTCGCCGATCTCCGCCAGCAACTGCTTGATGTAGTCGGCCTCGCCGACTGACACGCCGCCGCTGGTGATGATCACGTCAGCCTTGCCGGCTGCGTCAAGCAATGTGGCCTTGAGCTGTGCCGGGTCGTCGCGGACGTTGCCCAGGTCGAGGAGCTCCACTCCCAATTCCTGCAGCAGTCCGGTCAGCGTATAGCGGTTGCTGTCATAGATATTGCCCGGGGCAAGCGGGGTGCCCGGTTGCTGCAATTCATCGCCGGTCGAAAAGATCGCGACCTTCAGCTTGCGGAAAACCCGAATCTCACTGAATCCAAGCGATGCCAGCAGACCCATGATCGCAGAATGGATCACCTGGCCTTGCGCCAGCACGCGTTCTCCCGCACGCATATCCTCACCGACGCGGCGAATGTTCTGGCCGGGGCGATGGCCGCTGCCGATCTCAACAGTGTTTCCCGAAATATGCGCATGTTCCTGCATGACTACGACATCGCAGCCATCGGGAATCAAGGCGCCGGTCATGATGCGTACACATTCGCCGGCTGCAACCTTCCCGGCAAACGGATGCCCGGCAAAGCTGCTGCCGGCAAGTTCAAGCTGGCTGGTGCTGCCAGTCAGGTCAGCGTAACGCAAGGCATAGCCATCCATGGCGGAGTAGTCATGCGGTGGGACGTTCAGGGGAGAGGAGATATCCGCGGCCAAAGTGCGGTGCAGGACTTGCTGCAGGCTAATCGTCTCCGTATCTTCGAGCGGGTGCAGGAAACGGCGGATCAATTGCCTGGCTTGCTCGACCCGGATCGAGTTTGGGTCATAATCCTCCATGGCATCGAGGCTGGACAGGGAGAGGGCAGGATTCATTGGGGTCCTTTCTTGGTGTAGCCAAGTTTAGCGAATTGCTCGCCTCGCAGGCGAAATTTCAGTTCCCTCCCCCTTGCAGGGGGAGGGTTAGGGTGGGGGTAGAGACTCGGCATTCTCACCGTCTTTGATAACTCCACCGTCCTACCCCCATCCCGGCCTTCCCCCTTAAAGGGGGAAGGAGCGAACCCCAGGCTTTGCCGTGGTTCACTTCTACGAAGCAGATATGGTCGAATTGTTGGAGCAGGATTTTCACTATGGGCCTCAGCTTATATCCAATACAATTCGATATCGAATATTACAAGGATGACGGTCATGATTCAGCTTGATGTGCATGCAATATCGAATATGGGTGCCTGATAGATGACCTTCTCGGAAAACTGCCGTTCCTGTACGCGCCTTGCCGATTTCCTCGATGACGTCGGCAGATCCAACCCGGATTACCACGCCCGGCCGGTATCTTCATTCGGCGATCGCGATGCGCGCCTGCTGATCGTCGGGCTGGCGCCCGGCATGCACGGCGCGAACCGCACCGGCAGGCCATTCACCGGCGACCATGCCGGAATACTCCTGTATGCCACCCTGCACAAATTCGGCTTCGCTTCGTCAGCCGAGCCGCTGGATGGTGACGGCCGGGCCAACCAGCGCATGCAGCTGGAAGATTGCCGCATCACCAACGCTGTACGCTGTCTGCCGCCGCAGAACAAGCCGCTGCCGGAAGAGGTCAGGCAATGCAATGGTTACCTGGCGGAGGAGTTGTCGACAATGAAGCCTGGCACGGCGCTGCTGGCTTTGGGGACGGTCGCCCACAATGCGGTGTTGCGCGCGCTCGGGCTGCGCAGCAAGGACCATGGGTTCGCGCATGGCGCGCGCCACCCATTGGCCGATGGCCTGGTGCTGTATGACAGCTACCATTGCAGCCGCTACAATACCCAGACCAAACGGCTCACCGAGGCCATGTTCCATGATGTGTTTCGCGCCATAGCAACGTACCTGCAACCAGTTGAAGCCAGCAAGCAAATTTGATCCCAAGGCATTCATCGCCGGCCTGCCATTGCTGCCGGGGGTGTACCGCATGCTGGATAAGACCGGGAAAGTCCTGTATGTCGGCAAGGCATCGCAGCTGAAAAAACGCGTCGCCTCCTATTTCCAGAAGACCAGCGTCTCGCCGCGGATCCGCCTGATGGTCTCGCATATCGCAGACATAGAGGTGACGGTCACGCGCACCGAGGCAGAAGCCCTGCTGCTCGAAAACAACCTGATAAAGACATTAACTCCACGCTACAACATATTGTTTCGTGACGATAAGTCGTATCCGTATATAGTTCTTACTCAACATCAATACCCGCGTATAACTTACTATCGCGGCGCGCACCGGCAGGCAGAACCAGTTCTTCGGGCCGTATCCGAATGCGTCCGCTGCCAAGGAAAGCATCGACTTGCTGCAAAAGGTGTTCCGCATCCGCACCTGCGAAGACAGCGTGTTCAACAACCGCACGCGCCCTTGTCTGCTGCACCAGATCCATCGCTGCACCGCGCCCTGTGTCGGCCTGATCAGCGAAGCAGACTATGCGGCCGCGATCCGCAATGCCGGGCTGTTGCTGCAGGGCAAGCAGGCCGAGGTCGAGGCAGCGCTGAACGCAGGCGATGCAGCAAGCCGCCGAAGCCCAGCAGTACGAACATGCAGCCGTGCTGCGCGACCAGTTGCAGGCCCTGCATACTGTGCAGCAAAGGCAATTCGTCGAGAGCGTGCGCGATACCGATGCCGACATCATCGCGGTGGTCGACCTGAACGGCAGCAGTTGCGTGAACCTGGCGATGGTCAGGGGGGGCCGGCACCTGGGCGATAAGAGCTTCTTCCCGCAGAATGCCGAGGGGCAGTCGCGCGGCGAAGTACTGGAAGCGTTCCTCGCGCAGCACTATCTGGGCCGCAGCAAGCCACCATCGCTGGTGTTGATCAACCAGCAAACCGATATGGGATCCCTGGAAAACCTGCTTGGCGACCTGGCCGGACGAAAAGTGACCATTCGTTGCCAGGCCACGGGCGATGGCAGGCAATGGATCGAGATGGCCGAAAAGAATGCCTGGCTGGCGCTGCACCAGCAGGCCGGCATGCAAGCCGGGCAGGCCGACCGGGTCGAAACCCTGCGTGCGGCGCTGGGGCTGGAGAAACTGGCCCGCATCGAATGCTTCGACATCAGCCATACCATGGGTGAAGCCACCGTGGCATCCTGTGTGGTGTACGACAACCTGGGTATGCGCAACTCGGAATACCGGCGCTACAACATCACCGACATCACGGCGGGTGACGATTATGCCGCGATGCGACAAGCAGTTTTGCGTCGCTACCAGAAGCTGCAGGAGGGCGAAGGAAAACGTCCGGACTTGATCCTGATCGACGGCGGAGCAGGGCAGTTGGGCGTGGCGGTGGAAGTTATGGCTGAACTGGGCCTGTCCGATATTCCCTTGCTTGGCGTGGCCAAAGGGGTCGAGCGCAAGCCGGGGATGGAGCAATTGTTTCGACCGGGCCAGGAAAAGTCGTTACAATTGTCACCGGATAATCCTGCCCTGCATTTGATCCAGCAAGTACGAGATGAAGCACACCGCTTTGCGATCAGCGGACATCGTGCCAAACGCGGCAAGACAAGAACCGCATCCATGCTTGAAGAAATAGGGGGAGTGGGTGAAAAGCGCAGACGCAATCTGTTGGCGCATTTCGGCGGTTTAAAAGGGGTTCAGCAAGCCAGCCCGGACGAACTGGCCAGCGTGGAGGGCATCAGCCCATCACTGGCGGAAAAAATATATCAGCAATTTCACTAACGGAACCATCTCGATTCATGCCTTTCAACATTCCGAACCTGCTTACCTGGTTCAGGATCCTCATGATCCCGGTGTTCCTTGGTGTGTTCTATTTGTCGGATGAGACCATCAGCCTGCATCACAAGCACCTGTTCAGTGCGCTCATCTTCGCGTTTGCTGCGATCACCGATTGGCTGGATGGTTATCTTGCCAGGGTACTGAACCAGACTTCTGCCTTCGGCGCGTTCCTCGATCCGGTCGCCGACAAACTGATGGTCGCAGCAGCGCTGATCTTGCTGGTGAGACTGGAAGAGGTGGATGCGCTGATCGCTTTCATCATCATCGGCCGCGAGATCGCCATCTCTGCCTTGCGCGAATGGATGGCCAAGCTGGGCGCCGGCAAGAATATTGCCGTATCCATGCTCGGCAAGATCAAGACGACCTTCCAGATGATCGCGATCCTGTTCCTGCTGTATCAGGAACCGTTGTTTGGTTTCCCCCTGATCCAGCTGGGCACGGTGATGATCTATCTCGCTGCCTTGCTGACTTTGTGGTCGATGGGATATTACCTGACGCTGGCGATGCCGCAGATCGTGAAGAGTTCGCGCATCGATTCTCGCGATTAGTTGCTCTGCTTCAACCGGCTGATTGTGTGCTTTTGTTAAGAGCAGATACCCCTGGCCGGATTGGGACACCTTTTCCGATACTTCGCATAATGTATATTATGTCAAATGCGATATGTATGGCAAAGCAGTCGAACCGTCCTATTGCTACGGATGTACGCCTGCCCTATTCCAGGATCATTCAGAGTGCACGTGAGATCGGAAAGATGCCGCGTCGATTTAAGTAGCATTCAATCAAAGTCTCCCCACACGGACTTGTACTGCAAGTAATCAGGCCGGGCGGCTGCATAACTCAAAGACCGACCGGGATTTCTCCGGGAGAACAAAAAGGGGACCTATCGGTCCCCTTTCGCGTACTGGATGCTAGATGACGGGTGTTGGTTTCTTCTTGGGCTTCTTTGCTTCCTTTGTTTTGCGTTGTTGACCTTTAGCCATGATCGATCTCCTTGCGTTGTTGATACCAGTTAATAGTAATACAAATGTGAATTGCCCCGGGAATCCTTGCGACATTGCTGTAGTATGGCAGGTCGCCTGCGCATTTTCACATACACAAGTCTGGAGAAGCAAACATGAACAAGGACACCTTATATCGATTCACGATCCATACAGCACCAAACCTCAAGATGAATGAATCCAACAGAGGGAGGGTGCATCGCGGCCACCTGAAAACAGCATGAACGGCTCTATCATGACCCTGTATTCCGGGACGACGGATCCATTCAGTCAACGTTGCCGCTTTGTGCTGTATGAAAAAGGCATGGAGTTCAAGGTTGTCGATGTAGACATGTTTAACAAGCCAGACTTCCTGTCAACAATCAATCCGGACAACATGGTGCCGGTACTGGTGGAGCGAGACCTGGTGCTGTATGAGGCCAATATCATCAACGAATATATCGATGAGCGCTTCACTCATCCGCAACTTATGTCGCATGACCCGGTGACGCGCGGCCGGACGCGCCTGCTTTTGCACCGCTTCGAAAATGAGTTGTACTGCCATATCGATCCCATCAAGCAAGGAAAGCCCAAGGTTGCGGACAAGGCGCGCCAGATGATCCGGGAAAACCTGACTCAGCTAGCGCCTGTATTTGCCCGGCAGAAATACATGCTGGGTGATGAGTTCTCCATGCTGGACGTGGCCATTGCACCGCTACTGTGGCGGCTGGATCATTATGGCATCCAGCTTGGCAAGGAGACTGAACTGCCGCTGATGAAATATGCCGAGCGCATATTCTCGCGGCCAGCCTACATCGCTTCGATGACGCCTGCCGAAAAGGCGATGCACAAGTAAGTTCGGGCCCCAGGTCAAGGCTGTGAATTAACCTCGTTCCGATGGTGAGTCGGAACGCCATTTCAAATGGGCTGGCAACACCATCATTTTTCCGGAGTATACTTTTTACCTTGGCAGGCGGCGCCATGCATGAACCAAGTCACGGCGCGCACCATGTCGATATAATCCAGAGGAGCGATTCATGTTGATCTCACAATACGGTCCAGGGACAAGGTGGCAGGTGTTATTCGTCGTTTTGGGATTGGCTGTGACAGTGGGCGGACATGCCGCCCCTGAAGCGGACAGCACACACGTCGCGTCCGAAATTTACCAGCAGGCGGTTGCCAGCCCGATACGAACGGATGCCGACAGGAATGCGGATGCCCGGCGCAAGCCGCTGGAGTTCCTTGAGTTCACAGGTGTGCAGCCCGGCATGAAGGCGCTGGATGTTGCAGCCGGCGGCGGGTATACGACGCAATTGCTGGCGCTGGTCGTTGGCAGCAACGGGACTGTATGGGCGCAGGAGACCAAATCCGGGTCAGCTCTCGAGGAACGATTGGCCAATCATCCTCAGGCCAACATCATTCCGGACATTCGGCCTTTCGAAGACCCGGTACCCAACGGCATTCCCGAACTGGATCTGATTACGATCATCATGAATTACCACGATATCGCCTATATGCCGGTTGACCGCGCAAAGATGGACCAGCGGCTGTTCGATGCCTTGAAATCGGGTGGGCATCTGGTTGTGCTGGATCACTCGGCCAAGACAGGCAGCGGTATTTCGGCGGCCAAGACACTCCACCGAATCGACGAGCAGGTGGTTCTGGACGAATTCCGTCAAGCCGGTTTCCGGTTGGAACAGGAAAGCGATTTCATGAGAAATCCAGACGACCCTCGTGACCATGCTTTTTTCGACACGAATATCCAGACTGATAAGTTCGCCCTGCGCTTTGTCAAGCCGTGAAAAACCAGATTAAAACCACTTTGGTCACCGGCGCAAACCGAGGCATCGGGCTGGAGTTTTGCCGGCAATTTGCCGCAAATGGCTGGCGCGTCCTGGCTTGCAGCCGCCATCCCGAAACATCGGATGCGCTCGTCAAGCTGGCGGCACAATATCCCAGGTCGGTAATGATTCATGCGCTTGATGTCGGTGATCATGAGCAAATCGAGCTCCTGTCCAGAATGCTGGCCGATGAAGCAATCGATGTGCTCATCAATAATGCCGGCATCTATCCCGATGCCGATAAAAGAGGCTTTGGTCATGCCGACTATGAGGAATGGGTGCGGGCATTCCGCGTCAATACCATGGCGCCGCTCAAGATGGCTGAAGCTTTCACCGTGCAGATCGGTCGCAGCTGGCAAAAGACCATCGTGACGCTGACCAGCAAAATGGGCAGCATAGCGGACAATAGCGGAGGCGGTAGCTATCTGTATCGTTCAAGCAAGGTAGCGGTGAATATGGTCGTGAAGAGCCTGGCAATCGACCTGAAGCCGGCCGGAATAACTACGGTGGTATTCCATCCAGGTTGGGTCAAGACCGACATGGGCGGACCGAACGCGATGATTTCTGCTGAACAGAGCGTATCCGGAATGCGGCAGGTAATCAGCAGCCTCACTATCGCCGACTCCGGAAAATTCTTCAATTATGATGGGCAGGTGATCCCCTGGTGATAGCGATCGAGCCCCCGCTTAGAGTCCGTTTCTGCTACGCTGGTCCAGGTCATAAGCCATCCGCCGATCCCGGGCATTCTGCAGGATAATGGTTCGCTCCTGATCACTGGCCGCACCCCATCGTGTGATCTCTCCCAGGGATCGAAAGCAACCGAGGCAGGTATCGTCGTCATTCAAGCAGCAATTTCGTGTGCAAGGAAATTGTGCAATGCTGTCAGCATCAATCAACAGCGTCTCCTTTCCGCATCAATGAACCAGTAAAGCGGACACTAATGAATGGTACCACCTGCATCGCTGCCATTCTGGCCTTGTTCGATGCGCTTCGAAATGGATTCCCACTCTTCTTTGTTCAGCATACCGCACATATGAAAAGCGCCACAAAGTCCGGTTGCCACACCCCTCCCATACTGGCTGTCCAAATCCTTGAGCGCATCCTCGATAACTTCAAGTGCCATGCGTTTATCAAAATATTCCATTTTTGCCTTTCTATATCCGGCAGGATTCTGTGCCATGCCTGACCCGATACAACAGATGTGCGGGATTATATAAATGTTAAACCCTTCCCGCTGCCCTCCTCCTTTTGCCGCTGCCTGCTGCTGTCCATAAAGCAATGCAAAGGACAGCAAATATAACTCATTAATCCATACATTCAGCTATTACAGTAGCTCCCGTACCGGCCTGAAACTTTTTCGGTGGACCGGTGAAACACCGTGCAATCTTAACGCCGCAACATGCGCGGCTGTCGGATACCCCTTGTGGCTATCAAAACCGTATTGCGGGAATCCTTGATGCAATACCATCATCGCGCTGTCGCGTGCAGTCTTGGCAAGTATCGATGCTGCAGAGATTTCCATCACGCTATTGTCACCCTTCACAATGGCGCGGCTGGGCAGCCCGGTGTCCGGACAATACAGGCCGTCCACCAAAACTTCAGTCGGGCGCAGCGTTAATGCCGCGATTGCACGGCTCATGGCCAGCAGACTTGCCTGCAGGATGTTGATGGCATCGATCTCTTCTACGCTGGCCTCGGCGATTGCCCAGGCAGCCGCCTGTTGCCTGATTTCAAGGGCTAGATCATTGCGCCGCTTTTCGCTGAGTTTTTTTGAGTCGGCGAGCCCGGCTATCGGGTGATGCGCATCCAGGATCACTGCGGCAGCGTACACCGGACCGGCCAGGGGGCCCCGCCCTGCTTCGTCGACACCGCATATGATGATCGCCGGTTCCGAATTATTCATAAGGCAGATTCTTGCTGCTTGCCCAGTCAAATCACTCTCACAACACATCATGCCGCTCGCAACAACGGCATGATCGCCAAAGCGGCCTTGTGCGCAGTGTTCTGCTTCAATACGGCGAGCATTTCCGTGTAGATCAGATCCAGCTCGCCCACCGCATTCTTGTCCTGCACGAGATTGACAAGTGCCTGCGCCAGGTTTTCCGGCGTCGCGTCTTCCTGCAGTAATTCCGGAACAATGAACCTTCCGGCCAGTATATTGGGCAGTCCGACATACGGCTGATACTGCTTGCGCTTGCTGAGCCAATAGGACAGCGCCGGCATCTTGTAGGTGATCACCATCGGGCGCTTGAGCAGTGCCGCCTCCAGCGTTGCGGTGCCGGATGCCACCAGCACGCCGTCCGCAGCGATCATCGCATCGTGTGCATGCGCAAACATCAAGGTAAATGGCAAATCCTGCGCATCCAGCCGGTAAAGCGTCTCCTCGAATATCTGCCGAGTTTCGCGGCTGACCAGCGGAACCAGGAAGTGGGCATCGGGCATTTTCTGCTGGATCAGTTTTGCGGTCATGATGTAGGTATCCGCCAGATGCTTGACCTCGCTCTGCCGGCTACCCGGCAGCAAGGCGAAAACACTTGCTTGTGCGGGAATGCGCATTTTCTCCCGCATCACGGCCCGGCTTGGAAAATCAGCAAGTATGTCAGCCAGGGGATGCCCTACGTAACTTACCGGCACGCCGGCTTTTTCATATATCGGCGCTTCAAATGGAAACAGTGCCAGGACGCGCGATACTGCGCGCTTGATTTTGTGGATGCGCTCGCCCCGCCAGGCCCAGATCGACGGGCTGACATAATGGACGGTCGGGATGCCGCGTTTTTTCAGCGCAAGTTCCAGGTCAAGATTGAAGTCAGGCGCATCGATGCCGATAAACAGGTCAGGGGGATTTTTGATCAGCTGTTTGCGCAGGGTGTTGCGGATAGCTGCGATCTCCCGATAATGGCGCAGTACTTCAACATAACCGCGCACCGCGAGTTTTTCCATCGGAAATAATATCTGCATTCCCGCTGCCTGCATCTTCGGTCCGCCAATGCCGACAAAGTGCAGGCCAGGCATTTCCTTGTTCAGTGCTTCCATCAGGTGACTGCCAAGCAGGTCGCCCGAGGCTTCACCTGCCACCATGGCTATGGTCTTTTCTAGCGGATGCATATTAATGTCGGGGTATCGATAAGCGAGGGGAGGATATGTCAGTTTGAGTCCACATGGCACTGCAATACGGACTGAAAGTTGTTCAATAGTATTTCGCTAACGAATGATGCCGCGCGTGGATAGTTTCAGGAATTCGCTGAGTCGATCGAGTTCCGGATATGCCAGTGCCTGCTCAGCAATGGCAACTCTTGCGTCTTCCAGCGACAATCCTGATTTATACAAGGTCTTGTATGCGCGCTTGATCGCCATGATCGCATCGCCGGAAAATCCGCGTCGCCTTAGCCCTTCCGAGTTGATCCCGTGGGGTTCGGCAGGATTGCCCGACACCATCACATAAGGCGGCAGATCCTGCAGCAGCACGCTGCTCACGCCGGTAATAACATGTGCGCCGACCTTGCAGAATTGATGCACGCCGGTGAAGCCTCCGAGGATGGCATAGTCATCCACCACCACATGGCCGGCCAGGTTCGTGTTGTTGGCGAATATGGTGTGGTTGCCGACCTGGCAATCATGCGCCAGGTGCACATAGGCCATGATCCAGTTGTGATCGCCCAGGCGCGTCACACCGATGTCTTGCGCGGTGCCAATGTTCAAGGTACAAAACTCGCGGATCACGTTATGGTCGCCAATTTCAAGGCTGGTGGGTTCGCCGGCGTATTTCTTGTCCTGCGGGACTTCGCCCAGCGAACAGAACTGGAATATCCGGTTTTGCTGGCCGATGCGCGTTCTACCCCCAATCACCACATGCGGGCCGATCACCGTGCCCGCGCCGACCTCGACGAATTCACCGATGATGCTATAGGCACCGACTTCGACATCGTCGGCAAGACGCGCATGCGGATGGATGATGGCTGTGGGATGACGCATGTATGATCCTATGGCTTATCCCGCATGGTGCACATGATTTCAGCTTCCGCCGCGAGTTGTCCGTCCACTTCAGCAATTACGGCAAATTTCCACAACCCGCGCGATACTCTCAGGATCGTGGCTTTCAGGATCAATTGGTCGCCTGGAACCACCGGGCGCTTGAACCGGGCACCATCTATACCAACGAAGTAATAGACTGTTTCGCTGCCCGGTTTCTCTTCGACGCTGGAAAACGTCAGCAGTGCAGCAGCCTGGGCCATCGCCTCGATAATCATGACGCCGGGCATGACTGGATGATGCGGGTAATGGCCAGGGAAGAATGGCTCATTGATGGTGACGTTTTTCAATGCCACCAGTTCCTTGCCGAATTCAAACGACAATACCCGGTCGATCATCAGGAATGGGTAACGGTGCGGCAGGTGTTCCATGATTGCATGGATGTCCATCTGGATACTCATTGCTCTCCCCTCCTCATGTTCTCCACTTCAATTTGTAGAGCTTTAATTTTATTGTGCAGTTCATCCAGGTGGCGCAAGTGCACTGCATTCCTGCGCCATTCCTCATTTTTGCTGAAAGGAAAAGTGCCTGAATAGGTTCCTGGTTCCTTGATTGATTTGCCAATCAGCGTGAACGACGATATTTCTACATTATCCACTATTTGTAAATGACCCAGAATGCCGGCACTTCCCCCGATGCGGCAATACCGACCGATGGTGGTGCTGCCGGCTATTCCAACACAACCCGCTATCGCGGTATGGGCGCCGATGCGCACGTTATGCGCAACCTGGATCTGGTTGTCCAGCTTGACACCATCCTCGATGATGGTGTCGTCCATCGCGCCGCGGTCTATCGTGGTATTGGCACCGATCTCTACATCGTCACCGATCACCACACGCCCGATCTGTGGGATCTTGAGCCAGCGGTCTTCGTCCATCGCCATGCCGAAACCATCCGCGCCGATCACCACGCCGGCGTGCGCGATCAGCCGGTTGCCCATTATGCAATCGTGATACACCACCACCCGGGGATACAGCAATGCATTATCGCCGATTGCGACATTTGCCCCGATACTGCATCCTGACATGACGGAGCTGTGGGCGCCAATCCTGGCATTATTCCCGATCGTTACGTGCGGTCCGATATGAGCGGTGTGGTCAATCACCGCGCCCTCCCCGATCGTTGCGCTCGGGTGAATGCCGGGCACTACCTTCTCTGGCGGATTAAGAAATGAGGAAACTCTGGCAAAATACAGATAAGGATTGTCGCAAACTATGCGTGGCAGGGACGTTGCATCGGCATCCCTGTCTCCGAGGATGACAGCACCGGCATGCGTCAAATCCAGTTGGGAGCGGTATTTTTCGCTGGCCAGAAAGGCAATCTGTCCGGATTGTGCGGTGTCGAGCGAGGCAACCTGGTTAATGCCGGCTTCGCCATCGCCCAATACGCGACCTCCAAATCGTGATGCGATATCAGCCAGGCGATAGGACGGCCGGTTCATTCACTGTCACCAGCGGGAATCATTTCTGGTCAGGTTTTGCATCCGTCTTGTCAGCCGATTTATCGTCCGTAAGGTATTTCAGGACCTTGTCGGTGATGTCGATCTTTGGGTTGCGGAATACGGCTTCCTGCAAAATAAGATCATACTTCTCGCTCTCGGCTATCTTTTGTATCGCTTTGTTGGCCTGGTCCAGAACAATAACCAGTTCTTCGTTCTTGCGCTGGTTCAAATCTTCCCTGAACTCGCGTTGCGCCCGTTGCAGATCAGTATTCAAGTTGTCCAGTTCACGTTCCTTATTGCGGCGTTCGTTATCCTGCAAGGTCACCCCCTCCTTGTCCAGGTAGTCCTGGATATCCTTGATCTGCTGGGTCATATCCTTGATTTTCTGGTCGCGCGCGGCAAATTCCAGCTCGATCTTTTTTTCGGCATTTAACGCGGGAACGGATTCACGCAGTATTCTTTCGGTATCCACCACACCCACCCGGAAATCCGCTGCGATTGCCTGGGAACAAAACAACGCTACCGACAACGCTGCCAGTATTCTTAAAGAAATTTTCACGTTTCTCTCCTAGAAAAATTTAGAATATGTTGCCAAGTGTGAACTGGAATCTCTGCAGCTTGTCATCGGCTTTGCTGTTCAACGGCTTGGCTATACTGATCTTGAGCGGACCAATTGGCGAAATCCAGGTAAGTGCCACGCCGGTAGAGTAGCGCATGCCGGCTGTGCCTGACAGGTCGCCTTCGCCATACACCGCGCCAGCATCTACAAAGGTACTCAATCGCACTGATTGATCCTTCGACAGGCCCGGCATCGGAAACAGCAATTCGGCACTGCCGATTATACGCCGGGTGCCACCAAGCGCATTGTTGGTCAGATCCCGGGGACCCAAGGACAGCGGTTCAAAACCACGCACCGAACCTGGTCCACCGGCATAGAAATTCTTGAAGAACGGCAATGGTCTGCCGCCGTAACCGTGGGCTACGCCCCCTTCTCCGTTCAGCATCAAGGTGACATTTCGCGACACCGGATGGAACCACTGCTGCCGGTAATTCAGCTTGTAATACCGCTGGCTCCATACCGGCAAGGCAATTTCAGCTGTGGCACTTTGCACCATTCCTGCCGTCGTATAGATCGCACTGTCGCGGGTGTCTCGGCTCCAGCCGATGGTGCTCACCAGATTTTTGGTGGAGGCGCCGAAAGTATTGACATAATCTATGAATCGCTGCGGGCTTGTAGACAGAAGCCCAAGACGTGTGTTCTCTGCAGACAAGCCAAAAGTGACAGTTTCATCATCATTCACGGGCAAACCAAAACGGATCCCCGCACCCAGCGTCGATGACGTGTATTGACTGGCTACCGTGCTGGATGAATTCACATCCCGTTGGTAAATGTCAAAACCACGACTGATGCCATCATCGGTGTAATAGGGGTTGGTATAGGACACAGAGTAAACCTTGTTTATCTTGCTGGTATTGATTTGCGTCGACAGAAACTTGCCGGTTCCGAACAGATTGCGTTCCGTTATGGCAGCAGTAAGTATCAGCCCTTCACTACTTGCCAATCCGGCGCCAACGGAAAAATCGCCGGTGGGTTTTTCCTTGACCGTCAAGTCAACATCGAGCTGGTCACTGGTTCCTGTTACGGGGGGCGTTTCCAGATTGACTTCGCTGAAGAAATCGAGGCGGTCTACCCGCTGTTTGGATTTTTTGAGCTGGGAAGTGGAGAACCAGCTACCTTCGATCTGCCTGAGCTCGCGCCGGATGACTTCGTCGCTGGTCTTGGTATTGCCGGCAATATTGATCCGCCGCACATACGCCCGTTGTCCTGGATCGGTTACAAAGGTGAATGCAACCTGATGCGTTTTCTTGTCCAGTTCCGGCACGGCATTGACATTGGCAAAGGCGTAGCCGTCATCCCCAAGTTTGTCTCCTATACTGGTCGTGGATTCGGTCAGCTTCTTGCGAGAAAATACTTCGCCGGGCTGGATTGTGATCAGCTTGCGCATTTCAGCGTGCGAAAGAATATTTTCCGGCCCGGAAACCTTGACGTCGGAAATCTTGTACCTGGCTCCCTCAGTCAAGTTGACGGTGATGAAGATGTTATTCTTGTCCGGCGTGATGGAAACCTGGGTTGAATCCAGCCTGAATTCCAGATAGCCCGCATCGAGATAGAACGAGCGCAGTGTTTCCAGATCGGCGGACAGCTTCTGTTTTGAGTACTGGTCATTATGGGTATACCAGCTGGTCCATCTGGGCGTATCCAGTTTCATCAGATCCAGCAGTTCGCTTTCGCTGTAATCATGGTTGCCAATGATATTGATCTGCTTGATCCCCGATGTCTCCCCTTCCACCACGTCAAAAGACACCCCAACCCGGTTGCGCGGAAGTTCGGTCAATTTTGTTTTTACTTCCACGCCATACTTGCCGTTAGCAACATATTCGCGCTTGAGTTCCTGTTCGGCCTTGTCCAGCGAGGATCTATCAAGGATGCGGCCTTGTGCCAACCCGATTGTTTTGAGGCTTTCGAGCAACTTGTCCTTGGGAAACTCCTTCACGCCCTCGATATCGATACTGGCTATGGCCGGTCGTTCAACCAACTCAACCAGCAGGACGCCGTTATCCTGCTCGAGTCGTACATCCTTGAAAAATCCGGTCGCGTACAGCGCATGGATCGCGGTTGCGGCGCGCGTATCGTCCATCGTGTCGCCAACCTTGATCGGTAAATAGCTGAATACCGTGCCCGCCTCGGTGCGCTGGATGCCTTCCACGCGGATGTCCTTGACGACAAAAGGCTCGATGGCTGCCGCAGACGTGGCATACAACAACGGCAGGAGTACCACCAGTTTCATTAATTTCATGTATTGTTTAATCCAAGATCAGACGGCTTATATCGTTATAAAAAGCAAAAGCCATCAAGGTGACAAGCAATGCGATCCCCACATTCTGCCCAGCCTCCCAAGCCTTGATCGATACGGGACTACCCTTGATCGACTCGACCATATAATACAACAAATGACCGCCATCCAATATGGGAATGGGTAACAGGTTCAACACCCCCAGGCTGATACTGATCAAGGCAAGAAACCCCAGAAAGGCCGGCAATCCCATCTGCGCCGATTGTCCAGCATAATCGGCGATGGTTATCGGTCCGCTGAGATTCTTCAACGAAACCTCGCCAAAGACCATTTTGGCCATCATCTTCAGGGTGATTGATGAGGTTTCCCAGGTTTTGCGCGTGGCCTGCACAAGCGCCGCAAAGGGAGTGTAACTGACCGTGGTCAGCATGGCATCAAACTGGCTCTGGTCGATTAATGGCGCAGCACCGATTTTACCTATCTGTTTTCCCGCTTCCTCAGCGGCTTCCGGCGAAAGCTCTATAGTTAGTGGACTCCCTGCACGCTCGATCTCCATGCGAAGTATCGAACCCGGATGATTCCTGATCATGTCTACCAGTTCCTCCCAGTGCTCGATCGCATGTCCGTTGATACGAACGATCCTGTCATTTGCAATCAAACCGGCGCGCTGCGCAACGCCGTTATCGATTACCTTGCCGATCACGGGAAGTACGTCTGGCTGGTATAGTCTCAAGCCAAGTTTTTTCAGAAAATCCCCATCCAGGTCGCTGGGTGAAAGCGTGGTCAGGTCGAGGTCGTGCTGCAGGATTTCACCCTGAACTGAACGGCCCTCGATATGCACTGCCCCTTTCTTCAGCGCCTGGTTGAGCAATGCCCAATTGAGTTCCTGCCAACTGGGCACCGGGTCTCCATCGATGCTGAGTATGGTTTCCCGGTCCTGCATGCGGGCGGAAGCCGCAGGTGTGTTCGCCGCAACTTGTCCCAGCACGGGTTTCAGGCCGGGCACACCGTACATGAACAGACCACAGTACAACAGTATGGCCAGCAGCAGATTGGCCAGCGGCCCGGCCACCACGATGAGCATGCGTTGCCAGGCCGGCTTGCGATTGAATGCCCGATGCTGTTCATGCCCGGGTACCTCGCCTTCGCGTTCATCCAGCATCTTGACGTAGCCGCCAAGCGGTATCGCAGAGATCACCCACTCGGTATCGCCCTTGCCGAAATGCCTGCCGACCAACACCTTGCCGAAACCGATGGAAAAACGCAGCACCTTGACATCGAACAATCGTGCCACATAGAAATGTCCCAATTCGTGAAACACGACCAGGATACCGATGGTAACGATGAATGCCAGTACAGCGTTCATGGCAGACGTGAGATGACTTGCCGGGCCATGGCGCGTGCAGCAGCATCAGCGCCCATGACGTCATCCAGTTCGGTGACCGGCGAATTCGGCAAGGCTGCCAGAACTTCCTCTATCACCGACGGAATAGCCAGGAACGGGATTTGCCGATCCAGGAATGCTGCAACGGCAATTTCGTTGGCTGCGTTCAATATCGCAGCAGCTGATCCGCCTGCGCGCAATGCCTGATAAGCCAAAGCCAGACAGGGGAAACGTGCGAGATCAGGCGCGCTGAAATCGAGTTGTGCCACCTTGACCAGGTCAAGCGGTGCCACGCCGGCCGAGATACGCTGTGGGTACGCCAGGGCATGAGCGATCGGTGTGCGCATGTCCGGATTGCCCAGTTGAGCCAGCACCGAGCCATCCACATATTGCACCAGTGAATGGATAACGCTTTGCGGGTGCACCACCACCTGGATCGAATCGGCAGGCGCATTGAACAGCCAATGAGCTTCGATCACTTCCAGTCCCTTGTTCATCATGGTGGCGGAATCCACGGAGATCTTTTTGCCCATGGTCCAGTTTGGATGAGCACATGCCTGTTCCGGCGTGACACCCTTTAACTCGGAAATGGGCGTGTCGCGAAATGGGCCGCCGGAAGCAGTGAGCAATATCTTGCTTATCCCGCCAAGCACAAAATCACCGGAATAGTCATGCGGCAGCGACTGGAATATGGCGTTGTGTTCGCTGTCTATCGGTAGCAGCAACGAGCCGCTGGCGCGCACGGCGTCGATGAAAATAGCGCCAGCCATAACCAGCGTTTCCTTGTTCGCCAGCAAAATCCTTTTCCCGGCCTTTGCCGCTGCCAGCGTCGGGCGCAGTCCGGCGGCGCCGACGATCGCTGCCATCACGGCATCGATTTCCGGCAGGGATGCCACCTGTTCCAGCGCCTCGATTCCGCTCAGGACTTCCGTAGCCAGGCCAGCGACGGCAATATTCCTGGCCAACCGGTCAGCAGCGTCGCGCTCCAGCAATACGGCATATCGTGGATTGAAGCGCTTGCATTGTTCGAGCAGGATGTCATCCCGGCATTGAGCCGTCAGTGCAATTATGCGGAACCGGTCGGGATTGCGTGCGACCACATCCAGTGTGCTGGCACCGATGCTGCCGGTAGAACCAAGAACAACAAGATTGGTGATGGGCAAGCTCATGGAATCTTCTGGATAAGCATCGCCATCGCTGCCAGCGGCAAGGTCGATGTCAGGGCATCGATCCGATCGAGCAGACCACCGTGTCCAGGCAATAATGCACCGCTGTCCTTCACCCCGGCCTGGCGCTTGACGGCGGACTCGAACAAGTCGCCGAGCACCGCCAGGCCAACCCAGCACCATGAGGCCATCAGGATATTCGGAATAAATGCGTAATACCGGTGATAGCCGCTGAAACTCCAGACCACAACCACATAAACCGACACGCCGATCAATGCACCGATGACGCCTTCCCAGGTCTTGCCGGGACTGATGTTGGGAGCAAGCTTGTTCTTGCCGTATTTGCGTCCGACAAAATACGCCGAACTGTCAGCCACCCAGACCAGCACCATGATGCCCAGCAGCACCAAGGGACTATATTGGCGCAGCTCGATCATTGCCAGACCAGTCGGAACCAGCAGTGCCCAGCCCACCAGCATCATCAGCGGCGGATGATCGATCTTCCAGCCGACCATCATCCATACCGGCACCAGCGACCACAAAACAAGGGAAAACCCATAAATCATCAAGTGCGGCACTATCTGTTGTGCCGGCGAGGTATTTGTATCGAACCAGGCAATACCGCACATCAGCGCCAAGGTCAGCCACCAGTATACCTTGGCAGTATTCTCACTCAGTTTTGCCAGCTTCGCCCATTCCGACGTCCCCTGCTGCACGACCATAATGATCAATACGGACCATCCCATTGCCGGCAGCATGAACAATGCAGCAACAAACAGCGCCAGCAGGATCAGCGCGGTGACGACCCGCTCCTTAAGCATTTGAGGGACTTTCCTGCAACTGCTCGCTGGTCCGGCCAAAGCGGCGTTCGCGATTCTGGTATGAACCAATGGCGGATTCCAGTGCTTCCTTGCCGAAGGCAGGCCACAAGGTATCGGTGAAATACAGTTCAGTATAGGCCAATTGCCACATCAGGAAATTGCTGATGCGCTGCTCTCCTCCGGTGCGAATGAACAGGTCCGGCTCCGGCGCATAATTCATGGACAGATAGGGTTCCAGGTCGTCTTCGATGAATCCCTCGGCACGCTCCGGGTGCTCGCGCATCATCTGCCGTACCGCCTGCATGATGTCCCAGCGTCCGCCGTAATTGGCGGCGATGGTCAGGGTCAGGCTATTGTTGCTTGCGGTCAGTTGTTCCGATTCGGAAATGCGCCGGATGAGTGCGTCGTCGAATCGGCTGCGGTCGCCGATGACCTTGAGGCGAATGTCGTTCTCGTGCAGCTTGTTCACTTCGCGCTCCAGCATTTTCAGGAATAACTGCATCAGGAATGAAACCTCGTCTGCAGGACGGCGCCAGTTTTCACTGCTGAAGGCAAACAGGGTCAAGTATTCCACCTTCAATTCTCGGCAGGCTTTCACAACTTCGCGCACCGTTTCCACGCCGCGCTGGTGGCCCGCTACGCGCGGCAGAAAGCGCTTCTCCGCCCAGCGGCCGTTGCCATCCATGATGATGGCGATATGACGCGGGACGACGGGAACATCCGGGATGGTGCGGGTCGAACTTTGAAATAACGCCATCGGGAATCCTTTGGGCTGGTAGCTAGTAGCTGGTAGCGGGTAGCTTTTAAATGCCGCGCGCGCAGCGCGCACCATGAAGCTACCGGCTACAAGCTAAACCGCCAACAAGTCAGCTTCTTTTGATTGCAATGCATTGTCGATTTCGATTACAAAGCGGTCAGTCAATTTTTGCACCTCCTCCTGCGCGCGTCGCTCATCATCCTCACCGACTGTCTTGTCCTTGAGTAATTTCTTCAGCTGCTCATTGGCTTCGCGGCGCATGTTGCGCACTGCGATCCTGGCGGACTCCGCCTCGCTACGCACCACCTTGATCAGATCGCGTCGCCGTTCTTCAGTCAGCATCGGCATCGGCACGCGGATCTGGTCACCATTGGTTGCCGGATTCAAGCCCAGGTCGGCATCGCGGATCGCTTTTTCCACCGGCGCAACCATGTTCTTTTCCCAAGGCTGCACGCCAATAGTGCGGGAATCGACCAGGGTCACGTTGGCGACCTGGGAGATTGGTGTCGGGTTACCGTAATAATCCACCAGGACGTGGTCGAGGATACCGGTATGCGCGCGTCCGGTGCGTACTTTGCCGAAGTCTGCCTTGAGCGTTTCCAGCGACTTGTGCATTTTCTGTTCGGCGATTTTTTTGACATCAGAAATCATTCGTCCCTCCCATCAATTGCGGCTTACCAGCGTTCCCTCTTCCTCGCCCATCACTACTCGTTTCAGAGCCCCGGCCTTGAAGATGCTGAACACGACGATGGGAAGATTCTGGTCGCGGCACAAAGTCAAGGCCGTGGAATCCATTACCTTGAGGTCTTTACGGATCGCCTCATCGAAACTCAGTTTCTGGTAAAGGGTGGCGGTGGGGTCCTTGTTCGGGTCAGCGGTGTAAACGCCATCCACCTTGGTCGCCTTGATCACCACCTGCGCATCCATTTCCACCCCGCGCAGGGCGGCAGCGGTGTCGGTGGTAAAGAACGGGTTACCGGTGCCTGCGCCGAATATCACCACCTTGCCCTCTTCCAGATAGCGCAGGGCTTTGCCGCGTATGTACGGTTCCGCCACCTGCTCCAGGTTGAGCGCCGATTGGATGCGGCATTCCAGACCATGTTGTTTCATCGCGTCCGACAAGGCCATGGCGTTCATCACCGTGGCCAGCATGCCCATGTAATCTGCGGTTGCCCGGTCCATTCCGGCAGCGGCCGGCGCCACGCCGCGAAAGATGTTGCCGCCGCCGATCACGATCGCCACCTGCACCCCCAGCGCCACCACCTCGTGAATCTCGGCGACGATGCGCCCGATCACCACCTGGTTGATGCCGTAACTGTCGTCACCCATCAGGGCTTCGCCGGACAGTTTGAGCAGGACACGATGGTATGCCTGGGTCATGATCGTTTATCCCTTCGCAGCAGCTGCGGCAGCTGCAACTTCGGCTGCGTAATCCTCGACTTTTTTCTCGATGCCCTCACCCACGACGAACATCTGGAACGCGCTCACGGAAGCGCCCTTGGTCTTCAGCAACTGTTCTATGGTCTGCTTGCCGTCCTCGGCCTTGACGAACACCTGCCCGAGCAGCGTCACTTCCTTGAGGAATTTCTGCACCGTGCCGTCGGCGATCTTTTCCAGCATCGCGTCCGGCTTGCCGGCTTCGCGCGCCTTCTCGATCGCGATGCGGCGTTCGGTGGCGATGTCCTCGGCAGCCACACCGGAAGCATCGATGGACTTCGGCTTGCTCGCCGCGATATGCATCGCCAGGTCCTTGCCCAGTTCCGTGTCGCCGCCGGTGTAATCGATGATCACGCCGATCTTGTTGCCGTGCAGGTAGGAAGCCAGCTTGCCGGTGGTAGTGGCATAGCGCGCGAAACGGCGTACGCTGATGTTCTCGCCCAGCTTCATCACCAGTGCCTTGCGGGTCTCCTCCACCGTGCCGGAGCCGTTGACGATAGGCATATCCGCCAGTGCAGCCACGTCAGCCGGATCCTTTTCCGCCACGGTCTGTGCCACGTTCTTGGCAAAGGCCACGAAATCGTCGTTCTTGGCGACGAAATCGGTTTCGCAGTTGATTTCAGCAACCGCGCCGGTCTTGCTGTCCGCGGTGACATATGAACTGACCACGCCTTCTGCCGCCACGCGCGCAGACGCCTTGCTCGCCTTGGCGCCGCTCTTGATGCGCAGCAGTTCTTCTGCAGCCTTGAAGTCGCCTTCGGTTTCCACCAATGCCCTCTTGCAATCCATCATGCCGAGACCGGTGGCTTCGCGCAATTCTTTCACCATGCTTGCGGTAATTTCCGCCATTGCCCTACTCCTTCAAAAAACATACCTATAAAAAAAGGGGCTAACGCCCCTTTCGGCCAGTCAGAACAAGCTTAAGCCACCGGCTCTTCGACGACCTGTTCCACGACCTCGTTGATTGCCTGTTCGCGGCCTTCCAGTACCGCGTCGGCAATGCCGCGCGCATACAGGCGGATCGCCTGGCTGGAATCGTCGTTGCCGGGGATGGGGAAATTCACGCCCAGCGGGCTATGGTTGGTATCTACCACGCCGATCACCGGGATGCCCAGCTTCTGAGCTTCCACAATGGTGCCCTTCTGGTAACCGACATCGATCACGAAAATCGCATCCGGCAGACCTTGCATGTCCTTGATCCCGCCCAGGCTGCGATCCAGTTTGTCCAGTTCGCGCTGCAGCATCAGCCCTTCCTTCTTGGAAAGGTTCTCGATCGAGCCGTCCTGCATCATGGTTTCCAGTTCCTTCAGGCGTTTGATGGAAATCTGTACGGTCTTGAAGTTGGTGAGCATGCCGCCCAGCCAACGGTGATCCACAAAGGGGCAGCCGCAACGAACGGCTTCTTCCTTGATGATTTCACGCGCCTGGCGCTTGGTCGCAACGAACAGGATGGTGCCCTTGTTGGCAGACAGCTTGCGCACGAATTTGACCGCGTCGTCGAACATGACTACGGTCTTTTCCAGGTTGATGATATGGATCTTGTTGCGATGGCCGAAAATGAACGGTGCCATCTTGGGATTCCAAAAACGGGTCTGGTGCCCGAAATGGACACCCGCTTCCAACATTTGACGCATAGATACTGACATGCTTGCTCCTGATAGTGTTAAGGGTTAGTCCTTCCATCCGTCAGCCTGACCTGCATCGAATCCGCCCAGCCATGGGCTGGAATCAGATCTGTATGTGGGCACCCCAACATGAACGGATGTGAGATTTCTGTTTCCCGGCCCAACGCCGGAAAATCAGGGTGCGCATTGTAACTCAAGCACCTTCCCAACTCAACAGGCCGAATTATCAAAAAATCCGGAAGAACACGGCAATGCAAAATATCTGCGAGTGAATTTTATTTAAGACCCGAGGTTATGTTGCATTATTGGCAACACGAACGTCATTCCTGTGTGCCGCCATCAAAAGCAACCGGCTCATTCGAGTATAATCCGGCATCAATTTCTGCATCTCCGGAGCCATTCACGATGTCGCAAAATCTGTTCAATACCCGCCTCCCCTTCCCGCTCGCCGACGGCAAACAAGGCACGCTGTATTCGCTGCCCGCATTGGAAAAAGCGGGGATTGGAAAGATCTCGCGCCTGCCGGTATCGATCCGCATCGTGCTGGAATCGGTGCTGCGCAACTGCGACGGCAACAAGATAACGGAAACGCATGTGCGCCAACTGGCCAACTGGCAACCGAACGCGCCGCGCACCGAGGAGATCCCGTTCATCGTCGCGCGCATCGTATTGCAGGATTTCACCGGCGTGCCGCTGCTGGTCGACCTTGCCGCGATGCGCGATGCAGCTGCCGCAATGGGCAAGGACCCGAAGATCGTCGAGCCGCTGGTGCCGGTGAACCTGGTGGTGGACCACTCGGTACAGGTGGATTACTACAACACGCCGGACGCGCTGAAACTGAACATGGAACTGGAGTTCGAGCGCAACGCGGAGCGCTACAAGTTCATGAAATGGGGCATGCAGGCATTCGACACGTTCAAGGTGGTGCCGCCCGGCGTGGGCATCGTGCACCAGGTCAACCTCGAGTACCTGGCGCGTGGCGTGCAGCACAGGGATGATGTCTATTACCCGGATACGCTGGTCGGCACCGACAGCCATACCACGATGATCAACGGCATCGGCGTGGTCGGCTGGGGCGTGGGCGGCATCGAGGCGGAAGCCGGCATGCTCGGCCAACCGGTGTATTTCCTGACGCCTGACGTGGTCGGCGTGCATCTCAAGGGCAGGCTGCGCGAAGGCATGACCGCGACCGACCTGGTGCTGAGCGTGACCGAACTGCTGCGCAAGCAGAAGGTCGTCGGCAAGTTCGTCGAATTCTTCGGCGAGGGCACGGCCGCGCTGACCCTGCCCGACCGCGCCACCATCGCCAACATGGCGCCGGAATACGGCGCGACCATGGGCTTCTTCCCGGTTGACGACGTGACCGTGGATTACCTGCGCAGCACCGGCCGCACCGAAGCGGAACTGGATGCGTTCCAGTCATACTTCAAGGCGCAGGGTCTGTACGGGATCCCGCAAGCAGGACAGATCGATTACAGCAGCGTGATGGAACTCGACCTCGCCAGCATCGAGCCCTCGCTGGCCGGCCCGAAGCGTCCGCAGGATCGCGTGGCGCTGTCCGCAATGAAGGAGTCATTCAATGATCTGTTCAGCAAGCCGGCGGCGGAGAACGGTTTCAACCAGCCCGCCGACAGATTGTCGCAACGCTATAAAACCGGCAATGACGACATCACGCTCGGCAACGGCGATGTGCTGATCGCCGCGATCACCTCCTGCACCAACACTTCCAATCCGGGCGTGCTGCTGGCCGCCGGTCTGCTGGCGAAGAAGGCGGTGGCGAAAGGCCTGCGCGTCAAGCCGCACATCAAGACCTCGCTCGCTCCCGGGTCGCGCGTAGTCACCGAATACCTGACCAATGCCGGCCTGCTGCCGTTCCTGGAGCAACTCGGTTTCCGGCTGGTCGGATATGGCTGCACCACCTGCATCGGCAACTCCGGCCCGCTGGAGTCGAAACTGGAAGAAGCCATCGTTGCCAACAACCTGATCGCAGCGGCGGTGCTCTCCGGCAACCGCAACTTCGAGGCGCGCATCCATGCCAACATCAAGGCCAACTACCTGGCCAGCCCGCCATTGGTGGTGGCCTTCGCCATCGCCGGCCGCGTCAACATCGACCTGGACAAGGAACCGCTGGGCACCGGCAAGGACGGCGAACCGGTGTTCCTGCGCGACATCTGGCCTAACAGCCACGAAGTGCAGACGGTGATGAAATTCGCCGCCGACCCGGAGGTATATCGCAAGCTGTACAGCGACCTGACCCGCGACCTGCCGTTGTGGAACGGCATCTCGGCGCCGGTCGGCAACCGCTATGTGTGGGATGATTCCACCTACATCGCGCGGCCGCCGTTCTTCGAGGGTTTCAGCATGGCGACCGGAAGTATCAGGGAAATTCGCAATGCTAAGGCGCTGGCGGTATTTGGCGACTCGGTCACCACCGACCATATCAGCCCGGCGGGCAGTTTCAAGCCGAGCTCACCGGCTGGCCAGTATTTGCAAGGCAAGGGCGTCACTGTCAGGGATTTCAACAGTTACGGCGCGCGGCGCGGCAACCATGAAGTGATGATGCGCGGCACCTTCGCCAACGTGCGAATCAAGAACCTGATGTTGCCTGCGACTGCGGACGGCAGCCGCGTTGAGGGCGGCTATACGCTTTACCGTGGCGAACAAATAGCGATCTACGATGCGGCGATGAAGTACATCGCGGACGGGACGCCCACCCTGATCTTTGCCGGGGAAGAATACGGCACCGGCTCATCGCGCGACTGGGCGGCAAAAGGCACGCAATTGCTGGGCGTAAAGGCGGTGATCGCGAAATCCTACGAACGCATCCACCGCAGTAACCTGGTTGGCATGGGCGTGCTGCCATTACAGTTCCAAGGCAGCGACAATGTCGCCGCACTCGGACTCAACGGGGATGAGACCTTCGATCTGACCGGAATTGACGAAAGCCTGAGACCGCAGCAGAACGTAATGCTGACGATCCATCGCAAGGGGGGCTCGACTCAGCAATTCAGCCTGCTTTTGCGCATCGATACACCCATCGAGGTGGACTACTATCGCCATGGCGGCATCCTTCCATATGTATTGCGCGAACTTATTGCCGGGTAAACCGATAAATAAGTGTATCATTTACCCCACATGTGGTTTAATTATTAGCCGCATAAAATCAAGATGGTATAGGTCCATCCTGATTAGTTTTATTAAGAATATTCCAGCTGATTTCGCTGTACCTGATGATTTTCGTATGGCCTAAATAGCCTGTTTTACCCCCCTTATTCCAGGCTTGCTTTAACAGCACCGCTGGTATCTTGCATACATGCCAGATGTCTGGTGCCAACTAATGAGGGGCAAATCATGTCAGTTCACAAGAAGTTTCGTCGAGCCACATCGCATGCTGAAGAAACCTCCGCCAACACAGACTTGCTCCAGCCAGATTTTTTGCGGCCAGTAAAAGACAAACTAGCCATGCATCAGAGTCTGAAGGAAAGAGCTCGCCTGATGCTGGATTATCCATTCAGCCAAGAAACTTGCGGCGAAACGGATTTCCTTCAAATGCAAACAATGCAGACGGAAGAATCCATTACCACTCTCTACCGCACCCTGCATGACCAGTCAGTCAGCACTTCGCAGATGTGCATGGATGTTGAGTTGCGGGCGATAGCAGCAATCGAAGAACGAATAACGGCAGAATTGCGTTTGGTGGAAGCAGACTATGCGTGCATCGGGATGGAAGTACGCGCCAGAAAAATAATGTCTGACAAACTTCAGGAAGCCGGAGCGGCTGTCGTGGCGGCGAGGGAAAAGGAAAATGCCGTGATGAATGAACTCGACCTGGTCAAACCTGGCGCAGGAATCGACGAGGGTAATACCAGCCAAAAAATTCAGGGACGATCGCAAAAAAGATTGAATGCTGAAATTCGTGCTCTCGAAATGCAAAGGATCCGAATGAATGCGGAACAATGCGCTATTAGGGAAATCGAGTCGCTGGTGGCTCAGGATGACGTACAGGCGTTCGAGGCACCCAACCAATATATGAGCGAAGAAGCCATCCTGAAAATGGCACTGGAAAATGGCATGCTTGCCACACAGGATAACGCCTGTGCAACTCAGGATAGTATTCAGGCGCAAGACATCGAAGCAGAAACCGAGGCAAATCGGCTGCTGGATCATATTCGCAATGCCAGTAGGCAAAATTTCCTCCAAGGGGCACCAACACTGCATTGATCGTTGGAGCCGTTTCTACCGTTGCCTGCAATGAAAGTCTGCCCCTGAAGAAAATGGCGGGAAAGCGTATCCTCTAGCGGAACGGGTTCTCGCCTATTTCCCGCAACACTCACATGGAATCATGACCAACGACCAGCTTTGAAAATAAGCCTTATTGACTTCTAAATGCATTAGCCTGAAGCGCATTAAGCGTTGACCTTTGTAAAGCTTTACGGTAACCTGCGCGGCCTTATTTGGAGAGATGGCCGAGAGGTCGAAGGCACTCCCCTGCTAAGGGAGCATAGCGGATTAAACCCGTTATCGAGGGTTCGAATCCCTCTCTCTCCGCCAAATAAGCATGTACCACGCGCCCGTAGCTCAGCTGGATAGAGTACTTGGCTACGAACCAAGGGGTCAGGAGTTCGAATCTCTTCGGGCGCACCATTAAATCAATGGGTTAGAACAGAAATGCACTAACCCATTTTCTTTTCGATGGGGACTTTTCGGTGACTTTTCTCCTCAAGCCGTTCCCGCCGAATCATTGCGAGGCTACGATTGACCCGACTGCTCTCATCCGTGATGCGGTTTAACGCCTCTACCAGCTCATCAATCTGAACTACCGAGTAATGAGCCGTCATGCCCTGGCGCGTGTGCCACAGGATGTCTGCAATCGTTTCTTCACGTGCTCCAGCCTCCCGCAGTCGCATTCCAACCGTATGCCTCAGATCGTGAATATGCAGGTCGGGAATACCGGCCAGCTTTCGCGCTCGTTGCCATGCGTTGTTGTTCATGGTTTCAATCCGATGGCCCCGATAGGGAAACACATATTCGGCATCCATGCCGCGTTGTGATTCGATGACGCTTTGAGCAACCGTATTGCAGACCAGAACGCGACCGCGTTTCCTGCCTTTGACGTTCTCCCTTGGAATATCAAACACCGATGCACCAAGTTCAGGAATTGGAATTTCCCATTCCCATTTCAGACCACACACCACCTCATCCCGTGCGCCCGTGTTCAAATCGAACAAGACCATCTTCGCCAGGTGGTCCGGCAGCAGCGGCATGATGCACCGTTGTTCTGCCCAGGTGATAGGACGCGGTTCGCGCTGAAACCCTATGAGCGGCAGCATGGTGATGAGTGGTGGCGTTTCCAGCCACGTTTTACCGTCCTCATCTCGCCAACTGCGCGCAGCAAGGTTCAGAATCCGCCGGACGATACCCAGACCAAGATTGATGGTCTTGTGTGCCAGTCCTTTGGCTTTCCGATCCTTTACATAGGATGCCAGCGTTCCATCGTGGATCTGATCGAGCGTCAGCTTGCCTATATATGGCACCAACCTTTCCAGCAGATAAATGTCCTGTTGCAGCGACACTTTCTCCTGATGATCGAGCAGATATTTTGCGGCAGCTTCATCAAACGTCTTTCTGGGACGAACCCCGAAAAGATGAAGTTGCCGAAGTCCCTCGAGCTGGTAAATCAGCCAGCTTTCCGCTTCTTCAAACGACTCGAAACGGTTGCGAAGTCGAGTACCTTTGTATATCCGATCGACGCACCAGAAGCCCTGCTTGTCCTGGTTGATGCCGGTTTGAGCTCGGCCCATGTGTTACCTCCTTTCTCCACAGGCCGCCCGTTCCGCTGGATATGCTCTTCCAAAACGCGGTCGAGGTCAAATCGGTCGAAGATCACAGACGTGCCGATGGAAGCGCCCGTGAGAAGAGGTCGAAAATGCTTTTCAAATGCGCGGCGCTTGATGCCGAGGTATTGCGCCGCCTCCTGGCAGTTGTAGCCGCGCTTATTCATCATCCCCATCCATGGCCCTGCGGTAAGCCTCCGAAAGGCCATTGGTTAAAATTACATCCAGTTTTACGCGGTTGTTGATGGTGTTGTACTTGCGCCCTTTGACCCTGGCTTTCACTTCGGCCTGATCGGCAAGCGAAGTTCCTTGCTGCTCGTAAAAGGTTCTCGAATGGAGAAGGAAGGTGTCCAAACCTTTTCTCCAATCCGTGATGCCTTCACGCGCCATGAATGACGAGATATATCCCAGCCCACCCGGAATGATCCGCTCGTCCATTGGCAGGTTGCAGGAGCGCACACGTTCCAGTGCCAACTGCGGGGTGGGTGTCCAGATGGCGGCTTGAATTTCATTCCATATCGGATGAGATTGCCAGCGCGACTTGTTGCTGTCGGTTCCTGGTTCCGTCAGGCGCAGCCAATCTTGTGTCAGGTATCGCCACAGCCCGCCAAGTCTATCGAGCAATTGAGGAACCGTTGCCACACCCAGTTCACGCAAGGCGGCGCTGCCGGCCTGGAATTCCTGTCGCCACACGGGATCCCCGCCGGGCAGGCGGCCCAATGCTTCCCATATATCGAACAAATAGGTCTTGTTGCTTTCTTCGATGATCTCCAGCACCTTGTCGTAGGTTCTGGATTGAATTGCCCCGCCTGCGCCGATTACCCAGCCGGAGAAACGATCGCCGGCGGTCCAATAGGCCGCTTTCTTTCTGGCGCGGGTTATCCATTGCCGGACGTTCCATTCATCCATTGGAATGCCGGGGATAAAGTCCACGCATAAATCCGCCCGGCTGACCTTGGCCTGGTCGTAAACATCGCCGAGACTATTCACAATGACACTCAATTCTTGTTCGATTGTATCGATCGGAACATAGGTCAGGTATTCGCTGCTGATCTGGACGTAGGCCATGGGCAATTGCTTGCCACGGCTGATCTGGATGCGGAAGCGATCATCGGTAATGACATAGCGAAAGCGCCCTGCCCCATGAGCTGCCACATGAAACAGGCGATCCGCTATCGTGATCTGGGCGATGGACAGTTCAACGTCATCATCGGATTGCGCGGATTTTTTTCTGTCCTCCAGGCAGTCATCCATCTCGTTCGACAACTTGCCCTGGTAGGACAGGTAAAGAGAATCCACGGCACAGCGAAGAATGCGGCAAACGGGTTTTTGTTCCGGGATGTATTTAGAGGGTACTGTGTTACTAGGTGGCGTACCCTGAACGTCCTCGCCGCGCGCCCGTCCGTCCGCCACGCGCTGCGCGCGCGTACGGGCGGGCGGTCGCGCGGCTGCGGCATTTTTAATGGCTACTTCGCTGTTCGAACTAGCCGATGAACCTGCCTTTGCTGTTGGTTGCATGATAAACCTCCTATGCAGTGGCGGACATGCAAATGCTTTCCGCAACGGATAGGAAATTTATGTTTTGGAATCAGGGGTGACAACGACACGAAATTGCAATTTCATGTCGCCGATTGTTTTTCGTGTTTCCAGCGCTGAATGAAGCGCATCAGGCTTCGTGCCGGGTCTTCTCCGCAGCTGGTATATAACTTGAGTTCCTTGATGAACAGCACATCCGCATCGGACAGCGTGAGTGCATTCAACGATTGGGTTTCATGAAGCAGTTGAAGTATGAGGCGTAAATCCTGATGAACCAAAAGGTTGTCATGGGGCTTGCCTTTGATTGCCTTGCGCAGGCGCAGAAAAAATTTCTTGTCATCAAAGAACTCGGCCCGCGCAAGACGTGCCGCAAATGCAGAGCATGTCAAAACGCTGCGGTCTATGGTAACGGCCTTAAAAAATGCTTCGTCGCTCCCCTCGCCGCCTTTGCCAACTATGCTGACCAGGTCATTCAGATAGTGCCCGTAAATGCCCAGACAGCGCATCGAATATATGTTCGCGTAATATACGGCAAACATATCCGCTTCTGTAAACTGCCCCTCATGGCCACCTGACCAGGTACCGCCTTCGTTTTCGGTTTCCGAGCTACGAATAGTCTCTTCAAGAATAAACTGGTTGAGATCTGATCCGGTTTGCGCTGTTTGTATCAGCATGTCCAAAAGCCCCATTGCAGCAAGTGAAAGGATATTCATTTCCTTGATATTCAGTTCATAGAGCTCAGCCCACGCGAAATCAGGTGACAAGTGGCTTTCAACCTTGTCGCGCTTTGCCCTGGAAAGCGCACGTACTTCTTCGAATAGCTGGCGACCTTTGGGAAATACCAACCTGAATTTTTTAAGGCTGGAGAGATTTAAGCCACCAAATATGTCTTGGACTGGACTCATCTGTGCAGAATTAAAGATGTCTTGTTGGGGCCTGCATCGCTGGTTATTCGCAGCAGGCTGGCAAAATATTTGTTTTGCGTTAACTATAGAATGGCGAGAAGACCCAAGCAGGACAAAGGTATTTATTGTATGCCCCGGAGTATATACATCGCATTGAAGGAAAAAATTATCCAAACAGATAGGTATTGAGCAATCTGAATAATTGGCCTGGGCCTGAATAATTTGCCTGATTGCACGTTCGAATGACGGCTTTTCGGCCACCAATATGGAATCATAAAAGGCAGGTCAATTCCAGCAACAGACCGTCAGTTAGATTGTTTTGACTGCCCGG